>NZ_JCASIM010000001.1:0-4110432 GCF_059685775.1 Telluria sp. LT1R51-2 | reverse complement strand
AGTCGGTCCCACCCCTTCCCATCCCGAACAGGACCGTGAAACGACTTTGCGCCGATGATAGTGCTGCAACCAGTGTGAAAGTAGGTTATCGTCAGGCTAGTTATATAGAAAAGCCCCGCTCAGTCATCTGAGTGGGGCTTTTCGCTTTGGACGATCGATAGGTCGCTGCTGTTCAGGCAAGGCGGGAGTTGGCGACTCCGTTGCCCAACATCAGCATCGACCAACCGGCTCTAAGCCAACATTCTCCATCGACCACCGGAGAATCACCATGTCAGATCCCATCGACCAGGCCGCGTTGAATGCCAGACTCATGACGCCCATCGCCGCCATTGTAGACAAGCAACGCGCCACGCTCGCACCGATGCTGCACGGCGCATCGGGCCAGGCAGCACAAGCTGCCCTGCGCGACGATGAATGCGTGCGCAGGATCGCCACGTTCTGCTATCCACTGCTGCCGGGTCTGGTACGCCTGGCCGTCAAGGAGCCGACCTTCGTGAGTTTCATCCTGAACAACCGCGAAAAGGTCCTCGCGCCACTTACGGGGCCGGCGTAACTACTGCCCTGCCACCGTCGCCGGTTCCACCGTCTTGGCCACGCCGCGGCTTCGGCTGATGCTGTCGCCATCATCGCGGCGCAGGCGCCAGAATACCAGCGACGAAAACAGCGTCAGTATCGCCAGCGCCATGAACCCGTGGTGTATCGCTTGCGTCACCTGACCTCCATTGGTCTGGGACACATCACCAAGGAACCAGGCGGTCACGATCGATCCTGCGGCCAGGCCGAAGCTCATCGACAGTTGCTGCAGCGAGCTGGAGATCGTGCTCGCCATGCTTGAGTCCGCTGGCTCGATGTCGGCGTAGGCCAGCGTGTTCATGCTCGAAAACTGCAGTGAGTTGAAGAACCCCAGCATCAGGCTGATGCACACGATCATGATCAATGGCGAGCCGGCATCGACCAGCGTGAACATGGCGATGGTGACGCCTATCATGATCGTGTTCGCCAGCAGCACCTGACGATAACCGAAGCGCGCCAGCAGGCGCGGCGCGAACAGTTTCATCCCCATTGCCGCCAGTGCCGATGGCATCATCATGAGCCCCGACTGCCACGCTGGCATCCCCAACCCCAGCTGGTACAGCAGCGGGAGCAGGAACGGCAAGCCGCCAACGCCAAGACGGGTCACGAAGCCGCCCAGTACAGCAATGCGGAAGGTACGCACCTTGAGCAGCGTCAGGCGTAGCAATGGAAACTTCGTGCGACATGCATGCCAGGCGTAAGCGCCGAGCAAACCCAGTGCCAGCAAGAACAGCAGACCGGCCGTGATGCCGTCGAGCGTGTGCTCGCCAAACACTTCCAGCACCCAAGACAACAACGCCGTGCCGCTGCTGAACAGCAGCAGACCGGCAACGTCGAGCGGCCGCCGCTGCTCCGCACGGTAATCCGGCATGTGCCGCCAGACAAAGTACAGCGCGATCAGCCCCACCGGGACATTGACGAAGAAGATCACCCGCCACGTGGTCCAGTGCACGATCAGCCCGCCAATCGTCGGACCCAGCAACGGCCCGATCAGCGCCGGGATGATCACGAAGTTCATCGCCCCCAGCAACTCATTCTTGGGAAACGTACGCACGATCGACAGCCGCCCGATCGGGATCATCATCGCGCCGCCCAACCCTTGCAGCAGACGCGCGCCCGTCATCATGCGCGCATCGACCGACAGTCCGCACAACACGGACGCAAAGGTAAAAATCGAAATTGCGGTAAAAAACACGCGCCGCGTACCGAAGCGATCGGCCATCCAGCCACTGAGTGGAATACCGACGGCGAGGCCCAGGATATAGCTGGTGACGACCGATTTGAGGCTCAGCGGCGTGACGCCAAGACTGGCGGCGATGCTGGGAATAGCGGTGTTGACGATGGTCGCATCCAGCTGTTCCATGAACAGCGCGATGGCGACGAGCCAGGGGAGATAGCGTTTGAGGGTGGGCGAAGGAGTCAATCGGGCCTCGACAACAGCGCGCGGACTGCGCCGCGAAAGGCCCGATTGTGTCACGAAATGCTATTTACCCGCGCCGTGTACCCGCAGCGGGGGCGGGTGTCACGCGGGTAATAAAGCCCATCAGAAGCGGTAGGCTGCCTTGGCGACGAGCCAGTTGGCGCCGGCGTTCGGGCTCTTGATGCTGCCGTTCGAATAGTGCTGGTACTTCAGGCCGAAGTCCCACTTGGCGGTGGTGTAGCCCACGCCAAGATGGTCGCCGAACTGGAACGCGGTCGACAGTTCCTTGTCTTCATTCTTGTACAGCGTCGACAGAACGTTCAGGCCGATACCGATTTCGCCATACAGACCCAGCTTGTTGTCGTTCTGGTAGCGGAACACCGGGGTAAAGCCCAGCACGCCGATGTTCTTGTTGCGGCCGGGGACGTTCTCGTACGCGTTCAGGCGCCACAGGGCCAGGTTCGTTTCAAAGTAACCCGACAGATGACGGCCATTGCCAGCGAACCACTGCTTGTCCCAGTCCGACTGGATCGCGACGCGGCCCATGCGCTGCTGCGGATTGGTGCCGTATTCGAACGACACGGAATCGATATAACCGTTGCCCACGGTGGATTGGGCGAACGCGGCAGGCGCGCACAGCGCGGCGCTGGCCAGCGCCAGCATGCTGATTTTTTTGAGAGTGAACATGGTCTACCTGGAAAGGGTGGGGGATGACATTTTGGAATAATGCGGTATTGTACTAGCGAGAACAATAGCGTGCTGCCGGCCACGCAAGCGGGCAGCGCAGGTATCATAGGCGCCCGCCGCAACAATATCGATCAAGACCCATGGCCGAACCAACCATCACCCCGTTGTATCCCTTAAGCGCGCCGATGCAGCGCCAACCGGAATCCGTCGTGCTGCCGCATGACCCGGTCGGTGAACACATTGCCACGCACCTTGGCGCACCCGCGATGTTCTTCCACGAAACCGATGGCGGTGCCATCCAGGTCGACGTCCACGTGATCGCGCCAACCGCCGATTTTCCTTACGTGCGCCTGGTGACCTCGGGGATGAGCAAGCGCCCGATGACGACGCCGGAAGGTGCGCCGCCGTTCGCTGAACTGATGATGACCTTGCCGGCGAACTGGCAGCTCGATGAAACGTCGATCAAGGAAGAGCGCTGGTACTGGCCAGTCGCGCTGATGCGCCACCTGGCGCACTATCCGCACAACCAGGGCACCTGGATCGGCCTGGGCCATGCGCTGCCCAATGGCGCCCCGCCCAAGCCCTACGTCGATGGCGTGGACTTCTGCGGCGCGATTTTGCTGCCGCCCGTGTCGGCGCCCGAACCGTTTCACTCGGTGACGGTCGAAGGCAAGGACATTTACTTCCACTGCGTCGTGCCGCTGTTCAAGGAAGAACTCGACCTGGCGCGCCACCGTGGCTTTGCCGCCCTGATCGACAAGTTCAACGACAAGGACGTGACCGATGTGGTCGATCCGGCGCGCAAGAACACGATTAAGAAAAAATTCCTCGGACTGTTCTAGGCGCCGTCAAACAGGGCCGGGCGCGCCGTCCGGCCCGCCACGCCATCAGGCAACCGGCAGTTGCATCTCCACCAGGCGCGCCCAATAGCTCGCGCCAATCGGCAGCAGGTTGTCGTTGAAGTCATAACTGGCATTGTGCAGCTGGCATGGGCCAAGACCATGGCCACCGGCGCGGTGGTCGCCATCGCCATTGCCCAGGAAGACATAGCAGCCTGGCTTGGCCTGTAGCATGAAGGCGAAGTCCTCGGCGCCCATGGTCGGTTCGACATTCGCATTGACTGCATCCGGGCCCACCACTGCGCGCATGGCCTCGATCGCAAACGCGGTCTGCTCGGTGTGGTTCACCAGCGGCGGATACTTGCGCTTGAAGCCAAAGTCGACCGTCGCGCCAAAGCCGGCAGCAATCCCGTCGGCCATTTCCTGCATGCGGCGCTCGATCAGATCCAGCACGTCGGTCGTGAACGTACGCACCGTGCCCACCAGTTGCGCTTCATCCGGAATGATGTTGGTGGCACTGCCTGCGTGGATCTGGGTAATCGACAACACCGCCGTGAGCAGCGGGTTCTTTTCGCGCGAGATGATCGTTTGCCACGCCTGCGCGATCTGCACCGCGACCATGATCGGATCGATGCCGCGGTGCGGCTGCGCCGCGTGGGCGCCCTTGCCGCGCACGGTCACGCGAAACTCGTTACTCGAGGCCATCATCGGCCCGTCGACCACGGCAAACGTGCCCTCGGCGATGCCTGGCCAGTTGTGCATGCCGTACACGGCGTCCATCGGGAAGCGTTCGAACAGGCCATCCTCGATCATCCGCTGCCCGCCGCCGCCGCCTTCTTCGGCCGGCTGGAAAATCAGGTACACGGTGCCGTCGAAATTGCGGTGCTGCGCCAGGTAGTGCGCGGCGCCGAGCAGCATCGCCGTGTGGCCGTCGTGGCCACAGGCGTGCATCTTGCCCGCATTGGTCGACGCGTGGGCGAAGCCATTGATTTCCTGCATGGGCAGCGCGTCCATGTCGGCGCGCAGGCCGATCGCGCGTTCGGATGTGCCGTTCTTGATGATGCCGACGACGCCCGTCACACCCAGCCCGCGCACGACGGGAATGCCCCACGCTTCGAGCCGGTCGGCCACGATCTGCGCGGTACGGTGTTCTTCGTAGCCCAATTCGGGATGCGCGTGCAGGTCGCGCCGGATTGCCTGGATTTCGGCGAGTGACGCCAGGATAGGTTCAACCAGTTTCATGATGTTCTCCGCGATGGGGACCTCGGTGACGCTGCCGCGCGCTGCAGCGCGTCAGGCGCTGCGCGTAGGGGTTTGCTGGAGGCCCCTCGGTTGTCTTGCCACCCTTGCATGGCATGGTTTTAACTATTGTAGCGTGCCTTAAACAGACTTGTCAGGGGAGGTCACGAACCCCGTCCGAATCGTATAAAGTATTGGTTTAGCGCAGTTTTTTCAGTGCAGCCTGCATGCAAAGCCCAAATAACAATATGACCACTACCACCGTCCGTGCGACCTGTCCCCACGATTGCCCCGATACCTGCGCGCTGCTCGTCAAAGTCGAGAACGGCGTCGCCACGGAGGTCAAGGGCGACCCGGACCATCCCACTACGGCCGGCGTGCTGTGCACCAAGGTCTCGCGCTACATCGAGCGCACCTACCACCCGGACCGCGTGCTGTATCCGATGCGGCGCGTCGGCCGCAAGGGCGAAGGCAAGTTCGAGCGCATCACGTGGGACGCTGCACTGGACGAGATCGCCACGCGCCTGACCGGCATCGCCGCGCGCGACCCCGAAGCGATCCTGCCGTACAGCTATTGCGGCACGATGGGCCTGGTGCAGGGCGAATCGATGTCGCTGCGCTTTTTCAATCAACTGGGCGCGTCGCTGCTCGACCGCACGATCTGCGCCACGGCTGGCGCGACCGGCTACCGGTATTCCATCGGCAGTTCGATCGGCACCGACCTTGAACAGTTCCAGAACGCCAAACTGATCCTGATCTGGGGCGGCAACCCGATCGCATCGAACCTGCATTTCTGGATGCGCGCGCAAGAAGCCAAGCGCAATGGCGCCACGTTGATTGCCATCGATCCGTATCGCTCGCTCACCGCCGAAAAATGCCATCAACACATTGCGCTGCTGCCCGGCACGGATGCCGCGCTGGCGCTGGGCATGATGCATGTGCTGATCCAGGAAGATTTACTGGATCACGCCTACATCGACAAGCACACATTGGGTTTCGAGCCCCTCAAGGCGCGCGCCCTCGAATGGCCGCCGGAACGCACGGCCGCCATCTGCGGCATCACCGTCGATGAAGTGGTGAATCTGGCGCGCCTGTACGGCCAGACGGCGAAGAACGGCGAAGCGGCGGCGATCCGCGTCAACTACGGCATCCAGCGCGTGCGCGGCGGCGGCATGGCCGTGCGCAATATCGCCTGCCTGCCAGCCCTGGTGGGCGCGTGGCGCCTGCCCGCAGGCGGCATCCAGCTGTCGAGCTCGGCCTCGTTCCCGACCAACCGTCCGGCGCTGCAGCGCCCGGATCTGCTGGCCGGCCGCACCCCGCGCACGATCAACATGACCACGATCGGCGACGACCTGCTGCGCGAGAGCGCGCCCGATTTCGGCCCGAAGATCGAGGCCGTCATCGTCTACAACGCCAACCCGCTTGCCATTGCGCCCGATTCGCGCAAGGTGCAGCAGGGCTTCGAGCGCGAAGACCTGTTCACCGTGGTGCTCGAACACTTTCATACCGACAGCGCCGACTACGCCGACATCCTGCTGCCGGCCACCACCCAGCTCGAACACGTCGATGCGCACCTGGCCTACGGCCACCTGTACATGATGGCCAATAACGCCGCCGTGGCGCCGGTGGGCGAATCCAGGCCGAATACCGAGTTCTTCCGCCTGCTTGCCGCGCGCATGGGCTTTACCGATCCGTGCTTCCGCGAGAGCGACGACGCCATCGCAGCGCAAGCCTTCAACAGCAAGGATACGCGCGCGGTGCACTTCGACTGGGAGTCGCTCAAGCGCACCGGCTGGAGCAAGCTCAACATGCCTGATGCGCCGTTTGCCGACGGCGGCTTCACGACGCCATCGGGCAAATGCGAGTTCTTTTCCGAGAGCATGCTGGCCGACGGCCTCGATCCGGTGCCGACGTACATCCCGCCATACGAGTCGGTCGCCTCGAACCCGGAGCTGGCAAAAACCTATCCGCTGGCCATGATTTCTCCACCGGCACGGAACTTCCTCAACTCGACGTTTGTCAATGTACAGAGCCTGCGCGCAACTGAGGGCGAACCGCACCTCGACATCCACCCGCATGATGCCGCCGCACGCGGCATCGGGCACGGTGACATGGCGCGCATTTATAACGACCGCGGTTCGTTCCTCGCCCGTGCACGCGTGACCGACAAGGCGCGCGCTGGATTGGTGGTGGGCCTGTCGATCTGGTGGAAAAAGCTCGCCACCGACGGCAAGAACGCCAACGAAGTCACCAGCCAGCGTTTGACCGACATGGGCCGGGCGCCCACTTTCTACGACACCCTGGTGCAGGTTGAAAAAGCTGCGCCCCCCACACGAGATGACGCCCTCTAGATTCTCACTGGCCTTCCGGCCGCTCATGGCCGCGGCAGCGGCGGTCTTCATGTTGACCAGCTGCTCATCGCTTTCGTACTACACCCAGGCCGCGCAGGGCCAGCTGCAATTGCTGTCCGATGCGCGCCCGATCGACGACTGGATCGCCGACAGCGCCACCAGCGCCACATTGCGGCACCGGCTGGAGGCGGCGCGCCAGATCCGCCGCTTCGCCATCCAGGAAATGCAGCTGCCCGATAACGGGAGCTACACCAATTACACGAGCCTCCAACGCCCCTACGTGCTGTGGAACGTGGTGGCCACGCCCGAACTGTCCCTCAAACCAATCCAGTGGTGCTTTCCGGTGGCCGGCTGCGTGAACTACCGCGGCTACTACAGCAAGACCGATGCGCAGGCCTATGCCAGGCAGCTGCGCGCAGAAGGCCATGACGTCGAAGTGGGCGGCGTCACCGCCTATTCGACGCTCGGCTGGTTCAGCGATCCGCTGGTCTCGACCTTCATCAATTATCCGGACGCCGAACTGGCGCGCCTGATCTTCCATGAGCTGGCGCACCAGGTCGTCTATGTCGCAGGCGACTCGCAATTCAATGAATCGTTTGCCAGTGCTGTGGAGCAGGCCGGCGTGGAAGCCTGGCTCGAACGCTTCGGCAACCCGGCCATGAGCGCGGCCTATGACCGCTACAAGGCCCGCAAGCGCGATTTCCTGGCCTTGCTGCTGCGTTATCGCGGTGAGCTCGAGCGCACCTACAAGAGCATCGAACCGGACGAGACCAAGCGCGCCACCAAGGGCCGCCTGTTCATCGCGCTGCAGAACGACTACCAGGTGCTCAAGGCAAACTGGGGCGGCTACGCCGGCTATGACCGTTTCTTTGCCGAGCCGCTCTCCAATGCCCACCTGGCCTCGGTAGCGACCTACAATGACCTGGTGCCGGCATTTCGCGCATTGCTGCGCCGCGAGAAGACCTGGAAGGGTTTCTACACGGCCGTCAACCGGCTTGCCGCCCTCGACAAGAAAGAACGCAATCGTGTCCTGGCACGGCTGGCGACGCCGGCTGCGCCGGGCTTGCAGGTGGTGCAGCGCACCATGAGCGCGCTGCCGTAGAGGGCAGGTTCCAATCGGCGTAAAAGCGCTTGCGCACAAGGGCGCTGCCCGATAGCATCACACCCAGCGATAGCAAAGGCATAAGCTTCGTGCGCACGCGAGCCGGCAACATAGCACGGCCGTCGACAAGAACGATCATGATCTTGAAAAAGATCCCGAGACAGAGGCAACCCATGGACAAGATTTGGCTGCAGTCGTATCCACCAGGCATGCCGGCAGAGATCAATCCGGATCAGTACTCTTCACTGGTGCAGTTGCTGGAAGAATCGTTCAGCAAATTCGCGGACCGCAATGCCTTTGTCTGCATGGACAAGTTCCTCACCTACCGCGAACTTGACGCGTATTCGCAAAAGCTCGCCGCCTGGCTGCAAAGCCGCGGCCTGACGCCGGGTGCGCGCGTGGCGCTCATGATGCCCAATGTGCTGCAGTACCCGATCGCACTGGCCGCCGTGCTGCGCGCCGGGTATGTCGTCGTCAACGTCAATCCCCTCTACACCGCGCGCGAACTCGAACACCAGATCACCGACTCGGGGGCCGAAGCGATCATCGTGCTGGAAAACTTTGCCCACACCGTGCAGAAGGTGATGGGCAAGACGCCGCTGCGCCACGTGGTGGTGGCGAACATGGGCGAGCTGCTTGGCGGCGCCAAGGGCATGGTGGTCAATTTCGTGGTCCGTCACGTCAAGAAGATGGTGCCCGAGTTCTCGCTGCCGAACATGGTGTCCTTCAAGGATGCGCTGGCGCAGGGCGCCCGCATGACCTTCAAGCCGGCCACGCTCAAGGCCGGCGACGTCGCCTTCCTGCAGTACACGGGCGGCACCACGGGGCCCTCGAAAGGCGCCACGCTCACGCACCGCAACGTGATCGCCAACGTGCTGCAAAGCGAAGCCTGGTCGCAGCCGGCGCTGGGCGAGGCGGGCGGCGCGCCGCTGACGATCGTCTGCGCGCTGCCGCTGTATCACATCTTCGCGCTGACCGCGTGCGCGATGTGGGGCATGCGCATGGGCGCCCTGAACGTGCTGATCGTGAACCCGCGTGACATCCCGGGCTTCGTCAAAGAACTCGCCAAGTACCGCTTCAACATGCTGCCGGCCGTGAACACGCTGTACAACGCGCTGGTGAACAACCCCGATTTTGCCCACCTCGATTTCTCCGGCCTGCGCATGTGCAATGGCGGCGGCATGGCGGTGCAAAAGGCCGTGGCCGACAAGTGGCGCGATGTCACCGGCGTGGCCATCATCGAAGGCTACGGCTTGTCCGAGACGTCGCCGGTGGCCACCTGCAACCGCGCCGACGTGCTTGACTTCACCGGCACCATCGGCCTGCCGGTGCCATCGACCGACATCGCCATCATCGACGATGCCGGCAATCCGGTAGCGCCGGGCGAGAGCGGCGAGATCGCGATCCGCGGCCCGCAAGTCATGCAGGGGTACTGGAAACAGCCGGCCGAAACCGCCAAGGTCATGACGGCCGACGGCTTCTTCCGCTCGGGCGACATCGGCATCATGGATGCCAACGGCTACGTCAGGATCGTCGATCGCAAGAAGGACATGATCCTGGTCTCGGGCTTCAACGTCTATCCGAACGAGCTCGAAGGCGTCATCGCCGGGCATCCGGGCGTGCTCGAGTGCGCCGTGGTCGGCGTGCCGGACGCGCATTCGGGCGAGGCGGTCAAAGTATTCGTGGTAAAAAAAGACCCGAATCTCACGACGGACGACTTGCTGGCCTACTGCAAGCAGGAATTCACCGGCTATAAACGACCCAAGTACATCGAGTTTCGCGATGAGCTTCCCAAGACCAACGTCGGCAAGATCCTGCGACGCGCGCTGCGGGATGAAAAGCAGGCGGACACGGTGGCGTAAGTCACGGCGGACGATGGGCAATCAGCCGAAGCCGCCTGCGAGGCGGCTTCGGCGTTTTATTGGAACCAACAAGGAAGGCAGTGGAATACATGGACAAATTCTGGCTCACGTCGTACGAAACCGGTGTACCGGCAGAGATCGATGCGACGCAATATCGCTCGCTGGCGCATTTGCTCGAGGAGGCGTTTCGCAAGTACGCCGACCGCAAGGCCTATGCCTGCATGGGCAAGTCCATCACGTTTTCCGAACTCGATACGATGTCGCAGCGCATGGCCGCCTGGCTGCAGGCCAGGGGCCTGAAGCCAGGCGCGCGCGTGGCGCTGATGATGCCCAACGTGCTGCAATATCCGGTGGCGCTGGCCGCCGTGCTGCGCGCCGGCTACGTCGTCGTCAACGTCAATCCGCTCTACACCCCGCGCGAGCTGCAGCACCAGCTGACCGACTCGGGTGCCGAGGCGATCGTGGTGCTGGAAAACTTCGCCCACACGCTGGAGCAGGTGCTCGCCCAGACGCAGGTCAAGCACGTCATCCTGGCCACGATGGGCGACCTGCTGGGCGGCCTGAAAGGCACGCTGGTCAATCTGGTGGTACGAAAGGTCAAGAAGATGGTGCCGGCCTACTCGTTGCCAGGCGCGATCGCCTTCAACAAGGTGCTGGCCGAGGGCGCGCGCGAAACCCTGGGGCAGGTTGCGATCGGCCACGACGACATCGCCTTCCTGCAGTACACGGGCGGCACCACGGGCGTGTCGAAAGGTGCAGTGCTGCTGCACCGCCACGTGATCGCCAACGTGCTGCAGAACGAAGCCTGGTTCGCGCCGACCTTAAGCCGCATGCCGGCGGGCCAGCAGGCGCAGTTTGCCTGCGCACTGCCGCTGTACCACATCTATGCGCTGACGGTCTGCGCGCTGCTTGGCCTGCGCGTGGGCGGCATGAACCTGTTGATCCCGAACCCGCGTGACATCAAGGGCTTCATCAAGGAGCTGGGTGGCTACCGCATCAACATCTTCCCGGCAGTGAACACGCTGTACAACGGCCTGCTGAACGACGACGATTTCGCCAGGCTCGATTTCTCGGGCCTGATGGTGTGCCCGGGCGGCGGCATGGCCGTGCAAAAAGCGGTGGCCGACAAATGGCTCAAGACGACGGGCATCCCGATCGTCGAAGGCTACGGCTTGTCCGAAACCTCGCCCGTGGTCACTGCTAACCGCTGCGACATCAGCGAGTTCACCGGCACCATCGGGCTGCCGCTGCCATCGACCGAACTGCGCATCCTGGACGATGCCGGCAACGCCGTCCCGTTCGGCACCGCCGGCGAGATCGCCGTGCGCGGGCCGCAGGTCATGGCCGGCTACTGGCAGCGCGATGACGAAACGGCCAAGGTCATGACCCCCGACGGCTTCTTCAAGACCGGCGACATCGGCATCATGGACGACAAGGGCTACACGCGCATCGTCGATCGCAAGAAGGACATGATCCTGGTCTCGGGCTTCAATGTGTACCCGAACGAGGTCGAAGGCGTGGTCGCGGCGATGCCGGGCGTGCTCGAAGTGGCGTGCGTGGGCGTGCCCGACCAGCACTCGGGCGAGGCGGTCAAGCTGTACGTGGTCAAGAAGGATGCGAGCCTCACCGCCGACCAGGTCAAGGCCTTCTGCAAGGAGCAGCTGACCGGCTACAAGCGGCCGAAGTTCGTCGAGTTCCGCGAGACGCTGCCGAAGACGAACGTCGGCAAGATCCTGCGGCGCGAACTGCGCGACGAAAAAAAGCCGGTCTGATACCGGGTTGATATTGTGAAGGCCGCCGTGATGGCGGCCTTTTTCATGACCGGATTACCGGTTCGCGATCAGCGATTCGAGCGGCGGCAACTGGCGCGGCTTGCGATCCGGGCCGGTGGCTACATAGGTCAGCGTCGCCTCGGTCACCTTGACCACTTCGGCCGCCAGCCGGTTACGCTCGGCGTACACCTCGACGAACACCGTGATCGACGTGTTGCCCACCTTGGTGATATCGGCATAGAACGACAGCAGGTCGCCGACGAACACCGGATTCTTGAACAAAAACGAATTCACGGCGATCGTCGCCACGCGGCCATTGGCGCGGCGCGTGGCCGGCAGCGAGCCGGCCAGGTCGACCTGGGCCATGATCCAGCCGCCGAATACATCGCCATACACATTGGCGTCGGACGGGGCGGGCATGACCCGCAGTTCGGGCATCTTGCCGGCGGGGAGGCGAATGGTACTGGGCGTGGTAACGGTATTTTCGGGCGTGGTCATCGTGAATTCTCGGTAAAAGCTACAATCGACCCGAATTGAACCACAAAAGTCTCCCCATGCGCCGCAATACCTCACTTCCGCCGGACCCTACCGGCATTCCCCGCAACGACTGGGCCACGCTCAAGACCTTGTTCCCATACCTGTGGGTCTACAAGTGGCGCGTGCTGGCCGCCATGGGCGCGCTGGTCGCGGCCAAGATGGCCAACGTCGGCGTGCCGCTGGTGCTCAAGCGGCTGATCGACGGCCTGGCCATCGACCCCGCGCACCCGCACGCGCTGATGGTGCTGCCGGTCGGCGTCCTGATCGCCTACGGCCTGCTGCGGCTGTCGATGACCGTCTTCACCGAGCTGCGCGAATTTCTGTTCGCGCGCGTGACGCAGCGCGCCGTGCGCACCATCGCGCTGCGTGTGTTTCGCCACCTGCACGCGCTGTCGCTGCGCTTTCACCTGAACCGCCAGACGGGCGGCATGACGCGCGACATCGAGCGCGGCACGCGCGGTGTGAATTCGCTGATCTCGTACTCGCTCTTCAATATCCTGCCGACGCTGGTCGAGATCACGCTGGTGCTGGGCTACCTGATACTGAACTACGACATCTGGTTCAGCATCATCACCGCCGTGGCGCTGGCCTCGTACATCACCTTCACCGTGGTCGTCACCGAATGGCGCACGCACTTCCGGCGCACGATGAACGACCTCGAATCGAAAGCCAGTACCAAGGCGATCGACTCGCTGCTCAATTACGAGACGGTGAAATACTTCGGCAACGAAGACTACGAAGCCAAGCGCTATGACGAGGGCCTGAAGAACTACGAGAATGCCGGCGTGCGCTCGCAGACCTCGCTGTCGGTCCTGAACACGGGCCAGTCCCTCATCATCGCCACCGCCGTCACGCTGATCCTGTGGCGCGCCACGCAGGGCGTCATCAACGGCACCATGAGCCTGGGCGACCTGGTGCTGGTCAACACCTTCATGATCCAGCTGTACATGCCGCTGAACTTCCTGGGCGTGATCTACCGCGAGATCAAGCAAAGCCTGGCCGACATGGAACGCCTGTTTGGCCTGCTCGACCAGAACCGCGAAGTGGCCGACGGTCCCAAGGCGCTGCCGCTGGAGATCAAGGGCGCGCAGGTCGAGTTCTCGCACGTGGAATTCAGCTACGAGACCAAGCGTCAGATTCTGTTCGACGTTGACTTCACCATTGCCGCTGGCACCACGACGGCGGTGGTGGGTCACAGCGGCTCGGGCAAGTCCACGCTGTCACGCCTGCTGTTTCGCTTCTATGACGTGAACGGCGGCGCGATCAAGATCGATGGCCAGGACCTGCGCGACATCACCCAGTCGTCGCTGCGCGCGGCGATCGGTATCGTCCCGCAGGACACGGTGCTGTTCAATGACACGATCGAATACAACATCGCGTATGGCCGGCCCGGCGCCAGCCGCGACGACATCGTGGCGGCGGCGCGCGCGGCGTCGATCCACGACTTCATCGAAAGCCTGCCGGATGGCTATCAGAGCATGGTGGGTGAGCGGGGCTTGAAACTGTCGGGTGGCGAGAAGCAGCGCGTGGCGATCGCGCGCACGCTGCTGAAAGACCCGGCGCTGCTGATCTTCGACGAGGCCACGTCGGCGCTCGACTCGCGCGCCGAGCAGGCGATCCAGGCGCAGTTGAAAGAGATCGCGAAGAACCGCACGACGCTGGTGATTGCGCACCGCCTGTCGACCATCGCCGATGCGCAGCAGATCATCGTGCTCGATCACGGCAAGATCGTCGAGCGCGGCACGCACAGCGCGCTGCTGGCCGCGCGCGGCCTGTATGCGCAGATGTGGGACCGGCAGCTGGCGCGGCCCGACGAGGATGTGGCCTCGCCGCCGCTGGTGCCGGAAGCGTTTGAACGCGTGGACGGCGCAGCCGTCCACCCTACGGTATCCGGCGCGTAATCAGTACGTGTAAAACATCCGCTGGATTTCCTTGGTGCTGGTCGTTTTCGTCAACGCCAGCATCAGCAGGATGCGCGCCTTCTGGGGGCTGAGCGTATCGGCCACCACGAAGTCCAGCTGGTCGTCATTGGCCTCGCCATTGCGCGCCACGATGCCCTGGCCGACGCGGCTCGCACGCACGACGATGACGCCCTTGGCCCGCGCAGCCACCAGCGCCGGTTTGGTTTTGGCAGGCAGGCTGCCGTTGCCGACACCCGCATGCACCAAACCCTTGGCGCCGGCTGCCACCAGCGCATTGACCGCCACATCGCCCACGTTTGCATACGCGTACGCCACGTCCACCTGCGGCAGCGCATCCAGTTTGGCCAGATCGAACTCGGTATCGACCGTGTGCTTGCGCGTCACGTCGCGATAAAAGAACGGCTTGCCGCCCTGGATGTAGCCGATCATGCCCAGCTCCGTCGTGCGGAAGGTGTCCGCCGTCGTCGTATTGGATTTGGTGACGTCGCGCGCCGCGTGGATCTGGTCATTCATCGCCACCAGCACGCCGCGGCCCGCCGCTTCAGGCGTGCCGGCCAGGCGCACCGCGTTGTACAGGTTGATCGGGCCGTCGGCCGACAGCGCCGTTGACGGCCGCATCGAGCCAACCACCACCACCGGCTTTTTGCTCTTGACGACCAGGTTCAGAAAGTACGCAGTCTCTTCCAGCGTGTCGGTGCCGTGCGTGATGACGATGCCATCGACGCTGCTTTGCGCCAGCAGCACGTTGACGCGCTTGGCCAGTTGCAGCCACTGCGCATCGCTGATGTTTTCGCTGGCGATCTGGAATACCTGCTCGCCGGTGACGTTGGCCACCTTCGTGATCTCGGGCACGGCCGCGATCAGCGATTGCACGCCGACGGTGGCGGCGGTGTAGCCGACCGTCGTCGTGCTGCTGGCGCCCGTTCCGGCGATGGTGCCGCCGGTGGCGAGGATCGTCACGTTCGGCAGCTTGGCGGTCTGGGCCTGGACGGCGGCCGCAAACAAAAACAGAACGCCGCACAGGGCGGCGTGGGCAGATCGCGGGAACAGCATGAAAGTCTCCGGGTTTTATAAACCTGGCAGCTTACAGCTTTTTAAAGACGACGCCATCCTTCATCACGAACTTGACCTGCTCGAGCAGCTTGACGTCCTTGAGCGGGTCGCCCTCGACCGCGATGATGTCGGCCGCGAACCCCGGCGCGATCGCGCCCAGGCGCTTGGGTTGATCCAGCAGCACGGCCGCATTGACAGTGGCAGCGCGGATCGCCTCGATCGGCGTCATGCCCGCTTCGACCATGTAGCCGAATTCCTTCGCGTTCTCGCCGTGCGGGAACACGCCGGCATCGGTGCCGAACGCGATCTTCACGCCGGCCTTGTGGGCGCGGGCAAACGTGGCCTGCAGCTGCGGCCCGATCGCCGCTGCCTTGGGCTGCACCAGCGCGGAGTAGTAGTTCGGCACCTTGGCCTTGTCCGCCACGTAGCGCCCGGCCGAGATAGTCGGCACGTACCAGCCGCCGGTCTTCTTGAAGAGCGTGATGACTTCGTCGTCCATCAGCGTGCCATGCTCGATCGAGTCGACGCCGGCGCGCAGCGCGCGCTTCATGCCTTCCGCGCCGTGGGCGTGGGCCGCTACGCGAAAGCCGTAATCCTTCGCGGTCGTGACCACGGCGCGCAGTTCGTCCTCGGTGTACTGCGAGTTCTGGCCGCTGGCGGCCTGGCTCAGTACACCGCCGGTGGCCGTCACCTTGATCAGGTCCGCACCATCCTTATAGCGCTGGCGTACGGCCTGGCGCGCTTCTTCGGGGCTGTTGAGCACACCTTCGACCGGGCCGGGCGTGCCGATCTTCTCGTTCAGGAAGTGCGACAGGTTGTTGGTCGGATCGGCGTGACCGCCCGTCGTGGCCAGCGATTTACCGGCTGTGAACATGCGCGGGCCCGGCACGTCGCCGGCGGCAATCGCGCGCTTGAGCGCAATGTTCAGGTCATCCGCCGCGCCCAGGTCGCGCACCGTCGTGAAGCCCGCCATCAGCGTGCGCTCGGCAAACTTGATCGAGCGGTAGGCCATGTCGGCCGGGTTGGCCGTGAGGCGGTCGCGATACGCGTCCACTGCTGGCAGGGTCTCGCTGGTCAGGTGCACGTGCATGTCGATCAGGCCGGGCAGGCAGGCGTGGCGCGACAGGTCGATATTGCCGGCGGCGCCGGTCATGGGGCCGACCGAGACGACGCTGCCGTTCTCGATGACGATGCTGACGCGTTCGCGCCAGGTGCCTTGCTGCACGTCCAGCAGGCGGCCGCAATCGACTGTCTGGGTGGCGGCGTGCGCGCTGTTCAAGGCCAGCAGGATGCCGGCGGCCAGTATGTTTTTCATCGTTCGTCCCTCGTTATTTTCATGAAAAAAAAAGGCCCTCCATCGCTGGAAGGCCTTCCGGTGTCAGGCAATGCCCGCCGCGCCTAGCGCAGCGGTGCAATGGCGGGTTCCGCGTTCGGCTCCCCGAGCTCGCCCTCCCACTTGGCAACGACGGCGGTGGCGATGCCGTTGCCGATGACGTTGGTGGCCGAGCGGGCCATGTCCAGGAAGTGGTCGATCGCCAGCAGCAGCAGCAGGCCGGCTTCCGGGATGTCGAACTGGTTCAGCGTGGCGGCGATCACGACCAGCGACGCACGCGGCACACCGGCCATGCCCTTCGAGGTCAGCATCAGCACCAGCATCATCGTGATCTGGGTGCTCATCGACAGCTCGATGCCATACGCCTGGGCGATGAAGACGGCGGCGAAGGTGCAGTACATCATCGAGCCATCGAGGTTGAACGAGTAACCGATCGGCAGCACGAACGAGGCCAGGCGGTTCTTGACGCCGAAGCGCTCCAGGCCTTCCAGGGTTTTCGGGAACGCCGCTTCGGACGATGCGGTCGAGAAGGCCAGCAGGGTCGGGCCGCGCAGTTCGGCGATCAGGCGCAGGATGCGCGGGCCGACGAAGATCATGCCGATGCCGATCAACACCACCCACAGGAGGGCAATGCCGAAGTAGAACTGGGCCATGAAGACGCCATACGTCGACAGCACGCCCAGGCCGCTCTTGGCGATGATGCCCGAGACGGCGGCGAGCACCGCGATCGGTGCGAAGTTCATCACGTAGCCGGTCAGCTTGAGCATGACGTGGGCAACGCCGTCGATGGCGTCGATCATCGGCGTGGCGCGCGCGCCGACAGCGGCGGCAGCGGTGCCGAAGAATACCGAGAACACGACGATCTGCAGGATCTCGTTGCGGGCCATGCCGTCGACGATCGAGGTTGGCACCAGGTGGGTGATGAAGTCCTTCATCGTCAGGCCGGTGGTGGTAATGCCCGCATCGGTGCCCACTGGCGGCATCATGCCGGCAGCGAACAGCGCGTCACCGGGACGGAACAGGTTCACCAGGATCAGGCCCAGCGACAGCGAGATGAGCGAGGCGATGAAGAACCAGCCCAGCGCCTTGACGCCGATGCGGCCGACTTCCTTGGCGTCGCCCATCTTGGCAATGCCGACCACCAGGGTAGCAAACACCAGCGGCGCGATGATCATCTTGATCAGGCGAAGGAACAGCGTCGTGATCAACGACATCGTGTCGGCGAAGCTTTGCGCGCCAGCGGTGTCCGTGTTGGTGTTGACCAGATAGCCGACCAGAATACCGATCACCAGCGCGATCAGAATATAGGTGGTCAGGCGGTTTCGATTGTTCATAAAGCTTCCTGTCTTTGGGACCTGTGCGACACCCGCGGCAACGGCGCTGTCGCTGGTGAATTGTTCGGGCAGTGGCTGGCTGTCGAGGACCGAAAGACCAGTTGATTCTGAAGATTATGGCAAGTTCCGCAGTATCCTAGGGGCTGTTAGTGCTGTCAAGCATGCAGTCGCGTGTGGCGCATGTGGGTGATCGCGCCACGTTGCGCGGTGATCCACGGCGCCCCGGCACAGGTAAAATACGCCATCCGTTTTCCGAGAGCCGCCATGTCCACCATCGAAATCCCCGACACCATCACCATCACCCGTCCCGACGACTGGCACCTGCACCTGCGCGACGGCGCGGCCATGGCCAGCGTGCTGCCGCACAGCGCGCGCCAGTTCGCGCGTGCGATCGTGATGCCGAACCTGCGCCCGCCCGTCACCACCACGGCAATGGCGCTGGACTACCGCGCCCGCATCCTGGCCGCGCTGCCCGAGGGCGTGCAGTTCGAGCCCCTGATGACGCTGTACCTGACCGACAACACCAACCCGGACGAGATCCGCCGCGCGCAGGACACCGGCTTCATCCACGCCGTCAAACTGTACCCGGCCGGCGCCACGACCAATTCCGACGCTGGCGTGACCGACCTGACCAAGTGCTACAAGACGCTCGAAGTGATGCAGGAAATCGGCATGCCGCTGCTGGTGCACGGCGAAGTCACCAATAGCGACATCGACCTGTTCGACCGCGAAGCCGTGTTCATCGAGCGCGTCATGCGCCCGCTGCGCCGCGACATGCCGGCCCTGCCGGTCGTGTTCGAGCACATCACCACCAAGGATGCGGCCCAGTACGTGGCCGAAGCCGAAGGCCCGATCGCTGCCACCATCACCGCGCACCACCTGCTGTACAACCGCAATGAGCTGTTCAAGGGCGGTATCCGCCCCGACTTCTACTGCCTGCCGGTGCTCAAGCGCGAAGAACACCGCCTGGCGCTGGTCACCGCCGCCACCAGCGGCGACGAGCGCTTCTTCCTGGGTACCGACTCGGCCCCGCACGCGGTGCACACCAAGTATGCCGCCTGCGGCTGCGCGGGCTGCTACACGGCGCTGCACGCGATGGAGATGTATACCGAAGCCTTCGCCCAGGCCGGCGCGCTCGACCAGCTGGAGGCGTTCGCCAGCTTCAACGGCCCGGCGTTCTACAACCTGCCGCGCAATGAGGGCACGATCACGCTCAAGCGCGAAGCCTGGACGCTGCCCGACTCGGTACCGATGGCCGAGCACCAGCTGGTGCCGCTCAACGCGGGCGAGACCATCAACTGGAAGATGCTGTAACACCGATGCTGCCGCCGATCGACTGGGCGCAGCCGTGGTACGACACGGTGCGCCCGGCCTTCGAGCGCGCCGCGCCGCCGCTAGATGGCTTCATCGACGCCTTCAATGCGGCCGCCTGCGCGCAGGGCCTGCGCAACGGCGCCGGCCAGCCATTGCGCTTCGTGCCGCAAGCGAGCCTGCCCGACGGCATGGCGTACGAGGCTTTCATCGGCGCGACAGGGCAGGTGCCCACGCGCGACAATCTGCACGACTTTTTCAACGCGCTGGTGTGGCTGACGTTCCCACTCATCAAACGCGCCCTGAACACGCTGCAGGCGGCGCAGATTGCGCAGGCCGGCGTGGGCAAGTCACGTGGGCCGGCGCGCGACGCCGCCACGATCTTCGACGAGAACGCGGCGCTGCTGGTGGTGCGCGACGATGCCGCTGGGCGTGCATTGATCGACGACCTGCGCGCGCACCGCTGGCTTGAAGCGCTGTACGACGGGCGCGCGATGTTCGGCCGCGACGCCGAGGTCTGGCTGTTCGGCCACGCGCTGATGGAAAAGCTGGTCACGCCACGCAAGGCGATCACCGCGCACACGCGCGTCGTGTTCGTGGATGACGCTTACTTCGCGCTGGCGCCGGCTGCGCGCCGTGCCTGGATCGACCGCGAGGTGGCTGCTGCACTGGCCGGCGAAGGCCTGGCGAGTAACGGGGCTACAGCCGGCTTCACACCGCTGCAGGTGCTGGGCGTACCAGGCTGGTGGCCGGGGCAGGACGCTGACTTTTATCGTGATACCACCGTGTTCCGTCCACGCCGGACGGACTAACCAAGGAGAATGTGCATGGCTGAAGCGGTACGTTGGGGAATCCTCGGCACGGGCAAGATTGCCCATGCCTTTGCCACTGCACTCAAGGATGTGCCAGGTGCGGTGCTGGCCGGCGTGGCGTCACGCAGCCAGGAAACGGCCGATGCGTTCGGCCGCGAATTCGGCGCGCTGGCCAGTTACGGCTCGTACGCGGCCCTGGCCGCGAACCCGGACATCGACCTGGTCTACATCGGCACGCCGCACCCGCAACACGTCGAGAATGCGTTGATGGCCCTGCGCGCCGGCAAGGGCGTCCTGTGCGAAAAGCCGTTTACGATGAACCTGCGCGAAGCCGAGCAGGTCGTCACGCTGGCGCGCACGAAGCGCCTGTTCCTGATGGAGGCGATGTGGACGCGCTACCTGCCGGCCTACCAGGAAGTCCAGCGCATCCTGGCCTCCGGCGAAATCGGCACGCCGCGCCAGGTGGTGGCCGACTTCGGGTTCGCCGCCACGTTCGGCCCCGAGCACCGCGTGTTCAATCCCGAGCTGGGCGGCGGCGCGCTGCTCGACCTGGGCATCTATCCCTTGTCGATCGCTGCGGGCCTGCTCGGGCCAGTGTCGGAAATCCGCGCCCAGGCCGAGATGGGCCCGACCGGCGTCGACGTGCAAACGGGCTTCACGCTCAAGCACGAAGGCGGCGGCATGTCGGTCTGCAGCTGCTCGCTGCTGGCGCGCACGCCAGCCGAACTGACGGTGGCGGGCGAGCGTGGCCACGTGCGCATGAACACGCGCTTCCACTGCGCGACATCGGTCACGGTCACGCTCGACGACGGCACTTCGCGCACGATCGACACGCCGTATCTGGGCAACGGCTACGTGCACGAAGCCATCGAGGCGCAGCGCTGCTGGCAAGCCGGTTTGCTGGAAAGCCCGGTCATGACGCAGCGCGAAACGCTGGCGCTGATGGGCGTGATGGACGAAATCCGGCGCCAGATCGGCTTGCGTTACGAGGCGGACCGGGTACGCCCGCCAGCATGATGCTTGGCGCCGTCACGCCGATCCTGCGCATCTTCGACGAAGCCAAAGCCAGGCAGTTCTATGCCGACTACCTCGGCTTCAAGGTCGACTGGGAACACCGGTTCGCGCCCGACCTGCCGCTGTACCTGCAGATCGTGCGTGACGGGTGCGTGCTGCACCTGAGCGAACATCATGGCGATTGCTGTCCTGGTGCGGCGCTGCGGATCGCCGTTGACGATATCGATGCGCTGCATGCCGAGCTGACGGCCAGACACTATGGCTACGCAAGGCCGGAGATCGAGGATACGCCATGGGGCTCACGTGAATTGAGCATCAAGGATCCGTTCGGGAACCGGCTCACGTTCACATGCTGACGACACGATCGAACCGTCACCGGCGGTTCGGATAACGCCGATAACAACAAGGACACCATGAAACGCGATGCCCGCTCGACCGCCCGTGTACGGCGCCTCAATCAACGTCAACGCAAGAAGCTGCGTGTTGGCGAATTTACAGAATATGTCTTCGATGTCGAGCTGACGTTCAGTGAGCCGATCGATGACGACGCGCACAGCGCCCTCATTGATGACTTGTTCGGTTTTATCGAGGAGCGCGGGATGATTGGTGGCGGTTTCGGCGGACGCTTCCCTCTGACCGCAACCTCTGGCGTCATCACGACGTTGGAACGCGGCTCACCGAGCGAAGACGATCGAGAGGCCGTCGCGCAGTGGTTACGCGCCCGGCCAGAGGTGGCCGATGTCCGTGTTCATGCATTGGTCGATGGATGGCATGGCGGAACCCAACATGGGCATGATCGTACCCAATAAAGGTATGTTCCCGGTCAGGTGGCTGGTGGCGTCGACGCGATCGCCCCATCCAGCCGCCTGAACAAGTCGCGATGCAGGTCCCGCGTGTGCTTTTCCATGTGCTTGCGCGCATGCGCGATTTCTTGCAGCTCGCGCTGCGCCACATCGTCCTTGCCGTTGGCAATGGCCCACAGCGCCAGTTCGACGCGCGCATCGATACTGCCGAAGCGTTCTACCACTGACTCGAACTGCCCGCCGGCTTCAAGCTGCTGATTGTTCGCGGCATACGCGCGGCCCAGCGCCAGCGCGACTTCATCGGCGCGAAAGCCTGGCTGCCGGGTTTGCAGCGACGCGAGCAGCGCGATTGCTGCCGCCGGCTGGCCATGCGCCGCATTGGCGCGCGCAGCGCCCATGATCACCTCCGGATCGCCCGCGAACGGCCCGCGCAGGCAGGCGTCGTAATGCTGGACCGCTTCGTCGGACTGGCCCGCACCCAGCAGCGCGGCGGCCAGGCGCATCTGGTTGTGCGCCGTCGGGGTCAGGTCGAACGCGCGCCGCGCTTCGCGCACGTCACGCCCCGGATCGATGGTTCTCTGCAGCGCGCGGGTGGCGATGCGGCCCTGGCGCTGAAGGCGCGACGCGGGCAGGTACTCGGCCACGAAGTAGGCCAGGCTGCCAAGGACCGGGAACGAAAACAGGATCAGCAGCCAGTACATCTGGCGCCCGTTGCGCAGCGCATGGACCGCGAAGAACAGCGCGATCAGAAAGTGCAGTCCGAGTCCGACGATAGGCATGCCAGGTTCCGTATTGAATGGTGAATGAGAGGCGCAACTGCCCCGGGCAGGGCGTTGCAACTCAGCCAAGATAGCCGCAAACAGGGAGCAAATTTCTAACGGATTGTCACAGTGCGTTTGTACAACACGGTAAGCGCTCAGACGGGAAATCCCACCCGCCCGTCGTCAATATCCTGCTAGAGTCAAGCTGTTGCCTAACGGGAATTCTCATGTCTGCAGAACGGAATGTCGCGGTACTGATCGATTGCGAAAATGCGCAGAGCGCCGTGCTCGATCAGGCGATGCAGCATGCATCGAGCCTTGGGCGTGTGATGCTGCGGCGCGGTTATGGCAATGCGGCTTCGCTGACCAACAAGTGGCAGGAAGCGCTGATCCGCCACGGCTTTGCGCCGTGCCTGCAATTCCAGTATGTGGGTGGGAAGAATACGGCCGATATCGCGCTGGCGCTGGACGCACTGGAGATGCTGCTCGACGGGCGCGTCAACCAGTTCGTGATTGTCACGAGTGACTCGGATTTTGTCGGCTTGTGCCGCAAGCTGCAGGAGCGCGGCGCTGGCGTGCATGTATGTGGCGAAGCGAAAACGCCTGCGGCCTTGCGATGTGCCTGTGACGCATTTCATGAGGCGGCACTGATCGCACCGGCCATCGAAGCGCCACCGGCTGCGTCGGGCGCCGTGAAAACCATCGTCGACTGGCGGAATCTACTGGTCAAGACGGTCCGCAAAGTCACAAAGGCGTCGCCCAATGGATTGGTCAAGCTGAGCGAACTGGGAAATCAACTGAAGCAAGCCAGCCCCGGGTTTTCTCCGGCAGCACATGGTCATGCCAAGCTGCGGACGATGATCGAATCTTGCAGCCAGTTGCGATTGCACCAGACGGAAGGTGGCCATTGCACCGTCAGCATGGCGCCAGCATCGCCGCCTACCGCCCTGCGCGCCGTCTAAACCTTCAAGAACTCCTCACGCCCACCCAGCCAGCGCGCCAGATGCGCATCGACGACCGCCATCTTCTCCGGCGTCTCGCCCTCAAGCAGCCACTGCGCCACGTCGCGCGCCCGGTCGACCATCCACTGGTCGATCTCCAGGTCGGCAAAGCGCAGCATCGCCTGTCCCGACTGGCGCGCGCCCAGAAACTCACCGGGCCCGCGGATCTCCAGGTCACGCCGCGCGATCTCGAAGCCGTCCGTCGTCTCGCGCATCGTCAACAGGCGCTGCTTGGCCACCTGGCCCAGCGGCGACTGGTACAGCAGCAGGCACACCGATGCCGCCGAGCCGCGGCCCACGCGTCCGCGCAACTGGTGCAGCTGCGACAGGCCGAACCGCTCCGCATGCTCGATCACCATCAGCGACGCATTAGGCACGTCCACGCCCACCTCGATGACGGTCGTCGCCACCAGCACATGCACCTGGCCCGCCGTGAACGCGTCCATCACTTCCTGCTTCTCGGCCGGCTTCATGCGGCCATGCACCAGGCCTACCTGCAGATCGGGCAGCGACTCGGCCAGCGTTTCGTAGGTCTCGGTTGCCGTCTGCAATTGCAGCGCTTCGGATTCCTCGATCAGCGGGCAGACCCAGTACACCTGGCGGCCTTCGAGCGCCGCGGCGTACACGCGTTCGACGACTTCGTCGCGGCGGTTCTGGTCGATGGCGCGCGTGACGATCGGGCTGCGTCCCGGCGGCAGTTCGTCGATGACCGATACTTCGAGGTCGGCGTAGTACGTCATTGCCAGCGTGCGCGGGATCGGCGTGGCTGACATCATCAGTTGGTGCGGCACCAGGCCGTCGCTGCCCTTGTTGCGCAGCGTGAGGCGCTGGCCGACGCCGAAGCGGTGCTGCTCGTCGACGATCACCAGGCCCAGTTTCGCGAACTGCACCGAGTCCTGGATCAGCGCGTGCGTGCCGATCACCAGGTTTGCCGCGCCCGATTCGATCAACGCGTTCGATGCCGCCTTGTCCTTTTTCTTCAGGCTGCCGGTGAGCCAGGCGACCTTCACGCCAAGGGGCTCCATCCAGGCGGCGATCTTGCGGAAGTGCTGTTCGGCCAGGATCTCGGTCGGCGCCATCAGGGCCGCCTGATAGCCGCTGTCGATCGCCTGCGCAGCGGCCAGCGCCGAGACCACCGTCTTGCCGCTGCCCACGTCGCCCTGCAGCAGGCGCTGCATCGGGTAGCCGGCGCGCAGATCGGCGCGGATCTCTTCGACCACGCGCTGCTGCGCGCCGGTCAGCGCGAACGGCAGCCCGGCCAGAAAGCCTTCGGACAACTGGCCCACCGCGCGCAAGGGGGGCGCGCCTTTTTCGCGGCGCGCACGCTGCGCGCGTTTCAGCGACAACTGCTGCGCCAGCAGTTCGTCGAACTTCATGCGGTCCCAGGCCGGATGCGAGCGCTCGATCAGCGCGTGCTCGTCGACGTCCGCCGGCGGGTAGTGCAGGAGCTTTACGGCCGGCTCGAAGTCCATCAAATCCATGCGCTTGCGGATCGCGGGCGGCACGGTGTCGGCCCAGTCGATGCGCTTCATTGCGTCGGCGATCGCGCGCCGCAGCACCGTTTGCGACAAGCCTTCGCCGGCCGGGTACACCGGCGTCAATGAGGCGGGCAGGGGCGCGCCTTCGTTGACCACCTTGTAGCCCGGGTGGACCATCTCGGCGCCAAAGAAACCGTGTTTGAGTTCGCCCCGCGCGCGGATGCGCACGCCTTCGGCCATCTGCTTGACCTGGCTGCCATAGAAATTCATGAAGCGCAGCAGCAGGTCGCCCGATGCATCGGCGATCGTGACGAGCAACTGGCGGCGCGGCTTGAACGAGATCTCGTTCTTGGTCACGATGCCTTCGACCTGCCAGGTCTGGCCGCCGCGCATGCAGGCATCCCGGATCGTGATGATCTGGGTCTCGTCCTCGTAGCGCAGCGGCAGGTGCAGCACCAGGTCCATGTCGGTGCGCAGGCCGAGGCGGGCGAGCTTGCTTTCGAGCGTTTTTGGGGGCGTTGTGGTTTTAGGGGCGGGCATATTGCGGCAAAGTGGCGCTTGCTGACGTAAAATAGAAGGTTCGCCGTATGCGCTTCAAGCCTCTATTGTAAAGCTGGCAGCATTGATTTGCCGAGATTTGCCCAACCAATTGAACATCATGTATTCGCTATCCGATTTCGACTTCGACCTGCCCCCCGAGCGCATTGCGCAATTGCCGCTGCCGGACCGCAGCGCGTCGCGCCTGCTGCACCTCGATGGCGACCAGATCATCGACCGCCAGTTCGCCGACATCGTCGACCAACTGCAGGCGGGCGACCTGCTCGTGATGAACAACACCCGCGTGCTCAAGGCGCGCTTTTTTGGCGTCAAGGAATCCGGCGGCCAGGTCGAGGTGCTGGTCGAGCGCGTGCTCGACAACCGCACGGTGCTGGCCCAGGTCCGCGCGTCGAAGTCGCCCAAGCCGGGCAACCGCATCCGCCTGGCCGACGCCTTCGATGTGACGGCAGGCGAGCGCGCCGGCGAATTCTTCACGCTGCACTTTGAAGGCGACGTGTTCGACCTGATCGAAGCGCACGGCCGCCTGCCGCTGCCGCCGTACATCGAGCACACCGCCGACGAATTCGACGAACAGCGTTATCAGACGGTGTACTCGAAAGAGCCGGGCGCCGTGGCCGCGCCCACGGCCGGCCTGCACTTCGACCAGCCGCTGCTGGACCGCCTGGCCGCGAAAGGCGTGAACTTCGCTTACGTCACGCTGCACGTGGGCGCCGGCACCTTCCAGCCGGTGCGGGTCGAAGACCTCAGCGAGCACAAAATGCACACCGAGTGGTACACGATCGCGCAAGAGACCGTGGACGCGGTGCGCGCCACCCGGGCCGCAGGCCGCGATGTGATTGCCGTCGGCACGACGAGTTTGCGCGCGCTGGAGTCGGCGTCGCAAAGCGGCGAGCTGGTCGCTGGCAGCGCCGACACGGCCCTGTTTATCACGCCCGGCTACACCTTTAAAACGGTCACGCGCCTGGTGACCAACTTCCACCTGCCCAAGTCGACGCTCCTGATGCTGGTGTCGGCCTTTGCCGGCTACGCGCCGATCCGCGCTGCCTATGCGCACGCAATTGCTAACGAATACCGCTTCTTCAGCTATGGCGACGCCATGCTCCTGAGCACCACCTCACGATAAGCCAGAAAAATAGGCCAGACACCACAATGCTCGAATTTACCCTGCTCAAAAAAGACACCAGCGGCCTGTCGCACGCCCGCCGCGGCCGCCTGAAGCTCAACCACGGCACCATCGAAACCCCGATCTTCATGCCGGTCGGTACCTACGGCTCGGTCAAGGCAATGGACCCGATCGAACTGAAAGACGTCGGCTCGCAGATCATCCTGGGCAATACCTTCCACCTGTGGCTGCGCCCGGGCGTGGACGTGATGAACAAGTTCGGCGGCCTGCACAAGTTCATGGGCTGGGATGGCCCGATCCTGACCGACTCGGGCGGCTTCCAGGTGTTTTCGCTGGGCGCGATGCGCAAGATCACGGAAGAGGGCGTCAAGTTCGCCTCGCCGATCGACGGCTCGAAACTGTTCCTGTCGCCGGAAATCTCGATGCAGATCCAGCGCGCGCTCAATTCGGACATCGTGATGCAGTTCGACGAATGCACGCCGTACGAAATCGACGGCCGCCCAGCCACTGCCGACGAAGCGGCGAAATCGATGCGCATGTCACTGCGCTGGGCCCAGCGCTCGATGAATGAATTCAATAGCGGCGGCAACCCGAACGCGCTGTTCGGCATCGTCCAGGGCGGCATGTACGAGCATCTGCGCGACGAGTCGCTCGCGGGTCTGGAAGACATCAACTTCCCGGGCCTGGCCATTGGCGGCCTGTCAGTCGGCGAGCCGAAGGAAGACATGAAGCGCATCCTGGCCCACGTCGGCCCGCGCCTGCCCGAGAACAAGCCGCACTACCTGATGGGCGTGGGCACGCCGGAAGACCTGGTCGATGGCGTGGCCAACGGCGTCGACATGTTCGACTGCGTGATGCCGACCCGTAACGCCCGCAACGGCTGGCTGTTTACGCGCTTTGGCGACGTCAAGATCAAGAATGCGCGCTATAAAGAAGAGATGGCGCCGCTCGACGAGAGCTGCACCTGCTACTGCTGCCAGAATTTCTCGCGCGCGTATCTGCACCACCTGCACCGCTCGAACGAAATCCTGGGCGCGCGCCTGAACACGATCCACAACCTGCATTACTACCTGAATCTGATGCAGGAAATGCGCGACGCGATCGACGCCGACGGCTTCCAGGCGTTCCGCGTCAAGTTCGCGGCCGATCGCGCACGCGGCGTGTAAGCACTTGCTTACCCTGCGGCCCCGATCTCGCGGTATTGACGGTCGGGGCTGCATGTAACATCGACCGGTTTGTCTTGCAATACCTGAAAGCAAGACGACATACTGCCGGATATGGTTTGCGGCTTCTGGCCGATGCTAGAATACACCGCTTATTTTTTTAACTTCACCATCGGAGTTCTTGTGTTCATTTCCAACGCGTACGCGCAAACTGCCCCTGTCGCCGACGCCGGCATCATGGGTAGCCTGACGACCTTCCTGCCGCTGATCCTGATGTTCGTGGTCATGTATTTCCTGATGATCCGTCCTCAGCAAAAACGCCAGAAAGAGGCGAAAGCCATGATGGACGCACTGGCCAAGGGCGACGAAGTCGTGACCGCCGGCGGTATCGTCGGCCGTGTTTCGAAAGTGGCCGAAGCCTATGTGACGCTGGAAGTTGCCGTCGGCACCGAAATCACCGTGCAAAAGAATTCGGTGACCACGCTGCTGCCAAAAGGCACGCTCAAAGCCCTGTAAGCCTTAGCTGTGCGCTGTGCGGGGTAACCCGCACTGCCTAACCTGAACGCCGGAACACTATGAATCGCTATCCCGTCTGGAAATACTTACTGATCGTCATTGCGCTGTTGCTGGGCGCTTTGTACACGGCACCGAACTACTTCGGCGAAACGCCGGCGTTGCAGGTCACATCAGGCCGTTCTACCCTGAATATCACGAGTGCCTCCACCACCGTGGTCGCGGATGCGCTCAAGCGCGCCGGTATTCCATCCACCGGTATCACCCTCGAAGGCACGGGCCACACCACCTCGGTGCGCGCGCGCTTCGCCGGTACCGAAGAGCAGTTCAAGGCCAAGCTGGCCCTCGAGCGCGAGCTGAACCGCGATCCTGCCAATCCCGATTACATCGTCACCGTCAACCTGGTGAAGAACACCCCGGCCTGGATGACGGCCATTGGCGCAGCGCCAATGAGCCTGGGTCTGGACTTGCGCGGCGGCGTGCACTTCCTGCTGCAGGTCGACACCAAGGCGGTCCTCGACAACAAGGTCAAGGCCCTGCAGTCGAGCGTGCGCAGCAACCTGCGTGACAAGAACGTGCGCCACAGCGGCATCGAGCGCGTGCGCGACACCATCGAAGTGCGCTTCCGCGATGCCGCGACCCGCAGCAGCGCGCGCACTGTGCTGGCCGCGCAGTCGAGCGAGCTGGCCTTTGCCGATGCCGCCGATGGCGCCGACATGAAGCTGATCGTGAGCCTCAAGCCCGAAGCCATCAAGCGCTCGGTCGAAGACGGCATCAAGCAGAACATCATGACGCTGTCCAAGCGCATCAATGAACTGGGCACCACCGAGCCGATCATCCAGCAGCAGGGCGCCGACCGCATCGTGGTCCAGCTGCCAGGCGTGCAGGACGTCGCGCGCGCGAAAGACATCATCGGCCGCACCGCCACGCTCGAACTGCGCATGGTCGACACCACCGTGACCCCGGGCACCGAGCTGTCGGCAGCGATTCCGCTGAACTCCGAACTGTTCACCGAAGGCCGCGGCGCACCGATCGTCGTTTCGCGCGACATCATCCTGACCGGTGAATCGATCTCGAGCGCCACCGCCAGCTTCGACCAGAACCAGCAGCCTGCCGTTTCGCTCGACCTGAACGGCGACGGCGGCCGCCGCATCCGCCTGGCCACGCGTGAAAACGTCGGCAAGCGCATGGCGATCCTGCTGAAAGAAAAGGGCGTCTACAACGTGCTGTCGGCACCGACTATCCAGAGCGAACTGGGTTCGAGCTTCCAGATCACCAATATGGGCACCTCGCAGGACGCCAACGAGCTGGCACTGCTGCTGCGCTCGGGCGCGCTGTCGGCGCCGATGGAATTCGTCGAAGAACGCGTGATCGGCCCGCAGCTGGGCGCCGAGAACATCGAGCGCGGCCTGCACTCGACCATCTGGGGCTTCGTGGCGATCGCGATCTTCATGATCATCTACTACCACCTGTTCGGCGTGTTCTCGGCGCTGGCGCTGGCGGCCAACGTGCTGTTCCTGCTGGCCCTGCTGTCGATTCTGCAGATCACCCTGACGCTGCCGGGTATCGCGGCAATCGCGCTGGCACTGGGCGTGGCAATTGACTCGAACGTCTTGGTGAATGAACGTATCCGCGAAGAGCTGCGTGCCGGCGCGACGCCGCAGGCGGCGATTTCGGCCGGTTCCAAGCACGCCTGGGACACCATCGTCGACTCCAACGTCACAACGCTGATCGTCGGTCTGGCGCTGCTGATCTTCGGTTCCGGTCCGGTACGCGGCTTCGCCGTTGTCCACTGCCTGGGCATCCTGACTTCGATGTTCTCGGCCGTGGTCGTGGCGCGCGGTTTCGCCAACCTGTGGTACGGCCGCCAGAAGAAGCTGACGAAGATTTCGATCGGCACGGTCTGGCAGCCTGGCATGACGCCTAACAAGAAGTAAGCACCGGGATACGACAATGGAATTTTTCAAGATCAAACGGGACATCCCGTTCATGCGCCACGCGCTGGTTCTCAATGCGATCTCGGTGATCACATTCGTGGCGGCGGTGTTCTTCCTGATCACCAAGCCCCTGAACTTCTCGGTGGAGTTCACGGGCGGCACGGTGATGGAGCTGCTCTATCCAAAGGCGGCGGACCAGGAAAAGATCCGCAACACGCTGCGCGGCATGGGCTATTCGCACCCTGAGGTGGCCAGCTTCGGCACCGCGCAGGACATCATGCTGCGCCTGCCGATCGTCGCAGGCGCGCCGGCGGCGAGCAGCTCGACGGCCGTGTTCAACGCGATTTGCCGCGACGATCAGGGCACCACCAAGCAGACGCAAACGACGACCGACAAGGGTGAAGTGCTCAACCGCACCAGCTGCGTCGCACCAGGCGGGCAAGAGCTGATCAGCCTGCAGCAAGTGCAGTTCGTCGGTCCGTCGGTCGGTGACGAGCTGGCCCAGAACGGCCTGAACGCGCTGCTGATGGTCATCCTGGGCATCGTGGTCTACCTGGCGATCCGCTTCGAATGGAAATTCGCTGTCGCCGCCGTGGTCGCCAACCTGCACGACGTGGTCATCATCCTGGGCTTCTTCGCGTTCTTCCAGTGGGAATTCTCGCTGACGGTGCTGGCGGCAACGCTGGCGGTGCTGGGCTACTCGGTCAACGAGTCGGTCGTCATCTTCGACCGGATCCGCGAAATGTTCCGCAAGCAGCGCCGCATGAGCGTGCCGGAAGTGATCGATCACGCGATCACCAGCACGATCTCGCGCACGATCATCACACACGGCTCGACGCTGATGATGGTCATGTCGATGCTGTTCTTCGGCGGCTACGCGCTGCACTACTTCGCGATCGCGCTGGCCATCGGCATCTGCTTCGGTATCTACTCGTCGGTATTCGTGGCCGCGGCCGTGGCAATGTGGCTGGGCGTCAAGCGGGAAGACCTGATCAAGCCGGTCAAAGAGAAAGACGACACCGACGGCGCCGTCGTCTGACCGATTGCACTTTTGCGGCTTTGTGTGTGTCAACGCACGGAGCCGCGATGTGCCCGTATTTATAGTGGAACTGTCTCTTTCAGGACATCCCTAGTTTTGGACTTCACCCGCCCCGGCAACGGCGCGGGTTTTTTTTGCGCCGTCGCTAAGCGTGGTCGGCTGCAAATTGCTGCTGCAGGAAGGCGATGAACAAGCGCACCCGCTGCGGCGCCTGCCGCCCGTAGGCATGCAACGCGTGGACCTCCAGCCCTGGCATCGGCAAGTGCGGCAGCACGATGTCGAGGCGGCCGGCGGCCAGATCGTCCGCCATGGCGATCCTGGCCAGCTGGGCGATACCGGCGCCTGCCAGCGCAGCCTGGCGCAATACAATCCCATCGTTGGTGTCGAACGGGCCGTCCGGCACCAGGCTGCTGCCGTCGGCCCAGGTCCATGGGAAGGGGCCGGCCGGCGTCAGGTAGCGCAGGCAGGCGTGATCGGCCAGGTCGGCCTGCGTGGCCGGCTGCCCGCGCCGCGCCAGGTAAGCGGGCGCGGCAACGAGCACCGGCTGCAGCGTCGTCAAGCGGCGCGCCGTCAGGCGGTTGTCCAGCAGAGCGCCGACGCGGATCGCCACGTCATACCCTTCGCGGATCAGGTCGACCTGGCGGTCGGCGATCCCCAGTTCGAGCTTGAGCCGGGGATGCGCAAGCGCGAACCGTTCGGCCCAGCCGGCGAACACGGTGCGGCCCAGGTCACTCGGCGCCGCCACGCGAAGCAGCCCGCTCACATCGTCCGGCGTGCGCAGCGCCTGTTCGGCATCGGCCAACGCCTGGATCAGTGGCGCCACCCGCTCGAAATACAGCGCGCCTTCGGCCGTCAGCGCCAGCGTGCGTGTCGAGCGCTGGATCAGCCGCACCCCGAGCCGCGCTTCCAGCCGCGCCACGCTTTTCGATACTGCCGAGGGACTCGCGCCCAGCAGGCGCGCAGCGTCGCTGAACGACCCGGTCTCGATCGTGCGGACAAATGCGGCCAGGCCAGCGGAGGTATCGACAATCGCAGTCATTCAGGAACTTTCGGCATAAATCATGTGATGTTTTTGGGACTAATTATCCGGTATATCCGCAATTACCATGGCAGCCATCTCATCTGTTCGAAAGGCTATCTCATGCTTCCAACCACAATGTGCCGCTGGCGCCTGACTGCGCCCGGCCGCGACAACCTGACATTGGCGAGCGCGCCGGTGCCTGAGCCGGGTCCGGGCGAAGTCCTGGTCCGCGTTGGTGCGGTGGCACTGAACTACCGCGACCTGCTGGCGATTGATGCTGGCATGGGCATTCCGCCCGTGTTTCCGCTAACCCCCGGCTCGGACCTGTGCGGCGTCGTCGCCGCGGTGGGCGAGGGCGCCCGACGTCTGCAGCCAGGCCAGCGCGTGATCTCGACCTTCGAGGCGGGCTGGTTTGATGGCTTGCCTGCGGGGACTGCGCGCCATCCGCCCGCCTACACCCTTGGCGGCGCCGCGCCCGGCGTGCTGGCCGAATACGTGGCACTGCCGGAAGACTGGTTCGTGGCGGCGCCAGAACGCCTGGACGATGCACAGGCCAGCACGCTGCCGGTGGCGGGCCTGACTGCCTGGAGCGCGCTGGTCGAGCACGGGCGGCTGCACGCCGGCCAGACCGTGCTGATCCAGGGCACGGGCGGTGTCTCGCTGTTTGCACTGCAGCTGGCGGTGGCGCATGGCGCGACGGCGATCGTGACCTCGTCCAGCGACGCCAAGCTCGAACGAGCCAGGGCGCTGGGCGCGGCGCACCTGATCAATTATGCGCGGGAGGATTGGGTCGAGGTGGTGTACCGCATCACCGGCGAGCGGGGCGCCGATCATGTGCTCGAGATGGTCGGCGGCGCACACCTGGATCGCGCCCTTCAAGCGGTGGCAGTGCAGGGGCGCATTTCGCTGATTGGTGTGTTCGACGGCTTCACGTTCTCGGGCTCGTCCGGCCTGATGCTGCGCAAGCAGGTGACGCTGCAGGGGATCAGCGTCGGCCACCGGCGCGCTCTCGAGGCGCTGGTGCGCGCGGTGGACCGCACCGGCATCGCGCCCGTGATCGACCGGCGCTACCCGCTTGCGACGCTGCCGGAGGCGCTGGCGCACCTGGCGGCAGGGCCGTTCGGAAAGATCGTGATCGAGATGGCCTAGGCCATCACAACTGCCACGGATGGTTGTTCCTGCCATCGAGCGCGCTGTCGAGATACGTGGCAGCGCTGATCAGGGCCAGGTGCGTGAACGCCTGCGGGAAGTTACCAAGCAGCTCGGCCTTGCCGGTGAACTCCTCGGCGTACAGCCCCACGTGGTTGCCGTAGGCGAGCAACTTTTCCATATTGTTGTGCGCCTGTTCCAGACGGCCGGCGCGCGCCAGGCATTCCACGTACCAGAACGAGCAGGCCGCGAACGCGCCTTCCTCGCCCTCGAGGCCATCGTCGCGGTCGTAGCGCAGCACCAGCGCGTCGTCGCCCAGCTGCTCGCCAATGGCGTCGAGCGTGACCAGCCACTGCGGGTCGGTCGAGCCGATGAAGCGCACCAGCGGCATCATCAGCATCGCGCCATCGAGGTCGGTGGAACCCTTGCTGCGCACGAAGTGGCCCAGTTCCTTGTTCCAGAACGTGGCCCAGATATAGTTGGAGATGTCGTTGCGCGCCGCGATCCACTGGTCGAACGGGGCGGTCAGCGAGCGCTTGCTGGCCAGGCGGATTGCCCGGTCGACCGCCACCCAGCACATGAGTTGCGAGTGCAGGTGCTCGCGCGGCGCTTCACGGCCTTCCCAGATACCGGCATCGGGCCGGCGCCAGTTCTCGCACACGAAGCTCACCACCTGGCACACGCCGAGCCAGCCGGCGTGCGAGATCGCCTCGCCGTATTTATTGCTCAGATAAACCGCGTCGAGCAGGGCGCCGAAGATGTCGAGCTGCAACTGGGTCGCCGCATCGTTGCCGATCCGGACCGGCTGCGAGCCGGCATAACCGGCCAGGTGATCCAGATCGACTTCGGCCTGCACCTCGCCGCCGTCGAGCGCGTACATGATGCGCAGCTGGCCATCGTCCGGCCCATGGCCGGGCCGCTCGGCCGACCAGCGCGTGAACGCCTTGGCTTCCTCGGTGTAACCAAGGCGCATCAGCGCGTACACGGCGAACGAGGCGTCGCGGATCCAGGTCGAGCGGTAATCCCAGTTGCGCGAGCCGCCCAGCACCTCGGGCAGGCCGAAGGTGGCCGCAGCGACCATCGAGCCGTGGCGGCGCGATGTCATCAGCTTGAGCACCAGCGCCGAGCGGGTGACGTCCTCGCGCCAGCGACCCTTGTAGGTCGAGCGTCTGGCCCAGTTGCGCCAGTGCGCGACGACGTCGACGACCAGCCTGTCGCGCGCCGCCTGGTCGAGCGGTGGGTCGCCTTCTTCGTCCATGACGATGTCGATCGACTCGCCGGCCTTCATCACGAAGGTGGCGCCGGCGCCGCCTTCGATGGCGGTGAAGTCGACCGGCGCGCACAGGCGCAGCGACGGCGCGCCGGCGGCGGAAAACACCACCTGGTCCTGCGTGATGCTGACCTCGGGCTGCAGGCGCGCGTAGTCGAAGCGGGGCTGGCAATCGAGCCGCATCCGTACTTCGCCCTTCGTGACTTCCACGCGCCGCAGCACGCATGCCGCGCCGTGACCGATTTCCTCGGGGCCGGCCATCAGATCGGTGATCTGGACGCTGGCCTCGTCACTGAGCCACTGCGTAAGCAGGACGTTGGTGTCGGGCAGGTAGGTCTGCACGACGCGCGCATCGGCCATCTGCGGGGCGAGCGTGAAGTGGCCGCCCTTGTCCGGGTCGAGCAGGGCGGCGAAGATGCTGGGGCTGTCGAAGTCGGGCCAGCACAAAAAGTCGATCGTGCCGTCGGTGGCGACGAGCGCCATCGTGGCCAGGTTGCCGATGGCGCCGTGGTTGGCGATGGGCCGCGGTGGTGGCGTGGCCGGTGGATTGGGCGCCTGGTTGCTTGAGCGTTCAACCATTGTCTTCAAAGCCCGGATACAGCGTCATGCCGCCGTCGACGTACACCGTGGTGCCGGTCATGTAGTCGGCCAGGTCGGACGCCATGAACAGCGCCAGCGCCGCCACGTCTTCCACGTCGCCGATGCGGCCGTACGGGATCAGTTTGAGCAGCTTGTCGGCCGCCGCGCCTTCAGTGGCCTCGGCATTGATCGGCGTTCGGATCGCGCCCGGGGCGATGGCGTTGACGCGGATGCGGTCCGGCGCCACTTCCTGCGCCAGGGAGCGCATCAGCATGCCGATCCCGCCTTTGGACGCGGCGTAGTTGACGTGGCCGGCCCAGGGAATGATCTCGTGCACGGAGCTCATGCACAGGATGGCGCCGTTGGCGCGCATGCGGCCACGGTTACCCTGCTCGCGAAAGCGCCGGATGGCGGCGCGCGTGCACAGGAACTGGCCGGTGAGGTTGACGTCGATGACGGCTTGCCAGTCCTTGAGCGTCATCTCGGCGATTGGCGCGTCTTTCTGGATGCCCGAGTTGGATACCAGGATATCGATGCCGCCGAACGCCTTGACGGTTTCGTCGAACAGGCGCGTGACGTCGTCTTCGTGCCCGACATTGGCCTGGACCGCAACGGCGCGGCCCCCGGCGCCAGTAATCTGGGCGACGACTTCTTCGGCCTTGTCGCGGCTGCTGTTGTAGTTGACGACGACCTGGGCGCCGGCCTCGGCGAACGCGAGGCTGATGCCGCGGCCAATGCCGGAATCGCCACCGGTAACGAGCACCACCTGGTCTTGCAAGCTGATTTTCATGGGATTCTCCAGAAGGTCGGGGCGCACGGTTGCGTGCGCCGGATATGAGAATGACCTTAGCAGAAAGCGGCGATGGGCCCGGCACGCGTGCCGTGGCAATGTCGTGCGGAAAAAGAAGAATTGAATAAGACGATTGAAATGCGTCCAGTGTGAGTCAGCGCACCGAGTGCGCACCCCACCAGACATAAGATCGGGCTGTCTCTTTCAGGACATCCCTAGTTTTGGACTTTGGCCCGCTCCTCACCGAGCGGGCATTTTTTTGCCTACAGCAGCGCCGAGGTCAGGCTCTTGACCTCGTCGCCCGACTCTGCCAGTACACCCTTGAGCGTGCCGTGGCCGAACACGAAGTCGATGGTGGCCGCGCCCGCATAGGTCGTGGCGCCCACGGGCGCGAACAGCGGCGACGGGAAGGGCGACAGGTCATTGGCCAGCAGCAGCGTGTCGCCGAGGGTTTCGGGCGGCAGCGCGCGCATGCCGTCCCACAACGCTTCGATGGCGCTCATCACGGGCGCCGGCACGGCCAGCTGGTGCAGCACGCCGCGGCCGATGGCCGCTTCGCCATGGTCGAGCCAGGCATCGAGATTATCGTCCAGCAGCCCCGGCATCGCTTCCGCGCGCGACAGCAGGTAAAAGCCGCCGACTTCGTGCACGATGCCGGCGAACAGGGCGGTTTCAGCGTCGACGAACGAGACGCGGCGCGCGATCACCTGGGCCAGTGCGGCCACGTGGGCCGAGTGGGTCCACAGCTGGTCGGCCTTCTTGCGCAGGCCGGGGTCGCGGATTTCGCTGGCCAGCTGGCGCACAATGACGGATGCGGCCAGCGCGCCCAGCGTGCGAAAACCCACCCGCTGCACGGCGGCGGGCACGCTCGTGACGTCGTTGCCGGACCGGTTATAGGCGACCGAGTTGGCGATCGCCACGGTGCGCGCGGCCAGTAGCGGCTCGGCCTGCACGAGGCGGGCGGCGGCGTCGATGTGGCAATCGGGTTCACTCAACGCCCGCTGCAACTTGAGCGATGCGTGAACGCTGGTGGGGAACGTGAGTTCGCCCCGGCTGGCTTCAGCAGCGATGCTGTCGAGGGAGGAGAGTTGATCCATCAAAAAATTATACCCCCAACCCATCGGAACGCGACCAAATATATTGCTCTAGAGAACCACCGGCAATGGCCTGTGGTGTCCCTGCGACCGGATTACGCTTCGCTGAAGATGGCGTCGCAGCCTTCTTTTGGCTCTTCGGTGTTTTCCAGCTCGTCGGCCAGGCCCAGGTCGAACAGTTCCTCGACCGCGTTCATGTAGCTGTTGAGCTTGGTGGCGCCGATGAGGCGGTAGATTTCGCCGGCTTCGTTGCGCACGCCGATCAGCATCGGTTCTTGCTGGACTTCGTCCAGGGGAGCGACGTCGAGCAGGATGTTGCCGATGATGTGCTTGTCGAAATGGGCTGGCTTCTTGTCGTCGATGAGGGCGGTTTTCAAGGCGTTTCCTTCAGGTGGGGTGGTGATGGCAGGGGACCGTTGCCGTGGCTGGTGATCCGGGTGCGCAGCAGCGTCAGGGCGGTTTCGAGCGTGGCGAAGTCGGTGTCGCTATAAGCGTGGAACAATTCCTTGCCGCGTGCGATCACGAGCGGGAATACATCGCAGAATACCTGTTCGCCGGCCGGCGTGAGGCGCACGAAGAACGAGCGCTTGTCGTCGCAGCTGCGCTCGCGCAGTACCAGGCCCTTGTGCTCCAGGCGCTCGATGACGCCGGTGAGCGTGCCCTTGGTGATCAGGGTGCGCTCGCCCAGCTCCTTGTAGCTCATGCCGCTCGTGTTGCCGAGCGTGGCGATGATATCGAACTGCGCATGCGTCAAGCCATTCTGGCGCACGGCGTCGCCCGAGACGCGCTCGAAGCTCTGCATGCACTCGGCCAGCAGTCGGACGCTTTTTAGATATCGTTCCCCCATGGGCCGGGATTATAGCCGCCCGCTGCACTGCCAGTAGCACGACGCGTCCATCGCTACGCAATATTGCGGGGCAGGCGGCCACAGGCCCGTTGCGCGAATGTTCTCCGGTATGATGTACGCCCATGTCGTTTGCACAGGCCTGTGGCCATTTCCTTTTCGTGACCCTGACCATCCGCCGCGATGCAGCCTGACCTGTCCCTGCTGACGCAGGAGCGGCTGCTGCGCGTGCTCCTGGTCAATGCCGGCGAGCCGGACGCGCTGACCTGGTCCGGGCTGTACCAGCCGCTGCGGCTGGCCGCCAAGGTGCTGGGGCCCGAGCGCCTGCACGTCGACGTGCGCAGTCCCGACAAATTCATGGGCGACGCCCAGCGTCACTGGCACCTGGTGCTGCTGGTAGCCGACGAGGCCGAAGCGGCGCTGCGCCCGGCCAATTTGCGCGCGCTGGTCGATCGCTGCCGCGCCGCGCCGTTCTGGGGCGGCGTCGGCGCCGGCGTGCTGTGGCTGGCCGACGCGGGCGTCCTGCACGGCGTGCGCACCGCGCTGCCGTGGGCGCTGTACCCGGACGTCAATGCCCAGGCCGAGCAGGCCCTGCTCACCCCCAACCTGTACGAATTCGACGCCAACCGCCTGACTTGCTGTGGCGGCGCGGCCAGCATCGACTTCGCGCTGACGCTCGTCGATCTGCTGTTCGGCGCGACCGTCCAGGCGCAAGTGAAAGAAACGCTGTGCATCGACCGCGTGCGCGGCCCGGACGAGCGCCAGCGCGTGGCGCTGCAGGCCCGCTTCGGCGCGCTGCAACCGAAACTGTCCGAGGCGGTGGCGCTGATGGAAGCCAATATCGAAGAGCCGCTGTCCACCGACGAAATTGCCCAGCTGGCCGGCATTTCGCGGCGCCAGCTCGAGCGCCTGTTCAAGCAATACCTGGGCAGCCTCCCGTCGCGCTACTACCTCGAACTGCGCCTGCGCCGCTCGCGCCAGCTCCTGCTCGACACCAATCACTCGATCGTGCAGGTGGGGCTGATGTGCGGATTTTCGTCGGGCTCGCACTTTTCGACGGCGTTCGGGGCCTTGTTCGGCAATACGCCGCGCGAAGAGCGGCAGAGGAAGCTGGCGCAATAGCCCCGTCCGGTAGCGTCAAAAATGAAAATGCCTGTCGCACTTCTAAAAGAAGTTGTCGGCCAGCGTTTCTATAATGAATTGATCATGCGGGAGAAGAATCCCGCGCCATTTACATTGATTGGATGAGGAAAAAGCCATGAACGCTCAGCTTGATTCGGGTATCGCCACGCGGTCTGTCACCCGCCAGACCTTCGACGACGTCCTGGTCCCGACCTACGCCCCGGCCGCCATGGTGCCGGTGCGCGCATCGGGCCTGGACCTGTGGGACCAGGAAGGCAAGCAGTATCTGGACTTCACCTCGGGCATCGCCGTCACTTCGCTGGGCCACGCCCACCCTGAAGTGAACGAAGCGCTGACCAAGCAGCTCAACACGCTCTGGCACCTCGGCAACGGCTACACCAACGAGCCGGTGCTGCGCCTGGCCAGTGCGCTGACCGAAGCGACGTTCGCCGAGCGCGCGTTCTTCTGCAACTCGGGCGCTGAAGCCAACGAAGCGGCGCTCAAGCTGGCCCGTAAATACGCCCACACCAAGTTCGGTCCGCACAAATCGCGCATCGTCTCGTGCCTGGCCTCGTTCCACGGCCGTACGCTGTTTACCGTGTCGGTCGGCGGCCAATCGAAATACACCGAAGGCTTCGAGCCGCTGCCACCGGAACTGAGCCACATCCCGTACAACGACATCGAGGCCGCGCGCGCCGCGATTACCGATGATGTCGCGGCCGTGATCGTCGAGCCAATCCAGGGCGAGGGCGGCGTCATTCCGGGCAACCCGGACTACCTGAAAGCGCTGCGCGAGCTGTGCGACCAGACCGGCGCACTGCTGATCTTCGACGAAGTCCAGTCGGGCATGGGCCGCACCGGCACGCTGTTCGCCTACGAGCAGATGAACGTCAAGCCGGACGTTCTGACGTCGGCCAAGGCGCTGGGCAACGGTTACCCGATCGGCGCGATGCTCACCACCACCGAGATCGCCAAGCACCTGGGCGTGGGCAGCCACGGCACGACCTACGGCGGCAATCCGCTGGCTACCACCGTCGCCCTGAAGGTCCTGGAGATCATCAACCAGCCGGCCTTCCTGGCGCGCGTGAAAGAAGCCAACGTGGCGATCATGACGAACCTGCTGCAACTGGCGTCGGACTTCCCGCAAGTGTTCGGCCAGCCACGCGGCATGGGCCTGCTCCTGGGCCTGCCGATGGCGGAAACGTCGAAAGGCCGCTCGAAGGACTTCACCAAGATCGCCGAGAAGATGGGCCTGATGCTCCTGATCGCGGGTCCTGACGTCGTGCGCCTGGCGCCGGCGCTGATCGTCTCCGACGCGCAGATCGCCGAAGCGAACCGCATCATGCGCGCCGCCGTGGCCGAATTCCTGGCCGACGCCATCGACGAACCTGCGGCCCCACGCAAAGAGGCACCCGTGCCTGCACCCGACGCCGCCTGATGCATCGGACCCGCCGGTTGCCTTGAACAAGGCGGCCGGCCGCACGCACTGACCCACAGGGAGACCACATGTATGTTGTCCGTCCGGTAGATCGCGCGGATATCGGCGCGCTCGAAGCGATGGCCGCTATTTCGATGCCGGGGGTGCATACGCTCCCGCGCACGCGCGAAGGCATCAATGCCGCCGTCGAGCGTTCGCTCGCTTCGTTCGCCGCGCAAGTCGATATTCCAAGCGAAGAATCGTATCTGTTCGTGCTCGAAGACCTGCGCTCGCGCGAGGTCGTCGGCACCGCCGCCATCCACGCATCGGCCGGCTCGAACGGCACCTATTTCGCGTTTCGCAACGATGTCATCCAGCAAGTCTCGCGTGACCTGAACATCAGCCACAACGTGCACGCACTCACGCTGTGCTCGGAGCTGACTGCCTACTCGCACCTGTCGGGCTTTTTTGTCCGCAACCGCGAGAGCGCCGGCGTCGAAGCGGCGCTGCTGTCGCGCGCGCGCCTGCTGTACGCGATGCTCGCGCCACACCGTTTTGGCGACCGTTTCTTCGTGCCGCTGGCCGGACGCGTCGATGCCGATGGCCAGTCGCCGTTCTGGAATGCGCTGGGCCGCAAGTTCTTCAAGATGGACTTTCTCGAAGCCGAGCGCCTGATCGAAGGCGCCCGCAACCGCACGCTGATCGTCGAACTGATGCCGCACTATCCCGTCTACGTGCCGCTGCTGCCGGGCGACGCCCAGGCGGCGCTGGGCCAGATCCATCCGGGTGGCCAGATGGCGTTTGATCTGCTGGCGCAGGAGGGCTTTGAAGCCGACGAGTACATCGACATCTTCGACGGCGGTCCGATCCTGCAGGCGCACAAGAACGCGCTGCGCTCGTTTGGCGCCTCGCAGCGCCTGCGCGTCGCCGCCGCTGGACAAGAGTCACCGAACCACGGCGCGCCGGTGGCCTACGCCGTCGCCAGCGTCGATAATGGCTTCCGGGCGGTGACGCTGCACTCTTCGCCGCTCGATCACGCATCGACGATCGCGCTGCCGCGCGACGTCCAGCAGGCGCTTGGCGTCGCAGCGGGCGACGAGGTCGTCTGCCTGCGCATCGAAGGAGAAGCATCATGCTCGTGATCCGCGCCGCCAAAACGTCCGACCTGGATGCCCTGATCAATATGGCGCACCAGGCCGGCAGTGGCATGACCACGCTGAAGCCCGATCCCGAGATGCTCGGCCAGCGCCTGGCCACGTCCGAGGCCTCGTTTGCCGAAACCATCCGCCCCGAACAGCGCGACTACATGTTCGTGCTCGAAGAGCCGCAGGACGGCAGCATCGCCGGTGTCTGCGCGATCAAGGGCGCGGTGGGCCTGACCGAACCGTTCTACAACTACCGTATCGGTACGCTGGTGCACTGCAGCCGCGAGCTGAATGTCTTCACGCGCATGGAGACGCTGTACCTGTCGAACGATCTCACCGGCTCGACCGAACTGTGCTCGCTGTTTTTGCTGCCCGAATATCGCGTGGGCTTCAACGGCAAGTGGCTGTCCAAAAGCCGCTTCCTGTTCATCGCCCAGTTCCAGCAGTTGTTTACCGAAAAGATCATCGCCGAGATGCGCGGCTACCAGGACGAGGGCGGCGATTCGCCGTTTTACGAAGGCCTGGGCCGGCACTTCTTCAAGATGGATTTCAACCATGTCGACGGCCTGACCGCGATCGGCAAGAAATCCTTCATCGCCGAACTGATGCCGCGCCAGCCGCTGTATGTCGACTACCTGCCGCAATCGGCCATTGACGTCATCGGCAAGGTGCACACCTCGACCCAGCCGGCGCGCCGCCTGCTCGAGCAAGAGGGCATGTACTACGAAGGCTATGTCGACATTTTTGATGCCGGTCCCGTGCTGCAGGGCCGCGTGTCCGAGCTGCGCGCGGTGCGCGACAGCGTGCTGGCCGTGGCGGCGCAAGGCTTGCCGGCCATCGACGCCGGCGAGGTGGTCGAGGGTGCGCCCAAGGACATCGCCCACGACACAGAACACATGCTGGTGTCGAACACGCGCCTGGACGACTTCCGGATGATCCTCACGCGCGCCGTGCCCGGCGCGGGCAGCGTGGTCCTGAGCCCCGACGAGCTGGCGCTGCTGCGCATCGCCGCTGGCGACAATGTGCGTACCCTGACACTCAATACCAGGAAAAACACCCATGGCTAATCTCTCGAATTACATCAACGGCGAATGGCTCGCCGGCAGCGGCGCCGAGCTCGCGACGATCGACCCGTCCACCGGCCGCCAGACCTGGACCAGCAATGCCTCGAGCCCGGATGACATCGCGCGCGCCGCGCAAGCCGCGCACGACAGCTTCGAAGCCTGGGCCTTGATGCCGCTGGCCGAACGCATCGCCATCGCCACGCGTTTTCGCGATCTGCTGAAAGACAATGCCGAGTCGCTCGCCGCGACGATCGCAGAAGAAGTCGGCAAACCCTTGTGGGAAGCGCGCACCGAAGTGGCCACGATGGCCAACAAGATCGACATCTCGGTCCAGGCGCATGCCGCGCGCACCGGCGAGAGCGTCGCAAAGGTCGCCGACGGCAACGCCGTACTGCGCCACCGTCCGCACGGCGTGTTCGCCGTCTATGGGCCCTACAACTTCCCCGGTCACCTGCCGAACGGCCACATCGTGCCGGCGCTGATCGCCGGGAACACGCTGCTGTTCAAGCCAAGCGAATACGCACCGCGCACGGCCGTCAAGACGGTGCAGCTGTGGGAGCAGGCCGGTTTGCCGAAGGGCGTACTGAACCTGGTCAACGGCGGCCGTGACACCGGCATCGCGCTGGGCCAGCAGGCGCTGATCGACGGCGTGCTGTTTACCGGCAGCAGCCAGACCGGCGCCGCGCTGCACAAACAGTTCGGCGGCCAGCCGGGCAAGATGCTGGCGCTGGAAATGGGCGGCAACAATCCGCTCGTCGTGTGGGGCGTGGAAGACATCGACGCAGCCGTGCACCACACGGTGATGTCGGCCTTCATCTCGGCCGGCCAGCGCTGCACCTGCGCGCGCCGCCTCGTGATCGAAAACAGCGCCGCCGGCGATGCGTTCCTCGCGCGCCTGGTGGCCGTGGCCGCACAGTTGCAGGTGGGCCCGTCGAACGCCGAACCGCAACCGTTCATGGGCCCCGTCGTCTCGAGCGCCGTCGCCGCGCGCCTCGTGCAGGCACAGGAAGACATGGTTGCCAAGGGTGGCAAGCTGCTGCTGGCGATGCGCCAGCTCGACCCGAACACCGGCTTCGTCACGGCCGGCATCGTCGACACGACCGATGCGCAGGGCATCCCGGACGAAGAATGGTTCGGCCCCTTGCTCCAGGTGATCCGCGTCGCGAGTTTCGACGACGCGCTGCGCGTGGCCAACGCTACCCAATACGGCCTGGCCGCAAGCCTGCTGTCGCCGTCCGAAGACCTGTGGCAGCGCTTTGCCGTGCGCGCCCGTGCCGGCATCGTCAACTGGAACCGGCCGACCACCGGCGCGGCAAGCTCGGCGCCGTTTGGCGGCGTGGGCAAGTCGGGCAATCACCGCCCGAGCGCGTATTACGCCGCTGACTATTGCGCCTATCCGGTCGCCTCGATCGAGAACCCCGTGCTCGACATGCCAGCCAAGCTCTCGCCCGGCTTGAGCTTCCCGGCCGAAGGAGCCTGACCATGCGCGACGCACGCGAATTCAATTTCGACGGGCTGGTTGGCCCGTCGCACAACTACGCCGGCCTGTCGTTCGGTAACGTGGCCTCGTTCAGCAATGTGCGCAGCAGCTCCAACCCGCGCCAGGCTGCGTTGCAGGGCCTGGCCAAGATGCGCGAACTGGCTGCGCGCGGTTTTGCGCAGGCGGTGATGCCGCCGCAGGGCCGGCCGAATTTCAGGCTGCTGCGCAGCCTGGGCTTTTCGGGCACCGACGCCGACGTGCTGGCCCGTGCCTACCGCGAAGCGCCCGTGATCCTGGCCTGCGCCTGGTCGGCGGCGCCGATGTGGACCGCCAATGCGGCCACCGTCAGCCCGTCGGCCGATTCGCTCGACGGCCGCGTGCACTTCACGGCCGCAAATCTGAACAACAAGCTGCACCGCTCCGAAGAACACGTGCAGGCCACGCGCACGCTGCGCGCGATCTTCGGCAACAGCGAACATTTCATGGTGCACGACCCGCTGCCATCGGTGCCGGCCTTTGCCGACGAAGGCGCGGCCAACCACACGCGCTTTGCCGCAAGCCATGGCGCCGCCGGCGTCGAGTTCTTCGTGTATGGCCGCGTCGAGTTCGACCCGTCGGCCCCGGCGCCCAAAAAATACCCGGCGCGCCAGACGCTGGAAGCCTCGCAAGCCATCGCGCGCCTGCATGGCCTGGACCCGGCGCGTACCGTGTTCGCGTCACAGAACCCGGACGTGATCGACCAGGGCGTGTTCCACAACGATGTCATCGCGGTCGGCAATGGCAATGTGCTGTTCTATCACGAGCAGGCGTTCGCCGATGAAGCGGGCACGCTCGACGCGCTGCGGCGCGCGCTGGCCGTTGCCGGCACCGAGCTGCATCCGGTGCGCGTGGCGACGAGCCAGGTGGCGGTGGGCGACGCTGTCGCCAGCTACCTGTTCAACAGCCAGCTGCTGTCCAAGGCAGATGGCCGCATGGCGCTGGTGGTGCCGCACGAATGCCGCGAGAACGCCGCAGTTGCCGATTATCTGGCAGGCTTGCTGGCTGGGCGCGGTGCGATCGACGAATTGATCGAATTCGATCTGCGCCAGAGCATGCGCAACGGCGGTGGGCCGGCGTGCCTGCGCCTGCGCGTAGCGCTGACCGATGCCGAGGCAGCCGCGATGCACCAGGGCGTGATCATGACCGAGGCGCTGTACGCGCAACTGGTTGCGTGGGTCGAACGCCACTATCGCGACCGCATCGAAACGCAGGATCTGATGGACCCGCAGCTGGCGCTGGAATGCGCCGCTGCGCTGGAAGAACTTACACGCATCCTCGGCTTGCCGGGGCTGTACGACTTGTAACAGCAGGATTCGGGCGGGTAATCCCTGTCCATATAAAGCAGGGCAGCGCCATGCCACGAGCTGCGGCGCACCAGGCACACAACTTTGGAGAAGCAAGATGAAAGATATGCCCAACGATTTGCGCGGCCAGACGCTGGCGCTGATCAACGAGAACGGTTCGGCCAATCAATCGGCCGGCAGCGCGCAGGTCAATGCCTTGATCGCCGCCTGGCTCGGGTCGCTCGACGACGAAGACCTGGCCGGCACCGCGCCGCACAGCCTGGCGCCCGTGCTGGTCGACGGTTTCTCGCAACTGGCCCAGCGCACCGGCCCTGGCGCGCAGATCGCCACGATGGGTTACTCGGACGGCCGCGGCGGCAAGGCCACCGCACTCTTGATTCTCAACGATGACCGCCCGTACCTGGTCGACTCGTTCGTCATGGCGTTGCGCCGCGAGCGCATCGTCGCCGCCGGCGTCATGAACGCCGTGCTGCCGGTACGCCGCGACGCCACGGGCGCGCTGGCCGCCATCGGCGAAGCGGGCAGCCCGCTCGAATCCATCGTCCTGTGCCTGCTGAACGACGAACTGCAGTACGAAGAACTCGACAAGCTCACCGCGCGCATCCGCATGGTCGCCAACGACGCCGCCACCGTGCAGCGCGACGCCGTCGCCATGGGCGACCGCATGACCGCCGTGGCAGCAGCCGCTGCCGCCGCCGGCACGCCGGACGGCCAGGAAGCCGCTGCCTTCCTCGAGTGGGCCAAGAACGAAGGCTTCGAGCCGTTCGGCTACGCCTACTACGTCGTCAAGGCAGGCGAGCGCGAACTCGAACGCGATCTGGGCAGCCGCATCGGCGTGCTGAAAGACACCGCGCATCCGGTGTATGGCGATTGCCTGGCCAGCATCCCGGGCGACCTCGATACGCTGTCGCGCCGCGCTGACACGCTGTCGATCGTCAAGGCCGACGTGGGCGGTACGCTGCACCGCGACCAGCCGCTGGACTTCATCGGCGTGCGCGACACCGACGCGCAGGGCCGCATCCTGGGCGAGCATTGCTTCATCGGCCTGTTCACCCGCGCCGCCACCTCGACCCCGCTGGCGCGCCTGCCGTTCGCCCGTGGCCGCGTGGCCAAGGTGCTCGGCATTGCCGGCGTGCGCCAGGAAGGTTTCCGCGCCGAGAAATTCATCGAAATCCTCGAATCGCTGCCGCGCAACGAAGCGCTGGAAGCCGAGCCGGAATGGCTGGCCGAAGTCTGCAGCGCCGTGGTGTCGCTGTACAAGCAGCCGCGCGCCAAGGTGTTCGCACGCCGCGACGTGTATCGCCGTCACCTGAACGTGCTGGTGTACCTGCCGCGCGAGCGCTTCAGCGCTGCCGTGGCCGCGAGCCTGGCAGCCGCCCTGAAGGAAAGCTCGGGCGCGCGCGACGTCGACGTCCAGACCCTGGTGGCCGATGGCCCGCTGGCGCGCGTGTACCTGATCGCGCATGCGGCCCGCTATCCGCTCGACCTGGAAACCGATCTGCAGGCGCCGCTGCTGGGCGTGCTCGATGGCTGGCATGACCGCTTTGCCCAGCTGACCAACAGCGTCGACGAAAGCCGCCTGCGCAGCTTGATGCGCAAGGTGGTGCCAACGCTGCCGGTGAGTTTTGTCTCCGCCACGGCGCCCGAAACGGCGTTCCGCGACGTGCACGCGCTGTTGACGCGCTGCCGTCCGGACCGCGTGACTGCGCGCATCGAGCAGGATGACGCTGCCGGTACCTCGATCCGCCTGTACTCGAGCGAGACCGTGCCGTCGCTGTCGCGCATCCTGCCAGCGCTGCAGAACGCCGGCATCGCGGTCGACCGCGAGCAGACCTTCCGCCACACGGGTCTGGATGGCGTGCGCCGTTACGTGACCGCGCTGTCGGTCGACGCCGAAAGCGCCGCCAAACTCACCAAGCCGGGCATCGGCAAAGTGGCTGAAGAACTGTTCTCTGCCCTGTTCAACGACGAGGCCGAAGATGGCCGCATGAACGGCCTGACGATCGAAGGCGGCCTTTCGCTGCGCGAAGTACAGCTGGTACGCGCGTACATCAGCTACTGGCGTCAGCTCGGCTCGAAGTTCTCGGTGCGCTACATGGCCGAAACGCTGCGCGCCCAGCCTGGCCTGGTCAAGGAATTCGTCAACGGCTTCATGCAGCGCTTCGATCCGGCGCTGACTGAAGAACAACGCAATGAAGGCAGCAGCGCGCTGTACCTGCTGAAAACCAGCCTGCCGGGCGTGAATCACGCCGACACCGAAGAAATTATGGCGGCGCTGATCGACCTGGCGCTGGCCACCGTGCGCACCAACTACTTCCAGAACAGCGGCGAAAAGATCATCTTCAAGGTCGACACGAGCGACCTGGCGCTGGCGCCGGAGCCACGACCGTTCCGCGAAATCTATGTGTTCTCGCGCCGCTTCGAAGGCGTGCACCTGCGCGGCGGCCCGGTCGCCCGCGGCGGCCTGCGCTGGTCGGATCGCATGGAAGACTACCGCACCGAGGTGCTGGGCCTGGTGAAGGCGCAGATGGTCAAGAATGCTGTCATCGTGCCGGCTGGCTCGAAAGGCGGCTTTGTCTGCAAGCAGATGCCGAAGGATGCAGCGCGCGACGTGGTCGCCGCCGAGGGCGAAGCCGTCTACCGCCTGTTCATTGCGAGCCTGCTGGAAGTGACCGACAACCGCGTGCGCGGCGAGATCGTGCCGCCAGAGGCAACCGTGCGTCACGACCAGGACGATCCGTACCTGGTGGTGGCAGCCGACAAGGGCACCGCGACGTTCTCGGACATCGCCAACAGCATCGCCGTGCAGCGTGGCTTCTGGCTGGGCGACGCGTTTGCGTCGGGTGGCTCGAACGGCTACGACCACAAGAAGATGGGTATCACCGCCAAGGGCGCGTTCGAAGCGGTCAAGCGCCACTTCTATGAACTGGGCCACGACCTGGCCAACAACCCGATCACGATGACCGGCGTGGGCGACATGTCGGGCGACGTGTTCGGCAACGGCGTGCTGCTGTCGCGCCAGCTGAAACTGGTGGCGGCGTTCGACCACCGCCACATCTTCCTGGACCCGACGCCGGACGTCGAAGTCTCGTTCAAGGAACGCGAGCGCATGTTCGCGCTGCCACGCTCGTCGTGGGAAGACTATGACAAGAGCCTGATCTCGGCAGGCGGCGGCGTGTATCCGCGCAATGCCCGCTCGATCGAACTCTCGCCGCAGATCCGCGAAGCGCTGCAGATCGAAGAGACATCGCTGGCACCACAAGAACTGATGCACCGCATCGTCAAGGCGCCGGTCGACCTGTTCTACAACGGCGGCATCGGCACCTATATCAAGGCCTCGACCGAGACGCACGCACAAGTGAAGGACCGCGCCAACGACCAGATCCGCGTCAACGGCAATGAGCTGCGCTGCAAGGTGGTGAGCGAAGGCGGCAATCTGGGCGCGACCCAGGCCGGTCGCATCGAATTCGCGCTCGCCGGTGGCCGCATCTTCACCGATGCGATCGACAACTCGGCCGGCGTGGATTGCTCGGACCATGAAGTCAACGTCAAGATCTGGCTCGATACCGAAGTCAATGCCGGCCAGTTGTCGGAAACCGACCGCAATCGCACGCTGAACGAAATGACGGGCGAGATCGAGCGCCTGGTCCTGCGCGACAACACGCTGCAGACCCATTTGCTGACGCGCGAAGTACAGGCGCAAGCCACAGGCGCGGTGGTCGACGGCTACATCGCCCTGATCGCCAACCTGGAGGCCGAAGGCGCCGTCTCGCGCGAGCTCGAACAGCTCCCGAGCGACGCCGAACTGCTGCGCCGCAAGGCGCTGGGCCTGGGCCTGACGGCGCCGGAACTGGCGGTGGTCATTGCCAACGTTAAGAACCGCTTCAAGCGCACGCTGGCTGCGCTGCCGCTGACCGACGAAGTCTGGGCCGATGCATTGCTGCGGCCTTACTTCCCGGCGCAGCTGGTCGCCACCCGCGATCCGCTGGACCATCCGCTCGCCAACGCCATCCTCGCCACCGTGCTGGCCAACGAAGCCGTCAATCGTTGCGGCCCGCTGATGCTGCGCGACCTGGCGCTGGAACACCGCATCGACGACACCGAAGTCGTTAAGGCGTGGGCCAAGGCCTGGGCTGCGCTGCACCTGGCGCCGGTGTTCGATGCGCTCGACGCTGACGCCCTGGTGGTGCCGCGCGACGTGTCGGTCTCGGTCGACAACCGCACCCGCGCGCTGCAACGCGCCACGATCGAAGGCGTGCTGTCGCTGCCGCCAGGCTCGCAAGGTCTGGACGAGCTCTCGACGCTGTTCGCCGAAGCTGACGAAAGCGCGGCCGCCAAGTTCCGCTCCGAGGCCGATGGCCACACCGGCCTGCCACCGCAGTTTGCAGCGGCGTGGAAGGCGGTCGAGATCATCGAGTCGCAAGCTTCGTTCCTGTTCGCGGCGGTCTCGGTGCCACGGCCAGAAGGCATGTCGCTGCTGCAGTTCCTGCAGGTCGGCACGCTGCTGCGCCAGCAGGTCGGCATCGACACGCTGGAACTGGGCCTGAAGCTGCCGGCGCAGAGCAAGTCGCAGGAACAGCTGCGCAACTACGCGCTGCAATCGCTGCGCCGCGCGCAACAGCGCTTGCTGCTGCAGGTGATCGAGCATGCGGGCCACAACGGCAACGACATGCAGGCAGCGGTGGACGAAGTGACCGCCGCGCGCGGCCTGACGGGCTTTGTCCCGCCGACCGAATTGGAGCAGGCGATGCTGGACGTGTGGGCGCTGTCGGAAGGCCTCTCGCCAGAGCGTCTGGCTGCATAAGGTGCGCACTGAGATGAGCAGTGAGATGAGCACCCCAGCCGCAGCAGGATTGCCGGAAGCGGTGCGCGCGCTGGCCGAAGCGGACTTCGGCGCGGTCGCGCAGCGTTTTCGTGATGTCGGCTTTGTCGTCGGGTTGCCGGCATCGGGCATCCTGACGGTGCGCGCCGCAACGCCGGACGCCGATCGCCCCAGCGTGCTGGTGTCGGTCGGCGTGCATGGCGACGAGACGGGGCCGATCGAGATGGTGGCGTATCTGGTCGATGCGCTGTCACGCTCTGCCAGCGCGCTGGCGGTGGACCTGATGCTGTGTGTCGGGCATATCGACGCCATCCGCGCCGGCAAGCGTTTCATCGACGCCGACCTGAACCGGATGTTCCGCACCGAACGCGGCTCGCTCGCCGGGACGTTCGAGGCAGGGCGCGCCGATGTGCTGATCGAGGCGACCCGCGCGTTTTTCGAGGGCAGCGGCCCGGCGCGCTGGCACCTCGACCTGCACACGGCGATCAGGCCGTCGCACTATCCGATGTTCGCGATCGTGCCGGAACTGATTGCGGATGCCGCGCGCGAAAGCTTGATGGGGTGGCTGGGCGAGGCAGGGATCGAAGCGATCATCATGAATCCCGAATCGGCCGGCACCTACAGCTACTTCACGGCCGAGCATCTCGGCGCGGCCAGCAGCACGGTCGAACTGGGTCGTGTCGGCACGCTGGGGCAGAATGACCTGTCGCAGTTCGCCGCTGCGTCCAGCGCGCTGGATCGCCTGCTGCGCGGGCAGCCGGCGCAGCCAGCAACGTCGCCACCGCGCGTATTCGCAACAGCGCAGTCGATCATCAAGCTCTCCGACGCGTTCAGCATGCGGGTAGGGCGCGAGACCTGGAACTTCACGCCGATGCAAAAAGGTGACGTCATCGCGCAGGATGGCGCAACGACCTACACGGTGCAGCACGACGAAGAACTGGTCGTGTTCCCGAACCCGGATGTGCGGGTAGGCCTGCGCGCCGGAATCATGGTGGTACGCATCGGGTAAGACCAAGCGGGCCGCGGCCCGTTTTTTCTTTGGGCGATGATACGTATTTCCATAACAAAGCCGGGGTCAGGTCTGACATTCGGACACGACCTCAGCCTTACAGCCGGGGTCAGGTCTGACATTCGGACACGACCTCAGCCTTAGCCACTTCCAACAGTGTCTTGCCCAGTATTAGCATGGCCCGGTGCCAGCTGGTTCCCACTACGCGATTGTCGAGATCGTGTCCGAATGTCAGACCTGACCCCAGCTTTTTTTGGTTGACGACACGAATTTTCATGTCGGGCTAGACTGGTGCTCTTGATATGCAGGAGCCACCATGACCATGCTGTTTTCGCCGTACTCGCTCGGCCCCCTCGAGCTGTCCAACCGTATCACCATCGCCCCGATGTGCCAGTATTCCGCTGTCGATGGCCTGCCCACAGACTGGCACATGATCCATCTGGGCAGCCTGGCGCTGTCCGGCGCCGCGCTGATCACGTTAGAGGCCACGGCCGTCGTGCCGGAAGGCCGTATCTCGCCAAATGACCTGGGCCTGTGGTCCGACGCCCATGCCGACGCGCTGGCGCCGATTCTGGCGGCGATGCGTCGTCATTCACCGATCAAGATCGGCATCCAGTTGAGCCACGCGGGCCGCAAGGCATCGACGAACGTGCCGTGGGAAGGTGGCGCGCAGATCGCCCCCGATGCGGCCAACGGCTGGCAGACCGAAGGCCCGTCCGCTGTACCGCATACCGAGGGCGACGCCGCGCCACTGGCGCTCGATGCCGCCGGCCTGGCGCGGGTACGCGACGGTTTTGTTGCCGGTGCACGCCGCGCACACGCGCTGGGTTTTGATGCGATCGAGCTGCACGGCGCCCACGGCTACCTGTTGCACCAGTTCCTCTCGCCGCTGGCCAATCACCGCACCGACGCATACGGCGGCTCGCTCGAGAACCGCATGCGCTATCCGCTCGAGGTGTTCGCGGCCGTGCGCGCCGCCGTGCCGTCAATGACGCTCGGGATGCGCATCTCGGCCACCGACTGGGTCGATGGCGGCTGGGACCTCGAGCAGAGCGTGCGCTTTGCGCAGGAACTGGAGCGCATCGGCTGTGACTTCATCCACGTGTCGAGCGGTGGCGTGTCGCCTGCCCAGAAGATTCCGGTGGAGCCGGGCTACCAGATCGGCTTCGCCGAACGCATCAAGCATGACACGGCCCTGCCGACGATCGGCGTGGGCCTGATCACCGAGGCGCGCCACGCCGAAGCCATCCTGCAGGCGGGCCAGGCAGACGTCATCGCTTTGGCGCGCGCGATGCTGTACGACCCGCGCTGGCCGTGGCACGCGGCGGCCGAACTGGAGGCGCAGGTCAGCGCGCCGCCGCAGTACTGGCGCTCGCAGCCGCACGAATTCAAGACGCTGTTCGATACCACGCGGCCAGGCAAGGGCTGACACGGTTCGCGCCGGGGGCATGCAGTCCACGGCGCCGTTTTTGCAGTTTGTCGCATCCAGCACGTTAGGGGGCAGGGCGGTTGGTAGAGTGCCATCAATCGAACAACCACCTGTCAGGACTGCCATGCGTACCCCCATCGCCCTTGCTGCCGCTCTTGCTGCCCTTGCCGGCTGCGCCATCATCGTCGCGCCGCAGGATGGCAGCGACATGCGCGTTCATACGTCGTGGAGCAGCGGGACGACAGAGGGCAACGGTATCGCGGCGCGCGATGCCCGCGCCATCGCGGCGCTGCCGGCACTGGACGTGAGCGGCGCGCTGCCGGTCGATGTGCGTGTGGGGCCGGTCGCGTCGCTGGTGGTGGAAGCCGACAGCAACCTGCTGCCGCTGATTCGCACCGAGACGCAGGGCGACACGCTGCGCATCTGGTCCGAGCAGAACGTGCGCAGCAAGACGCTGCTACGCATCATCTACACGACGCCGCGCCTGACCGAGGTGCACGCGTCGGGCGCGACCCGCGTCGACGTGGGCGGCCTGAATGGGGCGCCGCTCGATGTGCGCAAGAGCGGTTCGGCCAGCGTGACGCTGGCCGGTACGGCGGGCAACCTGCATGCGCGCGCGAGCGGCTCCGGTCTGCTGGATGCGGCCCGGCTCACCAGCAACAGCATCGATGTCACGCTGTCCGGGTCGAGCCGGATGCGCGTCGGACCCGTTAACGGCGAGGTTGCGCGCATGGAGCTGAGTGGATCGAGTTCGCTCGAGGCCAGCGGCGCGGTGCGCTCGCTCAACGCCCGCGTGAGCGGCTCGGCCAGCGCCGATCTGGCGGGCCTGACGACGCAGGATGCCGACCTGGGTGCGAGCGGCGCCGGCAGCATCCGGGCCACGGTCAGGCAGTCGCTGTTTGCCCGTACCTCGGGCTCGGGCGGCATCCGCGTGTATGGCCAGCCGGCCCAGCGCAGCATGACGGGCGAGCGCATCCACCTGCTCGATTGAGGTCTTGTCGCGCGTGCAAACAAAATGTCTTCAGCGACAGCAGAGTCCCCTATAATCGCAGCTTCGTTTTGAGACTGCGTTTGGGGACTGCTTACCGGCGGCGTCGAACGCGATTGCAACCGCGTACTGAAGGACTCGCCGTGAATCAGACTCTGGGCCAAAAGCTGCTACGTACCAAACCGGCGGGACGCCATCACGACGAGGGCACATCCGTTGGCGTTGCCGGCGCCTTGCCCGGCCTGCATCGCTCGCTCGGGCTGTTCCCGCTGACGATGATCGGCGTGGGCGCCACGATTGGTACCGGCATCTTTTTCACGATGGTCGAAGCAGTGCCGAAGGCCGGTCCTGCCGTCGTCCTCTCGTTTCTGCTCGCGGCGATCACCGCCGGCCTGACTGCGCTCTGCTACGCCGAACTGGCCGGGCGCGTGCCGGCATCGGGCTCCTCGTACTCGTTCGCGTATGCGACGCTGGGCGAATTCGCGGCATTCATCGTCGCCGCCTGCCTGCTGCTCGAATACGGGCTGGCGGCCAGTGCGACGTCGATCGGCTGGTCCGATTACCTGAACAACTTCCTGCTCAACGCCTTCCACTGGCAGATACCCATCGAGTTGCGCTCGCCGATGTTCGTATCGGACCACCATAATGTCTCGTTCAATCCGGGCCACATCAATCTGCCGCCGATCCTGCTCGTGATCATGTGCGGCATCATGCTGGTGCGCGGTACGAAGGAATCGGCCACGACCAACGCCATCATGGTGATGATCAAGCTGGCGATCCTGGTGTTCTTTTCCGCGATCGCGTTCACCGGCTTTGACGCCAACAACTTCCAGCCATTCTTCAATATGGACGAGAGCAAGGGTTACGCGGGCATGGCCGGCGTGACCGCCGCTGCCGGCACCGTGTTCTTCTCGTTCATTGGCCTGGACACCATCGCCACTGCCGGCGAAGAGGTCAAGGACCCGCGCCGCAACGTGCCGATCGGGATCCTGTCGGCGCTGGTCATCGTGACCGTGTTCTATATGCTGGTGGCGATTGCCGCGATGGGCGCGCAGCCGGCGCACCTGTTCGAAGGCCAGGAAGCCGGCCTGTCGGTGATCCTGCAGAACGTGACGGGCCAGGCCTGGCCGGCGCTGATCCTGTCGGCCGGCGCCGTGGTATCGGTGTTCTCGGTGACGCTGGTGACGATCTACGGCCAGACCCGCATCCTCTACGCGATCAGCCGCGATGGCCTGATCCCGAAGGTGTTCCAGAAAGTCAGCCCGCGCACGCAGGCGCCGGTGGCCAATACGATCATCGTGTGCACCGTCGTGGGTCTGGTGGCGGGCACGGTCGACTCGACCTTCCTGTGGGACATGGTCAGCATGGGAACGCTGACGGCGTTCATGGTGGTATCGATCGCGGTGCCGGTGATCCGCCACAAGCAGGGCCCTGACGCGCCACCGGGCTTCCGCGTGCCGTTCGGCCCGTATGTGGTGCCGGGGCTGTCGGTTCTGGCCTGCCTGTACATCATGAAGGATTTGTCGAGCACGACGTTCCGTGTGTTCTTCATCTGGATGGGCGTGGCGGTCGTGACCTACTTCGTCTACAGCATGCGCAACAGCCGCCTGAACAAACCGCAGGCGTAAGCGGCTGGCGATCACGATGGACAAGTTCGAACGACGGCGCGACCGCTTCGCGCTGTTCGACAGCATGGACAGCCCGGCGCTGAACCTGTGCTTCACGCTGACGCTGCCGGACTTTCGTCCCTGGTGCCGCGCGCAGGGCCTGGCGCCATTCCACGTGCTGCTGTGCGCCACGCTGCGCGCGGTGCTGAAGATCGAGAACTTCTGCTACCGCATCGTGGACGGCAAGGTCATTCGCATCGAGCGCCTGACCCCATCGTTCACGGTCACGAACGCCAACGACGACCTCAATTTCGCGATGTTCGCGTGGTCCGACGACCTGCACACGTTCGTCGCTCGCAGCCGCGCCGCCGGCGCCGAAGCCGCCGGCATGACCGCGTTGAACACGCAGTACGCCGCCCTGTCACCGCGTCAGGCGAAAGAGCAAGTCTTCGTCACCTGCATCCCCTGGCTCGACTTCACATCGATCCAGCACCCGACCGCGGTGCTGGCGCAGCCCGACATCCCCTCGCTGGCCTGGGGCCGCTTCCGCGATGCCTCCAACGGCAATCTGACGCTGCCATTCTCGGTCCAGGCCCACCACGGCTTCGTCGACGGCCTCCACATCCACCGCCTGGCTACCCAAATCACCACTGAACTCACCGCCATCCTTCAATTAGGGTCAGAGTAGAATTATTGGCCAATTGCCCGCAGGATAACTAGGGTCAGAGTCGAATTAACGGCTCATCCGCAAAAGTTGTCAAACAATTCGACTCTGACCCTAATTGTTTTTGCGGTGGTTTTCTGCTTGAGTTCGGTAGAAGTTACGGCGTATCCAAATACTCTCGGTATTAATTTCCTGCAGCTATCCAAACCCGCCAAATTTAGATAAAAATTAATTAGGGTCAGAGTCGAATTATTGGCCAATTGCCCTAGAGATAACTAGGGTCAGAGTCGAATTAACGGCTCATCCGCAAAAGTTGTCAAACAATTCGACTCTGACCCTAATTGTTGGGGATTTGTTTGGGGTATTAAAAAGGCCGCGCTCCTTGCGGTAGCGCGGCCTTCGGCAAAATTAACGACGCGAGATTTACAGCGCGTTCATTTCTTTCAGCAGGTTATCGGCCTTGTCGACATACTGCATATTCCACAGCATGTAGCGGGTATCGACCTGGATCGAGCGGGTCATGGCCTTGTTGAAGTCCCAATCCGAAATGATTGAGTCGAGCGTGCCGTCGAATGCCAGGCCGATCAGCTCGCCCTTGGCGTTCAGTGCAGCCGAACCCGAGTTGCCGCCCGTGATGTCCAGCGTCGCCAGGAAGTTCACTGGCAGCGTTTTCAGTTTCGGGTCGACGTATTTGCCGAAGTTCTTCGCCTGAATCGCAGCCAGCTGGTTGTCCGGTGCGTCGAACTCGCCTTCGCCCGTGTGCTTGGCGGTGACGCCGGCCACGGTGGTGAATGCGGTCCAGCCGGTGGTGCCGTCGGCGCCTTGCGGGCGGCCGGCGATTTTGCCGAAGGTGACGCGCAGCGTGCTGTTGGCGTCCGGGTAGACGGCCTGGCCGCGGCTGTTCATGTAGGCGATCTTGGCCTTCATGTAGTTGCCGTAGGCTTGCTGGATCTTGCCGGCCGACTCTTCCTGCTTTTCTTCATCCTTCATGTCGGCGTCGTACATCGCGACCGCTGCCTTGATGAAGCTGTCGTTCGATGCCTTGAACTCGGCTGGCGTCTTTTTCAGCCACGCGGTGCGCGCTGCCTTGTCGGCCAGTTTCGAGCCTGCATAGATGCGGTCCAGTGCGGCTTTCAGTTCGGCCTCGCTCATGCCGGCGCGGATGCCCAGTGCGGCGTCGAAGGCGGCGTCGTGTTCGGCGGCCGGTTGCGCGTTGTACTTGGTCAGGAAGTTCAGCACCAGCGCCTTGTCGACTTTTTCGTCGTAGGTGCGGTCCTGGCCTTCGACGATCGACGTCAGGCGTGGCAGGTCGCGTTCCTGGTAGCCGGTCTTGCGCTCGGCGTCCGGTTTGGTGCGCTCGTTGGCCAGGCGGTACAGCGTGCGTGCCGACGACAGGAACTTCGGTTGTGCGTAGGTCTGGAAGAAGCTCTTCTTGGTGCCCGCATCGCGTTCGGCGATCAGGGTTTCAGCGGTGTCGATGTCGGCTGCGTACTGCGCCTTGCGCGCGGCGTCGCCATTGACCCAGGCCTTGAGCGCATTGTGCTCGGCCGTTTTACGCTGCAGGAAGTCGCTGCCCTGGTACGAGACCAGCATACCCTTGCGATTCTTGTAGTAGTTGTTCACGCCCGCGATCTGGCCTGCGTATTTCAGCTTGGCGGCCGGATCGCTCTTGGTTTCGCGGTCGATGATGGCCAGCGTCTCGCTCGAGGCCTGAATGAAGGCCGGGTAGTTCCAGTCGAACGTGAACGCCACTTCGGACGGCAGGCGGTGACGGTTGGTGCGGCCAGGGTAACCCAGCACCATCACGAAGTCGCCTTCTTTCGGGTTGTCCTTGGCGATCTTGATGATGTGCTTTGGCTGGTACGGCACGTTGTCCTTCGAGAACTCGGCCGACTTGCCATCCTTGCTGACATACGCGCGGTAGAAGCCGTAGTCGCCCGTGTGGCGTGGCCACATCCAGTTGTCGGTGTCGCCGCCGAATTTGCCGACGCCGGACGCCGGTGCATGCACCAGGCGCACGTCGCGGATTTCGAGCTGTTTCAGGCGATAGAATTCCAGGCCGCCGTAGAAGCTGGCCACGGTGCAGCGGTAGCCGGCATCTTTTTCGCAGGCCGCCACCAGGGTTTTCTGGTTCTTTTCGATGGCGTCGATGCGGGCCTTGCCGGTCAGTTTGGCGACTTCAGGGGTGATGACCTGGGCGCTGACATTGGCCACTTCGTCGGTGACATATACGCGGCTGCCGGGCGAGGCCGGCAGCTCGTCGGCCATGGTCTTGGCCAGGAAGCCGTTGGCCAGCAGGTCGCGCTCGGGCGTCGAGTTGACGGCGATGCTGTTGTAGACGCAGTGGTGGTTGGTCACGACCAGACCTTGCGGCGAGACGAACGACGCCGAGCAGCCGCCCAGGCTCACGATCGCGCCCATCGGGAATTCAGTCAGCTTGGTCAGATTTGCCGGATCCAGCTTGAGGCCGGCGGCTTTCAATTGCTTGGCTACTTGTGGCAGCTGTTGCGGCATCCACATGCCTTCGTCCGCTTGGGCGGCGAAGCTGGTCAGGATGGCGAGCGAGAGAAGGGTCTTTTTCATGCGCTTTGGTCTGGTTGGGAAGGGATAGTTACGGACTCCGGGGAGTGTTCGTGAGTATGGTTAATCCGCTATCGGATCGTCAACCTGTATTTCAGCCACGCCAATGAAAAAGCCCGCGCCTGTCCCGGCGCGGGCTCCTTTGCAACGGCGCCTGCGACGGCGCTTACAACTGCGCCTCGAACAGCGACGCGAACCACGTGCTCACGTGTTCCCACCATGGCCGCTTGGCGAGGGCCTGCGGCGTTACCGGCTTGGCCAGCTTCCAGTCGGCATCAAAGACGTCCGTCATCTGCGTCGCAAACCCGGCATCGAGCACGTTCAGGTTGGCCTCGTCATTGATACTGAACGAGCGGTTGTCGAAGTTGGTCGAGCCCACCGACACCAGCAGCTTGTCGACGATCAGCGTTTTGACGTGGTACATCGTCGGCTGGTATTCCGAAACCTGCACGCCGGCCGCCAGCAACTCGGGCCAGCGGTCGCGCGAGGCGGCGCGTACCAGATCCGAATCGATGATGTGGCCCGGCGTGATCAGGCGTACCTTCACGCCGCGCTTGGCGGCGGCGATCAGCGTACGCACCGTCAGTTCATCCGGCACGAAATACGAGGCCGACAGATCGATCGTCTCGCGCGCCGACGTGATCGCCATCAGGTACATCAGGTGCATGCTCTCGCTGCCGCCCGTGGGCGAGCTGGAGAACATCTGCGCCGGCATCGTGCCTTTTGCCTGCAGCGGCGGGAAGTACGCCGGGCCATCGAGAACGACGCCCGTGGCCTTGGTCCAGTTGTCGTTGAACACGGCCTGCATCTGTCCGACGACCGGGCCTTCGACGCGGAAGTGGCTGTCGCGCCAGTGGTCTTTGTCCTGCGCGTTGCCGCGCCATTGGTCGGCAATGCCCACGCCGCCCGTAAAGCCGACCGTGCCGTCGATGATCAGCAGCTTGCGGTGGGTGCGGTTGTTCATGCGTGCCAGCTTCCACCAGACCGGCTTGTGATAGCGCTGCACCTGCACGCCGGCCGCTTTCATCTTGTCGACCTGGGCGGTGTCCATCTTCATGCTGCCCATGAAGTCGAGCATCACGTGCACCTTGACCCCGGCGCGCGCGCGCTCGGACAGGGCCTCTGAAAACTCGGTGCCGATCGATTCCGACCAGTAGATGTAGGTTTCCAGCGTGATCGTTTTTTTCGCACCACGAATGGCCTCGAGCATCGCCGGGAAAATCTGGTCGCCATTGAGCAGTGCGTCGACCTGGTTGCCTTCGATGATCGGTGGACCCAGCAACACGCCGAGCGAGCGGCGGAACTGCGGATCGGCCGTGTCGTACTGCCGTGTCAGCTGGCGTTCGATCTGTTTTTCGCCCGGCATGAAATTCAATGCGAGCACCCCCAGCACGAGGGTGGCGGCCACTGTCAGCAACAGTGTCCAGAACTTTTTTGAGCTCATCAGTAAAATCGCAGAGGAAAAAAAACCAACGCACAGGGCGTTGGTTTTTTATGGGTGGCGAACCACCATATTAGCGAACGCGACCGCGACGCAGCAGATTCACGATGGCCAGCAGGATAACTGCACCCAAGAACGAGACCAGGAGCGAAGCAACACTGAAGTCGTCGGAATTGATGGTGCCGGTACCGAACAGTGGCGAGAGCAACCAGCCGCCCAGGAAGGCGCCGATGATACCGACCACGACGTTCAGGATGATGCCTTGCTCGGCATCGGTTTTCATGACCATGCTGGCCAGCCAACCCAGAATACCGCCAACGACGATCCAGATAATGAATAACATGGTGCTTCCTCCTCAAGTAAAAAGACAGATCCCCAGGGCCAACGAATGCCGTGACCATGTGAAAAAGTCTAAAGACGCTACAAACGCGGGTCGGTGCGGCAGCGTACCTTCGATGACGAATTTGCATCGCCATGAAAATTCTTTGCGGCAAGATGCTGTCAGTCATCCGAACGTGCGTCATCGAACAGAGTCATGCGAAGACGGGGCCTATGGTGAAGGTCCTTGGCAGCAACAGCTCATCAGTAGCCGGCTGCCGAAACCAACCAGCAAAGGATTCATCATGAGCAGCTTCGATACCACCCGCACCACGGATAACCAGCGCATGGTCACTGGCCTGTTCCCTGACCGTGCCAGCGCCGAGCGTGCGTATGGCACCGTGTCCGAGCGCGGCTACAACCGCGATGACGTCAACCTGATGATGTCCGACTCCACCCGTCAGACCCACTTCGCCGACACGGACACCGAACTGGGCACCAAGGCGGCTGAAGGCGCGGGCATTGGCGCCGGTATCGGCGGCACCATCGGCGCCGTGCTGGCCGGTATCGCAGCAGTGGGCACCACGCTGGTGCTGCCAGGCCTGGGCCTGGTCGTCGCCGGTCCTCTGGCAGCGGCGCTGGCCGGTGCTGGCGCGGGTGGTATCACCGGTGGCCTGATCGGCGCACTGATCGGTGCCGGTATTCCTGAAGAACGCGCACAGCACTATGAAGAAGGCATCAAGGGTGGCGGCATCCTGCTGGGCGTGAATGCACGTTCGGATGAAGATGCAGCGCACATTCACAAATCGTGGACCGAACAGGGTGGCTCGCACGTGCTGGGCGCTGGCCTGGGCGTGGCAGGCGGCGCCGCACTGGGCGCGACCGTCGGCACCGTTGCCGGTCCGATCGGCATGGCAGCAGGCGCGGTTGTCGGCGGCATCGCTGGCGGCATCGCCGGCCAGGGCGCAGCTGAAGTGGTCAATCCAAAAGCCAATGACGACCTGTCCGAGCACCATCTGGCCAAGGGCGTGGGCGCAGGTTCGGGCGCAGCAGCGGGCGCACTGGTCGGTGCTGTTGGCGGTCCGATTGGCATGGCAGCAGGCGCTGTCGTCGGCGGCCTGGCAGGCGGTGCAGCCGGCCGTGGCGCGGGCGAAGTGGTCAATCCAAAAGCGACCGATGAACTGAGCGACCATAACCTGGCGCAAGGCGTCGGCGCTGGCGGCGGCGCGACGGTTGGCGCGGTGATCGGTGCAGCAGCCGGCCCACTGGGCGTGGCGGCAGGCGCAGCGATCGGCGGCATGGTCGGCGGCGCAGCAGGCAAGGGCGTGGGCCACGTGGTCAATCCGAAGGCCGAGAATGACTACTGGCGCAACGAGTACCAGACCCAGCCTTACTACACGCCAGGCTACACCTATGACGACTACGAGCCAGCCTACGCACTGGGCTACAACAACTATGACAAGTACGACGGTGGCTACGATGCCAACGAAGGTCGTCTGTCGACCGAGTGGGATCGTTCGAAAGGTAATTCGCGCCTGAGCTGGGACCAGGCCAAGTCGGCCACCCGCGCCGGCTGGCACCGTGTCGAGCGCGCGATCCCGGGCGACTTTGACCGTGATGGCCGTTAATCAGCACTGAGCAGCACTGAGCTGCACTGAGCAGCACTGATTCGTCAGAGCGCTGATCAAAAAAAATCCCCGCCGGTGTGAACCGGCGGGGATTTTTCATGGTCGAACCAGATTACTTTTTCACTGCTTCCACCTGGATTGCCAGCTTCACTTCCGGCGAGAAGTTCGGCAGGCCGAAGTTGATGCCGAAATCATCACGCTTGAAGGTGCCAACCACGTCGGCGCCGCAGGCGTCTTTCTTCAGCATCGGGTGCATGATGCACTTGAACTTGTTGATCTGCAGGGTCAGCGGCTTGGTCACGCCGTGCAGGGTCAGTTCGCCGTCGACCGAGGTCGGCACGTCGCCCGTGAACTTGATTGCCTTCGACTTGAAGGTCGCGGTCGGGTACTTGGCAGCGTCGAAGATGTCAGGCTTTTTCGCGTGTTCGTTCATCTTTTCGTGACCGAAATCGATGCTGTTGATGTCGACGGTGATGTCCAGCGAACCGGTCTTGGCTTCGCGGTCGATTGTGACGGTGCCGCTCGACTTGTTGAACTTGCCGCGCCATACCGACAGACCCATGTGGTCGGCTTCGAAGCTCGGGTAAGTATGGTTTGGCTCGATGTCATACGTGACTGGTGCGGCGAAGGCCGACGTGGCGGCAAAGGCGGCGGCTGCTGCGATCAGGTGCTTGATGTTCATGGGTGAAATTCCTGTAAAAAAGTTGAAAGGACGGTTTTTTTTCTGCGTAGGGTGGGTGGCTATGCCGCCCACGCGTTCAAACTGACCAGGCTTCGTTGAGCGCGTGGACGGGAAACCCGCCCACCCTATAGTGGTAGTGAAACAGCTTATTTTGCTGCAACAGCTGGTGCTGCGGTAACGCGAAACTTGATGACAACTTCATCGGCGACCATGCTTGTGTCTTTCCACTCGCCTTCGCCGATATTGAACGCCAGACGCTTGATTGGCAACTGGCCTTCGAACACGGTTTTTGCACCGGCAGCCTTGACCGTCAGCGGGAACGTGACGTTGGCGCTCTTGCCTTTCAGCGTCAGTTTGCCCGACACGGTTAGCTTGCCGGCGCCGGCCGGTGCGATGCTGGTGGAGACGAAGGTGGCTTTCGGAAACTGCGCCGAATTGAACCATTCTTTCTTGGCCACTTCCTTGTTGTACATGGCGTCGCCGATATCGAAGCTGGCCGTCGTGATCTCGACGCTGGCGCTGGCCGCCGCCGGCTTGGCGGCGTCGTAATCGATCTGCGCCGCAAACGTGCGAAACGGTGCTTCCACCGGCACGTTCATCTGCTTGAAGACAGCCGAAACACCGCTGGCTGCCAGGTCGGTCTTGAGTGGCGCGGCCTGCACGGCAGCGACGCTGCCGGCAACCAGACTGGCCAGCAGCAGAGCCTTGATGGAATTCATGTTTTTTCCTTCGGGGTAGGGATGGGAAGCATGCGCTGCATGATGCCGTCACGGTCGATGAGCAGGTGCTTGAGCGCGGCGAGCACGTGCAGCGCCACCAGGCCGGCCAGCAGCATATTGAGCCAGTAGTGCAGGCCGCGCAGTATCTCGCGCAATACGGGATCGGGGCCGATCAGCACCGGCAGCGGGAACTTGCTGAAATAGACGACCGGGTAGCCGGCCGCCAGGCTGAAGAAATAGCCGGACAGTGGCACGGCAAACATCAACACATACAGCGTCAGATGCAGGCCGTGGGCGGCGCCATGCTGCCAGCGCGGCAGTCCGGCAGGGTAGGCGGGCGGCTTGTTGAACAGGCGCCACAGCAGGCGCAGTGCAGCCAGCGCCAGGATCGTCACGCCGGCCCACTTGTGCCAGCTCATGTAGCGCAGCTTGGCCATGCTGATGCCCTGGATGTCGGTCATCACGAGGCCAAGGGTGAAGGTGCCGATGATCGCGATGGCCATCAGCCAGTGCAGCACGATTGCAGGAATCGAATAGCGGCGCATTTTTCTTATAAGTAATTAGTACGGGCTAGAACTAACTCACTATAGCAAAAAAGGCCGTTGCGGTGTTGACACGGTTTTTCACGTCCAACAAGCCACACCGGATTGCAAAAGATACACCACCGCGTTCTGCCGAATGTAATATCTGGTTATGAGCGCATTCATACCCTGCATGCCGTTTGCCGCCAGAGCGCGTGTCGCTGCTGTCTGGGTTGCTCTTGTGTGCGCCACGCCGGTCGTGGCGGCCGCACACGGTCAGACAAATTCTGTCGACCTGGCCGACCTGGCCAACCTGTCGATCGAAGAACTGGCCAACATCCAGGTAACATCGGTCTCGAAGCGCCCCGAGCGCCTGCAGGACGCATCGGCGGCGGTGTTCGTCATCACCGCTGACGACATCCGCAGCTCCGGCGCCGATTCGCTGCCCGAGGTATTGCGTCTGGCCCCCAATCTGCACGTGGCGCGCATCAATGGTTATGCCTACTCGATCAGCGCGCGCGGGATGAACAGCGGGCCGAGCGTCCTGTCCAACAAGATCCTGGTGCTGATCGACGGCCGCTCGGTCTATACGCCGCTGTTTTCGGGCGTGTTCTGGGATGCGCAGGACGTGCTGCTCGAAGACATCGCGCGCATCGAGGTGGTCAGCGGGCCGGGCGGCGTGATGTGGGGCCTGAACGCCGTCAGTGGCGTCATCAACATCAGCACGCGCTCGGCCCGCGACACACAGGGCGGCATGGTGGCGGTGCATGGGGCCAGCGACGGCGCGGCCGGCGCCGCATTTCGCCAGGGTGGCACGAGCGACGGCGGCGTGGCCTGGCGCGCGTATGGCAAGGTAACGCGGCGCAGCGACAGCGAGCGCGTTGGCGACGGGCGCATCGACGACGGTCAGCGGCGCGCGCTGGTGGGCATGCGCGCCGACTGGGACCAGGGCGACGATGCCTTCTCGGTCATCGGCAATGTCAATCGCGGGCGCCTCGGTCAGCCGGCGCCGGGCGAACTGGCCACGCCGGTCGGCCCGTCCACATTTGGCCGCGTGCGCTCGGATGGCGCCAACCTGCTGGCGCGCTGGCAGCGCACGCTTGACGCAGGCGCCAGCGTGTCGCTGCAAGCTTATCTGGATCACACGGTGCGCGAATCGCCGCCGTTGTTTGCCGAGCGCCTGACGACTGCCGACGTGCAGTTCCAGCACACGCTGGCCACGCAAGGCCGCCACAACCTGATGTGGGGCGCCAACTACCGCAGCACGCGTGACCGGGTCACCAACAGCCCCTGGGTCGCGTTCCTGCCCGCGCGCACCCTGCTGCGCTGGGGCAGCGTGTTCGTGCAGGACGACATCTTTCTGAACGACGACTGGCGCCTGACGCTGGGCGGGCGCGTCGAATACAACCATTACACCGGCATCGAATGGCTGCCGAGCGCGCGCCTGTCATGGCGCCTCTCGCCCCAGCATGCGTTGTGGGCGTCGGCCGCGCGCACGGTGCGCTCGCCGGCGCGGCTGGATGTCGATGCCTTTGTACCGGGCCAGCCGCCGTTCATCCTGCGCGGCGGGCCGCACGTGCGCAGCGAAGTGGCGCGCGTGCTCGAGCTGGGCTACCGCGGCCAGCCGGCGGCGGGGCTGTCGTACACGGTCGTGCTGTACCACCACGACTACGACCACCTGCGCGGGCAGCAGATCGATCCCACTTTCAGCTATGCCGAGTTTGCCAGTCTGCTGGAAGGCAGCGCCAGCGGCATCGAAACATGGGGCAACTGGCAGGCACTGCCGCGCTGGCGCCTGTCGGCCGGCTGGACGGCGCTGCATCAGCGCCTGCGCCTCAAGCCGGGCGGCAATGACGTGATGGGCGTGGCCGCGGCGCGCCGCGATCCGTCGCATACGCTGCAACTGCGGTCGCACTACACCATCGACGATGCACGCGAGATCGATGTCACGCTGCGCCGGACCGGTGAGATGCCCGCGTCACGCATCGCGTCGGCGACGGCGCTCGATGCACGCTTCGGCTGGCGCTTGCGGCCGGGCCTGACCTTGTCGGTGTATGGCGAGAATCTGAATGGCGGGCACGCGGAATTCGGCTCGACCACCTATTGGGCAGAGTTCGAGCGACGTGTCGGGGTGAAGGTCAGGTGGGATTACTGACGCGCCGGAGCCGGCGCATCATGAATGCAGATGCATGCACGATGCCGCCGTGTAGCGGCATCGCGCTTGACATCAGATCTCTGCCGCCAGCTTGGCGGCCAACCCGATGTAGTTTGCCGGCGTCATCGCCAGCATCAGGTCTTTCGCTTCCTGCGGCACGGCCAGCGTCCCGATGAATTCACGCAGTGCGTCGCGGGTGATGCCCTTGCCGCGCGTGAGTTCCTTGAGCTGCTCGTACGGGTTCTCGATGCCATAGCGGCGCATCACGGTCTGCACCGGCTCGGCCAGCACTTCCCAGTTCGCGTCCAGGTCCTGCTCAAGGCGCGCTGCGTTCACTTCCAGCTTGTTCAGGCCGCGCAGGCAGCTGTCGTAGGCGAGCAGCGTGTAGCCGAAGCCCACGCCGATATTGCGCAGCACCGTCGAATCGGTCAGGTCGCGCTGCATGCGCGAGACCGGCAGCTTGTCGGCCATGTGGCGCAGCAGCGCGTTGGCCAGGCCCAGGTTGCCTTCCGAGTTTTCGAAGTCGATCGGGTTGACCTTGTGCGGCATGGTCGACGAACCGATTTCGCCGGCCTTCAGCTTCTGCTTGAAGTAGCCCAGCGAAACGTAGGTCCAGATGTCGCGGTTCAGGTCGAGCAGGATCGTGTTGGCGCGCGCGAAGGCGTCGAACATCTCGGCCATGTAGTCGTGCGGTTCGATCTGGATCGTGTACGGGTTGAAGCTCAAACCCAGACGCGTCTCGATCACGTCCTTCGAGAATGCCGGCCAGTCGAAGCCCGGATAGGCCGACAGGTGCGCGTTGTAATTGCCGACCGCACCGTTCATCTTGCCCAGAATTTCAACGTCGGCGATGCGCTTGATCGCGCGCTGCAGGCGGGCGACGACGTTGGCCATCTCCTTGCCCAGCGTGGTCGGGCTGGCCGTCTGGCCGTGGGTGCGCGACAGCATCGGCAGCGCCGCATTGGTGTGCGCGATCTCGGTCAGCTTGGCGATGATCGCCTGCAGTGCCGGCAGCATCACGCCATCGCGCGCCGCTTTGAGCATCATGCCGTGCGACGTGTTGTTGATGTCTTCCGAGGTGCAGGCGAAGTGGATGAATTCGCTGGCCGCGACCAGTTCCGGCACGTCTTTCACCTGCTCCTTGAGCCAGTACTCGACCGCCTTGACGTCATGGTTGGTGACCGCTTCGATTTCCTTGATGCGGGCCGCGTCCTTCTCACCGAAGTTGGCGGCCATACCGTCGAGGTGAGCGATCGCTTCGTTCGAGAATGGCTTGATCTCGGCGAAGCCGGCCTGCGACAGCGCCTGCAGCCACGCAATTTCCACCTTCACGCGGTGGTGCATGAAACCCGTTTCCGACAGGATCGGACGCAGCTTGTCGGTTTTGGTGGCATAACGGCCATCGAGCGGGGACAGGGCCGACAGGGTCGGCGACAGAGCAGTAGAGGTCATGGCGGGCGTGTCGGTCAAAAACGCGGATTTTACCACTGGCCGGCCATCCACCTCTTGCCAATGCTGCGATGTTGCAGCGCACCGCAGCGGCGGCGCTGCAGGTTTTGCGGCTGGGCCCGATGCTATACTGAAGGCCAATTTCCACTTGCGTACATCCATGAAACTCATCGGTTCCATTGCCAGCCCCTACGTGCGCAAGGTGCGCGTCGTGCTGGCCGAGAAAAAGCTCGACTGCGCCTTCATTCTCGAAGACGTCTGGTCGGCCGACACCACCATCGCGCAGACCAACCCGCTGGGCAAGGTGCCGTGCCTGCTGATGGATGACGGCAGCGCCCTGTACGATTCGCGCGTGATCGCCGAATACCTCGATACGCTCACGCCGGTCTGCAAGCTGCTGCCGCCGAACGGGCGCGAACGGGCCGAGGTCAAGGTCTGGGAAGCGCTGGCCGATGGCGTGCTCGATGCGGCCGTGCTGGTGCGCCTTGAAAAAACGCTGCGGCCAGAAGCGCAGCAAAGTCCCGAATGGATCGCCCGCCAGATGGGCAAGGTGACTACCGGCCTGCGCGTGATGTCCGAGCGCCTGGGCGAGGGCGCCTTCTGCCGCAGCAACCAGTACACGCTGGCCGACGTCGCCGTGGGCTGCGCGCTGGGCTGGCTCGCGTTCCGCTTCCCCGAGATCGACTGGCGCGGCGACTACCCGAACCTGGCGCGCCTGTTCGACAAACTGTCCGAGCGCCAGTCGTTCAAGGACACCGTGCCGGTCGTCGCATGATGGCCAGCCACGCGCCGGCCACCGTCGTCTTTGGCGAAGCACTGGTCGACGACTTCAACAACGAGCAGATCGTCGGCGGTGCGCCGTTCAATGTGGCGCGCCACCTGTCCGCTTTCATGGCGCCGTGCCTGGCGATCACGCGCATCGGCGACGATCGCAGCGGCCAGCTGGTGCGCGCCGAATTCGAACGCTTTGCGATGAGCGATGCCGGGCTGCAGGTCGATCCGATCGAAGAGACCGGCCGGGTGCTGGTCGCGCGCGGCCCGCGCGGCCACCGCTTCACGATCCTGCCGCACCAGGCCTACGACTTCATCGACGCGGCCACGGCCGGCGCTGCGCTGGCGAAGGTGCAGCCGGCCATGGTCTATTTCGGCATGCTGGCCCAGCGCAACCTGCAATCGCGCGCCGCCCTGACGGCGGTGCTGGCGGCAAGCAGCGCGCCACGCTTTCTCGACCTGAACCTGCGCGACGGCCAGTACGACGAACGCAGCGTAACCCGTTCGCTCGAGGCAGCCAATATCGTCAAGGTCAATGAAGAAGAGTTGCAGGCGCTGTTCGGCTGGCACTTCCAGATCCAGCCGGATGCTCCGGCGCTGGCGGCGGACGAAGTGCGCGCGTCGTGCCAGGCCTTGCTGAAAATGTTTGCGCTCGACGCGCTGATCGTCACGCTCGGCCACCGCGGTTCGGTGTACTTCGGCAGCGACGGCAGCGTGGTCACGCATCACGACACGCCGGCGCCGCCGTTCGTCATCGACACGGTAGGTGCGGGCGACGCCTTTTCGGCCATCTTCCTGCTTGGTAAAGCGCGCGGCTGGGCGCTGGACGTGACGCTCGCGCGCGCGAACGAATTCGCCGGTGCCATCTGCGCGATGCCGGGAGCGGTGCCAAAGGATATGGGGTTTTACGACAAGTGGATGACGCGCTGGCGCTGAGGATGCGCTAGCGCCTGAAGCGCCGGACTCCCGGGCGGGAGTCCGGCCGGCAAAGCTTACTCGCCGATCTGGGTCTGCAGGTAGTTCTGGATACCGATCTTGACGATCAGGTCCAGCTGCGTCTCCAACCATTCGATGTGCTCTTCGGTGTCTTCGAGAATCATCAACAGCAGGTCGCGCGACACGTAATCGGCCGCCGCTTCGCAGGCGCCGATGCCTTCCTTGACCGTCACGTGCGCGGCACGTTCGAGTTTCAGGTCGCATTCGAGCGTTTCCTGCGTCGACTCGCCGATCATCAGCTTGTGCAGCGCCTGCAGATTCGGCAGCGCGTCGAGCATCAGGATGCGTTCGATCAGCTTGTCGGCGTGCTTCATTTCGCCGATCGATTCGTCGTATTCCTTCTTCGCCAGCTTGTCCAGGCCCCAGTGGCGATACATGCGCGCGTGCAGGAAGTACTGGTTGATCGCGGTCAGCTCGTTGGTCAGCTGTGCGTTCAGCAGACGGATGACGTTTGGATCGCCTTTCATGGGGTGCCCTCGGTAATGTGTTGAATGACCTCCATGATAGCAAACAGCGCGCCATTAAAACGCTAGAAATTGCGCGAAAACGGGTGAAAAAGCGCATTAAATAACGCGAAATGTACCATTTCTGCGCGTAATAGCAACCGTTCTCAGTTCACTGTGCGAACGGTTCTCACTACCCGGTCAACGCATCGCAATTGACGAAAAAAAGCCCCGCACAGATTGCGAGGCCAGCAGTACTTGCAAGCAAAGAAGGCTCAGGCAGCCTGCGGCAGGCGGCGTACTTCGGTGACGGTGGTCTTGCTGTCGATATGCTCATGGAGCACCTGGCGTGCATAGCTGACGCAGGTGCCGCACATGGTGCCGACGCCCAGTTCCTTGCGCAGTTCGGCAATCGACGAGATGCCCAGTTCGGCGGCCTGGCGGATTTCACGGTCGGAGATGTTATTGCAGACACAGACGATCATTGAGGCAACCCTTTTGAAACAACCATTGCAGTTTAGTCTATAAAATGCGAATCATTCTCATTTGCGTTGCTATTTTCTGTAAACTCGACCGTGAACGCAAGCGAAATTTTCGGTTGAAGCACACTTTTTTTGAACTTGACCGTCTGGCAATGACAAGCTGCAAATAGAAATAATTCCTATTTAGGTTTATGATACCGGGATCGTTCCAGTCGCTGTCTCATACGCGCCACAATTTTTCGGAAGCCGCCATGACCCACGCCGCATTGCCAACCCTCGACTCGCTCAAGACGGGCCAGAGTGCCACCGTTGTCCATCTTGCGTCCGGTGCGCAGGAGGGCGGCATCGACGTCCAGCGCCGCCTGATGGAGCTGGGCTTCGTGCCGGGCGAGCGCATTCGCGTGCTCAAGCGCGTACTGGGCGGGCCGCTGGCCGTCAAGGTCGGCGAATCCACCTTTGCGCTGCGCCGCTTCGAAGCCGCCCTCGTCTCGATCCAGGCGGACTAGTCGCATGGGAGTCATGGAATCGCACGTCGCGTCACGCACGCCAATGGTCGCACTGCTGGGCAATCCCAACTGCGGCAAGACCGCGCTCTTCAACCGCCTGACCGGCGCGCGCCAGAAGGTCGCGAACTATGCCGGCGTCACGATCGAACGCAAGGAAGGCAGCTTCACGTCGCCTGCCGGGCGCGCGTTTCGCGTGCTCGACCTGCCGGGCGCCTACAGCCTGAATGCGCAGACGCCCGACGAAGGCATCACGCGCGACGTGGTGGCCGGCCTGCGCGCCGGTGAAGTCCCGCCCGACGCCATCCTGTGCGTCGTCAACGCCACCAACCTGCGTCTGAACCTGCGCCTGGTGCTCGAGCTGCGCCGTCTCGGCCTGCCGATGGTGCTGGCGCTGAACATGGTCGATGTGGCCAAAAAGCGCGGCATCGAGATCGACACCGCCAAGCTCTCGCAAGAGCTGGGCATGCCGGTCGTCGAGACGGTCGCGATCCAGTCCGGCGGCGAAAAGGCCTTGCTGGCCCAGCTCGACGCCATGCCGTTCGGCGTGCCAGTAACGCCCAAGCCGCTGTCGGCGATCGATGAAGTGTCGGTCGAAGATACCCAGCGCGAAGTGCGCCGCATCCTGGCTGCTGCCGTCTCATCGGCGAAGGACACCGGCAACCTGAGTGAAAAGATCGACGGCGTCGTGCTGCACCCGGTCGCCGGTCCGATCATCCTGGCGCTGTTGATGTTCGTGATTTTCCAGGCCGTGTTCAGCTGGGGCGACGCACCGATCGAACTGATCGAAGCGGGCATGGGCGCCTTTGGCCAGATGGTCGGTTCATGGATCGGCGAAGGCATGCTGCACAGCCTCATCGTCGACGGCATCATCGCCGGCGTGGGCAGTGTGCTCGTGTTCCTGCCGCAGATTCTGATCCTGTTCTTCTTCATCCTGTTGTTAGAGGACGTGGGCTACCTGCCACGCGCGGCGTTCCTGCTCGACCGCATCATGGGCAGCGTGGGCCTGTCGGGCCGCTCGTTCCTGCCGCTGCTGTCGTCGTTTGCCTGTGCCATCCCGGGCGTGATGGCCGCGCGCACGATCCAGAATCCGCGCGACCGCCTGGTGACGATCATGATCGCGCCCTTGATGACGTGTTCGGCGCGCTTGCCGGTGTATGCGCTGCTGATCGCCGCGTTCATCCCGGACCGCGTCGTGGGCGGCTTCATGAACCTGCAGGGCATCGTGCTGTTCGTGCTGTACCTGGCCGGCATCCTGTCGGCAATGGCGGTGGCCTGGTTCATGAAGCGCCGCAACGGCTACAAGCAGCATGCGCTGATGCTCGAACTGCCGGCCTATCACTGGCCGCATCCGCGCGGTCTGGCTTCGGGCCTGCTCGAACGCGCCAAGATCTTCCTGATGCGCGTCGGTACGCTGATCCTGGCCATGATGATCCTGCTCTGGCTGTTCTCCAGCTTCCCGGGCGCACCGGAAGGCGCGACCCATCCGCCGATCTATTACAGTGTGGCGGGCATGATCGGCCGCGCACTCGAAGTCGTGCTGGCCCCGATCGGCTTCAACTGGCAGATCGCCATTGCGCTGGTGCCGGGCATGGCCGCGCGCGAAGTAGCGGTCGGCGCGCTGGGCACCGTGTACGCGCTGTCGGGCGGCGATGAAGTGGGCAATACGCTGGCGCCGCTGGTCGCCCAATCGTGGTCGCTGGCCACCGGCCTCTCGCTGCTGGCCTGGTATGTCTATGCGCCGCACTGCCTGCCGACGCTGGCGACCGTGGCGCGCGAAACGGGCAGCCGCAAATACGCCTGGATCATGGCCGGCTACATGTTCGCGCTGGCCTACGTGGCGGCGTTCATCGTCTACCGCGTCACGCTGGCCATCACCGGAGTCTGACCATGCAAGAACTGACCGTCATCGTCATCGTTGCCATCGCCGCGCTGTACCTGGGCGCGAAGTACCTGCCGGCCCCGCTGCGCGCGCGCGCGGTGCTGCTGCTGACCAAGGGCGGGCGCCAGTCGGCGCTGGCGCGCTGGCTGGATACCAGCAGCGGCGGCGCCTGCGGTGGCGGCAGCTGCGGCAGCTGCGCCCCGAAAGCCGCGGCGCCGGCGCCGCAGGGCGCGGGCAAGCACCGCGTCATCAAGCTGCACCAGCGTTAGCGCTAGCCCTAGCGGGCTGCAGGTGCATGGCCAACGGTGCTAAGCTGGCCGCCATCTCCACTTTCCTGTCCACGCCATGATCGTCGTCCACCACCTGAACAATTCGCGCTCGCAGCGCATCCTCTGGCTGCTCGAAGAACTCGGACTCGAATACGAGATCAAGCGCTACGAGCGCGATCCCAAGACGATGCTGGCACCGCCCGAACTCAAGGCCGTGCACCCGCTGGGCAAGTCGCCCGTGATCACCGATGGCGACCTCGTGGTGGCCGAGTCGGGCGCCATCGTCGAATACCTCACTGCGCGCGCATCCGACACGGATGCCCCGCGCCTGGTGCCCGCCGCCCGCACGCCGGCGCGCCTGCGCTACACACACTTCCTGCACTTTGCCGAAGGCTCGATGATGTCGCCGCTGCTGCTCAAGCTCGTGTTCGACAAGGTCGAAAGCACGCCGATGCCGTTCTTTGCCAAGCCGATCGCGCGCGGCATCGCGCACAAGGTGAAGGGCACCTTCGTGCTGCCGCAGATTGCGCTGCAGCTGGGTTACCTCGAAGCCGAACTGGGCAAGCACCCGTGGTTCGCCGGCGAAGAGTTCAGCGCCGCCGACATCCAGATGAGCTTTCCGCTCGAAGCAGCTGCCTCGCGCGGCGGGCTCGACGCCAAGTATCCGAACCTGACCGATTTCCTGGCCCGCATCCATGCGCGCCCGGCGTATCGCCGCGCGCTCGAGCGCGGTGGCGAGTACGCGTACGCGAAGTAGGGCCAGTTGCCACCACGGTCGCCACCTTCCCGCGACCGTGCAACCGGTTTATGATGGGCGCCGTCCACGTCTCTTCATGACCACACCCCATGCCCAACCCGGCAAAGCTGCTCGCGATCGACGGCCTGAACATCGTGCGCCGCGTCTACGAAGCCAGCCCCGAGCCCGATTCCGACCTGAAGGCCAGCATCGCGCTGCGCCATGCGTTCTCGTCGTTTCGCAACGTGCTCGAGGCGCATGCGCCAACGCACGTGCTGGCTGCTTTTGATTATGGCGGCCCGACCTGGCGCCATGCGCTGTATCCACGCTATCGCGAGGGCAGGGCGGCGATGCCATCCGAGCTGCGCGCGGCGCTGCCCGAATTTCACGACCGCCTGCGCGCGGCCGGCGTACATGTGCTGATGGTGCCCGAGGTCGAAGCCGACGATGTGATCGCCACCGGCGTGATGCGCTGGCTGTCCGAAGGCCGCGGCGAAGCGGTCGTGGCCACCACCGACAAGGACCTGCATCCTTTGATCGCGCACGGCGCGCTGGTGTGGGATCATTTCAAGAACGAGTGGCACGACGACGCCTGGGTGCGTGCGCGCTTTGGCGTGGCGCCCGAGCAACTGCACGACCTGCTGGCGCTGATGGGCGACCCGACCGACGGCGTGCCGGGCGTGTCGAAGATCGGCATGAAGACAGCGGCGCGGCTGCTGGGTGCGTATGGCAATCTCGAGGCCGTGATGGCCGGCGCCGGCATTCTCAAGACGCCACTTGGCGAGAGACTGCGCGCCGAGCGTGAGATACTGGAGATGTCACGCTGCCTGGTGTCGCTGAAACTGGACGTGCGTCTGGGCGTGACATGGAAGACACTGGCGTACGAAGGCTGATTTTTTCAGCGCACTGACAAGGAATGTGAAGCTATGCTCAAGGCGGTCATCGTGGATGCAAATGCAGTCTCGCGCGCAACGCTCGGCACTGTCCTGGCCGACGGCAGTTACGACGTGGTCGGCGCCACGCACACCAGTGCGCTGGGGTTGGCGCTGGCAGTCAAGCACCATCCGCACGTGATCTGCATCGCGCGCGAACAGGTCGAGGACGGCAGCGACGTGGTCGAGCAACTGCGCGCGGCGCTGCCCAAGACGCTCGTGTTCCTGGTCTCGGGCACGCTCGACGCCCCGGCAGTCCAGAGCGCGCTCGCGCGGGGTGTGCATGGTTTCATCGTCAAGCCGTTCAAGGCCGACACCGTGCTCAAGACGATCCGCAATACCGTCATTGCCTTCGTCAAACAGCAGCAGCAGGCGCCGGCCAAGCCTGGCTGAGCACTGATCACCAGCATGATAGCAGGGCGCCTGGCCGCCCGTGTGTAAAAGGACTACGCGCGCCGCTGCACTTCGTCCGACGCGAGCACGGCCAGTTCACGCAGCGCGCGCATCTCACGCCCGCGCAGGCGGCGTGGCTCGGTATCGAGCACGCACAGCGACCCCAGCGTGAGCCCCTCCGCAGTGCGTACCGGATAGCCGGCATAGAAGCGGATGAACGGCGCGCCGATGACCATCGGGTTATCGGCAAAGCGCGGGTCGGTGCTGGCATCCTCGACCACGAAAGGCTCATCCTGCATCAGCACGTGAGTGCAAAAGGCCATTGAACGCATGGTCTCGCGGTTTTCCACGCCGACACGCGATTTGCACCACTGGCGCTCGGCCGACAACAGGCCGATCAGGGCCATCGGGCAACCCGTCGCGTGGCTGGCAAGCCACGTCAGGCGATCGAATGCGGCGTCATCTTCCGAATCCATCAGGCCGCTTTGGGCAAGCGCTGCCAGCCGCTGTGCTTCATTGGCCGGGACCGGATAGCCAGGCGCCGTCGCCGGCAGGAACTCGGCAGCCATTGGCGCACCAGCTGCCGTGTTGACGTCCTTTGCTGCGACGCGCTCGCGCACCAGACGCATGACGGCACTGTAACGCACCCGGCGATGGCCGCCAGGGGTCTTCCAGGCCGGCAGATCGCCGCTCTCCATCCAGACCTGCGCCGTACTGACAGCAACACCGAGCAACTGCGCTGCTTCACGCGTTGTCAGTATCCGATCGTTAAATTCATGTGTTTTCATGATGTCGTTCGTGTAATTCGCTGCTTTTATTTTACACGAGGCAACTAAAAATGACGAATACAACGATTCGTTTGAAAATAGTGATTGACCTTAAGTTTGTTATTAGCAACAATAGATTCTTGTTCGTCATATTCGTCATATTTACACGCGCTTGCGTGCCGCTGCCATGAATTCTCCGCTCTCTCAACCGCACTGTGCGTCGCCTCAGTACGAGACTGCCCGTCTCGATGCCTTGCGTCGCCTGGAGCTGCTCGACAGCCCGCCAAGCGAGGCGTTTGATCGCATCACGCGCATGGCGGCGCAATTGTTCGGTTTGCCGATCGCTGCAGTCTCGCTGACCGACTCCAACCGCCAATGGTTCAAGTCGAAGGTCGGCATTACCCACGATACGATTCCGCGGATGAAAGCGCCGTGCGCCATGGTGGCCGACGAGCGCGCAGTACTGGTCGTGCCCGATTTGCTGGAAGACCCGTATTTCCGCGACAGCCCGCTGGCGGACGGCGGGATTCGCTTTTATGCCGGCGCGCCGCTCACGACCAGCGAGGGCTTCTGCCTGGGCGCGATGTGCGTGCTCGGTACCGAACCACGCCAGGTCAGCATGGCCGAGCGCCAGGCGCTGACAGACCTGGCGACCATGGTGATGGCGCAGATCGAACTGCAGCATGCGTTCGGGCGCGTCGATCCGGTCAGCGGCCTGCCGAACCGCAACCAGTTCATTATCGACTTCAACGACCTGGAACTGCATGAGCCGAATGGCGAGGTGCGCATCGCCGCCCTGATCAGCCTGGCCAGCCCGCAGGAACTGAGCGATGCCCAGCGCGTGATGGGGTCGAGCTATCTCGACGACATGGTGCGTGAAACGGTGCCGCAGCTGCGCCTGGGCGGCGCCGGCAAGATCTACCATGTTGGCAGCACGCAGTTCGCGTTCTTCGCGCCGCGCGGCCTGTCGATCGAGCCGTTCTGCGAGCAGATGCAGTCGTGGCTCGATGCGCGCGCTAGCTATGGTCAGGCGCGCCTGATCACGACGACGACGGTGGGCATTGCGCCGTTCACGGTCGGCCAGACCGAGGGCCTGGACCTGCTGCGCAATATGCACAGCGCCGCGCACGACGCGCTGGCGGCCGAACGCTGCGTGCGCGTGTTCTCGTCGCACCACGACGCAATCCTGCAGCGCCGCTTCTGGCTGGTGACCGAATTCGGCGCCGCGCTCGCGAGCGAGGACGAACTGCATCTGGTGTACCAGCCGAAGGTCAGCCTGCGCGACGGTGCCTGCGTCGGCGTCGAGGCGCTGCTGCGCTGGAACCATCCGACGGCCGGCGCGATCTCGCCCGGCGAATTCATGCCGGTGATCGAGACGACGTCACTGGCGCGCGCCACCACTGAATGGGTCTTGCGCGCGGCGCTGCGCCAGATGGTCGCGTGGCGCCGGGACGGTCTGGCACTGCAGGTGGCAGTCAATGTCTCGGCCGTGAACCTGGAAGAGCCGGATTTCTGCGATCGCGTGCTGATGGAATTGCAGCACCACGGCCTGGCGCCATCGTGCCTGGTGATCGAGCTGACCGAGAGTGCGCTGATGCGCAATCCAAAGGTCGCGCAGGCCACGCTCGAACGCCTCGGGCGCGCTGGCGTGCAACTGGCGATCGACGATTTCGGCACCGGCTACAGCAGCCTGTCGTACCTGCAAAGCCTGCCGGCGAACGTGGTCAAGATCGACCAGAGCTTCATGCGCAACCTGGTGCAGGACGATCGCTGCCGCGCGCTGGTGGGCACGATGATCAAGCTGTCGCACGACCTCGGTCACAAGGTCGTGGCCGAAGGCGTCGAAACGGTGGAAGTGGAAGATTTCCTGCGCCTGGCCGGCTGCGACGAGGTCCAGGGTTACCTGCACGCGCGGCCGCTGGCGCCCGCCGTGCTGGTGGAGTGGCTGGCGGCGCGCCAGCGTTGATGTGTCGTCAGGCGGCGCTTGAGCGCACGTCGATGATGCCGCCGCCCAGGCACACGTCGCCGTCGTACAGCACAGCCGACTGGCCCGGCGTGACTGCCCACTGGGCTTCATCGAAGTCGAGCGCGAAGCGTGCGTCGCCATCGGCCAGCACGCGGCAGGCCATGTCGGCCTGGCGGTAGCGGGTCTTGGCCGACAGCGCGCCGGCCGCCGGTGCGCGGCCGGCGATCCAGCTGGCCTGGCCGGCTTCGAGCCGGTCCGACAGCAGCCATGGATGGTCGTGGCCCTGCACGATGTAGAGCGTGTTGGCCTCGATGTCCTTGCGCGCCACGAACCATGGCTCGCTGATGCCGTCAGCGGTCTTGCGTGACTTCAGGCCCCCGATGCCGATCCCCTTGCGCTGGCCCAGCGTGTAGAACGACAGGCCGACGTGCTCGCCCACCTGCGTGCCGTCGTCGAGCCGGATCGGACCCGGCTTGTAGGCCAGGTAGCGGTTCAAGAAGTCGCGGAACGGACGCTCGCCGATGAAGCAGATACCGGTCGAATCCTTCTTGGCCGCGTTGGGCAGCTGGAGTTTTTCGGCGATCTTGCGCACCTCGGTTTTCGGGATTTCGCCCAGCGGGAACAGCGACTTGGACAACTGCGCCTGGCTCAGGCGATGCAGAAAATAACTCTGGTCCTTGGTGGCGTCGAAGGCCTTGAGCAGCTCGAAGCTGCCGCTGGCCGTGTTTTCGCGCACGCGCGCATAGTGACCGGTGGCGATCAGGTCGGCGCCCAGCTTCATCGCATGGTCGAGAAAGGCCTTGAACTTGATTTCGGCGTTGCACAGCACGTCCGGGTTCGGGGTGCGGCCGGCCTGGTATTCGCGCAGGAACTCGGCGAACACGCGGTCCTTGTATTCGGCGGCGAAGTTGACCGCCTCGATGTCCACACCGACCACGTCGGCCACGCTGGCCGCGTCGATCCAGTCCTGGCGCGTCGAGCAGTATTCGGAATCGTCGTCGTCTTCCCAGTTTTTCATGAACAGGCCGACCACGTCGTAGCCTTGTTCCTTGAGCATCCAGGCCGCGACCGAGGAGTCGACTCCGCCCGACATCCCGATCACGACTTTTTTCTTGCGCATGTTACGTCCGTAGTGAATTCTTCAGATCCCGCCTTCGAAGACCGAAGGGTGGGTGTGCAGCAGCGAGAGCGGCGTGCTCTGGCCGGCCAGGTAATCGTCCACGCAGCGCAGCACGATCGGGCTGCGGTGGCGGTCGACGGTGGCGGCGATTTCGTCGCGCGTCATCCACATGGTGCGCAGGATGCCTTCGTCGAGTGGCTGGTCGAACTGGCGCCCGACGCTGCCGGCAAAGGTAAAACGCAGGTAGGTGACGTCGGCATTGCGCGACTTCGAGTGGTAGCGCGACATGTACATGCCCACCAGCGAGCGCGGGATGAACTCGTGCGCCGTTTCTTCGAGCGCTTCGCGCACCACCGCCTGTTCCAGCGATTCGTGCGGGTCGAGATGGCCGGCGGGCTGGTTCAGCTTGATACCTTCGCTCGTCTCTTCTTCGATCAGCAGGAACCGGCCCTCGTGCTCGATGATCGCTGCCACGGTAACCGATGGTTTGAAGATATCGCTCATGCCTGTCCTTGAAAATGAGCCGGTATTCTACCTTGACAAGGCCCGTGTTTGCTCAGCCGGTCGCTTCCTGCAACGTTGGCATGTGGTTAATCGGGCTTGATCTGTCGCAAAAACAACCATCATGGCCTGGTGCGCCCTGCACCGCGTCTACCAGGGATCAAATCGGCCACGCAAATTTAATATTTGAACAATCACTGTAAAGACGTGATAGATTTGCTGGCGCGGCAGTTCAACGAATGGAGGGATCCATGAGAATTGGTATTCCGGCCGAAACCCGGCCGGGCGAAACCCGTGTTGCAGCCACCCCCGAGACCGTGAAAAAGCTGGCCGCGCGCCATGAGGTCATGGTGCAGGCTGGCGCCGGCCTGCATGCGGCGGCGCCGGATGCCGCGTTCGAAGCCGCCGGCGCCGTCATCGTCGATGCCCCTGGCGCCTTCGGCGCCGACCTGGTGCTCAAGGTGCGCAGTCCCGCCGCCGGCGAACTGGCGATGATGCGCCGCGATGCGGTGCTGGTCGGGATGCTCGATCCCTTCGATGGTGAGAATCTCGCTGCGCTGACCGCCGCTGGCATCACCGCCTTTGCCCTGGAAGCCGCGCTACGCATCACGCGTGCGCAGTCGCTCGACGTGCTGTCGTCGCAGGCGAACATCGCCGGTTACAAGGCCATCCTGCTGGCCGCCAATACCTACGGGCGCTTCATGCCGATGCTGATGACGGCGGCCGGCACCGTCAAGGCCGCGCGCGTACTGATCATGGGCGTGGGCGTGGCCGGCCTGCAGGCAGTCGCCACCGCCAAGCGGCTGGGCGCCGTGATCGAAGCATCCGACGTGCGCCCGCCAGTGAAAGAGCAGGTGGAGTCGCTGGGCGCAAAATTCATCGACGTGCCGTATGAAACCGACGAAGAGCGCGAGATCGCGGCCGGCAGCGGTGGCTATGCGCGCGCAATGCCGGCCGACTGGATGCGGCGCCAGGCGCAGCTCGTGCATGAGCGCGCGAAGCTGGCCGACATCATCATTACCACGGCCCTGATTCCGGGCCGGCGCGCGCCGGTGCTGATCGGCGAAGACACGGTGCGGGCCATGAAGCCGGGATCCGTGATCGTCGACATGGCCGTGGCGCAGGGGGGCAACTGCGTCCTGAGCGAGATCGGCGCCACTGTCCTCAAGCACGGCGTGCATATCATCGGCGAACCCGATCTGGCCACGCTGGTGCCGGCCGATGCCTCGGCCCTGTATGCGCGCAACGTGCTCGATTTTCTCAAGCTGGTGATCGACGCCGACGACCATTTCCATATCGACCGCGACGACGAGATCGTGCGCGCGACCCTGATGTGCAGCGCCGGAGAACTGCTGCGCAAGTAAGACGTTGGCAAATAAGACGTTGGCATCGTTGACAAGAACGGACTGGAGACACCATGGACATCAGCCACACCGTCATCAACCTGATCATCTTCGTGCTGGCGATCTACGTCGGCTACCACGTGGTCTGGACCGTTACCCCGGCGCTGCACACGCCCCTGATGGCGGTCACCAACGCGATCTCGGCCATCGTCATCGTCGGCGCCATGCTGGCCGCGGGCCTGACCGAAGGCTTGACGGGGCGCGTGGCCGGCACGCTGGCCGTCGCCCTGGCGGCCGTAAACGTGTTCGGTGGCTTCCTGGTCACGCAGCGCATGCTGGAGATGTTCCGCAAGAAGGCGCCCAAGGCAGCGCCCAAGCAGGAGGACGCGGCATGAACGCCATCAGCATGAATCTGGTCACGCTGTTCTATCTGGTGGCCTCGGTGTGCTTCATCCAGGCGCTCAAGGGCTTGTCGTCGCCATCGACGGCGCGCCTGGGCAATACATTCGGGATGGCCGGCATGGCGATCGCGGTGCTCACCACCATCGCGCTGATGCTCAAGCTGCAGGAACGGCTGCAGCAGGGCGGGGGACTGGGATTTGCGCTGGTGCTGCTGGGCGTGGTCGTGGGCGGCGCGATCGGCGCGACCGCCGCGAAAAAAGTCGAGATGACCAAGATGCCGGAGCTGGTCGCGGCGATGCACTCGCTGATCGGGCTGGCCGCTGTCTGCATCGCGATCGCGGCGGTGGCCGAGCCGTGGGCCTTCAACATCACGACGCGGGGCGCGCCGCTGCCGTTCGGGAACCGGCTCGAACTGTTCATCGGCACGTTTGTCGGGGCGGTGACGTTTTCGGGCTCGGTGATCGCATTCGGCAAGCTGTCGGGCAAGTACAAGTTCCGCTTGTTCCAGGGTGCGCCGGTGCGCTTTGCGGGCCAGCATATCCTGAATCTGTTGGTCGCCATCGCGATTGTTGCGCTGGGGCTGGTCTTCTGCTTCGCCGACGGTCTTGAGCCTGCATGGGGCGCGTTCATCGTGATGGCGGGGCTGGCGTTCGTGCTGGGCGTCTTGATCATCATCCCGATCGGCGGGGCTGACATGCCGGTGGTGGTCTCGATGCTCAACTCGTACTCGGGCTGGGCAGCGGCGGGCATCGGCTTCTCGCTGAACAACGCGATGCTGATCATCGCCGGCTCGCTGGTCGGCTCGAGCGGCGCGATCCTGTCGTACATCATGTGCAAGGCGATGAACCGCTCGTTCTTCAATGTGCTGCTGGGCGGCTTTGGCGGCGAAGCGGTGGCCGATGCCGGCGGTACCAAGGAGCAGCGACCCGTCAAATCCGGCTCGGCCGAAGACGCCGCGTTCATCCTGCAGAATGCCGAGTCGGTGATCATCGTCCCCGGCTACGGCCTGGCCGTGGCGCGCGCGCAGCACACGGTCAAGGAACTGGTCGACAAGCTGACGGCGCACGGCGTGACGGTGCGCTACGCGATCCACCCGGTGGCCGGGCGCATGCCGGGCCACATGAACGTGCTGCTGGCGGAAGCCGAAGTACCGTACGACCAGGTGGCCGAAATGGAAGACATCAACGGTGAATTCGGCCAGACCGACGTGGTGCTGGTCCTGGGCGCCAACGACGTGGTGAACCCGGCCGCGAAAGACCCGAAATCGGCGATTGCCGGTATGCCGATCCTGGAAGCCTACCGGGCCAAAAGCATCATCGTCAACAAACGCTCGATGGCCTCTGGCTACGCCGGCCTGGACAACGACCTGTTCTACCAACCCAACACGATGATGGTCTTCGGCGACGCCAAAAAAGTCATCGAAGCGATGGTCAAAGCAGTCGACTAAGCAATAGCCCAACAATTAGGGTCAGAGTCGAATTATTGGCTAATAGCCGTGCGGAATCTTGGTCAGCCAGCCTCGCGATCCGCTTGAGCACAGTTCTAGACGACTGGTCTAATTTTGCTGTATAGTGGGTTCATGGCAAAAGCAATGACCTCTGAATCGTCTGGCGTTCGCGACACTATCCTCGACGTTGGGCAGCGCATCATGGCCGGTAAAGGGTTCTCGGCGGTAGGGCTGAACGAGATCCTGGTCTCGGCTGGTGTGCCGAAGGGATCGTTTTACCATTACTTCGGTTCGAAAGATGCCTTTGGCGAAGCGCTGCTGGCCAGGTATTTCGAGGCGTATCTGGCAGAGATGGACGTCACACTGCGCAGCGCGGATGCGACCATGGCCAGCAAATTGCTGACCTACTTCGGGCAATGGCGCACGAACCAGTCGTTTGACGATTGCCAGGGCAAATGCCTGGCCGTCAAGCTGGGCGCGGAAGTGGTCGATCTGTCCGAGCCAATGCGTTTGACGCTCAAGCAAGGTACTGCCGGCATCGTCGCCCGTTTGGCCGAGGCCATTGAAGGCGGTATCGCCGACGGTTCGCTGAATGTGGAGGGCGAAGCAGGGCAGGTGGCGCAGAGCCTGTATCAGCTCTGGCTGGGCGCCAGCCTCATGGCCAAGATCGCGCGCGATGCGGTGGCGTTTGATGCGGCGCTGGCAACCACGCGGCGCCTGTTGCAATTGCCCGAATAACATGAATATCGAACGCTTCACACGAAGCGTTTTTTTGACACACAATCTAGACGACTGGTCTATTAACATCAACAACAAGGAGCCACACCATGAACATCCTGATCGTACTGACTTCGCACGACACACTGGGCAACACCGGCCGCAAGACCGGCTTCTGGCTCGAAGAGCTGGCCGCCCCGTATTACGCGCTGAAGGAAGCCGGCGCCAACATCGTGCTGGCCTCGCCTGCCGGCGGCCAGCCGCCACTCGACCCGAAGAGTGATGACGAATCGGCCCAGACCGATGACACCCGCCGCTTCAAGGCCGATGCCGCTGCGAACGCGCAACTGGCCGCGACCGTACGTCTCGACACCGTCTCGCAGGCTGACTTCGACGCCGTGTTCTACCCGGGCGGCCACGGCCCGCTGTGGGACCTGGCCGAAGACCGCAACTCGATCGCGCTGATCGAGTCGTTCATCGCCGCGAACAAGCCGGTGGCGCTGGTGTGCCACGCACCGGGCGTGCTGCGCCACGTGAAGAATACCGACGGCACGCCACTCGTGCAGGGCAAGCGCGTCACGGGCTTTACCAACACCGAAGAAGCGGCTGTCGAACTGACGGACATCGTGCCGTTCCTGGTGGAAGACGAGCTCAAGGCAAAAGGCGGCAACTATTCGCGCACCGATGATTGGGGTTCGTATGTGGTCACCGATGGCTTGCTGATCACCGGTCAGAATCCGGGTTCGTCGGCGGCCACCGCCACCAAGCTGCTGGAAGCGCTGTCGCGTTCGCATTGATTCAGTTGAACGCGTGGATGACGTAGCCGTCCGCGCTACGCTACTGACATGGCGGCCGCCAATAAATTGCCGTTGGCAATGTATTGGCGGCCATTTAACAAAACGTTGTCAAACAATTCGACTCTGACCCCAATTGTTGGGTAATTGCTCCGGGTTAGCGGCGGCCGAACATCATCAGGTCGGCCAGCAGCGTGCGGGCGGGGCGGGTCAGGTCGAGGGCGGCCAGGCCCAGGCCGAGCAGCGGTTGCAGCGGACCGGGGATGGTGAAGGCGCGGGCCATCGTGTCGGTCAGGCCGATGGTCGTGCGGCGGTCGCCTGCGCGGTCTTCTGTGAAGCGGGCGATTGCCTCTGGGTCCGTCCCGCGCGCCAGCTGGCGTGCCAGCACGGCAGCGTCGCGCAGGCCCAGGTTCAGGCCCTGGCCGGCCACCGGGTGCAGCGTTTGCGCGGCATTGCCGATGGCGACCGTGCGCGCCGTGGCGCGCGCTTCGGCGTTCAGGCCAAGCGGGAACGCGCTGCGCGGCGATACTTTCGTGAAGGCGCCCAGACGGGCGCCGAAGGCCTCGCCCAGCTGCGCCAGAAAACGCGCGTCGTCCAGTGCCAGGATCGCTTGTGCGCGCTCCGGACGCATGCACCAGACCAGCGCGTACCCGTGGCCATCAAGGCCGTCTTCGGGCAGCAGCGCCAGCGGGCCTTCGTCGGTGAAGCGTTCGAACGCGCGGTGCGCGATCGGCAGCGCCGTCGTCACGCGCGCGATGACGGCACTCTGTTCGTAGTCGCGGCTGCGGGCGCGCTGGTCCTGCGCGCCAAACAGGCCGCCTTCGGCCTGCACCGCCACCCGTGCACGCACCGTGCTGCCGTCGTCCAGGTGCAGCAGCGCTGCATCCGTCTGTTCATCGAGCGACGCCACGCGCGCCGGGCGCAGCGTCAAGACGCCGGCCTGCTCGCCCACCTTCGCCAGCGCATCGACGACGGCGCCGTAGCGCGTCACGTAGCCCAGCGCCGGCACGTCGTGGTCTTCGCGCTGCATCAGGCTGCGGCCCAACTGGCCGCGGCGCGAGACGTGGATCTCGTGGATCGGCGTGGCGGCCAGCGGCCACGCGCCGACCTCCTGCAGCAGTTGCGCGCTGCCCCACGACAGCGCGATCGAGCGCGGATCTGTAATCGCCTGGCCCAGCGACTTGCCGTCGATGAGCGCGATGCGCGCACCGGCAATGCCGCGCCGGACCAGGAAGCCTGCCAGTGCCAGGCCCACCGGGCCTGCGCCGCAGATCGCCACATCGACGTCGTAAGTTTGGTTCGTCATCGCGCTGCCTTCATCCATGCTTCAATCTCCGCCACGTCTTTCGGTACGCCGTCCGTCAGGATGCGCGCGCCCATCCCGGTGACGACGACGTCATCCTCGATCCGGATGCCGATGTTCCAGTATTCTTCGGGCACGCCGTCGGCCGGCCGCACATACATGCCCGGCTCCACCGTCAGCGCCATGCCCGGCTGCAGCGCGCGCGATGGCTTGTCGGGCAGCGCCAGATCGCGGTACACGCCCACATCGTGCACGTCCATCCCGAGCCAGTGACCGGTGCCGTGCATGTAGAACTGGGCGAAGGCGCGTGTGTCGATCGCGTCGTCGACCGAGCCGACCTTGCGTTTGTCGAGCAGGCCCAGGTCGAGCATGCCTTCGGTCAGCACCCGCACCGCCGCCTCGTGGATGCCGCTGTACGGTTGCCCGGGCCGGATGGCCGCCAGTGCTGCGGCCTGGGCGTGCAGGACCAGTTCGTACAGTGTGCGCTGCGGCGCCGTGAAGCGGCCATTGGCCGGATAGGTGCGCGTGATGTCGCCCGCGTAGCCATCGACTTCGCAGCCGGCGTCGATCAGTACCAGTTCGCCGTCCAGAATGCGGCGGTCGTTGGCAATGTAGTGCAGCACGCAGGCATTCGGGCCCGAGGCGACGATGGACGAATACGCCGGCGCCTGCGCGCCGTTGCGGCGAAACTCGTGCAGCAGCTCGGCCTCGATCTCGTACTCGATCATGCCGGGCCGCGTGGCGCGCATCGCGCGCGCATGCGCCGCAGCCGAGATGGCCCCAGCGCGCGCCATCAGGTCCACTTCGTGCGCGTCCTTCAACAGCCGCATCTCGTCCAGCAGTGCTGGCAGGTGATGCGTCGTTGCCGGCGCCGTCACGCCCGTGCGGCCCAGCGCGCGCACGCCCTTCAGCCAGCCGGTGATCTGCGCATCGAGTGCTGCGCTGTGGCCCGGCGTGTAGTACAGCGCCGGTGCATTCGACAGGATGCCGACCATGCGCGCATCGAGTTCGTCGACCGGATACGCCTCGTCGAACCCGAATGCCGTACGCGCCGCATCGGGCCCGTAGCGAAAGCCGTCCCAGATTTCATGGTCGGGGTCTTTCGCGCGGCAGAACAGGATCGCGCGGGCAGCGCGCCCACCCAGCGCTGCCACCAGCACGAGGACGCTGTCCGGCTCGGCGAATCCGCTCAGGTAATAAAAGTAGCTGTCATGCCGGTACGGGTACGGGCTGTCGCCATTGCGCATGACCTCGGGCGCCGTGCCGAGCACCGCCACTGCGCCCGGCTGCATCTGCGCCAGCACGCGCGCGCGCCGATCCGCATGCGCGGCGCCGGCCGGCATCATGGCACCGACTTGGCCGGCCGCAGCGGCGCATTCAGTTCTTCGAGCTGGCCGACGGTGCCGACATTGACCCACTGGCCGTGATACACCTCGCCGCCGATGCGACCCTGTTCGATGTACTGGCGCATCAGGGGCCCGAACTTGACGAACTCGCCCGCGCGGATGCCATCGAACATCTCGGGCCGGTACACGCCGATGCCGGCGAAATTGAACTTGGTCTCACCCTCGTTACGCAGCGTGTACATGTCGAGCGCGAAGTCGCCTTCCGGGTTGTGCCATGGGTTTGGCGTGAGCCACAGCCAGGCGATGTCGCGCTGGTCGACCGCATAGACCTGGCCCACCGCATCTTTGTCCTTGAGCGCGTCGAGCGCCTCGGTAAAGTCGAAGTAGGGCGCATAGATGTCGCCCGACACGGCCAGGAAGGGTTCGTCGCCCAGCAGGTGCAGCGCATTGGCCACGCCGCCGGCCGTCTCGAGCGGGCTCGGTTCGTGCGAATAGACGATGCGCGCGCCGTAGCGGCTGCCGTCGCCCAGCTCGGCCTCGATCATGTGACCCAGGTGCGAGTGGTTGATGACGATGTCGACGATCCCGGCGCGCACCAGGTTCAGCACGTGCCAGGTGATCAGGGGCCGGCCGCGCACCTTGAGCAGGGGCTTCGGGCAGGTGTCGGTCAGTGGCCGCATGCGCTCGCCGCGGCCGGCGGCAAAAATCATCGCTTTCATGATGGTTGCCTTAGAAGGTGTAGCCGAACTGTTGCGGCTTGTCGTCGATTGCGTCGAGCAGGCGCAGCAGCGGCTTGAGTTCGTTGTAGCGGTTGGCGGTCTTGCGCACGTAGTCGAGCACCGTCGGCAGATCGCCCATGTAGTGGGCCTTGTTGTCGCGGTAGTTCAGACGGCAGAAGATGCCGAGGATTTTCAGGTGGCGCTGCAGGGCCATGTATTCGAAGTCGCGGTAGAACGCGTCGATGTCCGGATTGACCGGCAGGCCGACGCTCTTGGCGCTTTGCCAGTAGCGCACCACCCAGTCGAGCACCATGTCTTCGTCCCACTGGATGTAGGCGTCGCGCAGGAGCGAGGCCAGGTCGTACGTGACCGGGCCATACACGGCATCCTGGAAGTCGATCACGCCCGGGTTGTGCTGGTCGAGGAACATCAGGTTGCGCGAGTGGAAATCGCGGTGCATGAACACCTGCTGCTGCGCCAGCACGTTGGCGGCAATCGCTTCGAAGACCTTGTCGAGCTGCGCCTGCTGCTTGTCGTCGAGCGTCACGCCCAGGTGCTTGCCCAAGTACCACTCGGGGAAGATGCCCAGCTCGCGCATGATGAAGGCGCGGTCGAATTCCGGCAGCACGTCCGGCTGGCTGGCCATCTGGAACTTGAGCAGCGCGTCGACGGCGTCCGAATACATGAAGGCGGCGTTGTCAATCGACAGGCGCGACAGATAGGTGGTGTTGCCCAGGTCGGACAGCAGCAGGAAGCCCTGTTCGACATTGCGCGCGGCGATCGCCGGCACGCTCACGCCGGCGTCCAGCAGCAAGCCCTGCACGTGGATGAAGGCCGGCACGTTCTCGCGCTCTGGCGGGGCATCCATCGCGACCAGCGTCGCGCCCAGCTTGGCCTGCATGCTGGCGACGACGTCGTAGCGGAAATAGCGCCGGAAACTGGCGTCAACGGAGGCGCGGCGGCCGGATGCGACATCGACCAGGCCGGTCGTGGCCAGCCATTCGTTCAGTTGCGACAGCCGGGTATCGGGCACTGCGTCGGCGGAGGCGGGAAGGTTTTGAGACAAAGATGACATGAAGCAGCCTGATGAATCCGGTTGGTTGAACTAATTCCCCTATAATAAGGGATTCATCCCAAAAAAACCGCCCTTTATGGCGCACGTCGATTCTCCATGAGCTGCGATTTTCCATGAGCTGGTCCTCGGCCCAACCATTCCCACCACGACACGTGCTCGCACTGTATGCAATGGCTTCGGTCACTGCGATGCCTGCGTTCGCCCAGACGCCCGCCACCGTCAACGTCACCGCCCCGGCGCCAGCAGTCCAGACCGAAGACGAGCTTCCCGTCACGGTCAAGGCCGAGGATATCGCCGGCCGGCCCGACCGCCGGCTTGACCTCGCCCGCAATGTCGAGATCACGCGCGGCCAGACCGGCATGACCGCCGACACAGCCTGCTACCTGATCGTCGAAGACCAGGTCACGGCCACCGGCAACGTCGACATGTGGCGCTTTGGCGATCGCTACAAGGGCGACGAGCTGCAGCTGAACCTCGAAACCGGCAAGGGCTACCTGCTCAACCCGACCTATTTCATGGCGGCGAACAATGCCCAGGGCCAGGCGAGCCGGATCGACTTCCTGGGTGAACAACAGGCCGTCGTGCGCGATGGTACCTACAGCACCTGCGAAGGGCCGGACCCCGACTGGTACCTGAAGTCGAGCACGCTGCGTCTGGACAAGGGCCGCGATGTCGGCACTGCCGGCAAGACGGTCATCTATTTCAAGGACGTGCCGATCCTGGGCACACCGGCGATGTCGTTCTCGCTGTCGGGCGAGCGCCGTTCCGGCTGGCTGCCGCCGACCGTCGGCTTCGGTTCGCAAGGCAAGGCCGAGGTGATGGTGCCGTACTACGTCAACATCGCGCCGAACCGCGACCTGACGCTGTACCCGCGCATGATGTTTGACCGCGGCTTCCAGATGGGGGCGACCGGGCGCTATCTGGGCAGCACCTACAAAGGCGAAACCCACGTCGAAGTGCTGCCGGACGACCGCCAGACGGGCACCACGCGCTGGCGCGCCGACTCGCTGCACAACGGCGTGATCAGGCCGAACTGGTCGTACGGCTGGAACCTGCATGGCGCATCGGATGATGAATACCCGTCCGACTTCTCGCGCACCGTGGCGGCCAGCGCCGAGCGCCAGCTGCTGCGCGAACTGAGTACCAATTACACAGGCAAGTACTGGAGCCTGTCTGCGCGCGCCCAGAATTACCAGGTGCTGCAAGATCCGGCTGCTGCCACCAATCCAAGCCTGACGGTGCCGCGGCCATACGACCGTCTGCCGCAGATTAATTTCCGCTCGGCGCGCTACGACGTGGCCGGCTTCGACTGGGCGGTGGACGCCGAAGCGACCCGCTTCGCCCACCCGACGGACGTCGAGGGCTCGCGCGCCGTGGTCCAGGGCCAGGTCAGTTATCCGATCGTGCGTCCGGGCTGGTTCGTTACACCCAAACTGATGTACAACGCGGCCCAGTACGATCTCGACGCTCACGCCACGCGCCCGGGCAAGCCCACCAAGCTGACGCGCACGATTCCGACGGTGTCGCTCGACAGCGGCCTGGTGTTCGAGCGCGATACGTCACTGTTCGGCAAGTCCACCACGCAGACACTCGAGCCGCGCCTGTTCTATGTGTACACGCCGTACGAGAACCAGGACGATGTCCCGCTGTTCGATACGGCGCGCTCTGGCTTCAATTATGCGCAGCTGTTTTCCGAGAACCGCTACGTTGGCCTGGACCGCGTGTCCGACGCCAATCAGCTGACGGCGGCGGTGGTGTCGCGCTTCATCCAGGAAGACGGCTCCGAGCGCCTGCGCCTGGCGATCGGCCAGCGCCTGTATTTCGAAGAGCCGCGTGTGCGCATCGCGGGCGAATCGGCGCAGCAAAGCCGGTACGACCTGCTGCTGGCTGCCAGCGGCACCATTTCCGAGTCCTGGACCTTCGATAGCGGCGTACAATACGATGCGGCCGGAAGCAGTTTGTACAGCTCGAACGTGAGCGCACAATGGCGTCCGGGCAAGATGAAGGCGGTGAATGCCGAATATCGTTACCAGCGTGACAGCTTCCGCAATATCGACCTGTCGGCGCAGTATCCGATCTCGCGGCGCTGGTATGGCGTGGCGCGCGTCAGCTATGCGCTGCGTTCGTATGGCGTGGGGCAGGCGGTCAATCCGTCCACCGGCAGCAAGCTGATCGAGAGTCTGATCGGCCTTGAATACCAGGCCGATTGCTGGGTGTTCCGGATGGGCGCACAGCGCTTCGTGACCGCAGCCCAGACCACGTCGACGCCGATCTTCTTCCAGCTCGAGCTCAATGGCTTGTCGCGCCTGGGCCTGGGCAATCCGCTCGAGTCGTTCAACAAGAGCGTCCCGGGCTATACGCGACTGAATGCCGGCATTGGACGCCCCTAAGTCAAATTTCAGACTCGGTGTCCATACTTCGTCGTCCAACCTGACGTGAACAATCCTCAAATGAGTGCTTTCCAGATGATGCGTACTACCCGTTTGCAGTCTCTCCAGTTGGCAGCCGCGCTGCTGTGCGCGATCAGCGCCGGCCAGGCGCTGGCCCAGGCCGCAGCACCTGCCGCCGGTACGCCGGCCGCCGGGGCGCCCGCCGCCACGACGCCGGCAGCCGCCACGCCGGCCGCCAACTCGGGCTTCCTGCCGCCCGCCTCGGCCAATGCCAAGGTGGTCGACTCGATCCAGGTCGTCGTCAACGATGAAGTCATCACACGCAACGAAGTGGCCGGCCGCATGGTCCAGGTGACGGCAAACATGAAGGCGCGTAACGCCCAGTTGCCCGACGCCGCCACGATGGAACGTCAGGTACTCGAGGCGATGATCGTCGAACGCGCCCAGCTGCAGCTGGCCAAGGAGATGGGCGTCAAGGTCGACGACCGCACCCTGGACGCCACGATCGGCCGCATCGCCGAGAACCAGAAGCTGTCGGTGCAGGACATGCGCAACCAGATGGAAAAAGAAGGCATGCCCTTCTCGCAGTTCCGCGAAGACATCCGCAACGAAATCATGATGCAGCGCCTGCGCGAGCACGAAGTCGACAGCAAGGTGCAGGTCTCGGAAGCCGAGATCGATACCTATATGGCTGCCGCCAAGGCCGCTGCTGCCGACCGTATCGAGGTCAATATCGCCCAGATCCTGGTGCGTGTGCCCGAGAACGCGTCGCCCGAGCAGATCGCCGCCCGCGCCGCGCGCGCCGAAGAAGTGATGCGCCAGCTGCGCACCGGCGCCGACTTTGCGCGCATGGCCTCGACCTATTCCGATGCGCCGGACGCGCTCAAGGGCGGCGATATCGGCTGGCGCGATGCCGACCGCCTGCCGCCGAACTTCTCGACCGAGCTGCGCAAGCTGGAATCCGGCCAGGTCACGCCGATCCTCAAGACCAACGTTGGCTTTCACATCCTGAAACTGGCTGGCAAGCGTTCACTGGCCAGCGAGGCCGACAAGGCCGTGGTCGAGCAGACCCGCGCGCGCCACATCCTGCTCAAGGTCACCCCGACCATGACCGAGGGTGAGGTCAAGCGCAAGCTGCTGGAAATCAAGGAAAAAATGGCCAACAACGCCGGCACCTTCGAAGAGCTGGCGCGCCAGTACTCGCAGGATGGTTCGGCCAGCAAGGGCGGCGATCTGGGCTGGCTGTATCCGGGTGACACCGTGCCGGAATTCGAGACCGCGATGAACGCTCTCAAGCCGGGCGATACGTCCGACATCGTGCAGTCGCCGTTCGGCTTCCACCTGATCCAGGTCGTCGAACGCAAGAGCGAAGACGTGACGCAGCAGAAAGAGCGCAACGTGGCACGCCAGGTCCTGCGTGACCGCAAGATGCAGGAAGCGATGGAAGACTGGATGCGCCAGGTGCGCGACCGCGCCTACGTCGAATTCCGCGAGGAGCAGTAAGCCATGAGTGCGCCGCTGGCGCACCAACGTCCTACGCTGGCCATCACGGTCGGCGAACCGGCCGGCATCGGCCCCGAGATCGCGATCCGCGCCGCCTGGGCCATGCGCGATGAGGCCAACTGCGTGCTGGTGGGCGACGCCGCCTTCCTGGCGCTCACGGCCAGCCTGATCGATCCCGCCATCCGCCTGGCTGCCTTGTCGACCCAGGCGCTGCGCAACGGCGGCCTGCCGCACTTTGGCGCGGCGCGGCTGGCCGTGATCGACGTGCCGCTCGACGCCCACGTGGTGCCGGGCCGGCTCGATCCCGAGAACGGCCGCGCCGTGCTGGCCACGCTGGATCTGGCGATCGAAGGCTGCGAGCGGGGCTGGTTTGACGCCATCGTCACCGCGCCGCTACAGAAAAGCACGATCAACGATGCCGGTGTCGCATTCTCCGGCCACACCGAATATCTGGCCGAGAAGACCGGCACCGCCAAGGTAGTGATGATGCTGGCCGGCGCGCCAGCCGGCGATCAGCCGTACCTGCGTGTCGCGCTGGCCACGACCCATCTGCCGCTGAAGGATGTCCCGGGCGCGCTCACGCGCGAGAACCTGACCCAGGTGCTCGATATCCTGCACGCCGATCTGACCACGAAGTTCGGCATCGCCGCGCCCGTCATCCTGGTCACGGGCCTGAACCCGCATGCGGGCGAAAACGGTTACCTGGGTCGCGAAGAAATCGACGTCATCACGCCCGTGCTGGAAGCAGCGCGTGCGCGCGGCATCGATGCACGTGGTCCGTATCCGGCCGACACGCTGTTCCAGCCAAAGTACCTGAAAGACGCCGATTGCGTGCTGGCGATGTACCACGACCAGGGTTTGCCGGTGCTCAAGCACGCAACCTTCGGCCGTGGCATCAATATCACGCTCGGCCTGCCGCTGATCCGCACCTCGGTCGACCATGGCACCGCACTCGATCTGGCCGCGCAGGGTCTGGGCCTGGCCGATTGCGGGAGCATGATCGAAGCGATTCGCGCCGCCATGCACATGGTGCTGGCGCAGCGCGCAGCCGGCGCATCAAATATCTAAGAAAGCATTCATGAAACACGTCGCACGCAAGCGCTTCGGTCAGAATTTCCTGACCGACAAGCAAGTCCTTTCCGACATCATCGACGCCATCGCGCCGCGCCAGGGCGAAACCATGGTCGAAATCGGACCGGGCCTGGCCGCGATGACGGCGCTGCTGCTCAAGCAGCTCGACCACATGCACGTTGTCGAGCTCGACCGTGACCTGGTCACGCGCCTGGAAAAAGCCTATCCCCGCGAGCGCCTGACTGTGCATTCGGGCGACGCCCTGAAGTTCGACTTCGGCGCGATCCCGGTGGCCGACGGACAGAAGCTGCGCGTGGTGGGCAATCTGCCGTACAACATTTCCAGCCCGTTGCTGTTCCACCTGGCGGACTTCGCGCACCTGATCGAAGACCAGCATTTCATGCTGCAAAAGGAAGTGGTCGAGCGCATGGTGGCCGAGCCGGGCAGCAAGACCTATGGTCGCCTGTCGGTGATGCTGCAATGGCGCTACGACATGTCGCTGATGTTCATCGTGCCGCCCACCGCGTTCGATCCGCCGCCGCAGGTCGAATCGGCGATCGTGCGCATGGTGCCGGTCAAACAGCAGTTGCCGTGCGACGCCAAGCGCCTCGAAGCCGTGGTGGCCAAGGCTTTCTCGCAGCGGCGCAAGGTCATTCGCAATTGCGTGGCCGGGATGTTTACCGAGGCACAGCTGGTGGAAGCGGGCATCGACCCGAGCGTGCGGCCCGAAGCGGTGAGCCTGGTGCAGTATGTGGCGCTGGCCAATCTGCCGAGCCAGGCTTAGTTGCTGCGGCCGTCCGGTCAGCAGGTCCCAGATCAAAGCGCCTTCACAGGCGCTTTTTTCATGGTTGCATCAAAGTGCCCCACGGCGCGGTTTTCATCATGGGGCAGCTGGCGACGGGCAAAAAAAAGGCCCGCTACAAGAGCGGGCCGAAATCCAATTCTTTTCTGAGGAGAGTTGGAGGAGACAGGATCAGTATGCTGCGTTACAGCATATAAGTCCAATTTTCCTTTCGCATACTCGACATAAGAATTGTGTATAACTGTTCGATGCTATGCAGCGACGCAGGTCACGTTGACGTTTTTCACCGGCTCATCACCCATCGTACCTGTCGGGTTCGCGACGGTGCAGACCTGACCGGCCGGCTGCTTGCTGACCGTGACGCCATAGGTCGTGCCAAATTGCACGACCGGCAGCTCGTAGGCGATCGGGGTCGTGGAAGGCGGCGTGGCCGGCGTGGCGGCCGAATAGGTGCCCCCGGTGCTGCCGTTGGCCAGCACCAGGCCAGCACCCGTCAGGCCAGTGATCGTGCCACCGACGGTGAACTTGTTGATCTCGCAGACAATCGCGATGTCGATCGTCTTCAGGCGGCCTGCCGTATCGGCGTTGTTGGCATAAATGCCGCCTTGCGGGACGCCTGGTGCGCAGTTCTGGTGCGCCGGGTTCGTGGTGACTTTGACATCATAGGTGTCGCCGTATTCCAGCTTGTCCGGGAAAGCAAAGCGCGCCGGCGTGCCAGCCGTGGCGGGCGGTGCGACCTTCAATGGCACGCCGGCATTGGTCAGGACCAGGCCATCATAAACAATGCCGGTGACCGAACCGGCAACGGTGAACTCTGCTTTGTCACTGCCGCCACAGGCGGCCAGGCTTGCAGCCAGCGCCAGCGCAATGGCTGGGCGGATCAGGGAAGACTTCATGCGTTTGACTCCAGGAAAAATTAAGGTTCGCACGTGACAGTCACGTTGTTCACATCGGCCGCGCCCATGGTGCCCACGCCATTGGCAATGGTACAGCTCTGGCCGGCAGGGTTCGCCAGGATCGACACGCCATAAGGCGCATCCTGTGCGACGCGGGCCATGCTGAAAGCAGTTGCGCCGGCCGGCACGATCACGCGGTCAGCGCCGTTGACCAGGATCAGCTGGCTCTTGAGGTTGCTGACGGTACCCGTCAGGGCCTGGGTTTTGAACGCGCAAGCGATCTGGATCGTCGTGACGTCGAAGCCTGCACGGCCTTTGTTGTTGAGCAGTTGGCAGGTCGATGCATCGACATTGGTCGGCGTGCTCTTGATCTGCACGTCATACTTGTCGTCCGACGAAATCCGGGTCGGGAAGAAGAACGTGGTCGTGCCGGTGCCATTGGATGGCACCGGGATCTCATAGTCGGAGCCGCCGTTATTGGTCAGGACCATGCCCGGCTTGGTCACGCCGGAAATCTGGCCGCCCAGCAGCAGTTGGCCATCGCCACCACCGCAAGCAGTCAGCACGGCCGCGCATGCCAGCGCTGCGCTCGCGCGCAGGTAGGAACTCTTCATATATTCTCCAAATAATCTAGCGGGAAAGCGCAGGCTGCGCGGTTGGAATCAAAAAATCGCTCAACATTTTAGTTCATTTATTAGGCAACCGGTCCATTTGCGTCCCATTTGCATGTGTATCAGGTTGTAAGCACAATGTCATATAAGCAACGCGCAGGCCGTGCGGTTTGCTTTTGACCGTGTGCATCGCTATGCTGGCGTAGCGTTTTTTCATGCCTGTTTCCTGGAAGCCGATGACCCGCCATCCCTGGCCCAAAGCCGTACTGTTCGACCTCGACGATACCCTGTGGCCGATCGTGCCCGTGATCCGGGCCGCCGAAACCCGTTTGTATGCGTGGCTGCAGCAGCATGCACCACGGGTGGCGGACCAGTTCACGATCGACAGCCTGCGTCAGGCGCGTCTGGAATTGCTGGCGCGCGAGCCCGGGTACGGGATCGACCTGAGCGCGCTGCGCCACGCCGGCCTGGTTGCCGCGTTCGAGCAGGTGGGCGAAGACGTCGCGCGGGTGGACGAGGCCATGGTCGTCTTTGTCGCCGCGCGCAATGCAGTGACACTGTATGACGATGTGGCGCCAGGCCTCGCGCGGCTCCGGCAGCGCGCGTTGCTCGGCTCGGTCACCAATGGCGTGGCCGACCTGGCCACGATCGGCCTGGCCGACCAGTTCCAGGCATCGGTGGCAGCGCGTGACTTTGGCCGCGCCAAGCCCGATCCGGGGATTTTCCTGGCCGGCTGCGCCGCGCTCGGGGTACTGCCGGCCGATACCCTGTATGTGGGCGATGATCTGCTGCTCGACGTCCAGGGCGCCCAGCAGGCGGGGATGCGCGCTGCCTGGATGAATCGCAGCGGCAAGATCAACGATCTGGCTGATCAGGTGCGGCCCGATGTCGAGGTGGACAGCATCGATGCATTGCTCGACTGGCTCGATGCCGCGCATGCGCCGCCACACGCGCCACCAGACGGATCCGCGCCGATGCGCGTATAACACTGGGATCGGACCGCAACCCTTGCGCTGCCGTGTCGCGCCCCAATTTGCTGATCATCCCAGCACCACAGAAAAAGACGTTTCCCGGAACCATGCAACTCGATCACCGTGCCCAAACCCTGCTCAAAGCGCTTGTCGAACGCTATATTGCCGACGGCCAGCCGGTCGGTTCGCGCGCGCTGTCGAAGCTGTCGGGCCTGGAATTGTCGCCCGCGACGATCCGCAACATCATGGCCGACCTCGAGGACATGGGGTTCGTCGCCAGTCCGCATACCTCCGCTGGCCGGATTCCGACGCCGCGCGGCTACCGCGTGTTCGTCGACACCCTGTTGACCGTCAAGCAGCTCGATGAAACGACGGTCGGCGCCGAGCGCATGCGCCTGCCGCTGCAGCATCCGCAAAAGCTGATCGCCAACGCGGCCCAGATGCTCTCGTCGCTGTCGCAGTTTGCCGGGGTGGTGCAAAGCCCGCGCCGCGAATCGGTGTTCCAGCAGATCGAATTCCTGCGTCTGTCCGAAAAGCGCATCCTGCTCGTGATCGTCGATCCGCGTGGTGATGTGCAGAACCGCCTGCTGCTGACCGATGTCGACTACACGCCGGCGCAATTGTCGCAGTCGGCCAATTACCTGAACCAGAACTTTGCCGGCCAGTCGTTCGACGGCGTACGCCAACGCCTCAGTGGCGAACTGCGGCAACTGAGCGACGACATGGGGCGCCTGATGCATGCGGCCGTCGAGGCGGGCAGCGAGGCGATGGCCGAGAGCGACGACGTCGTCATTTCCGGCGAGCGCAACCTGTTGTCGGTGACGGACCTGTCTTCGAATATGAGTTCGCTGCGCCAGATGTTCGAGATGTTCGAGCAAAAGACGGGCCTGATGCAATTGCTCGACATGTCGAGCAAGGCCGGTGGCGTGCAGATCTTCATCGGCGGCGAATCGAATCTGGTGCCGATGGACGAGATGAGCGTGGTCACCGCGCCGTATGCCGTCGATGGCCGCATCGTCGGCACCCTCGGCGTCATCGGCCCCACCCGGATGGCCTACGAGCGGGTGATTCCCATCGTCGACATCACCGCCAAACTGCTGTCGAACGCGCTCAGTCAGCCTTGACGATTTTTTACCTTTCACCAGACGCAAAAAGGGCGCACGGGAAATTCCGGTGCGCCCTTTTTGTTGGCTACAAATGACTCAGCCTGCTTTACGCGCCGCCTGGCACTGCGGGCAACTACCGTAGATCGCCAGTGCGTGGTCGACGATCGTGTAGCCGTGGGTTTCGGCGATCATCTTCTGGCGCTGTTCGATTTCTTCGTCGTAGAATTCTTCGACCCGGCCGCAGGTGACGCAGACGAGGTGGTCATGGTGCGAGCCGGCGTTGAGCTCGTAGATGGCCTTGCCGGTTTCGAAGTGGTTACGGTTGAGCAGGCCGGCCTGCTCGAATTGCGTCAGAACGCGGTAGACGGTGGCCAGGCCAACGTCCATGTTTTCAGCCAACAGGATCTTGTAGACATCTTCTGCGGTGAGGTGACGCACGGCGCTGTTCTGGAAGATTTCCAGGATTTTCAGGCGCGGGAGCGTGGCCTTGAGGCCGCTTGCCTTCAGGTCGGTCGGGTTGTTACTCATGTTTGTTACTCGCATATTGGCGGAGTGCTTTATGATATAGCGTTTTGAAAGCTCCCGCTCGAACGATTTGAGGTTACCTATGCGCGTCAAACAAGCCGTATCCCATCGATTTTCCGCCAAGGCGGTGCTGGCGGCAGGTCTCGTCTGCACGCTGACGTTGTCCGGCTGCGCATCCTGGCGCAACCAGACCCGTCCGGCGCCACCGGTGGCAACGGACACGGCAGCCACCGCGGCCGACGCCGACAAATCGGCCGCCATCGCCAATGCCGGCGCGCAGACCGTGCAGGCTTCGCGCCTGCAAAAGTTCCTGTGGATCTTTTCGCCTTACCGCCCGGACATCCAGCAGGGCAACTTCGTCTCGCAAGAGATGTTGAACCAGTTGAAGGTCGGCCAGACGCGTGACCAGGTACGTTTTCTGCTCGGTTCGCCCCTGCTGGTCGATGCCTTCCATGCCAGCCGCTGGGATTACCCGTTCTACCTGGCCCGGGGCAATGGCGAACTGACCACCAGCCGCGTCACCGTGTTCTTCAAGGATGACGTGGTCGAGCGTTTCGAAGGCGGCAACCTGCCGAGCGAGCGCGATTACATCGACCGTATCGCCGGTCCCGCCAAGGTGCCGAGCAAGAAAGAAAAGCCGGAAAGCCGTCCCGTCGCACCGATCACGGTGACCGCCCCGGCAACCCAGCAGTAAGGATTGCCATGACGATGTTGAATATCGCCGTAGCCGGCGCCAGCGGCCGCATGGGCCGCATGCTGATCGAAGCCATCCAGTACGCACCCGATGCCCGCCTGGCCGGCGCGCTCGACATGCCCGGTTCGCCGTTCATCGGCCAGGATGCCGGCGCGTTCGGCGGTTTCCTCACCGGCGTGATGATCGAAGACAGTATCAGGCACGGCCTGCATAACGCCGACGTGCTGATCGATTTCACCCGCCCGGAAGGCACGCTGGCGCACCTCGCGTACTGCGCCGCCAATGGCAAGCAGATGGTGATCGGCACCACCGGTTTCGATGACGCCGGCAAGGCCGAGATCGCCGCCGCCGCCGAGAAAATCGGGCTGGTGGTCGCGCCGAACATGAGCGTGGGCGTGAACGTCACGCTCAAGCTGCTCGAAATGGCCGCCAAGAGTTTCGCCGAAGGCTACGACATCGAAATCGTCGAAGCGCACCACCGCCACAAGGTCGATGCACCGTCGGGCACCGCGCTCAAGATGGGCGAAGTCATTGCCGACGCCATCGGCCGCGACCTCAAGGAATGCGCCGTGTACGGCCGCGAAGGCGTCACCGGCGAACGTGATCCGTCGACGATCGGCTTTGCCACCGTGCGCGGTGGCGACGTCGTGGGCGACCACACCGTCATGTTCCTGGGCACGGGCGAGCGCATCGAGATCAGCCACAAATCCAGCAGCCGCGTGACCTACGCCCACGGCGCCCTGCGCGCCGCGCGCTTCCTGGCAGACAAATCGCACGGCCTGTACGACATGCAGGACGTGCTGGGCCTGAAAGCTTGATATGGCCGTTGCACAACTGAACGGCGCTGCGATCGTCGACGAGGCGTCGTTTCATGCGCAAAGCCGGGCCGCGTTCGGTTTCCCGGCGTCGTACGCGAACAGTATCGACGCCTGGGTGGATTGCCTGAGCTACCTGCGCGACGACGAAAACATGACCCGCTTCCAGCTGGCGCCCGACGAAGTGCTCGAGGTCGTGATCGTCGATGCTGCCGCCATGAAGGCCGCCGTGCCGGACCTGTTCGAGGAGCTGGCCTTCTGTATCGGTGGCATCAACGAGCGGTATGAAGATTATGGCGAAACGCCGGCACTGAAACTCGTGCTGCGCTGAATTACCCGGGGCAGCGTTCAGCGAGCGCTGTCTCACCGCACCATCCTTCCTGCACCACGCCACGCCGTAGTGCAAAATCAACAGGTTATAATGACCGGTTCCATCTCCCACATTACGTCTGCAGAAATCATGCAAGAAAAATATAGTCCAGCCGAAGTCGAACAGGCCGCCCATGCCTACTGGAAATCGATCGACGCCTATAAAGCCGTCGAACACGATCCGCGTTTCCCTAAAGGCAAGTATTACGCCTGCTCGATGCTGCCTTACCCATCGGGCAAGCTGCACATGGGCCACGTGCGCAACTATACGATCAATGACGTGATGTACCGCTACCTGCGGATGAACGGCTACAACGTGTTGATGCCGATGGGCTGGGATGCATTCGGCATGCCGGCGGAAAACGCGGCCATGGCCAACAACGTGCCGCCCGCCGAATGGACCTACTCGAACATCGCCCACATGCGTGGCCAGATGGAGTCGATGGGCCTGGCAATCGACTGGTCGCGCGAGATGACCGCCTGCAAGCCGGACTACTACAAGTGGAACCAGTGGATGTTCCTCAAGATGCTCGAGAAGGGCATCATCTACCAGAAGACCGGTACCGTGAACTGGGACCCGGTCGACCAGACCGTGCTGGCCAACGAGCAGGTCGTCGACGGCCGCGGCTGGCGTTCGGGCGCGCTGATTGAAAAGCGCGAAATCCCGATGTATTACGTGCGCATCACCGAGTACGCCGACGAACTGCTCGACCATGTCGACAACAAGCTGCCGGGCTGGCCCGAGCGCGTGCGCACGATGCAGGCCAACTGGATCGGCAAGTCGACCGGCGTGCGCTTCGCATTCCCGCACACGATCGTGGGCGACGCCGGCGCGCCGATCGACGACGGCAAGTTGTACGTGTTCACCACGCGCGCCGACACGATCATGGGCGTGACCTTCTGCGCCGTGGCGCCGGAGCACGCGCTGGCCCAGCACGCGGCAAAGAACAACCCGGCGCTGCAGCAATTCATCGCCGAATGCAAGCTCGGTTCCGTCATCGAAGCCGACATGGCGACGATGGAAAAGAAGGGCATGCCGACCGGCCTGTTCGTCACCCATCCGGTCACGCAAGAACAGATCCCGGTCTGGGTCGGCAACTATGTCCTGATCACCTATGGCGATGGCGCCGTGATGGGCGTGCCGGCGCATGATGAACGCGATTTCGGCTTCGCCAAAAAATACAATCTGCCGATCAAGCAGGTCGTGGCCGTCGAAGGCCAGGAATTCTCGCTCGACGCCTGGCAAGAATGGTACGGCGACAAGGACAACGGCCGCACGATCAACTCGGGCAAGTACGATGGTCTCGATTACACGTCGGCCGTCAACGCGGTCTCGGGTGAACTGGCGAGCCAGGACCTGGGCGCCAAGAAGGTCACGTTCCGCCTGCGCGACTGGGGCATCTCGCGCCAGCGCTACTGGGGCACGCCGATCCCGATGATCCACTGCGCCGAGTGCGGCATCGTGCCGGTACCCGAGGCTGACCTGCCGGTCGTGCTGCCCGAGCACCTGGTCCCGGACGGCACCGGCAACCCTTTGAACAAGGACGAAGCGTTCCTCAAGTGCGACTGCCCGACCTGCGGTAAACCTGCGCGCCGCGAGACCGACACGATGGACACGTTCATCGATTCGTCGTGGTACTACATGCGTTATACGTCGCCGGGTTCGAATGACGCGATGGTCGACGAGCGCAACGATTACTGGATGCCGATGGACCAGTACATCGGCGGCATCGAACACGCCGTCATGCACCTGCTGTACGCGCGCTTCTGGACCAAGGTGATGCGCGACTTCGGCCTGGTCAAATTCGACGAGCCATTCGTGAACCTGCTCACGCAGGGCATGGTGCTCAACGAAACCTACTACCGCGAAGACGCATCGACCAAGAAGACCTGGTTCAATCCGGCCGATGTCGAGCTGACCTTCGATGACAAGGGCCGCCCGCAGAGCGCCGTGCTGAAGGCCGACGGCCAGCCGGTGGAAATCGGCGGCACCGAAAAGATGTCGAAGTCCAAAAACAACGGCATCGATCCGCAAGCGCAGATCGAGCAGTACGGCGCCGATACCGCGCGCCTCTTCACGATGTTTGCCTCGCCACCGGAACAGACGCTCGAGTGGTCGAACAGCGGCGTCGAAGGCGCCAGCCGCTTCCTGCGCCGCGTGTGGGCCTTCGGCTACGCGCAGCGCGAACGCATCGCCGCGGCACTGGGCGGTGAAGTGCAGGGCACGCACACCGATGCGCAGAAAACCCTGCGCCGCGAAGTGCACAAGATCCTGCAGCAGGCCGACTACGACCTGAAGCGCATCCAGTACAACACGGTGGTCTCGGCCTGCATGAAGATGCTCAACACGCTCGAATCGGGCAAGCTCGATGACAGCGCGGCGTCGAACGCGATCATCGCCGAAGGCTTCTCGATCTTCCTGCGCTTGCTGAACCCGGTCGCGCCGCACATCACGCACGCACTGTGGCAGGAACTTGGCTTTGCGGGCGTGCACGGTGACCTGCTCAACGCTCCATGGCCGGAAGTCGATCCACAGGCGCTCGAACAGTCCGAGATCGACATGATGATCCAGGTGAACGGCAAGCTGCGTGGTTCGGTCAAGGTCGCAAAGGATGCCGACAAGGCGACCATCGAAGCGGCTGCGCTGGCCAGCGAAGCGGTGCAGAAATTCATCGAAGGCACGCCGAAGAAGGTCATCGTCGTGCCGGGCAAACTTGTCAATATCGTGGTCTGATGATGAACACTTCGAATAACTACCTCGTGCGCGTCCTCGGCGCAGTCCTGATGGTCGCCGTCCTTGCCGGCTGCGGCTTCAAGCTGCGCGGCAGCGATGGCCAGTACACCCTGCCGTTCCAGAGCATCTGGCTGTCGTTCACCGAAGCCTCGCCGCTGGGCACGGAGCTCAAGCGCAACCTGCGTGCGGGCGACAACGTGCGCATCGAGGCCGATGCGTCCAAGGCCGAGGCGTTGTTCGATGTGATCAGCGAGTCGCGCGGCAAGGCGATCCTGTCGCTCAACAGTCTGGGCCGCGTGCGTGAATATTCGCTGAGCTACACGCTGGTGTTCCAGGTGCGCGACGCCAACAACCGCCAGCTGCTGGCGCCCACCGAGATCACCTTGCGCCGCAATATCGCGTTCGACGAATCGCAGGTACTGGCCAAGGAATCCGAAGAAGCACTGCTGTACCGCGACATGCAGTCCGACCTGGTGCAGCAGGTCCTGCGCCGCCTGGTGGCAATCAAGCCGCTGGGGCCCGTGGCAGCGCCAGCGACGCCGGCAGCCGCCTTGCCGACGCCGTAAGCGATGCAACTGCGGCTCGAAGCGCTCGATGGCCACCTGGCCAAGAACCTGGCGCAGCTGTACGTGATCGCCAGCGACGAGCATCTGCTGGCGCTGGAAGCGGCCGACCGCATCCGCAAGGCGGCGCGCGCGCAGGGCTATACCGAGCGCGACGTGCTCAGCGTGGAGCGCACTTTCAAGTGGGGCGAACTGCTGGCGGCCAATCAGGCCTTGTCGCTGTTCGGCGACAAGAAGCTGATTGAGCTGCGCATCCCGACCGGCAAACCGGGCAAGGATGGCAGCGCCGCGCTGCAGGCGTATGCAAAAGACCTCAGCCCCGACAACCTGACGCTGATCACGCTGCCCAAGCTCGACTGGCAGACGGCCAAGGCCTCATGGGTGACGGCGCTGCAGCAGGCCGCCGTGTACATCGACATCCCGAACATCGAGCGCGCACAACTGCCGGCCTGGATCGGCAACCGGTTAGCAAGCCAGGGCCAGAGCGCCGAGCGCCAGAGCCTGGACTTCATCGCCGACCGCGTCGAAGGCAATCTGCTGGCGGCGCACCAGGAGATTCAAAAGCTCGGCCTGCTGCATGAGCCGGGCAAGCTGACGTTCGAGCAGGTGCACGACGCGGTGCTGAACGTGGCGCGCTACGACGTGTTCAAGCTGTCCGAGGCAATGCTCACGGGCGACACCGCGCGCCTGGTCCGCATGCTCGAAGGCCTGAAGGGCGAAGGCGAGGCGCTCCCGCTGGTCTTGTGGGCAGTGGCCGAAGAAATCCGCACGCTGCTAAAATTGAAGAGCGGGATGGGGCAGGGCAGGCCGTTGAATGCCCTGCTCAAGGAATACCGGATCTGGGGCCCGCGCGAGCGGATGATGGAGCCAGCGCTGCGCCGCGTGTCGCTCGCGACGCTCGAAGCGGCGCTGCAAGAAGCGGCGCAGGTCGACCGCATGGTCAAGGGCCTGCGCGCCAAACAATTCGCGGGCGACGCGTGGGATGCGATGTTGCAGCTGGCGTTGCGGGTGGCGCGGTAAGGCCTTTCGCAGTAAAGGCGTTGTTCGACGCCGATGGCCATCGCCGCCTTGCGCGCGCCATGTTAATGCAATGGGAAACTCGATGGACATTACCGCACACATGCACCAGCTGGGCCAGCAGGCCCGTGTCGCCGCGCGCGCCATGGCACGCGCCGACACGGCTACCCGCAACCGCGCCCTGCACCTGATTGCCGACGCCATCGAACGCGATGCCGATGCGCTGCGCGCTGCCAACGCCCAAGACCTGGCCGCCGCCGGGGCGGCAGGCCTGGCCCCGGCACTGATGGATCGCCTGGCGTTATCGGATGCGGCGATTGCGACGATGGTCGCGGGCCTGCGCCAGATCGCCACCTTGCCCGACCCGGTCGGCGAAATCTCGAACATGAAGGTGCGTCCGAGCGGCATCCAGGTCGGCCAGATGCGCGTGCCGCTGGGCGTGATCGGCATTATCTACGAGGCGCGCCCGAACGTGACGGTCGATGCGGCAGGCCTGTGCATCAAGAGCGGCAATGCGGCGATCCTGCGCGGCGGCTCGGAAGCCATCCACTGCAACCGCGCGCTGGCCAGGCTGGTGGCCGAAGGCCTGGCTGGCGCCGGCCTGCCACAGGCGGCGGTGCAGGTGGTCGATACGGTCGACCGCGCCGCCGTCGGGGCGCTGATCACGATGCCGCAGTACGTGGACGTGATCGTCCCGCGCGGCGGCAAGGGGCTGATTGCGCGTCTGATGGCCGAAGCCACGGTCCCGATGATCAAGCACCTCGATGGCATCTGCCACGTCTACATCGACGACAAGGCAGATATCGACAAGGCCCTGGCCATTGCGTTCAACGCCAAGTGCCACCGCTACGGCACTTGCAACACGATGGAAACGCTGCTGGTCGCGCGCGGCATCGCACCAACCGTGCTGCCGCGCCTGGCCGAGCTGTATGCGACCAAGTCCGTTGAGCTGCGCGCCGATCCGGAAGCGTTCGCGATCCTGGCCGGTTATCCGCATCTGGTCGCGGCAACACAAGAAGACTGGTCGACCGAATACCTGGCCCCGATCCTGGCGATCAAGGTGGTGGCCGGCATCGACGAGGCGATGGACCACATCGATGCGTATTCGTCGAAGCACACCGAATCGATCGTCACCGAAGACCACAGCGGCGCGATGCGTTTCCTGCGCGAAGTCGACTCGGCGTCGGTGATGATCAATGCGTCGACGCGCTTTGCCGATGGTTTCGAATACGGCCTGGGCGCCGAGATCGGCATCTCGAACGACAAGCTGCACGCACGCGGGCCGGTGGGGCTGGAAGGCCTTACGTCGCTCAAGTATGTCGTGTTTGGCCACGGCGAAGTCCGCAACTGAATTCAACATTCACCACAAGGAAAGCATGTACCTCTGGATCAAAGCACTGCACATCGTCTTCATTGCGTCCTGGTTCGCCGGCCTGTTCTACCTGCCGCGCCTGTTCGTCAACCTGGCCGAAGAAACCAACCCTGCGGCGCGTGACCGCCTCTTGGGCATGGCGCGCCGGCTGTACCGCTTCTCGATGATCCTGTCGGTGCCGGCGGTGCTGCTGGGCGGGTGGCTGTGGCTGGGTTACGGCATTCAGGGCGGCTGGCTGCATGCCAAGCTGCTGCTGGTGTTCCTGACGATCGGCTACCATCATATGTGCGGCGGCATCCTCAAGAAATTCGAACGCGGCGTCAATACGCGCAGCCACAAGTGGTATCGCTGGTTCAATGAAGTGCCGGTCGTGCTGATGCTGGCAATTGTCATCCTGGTGACGGTCAAGCCGTTCTAAACCTGCATTTTTTGTACTGCTGCGTCATCGGCCCGGGCCAGTGGCGCGTTTAATTTTTCATCGTTTCATCGTTTCATCAACGGACAAAGGGTACCCCTCATGGCTTCCTATTTTTGCCCATGCCCACGCGGCATGGAAGCGGCACTGGCCGAAGAAATCGGCGAAATCGCCGCACAAAGCACCACGCTGAAAGTGCACAACCAGGTGCCCGGCGGCGTGCACTGCTCGGGCACGATGCAGGATGCCTGGCTGCTCAACCTGCACTCGCGTATCGCCTCGCGTGTGCTGATGCGCATGGCGCAGCGCAGCTACACCACCGAAAACGACATCTACGACCTGGTGCTCGAGCAGACCTGGGAAGACTGGTTCGGCCCCGATCACACGATCCGCGTCGACGTCACGGCCGTCAAGTCGCCGCTGCGCAGCCTCGAATTCACGACGCTCAAGATCAAGGACGCCATCTGCGACCGCTTCCGCGACCAGTATGACAAGCGCCCGTCGGTCAACACGCGCGAGCCGGACATGCGCATCGTCGGTTTTCTGGACGCCCGCAACTTCATCGTCTACCTCGACACCTCGGGCGAAGCGCTGTTCAAGCGCGGCTGGCGTGAAGAGACGGGCGACGCGCCGCTGCGCGAAAACCTCGCTGCGGGTCTCTTGCGCGTGTCGGGCTGGAAGCCGGGCGTGCCGCTGTTCGACCCGATGTGCGGTTCGGGCACGATCCTGGTCGAAGCGGCCCAGATGCTGCAAGGGATTCCATCCGGCGCGCGCCGCAGCTTCGCCTTCGAAAAATTCGCCGACCACGACCGCCAGGCCTGGGCCGCGATGAAGGCAGCGGTCAAGCCGAACGTGCTGCCGCAGGAGCCGACCATCTTTGGCTCGGACATCTCGGGCGACATGGTCGAAATGACGCGCCATAACCTGAAAATCGCCGGCATCCTGTTCGACGTGCCGCTCAAGCAGATCGAAGCGCAGCACGTGTCGGCGCCAACGACCGCGCCGGGCATCCTCTTGACCAATCCGCCGTACGGCGAGCGGATCGGCGTGCGCGGGGACAGCACGGTGCCGCAGGACGACATGGCGGCCGGCTTCTACGCCGCGTTTTCGACGACGCTCAAGCAGCGCTTTGCCGGCTGGACCGCCTTCCTGTTCACGGCCGACCTTGGCCTGCCGAAAATGCTGCGCCTGAAAGAGTCGCGCAAGACCCCGTTCTTCAATGGCGCGCTCGAATGCCGCCTGTTCCGCTTCGATATGGTGGCGGGCTTCAACCGCCGCGAGGAAGCCAAACCAAAGCAGGACTGACCCGGACCGCCCGATGCTGCCAGAACCATCCGATCTGCCCAAGGACCCCGTCACACCCGTGCCGGCGCCGCCACCCCACAAGATCGCGATGCTCTCGGCAGGCGGGCTGGCAACGCTGCTGGCAGCGCTGTCGATGCTGGGGCCATTCTCGATCGACGCCTATCTGCCGGCGTTCCCGCAGATCCAGGCCCAGCTTGCCGCCACGCCGCTGCAGGTCCAGCAAACCCTCACCGCCTACATGCTGGCCTTTGCCGTCATGGTGCTGTGGCATGGCGCGCTGTCCGATGCGTTCGGGCGGCGCAACGTGATCCTGGTGGCGCTGGTGGTCTTCGCGATCGGCAGCTTCGGCTGCGCCTCGGCGTCCTCGGTGGAATACCTGTGGGTGTTTCGCGTGCTGCAGGGCGTCTCGGCCGGGGCTGGCGTGGTGGTGGGGCGCGCGATCATCCGCGATCTGTATTCGGATACCGCGGCGGCGCGCCTGCTGTCGATGGTCACGATGATCTTCTCGATCGCCCCGGCCATCGCGCCGGTGGTGGGCGGCTGGATCGTCACGCTGCTCGACTGGCGTGCGATCTTCCTGGCGCTGTCCGTCTACACGGTGCTGCTGTTCTGGTTCTGCTGGAAGCACCTGCCCGAGACGGTGCCACCGGCCGAGCGCCAGCCCTTCAATCCGCGCTTCCTGGCCCAGAGCTATGGCGCGATCTTCAGCTCGTTCCTGTTTCTGACGATGGCCGGCGTGACGGCGCTGAACTTCGCCGGCCTGTTCCTGTACATCGCCGCAGCGCCCGTCATGCTGCCCGAAAGCCTGGGCCTGGGCCCGTCCCAGTTCGCGTGGCTGTTCGTGCCGACCGTGAGCGGCATTTTCTTCGGTTCGCTCGTTGCCAACCGGCTGGCTGGCAAGATGGATTTCGCGCGCCAGATCCGCATGGGTTTTTTCTTCATGCTGGGCGCCGTGACCTTCAACGTGATCTACCACGCGTTCTTCCCGCCAGCCCTGCCGTGGTCCGTGGCGCCGATGTTCTTCTTCACCTTTGGCAGCTCGCTGATCGCGCCCGGCGCGACGCTGCTGGCGCTCGACCTGTTCCCGCGCATCCGCGGCACGGTGGCGTCGTGCCAGTCGTTCATCCTGACGCTGCTGGGCGCGATCGTGGCTGGCGCCGTGGCGCCCGCGCTGTCGCATTCGGTGCTGGCGCTGGCCCTCGGCCAGGCATTCTTCGTGCTGCTGTCGCTCTTGTGCTGGGATACCGCGCGACGCCATCGCCGCAAGCTGCGCGCCCGGGGCGAATCCACGCCCTGAACAGGCATCTGGTGAGCATGAATCGCAGAAATAGTCGTATCGTTGCAACAAGTTTTCGAGGGCAGCTGTGTTTACCCCCGGAGGACGCCCATTGCAACGAGTATTCCCGTAACTATTGTTCCTGATCAGAAATGTATATATGTTACGATACGTTTTTATCACCTGGAGCAGTGGGCAAACCTCTCGCCTGTTCCATGCACTGAAGTGCAGGGCGACGTGGCATGCCTGTTCGGGCGCGATCGCCACCTACCAGAACCCTTCGACAAGTGGCGGCCGTGCTTGATAACATGCTCCTATCCGATCAGGATATTCGCAATCGCTTGCTGATCGCCCGGCTGCCGGCCATGCCGCAGATCCTGGTCAAGCTGATCGAGCACCTGCAGGCCGACGATCTCGGCATGCCGGAACTCGCCGCGCTGATCGCAAAAGATGCCGGCATGACGGCCAAACTGCTGGCCGTTGCCAACAGCTCGGCCTACCACCGCAGCACGCGCAGCGCCAACCTCGAACAGTCGCTGGTGGCGCTGGGCACCGACATGATCAAGACGCTGGTGATCAGCGACTCGGTGTTCCAGACCTTTAACAGCTTCCCGCATGCCGGCAGCATCGACCTGCGCGCGTTCTGGAAAAACTCCCTGACGGCGGCCGTGATCGCGCGCGATGCGGCGCGCATGCTCGACTACGTCCATCCCGAAGAAGCCTATCTGGCTGGCCTGCTGCACAACGTCGGCCGCCTGGCGCTGCTGGCCGCCGCGCCCAAGGAATACGCATTCAACTTCACCGCGATCGATGACGAAGATCTGTGCGCGGTCGAGCAGCGCACGCTCCAGATCACCCACGCCGAAGCCGGTGCCTGGCTGATCGAACGCTGGCAGCTCGATTCCTTCCTGGCCGACGCGGTGCTGTACCACCACGAGCCGGGCGATCGCCTGGAAGGCAGCCATCTCCTGATCCGCATCGTGCGCCTGGCGCATGTGCTGACCTGCCATGCAGACGACGAGGCGATGGTGCCCGATGCCTGCGCACTGTGCGGGATCGACATCGCGCGCGCGGCGCAACTGATCGAGGGCGCCGCGCGCCAGGTCGAGCAGGCTGCCGCGCACCTGGGGATCGACCTGGCGGGCGCCGACGACCTGCCGCGCCCGTCCGCCTATGCGCCGCCGCCAGCGGTCGATCCGGTGCAAAAGCGCTTGAACGAAGAAGTGCGCAATATGGTGCTGGTGTCCGAGGTCGGCCAGACCCTGGCGCGCCAGCAGGGTGAGTCGGGCCTGCTCGACGCGATGACGCGCACGGCCCGCATCCTGTTTGATTTCGAGAGCGCCGTCGTGCTGCTCGAAAACCCCACCGGCCACCTGTTGTCGGGCGCCCCGGCGCCGGGCGTCGCGCGCATTGCCGATTTCTCGGTGTCGCTGGCCAAGGGCGGCCCCGTGGCGCGCAGCGCGCTGGAGCGCCGGCCCGCGTTCGTGGGCGGTGAACGCCAGCAGCTTGGCCTGGCCGAAGAACAGCTACTGCGCATCCTGGGCACTGACAGCCTGGTGGTGGTGCCGCTGGTGGCTGGTGCGCGCTGCCTGGGCGTGCTGGTGGGCGGCGTGCCGGCCTGGCAGCTGCCGCATTGCCAGCGCCGCGAGCGGTTCATGCAGGCCTTCGGCGCGCAGGCCGCCAGCGCCCTCGAGAACCTGCTGCTCGAACGCGGCCATGCGCGCCGCCAGCTGGCCAACATGGCCGAAGAATTCCGCGACGCCTCGCGCCGCGTGGTGCACGAAGTGAACAATCCGCTGGCGATCATCAAGAATTACCTGAGCATCCTGGACGGCAAACTGGCGCGCCAGGAGCCGGTGGGCGGCGAGTTGTCGATCCTGAACGAAGAGATCGACCGCGTGGGCCAGTTGATCGGCTCCCTGGCTGAACCGCAGGTGCCGGAGACCGGTCCGCGGCCGGTCGATGCCGCCCGCGTCGTCGACGATGTACTGCGCCTGTTCCGCACCAGCGGCTTCGTGCCGGGCGGCGTGCAGATCGTGGCGCACATGGACGGCGACAGCGCGATCGAGGGTGACCCCGATGTACTCAAGCAGATCCTGGTCAATCTGGTCAAGAATGCGGTCGAAGCCTTCGGGCCGCAGCAGAAGGACGGTGGCCGGATCGAAGTCGTCAACCGCGGCCACGTCAACCGCGAGCGCCATCTGTACCTCGAGCTGGGCGTGAACGACAATGGTCCCGGCTTGTCGCGCGAGGTGCTGGCCAACCTGTTCATGCCCGTCAAGAGCAGCAAGGAAGGCGCGCTCGATGGCGGCAAGCGCGGTCTGGGCCTGTCGATCGTCCATGGCCTGGTCAAGAAGATGGGCGGCCATATCGCCTGCCGCAGTGCCAGTTCCGGTACGTCGTTTGAAATACTCCTGCCGGCGTACACCGGCGTCGGCAATGCGCTTGCGCTGCCGGCGCGCGCGCTCGGTTCCGCCTGAACCTCACCATGCACGCGCACCCAGCCACCATGCTCCCTGGTGAACCCTCACCGTTTTCTCCGACGCTCGAAGCCGACAGCCAGCCACGCCTGCTGCTGGTCGACGATGAACCCCGCCTGCTGTCGTCGTTGTACGAATTGCTGCAGGGGCGCGGCTACCGCCTCACGACCGCAACATGCGGTACCGAGGCGCTGGCAGAGCTGTCGCGCCAGCGCTTCGACCTGGTCCTGCTCGACCTGCGCCTGCCCGATATCGGCGGCCACGAGATCATGGACTTCATCAACGACAGGGGCATCGATGCCGACGTGATCGTGATGAGCGGCGAAGTGGGCATCGACGCCGCGATCGGCGCGCTCAAACGCGGCGCCTACAGCTACCTGCGCAAGCCGTACAGCCGCGAAGAGCTGCTCTCGACCGTCAGCAATGCACTGGGGCGCCGGCGCCTGGCGCTGGAAAACGCGCGCATCGCGAACCAGCTCGAGAACTCCGAGAAGATGTACCGCTACCTGGTCGACTCGTCGCCGGACATCATCTACACACTCAACCACGAAGGCCGCTTCACGTTCGTCAACGACCGCGCTTACCAGCTGCTCGGTTACACGCGCGAAGAGCTGATCGGCAAGCATTACTCGATCGTCGTGCACGAAGAAGACCTGGAACGCGCGCGCTACGTGTTCAATGAGCGCCGCATCGACGAACGCGCGTCGCGCAACGTCGAACTGCGCCTGAAGTGCCGGGGCGGCAATGGCAACAGCAGCAGCGACCGCACCTTCAACACGACGTTGATGACGATCTCGCTGAACGCGATCGGCATGCACGTGCCGGACCAGGAAGTCAAAAAGCTCGAGTTCTTCGGCACCTACGGCGTGGCGCGCGATATCACCGATCGCAAACGCGCCGAAGAAGTCATCGCCTACCAGGCCTACCATGACATCCTGACCGACCTGCCGAACCGCATCCTGTTCAAGGACCGCCTGGGGCTGGCCGTGATCCAGGCCAAGCGCAAGCAGACCGAACTCGCGGTGATGTTCATCGACCTCGATCGCTTCAAGCTCGTGAACGACACGCTTGGCCACGTCAAGGGCGACGAACTGCTGCAGCAGGCGGCCAGCCGCCTGAAGGAATGCCTGCGCAAGGGCGACACGCTGGCGCGCCAGGGCGGCGACGAATTCACCATCGTGCTGCCCGAGCTGGTCAGCCACGACGACGCGCGCATGGTCGCCGACAAATTCCTCACCTGCCTGCAGCTGCCGTTCGACCTCGATGGCCACGAAGTGCACATCTCGGCCTCGATCGGCATCGCGATCTATCCGAAAGACGGCGAATCGATCGACGAACTGCTGCGCCACGCCGACATCGCGATGTACCAGGTGAAGGCGCTTGGCAAAAATGGCCACAGCTTCTATCACGACTCGATGCTCGAAGTGTCGCACCAGAAGATCGCGCTGGAGCAGGCGCTGCGCCGCGCGCTCGAGCACGACGAGCTGGAGATGTTCTACCAGCCGCAGATCGACGCCATGACCGGCAACATCACGGGCGCCGAGGCGCTGATGCGCTGGAACCACCCGACCCGCGGGCGCCTGTCGGCCGGCGAATTCCTGCCGTTTGCCGAAGAAAACGGTCTGATGCTGCCGATCTCGGACTGGATGATCGGCGCGCTGTGCCGCGACATGCTGCGCTGGAACGCCGTTGGCGGCAACGATATCCGGCTCTCGCTGAACCTGTCGCCGCAATACCTCGATCGCGGCGACTTCTTCGAGAAGATGCGCGGCGCCCTGGCGCGCTATGCGATCTCGCCGCAGCAGATCGAAGTCGAGATCACCGAGAACATCTGCATCCGCAACCCGCAGTATGCGATCGAGCAGCTCAACAAGCTGTGCGAGCTGGGCGTGTCGATCGCGATCGACGACTTCGGCACCGGCTACTCGTCGCTGTCGTACCTGCACCGCTTCCCGATCCACACGATCAAGATCGACCAGTCGTTCGTGAAAGAGATCCACGAGGAAGACGGCCACTATCCGGTGATTCTGGCGATCATTTCGATCGCCCGCGGCCTGGGCCTGAACCTGATCGCCGAAGGCGTCGAGACCGAGGAACAGGCGCGCTACCTGCGCGCCAACGGCTGCATGACAATGCAGGGCTACCTGTTCTACCGCCCGATTTCGCTGGGCGACTTCATGGTGGCGCTGCGCACCCGCCCCGGATCGAATCTGCGCGCCGTGCTGGCCTGATTGGTCATGCCCGACACGCCGTTGTACAGCGCCGAATTCCTGCGCGTGAAAGGCCTGGCCGAGCGCGGCGTGGCCGAGGCCCAGCACAGCCTGGGGTTCATGTACGTGAACGGCCAGGGCGTGGCGCAAAGCGATGAACTGGCGGTGAGCTGGTACCGGCTCGCGGCCACGGCCAACCTGGCGCAGGCCCAGTACAACCTCGGCGTGATGCTGCAGAAGGGCCAGGGTGTGACGCAGGACTTCATGCTGGCCGCCCACTGGTACGAACGCGCGGCCAGCCAGGGTTACGCGCTGGCCCAGTACAACCTGGGGTGGCTGTACGCCAAGGGCCAGGGCGTGGCGCAGAACGTGGGCCGCGCGCTGTACTGGTTCCGCCAGGCCGCCGAGCAGGGCGAGGCAGGCGCCCAGCACAATCTCGGGATGATGTACGACACCGGCAAGGGCGTGGCGCAGGACCACGACGCGGCCCTTGAATGGTACCGGCGCGCGGCCATCCAGGGCTACGCCCGTTCGCAGTACAGCCTGGGCCTGCGCTATGACAGCGGCCACGGCGTGGCGCGCGATCCGGCGCAGGCCCTGGACTGGCTGCGCAAGGCCGCGCTGCAGGGCTATGCGCCGGCCCAGTTCAATCTGGGCCTGCGCTACGACAAGGGCCAGGACGTGGAGGCGGACGGCGAACAGGCGATGCTATGGTACGGCCGTGCGGGCATCCAGGGCCATGCCAGCTCGCAGTTCAATTTGGCGCTGATGTACGACACCGGCCACGGCGTGCCGCAGGACGATGCGCTGGCCGCTATCTGGTACCGGCGCGCCGCGCAGCAGGGCCATGCGGGCGCGCAGGACAGTCTGGGCATGCGCCATGAGCACGGGCAGGGCGTGGTGCAGGATGCGGCGCAGGCGGCCGTCTGGTACCGCCGCGCGGCCGAACAGGGCTTGCCGGTGGCGCAGTACCACCTCGGGCAGCTCCTCGACACGGGCAACGGCGTCGAGCGCGATGCGGTGGAGGCCACCGCCTGGTACCGCAAGGCGGCCGAGCAGGGCCACCTGCGCGCGCAGTTCGACCTGGGCCTGCGCCACGAAAACGGCATCGGCGCAGTGCAGGACAGCGTGCAGGCACTCGCGTGGTACCGGCGCGCCGCAGCCCAGGGGTACGCGGCGGCGCAGTACATGGTAGCCACGCTGCTCGACCGGCTCGATCTGGGCGACCCGGCCGAAGCCACCGACTGGCTGCACAAGGCGGCCGACCAGAAGCACGCGCTGGCGCAATTCGAGCTGGGGCTGCGCTACGACTGCGCCAAGGGGGCGGACAAGGATTACGAAGCAGCCCATTTCTGGTACCTGTGCGCGGCGCGCCAGGGCCACGCACGGGCCCAGTTCAACCTGGGCGTGATGTATGCGGCGGGACAGGGCGCGCCGCGCGATCTGGTCGAAGCCTATGCGTGGCTGCATCGGGCGGGCGGCGCCGGCATCGGGCCGGCACGCGACTACCTGGCCCGCACCGCGCGCCGCATGGATGCGCAGCAGTTATCGCAGGCCGAAAGCTTGTTGCACGCTTAACTAGCGTCCCGTCTTTGACCCGGCGCCACCCCCGCACGGGTGCGCTGCCGCACCCTCTGTCATGACACGCCACGCTATACTGTATGCCCATACAGCCACGGGCGTCCGATGGAACTCAACGACAAGCTCGAAATCCTGGCCGACGCGGCCAAGTACGACGCATCCTGCGCCAGCAGCGGTGCGCCCAAGCGCGGCTCCGAGGGCAAGGACGGCCTGGGCGCTACCACCGGCATGGGCATCTGCCACAGCTACACGCCCGATGGGCGATGCGTCTCGCTGCTCAAGATCCTGCTCACCAACTTCTGCATCTACGACTGCCAGTACTGCATCAACCGCCGTACGTCGAACGTGCCGCGCGCGCGCTTTGCGGTCGACGAAGTGGTCAAGCTGACGCAGGATTTTTACCTGCGCAACTACATCGACGGCCTGTTTCTCAGTTCCGGCATCATCCAGTCGGCCGACTACACGATGGAGCAGCTGGTGGCCGTGGCGCGCACCCTGCGCGAGGTGCACAACTTCCGCGGCTACATCCACCTCAAGACGATTCCCGATGCCGATCCGCTCCTGATTACCGAAGCGGGGCGCTGGGCCGATCGCCTGTCGGTCAATATCGAGCTGCCCACGCACGACAGCGTGACGAAGCTCGCGCCCGAAAAGAGCGTCCACACGATCAAGCTGGCGATGGGTTCCATCCGGCGCAAGCTCGATGAGAAAGCCGAAGAGCCAAGGTCGCCCGCATTCGCGCCGGCCGGCCAGAGCACGCAGATGATCGTCGGGGCCGATGCCAGCGACGACCACACGATCCTCAACACGGCCGAGACGCTGTACGGCAGCTATAAACTCAAGCGCGTGTACTACTCCGCGTTCAGTCCCATCCCGCAAAGCCCCAAGAGCGTGCCGCTCGCGCCCCCGCCGCTGCTGCGCGAGCACCGCCTGTACCAGGCCGATTTCCTGCTGCGCAGTTACGGCTTCACGGCCGGCGAGATCATGCCGCAGACGGGCAACCTGGCGCTGGACATCGATCCCAAACTGGCCTGGGCGCTGTCGAACCGTGACCAGTTTCCAATGGACCTGAACCGCGTCGATGCGACGCTGATTGCGCGCATCCCCGGCATTGGCCTGCGCAACGCCAAGCGCATTGCCGACCTGCGCCGTATTCGCCGCATCCGCTGGGAAGATTTATCGCGGCTGCGCTGCAGCCTGAAAAAGCTGGCGCCGTTCGTCGTCACCGCCGACTACAAGCCGGCGCAGGGCGCGACCAGCTCCGACCTGCTGCGCAAGCACATGGCCGACGCGCCGCAGCAGATGAACCTATGGCCGGAGCTGCAGGCAGCATGACCCCCGCGGCCACCGCGGCCACCGCAGCCGTCGTCGCCAGCGAGGCCGTCGCCGCGGTCCGCGCAGGCCAGCCGCTGCTGGTGGCCTCGTTCGTCGAGTGGCGTGCCACGGCCCGCGCCCTGCTGCGCGCTGGCGTGCCGCCCGAAGCAGTGACCTGGGGCGAGCCTGGCGCCGATTTGTTCTCGAGCGCGCCGGCAGCGCCGGCATCGGCTCTGGAGACGGTGCAGCCGACTGGCGACCTTCTCGCCGCCCCGCCTGCCGAACGGGTGGCACAAGCCACGCCCAGGCCGCAAGTCCCGCGCTCCCTGATGGAGATGCTGCAGACAGCCGCCTGCTACCGCGACCACGACCGCTGGGCCTTCCTGTACCGCGTGGTCTGGCGCTGGCAGCAGGGCGAGCACGACGTGCAGTCGCCCGCCGACCCCGATGGCGCGCGGCTGACGTCGATGGTCAAGGCGGTGCGGCGCGAGGTACATGACATGTTTGCGTATATCCGCTTTCGCGAACGGCCGATCGAGGCCGGGCCGCCGCAGTTCGTCGCCTGGTTCGAACCCGCGCACGACGTGCTGCCGCAAGTGGCCGAACATTTCGTCGCCCGCATGGGCAAGATGACCTGGATGATTGCCACGCCCGAGGCCAGCGTGCTGTGGGACGGCGCCACGCTGCACGACGCCGGGCCATTGATGTCCGGCCCGGCCGACCTGGAAGACGACGGGGAGGCGCTGTGGCTGACCTACTACCGCAGCATCTTCAACCCTGCGCGCCTGAACACGAAGGTCATGCAAAGCCATGTACCGTCGCGCTTCTGGAAGAACCTGCCCGAGGGCGCGCTGGTGCCGTCGATGGTCAGCCAGGCCGGCCTGGGCGCGCGCCGCATCGGCCAGGTCGCCGAGGTAGGCCAGCGCCGCGGTACGACGATCCCGATCGCGGCCGAGAAAGCGCAGCCCGACCGCGAACAGCCGTCAAAGCTCGACGAATGCCGGCGCTGCGAACTGTGGCAGCACGCGACGCAAGCGGTCGGCGGGATCGGACCGGACCACGCGCAGATCATGCTCGTCGGCGAGCAGCCGGGCGACCAGGAGGACCTGTCCGGCCAGCCGTTCATCGGCCCGGCCGGCCAGCTGCTCGATCGCGTGTTTGCGCAGGCGGAGGTGGACCGCAAGGGCGTTTATATCACCAACGCCGTCAAGCATTTCAAGTGGGAGCCGCGCGGCAAGCGGCGCCTGCACAAGACGCCGGCGCAGAAAGAGATCGAGGCCTGCCACTACTGGCTCGAAAAAGAAATCGCTACCCGCAAGCCGAAGGTGATCGTGGCGATGGGCGCTACTGCACTGAAATCGGTGCTGCAGAAGGGGAACGTGACGCTCAGGGACAGTCTCGGCCAACCGGTGCGCCATGGCGACGCGTGGGTGGTGACGATCTATCACCCGTCGTACGTGCTGCGCGTGCCGGACGAGGCGACCAAGCACGAAGCGTTTGCCGTGATGGTCGAGGGCCTGCGTGTAGCGCAGTCGCTGCTTGAGCAGTCTGGCGAGAACTGATCCACGTCGCGATATCGTGACGCGTGCGGAGGCGGGCGGGCACCCCTCCCAGGCCATCCTTATCCGCATACTGCGCCTTGCGTATGCATTCGAAAGTCCTTGTGATTGCCGCGATGGCCGCCTCATAATCGGCGCACGCTGGCTACTTTCACAACAGGATATCTTCATGCGCCCACTCGTCGTTCCCGCACTGTGCTTGTCGTTACTGGCTGCTCCTGGATGGGCACAGTCGCTTGACGGGGCCGGTGCCCCGCCTGCCGCTGTTGTCACCACGGACGCGGTCGAACCTGCGCCGGAACAGATTCACGTCGTCGCCCAGCGCCCTGGCCCGGGCATGTGGAAGGTAAAGAAGGGCGATCATGTGCTGTGGGTGTTTGGCACCTATGCGCCGCTGCCGAAGAACATGACATGGCGTTCGCAGCAGGTGGAAAACGTCATCAAGCATTCCCAGGAGTACCTGTCACCACCAGGCGCCACAGCCAAGCCGGGCTTTTTCAAAATGGTCACGCTGCTGCCAAGCCTGATCGGCATGCGCAAGAATCCGGATGGCGCGCAGCTGCGTGATGTTCTGCCGCAGGAAGACTACGCGCAGTGGAGCACGCTCAAGGCAACCTACCTGCCCGAGAACAGCGACGTCGAACGCGAGCGGCCAATCTTTGCCGCGCAGGCGTTGACGGAAGCGGCGCGCAAGGAGGCGGGCCTGGTCAACGGCTACGCCGTGCGCAAGCAGCTGCTCGCCCTGATCAAGAAGAGTGAGCTGAAACAGACGTCGACGGACGTTGAACTACCGACGGACAATGCGCGCGCGTTGATCAAGAACTTCAAGAAGTCGAATCTGGCTGACGCCGCCTGTCTGAGGACAACGATGGCCACACTGAAGCAGGATCTCGACGGCGCAACAGCGCGCGCCAATGCCTGGGCCAAGGGCGACGTGGATGAGATGCGCAAGCTGAACTACGCCGAACGCGAGGAAGCGTGTTTCGGCGCGCTGATGAACAGCGCCGCGCTCGATACGGAGCCTGAATGGAAGAACGTGAAGGAGCGTGCGAATGCGAAGTGGATTGCGTCAGCCGAGAAGGCGCTGGATACCAATGCTTCGACGTTTGCGCTGTTGTCGATGGACGATATTTTCGACCCGAAAGGCGTGATCGCGGCGCTGGTGGCGAAGGGGTATGAGGTCGAGGCGCCTGAATGATGTGATGCTGCGCGCATGGCTGGCGAGCAGCATGCGCACACTGCGGTTGAGAATTTGTCAAACCTTCGCAAACGCGCGTAGAATGCTGGCAACGCGGGTGTAGCTCAATGGTAGAGCAGAAGCTTCCCAAGCTTACGACGAGGGTTCGATTCCCTTCACCCGCTCCAATCATGACCTAACGCGAACGCCTGGGTTCAAGACTGCCCCGAATCGCCAGGCACGTCGCCGCTGCGTATCGGCTTCACCAGCTCCCACTCATCATCGGACAATGGACGCGCATCAGGGTCATCCATTGCTGCGGCTGTAATTTCTGCATCTTCTTCCGGTGTTGGAACGATCGTTCCAGGTCTTAGATTTGGCATCGCATTGACTTCTTGGACGTTTTTTCTACGTTCAAACTGGGTCCGGCACGTGCTTCTCGGATTACGGCGTTGATGTAGTGTAGACGATGCCTGACCCAGCATCTCACCGTGTAGCGCTGCGCCACGTTCAGTCGCGCCCATGTAGCCTTGCGTTTCACCCGTCCAAGCAAGGAGCGCTCTGCATGCCACCGACCTCCCCATCACGCCGTCATCTGCTGGCGTCCATGATTGCCGCCTCGGGCGGCCTGGCCCTGTCACCGTTGCTCGCCGCTGCGCTACCCGCGCCCTTGCTCACGCGCCCCATTCCTTCAAGCGGCGAACAACTCCCCGTCATCGGCCTTGGCAGCTGGATCACCTTCAACGTCGGGCGCGACCCACAAGGTCGCCGTGAATCTACCGACGTAATGCGCCAGTTCTTCGCTGGTGGCGGCAGGCTGGTCGATTCGTCGCCCATGTACAGCTCGGCGCAGGATGTGATCGGCGACGCGGTGCAAACTCTCAAACCTGCCCGGCTGTTCTCGGCCGACAAGGTCTGGGTCAGCGGCGGCGCGCGTGGTGTGGCGCAGGTCGAGGCGTCGCGCAAGCTGTGGCGCGTGCCGCGCTTCGATCTGCTGCAGGTGCATAACCTGCTGTCGTGGGAAGAGCATTTGCCAATCCTGCTGACGATGAAGCGGGAAGGGCGGCTGCGCTACGTCGGCATTACCACGTCCGAAGGCCGGCGGCACGCCGAGATCGAGAAAATCATGGCGTCGCAGCCGATCGACTTCGTGCAGATCTCGTACAACGCACTCGATCGCGACGTCGAGCAGCGCATCTTGCCGCTGGCGCGCGAGCGCAAGATCGGCGTGATCGTCAACCGGCCATTCCGCCAGGGCGACCTGACGCAGGCGCTGGCCGGCAAGCCGTTGCCTGGCTGGGCGGCCGATATCAGCTGCACGACGTGGGCGCAGGCGCTGCTCAAGTTCATCGTGACGCATCCCGCTGTCACGTGCGCGATTCCGGCCACGTCCAGCGTCTCGCACGTGCGCGAGAATCTGCTGGCCGGCACCGGCCGCATGCCGGACGAGGCGCTGCGCAAGCGTATCGTGCAGGATGTCGAAAGGCTGGCATGAGCGAGTGGTGGACGTATTCGCTGTCCGATTTTTTGATGTTCTCAAGCCGCAGCTACTACCGGCTTATCGAGAGCTACAACACCGCCATCTGGCCTGTACATCTGCTGGCGCTGGTGGCGGGCTTAGTCGTGATTGTCGCCATCGTGCGGCCACGCCAGCACCTGCAACGATCAGCAGCGCTGGTGTTGGCAGCCGCCTGGGGTTGGGTCGCATGGGCGTATCAGCTGGAGCGCTATGCCGAGATCAACACGGCGGCGCCATACTTTGCTGCGGCGTTCGCAGTGCAGGCGCTGCTATTGTGCTGGCTCGCATACAGGCCAGGTAACGCAGCGCCAGCACCTCAACCTCTAGCACTCGGCCTGTCTGGCCTTGCCATCCTCGCCTATTTCTTGCTGGCGCTGGCTCGCGATGGTGGCCAATGGCGTCAGGCAGAAGTCTTCGGCATCGTCCCTGATCCCACGGTCGTTGCCACCCTTGGCGTGCTGCTCGCATGGCGAGCGCCCGCGATCTTTTGGCTGATCCCGGTAAGCTGGTGCCTGGTCAGCGGTGCGACGCTGACGGAGCTGAAGATCGGCCACGCATGGCTGTTGCCAGCGCTCGCATTGACAGCCGTACTTGCCCGAGTGGTGAGCAGTAAAAAACCGCGTGGCCTCAACTCGACAGCAAATCCCCGATCCTGAACGAGTCCGTCCCGGCCACTTTACAGACGTGCATCCCGCGCAGCAGATGCCGGTGCGCGGTGCAGGCAAACAGCAACCCCGGCCGGCTCGCCGCTACGGGCGTGACCTGCCCACTGACTGGATTGACGATGTCCGCGATCGGCTCGCCCGCTTCGACCCGGTCCCCCAGAGTCTTGCGCAGCACCAGCACGCCGGCATGCGGCGCAGTCAATGGTTCGACCGCGTCGAGCGGTGTCGGCGCGCAGGCGTAGGCGGGCATGTCGCCAACCGGAATATCCAGCACGCCCTGGTGCGCCAGGTAGCGCAGCAGCGCATCGGCATCCTTGCGCGCGTAATCGTAATTGACGTCGTTCTCGCCCCGCAGTTCGACGGTGACGGCCACACAGGCCGGCGGAATTGCGGCATCGGGATAGCGGCGCGCGAGGTCCCACCACAGGCGCCCGCACGCTTCGTCGAACGGTTCGCCGCCCGATTCCGTCGCCACCAGCAGCACGCGCGCTTCCATCAGCGCGGCCAGCGGTAGCACTGCTTCGACCAGCGGCGTGCCGGCGTACATGTGCAGCACCGCCTCGGTGTCGCAGTGCAGGTCGAGCATGATGTCGGCGTCGATCGCCATCGTGAGCAGCGTTTTCTTGAGCGTAGCGGTAGGGTTGCCAGGCTCCCAGTTTGCCACCGAGCGCCGTGCATGCTCGCGGATCAGCGCGACGTTGGCGGTGGCGTCCTGCCCGAGCTGGCCATCGACTGCCGCCATCACATCCTGCGCCACGTGGCGGTAGGCGCGATTGAAGTTGGTGCCGGTCGCCAGGTCGTAGCGCCCGAACGGCGCGCCGTGGATCACCTGCGCCAGCCCGATCGGATTGGCCACCGGCACCAGGATCACCTCGCCCTTGATGCGGCCTTCGGCGTCGAGGCGCTCGAGTTCCTGGCGCAGAACGTGCGCGACCAGCATGGCCGGCACCTCGTCCGCGTGCAGCGAGGCCTGGATATAGACCTTCTTGCCGCTGCCCGGCGCGCCGTAATGGAACGAGGTCAGGTTGACGGCGGCGATATGCTCGTCGATGGCGATCGGGTGTTTCGTGGAATGCATGGACAAACTCCGGCAAGCTGGATGAAGACGCGATTATGGCCGATCCGGGCGGCGCGGCGCGTCGGCTATAATGACAGCCGCATTTTCCTCTTCACTTTCTTCGTCCCCACATCCCATGTCTCTTGATAAGCCCAACAATGGCCCGGCGCGGTCCATGCTGTACGATCCCACCGAACACCGCATCCGCAGTTTTGTCACGCGCGCGGGCCGGCTGTCGACCGCGCAGGCGCGGGCCTTCGATGAACTGGGCCCGAAGTTCCTGATCGGGTACAAGAAAGAACCGCTCGACGTGGCACAGGCCTTCGGTCGCACCGCGCCAGTAATTCTGGAAATCGGCTTCGGCATGGGCGACACCACGGCCCATATCGCCAAGCTGATGCCCGAGAAGGATTTCATCGGCGTCGAAGTACACACGCCAGGCGTCGGCAGCCTGCTCAAGCAGATCGGCGAGCAGGATATCGCCAACCTGCGCCTGATCCAGCATGACGTGTTCGAGGTGCTGAATCACATGATCGTCGACGGCTCGCTCGACGGCGTGCACGTGTTCTTCCCCGACCCGTGGCACAAGGCGCGCCATAACAAGCGGCGCCTGATCCAGCCGGCATTCGTCAAGCTGCTGTGCCAGAAGCTGGCACCGGGCGGCTACCTGCACTTGGCCACCGACTGGGAAGACTACGCGGTGCAGATGCTGGAAGTCTTGAGCGCCGAGCCCGAATTGACCAATACTGCCGGCGGCTACGCGCCGCAACCGGCCTACCGTCCGCTGACCAAGTTCGAGAACCGCGGCATCAAGCTCGGTCACGGTGTGTGGGATCTGGTCTTCACGCGTAAATAACGCGTAAATAAGGCGGAAATAAGGCGCAAATAAGGCGCGCCTGTTTCGCGAACAGCGTTACAGCATCTCGTTGATGATTGCGACGATCGCGTCGCCATACGACACGAGCTTTTTCTCGCCCACGCCGGTCACGCCGCGCAGCTGGTCGATCGAGGTCGGCTTGACCTTGGCGATCTCGCGCAGCGTCGCATCCTGGAACACGACATACGCCGGCACGCCATGCTCGCGCGCGGTGCCCATGCGCCACGAGCGCAGGCGCTCGAAGATGCCTTGCTCGGAGCGCGACAGTTCCACTTCCTCGAACGTCGAGCGCGACGTGGAAGGGCGCTTGGCCTTGACCGGTTTCTGGTACTGGCGCAGCTGCACCGTTTGCTCGCCCTTGAGCACCGGCCGCGCGGCGTCGGTCAGCTTGAGTGAGCTGAAGGCGTCGTGATCGACCGTGACGAGGCCCAGCGCGATCGCCTGGCGCAGGATGGCGCGCCATTCCTGTTCGCTGCGGTCGGCGCCGACGCCATACACGGTGAGCTTGTCGTGGTGCCACTGGGTGATGCGCTCGGTGGTCGCGCCGCGCAGCACGTCGATCACGTGGCCGCCGGCAAAGCGCTGGTCGACCCGGTAAATGGTGGACAGCAGCTTTTGCACCGGCACCGAGCCATCAAAGCTCACCGGCGGGATCAGGCAGGTGTCGCAATTGCCGCACGGGCCGGAGCGTTCGCCGAAATAGTCGAGCAGGCGCATGCGCCGGCACGACAGGGTTTCGCACAGGCCCAGCATGGCGTCGAGCTTCATCGACAGCACGCGCTTGAAGGTTTCGTCGGCCTCGGATTCGTCGATCATCCGGCGCTGCAGTACCACGTCCTGCAGGCCGTAGGCCATCCAGGCACTGGCGGGGCCGCCGTCACGGCCGGCGCGGCCGGTTTCCTGGTAATAGCCCTCAATGCTCTTGGGCAGATCGAGGTGGCACACGAAGCGCACATCGGGTTTGTCGATGCCCATGCCGAAGGCGATGGTGGCGACCATGACGATGTTTTCTTCGCGCAGGAAGCGCGCCTGGTTCTTGGCGCGCACCGCGTATTCCATGCCGGCGTGGTAGGCCATGGCGCGGATGCCGTTTTCGTTGAGGAAGTCGGCGGTTTCTTCGACCTTCTTGCGCGACAGGCAGTAGACGATGCCCGAGTCGCCCGAATGCTCGCCGGCGATGAAGTCGAGCAGCTGCTTGCGACCGTTGGCTTTCTCGACGATCGAGTAGCGGATGTTGGGGCGGTCGAACGACGAGACGAACTGGCGCGCTTCGCCCAGTTGCAGGCGCAGCGCGATCTCGGCACGCGTTTGCTGGTCGGCCGTCGCTGTGAGCGCGATGCGCGGCACGTTCGGGAAGCGCTCGTGCAGGATCGACAGGCGGATGTACTCGGGGCGGAAGTCGTGACCCCATTGCGAGACGCAGTGCGCTTCGTCGATCGCGAACAGCGAGATCTTCGATGCATCGAACAGCTCGAGGCAGCGCTGCGTCATCAGGCGCTCGGGCGCCACGTAGACCAGGTCGATTTCGCCGGTGCGCACGAGGCGCTCGATGCGCATGGCTTCTTCGAACGTCTGGGTCGAATTGAGGAACGCGGCGCGCACGCCGACTTCTTCGAGCGCGTCGACCTGGTCTTGCATCAGCGCGATCAGCGGCGAGATGACCACGCCGACGCCGTCGCGCAGCAGCGCGGGAATCTGGTAGCACAGCGACTTGCCGCCGCCGGTGGGCATCAGCACCAGCGCATCGCCGCCACTGGCCACGTGCTCGACGATTTCGCCCTGCTGGCCGCGGAAGGCGGGGTAGCCAAAGACGGTCTCAAGCACGTGAAGCGCACGCGCGCTGAGGTCGGCGCCAGTGTCGGCGCCGGTGTCTGAATTCATACGATCAATGTCGGACAGAGTGTTCAAGCTGTGTGTTGGACCGGCTGATGCTGCAGGTTTAGTCCGCCCAGGTAAGCAGGTCGAATTGGGCGGTCACGAGGATCAGGATACCGAATACGATACGGTACCAGGCGAAGATCGTGAAGTCGTGGGTGCTGATGTAACGCAGAAGCCAGCGCACGCACAGGAATGCGGAAATAAACGCTGAGAAAAAGCCCAGGCTAAACAGCGGCACATCGGCCATCGACAGCAGGTCGCGCTCCTTGGCGATCGAGTAGACCGTGGCGCCCAGCATTGTCGGCATGGCCAGGAAGAACGAGAATTCGGTGGCGGCCTTGCGCGACAGGCCGAACAGCATGCCGCCGATGATCGTCGAACCCGAACGGCTGGTGCCGGGGATCAGCGCGAAGGCTTGCGCGAAGCCGACCTTGAGCGCATCGAGCATGCTCATGTCGTCGACTGTTTCGACCCGCGCCGGCTTGGGGTTCTGGCGGTTGCGGTGTTCGACCCACAGGATGACGATACCGCCAAGCACCAGGGCAACGGCCACCGGAATCGGGTGGAACAGCACTTCGGTAATCGCCGCGCTGAACAGTACGCCGGCAATGGCGGCAGGGAAGAACGCGATCACGACATTGCGTGCGAAGCGCTGCTGGACGGGATCACCAACCAGTCCGCCAAATACTTTCGCGATGCGATCGCGGTATTCCCAGACCACGGCCAGCATCGCGCCGGCCTGAATGACAATCTTGAAAACGGTGGCTTTGGTGCCGGTAAAATCGAGCAGGCTGCCCATCAGGATCAGGTGGCCGGTCGACGAAATCGGAAGGAATTCAGTGAAACCCTCGACCAGGCCCATGATGATTGCCTTAATGGCGAGAACGATATCCATGGTGTTTTTATGCTGTGGAAGTGAACAGTGGGAGGTACATGCGAGGGGGCAAAGCTTACCATGAGCGGGGCGGCTGCCGTTGTGCTAACTGAACCGTACTGCGCGTAGGGGCTTCATCCGGCATGCCGCTCTGGATGGCATCGGGGCCCGTTTTAATCTCGCTGTAAAGATGTGTCATGGGTAAAAACGCGTGCTACACTCGACCCATGAGTCTTTTTCTTGTCCTCATTCTTGCTGCGCTGGCCTGGGTAGCATTTCATGATTGGCAGCTGCCCAATGCCTTGCGCTACCGTCCTTTTCAGGGCCGGGCGTGGCGCAGTTCTTTCCCTTCCGCGTCCCGCAAGGACATCCGCGATTTCCTCGCCGTGTTCGGCTCGGCCTGCGCCTTTGGCGATTGCGACCGCCTGCATCTGCGTCCCGATGACCCCGTCCTCAATGTCGTGCGCGCGGCCAAACCATCGCGCTGGATGCCCGACGCCACCGACATCGAACCGCTGGCACGCGCATTGCGCGAACGCTACGGCGTCCTGCTCGGCGATATCTGGCACGATGGTCTGACCCTTGGCGGGCTGTTCCAGCGCGTGCAGCAGGCGCGCGGCAAGCCGGCGATCTAAGTCACCGCGTCGGTGATCGGATCCGGCGCCGTCAGCCGTTCCAGCTCACTCAACCAGAACATTGCCTGCGGTCGGCTATCGCCACACATCTCGTGCGACGGTTGCAGCCCGCCGCAAAAGGTCGGCCGCTCGGGTTGCCCGAAGATGCGGCAGCGCTGATCGTCTCCCAATTGAACGCAACGCACACCTGCCGGCTTGCCATTGGGCATGCCGGGAATCGGGCTCGTGATGGATGGCGCGGTACAGCAGGCGCCGCATTGTGGCCGGCATTCGAAGGGGGCGGAAGTGGACAGCATGGCGTTCAACAAGTGGCAGAGCACGAGTATACATCGGACCCTGCTGCAGGGATGACATGATGCATTGTCTCCTTCTCGTGCACTTCCAACAGAAATAGTTTCGGTTGCACAACGGTCGCTTGACGGCAGCAACATGAGGGGTCTATATTGGTTGTTCCTTAGATAATTTTCTGGGTGGGGACATGGACTGCCAAACAGACGGTAAGCCACGCTGGGAACGTCGCAAGCAAGCACGTCCGCAGGAGTTGCTCTCCGCTGCGGTCGAGCTGTTCGTCGAGCGGGGTTTTGCCTCGACCCGCCTCGAAGACGTGGCCAAGCGCGCAGGCGTTTCCAAAGGAACCTTGTACCTGTATTACACCAACAAGGAAGACCTGTTCAAGGCCGTGGTGCGTCAGAGTATCGTTCCGATGCTGGGCCAGGCCGAAGTCTCGGTGGCCGAGTTCGAAGGCCACAGCGCCGTTCTGCTGCGCAGTGTGATCCTGTCGTGGTGGCACAGCGTGGGCGCGACCAAGGCGTCCGGTATCAGCAAGCTGATCTTTGCAGAAGCCGATAATTTTCCTGAGCTCGCGCGCTTTTACCAGACCGAAGTCATGAGCCGCGGCATGCGCATGATTTCGAGCATGCTCGAGCGCGGCGTGCAACGCGGCGAGTTTCGCGCGATCGATATTGCCCAGACCACCCAGGTGCTGATCGCACCGATGCTGATGCTCTCGACCTGGAAGCACACCATCGCCCCGTGCGAGCGCTGCGACCTCGATCCCGAAGCGTTCCTCGACGCCTTCCTCGATATCACTCTCAATGGCCTGGTGCCGGCTGGCCACGCAGCTCACTGAACGGCCCTTCACGCCAGAACCTGATTTCTGGCGTTCATCCCCTCCAAACTGCAGACTGTCGCAATTTTCCTCTGGGGAAGGCGTGCGTCGATAAGATGTGCCTCGAGATACCTATTCAGGTAGGTTCCAGCACCGTTCACGGATTAGAATATCGGATTGTTTATTTTTCCACCGAGAACTGAAATGAATATCGAACAAGCCCGCTTCAATATGATCGAACAGCAGATCCGTCCTTGGAATGTGCTGGACCAGGATATCCTCGACCTGCTGCATGTGGTCAAGCGTGAACAATTCGTGCCACAGGCGTACCAGAACCTGGCATTTGCCGACACCGAAATTCCACTGCCGGGCGGCGAAGCCATGCTCAACCCAAAGGTCGAAGCGCGCATGGCGCAAGAGGCTGGCGTCAAGCAGGGCGACAACGTGCTGCAGATCGGTACCGGTTCCGGCTACCTGGCAGCGCTGCTAGCGAGCAAGGCACGTCACGTGACGAGCGTTGAAATCCTGCCGGAAACCGCTGCCCAGGCCAAGCAGAACCTGGACGCTGCCGGCATCACCAATGTGGCGGTCGAGGTGGGCAATGGCGCCCAGGGCTGGGCCACCGGCACCGACTACGACGTGATCGTCGTGTCGGGCGCGCTCCCACTGCTGCCAGAGTCGCTGATCAAGCAACTGAAAATCGGTGGCCGCATGATCGCGATCGTCGGTGCTGCGCCGGCCATGACGTGCCAGCTGATCACCCGCACCTCGGCCACCGCGCATGACGCAGTCACCGTGTTCGAAACCGTCGCCAAGCCGCTGACGGGCGCATCGAAGCCATCCGGTTTCACGTTCTGAGGGCGCTGTGATGCAACAGATTACTGCTCCTGAACTGGCTGCCTTGCTGGCCGACCCGGCGCGCGAGCAGCCTCTGCTGCTCGATGTGCGCGAAAACTGGGAATTCGAGACGTGCAAGATTGCCGGCTCGACCCAGATTCCGATGAACCTGATTCCGGTGCGCGTGACCGAGATCGACGACGACCGCGAGGTCGTCTGCATCTGCCACCACGGGGCGCGCAGCATGCAGGTTGCTGCCTTCCTCGAGCGCAATGGATTTAGCAATGTAACCAACTTGACGGGCGGGATACACGCCTGGGCTTTGCAAGTCGATCCGTCGATGCCGACGTACTGACCTGATTCCAAAAACTTGATGACCCCTGTGGAGATAGCAATGCAGAAACCCCTTATCGCCGTGCTGCTTGCGAGCGCGTGCTTCTCGCTCAACGCCGGTGCTGCCGACCTGATCCAGGTGTATCAGCAGGCACTGGCCAATGACGCGACGTACGCCAGTGCGCGTGCTTCGCTGTCGGCGAGCCGCGAGCGCATCATCCAGGGGCGTGCAGGGCTACTCCCGACCGTTGGCATCAGCGGTGCTCTCAGCAAGAACGACAGTGACTTCGATCCATGGAATGCTGGCCAGCTCGGCACCTTGCCGAATGGCCAGCCCGGCATCGTCGGCAGCAGCGGCTCGAACCTGCGCACCAACGAATACACGCTGGCGCTGCAGCAGCCGCTGTATCGCTGGGATCGCTGGGAAACCTACCAGCAAAGCAAGCTGCAGCAAGCGATTGGCGAAGCCCAGTTTGCCCAGGCCCAGCAAGACCTGATCACGCGCGTGGCGCAAGCTTACTTTGACGTGCTGGCCGCGCAGGACAAGCTGGAATCGATACGCGCCCAGAAGAACGCAACCACTGAACAACTGGCCTCGGCCAAGCGCAATTTTGAAGTGGGTACCCAGACCATCACCGACACGCACGAGGCGCAAGCCGCGTACGACCTGGTGCTGGCGCAGGAATTCGCCGCCGTCAACGACCTGGACAACAAGCGCAACGCGCTGCAAGCCATCATTGGCACCGCACCGGGCAACCTGGCAGCGCTGAAACCCGGCACCACGCTGGCCGTGCCGCAGCCGGCCACGGTCGATCCGTGGGTGTCGTCGGCCGAGAATCAGAACTATGGCGTGACGGTCAGCCAGCTCCAGGTGGAAATTGCCACGCGCGACATCTCGCGCAACCGCGCCGGCCACATGCCGACGCTCGACCTCGTGGCCAGCTCGACCCGTCGCGACGTCAACGGTCGCACCGGCAGCTCGGGCGATACCAAGAACAATGCGATCGGCCTGCAGTGGAGCGTGCCGATCTTCAGCGGCTACGCGGTCACCAGCCGCGTGCGCGAATCGATCGCACTGGAAGACCGCGCCCGCAACGAGCTGGAAGCAACGCGCCGCAATGCAGCGCTGCAGGCGCGCCAGTCGTTCCTCGGCGTGAGCAGCGGCCTGGCGCAGGTCAAAGCACTGGAAGCGGCGGAAGTGTCGAGCCAGTCGGCGCTCGAATCGAACAAGCTCGGTTACCAGGTGGGTGTGCGGATCAATATCGACGTGCTCAATGCGCAGCGCCAGCTGTACCAGACCCGCACCGACCTGTCGCGTGCGCGCTATGACGTGATCGTCAATGGCTTGCGTTTGAAAGCGGCGGCAGGTTCGCTCCGCGAGACCGACCTGACGCCGGTGAACAGCTTGCTGGTAGAGTAATTTTTCTGCTGCATCATGCAAGCCCGGTCGACCACGCAAGTGGCGACCGGGTTTTTTGTTTTACAGCGCCCGCGCCTTGCGCCACTGAATCAGTTCAGCAATCGTCAGGATCGGAAAATCGCGCTCCGCGGCGAACTGCTCGATCTGCCCCCCGCGCATCATCGTGCCATCGGGATTCATCAATTCGCACAGCACGGCCGCCGGCTGCAGACCGGCCAGCCGGGCCAGGTCGACCGAACCTTCAGTGTGCCCGGCACGCGCCAGCACGCCGCCGGGCGTGGCGCGCAGCGGGAATACATGGCCAGGGCGCACGACGTCGTCCGGCCGGGCGTCATGCGCGATGGCAGCCCGGATCGTGGTCACGCGATCGGCGGCCGAAACGCCGGTGGTCACGCCATGGCGCGCCTCGATCGAGACCGTGAACGGCGTGCCGAAGCGGCTGCCGTTGTCCGGCGCCATCGGTGGCAGTTCGAGTGCGCGGACCTTGTCGTCCGGCAGGCACAGGCAGACGATGCCGCTGCATTCGCGGATCATCAGGGCCATGGTGTCGCTGGTGATGTGTTCGGCAGCGACAATCAGGTCGGCCTCGTTTTCGCGATCGAAATCGTCGAGCAGGATGACCGGAATGCCGGCGCGCATGGCGTCCAGCGCCGCGGCGATGCGGCCTTCCAGGTCGTGACTGAAAAGGGTATGGGTAGAAACCAGCATGTGAAACGCTCCTCGCAAAGTGGGCGAAAAACGCATCAGGGCAAAGCGCAGCCGCACGCCCGTCTGCCCCCACGCAAGGCAGGGCAGGCCGGGCGCGTGAACGCGCACATCTTCTTTCATCCGGACTATACCGTCGGCTCTGGCATCGCACCAGATCTGCTGACCCTGCCCGGCATGATGCCGGGCAGGCGCTCGCGGGCTCGACCGTTGCCGGTCATACCGCCGGTGGGGAATCCCACCCCGCCCCGAAGACGTAATTTTGTAGTTGCCTGCAGGATGCAGGCGCGGCGATTGTAGCAGCGCCGCGCGATCCCTGCAGGCGGCAGGCTTACTTGCTCAGGCCGCCACCGCTGGCGTTGTCGGCGCGTTCGATCAGCTCGACCTTGTAGCCGTCCGGATCGGTAATGAAGGCGATCACCGTGCTGCCGCCTTTGACCGGGCCTGGCTCGCGCGAGATGTTGCCGCCGGCTGCACGTACCTGATCGCACGTGGCGTAGATGTCAGCGGTGGAGATGGCGATGTGGCCATAGGCCGTGCCCATGTCGTAGCTGTCGGTACCCCAGTTATAGGTCAGCTCGAGTTCGGCGTGATCGGGATTGCTGCCATAGCCGAGGAAGGCCAGGCTGTATTTGTACTCGGCGTTCTCGCTCGTGCGCAGCAGTTTCATGCCCAGCACGGTGGTGTAGAAGTCGATGGAGCGTTGCAGGTCGCCGACCCTCAACATGGTATGCAGGATGCGCATCGTGTGTGCCTTATGTGGTTCGGAAAGACCGTCATTTTATGCCTTTGACAGTTTCCTTGCCGGACAGGGCCCGATGCGCATCCAATCGCGCTATCAGCTCTCGAGCTTGGCGTCGAGCGTGATGGTCGCGTTCAGCAGCTTCGACACCGGGCAGTTTTCTTTTGCCGTGGTCGCTGCCTTGTCGAAGGCTTCCTGGCTCGCGCCCGGGATCTTCGCGCGCAGTTCCAGGTGGATCGCCGTGATCGAGAAGCCGCCTTCGACTTTTTCCATCGACACGGTGGCCTTGGTGCGCAGTTCGTCGGCGGTCAGGCCGGCCTGGCCGAGCTGGCCCGACAGTGCCATCGTGAAGCAGCCTGCGTGCGCCGCACCGATCAGTTCTTCGGGGTTGGTGCCTGGTGCATCTTCAAAGCGGGTGTTGAAGCCATATGGCTGGTCCTTCAGTGCGCCGCTGCCGGTCGACACCTGGCCCTTGCCATCCTTGATGCCACCACTCCATACGGCGCTGCCGTCGCGTTTGATCGTCATGTTTATTTCCTTTCGTTGGTGTTGTCAGTATCGTCGTCGTCTTTTGCCTCGGGCGCCGGTTCGGCCTCGTGGTCGCGCATGTCGCGATGGCGGTCCGGTAGCGGGGTGGCCTGGCCACTCGCGCCGGGCGCCGCATCGACAGCCGCCGAGATGCCGGGCGTGCCGCGTGCTTCGGTATCGATCAGGCCTTGTTCGAGGTCGCTTGCGGCCTGCTTCATGATGCCGCGCGGCTCGGTGTCCTGACCGTCCGGCGTCTCATCGCGTTCGTGCGGCTGGCGTTTGACGCCATCGTTGCCCATCGGTTCGTCCGTATTCACGGCGCGGTCTTTTGCATTGGTCGCCATCGCGATCTCCTTTTGTATTTTCGTCATCCTCATCCTAACTGCCCACGCCCAAAACGGTCGCTCAATTGAACTTTGTAAATATGATGCTTTTTTGCAATTACTTGGCTAAGATAGGATACTGAATGTCTCTACGGAAGATGTACCGTGACGCCTGACACCCTGCCGCAGCACGCCACCTCGGTCTGCAAGAACTGCCGCGCCGCCACCGATGGCAACTATTGCCATCAGTGTGGCCAGGCCACACACCTGCACGTGCCGAGTGCGCGCGAGTTCCTGCACGAATTCATCGCGCACTACGTGGCGCTCGAAGGCACGCTGTGGAAGTCGCTTGGCGGGTTACTCTTCAAGCCGGGCTTTCTCACCTGCGAATACATCGAAGGCCGGCGCGCACGCTACCTGCAGCCGCTGCGCCTGTACCTGACGTTCAGCATCATCTTTTTTGCGCTGTTCAAGTTCAGCGGGATGGAAGTGATCAATCTCGGCGAAGAGATCCCACCGTCGGCCGTCGTCGTGTCGGGTGACACGAAAGAAGCCCCCGAGCCTGCCACTGAATTCAAGCGCGCCGTCGCACCGCTCGTGACTGGCGCCGGATCCTTTAACGCAACCCTGGGCCAGAAGGTCCAGCACTTCCTCGACCTGCCGCGGCGCGATCAGGAAGTAGCGCTCAAGGGGGCGTTCTTCAGCTATACGCCGTATGCGGTATTCGCGCTGATGCCAGTGTTCGCCTTTTATCTCCGGATCCTGTACATGCGCACGGGGCGGCGCTATGGCGAGCACTTCCTGTTTGCGCTGCATACCAATGCATTTGCTTTCCTGATGTTCAGCGTGCTGCTGACGCTGCCGCCGATGCTGGACTTTCTGGAAATGCCGCTGTCGCTGTGGCTGCTGTTGTATCTGCCGCTGGCGATGCACAGGGTGTACGGCGGCGCGCGCCTGGCCACTGGCTTGCGCTGGGTCGTGCTGAGCCTGCTTCATGTACTCAGCCTGATCCTGGCGGTGATGATGGCCATGGGCGCGGCACTGGTAGGCTGAACTTGCGGGACCGGGGCGGTGACCGGTATACTGTGCATCTGTACAGTGTTTGCCGAGCGCTGCTATGGCAGCCGCAGGAATTATCGGTTAATCTCCAGCGTGTTGTTAACCTACTACTGCCGAGATCGCCATGCCCGCTTCGCCCCAACCGCAACAGATCATCGCGCTCGTGGTGCGGCATAACACGCCAGGCGTCGAAGAGCCGGTTAGCCGCATCCGCGATTTTCTGGCCGGGGCCGGCTACCGCGTCGTGTTCGAGGCCGATACCGCCGCCAATCTCGCGCTCGACGATCTTGAGTCGATGACCGTGGCCGAGATCGGCGTCCAGGCGCAGATCGGCATCGTCGTCGGTGGCGACGGCACCATGCTCGGCATCGCGCGCCAGCTGGCCGAATACGATATCGCCCTCATCGGCATCAACCTGGGGCGCCTGGGCTTCATCACCGACATCGCGCTGGACGACATGCTGCCCCAACTGAGCAACATCCTGGAAGGCCGCGCGCGGCGCGAAGAGCGCACGCTGTTAGAAGCGCGCGTCATGCGCGATGGAGTGCTGATCTTTTCCAGCGTGGCCGTCAACGACGTGGTGGTGGCGCGCGGCACGGGCGCCGGCATGGTCGAACTCAAACTGAGCGTCGACGGTCAATTCATGTACAACCAGCGCTCGGACGGCCTGATCGTCTCCACGCCCACCGGCTCGACGGCGTATGCGCTGTCGGCCGGCGGACCATTGCTGCATCCGAGCCTGGGCGGCACGGTGCTGGTGCCGATCGCGCCACATGCGCTGTCGAACCGGCCGATCGTGGTGCCCGACACGAGCGAGATCGTGGTCGAACTGGTCAGCGGGCGCGACATCAGCGTGAACTTCGACATGCAGACCTTTACGAGCCTGCAGCTGGGCGACCAGATCGTGATCTCGCGCTCGCCGCACACGATCACGTTCCTGCACCCACTCGACTGGAGCTACTATCACACGCTGCGCCAGAAGCTGCACTGGAACGAGTACCCCACCAACGACGGCAGGCTCAAGTAAGCTAGCCATCGCAGCCGCCCGCATTTGCTACAGAGTCGTCAAAGAATCGCCCTAACCGCCGGAGACCCGATTTTTCATGCTGCGCACACTTACCATCCGCGACTTCGTCATCGTCGACGCCATCGAACTGGAATTCTCGAACGGCTTCTCGGTGTTCACCGGCGAAACCGGCGCCGGCAAGTCGATCCTGATCGATGCGCTGCAGCTGGCGCTGGGCGGCCGCGGCGACGCCAGCATGGTGCGCGAAGGCGCCGCCAAAGCCGACATCACCGCTGACTTCGCACCGACCGAGGTGGCGCGTGTCTGGCTGGCCGAACACGACTTCAGCGCCGATGAGGGCGGGGCGCTGCTGCGCCGCGTGATCGACAACGCCGGCCGCTCCAAGGGCTATATCAACGGCGTCGCCGCCACGGCGGCGCAACTGCGCGAGCTGGGCGACCTGCTGGTCGACATCCATGGTCAGCACGCGCACCAGAGCCTGCTCAAGCCCGACGCCCAGCGCGCGCTGCTCGACAACCAGATCGGCGTGCGCGATCCGGCCGCGCGCATCGAGGCGCAAGAAGTGTCGCAAGCCTGGCGCACCTGGCGCGCGCTGGTGCGCCAGCGCGAAGAATACGAAGCCGATGCCAAGAACGTGCTGATCGAGCGCGAACGCCTCGAGTGGCAAGTGGCTGAACTCGACAAGCTCGCCCCGAAGGCCGGCGAGTGGCTCGAGATCGGCAACGAGCACAGCCGCCTGTCGCATGCCGCGACGCTGCTCGAAGGCGCGCAGGAAGCGCTGGCGGCGATCTCGGAATCCGACCATCCGATTCTGTCGCAACTGTCGACCTTGAACGCCAAGCTGGGCAAGCTGGTCGACGTCGATACGCAGCTGCAATCGGTGCTCGACTGCATGGAGCCGGCGCGCATCCAGCTGCAGGAAGCGGTGTCCGAGCTGAACACGTATATCGACAAGGTCGAGCTCGACCCGGCGCGCCTGCGCGAAGTCGATGCGCGCATGGAAGCGCTGCACACGGCCGCGCGCAAGTACCGCGTCACGCCTGAAGAACTGCCGGACGAACACGCGCTGCTGGCCACCAAGCTGCGCCAGCTGGCCGACGCCACCGACATCGACGGCCTGCGCAAGCAGGAAGAAAAAGCGGAAGCGGCGTACATGGACGTGGCCGGGCGCCTGTCGGTGCGGCGCGCGGCAGCGGCGCACGAGCTGGGCACGCAGGTCACGGCGGCGATGCAGGAGCTGAGCATGAGTGGCGGCAGTTTCGCCATCGGCCTGAACCGTGGCGAGCCGGGCGCGCATGGCCTGGAGCACATTGAATTCCTGGTGGCCGGTCACGCGGGCGTCGTGCCGCGCGCGCTGGCCAAGGTGGCGTCAGGCGGCGAGCTGGCGCGTATCTCGCTGGCGATCTCGGTCATCACGTCGAATGCAACGACGGTGCCGACGCTGATTTTTGACGAAGTCGACACCGGCATCGGCGGCGGCGTGGCCGAGGTGGTGGGGCGCCTGCTCAAGCGCCTGGGCCAGCAACGCCAGGTGCTGTGCGTGACGCACTTGCCGCAAGTGGCCAGCCAGGCAAACCAGCACTTCCAGGTGGCCAAGGGCACGACCGATGCCGGCCGCACGGTCTCGCGCATCGATGTGCTTGACAAGCGCGCGCGGGTCGAAGAAGTGGCGCGCATGCTGGGCGGCATCGAGATTACCGAGACCACGCGCAAGCATGCAAGGGAGTTGCTGGCGTCGTGATGCCTTGCATGGCGCGGGGTCCGGGTGTTTTTGTGGCACAGTAAACATTCCCATCAACCACTCCGGAAGGAACTCGCATGAGCATCGAAAAAGTCCTGTATCTCGCACAAGCCACGTCGCAAGGCGGCCGTGAAGGCACGTCGAAAAGTTCGGACGGCGCCCTGGACGTGACGCTGTCCACGCCGAAGGAACTGGGCGGCGGTGGCGGCGCGGGCACCAATCCCGAGCAGCTGTTTGCCGCTGGTTACTCGGCCTGCTTCCTGGGCGCGCTGAAATTTGTCGCGGGCCAGGCCAAGGTCACGCTGCCGGCCGACCTGACCATCACGGGCGACGTCGGCATCGGCCAGATTCCGACGGGCTTTGGCATCGAAGTCGACCTGAGCATCAAGGGCCCGGGCATGGACCAGGCCCAGCTGCAGGAGCTGGTCGACAAGGCCCACATCGTGTGCCCGTACTCGAACGCCACCCGCAACAACATCGACGTGCGCCTGCACGTGAGCACCTGATTCTGATTCTGACCTCGTGCTAGTCTTGCCGGTCCGTGGTTCGAACACCACGGACCGGCAACCCAAAGCGCGCTGACCCGCTGTTGGGTCCTGCGGGCAGGACATGCCAGACTTATAATGGCCAGATCCTGTCCTCAAAGCACCCTCATGTCATTTCGCCCTGAACCGCCTTATACCCACGGTACTATCCCGCGCAGCGCGGTCTTGCTGGTCAACCTCGGCACGCCGGACGAGCCCACGCGCGGCAAGGTGCGCAGCTACCTGAAGCAGTTCCTGTCCGATCCGCGCGTGGTCGAGGTGCCGCGCCTGGTCTGGTGGTGCATCCTGCACCTGATCATCCTGCCGTTCCGCTCGGGCCAGTCGGCCGCGAAATACCGCACGATCTGGACCCGCGACGGTTCGCCCCTGCGCGTGAACACGGCCCTGCAAGCCACGCGCCTGCAAGCGATGCTGACCGAACGCGGCCACGAAGACGTCAGTGTGGCGATGGCGATGCGCTACGGCTCGCCATCGATGCCCGAGGTGCTCGATCGCCTGAAAGAGGAGGGCGTCGACCGCATCGTCGTGCTGCCCGCCTATCCGCAATATTCCGGCACCACCACCGCCTCGATCTGGGATGCCGTGTTCCAGCACTATGCCAAAGTGCGCAACATCCCCGAGCTGCGCCTGGTGAAGCACTACCACGACCATGAAGCCTATATCCACGCGCTGCGCGACAATGTGCTGGCGCACTGGGACAACCATGGCCGTGGCCAGAAGCTGGTGATGAGTTTTCACGGCGTGCCCAAGCGCACCCTGCTGCTGGGCGACCAGTATCACTGCGAGTGCTATAAAACCGCGCGCCTCTTGGCTACCGCGCTCGATCTGTCGCAGGACGAGTACATGGTCACGTTCCAGTCGCGCTTCGGCAAGGCCGAGTGGCTGCAGCCGTACACCGCGCCGACCGTGGCGCAACTGGCGCGCGATGGCCTCGAACGCATCGACATGATCTGCCCGGGCTTTACCAGCGATTGCCTGGAAACGCTGGAAGAAATCTCGATGGAAGTGCGCCACGATTTCGAAGCGGCCGGCGGCAAGGAGTTTCATTACATCCCGTGCCTGAACGCGTCGCCTGCCTGGATTCGCGGCCTGGCCGAAATCGCCGAGCAGCACCTGATCGGCTGGCCGACCATCCTCACGCCGGCGCAGCGCGAAGCGCGCCGCATCGATGCCGAACGTGGCGCCGCGCGCGCCAAGAGCCTCGGCGCTCCCAACTAGTCCATACCGACTTGCCTGTTGACAACCTGCTAAAATAGCGGGTTGTTGGCGCTGCAGGGCCGCATTTGCCTGAATTTCAGATGGCTTTCCTGCAATTCCCCTTGTAATTGTAGGAGATCGCCCCATCTGGTGCGCTGTGTATCAATCAGGATACGTTTTTAAATCAGCCAAGTCCTTGATTCCAGGAGTTTTTCCGATGCAAGACCAAGAAAACAAAGAGATGAGCAACGAGCAGGATGTACAGGCGCCTGGCGCCGACATCAACGATGGTGCTACCGCTGGCGCTGCTGCGCAGGCAGGTACGCCGGGCCTCGAAGAACAACTGAGCGCCACCGAAGCCAAACTGGCCGAGATGCACGACGCCTTCATGCGCGCCAAGGCCGACGCGGAAAACATCCGCCGCCGCGCCCAGGAAGACGTCAGCAAGGCCCACAAATTTGCCATCGAAAGCTTCGCCGAGGCCATGGTGCCGGTACGCGACAGCCTGGAGATGGCACTGAAGGTCGAAGCGCCGACGGTCGAATCGATCAAGGAAGGCGTTGAAATGACGCTCAAGCAGCTCACCAGCGCGTTCGAAAAGAACCGCCTGGTCGAGGTGCTGCCGCAAGTGGGCGACAAGCTGGATCCGAACAAGCACCAAGCCGTTGCCGTGGTGCCGGCGGAGCAGGAAGCCAATACCGTGGTCACCGTGCTGCAAAAGGGTTACATGATCGCCGACCGCCTGCTGCGTCCGGCCATCGTGACGGCAGCAGCACCAAAATAAGAATGGCCGCGTGCCGCGTAATGCTCTTGAAAGCACGCCGTTTTTCCCAATATTGAATCCATCAGAAACTCAGCATATAAAAAGGAATACATCATGGGCAGAATTATCGGTATCGACCTTGGCACCACGAACTCGTGCGTGGCCATCATGGAAAACGGTCAGCCAAAAGTGATCGAAAACGCCGAAGGCGCGCGTACCACGCCATCGATCATCGCTTACCAGGAAGACGGCGAGATCCTCGTCGGCGCGCCGGCCAAGCGCCAGGCCGTGACCAACCCGAAGAACACGCTATTCGCAGTCAAGCGTCTCATCGGCCGCAAGTTCGATGAAAAAGAAGTACAAAAAGACATCTCGCTGATGCCATATGCCATCGTCAAGGCCGACAACGGCGACGCATGGGTTGGCGTGCGCGACAAGAAACTGGCTGCCCAGCAGATCTCGGCTGAAGTCCTGCGTAAGATGAAGAAGACCGCCGAGGACTACCTGGGCGAAGAAGTCACCGAAGCGGTCATCACCGTGCCGGCGTACTTCAATGACTCGCAGCGCCAGGCAACCAAGGATGCCGGCCGTATCGCGGGCCTGGACGTCAAGCGCATCATCAATGAGCCAACCGCTGCCGCACTGGCATTCGGCCTGGACAAGACCGACAAGGGCGACCGCAAGATCGCCGTGTATGACCTGGGCGGCGGCACGTTCGACGTCTCGATCATCGAAATCGCTGACGTCGATGGCGAAAAGCAGTTCGAAGTGCTGTCGACCAACGGCGACACGTTCCTGGGCGGCGAAGACTTCGACCAGCGCATCATCGATTACATCATCGACGAGTTCAAGAAGATCAACGGCCTGGACCTGTCGAAAGACGCGATCGCCCTGCAGCGCATCAAGGCTTCGGCCGAGCGCGCCAAGATCGAACTGTCGTCGTCGCAGCAGACCGAAATCAACGAGCCGTACATCGCCATGGCGAACGGCGCGCCGGTCCACCTGAACCTGAAGATGACCCGTGCCAAGCTCGAGTCGCTGGTGGAAGAGCTGATCATCAAGACGATCGAGCCATGCCGCATGGCCATCAAGGATGCCGGCGTCAAGGTTTCGGACATCGACGACATCATCCTGGTCGGCGGTATGACCCGTATGCCGAAGGTGCAGGAGAAGGTCAAGGAGTTCTTCGGTAAAGAAGCACGCAAGGACGTCAACCCGGACGAAGCCGTCGCTGTTGGCGCTGCGATCCAGGGTTCGGTCCTGTCGGGCGAGCGCAAGGATCTGCTGCTGCTGGACGTGACGCCACTGTCGCTGGGTATCGAAACCCTGGGCGGCGTGATGACCAAGATGATCCACAAGAACACCACGATCCCGACCAAGTTCTCGCAGGTGTTCTCGACTGCCGACGACAACCAGCCGGCCGTGACCATCAAGGTGTTCCAGGGCGAGCGTGAAATCGCAGCCGGTAACAAGGGCCTGGGCGAGTTCAACCTGGAAGGCATCCCGCCAGCATCGCGTGGCACGCCACAGATCGAAGTGACCTTCGACATCGACGCCAACGGCATTCTGCACGTCGGCGCGAAAGACAAGGCCACCGGCAAAGAGAACAAGATCACCGTCAAGGCGAACTCGGGTCTGACGGAAGAAGAAATCCAGAAGATGGTCAAGGACGCCGAGCTGAACGCCGAAGAAGACAAGAAGGTCAAGGAAATGGCGGAAGCGCGCAACCAGGGCGACGCTCTGGTGCACTCGACCCGCAAATCGCTGACCGAATACGGCGACAAGCTGGAAGCCGGTGAGAAAGAGCAGATCGAAGCAGCGATCACCGACCTCGAAGGCGCGATCAAGAGCGGCGACAAGGCGGACATCGATGCCAAGACGGCAGCCCTGTCGAGCGCGTCGCAGAAGCTGGGCGAGAAGATGTACGCCGACATGCAGGCGCAGCAGGCTGGTGGTGCTGGCGCGGCCGGTGGCCCTGGCGCCGGTGCCGCTGGTGGCGAGCAGTCGGGCAAGCAGGACGACGACGTTGTCGACGCCGACTTCAAGGAAGTCAAGGACGCGAAGTAAGCGTCTCCGGCGCGAAGGCCTGATGCCTTCGCGTACAGGCCGAGCCGACACCTTTCAGGTACTCGGCTCGGTTTTTTTGGTTTAAAGAATTCAGTTTTCAGATAACTTAGGTGCCGACCATGGCGAAGCGTGATTTTTACGAGATCCTTGGGGTCGCGAAGGGTGCGTCGGAAGACGAGATCAAGAAGTCTTATCGCAAGCTTGCGATGAAGTTCCACCCTGACCGCAATCCGGATAACAAGGAAGCGGAAGAGAAGTTCAAGGAGGTCAAAGAGGCCTACGAGATGCTGACCAACCCGGAGAAGCGCGAAGCGTATGACCGTTACGGTCACGCGGGCGTCGATCCGAACAGCGGCATGGGCGGCATGGGCGGCGGCGCCGGTGGTTTCGGCGATGCGTTCGGCGACATCTTCGGCGACATCTTTGGCGGTGGCCGTGGTGGGCGCAGTGCCGGCCCGCAGGTGTACCGCGGCGCCGACCTGCGCTACAACCTCGAGATCACGCTGGAACAGGCCGCTCACGGCTTCGACACGACGATCCGCGTGCCAAGCTGGGACAAGTGCGACACCTGCCACGGCAGCGGCGCCAAGCCGGGCACCCAGCCTGTGACTTGCACCACCTGCGCCGGTCACGGCCAGGTGCGCATGCAGCAGGGCTTCTTCAGCGTGCAGCAGACCTGCCCGAAATGCCATGGCAGTGGCAAGATCATCCCCGAGCCGTGCGCGGCCTGCGGCGGCGCCGGACGCATCAAGCGCAACAAGACGCTGGAAGTGAAGATCCCGGCCGGTATCGACAACGGCATGCGCATCCGCTCGTCGGGCAATGGCGAACCGGGTACCAATGGCGGGCCGGCGGGCGACCTGTATGTGGAGATCCACATCAAGCCGCACACCGTGTTCCAGCGCGAAGGCGACGACCTGCACTGCGAAATGCCGATCTCGTTCTCGAAAGCGGCCCTGGGCGGCGAAATCGAAGTGCCAACCCTGACCGGCAAGGTGTCGTTCACGGTGCCTGAAGGCACCCAGACCGGCAAGACCTTCCGCCTCAAGGGCAAGGGCATCAAGAACGTGCGTTCGGGCTACACGGGCGATTTGTTCTGCCACGTCATCGTCGAGACGCCGGTCAAGCTGACCGACAAGCAGAAGGACATGCTGCGCGAGTTCGAACGCCTGACGATCGAAGGTGGCGCCAAGCACAGCCCGCAGAGCAAGGGCTGGATGGACAAGGTCAAGGACTTCTTCGAGTAAGTCTACTTACCGCTGAACGGCATATGCCTTCAGCGGTTTTTTTTGTCCACGCGGTTGGCATCTTGCCAACGCCTGGCGCATCAGGCTGGTCGCTGCCGTATTGACGACGGCGTCCGCCAACACGGTTATACTCCCCCTGTTTCGAGACCTACCCGCCATGCAAGCCTGCTTCAGAACAGGCGTGGCAACGCCCCTTCCGGGACGGTAATAAACATAAGGAACCAATATGGACAAATACAAGACCAAGGGATTGACCGCGGCAGAGCTGTTCGAACGCAACCGTACGTGGGCCGCCACGATGGTGGCCGAGGACCCGAACTTCTTCAAGGCGCTATCGGAACAGCAGGCGCCGGAATACCTGTGGATCGGCTGCTCGGACAGCCGCGTTCCTGCCAACGAATTGCTGGGCATGGCGCCGGGCGAACTGTTCGTTCACCGCAATATCGCCAACGTCGTCGTGCACTCCGATCTGAACTGCCTCTCAGTGCTGCAGTTCGCCATCGACGTGCTGAAGGTCAAGCACATCATCATCTGCGGCCACTACGGCTGCTCGGGCGTGCACGCGGCGCTGACCGATGCGCGCGTGGGCCTGGCCGACAACTGGCTCGGTCACGTGCGCGACGTGCGCGACAAGCATGGCAAGTACCTGGGCCACGTGAGCGGCCGCGCCGCCACCAACCGCCTGGTCGAGCTGAACGTGGCCGAGCAGGTCATGAACACGGCCCACACCACGATCGTGCGCGATGCGTGGGAACGTGGCCAGCCACTGACCATCCATAGCTGGGTGTACGGCGTGCACGACGGACTGCTGCGCGACCTGGGCATCACCGTGAGCAGCTTCGAAGAGATCGAACCGAAGTTGCGCCGGGTGCTTGACGGCTACGTCGATGACGGCGTCGTGCGTGAAGAGCGGCGTGGACAGTGATCTGATGCGACTGCGCGCGCTGGTGCGCGCGTTTGTCGACGAGCGGGACTGGGATCAGTTCCACACGCCGAAGAACCTGGCGGCGGCCTTGACGGTCGAGGCAGCCGAGCTGCTGGAGCATTTCCAGTGGCTGCAGTCGGGCCGCGCCGAAGAACTTGGCGCCGCTAAACTGGTCGAGGTGCGGCACGAGATGGCCGATGTGCTGGTGTATCTCGTGCGGCTGGCCGACAAGCTCGACGTGGACCTGGTCGCTGCCGTCGAAGAAAAGATGGTGCTCAACCGGGCGAAGTATCCGGCCGAGCTGGTGCGCGGCGATGCACGCAAGTATTACGAGTACAAAGAGTACAAAAAAACGTGATCGCCGGCGCCGCTTACATGCCGCCCATGCAGATGTACTTCACGACCAGGTAATCGTCCATCCCGTAGGTCGAGCCTTCACGCCCCAGGCCTGATTGCTTGACCCCGCCGAACGGCGCGACCTCGGTCGAGATGATGCCGGTATTGACCCCCACCATCCCGCTTTCGATCGCCTCGGCCACGCGCCAGACGCGGCCGATGTCGCGCGCATAGAAGTACGATGCCAGCCCGAACTCGGTGTCGTTGGCCATGGCAATCACTTCGTCTTCCGTCTTGAAGCGGAACAGTGGCGCCAGCGGGCCGAAGGTTTCTTCGTGCGCCACCAGCATGCTTGATGTCACATCGGTCAGCACCGTCGGCTCGAAGAAGCTGTGCCCCAGCGCGTGGCGTTTGCCGCCCAGGAGCAGCTTGGCGCCCTTGGCCTGCGCATCCTCGATGTGCTGCTCGATCTTGCGCACGGCTTTTTCTTCGATCAGCGGGCCTTGCGTGACGCCTTCTTCGCGGCCATCACCCACCTTGAGCTTGCCCACCGCCACGGCGAGCTTGCGCGCGAATTCGTCATACACGCCATCCTGCACGTACAAGCGGTTGGCGCAGACGCAGGTCTGCCCCGCATTGCGGAATTTCGAGGCGATTGCGCCCTCGACCGCCGCATCCAGATCGGCATCGTCGAACACGATGAACGGCGCATTGCCACCCAGTTCGAGCGAAATTTTCTTGACCGTCGGCGCGCACTGTTCCATCAGCAGGCGCCCCACGGCGGTCGAGCCGGTAAAGCTCAGCTTGCGCACAAGCGGATTGCCCGTCATTTCGCCACCGATGGCTTTCGAGTCGCCAATCACGACGCTGAACACGCCTTTCGGTACACCGGCGCGCTCGGCCAGCACGGCCAGCGCCAGCGCCGACAGGGGCGTGAGTTCGGCTGGCTTCAGCACGATCGGGCAACCGGCGGCCAGCGCTGGCGCGACCTTGCGGGTGATCATCGCGGCCGGGAAGTTCCACGGCGTGATCGCGGCGCACACACCGATCGGCTCCTTGGTCACGACGATGCGTTTATCCGGCCACGGCGAAGCGAGCGTCTCGCCGGCCACGCGCTTGGCTTCTTCGCCAAACCACTCGAAGTACGAGGCGGCGTAGGCCACTTCGCCCTTGGCCTCAGCCAGCGGTTTGCCTTGTTCCAGCGTCATCAGGAGCGCCAGGTCGTCGGCGTTTTCCAGCATCAAGTCGGACCAACGGCGCAGGATCGCGGCGCGTTCTTTTGCAGGCAGCTTGCGCCACGCCGGCCAGGCGGCATTGGCTGCATCGATGGCGCGCTTGGTTTCGCCAGCGCCCATGTGCGGCACGCTGGCCACGGTCTCACCGTTGGCGGGATTGATCACGGCAATGGTCTGGCCGTCGTCGGCGTCGCACCAGGCGCCGCCAACAAAGGCTTGCTGGCGCAGCAGGGAAGGGTCTTTCAAATTCGGCATAGTGTCCTCGTCAATTCATGTCGAGCATCGGCTGCAGGGCGCGGATGCAAGCCGTTATGGTAGACCCATTTGCAAACGAACGTGCCGCCATGCCCGATTCCTGCATACTGAGATTCTCGAAATTGTGATGACTTTTGGAAACGTGTGGGCTGCCTCAGCCGAATGAAGTTAAGCTTTTGACATGAAATTTCCCCCGCGCCCGACCCTTTGAATGCCTTGTGGTCGCGCGCCTCAAAGAGAAGGACAACACCATGCGCCCTATCGTAATCGTCCCCGCATGCACGCGTGATTTCGGCGAACATCCGTATCACGCCGCCCAGCACAAGTATGTCGACGCCGTCACCCTGGGCGCCGATTGCGCCTCGCTGATCCTGCCATCGTCCGGCGAATCGCTGGATCTGGAAACCATCTTCGGCACCATCGACGGCATCATGCTGACCGGCTCGGCCTCCAATGTGCATCCCAGCTACTACTCGGAAGAAGTGCTGGATCCGACGCTGCCGCAAGACCCGGCGCGCGACCAGACTACCTTGCCGCTGATCCGCGAAGCGGTGCGCCGCGGCGTGCCGATCATCGCCATCTGCCGCGGTTTCCAGGAAATGAACGTGGCCCTCGGCGGCAGCCTGCACCAGGCGGTGCAGACGGTCGTCGGCAAGTTCGATCACCGCGAAAAAGCCGAGCTCGGCATGGACGAGCAATACGGTGACGCGCACAACGTCACCGTTACCCCCGGCGGCATGCTGGAAGCCATTCTCGGCGCGGCCGAGATCCCCGTGAACTCGCTGCACGGACAGGGCGTCAATGAACTGGCGCCGGGCCTGTCGGTCGAAGCCGTGGCCGAAGACGGCCTGGTGGAAGCGTTCACCGTGTCGACCTCGCCCGGCTTCACGCTGGCCGTGCAGTGGCATCCCGAATGGCGCATCCAGCACAACCCGTATTCGATGAAGATGTTCCGCGCCTTTGGCGACGCCTGCCGCGCTTACCGCGAGCAACGCCTGGACGGCGGCTCGCTGTTGAAATGACCCGGCGCGCCCGGCGTGAAGCGGGCGCGCAATCGACTACCGACATGAGGCAATAATGGCAATACGCGAAAATTTCAGTTATACCGATATGGACGAGTGGCTCGATGCAAAGCGGGTCACCGAAATCGAATGCTTGGTGCCCGATCTGACCGGCGTTGCGCGCGGCAAGATCCTGCCGCGCGTGAAGTTCACGGACGACCGTGGCATGCGCCTGCCTGAAGTCGTGCTGGGCATGACCGTGACCGGCAACACGCCGGAACGTGACGATGCCTACGAGCGCGCCATCTCGAGCATCGACCGCGACATGATCCTCAAGGCCGACCCCACCACCATCACGATGGTGCCGTGGGCCGTCGACCCCACTGCGCAAGTGATCCACGACTGCTATTACGCCGACGGCCGCCTGGTCGACTTTGCGCCGCGCAGCGTGCTGCGCCGCGTGCTCAAGCTGTACGAGCAGCGCGGCTGGAAGCCACTGGTGGCGCCGGAACTCGAGTTTTACCTCACGGCCAAGAACATCGATCCCGACCTGCCGCTGGTGCCGCCGATCGGCCGCAGCGGCCGCGCCGAAACGAGCCGCCAGGTCTACAGCATCGATGCGGTCAACGAGTTCGATCCGCTGTTCGAAGACATCTACGATTACTGCGAGCTGATGAACCTGGACGTCGACACGCTGATTCACGAGATCGGCGCCGGCCAGATGGAAATCAACTTCCAGCATGGCGAGCCGCTGGGCCTGGCCGACAAGGTGTTCTACTTCAAGCGCACGCTGCGCGAAGCAGCGCTCAAGCACGACATGTACGCGACCTTCATGGCCAAGCCGATGGCCAATGAGCCGGGTTCGGCGATGCACGTGCACCAGAGCGTGGTCGATGGCGAAACGGGCAAGAACATCTTCAGCACCGAAGACGGCGCGCCGTCCGAGCTGTTCCACCACTATATCGGCGGCCTGCAGCGCTACATGCCGTCGGCGATGGCGATCGTTGCGCCGTATGTCAACTCGTACCGCCGCATCGTGCGCCATACGGCCGCGCCGATCAATCTGCAGTGGGGGATCGACAATCGCACCGTGGGCATCCGGGTGCCGGTGTCGGGTTCGCAAGACCGGCGCGTGGAGAACCGCGTGATCGGCGCCGACGCCAACCCGTACCTGGCGCTGGCGATCACGCTGGCCTGCGGCTACCTGGGGATGGTCGAAGCGATCGAGCCGTCAGCGATGGTTGAAGGCAGCGCCTACGACATGCCGGTGGATCTGCCGCAAGGGCTGTCCGAAGCCATCACGGTGCTGCGCCGTGAAGACCGCCTGCGCGACGTGCTGGGCGAGCGCTTTATCGACGTCTACACGGCGGTGAAAGACCTGGAGCATCAGGAGTTCATGCGGGTGATCAGCCCGTGGGAACGCGAGCATTTGCTGCTGCACGTTTGATCGGTCGTTGACCCCGTTCACCGTATGCCGCCGGTCTGGATGCATGGCGCGGTGAAGGGGGGGGAACGTAGATGGTGGATGCCATTGCAAGCAGGACTTGCATGATTATCTTGGCACCGCACGGTAACGCAGACCATCGACGAGCAGTGCAACCAGGCGGCGCGCAGAGGTTGGATCGCCATTACTGGTCGGCATGCACAGACTGGCAATAGCGCGAAGCAGATCACGAGGGTCGGCGCCTGCCTGCAACTCGCCGGCGTCCACGGCAGCATCGAGAAGCGATTGAAGGGCTGGCTCAAAACGGCTGTCGAAATACGCTGGCAGGTTTTCGAAGGCGGTGCCGCCTGCATACAACGATGCCGCCAGCCCACGCTTGGCCACAATGAAATCGACATAGCGCTGCATCCAGAGATCCAGCGCTTCGCCCGGCCGATACTGCTGCAAAAATGACGCTGCTGCGTCGGCGCAGGCATCAACCTGATGCCGGAACACTGCCGCTATCAGATCAGCCCGCTGTGGGAAGTGCCGGTAGATGGTACCCACACCCACGCCAGCTTTTTGCGCGATCGTGCGCATCGGTGCGTCCACACCCTGCTCGGCAAATATATCGCGCGCCGACTCCACCACGATATCGATATTGCGCAGCGCATCTGCCCGTACACGGCGGCCCGTTGCATCGCTCATTGTTGCTTTACCCGTTTCTTCGTCCGACAAATGGCCACCTGATCCCGTTGACAAGCGGAACGTTGTTCCGTATAAAGCCGGAATGACGTTCCGCTTATGGTGATCATACCAGCAGGCGGCACTCGTCGTCATTTTGGAAAGGTCATTCTCATGGACGAACAACGTGTCGCTCTGGTCACCGGCGCAAATCAAGGGATCGGGTTGCAGATCGCAAAGGAGCTGGTTGCAAAAGGACTTACCGTCCTGGTCGGCGCGCGCGACCTGGTAAAAGGCGAAGCCGCCGCGCGTGAAATTGGCGATCGTGCACATGCTATCCAGCTTGATGTCACCGATGCGGCGTCGATTCAGGCAGCAGCGGACCGGATCCGGCGCGAGTTCGGCCGGTTGGATGTGTTGATGAACAATGCCGGCATCTCGCGTGCGGCGTCAAACCAGTCATTCGAGAAAGCGGTAAACACCAACCTGTTGACGACTGCGCCGCTCGAGAATGTGCGCAAAGTGTTCGAGACCAATGTGTTTGGCGTGATCGCCGTGACGCAGGCAATGCTGCCGTTGTTAACTGAAGCGCCGGCCGGCCGGATTGTCATGACCGGCAGTTCCGGCGCATCGCTGACGCTCAATTCGGACGAATCGAATGCGCACCGGCGCATGTTTGGCAATTACTCGGTGTCGAAAGCAGCAGTCCATGCCGTGATGCTGTCCTTCGCGCTCGCCCTCGAACACACCAGGATCAAAGTGAACGCGGCCTGCCCGGGATTCACGTCGACGGCGCTGAACAATTTCAACGGGACGCGCAGCGTCGAGGAAGGGGCACGCGAGCCGGTGCGCCTGGCACTGATCGGTGACGATGGCCCGACCGGTACTTTTTCGGACGAGAACGGCATGGTCCCCTGGTAATGCCCTAATGGCCAGCGTAGGGTGGACGGCTCCGCCGTCCACGCGTTCAACCAATGCTTACGCTGCCACTTCGCGGCGATTGACCAGCACCTGCGGCGCCAGCGACCCGACAACCATGCCGACAAACGCCATGATCAACCCGGCCAGCTGCCCCGGGAAATGCACGCCCCACCCCGTGACCTGTTCGAAAAACAGCACCCACGTCAGCAAGCCGCCCGCGATCGACAGGATCGCACCCTGGGTGGTAGCGTGCTTCCAGTACAGACCCATCACCAGCGGCACGAACGCCCCCACCAGCGGCACCTGATACGCGCTTGAGACCAGCTCGTAAATCGACGTGCCTTCCATCGCGATCGCATACAGTAGCACCAGCGTCGCAAAGATCACGATCGTGACGCGCATCGCCAGCAACTGCTGGCGGTCGGTCATGCCGGGCCGGATATTCTTGAGGATGTTCTCGACAAAACTCGTCGACGGCGCCAGCAGCGTGGCCGACGACGTGCTCTTGATCGCCGAGAGCAGCGCGCCGAAGAACAGGATCTGCATCACGAGCGGCATTTTGGTCATCACGAACGTGGGCAGCAGGCGCTGGTAGTCGTTCTGCGCGATCTCGAGCGCCTGGCCGCCCATCACCACCACAGCAGCGGCCACGATGAACATCGGCACAAAGGCGAACAGAATGTAGCTCACGCCGCCGATCACGGCGCCGGTGCGCGCGGTCGGGGCATCCTTGGCCGACATCACGCGCTGGAACACGTCCTGCTGCGGGATCGAGCCAAACATCATCGTCACAGCCGCGGCGATGAAGAACATGATGTCAGTGAAGCTCGGCTCGGGCCACACGCGCCACAGGTCGGCGTTCTGCGCCATCGCCATCACGTTGCCGGCGCCGCCGGCCAGGTCGGCCGCGAACCAGGCAATCACGCTCATGCCCACGACCAGCACGATCATCTGGATGAAGTCCGTGATCGCCACGGCCAGGAAGCCGCCCACGACCACATAGATCAGCACCGTCAGCGTGCCGACGATCATGCCAGCCGCCGGCGACATCGCGCCGGCCGTCAGAACCGAAAACACCAGGCCCAGCGCGGTGATCTGCGCCGCGACCCAGCCGAGATAACTCATGATGATTGCGACGGAGCAGAAGATCTCGATGCCCTTGCCGTAGCGCTGGCGGTAGTAGTCGCCGATCGTGAGCAGGTTGAGTTTATACAGCTTGGTGGCGAAGAACAGGCCCACCAGCACCAGGCACATGCCGGCCCCGAACGGGTCTTCGATCACAGCGTTCAGGCCGCCCTGGACGAACTTGGCCGGGATGCCCATCACCGTCTCGGCGCCGAACCAGGTCGCAAATGTGGTGGTGATCACCATGACCAGCGGCAGGCTGCGCCCGGCGACGGCAAAGTCGCTGGTGTTCTTGATCCGCGTACCCGCCCACATGCCGAGAGCCAGCGTGCCGAGCAAATAAAGCACGACGAAGGTGATCAAAGTGAGGTTCATGCAGTAGGTGCTCCGAGGCCAGGGAATTTATGAGCGGAAAATTCCGCGATTATAAATCCGAAACCTGGCCGGCGGCCTAAATTGCCATCTCGCGCAACAGTCGGGAAGCCTCGCGGTTGGCGCCGATGCAGGTCCCGTCGCGCATGAAGATCTGCAGTTGCGACTGGTCGTCGGCGCGCATCGATTCGACGAAGTCCAGGTTCACCAGCGCCGAGCGGTGCACGCGGATGAAACGCCGTGGATCGAGCTGCGCTTCGAGTTCCGACATCCCGATGCGCACCAGGAAATGCTGGCCGCGCGCGGCGATCACGGTGTACTTCGAATCAGCCTTCATGTATTCGATCTCGTGCACCGCGAGCGGAAAGATGCGGCCACGGTCGCGCACGAGGATGCGATCGAGTGGCGCCGGCCCGGTGCTGGCACGCACCAGCGCATCGTCGACGGCCGCGCGTTCGGGCCGCGCGCCATCGAGCAGACGCGCCACGCTGTCGGCAAAGCGCGCCCGCGTGAACGGCTTGAGCAGGTAGTCGACGGCGTGCAGCTCGAAGGCAGCCACCGCATAGTGATCATAAGCGGTCGTGAAGACGATCTGCGGCAGGTAATCGAGCTGGCGCAGCACCTCGAGCCCCGTCATCTCGGGCATCTGGATATCCATGAACACCACGTCGGGCCGCAGCGCCCCGATGCGCGCCAGCGCGCTCGCGCCGTCAGCCGCTTCGCCCACCAGCCGCAGGCCCGGATGGGCGTAGATGGCGTCGCGCAGCACGTCGCGTGCGAGCGGTTCGTCTTCGGCGAAAAATACGGTCTTTGTGGTCATGGCGTCGTGGGCACGGTGACGCAGGCGGCAAAGCCGGCGCCGGGTTGGGAGTCGATGCGCAGCGCGGCGCGGCCGGCGTAGTCGAGATCCAGGCGCCGGCCGATGGTGCGGATGCCCAGGCCGGGCGAGGCCTCGATCGTGGCCGCTGCAGCGCCAGGGCCGTCGTCGCGGACCGTCACACGCAGCAGGCCGGTAGCGGGTTCGCGCCGGCTCTCGATACGCAGGACGCCATGGCGGGTGAATGGGTTGAACGCGTGCTTGATGCTGTTCTCGACCAGCGGCTGCAGGCTCAGGGCCGGCACCAGACAATCGCCCAGGTCCGGGTCGAGATCCCACTCGACCCGCAGGCGCTCGCCCAGGCGCAGGCTTTCCAGTTCCAGGTAGTCGCGCACGAAATCGAGTTCGGCGTCCAGCGTGACGCGATCGACGCCAGCGCGTTCGGTGTCGAGCACGTAGCGCAGCATGTTCGAAAACTGGAACAGCGCCGTCTCCGCCGCCTCTGGATTGCGGCCGGTGAGGGCGATGATCGAGTGCAGGGTGTTGAACAGGAAGTGCGGATTGAGCTTGCTGCGCAGTGCGCCCAGTTCGCTCGCCACCAGCAGCGTCTGCGCCTGCTGCGTAGCGAGGGCCTGGCGCTGGGTCGCGGCGTTGGCGCGCACCAGGTGAAAGACACCCGCCACCACGGCGTAGCTCATCATGTTGTACAGGAAGGGCCACAGGTGCCAGGACAGCGGATGGGGTGGCGGATTCTGCGTTACCACCAGCACCGTATGCGCATAGGTGGCAAACGCCACTGCCGCCACGACGTGGATGACGAAGCGTTGCACACCGGGTACGGCGCGCCGTTCGAAGCGGCCACTGAGCGGCCAGAGCAGGGCCAGCATCGCAGCCGATGGCGCAATGCTCACAAAGGCTCGCCAGAACAGGGATGGGTCGAGCCGGCCCGCCAACAGGGTGTCGGCCTGCATCACCAGCGCAATCACCAGCATGTAGCTCAGCCAGGCGGCGATGTACAGGCGCCACATCGGCGAGAGGACGTAAGACTTGGTCGTGGTCATCTGTCGAGTATCGCGCAGAAAAACCGCGCTGCGGCGGGTCTTGCGCCGAAATGCGGGAATCCGGTGCGAACTGCAGGATTGCGTCATCGAGACACGGATCACGCTTTTGCGTTTTTATGCACTTTATTGCACGAACGTGCATGTTTGTGTACAGTGACGTGTCTAGAACAAGGAGAACGCCATGCAATTAGCCGAAGAACGGCGTGATGCCATCGTCTATGCCGTCGAGCGCGAGGGCAGGGTACTGGCAGCAGAACTGGCCACCCGCCTGGCCACCTCGGAAGACACGATCCGGCGCGACCTGCGCGAACTGGATGCAGCCGGCCTGCTGCGCCGCGTGCATGGCGGCGCGATCCGGCGCCAGCCAGAGGCCAGCTTCAGCGAGCGTGCAATCACCGACCTGCCGCGCAAGACTGCACTGGCGCATGGTCTGCGCGCCTGCATCCGGCCGGACGATACGGTCCTGATCGATGCCAGCTCGACGCACCTGGCGCTGGCGCGCCTGCTCGACGACGGCTGCGCCGCGACGATCGTCACCAACAGCCCGCAGATTGCGCTGGCGCTGGGGGGATTCAGGCTCACGCGCATCGTGCTGCTGGGCGGCACTTACCATCCTGCGCTCGGCGCGACGGTCGGCGCGGCCACGCTGGCCGAGGTGGCCCGCCTGCGGCTCGATCTGGCGCTCGTCGGCGTCTGCGGTCTCGATCCCGCGCGTGGTGTGAGTGCATCCGATCCCGAAGAAACGGCGCTCAAACGCGCGATGTTCGCCGCCAGCACGCGCCACGCGGTCGCGGCGCTCAACGAACGCTTCGACGACAGCGCGGCGTTCCTGTTCGGTGCGCTGTCAGAGATCGACCATCTGGTGGTGGAGCACGACGCCCCAGCCGCCAGCATTGCCCTGCTGCGCCAGCACCATCCGGCACTCGACATCACCATTACGACGAAGGCTGCCGCATGAATCCCGTATCTACCGCCAATCCGCGCAGCATCGACGCGGCGCGCTGGGCCATCTCCACCGTGTTTCTTCTTAATGGCGCCGGCATCGGCCTGTGGGCCGCGCACGTACCGACCGTGCAGGCGCGCATGGGGATCGATACCGGCATGCTGAGCATGGTGCTGCTGACCGTCGCTGCCGGTGCACTGCTGGCGATGCCGCTGATGGGCGGCCTGACCGGGCGCTGGGGCACACGCCGCATGGTGCTGCTGTCGGGCTTTGCCTTTGCGGCGATGACGCCGTTGATCATGGGCGCGCCGAGTTTGCCGCTGCTGTTCATCGCCGCGTTTCTGTTTGGCGTCAGCAACGGCGCGCTGGACGTGGCAATGAATGCCAACGCGAGTGAAGTCGAAACCGCGCGCGGCCTGCCGACGATGTCGTCGTTCCACGGCTTCTTCAGCCTCGGTGGCCTGTTTGGCGCCGGCATCGGCGGGTTGCTGGTCGGGCAGGGCCTGGGCCATGGCCAGGGCGCGCTGATGGTCGGCGTGGTCACGGCGGTCGTGCTGGCGTTGTCTGCGCCGCGCGTGATGGGCTTCGCGGCCAGCCACGGCGCGGGCAGTCACTTCTCGCTGCCGCGCGGCGCGGCATTGAGCTTGGGCTTGCTGGCGCTGCTGTGCTTTGCGGTGGAAGGCGCGCTGGTCGACTGGAGCGCGTTGCTGATGCAAGAGCGCACCGGCGCCACGCCGGCGTCGGCGGCGCTGGGCTTCTCGGCGTTTTCGATTGCGATGGCGGCGTGCCGCTTCGCCGGCGACCGGCTGATCGTGCGCTTCGGCGCGCTGCGCATCATGGTCATTGGGGGCCTGGCGATGTTCGCCGGGCTGGCGCTGGCAGTGGCCAGCACGCACTTCGTGCTGTCGGCGGTCGGTTTCGCGCTGGTGGGACTGGGCGCGGCGAATGTGGTGCCGCTGCTGTTCGGGGCCGCCGCGCGCATCCCCGGCATGAGCGCCGGGAACGGCGTGGCGGCGGTGGCCACGCTCGGCTACGGTGGCTTGCTGCTGGCGCCGCCGGTGCTGGGCTGGGTTGCCATGCACTCGAGCATTATGGTGGCGCTGGGCGGACTGTCGTTATCGGGCCTCGTGATCGCCCTGAGCGCCCGTGTGATCCGGCGCTAGGGCGTCATCACGATCAGAAGCAGTGCTCGGCAGCCGGGAAGCTGCCATCCTTCACGGCCGTCACATAGCTCGTGACGGCCGCGTCGATGCTGGTCTGGCCATCCATGAAGTTCTTCACGAAGCGCGCCTTACGGCCCGGGAATACGCCCAGCAGATCGTGCATCACCAGCACCTGGCCCGAGCAATCGGGGCCGGCGCCAATGCCGATCGTCGGCACCGACAGCAGCTCGGTGACTTCCTTGCCCAGCGCTGCGGGCACCGCTTCGATCAGGATCAGCGCCGCGCCGGCCGCCTGCAGCGCCAGCGCATCGTTCTTCAGGCTGTCGGCGCCCGCGTCGGTCTTGCCCTGCACGCGGAAACCACCCAGCTGGTGCACGAACTGCGGCGTCAGGCCAATGTGCGCGCACACCGGAATCCCGCGTTCGACCAGCAGGCGCACGGTATCGGCCAGCCAGGCGCCGCCTTCGATCTTGATCATCTGCGCGCCGGCGCGCATCAGCTGCACGGCGCTGTCATAGGCCTGCTGTGGGTTGCCGTAGGCGCCGAACGGCATGTCGGCCAGCACCAGTGCGTGCTTGTTGCCGCGCGCGACCGAGGCCGTGTGGTAGACCATGTCGGCCACCGTCACCGGCAGCGTCGAATCGTAACCGGCGCAGACCATGCCCAGCGAATCGCCGATCAGCAGGATCTCGACGCCGCAGCGGTCCATCAGCGACGCAAAGCTGGCGTCGTAGCAGGTCAGCATCGCGATCTTGTTGCCGGCTGCGCGCATGGCCAGCAGCGATGGCACGGTGACGGCTTTCGGGGTTGCCGGTACGGGGGCCGCGGGCGCGGGCACAGCGGCGGGCGTGGGTGCACCTGCGCCAGCCGTCATCTCGTTACCCTGCAAATATCCACTCATGAAGAAATCCTTTAAAACGATACGTCTTGGCGCTCAGTGTAATGGGGCGCCTGCGAAGCTGCAGTCAGCGCGCATTCTACTGCAGCCTGCCTTTCCTGACACGGCTAGCCCCATGTCATCAAGCCGTCAAAATACTTCAATATTCTTTGAATTGTTGTATCGTTCGTCTATCATTCGCATGTCTTGTAATGCATCAATCGGAACCCCCATGGATACCAAAGCCACACTTGCCGCCCTGTCAGCGTTGTCGCAGGGGAGCCGCTTGGCGATTTTCCGGCTGCTGGTCCAGGTGGGGCCGGCGGGGCTGGCGGCCAGCCGGATTGCCGAGCACCTCGATGTGCAGCCGTCGGCGCTGTCGTTTCATCTGAAAGAGCTGTCGCACGCAGATTTGCTGTCGTCCCGGCAGGACGGGCGCTTCGTGATCTATTCGGCCAACATCGCGACGATGAATGGCCTGGTCGGCTTTTTGACCGAGAATTGCTGCGGTGGCGTCCCGTGCGACGCGGCCACGGGCGATGCCTGCAAGCCGCACTGACGCGGCACATGACCCTTACCCAGACCAACCATCCCATGAACATTCTCTTTCTCTGCACCGGCAATTCGTGCCGCTCCGTCCTCAGCGAGGGCACGTTCAACCATCTGGCGCCCGAGGGGTGGCAGGCAATCAGCGCCGGCAGCCAGCCGACGGGCACGCTGCATCCGCGCGCTGTCGCGCTCCTGCACCGCAAGGGCATCTCGACCGAGGGCTATTACAGCAAGTCGTGGGACGACTTGCCGGTCACGCCCGATATCGTCGTGACCGTCTGCGGCAGCGCGGCCGGCGAGACCTGTCCTGCTTATCTCGGCCCGGTGCTGCGGACGCACTGGGGCCTGGACGATCCAGGTCACGTCGTCGGTACCGACGAACAAATCGAAGCGGCGTTCGAGCGTACTTATGCCATCATCCTGGCCCGCATACACGCCTTCCTGGCGCTGCCGCTGGAGGAACTGCAAGCTGACCGCAACCGGTTCAAGGCCGAGCTCGACCGCATCGGCACCTTGTTGCCCTGAGCGGCATCCGGCACTGCCGACGCTGTAATTGATTGACCTGTTCACTAGGACCCTTTGTGCTGATCGCATCACTGATTTTTCTTGCAACACTCGTTCTCGTCATCTGGCAGCCCCGGGGGCTGGGCATCGGCTGGAGCGCCACGGCCGGCGCTGCGGTCGCGCTGCTGACCGGTGTCATCCACGTCGCCGACATCCCGGTGGTCTGGGCCATCGTCTGGAATGCGACGGGGGCATTCGTCGCCATCATCATCATCAGCCTGCTGCTGGACAAGGCGGGCTTCTTCGAATGGGCGGCCCTGCACGTCGCGCGCTGGGGCAAGGGCAATGGCCTGCGCCTGTTCATCCTGCTCGTGCTGCTGGGTGCCGCCGTGTCAGCCCTGTTTGCCAACGATGGCGCAGCCCTGATCCTGACGCCCATCGTGATCGCGATGCTGCTGGCGCTGCGTTTCACGCCCAAGGCGACGCTGGCCTTCGTCATGGCGGCCGGCTTCATCGCCGATACGGCCAGCCTGCCGCTGGTCGTGTCGAACCTCGTCAACATCGTCTCGGCCGACTATTTCGGCATCAGCTTCTCCCGCTACGCGTCGGTGATGGTGCCGGTCAATCTGGTCGCCGTGGCCGCAACGCTTGGCGCACTCATCTGGTTCTTCCGCAAGGACATCCCGGCGAACTACGACATGGCGCAATTGAAGTGCCCGGATGATGCCATTCATGACCGGGCAACCTTCATCACCGGCTGGTGGGTGCTGGGAATCCTGTTGGTCGGCTTCTTCTGGCTTGACGACATGGGCGTACCGATCAGCGCCGTGGCGGCGGCCGGCGCAGCACTGCTGCTGGCAGTGGCGGCGCGCGGAAGCCGCATCTCGACACGCGCCGTGCTGCGCGATGCGCCGTGGCAGATCGTGATCTTTTCGCTCGGCATGTATCTGGTCGTGTACGGCCTGAGGAATGCCGGGTTGACGGTGTATCTGACCGAGCTGCTGAACTGGTGCGCGCAATATGGTGTCTGGGGCGCTGCGCTTGGTACCGGCTTCATCACGGCGATCCTGTCCTCGATCATGAACAATCTGCCGTCGGTGCTGGTGGGCCTTCTGGCCATCGACGCCACCACGACCAGCGGCGTGGTGCGCGAGACCATGGTGTACGCGAACGTCATCGGCGCCGACCTCGGCCCAAAAATCACCCCGATCGGCAGCCTGGCCACGCTGCTGTGGCTGCATGTGCTGGCAGCAAAGGATATCCGTATCTCGTGGGGCTACTACTTCCGGGTGGGCATCGTGCTGACCTTGCCGATTCTGTTCATCACCCTGTGCGCGCTTGCGCTGCGCCTGAGCTAAGAAAGGTATCGCCATGAACGACACGATCCCGAACCTGCCGAATATCCGGCCTGAGTTGCTGGACATGCCGACCATCGACAAGCTCGAGCCGGTAGGGGAGATGAATCACCCGCCGCGCATCCTGCTGCTGTACGGTTCCTTGCGCGAACGCTCTTTCAGCCGCTTTCTTACCTTCGAGGCCGCGCGCATTCTCGAGCACTTCGGCGCCGAGGTGAAAATCTTCGATCCGATGACCTTGCCGATGGTGGGCAGCGTGCCGGAGACGCACCCGAAAGTCGTCGAACTGCGCGCGTTGTGCCTGTGGTCGGAAGGCCAGGTCTGGTGCAGCCCCGAGCGGCATGGCACGGTGACCGGCGTGATGAAGAACCAGATCGACTGGATCCCGCTGGAGCAGGGCGCCGTGCGCCCGAGCCAGGGCCGGACGCTGGCCGTGATGCAGGTCTGCGGCGGGTCGCAATCGTTCAACGTGGTCAACACGCTGCGCTTGCTGGGGCGCTGGATGCGCATGATCACGATTCCGAACCAGTCGTCGGTGCCGATGGCGTACAAGGAATTCGATGACGAAGGCCGGATGCGGCCCTCTGCGTATTACGATCGTGTGGTGGACGTGATGGAGGAGCTGGTCAAGTTTACGCTGCTGACCCGGGGGCGGAGCGATTATCTGACTGATCGGTATAGCGAGCGTAACGAACGTGCGCTCAAGGCGATTGACCGGCAGATTGGGAAGATTTGAACGACATCGATGTCAGCCTGGCGCGGCTATGGGCAAACAATAACGTCGGACAAAAACAATAAAGTTCGACACAAGAGGCCAGGGCGGATATGCTCTGGCGAACTTCCGCTTTTGGCCGAGAGCAGATGCCAGATATCGCACTAGCGCAGGAATGTGGGAAAACGATATGCCAGATGTACACCTCGATTTAATACGCGACCCTGCTCGCAAATTCCCATCAGTTGCAGATACCGAATTAGTACGTAGCGCAAGGGTATGGCATTGCAAGTACAAGAGCCTTGTACCCCTGGGCGCTCTGTGTAACTTGGAGGAGCTGGTAATTGCTACTTTTCCTGATGAGTCTTTCGAGTTTCTCGGCAAGCTCAGTGAACTGCGCTTTCTACAAATAGTGCACATGCCGAAGATCTGCGATATCTCGCCACTAAGCAGGCTGCAACGGCTGACGGCACTCTCCCTGTCGACACTCCCAAGTTGGGACGCTTCGAGAAAAACAACAACCATCCAGTCGCTTGATCCATTGTCCCATCTTTCTCAGCTGACCTATTTGGAACTTTTAGGCGTATGTCCTCCGGATAAATCGCTCGTCCCACTTGAGAAATGCAAACATCTTCAAACAGCTCGTGTATCACAATATCCTCTTGATGAGATGGCTCGATTCTTTAGCGCAACAGAAGTAATCAACGAGTTCAATCCACGGCCGCTTTTCTCCTAGCCGCCAATGTCTGCAATGGTCGGAACTGGTCCTTGGGATAGTCTGCGATTTTGCGGTGTTGATAGCCTCCTATGCTGGCCTGAAGGGGCGAGATTGGCCAGAAGCGGATGCCCGTGATGAGATGGCTAATGGCGATCGATCAAATGAGCAACTAATCAGAAAGTGTCCTCATGCTGCTTGCCACAGAAATCATTACGACCATTCTCGCCGCAGCGTGCGTAGTTATGGTCGTCTTGTACGCAACTTGGCTATTGACGCATCGGCTAAGGCGAGGTGAGTCCAAACGACTTGTGTTTGGGCAGTGGATTCGGCATCTCTTCGAAGCCGTTATGGGCATCTGACATTCCTTGCGTGCATTGCATACGATTCGATGGACTTCAATCAGGAGGGCATGGTGAGATTCAGTGAAGCGGAATATGCATCCTCATTCGGGAAACGAATAATCGTAGACAATGGGCGCCACTGCACGGAATATTTTGCTTACAAAGACGGAGTGCCATTGAAATTAGTTTGCCGTGACTAACGAGATAAGCGTTTGGCCTGTTTATAAAGAACGAACGGCCGTGTAAGCGGAGCGGGAACGGCTGATTCGGGTCGGTTTCGGCCTGCCGCGGCTACTGCTGAATTTTTAAACTGGCAACCTGCTATGCTGCCTCAACCGGCTGGATCCAAGGCCAGAAGCAGACATTGGCAGCATAATTTAATGTTCATGTGCACAGGAGAAAATTGCGACTATGTCCTCAAGCATTGCTACATGTTTTGACGCACTCGACAAGGTTCAGCAAGGTGGAAATTTAGACCAATCATGCCGTAAGGTCGTTATGGTGTATTCAGCGTGGGGAATCATTGAGAACGGCGGGCTCCAATATTTCTTTGAGAGCAACTTCCCTGGTGATCCACCGTATGACGTCTTCGTTCAGGCGTTCAGTAGCGTTGGCCTCACTGAGATCGCACTACGCTTCTCAAAACTGGTCTCATTATTTCCGTTCGATGATCCGCATAAGTTCCCTCAGGAAAGACAAGACTTCATTGACTCACGACCGAGTAGCTTTATCACGTCGATGGAGGAGCTCGACGATATCTTTTTCGCACATGAGAACATTGAGCAAACGTTGAACTCATTCCTGCAAGTGCCTGGTAAGAGCTAAGTGCCCTCAAGGGGAGCAGGAGTCCATCCTATCGTATGGGGTCGGAAGCTGACGCGACCGAAGGTCTGCAACCGGCCAAGCAGACGAACCGGAGTAGTTCATCGATGGCACAGATACCGTGGAAGGCAGGTGCAATGAATAACCAGACCGAAACATTCCGTTGGATTTCCGTTCGAGACTGTTAAACGTTTCTTTGGGCGATGTATGTCGCTTACGAAGGCGTGGCGTTCGCTTCTTTTAAAGGGAGGCTTTCGTCTTTGCATCTGCATGAAGTACCGGGAGCAAGTAATTGCGTTACGGCGGCGCTTACGCGTGAGGATGATGGGTCGGGAAGCGATTTCTGGAGCGTTCCAATTAACGAGGAAACGATAAAAGCGCTGAAGACGAAGCTTTCGTTGCCAAGAATTCTTGGAAAATATGGTGTGGTTGTGCACACTCAATTGGCTACAGAAGAGCAGTTGATCTTCAGCGCCTGCGATAACTTTCACAAAGATTGCGTACGGGTCTGGCAGATTGTTCCGACGTCACTACTGAAAGAATTGGAACGTAAAGGTGTAATAAGGCATATCTGACCATGGCCATCATCGACTTCGCGATAGTCCGCTCTGGGTCGGATCCGGTCCTCCATAACAGTCTACGATTTTCCGCTCATGGCGACCTGCTATGCTCGAACTGAACGGCCGCCATCGGCCTTAGATTCAACCGGCCGAATAGGGCGAAGGAACCAGCAGGTTGCGTCAAACTTTACCTGCATGCCCAGCATGTCGACATCGTTCGCCTCATAGCCGTGCTCGCGTCGAACTTTATTGTCCGCCCACAGCAGCGCCTGCCGCCAGCATGGCGAGCGCGTACCTGAGCATCCACGTTTCACGCGCGATCGACAGCCCCATGTGCGCCGGCTTGGTACCGAGTATCCGCTCGTTGTGTTCGATGGCGGCATCGATATCGATCCAGCGCGGCACCATGCCGTTGGCCACCTCGTACGCTTCGGGCGAGGTCGCGCCCAATTGGCCGTCAACGTGACAGCGATAGAAGTGCGAGCGCATGAATAGCACGTCGTAGCCACTTTTCAGCGGCGGGCGATGCTCGTCGAGATAGCCGACGTAACTTTCGACAGTGACGTTGGCGGCGCCCGTTTCTTCCAGCAGTTCGCGGCGCAGGCCGTCCATCGGGTCTTCGCCCGCATCCAATCCTCCGCCCGGGAAGCTGTAGTCATCGTAGCGGCGGGTATACAGCAGCAAGATGTCGCGGCCACGCAGGATGATGGCGCGCACGGCCTGCCGTTCGAAGATGGTGCCTTCGAGTGAGAGGCCGGGATGGGTCAGTGTATGCAGCAGCGTCACAAAAGCTCCTGGTACTTCGTTAAAGTGCGCGCGGTGGTGACAAGGCCATGACGAGTATGCTGCGCCTGACGCACGGGTATCAGTCGAGTTTGGCGATCGTCTGGCCGGCGACCAGTTGCGCGAAGTCGCGTGCGGCGCCGTGGCCCGGGATCACGATGTCCGGTGCGATTTCCAGCAGCGGCGCGATCACGAATGCGCGTTCGTGCATGCGCGGATGCGGCACGGTCAAGGTGTCGCTGGCGATCGTCTCGTCGCCGTACAGCAGCAGGTCGAGGTCGAGCGTGCGCGGGGCGTTGTGGTACGGGCGCTCGCGGCCATGCGCCTGCTCGATGGCTTGCAGGGCCGCCAGCAGCTCGTGCGCGCCGAGCGACGTGTCCAGGCACGCCACGGCGTTGATGTAATCATCGCCGCTCGAGTCGATCGGGGCAGTGCGGTACATGCTGGACGTGTGCAGCAGCATGCCGCCGTCCATGCGCGCCAGGCGCGCGAGCGCGTCGAGCACGTTGCCACGCGCGTCGCCCAGGTTCGCACCGATGCCGATATAGGCGATCATTTGCCGCGCATCGCCCGGTACTTGGCTTCTTCGTGCGCCGCATAGGCAGCGTCGCGGGCCCGGTCTTCGGCGGTCAGGCCGTCGTCAGGGTCCGGCGCGTGCACGGCGCCGCCGACATCGCCTTCGCCGCCGCTCTTGCGTGGCGCGCGCCGTGGCCGGCGCTTCTTGGCCGGGCCACCTTCGCGCTCGCGCGAGACAGCCACTTCGACCAGGCGCTCGCGGTCACCACCTTCGGCGGCGTAGAAATCGGTCCACCAGTCGCCGATTTCCATGTCGAGTTCACCCGATTCGCAGCGCAGCAGCAGGAAGTCGTAGCCGGCGCGGAAGCGCGGGTGTTCGAGCAGCTTGTACGGCGCGCGGCCGGCGCGGCGCTCGAAGCGCGGCTGCATGGCCCAGATGTCGCGCATGTCGGTGGCGATGCGGCGCTGCAGGGCCAGGTTCTCGGTCTGCGTTTCGAGCACGTCGTCGGCCGCCAGGTGCAGGGCAGGGATCGGCGACTCGCCGCCAGCGACATAGGCCGTCCACTTCTCGAGCACCTGGTGCCACAGCAGCGCCGCAAACAGGAAGCCCGGCGAGACGCCCTTGCCGGCCTTGATGCGGTTGTCGGTGGACTCGAGCGCCAGCGTGACGAACTTCATGCCGATCGGCTGCTCGAGCACGACATCCAGCAGCGGCAGCAGGCCGTGGTGCAGGCCGGCCGAGCGCAGTTGCTGCAGGCACGCCAGCGCATGGCCGGACATCAGCAGCTTGAGCATCTCGTCGAACACGCGCGCAGCCGGCACGTTGTCGATCAGCGGGGCCATGACAGGGATCGGTGCCAGCGTGGCCTGCTCGATCGAGAAGCCCAGCTTGGCCGCGAAGCGCACGACGCGCAGCATGCGCACCGGGTCTTCGCGATAGCGTTCTTCGGGCACGCCGATGATGCGCAGCAGCTTGTTGCGGATGTCTTCCATGCCGCCGTGGTAATCGAGTACCTGCTGGCTGGCCGGGTCGTAGTACAGGGCGTTGATGGTGAAGTCGCGGCGCGCCGCGTCTTCGTGCTGCGGGCCGAAGCTGTTGTCGCGCAGGACGCGGCCATGCTCGTCCTTCGGCGCGTTGTCGCTGCCGTTGCCGCGGAAGGTGGTCACCTCGAGCAGGTCCTGGCCGAACATCACGTGCACGATCTGGAAGCGCCGGCCGATGATGAAGGCGCGCCGGAACAGTTTTTTCACCTGTTCGGGCGTGGCGTCGGTGGCGATGTCGAAGTCCTTGGGTTTGACGCCCAGCAGCATGTCGCGCACGGCGCCGCCGACGACGAAGGCCTGGTAACCGGCTTCCTGCAGTGCCTGCGTCACGCGGATCGCGTTGGACGACACGCTGCGCGGGTCGATGCCATGTTCGTCGGGGCCGAGGATGACCGGCTCGGTCGGGTCGCGCTGGTCTTTCACACCCAGGATTTTACGGATGAAGGTTTTAATCATTGAATAGTTGGATGGTTGGCCAGCCCTGTTCGCGCGCGTGGCTTGCGAGCGCCTTGCCGGGATTGGTGGCGACCGGGTGAGACACGATCGACAGCAGCGGGATGTCGTTGTGCGAATCGCTGTAGAAGTAGCTGCGCCCGAAGCTGTCGAACGGCTGCCCCAGGCGTTCGAGCCAGGCGTGCATGTGAACGACCTTGCCGGGGCCCGATGTCGGCGTGCCGGTCAGGCGGCCGGTGAGCATGCCGGCAGCGTCGAATTCGGGCATCGCGGCGATGTGGTGCTCGACGCCGAAGGCCGCCGCGATCGGCGCCGTGATGAAGTGGTTGGTGGCTGTGATGATCGCCACCAGGTCGCCGGCGTCCTGGTGATCGCGCACGAGCTGGATGGCCTGCGGCGTGATGGCCGGCTCGATCACTTCGCGCATATAGCGCGCATACAGTGCGTCGAGTTCCGCGCGCGGAAACGTCGCCAGGGTGCCAAGTGCGAATTCGAGGTACTCGACCGGATCCAGCACGCCGGCGTTGTACTGGGCGAAGAAGGCGTCGTTGCGGGCGCGGTAGGCGTCGCCATCGACCGCGCCAACCCGCGCCAGAAATTCGCCCCATTCGTGATCGGAGTCGATCGGCAGCAGCGTGTGGTCGAGGTCAAACAGGGCGAGGTTTTTCATTCTTTGGATTCGAGCGGCAGGTTTTCTTGCAACAGCAGGTCGCGCAGCAGCGGCAGCGTGACCGGGCGCTGGGTTTCAAGCGAATACTGGTCAAGCGCATCGAGCATCGTCGACAGGGAACGCATGTCGCGTTTGAAATGAGACAACAAATAGGGTAACACGCTGGCCGATAGCGTCAAACCGCGCGCCTCGGCGGCGTGCGTCAGCGCTTCGATCTTCTGGTCGTCGGACAGGCCGTGGATCTGGTACACCAGGCCCCAGCCCATGCGCGTGCGCAGGTCTTCGCGCACCTGCAGCACCGCCGGCGGCACGGGCCCGGTGCAGACCATGTAGGCGCCGTGTTCGCGGATCTGGTTGAACAGCGCAAACGCATCGATCTGGCGCCGGGCACTGAGGCGATGGCAGTCATCGAGCAGGTACAGCGTGGTGCCGGCGGCATGCACGAACTGGCTGGCCGGCGCATCGAACGGGATGTAGCGCGCGCCTGGGCTGGCGGCCAGGCCCTGCAGCAGGTGGGTCTTACCGGCGCCGGTGTCGCCCCACAGATAGGCGAAATGCTCGCGCGAACTGCGCTCGGCGAACAGGTGCATCAGGTGCGTCAGCTCGGCATTGGCCCCGACCTGGAAGGTGTCGAGGCTCTGGGCCGGTTCGGCGCCTAAATCGAGCACCAGCTGTTTCATCGCGAGGGCCGATTCATGCCGGAAGATGGAGGAATGGGCATGCCAGTAAGGATAAGTTTTCGTTGTTATGTACGTTAAACGGCAGCGGTCGGCCTATAAAAGGAATACAGGGGAAGCCGTTTTGCTAAAATAGTGGATTGACCAGTTTCGCCGGTCGCCTCCTATTTTACCGCCTCCGCTGCCAAATACCATGAACCAACCATCTAATGTTTCTCTCTCCTACCGCGATGCGGGTGTTGATATCGATGCCGGCGACGCGCTGGTCGAAGCGATCAAGCCACTTGCCAAGCGCACCATGCGTGAGGGCGTACTGGGCGGCATCGGCGGCTTCGGCGGTCTGTTCGAAATCAGCAAGAAGTTCAAGGAACCGGTTCTGGTCTCGGGCACCGACGGCGTGGGCACCAAGCTGCGCCTGGCGTTCGAGCTGAACCGCCACGACACGGTCGGCATCGACCTGGTGGCCATGAGCGTCAACGACATCCTGGTCCAAGGCGCCGAGCCGCTGTTCTTCCTCGACTACTTCGCCTGCGGCAAGCTGGACGTGGCCACCGCCACCGCCGTGGTCAAGGGCATCGCCCTGGGCTGCGAACAGTCGGGCTGCGCGCTGCTGGGCGGTGAAACCGCCGAAATGCCGGGCATGTACCCGGACGGCGAATACGATCTGGCCGGCTTCGCCGTCGGCGCCGTCGAAAAATCGCAGATCATCGACGGCAGCAAGATCGTGCCGGGCGACGTAGTGCTGGGCCTGGCCTCGTCGGGCATCCACTCCAACGGTTACTCGCTGGTGCGCAAAATCATCGAGGTGGCCAAGCCCGACCTCGACGGCGACTTCCACGGCCGCAAGCTGGCTGACGTGCTGATGGCGCCAACCCGCCTGTACGTCAAGCCGCTGCTGGCGCTGATGGCGTCGATGGAAGTCAAGGGCCTGGTCCACATCACCGGCGGCGGTCTGGTCGAGAACATCCCGCGCGTGCTGCAGGATCACCTGACGGCCGTGCTGGATGCTTCGTCGTGGATGATGCCGCCGCTGTTCCAGTGGCTGCAGCAGCACGGCGGCGTGGCTGACGCCGAAATGCACCGCGTGTTCAACTGCGGCATCGGCATGACCGTCATCGTCTCGAAAGAGAACGCCGACGCCGCCTTTGCCCAGCTCGAAGCGGCTGGCGAAACCGTCTACCGCATCGGCGAAATCCGCGCCCGCGCCGACGGCGAAGCGCAAACCATCGTCGTCTAACCGCGATGACACCCCTGGCGCCGTCCCTGTCCATTCGCGACGAGGAACGGCGCCAGCGGGCTGGCCACGGCGGTGCCGTGGTCTGGATCACCGGCCTGTCCGGCGCCGGCAAGACCACGCTGGCCGACGCACTGCAACGCACGCTGTTCGACCTGGGCTGCCAGGTATTCGCGCTCGATGGCGACAAGGTGCGCAACGGCCTGTGCGCCGATCTTGGTTTTTCCCTTCCTGAACGTTCCGAAAACATTCGCCGCATCGGCGAAGTGGCGCACCTGTTTTGTCAGGCCGGCCAGATCGTGATCGTCTCGGCCATCTCACCCATGCGCGCGGACCGCGACCGTGCTCGCGCGCTGGTGCCGGCGCCGCAGTTCATCGAAGTGTATTGCCGCTGCCCGCTGGCGGTGTGCGAGGCGCGCGATCCGAAAGGGTTGTACCGGCGGGCGCGGGCAGGGCAGTTGGCGGAGTTTACGGGGATTTCATCGCCGTATGAGGCGCCGGAGGCGGCTGAGGTGGTTGTTGATAGTGCTGCTGCTTCGGTTGATGATGGGGTGGGTAAGGTGTTGGCCAGGCTGCGGCAGCACGGCATAATCAATACCTCAAGCGCCGACGGCGCGTAATCCCGTCGCAGGCATTTCAAACATCGATGCAGAATCGCTAACCGACGCTGGCGGGCTGGCTGCCGATCAGTTTGCATCCGCACTCTGTTGTGCACCCTTCGACAGCAACAGGTACGCCGTTAATCGTGACGGTATTACAGGCGGTAACGATTTTGTTGACGCCGTGTGGTTTTCCTCCAGGGTAGAACTGTGGACAGTCGACTTTATCTCCAAGCCTTGCGACCGCGCGGCCATGAATATTCTGGTTGGGCGCGCCGCTGATGACGGTTCCGCCGTGATCGGTCTTGTCGCCGACGGTGATGATTTTCAGGGACACGTCGTTCTCCTTGAAGTCGTTGATGTCAGTAGGTCGGGGGCCCGGCCGGCTCCGGCTCGATCGCGTTATTGATGCTCTGCCATGCAGGCAGTTCGGCAGGGGGCAATGGCAGCACCTGATCCAATCGCGAAAGTTTTAGATCTGGGTTGAGGTCGAGCGCGTCGGCGAGCTGGTCGTACCGATGCTCGCGTTCCGGATCGGGCAGAATTTGCAACTCTTTAAAGGCAGCCTGATCCTGCTTGTCGCGTAGGTCCCATTCCCTGATGTCAAACATCATCCGCAGTGATACTGCGGAATTCTTGCTACCGAATCTTGTTCCCGCCTGGTGATATTCCAGCGCCAGCTTGAAGTTTTTTTGAAGCTCAGCTGAGATTCCAAGATCGTATGCCGCAGGGCCGTGACCCTGTTTATATGCGCACATCACCATCGTATGCTCAGCATCGCGAAGCTGTGCCTTCAGGTAGGCTCCTGCCAATGCCATCTGGGCTTCTGGACTGCCAAGCTCTGCAGCTTTCAGGTAGTACGCCCACGCGATTTTCCTATCGTGTACCGCGCGTCCGTAGCCATGCTCGTGAGCTACACCGAGATCGTAGTAACCCCAAGCCTGGCCTGCCGCGACAGCGTTTCGGATAATTGCGACCGATTTGTCGAGGTCGATATCCAGCGTGTGGTTGGATTTGAGAGGACCGAGGCCAGATCGGTAGAAGTGCGCCAACAAGGCGCGCGCTCCCCAATCCCCCTGGTTTGCCGCCGTCTGCACAGCGTGAAAAATGCTAAGGAATTCTTCATGTGTCAGTTGCCAAGCAATTTTACTGCGCCATAATTTGCGGGCATTGATATAGAGTCGATAGGCATTAGCATCTCGAGCCTTCGGCATCGTGTCTTTCCAGCGGCCGCAGGTAGGGATCGGATCATTGATATCGAACGCGCGCAAGCCGGCAGGGATCGTATGCATCTTCACGTACTCCAAATGTCGTTGCAAGAAATAAGCGCCGGTCGCGACGGCGATCAGCACGACGATGGTGTAAATCCAGCGGCGACGTGTCAGACGCATATCAGATCACTGGCCAGCCGGGTTCTCTGCTGACTTGAAAAGTAGCAATCTGGCCAGATAAAGGCGAGCAATTCGACATCGCCTTGGTGTTCTTCGCCATTAGATCAAGCCATTTTTCGAACGTCTTATTCATATCTCCGAACTGCGCCGGCCCTTCATCGTTAGCGCATTGTTTGAAGAGTTTCCGGCGTAAATCGAAAGCAACATCCATGGCCTGACTGAGTATGTTCAGCTCACTGTCCAATGCCATGCTGCGCACGTTCAGGTTGGCCGACCCGACCGTGAAAGCGGCGTCATCGACGATCGCTACCTTGGCGTGGATATAGGTTTCCTCGTAGTCGTCAATTGACGTCGGCTTGGCGGCACCGCTCCACATCGACGCCATCAGGACACGGATACCTCTCTCAGCCAATGCGTCGGCGGTTATCGGCATCGTGGTTTTGCCCCGCATTGCCTGTGCCACGGTTTCCTTGTGCTCCACCTTCATCTTCTCACTGCTCCCAAGCCGCAAGGCGATGTCGTAGGTCGCCAGATCCATGCCATCCGACTCTGGGGTCGACGTCACGATGAACACGTAGATCGGCTTGAGATAGCCGGCGTTACGTAGCTTGTCGGCGCACTCGGTCAGATGGGTGGCCCAGTCTTCATATTGGACGTACTGGTTCTGGATAAAAAGGTAGTGCTCGGTGAGCCGATTCAGATTTGCATAGCATTCCTTGATCGCTTTTTCTTTCGTGGCCGGGTAGGTGCGTAGGAGCTGCGCACTGTGGCGAGCGCTGCGCACGATGAATTCGGCTGCCTTGATGTGCTTCCTGCTCTGCGCCGGATCGGGCAGGCGCGGCGCTGCGGTGACGATCGCCCCGACAATGGCCTGTGTCGCCTTGACTGCAAGGCCAATTGGGGTCAGGCCCAAGGCCGTGCTGAAGGTCGATTTCACCGACCCGGTTTCGGCCCAGCCAGTGCAGAAATTGTGATTCAGGTCGTAAAGGACGGGGCCGCACACGCGCAGCGATACATCTTGGTAGGGTTTGGCGACAAAGGCGTGCTTTTCCGCGAATTTAGCCATGCGCCCGGCCCGCCTGAGTCCCGGTTGAAAAGGGGTGGCGGAATAAGCCATTTGTTCGTAACAATCGTGGGCTTCATCGATCGTGGCCGCATACTGGCTGATCGCTTCGGCCGGATTTTTATTGAAGAGTATTTCACGATTCGGGTCGTGGAAGCGATGCTCGATCGTGTCCCAAAAGTCGGTCGTCGAGTTATGACCCATCACGTAACCAACGGCACTCGCTGGCGTTTCGTAGTCGATCAGCAGCGACTTCTGGTGGTGTGTCGGATAGGCGGATCCGAGCATGCCCTTGGCGCTGCTTTTGTAGTTTTCTCCTTCGAGCGCAGGGCCGCGACATTTCAATGCGACTTCACGCCCCTGCAGCACAATATTCGCTACCTTACCCCCGATGATGTCCTTGAACCACTCGCAGTTATAGCGTTCGTGCAGTTCGCCGAAAAAACCGGCATAGCCTTTGATAGTCGGGATACGGCCCCCGTAGTAGCCGGGGTTGTTCTTGGCCATTAAGTGCGAGGCAACGTCGTCGTTCCATAAAAGAAGACGAACCATGACCGGGTTGTCCCTGCGTGTCGCAATCCGCTTGAGCAGGTCTCCGTAGCGTAGGCCGGTTTCGCCTGCGCCAGTGCGAACCAGCACCATGCCCGGATCAAATCCCCAGGTGATAATATCTACGCTGTGCTGTGCTGCCAGAAGGTCGGTCTGTATGCTGCGAAATACCTCTTCGCCACAGACGAGCGCCTCAAGGCAGCATGCGTGGCGCGGCGGGTATATTGCGTGTTTGCCAGTCCGTATCCACCAGGGTTTGGACAGGCATTGGTACGGCCCCATTGTCTTGTTGTAGCTGAGCTTCTGCGTGTACAGTCCTGCATTCTCGTCCATTCCCATTGGGATCCTCTTTGGATAGGGCTGCTATGAAAGACCGCATCAAGGCTTCTCGCCTGTCAAGGGACTGGCATCGATGCGATCCTGTTCTGAAGACACGACGTCTTCGGGCAGAAGTCCGCCGGGATTCTCGTAGCCGTGGTATCCCACGCCCGCATTGATTTCATGCTGTTCGGCGTGATCATCGGGCGCGATGTCAAAGGACGGGCCAGTTGGAAGCTCAACCTTGTAGTTCGCCATGGCATCGAGTTCGTGTGCGAACCCGATATTTCCCTTGGCATCGAACTGTCCCTGCTCGACCAATGCGCCGTTCTTGAACAGCTTGAAGGGCAGCCCGGCACTGATGCGCCCGGCGGTCTCGGCATGGCTACCAATGTTCAGAGTGCCGCTCCCATTGCGCAAGACGTCGGCCACCGGCGGCATATTGACCGCCATCGCCATGTTCTTTGCGCTGAGCAGACTGTGATTCGCAGCGTGCGCGACGAATGTCCCATTGGTGCCATGCTCAATGCCGCCAGAAGTAAATTTGACGTAGCTGCCGCCGCCGTTGATGACGACTTCTTCCTTGGCGGTGATCGTGATCCGATTGGCCGTATGCGTGATGTCCAGTTTTGCCAGAAGCTTGATGTTGTCCGTCAGCGCCTGCAGATCGATGTCGCCAGCGGCAGCGACCATTTTCATGCCGGCCTTCTGGACAAACAGCCGGAAGCTTTGGCGGATGCTGGCAAAGAAGTGCGTACCGGCAGCCAGGGACAGACTTTTTCCAGATGTGAAGGCGGTATGGCGATCACTAGCGATGTGCGTGTCGCCGGCTGTTGTCGTGGCGATGCCAGCGGGGCTCGCCAGAACCAGATGCGGTTTACCCAGTTCCGGGAAGCTGCCAGCCTTTGATCCGGCCCCCTGCACCGTATCGGTTTGCGCTTGCAGGAGTGCGGCAACGTCGTTCTGATTGTCGACAGGCTCTTGGGTACCGTTCTTTTGCGCGATCTCCGCCAGTAATTGATGCTGTTCGGTAGCGAGCGTGAGCCGGCGCGCTGTCTCATCCATATCCTTGATCGCCCCACGCGCCGCCTGCCTCGCCTCGGTCGTGATCAACAGCCCCTTGGCTGCCCGCGCGACGCCATGCCCGTCCGTACGCAGTTCCCAGCCTTCCCCGCGCGCATCCTTGCGCCCAGCGTTGTCCTCGATCCGCGTGATATGCCCGAGTGACAGCTGACTGCACTGGTGATCGCTCTTCAGCTGCGCCTGAATCATCTCTTTCGTGTCATCCAGCACCAGGTGGTTACCGCGTGCACCACTGCCGAGCTCGCGGCTGCGCAAGCCTGCCAGGGCCGATTGCGCCGGCAGCGCCCATGGCGGCATGTGTGTGCCGTTGTACAGGGCGCCCAGTATCAGTGGATGGTCGATATTCCCGTTTGGATAGACAACGGCGACTTCCTCGCCCACGCGCGGCAAGCGGATGTGGCCAAACTCCTTTCCTGCGGCCGGGCTCAACACCCGAATCCATGGCGAGCTGTTCTCGTCGTGCTGGCCCAGCCGGTCCCAGTGAAATTGCAGCTTGATCCGGCCGAAGCCATCGGTGTGGATGTCGGCGCCAGCCGGACCGACGACCGTCGCCGTGTGCAAGCCCATGTAGGCGCCCGGTTCGCTGTTGAAGTCGCGACCCGGCCGCCAGCGGATGTCCCTGTTGATGCAGGTGAACCGGTTCTCGTAGTGCGACGGGGCGCCTGCGCCGGCCTGGTAGTTGTTGGTGGCTTCGTGCTCGACGGACAGGATCAGGTAGCTGCGGTCGCCAATGCTGCGGCGCGGCTCGGGGTCGTAGTCCATCGAACGCGGCTCGGCGCTGAAATGCCCGCCGAGTTTGAAGGTGCGCCCGGGCTGGACGCTGCGGGCATTGCTGGTGGCATCGAACGTCTGCGTATCCTTGTCCTGCTCCACCATGCGCTGCGTTGCGAGCCGTTCACCATCGCTGCGCATGCGAAAGCCGTAGGCGCCACTGTCTTCGTACACTTCGTAGGCGACTATGTCGCCTTGCCGGTTGGCGGAGTAACCAGTGGCGCGCTGCGCGCCGGGATTCTTGTAGTCCGCGCTGGCCAGCATGGTCGTGCCGGAGCCGAGGCGCCGGCTCGCGCTCCATTGATGAATGCCGTCATCTTCGAGCGAGCCGCTCTTGTCGTGGAACGCAATGACGTCCACGTCGTCGTAACTGGTGGCATCGATCGGCTCGTTATGGAAGCTCTTGTCAGAGAGCATGAGCTTGTGACCGTCGAAGCGGTGTTCGTACCAGTAATGCATGCCCCGCGCTTCCCAACGGCGATGCAGGTGGTTGTAGTCGGTCTCGTTGTATTGATTGGCAACGGTCAGTGGCGGATCTTCTTCGAAGACATGCATGTGCCAGTCGGCCTGGCGGTAGTGCTTGAGCGTTGCTTCGGTGATCTGCTGCACGCTCTTGCCATGAAACGACACGTTGTCCTTGCGCAGGCGCGCGAAGGCAAGCCAGGGCTCGAGCACGATCCGGTAAAAGGCAAAGCCGCCATCGGCACGCAAGAACGACAACTGCGTGATGTACCCGTTGAAGTAACGCAGCGAGCCGTCCTGGCGCACCAGCGAAATCGTGACCAGCCGGCCCATCAGCATCTTGAGCGGGATGCGCGGGTCGTCCGACAGGACGTCGACCTCGAACCGGAATCCGCGTGAGACTTCCTCGTGGGCGACCAGTTTATTTGGCAGCAAAATCGCGGGCGGCCCATCCTCGAAAGGAAAGTCCAGTCGCATCAGCCGGTTGTGCTGCGCGTTGCCGCGAAATGCCGATAGTGCGGCGCCGGCTGCGATGGTCTGGCTGTCGCCCATTGCGTTGCTCCCGATGGCCGCTGCACGGCCGCAGTTGAAATAATCGACATGGTCAGCGACCACGGTAGCCCGCCGTCACGCAGCCTCAATTGACTGGCATCAACGCCGTTTTTTAAGCCACGGCACCGTTTTCCTGTCTGTCTCTTTTTCGAGTCATCGGAGTCTGCAGCATCAACCGGACGTCGGGACGATCCGTGATGCCTGGTGTCGCGGTAAGAAACGTGTTCCAGCCGAGCTGACGCGACGGCGTCTTCGTGCTCAGCGTGAGCTGCTTGATGACAGGCGGCGCAAGCAGCAACCGTAGTTCGTAGTGCAAGGTCGGCACCGCAAACATCCTCGTCATTTCCCGCAATGCCGCCAGCGCCGCGCCGCCGGGAAGAAAACTGCGTGCTTGCGCTTCATCCAGTGGCCCAACATGCAGACGCGCGCAGATGTCATGTCGCCACAAGCGCGTGCCCAGTGCCGTACTGATGCCGAGCACGGGCCTGGTGACGCCCAGTGTGCTGCGCCGGTTTTCGGGAACCGGATCCCAGCAGCCGACGAATTGTTCGAGTCTGACCGGCACGTCGAAATAGCTGCTCAACACCTGTTCGACCGTGCCGGCCGCCACCGGGCGGGTGCGCAGCAGGCCAGCGAAACAGGCTGCGGTGTCCTGTCTGACGTGCCTGACTGGTTGCCCGGTGCTTGTGGCCCGTGGTGGGCACGTGCCTGCCAAGGCAGTCATCATCGGCAGCAACCGGTCCCCATCGCCAATCGACAAATCGTGCTCGACCCGATACTTGACCGATGCCTCATAAAACAGCCCGATCAACCGGGTCGACATGACATCGAGCAGTTCGCGCTGGCTGGCATCGTCCCCAAGCGACTTGCGTGCTGCGATCCGTTCGGTATCGTGCACTGGTAGGGTGCCACTGGCGCCGAGCAGGCCGATGAATGCGGGCGTGATCCGGACGCGACGTATCGTGCCCGAGCGCAGCGCGCCAAGTGGATCGCGTGTTGCCGGCTCAACGTCGAGCGCTTCGATTTCGCTGGCAGGAAACGACAGCGACAGGCTGTTGCGAAACGACAGCACGGTGCGCAAGGCGCGTTCGCGGCCGATCCCCTGGCGCTGTAGCGCACGTAGCAGGATGCTGACCAGCTGGGTGAAGCTGAACCGGTATGGTTCAGCCAGGAGCTGGGCAATTACAGCAGGCTCATGCTTCCGCTTCGTGGGGCGCATCGGATCAGCTCCTTTCCGCTTTGATGCGAGAGGGCGACGAGTTCGACGAAGCTGTTCAGCTGAACGTACAGCGCAAAGAACTGGTGCAGAACCTGGACGAACAGGTGCAGGCCGGCGCCGGCATACGCTTCTTCGTCGAGCGTGACGCGTACTTCAAGGCCGTGCACCAGTGACGTGCCGTTCTTGTGCCTGATCCAGGCCGTGGTGTCCTGCTGGGCGAGCGCGATGATGCCGCGGATTTGCCGACGAGAGACGGACGACGAGGCCAGGTCGTACAGGGACAGCATTTCGCGCAGGCCGTGCACGCCGTCGTCCATCAGCGAGTGATGGTTCAGCGCCAGGTGCGAGATCAGGCGCCAGTGCATGCCTGAGTCATTCGTCAAGCGCGCAGGGCGGGTTGGCCTGCGCACCATGCGGATCGCTGCGTTGCGTGTTGCGCCGGGAATGAACAGGTCGCCTTCAGGCGCACCGATGGCCAGTGAGCAGGGCAGATCACGGTTGGTGCAGCTCAGTTCAACCGACAGGATATTTCTTTCGATCTCGAACGGGTCGCAATCGGCACCGACGAGAGTGATCGATTTTTCATGGCCCGGACTGCACAAGGCGAGCGTCTCGTCGTGACGCAGGAACCAGTAACGTCCTTGCTCGCTGGCGTATTGTGCGCCGTGCCGAAGCGCATAGAACGGCTGGAATGCCGTGATCGACGTGTCGTTGCCGTTCTGGCGCACTAGGTGCACCGCATCGACCGAATACACCTCATATGCCTGCGGAAAATTGGCGTGCGCCAGAAGTGTGTAGTCGGCCGCGCGCTGGTCGTACGTGATCGGCACGCCTGGCTGCTGGAATAAATTGACGACAGGCGTGCAACCTTGCACCAGATGCTGTGTCGACAGGCCGGCGAGCATCCGCGCCTTGTCGGCGTCGGGCCGGATGCCGGCAAGGCCCAGGCGCAACGTGACACTGGCGCAGCCGGCAGGTACACGTGCCAGCAGCAGGGGAATATCGATGTCGAAAAAATTGAACTTCTCGGGGAAGGCGAAATACTCGGCAAGAATGCGGTAAGCCCCATGCGAGCGGGCGTCGAACGGAATCAGGGCATCGTCAGGGGCAAATCCAGCCGGTGCGATCGGTATACAAGGTAACCGTTCCCACGGGCCGTCCTCGTCAATCTGCACGTACGCCGCCGCGGTGTGCATGAAGAGCGCATCGCGCAGCGTGGCGCAGAACGAGGCATCGCCATCGGCATACACGCGCAGCACGGTCGCCGCATCCGGCGCCGGCAGCGGCCCCCATCCGGCGGCGCCGAATGTCAGCGTCAGCGACGATGTAACGTCATCCGGCAGGCGTGTTGCGACCGGCGCCTGGATGACGGTTTCGAAACTTGCGGCGCGCAGTGCGACAGGCGAGGGCTTGATGTCGTGGATGGTCTTGAAGCGGCATGCCACGCCGTGGACTGGCTTCGATTCCAGCAACGTCCCGCGCGGCATGGCGGGGATCGTGTCCGGGCGATCGAGTGTGCTGGAAACGCGCACGATTGCGCACGACGGAAACGGGCGCAGGTAGTGGGGATAGAGCAGGTTGAGCAGGGCTTCAGTGAATTCGGGGTACGAATCGTCCAGTCGCTTCGACACGCGCGCGCTGAGCAGGGCCGTGCTCTGGATCAGGCGTTCGACATGCGGATCGTCGCAAGTATCGCCACCCATTTGCAATCTGGCGGCAACCTTGGGATAGCGCTGCGCATATTCCCTGCACAGTGACCTGAGAATGACGAGTTCGCGCTCGTACTTTGTCAACAATTCGTCCATGGGATCAGCGCTTGCGCCCTCTAGTTGGCACCTTCGATCGAATACTGCTGGAGCGAGGGGCGAAATACCGCATTGAACGACATCGCCTCGGACATCGACGCATGTTTCAGCTGCGCAGTGATCACGAATTCCACGCGGTTGATGGTGCCCCTGGCGCTTTTGGCGCCCCGGAGTGACACGAGGACCTTGTGCAGCCGGGGCTCATGGCGCTGGATGGCCAGCTGGACGGCCTTGCAGATTTCCTGCTGGTCCGTATCGCTGTTCATGCACATGCCGGCAAAGTCGATCAGGCCATAGTTCAGGATGGAGCCCGATACCGCCGGGAGCGGGCTGAACGATGCCTGGTGCACACCGCAGCGGGTATTGAGCAATGCCTGCAGATCACGCGTGACGCTGCACAGTGCATGCTCGACAGAGCGCACACGGGCGTCGCGCCGGTTACCCGATGGGGGCTCACCAGTGTCGTCCAGGCGGTCGAACAGACCGGAAGTAAAGCCGCGCATCGCGTTCCTCTCGTCAAAGCGGGACAACACCCACGGCAGCCATTGTCGGATCGTGAATCTCAGCAATGTTGCGCCGCCACAAGGGAATGCACCGGTTGATCGATACGCTGCCTGGCTGCGCGAAATCAATATCGCGCCTCAGACGCGACGCCATCCTTCCGAGAATGTGTCCAGCGAAACTTCAACGGGAGGAACCATGAGCGCAACATCGAAGGTCCTGTGGTCGGAAGGCTTGACGCTGGGGCCGCAGCACTTTCAGCGTCAGGATCTCTATCACGAAACCCGGCTCCAGCGCATCGCTTCGGCCCTCAATCCTTACTGTTGGGGGGTGTGCAAGGTGACGTGGAATGTGGACGGATTGGGACACAACCGCCTGACCGCGACCACGATGTCGCTCATCTATCCCGACGGGGACATCGTCGAGGCGCCCGGCGCCGACCTGCTGCCCGAGCCGGTTGATCTCACACGCCTGCCGCCAGAGGAAGAATCATTCACGTTCTACGCAGCCCTGGCCCTGGTCAAGCCGCATGGGGGCAATGCCGACGACAACAGCCGCTACGTGCGCTGCGACCTGGATACCACTGACCTGTTCAGTGATGCGCTGTCGATCGAGGTGCCCTTTCTTAAAAAGCAGGTGCGGCTGTTGCTGCAGGCCGAGCCGCATGGGGCGCGTGCCAGCATTCCGGTGGTGCGGCTGCGGCGGGTAGCGGAAGGGGGCTTCGAGCTGGTGCCGGAGTTCATTCCGCCGAGCGTCACGGTGGGCGCAGCGCCAGGCCTGGTGCGCATGCTCGATAGCCTCAGCAGTGTGATCACGACGAAGATCGAATCGCTCCAGCGCACGCACCGCATGACGAACAACAGCATGTACGAAGCCGGTGCGGGCGATATCTCGTCGTGGTGGATGCTCAACATCCTGAGCACGGCCAATGCGCTGCTGATGCACTGCGCCAGGTCGCCCGGGTTTCATCCCGAAGTGATGTTCCGGCAAATGCTTGCCGCCGCGGGCGGACTGATGACGTTTTCCGATCGCTACAAAACGGCCGACCTGCCCGCCTACCGCCACGAAGCGATGGGCGAGGCATTTGCCGAGCTCGACGCGTTGCTGCGCGATCTGGTCGATACGGCGATCGGCACCAACTATCTCATCATTCCGTTTGTGGCCGACAAGAGCCGGCGTACGTTCTCGCAGGCGATCCTGGATCCGGCCAAGGTCACGAAACAAAGCCAGCTTTATCTGGCGATTACTGCCGATATGGCGGGCCTTGATCTGGTGGCGACGGTGCCGATCCGGCTCAAGGTCGCTGCGCCCGAGAATATGGAAAGTATTATCGGGTCAGCATTGCCGGGCATACCGATCGCGCACATGCCGCAAGTGCCCCCGGCGATCCCGGTGCGGCCCAACACCTACTATTTTTCGCTGTCTACCAAGAATCCCTTGTACGACAAGGCACTCGAGGCAGGCGTGCTGGCGGTGTATGCGCCGGACGGGATCCCGGGACTGAAAATCGACTTGGTCGTGGTGCTTTAGTCAAGCACCGCGATGTCAGCGTACCGCCCCGCTACCGATGGTATGCGGGCGGCCGGGCTGGCGGTGCTTGTGCAAGGGTTAGCTGCGAAGCGAGCATGGGTTGGCGGCGGCGCAGAATAGCATTGGTACGATCAAAAAAATCTCTTCAATTCCCACCTGCCGGCGTCATTCGGGCGCCCGGATATAGTCGACCATGCCCGCACTGGCGCGGCTCGGGCGGGGCGTGAGCAGGCTCACCACCACCACCGTGCATAGGCCTGCCGGCACCCCGAACACACCGGCCGCCATCGGCAGAATGCCGAACCAGGTTTCCAGCGCATTGCCGCCCAGGACCGGGCTGGCGCGCAGCATGTAGTACAGGCACACGGCAAATCCGGTGACCATGCCGGTGAGGGCGCCGATGTGGTTGGCGCGCTTCCAGAACACGCCCAGCACCAGCACCGGGAACAGCGTGGACCCCGCCAGCGAGAACGCCGCCGCGACCAGCGACAGGATGTCGGCCGGCTTTTGCGACGCCACATACGCCGCGATGAAGGCGACCGCCAGCAGCAGCAGCTTCGAGATCGTCACCCGCTTCTGGGTCGATGCGCCCGGTTCCACCATCTTGTAATACACATCGTGCGACAGCGCATTGGAAATGGCCAGCAGCAGGCCGTCGGCCGTGGACAGCGCCGCCGCCAGGCCGCCGGCTGCGACCAGGCCCGAAATCACATACGGCAGGCCGCCGATTTCGGGCGTGGCCAGCACCAGCACGTCGGCATCGATGGCGAATTCGGCCAGCTGCACGATGCCGTCGCCGTTGATGTCGGCCACGCTGATCAGGGGATTGGCCTTGTCGACATTGGCCCAGTACGAAATCCAGGTCGGCAGCGCCGAGAAATCGCTGCCCACGAGCGACGTGTAGATGTCGTACTTGGCCAGCACGGCCAGCGCCGGAATCGTCAGGTAGATCAGCAGGATGAAGAACAGTGTCCAGAACACCGATACACGTGTTTCGTGGACCGACGGCGTCGTGTAGGCGCGCATCAGGATGTGGGGCAGGGCGGCCGTGCCGAACATCAGGCAGAACACCACCGCCAGAAAATTGTTGCGGCGCGCGTCGGATTCTTCCGGCGTCGCGCCGGGGAAGGGCTGCGCATGTGGCTCGGGCGGCCGTGCACGTGCCAGGTTGGCGTCACGCCGTTCGAGCCACAGCGTGCGGGCGTCGTCGACCGAGTTGGGATACGTGGTCAGCGCGCGCTCGGCCTGACGCACCTCGGTCAGCGACGCGTTGCGCGCGCGGGCTGCGGCCAGAGCGCGCTGGGCATCGAGCTTGCCCGCTTCCCAGGATTCGGGCAGGGCCGCCACGCGCGCCGCGTAGCCGTCGGCGCGGCGCAGGAACTCGGCGCGCACCTGGGCTTCGCGCGGGTCCTTCGCCAGTTCGGCTTCGCGCGCAGTGAGCTTGGGCAGCAGCGATCCGTACGCCACCTGCGGAATCGGATTGTCTGCGTGCTTCACCGACAGCCACATGGTCGGAATGAGAAACGCGACCAGCAGGATGATGTACTGCGCCACCTGGGTCCAGGTGATGGCGCGCATTCCGCCCAAAAACGAGCAGACCAGGATGCTGGCCAGGCCCAGGAAAATCCCGACCGAAAAATCCACGCCGGTAAAGCGCGACGCGATCAGGCCGACCGCATAGATCTGCGCCACGACATACGTGAACGACACCAGGATGGTCGCGCTCACCGCCAGCGCCCGCACCGGACCGCCGCGCCCGCCCGCGCCGCCGCCGTAGCGCGCCGCCAGGAAGTCGGGCACCGTGTACTGCGCAAACTTGCGCAGGTAGGGCGCGATCAGCAGCGCCACCAGCACGAAGCCGCCGGTCCAGCCCATGATGAAGGCCAGGCCGTCGAAACCCTGCAGATACAGGCCCCCGGCCAGGCTGATGAAACTGGCCGCCGAGATCCAGTCGGCCGCCGTCGCCATGCCGTTGAACATGGCCGGCACGCGCCGGCCGGCGACGTAGTATTCGGTGACGTTCGAGGTGCGGCAGATCACGCCGATGACCGCGTACAGCGCGATCGTAGCGAACATGAACAGGTAGCCGATCCACAGGCGTGGCATGCCTTCCTGTTCGAGCAGGGCGAGGGCCGCCAGGAACAAGCCGAAGGCGCCGGTGTACCACAGGTAGTAGCGCGAGAGCTTCCTGAAATAGCCGTGCTTCACAACGGGCGTGGGGTTCGTGCTCATGCGCGCGGCGCCAGCGCGGCGTGGTAGTCGCGATCGAGCCGGCGCATGCGCCAGGCGTAGACGGCGATGATCGTCAGCGACACGAGCGCAGCGCCCTGCGCGGCCATGTAGAACGACAGCGGCCAGCCGAACACCTCGAAGCGCGCCAGCTCGCGCGCGAAGAACACGGTACCAAAGCCCGTGACCAGCCAGACCGTCAGCAGCAGCAGCGACATGCGCCGCGTGCGGTCCCAGTGGATGGCGCGGGCGTGTTCGAGGCGCGCGCGCGCGACAGTTTCAAGGCTTGGTTCGGGGATCGGATCAGTCGGCATGGTCGGGTTGGCCCACAGGCGGAGGGAAGGTCAGGCGAAACAGGCTGCCCGGAAAGCGCGGCGACACGCTGCGTGGATTATTGAAGATGTCGATGTCGGCGCCGTGCTGCTGCGCGATTTCGCGCACGATCGCCAGCCCCAGGCCGCTGCCCTGGGTATTGCTGCCCAGGATGCGGTAGAAGCGTTCGAACACGTGCAGGCGCTCGGCCGGCGCGATGCCGGGGCCGGTGTCTTCGACTTCGAGCAGCGCGTGCTCGCCGCTGCTGCGCACGCGCACCGTCACGCTCCCGCCGGGCGGTGTGTAGCGCAGCGCATTGTCGATCAGGTTCGACAGCATCTCGCGCAGCATCAGGGGCTGGCCGGCGATCGTCACGCGCTCGTCGTCATTGGCGGGCGGCTCGAACCCCAGGTCGATCTGGTGGGCGAACGACGCCTGCACCCAATCCTGCACGGTCTCGCGCGCCACCGTGGCCAGGTCGATCTCGTCGAACGCCAGGCCCGCCTGCGGCTGGTTCTCTGCGCGCGCCAGGGCCAGCAACTGATTGATCAGGCGCGTGGCCGATTCCGAGCTCTTGGCCAGCTGTTCGAGCGAGCGGTGGATTTCGGCCGGGTCGACTTCGCGCAGGGCCAGCTCTGACTGCATGCGCATGCCGGCCAGCGGCGTTTTCATCTGGTGCGCGGCGTCGGCAATGAAGCGTTTCTGCATTTCCACTGTCTTGCCCAGGCGCTCGAGCATGTCGTTGAACGAGCCGACCAGCGGCGAGATTTCTTCAGGCACCTGGCGCGGATCGATCGGCGACAGATCGTCCTGCGGCCGCGCGCGGATGCGCTGCTGCAGCTCGGCCAGCGGACTCAGGCCGCGCGAGAGTGCGAACCAGACCAGCGCCAGGATCACCGGCAGGATGATGAACTGGGGCAGGATCACGCCCTTGATGATTTCATTGGCCAGGTGCGCGCGCTTGTCGAGCGTCTCGGCCACCTGCACCAGTGCCAGCGGCGGCGTCGGCGCCGGCGAGGCGGTGCGCTCATGCAGTGGATCGAGATTCACATACGCGTAGGCCACGCGGATCGGCGTGCCGTGGATGGTGTCATTGCGAAATTCGACCGTGCCGCTGCGGGCCGGTTCGCCGGCGCGGTTGGCGCGCGGGCGCGGCAGGTCGCGGTCGCCATCAAGGTGTTCGCCGTCCGGACCGGCCAGCAGGTAATACACGCTGTCGACGTCGTCGGCGCGCAGGATGTCGCGCCCGGCCGTGCGCAGCTGGCCGACCGTCTTGCCGTCCACGGTGCGGATCTGCTGGCCGAGCACCGTGACCCGGTCTTCAAGCGCGTCGTCGAACGGTTGGTTGGCGATCGACTTTGCGACCAGATAGGTGATCGCGATGCTCATCGGCCACAGCAGCAGCAACGGCGCGAGCATCCAGTCGAGGATTTCGCCGAACAGCGAGTGACGGATGTTTTCGTCCGGCTCGGGATTGGGTGGAACGTAAAGCGGCTCGAACGACGCCGGCATGTGTGGGCCCGGCTGTGGCTGCGCGGGCCCGGGTTCTGGCGTGAAGCCGGCGTTCACTTGTCGGTGGCAGTGGTGGCGATGCGGGCATCGTTCGCTGCGGCCGCGGCGGCAGCGGCGGCGCTGGCCTCGGAAAACTTCTCGAGGCAATAGCCCAGGCCGCGCACGGTGGCGATGCGCACGCCACCGACCTCGATCTTCTTGCGCAGGCGGTGCACGTAGACCTCGATGGCATTGTTGGAGACTTCTTCGCCCCATTCGCACAGGTGGTCGACCAGTTGTTCCTTGGAGACGAGGCGCCCGGTGCGCGCCAGCAGCACTTCGAGCAGGCCCAGCTCGCGCGCCGACAGGTCGAGCATCTGGTCGTTGATGTAGGCGCTTCGGCCCACCTGGTCATATACCAGCGGGCCATGGCGTACGACGGCCGCGCCGCCGCCGGCGCCGCGCCGGGTCAGCGCGCGCACCCGTGCTTCGAGTTCGACCAGCGCGAACGGCTTGGCCATGTAGTCGTCGGCGCCCAGATCGAGGCCCTCGACGCGCTGTTCGACCGAGTCGGCCGCAGTGAGGATCAGGACCGGCAGCAGCGAGGCGCGCGCGCGCAGGCGGCGCAGCACTTCCAGCCCGGACATTTTCGGCAGGCCCAGATCGAGAATGAGCAGATCGAATTCCTGCGTGGACAGGGCGGTATCGGCGTCCTGGCCGTTCTTGACACAATCGATGGCGTAGCCGGACTGGCGCAGGGAGCGCGTCAGGCCATCGGCAAGTACGCTATCATCTTCGGCGAGCAGAATTCGCATGGGGCACCTCTTATTGACGTTGTCGCTTGTTCATCGAACACGCGTGATCGAACCGGCTCTCATTGTGTTGGATTTACCGCCACAATGCGAGTCCCGAGCGATTGTTGGTAAGATAACCACGTCTTTTTGCTTGCAAAAACCACTGGATTTTTATACAGTACTGGCTCTTGAAGTGCGCGTGACCGCCCACACCTTGCCTACTCCACGACAGAAAGTACACCATGGACGACAAAAAAACCGCATTGAACGCCGCTGATAAGGGCAAGGCGCTGGCTGCCGCCCTGGCGCAGATTGAAAAGCAGTTCGGCAAGGGCTCGGTGATGCGCATGGATGCGAACACACCGGTCGAAGAAGTACAAACGGTCTCCACCGGCTCGCTGGGCCTGGACATCGCGCTGGGCGTCGGTGGCCTGCCGCGCGGCCGTATCGTCGAGATCTACGGTCCTGAATCGTCGGGTAAAACCACCCTGACGCTGCAAACCATCGCCCAGATGCAAAAGCTGGGTGGCACTTGCGCGTTCATCGATGCCGAGCACGCACTCGACGTCACCTATGCGCAAAAGCTGGGCATCAACCTGAGCGAACTGTTGATTTCGCAGCCGGATACCGGCGAGCAGGCGCTTGAAATCACCGACGCGCTGGTGCGCTCGGGCAGTGTCGACCTGGTCGTCATCGACTCGGTCGCGGCCCTGACGCCACGCGCCGAAATCGAAGGCGACATGGGCGACTCGTTGCCAGGCCTGCAGGCACGTCTGATGTCGCAAGCGCTGCGCAAGCTCACCGGCTCGATCAATCGCACCAACACGCTGGTCATTTTCATTAACCAGATCCGCATGAAGATCGGCGTCATGTTCGGCAGCCCTGAGACCACCACCGGTGGTAACGCGCTGAAGTTCTACGCGTCGGTGCGCCTGGACATCCGTCGTACCGGCTCGATCAAGTCGGGTGATGAGGTGATCGGTAACGAAACCAAGGTCAAGGTCGTCAAGAACAAGATCGCCCCGCCATTCAAAGAAGCGCACTTCGACATTCTTTATGGAGAAGGCACGTCACGTGAAGGCGAAATTCTGGATCTCGGCGCAGATAACAAAATCGTCGAGAAGTCGGGCTCGTGGTACAGCTATAACGGCGAGCGTATCGGTCAGGGTAAAGACAACGCGCGTCAGTTCCTGCGCGACCGTCCAGCCCTGGCGCGCGAGATCGAAAACAAGGTCCGTACCGCCTTGGGTGTGCGCGAACTGCCACCAACGCTCGGTGGTGACGACAAGCCGAAGCTGCAGGCGGTTGGTGAATAATCAGTCTGGCGCCGGGCGCAGTGGCAGCAGCTTGCCACCGGCGCCTGGCGCCATGCTGATGGGCTGACGTTACCCATGCGAGCACCCGTACTCAGTCTCAAGGGCCGCGCGCTGCGTTATCTGTCGCAGCGCGAGCACAGCCGCTTTGAATTGCGCCGCAAGCTGTCCAAGTATGCGGAAGAGGGCGATGACGTCGATGCGCTGCTCGATTTTCTTGAAAAAAATAACTGGTTGTCGCAGGAGCGCTTTGCCGAATCCCTGGTCAACCGTAAAGCGAGCCGTTATGGCGACAGTCGCGTGATGGCCGAATTGAAAAGTCATGGATTAACGAGCGAGGCCCTGGTCGATATCGAGGCCGGGCTGTCCGACAGCGAGACCGCGCGTGCGGTCGAAATCTGGCAGCGCAAGTTCGGCACGGTTGCCGAGGATGCCGCAGCGCGCGCCAAGCAGATGCGGTTCTTGCTGCAGCGTGGTTTTTCGCAGCGCGCCGCACGGGCGGCGATGCAGGGCACGCCTGACGACGACGAGTTTCCCGACTAGTTAGCGCTGGCAATCAGCGGCTGCAGTCATCGGTTGTAGTGATCCCGTGTCGTTATTGCTGATCGTCACCGCTTGCCTTCACTTCCGACAGTGATCGCGCATGCAACAAGTTCATGCTGCGCCCAGGCGCCAGCGTGGAGCGTCATCCCCGATATGCGAACGCATATTCCTCAACGGGCGATGGCGCTGCACGCTGGCGCCTTCATACGTCGGCGATGCTCGACAAACAAACGCCATATCTCTTATTCACTTCATGAATGGCAGCAATGGTTAGCTGGCCTTCATGCGCATACCATATGCGTCAAACACGCTGTCAAGCGCCTGCCAAGTCCGGGCATCTCCTGCGACGCAGGCAGTGATGTGCCCTTTTAGCGATGCGCCGGGCGGGACGCTGTGATAAACTTTACGGGTTTAAGCAGCGCCGCATGAGCGGTTGTTGCCGCAGAAGCTGCGGTGACGTGCACTAGCACACCGGCTGCATCACTAACCGCCGTCTCGACGGCACTGGTATTTATGCCTTTGTCTCTTCCCGTATCGCGCTCGCTCCGGCATACGCGCGCCATCACAGTCGACGCCTATGCGCGCGACGATGGCATGTGGGATCTTGATGCCAGCATCCGCGATGTGAAAACGCGTACTGTTGAACTTGCTTCCGGCGAACGGCCCGGCGGCACGCCAGTGCACGACCTGAAGCTACGCGTCACGATCGACCGTGACCTGAACATCGTTGATGCCGAAGCCGCATCCGATGCCGTCCCGTATCCGGGCTTTTGCGATACCATCGGCCCTGCCTACAAGAAGTTGATCGGGCTCTCGCTCGTGAACCATTTCCGGTTGCATCTGAAAGACCGCCTATCCGGCGTGCTCGGCTGCACCCATCTGACCGAACTGGCCCAGGTGCTGCCCACCGCAGCGCTGCAAGCCTTTGCTGACGACACCGTCGATGCCCCAGGCGGGCAAGGCGTCACGTCATCCGACCGTCCATTTGAGCTCGACCGTTGCCATGCCCTGCGCAGCGACGGCCCCGCCGTGGCCAAATATTACCCGCGCTGGTCCATCAAGGCTGTGGCGGGTTAAGTCGTCGTTTGTTTTTTTTGTAGTTCAACCGTTTCTAATTCAGTAATAGATAGAAGGGAAGCCAGCATGAAGATCCATGAGTATCAGGGCAAAGAAATCCTCCGAAAATTCGGGGTGACCGTTCCGCGCGGCATTCCGTGCATGTCGGTCGAAGAGGCTGTCAAAGCTGCTGAAGAACTGGGTGGTCCGGTCTGGGTCGTCAAGGCGCAGATCCACGCTGGTGGCCGCGGCAAGGGCGGCGGCGTCAAGGTCGCCAAATCGCTCGAGCAGGTCAAGGAATATGCTGACCAGATCATGGGCATGCAACTGATCACGCACCAGACCAGCCCGGAAGGCCAGAAAGTCCGTCGCCTGATGGTCGAAGAAGGCGCCGACATCAAACAAGAACTGTATGTCTCGCTCGTCACCGACCGCGTCAGCCAGAAAGTCGTGCTGATGGCCTCGTCGGAAGGCGGCATGGACATCGAAGAAGTCGCGCACAGCAACCCGGAAAAAATCCACAACGTCATCATCGACCCGAAAGTCGGCCTGACCGATGAGCAGGCTGACGACGTCGCCGCCAAGATCGGTGTGCCAGCCGGCTCGATCGCCGACGCACGCGCGAACCTGCAGGGCCTGTACAAAGCCTACTGGGAAACCGATGCATCGCTGGCCGAAATCAACCCGCTGATCGTCACCGGCAGCGGCAAGATCATCGCCCTGGACGCCAAGTTCAACTTTGACGCGAACGCCCTGTATCGCCGTCCTGAAATCGTCGCTTACCGCGATCTGGACGAAGAAGATCCAGCTGAAGTCGAAGCATCGAAATTCGACCTGGCCTACATCTCGCTCGACGGCAACATCGGCTGCCTGGTGAACGGCGCCGGCCTGGCCATGGCCACCATGGACACCATCAAGCTGTTCGGCGGCGAGCCAGCCAACTTCCTCGACGTCGGCGGTGGCGCCACGGCCGAGAAAGTCACCGAAGCGTTCAAGATCATGCTGAAGAACCCTGACCTGAAAGCCATCCTGGTCAACATCTTCGGCGGCATCATGCGTTGCGACGTCATCGCCGAAGGCGTGATCGCTGCATCGAAAGCCGTTTCGCTGCAAGTGCCGCTGGTCGTGCGCATGAAGGGCACCAACGAAGACCTGGGCAAGAAGATGCTGGCCGAATCGGGCCTGCCAATCATCGCCGCAGACACGATGGAAGACGCAGCCAAGTCGGTCGTCGCCGCTGCTGCCGGTCAAGCCTAATTGCTAAGGAAATAAAAAAATGTCGATTCTGATCAACAAAGATACCAAAGTAGTCACCCAGGGCATCACCGGCAAGACCGGTCAGTTCCACACCCGCATGTGCCGCGAGTACGCAAACGGCAAGGAAGCATTCGTTGCTGGCGTGAACCCGAAGAAAGCCGGCGAAGATTTCGAAGGCATCCCGATTTTCGCAACCGTTGCTGAAGCGAAAAAAGAAACCGGCGCCAACGTGTCGGTCATCTACGTCCCACCAGCAGGCGCAGCCGCTGCAATCTGGGAAGCCGTCGAAGCCGAGCTGGACCTGGCAATTTGCATCACCGAAGGCATTCCAGTTCGTGACATGATGGAAATCAAGGACCGTATGGCCAAAGCGGGTTCGAAGACCCTGCTGCTGGGCCCTAACTGCCCAGGCCTGATCACCCCTGACGAAATCAAGATCGGCATCATGCCAGGTCACATCCACCGCAAGGGCCGCATCGGCGTCGTCTCGCGTTCGGGTACCCTGACGTATGAAGCAGTTGCACAGCTGACCGCACTGGGCCTGGGCCAGTCGTCGGCAGTCGGCATCGGCGGTGACCCGATCAACGGTCTGAAGCACATCGACGTCATGCAGATGTTCAACGACGATCCTGATACCGACGCGGTCATCATGATCGGCGAAATCGGTGGTCCGGACGAAGCCAACGCGGCTTACTGGATCAAGGACAACATGAAGAAGCCAGTCGTCGGCTTCATCGCTGGCGTCACCGCGCCACCAGGCAAGCGCATGGGCCACGCCGGCGCGCTGATCTCGGGCGGTGCAGATACTGCGCAAGCCAAGCTGGAAATCATGGAAGCCTGCGGTATCACCGTTACCAAGAACCCGTCGGAAATGGCGCGTCTGCTGAAGGCCATGTTGTAATTCTGACGATCTGTTGGTCGTAAGATAAAACGGGGAGCGCGAGCTCCCCGTTTTCTATTTGGTGCGACAGGTTTTGTTGATCCAGACCGTGAATGACAAAAATTGCCGTGCGGCACTGACAAATTTTGTCATTCAGCGTGCCGTTTTTTGTGCTGAAGCAGGCGTTTGTTGGCTTGTTGTTCATAAAATCGACCGTTTTACGCCATTTTTGGGCTGGCACAGCGCTTGCATATAAGAAAGCGTAGCAGTGAGCAGCACAAGATACGTAGGTCCACTTTTTTGAACTACCCAACCCGGAGATTTAAAATGAACTTCAAGCAAATGCAAACCAAAAAGGCCGAAGGCGGCTTCACCCTGATCGAACTGATGATCGTCGTTGCCATTATCGGTATTCTGGCGGCTGTCGCGATTCCAGCATACAGCGACTACACCGCTAAAGCGAAAGTCAGCGAAGCAGCCTCGATCTCGGCACCTGCGCGTCTGGCTGTGGCACAAGCGTTTAACGAAGGTACGCTGGCTACCGCTACTACCAATCCACTGCTGGGTCTGCCAGATGCTACCGCAATCACGAGTAAATACGTCACGTCGGTTACCGCTGCCGGTACTTCTGCAACCACTGGCACTGTGACGGTTGTCATGCAAGGTACCAGCAACTCGGCAATTGACGGCAAGTCGATTGTCTACACGATCACCTGTGTTGAAGGTGCTCAGTGCAAGACCACGCTGCCAACGACCGACGTTACCGGTCAAGTGCCAGCTAAGTTCTTGCCAAAAGTCTAACGTTGGCAATAGTTTGATCAGCTTGGTCTGATGGGGGGAGGTTAGACTTTAAGTGTAACTTCCTCATCGCAAAAAGCCCGCTTTCAGCGGGCTTTTGCATTGCAGCTTTACTTTACGGGCTGTATTTTCAGGAACCGATCCAGCCACCCGTTCACCGTGTGATGCCACTGCACCGAATTGGCAGGCTTCAGCACCCAGTGATTCTCATCCGGAAACACCAGCAGCTTGCTCTCGACACCCTGTCGCTGCAGCGCCGTGAACGTCCCCAGCGCCTGCGCCGTTGGAATCCGGAAGTCCAGATCGCCCTGGATCACCAGCATCGGCGTCTTCCACTTCGCAACGTGATGAACCGGATTGAAGCGCTCATGGTTCTCCGGCACCTTGTAGTACGGCCCACCATTTTCCCAGTCCGTGAACCACTGCTCCTCGGTCGAGTACGCCATGCCGCGCGTGTCGAACACGCCGTCGTGATTGACGATGCACTTGAACTCATCCGACCAGTTACCGGCGATCCAGTTCATCATGTAGCCGCCATACGACGCGCCCAGCGCGCAATCGCGTGAGCGGTCCAGCCACGGGAACTTCTTCACCGCGGCGTCGTAGCCCTTTTGCAGGTCGACCAGCGGCTTGCCGCCCCAGTCGTTGCTGATCGAGTCGGTGAACTTCTGGCCATAGCCGGTCGAACCGTGGAAGTCGATGAACACGGCGGCGTAGCCGGCGCCGGCATAGGTCTGCGGATTCCAGCGGTAGCTCCAGCTGTTGCCGAAGCTGCCTTGCGGCCCGCCGTGGACGATGAACGCCACCGGATATTGTTGGCCAGGCTGCGCATTCCACGGCTTCATCACGTAACCGTACACGGTGTCGCCATTGGCGCCGGCAAACGAGAACTGCTCGGCCTCGCCCCAGCGCACGTCTTTCAACAGCTCGGTGTTCAACGTAGTCAGCTGCTTCGGCTTGGCGCCCAGCTTCATCGAGAACAACTGCGCGCCAGCGGACAAGTTCGCATGGGTATAGACCAGCGTATCGCGGCGCAGATCGAACGCGCCCACGGCGCCGGTGTCGGTCAGCGGCGTGACCTTGCCACCGGCCACGTCGATGGAGAACAGGCGGTGCTGGCCGATGTCTTCCGCATCGACGATCAGCGCTTTGCCATCGGCACGCCAGACCAGGCTGCCGGCCGAGCGGTCCCAGTTGGCGGCCAGCGGGCGCTTGGTGCCGGTCGCCACATCCATCAGCATGATCTGATAGCGGTCGGCCTCGAAGCCAGGGCGCGCCATCGCCAGGTAAGCCAATGTGCGGCCATCGGGCGAGAACGTGCCCTTGGTGTCCCAGGCCGGATTGTCCGCCGTCAGGTTGCGCGGCGCGGTGCCGCCTGTGGCGGGCACGCTGTACAGGTCGAAGTTGGTCGACCAGGCTTCGGTCTTGCCAGCGATGCGGGCTGAGAACACAACCGTTTTGCCGTCCGGGCTGAAGCGGTATTCTTCGCGGTCACCAAAAGGCTTCGAGGGCACGTCGCCGTCGAGCGAACCCGACAGGCTGACCGGCTCGCCGGTGATCGCGCCTGCTGCGCCGATCGGCGCCGAGAACAACACTGCATTGCGGTGGTCGTTCCAGGTATCCCAGTGGCGCGCGAACAGGCGGTCATACACCTTGCCGGTGGCCTTTTCTTTTTCTTTCGCATCGAGCCGGGCCTTGGTGCAGGCCAGGTCGGCGCAGTCGCGGAATACCGCCAGGCTGAACGCCAGACGGTCGCCCGTGGGCGCAAGGCGGAAATTGTCGACGTCCAGCGGCAGGTCGGTGACCTTGACGGGCGCGCCGCCGGCCACCGGCTGGCGCCATACCTGCGACGAGCCAGAGCGCGCGGACAGGAAATACACGGCGTCACCCGACGGCGACCATTCCGGATCGGCGCTGCTCGACGCATGGTCGGTCAGGCGCTGGGGCGTCGGCTTGGCGGCGCGCAGGTCGATCATCCACAGTTGGGTATTGCCGCGGTTCTTTTCCATGTCGGTGCTGCGCACGGTGTAAATCACGCGCGTGGCGTCGGGCGACACGGCCGGGCTGCCGACCCGTTCCATATTGACCAGGTCTTCCACAGTGAAGCCGCGCGGCGCGGCCATTGCGGTGGTGGCGGCCAGGGTCGCCGCTGCCACCGTCATCAAACGAAATTTCATGCCATCCTCGTCGATCAGTCCCGCGGCCGGGTGCCGCAGGCAAGCCGGGAATGTACCACGCGTGCCGGGCCAGCCCATAACGACAACGCCCCCGCTGCCGGCAATGCCGGACAGCGGGGGCGCTTCAACGTTCCCTGACGTACAGGACGTTTGTGATTATTTTGGCATGATGACCGTGTCGATGACATGGATCACGCCGTTGTCGGCGACGATGTCGGTCTTGGTGACGGTGGCCTTGTCGACCATGACTTTGCCGCCAGCGACTTTCACCTTGAAGGCGCTGCCTTCAACGGTCTTGACGTCGCCTGGCTTGACGTCGGCTGCCTTCACGGTGCCTGGCACCACGTGGTACGTCAGCACCTTGGTCAGCGCGGCCTTGTCTTTCAGCAGTGCGTCGAGCTTGGCTTTTGGAATCTTGGCAAATGCTGCGTCCGTCGGCGCGAACACGGTGAACGGACCCGGACCCTTCAGGGTGTCGGTCAGGCCGGCAGCCTGGACAGCCGTGACCAGCGTATTGAACGTGCCAGCCGATTTGGCGGTATCAACGATATCTGCTGCGTTGGCGGCGCCGAAGGCGAAGGCGAGTGGCAGTGCGATCAGAAATTTTTTCATCGTATGACTCCATGTGGTTTTTCGCAGCTCAGTATGAACCGCGTTAGGAGTAATGTAGGCTGATTTTTCTCAATTGTCTAACGTGTGCACCGTTTCTGTAGGATAATAAAGGTTCAATCAAGGGACGATATTATGGAAAACTCGCTAAGATTACATCATGAACCGATCATGTACCGAACCGGCGCAGCTGCGCGCTTGGCGGGTTTGCCGGTAGAAACGCTGCGCGTCTGGGAGCGCCGCTACAGCCTGTCGGATGCGCAGCGCTCCGAGCGCGGTCAGCGCTTGTATTCGGCGGAGCAGGTTGCGCGCCTGGGCCTGCTCAAGCAACTGGTCGACCAGGGCCATTCGATCGGCGTGCTGGCGGGCTTGAACCGTGAGCAGCTCCAATCGATGCTGGGCCTGGATGGCCAGTCCAGGGCGATCGCTACGTCGCCAGCGCGCGTGCTGCTGGTTGGCGCCATGCTGTCGCGGCGTATCGCCGCGACCGGACAAGCTTCTCTCGGACTGGACGTGCGCGGTCATTGCGCTACGCTGGTGCAAGCGCTGGGATTGCCGCGCGACGTGGGGGCTGACGTGCTGGTGATCGAGCAGTCCGAACTCGACGATTCCGGCATCGCGCCGATCGCCGCCGCACGCGAGGCCAGCGGCGTCGCGGCCGTCGTGGTGTTGTACCGCTTTTGTTCCAGTGCCACGATTCGTGCCCTGCGCGCGCAAGGTTGCCTGGTCGCGCGCATTCCGGCTGACCTGTCCGAACTGGCGTTGCTGTGCCAGTCGGCCCTGACCGGCCACCGTCCACCGCTGCAGGAGCAGCCACTGCCGCCCGTGGCGCCGCCCCGTTTCGACGACGAGGCGCTGGGCAACATCATGACGGCGGCAGCCAATCGCCTCAATTGCGAATGCCCGCGCCACTTGTCCGAGATCTTGATGATGATTTCCAGCTTCGAGCGCTACAGCGACCAGTGCGCCCACCGCAATCCGGAAGACGAGGTGCTGCATGCGCGGCTGAAAATGGCGGCAGGGCGGGCGCGCGTCGTGATGGAAGATGCGATGGAGCATCTGGCCATTACGGAAGGGTTGCCGTTGCCGAAAGCCCTTAACTGACTCAGGTGTCTATGGCGGCAGTCCAGTCGCCGCTCTTGCCGCCGTGCTTTTCGAGCACCCGCACATCCGTCATGACCATGCCGCGGTCGACCGCCTTGCACATGTCGTACACGGTCAGCAGGCCGACTTGCACGCTCGTCAACGCTTCCATCTCGACGCCGGTCTTGCCGATGGTTTCCACCTGCGCCCGACAATGGATGCTGTTGGCCGCCGCATCGATCTCGAAATCGACCGCCACGCGCGTGATCGGCAACGGGTGACACAGCGGCACCAGGTCGCTCGTGCGCTTGGAGGCCATGATCGCGGCGATGCGCGCAATGCCGATCACGTCCCCTTTCTTTGCGCTGCCGGACGTGATCAGGGCCAGCGTGGCCGGTTGCATGCGGATGGTGCCGGCGGCCACCGCGATGCGGTGCGTATCCTCTTTGGCGCCGACATCGACCATATGGGCCTGGCCGGTGGCGTCGAAGTGGGTCAGATGGTCTGCGGTCGGGCTGGAAGGCGTCATGAAGGGTTGGTATCGTTGGGTAACAAAGTGTTCTGGGAGCAGCAGCGTGCATGCGGATACGGTTATGATAGCACCGTGAAATCTGCCGTCCGACCAGCATCCGTGCGCCACTGGCGCCCCGTCCTGACTGCCGCTGCCTTGTGCACGACGGCGGCCTTTGCCGTGGCCGCCCAATCCGATCCGCTCAAGCGTGCCGATCCCATCCACCTGCCGACGCTGGGCGACACCGCGCGCGTCGACCTGTCGCCGGTCGTCGAGCGCAAGCTGGGCGAAGAGATCATGCGCGACATCCGGCGCGACCGCGATTACCTCGACGACGAGCCGATCTCCGAATACCTGAACAACTTCGGCAATGGCCTGGTTGCCGCAGCGCCCGGTGCGCGGGGCGAAACCAATGCCGATTTTCATTTCTTTGCCGTGCGCGATGCGGCGTTGAATGCGTTTGCGCTGCCGGGCGGCTTCATCGGTGCGCACTCGGGCTTAGTCATCGCAGCCCAGACCGAATCCGAGCTGGCCGGCGTCGTGGCGCACGAGATCGGCCACGTCACGCAGCGCCATATCGCGCGCATGCTGGGCCAGCAGCGCCAGGATATCCTGCTGCCGCTGGCGTCGATGATTCTGGCAGCACTCGCGGCCAAGGCCGGCTCGGACGCGGCGATGGGCGTGCTGATGGGCGGTCAGGGCCTGGTGGTCCAGCGTCAGCTGAACTTCAGCCGCGAGGCCGAGCGCGAAGCCGACCGCGTGGGTTTCCAGATCATGGAGGCGGGCGGCTATGACACGACCGGTATCGTCGCGTTTTTCAGGCGCTTGCAGAATGCCACGAAGCTGTATGGCGACCTGCCGGCCGGCTTGAGCAACCTGAGCAGCCACCCGCTGACCCAGGAACGCATCAGCGACATGCAGGCACGCATCCGCGAGATGCCCAAGAAGCAGCGCGTCGACAGCCTCGACTTTCATCTGGTGCGCGCACGCATCCGCGTGCTGCAGGAGCCAAGCGAGCAGGGCCAACGCAACACGCGCAGCGCATTCAACACGCAGCTCAAGGAAACGCACCGCTATCAGCAGGCCGGCGCCCAATATGGCCTGGCCTACCTGGCGCTCAAGCAGGGCAACCTGGCCGACGCGCAGAGCTGGCTCGACAAGTCGCGCGAAACGATGAAGCCACGCGAAGGTGTGCTGTCGGTGGCGTCGAACGTCGGTGATGGCGCGACCATGTACGCGGGCCTGGCGATCGAGATCAAGATGGCACCCAGTCAGCCGGCATCGGTGCTGGCCGAGGCCGTAAAGGAAGCCGAGACGATGCATGGCCGCTTCCCGCTGTCGCGTTCTCTGGCGCACCAGTACGCCGACGCCATGATTGCGACCGGCAAACTCGACGAGGCCACGCGCTTTCTGCGTGACCAGTCGCAGCAATACCGCGAGGAATACAAGCTGCAGGATCTGTTGGCCAAGGCCTACGCGAAGCAGGGCAAGATCGCGCTGCAGCACATGGCACTGGCCGAATCGTATGTGCTGGCCGGCGCCACACCGGCCGCGATGGCGCAGCTGGAACTGGCGCGCAAGGCGCGCGACGCATCGTTCTACGACCAGGCCGTGATCGATGCGCGCGCCCGCGAACTCGAGGCGCAGCAGAAGAAGGACAAGGAAGAGAAGGACGATTGACGGGCAGCCAGATCATCCGGCCCGAAACCAGCGCCGGCAACGATCACCGGCTCAGGGCGATGGCATCCTGTTGAACCCGAACCGCTGCGCCAAGTCGGCGGCCGCCACCCGTTCTACAGTGAAGATCTTGCCCTGCCACGGCAACGCCAGCGTGCCAGCGCCGCCGCCCAGCCACGCCATCACGGCGTCGTCCGATGCGCTGCGGCCATCCAGCGTGAACTGGCCCAGGACCTGCGCCACATCGCGGTCATCGAGCTGCGCCACGATCTCGCCAGCCGCAAACAGCACGGCGCCGGCATCGCTCAGAAACACCTGCTCGACAGCCGTCAGCGCCTGCCCGGTCTGCAGCAACAAGCCCTGCTGCGGATCGGTACGTGCAATGAACGGCGCGGCCTCCAGATTCACGTACACGCGCTGCGGGCCATTCTGGAAATACCAGTTGCCCCGTTCGTCATGCAGGTAGTTGCGGTTGATGAACCCCACCAGTTTCTCGTTCTCGAGCCGGTCGCCGGGCAAGCCGGCCTGCTGGGTCGCTTCGTCGCGCATGCGCCAGTGGCCGCGCGCATCGAGCGCGAGCCAGCCATAGCAGTGCGGTACGTTTGGCCACTTGGCCATTGCCTGTTTTACGATATCGTCCATAGTGTCAGCCAGCATCGCACAGTTCGGCGCCGGTCAGCGCGCGGGTGCCCGCCACGCCGTCGAAATGCTGCAGGATGCGCTGCGCCAGCCAGTCGATCCGCCCCGGAAACGGCCCGGTCGGAAAGCCCACGTGCCCACCAGTGGCCGGATACTCGAGCGTTACCGCAGCCGATGCCGACGCCGGCAGGTACATCCCCGGCAGGAACGGATCGTTGCGCGCATTGAGCACGAGCGTCGGCACGGTGATCGCGTCCAGCACGTGACGCGCGCTGGCGCGGTGCCAGTAGTCGTCGGTGTCGCGGTAGCCGTGCAGCGGCGCGGTCACTACATTGTCGAACGCGTACAGGTCGCGCGCGGCGAGCAGCGCGGCGCGGTCGAACAGGCCCGGAAACTGGTCGAGCTTGGCCAGGCACTTGGGCTTGAGCGTCTGCAGGAACATCCGGGTGTAAATCATGTTGAAGCCCGACGACAGCGCCGCGCCGCCGCGCGCCAGGTCGAGCGGGGCCGAGACCGCGCACGCCGCATCGACAATCGAGGCGCCATGGCCTGATTCACCCAGCCAGCGCAGCAGCGCGTTGCCACCCAATGACACGCCGGCCGCGTAGAACACACCGGCATGGCGGGCCCGCAGCGAGCGCACGATCCACTCGACTTCTGCCGCGTCGCCCGAGTGATAGAAGCGGGGTGCCAGGTTCGGCTCGCCCGAGCAGCCGCGGAAATGCGGCACCACGCCCGACCAGCCGCGCGTGGCCAGGGCCGCCATCAGCGCCCGTGCGTAATGGCTGTCGGACGAGCCTTCCAGCCCATGAAACAGCACCACCAGCGGCTGGCCCGGCTGGCCGTCGACAAAATCGAGATCGACGAAATCGCCGTCCGCACTCGTCCAGCGCTCGCGGCGGTAGGCAACGGGCGGCTTGGCGATGCAGGTCGCCGGGTAGATGGTCTGGAGATGGCCGCCAGGCAGCCAGCGCGGTGCGCGGTAGGGCATGAAGAAGGAAGGAGAGGGGCGCCGGCAATCGCGTACGCCCCAAAAGATCAGTGGTTCTTGAGCACCGTGCCTGGCGCCAGGCGGTAGCCGGTGCCGCAGTATGGGCACTTTGCCTCGCCATGGTGGTCGAAATCGAGGAACACGCGCGGGTGCGACGACCACAGCGGCATGGCCGGGTTCGGGCAGTGCGCCGGCAAGTCTTTCGCCGTGAGTTCCACGATTGGTATCGTCTTTTGGGTCATCTGGTGTCTCCGTCTGGCAGGTGGGCAAAGACAGGATTCTAACGGATTCCCCCTATTGCCGAAATGACCGTAAAATAATGCGCTCAACATATTGAGCCCAAGCGCCCCTTTCTCAAGTGGCGTCGCCCCATTCCATGCGTTTCATGCCCCACTGTTTCCAGACCGCTGCGGTCGTCTTAGCCGTCATTCCGATGCCCGGAAGTTGCACGATCGCCACACCGTCATGTCCGTGAACGCCGGCGAGCCGGCGGGCCAGCTTCCGGTCACCATCGGCGACGCGCCCGATCGCGACGCATTTCGCGACGGGTTCAAGACCGGCCTGCCAACGCTGTTCGGCATCGCCGCCTGGGGCCTGGTGGTGGGCATCGCCATGGTCAAGAGTGGCCTGTCCGTACCGCAGGCGCTGGGCATGACGCTGCTGGTGTTCGCCGGCTCGGCGCAACTGGCGTCGCTGCCGCTGATTGCGGCGCAGGCGCCGATCTGGGTCATCTTCGCCACGGCGCTGGTCGTCAATTTGCGCTTCGTGATCTTTTCGGCGCTGCTGGCGCCACACTTTGCCCACTTGCCGTGGCGTCAGCGCCTGTATCTCGGCTATATCTCGGGCGATATTTCCGTGGCCTTGTTCTTGCAGAAATATCCGAGTCCGACGCCGGCGGTGGGCAAGCTGTCGTACCTGAAGGGCCTGATGTTCCCGAACTGGGGCGCCTGGCAAATTGGTTCGGTGATCGGAGTGTTCCTGGGCAGCACCGTGCCGGCCGAGTGGGGCCTGGGCTTTGCCGGCACGCTGGCCATTCTCTGCATCATGGTGCCCCTGATGATCAACCGCGCCGCTTTGTGCGGCGTGCTTGTGGCGGGCACGGTCTCGGTGCTGGCCTATAAGCTGCCTTACAAGCTGGGCTTGCTGCTGGCGGTGCTGGTCGGGATGGTGACAGCGATGGTCATCGAAGAAACAATGAACAAGATAAAGGCGCGCCGTGGCTGATTGGGAAATCTGGGTGGTGATTGGCGTGCTGTGCGTGGCCACGGCCGCCACGCGCAGTTCATTCTGGCTGATCGGCCACCGCGTATCGATTCCGCCACGGGTGCAGGAAATGCTGCGCTATGCGCCGGCCTGCGCGCTGGCAGCCATCATCGGGCCCGATTTTCTGATCGATCCGCAGGGCGGGCTGCAGTTCACGCTGGCCAACCCGAAGCTGCTGGCGGGGCTGGCCGCGTTTGCGTTCTATGTGTGGCGCCGTAACATGCTGCTAACGATTTTATTCGGCATGCTTGTCTTTACGGCACTGCGTGTTCTGCACGTTTTTGGCGGCACCCCCTGATGTACAATGACGTTTTTTCACTATTGCCACGCTGACCAATGGACGCTTCCCGCCGTTTCACCCGTTTGCAAGACCTGATCGATCAGAACGCCCTGCAGGGCAAGCGCGTCTTCATTCGCGCCGACCTGAATGTGCCACAAGATGACGCCGGCAACATCACTGAAGACACGCGCATTCGCGCTTCGGTGCCGGCGATCCAGGCCGCCATCAAGGCGGGCGCGGCAGTGATGGTGACGTCGCATCTGGGTCGGCCGACCGAAGGCGCCTTCAAGCCGGAAGACAGCCTGGCGCCGGTCGCCGCGCGCTTGTCCGAGCTGCTCGGCCAGCCGGTCGAACTCAAGCAAAACTGGGTCGACGGCGTGGATGTCGCGCCGGGTTCGGTCGTGCTGCTGGAAAACTGCCGCGTGAATGCGGGCGAAAAGAAAAACAACGACGAACTGGCCCAGAAAATGGCCAAGCTGTGCGATGTGTACGTCAATGACGCGTTCGGCACTGCGCACCGCGCTGAAGCCACCACGCACGGCATCGCCAAGTTCGCACCGATCGTCGCAGCAGGTCCGCTGCTGGCCGCTGAACTCGACGCGCTGGGCAAGGCCCTCGGCCAGCCGCAGCGTCCGCTGCTGGCGATTGTCGCCGGCTCGAAAGTCTCGAGCAAGCTCACGATCCTGCAAAGCCTGGCCGACAAGGTCGACAACCTGATCGTCGGCGGCGGCATTGCCAACACGTTCATGAAGGCCGTCGGCCTGAACATCGGCAAATCGCTCGTTGAAAACGACCTGGTGAACGAAGCCAAGGCGATCATCGACAAGATGGCCGCGCGCGGCGCGCAAGTGCCGATTCCGGTCGACGTCGTGTGCGCCAAGGAATTCGCGCCAACGGCCGTCGCTACCGTCAAGCTGGTGGCGGACGTGCAAGACGACGACATGATCCTCGACATCGGCCCGCAGACCGCCGCCATGCTGGCAGAGCAGGTCGCCACGGCTGGCACGATCGTCTGGAACGGTCCGGTTGGCGTATTCGAATTCGACCAGTTTGCCGAGGGCACCAAGACCCTGGCGCTGGCCATCGCCGGTTCCAAGGGCTTCTCGATCGCCGGTGGCGGCGACACCCTGGCCGCGATTGCAAAATACAAGATCGCCGACCAGATCGGCTACATTTCGACCGGTGGTGGCGCCTTCCTGGAATTCCTCGAAGGAAAAACGCTGCCGGCGGTGGATATCCTGCTGCAACGCAGCGCGCAGTCTGCAGCATAAATGAGACCCTAGCGCAGCCTGTGGCTGCGCTTTGTTTTTTACAAGGACACTTCATGTACCGTGGCACCAAGATCGTCGCAACCATCGGCCCAGCATCGACCGACTTCGATATTCTCGTCAAAATGATCCGCGCCGGCGTCGACGTCGTACGCCTGAATTTTTCGCACGGGAAGGCCCAGGATCATATCGACCGGGCCACCTTGGTACGCCGCGCCGCCGCCGAGTGCGGCCGTGAAGTGGCCATCATGGCCGACATGCAGGGTCCGAAGATCCGCGTCGGCAAGTTTGAAGAAGGCAAGATTTTCCTGACCAATGGCGACCGGTTCATCCTGGACGCCAAGTGGGGCGAGAACGGCGAACTGGGTAACCAGGAGCGCGTGGGCCTGGATTACAAGGCGCTGCCGCGCGACGTCAAGCCAGGCGACAGGCTGCTGCTGAATGACGGCCTGATCGTGCTGATCGTCGACCGCGTCGCCGGTCACGAAATCTGCACCACCGTCAAGGTCGGCGGCGAGCTGTCGAACAACAAGGGCATCAACCGCCAGGGCGGCGGCTTGACCGCGCCGGCCCTGACGTCGAAGGACATGGAAGACATCAAGACCGCGATGAGCTTCCAGGCCGACTACCTGGCCATTTCGTTCCCGAAAAGCGCGACCGACATGGAAATGGCGCGCCAGCTGGCCAATATCGCCGGCGAGCCATACGGCCACAAGCCGATGATGATCGCCAAGATCGAACGCGCCGAAGCGATTCCGCTGCTGCAGGAGATCCTGGATGCGTCGGACGGCATCATGGTCGCCCGTGGCGATCTGGCCGTCGAAGTCGGTAACGCTGCCGTGCCGGCGCTGCAAAAGCGCATGATCCGCATGGCGCGCGATTCGAACAAGCTGGCCATCACCGCGACCCAGATGATGGAGTCGATGATCGTCAACGCCGTGCCGACCCGCGCCGAAGTGTCGGACGTCGCCAACGCCGTGCTGGATGGCACCGACGCTGTCATGACCTCGGCCGAGACCGCATCGGGCAAGTACCCGATCGAAACCGTCGAAATGATGGCGGCGGTCTGCCTCGAAGCCGAGATGTCCGAATACAACAAGGTCGACGTCGACTTCCTCAACAAACAGTTCACCCGCATCGACCAGACCATTGCATACGGTACGCTGTTTACCGCGCACCACCTGCGCGTGAAGGCGATCGTGGCGCTGACCGAATCGGGCTCGACCGCGTTGTGGATGAGCCGTCACAGCATCGACACGCCGATCCTGGCGCTGACCCCGCTCAAGACCACCGAGCGCAAGGCTTCGCTGTACCGCAACGTGCGCGCCTTCCACCTGGAGCAGGAAGGCGGCAGCCACGCCGTGCTGCGCAAGGCCGAAGAGCTGTTGATGAACGAAGGCTACGTGCGCAAGGGCGACCTGATCGTGGTGACGTGGGGTTCGCCAATGGGCGAGGCCGGCGGCACCAATGCGCTCAAGATCGTGCGTGTGGGCGAATATGATTAACGGGATGGGGCGCCGCGCCTGATGCGTTCACGGCATGCCGGCAGTTCGGCATGCTGCGCTCGGCGCGCGCCACTTCCCGACAAGTTTCTTTATTGTTTGGAGTACTACCATGGCACTCGTATCACTGCGTCAGTTGCTGGACCACGCCGCCGAAAACGGCTACGGCCTGCCGGCATTTAACGTCAACAACCTCGAACAGGTGCAGGCCATCATGGCTGCCGCCGACGCTGTCAACAGCCCGGTGATCATGCAGGCCTCGGCCGGCGCGCGCAAGTACGCGGGCGAAGCGTTCCTGCGTCACCTGATCGACGCTGCGGTCGAAGCGTACCCGCACATCCCGGTCGTCATGCACCAGGATCACGGCCAGTCGCCGGCAGTCTGCATGGCCGCGATCCGTTCGGGTTTCTCGTCGGTGATGATGGACGGTTCGCTCGAAGCCGATGGCAAGAGCGTCGCCAGCTATGAATACAACGTCGCTGTCTCGCAAGAAGTCGTCAAGTTTGCGCACTCGATCGGCGTGACCGTCGAGGCCGAACTGGGCGTGCTCGGTTCGCTCGAAACGATGATGGGCGACAAGGAAGACGGCCACGGCGCCGACGGCGCCATGACCCGCGAGCAGCTGCTGACCGACGTCGACCAGGCCGCCGACTTCGTCAAGCGCACCCAGTGCGACGCGCTGGCCATCGCCATCGGCACCTCGCACGGCGCATACAAGTTCACGCGCAAGCCAACCGGCGACATCCTGGCAATCGACCGCATCAAAGAGATTCACGCACGCATCCCGAACACCCACCTGGTGATGCACGGTTCGTCGTCGGTGCCGCAGGAGCTGCTGGCAATCATCCGCGAATTCGGCGGTGACATGAAAGAAACGTACGGCGTGCCGGTCGAAGAGATTCAAGAAGGCATCAAGCACGGTGTTCGCAAGATCAACATTGACACCGACATTCGCCTGGCGATGACGGCAGCGATTCGCAAGTACATGTTCCAGAATCCGTCGAAGTTCGATCCACGCGACTACCTGAAGCCGGCGCGCGAAGCGGCAATGGACGTGTGCAAGGCGCGCTTCCTGTCGTTCGGCTGCGAAGGCCAGGCCGACAAGATCAAGCCGATCCCGCTGGACAAGATGGCCGAGCGCTACAAGGCGGGCGAGCTGTCGCAGATCGTTCAATAAACCGCACGGATGGCGGTAACGCCGCCATCCCCGGGTTCGATCGCCCGCGTCGCAAATTGACGTAAAATATCGCATTGACCAGGCTTTACCGCCTGACTTTCACAACCGGCGGCCCGTTCCGCCGGTTCCGCTTTCCTGATACCCCATCTATGAACAGCCTCTACCAATCCTCCATTCAGTCCCTGCCACTGCTCGGTCACGGCAAGGTGCGCGATAACTACGCCGTTGGCGACGACAAGATCCTGATCGTCACCACCGACCGCCTGTCGGCCTTCGACGTGGTCATGAACGAGCCGATTCCCGGCAAGGGCAAGGTACTGAACCAGATGAGCGATTTCTGGTTCGAGAAGCTCGGCCACATCGTGCCGAACCACCTGACCGGCGTCGCGCCGGAAAGCGTGGTCGCGCCAAACGAGGTCGAGCAGGTGACGGGCCGCGCGGTCGTGGCCAAGCGCCTGAAACCGATCATGGTCGAAGCCGTCGTGCGCGGCTACATCATCGGTTCGGGCTGGAAGGATTATCAGCAAAGCGGCGCCATCTGCGGCATCGCGCTGCCAGCCGGTCTTCAGCAGGCTGAAAAGCTGCCGGAGCCGATCTTCACGCCGGCTGCCAAGGCCGACCTCGGCGAGCACGACGAAAACATCTCGTTCGCCCAGATGGAAGAAAAAATCGGCGCCGAGCTGGCTGCCCAAATGCGCGACATCAGCATCAAGCTCTACACCACCGCTGCCGAATACGCGGCCACGCGCGGCATCATCATCGCCGACACCAAGTTCGAATTCGGCCTGGACGACAACAACGTGCTGCACCTGATGGACGAAGTGCTGACCGCCGATTCGTCGCGTTTCTGGCCAGCCGACTCGTACGCGCCGGGCATGTCGCCGCCGTCGTTCGACAAGCAGTTCGTGCGCGACTATCTCGAAACGCTGACCGAGTGGCCAAAGACCGCACCGGCGCCAAGCCTGCCGCAAGAGGTCATCGACAAAACCCAGGCCAAGTACTTCGAGGCCATCGAACGCCTGACCGGCGAAAAGCTGAAGGCATAAGCGATGACCGAGCAATCCAAGCCGCTCGTCGGCGTCATCATGGGCTCGTCGTCCGACTGGGACGTGATGCAGAACGCGGTCGCGATCCTGAAGCAGTTCGGCGTGCCGTTCGAAGCGTCGGTGATTTCGGCGCACCGCATGCCGGACGAAATGTTCACCTACGCCGAGACAGCCCGCGCGCGCGGCCTGCGCGCGATCATCGCCGGCGCTGGTGGCGCGGCGCACCTGCCTGGCATGGTGGCCGCCAAGACCATCGTGCCGGTGCTGGGCGTGCCCGTGCCATCGAAGTACCTGCGTGGCGAAGACTCGCTGCTGTCGATCGTGCAGATGCCCAAAGGCGTGCCGGTGGCGACGTTCGCCATCGGTGAAGCAGGCGCCGCCAACGCAGCGCTGACCGCCGTGGCGATCCTTGCTGCCAATGACGAGGCGCTGGCCGACAAACTGGAGCAGTTCCGCCGCGACCAGACCGCCGCCGCCCAGGCCATGACCTTACCTGTTTGATCCGATGACCCAAGCGCAGCAGACTTCTCCAATTCTTCCATCGGCCGATCCGTCCACCTGGCTCGGGGTGATGGGCGGCGGCCAGCTTGGCCGCATGTTCGCGCATGCCGCGCAAAGCATGGGCTACCAGGTTGCCGTGCTCGAACCGAGCGCCGACTGCCCGGCCGGGCAGGTTGCCGATCGCACCATCGAAGGCACATACGACGATGCGGCGGCGCTGGCCGAACTGCGCGCGCTGTGCGCCGCCGTGACGACCGAGTTCGAGAACGTGCCGGCCGACAGCCTGCAACTGCTGGCCGAAGGCAGCTTTGTCGCACCGGGCGCATCGTGCGTGTCGATCGCCCAGGACCGCATCGCCGAAAAGCGTTTCTTTGTCGAGTGCGCGCCTACGTCGAAGGTGATGCCGGCGCCGCACAAGACGATCGCCTCGCACGCCGACATCGATGCCATCGGTGACGACCTGCTGCCGGGTATCCTGAAAACCGTGCGCATGGGTTACGACGGCAAGGGCCAGGTGCGCGTGCGCACGCGCGACGATGTGCGCGCGGCGTTTGACGACATGGACGGCGTGACCTGCATGCTCGAAAAGATGCTGCCGCTGGCCTATGAAGTGTCGGTGCTGACCGCGCGCGGCATTGATGGCGCCTCGGTCGTGTACCCGATCGCCGAAAACGTGCATCGCGACGGCATCCTGTTTACCACCACCGTACCGGGCCCGAATGTGTCGCCGGCATGCGCGCGCCAGGCGCAGGATGCGGCGCGCGCGATCGTTGACCAGCTGGGTTACGTCGGCGTGCTGTGCATCGAGTTCTTCGTGCTGGCCGACGGCACGCTGGTCGTCAACGAGATGGCCCCGCGCCCGCACAACAGTGGCCACTACACGATTGACGCGTGCATCACGAGCCAGTTCGCGCAGCAGGTGCGCGCAATGGCGCGTTTGCCGCTGGGCGACGTGCGCCAGCATTCGCCGAGCGTCATGCTCAACATCCTGGGCGACGTCTGGTTTGACGGTGACACTGACAACACGCGCGAACCGGCCTGGGACCGCGTGCTGGCGCTGCCGGGCGCCAACCTGCACCTGTACGGCAAGGACGATCCGCGCCGCGCCCGCAAGATGGGCCACGTGACCTTCGTCGCGCCGACCCTGGGCGAAGCGCAGGCCAGTCTGCGCGCCGTCTGCGCCATCCTCGGCATCGCCGCATAACCATGACCGACCTGCAGATCGACCAGTCGGTCATCGACACCGCCGCCCGCCTGCTCGAAGCGGGCGAGCTGGTCGCGTTTCCGACCGAGACCGTGTACGGCCTGGGCGCCGACGCCGAGAACCCGGCCGCCGTGGCCGCCATCTACGCCGCCAAGGGCCGGCCGCAAGACCATCCCGTGATCGTGCACCTGGCGCCGGAAGCCCCGCTCACTTACTGGGCCTGCGACATCCCGCCAGAAGCCGGCGCGCTGGCCGCGGCCTTCTGGCCCGGCCCGCTGACGATGATCCTGAAACGCGCGCCGAACATTCCCGACGCCGTCAGCGGCGGCCAGGACACGGTCGGCCTGCGCTGCCCGGCGCACCCGGTGGCGCTGGCGCTGCTGCGTGCATTCAAGGGCGGCAAGGGCGGCATCGCCGCGCCGTCGGCCAACAAGTTCGGGCATGTCAGCCCGACGCTGGCTGATCACGTCGTCGACGAATTCGCGATGGACGACACGGTGGCGATGGTGCTCGATGGCGGCCCGTCACAGGTCGGCATCGAATCGACCATCGTCGACCTGTCGCGCCTGGACACACTTGGCCCGGTGCTGCTGCGCCCAGGCCACATCAGCGCCGAGGCGATCGCGGCCGTGATCGACCGCTTGCCGGCCGCAGCCGATGCGGCGGCGCCGCGCGCCTCGGGCACGCTCGAATCGCATTACGCGCCGCACACGCCGGTGGCGATGCAGGCGCGCGCGATGCTGCTCGAGACGATCGAACAGTTGCACGCAGCCGGGCGCAAGGTCGCGCTGATTCACGTGAGCACCATGCCGGAAACCCACGCCGCGCAGCGCCTGCCGCCGCGGCCTGCCGGCTTTGCCCACGCACTGTACGCCGCGCTGCGCGCGATGGACGGGCAGGGCGCCGACGTCATCCTGGTCGAGTCACCGCCCCAGCAGGGTGAGTGGCTGGGCGTCAACGATCGCCTGCGCCGCGCCGCGCATGGATCGACGGGCATCGTCCACGGTTTGCTCAACGTTCAACCAAACGTTTGATTTACATCACCGGATCGATTGACGGGGCATCAGTGCCCCGCCTGTTAGCGGCCCCCGTTACAAATTCCCCACTTTCTGCCGAGTAAAGGCTGGTTATAATCCGACCCCAACAGCCAGACCCATCGCATCTGATAGGTACGAATTGCAACAACCATTGAAGCAATGGATTTTGCTATACATGGGTAATGAACGCTGGCATAGTAATGAAGCGGCGAATAGCACGAGCGTTCGTTTAGAAAAAATTAAACTCAGGAGACACAATGCGTCAAACCAATTTTGCGCTGGCCGTGCTGACGGCAGCGTTGCTGTCCGCGTGCGGCGGCGGCACGAGCCCGGCGGGCGGCGACCAGGCGACCAAGGTCACGTTCACCAAGCAGGTCTCGTTCGGCGACAGCCTGTCGGATGTCGGCACCTACCGTGTCGGCGCCGTGGCAGCGGCCGGTGGCGGCAAGTTCACCATCAATGGTGACAGCACCGCCAAGAGCGAAGACCTGAACGGCAAGATCTGGCTCGACTTCATGGCTGCCCAGCTCAAACTGCCGGCGCCATGCGCTGCCCAGACCGGCCTGCAAGGTGACGCATCGCTCGGCTTCTCGGTTCCAATTGTCAACAATCCGAATTGCTTCAACTACGCCCAGGGCGGCTCGCGCGTGATCAATCCGATCGGCCCGGGCAATGCCGCGACCGGCTCGCCGATCGGCGAAATGACCACCCCGATGGTCACCCAGATCGCCAACCACCTGGCCCGGTCTGGCAACAAGTTCACCGGCACCGAGCTCGTGACGGTCCTGTCGGGCGGCAATGACGTGCTGATGCAACTGGCAGCCGTGACCAACGCCGGCACCGCCGCCGGCGCGCAAGCCTTCGCCGTCGCTCTGGCCACCCGCCTCGGCGCCACCGCCACCAACCCGCAAACGGCTACCCAGGCAATCCTGGCCGCGATCGCTACCGAGAATGCCCGTCCAGGCAAGACCGATGCAACGCTGGTCGCTGCCGCCGTGCGCGCTGCCGCTACCCAGCCGGGCAATTCGGCGGTTGCCGCACCTGCCGTGTACGGTCCGCTCGTGACCGCCGCGCAAGCAGACGGCACCGCTGCTGGCAACACCGCCGCCGGCGCTTACGCTACCGCGAACGCTACGGCGATGGTGACAGCGCTGGGCACCGCCGGTGCGCAGATGGCTGGCCTGGTCAAAACCGAACTGCTGGCCAAGGGCGCGAAGTACGTGATCGTTGCCAACCTGCCTGACGTGGCCAGCACGCCGACCGCGAAATCGCGTCCGGCTGCGATCCAGTCGCTGGTCGCCGCGATGGTCAATGCTTTCAACACGCAGCTCAAGGCCGGCCTGGGCGCCGACGATGCGCGCGTGCTGTACTCCGATCTGTACTCGGTCAGCAACGACCAGGTGAAAAATCCTGGCCCGTATGGCTTGACCAACACCAGCACCCCGGCGTGCGCCAACAACGCGCTGGGTGGGACCTCGCTGATCTGCACCGCCAACAACACGGTGGCAGGTGATGTGAGCCGCTACATGTTCGCCGACGGGATCCATCCGACCCCGTTCGAGAACGACCTTATCGCCCGCTACGTCTTCAAGGACATGGCTATCAAGGGCTGGCTGTAAGCAGGTTCTCAGCAACGAGCGGCGGGCCTGCCCTGGCGGCGGGCCCTCACACATCTATCAGGAGAAGTCATGAAAGTTCGTTTTAGCAGTATCGCCAAGGTTGCGGGTGTCGCTGCCGCACTGGCGTTCGCCACCGGCGCATCGGCCCAATCGGCCGGCCAGATCACCGCCAAGGTCGGTTTCAACCGCCTGATGCCGAAAGTCGAAAGCGGTGACATCAGCGCGCCTGCACTGCCAGGCACCAAGGCCGACGTCGGCAACGACATGCAGCCAGTGGTCATCCTGTCGTACAGCTTCACCGACAACCTGTCGGTCGAGGGTGCCCTCGGCACGCCGTACAAGCACCAGATCTACGGTGCGGGCGCGATCGACGGCGTGGGTTCGGTGGGCACGGTCGAGGCGCTGCCGCCGACCGCGTTCTTCCAGTACCGTTTCTTCGCGCCGACCGCGGCCTTCCGTCCGTTCATTGGTGTGGGCCCGACCTACGCGTACTTCATGAAGGAACGCGGTAATGGCAAGCTGACCTCGATTACCAATCCGGGCAGCGATGTGCCGACCACCTTCAAGATCGACAACAAGCTGACCTACAGCGCGCAAGTCGGTATCGCGATGAACTTCGACGAGCGCTGGTTCGCCGACGCGACGGTCATCAAGACGCGCCTGCGCACCGACGTGCATTTCTCGACCGGCCAGACCCAGTTCATGAAACTGGATCCGGTGGCGATCGTGCTGGCGGTGGGTTACAAGTTTTAAGCACGGCGCAAGCCGGTTGATGAAAGCCCGCCGCGTGCGGGCTTTTTTTTAATGCGGGCCTGTCACGTACTGCGTGAATGTCTCGCCACTGACGGCCTGCTGGTACAGGAAGCCCTGGTAGAGGTGGCATCCCGCATCGGCCAGAAACTGGCGCTGCCCCGCTGTTTCGACACCTTCGGCCATGACTTCCAGCCCCAGGCTCTCGCCCAGCGCGATGATCGAGCGCACGATCGAGGCGTCGTTCTGGTCGGTGAGCACGTCGCGCATGAACGAGCGGTCGATCTTGAGCTGATCGAGCGGCAGCTTGCGCAGGTAGGCCAGCGACGAGTAACCGGTGCCGAAGTCGTCCAGTGAAAACGAGAGACCCTGCTGTTTGAGTGCGCCCATCGTCTGCGCGGCCAGCGCGAAATCGGTCACCACCAGGCTTTCGGTCAGCTCGAGCCTGAGTCCTGACGGCTGCACGCCGGTTTCGGCAAAAATGGCCTCCAGCAGCGCGACGAAATCCGGTTCGGTGAACTGGCGCGCGCTGACGTTGACCGACAGCGTTAGCCCTGCGGTATCGGGATGGCGCTGCCAGCGCGCCAGCTCGCGGCAGGCGGTGCGCATGACCCAGGCGCCGATCTCGATGATGAGGCCGCTTTCTTCGGCGATGCGGATGAAGTCGGGCGGCAGCAGGACCTTGCCATCGGGCTGGCGCCAGCGCAGCAGTGCTTCGGCGCCGATCACGTGCCCCGAGCGGTCGAGCTGCGGCTGGTAGTGCAGCACGAATTCATGGCGTTGCAGCGCGCGGCGCAAGCCGCTTTCGAGTTCGGCGCGCGCGAGCCATGCGGCCTGCGCGGCCGGGTCGTGAAAGCGAAACGTGTTGCGCCCGGCGGCCTTGGCCTGGTACATCGCGGCGTCGGCCTGACGCAAGGTCGATTCCACCGTGTCTTGCAGGCCGCACAGCGTGACCACGCCGACACTGACCGACAGCGTGTAATGCAGTTCGCCCAGCTGGAACGGCGCCGCCAGCGCCGCCACCACCTTTTTGGCGACGGTCTCGGCCTGCGCCGCGGCCACCGCGCGCGACTCGTCGACGGGCCGGATCAGCACCACGAACTCGTCGCCGCCCAGGCGCGCCACCATGTCGGTTTCGCGCACGCAGCCTTCGAGGCGACGCGCCACGGCCTGTAGCAGCAGGTCGCCGGCGGCGTGCCCCTGGCTGTCGTTGAGGTACTTGAAGTTGTCGAGGTCGCAGAACATCAGCGCACCGCACTTGCCGCTGCGGGCGCTGCCGACCAGCGCGCGGCGCAGCTGGTCGAGCAGGTTGGCGCGGTTGGGCAGGTCGGTGAGGTGGTCGAAGAATGCCAGCCGGAAGATCTTCGCTTCGCTGGATTTGCGCTCGCTGATGTCGGTGCCGATCACCAGGATCTTCTGGCATGCGCCCGGCACGGCATCGGGCGCCAGCAAGGTCCAGCGGGTGTCGGTGTCGACCTTCGAGCCATCGCGCCGCACGTGGGCCAGTTCGCCCGACCATTCGCCATCGGCCAGCGTGTGCGCCAAGGCGGTTTCGTAGTGTGCCTGTTCGTCGCACAGCAGCTCGCAAAAGCGCTTGCCCATCGCCTCTTGCGCGCGCCAGCCGTACAGGCGCTCGGCGCCATGGTTCCAGTAGCTGATGCGCGAGGTCATGTCCATCGCAATGATCGCGTCGCGCGCCTGCTGCAGGAACGACGCCTGTTCGAGCATGACGAGATCGGCATGCTTGACCCGTGTGAAATCGGCCAGGAATCCTTCGAGCATCCCGGCCTGCCGGTTCAGGGCCCCTTGTTCCCAGATCCACCGGATGCGGCCGTCAGCAGTGCGGATCCGGTACGTGACCTGGAAGGGCTGGTTCTGGGCCAGGGCGATCGCCACGGCCGCATGCATCTGGTCGCGGTCTTCCGGCAGGATGATGCTGGCAAACGACAGACCCGGCTGGGTGGTGAACGCCGCCGCCGAGTAGCCGGTCACTTTTTCGATGCCGTCACTGATGAACACCATGCTCCACTCGCTGTCATTGCGACAGCGGTACGCTGCGCCCGGCAAGTTACTCAGCAGCAGGTCAAGCGACAAGGCATCGCTGCGAGTGGATGCGGACGAATCGGATGCGGGTTGCGTCAAGCTCATCATGCCTCTGCCGTGAATCGCGCCGGCCTGTACAGGCCATGCAACATGCATTCGATGGTAGCGCAAATCGGGCCGGTAGCAAGTCCCAAGTACGAGTGAGAAGACGAATCGTCATCAGATGCATCCCGTATGCCACGCAAGGTGACGTGGCATTAGCAAGTTGTCACAATTGGGCGGTGCCGGCGGCCAGTCAGAGCGGGGATGCCATGCCCGAAAAGTGTTCTCTTTGAAAAGCTGCGTGCTCAAAAGCTGGGGTCAGGTCTGACATTCGGACACGACCTCAACCTTAGTCGCTTGACTGAAGGATCATGTTGAGATTCGTGGCAGCGTTAAACGATCCTCCCGGAATTTTCTTTCTCAGGAAAGCGAAAAAATAGACGCCAGTGCAGAGGCCGTGTCCAAATGTCAGACCTGACCCCGGCTTCGCCGGCTTTGACCCCGGTTTTGGGTGTCACAATTGACCAGTGCCAGCGGCCGGTCAGAACGGGGAGGTTATGCCCGAAATGTGTTCTCTTTAGCAAGCTGCGTGCTAGACTGAGCGGCTCATTTTTACGGTGCCGCGCATGTCTCCCGCCTCGTTTGCCTGTATCGGCCTGTTGCTTTGTGCTGCCCTGCATGCGTGCGATGCGCATGGTGCCGGCCTGCGCGCGCTGCGCATCGCGGCGGGCGACACGCCCGTGATCGACGGCGCCCTGGATGACCCCGCATGGCGCGGCGCGCCCGTCTACCAGGACTTCCACAAGCACCAGCCGCGCGACGGCACGGCTGCGCCCGGTGCCTTGAAGACCAGCGTGCAAGTGCTGGTGGACGACGGCGCGCTGGTGTTCGGTATCCGCGCCTGGGATGACGCGCCGCATCTGCGCCGGGGCCTGCTGGCGCGGCGCGACAAGGTCGGTGTTGACCAGGATTTCATCGGTATCTGGATCGACCCGGCCGGCCATGGCCGCAATGCCCAGTTCGTGCGCATCAACACCACCGGCGTGGTCAGCGACGGCATCCACCGCGCCGAGGATGACGAATCCGATCTGGGGCCGGATTTCCCGGTCGAGACGGCCGTGACCATCCTGCCTGACGGCTACAGCATGGAAGTGCGCTGGCCGCTGTCGAGCCTGCGCTTTCCGTACGCCGATGGCCGTAACTGGCGCCTGATGGTCGAGCGCAGCATCCCGCATGCCGACGGCATGCTGCTGGTGACGGCGCCATGGCGGATCGACGCGCTCAGCCATCTCAGTTTTCTGCAGGAGATCGACGGCATGGAGGCCACCGTGGCAGCGGTGCGCGACCGCAGCTTCCTGGAGCTGCGGCCCGAACTGACGGTGCGCAGTGAACGCGCTGTCATGCCGGGGATGCGCACGCGCGGCAGTCAGGCTGAACTGGGCCTGGAAATCAATGGCCGTCCGCGCGCCGACTGGGTCTTCAATGCCACCATCAATCCCGATTACTCGCAGGTCGAGATCGACGAGCCGGTGTCGCAGGGCGCCGGCAATATTGCACTGTCGCTGCCCGAGAAGCGCGGGTTCTTTCTGGAGAGCGCGGACGTGCTCGGCTTGAGCCTGCCAGCCTTTTATTCGCGCACCGTGAACGATCCCGAATACGGCCTGCGCGCGACCTGGCGCGGGGCGCAGGCCGACGCCACGGCGATGAGCCTGCGCGACGAGCCGGGCGGCCTGATCCTGCGCGGCAAGCCGTACGAAACGCTGGAATACGGGCAGACCAAGCGGACGGTCGCGAGCCTGGTGCGCGCACGCTGGCACGGGGAGGGCTTGTTGCTGGGCGCATTTGCCTCGCAGCGCGACTACCACCGTTTCGGCGGCAACGACGTCGTCGGCATCGATGCCCAGTGGCGCGGCGAAGGGGCGGATGGCGAGCAGCAGCAACTGTCCGGCGTGGCGATGGTGTCGCGCACGACCGCGGGCTTTGTCGACGAGGATGTGCCGGCGCGGGTGGCAGGGCGCTCGGGCGGCTACCTGTGGGGCAAGTCCCTGCACAAGACCGAACGCTGGTGGTACGAAGCCGAGGTCGAAGCGATCGCGCCCGGTTTCGTCAACGATAACGGCTTCGTGCCACAAGCGGGCATCGCCCGCGCCACCGGCTCGATCAACCGCATCCTGGGACCGCAGTCGTTCGGCGGGATCGCGCTGTACGAATTCGAGACCTACCTGGTGCTGCACGAGATGCGCACGCTGGCCGATCGGGTGACGGGTCAGGCCGGCGGCGAAGCGGTCGAGCGCAAGCTGCGTCCCGGCGTCTGGCTGGCCGCGACCCGGCGCACGGGCGTGTGGGGCGAGCTGGGCTTTGACCGCCAGCGCGCACGGCCCCTTGGGCGCCTGCACGATACGCGCGTCATCAATGTCGGCATCGAGACGACGCCCGCGCCATGGATTTCGAAGATCGCACTGGAAGCGGCGCTGGGCCGCCAGCTGGACGCCGATGCCGACCGCGTTGGGCCGGGCGGGAACGTGATCCTGGACGTCGGCCTGCGCTTTCCCTTGCCGCGCGGCTGGTCCCTCGAGCTCGACAACCACGTCAATCGCGCCTGGGTGCAGGGCACGCTGGGCCAGCCGGCATTTTCCGACACGGCCTGGCGCGCGCTGGCCATCGTCCATTTCAGTCCGCGCGATTCGGTGCGGCTGCTGGCGCAGAACACCTGGGCCGCACGCCGCGACGACGGCGTGACGCAGCTCGAAGCATGGAACGACCGCCAGATACACCGCTCGCTGCTGTACCGCTACCAGTGGCGGCACGGCCGCACGGTGTCGCTGGGAATCGTGGATGACAAGCTGCCGCTGGTGGACGAGCGCAGCAGGTCGCTGACCTTCAAGCTGCAATGGGAAGTGTAACCGCCATCAAAGCCGGGGTCAGGTCTGACATTCGGACACGACCTCAACCTTAGTTGCTTGACTGAAGGATCGCCTTGAAATTCGAGGGCGGGATTAAATGATCCGTTCGGAATTGTCGCTTTTGGGAAATCGAAAGATAGACGCCAGTGCAGAGGCCGTGTCCGAATGTCAGACCTGACCCCCGCTTTTGTTTTGCGATGTTGGCGTGCGCTACGCAACCTGCGGCTCGGTGCTATGCTTTCACCATGACTACTGATACCGATATTGAACTGTCCGGCGCCTTCCAGGCCAAGGACAGCAACGGCCGTACCCTCGACGTCAAAGAGATCCGCATTTTCGACGAGGGTTACGGGATCATCGATGTGTACGTGGAGTTTGCTGCCAAGCTCGAACCGGATGCCTACAAGGACACCGTTCTGGTGCGCCAACTCGTCGAGCGCCTGCGTACGCTCGGGTATGTGGGGCCTGACTTTGGCCACAGCGACCCGGGCCTGCAAGAGAGCCGTCTGATCGTGCTCGAGGCGCCGGAAGAATTTTCCGCGTTTGCCAAGAGCCGCGGCTGGAAGAATCTGGCCGAAGAGTTCGACGAATAAGCTGCGGCAGCAATGTGGCAACACAATGGGGCCGGGTTCGTCATCGAACCCGGCCCCATTTTCGCAGAACCTGCGCTGCGCTTACGAACCCAGGCGCAGTTGCAGGCCGGTGTCGGTGTAGGTCGGCGTCACGGTAAAGCCGTCGACCGTGATGGTCTCGAACTTGCCCTTCAGGCTTGCCGCGCTGATGACGGTGAGCGTGTCGCCCACGGCTGGCTTGACGCCGTCCTGGAACTTGATGCGCAGCGTGCCGCCGCCGATGGTGGCCGCGCCCGTGATGCTCAGGCGCCCGCCCTGGGCCGCGCCCAGGCGCAGTTCAAGCGCTGCGCCGGTCAGCTGCGTGTACTTGCCGCCCACGACCAGCGTGGCCGGTGCGTTGCTGATCACGGTGCCGCCGCCGGCGACATACACGTCACCCGTGCCGAACGCGGTCGTCGACAGCGCTTCGAGGCTGCCCGCGTCCACTTGCGTGCCGCCGGTCCAGGCATTCTTGCCGCCCAGTTTCAACATACCCGTGCCTTGCTTGACCAGCTTGCCGCTGCCGGTGATGTCGTTGCGCCAGCGGTCTGCTGCGTTGAAGCCACCTTTGCTCGCGTCCATGTTCAGCACGACGTTGCCGTTAAAGACGGCATAACCTTCGGCCGCAGCAAACAGATTCAGGCGGCCCCAGCCTTCAGCATCGTCCAGGACCGGATAGCCGGAACCGATCGCGGTGGTTTTCAGCACCACGCGGCGCTGTGCGTCGGTCAGGTACGGCAGGCGCGTTTCCAGCAGCACTTCGGCGCCTTTCGGCACGACGGCCGGCGCGGTGGTCGAGCCGATCAGCGGCAGGCCGAAGGTCAGGCGGCGCAGGTAATTGGCGCGGCTGGCAGCGTAGTCGGCGAAGCGGTCGTTCGCCGGCGTGCCCGAGATCGCGTAGCTCGGGAAGGTGCTGGCAGTGGTGCCGGTCAGCTTCATCAAGGTGGTCTGGGCCTGCTCGCGGGCTGCAGCGCGCGTGGTGGCACCGGCGGCGATCAGGTTGGCGGCGGCGACGGCTTGCGCCTGCACGCGGCCGCTGATCACGTCCAGTGGCGAGTGCATGCCGGCCAGGATGCGGCTCTCGCCCAGTTCGAGACCACGGCCGACCAGTTCCTGGTAGCGCTCCGGCAGCACGTAGGCCATCGCGACGGCGTTGCGCACGGCCTCGGCCGAGTGGCCGCTGGTGAAGCCGCCGTCGGTGTTTGGCGTTGCGCTCTTGGCCGGTTCGAGTTGCGGCACGACCTGTACCGCGCTGCTCCAGCGGTAAGGGCGCGCGTATTTGTAGAAGCGCTTGGCCGGCTCGGTCGAACCGTTGCCGCCCATCGCATTGACCAGGTCGACGACCTTGCCGAACTCGGCATTGGCGGCGCCGCCGACGCCGTTGTTGTTGCCGCCGTCTTCGTACTTGACCTTGGTGGCATCCGCCGGCATGTCGTTGATGGTGGTGGTCGCGCGCGAGGCGCTGCGCCACGCATCGGTCAGCGGGCCCATGCCGCCGGTGACGCTGTAGCCCTTGCCGCGCCGGTCGTCCAGATACGCCAGCAGCGCCTGCTCCGAGGTGCGGCTGGCGGTGGCTTTGACCACGTAATCGATGTTGGCATTGTGCACGGCGGCGTTGATGATCGTGCCGCCATTCGTGCCGTCGTTCGGCACGCCGGTCCAGGTCGATGCGGCCACGGCCGGGAAGCCGTCGACGGCCGGGGCCGTCTGACCTGCATCGACCAGTTCGGTTACCGGCTTCCAGATGGCGAGCATGCCGCCCAGCACGCGCACGCCGGCGTTCGTGGCCAGCGTGGCGTAGCGGGCATCGCCGCGCTGGTTGGTGGCGGCGGTGTCGACAAAAGCCAGGACCGATGGCACCGGCGCAGTGTCGGCCGCGCCCTGGTCGGCTGGCGCGGCCGGGATGACGATGGCGACATCGGCAGCGGCGGCGTCGTCATGGTGGTCGGAACCACCGCAGGCGGACAGGGCCAGTGCGGCGCCGATGGCGACGGCAAGCGGAAGACGGCGGAGAACGACCTGATGCATGTGAACCCTTCAATGGTGGTGAGGCGAAAATTGAAGGGATGATAAGAAGTGCGTGTGACGTCATGATGACGCCCACGCCCCGCACTGCATCAATCGACCGTCACACCGGCGTCCTTGACCACTTTGCCCAGCTTGACCGATTCGGTGCGCATCAGGGTGCCAAACGCTTCCGGCGTGCCGCCGACGACCGGCGTGCCCAGCTCTTCCCATTTCTTGCGGAAGGCCGGGTCGACAAAGATTTCGTTGAGCGCCTGGTTCAGGCGCATCACCACCGGCTTGGGCGTGGCGGCCGGCGCCACGATGCCGTGCCACCCCGTAAAGTTGTAACCGCTCAGGCCCGACTCGGCCAGCGTCGGCACGTCCGGCAAGCTCGGAACGCGCGTGGCCGTCGTCACGGCAATCGGATGCAGCTTGCCTGTCTTGATGTACTGGACCGAGCTGCCGAGGATGTCGAACATCACCTTGACGTGCCCGCCGAGCACATCGTTCAGCGCCGGGCCAGCGCCCTTGTACGGAACGTGCTGCAGCCTGGTACCCACCGCAGTGTTGAACAGTTCGCCCGCCAGGTGCTGCGGGGTGCCGTTGCCGGCCGAGGCAAAGCTCAGCATCTCGGGCTGCTCCTTTGCCATGGCAATGAACTGCTTGACGTTCTTGACCGTGACCGACGGGTGCACTTCGAGCACCAGCGGGAACGCCGAGATCTGGATCACCGGGGCGAAATCCTTGTCCGGGTCGAACGGGATCGATTTGTACAGCGTCTTGTTCACCGCCATCGGCCCGCTGGCCGCCAGCAGGATCGTGTAGCCGTCCGGCGCCGACTTGGCCACCATGCCCGTGCCGATATTGCCGCCGGCGCCGCCCCGGTTGTCGATGATGACGGGGACCTTGAACTTCGCCTGCAGCGGCCCCTGGATCAGGCGCGCCATCGCGTCGGTCGGCCCGCCTGGCGGGTAGGGCACAACGAAGCGAATTGGCTTGGACGGATACACGTCGGCGGCGCCGGCGACAAGCGCCTGGGTCATGAACAGCGTTGCGAGAAGTACCTTCTTGAGCATGCTTTGTCTCCGGTTTGTCTTGTTTTGTTTTGGTGGGGTGGTACGTTGTCGTTCAGGACGTCTGCTGCGCCAGGCGCCGTTTCAGTTCATGCACGGCGCTGTGCACCGTGGTCAGCACCGGCGCACCTGCGGCACGGACACAGGCGTCATGCGCGCGCGCCATGCTGAATTGGGCCAGTGCGATCGTCGCGCAGCCGTCGTCGATCAGCCGCCGTGCGCTGTCGGCGATCAGCTCGTCATGCAGTTCGACATCGCCCCGGTTGAGCGCATCGAGCGCACCTTCGGCCAGCGCGCAGCGCAGTGCCACGCGCGCCGGAAACTCAGGTGGCATCGAGGCCAGCGTCGGGCCGAATGTCGCGATCAGGCCCACCGGGCCGGCCGCCTGACCGGCCTCGGCATCGGCAATCATGGCCTGGTTCGGCTTGAGCACGGGAATGTGCGGATAGCGCTGCGCCACCGCTTCGATGCACGGACCGAAGGCTGAACAGGTAAACAGGATGGCCTCGGCCCCGCTGCCAAGCGCATACTCCGCCAGATCGGCAAAGCGTTTGTGCATCGCAGCGTCCAGGCCACGGCTTGACCGGGCCAGGTCGGCTGACAGCGAATCGTCCAGCAGGTTCATGCGCGTGGCTTCGGGCCATTGTTCTGCCATGAAAGCATTGATCGGCTCGACCGAATGGCTCAGGGCGTGGATCAGGGCGATGCGCGGCGCCGGGCGGGCAGCCGCTGAAGAGAGGGCAGACATGGTCATTGTTCCTCGATCCGTGGCAGTTCGGGCGCCAGCAGGCGCAAGCCGGCCATCAACAGGCCATCGTAACGCGCGCGCTCGGCGGCAATGGTGTCCGGCGTCCAGCGATAAAAACCTTCGCCCGTTTTCATCCCGTAATGGCCGGCGTCGTAGCGCTGCGCCAGCACCCGGGCCGGCGTGGTGTTGGCCGCCAGCGACGGGTACATGGTGGTCGCTGCCGGGTAGTGCACGTCAATGCCGGCATGGTCGCGCTGCAGCACCGGGCCGGCCGCAAGAAAGCGAAAGCCGAAGCCGAAGCGCACCGCAGCGTCGACATCCTCGGCCGTTGCGATGCCGGCGTCGATCAGCGCAAACGCTTCGCGCGCCAGGGCATGCTGCAGGCGATTGGCCAGGAAACCCGGCAGGTCCTTGCGGACCAGCACCGGCACCATGCCGCAGGCACGCATGAAGGTCATCAACGACTCGGCCAGCTCGCTTGATGAGTTCGCGCCGAGCACGACCTCGACCAGCGGCACCAGATGCGCCGGCATGAAGAAGTGCAGGCCCAGCATGCGCCCGGTCGTTTCCAGGTGTTCGCCGATGGCCGAGATGGGAAAGCTCGAGCTGTTGCTGCACAGCAGAGTATCGGGGCGCGCGCGCTGGACCAGCTCGGCAAACAGTGCCTGCTTGAGCGCCAGCTTTTCCGGGATGCACTCGATGACCAGGTCGATTGCCTGCCAGTCGAGTTCGTCGAGGCTGGCGCAGGTCGTGATGCGCTCGCGCTTGTGTTCCAGCCCCAGCTTGCGCAGGGTATCGCCAAAGTAGGTATCGAGCGCGTCGCGGCGCGTGGCGCCAGGTTCGAGCACGATCGCGCGGCAGCCCGCACGCGCCAGCACGATGGCGACGTCGGCGCCCATTGTGCCACCGCCTGCGACGAGGGCCAGCGCTTGCGCAGGCTTGGGAAGTGTCGAGTTTTCCATGATCATTTTCGAAAAGAGAATGAACTTAGTTTGCGCTTTATCAAATTATCTGAGAAATGCATTTTTTCTATAAACTTATCGATTATGGAAATAAATCTATCCGCGCGTGAGTTGCGTGCCTTTCTTGCGCTAGCGGACACGCTCAGCTTCAGCAAGGCGGCGCAGCAGGTCTGCCTGTCGCAGTCGGCGTTGTCGACACTCATCGGTCGTCTGGAGGAGGGCTTCGGGAGTCGCCTGTTTTCGCGTACCACGCGCTCGGTGGCCCTGAGTGCCGCCGGCGAAGTGCTGGTCCTGCACGCCCAGCAATTGCTCGCCGATATCGAGCGCTCGGCTGCGGCGGTACGCGACGTGACGGCGCTGCACCGGGGCCGGGTGGCATTGGCCGCGATGCCGTCGCTGGCAGCGCGCCTCGTGCCGCGCCTGTTCCGTGTCTTTCATGCGCGCCATCCCGACATCGCGCTGTCGCTGGCCGACACGCTGTCCGAACCGGCGTTCGAGCTGGTGCGCCAGGGCCGCGTCGATTTCGCCATCACTGCCGCCAATCCGGCCTACCAGGATCTGGAATACATCCCGCTGACAACCGACGAGTTCGTGTTGCTGGCCGCGCCGGGGCATCTGCTGGGCCGCGACAGCAGCCCGATCCGCCTGCCCGAGACGCTGCCTTACCCGCATATTTCGATGTCACGCCACACCAGCGTACGGCAATACGTGGACGCGGCCGCGCTGCAGGCCGGGATCAATTTTTATCCGGCGTTTGAAGTCGATCACCTGGCCACGATCGGCGCCATGGTGGTCGAGGAGCTGGGTGTGGCGGCCCTGCCGAGCCTGGCGGCCGATGTCATTGGCAGCGCCGGGCTGGTGCGGCGCGAGCTGGTCGATCCTGTCATCCGCCGTTCGATCGGCGTGGTCCGGCGCAGCGAAGGCGCGCTCACGCCCGCCGCGCAGGCGATGCTGGACCTGTTGCAGGCGCAGATTGCGGATGGTTCTTGAACGGCGCAGCGATTGCCGCGCCGTGGGGGCTACCTGATCAGAACGCGGCGATGCCGGTCTGGGCACGGCCGAGGATCAGCGCGTGGATATCGTGCGTGCCCTCGTAGGTGTTGACGACCTCGAGGTTGACCATGTGGCGGATGATGCCGAACTCATCTGAAATGCCGTTACCGCCCAGCATATCGCGCGCGATGCGGGCGATGTCGAGCGACTTGCCGCACGAATTGCGCTTCATGATCGACGTGATTTCCGGCGCCGCCGTGCCTTCGTCCTTCATGCGGCCCAGGCGCAGGCAGCCCTGCAGGCCGAGCGTGATTTCGGTCTGCATGTCGGCCAGCTTCTTTTGCACCAGCTGGTTCGCCGCGAGCGGCTTGCCGAATTGCTGACGGTCCATCGTGTACTGGCGCGCCGTGTGCCAGCAGTCTTCTGCTGCACCCAGTGCGCCCCAGGCGATGCCGTAGCGGGCCGAGTTCAGGCAGGTGAACGGACCTTTCAGGCCGCGCACGTCGGGGAACGCGTTTTCTTCCGGGCAGAACACATTGTCCATGACGATTTCGCCGGTGACCGACGCGCGCAGGCCGAACTTGCCGTGAATCGCCGGGGCCGACAAACCTTTCCAGCCCTTTTCGAGTACGAAGCCGCGGATCGCGCCTTCGTCGTCCTTGGCCCACACGACGAACACATCGGCCACGGGCGAGTTGGTGATCCACATCTTGGCGCCGGACAGGCTATAGCCGCCCTCGACCTTGCGGGCGCGCGAAATCATCGACCCAGGGTCGGAGCCGTGGTTCGGTTCGGTCAGGCCGAAGCAGCCGATCCATTCGCCGGTGGCCAGCTTTGGCAGGTATTTCTGTTTGGTGGCTTCGTTGCCGAATTCGAAGATCGGCACCATGACGAGCGACGACTGCACGCTCATCATCGAGCGGTAGCCGGAATCGACGCGCTCGACTTCACGTGCGATCAGGCCATAGGCGACGTACCCCATTGCGGGGCCGCCGTATTCTTCGGGAATGGTCGGACCGAGCAGGCCCAGTTCGCCCATTTCGCGGAAGATCGAGACATCCATCGACTCGTTGCGAAACGCTTCGAGCACGCGCGGGCGCAGCTTGTCCTGGCAATAGGCGGCGCTGGCGTCGCGCACCATGCGCTCTTCGTCGGTCAGCTGGCTGTTCAGCAGCAGCGGGTCATCCCAGTGAAAAGCGGCTTTCTTGGGCGAGTCGGTACGGGTCATCGGAAATCCTGTCTCTGAATTCTGGTTAGAAGTTACCTGACCATTATAGAAACGTGGCGCAGCCCGATCTTTTCAAACTGCGACAGGCATTTTCATTTTTGACTGGCGGTGCTGCCGAACTTGCCGCCGTGGAAGATCAGCGCCGGCTGCGGCTGCAACTGGCATTCTTCGACCTCGCCGACGAAGATGACGTGATCGCCTTCCGGGTAACGGCTGCGGTTATGACATTCGAACCAGGCCGACACGCCCTTGAGGATCGGCAGGCCGGTGCGCGACAGCTCGTAGTCGACGCCCTCGAACGGGTTCTCGCCACGGCGCGCAAAGCGCATCGCCAGGTCTTCCTGGCCGGCGGACAGCACATTGATCACGTAGTGCGAGTTGCCGCTGAAGATCGGCATGCTGTTCGCGCCGGCACCCAGGCTCCACAGCACCAGCGGCGGATCGAGCGAGACCGAGTTGAACGAGCTGGCCGTCAGGCCGCGGAAGGTGCCGTCGGCCAGGCGTGTGGTAATGACGGTGACGCCGGTCGCAAACTGCGACAGCGCCTGGCGGAAATGCGTGGTATCGAAGCCGCGCGTAGTGGCGCGGGCAGAAAGTGTATTCATGGTGTTCCTGGAACTGTGACGCTCATTATGCCACCGTCCTGTCCAAGCTTGCCGGTCCATGCTGTCCGCCTGTATCGTCAGCGGGTCAACAAATGCGGGAAGCCGGGCTTTGCGCTACATTAAGGTTATCGAAATTTTAAGAACACAAGGTCCATCATGAGTGAGCAAACAGCAAGCGACGTGGCCATCCTCGGGGGCGGCTGCTTCTGGTGTATCGAGGCGGTGTTTCTCGAAGCACGCGGCGTTACGCGCGTGGAGTCGGGTTATATGGGCGGGCACGATGACCATCCAAGCTACGAGGCCGTCTGCAACGGCACCACCGGCCACGCCGAAGTCGTGCGCCTGGAATTCGATCCATCGGTGATCAGCTACCACGACATTCTCGAGATTTTTTTCACGATCCACGATCCGACGACATTGAATCGTCAGGGCAATGACGTTGGCACGCAATACCGGTCGGTGATCTTTACGACGTCGCCCGAGCAGGACGCCGTCGCGCGCACCGTGATGGCCGAGATGGCCATGGTGTGGGATGCGCCGCTGGTGACGCAAGTGTTGCCACAGGAAACCTGGTTCAAGGCCGAGGACTATCACCAGAATTACTTTGCGCAACACCCGCTGCAGGGTTATTGCGCGTTCGTGGTGGCGCCAAAGGTCGGCAAGTTCCGCGCGACCTTCAGCGACCGCCTCAAGGCATAACGATTACGGTTGCAGGCGCGAGCGCGTCCAGCTGCCATCCGGCTGGCGCTGGTAGACGATCCGGTCATGAAAACGCGAGCGCCGGCCTTGCCAGAACTCGATGCGCTCCGGCACCAGGCGGAAACCGCCCCAGTTGTCCGGGCGCGCCGGATCGTCGCCGGCGGCCTGCGCCACGGCGTCGTAATTCGCTTCGAGCGCGGCGCGATTGGCGATCGGGCTGCTCTGCTGCGACGCGATCGCCGCGACCCGGCTCTTGAGCGGCCGGCTGCGGAAATAATGGTCGCTTTCTTCGCTTGACGTCATTTCGACACGGCCTTCGATGCGGATCTGGCGCTCGAGCTCGCTCCAGAAGAACAGCAGGGCGGCCTGGTTATTGCCGCGCAGTTCCTGCGCCTTCTGGCTGTCGTAATTGGTGTACCAGGTAAAACCGCGCGGATCGAATTGCTTGATCAGCACGATGCGCGAGCTCGGCCGGTTGCCCGGGCCGACAGTTGCCAGCGTCATCGCATTCGGCTCGTTCACCTGCGCCGCCAGTGCCTGCTCGAACCACGCCGTGAACTGCGCGATCGGGTCGTCCAGCACATCGTCTTCGTTCAGGCTGGCCTGGCCGTAATCCTGGCGCAGGTCGGCCACTGCCTGGCCGACGCCGGCTGCCTTGGCTGCTGTTGTGGCCGATGGTGTGGCCAATGCTGTGGCCGCTGTTGTGGTCGATCCTGTGGCCGATGCCACCGGCTGGTCAAACGCCTCGGGCGCCAGCAGGCCGCGGCGGCGCTGCATTGCCTGGCCCAGCTGCGCCATCTGCTCGGGCGAGAACAGGCGCATCGCCATCGGCGCCATCGTGCTTTCCTCGCGCTCCATGTGCGCCGTGTAGCGGGCGACGAAGCGCTCGACGGCCGTGCTGGAGAGCATGGGGCCGGTGCCGGTGCCGGCTTCGATGGCGGTCAGTTGTTCGTGCAGGTCTTGCCACAGCGCGTCCATGTCGTTGTGGTCCTGCACGATCGTCGGCGCCAGCGCCTGCAGCGTGGCGGCGTCGTCGCCCTGCGCGGTGGCGCGCAGCATCGGGATCAGGTCCTGCTCTTCGTCGTCGTGGTGCAGGTGCGCCGCCTTGTCGAAGTAGCGCAGCACGGCGCCGGCGGCGTCGCGCGCCTGCTTGTCCACGCCATGTTCGGCCAGGTGCGGCAGCAGTTTTTCCAGGGTGGACAGTTGTTTGCGGATGCGGCCATGGCAGTGCTTGAGCACGGCGATCGGCTGGGAGAAATCAGGGGCGGTGTCGGGCAGGAGAGAGGTCATTGTTCTGTGGGAGACACGCAGGTTATTTGGTTGACGAACGATTATTCTAGTGTAGTCGCGAAACACCTGTCCGCTACAATATCGGGATGAATCAATTACTTGAGCAAGGGGCGGCGCTGATGCCCACGGAGGATGTCGACTTTGCGCGCCGCTTCGGCGGCATCGGGCGCCTGTATGGTGAGCCTGCGCTGGAACGTTTCCGCGCGGCGCACGTTTGCGTGATCGGCGTGGGCGGCGTCGGTTCGTGGGTGGTCGAGGCACTGGCGCGCAGCGCCATCGGCCACCTGACCCTGATCGACCTCGACAACGTGGCCGAATCGAACATCAACCGCCAGATCCAGGCGCTGTCATCGACCATCGGCATGCCGAAGATCGAAGCGCTGCGCCAGCGCATCGCCGAGATCAATCCGTTTTGCCAGGTGACCCTGGTCGAGGATTTCATCGACCTGGAGAACATCGAGACGCTGGTGGCCAACCAGGGCTTCGACTACGTGGTCGATGCCATTGACAGCGTCAAGCCGAAGGCGGCGCTGATCGCCTGGTGCAGCGCCAACAAGATGCCGCTCGTGGTCGTGGGCGGCGCCGGGGGCCAGATCGATCCGACCAAGGTCGAAATCCGCGACCTGGCCCGCACCGAGCAGGAACCGCTGCTGAAAAAAGTGCGCAAGCTGCTGCGCGCGCAATACGGTTTTTCGCGCGGCGAAAAGCAGAAGTACCACATCGACGCCGTGTTTTCGATGGAACCGTTGCGGTATCCGGACACGGGAGACGCCTGCGAGATCGACGACAGCGGCATCACGGGCCTGAACTGCGCCGGATTCGGCTCGTGCATGGTGGTAACCGCTACCTTCGGCATGGTGACGGCGGGGCAGGTGCTGCGCCGGCTGGCCGAGGCGGCCAACGCCCAGGCTGCGGCTACTAATGCCGCTCCGGTGCAAACTGTGCAAGCCGAGGCCGCCTTGCTATCATAGGTGCCAGATGCAACCGCCCGGTTGCAACCTTTTGATGGAAGAGCACACATGATTCGTCGATCCGCAGTCATCGCCCTGTTCCTGGTGGCAGGCAGCGCCCAGGCCCAGGAAGGCGCGCAGGACGCCAGCAAGCCAGCGACCCAGCCGCCGGAAGCGCAGCAGCCAGCCACGCCACCAGTCCCGGTCACGCCGCCCGTCGCCGCTGAAACGCAGGCGCCGCAGGTCGAGATCGTTGATCGCGTGGTCGGTACCGGCAAGGAAGCATCGCTCGGCAGCAATGTCGTGGTCAACTACACGGGCTGGTTCCACAAGCCGCTGGCCAAGCAGCAGCGCGGCCGCAAGTTCGACTCGTCGCTCGACAATGGCCGCGATCCGCTGGAATTCCAGCTGGGTGCGGGCCGCGTGATCAAGGGCTGGGAGCAGGGTGTGGCCGGCATGAAGGTCGGCGGCAAGCGCACGCTGATCATCCCGAGCGCGCTGGCCTACGGCAAGCGTGGCGCGGGCGGCGGGTCGATTCCGCCGGACTCGGACCTGATCTTCGACGTCGAACTGCTCAACGTGAAGTAATGCTGTTGTAACGTGGCCCGGTTCCGGGCCACGTCAGTCTGTCAGTGCGCGTGCCCCTGCAGCGTACAGTGATGATGGGTCGTGCCTTCCTCGACCTGCAGCGTGCAGTGATGAATCGCGAACTGCGCGCTTAACCCGTCCACCATCGCATCGATTGCCGCATCGCCCGGATACCCGGCGGGCATCACGACGTGCGCCGTCAGCGCTGTTTCGGTCGTGCTCAGCGCCCAGATGTGCAGGTCGTGCAGGTCGGCCACGCCGGGCTGCGCGAGCAGGAAGGCGCGTACCTTGTCGGCGTCCACGCCGGGCGGCACGGCCGCCATCGACAGCTGCACCGATTCGCGCAGCAGCGACCACGTGCCCAGCACGATCACCACCACGATCGCCAGGCTGACGGCCGGATCGATCCAGGTCCAGCCCCAGAACATGATGATCAGGCCCGAGATCGCCACGCCCAGCGACAGCGCCGCATCGGCCGCCATGTGCAGGTAGGCGCCGCGGACGTTCAGATCGCCCTTGCTGCCGGCCAAGAACAGCCAGGCCGAGAAGCCGTTGATCAGCACGCCGATGGCGGCAACGATTGACACCGTGGCCCCGGCCACCGGCGCCGGTTCGGCAAAGCGTTGCACCGCTTCCCAGGCGATGGCGCCGCACGCCACCATCAGCAGCAGGCCGTTGCCAATTGCCGCCAGGATCGACGAGCCGCGCAGGCCGTAGGTGTAGCGGCCGGTGGGCACGCTTTTGGCGAGCACCGCCGCGCCCCAGGCCAGCACCAGGCCCAGCACGTCGGACAGGTTGTGGACGGCGTCGGCCATCAGCGCCGTCGAGTGCGCGATGAAGCCGTAGGCGAATTCGATGATGACGAAGGCCATGTTGAGCCCGATCGCCAGCGCGAAAGCGCGGCCGTTGCCTTCAGGTGAGGGCATGTGGTGGTGATGGTGGCCAAAGCCATGACCGTGGTCATGGTCGTCGTGCTTGTCGTCGTCGTGCTTGTGATCGTGCTTGTGATCGTGACCATGATCGTGGTCATGATCGTGCTGGTGATGTTGGCTCATGCGTCGATTCCAATGGCGGGTTCGGCAATGTGCTCGAACATGGTGGAAAGCAGGCTGCTGATGTGGGCATCGGCGGCTGCGTAAAAGACTTGCTTGCCCTGGCGCTCGGCCTTGACGATGCGGGCCGCGCGCAGCAGGCGCAGGTGGTGGCTGACCAGTGAGCTCGACAGCGACAGCGCGCTGGCGATATCGCCCACGGCCGTCGGCTGCGTCAGGCAGGCCAGCACGATGCGCAGGCGCGTTGCGTCACCCAGCAGGTGGAACAGGTCGGCCAGCTGGCCGATCGCTTCCTCGGGTGGCGGGGCGATCGGCTGGGCGGCCGGGTGCGTGTGGGTATGTTCGTGCATGCGACTCTAACATGTGAATAGGTGTTCACATGTTAGTGCAAAGAACTGTGGCGGGCAAGCACGCCGTGGCGGTATATCGGTTCAGTGACGTGGCTTGTCGCGCACCTGACCGTCGTCGTCCCGCATCTCCGGCTGACCCAGCCCCAGCTTCTGCAACTGTGGCAGGATCTTGCGCCGTTCGCCCACCGCCACCACGATCATCCGGTCAGGGTCGAGCCAGCGGCGCGCGACCGCCTGCACGTCGTCGACACCGACACCCGCCAGATGCGTGGCCAGGCTGTCGTAGTAATCCGCCGGCAGGCCATAGACGAATAACTCCGTCAGGCTCGCGCCAATGTCGGCGTTGGTCTCGAACTGCCCCGGCAGCGACAGCAACTGCGCATTGCGCGCCGCCGCCAATTCGTCGGCGGAGATCGGCTGCTCGCGCAGCAGCGCGACTTCGCGCAGGATTTCGCGCACCGCTTCACCGGTCGCATCCTGCTGCACGCTGGCTTCCACCGAAAACGGCGCCGGCTGACGGTCGTAGTCGAAGTGCGAATGGATGCCATAAGTCAGCCCGCGCGTCTCCCGCAGGTTGTTGTTGAGCCGGCTCGAGAACATCCCGCCCAGCACCCCGTTCATGATTTGCAGGGCAGGGAAGTCGGGCGTGTCGCGCGCCGGGCCCATGGTGGCCACCTGCAGCGCCGTCTGGCCGGCGTCCGGCTGGTCGATCACGACCAGGCGCGCAGCCGTCGGTTTGGCCGCGCCAACCGCAGCCGCTGGTGCCTCGGCTGCCGTCCAGCCGCCGAACTGCGCCTGCGCCAGTGCTTCCAGTTCGGCGCGCGTGATATCGCCCGTGACCACCAGCGCCGCGTTCGACGGCACGTAATGGCGGCGCCAGAAGCCGACGATGTCGTCGCGCGTCGTGCGCCGGATGGCCGGCTCCAGGCCAAGCTGGCCATAGCCTTTCGGGTGGCCCGCGCCAAACAGCGCGCCTGCCGCCGCCAGCGCCGCGACGGTTTCCGGGTCGTCGCGCTGCTGCGTGAGCGCGCCGAGGCGATCCTGGCGCTGGCGCTCGATCTCGGCAGCCGGGAAAGCAGGGCGCTGGACGATGTCGGCGACGATTTCCAGTGCGCGCGCAAAGGTGGATGTCAGGGCCAGCAGCGAGACGGTGGAGACGTCGTCGCTGCTGCCCGTGTCCATGAAGGCGCCCAGCTGGGCGATGTCGTCGGCGATGGCCGGTGCGCTGCGCGTGGCCGTGCCTTCCTCCAGCATCTGCGCGGTAAATCCGGCCAGGCCAGGCAGGTCGGATGGATTGGCGGCGCCGCCGCTGCGCACCACGAGCTGGCTCGACACGAGCGGCAGCGCCGGATTGCGGTAGTGGATGACGGTCAGGCCATTGGCCAGCGTGAAGGTCTCGCCGCGCGGCTGCCTGAAGCGCGGCGCCGGGCCGGCCTTGGGCGGCGTCGCACGCCACGCTTCGGCCACGTTGACCGGCGCCACCGGCGTTGGTGCGGCCGCGGTGCGGGCGGCCTTGCCAATGCGCGGATCGTCCACCTTCGGCTTGCCCGGCACGCCCGTGACGACGGCGCGCGCCTGTTGCGGCAGCCAGGTCTGCACAGCGCGCTGGACGGCGGCGGCGTCGATGCGGCGCAGGCGCGCCAGGTCCTTGTCCAGGTAGCCCGGGTCGCCCGTGTACAGGTTGTAGTGATTGAGCTGCTCGGCCAGGCCGTCGCCGCCCAGCTTTTCCAGCGAGGCCAGCAGCGACGTTTCCAGGCTGTTGCGCGCGCGTTCGACCTCGCGCGCGGTCGGGCCTTCGGTGCGCAGCAGGGCCAGTTCGGCGTCGATCGCCGCTTCGATCTCTTGCGGCGTGTGGCCGGCGCGCGCCGTCACGTCGATGACGAAGGTCGAGGCCAAGCCCAGCGAGCCTTGCGAGGCCGAGACATCCTGTGCGATCTGGCGTTCGTAGACGAGCGATTTGTACAGGCGGCTCGACTTGCCGCCGCCCAGGATCGTGGCCGCCACCATCAGTTCGGCGTCGCCTGGCTGATAGGCGGGCGGCGTGAGCCAGCCCATGAACACGCGCGGCAGCTCGACGCGGTCGCGCACGACGACGCGGCGTTCGGCCGTGATCGGCGGCGTGACCACGTGCGGGCGCACCACGTCCGGCCCGCGGCGCAGGCCGCCGAAGTAGCGCGTGACCAGCTCGCGCACGGTCTGCTTGTCGATGTCGCCGGCGATCACCAGGCTGGCATTGTTCGGGCCATAGTATTGGGTGAAGAAGGCGCGCACGTCTTCCAGGCGCGCGCTCTGGATGTCGGCATGCGAACCGATGATCGAGGCCGCGTACGGGTGCCCCTGCGGGAACAGCGTGCGCGCCAGCGCTTCCTCGACGATGCCGTACGGCTCGCCCTCGACGGTCTGGCGCCGCTCGTTGCGTACCACGTCCTGCTGGTTGGTCAGCGCCTGCTGGTCGAGCACGTCGAGCAGGTAACCCATGCGGTCGGCGTGCACCCACAGCGCCAGTTCGAGCTGGTTCGACGGCACGGTGTCGTAGTAGCTGGTGCTGTCGTACCCCGTGCCGCCATTGCTGTCGGTCGCGCCGGCGCCTTCGAGCAGGCGATCGGCCATGCCGCGCGGGATGTGCGCGGTGGCGGCGAACATCATGTGCTCGAACAGGTGGGCAAAGCCCGTCAGGCCGGGCGCCTCGTTGGCCGGGCCGACGTGGTACCACAGGTTCACGGCCACGATCGGCAGGCGCTTGTCTTCGACCAGAATCACTTGCAGGCCGTTGGGCAGCACCAGCTTGTCAAAGGCGATCGACGGCACCGGCGCGGATGCCGGTGACGATGCAGGTGCGGGGGGCTGCGCCTGGGCCGGGCCGGCGGCCGGCGCAGCGGCCAGCATCAGCGGGACCATCAGGGTAGGAATATTCAAGCATTCTCCAGATAATTCATTGGCAACGACGCCGGCGTCGGCCAGGCGACGCCCCGGCCAGCCGGCAGGGTAGGGGGCGGCAGGACACCGTCGAACTGGCCGCGCACAACACGCTATTATCGCGGATACGCACGAAAGGCGTGGGCAGGCGCTGCCATTGCCCGTCTATTCGACAAAGCGCAGCAGCCCGCGCAGCGCATGCGCCACGGCCTGCGCGCGCACGGCCTGGCGATCGCCCTGGAACACGAGGCGCTCGGTCTGCACATGCTCGCCCCGCGCCCAGCCGAAGCACACGGTGCCGATTGGCTTGCCGGGCACGCCGCCACTCGGGCCGGCGATGCCGGTCGTCGAGACGGCCACATCGGCGCTGCTGTTGGCGACGGCGCCCGTAGCCATGGCGGCAGCCACTTCTTCGCTGACAGCCCCAAATTGCGCGATGACGGCGTCGGAGACGTCCAGCATGTCGTTCTTGGCCGTGTTCGAATACGTGACGAAGCCGCGATCGAACCAGTCGCTCGAGCCGGGAATGTCGGTGAGCGCCTGGGCGATGCCGCCGCCGGTACAGGATTCGGCCGTGGCCAGCATCAGTTTTTTGGCGCCAAGCGTCTGGCTGACCTGATTTGCAAGATCGGTAAGTTCATGCGTCACGTGCGTCTCCTTGTGCAGTCGGCGGACGGGCTTGTCCGGGTGATCCCATTCTAGCGCGCAGTGTGCCGCTAGGGCATGCTGGTTGCAGAGCAGCCTCGGGTTGGATATTGCCATACGTAAAGATGCTATGCTCCCGGCATGGGTGCATCGAAGGCAAATTTGTTGTCGGGTCCTGATCGATGTTCCGTGCGACATGCGGCTTGGCCGGACTGCTATGCTGGAACGCAGCTGGCCTCTGTGGCTAGATGCCTCTTTTTTGTTTTACATAGATCTTACAATGCCGTACGGACGCATCGCATGTGGCCAGCCAGGGTTGGCCCGATCGTGAAGTCGCCAGCCCAACCGGGTCAGCGCCCCGCGCACACGCGTAGCCGTTTCGTGAAACGGCTCGGGGAGGAAGCATGAGCCGCCAGCGCTCGATCCGCAAGAAGCTGGTAGCCATGGTGATGACGACGACATTCGTCGCACTGCTGGTCTCGATCGCCCTCGTGGTGGCATACGACCTGCGTAGCTATCACCGGACGCTCATGAACGACCTGTCGACCAACGCAGAACTGGTCGGCCACATGACGTCCGCCGCGCTCACCTTCGACGACCCGCGTCTTGCCAACGAAGACCTGCTGCTGCTGCGCGCCAGTCCGCTGGTGCGCGGCGCAGCCATCTACGATGCGCGTGGCCAGCTGTTCGCCTCGTATTCCGCGACCGGTGAAAAGCGGCCCGTGCCCAGACGCCTCGAAGCGATCGACCAGAGCGGCGACGGCATCATGGTGGTCAGCCAGCCGATCGTCGAAAATGGCGAGGCGGTCGGCACTGTCGTGATGCGCGCCGAAAACCGCATGCTGGCGCGCTTCGTCGATTATCTTGCGATTGCCGCCGGCGTGACCCTGATCGCCATGGCGATCGCTTACCTGATGATGCGGCGCTTCGGACGCGTGCTGACGTCGCCGATCATTGCGATCACCGAAGTGGCGCGCGACGTGGTGGCCACGCGCGATTATTCACGCCGCGCACCGCGCATCGGCGACGACGAGGCGGCCGAACTGGCCGACTCGTTCAACACGATGCTCACCGAAATCGAAGGTCGCACGCGCGAACTCGAAGACTCGCACAACGCCACCCTGCGCTCGGCCACCGAACGCTCACACGCCCAGCAGGAAGTGATGCGCCTGAACGAGCAGCTCGAGCAGCGCGTCGACGAGCGCACCCTGCAACTGGCGCTGGCCAACGCCGAACTGGCTAACGCCAATGAAGAAGCGCGCAGCGCCAACCAGGCCAAGTCGGCGTTTTTGTCGTCGATGAGCCACGAGCTGCGCACGCCGCTCAATGCGATCCTGGGCTTTGCCCAGATCCTGACGTCCAACACGCTGCCGTCGACCCTCGAGCAAAAGAAGGAGTTCGCCAACCACATCCTCAAGTCGGGCCGCCACCTGCTCACGCTGATCAACGAGATCCTCGACCTGGCCAAGGTCGAATCGGGCACCATCACGCTGTCGATGGAGCCGGTGGCGCTGGCCGACATCCTGCTTGAATGCCGCACGATGATCGAGCCGATTGCCGCCACGCGCAAGGTGCGGGTGCTGTTCCCCGATGTCGATGGCGCAGTGGTGCTGGCCGACCGCACTCGCCTGAAGCAGGTCATGCTCAATCTGCTGTCGAACGCCGTCAAGTACAACCGCGACGAGGGCGCCGTGGTGCTTGCCTGCGACCAGCCCACGCCCACGCGCATGCGCCTGTCGGTGCAGGACACCGGCAATGGTCTCAATCCCGAGCAGGTCGCCAGCCTGTTCCAGCCATTCAACCGGCTGGGGCAGGAGTCCGGCACCCAGGAAGGCACCGGCATCGGCCTGGTGGTGACCAAGCGCCTGGTGGAACTGATGGGCGGCGAGATCGGCGTGACCAGCAGCCCCGGTGTCGGCAGCGTGTTCTGGATCGAGCTGGCCAGTACCGCGCCGCGCACATCGGGTCTGGCGGAACGGGCGGCGCCCGCCGCCGGTGCGCTGGCGCCGTCCGCGTCCACGGCCGAAGCCGCGCCGCGCCTGTTGCTGTACGTCGAGGACAATCCGGCCAACCTGCGCCTGGTCGAAGAGATCGTGGCGTTCCGGCGCGACCTGCGCCTGCTGGCGGCGCACGACGGCCACCTGGGCCTGCAACTGGCGCGGGCGCATCGCCCCGACATCATCCTGATGGACCTGAACCTGCCCGGCATGAGCGGCTTCGAGGTCCTGCGCCAGCTTGGCGCCGATCCCGAAACCGCGCAGATTCCGGTCATCGCGCTGACCGCCAACGCCATGCCGCGCGATATCGAGCGCGGCGTGGCGGCCGGGTTCCACCGCTACCTGACCAAGCCGATCGACATCGAAAAATTTACTGAAGCGATCAACAGCACCCTGGCGGAGGGGCCGACGCTGGCCGCGCCAGGCGAAAGGACCTATCCATGATTTCCCTGTCCGACATCAGACGGGCCCGCATCCTGGTCGTCGATGACGAACCGGTCAACGTGCAACTGCTTGAATACCTCCTCAAGACCACCGGCTACGAAAACGTCCTCTCGACGTTCGACCCGCGCCAGGTCGTCGCGCTGCATCTGAAGCACCGCTTCGACCTGATCATTCTCGACCTGCACATGCCGGGCATGGACGGCTTTGACGTGATGGAGGCGTTAAAGCCTCTGGAGAGCGATTCGTGGCTGCCAGTGCTGGTGGTCACGGCTGAACCGGACAAGAAACTGGCGGCCCTCGAAGCCGGTGCGCGCGACTTCATCGGCAAGCCGTTCGACACGGTCGAAGTCATGACGCGCATCCGCAACCTGCTCGAGGTGCGCCTGCTGCACCGCGAATCGCTCGACTACGGCAGTGAACTCGAACGCCAGGTGCGCGAGCGCACCGCCGAACTGGCGCGCTTTCGCGGCGCGATGGACGCCACCCCCGATGCGCTGTTCCTGATCGATACGGCCAGCATGGCGATGGTCGACGTGTCCGAAGGCGCCTGTCGCATGCTGGGCTTTTCACGCGACGCACTGCTGCGCATCGATCCGGTGGCGCTGGGCCTGGCCTCGCGCTCGCAGCTCGAACGTCATATCGGCGCGGCCGCGCAGGGCGGGCCGCCCGAGCCCGACATCGTCGAGACCGACCTGCTGCGCGCCGGTGGCGAAGGCTCGGTGCCGGTGGAAATCAGCTGGAAGCTGCAAGACCCGCAAGGGCAACGCAACGCCCAGCGCATGCTCATTGCCGTGGCGCGCGACATCAGCGAGCGCCTGCTGGCCCAGGAGCGGCTGCGCCACGCAGCCAGCTACGACGCGCTGACCGGCCTGCCGAACCGCACGCTGTTCTTTGAAAACCTGCGCGGCACGATCGAACTGGCCCAGGACAAGAACTGGCGCGTTGCGGTGTTGTGCATCACGCTCGACCGCTTCAAGGTGATCAACGATTCGCTCGGTACGGCGCCGGGCGACGAGCTGCTGCGCCAGTTCAGCACGCGCCTGGTGCGCTGCGTGAGGGTGCGCGATTCGGTCGGGCGCCTGGGCGGCGATGAATTCGCGTTGATCCTGACGATGCCGCGCGAGCAGCAGGACGCCGTGAACATGGCCAACGAAGTGCGCGAATCGCTGCGGCTGCCGTTCGACCTGCACGGCCAGCAGGCCGCGCTCACGGCCAGCATCGGCATCGCGATGTACCCGGACGACACGATCGATCCGGGCACGCTCGTCAAGTACGCCGACACGGCGATGGTGCGGGCCAAGGAAGCAGGGCGCGACGGCTACCGCTTCTTCACCGCCGGCATGAACGTGCAGGTGCTGGCGCGTCTTGACCTCGAACTGGCGCTGCGCGGCGCGCTGGCGGACAACCAGTTCGTGTTGCACTACCAGCCCAAGATGGAACTCAATACCGGCCGCATCGCCGGCAGCGAAGCGCTGCTGCGCTGGAACCGGCCCGGCTATGGCCTCGTGTATCCGGCCGAATTCGTGCCGGTGATGGAAGAAACCGGCCTGGTCGTGCGCGTGGGTGACTGGATCATCGACGAAGCCTGCCGCCAGATCGCGGCCTGGAATGCGGCCGGCGTGCGCGACGTGCGGGTGGCGGTGAACGTCTCGAGCCGCCAGTTCGTCGAGGGCGACCTGGAAGGCGTGGTGCGCAGCGCCCTTGAACGCCATGGCATCGAGGCGGGCCTGCTCGAACTGGAGCTGACCGAAAGCGCGCTGATGCAAAATGCCGAGCGCACCACCGAAGTGCTCACGCGCCTGAAAGCGCTGGGGATCCGCATCGCGATCGACGACTTCGGCACCGGCTACTCGAGCCTGGCTTACCTGAAGCGCTTCCCGATCGACAAGCTGAAAATCGACATCGCGTTCGTGCGCGACATCGTCACCAACCCGGACGACGCCGCGATCGCGCTGGCCATCATCAGCATGGCGCACAGCCTGCACATGCAGGTGGTCGCCGAAGGCGTCGAGACGCGCGCCCAGATGGCCTACCTGCGGCGCAACCGCTGCGACGAAATCCAGGGCTTCTACTTTTCACGCGCGCTGCCGGCAGGCCAGCTGGCCACGCTCGTGGTGTCGAACCGCGCCAGTCCCGACCAGCTGCCGGAAGTGGTCGACAATGTGCAGACGCTGCTCATCGTCGATGACGATCCGAACGTGCTGGCGGCGCTGCACCGGTTGTTCCGGCGCGACGGCTACCGCGTGCTGACCGCAGGGTCGCCCGCCGAAGGCTTCGAACTGCTGGCGCTGTACCACGTGCACGTGATCCTGTGCGACCAGCGCATGCCGGTGATGAGCGGGACCGAGTTTCTCAGCAAGGTCAAGGAGATGTATCCGGACACGATCCGCATCATCCTGTCGGGTGACACCGGCGTGGAGGCGGTGCTCGACTCGATCAACCGCGGCGCGATCTACCGCTTCTACACCAAGCCGTGGGACGACATGACACTGCGCGACAATATCCGGCTGGCGTTTCGCCATTACTGGATGACGCATGGCCCATATGATGACCGCAAGGCGCCGCGCGACGACGATGTCACCGGACAGGACGCGGCGCCTCAGGCGCCGCTGAAATGATCCCAGCCTGACAGCGCCAGATCGAGGGGGGCGCCGTGCGCATCGACCAGGCGCAGGCCCGGCGCGGCGTCGATGGTGCCGACCCGGGTCACCGGCGTGCCGGCCTGCGCACCCGCCGCCAGCACGGCCTCGCGCGCGGCGCGCGGCGCCGTGAAGCACAACTCGTAATCGTCACCGCCGGCCGCCGTGAAGCGTCGCCGCAATGCCGGCGCCTGCTGTGCCAGCACGGGGCCGGCCGGCAGCGCATCGACGTCGAGCGTCGCGCCTACCCGCGAGGCCTGCAGAATATGGCCAAGGTCGCCCACCAGCCCGTCCGAAATATCGAGCGCCGCGTGGGCGACGGGCAGGCTGGCCAGCGCCAGGCCCAGCGCCACGCGCGGCGTTGGCAGGTGCATGCGCGTGGCAGCCTCTGCGTGCAATGCCGGGTCGAGTTCGAGTTCGTTCCAGTACCCCGCCAGTGCCAGCCGGGCGTCGCCCAGCGTGCCCGAGATCCAGATGTCGTCGCCCGCCTGCGCCGCATCGCGCCGCAGCGCGTGGCCGGGCGACAGTTCACCGAACACGGTGATGCAGATGTTCAGCGGCCCCTTGGTCGTGTCGCCCCCGATCAGCTCGCATTCGTGCGTGTCGGCCAGTGCGAACAGGCCCTGCGAGAAGCCGGCGAGCCAGTCCGGGTTGGCTTCGGGCAGTGCCAGAGCCAAGGTAAAAGCGACGGGGCGGGCGCCCATGGCGGCCAGGTCGGACAGGTTCACGGCCAGCGCCTTGTGGCCCAGCATGCGCGGGTCGGCGCCGGCAAAGAAGTGGCGATCTTCCACCAGCATGTCGGACGAAATGGCAAGCTGGCGCCCCGGCGTGATGGCGAGCAGGGCGCAGTCGTCGCCGATGCCCAGGGGCGCGCGGCCAGGCCGGTCGCGCTTGAAGTAACGCTTGATGAGATCGAATTCGGAGAGCATGGCGGCGATTGTACCGTGGCACAAACGGCGGGGGCGCTGAAGCGATTTTGCTGCAACCGCACATAAGCATGTTGAAAATACGTAGTCGTTGCCAAGACCCTCTCTGATAGAATCGAAAGCCCCGTTTCGCACCAGGAAGGCCTTTCAGCATGGATTCGTCATCTGACAAAAAAGAAGAATTGCGTCAGCAATTGCGCCAAGCAGCGCTCGAATATCACCAGTTCCCACGTCCCGGCAAGATCAGCGTCACGCCCACCAAGGGCCTGCTGAACCAGCGCGACCTGGCGCTGGCATACTCGCCGGGCGTCGCTGCGCCATGCGAAGAGATCGTCAAGGATCCGGCCAACGCCTACAAGTACACGGCGCGCGGTAACCTGGTAGCAGTCATTACCAACGGCACCGCCGTGCTGGGCCTGGGCAATATCGGCCCGCTCGCCTCCAAGCCAGTGATGGAAGGCAAGGGCGTGTTGTTCAAGAAATTTGCCGCCATCGACGTGTTCGACATCGAGATCAACGAAACCGATCCCGACAAGCTGGTCGACATCATTGCTTCACTCGAGCCGACCTTTGGCGGCGTGAACCTCGAAGACATCAAGGCGCCCGAGTGCTTCTACATCGAGCGCAAGCTGCGCGAGCGCATGAAGATTCCGGTCTTCCACGATGACCAGCACGGCACCGCGATCATCGTTGGCGCCGCGATCATGAATGGCCTGAAAGTCGTGGGCAAGGACATCACGTCGTGCAAACTGGTGGTGTCCGGCGCCGGTGCGGCCGCGCTGGCCTGCCTCGACCTGATCGTCGACCTGGGCTTCCCGATCGAAAACATCTTCGTCACCGACCTGGCCGGCGTGGTCTACAAGGGCCGCGTCGAACTGATGGACCCGGACAAGGAACGCTTCGCCCAGGACACGCCGCACCGCAGCCTGGCCGAGGTCATCCCGGGCGCCGACATCTTCCTGGGCCTGTCCGCTGGCGGCGTGCTCAAAAAGGAAATGGTCGCATCGATGGGCCCGAGCCCGCTGATCCTGGCGCTGGCCAACCCGAACCCCGAGATCCTGCCCGAAGACGTCAAGTCCGTGCGCAGCGATGCGATCATCGCCACCGGCCGTTCGGATTATCCGAACCAGGTCAACAACGTGCTGTGCTTCCCGTACATGTTCCGCGGCGCGCTCGATTGTGGCGCGACGACGATCACGCGCGAAATGGAAATTGCCGTGGTCCACGCGATTGCCGACCTGGCGCACGCCGAGCAGTCGGACATCGTGGCCTCTGCGTATGGCATCTCGAACCTGTCGTTCGGTCCGGAATACCTGATCCCGATGCCGTTCGATCCGCGCCTGTTGACCCATATCGCGCCGGCCGTGGCCAAGGCCGCGATGGACGGTGGCGTTGCCGCCCGCCCGATCGAGGACCTGGGTGCCTACGCCGAGAGCCTGCAGCAGTTCGTGTATCGCAGCGGCACGTTCATGAAGCCGCTGTTTACGATCGCCAAGAGCGCGCCGGATGAGCTCAAGCGCATCGTCTACGCCGAAGGCGAAGAAGAGCGCGTGCTGCGCGCCGTGCAAGTGGTGGTCGACGAAAAGCTGGCGCGTCCGATCCTGGTCGGCCGCCCGGCCGTGCTGGAGCAGCGCATCGAGAAATTTGGCCTGCGCCTGAAACTCGGCGTGCACTTCGATGTCATCAATCCCGACTTCGACGAGCGTTACCGCGATTACTGGCAGAGCTATCACCAGATGGTGATGCGCAAGGGCGTCACGCAAGACCTGGCCAAACTGGCCATGCGCCGCCGCCACACGCTCATTGGCGCGATGATGATCCACAAGGGCGAAGCCGACGGCATGATCTGCGGCACCTACGGCACCACGCAGATGCACCTGGAATTCGTCGACCAGGTGCTGGGCAAGCGCGCTGGCGCCAAGGTGTATGCGGCAATGAACTTCGTCATCACGCCGGAGCGCCAGCTGGCAATGGTCGATACCCACGTCAACGAAAATCCGAACGCCGAGCAATTGGCCGAAATTACGGTGATGGCGGCCGAAGAGATGGAGCGCTTCGGCATCGTGCCGCGCGCAGCGTTGCTGTCGCACTCGAATTTCGGCAGCGCCAATTCGGAGTCGGCGCAAAAGATGCGCGCCGCGCTGGCCCTCGTGCAGCAGAAGAAGCCTGACCTCGAAATCGATGGCGAGATGCATGGCGACACGGCGCTCGACGCCAAGATGCGCGCCAAGATCATGCCGAACTCGACGCTCAAGGGCGACGCCAACCTGCTGGTGATGCCGAACATCGACGCCGCAAACATCGCCTACAACCTGGTCAAGACAGCGGCCGGCAACGGCATCGCCATCGGCCCGGTCCTGCTGGGCTGCGCGCGGCCGGTGCATATCCTGACCCCGTCGGCCACCGTGCGCCGGATCGTCAACATGACGGCGCTGGCCGTTGTCGAGGCGGTGTCGCCACGCTGAGGTTCAGCGGCAAACGCGTGGATGGCGGCGCCGTCCACGCGACACCCTTCACGCACCTTGTCTCTGCTTGTCACGGTTTGATCGGCAACGCCGATCGCATCCCCAATCACGTCAGCAACGCAAATCCATGCCCAAAAACCCTTGAAAAACAATTAGGGTCAGAGTCGAATTGTTTGACAACTTTGAGGAATTGCCCAATAAATCGACTCTGACCCTAATTAATTTTTGCCAGTTTGGCGTTTTATTTAAAGCTCTCGAGAAATTCAATTACTGACGGCATCAGAAACGCCGCCCACCGTCGAAAAAGCCACCAAAACAATGAGGGTCAGAGTCGAATTGTTTGGCAACTTTGGGTAATTGCCCAACAATTCTACTCTGACCCTCATTGGGTTTTGGGGTCAGGTGGTTTCGGCCCAGCGGGTGCGGATTTCGCGGATGGCGGGGAGGCGGGTGGTGAAGAGGTCGACGAGCTGGGGGTCGAAGTGGCGGCCTTTCTGGTCGTGCAGGAAGGCGACTGCGTCTTCTTCGGTCCAGGCTTTCTTGTAGGGGCGTACCGAGGTCAGGGCGTCGAAGACGTCGGCGATGGCCACGATGCGGCCGACCAGCGGGATCGCTTCGCCGGCCAGCCCGTTCGGGTAGCCGCTGCCATCGTATTTTTCGTGATGGGTGAGCGCGATGTTGCGCGCCAGCGCCAGCATGCCGCTGGTGTGTTCGCCGATGATCTCGGCGCCGATCGTCACGTGGCTCTGCATGATCTTCCATTCGTCGGCGTCGAGCGGCCCCGGTTTTTGCAGGATGCGATCCGGGATGCCGATCTTGCCCACGTCGTGCATCGGCGCCGCGTGCAGCAGGTCATCCGCTTCCAGCTCGTTCAGGCCGGCCGCGATGCCGAGAACGCGCGAAAAATGGCTCATGCGGATCACGTGCAGGCCGGTCTCGTTGTCCTTGTACTCGGCGGCCAGGCCCAGGCGCTGGACGATCTCCAGGCGGCTCGCGCGCAGCGCTTCCATGCGCACCAGCGACAAGTGGGTGCGCACGCGCGCGCGCACCACCGGCGGGCTGACCGGCTTGGTGATGTAGTCGACGGCGCCGGCCTCGAACCCTTCGATTTCGTCGGCAGTCTCGGTCAGGGCGGTCACGAAAATCACCGGTACCGAGGCCGTGGCCGGATGCGCTTTCAACGCCGCGCACACTTCGTAGCCCGACATCCCCGGCATCATCACGTCCAGCAGCACCAGATCGGGCTGCTCCTGGCGCACCAGTTCGAGCGCGCGCGCGCCATCCTTGGCAAATAGCAGGCGGTAGTGGTCCTGCAGGATCTGGCGCAGCAGCTGCAGGTTGCTGGCTTCATCGTCGACGGCCAGGATCAGTGGCCGGGTATTCGGTTGGTTCATGCGGAAGGATTGTTGGTGGCGTCGCCAGGCGCGCCGTCAGAGGGTTCGTCCCCGAGGATGGCCATCACGGCTTCCAGATGATCGAGGGCGAGATCGAAGTCGAAATCGGCGATGGCCGACTGTACCTGTACCACGCGGGTGATGACCGGATGGGCGGCCAGCGCCACGGCCAGGCTGGTCATGGCGCCATCGCTCAGCGCGCCGCGGCGCAGCGCTTCAAGCAGCACGCCGCCAGCGCGCCGTGCACGTGCCAGGTCGACCGTGCTGCCCGACGCTGCCGTCGCCGGCGTGACGGCGACGTTGCCGATCGCAGCCAGCGCCGCCTCGAGCGCCTGCGTTGCCACGCCCAGCGCATCGGCCGCGTGCCGCTCGTCGGTCGGCACTGCATTGGTCGCCTGCTCCAGCGTGGCCAGCGCGTCGGACAAGCGCTCCAGGCCGACGTTGGCGGCAGCGCCGCGCACCTTGTGCGCGAGCATGCGCAGCTGCACGTGATCGCCGCCGGCGGCATGCAGGCGCATCGCGCCGTCCAGCTGCGCGTACTGGCGGTGGAAGTGTTCGAGCGCCTCGGTATAGGCGTCTTCACGGTTGCTCCAGCGATGCAGGCCGGCGCGCCGGTTGAGCACTTCGCGCGGCGCCGTCGATACGGCGGCAGCATCGACCGGCACACCGCCTTCCAGACCAAGCACGCGCGCGATCTCGTGCGACAGGGCGAACCAGTCGACCGGCTTGCTGGCAAAGCCGTCCATGCCGGCATCGACGCTGGCCTGGCGGTGCTCGGCCAGCACGCTGGCGGTCATCGCGATCACCGGCAGGCGCGTCGTGCCGTGGCGCGCCTCGTGGTCGCGGATGGCGCGGGTCGCAGCCAGGCCGTCCATCACCGGCATCTGGAAGTCCATCAGCGCCACGTCGTATTCGCCGCTGGTGGCCAGTTCGACGATTGCGCCGCCGTCGCGCGCGGCCGTCATCGTATGGCCGCGGCGCGTCATCAACAGCTGCATCAGTTCGAGGTTCTGCGGCACGTCGTCGGCCACCAGCACGCGCAGCGGCGGCAGCACGGCAGCGCTGCGCACACGCGGCGCGTGATTGCAAAAGCGCGCCAGGATCAGCGGCACACGCACGTGGAAGGTCGCGCCCTGGCCCGGCGTACTCTCGGCCCAGATCCGCCCGCCCATCAGCTCGACGAGCTGCTTGCTGATCGTGGTGCCCAACCCGGTGCCGCCGAAGCGGCGCGTCATCGACGCGTCGGCCTGCGTGAACGGATCGAAGATCGCGGCCAGGCGGTCGGGCGCGATGCCGATGCCGGTGTCGATCACGGCGATGCACAGCTGGTCGACATCGGCGCTCACGGTCAGCGTCACGCCGCCGGTGGCGGTAAACTTGATGGCATTGTCGAGCAGGTTGGTGAGCACCTGGCGCATGCGCAGTTCATCGCCGCGCAGGCCGGTAGGCAGCGCCGGGTCGTACTGGATATCCAGGTGCAGGCCCTTGGCGCGCGCATTGGCCGCCAGCGTCGACGACAGTTCATCGATCAGCGACAGCAGGTTGTAGTCGTTCTGTTCGAGTTCGACCGCACCTTTTTCGAGCTTGGCCGTGTCGAGGATTTCATTGAGCAGTCGCAGCAGGGCGCGGCCCGCGCTGCGCACGGTGTCCAGGTGGCGGCGCTGTTCGAGATTGAGTTCGCCATCAAGCAGCACGTCGGTAAAGCCCAGGATCGAATTCATCGGCGTGCGGATCTCGTGGCTCATGTTGGCCACGAAGGTGGCGCGGGCGGCCGCGGCCTGCTCGGCCTTCTCCTTGGCGCAGCGCAGCGCTTCTTCCATCTCGCGCCGCTCGGTGATGTCGAGGATGACACCATCGAGGTACTGGACGTTGCCTGCATCGTCATGCACGCTGTTGCCGTTTTCCCAGAGCCAGCGCACGCTGCCGTCGGCGTGCAGCAGGCGGTATTCGACCAGGTACGGCCGGTCTTCGCGCATCGCGGCGCTGGTTTCCTTGCCCACCCGCAGGCGGTCTTCGGCATGGATCATCGCGCCGAACACGCGGCGCGGCGGGCTGCCCAGGAAGTCGCGCGCCGGGTAACCGGTGACGCGTTCGACCGCATCGCTGATGAAGATCAGCGGCCACTCGTCGTTGATCGCACTGCGGTACGAGATGCCGGGAATATTGCCGATCAGGGAGCGGAACTGCTGCTCGCTGGCCTGCAGCGCGCTTTCCATTGCCCGCCGCTCGCTGATGTCGGTGACGAAGCAGACGAACAGGTCCTGCTCGCCCAGCCGCGCATGGCCGATCGCGCCGCGTACCGGAACTTCGTGGCCATCCTTGTGCAGGCACCAGGTTTCGGTGCTGGTCTTGAGGCCGTCGAGACTGCCACGCGCCAGCACGGTCAGCACGTTGAAGTTGGCGGCGCGACCGCGCGCGGTGAGCAGCAGCCCGATGCTGCGCCCGACGATTTCATCGCGGCGCCAGCCAAAAATGCGCTCGGCCGAGGCATTGAATTCAGTGATGATGCCATCGCGTCCGACCGTAATCACGCCGTCGACCGTGGTGGTGAGCAGGGCGCGCATCCAGGCTTCGCTGCGCGAGAGATCATGGAACATCTGGCGATAGCGCAGCAGGCCGTTCACACCCAGCACGGCCACCGACAGCGCCACCGTGGTCACCGTAATCGACAGCGCCAGAAAGCCGCTGTTGGCGTCGGCCGCGCCGCCCGGATCGACCGTGCCCGAAAAGCGCGCAGCGGCCATGCCGGTGTAATGCATGCCGGCGATCGCGCAGCCCATCACACAGGCCGACAGCAGCAGGCGGCGCGATTCGGATACCGACTGGAAGCGCGACAGGCCGTGGCGCACGCTCAGCGCCAGCGTGGCCAGTATCACGGCCACGAGAATCGAGGTCGCGAACATGAACGGGTCGTAGTGCAGTGACAGGCGCATGCGCATGCCGTCCATGCCGGCGTAGTGCATCGCGCCGATGCCGGCGCCAACCAGCACGCCGCCCACCAGCAAATGCGACAGGCGCAGTTCGGGACGCGAGATCAGGCTGAGCGCCACCCACGACGCGCCGATGCTGGGCAGCGCCGACAGCAGCGTCGTCCAGTGGTCGTAGTGCACCGGCGTGCACAGGTCGAAGGCGAGCATGCCGATGAAGTGCATCGCCCAGACCCCGGCGCCGAGCGCCAGGCTGCCTGTACCGAGCGCGATGGCGCGGTGCGACGGGTGGGCGCTGGCCTGTCCGGTCACCTGCAATCCCATCCACGACGAGAAGATCGCCACCAGCAGCGACAGCGCCACCAGGGTAGGGTCATACATCCCGTACGTGAGCAGGGATGGATCTTCAGGAACGGCGAACGAAGGCAGCATAGTGAAGGTCAGGTTGTTTCAAGGTAAAAAAAACTTCCGCAGGGCATTATTCCAAAGTATCGCATTTTCCGAATTTGGTGTGGCGCTGCGCGTGAGAATGCTGGACGAATTGTTGTGTTCTGTCGCTTCCAAGCGACCATCTCAGGCTGTTCATTGCGTAAAAATCATGCTCACTGGTATGCTGAAGGCGCGGCAAGGTGCGTCCCGTGGCCCTCGCGCGCCACGTCTGCGGCAGTTATTTCAAGAGAATTAAATGAGATTTCGGCAACTTTGTGCTGGCCTTGCGATCCTGTCGTGCAGTGTGTCGTCCATGACCGCGGCGGCGGCGCCGGCCGCGCCCTACCTGTCGATCACCACCGAGAGCTCGGCCCCGTCGAGCATGCTCGAGGACGGGCGCGTGGTCGGCATTGCCACCGACAAGATCCGGGTTGTCATGGAACGTGCCGGGGTCACCCACGACATCACGCTGCTGCCCTGGAAGCGCGCGTACGCGGCCGCACTGCAGCAGGCCAACGGCTGCGTGTACTCCGCCACCCGCACGCCGGAACGGGAAGCCCTGTTCAAGTGGATCGGGCCGACCGACGAGGCGCAGTGGGTCCTGATGGGGCGCGCCGACCGGGCCTGGCGCATCACGAGCCTGGAAGACGCGCGCGGCCTGCGCATCGGCACCTATGCCGGCGACGCCCGCGACACCTATCTGCGCAGCCGGGGCCATATCGTCGATACGTCGCCCCATGACATGCTCAATCCGCCCAAGCTGCTGCAGGGCCGCATCGACCTGTGGGCCGCCAGCTGGCGCGCGGGCAGCGACGTGCTGGTCAGGAATGGCTGGGACAAACAGATCGTGCCGGTGTTCGTGTTCAACCGGGTCGCCGTCTACCTGGCCTGCAACCGGGCCGTGCCCGACGCGCTGGTCAAGCGCCTGAATGCGGAGTTTGAAACGATCGAGCGTGATGGCACGGCAAGTGCCATCGAGCGACGCTACGAACGGCGTGCCAGTTCACGGTGACAGGGCCTTTCGTTTTGATTTATAGTGCGTCATGATTGTCGTCAATCAAGCGAAATTGTCTTTCACGACGCTGTTGACGCTACTTTTTGCAGGTACACGATTTCACTAGGCAGCAATGGACACACTCGAGCAATTCGTCGAAAAATTCAAGAACGCGGTCGACTTCCAGGACGATGTCCACCTGACCGGCGACACCAATCTCAAGACGCTGGCCGAATGGGATTCGCTGGCGGCGCTGGGCGTGATCATCATGTTCGACATGGAGTACGACAAGGCCATCACCGGCAAGGACCTGGTCGGGTGCCAGCTCGTGAGCGACGTCTATCAACTGATCGGCTGATCTCATGGCCCAGGCGACCATCCGCAATGTCCGTTACGCCGGCATGGCGTCCTGCGTGCCACGGCGTGTCCTGTCCAACCTCCACGACTGCCCGCCGCAGATCAAGAGCGCGCGCGAACGGGTAGTGCGCAATATCGGCATCGAGACGCGCCGCATCTGTCCCGAATGGCAAACCTTTTCGGACCTGGCCTTCGATGCCACTGAGCGCCTGCTGGCCGAGCTGCAGTGGAACAAGGACGAGATCGACGCACTGATCGTCATCACCCAGTCGCCCGATTATCTGATTCCCGCCACCGCAATCATCCTGCAGGACCGCCTGGGCCTCAAGCCCGGCACGATCGCCTTCGACATCAATCTGGGCTGTTCGGCCTACGCCTTCGGCCTGCACGTACTGGGTGCGATGATGGCCTCGGGCGGCATCAAGAAGGCGCTGCTGCTGGTGGGCGACAGGGCCGCCACCGTGGTCGAGCCGCTGTTCTCCGACGCGGGCACCGCCACCGCACTCGAATACGATCCGGCTGCGCCGCCGATGTACTTCGACCTCAATAGCGACGGCAGCGGTTACCGCGCCATCATGCTGCCAGCGGGCGGGCATCGCGAACCGATCGGCCTGCAGCACCTGGTGCCGTACAAGGACGAGGACGGGATCCTGCGCAGTCCGGCCGCACTGGTGCTCGACGGCCCGGCGGTGCTGAGCTTCTCGACACAGCGCGTGCCGCCCGCCGTGCGCGATCTGCTGGCGTATGCGGACTGCCCGATCGAGGCTGTCGACTACTTCATCTTCCACCAGGCCAACCGGATGATCAACGACACCATCCGCAAGAAGCTTGGCCTGCCGGTCGAGAAGGTGCCATCGACGCTGCACGACTTCGGCAATACCAGCGGGGCCTCGATCCCCGTGACGATGACGGCGCGCATCCGCGACGCACTCCAGAGCGGCAAGCACAAGGTGTTGATGTCGGGCTTTGGCATCGGCCTGTCGTGGGGCAGCTGCATCGTCGACATCGACCGCGCGGTGTTCCCGGCGCTGGTCGAATCATGAATGCATCGCCGTTCAGCCTCGCGGGCCGGACGATCCTGATCACCGGCGCGTCGTCGGGCATCGGCGAAGCCACGGCCCGCCTGTGTGCAGGCATGGGCGCGCGCATTCTCGCCTGCGGCCGGGATCACGAGCGCCTGGCACGCGTCGTGGGTGGCCTGGCCGGCGCAGACCACCAGGCCATCATCGGCGACCTGACCGATCCGGCCGCGCGCCAGGCGCTCGTCGATGCTGCGCCCAGCCTGGACGGCTGCGTGTTCAGCGCTGGCGCCGCGCAGCTCGCGCCGATGCGCATGGTGACCCAGCGCCACCTCGACCAGCTGTTTGCCGTGAACTACGACGCGCCCGTGCTGCTCACGCAGGCCTTGCTGGCCAGGCGCAAGGTCGCCGCCAATGCATCGCTCGTGTACGTGACGGCGGTGGCCGAACACGTCGCGCCGCACGCCACCGGCATCTATTCAGGCGCCAAGGCAGCGCTGACCGCCACCGTGCGCACGATCGCGGTCGAACACGCAAAGCAGGGCATACGCGCCAACTGCGTCTCGCCCGGCTACGTCGCCACGCCGATGCTCGATGGCCTGCAGAATGTGATGAGAACGGACGACAAGGCAGCCCTTGCACCACTGGGCATGATCGAACCGGGCGACGTGGCAGGCGCCATCGCCTGGCTGCTGGCGCCTGCCAGCCGCTGGGTATCACGAACTTCCCTGGTCATCGATTCTGGCCTGACCCTGCACGTGCGATGAACGACGAAACTACATTCCAGCATCCGTTCCACCTGCGCGGCAAGACCGTGCTGGTTACCGGCGCATCCAGCGGCATCGGGCGCGCCGTCGCCGTCGAATGCGCCCGCGCCGGCGCACGTGTCGTCATCAACGGCCGCGATGCATCGCGACTTGGCGATACGCTCGCCCTGCTCAATGCGGGGCTTGATCACGTGGCCTGCGTGGCCGACCTGACCGATCCGCCGCAGATGGCGCGGCTGGTGGCTGCATGCGGTGAGCTCGACGGCGTCGTGCATGCGGCAGGCGTGCATGGCGTGACGCCACTGCGCATGCTGCGCCAGAGTTTCATGCAGACGGTGCTCGATGCGAATTTTCTCGCGCCGCTGATGCTCACCCAGCAGCTGCTGGCCAAAAAAACGCTGCGCAACGGCGCCTCGCTCGTGTTCATGTCGTCGATCGCGGCGCACACCGGTACCGTCGGTGTGGGCCCGTATTCGGCGTCCAAGGCGGCGCTCGAAGGCATGATCCGCCCGCTGGCGCTGGAAATCGCGCCGCGCGCCATGCGCGCCAACGCCATCGCACCTGGTCTGGTCGATACGCCGCTCGTCAACGACGACCGCGCCTGGCTCGACGAAAAAGCCAAAATGTACCCACTGGGCCTGGGCAAGCCCGAAGACGTCGCGTACGCGGCCATCTACCTGCTGGCCGATATCAGCCGCAAGGTGACGGGCACGCAGCTGCACCTGGACGGAGGCATTCCATGGACGTGACGCCCCGCCTGAAGGAAGCATTGATCATCAGCGCCGGCGGCTTTGGCCGCAGCGTCTACAACATCATGCAAAGCGATATTGCCAATGGCGTCGACTGGGCCGTCACCGGCTTTCTCGACAGCCGCAGCGACCTGGCGGCCAGCACGCCGCTGCCAGTGCTGGGCGACCCGCTGACCTGGCAGGCGAGTCCGCACGAAGAATTTCTCTGCGCGCTGGGCCAGCCGGCGCAGCGCCGCCGTTTTGCCGCGCCGCTGCTGGCGCAGGGCGCAACCTTCATGAGCCTGCGTACCGGCCTGCACAAGGCGATCGGCGTCGAGATGGGCGCCGGCTGCCTGTTCGAACCCGAGGTTCGCATGGGCGTGGACACGCGCCTGGGCGACTTCGTGTTCGTCCAGTCGACCAGCGTGATCGGCTACGAAGTGCAGATCGGCGACTACACGACGATCGGCAGTTTCGTGTTCGTCGGCGGTGGCGCGCGGATCGGCAGCGACGTGATCATCCACCCGCATGCGACCATCCTGCCGCGCGTGACGGTGGGCGATGGCGCGATCATCGGCGCCGGCGCCGTCGTCATGGCCGACGTGCCGCCGGGCGTGACGATGATCGGCAATCCGGCCAAGATCTTCAGGTTCAGGTAATGCGTTCACGCATGCCGCCGCAGGCGTACATCGACGAGGCCTGGTTCGCGCGCGAACGCGAACTGCTGTTCAAGCCGTTATGGCAGTTCGTGGGCCTGAAGGTCATGCTGGACAAGCACAACGCGTTCATCACGCGCACGCTGTTTGGCATCCCCGTCGTGGTCCAGAACTTTCATGGCGAACTGCGCGCATTTGAAAACATCTGCCCGCACCGGCAAAATCCGATCCAGGTCGCGCCGCATGGCGTGCGGCCGCTGTTTTGCGGCTACCACGGCTGGAGTTTTGATCGCGAGGGCGCCACGCGCATCCCGCACGAGGACGCGTTGTACCGCTTCCCGCAGGAAGAGCGGGCCTGCATCCACTTGCGCCGCTTTGCGCTGGAAGTCGTCGGCAACCTGGTGTTCGTGTGCCTGGCCGAGACGCCACTGCCGATCAAGCAGCAGTTCGGTGCGGCGATGCTCGCGTCGCTCACGGCCTCGTCGCTGGCCTACGACAGCGAAGTGATCATGACGACCTACGAGGGCCACTTCAACTGGAAGCTGGCCTACGAAAACCTGCGCGACGGCCACCACCCGCGCTACCTGCATGCGCGCTCGCTGTACCAGGACGTCAAGTTCGAGGCCAGCATCAGCGAAGAGGGCGTGGCGGGCCTGCGCCGCCTGCAGCAGGCCGGCATTGGCGAGCGTACCCGCGCGCTGGGCCTGATGCGCAGCTTCAGCGGCGGCGGGCGCGATGCGCCGATGGCGGCGCCTCCGGACGAGCCGTACCACGCCCACGTCGAGCGCTACCGCGACCAGGACTGGTACTACAACTGGCTGGCGTTCCCGAACCTGCACATCGCGTCGGCCAATGGCGGCCATGCGTTCATCATCGAGCACCACATCCCGGTGGCGGCCGGGCGCACCGACCTGGTGGTGTATTACCTGACGGCGAAGAAGAAGCAGCCGTATGCGTCGTCGGCTGCGGTTTTGCATGCGCACATGATGGGCGCCGATGTTGTCATGCGCGAAGATATCGAGGTGATGGAACAGATCCAGCGCACGCTGCATCCGGACGCGCGCCCACCGCACCTGGGCGATTACGAATTCATCAACGCCAGCCTGGAGCTCTGGTACCTGGACCTGATGGAGGGGAAATTTGCCTTGTAAGCACGTGATCGGTCATGGGCCGGAACTGGCGCGCGCGCTGGCCGCGTGGCGCTCTGTTGCATTGTCGTCGGCGCCAGCCGCGGCGCTGGAGCTGCGGCCGCTGGAACTCGACCCGGCAGCCAGCCAGGCCGCGCTGGCGGCAGCGCTGGACGGTCTTGAAGGGCTCGACGACGAGGGCGCCAGCGCCTTCATCGCGCTCGACGCACGCTTCCTGAACGGCATGCGCCTGGACCTGATGGCAAGCCTGCGGTTGCGCGGCATCGCCATGCCGGCGCTGGTCGAACCGGGCGCCCTGGTGGCCGCCGGTGTGCGGATGGACGACAACTGCTGGATCGGCGCCGGCGCAATCATCCAGCATGGCAGCCGGATCGGTTTCAACACCGTGATCGGCGCCGGCGCCATCGTCGGCAGCGGCGTCACGGTCGGGCACTCGGCCTGGATCGACGAGGGCGTGGTGATCGGGCGCGGTGCGCGCATCGGCGCCCAGGTCACGCTCGGCCTGGGCGTGATCGTCGGTCATGGCCGCCAGATCGGCAAGCTGTGCATCGTCGACAAGGCGGGGCGCATCGAGCAGGACATCGCCGCCAGGACGTTCCTCCATGCGACCCACGCCCAGCCGATCGTGATCATCGGCGCCTAGCTGAAGTCCTGACGGTCCGAGAACAGCAGCTGGGTGTCGTACAGGCTCGATGAGTAGTGGCGCAGCGCCACGTGCTGGTAGCGGGCGATGTCATCCATCGTGGCCAGCAGCGCCGGAATATCCTTCGCATAGTGGTAGGCCGAGATGGTCATGTCCGGCTTGCAGGCGGCGATCGTGCGCGCGCCGCCCTCGAGCACCTGTGCTTCCCAGCCTTCGACATCGATCTTCATGACCGTGGCTTCATCGACGACGCTGTCGACGGTCATGATCTTCATCGTGGTTTTGATGCCACCGCCGGCGAAGTTGCTGCCGAAACGGTTGTCCGGGTTTTCGTAGAAATCGACCTCGCCATCTTCTGCGCCCAGGCCAGCGAAATATGGGTGCACGTCAGGCAGGTGCGCGGCCAGGTTGCGCAGCGCCGCGAAGTTGGTGGCGTCGGGCTCGAACGCATGCACCGCGCGGTACTGGCCGCGCGCGATGTGGAAGAAGTGGGATACCGTGTCGCCGTGCGCCGCCCCGGCATCGATGAAGATGTCGTTTGTGCCGACCTTCAGCCCCGCCTGGGTGGAAAAGCTGTTCATGAATTCAGCGAGCGGGAACGCCGCTTCGATCAGCGGGCGGCGATCGAGCGTCAGAAAGGCGCGCAGGCGCGCCAGCAGCGTGGTGCGCGACCAGTCGTCGCTGAAACGCCCGGCCAGCGCGATGAACTGGGGCAGGTTGGCTACCACGTGCTCGCGCTCCTCGCGCACGGTCTGGTAGGTGTGGACGTTATCCAGCTGGTGCATCGCGTACAGGCAGTCGCGCACCGGCACGCCCTGCGCCGCGATCTTCGCGCCGACCTGCTTGCCGGTCAGGTTGTCGTTGAAATCGATGACGACGATGCGTTTGCTGGCCGCGCGCGCGACCAGGTCGGCGATCTCGATGAATCCCCAGTTGACCCGCAGCGGCAACTGCTGCGCGATGCGGGTGCGCTTTTCGGGCGAGACCGAGAACACGGCGATGCCGGCAAAATTGGCCAGCGACCTGGCGATGGTGTTGGCGCGCAGCGCAAAGCTGCCGGTATGGTCGCCCAGGAAGTAGACCTCGTCGAACGCATGCAGGTCGTCGAAGGCGGTATCGGCGTGGCTGGCGAGCGCGTTGAAATCGGCAAGCGTCGCATGGTGAAATGGCTGGATGGTCATGGTGTGTCCTGTGGTTCGTCAGGATGACGCGAGCAGGCCGACGATGCGCTCGACGTCCTGCGCTGCGAGGGCCGGATAGATGGGAAGGCAGATGACCTGATTTGCGATCACGTTGGCGTGGGGCAGATTTGCAGGCGCTGCGGATGGCATGGCGCGGTACATCGGAAAGTGACTGATCAGGGGGTAGAAATACCGGCGCGCGTGGATGCCTGCGTCGTGCAGCTTCTGGTGCAGCGCATCGCGGCTGAGAGGGTAGTTGTCGCGCACCAGCACCGCGAAGTAGCTGTTGTTGGCGTCGTCACCGAGTTCGGGCATCGGATCGATGCCGGGAACCGCCGCCAGCAGGCGCCGATAGTGCTTGGCGATCTGGCGGCGCTGCGCGAGCGCGGCGTCGATGCTGCGCAGTTGCAGCAGGCCGAAGGCGGCGCTCACCTCGTTCATCTTGCCGTTGATGCCGGCCGCCACGACCGTCTGCTCGTCCTGAATGCCGAAGTTCTTGAGCAGGTCGATGTGACGCTTGGTGGCGGCGTCGTGGCAGATGATCGCGCCACCTTCGAAGGTATTGAAGACCTTGGTCGCATGAAAACTCAGCACCGACAGGTCGCCGTGGCGCAGGATGCTGGCGCCATTCTGGCGCACGCCAAACGCATGGGCCGCGTCGTAGATGACCTTCAGGCCGTGCTTGCGGGCGATGCGCTCGATGGCCGCCACGTCGCACGGGATGCCGTAGCAGTGCACCGGCATGATGGCCGTGGTACGCGGCGTGATCGCCGCTTCGATGCGGGCCGGATCGAGGTTGAACGTGACCGGGTCGATGTCGGCAAAGACCGGCTGCAGGCCGTTCCACAGCAGTGCGTGGCTGGTGGCGACGAACGAATACGGCGTGGTGATTACCTCGCCCTCGATACCCAGCGCCTGCAAGGCCGTCATCAGGGCCAGCGTGCCATTGGCGAACAGCGAGATATGCGCGACGCTCAGGTAATCGCACAGCGCCGCCTCGAGCTGCTGGTGGAACTGGCCGCCATTGGTCAGGAATTTGCTCTCCCAGATCTGCTCGAGGTAGGGAATGAAATCGTCCAGCGGCGGCAGGTGCGGCTGGGTGACGCGGATCGGGGTTGCGGCCGGCACCGGCACCGGGACCGGCACATCATCGGTTTGCTGAGGCAGCGTTTGGTGTGGCTCGTGCTGCGGCTTGCGCTTTGGCGGCATCGGCACGTCGAAGCTGGTAGCCGGCTCGCCTGCGCACCAGCGCCGCCAGATCAGCCGCAACGCGTGCTCGACGCTGTCGGCGATCCGGTTCATGGGACCGGACGTGGTGGGCGGGAAGCGGTCGCGCATGCCGGCGCGCAGCGCGGCCAGTGCGGGCAGGTCGCTGCACGCGGCCGCGCCCTGTGCGGCAAAGGCGGCGGCGTCGTGCGCGATGAACTGGGGCAGTGCATTGTGTTCGAGGATGCAGGCCGTCTGGCGGCCGGCGGCGGTTTCGCCCGCGAGCGTCAGCGTCGGCACGCCCATCCACATCGCGTGCAGCGTTGTCGTGCCGCCCGAGTACGGGAAGGTATCGAGGCAGATGTCGACCTCGTTGTGCAGGGCCAGATAATCGTGCATGCCGGTGCGGCCATGAAAGCACAGGCGCTCCGGCGCGATGCCTTCTTCGGCGAACCATGCCAGCAGGCTCTCGTGACCGTGCTGGGGCAGACCGGCCACGAGCAGCCGCGCAGTGGGTACGGCGCGCAGCAAGCCGGCCCAGGCCGCGACGACTTCGCGGCTGATCTTGCTAAGGCGATTGAAGCTGCCGAACGTGACGTACCCATTGACCAGCGCCGGGGGCGCGACGACGTCGGGCGCGTCGGCGGCCGGCTGGAACGGCGCCGAGACGGGCAAGCGCAGGAGCTTTTCGGTAAACAGGTGGTCGTACTGGCCGGCCGGCAGGATGAAGCGATCGGTCAGGTAGTAATCCATCGCCGCCAGCCCCGTGGTGCCCGGATAGCCGATCCAGGTCGCCTGCAGTGGCGCAGGCTTGCGCGCAAAAACCGGCAGCCGGTTGTGGGCGGTGTGGCCGGCCAGGTCGATCAGGATATCGATGCCATCGGCGACGATCTGCGCGTCCAGCGCAGTGTCGTCCAGGCCGGCCACGTCGCGCCACTGCGCCATGTGGCTGCGCAAGCGCGCGGTGACCGCATCGTGCACCGGATAGTTGTAATAGGCGTATAGCGCCAGGCCGGGCCGGTCCGCCAGGCGCGCCAGCAGCGGTTCGATGAACGCGGCCACCGCATGGTTGCGCAGGTCGCCCGAGACGAGGCCGACGCGCAGGGGGCGCTCGGGGTCCGGCGTGTTGGCCCAGGTGGTGCGCGACGCGCCGATGCGCGCTTCGAGCTGCTGTCCGAACGCGCGGTGCGCAGCAAACAGGGCATCGGGACCGATGCTGCTCACCTGGCTCATGCAGAACAGCATATTGCTGTGCGCATCGGTGTTGTGCGGATCGCGCGCCAGCACGCTGCGGTAAGCAGCGACCGCTTCGAGCGCGCGGCTCTGGTGCTGCAGGATCATCGCGAGCGTATTGCCGGCCTGCGCATGGCCCGGATCGAGCGCGAGCGCGGTGCTGGCGCTGGCATGCGCTTCGTTCAAGCGCCCGGCGTCGAGCAGGGTGAGCGCCATGTGGTTGTGGGCGTGGGCATCGTCGGCCCGCAACGCGACGGCGCGTTCGAGCACGGCCTGCGCGTCGGCCAGCCGGCCTGCGCTCCGCAGCAGCAAGCCCAGGTTGCTCAGCGCCTCGGCGTCGTCCGGCGCGTACTGCACGGCGACCTCCATCGACTCGAGGGCCTGCTGCAGATTGCCCTGCAGATGATGGATGCCGCCCAGCAGCTTGTAGCCAAATGGATGCTGTGGAAACTGCTCGGTCAGAAACTGCGCCGCATAGCCGGCTTCGTCCAGGCGCCCGGATGCGAACAGCGCGGTGGCAGCGTCGATGGTGTCGGGGTCTGGCGTGCCGGTCGTCGCCAGTTGCTGTTCGAACGCATCGACCTCTGGCCCGGCCAGGCCATGGCTGCGCCCCAGGGCGATCAAGTCGGTCGCCGTGGCGAACTGGCGCGCGGCGATCAGCGCCTCAATGTACGCGAGCCAGTAACGGCCTTCGTCCGTGGCGCCCTGCAGGGCCTCGGTCAGGTGCGGGATCGCGGTGGCCAGGTCGCCTGCGTGGCGCGCCAGCATGCCAAGGCCAAAGTGGGCATCGGGATAGCCGGGAGCAAGGTCGAGCACGGCGCGGTACAGCGCCTCGGCCTGCGCCGGCTGGCCGGCTGCGGTTTCGTGTGCGGCGGCCTGCAATGCTTCATCGACGATGTGCCGGACCGCGTCGCTGAGGGGAGTGTGCTGTTGTTCCATGGATGCGGGCGGCGGCCTTTGCGTATCGGGAGAGCGTACAGGAAGTACGGATATGACGACCGGCGCGGGGTAGTAGAGAGCGCAGGCAGGATTGTTCTACAGCATCATTCGACACAATAGATCATGGGCTTGCCAGGGTCAAGAATCGGCCACGTGCCGCTACTGCTGGAGCGCAGCTTGTACACATGATAAGCTGGTTCATTCTGCAAAAAAGGTGAGTTCATGAGCGGGTTGGTGAAGACAGGGATTGTGGGGCTGGACGAGATCTTGCACGGTGGTATCCCACGCAATAACAACCTGCTCGTCGAAGGGCCGCCCGGTGCGGGCAAGACGACGCTGGGACTGGGCTTCATCTACCGCGGCGCCGTCGACTTCGACGAGCCGGGCGCCATCGTCTCGTTCGAGCTCGACCCGGCCAAGCTGCTGCGCGACGCCGCCGGCTTCGACTGGGATCTGCAGGGCATGATCGACCAGGGCAGGATCAAGATCATCCAGACCAGTCCGGCAGTGTTGATGAGCGAATTTCGCAGCAGCGACGGGGCATTTTCGGCGGCGCTGCTGGCGATGGGCGCCAGGCGCCTGCTGATCGACGGCCTGACGCCACTGCGCCTGTACGCAGAAGGCAACGACATCCCGTTCCGCGAAGACGTGCACCTGCTGATCGAAGGCCTCACGCGCCTGGGCGTGACGACGATGGTCACGGCCGAAAAGGACGCGTCGCTCGGCGGCGTGCTGGCCCATGAACGCTTCGTGTTCGACACGATCATCTCGCTCACGCTCGAAGAAGCGCGCCGCCGCGTGCATCGCCGCCTGACGGTGGCCAAGTCGCGCGGCCAGGATTTCATCGGCGGCAGCCACACCATGCGCATCGAGGCGCATCAGGGCGTGCACGTGTACCGCCGCGCCCAGTCGCGCCCGGTGATCTCGCCCGACCAGCCGACCTCGGAAGAACGCCTGTCGACCGGCTCGCCCGCGATCGACAAGATGATGGACGGCGGTATCTACAAGGGCTCGGTGACGCTGGTCAGCGGCATTTCCGGCACCGGCAAGACGGTGCTCAGCGTGCAGTTCCTGAGCGACGCGATCAAGAACGGCCACAAGGCGCTCTTGGTAAGCCTGGACGAACACGCACGCCAGCTGATGCGCAACGCCAAGCCCCTCGGCTTTGATCTGCAGGCGCTGGTCGATGCGGGCGACCTGTTCATCCATTACGAGTCGCCGCTCGAACTCGAGCTGGACGTGCACTTCGACCGCATCATCAAGCTGGTGGAAAAGGAAGGCATCGACTGCGTGGTGTTCGATTCGATCGCCGTGTATGAAATGACCAGCCGCAGTGAAGTAGCCGATTACCTGTACGCGCTGGCGAGCTTCTTCAAGAACCGGCTGGCCACGACGCTGTTCAACTACGAAAGCCCGGAACTGCTGGGCGTGTCGCAGATCAGCGAAGAGCTCAAGGGCTCGCACCTGGTCGACAACATCATCCTGCTCAACTACGTCGAAATCTCCACCGTGCTGCGGCGTGCGCTGGCGGTACCGAAAGTGCGCGGCAGCCGCAACCTGCAAGTCACGCGCGAATACACGATCGGCGTGGGCGGCCTGAGTCTGTTGGACGAAAGCGACAACAATACCCAGGCTGTACCGCAGTTGCCGTTCTCGTCGTATTACGGCCTGTTGTCGCGGTCCCCATCGCGCCAGAGCCCGATCATCGAGGAGGCCGTCGCCCATGGCGAGCCCATGCCCGAGTCGACGCACCAACCGGCTGAAACGAACCGGTGATCACCGTCGACCTGCCCGACAAGCCACCCATCGACTGGGACGACTGGCGCGCGCCGCTGCGCCAGTACACTGAGGCGACCGGGCTGGTGACGTCCGTCTACGATGCGACCGGCGTGCGCCGCATCGGTCCGCTGACCGGCTCGCGCATGTCGACCTTCCTCGCCGAGCAGTCGACGTTGTGGGCCGAGGATGGCCCCGGTACTGCGCTCGAGCGCAGCCTGGCGCGCGACGTCTGCCAGCAGGGCGCACCGGGCGCCAGCGAATTCAGCGAAGGCTTCTGCGTGCGCGCGTTGCCGCTGCTCTTGCATGGCGACGTGTATGGCGTGCTGGTGTTCGGCTGGCGCTTTGCCGATTTCAGCTCGCCCCTGGCCTGCGAGCGCATCGGCCGACAGATCGGCGTGTCGGGCCATCTGCTGTGGAGCGAGGTGCGGCTCGACGCGCCCGTATCGGCGCAGCGCATGGCCACCTATGAAACCCTGCTGCTTACGCTCTCGAGCACGCTCGACCGCCAGCGCGAAACGATCGATGATCTGACGCGCGTGAACCGCACACGCGAGCTGTTCCTGGCAACCGTCTCGCATGAGATGCGCACGCCGCTGTCGGCGCTGTCGATGCGCATCGAGCTGATGCTGCGCACGATTCCCGACCTGCCGGAAAAGGCCGTCAGCGGCCTGGAATCGATGCGCGTGCACGTGCGCCAGGAAGCCGGCATGGTCGACGATTTGATCGACGCGGCGCGCACGCTGACCGGGCAGATGTCCATCGTGCGCAAGCCGATCGTGCTGGGGCAAGTGCTGCGCGAAGCCATCGCCACGGTGGAGCCGCACGCGCATGCCAAGCAGATACTGATGCAGGTGACGCCCGCCGATTATGGCGCGGACATCCGCTTCGAGGCCGATGGGCAGCGGCTGCAGCAGGTGTGCTGGAACTTGCTGTTCAATGCGGTCAAGTTCACGCCGGTCGGCGGGGTGATCCGCATCGGCATCCGGCGCAGCGAGGGATGGGTCGAGATCGATATCGCCGATTCGGGGCAGGGTATCGAAGCGGACGATCTGCCGCACGTGTTTGGCGCGTTCAAGCTGCAGCAGCATGACAATGCCACCGGGCTGGGATTGGGGCTGTATATTGCGCGGCGCATCGTCGAGCTGCATGAGGGCACGCTCAGTGTCAGCAGTGAAGGGCGGGGACGGGGAGCGACCTTTGCGATTCGGCTGCCTGTGGAGGGCGCAGCATCGGTCGCGCCTGTGGATCCGGCCGGCAGATAGCAAAAAACCCGCGCATCCTGGGAGGATGACGAGTTTTTGGTGTGGTACGAATGCAGGCGGCTTACTGCCGTTCTGGCATATTGCGCCGCTTGATCAACCACGCGACTGTGCGAAGGTCAGGCCCGCAGCACGCATGCCGCTTGCCTGACAATGCAGCAGGCGATCGTTATGCCTTGATCGCTTTCTTGCGACGGCTCAGACCCAGACCTGCGATACCCAGGCCCAGCAGAGCGATCGACGCAGGCTCAGGCACTTCCGTCGTGACATTGGAGAACACGAAGCTGATGTCGTTGTAGTTGAAGTCGCCACCACGTGGCTTGTCTTCGAATGCAACATACGTACCGGCGCTCAGACGGTCATCGCCCGCGTAATACGACGAATAGACGTGGTTGGTCAGATCGCTGTTCAGATTCGTTTGCGAGTACCAAGGGCCGATGTTGCCTGGCTTGATATTCGACAACACAAAGACCAGGACGTCGCCAGCAACAACGTTACCGAAGTTGAAGGCCTGACCATATGCCGAGGTCTTGTTGTTCAAGCCGAACAGGCCGGTAGCGACGCCATTGACCATCATGCCGACTTCGTTCTCATAGTCAGCTTTGGAACCAGCAAAATAGCCGGTCAGATTGCCGGTCGTTGCTGCAGTGAAGCTGTACGTCGCAGTGTTCTGCGTGCCGACTTGCGAATACAAGATCGGCGCAGCCTGAACGGCGCCACTCATTGCCATCACGCCAGCCACTGCCAGTGTCATAAAAATGCTTTTCATTACTATTCCTTAAAATATTGGTTTGTCTCCTTAACTAAGCAATAACTAGGCCAATGTGAGAATTGGTGAGAAATCAATGACTTATGAGTACCGCTTTGATTGTGATCAAGGGTAGTGTAATTATCTTCGACAAATTTGACGTGATGACGCGTAGGGATCGTAGCCCGGAGGCAACGAAGTGCGCCTGGATAGGAAGCTGGGGAAGCTGGGGTCAGGTCTGACATTCGGACACGGCCTCAGCTTTGCACGAGTCAAGTCAGCACCTGGCTTTAGATTTGGCACAACGAGCATAGGAGCTGGGGTCAGGTCTGACATTCGGACACGGCCTCAGCTTTGCACGAGTCAAGTCAGCACCTGGGTTTAGATTTGGGACAACGAGCACATGCTCAATGTCGGTAGTGCAGGAAGGAATAGATCGATGTTGACGATCAGGCCACCTGCGAAGGTGCTGGACAGTCAACCTTGATGATGCTGAGGGGGGATAGCAAAAAACCCGCACTTCCTTAAAAAGGTAACGGGTTTTAGCGTGATACGACTAAGTGCTGCGAGTAGGTGGTGCCTCCGGCCGGAATCGCCTAACCAATGAAATCAATATGTTAGACGCGCAATGCGTAATTAATGAGTAACTGTGTTGGTCTGTAGATGAGTAGAGCTATCGTAAGTGATTTCCTAAATTGATTACTAACCAGCCTCAACTTATGCCACGAAGGTAAGTGTTAATTTCCTTAACGTAATTGCGTGCAGCTGTGAACTCTATATCCGTTGCCAGGTTTCTCTGCGTTACCGCTGCTTCAACCCATCGAGGACCGTGTCCAGCAATCGAACGGCAGAAGCCCTCCATCTCCCCATTAGGAGCAACAAAGATTCCTAACTTTTTCAGCTTACCAAGTAGGCGATTCGCAGCTACTGTGGGTTCGCCAGGTGGAATTGCTGCAATACCACTATCTTTAGCATAGCTCCACGCGGATGCACTTTTAGTCAACTTCTCAATAGCCTTCAAAGTTGCCTTTGGAACTACCGTGCCCGTTGCGTAAGTTTGTAATTCCTTTGTAATCTTTTCTCGAAAGCTGTCACCATCTGTGAACATCTTATTTTCTTCCACAGCTTTCTTGACAATCTTCCAGTCCGCATCGACGTTGTTCCATTCCCCTCCATGTGCTTCGACAATTCGCTTCAATGGCTGCTCATTATTGAGTACGTCAAAGTCGGTAAGGGTAGCGACAGGAACTTGAAGTGCATATAAGGCTTTAATAACTACCGGCAAACGATCCTTTCCTCCAGTATACGAGTAATGAATGTCTGGCCGATCTTCGTCACTGACAGAAGCAACAGAAAGTGCTTCATAAAACCGACAATCAGCATCTGCTTCTGTGAGGATTACGCCATCGTGAAATAGCCCGTCAAGGACGTTGCTAAATCGTAGAATAGGATCGCGCCAGAGCTCGGTCACTTGTGACGCTTCTAGATGATGGGCGCGTGTCTCACCCGATGGGCGCATTAACCTTACTACGCTGAGCCTAGCAGTGTCGTCAGAAAGTAACCCTCTTAGCACATCGCTACTGTGTGTCGCGATGATTGTCTGCCGCTCTGTGGATTCGTTCAGAATGCTTCGTGCAAGCAGCCGAGCTTGTGGTGGCGGAAGAAACGCTTCTGGCTCGTCGATCAGTTGGATTGGCCGACTTTCAGTGATTACCCGACTTACAATAGATGTAAAGCTACGAATGCCATCACCCTGCAGTTCAATTTTGTCGAGAGCTTCGACTCGCTTGAGATAGCTTAATGAGATTCTATCTTCCCCATCTTCAACTTGAGGGCTGCTTCCGACATAAACCGGGATAATGTTGCCCGCTCCTCTATGCACAACCAAGTCGCGTTTAAAGGCTTTTCGAAAGATTTCTGAAGTTCTCTTTTCTAGACTCTCATCCCGATACATTTTTTGAAAAGGATGAGTTAGAGCTTGCGAGACCCTAATATCACCAGATGGCTGTGGGTCACAATCTGCTAAGCGTGATCTGGTTGTTAGTTCACATAGGAGCTGACTAGAAAAATATGGACCCACGTCGGGGCCAGGACCCTCCCACCACCCTCCGAGATGAGATATGTGAAAACCGTACCCAGGGATCTGATAATTACCTTGTCCATCCAAATACGGGCCAAGCGCATTCTCAATTTGCTTAATTGTTGTCGTTTTTTGCAGTGAGATAGACTTGAGCGGTCCTGGGCCACTCGCCTGTCCTGTCAATTTATACCGGATTGCTGCAAGCACCGAGCTTTTCCCCGAATTGTTTGGACCTACGATGACAACTACACTGTTTTCTTTCATAGGAATAACTGTGTCATCAAAAAACTGTAGCAAACTCAAATGAGCCTTAATCATGTAGTCCCTATCAATAAATTATTATAATCAATAATAACTAGATTAAACTTTTACTTTAACAACGTAGATGGTGAGGAGGAATTTCCGTTTCAAATAATACGCGATGAGCAAATCGTTGGCAACGTAGGGTTCAAATTTTTGTCAGTTTCAATTCAGTTTTTATCCTGATATCGAGCGGCCCATTGAATGACCTCCTTAGCTCGGTACAATGCTTGGCCACGCGCTGATCGGGTCGACGGCAACCGGATCGCTTTCGGAAAGTCAGGCAAACACGCCATGCGCTCGCGCACGACTGACTCGCTGCGCTTGAGGTAGTTTGCAATGGTTGCGATATCCCACAAGTCGATTTCAATTGGCAATGCCGGCCTGAGTTGCTTTGCCAGCTCGGCGGCGAGTCGGGTGATGAGGTCGCTGTCGTTGTACATCGGTGTGCCTCCTGCGTTGATAGCAGTATTCATGCCTCTTTTCCAGGGCTGCCGTCGATCTGGGTGGCACGCGCTGCGTCTATAGCTTCATCCACAGTCTCCTGCGCAAACTTGACGCCCTTGAACGCCTGCCCAACAGACATATAGAAGGCGCAGATCCCCGGCTCGCTCTTGTCTCGTAACCAGCGATAGCGCACAGCGTCTTTTGCGTCGTCATCGGCTTGCTGCAGTAGGGCCGCGCGGTACTGCCCCATCGTCTGGAACCCTGCGACGTACGCGTTGTCTGCGATCAGCGCACGCAGCGACTGCTGCGGCGTGTTGGTTGATTGTTTCGTCATGCTGTCTTCCGTTCTTGGGCTGCGTGTTGAATTTGAATCTGGCTGCTGTCGATGGCGCCCGGCTTGCCGGCCAGGTAAACCGTCATCGAGATGCGCCCGCCGTCGCGGTTCGCGGTCAGGCAGGTGATGTATTGGTTCAAACCCTGGTAGACCACTGGCCGGCAGCAGTGCATGGACTTGAGCAGGAGCAAATGGTGCCGGTATGCCTCGACATCGTTCGGCTCGTCCTGGTTGTTCGGTACAGGTCCTGTCACCGCGCCTCCTTTGCCTGGCTTGGCGTGCATAGCACGCACGCGGCGCACGCGCCGTACTGCGTCAGCTGCTTTGCCGTGACTACCTTGCCGCACGTGCACCGGCGGCGGCGAAGCGAGACAGGCGCTGTCGCTGCCGTGCGTTCGCGATAGAGATCTGAGCTGATCCTGCTCGGGGTTCCCCAGCTGGTCATGCCGCCCTCGCCATCAGCTGCTCGTGAGCGTTGTTCGCGCGCAGCACGGCGACGGCCGGCGGCGGCGACACGCTGTTGCCGATCATGCGCACCTGGGCGCTACCCGAAAGGCGCTTCGTGGTCGTGCGGCCACGCTTGCAGGCCTTCGTGTAGAAGGGGTCAAGGATGTAGTCGGGCGGGAACCCTTGCGCGTTGGCCAGCTCGCGTGGCACGAGCATGCGCAGGCCGATATCGGCGACTTCCATCAGCTCGCCATTGATCGTCACTAGTTCGGGGTGGTCGGCATCTTTGAGGCTTGGGCAGTACTCGCGCAAGAAGGCGCGGATCTGCTGGCGGCGCTCGGCGGTCAAACCAGGCGGCGTGAGCGTGGTGCGCATCTCCGCGTGGTGTTGGCCGCCTGCGCTGACGGTGCCGAGCGGTTCGTCGGTTGCGGCCGCGGTGCTGGTGCCGCGCAGCTTCACCAGGTTGCTCGTCACGACCGCATGGCGGTTCTCGGTGACCACCGTGCCGAGTGGGCGTGCCACGTCCCAGGTGTCACGATCGCCGTTGCTCTGATTGTCAATGCCGACCAGGTGCGCGGTGATCAGCGAGCTGTGGTCGGACGTCGTCACGGTCGGCGCTGGCTGGTCGACGGGCACACCGACGCCGCCCTGGTAGTGTTTGCACAGGTAGGCGCACGTGACGCCGACGCGGTCCTTCGTGACAATGGTCGGCATTGGCCGGTCGACTGCGACGTTCTGGCTACCGCTTTTGTAGTATTGGACGAGCGACGCTGCGACCATCGCGTGCTTGATGCCACCGGCGACAATCGTGCCCAGCGGCTCCTCGATGTCCAACGCGCGCGGCGCTTGGCCGGGCGCCTCTCCATAACCCATCTGAACGAGTGAGGCCGAGACAAGCGAAAGCTCTCCACGGTTCGCGCACGTGATCGTCGGCAGTGGCGCATCGACGGAATTGATGCGGTCGGCGCCTTGGTGCGTCAGCGGGACGATGAACGGCCGTGCAGCGTCCTTCACGTATCGCTCGAACCCGCGGCCCACTCGGCGCAGCGTGTTGATCGCCAGCGGCTTCTTGCGGTCGAAGATCGACCGGCATGGGATTGACCAGTCGATGCAGTCGGCGGCGGTCACGAACGGCAGCAGCTTCCCGGACTTGACTTCTTTCGAGGCCGGATCGCCGTGCGTCGGTGCTGGCCAGCGGATCGCAATGCCGTCCCGGCGCATCACCATGAACAGGCGTTTGCGGATGGTGCCGGCGCCAAAGTCGCAGGCGCGCAGTACGCGCCATTCGACCTTGTATCCGAGGCCTGCGTAGATTCGCTCGAGCGAGAAGTCATCGCCCAGCGTTGCACGGATTTCGGCCAGGTCAGGGTGGTCCTTCGGCAGGCCAGTGGTCAACGCCAGCACGAACGCGGCGAAGGTGCGGCCCTTGTGTTCCTTGATCGGTCGGCCCTTTTCGTCCAGTGGTCCCCAGCCTTGGAACTCCTCGACGTTCTCCAAGTAGATCGTGCGCGGTGCCAGCAGCACGCCCCACTTCAAGACGACCCATGCTAGGCCGCGCGTGGTCTGGTCGAGTATGTTGAACCCCTTTGCGCGGGAGAAGTGCGTGCAGGTCGGTGAGAACCACGCCGCGCCGAGCGGGCCGTCTCCGATCTCCTTCATCGGGTCGACCAAGAACACGTCCTCGCGGATGTGTCGACTGGTCGGGTGGTTCGCTGCGTGCATCGCCAGTGCCTCGCCGTCGTGGTTAATGGCGATGTCGGGATCGCGGCCATAGGCTTGGCGGATTGCTTCGCTTGCGCCGCCGCCGCCAGCGAAGTTGTCCGCGATGCGCTCGTGGCCGAAGCCCAGGGAGAAGGTGAAATCGTCGCGCTTCATTCTGGCTTCCTTGCCGGTGGCGTCGGCATCGGCATCCAGTGCGTTACGCGTTCTTTTTCGATCGGGAATCCATCCGAATATCGCCACGCTCCATTGACGTGGTAACCGGTCCATGTATCGTCATCGTTCACCGCAATAAGCACCAGTAGGTCGTTGTCGGGCAGTCGCTCGTCGACAGGCGTCCAGGCTTTCTCGCGCTCTTGTTCAAGAAGAGCCACGGCACTGGTGACCATGTCGATGTGCTTGCGGAACGATCGCTTAGCGTCGCGATGCGATTTACTGGAAGGACATTCTGCCGTCTCCACCGCGTCGAGGTGGGCATGTCCAAGGCGAGCCAGCGTTGCGGAGATGGCAGTCGTATTCATGGTTACGCGACCTCCTTGTGTTGCAGCTCGTTCACCGGGACGCGCCACGGTGCACCGTCCAGAGTGCCATTGACGCGTACGAACGCGACGCGAGCGCTGTTGCCGATGTCCGTCTTCAATTCGATGACGGTGCCGCTTTGTGGTCCCACTTCGCTGTCGAAGGTGACAGGCGAGCCGGGGCCGATGGTTTTGCGATTCATGGTGGTCCTTTCAGGTGGTAGTGCTGTAGGAAATTGCGTTGGCGATAAGGGTGCGCAGATCGTCACTGTCTGCTGATCCGTGGGGCACGGACAGGTCGAGCTCGTAGTAGCGCGCCTTGTCACTGATGTATGCCTGGCTGAACTTGATGTTTTCAACCATCCAGTCAACGATCTGCTTGTCTGTCACCTTGGGGCTGGAGCGGCGTGCCAGTGCGCGAGGAGTGACTTTCTCCTTGCCCTCGGCCTTGGCCTGCTCCAGGCCTTCCTGGATGACTGCGCCGGCCTTGCTGCCGTGCTGTTTAACCATCTTGAGTGCGGCGGTACCGGAGATCAGGCCAGCGTTCACCGCCTGGTGCACGTCACTGTTGGCCTCGGCCAGCTGGACCATGTCCTTGACGTGCTGGACCGACTTGCCGCGACGGTTCGCGATCTGCGGTTCGGTCCAGCCGAAGCCAAGCAGCTTGCGGTACTGGACGCCGAGCTGTAGCGGCGTGAGCGCGAGGCCGGATGCGCTGTTGAGCATGTGCGCGACGCGGTCGGCGTCGTTGCCACGGAAGTGGCGACAGTCCAGTGCCTTGACCTCGAAGCCGTCGGCAATCGCTTTGAGCGCTGCGGCGTGGCGGTGGTGACCGTCAACAATCAGGATGTGGCCATCGTCGACGCGCACCTCGAGCGGCGGGAACGTGGCGCCGTTGCGCATGGCCAGCGACATCTCCGCCACGTGTTCCGGGTTCAGCGGGCGGGCATTGAAGCCTTCCTCGATCTCCAGGAGGTGTGGGGCGACGGCAAACGACGTCACCTTCGAGACGTCGTCGCCGTGAATCTTCTTCTCGGCGGCGACCTTGAGCGAAACGAAGGCATTGTTCGGGGGCTGGCTGTTCGGTGTAGTCATCGGGTGTTCAATCGTGGTCGTTGGCCTGCAGCTTCTTCACATCGATCCGTGCGCGGCGCTGCATGTGCCGGCGGGCGAGAGCCTCCAAGATGATCTTGAGGGCCGGGTGTTCGAGCATCTCGTCCAGTCGGGCGTCCGTGTGAAGCGCGCGGTGCACAATTTCAAGGGACGCTCTGTCGGGCGAGATACGTTGCATGGTCAGCTCACGTGTATCCGATGATGGCGCGCCAGGCGGATCGACTGAACGAGCGGCATGCCGAGGAAGCGGTAGTAGCGGTATAGGGATAGGAAGCCCATGACTACCCCCAGAACCGCGCAGGATCGGGCATCGGAATCGGATTGATTACGCGTGCGGCGCACAGCGGGGCAGGAGGCGGTATGTCGAACAGGCCCCAGATCATCGCGTCAAGCTCGTGGTCGCCGAGCGATTCCATGCTGCCGGAGAGACGCGCGACGAATGAAGTGACGCGCAGCTCGGCGTCGGTCGGCGCGTCTTTGCTTACCTGGGCAACGCAGTTAGCAATGGCGGTGCGAAGGCTGGCGACGGTGATCATCAGCCTGCCTTGGTCATGACAGTGATACCGCAGGGGACGTCTGCAAACTTAGCTGCGGCGTCCTCAAAGGCATCGGCAGATGACGCGGCAATTGCGCTGAACACGTGCGCGGTGCCGGCAGTACGGACGGTGACTTGGTAGGTGTTCATGCGAGTTCCATCGAAGTTGATGGAGCAATTATGGGGATTCCGGTATTTCAAGTCAACCGGTTTTCCCATATTCTTGACGAAAAAAAACCCCGCGATAGCGAGGCTCAGGGTGGTGCCAATGCTTGCGATTAGCTAGATCGTTTCAAGACGTACTCAACCATGGGCTTTAGATCGTTCAGTTGCTTGCCTGCACAGTGACGATTCCATGGCTTTGCGGCAGTGCTGAACTTCCCTTTTGTATAGACAGTCTGCTCGAAATTAACGCCACCGAAGCCATTTTTTGCCCTGTACTCGACGCACACTACGCTTGCGTCGTCACTCACGGAAATGGATTCCCACTTTACTGAGTCGGGATCGCGCAGGCCGTGCCTAAGGGCAGTCACTACGAAAATCGCCCGCTGAGAGCGTGACTTATCCGCTGCTTCGGCCTCAATTTGCTCTGGTATTTTGGCAATCGGACGGGGCTTGTCGACGGGTTTTTCATCACCTCTTGATGAGAACACTGAGATTCCGACGCTCACGGCGATGAGTCCCAAAATGACCCGCCCAATGGGGCCCATGCTCACGCGTGGCTTGGCACCACAATGTGGGCACGCTTCCGCCTCGGTGCTAATCCGCGCACCGCACTCTGCACAAGGTTTCAACGCCAATGGTTTCTCCAGTTACACATGTTATAGCCTGCCTGTGACCATGCGTCCAGGTTGATAGACAACCCGCCCAACGATATCGCACTGGCCGCTACGGACGTTCAACGGGCCGAAGTCAGGATTCAATGAGTGCAGATACCATTCGCCAGCCTTGTGTATCAGCTGCTTGATACATGCCTCGCCGTTGAAGTTCACAGCATACAGCTCTCGGCTTCTTGGCTCCCGGTCGGCAGTATTGATCACGACCAGATCATCCTCGAATAGCATTGGCTCCATGCTACAGCCTTTAATAGGCATCGCCAGGAGCTGATGCGGCACCAAGTTATTACTTTCGATGAGGAAGAGCGGCATATGGAGTACGCCGCCATCGTCAGCGATCGGTTCAGTTTCATACCCTGCCACCCCAGCGCGCAGTTTAAGTTTCACTTTGCGTATGGGGACAGTTTCTGGCTCATCGCCAATACGGATTGGGACGACGCTCTTTAGAAATGGGCTGTCGTCCTTCAGGGCAGCTGGAGGACCAGGCAAGTCTACGTTCCTGGCACCCTTTCCGGCCTCCAGCCATAGAGGGCTCACCCCCATAGCCTGTGCGAGGGACGCAACGTAAGTTGTCCCCTGTGATTTTCCAGTCTCGAGGTCGGAAATAGTACTTTGCTTCAGCCCACTGCGTGCGGCCAACTCACCTTGAGTCATGCCGGCATCTTTCCGGGCTTGCTTTAAACGTGCGCTTATCGACATACCGGTATTATCGCGCAGCATTAAACCGGTTTTCCGGTTGACAGAAAATACCGGAGTTCCCATAATGGTGTTCATGGACATCCCTTACACAATTTCGAGCCTCCGGAAGGCTGGGCTTACCCAAACGCAGATCGGTTGCGCCGTTGGGCTCAAGCAAACGTCAATCAGCGATATGGAGGCTGGTAAGGCGGGCATTAAGCGACCGTCCTACGCTGTTGTGAGTGCGCTCCAGAAGCTGGCCGCAGCTCATCAGGTTTCGACCGAACCTGTAGAGCTAGCGGCCAACGCCCCGGGCCCGAGTTCATAGGACCATTTCAACTTTCCCCCGTCCCTGGTAGCCGATAGAGACACTAGCTCGCCAGATTGGACGCAAACCGTCAACCGAATAACCAAATCGTTAGGCCGCTGGCTCTTGGAGCAAGTGGATTTTATTGCGCTCTCTAAGTTGCACATAGGAAATATTATTTAGGAAATGATGCTAAATATTAAGCGCCTTGCTTGAAAAGCAATACCCAAGAATCGGAAGGAAACACTATGGAACTCTTGCCGTCTTATCAGGAAATGATCAAGGTTCACGGCTGGACCGGGACTGCGGCGACTCTTGGCATGACCAGGTCGCAGCTGGAGGCGCGCGTGTACGAAGTCAAAGGCTCCGGCATGCGCGTTGATACCGCGTTGCTGATCCAGGCGCATGCTGGCACTACACACTTCGCACAGGCGATCGCAGCCGCAAGCGGCGGCGTATTTGTCGAGCTGCCGACGGGTGACGGGGCGACTGGCGAGGGCCTGCATGACAAGTTCCACGAGTTGTACACCGAGCTGGGTCGCTTGTCCGGCACCTATACCCATGCGATCAAAGACGGCGAGATCGACCGACGCGAGCGGTCTGAGCTTGAGGACATTTCGCAGCAGATGCACAAGACCATGAAAGAGCTGATGGGCTTGATGTTCCAAGTTTATTGCCGCCCGGCCGTGGCCGGCGTTTCACCGAATCAATCCAATGACAGCTGATCAGCAACCGCCTGGGCCAGTCGTCCGGGCCCAATGGGATGCGTGCGACGACCATCCGGTTGAGCGCACCCCGGAAGAAAAGGCGCGCATCCTCGCGCACCTGCAATGCATGCTGGCCCAGCTTCGCGCATCGAATGGAGGCGACCATGGCAACACTTGACCAGGTCATCGAACAGATGAAGGCCGAAGGCCTGCCTGCACTGCCTGACGGACATCCCCTCTTCAACGGCAAGATCACCCGCTTCGGCCCGAAGAAGAAGGCGTGGTACGTCCTACGTGAAATTGATCTGAGTTCAGGCCTCCGTGTCGTCACTGGCGCCTTCGGCGTGTGGCAGGGCCAGAGCCAGAACGCGATCTCGGTCACGATGGACTGGGAAGGCGTCACCGCCGAAGAGCGCGCCGAGGCCGAGCGCAAGCAGGCAGCTTACGAGCGCGCCGAGGCTGAGCGCAAGCAGCGCAAATCCGAGATGGCGGCAAGCCGCGCGCGCATGGCCTGGGCCGCAGCTGCGGACAGCGATCAACCCTCGGCCTACCTGGCGCGCAAGCGCGTCGGCAGCGAAAAGACCCGCGTCGATGCCGACGGCGTGCTGCTCGTCCCGGTCTTCAAATACAGCGAGACGGGTGCCAAGCTGGCCGGACTGCAGCGCATCCAGCCGGATGGTGAGAAGCGTTTCAGCACCGGCATCGACATGGCTGCTGGCTGCTGCCTGCTGGGCAAGACGACGGATGCGCCTGCGCTGATCGCGATCGGCGAGGGCTATGCCACCTGCGAAACCGTCCGCATGGCCACCGAGTTCGACCTGCCCGTCATGGTGGCGTTCAACGCGGGCAACTTGCTGCCCGTCGCCAAGCGTCTGCGCGCTGACTTCCCCGCCGCCCATCTGTTGTTCCTTGCCGATGATGACATGCGGGTCGTGGCGCGCCTGGCCGAGTCACTGCTGGCCGACTTCGACGTCGAATGGACGCCCGTCATTGACGGCGCCGATCACGAGCTCACGTCGACCAAGGGCGATATCGTGCGCGTACGCGCGACCTGGCGCGAAGATGCCGCCGGCACGCCGTACGTCGAGGCCGACCTGCGCGCGGGCCGCATGGTGCGCCTGCTCAAGTTCGAGAACGCTGGTGTGTCGCGATCGCGCGCTGCGGTCCGCATCGTCGGCAATGCCTCGGTGGTCGTGCCGTCGTTCGCGGTGCGTGGGGCCGACAGCAAGGATTCAGACTTCAACGACCTGTACCTGGCTGAATCGCTCAACGTCGTGCGCGACCAGGTGCGGGCCGCGCGCTCCCTCGCCCTCACGATGGCGCAGGTTCCGACATCGGGCCCGACAGACGCCGAGCCGCCGGCTTACTTGGACGATGTGCCGATGCCAGACGCACCCGCTGCCGAGGCGCCCGTCGACGTGGCCACCTCCATCCGCGTGCCGACGCTCGAAGTATTGCTCGCGCACATGCAGCTGATCTACCCAACGACGGACATCTGGGATGGCCTGCGCAAGCAGCGGCTCAAGAAGTCAGCTTTTGCCGCATGGGTGGGCAAGGACTTGGCCAGCGCCTGGGAGAAAGACACGACGCGCCGCACTATCATGCGCGAATCCCTTCCTACCCTCATTGGCGGCAAGGCCGTCGAAGGCGCGGGCGGCGGCAAGCTGGGCGAGATGCTCGACAACCTCACGCTCCTGCGCGGCACCGAAACGGTGTGGGACGGCATCGGCCAGCAGGTCATGTCGCTGGGCGCCGTGCGCGCCGACTACACCGCCGAGCTGACCGGCAAGTGGCAAGAGCATGCCCAGCGCAAGACGATCGAGGCACGCAATCTAGTGTTCGATCCGACGCAGCAGGCCGACCCGGTCAGTCACGTCAACATCTTCCTCGGCTGGCCGCTGACGCCCAAGCAGGACGACGCGCTCGTCGGCCCGATCCTCGCGCTCCTGGCCTCACTGTGCGATGCAGAGGACAGGGCCGACGAAGCCATGGAATGGATCCTGCGCTGGCTTGCGTACCCGTTGCAGCACCCGGGCGCCAAGATGCAGACCGCGCTGCTGATGTTCGGAGAGAAGCAAGGCACCGGCAAGTCGCTGTTCTTCCAAGACGTGATGCAGCCGATCTATGGCGACTACGGCACGGTGGCCAGTCAGCACCAGTTGGAGTCGAGCTTTACCGCCTGGCGCAGCCGCAAGCTATTCGTGCTGTTCGAAGAGGTGCTGTCGCGCGACGACAAGTACTCCCACAACGGCACGCTCAAGTACATGATTACCGGCAAGACCACCTCGATCAACGAGAAGAACCTGCCGCTGCGTGACGAGCGCAACCACATGAACGCGACGTTCCTCTCGAACGAGCCGCAGCCGATCCCGATCGAGCTGGAGGACCGCCGCTTCATGGTGATTGAGGCGCGGCGCAAGCAGGACCCGGCGTTCTATGCCGAGGTGCAACGCTCCGTCGCGGCCGGTGGCATCCAGGCGTTCTATCACTTCCTGCTGAACCTGCCGCTCGACGGCTTCAACGAACACACCAAGCCACCGATGACGCTGGCCAAAGAGCGCGTGATCGAGTTCGGCCTGGCTGGCTGGATGTCGTTCCATCGCGCTTGGAAGGACGGCTACCTCGACGCGCCGTACACGTCGTGCCTGTCCGAAGACCTGTACATCATCTACAAGCGGTGGTGCGACAAGAGTGGGGAGAAGCCGCTGACGCTATGCAAGTTCGCCGGCTTGATCGGCAGTCGCGAGACCAAGTCGAAGAAGAGCGTGGCTGTCGACAGCAAGCATAAGAAGACCCGAATGGTGTTCGTGGTGGACAACCCTGATTTCCCGGACCCATTAGATGAGCAGATCGCCAAGTTTAGGAAGCTTGGCGACGTACGTGCGGACCGGGCATTGCAGGGTTAAGCAGGGTAGGGAACAAACCCTGCAAGCCGGAGAGCCAGTCTCCATGCGGGTTTCAGCAGGGTATGCAGGGTTTGCGGGGTTTAGCGCACGTAGGCGCGAAACGATGTTGATATGCCGATGTGTTTTTTTTGATGCTCACATCTAAAACAACCCTGCAACCCTACATACCCTGCCAAGAATCAGTATCCATGCGGGTTACAGACTTGCAGGGTTTGGATAACAGGCTGCAAAGCCGGAAAAAGGAGTGAAACGATGCGAATGAATCTGCGAACTGACTTCCCTGCCGTGGCCGCACGGATCGAAGAGCTGGGCCGGCGTGGCCCGATCGTGGCAGCGATTGCGCTGACCCGCACGGCCAAGGACGTCCAGGCTGCGATCAAGGCGGAGATGCGTTCGGTGTTCGATCGTCCAACGCCGTACGCGCTCAACGGCACGTTCCTCAAGCCTGCCACCAAGACCAGCCTCGAGGCGCGCGTCTGGGTCAAGGATGACCCATGGGGCAAGGGCACGCCTGCTGACCGCTTCCTCGGTCCGCAAATCTTCGGCGGCAACCGTGGCCTCAAGGGGATGGAACGCCTACTGCAGGCCAACGGCATGATGCCGAAGGGCTGGTTTGCCATGCCTGGTGACGGTGCGACGCTCGATGCGAACGGCAACGTGCGCCGTGCCCAGATCACCCAGATGCTGTCGCAGCTGAGGGTCCAGCGCGGGGCTGGTCACGAGTCGCGGGCATCGGGAAGCACGCGCTCGAATCGCACCATCGCACGTCAGGGCGTGACGTACTTCGTGCTGCCGAACGGTAACCGTGGACTGCCACCAGGCGTGTACATCAAGCGCCGCTTCGCGCACGGCACGGCGATCAAGCCGATGTTCGTGTTCGTGCAGCAGGCACAGTACAAGACACGCTTGCGCTTCCACGAGATCGGCCAGGCCATCATTGATGCCAAGTTCGTCGGTCACTTCGACGCTGAGTTCAATCGCCCGCGCCCGGGTTCAACCTGAAACCCCCCCGGGGTTAGGTTCTTCCTGGAGCAGGGCTAGCAAGGGTAATTCAGGCCACGTCATCGCACTAGCAGAACCAAAAAACATTTCCTGACAACTGACCTGACAACGAAAAAATATGACGCAAAACCTGACAACCGTCGCCGAGTGGGCAAAGCTGCAAGGCATCTCGCGCCAGTCCGCGTACGACGCGGTGACCAGGTGCGGGATCCCGGTGACCGATGGGAAGGTCGACCCGGAGTACGCGACGCACCTCTACAAAAAACATACCCGCCCGCGCGCGAACGGTCAACGCCCTGACCCCATGGCAAGTGGGGCGCAGCCCAACACCCCGGCGGGTACGGGAGGTCCGGAGTCTGTGACCAAGGTCCCGGGCTACGACAGCAGCCGCGCGCGTCGGGAGGCGGCGGAGGCAGCAGCTGCCGAGATCAAGCTGGCCGAAATGTCGGGTCGGTTCCTGCTCAAGGACGACGTCGATTCGGCTGTGTTCGAGGCGGCACGTGCGCTGCGCGATGGGCTGCTCAACTGCGCCCGTCGCATCGCTGCCGACGTGGCGCCGTTACGTACCGCTGAGGAGTGCGAGGAAGTGATCGAGCGCGAACACCGCATCCTGCTCGAGAGCATGGCGCACGCATTTAACGAGCGTCTGGACGTGCAAATCGAGGAGCATGCCGGATGATTGGCCTCGCATCAGCTGCCGTCATCTTGCGCCCGGCGATCGCGCGTGGCCTGCAGCCTGACCCAAACATGACGGTCGATGAATGGTCGGACCTGCACATGGTGATCCCGAAAGAGTCCGGCGCCAACGAGGCGGGCAAGTACCGCACCGACCGCACGCCGCACGCGCGCGAGGTGATGCGCGCGCTGTCCGACAAGCACTGGTGCAAGACCGTCGCCCTGATGGGCGCATCGCAGATGCTCAAGACGCAAGTCGGCCTGAACTGGTTCTGCTCCACGGTGCACCAGTCCCCGGCCAACTTCCTGTGGATCCTGCCGACCGGCAAACTAGCCAAGCGCACCAGCGCACGCGTGAGCAAGACCATCGCCGCCGTGCACGAGGTGCGCGATCGCGTGGCCGCGCCGCGCTCGCGCGATTCGGTTAACACGCTCGACACAAAAGAATACATTGGCGGCGCGCTGCACATCGTTACCGCCGGCGCGGCCGCCAACCTGTCTGAGATCCCGGCGCGCCGCGTGCTGTTTGACGAGGTCGACCGCGCCAACGCCAACGTGAACGGCGAGGGTGATCCGGTGCAACTGGCAAAGGCGCGCCAGACGTCGTTCGAGCGCAACCGCAAATCGTACTTCCCCAGCTCACCGACGATCACCGGACAGTCGATCATCGAGAATTTGTACCTGCAGGGCACGCGCCAGGAGGCGCTGGCCGACTGCGTGCACTGTGGCCACGAGCAGCCGCTGGTGTTCGAGCGCCTGGATGAGGATGATGCCGGCCAGGCGGTCTACCCATGCAGCGCGTGTGGCGTTGTCATGTACGAGACCGACAAGAACCGCATGTTCGCGCGCGGCGCATGGTCAGCGGGTGTGGCTGGTGATGGCGAGACGGTGAGTTTCACGATCAGCGCGATGTTCGCGCCGTACGGCTGGCTCACCTGGATCGCCCTGCTGCGTGAGTACCGAGCAGCCCGGGCCAAGCTGGACGAGGGCAGCGAAGAGCTGATGATCGTTTTCTACAACACGCGCCTGGCGCGCTGCTGGGAGCGCAAGAAGGAACAGACCAAGGCGACCGAACTCAAGGCGCGGGCCGGAGGTTACAAGCTGGCTACCGTGCCGATGCGCGGCCTGATCCTGACCGCATCGGTCGATACGCAGAACGATCGCCTCGAGCTCAAGGTCGTGGCCTGGGGCGAGGGCATGGAAGATTGGATCGTCGACTACCAGGTCGTGTGGGGATCGCCGACCGAGCAGGCTACGTGGGACAAGCTCGACGCGCTATTGCTGGGCCGGTACCAGCACGCCGGCGGGCGCATGCTCGGCATCGGCGCGACGTTAATCGACTCGGGTGGCGCCCACACCAACGAGGTCTACAACTTTACGCGCACCCGCCAGCACCGGAACATCTACGCGGTCAAGGGCGCATCGACTTCGAATAAGCCGATCCTCGCAGTCAAGCCGACGCTGGTCGACGTGAATTGGATGGGCAAGGTGATGCCGCACGGCGCTAAGATGTGGTTGATCGGTACCGATACCGCAAAGGATTACCTGGCCAGCCGCTACCACCTAGCCGACGGCCCGGGCGCCACGCACTTCCCTGACGGTCTGCCAGACGACTACTACGACCAGCTGACCGCCGAGTTCAGCGTCATCGTCTACAAGCGCGGCCGGAAGGTGCGCGTATGGCAGAAGAAGAAGAGCGACCGCAACGAGGCGGGTGACCTGATGGTCTACAACCTGGCCGCTGCGCACTACCTCGGCTTGCACAAGAAAACGCCTAGCCAATGGCAGCTCGTTCGAGAGAAGGTTTGCCCTGCCACGTCCGACCTGTTCAACGATGCCGCCCCGGTCGACCAGCCCGCCCTGGATGGGGATCAGCCCACCACTGTCATCACCCCACTACCAACTACAACAGCGCAACCAGCAAACGAACCATGGAAACCGAAACCGCCTTCGACCCCATCACCCCACCAGCGCCGGCCAGTCGGGAGGCAGTGGTGACCGCTGCGCTGCTTGACAACGCAGACCTGATCGACACCATCTTCGATTTCATCGAGAAAGAATTCCCAGAGATGCGCCAGCGTGCGCCTGCGCTCAAGCAGCTCGCACGTCGTGAATTCGCTGGCATCCTGACCTACATTCCCCGCCGATCACAGTCCGAACGAGACCGTATCGCGGCCGAAGTCGCGGTGTTGTTCACCGGGCGCAACGTTGCCGAGGTCGCGCGCAAACTGAACATCAGCACAGCGTCGGTCTACCGAATCATCAAGAAGCCCGGCAGCAAAAAATAATTCTCAAGTTTTAAAGAATCAAAACAGCTATGTCGCTACCGTGGGCGACATGGCTATCTCCCAATCAGACATTGATGCACTCGACGCCGCGATCGTATCCGGCGCGCTCTCGGTCGAATTCGACGGGCGGCGCATTACCTACCAAAACACGGCGCAGCTGATCGCTGCCCGGACACATGCGGTGCAGGTCATGAGCGGTAACGTCCGGCGCACCGTTCCCTACATCTTTGGCTTCCGCTTTACAACGAGTCGGGGCGATTGATGATGAATTTCATCGATCGCGTCATCGGCTTCGTCAGTCCGCAGGCCGGTATCGCACGGCACTTCGCGCGCCGCCAGCTGCAGCGCGCCTACGAGGCCGCCAGCCCGCGTGACACCTGGCGCCCGCGCCGGGCCGGCGCGAGCGCGAACGCCGATCACCAAGCCGATGCCAAGGCGCTCCGCAGCAAGGCGCGCGCCTTGGTCCAGAATGTTCCGTACATCTGGGCCGGTATGGACGGCCTGGCGGTGGCGACAGTCGGGTCGGGAATTATTCCGCGTGCCACTGGCCGCGACAAAGAAAAGATCAACGAGCTGCTTACCCCCTGGTTCAAGGTGTGCGATGCCGATGGCCGCTTCGACTTCTTTGGATTCGTGAAAGCTGCCTACATGGCTATGGAGCAGGACGGCGAAGTGCTGGTGCGCAAGCGTACCCGTAGCGCCAGTTCCGGAATGGCTGTCCCGCTCCAGTTGCAGCTGCTCGAAATCGACTGGCTCGACGGTGCCCGGTCGGGCACGCTAAACGGCAACTCGATTGTCAACGGCATCGAGTACGACGTGCTCGGCGCGGTCGCCGCGTACTATCTGTGGGACCAGCACCCCGGCGATGTCGCCGCCGTGCGCGGTCGTTCGCAGAGCCAGCGGGTGCCGGCAAACCAGATCATCCACCTGTTCAACCCGGGCCGCCCGGGGCAGGGTAGGGGCTTCACCCGCTTGGCGCCAGTGATCGCACGCGTGCGCGACCTGCAGCTGTACGAAGATGCCGAGCAGGCGCGCAAGAATCTGGAAGCCCGCCTTTCGGTGCTGGCCAGTGGCGACATCAGCGGTGCGGAGAACCCGGCCAGCATGGGCAACGCAGGCGAGGGCCAGTCTAGCGGCCATCACGACCTGGGCGAGCTGGGCGGTGGCAACATCGTCGGCATGCCACCAGGGATGAACTTCACGGTCATTGAACCGAAAGCTGCGCCAGGCTACGTCGAATACGTCAAGTTTCAGCTGCACCTGATTGCAGCGGGCATCGGTGTGCCTTATCACTTGCTTACCGGCGACATGAACGAGGTGAACTTCAGCAGCGCCCGGGTGCGGCTGTTGGACTTCCGGCGCGCGGTCACGCAGATGCAGTGGCTGACCCTGATCCCGAAGCTGCTGGTGCCCATCCATGACGCGTTCATCGAGCATGCGTACTTGGCTGGCCAGATCAAGTCGCGCGACAAGGCGGTCGATTTCAGCCCGCCGAAGTGGGATTACGTGAACCCTGAGGCAGATGTGAAAGCCGACCTCGCCGAGATCAGCGGCGGCCTGTCGAGCTTCAGCGAAAAGCTGCGGCAGCGCGGCTACGACCCGGAGGTCGTGTACACAGAGCTCGCGAAGGATATCGCCAGGCTGAAGGAGTTGGGCATTCTCGAAACGATGCTGTTTATGCAGCGAGGGAATATGCCCACGCCGCCTGCTGATAGTGCTGCCACATGACCCACCTGCACATGACCACCGAGGTCTCGACCATTCGCGCGTACTCCGCGCCGGGCGGCTACGAAGCGCGCCGCGCGTACGACGGGATCATTACGGTCACGCACCTGACAAGCAGCATCGCGTATGTGCACGGCGCCGTCGGCAAGATCGACCGCGCTGACTACGAGTGCGCACTGAACATGCTCCGCAAGCGCGGCATCACCACGGTGATGTACGAGCGCCGCGGGCAAATGAAAACCATCCAGCTATAAGGTACGGAATGAAATTTGCAGACCGTTTGAAATTAACCGCTACTGACACGGGCGCCGCAATTTATATTCAGGTGTCGTGATGGGTACTGACGTCGTTAACCCCACAATCACGATCACGCCATCGAAGATGGCAGTCAGCACCGGTTCGCCATATACCGCGACAGACGTCGACGGAGTGGCCACCTACGCCTTCCCGAACGCGCAGGGGCAAATTCATTTCACGGCAGATACTGCAGTCGTGGGGCAAAAGTATGACATCTATGTACTGTGGTCCATGGCTGGCACGCCGGGTCAGCCATCGCCTGCATCGGTTAGATTCTACGGGGCCTATGAGCCGTGGACTGAATCTTCAAAACCTGTCTATGCGAACAAGGTGATTAACCTAGTTCCGCCGCAAGGGTCTGGCATCGTTGAGCGGTCGCAGCTGCCATTTTCGTTTACCCGCGAAGATGCGGGCCGGGTTTCGCACTTCAAGATTGGCCGCCAGCAGGACTCCGTGGGCGGCACGATGCGCATCCGAGGATTCGAGCTTGTCCCGACCCCTGCCCTGGTTGAAGCAAGCGTCTCGCCTGCCGGCAACCTGTCGCCGGCAAGCTTCAACACGCCGTACTCAGGCACCAAGGTGATCTCGCTGCTATCGCTGTACACGCCGATCTGGACTACGGCTAACGCAGTCTATGTCGTCGCACCTGTGACCGTTGGCGGCGTGCAGCAATCGCGTCTGGCCAAGCTGAACAAGAACACGTACGAGATGATGCAGGACGTTCAGATCGGCACGGGCACGCACGACACCACGATCGGGCACCGCGACGGTAGCGTGTGTGTGACGGACGACGGCAAGGTCATTACGTACGGCGAGGCGCACCACACTCCATGGAAGGGCCTGTCGTCGCCCACCGAAGACATTTCGGCGCTCGCTGCAACAACTGCGCCTACCGGCCTGGAGACGAATTGCTCGTACCGCCGCTTCTTCCGCAACCAGTTCGACGGCAGCATGTGGATGGGCGCACGCGGTAATGGCTACTTGGCCGGCATCTACAAATGGAACGGCGCCACGTTCGACCGCAAAGGTACTGATTTCCTCGCTGGTAATGCGGCCTCGTATCTCGGCTCTTACGGTATGGAGATCGCCTTTGCGAGCGTTGACACTCTATACGTCACGACGGAGTTCCTGCAGGGCGACGGGCCGTTCACGATGTCGGGCTACCCGCGTCAGAACATCAATCTGATCAAGTCGACGGATGGCGGGGCTACCTTCACTACCATGCGCGGCAAGGCGCTGAATCTTCCACTAGTCAGTGGCACGGATGATAGCGACATTGCATTCCCGAATAACAACCTTAACCACAACTCCAGCGTCGCGCGTATCGGCATTGGCGCTGATGGCCAGCCGCTGCTGGTCGCAAGCTGGCAGCACCCGGACGAAGCTTTCCGTAGCCTGTGGGTGGCCAAGTACAACACCACAACCAACAAGTGGGTGCGCACGCGCCTGATGGCGCACAATGGCTTGCAGGATGCGGGCACGCCGCACGTTGCATATCACGACGGGAAGATCTTCGTCACCGCTGCGACGACCGATGACAATGTACCGGCCACGCTGGGTACTGCAAACCAACTTTACCTTTTCACCACCACCGACTCTGGTGCGACGTGGAAAAAGTATGCGATCACACACCCAGCGGGCGCGTACAGCGGCGCTTACATAGACCAAGCTTCGCTCCGTTTGGACAACAAGCTGCGCCTGCTGCCTGATTTTGAGGCGCAGCCCAATTCGGTTATTTGGGAAATGCCGGTTCCGGGAGGCGACACCACGGCGCCACTGATGGTCGGCGATATTACGGTTTCCGCCATCACCACGTCGGGCGCCACGCTGTCGTGCCCGGCGGCGACAGATGCAGTGGGCGTCACTGGCTACGAATACAGCATCAACGGCGGCACGAGCTACACCGTCATTGCCAACGCCGCTCGTTCAGTCGCGGTTTCCGGTCGGCCTGCAAGCACTGCGCACGCGGTGCGCATGCGCGCCTTCGATGCCGCTGGAAACCGCGCCACGCCGCTGTCGGCAAGCTTCACCACGCTGGCCGAGCAGCCTGCGCAGAATGTGGTGGTGGCCTCGACGGTTGCCGAATCCCGCCGGGTCGCATTCCCGGGCGGTACCCGCGTGGTGGCGTTCGGCAGCGTGCCAGGCGCGCGCACGCCAAACGCTCCCTACCTGGATGCAGGCAAATGGTGGAGCGAGAAACACCCGCTCGACGAACGCTACTGGGTAGCTGACGTTACGATTGATCTGGCCGAGCGCGGCACTACCGCCGTGAAGGTCGACGCCATCGTCGCTGGCGTGACAGTGCTTCAGGATCCCGTCATCCAGGGCAAGCTGATCCCGGTAAAGCTGAGCGGGTTCAATGCAGCGACGAGTGCAGTCAACTTCTGCACGTTCCGCATCACGTGCGCGAATGGCGAACGGTTCGACCGCACGATCTGGTTCAAGCAACCGGCCGGGGCTTGGTGGATCAACAAGGACGCCGATGACCAAAGCTTCTACGTGGCCGATATTGGTAATGACTTGACCGACAGCGGCACTACCGCTACCGGTGTGAAAGCATTCCCGGTCGGTGTGGAGGAGCTTGTACCTGCTGTGCTTCAGGGCTCTTTGATACTAGTGAAGTTGGGCGGGATGGACACGTTGCCGGCTGGCGTCAATTACTGCGATTTCCGTATTGACTGCGCCAATGGTGAGCGCTTCTACCGAAGCATTCAATTTAATAGGGTGGACAACTGATGATCGACGCTTCCAAATTTCCGAGGGTACCGGTAGTACCCGTTGCCGATGTTGGCCAGCCACCGCCAAGCCGAATTGAAAGCACCGCGACTGAGCGGGAAGAAACTAAGTTGGGCGCAATCAAGAATGCGCAAGGCGGTGGTTTGGCGCCGAAGGAGATGGCGCTCCAAAACGGCCGCTATTACGTTGTCACCCCCAGCAGCTAGCTGCTTGGAAATTCTTCTCAGCTTTTAAAGAGTTGAGAATCGGAAATCCGCATCATGCGGATATGCCTACGCCAACCACTCAGCCGAACGACAGCCGCTCCGCTACCGATCCCCGGATCATGCCACCGCTTTCGCGTGGCGCGGAACTCGTCCCATCGACCTACAACGAGATCGACAACACGATCGATGTCGTCTGGACGACTGGCGCGATGGGCCGGCGCTACGACTGGTACAACGATACCCCGTACGACGAAGAACTGGTCGTCACGCCCGAAGCCGTAGACATGACGCGCTTCGACAAGGGTGTCGTCCAGGTCATCGACAACCACGATATTCAGGGTGGCCTCAAGTCGATCCTCGGTATCGCCACCCGTGGCAGCATCCAGAACGGCGAAGGCAGTGCAACGCTGCGGTTATCGACCCGGCCCGAGCTGGCCGGCATCGTCGCCGACATTCGGTCGGGGATCATCCGCTCGATCAGCTTCACCTACCGCGTTTCCAAATACGAGATCACTCGCGCCATCGACCGCACCGATGGCATCAACGTGCCGCTGTACCGCGCCGTCGCGTGGGAGCCGTACGAAATCAGTTTCGTGACCGTCCCGTTCGACGCCGGCGCAAGTTCGCGCAGTGCACCTCAGAACGGTCACCCATGCGAATTCATCACCCGGGCGCCGGCCCTTTCCGCTCCATCCAACCAGGAAGACAATATGCCAAATACCACCCAGCCGGGCGCCCCGAATCCAGCGCCTATCGATCCAACCCGCGCCGCTCCTGCGCCTGCTCCTGCGCCAGCCCCTGCACCAGTGTCGGCGCCAGCGCCGGTCGTGCCAGCCGTCACCGATGATGTTGCCTCGCGCGCTGCGCAGGATGCCGTCGCTCGCTCGGCTGACATTATCGATCTGTGCGCCCGTCACGGCGTCACCAACCTGGCCGCCGGTCTGATCCGTGGTGGCAGCTCCGTCGATCAAGCACGCGCCGCCGTGCTGGACGAGATGGCCCGCAACTCGACCGCGGGCGGCGGCCACCAGAACACCCGCATTCAGCTGGTGGGCGACGTGGAGCAAACGCGCATGGCCGGCATGGAAGAAGCGATCATGCACCGCGTTTACGCCCGTACGAAGATGACCGAGAACGGCGCGCAGTTCCGTGGCATGAGCCTGCTCGAGCTGGGGCGCGACTTCCTGGAAGCGCGTGGTGTTTCGACGCGTGGCATGGATCGAATGCAGTTGGCCACAAATATGTTGAACTTCCGTTCGGCCGGCATGCATGGCACCAGCGACTTCGCAGCTCTGTTCGGCAACGTTGCCAACAAGCGCATGCGGGATGCCTACGCCGAAAACGCCGGCACCTACACGCAGTGGGCACGCCAAGCACCGAACGCGCCCGACTTCAAGAACATCAGCGTCGTGCAGATGTCCGGCGCGCCGGAGCTGCTGCGCACCAACGAGCATGGAGAATTCACGTACGGCACGATGAGCGACGCAGGTCAGTTCTATTCGCTCGTTACCTTCGGCCGTATGGTTGCGCTGACTCGTCAAGCTATTGTCAACGACGACCTGCGCGCATTCGAGAAGCTGGTGACTGCGTTTGGCGCAAGTGCGAGTCGCCTGGAAAACCGCCTGGTGTACAGCCAGCTCACAAGCAATCCGGCTATGGGCGATGGCAAATCACTGTTTAGCGCCGACCACAAAAACATTGGCTCGGGCGTCGGCTCGGCGCTGACGCTGGACGCACTGAAGGCCGGCCGCAAAGCGATTCGCCTGCAACGAGGGCTGCAGGACGAAGAGCTCAACCTGGCGCCCAACTTCCTGATTGTTCCGGCTTCGCTCGAACAGGAAGCTTACGCGCTGACCAGTGCGAACTACGTGCCGGCCAAGCAGGCCGACATTAACGAATTCCGCGCTGGTGGTCGCACGGCTGTTGAGCCGATCGTCGAGCCTATCCTGGATCGTGCGAGCGAAACCGCATGGTACCTCGGCAGCAACAACAGCCAGATCGACACGGTCGAGTACTGCTACCTGGACGGCGCGGAAGGCCCGGTCATCGAAAGCCAAAACGGTTTCGAGATCGATGGCGTGACCTGGAAGTGCCGCCTCGACTTCGCGGCCAAGGTTGTGGACCACCGTGGTCTGTACCAGGGCGTCGGCAAGTAAGCCGCTGCTGCCAGCTCATCCACCATCACAGGAATCGAACATGAAGAATTTCATCCAGACCGGCGACACGCTCACCGTCATTGCGCCAGCCAACGTGCTGGGCGGCCAGGCGGTACTGGTCGGCGCGCTCTTCGGCATCGCCGGCAACGACGCCCTGCAGGGTACTCAGGTCGAGATCAAGCGCACGGGCGTGTACTCCCTCGCGGCTACAACTGCCGATACCGGCGCGGCCGGCGCCAAGATCTACTGGGACAACACCGCGAAACGTCTGACCACGACCGCTACCAGCAACACCCTGGTCGGCGCATTGACCGCAGCCAAGGGCGGCACCGAGACCAGCGCGACCGTGCTGCTCGACGGCGTCATCCGCTAACTCACGCGCATGCTCTTCGCTAACCTCCAGCTGGCCGCGAACAGCGCCGTCCTGAATCACCTTGCTAACAAGCAGGTGACGATCGGTGGCGCGGTCGTGCCGGGCATCTTCCGCAACCTGGCCAGCGAAGCGCAACTGGGTGGCGGTGTCGCATCGAGCAGTCCGGTCGTGACCGTCGCAAGCAGCGCAGTGATGGCTGAGCCGGTGGGGCAGGAGATCACGATCGATGCAGTGCGGTACGAGATTCTCACGGCAGATCCAGATAACACCGGGCTGACGATTCTTGCTCTGACCATCGTGCGATGAGAACTGCCTTCGCAAACATCGTCACTGCGGTCATCGCAGCACTTGAGGCGCAGCCGCCCGTGTGCAACGCGATCTACCGCGCCCGGGCGATGGCAGTGCCAGAGCAGGACAAGCTGGCGATCAGCGTGCAGTGGGAGCAGTCGGTGCCAACCGGCGGCACGATCAACGGTGCGCCAATCGATTGGACAACCCGTCTCACCGTCGAATGCTATGCGAGCGGCACGAGCGAAAGCGGCGACCTCGCAGTCGACCCGCTGCTTAAGGCGGTGTTCGAACGCTTGGCCGCCAACTCGACGCTGGATGGCGTCGTTACCGATCTGCAGGTGATCGGCGTCGAAGCCGAGAACACGACAGACGGAAAAAAAACCGGGTGGGTTCGTCTCACCTATACCGCAGATCACCGCACCAGCAACTTCACATTGAGCTGACATGAATATCGACAAGACGCAAACCGAGCGCGAGATCCCGCCGCCACCTGGTGGTGGCTCCTGGACATTTGACCGGGCCGATTGGAAGTGGGTCTCCAACGACCCGGCTCCAGTTCCTGCCGACGAAACCCCAGCCGTTGCCGTCGAGTACGACGACGCGGCCAGCCAGGAGTAAGCAATGCCCCGTCTGATCAAGAACACTATCGTCACTGCCAAGGTGCAGACGACTGCTGGCGTGGATGCGGCGCCGACCGGCGCGGCCAATGCCGTGCTCATGTCGGAAGGCAGCATCACGCCGCTCGACGCGCAGGCTATTGACCGCTCGCTGATCCGCGGCTACTTCGGTGGCAGCGAGCAGCTCGTTGGCCCGGCCAGCGTCAAGCTTACCTACGCTGTCGAGTTGGCTGGTTCCGGCGTGGCCGGCACTGCCCCCGCGTGGGGCCAGCTGCTGCAGGGCTGCGCCGTCGCTGAAGGCATGCTGACCACGCCAGCGCGTGTGGAATACATGCCAGTGTCCACGTCGCTCAAAATGCTCACGCAGTACTACTACGACGATGGCGCGCTGCACAAGCTGCTGGACTCGATGGGTAACTGCACCCTGTCCGCAAAGGTAGGCGAACGCCCGATGCTGCGCTTCGAATGGACTGGCCTGGACGGCGGCATTGCCGTGGCGCCAAACGCTACCGGTGTCTTCACGCCGTGGAAGAAGCCTGTTGCCCTGACCAAGGCGAACGTCATCGACATCACGTTGGGTGGCACCTACGCTGCCGGCGCGCTCAGTGGCGGTACCGTCTACAACAGCACCGGCCTTGAGCTGAACTTCGGCAACGTTGTCAACTTCAGCGCGATGCTCAGCACCGAGACCGTCGATATCTCGGATCGCCAGTCGACCGCGACGATCGAGCTGGAACTGACGGCCGCGCAGGAGGTCGCGCTGATGGCGTCGGTCAAGGCCAACGAGACGCAGGCACTGGGCTTCACCATCGGCACCGCTGCCGGCAACAAGGTACTCGTCTTCGCACCCGCCGCCCAGCTGACCAACCCGCGGAAATCGGAACTGAACGGCAAGCGCTTGATCGGCTTCGACGTGCGCCTGATCCCGGTCAACGGCAACGACGAGTGGCGCATCGTCGTTCTGTAACACCAACCCATTCCACAACTGAAAGGAAACGCCATGGCGTTCAAGCTCGTAAAGCGCAACAAGATCGCGGTCACCGTCAAAGGCACGCTGCCTGATGAGAACGGCAAGCCAGTCAATTTCGATTTCAAGCTGCACTGCCGCCGCCTGAACCAGGATGAAGTCGATGCTGCTATCAAAGATAAAAACGGCGATGTGAAAAAGTTCATCCGTGATATCGCCGAAGGCTGGGAAGGCGTCCTTGCCGATGCCGGTACACCCCTGGACTTTTCGCCGGAGCAGTTCGACGACATGATCAACAACGTCGGCATGCCGGTCGTGATCATGCGCTCCTACCTGGAGCAGGTGGCAGCAGTCGCAAAAAACTGACAGAGGTCGCGCGTCTTATGGCGCGCGGCCAAATCGAGTTTGGCTGCGATGCGCCCGCTGAACTTGATCATGTCAACGATGCGCTCGCTGCTCTTGGCCTGTACGCCGTAGAGGGCGTTGCGCTAGACCAAGACGAGTTCTGGCTCTGGCCCGAGAGCAGCGATGCATTTGACATGTGGCTTGCCATCCAGACGCAATGGGCCGTCAGCATGGGTGGGATAACAGGCTTGAACTACCCGGGAGTGGAAACGTGCATGCGGCTGCGGGGCCTGAAGAAGAAGGCCCGAGCGAGCTTGTTTCTGCTGATTCAAATGATGGAACGAGCGAGCCTTGAAGAGTGGGCTCGCCAACGCAAGAACTAGGGAACCGGGACGATGGCACTGCCGCGCGCACTTATCGAAATGGCTGTAGAAGGGGCGGCAGAAAGCCAGCGGCAGATCGACTCGATAGCCGATGCCCTGCGCCGCATGAACGGTGAATCGCTCGATCGCATTTCGGGGCAGATGAACAGTCTCGGTGAACGTTATTCCAACCTGCAGTCGACCATCGGCAACGTCGCTGGTTTCGCCATTGCAGGTGTATCGCTGGCTAGCCTGGCGGCGCGGATCACGGACACCATGGATTCCATGGCCGAGCTCGACGACCTCTCGCAAAAGATCGGCACGAGCGTTGAGCGCTTGTCCCAAATTCAAAAGGTAGCCAAAGCATTCGGTGCGGACTTCGCCGGCAGCGTCGATCCAGCGCTGACCAAACTCGCGCGCGGGCTGACCACTGTCGACGAGAAATCGAGTAAGACGGGCAAGGCGCTCGCGGCCCTTGGCATTTCCGCGAACGCGTTGAGCGATCCCGGCGAAATCATGATCGAGGTGGCTAAGAGCCTGCAGCAGTACGAGAATGGGTCAGCCAAAGCCGCTCTCGTCAATGACCTGTTCGGCAAGTCCGCTGCAGACTTACTGCCGTTCTTAAACGACCTGGCAGAAACCGTCGATGGTTTCTCAACGATCTCGGCCAAGTCCGTAGATCAAGTTGCTTCGCTTCAAGATCAATTCGGCATGTTGGGTGTCCGCACTGATGAAGCTTTTGAAGCTGTGACCACTGCCGCGCTGCCAGCCCTGTCGGCTTTGGCTAACGGCTTCGCCGACGCATTACAGAAACAAGATGGCCTGATCGACAGCGGCGAAATTGCCGACTGGGCCCGGATGGCGGCAATGGGAATCGCGCGTGTTGCCGATGTTGCGTTGTTGGCAGTTCGAAGCTTCTCAGCAATTTCAAGCAGCGTGCAGGTTGTAGCCGCTGACCTCAAGGTGCTATGGACGGCCTCGCCCGCGCGGATGGCCTATAGCGCAGCGAATGGTGGTTCGCCTTTGGAGGAACTCAAGAAAACGGTTGCAGAGCGTAATCAAATTCTGGAGGACGCGAATAAAAAGTGGTCGGATTTCGTTAACGCCCGGGCTGACGTTTTCTCCAGTAGGGTAGCGGGTTTTCTTGCTGCTGGGCCAGGTGCGGCCCCGGAAGATCCAACAGCCGTCCGAGGCACCGAACCGCTCGCCTACAAATCCAGTGGCGACGAGGCGGACAAGGACGCAGAAAAAATCGCGAACGCTTATCAAAATCTGGTGAAGGCTATCCAGGCGAAAATTGCTCAAGCCAATCTTGAGCTCAGCGCCGGGGAGCCACTGGCGGCCAGCCAGCAGGAGCAGCTCAAGCTGACCGAGCAGTTGGCGGAGATGAAGGGGAAACTTACGCCGATCCAGTACGCGTTGCTGGAAAGCGAGGGCAAGGAACTGGTCACGAAACTTGAGGTGATCGAGTCGAACAAGCGTGCGGCCGAGGGGCTGGCGTCGTACACGAAGTCAATGGTGACCTATGAAAACAGTGTCGCAAAGTCCATTGAGACCGCGCTAACCGAAGCGGTGCGCAACGAAGAACTTGCACTCACGTACGGCATGACCAAGTCCGCAGTCGAGGCGCTCGAACTGGCGCGCCTGGAAGAGCAGCTGGCGCAGCGCTCGACGCTGGGCCTGACGCTGGACGAAATCGAAACACTCGAGAAGCTGATCTCTGCGAAGAAGCGCAACGCAGTGGCGGTCAATGCGATTGAGCAAGTCGACGCTGCAAAGAAAGCGGCAGAGGAATGGAAGCGTACCTCGGAATCGATCGAGCAATCCTTGACCGATGCACTGTTGCGTGGCTTTGAGTCCGGCGATGGCTTCGGCAGGAATTTCGTCGAGACGCTAAAGAACATGTTCAATACCCTTGTGCTGCGCCCGGTAATCTCGGCCATCGTCAATCCGGTGGCGAGCGCCGTCACTGGCGCGATGGGACTGGCTGGAACCGCGCAGGCGGCGACCGGAGGCGGCGTTGGTGTTGGCGGTGTCGTCAGCGGTCTTGGCACGCTGGGGTCGCTAAGCTCCGGTGTCGGTCTTCTGGGTGCCGGTGGGCTCGGCCTGCAGGCTGGCTTCGGCGCACTTATGTCGAGCGGGTTTGCCGGGATCGGCGCGGCGGTATCGGGTGGCATTGCGGCGATCGGCGCGGGCACAGGGGCGAGCATTGCTGCTGGCATGGGAACCATCGCTGGCGCATTGGGGCCAATCGCCCTCGGCATCGGGGCGGCTGTCGCGATCTGGAAAAAGTTCGACACGTCTGGAACGAAACACACTGGCGGCGCTGCGACGTCCAGCAGCGCGGGCACGTCGGCAATTAAGGCCCAGTCACTGAACATGGCGGACATCGCCACCAGTGTCGAGTCTCAGAAAATGGTTGAGGGCCTGACCCAAGGCATTGTCGGCATCCTAGACAGCACCGCGCTGGCATTCGGCAAGACGGCAGGCTATACGGCCGCGACGGCATTCGCTGACGACACCAGCAAAGATGGAGCCTGGGGCTCGCTGATGATCCAGAAGCTGGGCCAAACTGTCGTGAACTGGCAGGACACCCGCGGCGGCACCAAGTGGGCGCCGAAGACCTTCGCAGACGGTGAGAAGGGGCAAGAGCAATATCTGACCGCTTTGACTTCGTCTGTGCGCGGCGCGTTGAACGCGATCGGCCTGCCTGACTGGGCGCGCACGATGCTCGACGGCGTTGCCTCGAATGCTTCGCTTGAGAACTTGGCGCAAGTGGTTGAACAGATCAACGTCACGCAGGTGGCGTTGGGTGCGATGCGGTCGCAGCTGATCGGTTTTTCTAGCATGAGCGATAGCGCAGTCAGCGCCCTGATGGCGGCCGCTGGCGGCATTGACAAGCTGTTCGGCAATGCCAGTGCGTATTACGACGCCTTTTACACCGAGGCAGAGAAAAACGCAGTCGTCACCGAGCAGGTGGCCAAATCCCTGGCGGCGGTAAACCTGCAGATGCCTGCCACCAAGGAGGGATACCGCGCGTTGCTTGAAGCACAGATGAAGCTTGGCCCGGCCGGCGCTGAGTCAGTGGCTGTTCTGTTCGCTTCCGCAGCTGCGTTCGCTCAGGTCACTGCGGAGGCGCAGATCGCGACGGACAAGAACGCGGACCTTGAGGCCAGTCTGGCTGATGCGCGCTCGGCGCTGACCGATGCTTATAAAGCCGAGAGCGATGCCATCAGTGCAACCACCGATCGCATGGGCTCGTTCGCAGCAAGCCTGAAAAGCGTTCGCGAGAACGCGCTGTTGGGAGAGCTGTCGCCACTGTCGGCGCAGGAGAAATATGTCGAGGCAAAAGCGCAGTACGAGTCGGTGCTGGCTGCAGCGCGTGGCGGAGACGAATCGGCGCAGTCGAATTATTCAGCCGCATTCAATTCGTTCCTCACAGCATCACGTGCCGTTTTCGCCAGTAGTGCACAGTACCAAGCCGATTTTGCGTATGCGCAGGCATCTACTGCAGAGACAGAGCGGTGGGCAAGTGCGCAAGTCGACGTCGGCAAGGCGCAGCTGGACGCGCTGAAGCTGTCAGTGAGCGGCCTGATCACGCTCGACAAGTCGGTTCTGTCGGTGCGCGATGCGATCCTGCAGATGCACCAGGTCATGGGCACGACCGCGCCGCCGGCACCGGTCGCTCTGCCCGGGCCGCAGATCTACATGCCGACTCCGGTTATGTATTCCTCATACGGCACCGACAGCTCGGTTGCGCTGGTTTCGGAGATCAAGCGCCTGAATGTCTTGGTCGAAAAACTCACGGCAGAGCAGAACTCGCAGACTGGCGACATTATCAAAGCCAACGCAACTGCAGCCAGGGAATCGGCTGAGGCCATAGCCAAGGCCAATACAACGGCAGTGAAGTCCGTTTCTAACAGTGAAAAGTGGGTGGCGTTCTCATGACAGATGTAGCATTCTTGGCTTGGCTGAAAAGCTCTGCCGCCTATCGTGTGGTCCTCATTGAGGCAGCCGTCCAGATCAATGGGATGGATTCCGTCGTGTACTTGGCGACGAAACCCTTTACCACCGGGCCCGGCGATGCGCCGGCAAACACCACATACCTGCCCATCGCCACAGTCGGCAAACTGTTTACCGAGCAGCTGTCGCTAAACGGGGAGGGAGGCCTGTCCGCTGGCGACCTCGAGATCGAGAACGTCGGCGGCACACGCGATGTATGGGCCGGCCCTGGTTACGTCTGGAAGAATCGTGCGATCAAGGCGTACATCGGTGATGTGCGCTGGAGCCGCGCGGATTTCCGCATGATCTTCAACGGCATTGTGGCCGACATCGCGCCACGCGGCCGCCAGGCGCTGGCGCTCAAGCTGCGTGACAAGCTGCAGCGCCTGGATACAGCGATGAGCGAGGTCAAGCTGGGCGGCACGGGCGAGCAGCGAGATGCACTACTGCCGATCGCGCTGGGTCAGGTTTTCAACGTGACGCCGCTGCTGATCAATGGCTCAATCCTGAAGTATCAAGTACATGCTGGCATGATCGACTCGATCATCGAGGTGCGCGACAACGGCGCACCGGTAGCGTTTACCGCTGACCCTGCCACCGGGACGTTCCAATTGCCGCCGCGCGGGGATCCGGTGGGCGTGGTCACTGCGTCCGTGCGCGGCGCTTCGGCCGGTGGCCACGTCGACACTGCGGCGCAGCTGGTCAAGCGACTGGTTACCACTTACGGCAAGGCGTCTGACCGTTTCGATGACGCTGACCTCGACCTAGCCAACATCGCCGCGTTCGATGCCGCGCACCAGCAGCAGCTAGGCGTGTACTCGACGGCGCGCCAGAATGTGCTGGCCGCCTGCCAGATGCTGCTGAGCAGCGTCGGCGCCCAGCTGGTGATGTCGCGGCTCGGCCTGGCTCGGCTGATTAAGGTCGCTCTGCCGGCTGCCGGCGCGCCAGTGGTGATACGGCCCGAGCACATGGTTGATGGCACGCTGCAGCCGGCGGCACGCACGGACGTTGTTGGGGCAGTGAAGCTCGGCTTTGCCCGCGCCTGGACCGTGCAGGATGCCGGCACGCTGGCGAACCTGCCGGAGGTGCACAAGACGCTGTTCGCCGAAGAGTGGCTGTCCACCACGAAGACCGACCAGGTGACGCTGGCCACATACCGCCTGAACGCCGAGCCGGTCCAGGTCGACACCATGCTGCTCACGCGAGCCGACGCCGACGCCGAGGCGCAGCGCCGGCTAGACCTGTGGAAGGTCCCGCGCACCACATACGAATTCGAGGGCGTACCGGAACTGCTCTCGCTCGAGCTGGGCCAGGCCGTCACGGTCTACGCACCGCGCTTCGGCATGGACGCCGGTGTGGCCGGCATCGTTATTTCACTCGCACCTGACTGGGAAACCGGCCGGGTCGCCGTTGGATTCCTCGTATGAGCACAGCACTAAACGACCGCGACGCGATCCTGCAGGCCGCCTCGGTGCGGGTCATCAACCCGAAGAACGCTTCGATCCTGCTCAACGCATCGTCATCGCTGTTTCACCTCAATGCCGGTGGCGCCGTCGACGTGGCCACCATCACGGTCACCGCGACGCTGGTCGGCCTAGATGGTGACGTGACCTTCACAGCTGACGGCGCGGCGCTCACCGCCGTGACCGGCAAGAGCGCTGTAGTGCGCTATGCCGATATGCAGGGGCCTGCAGCCATCGTCACCGCGCGGCTCGTCGCCGGCGGCCAGACCTTCTCGCAGAGCTGCATCATTGCCGTCGTGCGCGATGGCGTTAACGGTTCGGATGGCGGGTCTGGCGCGCGCGGTGCCGGTATGTATTTCGCCTCTGGCAATGCCTGGTCGGATGGAACGGCTGACGCAGCCACGCCGGGCGGCAACGTGCTAGGCGATGTCGTTACGATCTCGAACAACGGCACCTACGCGATGACCAAGCGATGGGACGGCGCGAGTTGGCTGGTAATGGGCGCGATCTTTGACGGTAGCCTGTTCGTAACAGGGTCGATCCACGGCGCTGCGATCAAGGCCGGCACGCTCGACATTCGCGCACCGGATGGCAGGTTGTTGCTCGGCGCAAACGGTGACTTCGGCGGGATTGTGCGAGCCAGCAGCCTGCAAGTCGGCGGCGACCAAAATAACTCGGTGCGTGATCCGCGGTATAAAGACCTTACATGGTGGGGTCTAACCGGCCCCAGTGGTGCGGGCGTCACCCCTGTCGATTGGAATGGAACTGCGCAAGGATCGTGGCCGAGATACAACGTGTCTACGTATTTCCAGTCGACCGAGGGCATACAGTACAACACCGAAACAAAGAAAATGCCACTAGTTCCCGGTGCGACATACCGTATTGAATACGATATTTTGTTCCACAACGATTGGGACGGTGACTTATCAATCTGGTTCAGCGCCGCTAACTGGACAGGTAATCTTTTGGGTGGACTTGGGCTTATTCCGGATTCACCGTATAAGTTCAATAATGGTGAAGGCATCCAATACCCGGCGTACACCCGCGATTGGCGCAGAGTTTCAGTCGAGGTTACAATCCCTGAGAACTTGGCTGCTGTCACGGAAGGTTCTTTTATTATTTTGCGCAGTATTCGTTCGGGCACATGCGAAATTGGGGCATTCAATCTGATCCGTTTGACAGACGGCGTTTTAATTAAAAACGGTGCGGTCGACGCGCGGCATGTCAAGGCTAAATCCATGACGGCCGACCGAATGAACGTGTCGGAGATTTCCGCAATTAGCGGTATTATCGGACGGTTTGCCACGGCTGATAGCGGCGCACGGATTGAAATTCGCGATAACATTCTCGAAGGCTTCAATGTGAATAATACGCGCCGTTTTAGAATCACCGCCTCGTGATATGCCTCTGACCATATACGACGGCAACGGGAACTATGTGTGGGACACCGACAGCGTCGCTGGCGGCGTAATCGCGGCGACACTGAGTTTCGGACCGACGACGACGGGCGTATGGGGCTACCCTGCGTTCGCAGGGCGTCAGGCGTTCATGGTCAACACCATCGGCTTGCCGTCCGAAGGCGATCCGGGCGTCGACCTTAATATGGACGCTGGATACCCGCGCGTGATCGTCCGTGTAGCAAACCGCGACCGAAGCATCCTTTTATTGGTCCGATAATGGCCGAATTTACTTTTACAAACACTAGCGGCGAATTGACCCTATCGGCCGACGCGATCACGTACGGCTACATTGGGCGCGCGCAGTACCTCGCAGTTGACACGCCGCAGGGCTCGGCGTCATATCGCGCCCGAGGCTACGCGATTTATCGTATCGAATGGGCCGGTGAGATATTACCCGCAATCGCGCTGCACCCTGGCCGACCGGTCTATATCAGTTCCATGTTCAGGGAAGGCAACACGTGGATTCTCTACGTGTCCTGCGGAAATGGCACGTATGACGGCGTAGGGTTTGAAAATCTGGAACCCGTCGAGGTGTTCGTTTTTGCCGCACCGCAGCAAGGTGTACTGACTGGATTCAATTTATTCAGTGCTGACGGGGCCACAATTACCGCCGACCTGATGCGCAGGCCGATGACGTTTAACGCACTGGCGATTTTTAACGGCAATCAGAGCAGCGCGCAAATACCCGGCAATATCGGCCCAATGGCTGTAATCGGGAGTCCGGATGATTACAGAACCACGTCTAATTATGACGGTAGCTTATATGTCAATCGAATTTATGATAAGTCGTGGCTTTGGAATGGCGCGTCTACATTAAGCAAAACCGATTCGCTAAGGCTTTGGACGCGCGAGGATACGTCATTCGGGTCCGTAGATATCATGCGCAATTCCATAGTAATCATTATTTCAACTTCAGGATTATAGCTATGCCGATCATCAAGCAAGTAAGGGCCGACAACGGCGTCACGTTGGGCTATCACCGCGTGCGTGCAATCGAAATCGATGCAGTAGCGGGAGTAATTTCCGTACGTGTCCAGTCCTATGGCGAAGAGGCTGACGCGATTGCAAAATTGCCTGTGGCATGGGAATGGCATCTTGTTCCGTCGGCCGAGGCTATGGGTGTGCCGTCAATGATTCTTGCGATTGAAAAGGCGCTTGCTGACGTCACAGGTTCGCCGTTTATTGGCGGTGGTATCGTGTCAGATGCAGCGGATGCACTCTCGTCTATCAAAGTGCGGAAGCGGGCGGAAATCAACGCGTGGTGGCTGGCAGCGAATAACGGTTATTTTGAATTCGGCGGCAAACGCATTGCCTACACGGAGTCAGATCGAGTAGACATTCAAGGCATAAACAATGTCGTTGCGCTGACAAGTGCAATGCCCACCAACCCAGATTGGCCCGCAGCCTGGAAAGCCATCGACAACGAATGGGTGCCACTACCGGACATTGGGGCATGGATCGCATTCAATGTGGCCATCGCCGAGCGCGGCACAGCGCATTTCAAGCACGCGCAGGAGCTGAAGGCGCAGCTGGATCTGGCGACCACCGCCGCCGAAATCGAATCAATCACCTGGTGAGCACCGGATGCCCAATCTGAGAATTGTTTCTGACAACGCCATCGAGCGCGCCACCCTTACTGCCTCGAGCACAGCGGGCGGCCTGGCCGTCGGCAACCTTGCCGCTGCGCAGGTCTACCCGGTGTGGCGCGCCACCGCGCGCGATGCCCGGGTCACGGCCGTATTCGCCGACGTCGAGCCGATCGGGTTCGTTGGCCTGCCATTCTGCAACCTGTCGCCGACGGCGCAGATGCGAGTTCGGATCAGCGGGGAGCAGTCCTCGACCAACTTGGTCCGGTACAGCGAGGCATTCGATAATGCGGCGTGGACCAAGGTAGCGGGCGTCACGGTCACAGCGAATTACGGTGGTTCGCCAAGTGGCTCGACCAATGCGTCCCGTCTGCAATTCACCGCCGCGAACCTTTCATTGTCCCAGGGGACGTCGCTTGCTGCCGGGACGGTGTGCTCAGGGTCGGTGTGGGCCAAGGGAGTGGCCGGGCAAAGCATCACCGTCTCCTCCGGCGGGGTCGACCAGCTGTTCGTTCTCTCCGGCGCATGGCAGCACCTGCAGGCGAACAACAAGACAGCCACAGGCGGCGCCTTCACGATCAGCACCCTTGGCGGCGCGACAGCGAGAGATCTACAGGTGTGGGGCGCGCAGCTCGAAACAGGAGCGCTGACGACCAGCTACTACCCGACCGCAGCAGCGGCGGCGACACGCCCAGCTGGCCACATCGATAACTGGCAGTCGTACGATTACGACAGCGGCCTGGTACTGGCCTGCCCAGCGCCGGCGGTTCGGCTGCGCGGCTTCACGCCAGCGCAGGCCGCCAGCGCGTACGCCTACGGTGGCGGCGCGTACGCACGCCACTGGCTGCCGGTCGAGATCGCCGCGCGCGCCGTGGCGGTTGACATCACGGATCCGGGCAACCTACAGGGCTACATCGAGGGCGGCTGCATGGTGGCCGGTTCGTTCTGGTCCCTGACCTACAACGCTTCGGCTGCGTCGGTGGCGATGGTCGACCGTACCGAGATTTCGCGCAGCGCCGCCGGCGGCCAGCTGGCCGACCCCGGTACGATGTGCCGCAAGGTCCCGGTCGATCTGCGCACCATGCCGCCGGCGGATCGCGCCAGGTTCCTCAGCCTGGCGCGTAACAGCCGTGCGTATCCCATCCTGCTGTCGGTATTCCCGATGGATGCCGACGCCGCCCTAGAGCGCGATTTCATGGTCTACGGCCGCCGAACAAAAGATTCTGACATCGCGTATCAATATGCGAATGCGTATACAACGACGCTGGAGGTTGAGGAAATTTAGTTGATACCAAATCGCAACATTCACTTTAGAAATTTTCTCAAACTTCTTAGAAATGAAATACGCATATCGAGACACTGGTGTTTCCCGGTGGCTCGATACGCAACATAGCGATGGAGTTTCTTGCCGGGTTGAATACCTCCCTGAAAGAGACTCATGAGCGAACCAATTTCCGGCACAGCAGCCGGCGTAGCGGGCTGGAAAATTCTCGGCGGTCTTGCCGGAATGGGAGCCATCGGCCTCGGTCTGGCCGCCTTCGTCGTAATGGCAATGACGAAGCCAGCTTCTGAGCAGGAGTGGCGTGTTGCGTTGGCATGCACTTTTGCTGGATCGATCGGCGGTGGTGCCGTGCTGATCAAATACCTGGCGGTAGAACATTGGTCACACGACATCCTCGGCCTGACTGCGCAAGGCGCGCTCATGTTCACGTGCGGCCTGCCAGCTTGGGCACTGATTCGCGCGCTGTTCAAGTTCTTGGAGAGGCGTAAAGACGCTGATCTGGCCGAGTTGGTACGCGATGTGAAAGAGGTGCTGTAATGCAAATCTCGGCAGACCTCATTCGTCGCATCGCTCCCCAGTGCGGGACCAATGCCGGTGCTGTTGCTGCTGCACTCGCCCCCGCGATCGAGCGCTTCGGAATCAACACGCGTTTGCGCTTGATCCACTTTCTTCCCCAGGTCGCACACGAAAGTGGCGGCTTCGTGCGCAAGCGCGAGAACCTGAACTATAAGCCAGAAGCCATCTTGGCCACCTTCAATACCGCCAAGGTAAAGCGTTTCACGCCGGCCCAGGCAGAGCAGTACGGGCGCACTGCGGCGCATGCCGCTGATCAGCCGGCTATTGCCAACATCGCTTACGCAAATCGCATGGGAAACGGCGATGCGAAGAGCGGTGATGGTTGGCGCACTCGCGGCGGCGGTTGGATGCAGCTAACTGGAACCACAAACCACAATGCCTGTGCTGACTTCTTCAGCATCCCCCGCAGCGTAGTCGGTGACTGGCTGGCCACCGATTCCGGCGCGGCGCTTTCCGCCGGATGGTTCTGGCACATCAACAACCTAAACCGGTTCGCTGACCTGGACGACGTTGACGGGATTTCCGACTGCGTAAACATTGGTCGCAAGACCTCGGCCATTGGCGACGCGATCGGTTACCAGGAGCGGCGATTCCTCACCGACGAAACAAGGAAGGTGATCGCATGACCAGCATCGAGAAACTGTTGATGGGCCTCATTGTCCTTATTGGCCTGGCGTTGTTTGGCTGGCTTAATTTACTTGACTATGGCGTCAAGCGCTACGAAGAGGGCTTTGATGCCGCGATCACGATTGGCAAGCAGCGGCGCGATGCTGATGCAGAAATCAACCGGCAAACCGAAATTGACTTGCGCACGCAGCTCGGCATTAAAGACACCGCTGCATTGAAAAAGGAGAAGGACCATGCACTATCTCTCGCGGCTGCTCAGCGCCGCATTCTTACTGGTACTGACAGCTTGCGCTGCCCCGCAAGGCCAGTACCAGCCACCTCCGCGACCAATGATCGATCGGTTGCCAGCGGACCTGCATCTGACGCCAAAGGACCGGAGCTTATGCCAGAGGCTGCTGCTGATCTTATCGGCATCGCCTCAGACGTTGAGCGAGTCGTGCGGCAATACGACCGTGTCGTCGAGCGATTCGAAGCATGTCGCGCAGTGAACGCAAGATAGTACCGTCCTAACCATAACCGAAGTTTGACCAAAATTAGTGGTGCTAAACTTCGGTCATGATCGGAAAAGTCAAACGGCTACGCCACCTTGGCAAGAGATTGTCAGATCGGGAGATCGGTGCGGCGCCAGCCGTCGAAGGCGAAGTGACGGTCTACGGAGTGGGCACAACGATCTGGGCCAGCGTCACTGACCCGAACCGCCAGGTCGGCGATCCATTATTGCCCACGCTTTATGAGGTGCGCTTGACGGCCATGCATGGACCTGGGTTCTTGCTCAAGGGCGAAGAGCGGCCGCAAGGTGATGCTGGCCTAGCCTACGTGCAAGAGTGGTCGGTACGGACGAAAGATTCTGGCAGCTAGATCCGAAGTTGCCCCTTCGCAAAATATTCTTCGCGTCGGAAGAAATCTCTCACTCTTCTATCCAATCTCGATTAAACTTCGGCAATAAAAATAATTTATTGCCAACATTTAAGCGAGTAGATAATGTCGTCCAACAAACTAGAAGGCGTACAAATCCTCAGAGGATATGCTGCGATGCTCGTCGTGGTGACACATCTGTGGAGCGAAGGAGTAATTTCGTCAGTTTTCAGGTTTAGTCGAATTGGCGGTCTGGGTGTCGACATCTTCTTCATCATTAGCGGCTTCATCATGTGCTATTCGATAAGAGATCGAATTTCGCCTGGTGATAGTGTACAGTTTTTGAAAAAGCGAATTTATAGGATCTACCCTATATACTTACTGGTTCTGATTCCGTTCTTGATCCAGTATCTCGCCCAAAGTAGTAGTGCAAATGACCTTGTCGATCCGATGCTAATCATTGGAAATCTACTTTTGCTGCCATCATTTTTCGATGGGGCAAACTACCGAATGCTTGTCGGTCCCGCCTGGACGCTTACATATGAATTGTTTTTTTATGTGCTGTTTGCAGGAGCAATGGTTTTGTCAGCATCCAAAAATCGCGCAATATATGTCGTCATGAGCTCGATTGTGCTGATGGTCGCACTTGTAAATCTCTTTGGTTTGAAAGGCGCTCGTCTACAGTGGTCGAACTTTCAGTACATAGTTGGCGACACGCTGATGCTTAATTTTGTCATTGGTAGTATTTGCTATTTTGTTTGGAAGAAATATTATCGTCCCATCTTTTCAACTTGGATGGCAATGGGCGCAGTAGTCGCGTTGACGATGATTGCATTACTGATGGGGAAGTTCGGATTTCCTCGATTTATAAGTCTAGGGCTCCCTGCCGGCGCAATTGTTCTCATCTTCTTATTCGCTGAATTCGAAATGAAAAGGTTAATTCAGCCACTGTTATTTCTTGGAAGTGCGTCTTACAGCATTTACTTAGTTCACGCAGTGGTCGCCCATTGGAAATACTTGGTTATTGGACGGGGCGCACAAGAGAATGATCTGACTGGGATATTGCTTACAATCACAGCGATAGTGCTGGGGTGTGCTTTCTACGTTGTCGTCGAAAAGCCGATCAGTGTCATTGTCCACAGACGCGCTAAGAACCCACCACGACCCGTAACTTCTCCCGAGGGGCGCTGACATCGTTGGTGCGGACCAGCAGTAAAGTAGCAACCCAGTTGGCGTAACTTTCAGCGTAGGTTCTTCCGAATGCCTCACTGGGTTATAGGAGCACACCCCCATGCATCATGGGGGTGTGCATCGCGTATCAAAACTACTCTGTTGGATTTGCCGTATCACTTGCGAAGAGTGTAGCGTTGGTCCGGTGTGCCTTATGAAGAAAATAAGCAATGATACGGTCAGCATCGGCTGGCAAGTTAGTTGGTTTGCCTCGTTCGTCGCCAGGCAAGTCCGTCATGCCGTTTAGCGTAAAAGTGAAGGAGCCGAGCAACAACGGAAAAGTAGAACTCAAGGGCAGATGATCCAAACTACAAATAACTCGAGCGATAGGTTCGTTGTTTGGGGCCAGCGCAATGAGGCATTGAAACTTAATCGTCGTTCCAAAGTGCTTTACGCAAACGCCCAATCCGTTCGCATCCATTGCTACCTCTAACCCTTCATAGTCCTCGAACACGCTGTCCTGCAATGCTTGCGGCGTGCCCATAGTCCTGAAGAGCCGCTTTATCTTCTCTGCAGCGGGTGCGGTACTTCTTACATCAGAAAACAAGGAAATGTCCATTGTCTTCGCAGGGAATGTTCCGAGGCTCATATAGTTTCCTATGGGTAATAAAAGCGGACGCAACCTGCGCCCGCAAATACACTACTTCTTCTTGGCAGGCGGCTTTGCCGGCACTTTGATCGTCTCGACAACTGATCCTTGCTTATCCTTTTGTGCTTCCTTTACCGGTTTGAACTGGCCAGTTCCGGCGTCGCGTCCAATTTTACGAGTTACCATTGTGAACTCCCTGTAGAAATCATTCCTCTGAGCATCCCATATGCCCGTTCAGATAACCAATTGTAACCCTTAGCTAATGACTTATCTGCGAGGCATTAACAAAATTTCTACAGATCGAAGAAGTAGATAATTAGTCTAGGCGAGTTGCCATTGTCTCGGCCGTCTCGTTGTAATACACCTGCAGTTGCCGTAGGTCCTTGTGTCCCACCATGCGTGCCAGGTCAAGCACATTGAGCTTCTTCGCAAGGCGGGTGATCGCCAAGTGCCGCGTGTCATGGAACGTGCCATCTTGAATCAATGCGCGTTTCTTCGCTTTGCGGAAAAGGGCGTCGAGCGAGCGTGCCGTCATGTCGAACAGCGGCTCACCCTTTGGCGCCTCTGGTAGCACGCGCAGCAACTCGGCCGCACGGCGCGACAGCGGCACGGCCCGCTTTGTTCCATTCTTGGTCTGCTGCAGAGTAGCAGTTCGACCTACTATGTCAGTCTCCACCAGGCCGCAGATCTCGCCAGCTCGCATCGCCGTCTCGATAGCGAATAGGAATGCGACAGCAACGCGCTGGTATCCCGTAATGGCAAGCTTCGTCTCCTCCTGGTCGAAGCCGAGTGCAAAGCAGATGCGTTCGATCTCGTCGTCTGAATACAAACGATCGCGCGCTGGAGGATCGGCCGGGCGCCGAACGTCGGTGGTTGGTGACTTGGCGATCCACTTCCATTCCCTCGTGGCGGATGCGAACACGTGGGAGAGTAGGTTGAGGTCACGGTTGACGGACGAGCCTTTTACCTTATCGACGGTGAGGCGTTGGTCGCGCCATTGGCCCAGGATGTCTGAAGTGATATCGACCAGCTTCATGCCACCAAGCGGCGTGCCAGCGATCTCGTATCGACCGATCGCGCCCATACGTAGGACCTCGTGGCGTGTCCCGCGCTTGTGGACTGACACTTCTTTCTCATACCTGCGGAATGCCTCGTCAAGCGTGCGGCCCTTCTGTATACCAGTCGTATCGCCCTCACGAATTTCTGTCTCGCGCTTGCTCGCCCAGCTGACCGCTTCAGCCTTTGTGGAGAACACCTTTGACTCGCGCGTTCCTTTAATGGCGAGCTGGGCACGCCACCCTTTGCTTAGCCTGGCTATCGATGCCATATACGCCTACGTTAAGTGAATGCGTAATTGTGTGCGTAAATCGTGCGTAACTCAACACAATAAAAGGTGGTGCAAGGTGGTATTTGGACGGTGCTAGAATCAAGGCCGATGGGCCTTAAGTGCTTGAAACTACTTAGGAAACTGCATAAAGCGGGGTGTTGCGCTGCGAGTAGGTGGTGCCTCCGGCCGGAATCGAACCGGCACGCCTTACGGCGCTTGATTTTGAGTCAAGTGCGTCTACCAATTCCGCCACAGAGGCCCAATCGCAGGCGGGTATCTTAGCACATTGATTGCTCAGCTGGCCAGTGCGGCGAAACTCATCGTATGAGTCCACGATAGATGCGGCTGAGCGTATGCCCTGATTGCATAGCGCACTCCTCCTAACACGTCATCCGATGCTGCAACAACCGCAAGCTCCCCATCGGCCCGACGATCTCCAGCACGTGCTCGCGCACCGCGACATCGATTGCGCCTTCCTGTCCGCGCAGCCAGGCGCGGGGGCGGAAGTAGCGGATGCTGGTGCTGTCGGTGGCGGCGCGGCGATAGCCAAGCGCTCCGAGTGCTTCGTCTAGCCTGTCGATCATCTGGCGGGCATCGACGCGGCTGCGCATCTCGAAGCGACCCGGGCCAAGCATGCAGATGGGGAGCAGGCCGCCCACCACGGCTGGCACCACGAGGAAAGGCATCGGGGTGCCGGGATCGATCAGGTGCAGGGCCATGACCAGCAGCGGCAGGCCGGCCAGCAGTGTGAGGGCCCATGGCAGGGACTGGCGCCAGGTATCGATGCGCTGCAGGAAGCCAGGGCGTTTGCTGACGCGCTCGATTTCAGAAAATGTCACGCTGTTCATGGTGCTCTCCCCGGGCTGCCGGCATTCGTCCGTATTCACGCCGATCAAGAAAATTGGTGCAATATCCAGCCAACTATTATTTGAATCGTCATTGACTTGATCATTGTGACCAGCGCTCAGTGGCTGGCGTTTGACTGCGCGCAAACACGCATTCGTTGAAGCCAGCTTCTCATAAAGACAACACTTGCCGCGCACAGGTGGATTTCAGTCGATCCATCGGCCAGAAACGAACAAGCCGCACAAAAGTGCGGCTTGTCGGGAAAGCGCTCAGCGTTTTTGACGGAATAGCCGGAAGCGTTCGTCCCGGTCCGACGCACGCCGGCCTTCCCACAGCGGCGTTGCGTCGCGCACGTCCCATTTGCGCAGCAGGGTCGCATCCATGCGGTTGCGCAGGCTGTCCTGCAGCAGTATGTAGTCGCACTTGCCGCCGGCCAGCGTGACGAACGGCAGGCGGCCGTAGAAGGCCAGCGAGGCGCGCTGTGCCGGGCCGACGTTGGTGGCAATGCAGTTCGCGTCAGCGGGCAGGCGTGCGGCGATCTGCTGGGCCACGCCGGCGTAGCTCTTGCCGTAGTTGAGGTCGGGCAGGAACAGCGTCATCAACAGCACCCACAGCAGGATCAGGCCGCCGGAAGACAGCACCACGGCGCGCCACAGCACCGCCGGCTGGCGCGACAGGCGCCAGTGCACCAGCATGATCCAGCCGACGCTGGCGCCGGCCGCCACGATGAAGGTGACCACGCCGATTTCCGGCGTGAAGCCAGGCACCAGCTTGAGCGCATTCTTGGCCAGCTGCGCCGGCCAGCCGGTCAGCTTGGCGACCCAGAACAGCCAGATGATCGCGCTCAGCATCGTCAGCACCATCACCGAGAACCAGTCGATGGCATTGATCGCGCCGCGCTTCATTGTCGGCAGGCCGAAGGCGGCCATCAATGCCAGCGGTGGCAGCATTTTCAGGAAGTCGCTGTTTTCGGGCGCGGGGTCGGCCAGCATTTGCAGCACCAGGGCCAGGAAGAAGAATACGGGTAGCACGATGTGCAGCATCTGCTGACGGCGCCAGGCCCAGATCGCCCACAGGGCGAACGGCCAGGCCGGCCAGAAGAACCAGATGCCGATCCGGAAGAACGCTTTCAGCGCCGGCCAGCCGGGCGGTCCGATCTGGCGCGCGTTCCAGTCGAGCCAGTCGGCGACCGGCGACAGGCCATAAGGCTGCAATACCGTGGCCGGCACGATCCAGATCAGCGTGAGGCCGAAGCCGACACCGGCGGCAACTGCCAGGTCGCGCAGTGCGCGCGGCGTTGGCAGCTCGAGGTAGCGTGTGCAGGCGAACAGCGCCACGATCAGCACCAGCGGCGGCAGGAAGCCTTGCGTGAGCGTCAGTGCGCCAAGGGCAAGGCCTACCAGCACCGCATTGCGCGTGCTGGCCAGCTCGACGTAGCGCACGGCGCGGTACAGGAAGAAGGCGAGCAGCGCGCCCTGGAGGGTCGCTGCGAGCGTCAGGTGGCTTTGCAGCAGCAGGCCCAGGCTGCCGAGGTAGATCAGGACAGCAGTATCACCCAGCGTGCGGCCGTAGTCGTCCGGCTCGGGCTGGCCGCCGAAGGCCAGGCGCAGCGGTTGCGCTTCGGCGCGCCGCCCCAGATGGAAGGCGGTGTACCAGAGCGACATCGTGCCCAGCACGAAGATGCCGACGGTCGAGACGCGCGCGGCCAGCACGTCGCCCAGCAGCCAGCCGAACAGCTTGATGCACACGGCGCCGAGCCAGAATGCTAGTGGGCCTTCGTCGACGCTGGCAAGGCCTGCGATGTTCGGATACAACCAGTCGGCCAGCGTGCCATGCGCCATCGTCCACATGATGCCGAAGCTGGCGGCGTCTTCCTTCCACAGGTCGCGGCCGATCAGGCCTGGCAGGATGTAGAACAGGCCCAGCGCAAGCAGGGCCCAGCGGGGCAGTGCAAGAGTGGCGGCGGCGGGAAGACGGACTGGTTTCATCGATAAGTCTGATGGCGGAAATGAGCGCGTAGTATAGCCGCGAAAAAAAAAGAAGCCGGGTCAGCGGCTTCTTTTTTGAAGCCGGCAACGCCGGCTGTCTGGACAAAGCCGGTGACGGCTTTGACGGTATTACATCGGCAATTAGCCGTTGGCGACCGAGGTCTTCGAACCAACTGCGCCGAATTTCTGGCGGAACTTCTCGACGCGACCAGCGGTGTCGACGATCTTGTGCTTGCCGGTGAAGAACGGGTGCGATTCAGCCGACACCTCGATCTTGACCAGTGGGTATTCTTTGCCTTCGTGTTCGATCTTGTCGCGGGTGTTGATGGTCGAGCGCGTGATGAACTTGAAGTCGCACGACACGTCATGGAACACGACGTCGCGGTATTCTGGGTGAGTTTCAGTTTTCATGGTCTTGCTTTCTATTGAGTTGGTAGCCAAACAGCACTTCGTCGGTCGTCTCGCTTCTTGACCCGATTGCCGATCACTTGCCAGGGTTGGGCAGAACCGGCGATTATAAATTGGTTTTCACCTTCCGGCAATGCCCGACAAAAAAGGCAGCCCGAAGGCTGCCTGTGCGCGTGCTGCGTTGCAGCGGCTTAGCCGCCGCGGCGCATCATGTCGAAGAATTCCACGTTGTTCTTCGTTGCGCGCATCTTGTCGAGGATGAACTCCATCGCCTCGATTTCGTCCATCGAGTACAGCAGCTTGCGCAGGATCCAGATCTTTTGCAGCTGGTCCGGCTTGATCAAGAGCTCTTCGCGACGGGTGCCCGATTTGTTCAGGTTGATCGACGGGTAGACGCGCTTTTCGGCCAGACGGCGCTCGAGGTGCACTTCCATATTGCCGGTACCCTTGAATTCTTCAAAGATCACGTCATCCATGCGCGAACCGGTTTCGATCAGCGCGGTCGCGATGATGGTCAGCGAGCCGCCTTCTTCGATATTGCGGGCCGCACCGAAGAAGCGCTTCGGACGCTGCAGCGCGTTGGCGTCGACACCACCGGTCAGGACCTTGCCCGAGGCAGGAATCACGGTGTTGTAGGCACGCGCCAGGCGGGTGATCGAGTCCAGCAGGATCACGACGTCCTTTTTCATTTCGACCAGGCGCTTGGCTTTTTCCAGCACCATCTCGGCAACCTGCACGTGGCGGGTCGCTGGTTCGTCAAAGGTCGAGGCAACGACTTCGCCGCGCACCGAACGCTGCATCTCGGTCACTTCTTCCGGACGTTCGTCGATCAGCAGAACGATCAGCGTGACGTCGGGGTGATTGGCCGTGATGGCATGCGCGATGTGCTGCAGCATGACCGACTTGCCGGACTTTGGCGACGCTACCAGCAGGCCGCGCTGGCCCTTGCCGATCGGCGAAATCAGATCGACGATGCGGCCGGTGATGTTTTCAGCGCCGTTCATGTCGCGCTCGAGGCGCAGCGGCTCGTTCGGGTGCAGCGGCGTCAGGTTCTCGAACAGGATGCGGTGCTTCGAGGCTTCTGGCGATTCGCCATTGACCTTGTCGACCTTGACCAGCGCGAAATAACGTTCACCGTCTTTTGGCGTGCGTACTTCGCCTTCGATCGAGTCACCCGTATGCAAGTTGAAACGACGGATCTGCGACGGCGAGATATAAATGTCGTCGGTCGAGGCCATATAACTCGCGTCTGGCGAGCGCAAGAAACCGAAACCGTCCGGCAGCACTTCGAGAGCGCCGTCGCCGAAGATCTGCTCACCGCCTTTTGCGCGCTTTTTCAGGATTGCAAACATCAATTCCTGTTTGCGCAGGCGGGCTGCGTTGTCGATATCGAGGCCGATTGCCATTTCCAGCAGCGCGGAAACGTGCATCGCCTTCAGTTCAGATAAATGCATGTGTGTGGGTAACCCGTGACGGGTAAAAAAGGTAGGGGAGGGAACTGCGTGGGTTAATCAAGGCGGGAAGGTGGCAATGAGCCGTGGGCCCTCCCGGCCGGGAGGCGATGACGCGGGCGCGTCGTCGCCGCTTATTGTATCAGCTGAATCAGATGTTGCTGTCGATGAACGCGGTCAATTGACCTTTTGCCAGTGCACCGACTTTTTGCGCAGCGACCTGGCCGTTCTTGAACAGGATCAGGGTCGGGATGCCGCGGATGCTGAACTGGGCTGGAACAGCCTGGTTGGCATCGACGTCCATCTTGGCGATCGTGATCTTGCCGCCGTATTCCTTGGCGACTTCTTCGAGGATCGGGGCAATCATCTTGCAAGGACCGCACCACTCGGCCCAGAAATCGACCAGCACCGGCAGCTCGGACTTGAGCACGTCGGATTCAAAGGATGCGTCGCTGATGTGTTTGATGTTTTCGCTCATGGTTTCCTCAATAAGAGGTAATAACTGTGATTAACGCCTTGAGACAGGACATGGGGAACGTCTCTACCGGCTAGGGGGTATCTTCCTGTGCTGCTTAATATTGTTACTACACAATGGTGGAGGCACTGTGTGCAAAATTCAATATTGGAAGAACGGCTAGAGGGTGTCAGGCGGGGAATGAGGCGAATAATACCGCATTTTTTTGAAAAGTGTTTAGCCGCTTGTACTAAATTTCAACAGGCCAATGCCGCGCGCAACTGGTTTTGTCCGAGCGGCTTGCGAAACGACCCGACGACTTGCAGCCCTAGCGCGCGCGCCAGTTCGCCAGCCGCTTCGCGCACACCATCTTCCAGTGCCGAGATCAGGATCACCTTGCCTTGATACCCTTGCGCTGCGGCGGCTTGCAGAAATTCGATGCCATCCATTTCCGGCAGCATCAGGTCGCAGATCAGGACATCGGGCATCGCGTGATCGAAGTGCTGCAACGCACGGCGCGCTTCGCTTTCGAGCACGACCGTGTGCGGTCCGCATGCGCTCAGCATTTCATGCATTACTTCCAGCAACAGCGGATCGTCGTCCAGCACCAGGACCTGCAGGGGCGCGTCAAGGGACGGTGCGTCGGTGGCGTGGATTGGCATGGTCATACCCGGCAGAGAAGAGGATGGCGGGTTCGCCATATGGCCGGAGTGTGACATGGTTTGTTGTCTGTTTGCATGATTATTTTCAGACGTTGCCCGTGAAGCGGGCCAGGTGGCCTGGGTGCCACAACGTCGCCACCGAGGCAATCCGGCTGGCCGACGTCGTGCGCCGGTGCAGCACCAGGCACGGCGCGCCGGGCGCGATGCCCAGGCGCTGCGCCGTCTCGCCCGATGCCGGCAGCGCCTCGATGGCATAGGTCGCGCCCTGCAGCGGCGCACTCACCATCAGGTGTTCATTGGGCGTGATGCTGGAAAAATCCTGCTCCAGATAAGCCGGGGCGCAAGCCGGATTGACCCAGCGGTCTTCGAGCTGGATCGGGACGTCGTTGTCGAAATGGACGATCAGCGAGCGATACAGCGTGCTGCCGGCGTCGAGGCCGAATTCGGCGGCCAGCGCATCGTCCGCCACGCCGGCCTCGAGCACCAGCACGCGGCTGGTGTGCTGCCTGCCGCGTTCGCGGATCTCGTCGGCGATATTGCGGATCTCGACCAGCGTGGCCTGGTACTTTTGCGGCGCGACATACGTGCCCGAGCCCTGGCGCCGTACCAGGACCTGCTCGGCGGTGAGTTCGCGCACGGCGCGGTTGACCGTCATGCGCGAGACGCCGAACAGGCGTACCAGCGCCTGTTCGGACGGCACCAGGTCGCCTTCCTTCCAGCGCCCGGCCGCGATTTCGCCGACCAGGTAATCCTTGATTTGCCGGAAAATGGGTGCTTTGTCCGGTGGGCTGTCTTGCAGGGGATCGTGTGTGGTCCTTGGGTCCAAGCGGTTCTCCGAAGTGACGGCCTGTCTGACCAGCCGAGATTCTAGCATTCGATTCGAAAGCAAGACCCGGCGTGCATAGCACCAGGCATGGCGCTACGATAGGCTTGCCGCCTGACCCCTGGAGATGAACATGACCATTCCCACCGATGCCGATGCCGATGCCGATGCCGGCGCCGACAGCGCCGATCCGCGCTGGGCTGCCGTACAGCGGCGCGACCCGGCCTTCGACGGCCGCTTCGTGTATTCGGTGCGCACCACCGGCGTGTATTGCCGGCCATCGTGTCCGTCGCGCGCGGCACGGCGCGCCAACGTGGCCTTTCATGCAGGCCCGGATGCCGCCGAAGCGGCTGGCTTTCGGCCCTGCCTGCGCTGCGCGCCGCACCTGCCGCCGCTCGCCGAGCGTCAGCGCGACGCCGTTGCACGGGTTTGTCGCCTGATCGATGCCGCCGACGAAGCGCCGGACCTCGACAGCCTGGCGCAGGCGGCCGGCATGAGCCGCTTTCACTTTCACCGCGTATTCAAGGCGCAGACGGGGATCACACCGAAAGCGTATGCGGCGGCGCGGCGCGGCGAGCGCGTACGGCGTGGGCTGGCGCAGGGCGCGCCGGTGCTCGATGCGTTGTTCGAGGCCGGCTATGGGTCCAGTACGCGCTTTTATGCGGGCGCGCAGGCGGTGCTGGGCATGGCGCCGGCGCACTACCGGGCCGGCGGGCGCGGTGAGACGATCCGCTTCGCCATCGGGCAGTGCTCGCTGGGCGCAATCCTGGTGGCTACGACCGCGCGCGGGATCTGCGCAATCCTGATCGGCGATGCGCCAGCGCCGCTGCTGGACGATCTGCAGGCGCGCTTTCCGCAGGCCGCGCTGGAAGGCGCCGATGCGGCGTTTGGACAGACCGTGGCGCAGGTGGTCGCGCTGGTCGAAGCGCCGCGCATCGGTTTCGAGTTGCCACTGGATGTGCGCGGCACTGCCTTCCAGCAGCGCGTGTGGCAGGCGCTGCGCAGCATCCCCGCCGGCCGCACGGTCAGCTACGCCGAGCTGGCCGCCATCGTCGGAGTAACCGGCGGCGCGCGCGCAGTGGCCGGGGCCTGCGCCGCCAATCCGATCGCGGTGGCGATTCCCTGCCACCGCGTGGTGCGCACGGGCGGCGCGCTGTCGGGTTATCGCTGGGGCATCGAGCGCAAGCGCACGCTGCTCGAACGGGAAGACGAGCAGGCCGCATCCAGCCCGGATTGAGCGGGCGCCGGTGCTATGCCGGGCATGCAAATTTCGATACACTCTGCCGAGCTGCGCCCACGAGGCGCGGGATCCCAACCGACGGAGAAAACCACGCATGCGCGCCCGCTTGACCCCCCTGTGTTCCCTGATCGTCCTGGCCGTTGCCGGCAGCCTGCCGGCCCACGCCGCAACCCTGATCGACAACGCCAACGGCTATACCCTCAACACCAAGGGCGACCTGGTGCAGTTCACTGCGCTCGCCTTTGATGACGCGGGCCGCATCATCGCCGTGGGCGCCAGCGCGGATGTCGCCGCCAAGGCGCCGCAGGCCAAACGCATCGACATGGGTGGCCGCACGCTGCTGCCCGGCCTGATCGATGCCCACGGCCACGTGTTCGGCCTGGGCCAGCAACTGACGCAGCTTGACCTGTTCAACAGCACGTCGCTGGCCGGCGCGCTCAAGTCGATCGGTGAGTATGCGGGCGCCAATCCGGGGCACCCATGGCTGCGCGGGCGTGGCTGGAACCAGGAAAACTGGAAGCTGGGGCGCTTCCCCACCGCGGCGGAACTCGACGCCGTTGTCAGCGACCGGCCGGTGTGGCTGGAACGTGTCGACGGCCACGCCGGCTGGGCCAACAGCCGCGCGCTGGCGCTGGCCGGCATCACGAAAGCCACGCCGGATCCGGTCGGCGGCAAGATCGTGCGCGACGCCAATGGCGAAGCCACCGGCGTCCTGGTCGATACCGCGCAGGATTTGCTGACCAAAGTGCTGCCAGCGCAGACCGAGGCCGAATCGCGCACGATCCTCGACCGCGCCCTGGGCGAACTGGCGCGCGTGGGTCTCACCAGCGTGCACGACGCGGGCGTGGACGTGACCCAGGACCGCCTGTACCGCGCCTACGCCGATGCAGGCAAGCTGACAACGCGCGTGTACGGCATGATCGGCGGCGCCGGCGCGGACTTCGATGTGCTGGCCAAGAATGGCCCGCTGAACGACTATGGCAACGGCATGTACGCACTGCGCGCCGTGAAGCTGTATTCGGATGGCGCGCTGGGCAGCCGCGGCGCGGCGCTGATCAAGCCGTACAGCGATGACGCGCATTCGCACGGCCTGCTGTTCTTCAAGAGCGGGCAGATGGACACCATGATGACGAAGGCGATGCGCCGCGGCTATCAGGTCAATGTGCATGCGATTGGCGACGCCGGCAACAAGCAGATCCTCGACATCTACCAGAAAGAAGTCTCGGCGACCAAGAGCAGCGCGCAGCGTCACCGCATCGAGCACGCGCAGGTCGTGCAGCCGGGCGACATCCCGCGCTTCAAGTCGATCGGCATCATCCCGTCGATGCAGCCGACCCACGCGACGTCGGATAAAAACATGGCCGAAACCCGCGTCGGGCCCGAGCGCATCAAGGGCGCGTATGCGTGGCGCACCTTCTTGCATCAGGGTTCGCGCATCGCCTGCGGTTCGGACTTCCCGGTCGAAGCGCCGAATCCGTTCTTCGGCCTGCACGCCGCCGTCACGCGCCAGGATGTGCAGGGCCAGCCGGTGGCCGGCTGGTACCCGAACCAGGCAATGTCGCTGAAGGAAGCGTTCCGTTGCTTCACGCTCGACGCGGCATACGCCGGGCACCGCGAAGACAGCCTTGGTTCGCTCGAAACGGGCAAGCAGGCCGACTTCATCATCATTGACCAGGACCTGTTCAAGATGCCGACGTACGACATCCACAAGACCGGCGTGCTCGAAACCTGGGTGGCTGGCAAACAGGTCTTCAAAAAGTAATTAGAGAGGGTTGTATAGACAACCTGGATGCGGTAGGGTGGATGGATTCTCCGTCCACGCGGTGATGGTTGGCACCCAACTCATCCGGTACGCACGCGGAGCCCATTCCTTATCGAAGGAGCCGCCATGAACCACAATGCTGATGTTGTCGACGATCCCCGCTTCGACCCTTCGCGCGTAATCCAGGCCCCGCGCGGCACCACGCTCAGTTGCAAGAGCTGGCTGACCGAAGCGGCCTACCGCATGATTCAAAATAACCTGGACGCCGAGGTCGCGGAAAACCCGCAGCGCCTCGTCGTCTACGGCGGTATCGGCCGCGCAGCCCGCAACTGGGCCTGCTACGACCAGATCCTGGCCAGCCTGCGCGAGCTCGATGACGACCAGACCCTGTTGATCCAGTCCGGCAAACCGGTCGGCGTATTCCAGACCCACCCGGACGCGCCGCGCGTGCTGCTGGCGAACTCCAACCTGGTGCCGAAATGGGCCGATTGGGCGCACTTCAACGAACTCGATCGCCGTGGCCTGTTCATGTACGGCCAGATGACGGCTGGCAGCTGGATCTATATCGGCACGCAGGGCATCGTGCAGGGCACCTACGAAACCTTTGCCGAAGCAGGGCGCCAGCATTTTGGCGGCGACATGCTAGGCCGCTGGATCCTGACGGCGGGCCTGGGCGGGATGGGCGGCGCGCAGCCGCTGGCCGCGAGCTTCGCCGGCGCCGTGTCGCTCACCATCGAGTGCCAGCAAAGCAGCATCGATTTCCGGCTGCGCACGCGCTACCTCGACAAGCAGGCGCGCGACATCGACGAAGCGCTGGCGCTGGTGCAGCAGCACACGGCGCAGCGCGAGGCCGTCTCCATTGGCCTGCTTGGCAACGCCGCCGACGTGCTGCCCGAACTGGTGCGCCGTGCCCGGGCCGGCGGCATCAAGCCCGACCTGGTGACCGACCAGACCTCGGCCCATGACCTGATCAACGGCTACCTGCCAAGCGGCTGGAGCGTGGCCGAATGGCAGGCGGCGCAGCGCGACCCGGCGCAGCACGCGCGCCTGACGCGCAACGCGGCGGCATCCTGCGCGCAGCACGTGCGCGCCATCCTCGACTTCAAGGCGATGGGCTGCCACGCGGTCGACTATGGCAACAACATCCGTCAGGTGGCCAGGGACGAAGGCGTGGGGGATGCGTTCGACTTTCCGGGCTTTGTGCCGGCGTATATCCGGCCGCAGTTCTGCGAAGGGCGCGGGCCGTTTCGCTGGGTGGCGCTGTCGGGCGACCCGGAAGACATCTACAAGACCGATGCGAAAATCAAGGAGCTGTTCCCGCACGACGCGCGCGTGCACCGCTGGCTCGACATGGCGCGCGACCGCATCGCGTTCCAGGGCCTGCCGGCGCGCATCTGCTGGCTGGGCCTGGGCGAACGCCATCTGGCGGGCCTCGCGTTCAACGAGATGGTGCGCACGGGCGAACTGAAGGCGCCGATCGTCATCGGGCGCGATCACCTCGACACCGGCTCGGTCGCCAGCCCGAATCGCGAAACCGAAGCGATGCGCGACGGGACCGATGCCGTATCCGACTGGCCGCTGCTGAACGCCTTACTGAATACAGCCGGCGGCGCGACCTGGGTCTCGCTGCACCATGGCGGCGGCGTGGGCATGGGCTATTCGCAGCACTCGGGTGTCGTCATCGTGGCCGACGGCACGGATGCCGCCGCAAAGCGCCTGGCGCGGGTGCTGGTCAACGACTGTGGCTCGGGCGTCATGCGCCACGCCGACGCCGGCTACGACACCGCCATCGACTGCGCCCGGCGCAATGGCCTCAATCTTCCGATGATCAAATAAACCCATGAACGAATTCACTCTGCAACCCGGCCAGCTGACCCTGGGCGACCTGCGCGCCGCCTGGAGCGCGCACGCACCATTGACCCTGGCCAGCGGGGCCTGGCGCGACATCGCCGCCTCCAGTGCGGCCGTCGACGCCATCGTCGCCAAGGGCGAGCCGGCCTACGGCATCAACACGGGTTTCGGCATCCTGGCCAAGGCCCATATCCCGGTCGAGCAACTGGCCACGCTGCAGCGCAACCTGATCCTGTCGCATGCGGTGGGCACGGGACCGCTGATCGACGACCAGATTGTCCGCCTGATCCTGCTGACCAAGATCGGCAGCCTGGCGCGCGGGTACTCGGGCGTGCGCCCGCTGATCGTCGAGACGCTGATTGCCCTTTACAACGCCAACATCATGCCGGCCATTCCCGTGCAGGGATCGGTCGGCGCATCGGGCGACCTGGCGCCGCTGGCGCACATGACGCTGGCGATGCTCGGCGTGGGCCAGGTACGTCACAACGGCGTGCTGGTCGACGCCATTGATGCGCTGGCGGCGGCCGGCATCGCGCCAGTCGTGCTGGGTGCAAAAGAGGGACTGGCGCTGATCAACGGCACCCAGGTGTCGACCGCGCTGGCGCTGCACGGCCTGTTCCTGGCCGAACGCCTGCTCGAGGCGGCGCTGGTCACCGGTGCATTGTCGGTCGACGCTGCGCGTGGCAGCGACGCGCCGTTCGATGCCCGCATCCACGCCGTGCGCGGGCAGCCGGGCCAGATCGCGGCGGCGGCCATCTACCGCGAGCTGGTGGCCGGCAGCGCGATCCGCGCCTCGCACCTGGTTGGCGACGAACGCGTGCAGGACCCGTACAGCCTGCGTTGCCAGCCGCAGGTAATGGGCGCCGTGATGGACCTGATCGGCAATGCCGGCCGCACGCTGCTGATCGAGGCGAATGCTGTCACCGATAATCCGCTGCTGTTCGACGATGGCGTCATCCTCTCGGGCGGCAACTTCCACGCCGAGCCGGTGGCGTTTGCCGCCGACGCGCTGGCGCTGGCCATCGCCGAAATCGGCGCGCTGGCCGAACGCCGCATCGCGCTGCTGATCGACGCCAACCTGTCCGGCCTGCCGGCCTTCCTCGTGCGCGAGCCGGGCCTGAATTCGGGTTTCATGATCGCACACGTGACGGCGGCGGCGCTGGCGTCCGAAAACAAGTCGCTGGCCCATCCCGCCAGCGTCGACAGCCTGCCGACATCGGCCAACCAGGAAGACCATGTCAGCATGGCCACCTTCGCGGCGCGCCGTCTTCACCAGATGGCGCACAATACCTGCGTGATCGTGGGGATCGAGCTCTTGGCCGCGTGCCAGGGCATCGAGTTTCACCGTCCGCTGCGCAGTTCGCAGACGCTGGAATCGGTCCACGCGCAGCTGCGCGAGCAGGTTGCGCCGTACGACGCCGACCGCTTCTTTGCGCCGGACATCGAGGCGGCGCGCACGATGGTGTGGCAGGGCGCGTTGTCGGCGTCATGCAAGGCGCTGTTTACGGCGCTGCATCCGTAAATCGACCAGGGAGTTGCGATGGAATTTCGCTTCAAGGCAGGCAGGCTTCCCATGCTGGTATCGATGCCGCATGCGGGCACCGATATTCCCGACGAGGTAGCGCACACGCTGGCGCCGTGCGCCGCTGCGCGCGCCGACACCGACTGGCACTTGCCCGAGCTGTACAGTTTTCTCGAAGAGATGGGCATCTCGACCATCTCGGCGCGCTGGTCGCGTTACCTGATCGACCTGAATCGCCCGCCCGAAGACACGAACCTGTATCCGGGCCTGGACACCACCGGCCTGTGCCCGCTCGACACGTTCGGGCGCGAGCGCCTGTACCACGATGGCATGGCGCCCGACGGGGCCGAGGTGCAGCGGCGCCTGGCGCGCTACTGGCAGCCGTACCACGCGCAGTTGCGCGCGGAGCTCGACCGCCTGAAGATGGAGCACGGGCGCGTGGTGCTGTGGGAAGCGCACTCCATCGCCTCTGTTGTCCCGCGCTTTTTCGACGGCAAGCTGCCCGACCTGAACTTCGGCACGGCCGAAGGCACGTCCTGCGCCCCGGGCCTCGAAGCCGCGGTGCTGGACGTGGCGCGCGCGCAGGAGCGCTTCTCGATCGCGCTCAACGGCCGCTTCAAGGGCGGCCACATCACGCGCCACTACGGCCAGCCGGCATCGGGCGTGCACGCGATCCAGCTCGAGAAATGCCAGTACCTGTACATGAACGAAGCGCCGCCGTTTGAATACCGGCCAGCGGTCGCTGCGACGCTGCAGCCGCTGCTGCGCGACATGGTCAAGGCCGCCGTCGACTGGGTGCGCCCATGACAGCGCTGTTCGCGCGCCACGCGCTGCTGCCGCAGGGCTGGCAGCGCGACGTGCTGCTGGAGTGGGACAGCGGGGGCGACCTGACGCAGGTTGCGCCCGGCGCGCGCCCGCCGCTGAACGTGGCGCGCGCCGAGTACGTGCTGCCGGGGATGGTCAATCTGCACTCACACGCGTTCCAGCGCGCGCTGGGCGGCCTGACCGAAAGGGGCAGCGAAGGGCCGGACAGCTTCTGGACCTGGCGCGACTTGATGTACCGCTTCGCCGCGCGCATCACGCCCGAGCAAATCGAAGCCATCGCCGCGCAGCTGTTCGCTGAGTGCCTGCGTCATGGCTACACATCGGTCTGCGAGTTTCATTACCTGCAGCGCGCGGTCGACGGCGCCAGCTATGCGCGGCCCGCCGAAACCGCCGAGCGCGTGGCCGCGGCCGCGCAACTGGCCGGCATGGGCGTGACGCTGCTGCCGGTGCTGTACAGCCACGCCGGGTTCGGCGCGCAGCCGCTCACGCCGGGGCAGGCGCGTTTTCGCACGGACGTCGACGACGTGCTGGGCATCGTCGAGAGCCTGGCGCCGCTGCGGAGCGGCCAGCTCGAAGTGGGCGCTGCGCCGCACTCGCTGCGCGCGGCCGGCATCGATGCGATCCGCGCGCTGGCAGCCGGCTTGCCCGCCGCGCGGCCGCTGCACATCCACATCGCCGAACAAGAGGCCGAGGTGGCGCAGTGCATCGCGCACACGGGCCAGCGGCCCGTTGCCTACCTGTTCGACCAGCTTGCGCCTGATGAACGCTGGTGCCTCGTGCACGCCACCCACCTGGATGTGGCCGAAGTGACGGCGGTGGCGGCCAGCAGCGCCGTGGCCGGCCTGTGCCCGACCACTGAAGCCAACCTGGGCGACGGCCTGTTTCCGCTGGCGCCGTACATCGCCGCCGGTGGGCGCTTCGGCATCGGCAGCGACAGCCATGTATCGCAGAGTCCCGTCGAAGAATTGCGCTGGCTCGAATACGGCCAGCGCCTGCAGCACCGGCAGCGCAATGTGGCGCACGTGCCAGCGCAGCGCAGCGTCGGCGACTTTTTGTGGCAAGCTGCGTTGATTGGTGGCGCGCAGGCCACTGGCCGGCGCGTCGGCGCACTGGCGGCAGGGCGGCGCGCCGACCTGCTGGTGCTGGATGCCCAGCATCCGAACCTCGACGGCGTTGACCACGCCGAGGTCCTTGGCCGCATGGTATTTTGCGGTAACGATAACCTCGTGCGCGACGTGCTGTGTGGCGGCCGCTGGGTGGTGCAAAGCGGCCGCCATCGGGCGCAGGAGGCGATTGCGGCGCGCTACCGCCAGGCGCTCAGGGATTTGCGTTCTTAGAAAGGTGACCACATGACTGTCTTGATTCCGTTTGCAGGCCTGGCCCCGGTACCGTGGAAGAACGGCGGCGGCAACACGACCGAGATCGCGATCGGCCCGCTCGATGCCGGCTTCGACGATTTCGACTGGCGCGTCAGCCTCGCCACCATCGCTGAAGACGGCGCGTTCTCGCAGTTCGAGGGCGTCGACCGCACGCTGGCGCTGGTCCACGGGCACGGCATGACCTTGCATATCGATGGCGAGCCGACGCTGATCACGCACGCCGAGCCGGTCGTGGCGTTCGACGGCAGCTCCGAAGTGCGGGCCAAGCTCAATCGCGGGCCGACGACCGACTTCAATGTCATGTCGCGCAGCGAGCGCTGTTATCACCAGTTCGGGCGGCGGCGCCTGAGCGGCGACTCGACCTTCATCGCGCGCGCCGAGATCACGGTGCTGTTCCTGGCCGAAGGCGACAGCCTGCAGCTGGCCAGCGACAACGAGCGCATTGGCCTCGTGCGCTACGACGCGGTGGTGCTCGACCAGGGCACCGTGTGGACGCTCGAGGCCGGGCAGGCCACCATCTATATCGTCGACGTCCACTACTACTCTGAGGACGATGACGACATGGGAATGTATGACTGACCTGCTGCTGTCCAACGTGCACCTGGCCACGATGGACAACGGCTATGGCGTGCTGCACGACGCCGCGCTGGCGGTCAAGGATGGCCGCATCGCCTGGATCGGCGCGCGAAGCGATGCACCGCCGGCCGCGCGCGAACATGACTGCGGCGGCGCCTGGCTCACGCCCGGCCTGATCGACTGCCACACGCACATCGTCCATGGCGGCAACCGCAGCGACGAATGGGAAGCACGCCTGAACGGCGCCAGCTATGAAGACATCGCGCGCCAGGGTGGCGGCATCATGGCCACCGTACGCGCCACGCGCGCGCTCGACATCGATGCACTCGTCGCGGCCAGCCTGCCGCGTGTGAAGGCCTTGCTGGCCGAAGGCGTGACGACGCTCGAGATCAAGTCGGGCTACGGTCTGGCACTGGATGCCGAAGAGCGCATGCTGCGCGCGGCGCGCCGCATCGGCGAACTGCTGCCGGTGCGCGTTGTCACCACGTTTCTGGGCGCGCACGCGCTGCCGCCCGAATTCACGGCGCGCGCGGACGACTACCTCACCGAGGTCTGCGACGTCATGCTGCCCGCGCTGGCGGAGCAGGGCCTGGTCGATGCAGTCGATGCATTCTGCGAGCGCATCGGCTTTACCAATGCGCAGACCGCGCGCGTGTTCGACAAGGCACGGGCGCTGGGCTTGCCCGTCAAGCTCCATGCCGAGCAGTTGTCCGACCAGGGCGGCGCCGCACTCGTGGCGCGCCATGGCGGCTTGTCTGCCGATCATCTGGAACATCTGAGCGAAGAGGGCATCGCCGCGATGGCGCGCGCCGGCACGGTGGCCGTGCTGCTGCCGGGCGCCTATTACTATCTGCGCGAAACGGTCATGCCTCCCATCGATGCATTGCGCGCTGCCGGCGTGCCGATGGCCGTGGCCACCGACTGCAATCCCGGCACCTCGCCGCTGACGTCATTGCTGCTGGCGCTGAACATGGCGTGCACGCTGTGGCGCCTCACGCCGCAAGAAGCATTGCTGGGCGTGACCGCGCACGCCGCGCGTGCGCTCGGTCTGCAGGATGAGATCGGCACGCTCACGGTCGGCAAGCGCGCCGACCTGGCGTTATGGAACATCGCGCGCCCCGCCGATCTCGCCTACGCGATGGGTTTGAATCCCTGCCAGGCTGTCATCCATGGCGGCGTCCTGCGCACCATCGGTTGAGCGCTTGATCGCCCGCAAGGCTGTCATCTACGTTTCGGAGAACATGAATCTAAAGACGTGTAAAAAAAAAACGGCGACGGCCGTAAGCAAATGTAAGGCTTAATCAATCGTTAAGGATCGCTGGCTATAGTCCTTCTCGTGATTCAACTTCTCCCCTCCCCATTTGCCAAAATGGGTTTGCCCACGGCGCCAACGCGTCGTGGGTTTTTCTTTGTCGGTCGGATTTAGCGTCAGCCGAATCAGCCGACATCAGCTGCGTTCGGCCAGCGCCGTCAGGCTCTCGCCCGTCACGCGGCAGATACGCCACTCGGGCATCACGTCAGCGCCCATCGCCTTGTAGAAATTGATTGCAGGCTCGTTCCAGTCCAATACCGACCACTCGAAACGCCCGCAGCCGCGCTCGACCGCCAGCTGCGCCAGCCGTTGCAGCATGCGCGTGCCGATGTTCTTGCCGCGATGCGCCTGCTTCACATACAGGTCTTCAAGGTACAAACCTTTCTTGGTCAGGAAGGTCGAGAAGTTATGGAAGAACAGCGCGAAGGTGACCACCTCGCCGTTCTCTTCGCCGACGATGGCTTCGCACGATGGATGCGCGCCGAACAGGCCTTCGTGCAGCAGCGCTTCGGTGGCGACCACCATGTGTTCGAGTTTTTCAAACACGGCCAGTTCCACGATCATGGCGTGGATGTGGGTGACGTCGCTTGGGCGGGCAGGGCGGATGGAAAATGGGGCAGCGGTCATGGTGATTCGATGGGATTGTTCAGGTTAGCGGATTGGACGATCTTCGGCGCAGGCGCACGCACGGCCCAGGCCACGCTCGCCAGGCAAACGATCATGCCAAGAAATTCGAGCGCACCGGGGCGGTAGTCTTCAAGCAGCACCGACAGCAGTACTGACAGCACGGGCGTGACGACGGTGACGTACACGGCCTTGTTGGCGCCGATGCGGGCGATCAGCGTGAAGTAGGCAAAGAAGGCGATGACGGAGCCGAAGATCGACAGATAAAACAGGCCGGCCCAGTAGGTGCCGCTGTCGGGCAGCGTGAAGGCGTCGCCGTTCGCGAGCGACCACAGCGTCACCATCGACGCGCCCCACAGCATCGACCACGCCATCGTCAGCGGCAGGTTCGCGCACTGCTGCTTGACCTTGGTGACGACGATGCTGCCGCCCGCGCTGGCCATGGTCGCGGCCAGCGCCAGCACGACGCCCGCAATGAAGTGACCGTTGCCGCCAGCCTGGATCGCCTGCCAGGCGTCGCCAATGGCGTGCCAGAACAGCAGCGCGACGCCCACCGTGGCGGCCGCGCCGCAGGTCCAGGTGCGGCGGTTGATGGCGCTGCCGAAGAAGAGGCGGCTCCAGATGGGCGTCCAGAACACCATCAGCGCAAACATCACGGCCACCAGGCCGGAGACAACATGCTGCTCCGCGTGGTAGGTGCAGATATACGAAATGCCGAACGTCAGGCCGCCCTGCAGCGCCATCCAGCGGTGCGTGCGCCAAGGCAGGCTCAGGCGTTCGCGGCGTGCGATGCATACGGCAAACAAGGCAGCGGCGGCAAGGAAGAAACGGTAGGCCACCGACACCGCCGGTGCGGTGTGTCCCAGTTGCAAGGTGATGGCCCAGAAGGTCGAGCCCCAGATCAGGGACGCGATGGTAAAGAGGATGGGGGAAGACATCGCGGGAGTATAGATGGCCCGCTAAGGTCCTGTCGGCATCAGTTCATCGACCCAAGCAGCCGATGTAGTAGAAATGCAACATCACCACGCGAGCCGGATGCGCCGGTACAGGATGCTCAGCACGAACAGCGGCCCGATCAGCAAGAAGCGCAGATCGTCGAAGAACGATGGCTTCTTGCCCTCGATATGGTGGCCGACGAACTGGCCAAGCCAGGCCGCCACGAACACGCCGATCGACGTCGGCAGCACGGTCCCATCCGGCAACATGGTCAGCACCAGCAGCATGGCGCCGGCCATCACGCCCATTCCAAGGGCAAACGTGCGCGACAGGGTCACGTAATACACCAGTGCCGCCGCCATGACCAGCAGCGCCATCGCGGGATGGATCGCCCACAGGATGCCCAGCATGCTGAACACGATTGCCGGGATGCAGACGATGTGGATCAGTTCATTGACGGGATTGCGGTGGCTTTCGCCATAGCGCGCCAGCAGGACATCGATGGCGCGGGGCGTGGATGCGGTGTACATGGCGGCGTCTCCCTGTATTGTTGTAAGGACGATTCTACCGCCGCTGTCCCCCATTCGCCGGCCTATCGTGGCGGCAGCGCCGGCGTGGGCGCCATGGTGTCGGCCGGTTGCACGCGCAGATGGGCATGGTTCGCGAACAGCTCGGCGATCCATTCGACGAATACGCGCACCTTGGCGGACAAATGGCGATTCTGCGGATACACCACGTGGACGGGAATCGGATCGCAGCGCCAATCCGGCAGCAGCCGCACCATCTTGCCGGTCGCGAGCTGCTCGGACAAAAGATAGTCGGTCATATTGATCACGCCGAGGCCTGCCAGGCCCGCCTTGATATAGGCATTCGAGTCATTGAGCGCGATGGCGCCGGGCAGCATGACCTCGATGCGCTCGCCGTCGCGGGTGAAATCCCAGCCGCTGACCTTGCCCGTCTTGGAAGAAAAATAATTGACGCAGCGATGGCGCTCCAGATCGTTCGGATGCAGCGGCATACCGAAGCGCTCGATATACGAGGGCGCTGCGCAGGTGACGAAGTTGATCACGCCAACGCGGCGCGCAATCAGGTTGCTGTCGATCAGGTCGCCACCGCGCACGGCGCAATCGACGCCTTCCTCGACCAGGTCGACCGGGCGATCGGTGCTGCCCATCTCCAGCGTGATATCGGGATAGCGCGCGAAAAAATCGGGCAGGGCCGGGATCAGGATTTCGCAGGTCAGGCCCGTGGGCGCATCCACCCGCAGCCGGCCACTCGGGCTGAAGCGGTGGCGCGTGAGCGATTCTTCGGCGTCGCGCACGTCCGACAGGATCCGCACGCAGCGCTCGTAATAGGCGGCGCCATCGGATGTGACGGACACGTGGCGGGTCGTGCGGTGGAGCAGGCGCGAGGCGAGCGACGTTTCGAGCGCCTGGATCAGTGTCGATACCGTCGCCTTGGGCATTTGCAGCGTGTCGGCAGCGCGCGTGAAGCTGCCCGCATCGACGACTTGCACGAACACTTCCATGGCTTGCAGCTTGTTCATCCGGATTTTGATTTGAAATTGGTGACATTGTTCAGGAATCTGAACAATCAATTCGGTATTGTCATCTTTATCCGATTGGGGATCAAGACTATTATGTGTGCATCGCAACAAAGTATTTACTTGAGAAGACGGAGCAGGACATGAGTATTCGAGATGGCATTTTTACCACGGTTGCAGTCACGCTTAGCGGCGTCGCGCTGGCGGGATTGCTTTGCACGGATGCTTACTCCCGCGCCGCCGGCGCCGAAGCACGCGGCGTGCGGGCGCTGTCGATGCAGATGCAGATGAGCTGCGTCGGCGATTGCGCCGTCGTCGACGAACGCATCGTCGAACTCGAGCTCGGGCAGGTCCCGCGATGAATGCCGTGGGCGACATGCCGGAGCGCGCGCTGAAGGTACGCGACCTCGAGGTTGCGGGCGCCACCGGCCCGCTGCCGGCGCGCCTGTACGCTGCCGGCCCGGCCGCCAAGCGCGACATGCTCGTCGTGTTCTACCACGGCGGCGGCTTCGACAGCGGCGACCTCGACGAGGCGGACGACTTCCTGCGCTCGCTGGCCGAATGCGATCACCTGCCGCTGGTGCTGGCGCCGAGCTACACGCTGGCCACCGTCAGCCCGTTCCCGGCCGCCGTCGAGGATGCGCATGCGGTTCTGCAGTGGGCCAAGAAGAACAAGACCAAGCTTGGCTGGAACGGCAAGCTGCTGGTGACGGCCGGCATCGAAGCCGGCGCCAACCTGGCGGCCGTGTGCGCGCTGATGTCGCGTGATCGAGGTGGTCCGGCACTCGCTGGCCAGATCCTGGTCATGCCAATGCTCGATCCGGCCCTGAGCACCGGTTCGATGCGCCAGCTTACGCAATGCTCCGACCGCGAAAAGGCCGCCACGATCTGCGCCGAAGCCTATCGCGGCTATTTGCCCCATGCCGCTGACCGCTCGCATCCCTACGCGGCGCCGCTGCATTCGAGCCGCCTGAAGAACCTGGCACCGGCGCTGATCCTGTCGGCCGAAGACGACCCGCTGCGCGATGAAGCCGAGCTGTATGGCGCAAAACTGATCAATGCGGGCATCTGCACCACGGTGCGGCGCATGGCGCCCGCCGATCTGCAAGACCCGAACGGCCGCAATGAATGCGCCTGCAAATGGCAGGCGATGGGCGAGATTGCCAACTTCCTGGCGCGGCTGGAGGGGCGGCAGGGGGCTTGATGCCGCCGTAGGGTGGACGCGGCCGGCGAGGCGGGTTTCCCGTCCACGCGTTCGACGGACGATGGCGTGCCACAAAACCATATGGATTTGAACGCGTGGACGGCGTAGCCATCCACCCTACAGGTGCCGCCAGAATGGTAAGTAAGAGTTCATCACAATAAGAGAGTGCAAATGAATCACAACGCCCAGTCGCAGCACCTGCTCTGCACATAACGCACAGCCACCCGCCGGACTAAGCCACCGGCCCTACATCAGATAACAGAAATTTTTCCACGCCCCGGCGCGGAAGGGGATTCGTTTTGCCTGCGTTTCGTCTGGCCCGACATGCCAGCGACGCGGGACGGGGTTCTATTGTCTTTTTTTTCATCGTCGTACTTCATCGTCGTACTTCATCTTTTCTAATAAAAGGGTTAATCATGAATAACCAATCAGGGATGGGCAAACTGCGCGTCATCATCGCCGCGCTGGCAATCGCAGGTCTCGCGGGCGCCGGTATCACCGGCTGCGCGGACGCCACCAGCGACGACGCACCGGCAGCGGCAGCACCGAGTGCGCCGCCAGTCACGAGCGCCGTCGTCATTCAGCGCGCCGTGACCGAAACGCAGGAATTCTCCGGTCGCCTGGAAGCGATCGAAGTCGTTGCAATCCGCCCCCGCGTGTCGGGTTACATCACGGCCGTGAACTTCAAGCCGGGCGCCGAAGTGAAAAAGGGCGAGGTCCTGTTCGTGATCGATCCACGGCCGTATCAGGCCGAAGCCGACCGCACCAAGGCCGTCGCCGCGGCTGCACAGGCACGCGCCGACCTGGCACGCCTGGAATTGCAGCGCGCCGAGCGCCTGCTGGCCGACAAGGCCATCGCCCAGCGCGAGTTCGACGAACGTTCGGCCGGCCAGAAAGAACTGGATGCGAGCGTGCGCGCCGCCCAGGCCGAGCACGAAACGGCGCGCCTGAACCTGGCTTACACCCGTGTCACGTCGCCGATCGACGGCCGCGTGTCGAAAGCCGAGATCACCCTGGGCAACCTGGTGGATGCCACTGCAGTCCTGACCTCGGTGGTCTCGCTCGAACGCATCTACGCCAGCTTCGATGGCGATGAATCCACCTACCTGCGCGTGTCGCGCCGCACCAACGCCGGCCAGCCGGTGGACGTAAAGGTGGGCCTGGCCGGCGAAGAAGGCTTCCCGCACAGTGGCAAGCTCGAATTCGTCGACAACCAGCTTGACAGCCGCAGTGGCAGCGTACGCATGCGCGCCACGCTAGCCAACACCGACCGCGCGCTGGCGCCGGGCCTCTTTGCCCGCGTGCAGATCGCCGGCGGTGCGCCGACCCCGCAGATCCTGATCGTCGACCGCGCCATCAACACCGACCAGGACCGCAAGTTCGTGTATGTCGTCGACAAGGATGGCAAGGCCGAATACCGCAGCGTCAAACTCGGGCCCCTGGACGATGGCTTGCGCATCGTGCGCGAAGGCCTGAAACCAGGCGAGAAGATCGTCGTGAACGGGCTGCAGCGCGTGCGTCCGGGCGCTCCGATCGCCGCGCAGGTCGTGCCGATGGTGGCCAACGCCGCACCGGCTGCGGCCGCAGCCACCCCAGCGGCCGCAACGGGAGCATAAGTCACCATGAACTTTCCTAAATTCTTTGTCGACAAACCGATCTTCGCGGTCGTGCTGTCGGTGATCATCTTTGTCGCCGGCCTGATCTCGATCTTCATGCTGCCGATTTCCGAGTACCCTGAAGTCACGCCGCCATCGGTGGTGGTGCGCGCCCAGTATCCGGGCGCGAACCCGAAGGTCATCGCCGAAACGGTGGCCACGCCGCTGGAAGAGCAGATCAACGGCGTCGAAGACATGCTGTACATGTCGTCGCAGAACACGTCCGACGGCGCGCTGGCGCTGACCGTCACGTTTAAAATCGGCACCGATGTCGAGCAGGCCGAGACTGCGGTGCAGAACCGCGTGCAGCGCGCGCTGCCACGGCTGCCCGAAGAAGTGCGCCAGATCGGCGTGACGACCGTGAAGTCGTCGCCGAACCTGACGATGGTGGTCCACCTGAACTCCCCGGATGGCCGCTACGACGACCTGTACCTGCGCAACTACGCGGTGCTGAACGTGAAGGACCAGCTGGCCCGCATCAAGGGCATGGGCGAAGTCCAGCTGTTCGGCTCGGGCGACTATGCGATGCGTATCTGGCTCGATCCGCAGAAGGTCGCCGCGCGCGGCCTGAGCGCGGGCGACGTCATCGACGCGATCCGCGAACAGAACGTGCAGGTCGCGGCCGGCGTGATCGGCCAGGGGCCGGCCAAGGACGCTGATTTCCAGCTCACCGTCAACACGCAGGGGCGCCTGCAAAGCACCGACGAATTCGGCGACATCGTCCTGAAGACCAATGCCGAAGGCGGCACCACGCTGCTCAAGGATGTCGCGCGCATGGAGCTCGGTTCGAGCTCGTACGCACTGCGCTCGCTCCTGAACAACAAGTCGGCCGTCGCGATCCCGATCTTTGCCGCCCCTGGCGCGAACGATCTGCAGCTGTCCGCCGACGTGCGCACGACGATGGAAGCGCTGTCGCAGGACTTCCCGGAAGGCGTGAAGTACTCGATCGTGTATGACCCGACCCAGTTCGTGCGCGAGTCGATCAACTCGGTCATCGTGACGCTGTTCGAAGCGGTGGTGCTGGTTGCGCTGGTGGTGATCATCTTCCTGCAGACCTGGCGCGCCTCGATCATTCCGCTGCTGGCCGTGCCGGTGTCGGTGGTGGGTACCTTTGCCGTGATGCTGGCCTTCGGTTTCTCGATCAATACGCTGTCGCTGTTCGGCCTCGTGCTGGCCATCGGTATCGTGGTCGACGATGCGATCGTGGTGGTGGAAAACGTCGAGCGCAATATCGCCGATGGTCTGAATCCGCGCGATGCGACGATCCAGGCGATGAAGGAAGTCAGCGGCCCGATCATCGCCATCGCGCTGGTACTGTGCGCCGTGTTCGTGCCGATCGCGTTCGTGTCGGGCCTGACCGGCCAGTTCTATCGCCAGTTCGCACTGACCATCGCGATTTCGACCGTGATCTCGGCGTTTGCCTCGCTGACGCTGGCGCCGGCCCTGTCGGCTGCCTTGCTGAAGCCGCACAACGCACCGAAAGACCGCCTGACGCGCATGATCGACGCCGTGCTGGGTCGCTTCTTCGGCGCCTTCAACCGCTTCTTCGGCCGCTCGTCGGTGCGCTATGAACATGGCGTGAAGGGTGTCCTGCGTCGCAAGAGCGCTTCGGTCGCTGTCTACCTGGCGCTGGCTGTGGCTGCGGTGTTCATGTTCAAGGCAGTGCCGCCGGGCTTCGTGCCACCGCAGGACAAGGCGTACCTGATCGGCTTCGCGCAACTGCCGGACGCCGCTTCGCTCGACCGCACCGACGCCGTGATCCGCCAGATGTCGAAGATCGCCCAGGAGATTCCCGGTGTCGAATCGTCGATCGCCTTCCCGGGCCTGTCGATCAACGGCTTTACCAATGCGCCGAACGCTGGCATCGTGTTCGTCGGCCTGAAATCGTTCGACCAGCGCAAGGACAAGGCGAAAAGCGCCGAAGCCATCGCCGCCGAGATCAACAAGCGCATGGGCGCCGTCGAAGATGCATTCGTCATGGTGCTGTCGCCACCGCCGGTCAATGGCCTCGGTACGACGGGCGGCTTCAAGATGATGATCGAAGACCGCGGCAACGTCGGCTACGAAGAGCTGAACAAGGCAGTCCAGGCACTGACGGCCAAGGCCGCGCAGACGCCGGAACTGGCCGGCGTGTTCTCGGGCTTCCAGATCAACGTGCCGCAGCTGTACGCGGACATCGATCGGGTGAAAGCCAAGCAGCTGGGCGTGCCGCTGGCGAGCATCAACCAGACCTTGCAGGTGAACCTTGGCTCGCTGTACGTGAACGACTTCAACCAGTTCGGCCGCACGTACCAGGTGCGGGTGCAGGCCGACGCGCCGTTCCGTTCGCAGCGCGAGCAGATCGAGCAGTTCAAGGTGCGCAGCAATACGGGCGAAATGATTCCGCTGTCGTCGATGATGCGCGTGAAGGACACGTATGGTCCGGACCGCGTGACGCGCTACAACGGCTATGTGTCGGCCGAGATGAATGGCGGCGCGGCGCCCGGCGTGTCTTCCGGCCAGGCGCAGGCGGCGATGGAACGCATCGCCAAGGAAGTTCTGCCAAAGGGTGTGTCGTATGAGTGGACCGAGCTGACCTACCAGGACGTCCTGTCGGGTAACACGATGATCTATGTGTTCCCGCTGTGCGTGCTGCTGGTGTTCCTGGTGCTGGCGGCCCAGTACGAAAGCTGGACGCTGCCGCTGTCGGTGATCCTGATCGTGCCGATGTCGATCCTGTGCGCGCTCATCGGCGTCAAGCTCACCGGTGGCGACAACAATGTGTTCACGCAGATCGCACTGTTCGTGCTGGTCGGGTTGGCGTCGAAGAACGCGATCCTGATCGTCGAATTTGCCCGCGAGCTGGAAGACCATGGCCGCAGCGTCGTCGAAGCTGCGCTGGAAGCGAGTCGCCTGCGTCTGCGGCCGATCCTGATGACGTCGATCGCGTTCATCGCCGGCGTGGTGCCGCTGGTGTTCTCGAGCGGCGCGGGCGCCGAGATGCGCCACGCCATCGGTGTCGCCGTGTTCTGGGGCATGCTGGGCGTGACCTTCTTCGGCCTGTTCCTCACGCCGCTGTTCTACGTGTTGCTGCGCTCGCTGGCCAAGCGTTTTGAAAAACCCGCGCACACCGCGCCTGCGGTGGCGCACAGCGCAGAAGGAGTGCACTGATGAATACGATGATTGCAAAGGGCGTCGCGCCCCTGCTGGCGGCGCTGCTGCTGACGGCCTGCGCCACGCCCGACTTCGTGCAGCCGCACATCGCTACGCCGGACGCCTTCCGCGAGTCGCAGGCACCAGTGCCGGCAGCGGAAGTAGCCGGCATCGACGGCGCGCGCTGGAAGCCGGCGCAGCCGGCCGAGCAGCAGCCGCGCGGCCAATGGTGGCTGGCTTTCAATGATCCGGCCCTCACGGCTCTGATCGACGAAGCCGCCGCCAATAATGCCAACCTGTCGGTTGCGGCCAGCCGCGTCAAGCAGGCGCGCGCGATTGCCGGTATCGCCGAAGCGGACCGCATCCCGCAGGTCGGCGTGGGCATCGGCGCCCAGCGTGCACGCCTGTCGCCGCGCGAATCGAACCTGCCGCAAGGCGTGGGGACCGATGCTTACACCAGCTACAGCGCGCGCCTGTCGGCCAGCTACGAAGTCGATCTGTTCGGCCGCGTGGCAGCCGGCGTGTCGGCGGCGCGGGGCGATGCGGCGACGTCCGAAGCCAACTTCCGCTCGGTGCTGCTGGCCTTGCAGGCCGACGTTGCGCAGACCTATTTCAGGCTGCGCGCGCTCGATGCCGAGCTGGTGACGCTGGCCGACACGGTGCGGCTGCGTGAAGAAAGCATCAAGGTCACGCAGCGCCGCTTCGATCTGGGCGACATCGGTGAATTCGATCTGTCGCGGGCCCGCACCGAGCTGTCCACGGCGCGCGCCGAAGCCATCGGCGTGCAGCGCCAGCGCGCCACGACCGAGCACGCGCTCGCAGTCCTGCTGGGCAAACCGGCAGCCGATTACGTGGCCGGTCCGAGCCCGTTGCTCGATGCGAGCCTGATGCCGGCAATTCCTGCCGGCCTGCCATCATCGCTGTTGGAGCGCCGGCCCGACATTGTTGCCGCCCAGCGCGCGATGGAAGCGTCGAACGCCCGCATCGGCGTGGCGCGCGCGGCGATGTTCCCTGCCTTGACCATCAATGCCGATGGCGGCGGCGTGGGCGGCGTGTTCTCGGAAGTGTTCAAGTGGAGCAGCCGTTCGTGGGTGCTCGGGGCTCTGGCCTCGATGCCGATCATCGACGGTGGCCGCAACCGCAACAACATCGTGCGCAGCGAAGCGGTGCTCGAAGAATCGGTGGGTACCTATCGCCAGAGCGTGCTGGTGGCGTTTGCCGAGGTCGAGGACAACCTGGCCGGCCTGCGCATCCTGGCAGGGCAGGCCGGTGAGATCGACGCGGCCGTGGTCTCGGCGCGCCGCTCGGCCGATCTGGCGCAAAAGCTGTACGACGCCGGCCGCTCGAGCTATCTGGAACTGCTCGACGCCCAGCGCAACCTGGCGGTCGTGGAGCGTACGGCGGTGCAGTTGCGCGGCGAGCGCGCATTGACGACAGTGGCGCTGATTCGCGCGCTGGGCGGCGGTTGGGATGCGACGCAGCCAGTGAATGCGGCGGTGGCGCAACGCTGATCCCTGAATAAAAATTGTTTGCCCTTTGCGGCGGTGCGTGTGAACGCACCGCCGCTTTTTTCGTCGGTGTAGCAAAACTACAAAAATATTCAGATTCAATTGACTCGGTTAAACGACAAGAACAGAATCTGTGGGCCGAAAGTGTCCGCTCAGAGACCACGGCAACCGGTTACGTAGTTTATCTACGTGACCAACAGTACGTCCGTCGATGTCCTGAAGGACTGAAACACATCAATTACACCGGAGGAGACAAAATGAAGAAAAGCATCATCGCCATGCTTGCCACCAGCGTTGTGGCACTGAGCAACCCGGCCCTGGCCGCCACCCCGCCTGCCCAGGCGGGCAACAGTTCAGCCGTGCTGCTGCAGGGCTTCCACTGGAACTCGTCGAGCGCCAGGAGCCCGAACTGGTACAACACCCTGCAGGGCAATGTTGGCGAGCTGAAGACCATGGGCTTTAGCCACGTCTGGTTCCCACCGCCGTCCGATTCGGCGGCCTCGCAGGGTTATCTGCCGCGCCAGCTGAACAATCTGAATTCCGCTTATGGCAGCTCGGCCGAACTGACCAACGTCGTGCGCGCCTTCACGAACAGCGGCATCAAGGCAGTGGCCGACGTCGTCGTCAACCACCGCGTCGGCACCACCGGCTGGTCGGATTTCACCAATCCCAACTGGACCACGTATTCGATCGTCAACAACGATGAGTGCAACTGCGGCCTGGGCAGCGCCGATACGGCGCTCGGCTTCAACGGTGGGCGCGACCTGGACCACCGCAACGTCGGCGAAGTCCAGAACGGCATCACCACGTGGCTGAACTACACGCTCAAACCCGTGGGCTTTACCGGCATGCGGGTGGACTATGTACGCGGCTTCAGCCCCAGCTACGTCGGGCAGTATGCGAATGCCTTCAACGCCGAGTTCTGTGTCGGCGAGCTGTGGAACGACCTGAACCTGAACAACGTCGATGCACACCGCCAGGAAATCATGAACTGGATTAACGGGACCAGCAACAGCTGCGGCGCATTCGACTTCACTACCAAGGGCCTGCTCAACGACGCACTGGCCAACGGCAACTACTGGCGCCTGAAGGATGCCGCCGGCAAGCCGCAGGGCGCTATTGGCTGGTGGCCAGCGATGGCAGTGACCTTCGTCGACAACCACGACACCGGTCCGTCCGAAAGCTGCGGCAACGGCCAGAACCACTGGGCGGTGCCGTGTGGCGCGGTGATGGAGGGTTACGCCTATGTGCTGAGCCACCCGGGCATTCCGACCGTGTACTACCCGCACATCTACAACTGGGGCCTGAAGACCCCGATCGCTGCGCTGATGGCAGCACGCCGGGCGGCTGGCGTGACATCGACGTCGCCGGTGGCGATCCAGCAGGCAGCGCAGGGATTGTATGCGGCAGTCGTCACGGGCAACACGCGCCAGCTCGCGATGAAGATCGGGCCGAACGCCTGGAGCCCGGCCGGCACGGGTTGGGTGCTGCAGACGTCGGGCAGCAATTACGCGGTGTGGATGAAGTAGGGCGGCGCAGTCGCCGGACCGGCCGCTGACGGCAGCGGCCGGTTATTCGCACGCCGCTGCGGTGCGGCGTGTGCGTGGCAGCGTTACAATGCAGCCATGGCGGGCGCACCCGCATGTGTGCTCACCTGTCTTGCACCCGTCATCGACGCCACGTGTTCTTTCTACCAATTCACTGCGAACGACGCCGTACCCATGCTAGTTGGCTTGCCTCCCGTGGTCGATGAACGGACCCGTATTGTCATTCTTGGCAGTTTTCCCGGTGAGGCGTCACTCGCGGCAAAGCAGTACTACGCCCATCCAAGAAATCAGTTCTGGCGGCTGATGTCTGCAGTGATCGGTGAGCCTCTTGCCGATACCGATTACGACGGGCGGTTGGCGCGCCTGCTTGCTCACCAGATCGGCTTGTGGGACACCGTTGCTGCCTGCAAGCGTGAGGGCAGCCTCGACGCTGCCATTCGCCAGGCTCAGGCCAATGAATTGAGCGTTCTGGAGCGGCACTGCCCGCACCTCGTGCGCGTCTGCTTCAATGGCAAAACCTCCGGAAAATCAGAGCAGCGTTTTCGCACGGCAGGCTTCGACACCCTGGTATTGCCGTCATCATCGCCAGCCAATGCGCAGATGTCGTTTGATGACAAGTTGACTATCTGGCAGAAGATCGGCAATCGGGCATCAGGTTGACACAATAATGACGTGTTGTTTCTTTGCACGAATTTAGTGCATCCTTGCCTACAGGCACGCAAATTTGACGCTGTAAAAGTTTCCACGCTGCACTTATTCAGAGACAATGGTCGCTATTGATCTGAAGAGACCGTCATGAAAAGCCTGCCCATCCGCCGCACTACGCGTCATCCTCGCCGTCCCCTCTCCGTACGCGCTGCTGCGCCCATGTGTCTGCTCGTCGCCCTGGCTGGCTGCGGTGGCGGCGGCGGCGGCGGCGATGCCGCGCCTGTCGTTACTGCCGCAACCACGGCTGTCGTCAACAGTGTGTCGAGCACCAGCGTCGAGGTTGGCAAGACCTTGACTGTCACTGGCAGCAATCTCGACCGCGTCACCAGTTTTACCGTCAATGGCAGCAGCCTGCGCATCGTTGCCGTCAGCGCCAGCAGCGCCACCCTGGCCATGCCGGATACGGCCACGAGCGGTGTGCTGACACTGATGGTCAATGGCGCCAGCATGACCACTGGCTTCAGTCTGACGGCGTACCCGACCATGACTGTGACCGGCTATGCACCGTCGTCGGCCGCGGCCGGCGCCACCGTGGTGGTGACCGGTACCGGCCTTGGCACAGTCAGCCAGGTGCGTTTCGCCAATGGCAGCACGGCTGCCGTTACCCAGCCACACGACGACACGAGTGTCAGCTTTGTGGTGCCGGAAGGTGCCGCCAGCGGCGCCATCGTGCTGGTGAGCCCTTACCGCGAAACGAGCACGGGCAGCTTTACCGTGTTGTTACCCGTGACGGTCACGTCCATTTCGTCGAGCAGCGACAGCGTGCTGCGCGTGACAGTATCGGGGACCAACCTGAATACCGTGACCGGCGCCAGGGTTGGCAACGTGTCCGCTGTCATCAATCAGGCCAGCGCTTCCGAGCTGACCTTGACGGTGGCGCTGGGAACCTCGGGCACCGTGGTGTTGACGTCACCAGCCGGCGACCTGAGCGCAGGCGCGGTCGCGGCGCAGAACTACACGATCGGCATGGTGGATGTGGCACAGGTGTTCAGCCGTAGTATCAGCAACACCGCGCTCAAGATCACGCCGGGCCGGCCTGTGCTGGTGCGGGCCTCGGTGTTGGGATTGAGCGCCAATCTTGACAGCCCGACCGTCAAGCTGACCGGGGTTACCGCCGCAGGCGCCGCGCTTGGCTCGCTGACGATGAGTGGCCCGGCCAGGCTGCCGACCAGCCGCGATGAATATGATCTGGCCAATACCTTCTCGGTGGTGGTACCCGATACCTGGGTCAAACGCGGCCTCAAGCTGGCGGTCTCGGCTACCAGTGCCGACAACCATGTGGTGGCAGGCCCGACCCATGTCCCGGCAATTGGCAGTGACACCAGGATTCATCTGTACCTGGTGCCGATCAGCTATAACGGTGTAACCGCTAAACCGCCTGCCAGCTTGCAGGCGGTAAAAGACGCATTCCTGCGGACCTATCCGTATGCACCCAACGATGTCGTCGTCAGTCTGCGTGCGCCGCTGGTGGTGACTGGTTCCGGAAGCACCGCTGATTCGGCGTGGTGGGACGATGCGCTGACCCAGCTCGAAACGGCACGCTCGGCCGAACAGCCTGCCGGCGTCTACTATGGACTAGTGCACAAGGATACAAACGCCGGCATCGTCGGCCTGGGCTATGTCAACAACCGCAATACTGGCGCCGGCTTCCCTTCGGCCATCGGCATTGAGGCGGATACGTCGGTCGGCAGCGTCAGCGACCCGTTTGGCAATCTGTGGCCCGCCTGGCTGGCCACCATGCTGCACGAGGTCGGGCATAATCATTCGCTCGAACATGTGGCCGGCTGTAACAATCCGGATGCGACCGATCCGGCGTATCCCTATAGCGGCGGGGCGCTGGGTCCGATGCCTGTCTACAACAGCTTGTACGCTGGCGTGGCACCGGGCGGATTGAAAAAGGCAGTGTACGGACCGTTCAACACGCCAATGAAGGATGTCATGACCTACTGCGCCGACGGCGCCTGGCTGTCCGATTTCAGTTACGCGGCAGCGCAGACGTTTGCGGAAGCACGCAGCGCCATCTATCCCGCGCCACGCATGCTGGCGTCCGATCGCAGCACCGGTGACTACCTGACGGTGTCGGGCTCGATCAGCGGTAGTACGGTGAGGCTGAACCCGGCGGACGCCTCGAGCCAGCGGCGCTACGCGGCTGCGATCGGTGCGAGTCACGACTACACCTTGCGCGTGCGCACCACCGCCGGTCAGACGTTCGACTATGCGTTCGACGCCATGCGGGTCGGTGACGGCGAAGCCGGTGTGCGCCACTTCAACGTCAGCCTGCCGAACCCTGGCGAGGTCAGCGGTATCGACGTGCTCTACAAAGGCACGAAGCTGGTCCAGCCGGCCGCCAGGACCACGGCCGCAGGCGGTGCGCCCAGCTTCGCTGCACAGTTGAGCGATGGTAAGTTGAATCTGACCTGGAATGCCGGCGCCGAACCGGCGGCCACGGTGGTGTATGTGGCAGCCGACGGCAGCCGCATGTTATTGGCCAAAAACTTGCGTGGTGGTAGCGCCAGCGTCGATGTCAAGACGCTGCCGGCCGGCGGCAGCTTCGAGGTAAGCCTGTCGACCAGCATCAAGGCGCGCCTGGTGAACGTGGCGCGCTAGTTTCCGGCGCCGGGTATCTGTGCCGCGCCAAGGCCGCCGCCATGCCGGGGCGGCAGGCGCGTCACGCCTCATTCTTCGTGAAACGCTTCCAGCAGTTCGTCCATGATCTCGGCGGTTTCTTCGTCCGACAGGCCCAGATACGCGCACGCTGCGACGCCGCCCTTGTTCCATTCGTTTGACTCGGCGTGCCCTTGGTAGCGGCAGATCGCGTTCTCGGCCAGCAGCGACAGGGCAACCAGCGAGCGCACCGGCCCTGCCGTGGCGGCATCGTCGATCACGGCGAAATCGTGATGGTGCAGGATGGCCCAGGCCACGTGGTCGGACAAGCCCCAGTTGCGGGCCAGCAGGCAACCCATCGCGGCGTGACTGGTCGCGTGGCGTTCGTTTTCCAGGTCGGTGAACGGGCGGTGGGCTTCCATCGACGCCGCGCCGTAGGTTGCTTCGTAGTCCTTGAAACGGTCCATCAGGAGCGGCACACCGGTGTCGCAGAACAGGCCGAACGTGTGCGCCACATCGGCTTCGCCCATGCGCAGGCGACGCGTCAGGAACACCATCGCGTGCGCGCGGCGGGTCGAGATGTCCCAGAAGCTGGCCAGTGCGGCGCTGTTGACGGGAATTGCCTGGCGCGCCAGCAGTCCGGTCATCAGGGCCGCCACCTGGTTAATCCCCAGGAACAGGATGGCCTGCTCGATCGACTTGGCCTTGCGGCGCCCGCCGTAGACGGCCGAATTGGCCAGCTTGAGCAGGGCGCCGGACATGCCCACGTCGCTGGCCACAATCCGGCCGATGGCGTCGGGCGATGGATCCTCGGCCCCCAGCTCGCGCTGCAGATCGGCGAGCAGGCTCGGCCGCGGTGGAATGCGGATCGACTTGATCAGGGCATCGACCTGGTCGGTTTGGGGGGCGGATTCGACGACGGTATTCATGAAATGGCGGGGCGCGAGAGGGCATCTCGGACGTTGCGGGGGAACGTGTCACTATACTCCAGCCACCAAAATATTGCAGCAAGGCAATGTGCAAATCGACTGGCTAATGTAGCAATTCAACCATAGCGCCAAAGCACTGGCGTGCGCGCTAGAATCCCGACATGGTTCATTCAACAATTGCAGGGATTGATTTTTCAGCCGACGCCGCTACCGTGGCGCGTCAGCTGATCGGGGTGACGGTGCTGCTTGACGGCATTGGCGGGCGCATCGTCGAGACCGAGGCCTATGACCGCGAAGATCCGGCGTCGCACGCGTTTGCCGGCGAGACCGAGCGCAATGCCTCGATGTTCGGGCCGCCCGCGCATGCCTACGTGTACCGCTCGTACGGGATCCACTGGTGCCTGAACTTCGTGTGCCGCGAAGCGGGGCACGGCGCCGGTGTTCTGATCCGCGCGCTGGAACCGGTGGCCGGGCTGGATGTCATGCGCGCGCGCCGCGATGTACTTGATGAGCGTGCGCTGTGTTCGGGGCCGGGCAAGTTGTGCCAGGCGCTGGGCGTCACGCGTGCGCACGACGGGATGGCGCTGGCGGGGGCATCGTTTTCCTTGCTGCCGGCAGAGGCGGGCCTGGTCGTCGTGGAAGGCATCCGCATCGGTATCTCGAAGGCGGTCGATGTGCCATGGCGCTTCGGTCTGGCTGGCTCGCGCTTTCTGAGCCGGCCAATCCGCGGCCAGGCCAGCAACTAAACCGACCCGCGCCGGCGCGCCGTCGCCGGCGGCAGGGCCGGCACCGGCTTCGCGCGCATCGTGCTGGCGCGGCTGCGGCGATCGGCCACGCCCTGGAAGCCCATCGCCGGCGCGTCGTCGTGCGCTTTTTCCATTCCTTCCACTTCTTCGACGTCGTCGTCACCCGGCGCGATGCGGAAGATCGCCACGGCCCTGGCCAGGTTGACGGTCTGCTCGTGCAGGCTTTCAGCCGCCGCTGCGGCCTGTTCGACCAGCGCTGCATTCTGCTGCGTCATGCTGTCCATCTGCCCGACCGCGCGATTGACGTCGGCGATGCCGTCGGCCTGCTCGGTGCTGGCGATGCTGATGCGCCCGATGATGTCGTTTACCTGGCGCACCGACGAGACGATGTCACCCATGCTGGCGCCGGCTTCGCTGACCGACGCGTTGCCCCGTTCGATGATGCTGACCGAGTCCGCGATCAGGCCCTTGATCTCTTTGGCCGCTGCCGCCGAGCGCTGCGCCAGCGTGCGCACTTCGGACGCCACCACGGCAAAGCCGCGCCCCTGTTCGCCGGCGCGCGCCGCTTCCACCGCTGCATTCAGGGCCAGGATATTGGTCTGGAACGAAATGCCGTCAATGACGCCGATGATCTCGACGATCTTGCGCGAGCTGGCCTGGATCGATTCCATCGTCGTCACCGCCCCTTGCACCGCCTGGCCGCCGCGCGCAGCCAGCTGCGCCGCTTCGGCCGCGAGCTCGGACGCCTGGCGCGCATTGCTGGCGTTGTCCTTGACCGCCGTGGTCAGGGTCTCCATCGTGCTGGCCGTCTGCTCGAGCGAACTGGCCTGCATCTCGGTGCGGCTCGACAGATCCATATTGCCGGTGGCGATTTCGCGCGATGCCGTATCGATCGAGCGCACCGACGTCATCACGCTGCGCAGCGCGGCATTCAGGCGTGCGATCGTGTGATCCAGCGCGCGGCCCGTGTCGGCGATTTCGTCGCGGCCCTGCGCGTCCACCGGCGGCGCATCGAGCCGGCCTTCGGCCAGTTCGCCGACCGTGTGCGCGATCGAATGGATCCCGGCCAGCATTGCGCGCCGCACCAGCATCGTCACCGCCAGCGACAGCGTGATCGACAGCAGCACCAGGCCGGCCATGGTCCAGCCCAGCGTACGGAACTCGGCCCTGGCGGCGGCGTACGCCTCCTGGTTCATGGTCTTTTCGATCTGCGCCAGCTGCGTCAGCGCGGCGTCGAGCGCGCCAAACTGCTGCTCGGCCTTCTGCATCGCATTGGTGGCGATCGACTGGTCCACGGCCGCCATCTCGATCGTCTCGCCGATCGCCTTGCGATAGCGCGCCAGCGCTGCCTGCGACGCTGTGACCGGCGCGCGCTCTTCCTGCTCGGCGGCGTGCGCGAACTTGCCCAGTTTGTCGCCGATGGCGGCGTGCCGGTGGCCGATGTCGGCGGTCAGCGCGCGCAAGCGGTTCTGCGCGAAGCTGCCGTTGGTCCAGGCCAGCAACTGGTAGGCGTTGGCGTGCGCAAAGCGCGCCTCGCCGGCGACATCGGCCACCGCCTGCAGGCGCGCGGCGCGCACCTGCACCATGTGTTCGAGCGAAGCGTTCTGGCGCACCATGCCGTAGTAGGCGGCGCCCGACAGCATGGTCAGCAGCACGAGCACGAGGCCCGGGGCCAGCAGCAGTTTCTGGCCGATCCGCAGTTTGTTCAGCATGGGTCACTCCACAAAAAAAGCTGCCATCGCGGGCAGGGCGACGGCAGCGACAGCAGGGGATGCGCGAGGCCGGCGCAGGCTTATTTCTTGTAGATGCCCGCTTCGAGCACCACGCCGTCGACCAGCAGGATGTAGGTGGTCTTGGGCTCGATCTTGCCGGTGGCGGGATTCTTGTACTGGTAATCGACCCAGCCCTTGCCCTTGGACGCGGCCAGGTCGATGATCTCGCGCCGGTACTTCTTGCCGTTCGCATCGGGCACGTCGGTCAGGTCCTTGCCGACGATCGACGGGTTGTAGGGGTGGGCCAGCACGATGCCGGTCTTGACGTCGCGCAGGTCGATGTACAGCGGGCCCTGGACGAATTCCGGATCCTTGGCATTGATGCGCTTCATCATTTCACCCTTGCCCTTGGCCTTGATCAGGGCGGCGCCGCGCTCGGCCATGGCGATGGCGTCCTTCTCGGTGGGTTCGTTGGCCAGGGCGGCGGTCGATGCCAGCCCCAGGCACAGGGCGGCGGCAGTGGCGATCAGTTTCATGGCGGTCCTTTCGCGTTGAATGCATCAGAAATATTGCTTAAGTGCATTCACTACTCTAGCGGCGCGTGCCTCTGGCGGATTGCGCACGCACAAGCGCCTGGAAATCGCACTGTCTGCCGTTGCGCCGATGCCGCACTATTTCCTACTGCAGCCCGTGATTGTCCTATCCACGCTGTCAGACACCATCTCATTGATTGATGGCAATTGGTGTTCATTCGGCCTGCCTAAGATGGGTTCTTTCCGGCAATTCGCCGGCTTTCCCACCGTCTTCTTCTGGAGTTCTCCGTGAACACGACTGCAACGACGCCCACCAAGTTCAAGCCCTTCACGCGCCAGTCGATCGTGACCGCGCGCCAATGGGAATGGCTCACGCCCGAGCTGCAGGAAGCCGTGCAGGTGATCTCGCACGTGCTGCCGTTTCGCACCAATGCGTACGTGATGGATACGCTGATCGACTGGTCGCGCGTGCCGGACGATCCGATCTACCGGCTGACGTTCCCGCACCGCGACATGCTCCCTGTCGCCGAATACGAGCAGCTGCGCGAGCTGGTGCTGGTCAAAAAAGATGACGCCGCCATCGCGCGCCTGGTGCACGCGATCCGCATGCGCATGAATCCCCACCCGGCCGGCCAGATGACGCACAACGTGCCGCGCGTGAACGATGCGCCGCTCAAGGGCTTGCAGCACAAGTACAAGGAAACGGTGCTGTTTTTCCCGAGCGCCGGCCAGACCTGTCACGCCTATTGCACCTTTTGCTTTCGCTGGCCGCAGTTCGTCGGCATGGACGAGCTGAAGTTCGATGCGCGCGAGTGCGGCGAACTGGTGGACTACCTGAAGGTGCACACCGAGGTCACCGACGTCCTGATCACCGGGGGCGACCCGATGATCATGAACACGCGCTCGCTGGCCGAATTCCTCGAGCCGCTGTTGATCCCCGAACTGGACCACATCCAGAACATCCGCATCGGCACCAAGTCGGTCGCGTACTGGCCGCAGCGCTTCGTGTCCGACAAGGACAGCGACGACCTGATGCGCCTGTTCGAGAAGGTGGTCGCCAGCGGCAAGAACCTGGCCATCATGGGCCACTACAACCACGCGGTCGAACTGCGTGCACCGATCGCGCAGCAGGCGGTCAAGCGCATCGTCGGCACCGGCGCCACGCTGCGCATGCAGGGGCCGCTGATCCGCCACATCAACGAAGACCCGAAAAGCTGGGCCGAGCTGTGGACCACGGGTGTGCGCCTGGGCGCGATTCCCTACTATATGTTCGTCGAGCGCGACACCGGTCCGCGCGACTACTTCGCACTGCCGCTGGCGCGCGCCCACGAGATTTTCCAGGAAGCCTATTCGATGGTCTCGGGCCTGTCGCGCACCGTGCGCGGGCCGTCGATGAGCGCGTTCCCCGGCAAGGTCGTGATCGACGGCGTTGTCACGATCAATGGCGAAAAGCTGTTCGCGCTGCAGTTTCTGCAGGCCCGCAATCCCGAATGGGTGCGGCGGCCGTTCTTTGCCAGATACGACGCCACGGCGACCTGGCTCGATCACCTGAAACCCGCGTTCGGGCGCGACCGCTTCTTCTTCGAAACGGAAAGCGGCGGTCCGCTGCGGGGCGCGGGCGGTCGCGTGATCCCGCTGGTGCCGGCCGGCCAGCGCGGCCACGCCCAGCCCGACGCGGCGTAACGGTACGACGTTCAGCGAGAGCCTGCGCCATGCAGCCCGCCGCCACATTGACTGCGCCCGCCACCCCACGCCTGTCCGGGTTGGCGGTGTTCGTGTACGTGTTCGTGCCGTTCGCGCTGGGGCATTATCTGTCCTCGCTGCTGCGCAACGTGAACGCGGTGCTGGCGTCGCAACTGGCGAGCGCGCTCGCGCTGACGCCGGGCCAACTGGGGCTGCTCACCAGCGCGTTCTTCTTTGCGTTCGCGCTGGTCCAGCTGCCGGTGGGGATGGCGCTGGACCGTTACGGGCCGCGTCGCGTGCAGGTGGCGATGCTGCTGGTGGCATCCTGCGGCGCAGTGCTGTTTGCGCGTGGCGGTGGCTTCTGGAGCCTGCTGGTGGCGCGCGCCGTGATGGGGTGCGGCCTGGGTGGGTGCTTCATGGCGGCGGTCAAGGCCGTGTCGATCTGGATCGCACCCAGCCGGCTGCCATCGGTGCACGGCTACCTGATCGCCGTGGGCGGCATGGGCGCGGCCAGCGCGACGATGCCGGTACGCGCGATGCTCGCGTACACCGACTGGCGCGGCCTGTTCATGCTGCTGGCCGGCCTGGTTGCCTGCACGGGGCTGTTGATTGCGCTGCTGTATCCCAAGACTGAGGATGCGGCGCCCGGCCGGAGTCCGTTATCACCGCTCTTGCCGGCGCTGCGCGAGGTCTGGCGCGCGCCCGGCTTTCGCGCCGTGGTGGCGCTGGTACTGGTGCCGCACGCGGTGTTCTTCGGCGTGCAGGGCCTGTGGATCGGGCGCTGGCTGGCCGACGTGGCGCTGTATCCGGAAGACGCCGTCGCTTACCTGCTGTATCTGGGCATGGCGGGGGTGGTGTTCGGGGCCATTGCGGTGGGGATGATCACCGAGTGGGCCGGGCGACGCGGCATGCCGCCGCTCGATGTGGCGGCGGCCGGCATCACGATGTTCGTGCTGATCCAGGCCGCGTTCGTGGTCGGTTACCGGCCCAGTTTCCAGTGGCTGTCGGTGATGTTCACGCTGGCGGGCACGGTCACCGGCATCGACTACGCGATCGTGGCCCAGTCGATGCCACGGGCCCTGACCGGGCGCGCTGCCACCTTCCTGAACCTCTTGATCTTCATCGGCGCCTTTCTGGTGCAGGCGGGCTTTGGCGTGGTGATCGGGCTGTGGCAGCCCGACCTGCTGGGCCACGCGCCTGCCGCCGCCTACCGCTGTGCGTTCGCGCTGCTGGTTCTGATCCAGGTGCCGGGGTTGTGGCAGTACGCGCGGCGCCGCAGAGGGGCGCCCCTGCCGGCCGTCTGAGATTGCTCCGGCGTAACGTACGTGGTGTAATGTTTTGTCAATATAAGATTTCCCCACTATATTCTGGGGGAACACCATGCGACATCATCTTCCGCGCCTGTGCGCCGGCGCCACCATCCTGTTGCTGGCGGCATGCGGCGACAAGTCGACGCTGCCGCAAGGCGCCGACATCGGGCCGCAGCCCGAGCTCAAGGCGCCCAACAAGACCCTGATCCCGACGGTCAACATCGCCAAGGCCACCGGCTGGCCGGCTGGCGTGATGCCCACGGCGGCGGCCGGCCTGGAAGTGAACGCTTTTGCCACGGCGCTGGACCATCCGCGCTGGGTGTACGTGCTGCCCAATGGCGACGTGCTGGTGGCCGAGTCGAATGCCCCGGCCAAGCCGGACGCGGGTGGGATTCGCAACTGGATACAGAGCAAGGTGATGGCCCGCGCCGGCGCCGGCGTGCCGAGTGCGAACCGCATCACGCTGCTGCGCGATGCCGACGGCGACGGTGTGGCCGAACTCAAAACGGTCTTCCTGAAAAACCTGCATTCGCCATTCGGCATGGCGCTGGTGGGCGACATGCTCTACGTGGCCAATGCCGATGCCATCGTGCGCTTCAACTACAAGGAAGGCGCCACCGAAATCACGCAAGCCGCGCAGCCGGTCGCGCCGCTGCCGGCCGGGCTGAATCACCACTGGACCAAGAACATCATCGCCAGCCAGGATGGCAAGAAGCTCTACGCCACGGTCGGCTCGAACAGCAATGCCGCCGAAAACGGCATGGACGTCGAAAAGAACCGCGCTGCGATCCTTGAAGTGGACCTGGCCAGCGGGGCCACGCGTGTGTTCGCGTCGGGCCTGCGCAATCCGAACGGCATGGCGTGGAATCCGGATACGGGCGCGCTGTGGACGGTCGTAAACGAGCGCGATGAAATCGGCAGCGACCTGGTGCCCGACTACCTGACGTCGGTGAAGGAGGGCGGCTTCTACGGCTGGCCGTACAGCTACTACGGCAAGAATGTCGACGCGCGCGTCAAGCCGCAGCGACCGGACCTGGTGGACAAGGCGATCGTGCCCGATTACGCGCTGGGCGCACACGTGGCCGCACTGGGCCTGACGTTCTATGAAGGCACGCTGCTGCCGGCGCAGTACCGCAACGGCGCAATCATCGGCAACCACGGTTCCTGGAACCGCAAGCCGCGCTCGGGCTACAACGTCGTGTTCATTCCGTTCAGGGATGGCATGCCAAACGGGAAGCCGGTCGATATCCTCAGTGACTTCGTCAACAAGGATGGCGAAGCGCAGGGCCGGCCGGTGGGCGTTGCCGTGGACAAGAAGGGCGCAGTGCTGGTGGCGGACGATGTCGGCAATGTGATCTGGCGGGTGGTGCCGGACGCCGGTTGATCATTAGCTGATCGCCAGTTCGTAGGGTGGACGGCTCCGCCTTCCACCCTACCGATGCCAGATATTCAGGCACACCCCGTCACCAGCAGCACCGGAATCCCGGTCCACGCCACCGCCACCACGGCCAGCACCGCGCTGGCCGCACCCACATAATCCACGAACTCGTCGGACCCCTGGCGCAGGCGCTTGCCGGCCAGCGCGCCCACCCACACGCACGCCGCCATCGACAGCAGCGTCGCGCCGCCCAGCAGCCACGGATTGGGGCCCCCAACACGCAGCGCGCCCGGCGTGCACTGGCTCGCCGCGACGATGTAGGCAAACGCGAAGTGCACGCCCCAGATCAGCAGGGGCAGCGAGGCGCGCGTGGCGCGCGAAAAGAAATGGTCACTCATCGCATCACTCCATCACCAGCAGCAGGCCGCGGATCACCAGGAATCCGGTAAGGCCCTGCAGCGTCACGTAGTGCCAGATCAGCGCGATATTGTCGCGCGTGGCGCGGTTCTGGGCGCTGATCATGCCGCGCCAGGCGCGCACGCACAGGTACGGCGCGGCCAGCAGCAGCACGAACAGCATGATGCCCTGGAAGCCGAGCAGGATCGAGATCGACGCGCTCCACGTGTCACGGGTGCCGTCCAGGTTGACCAGGCGCCAGCTGTGGACGTCGACGCCGAAGGCAGTAGCGGTGCACGCCAGTGCCACGATCAGCACCCACGGCGTGAGCTTGTTCGAGACCCGGTCGCTCAGCCACACCAGCGCGGAGCCACCCAGCAGCAGGCCGCCCGACAGCAGCGTCCACGACCACGCTGGCAGCGATGCGCCCGGTGGTGGGCAGATCTGCAGCCGCATCGATGTGTGGATGTAGACGTAGGCGAACGAGCAGTAGATCAGGAACAGCACGATCAGCATGATGAACGTGCCCCACCACGAGTGCGACGCCGTGCCGCGCGCGCCGATCGGCAGGATGACGCCGCCGCCGATGTCGGCCTCGCGCATCGGCACCTTCTGGTCCGACTGCCACAGCCAGGCGATGATCGAGCCGATGGCGATCAGGCCGCACAGGATCGCCAGCACATTGGCCTTGACGGTCAGCAGCAGGAAGAAGCCGGCGGTGCCGAAGGCGCCCAGCATGGTCAGCCAGCTGTCGCCCGGCAGGATCATCAGGTACGCCGGTTTGGCGCTGACCGGGCTGGTGGCGATGGTTTCGCGGCGGCCGGTGACGGTGTTGGGCAGGTAGTGGCGGCCTTCGGCGACTTCCTGCGACAGCGTCGGCTGGTCCCACAGCGGGTCGTCCGACGTAATGATCGGGATGCTGCGGTTGCCGTAGTCTTCCGACGGCAGCCACTCGAGCGTGGCCGCATTCCATGGATTGCCCACGTCCTTGGTCGGACGGCGCAGCGTGCGCGTGGCGTCGATGATCATCAAGAGGATGCCGAGCGCGAACAGGAACGAGCCCAGGGTCGAGATCATGTTCAGCGCATCCCAGCCCATCTCGCTCGAATACGTGTAGACGCGGCGCGGCATGCCGAACAGGCCCGTGATGTGCATCGGGAAGAAGCTGATGTTGAAGCCCCCGAACAGCAGCCAGAAGGTCCATTTCGACAGGCGCTCGGACATCGTGTTGCCGTTGATGAGCGGGATCCAGTAGTAGATCGCGGCAAACACCGGGAACACCATGCCGCCGATGAGCACATAGTGCAGGTGCGCCACGATGAAGTAGGTGTCATGCACCTGCCAGTCGAACGGGATCACGGCCACCATCACGCCGGTCAGGCCGCCCAGCACGAAGATGAACATGAAGCCGAGCATGAACAGCGTCGGCGCATTCATCCTGATGCGGCCACTCCAGAGCGTGGCGATCCAGCCGAACACCTGGATGCCGGTGGGGATCGCCACGGCCATGCTGGCCGCCGAGATCAGGCTCATTTCAATGACGCCCAGGCCGGCCGTGAACATATGGTGCGCCCACAGGCCGAAGCTGAAGATGCCCACGCCGACCAGCGCGACGACAATGGCGCGGCGGCCCACCAGGCGGTTGCCGGCAATCGTCGGGATCATCGTGGAGATCATGCCGGCGGCCGGCAGGAAGATGATGTACACCTCGGGATGGCCGAAGAACCAGAACAGGTGCTGCCAGATGATCGGATCGCCACCGCGTTCAGGGTCGAAGATCGGCAGGTTCAGCGCGCGCTCGAGTTCGAGCAGCGCCGTGCCGGCAATCACGGCCGGGAAGGCGATGACGATCATCACGCCCACGACCAGCATGGCCCACGCATAGATCGGCATGCGGCGCAGCGTCATGCCCGGCGCGCGGGTAAACAGGATGCCGACGATCAGTTCGATGGCGCCGGCAATGGCGGAAATCTCGATGAAGCCGATCCCCAGCAGCCAGAAATCGGCATTCAGGCCGGGCGAATACTTCATGCCTGTCAGCGGCGGGTACATGAACCAGCCGCCGTCCGGCGCCAGGCCCCAGAACAGCGTGCAGAAGAACGCCAGGCCACCAAAGGCGTAGCACCAGAACGCATACGCGGACAATCGGGGAAAAGGTAAATCGCGCGCGCCCAGCATATTGGGCAGCAGGTAGACGGCGATCGCCTCGACGATCGGAATCGCGAACAGGAACATCATCACGGTGCCGTGCATCGTGAAGATCTGGTTGTAGGTGCTGGCCGAGACCAGGTCGTTATCGGGCACTGACAGCTGCACGCGCATGATCAGCGCCAGGATGCCGGCCAGGATGAAGAACAGGATCGCCGTGCCGATGTACAGCAGGCCGATATTGGTGTTGTTGACCGACTTGAAGATGCCCAGGCCGGGTGGGGTTTTCCACACGGCTTCCAGTTTTTCGAGCTCCTCTGGCGGGCGTGGGGCGGAGTTGGGCAAGGTTGCGTCGCGCGTCATTTCAGGTGCTCAAGGTAGGTGGCCAGTGCGCGCAGGGTCTCGCCGTCCAGGTCCGGGGAGGGCGGCATGAAGACGCCCGTTTTGATGGCTTGCGGGTCGGCGATCCAGCCGGCCAGCGTACCGCGGTGATTGCGCAGCGTGCCAGCGGCGATATGCCGGCGGCTGCCGATATGCGTGAGGTCAGGGCCGAGGCGCGGCGCATCGGCAATCCGTTCATCCAGCTGCGGCGCGACATCGGTCACGCCGCGGATCGTGTGGCAGGTCTGGCACTGCTGCGCGAGGAAGGCGTCGCGGCCGCGCTGCAACACCGTGGTGTCGGCCAGCACGGCCGGCTGGCCCTGGCGCGCGAGCCATGCGTCAAATTCAGGGCGCGGCAGGGCGATCACGTGAAACGCCATTCGCGCGTGTTGCTCGCCGCAATATTCGGCGCACTGGCCGCGGTAGGTGCCCGGCTTGTCGGCGCGCAGGTTCAGGCCCGTCACGCGGCCCGGGATCATGTCGCGCTTGCCCGCCAGCGACGGCACCCACAGGCTGTGGATCACGTCCGATGCGGTCAGGCCCAGGTACACCGATTCGCCGACCGGTATATAGATCTCGTTGGCGCTGATGATTTCGCGGTTGCTGGCCGGGTCGCGGTAGCGCACTTCCCACCACCACATCTTGCCGGTCACGGAGATGCTCAATGCCTTGTGCGAGGTTTGCGGCACCAGTTGCCCGGTACGCCAGGTGCTCCAGGTGAGCAGCGCGGTCAGCACGATCACCGGAAACGCGATGCCGGCGCCCAGGATCCAGACACCGGGCGTGATCGGGCGCGCCTGGCGCCGCATGGCCAGCGCGAGCAGGCCCATGACGATGGCAAAGATCACCGTGCCGCCCACGAACAGGACCCACGTGAACTGGTAGATGATGGCCGCGTCCGCGCCGGCCGGGTGCATGACGGACTGGATGTCGCTCATGGGAGTCATCTTATTTGAGCGAATACATGAAAGCGGCCATGTGGCGCGCTTCGTCGTCGCTGATGCCGAGCGCCGGCATCAGGGTGCCGGGTTTCACGGCGGGGGGATTCTGCAGGAAGCGGATCATGTTCTCCGGCTGGTTCGGGATGCTGCCGGCGATGTAGCTCATGCGGCCCATGGCCTGGAGCGACGGACCGGCATCGCCATTCGGACCCTGGACTTCGGGGATGAAGTGGCAGGCGGCGCACTGGTATTGCTGCACCAGCAAGCGGCCGCGTTCGGGGTCGCCGCCGGCCACGCGCGATGCGGGTTCTTCCTTCGCGCAGCCACTCGCCAGGGCTGCGCAGACGAGCAGGGCGCCCGTACGCAGGCACGTGCTCAGGTGCGTAGTCAGGCAAGTCCGCAGCACAGGAAACAAGCGTTGGTGTTGACGAAATGGGTTGCGCACGGTTGATTTTTCGTGAAAAAGCGATGGCTTTTATAATACAAGGAAAGTAGATGTCATTCTTTCAACTGGACGCCCTAGGCTATGCTATCGAATCGCGCACGACTTATCGTCAAGACCATGGTGTTGACCCTGCTGGGCGCGGGAACGATCGGCGCCGTCGGTGGCCTGATCGTGCTGCGCGGGGGCTTCTATGACCTGAGCGCGATCACGCAGCATTACGCGCTGGTCTACACGGTGCTGGGCGAGGGCATGCAGTACTCGGTGCAGAACCACGCGCGCGAGGTCGTGGTGCCACCCAACCTGAACACGCCCGAACGCCTGCAGCGCGGCGCGCTGGTCTACCAGGCCAACTGCGTGCAATGCCACGGCGGCCCGGGCGTCGCGCCCAGCACGATCGGGATGAGCATGCAGCCGGCCCCGGGCCCGCTGGTCGATGCCGATGTCAACTGGAAGACGCGCGAGCTGTACTGGATCACCCGCAACGGCATCAAGATGAGCGGCATGCCGGCCTGGGAATACCACCTGAGCGAGCCGGACATGTGGGCCGTGGTGGCGTTCGTGGGCGCCATGCCGGGCATGACGAGCCAGGACTTCAAACGCATGACGGCGGGCGGTGCGGCTCCGCCGCATGTCGAGCAGACAGCAACGGGCCGCGCGCAGCAGGGTCAGGAGGGCCAGCCATGAAATCCACGATCACCATCCTCCTTGGCGTGTCCGCGCTGCTGGCCGGCTGCGCACCGAAGCTCGCCCCCGGTCTGGTGGGCGACCCGATGCGCGGCAAGATCGCCGCCGCGCAGTACGCCTGCCATTCCTGCCACGTGGTGCCGGGCGTGCCCGGTTCCGACGTGCGCGTGGGCCGGCCGCTCGACGAACTCGCGCAGCAGCGCTACATCGCCGGCAAGCTGCCCAATACCCAGGCCAATCTGGTGCGCTGGATCCGTGATCCGCAGGCGATCGATCCGGGCAATGCGATGCCGAACATGGGCGTGAGCGAGCGCGATGCGATCGACATCAGCGCCTATCTGCTGAGCCACTAGCGCATTCATTGATCCCATTCATTGGTATCATTCGCGTTTTTCTACAGGAATGACATCATGAGACTGGTCCGCTATGGCCGCCCGGGCAAGGAAAAGCCGGGCCTGTTCGATGAAGAGGGCCGCCTGCGCGACCTGTCCGGGATCATCGACGATATCGATCCGTCGCAGCTGTCCGACAAGGCGCTGCGCAAACTCGCCAAACTCGACCAGAAAACGCTGCCCCTCGTGCGTGGCAATCCGCGCCTGGGCGTACCGGTCAGGGGTATCGGCAAATTCATCGGCATCGGCATGAACTACCTGGACCACGTGCGCGAAACGGGCGCCGAGGTGCCGGCCGAACCGATCTTCTTCACCAAGGCGATCAGCGCCCTGAACGGCCCGGACGATCCGATCCAGCTGCCGAAGGGCTCGAAGAAAACCGACTGGGAAGTCGAACTCGGCGTGATCATCGGCACGCGCGCGCAGTACGTGAGCGAAGAAGACGCGCTCAAGTTCGTCGCCGGCTATTGCGTCGTGAATGATGTGACTGAGCGCGCCTATCAGTTCGAGATGGGCTCGCAGTGGGACAAGGGCAAGGGCTGCGATACGTTCGCTCCGGTCGGCCCGTTCCTCGTCACGCGCGACGAGATCCTTGATGTGCAGGACCTCGACCTGTACCTGGAACTGAACGGCAAGCGCATGCAGACCGGGAACACGGCCAGCATGATCTTCAGCGTCGCGCAGCTCGTGAGCTACGTGTCGCGCTTCATGACGCTCGAACCGGGCGATGTCATCACCACCGGCACGCCGCCGGGCGTAGGCATGGGCCGCACGCCGCAGCGCTTCCTGAAAAAGGGCGATCAGCTGCGCCTGGGCATCGCCGGTCTCGGCGAGCAGCAGGCCGACGTCGTGGCGTATCCGAAGTAAGCCGTAATCAAGGTAGACCAGCGGGCGGGCCGCCAAGCGGCTCGCCTGTATCCGATACGGCGGTGCGCGCCGTATTCATCACCATCGCCAGCAGCGTGTAGTAGCCGCAGATCCCCATCAAGTCGACCGCGCCCTGTTCACCGAACAGCGCCAGCGCATCCGCATACACGCGGTCCGGTACTGCCTTGGTCTCGTGCAGCGCAATGCAGAAGTCGTGCACCACTGCCTCGTCGACCAGCATGTCCGCAGGCCGCTCGCGCGCCGCGATGGCTGCAATGACGGCCGCCGGAATCCCCGCCTGCGCCGCGATCGGCGCATGGATCGCCCATTCGACGGCCTGGTCCCACTGGCGCGCCGTGAGCAGGATTGCCAGCTCCGACAAGCGCACGCCGAGCGCGCTGCGATAGCGCAGGTACTCGCCCATGCGCTGCGCATGCAGCATCAGTTCCGGACTGCGCAGCAGCGGCACGAACGGGCCATACACGGCGCCGCGCGGGCCGTCGATGATCTCCTGCGCGGCAGCGCGCTGGGCCGTGGTCAAAGCGTGATCGGGGATGGGGCCGAGACGTTCATTCATCGAGCATACCCGCCTGTTGTATCGAAATTGAAGGCAGGAAAATATTCGCACGGCCCGCGCTAAAAATCAAAAGAAGTGCCTCGGAGCACGCTTATCGTCAAGCGTTGCAGTCACCGCCGAGGGAGCCGTCCATGAGCCACATCATCCACCGCAACCTGCGCCAGGTGCCGCCCATGGCAGTCGGCGGCGAAGGCATCGTGCTGCGCGACAGCAGCGGCAAGACCTACCTCGATGCCAGCAGCGGCGCGGCCGTGTCGTCGCTGGGCCATGGCCACCCGGACGTCATCGCCGCCATGCACCGCCAGATCGACCGCTGCGCGTATGCCCACACCGCGTTTTTCACCACCGACGTGGCCGAGCAACTGGCCGAGCGCCTGATCGCCGGCGGGCCACAGGACATGGGCGGCGTGTATTTCGTCTCGGGCGGTTCGGAAGCGATGGAGACCGCGCTCAAGCTGGCGCGCCAGTACTGGGTTGAAGCGGGCGAGCCGCAGCGCACGCAATTCATCGCGCGCCGCCAGAGCTACCATGGCAACACGCTCGGCGCGCTGGGCGTGGGCGGCAACGAGTGGCGCAAGCGCGCCTTTGCCCCGCTGCTGAAAGAGGCGCTGCGCGTCGCGCCCTGCTACGCCTACCGGGGTTGCGGCGACGGCTTGTCGCTCGACGACTACACGGCCGGCCTGCTCGACGAACTCGAAACAGCGGTCATCAAGGCCGGGCCGGACACCATCATCGCTTTCGTCGCCGAGCCGGTGGTGGGCGCCACCGGCGGCGCGATCCCGCCCACGCCGGGCTACTTCCAGGGCGTGCGCGATATCTGCGACCGCCATCGCATCCTGTTCATCGCCGATGAGGTCATGTGCGGGATGGGCCGCACCGGCAGCATGTACGCGATCGGGCAGGAGGGCGTGGCGCCGGACATCGTAGCCGTGGCCAAGGGCCTGGGCGCCGGCTACCAGCCGATCGGCGCGGTGCTGGCGCACGAGGCGATCGTCGACACGCTGCGCCAGCGCAGCGGCATGTTCCAGCACGGGCACACGTATATCGGCCACCCGGTGGCGGCAGCGGCGGCGCTGGCGGTGCAGCAGGTGATCGAGCGTGATGACCTGCTGGCGCAGGTAGGGCGTCGCGGCGGGCTGCTGCGACGGATGCTGGACGAGGTGTTTGGCGCGCACGAACACGTGGGCGACATCCGCGGGCGCGGGCTGTTCCTGGCGCTGGAATTCGTGCGCGACCGCGAGACGAAGGCGCCCTTCGCGCCGGAAGTCAAACTGCACGCGGCGATCAAGGCCGAGGCAATGGCGCGCGGCTTGCTGGTGTATCCGATGGGTGGGACGATCGATGGTCAGCTGGGTGACCACGTGTTGCTGGCGCCGCCGTTTATCGTGACGCCGGGGGAGTTGTCGGAGATCGTGTCGCGGCTTGCCGATGCCGTGGAGGCCGCGTTGACGACGGCCCTCCGGGGGTGAGGGCCGCCGTTGGCGGTGTTACGCGACGACCTTGCGAATCCACTTTGAAATGTCCTGCACCTCTTCGAGGCACAGCGTGTGCTGCATCGGATACGCATGCCACTCGACCTGATAGCCGAGCGCCTCGACGACCTTGCGCGACTCTTCGGCGCGGGCAAACGGCACCACCGGATCCTGTACGCCGTGCGCCATGAAGATCGGCGTACCCAGGCTCGCTTCGCTGCGCTCGGCGCCGGCGACGCTGGACAGCGGCAGGTAACCGGACAGGCACAGCATGCCCGCCAGTTTCTCCGGATGGCGCAAACCGGTTTGCAGCGTCATCGCGCAACCCTGCGAGAAGCCAGCCAGGATGATGCGCGAGGCCGGAATGCCGCGCGCTTTTTCGCGGGCGATCAGCGCCTCGACCTGCAGCTGCGATGCGCGCAGGCCGCCTTCGTCTTCGCGGCGTGTGAGGTCAGTGGCGACGATGTCGTACCATGAGCGCATCACGTAGCCGCCGTTGATCGTCACCGGCATCGTGTTCGCATGCGGGAACACGAAGCGGATGCCCGGCAGGCCGGTCAGGTCCAGTTCGCGCACGAGCGGCACGAAGTCGTTGCCGTCGGCGCCCAGGCCGTGCAGCCAGACGACGGCGATGGTCGGATTCGGGGCGGTCTCGATTTCGATATTGTCCAGCAGCTGGGTCATGGTGTCTTTCGCAATGCCGATTTGGGGCGGAAGGTCTTGCTCACCGCAGGATGGGTTTCCATGTACGGGCCACCGATCAGGTCGACGCAATAGGGAACAGCCGCAAAGATGCCGCCCACGATCGTGGCGCCGGTGTCGTCCTTGAGGCCTTCGAGTGTTTCCTTGATCGACTTGGGCTGGCCCGGCAGGTTCATGATCAGGGCCGCGTGGTCGGCGGTTTCACGGATCACGGCGGTCTGGCGCGACAGGATCGCGGTCGGCACGAAGCGCAGACTGATCTGGCGCATCTGTTCGCCGAAGCCCGGCATCTCTTTGGTGGCAACCGCCAGCGTGGCCTCGGGCGTGACGTCGCGTCGCGACGGGCCGGTGCCGCCGGTGGTGAGCACCAGGTGGCAGCGCGCCGTATCGACCAGTTCGGTCAGCGTGGCTTCGATGGCCGCGCGCTCGTCCGGGATCAGGCGCGTCTCGATCCGGTACGGGGTCGTGAGCGCGCTGGCCAGCCAGTCGTTCAGCGCCGGGATGCCCTGGTCTTCGTAGACGCCGCCGCTGGCGCGGTCGGAGACGGAGACCAGGCCGATCACCAGCACATCGTTGTTACTCGTCATCGGACTCGTCATCGTTCGCTTCTTCGTCGGCAGCGGCTGCGGCGTCGGCTTTCTTCTTCTTTTGCAGGTCCTTGAGGATCTGGAAGATTTCGCGGAAGGCTTTTGGCGGCTTGGACTCGGCCACTTCCTTGCGCGCGTTGCGAATCAGGGTACGCAGGTGCTGGACGTCGAGCTCGGGATTTTCTTCGAGCAGTACGGTCAGCGCCGTGTCGTCCGACAGCAGCTTGTCGCGGCGGCGTTCGAGCGCGTGCAGCGATGCGGTTTCGGCCTTCGACGCGCCTTTCCAGCTGTCGATCGTGCGCTGGATGACGGCGACTTCTTCTTCGTTCAGCGTGCGCATTTTCTTGCCCACGAATTGCAGCGCGCGGCGCCGGCCTTCGTGGTTGGTGATGGTCTGGCACGTGAGGATGGCATCGCGCACGTCCTCCGGCATCTCGACGCGCTTGACGCGGTCACGCGCTGCTTCGACGAGCTGCTCGCCGAGCTTTTGCAGCTCGTTCGACTGGCGCTTGAGCTCAGACTTGGAGGGACGGTCGTACTCTGGTTCGAACTCGTTGGACTGGAAGCCCACCGAGCCGCGATTTGGATTAGGCATGATTTGAATGATTTGATTGGCGCTGGGCCGATCAGTGAAAACAGTAAACGGCTGCTATGATAACTGTTTTAGGGCTGGCCACGAAAAACACCGATGAACGACACCCCTTTTACCCACACTCAGGATCAGCTGAAACAGCTGGCGCGCGACATGCTGGCCCTCGCGCGCGAGCAGGGCGCGTCCGACGCGGCGGTCGAAATCAGTGAAGGGAGCGGGCTGTCGGTTTCTGTGCGTAAAGGCAACATCGAGACGATCGAGCAGAACAAGGACAAGGGCCTGGGCATCACCGTGTATTTCGGCCAGCGCCGCGGCAACGCCAGCACGTCCGATTTTTCCGCCGATTCGCTCAAGGCCACGGTCGAAGCCGCATCGAACATCGCGCGCTTTACAGCCGAAGACGACTGCGCCGGCCTGCCCGACGCCGAACTGATCGAAACCGCGCCGCGCGACCTGCGCCTGTTCTACCCGTGGCCGATCTCCACCGAACAAGCCGTCGAACTGGGCCAGCGCTGCGAGGCCGCCGCGTTTGCCGTCGACAAGCGCATCACCAACAGCGAAGGCGCCAGCGTCTATGTGCAGCAGTCGCACTTCGTCGCTGCCAACTCGCGTGGTTTCATCGGTGGCTATCCGTTTTCGCGTCACACGATCTCGGTCGCACCCATTGCCGGCAAGGGCAATGCGATGCAGCGCGACGACTGGTACACGTCGTCGCGCGACCCCAAGCAACTGGCCGCGCCTGAAAAAGTCGGCCGCTACGCCGCCGAGCGCGCACTGGCGCGCCTGAACGCGCGCAAGCTGACCACGCGCACCTGCCCGGTGCTGTTCGAAGCGCCGCTGGCTGCGGGCCTCCTGGGTGCATTCGTGCAAGCCGTCTCCGGTGGCGCGCTGTACCGCAAGTCCACGTTCCTGCTCGACATGCTCGGCAAGCAGGTGTTCCCATCGCATATTCAGGTGGTCGAAGACCCGCATCTGATCGGCGGCGTCGGCTCGGCCCCGTTCGATGACGAAGGCGTCAAGACCGTGCGCCGCAAGGTGATCAGCGATGGCGTGCTGCAAGGCTATTTCTTGTCGTCGTACACGGCGCGCAAGATGGGCATGCCAACGACCGGCAACGCCGGTGGCGCGCACAACCTCGAGATCGTCTCGACGGCCACGCGCCGTACCGATGACTTCGAAGGTATGCTGCGCAAACTCGGCACGGGTCTCCTGGTTACCGAACTGATGGGGCAGGGCGTCAACTACGTCACCGGCGACTATTCGCGCGGTGCCTCCGGTTACTGGGTCGAGCAGGGCGTGATCCAGTATCCGGTCGAAGAAATCACGATCGCCGGCAATATGCGCGATATGTTCCAGCAGATCGTTGCCGTCGGCACCGACACGCTGGTTCGCGGCAACAAGACCACGGGCTCGATTCTGATCGAGAACATGGTCATTGCCGGCAACTAAGGAAAACGCATGACCCGTTTCGTTCGCATCGACAAGGAAAGCAGCCCGAAGACCGTGCTGCTCAACCTCGACCTGGTAGCCACCGTCGAGCTCGCTCCCCAATCCGATCTGCTCAGTTCGAGCGGGGACAGCCGCAAGGTGTACGCCACCTTCCTGGCACCGGATAAAACCGCGATCGCCACCCTGCATTTCGACAGCAGCAGCGACGCCAATGCTTGGGTAAAGACGCATCTGGGCGTCGATCTGTAAGCCGTACGGTCGATGTTCTGCGTGCAGTGGACATAAAAAAGCGCCGTCGATCCGACGGCGCTTTGCATTACACGGCCTCGTTCCGAAAAGCTGGGGTCAGGTCTGACATTCGGACACGATCTCGACAGTCGGGCAGTCGGAACTCGCTGGTACCAGGCCACGCTAATGCTGGGCAAGACACTACTGGGCGTGGCTATGGCTGAGGTCGTGTCCGAATGTCAGACCTGACCCCAGCTGGTGTCAGGTTTAAGGCTGAGGTCGTGTCCGAATGTCAGACCTGACCCCAGCTGTGTCGGGATGAGTGAGGCTAGCTTATTTACGCGAGCGGATTGCCTTGAGCACCGGCTGCAGCACCGCTGCGCCCAGGCGCGCGCTGCGTGCGCCGTCCCAGCCGACCAGCGGATCCGGGTCGTTCGCGTTGTCCTTGAACGGCAGTTCGAGCGTCAGCGACAGGGCGCCGAAGGTGTGCGTGATGTGCGGCGAGCCCATGGTCAGGGTCTGGTCGGTGTACGGCGTCTTGCCGTAGCCGTGCACGTCCTGGAAGTCGGGGCTGGCGACCTTGAAGTCGGCGATGAAGCTGGCCTGCGCCGCGCCCTGCTCGGCGGTGAAGTTCGGGAGCGACTCGCTGCCGGCCACGAACACATACGGCAAGCCTTCGTCGCCGTGCACGTCCAGGCACACGTCCACGCCCGTTTCGTGCATCTTCTGGCGCACCAGGAAGACTTCAGGGCTGCGCTCCATGCTCGGATTGAGCCACTCGCGGTTCAGGTTGGCGCCGGCGGCATTCGTGCGCAGGTTGCCGCGCACCGAGCCGTCAGGGTTCATGTTCGGCACCACGTAGAACACCGATTCTTTCAGGAGCTGGCGGCCGAACGGGTTCGCCGGATCGAGCAGCGCATCGAGCATGCCTTCGACGAACCATTCGGCCATCGTCTCACCAGGATGCTGGCGCGCGATGACCCAGACTTTCTTCTTGCCTTCGGCCGGCTCGCCGATCACCAGCATGTTCAGGTCGCGGCCATCGACGGTCGAACCCAGGTCGAGCATGCGCACGTTTTCGGCCATCTGGGCGCGGTCGAGCAGCTCAAGGTGGCGTTCGAACGAATACGGCTCGAAGTAGGCGTAATACACGCTGTCCATGCCGGGTGTGTGCTCGATCGCCAGCACGCTGCCGTCGAACGAGGTCGGCACGCGGAACCAGTTCACGCGGTCGTAGCTGGCCATCGCCTGGTAGTTTTCCCAGCCGGCCGGATAGGCGGCCTTGCCGGCATTGAGCAGGCGGATGGTGCAGGCTTGCCCTTGCGCGCCCTGCAGGCGGAAGTAGAACCACTGGATGATGTCGGCGTGCGAATCCTTGCGGATGTTCAGGTCGATGGCGTTCGCGCTCGTGGCGTTCACGACCTCGATGGCGCCAGCGTCGAATTGGCTGCTGATCTTGATAGACATGGTGTTGTCCTGTGTTGGGAAGGTGCGTAGAACGATGATGATACCCGTTTTCAGCAGGCGTTCGCTAGGCCGGCCGGGTTCCCGGCAGGGCCGTGAAATGGCGACGCAGCGCGTCCAGCGCCACGCGCACCTTGGCCGGATCGCCGTCGCGCCGCGGCGTCATCGCCGATACCAGCAGCGGCGCCGACTGCCACTGCGGCAGCACGCGAATCAGCGCGCCGCGCTCGATCGCGGCATGCGCATCGGCGTGGCCAAGGCGCGCCAGGCCCATGCCCTGTTCGCACATCTGGTGCAGCGACAGCTGGTTGTTGCTGACGATGCGCGCCTGCACCTGCAGCTGCACGTCGGCATCCGCGTCGGCATCGGCATCGGCGTCGGCCCGGTGCAGATCGAGCGCCATCGTGGCGGGACCGTCAACGGTGTCGACGCCGTCGCGCGTGGAAGTGAGCCAGGCGTGATCTGCCAGCGCCTGCGGCGTGGCGGGCACGCCGTGTCGCGCAAGGTAGGCCGGCGCCGCGCACACGATCATCTCGAACTGGCACAGGGGTCGCGCGATCCAGCGCGAATCGGGCAGGCGGCCGGCGCGGATCGCCAGGTCGATGCGCTCGCCGATCAGGTCGATCATGGCGTCGTCCACCAGCAGACGCAGACGCAGTTGCGGCCAGGCTGCCAGCACGGGCGCCAGCGCCGGCGCGATATGGGCACCGAAGCCCACCGGTGCGGCCACCCGCAATTCGCCGCTGGGCGCATCGCGCGCCTGCAGCAGCGAATCGCTGGCCGCACTTGCCGCTTCCAGCAGGCGCAGGCAATGCGGATAGCAGCGCGCACCCGCCTCGGTCAGCGTGAGCTTGCGGGTCGAGCGATGCAGCAGCGTCACACCGGCCTGCGCCTCGAGCGCGCGGATGGTCTGGCTGACGGCCGACGGGCTCATGCCGAGGCGGCGTGCAGCACCGCTCATCGAGCCGGCGGCGACGGTTTCGGCAAACACGGCGTACGGTCTGAGATCGTTCATCTGGTAGCCCAGCTTCAAGGTGATAGTGAATCTGCCTATCTTATCGCCCCGTCGTGAAGCCGGTATCGTTAGTAGCTCATTCACGCACTCAGGAGTCACCATGCACATCGCCCTCATTGGCGCCACCGGTTTTGTTGGCGCCGCCGTCCTTGCCACCCTGCTGCAACGGGGCCACCAGGTCACTGCCATGGTGCGCGACGCCGCGCGCCTGCCTGCGCAGCCCGGACTGACCGTGGCCGTCGCAGACGCTTACGATGCGGCCGCCGTTGCCAGCGCCGTGGAAGGCGCGGACGCCGTCGTCTCGGCCTTCAATCCCGGCTGGAACGATCCCGTCCTGTACGACAACTTCACGCGCGGCTTCGATGCGATCGTGCGCGGCGTCGAGGCCAGCGGCGTGCGACGCCTGCTGGTGGTGGGCGGTGCCGGCAGCCTGTTCGTCGCGCCTGGCGTGCAGCTGATCGACACGCCGCAGTTTCTGGATCACGTGCCGCCCAACGTGGTGCCCGGCGCGCGCGCCGCGCGCGACGCCTTGACAGCACTGCGCGCCAACACGGTGCTCGACTGGACCTATCTGAGCCCGCCGGCGATGCTGGGGCAGGGCGAGCCGACCGGTGCATATCGCCTTGGCGGCGACGACCTGCTGATGGATGGCGCGCAGCCGGCCGGCATCGCCGTGGCCGACCTGGCGCTCGCCATCGTTGACGAGATCGAGCAGCCGCGCCACGTGCGCGCGCGTTTTACGGTTGCGACAAGGTAGCAGGCGCCAACCCGCCGAAGCGGCCCCGAAACGCCGCATCCGCCCCGGGCGTGGCCGGGTCCTCGACACGCAGCATGGCCAGCACGTGTTCCTCGGCGCGTTCGTGGCTCAGTTGGTAAATGGTGCGTGCCAGCGCATACGCGTCCGCGCCCGGCCACGGGTCGGGCAGCAGGGGCAGCGGCAGCATCGGGTCGTGCAGCTGTACGCGGCGGTAAGCGTGGATCAGCAGGGTGCGGATCGCGAACGCGTGCGCCGGACTGACGTCGCCGCGCGCCAGCAACGCCGGTAGCGGGGCAAACGTTTCGATGAAGCCGCGGTACCCGAGTACCACCGCATCGAGGTTCCAGCAGTCGCCGACCAGTTCGGGCAGCGGGCGCGAACCGGCATCCGGCACCTCATCGGCCTGGCACACGAACACGCGGCCCTCGGCCCCCGCGCGCGCGAGGATGTCGCGCAGTGTGTCGCGGTCGGGCGCCGGATGCGCCATCACGCCACTGGCCAGCATCGCAAAGCCTTCCCATTCGAGTTCCTTGCGTACCAGCGCGCGCAGGTCACTGTCGATGCTGCCGTTCGTGGCCAGCACGAACGTCCAGCGGCCATCCCAGTCCTGTCCGGGCGCTGCGTAGATGCGGCGGTTGGCGCGTTCGAAGCGCGGCAGTGCCGTCGGCGCCAGCGCATAGCGGCTGCGCCGGCCTTCGCGGCTGGCCGTCAGCCAGCCTTCCTGCACCAGCCGGAACACGCTGGTGCGCACCAGCCGGTCGTTCACGCCAAAGGGGGCGAGCAGCTCGATCATGCTGCCGAGCCAGAAGGCGCCGCCATGGGGCGCGATCGCGTCGCCGCAGATCGTCACCACCAGCGACTTGTGGCGTGGCGGATCGGTGGCCAGGCTGTGGGCGATCCACTGGGTACTGGTCATGTCATTCACGGTCTGGCTCGATATGATTCAAAATTATTGTGTACTTCCGATTTTTTGTATCGTATTATGATTCGCACAGATTTTGCAACGGGAGAGATCCATGTACGCACAAATGGTGGAGACAGGCCTCAATAAAGTCCGCACAGAACAGGACATGAGCGCTGACGAGCAGGCATTCCAGGCGCGCATCGACGCCGGGATCAAGATCGAACCGAAGGACTGGATGCCGGAAGCATACCGCAAGACGCTGATCCGGCAGATCTCGCAGCATGCCCATTCCGAGATCGTTGGCCAGCTCCCGGAAGGCAACTGGGTCACGCGTGCACCGACCCTGCAGCGCAAGTCGGTCCTGCTGGCCAAGATCCAGGACGAGGCCGGCCACGGCCTGTACCTGTACAGCGCGGCCGAGACCCTGGGCGTCTCGCGCGATGAGCTGCTGGCGGCCCTGCATGCCGGCAAAGCCAAGTATTCGAGCATCTTCAATTACCCGACCCTGAGCTGGGCCGACATGGGCGCGATCGGTTGGCTGGTCGACGGCTCGGCGATCATCAACCAGATCCCGCTGTGCCGCTGCTCGTACGGGCCGTATGCGCGCGCCATGGTCCGCGTCTGCAAGGAAGAATCGTTCCATGCGCGCCAGGGCTACGACATCATGATGGCGCTGGCGAAGGGCACGCCCGAGCAGAAGGCGATGGCGCAGGATGCGCTCAATCGCTGGTGGTGGCCGTCGCTGATGATGTTCGGGCCGTCCGATGCCGAGTCGGTCAACAGTGCGCAGTCGAGCGCCTGGCGCATCAAGCTGTTCTCCAACGACGAGCTGCGCCAGCGCATGGTCGACCAGACCGTGCCGCAAGCCGAGTACCTGGGCCTGAAGGTACCGGATCCCGACCTCAAATGGAATGCCGAACGCGGCTCGTACGACTTCGGCGCGATCGACTGGAGCGAGTTCTACGACGTTTTGAAGGGCAACGGCCCGTGCAACCGCGAGCGCCTGCGCACGCGCGTCAAAGCCTGGGACGACGGCGAATGGTTCCGCGACGCGCTGGTGGCGCACGCCGACAAGCAGGCCGCAAAAAAAGTGGCCGCCTGATTCCAACGCACATTCGCACATTCGCACACTCACACGATGCGATGGCAATACGGAGACAACAATGAGCAAAGAATGGCCCCTGTGGGAAGTCTTCATCCGCAGCCAGCATGGCCTCGCCCACAAGCACGTCGGCAGCCTGCACGCCCCTGACGCCGAAATGGCCGTCAACAACGCGCGCGACGTCTACACGCGCCGCAACGAAGGCGTCTCGATCTGGGTCGTGCGCGCCGCCGACATCGTCGCCAGCAGCCCGCACGACAAGGCCTCGCTGTTCGAGCCGGCCAACAGCAAGGTGTATCGCCACCCGACGTTCTTCCCGATGCCGGAAGAAGTCAAGAATCTGTGAGCGCGCCGGAGACCAATCCCATGGATGCAAAAATCGACTACCTGCTGCGCCAGGGCGACAACGCCCTGATCCTGTCGCAGCAACTGTGCCAGTTGTGCGGCAAGGGCCCGGCGCTCGAAGAAGACATGGCGCTGTCGAACGTGGCGCTTGACCTGCTGGGCCAGACCCGCATGTGGCTCTCGTACGCCGCCGAACTCGAAGGCCAGGGCCGCGACGAAGACCGCCTCGCCTTCCTGCGCGACAGCGGCGAGTACCGCAACTGCATCCTGCTCGAGCAGCCCAATGGCAGTTATGCCGACGTCGTCGTGCGCCAGTTCCTGTTCGATGCGTGGCATTACTTTTTGATGGATGGCCTGACCCGCTCGAGCGACCCGCGCATCGTCGAGATCGCGGCCAAGTCGCTCAAGGAAGTCACGTACCACCTGCGCCGCAGCGGCGATCTGGTGGTGCGCCTGGGCGACGGCACGGCCACCAGCCACGCGATGATGCAAACCGCGCTGGACGATCTGTGGATGTACAGCGGCGAGATGTTCCTGTACGACGCGGTGGACGAGGCGATGGTGGCGCAAGGCGTCGCGCCGGCCGTCGGACCGCTGCGCGAAGCCTATCTGAGCCACCTGGCCGAGATATTCGCCGAAGCCACGTTGACCATGCCATCGCCTGACGCCTGGATGCAGCGCGGCGGCAAGCAGGGCCGGCACAGCGAGCGCCTTGGCTTCATCCTGGCCGAGATGCAGTTCCTGCAGCGCGCCTATCCGGGCGCGGCCTGGTGATGACTGCGCTGGCCGTGTCGGTCGAGCAGGTCTGGGCCTGGCTGGGCGAAGTTGCCGATCCGGAAATCCCCGTCATCTCGATCGTCGACCTGGGCATCGTGCGCGACGTAGTGCTGGAAGACGACACGTGGGTGGTCACGATCACGCCCACGTATTCGGGCTGTCCGGCCATGACCGTGATCGCCGACAGCGTTGGCGACGCATTGCGCGCGCATGGCCTCGAACGCGTGCGCATCGCGACGCGCCTGGCGCCTGCCTGGACCACCGACTGGATGAGCGCTGCCGGCAAGGCTGCGCTCACCGGCTACGGCATCGCGCCGCCCGTGCAGCAGGCGATCGACATCAGCGGCCTGCATGCCGGCATCCGCCGCCGCGCTGCGCCGGCCGTGAGTTGCCCGCACTGCGGTTCGGCGCACACCCAGCTGACCAGCGAATTCGGCTCGACCCCGTGCAAGGCGCTCTACAAGTGCCTCGAGTGCCGCGAGCCGTTCGATTATTTCAAGTGTCATTAAAGCCCAGCATGAGCCAATTCCATCCTCTCACCGTCAGCAAGGTGAAACACGAAACGCGCGACGCCGTGTGCGTGACGTTCGACGTGCCGCCGGCATTGAAAGAGACCTTCGCCTACCGCCAGGGCCAGTACCTGACGCTGCGCACCATGATCGATGGCGACGAAGTACGCCGCTCATACTCGATCTGTTCGGCAGTGCAGGACGACCAGCTGCGCGTGGCGATCAAGCGCACGCCCGGCGGCCAGTTCTCGAGCTGGGCCAACGACAGCCTGCAACCGGGTGCACAGCTGGACGTCATGCCCCCGAGCGGCAACTTCAACGTGCCGCTCGACGCAGCCAGCGCTCGCCACTACCTGGCGTTTGCCGCCGGCAGCGGGATTACGCCGATCCTGTCGATCGTCAAGACCACGCTGCTGGCCGAACCGGGCAGCCGCTTCACGATCGTCTACGGCAACCGCGCCTCGTCGAGCGTGCTGTTTCGCGATGAACTCACCGACCTCAAGGACGGGTACATGGACCGCCTGCGTCTGGTGTACGTGATGAGCCGCGAGCAGCAGGACATTGAACTCTTCAACGGGCGCATCACCGAAGACAAGTGCACGCAGTTCCTGCGCCAGTGGATCGACATCAAGGCGATCGACGTCGCCTTCATCTGCGGGCCCGAAGACATGATGCATGGTGTCTCGCGCGCGCTGCAGGCTGCCGGGCTGGCAAAAGAGCAGATCCGCATCGAGCTGTTTGCCGCGAGTGCGCCAACCCGCGAGCGCACGCCGCGCGCGGTTGCTGCCAGCGCGCGCCAACACACCGAAGTGACCGTGATCATGGACGGCAGTGCCGCCAGCTTCACGATGGACCGGGACACCGAATCGCTGCTGGACGCGGGCCTGCGCGCGGGCATCGACATGCGCTACTCGTGCAAGGGCGGCGTGTGCTCGACCTGCCGCTGCAAGGTGCTCGACGGCGAAGTGGAGATGGACGTGAACTACGCGCTGGAAGACTATGAAGTCGCGCGCGGGTTCGTGCTCAGTTGCCAGAGTTTCCCGGTGACCGACAAGGTGGTGGTGGATTTCGATATCGCTGAATAACCGCGCGCAACCAGAACAAAAACGGAGACCACGATGAACTACGACAGCATCCAGTTCAAGGTAGAAGGCGGCGTCGCCATCCTGACCCTGAACCGCCCCGATCGCCTCAACAGCTTCACCCGCGCCATGCACCTCGAAGTGCGCGATGCGCTCACGCGTGTGCAGGCCGACCAGTCCGTGCGCGTGCTGGTGCTGACCGGGGCCGGCCGCGGTTTTTGTGCCGGCCAGGATCTGGCCGACCGCGCCGTCGATCCGGGCGCGCCGGGTGTCGACCTGGGCGCCTCGGTCGAAGAGTTTTACGCACCGCTCGTTCTGACGCTCAAGAACCTGCCGATGCCCGTCATCTGCGCCGTCAACGGGGTGGCCGCCGGTGCCGGGGCTAATTTAGCGCTGGCCTGCGACATCGTGCTGGCCGCGCAATCGGCCAGCTTCATCGAAGCGTTCAGCAAACTGGGGCTGATCCCGGACACCGGCGGCACCTGGCATCTGCCGCGCCTGATCGGCCCCGCGCGCGCGATGGGCCTGGCCATGCTCGGCGAAAAACTCAGCGCCGAAAAAGCCGAAGCCTGGGGCCTGATCTGGCGCTGCGTGCCGGACGACGTGCTGATGGACGAAGCGCTGGCCATGGCGAAACACTTCGCCGCCGCGCCGACCAAGGGCCTGGCATTTACCAAGCGCGCCTTCCAGGCCAGTTACGCCAATACGCTGGAGCAGCAGCTGCAGCTCGAAGCCGACATGATGCGCGAACTCGGTAACAGCCACGACTACCGCGAAGGCGTCGCCGCATTCATGGCCAAGCGCGCGCCGCAGTTCAAGGGGGAGTGAAGATGCAGTCACTGCCACCGCATTCGACGATTGCCGTCATCGGCAGCGGCGCAATGGGCGCCGGCATCGCCCAGGTCGCGGCCACGGCCGGCCATCAGGTGCTGCTGTTCGATATCCGGACCGGCGCCGCCGACAACGCCATCGCGCAGATCGGCGCGACCTATGCGCGCCTGGTCGCCAAGGGGCGCATGGGCGCCGTCGAATCCGATCTGGCGCGTGAACGCCTGCGCCGCATCGATGCCTTGCACGAAGCGTCCGGTGCGGTGCTCGTCATCGAGGCCATCGTCGAAGACCTGCAAGTCAAGCGCGCGCTGTTTGCCGCACTCGAAGCGGTCGTCACCAGCGACTGCATCCTGGCGACCAACACGTCATCGATCTCGGTCACGGCCATCGGCGCGCAACTGACGCATCCCGAACGCCTGGTCGGCATGCACTTCTTCAATCCGGCGCCGCTGATGGCGCTGGTGGAAGTGGTGAGCGGCCTGGCGACCGGGCGCGAAGTCGCGCAGGTCGTGTATGCGACCGCCGAAAAATGGGGCAAGAGCCCCGTGCATGCCAAGTCCACCCCCGGCTTCATCGTCAACCGCGTGGCGCGCCCGTTCTATGGGGAAGCCCTGCGCCTGCTGCTCGAACAGGCGGGCGACGTTGCCACGCTCGACGCCGTCATGCGCGAGTGCGGCGGGTTTCGCATGGGGCCCTTCGAGTTGATGGACCTGATCGGGCATGACGTCAATTTCTCGGTCACGCAGTCGGTGTTCGCAGCGTACTTTGGCGACCCGCGTTTCACGCCATCGGTGCTGCAGCAGGAGCTGGTCAACGCGGGTTATCTGGGCCGCAAGACGGGGCGCGGGTTCTATCGCTACGGCGACGGCGTGGAAATGCCCATCGTGCAGTCCGAAGCTGCCTGCGACCGGCCGGCGGCGGTGAAGTACGCCGGTGCACCCGGCAGCGTCGATGCGCTCGTCGCGCGGCTGCAGGCTTCCGGCATCGAGCTGACCGAGATCGAAGCGGCACCGGGCCTGTACTGCGGCGGCGCGGCGATCCATCTCACTGACGGGCGCAGCGCCACCGAGCGCGCGCAGGCGGACAATCAGCGCGACACCATCGTGTTCGATCTGCTGTTCGATGCGGCCACGGCGCCGCGCATCGCGCTCGCACGGGCTGACGGTTGCAACGATGACGCATGGCGCGCGGCAGTCGGCCTGTTCCAGGCCGCCGGTTTCGTCGTCACGCGCCTGGACGACGTCCCGGGCCTGGCCGTGATGCGCACGGTGGCAATGCTGGCCAACGAAGCGGCCGACGCCGTCCACCAGGGCGTGTGCAGCGCGCGCGCCGTGGACACCGCGATGCAGAAGGGCGTGAATTATCCGTGTGGACCGCTGGCCTGGCTCGATACGATCGGCATGGGGCAGGTCGTGACCGTGCTGGCGAATCTGGCCGCGACGTATGGCGAAGACCGCTACCGCGTCTCGCCGCTGTTGCGCCGCAAGCTGGCCGCCGATCCGCAGGGGGCGCGCTTTCATGCATGATGGTCACGATCAGAATGCGCAGGCGCTGGCCGAGCTGGCCGGGCGCACGATGTTCGAACGCGATCCGGCCAGCCAGGCGCTGGGCATGCTGCTGGCCGAGATCCGGCCCGGCTACGCGCGCATGACGATGACGGTGCGCGCCGACATGCTCAACGGGCACGCGACCTGCCACGGCGGCTACATCTTCATGCTGGCCGACAGCGCCTTTGCGTTCGCCTGCAACTCGCACAACCTCAGCACCGTGGGCGCCGGCTGCACGATCGATTATCTTGCGCCGGGGCGCGCGGACGACGTGCTGGTGGCCGAAGCCACCGAGCAGGCGCTGCAGGGCAAAACCGGCGTCTACGACGTCACGGTGAAGGCCGCGGACGGGCGTACCATCGCGCTGTTTCGCGGCAAATCGCATCGCATCAGCGGCACCGTGGCGCCCGTGGACGCCTGAACCACAAGGAGTCGACAGATGGTCCAACACCTTCCCGCACCGGGCGACCTGGAACCGATCGAGCGCGCCAGCCGCGACGAATTGCAGGCGCTGCAACTGCAACGCCTGCAATGGACGCTGCAGCACGCGTATGACAACGTGCCGCACTACCGCGCCGCGTTCGACGCCGCCGGCGTGCATCCGGCCGATCTCAAGACGCTGGCCGACCTGGCGAAATTTCCGTTCACCGAAAAGAAGGCCCTGCGCGACAACTACCCGTTCGGCATGTTCGCCGTGCCGCGCGAGCAGGTGGTGCGCGTGCACGCGTCGTCCGGCACCACCGGCAAGCCCACCGTCGTCGGCTACACGCAGAGCGATATCGACACCTGGGCGAACATCGTGGCGCGTTCGATCCGCGCCGCCGGCGGGCGCCGGGGCGACCTGGTGCACATCGCCTACGGCTACGGCCTGTTCACCGGGGGGCTGGGTGCGCACTACGGCGCCGAGCGCCTCGGTTGCACGGTGGTGCCGATGTCGGGCGGGCAGACCGAGAAGCAGGTGCAGCTGATCTGCGACTTCAAGCCGTCGATCATCATGGTCACGCCGTCGTACATGCTCAACATCGTCGAGGAATTCACGCGCCAGGGGCTTGACCCGGCAGCGTCGTCGCTGCAGGTCGGCATCTTCGGCGCCGAGCCGTGGACCGATGCGATGCGGCGCGAGATCGAGACGCGCGCCGGCATCGATGCAGTGGACATCTACGGCCTGTCCGAAGTGATGGGGCCCGGCGTGGCCAGCGAATGCATCGAGAGCAAGGATGGCCCCGTGATCTGGGAAGACCATTTCTACCCCGAGATCATCGACCCCGACACGGGCGAGGTGCTGCCCGATGGGCAAGAGGGCGAGCTGGTATTCACGTCGCTGACCAAGGAAGCGCTGCCGATCATCCGCTACCGCACGCGCGACCTGACACGCCTGCTGCCGCCGACCTCGCGCGCGATGCGCCGCATGGGCCGCATCACGGGGCGCTCGGACGACATGCTGATCATCCGTGGCGTGAACGTGTTCCCCAGCCAGATCGAGGAGCTGGTGCTGCGCATGCCCGCACTGGCGCCGCACTACCAGCTGGTCGTGGCGCGCGACGGCCACCTCGACACGCTCGAGGTGCTGTGCGAGCTGCGCGATACGCTGCTCCCGCCTGACGCCGTGGAGGCGCAGTCGCGCGAACTGCAGCACTGCATCAAGACCTATGTCGGCGTGACCACGCGCGTGCGCCTGTTGCCGCCGCAAGGCATCGAGCGCACGCTGACCGGCAAGGCCCGGCGCGTGGTCGACGGCCGTCCCAAACAATGAACAAGGAAACCAGCATGCTTGACGCTTTCATCTGCGACGCCATCCGCACACCCTTCGGCCGCTACGGCGGGTTGCTCTCGACTGTGCGCGCCGACGATCTGGCCGCGCTGCCCATCGCCGCGCTGATGGCCCGTAACCCCGGCGTGGACTGGGCCCAGGTCGACGATCTGTTCTACGGCTGCGCAAACCAGGCGGGCGAAGACAATCGCAACGTCGGCCGCATGGCTGCGCTGCTGGCCGGGCTGCCGCAGGACGTGCCGGCCAACACGATCAACCGCCTGTGCGGCTCGGGCATGGACGCCATCGGCACCGCTGCGCGCGCGATCAAGGCCGGCGAAGCGCAGCTGGTGACCGCGGGCGGCGTCGAGAGCATGACGCGCGCGCCGTTCGTCATGGGCAAGGCCGACAGCGCGTTTTCGCGCGCCGCGAAAATCGAGGATACGACGCTAGGCTGGCGCTTCGTCAACCCGCGCATGAAGGCGCAGTACGGCATCGACTCGATGCCCGAAACGGCCGAAAACGTGGCGCGCGAATTCAATGTCAGCCGCGCCGACCAGGACGCGTTCGCGCTGCGCAGCCAGCAGCGCTGGGCGCAGGCGCATGCCGCTGGCGTCTTCAAGGACGAGATCGTGCCGGTCACGCTTCAGGGCAAGAAGGAAACGCGCATCGTCGACACTGACGAACAGCCGCGCGCCGATTCCAGCCTCGAGGCGCTGGCGAAGTTGAAAGGCGTCGTGAGCCCGGAAGGCTCGGTCACCGCCGGCAACGCATCGAGCCTGAACGACGGCGCCTGCGCGCTGCTGCTGGCCTCTGGCGAGGCTGCGGCGCGCCACGGCTTGACCCCGCGCGCCCGCGTGATCGGGATGGCCACCGTCGGCCTGGCGCCGCGCATCATGGGCTTCGGCCCGGCGCCCGCTGTCAGGAAGCTGTTGGCGCAAACGGGCTTGAGCCTGGACCAGATGGACGTGATCGAATTGAACGAAGCGTTTGCCGCGCAGGGCCTGGCCGTGCTGCGCGACCTGGGCCTGCCGGACGATGCGGCGCACGTGAACCCGAACGGCGGTGCGATCGCGCTGGGCCACCCGCTGGGCGCGTCCGGTGCGCGTCTCGTCATGACCGCGGTGAACCAGTTGCACCGCACGGGCGGGCGCTACGCGCTGTGCACGATGTGCATTGGCGTCGGCCAGGGCATCGCCCTGATCGTCGAACGCGTCTAGCAACATGGTCAAAGTCTATGAAATCGACGGTGTGCGGCCTGTCGTGCATCCGAGCGCCTACGTGCATCCTTCCGCCGTGTTGATCGGCGACGTGATCGTCGGTCCGCGCTGCTATATCGGCCCATGCGCAAGCCTGCGCGGCGACTTCGGGCGCCTGATCCTGGAGGAAGGCGCCAACTTGCAGGATTCGTGCGTGATGCACGGTTTTCCGCTCGAAGACACCGTGGTCGAAGTCGATGGCCATATCGGCCACGGCGCCGTGCTGCATGGCTGCCGCGTGGGGCGCAATGCGATGGTCGGCATGAACGCGGTGGTGATGGACAAGGCGGTCGTCGGGGCGGAATCGATCGTCGCCGCGATGAGTTTCGTGAAAGCCGGGATGGTGATTCCGCCGCGCTCGATGGTCATGGGCACGCCCGCCAAGGTGGTGCGCGCCTTGAGCGACGACGACGTCGCGTGGAAGAGTTTCGGCACGCGCCAGTACCACGAGCTGGCCGTGCGCTCGCTGCAGACGATGCGCGAAGTCGATGCCGACACCGCCGTGGCGCCGGACCGTGGCCGCATTGCATTCGACACGAGCGCGCTGCACACGCCGAAGTCCTGAACCTACTGGAGACCTTATGGGCCACATCCCGACACTGCAAAGCCTGATCGCCGGCCGCTGGCACGGCGCCGCATCGCACACGCCGCTGCACAGCGCGCTCGACAGCACCCTGATCTATCACACGCACGCCGAAAAGATCGACTTCGACGAAGCGCTGACCTTCGCGCGCAAGACGGGCGTCAAGGCGCTGATGCGCCAGACGTTCCAGGAACGCGCCGCCGTGCTGAAGGCGCTCGCGCTATACCTGATGGAGCGCAAGGAAGAACTGTATGCGATCTCGCATCTGACTGGCGCGACGCGCCAGGACAGCTGGGTCGACGTCGAAGGCGGCATCGGCACGCTGTTTGCGTATGCCAGCATGGGCTCGCGCGAGCTGCCGTCGTCGAATGTGCTGCACGAAGGCCCGGCCATCGCGCTGGGCAAGCGGGGCGGCTTTGCCGGCACCCACATCCTGGTGCCGCGCGGCGGCGTGGCGGTGCACATCAACGCCTTCAACTTCCCGATCTGGGGCCTGCTCGAGAAGTTCGCGCCAAGTTTTTTGGCCGCGATGCCATGCATCGCCAAACCGGCCACCGCCACCAGCTATCTGACCCACGCAGTGGTCAAGATGATGGTGGACTCGAACCTGCTGCCCGATGGCGCGCTGCAGCTCGTGATCGGCAGCACGGGCGATCTGCTCGATCGCCTCGGCGGCTTTGACGCCGTCACGTTCACCGGGTCCGCCGACACGGCTGCCATGCTGCGCGCGAACGGGAATCTGATCCGCGCCTCGGTGCCGTTCACCGCCGAAGCCGACTCGCTCAATTGCGCGGTGCTGGCGCCCGACGTGACACCGTCCGATCCCGAGTTCGACCTGTTCGTCAAGGAAGTCGCGCGTGAGATGACCGGCAAGGCAGGCCAGAAGTGCACGGCGATCCGGCGCGTGATCGTGCCGGAAGCGCTGGTCGACGCGGTCGGCGAACGGCTGCGCGAGCGGCTGGCGAAGATCACGGTGGGCGATCCGAAAGTCGAGGGTGTGCGCATGGGCGCACTGGCGTCGATGGACCAGCACCGCGACGTGAGCGCGCGGGTCGAGCTGCTCGCGCGCGGCAACGAGGTGCTGTTCGGTGCACGCGACGGGTTCAAGCCGGTGGGCGAAAACGTCGCCAGCGGCGCCTTCTTCTCGCCGACGCTGCTGTTATGCCGCAATGCGATGGACAACGACGCCGTGCACGACGTGGAAGCGTTCGGTCCGGTCAGCACCCTGATGACCTACACCGACATCGACGAAGCGCTCGAACTGGCGGCGCGCGGCAAGGGCAGCCTGGTCACCACGTTCGCGACCAAGAACCCGGCGCTGGCCGCGTACGCGGTGCCTATCGTGGCCGCGTCGCACGGCCGCGTGCTGATCCTGGACCGCGAGGCGGCTGTGGACAGCACCGGCCATGGTTCGCCGCTGCCGCAACTCAAGCACGGTGGGCCAGGGCGCGCCGGTGGCGGCGAAGAGCTGGGCGGCATCCGCGCGGTGAAGCATTTCCTGCAGCGCGCGGCGGTGCAGGGTTCGCCCACGATGCTCGGCGCCGTCACGGGCGAATACGTGCGCGGCGGCGCGGTCAAGGAGAGCGACCTGCATCCGTTCCGCCGGCATTTCGAGGACCTGGAAGTCGGGCACTCGCTGCTGACGCACCGACGCACGGTGAGCGAAGCGGACATCGTCAACTTCGGCGGCGTGTCGGGCGACTACTTCTACATGCACTTCGATGCCATCGCGGCCAAGGACACGCAGTTCGGGCAGCGCATCGCGCACGGTTACTTCGTGCTGTCGGCGGCCGCGGGCCTGTTTGTCTCGCCCGCGCCCGGGCCAGTACTGGCCAATTATGGCCTGGACAACCTGCGCTTCGTGGCGCCGGTGGCGATCGGCGACACGATCCGCGCGCGCCTGACCTGCAAGCGCAAGGTCGATCGCAACCGGACGGACGATCAGGGTCGGGGGCAGGGCGTGGTGGCGTGGGATGTGCAGGTGACCAACCAGCGCGATGAGCTGGTGGCCAGTTATGACATTTTGACGCTGGTGCAGAAGCGCACGTGATGGTGTTTTACGAGCGCGTACGCTGCAGACGCAGCAAGCCTTCACCCGTGCGAATCGCCCGCAAATCATCGTAATCCGGCACGCCCGTTACGTCGGTTTCGACCGGATGCTTGTGCGTGGCAGTGACCATCACACTGTCCATGCCGGCAGCAGCAGCCGATTGCAGGCCGGCCAGCGTGTCTTCGAACACGAGGCATTCTTCCGGGCGCATGCCCAGCTTCTCGGCGCCGAGCAGGAACGGGTCCGGCGCCGGTTTGCCGTGCTTGACGTCTTCGGCTGCGACCAGCACCGGCGGCAGCGGCAGGCCAGCTGCGGCGATGCGTGCCTGGGCCAGTGCGCGCGGCGCCGACGTCACGATCGCCCAGCGCTCCGCTGGCAGCGTGGCCAGGAAGGCGGCCACACCGGCAATCGCTTCGATGCCATCGACGTCCTCGATCTCGGCCAGCGTGATGCGGTGCGCTTCTGCTTCCGCGTCAATATCGGGCAGGCCCAGGCCGCGCACGGTGTCGACGCTGCGCTTGCCGTGGATCGTCGGCAGGAACACGTCGACGTCCAGCCCGTGACTACGGGCCCAGTCGGCCCAGACGCGCTCGGCGGCGATGATGGATGTCAGGATGGTGCCGTCCATGTCGAACAGGAAGGCGGCGTAGTCGCGTGCGGGCAATGTGGTCATGGCGTCATCAATCTAAAAAGGCATGGAAAAGCGGGCCGGCGCTGCAGCAGCGCCGGCCCGCTCCCGGGGTGTGAAATTACTCGGCCAGCTGCTTGCGCACGCGCTCGATGGCGATACGCACCTGGTTCGGCGCGGTGCCGCCCACGTGGTCGCGCGCGGCCACCGAACCTTCGAGCGTGAGCACCGCAAACACGTCCTCTTCGATCAGCGGCGAGAACGTCTGCAGCGTTTCGAGCGACATCTCGGACAGGTCGCAACCGGCCACGTCGCAGGCGCGCACGGCATGCGCCACCGCTTCGTGGGCGTCGCGGAACGGCAGGCCGCGCTTGACCAGATAGTCGGCCAGGTCGGTGGCCGTGGCATAGCCCTGCAGCGCTGCCGAGCGCATGTTGTCGGCCTTGACCGTGATGCCCGAGGCCATGTCGGTGAAGATGCGCAGCGTGTCCATCACGGTATCGATCGTGTCGAACAGCGGTTCCTTGTCTTCCTGGTTGTCCTTGTTGTAGGCCAGCGGCTGGCCCTTCATCAGGGTCAGGAGGCCGATCAGGTGGCCATACACGCGGCCGGTCTTGCCACGGGCGAGTTCCGGCACGTCCGGGTTTTTCTTTTGCGGCATGATCGACGAGCCGGTGCAGAAGCGGTCGGCGATGTCGATGAAGCCGATGCGCGGGCTGATCCACATGACCAGTTCTTCGGACATGCGCGAGATGTGCATCATCAGGATCGATGCGGCGGCCGTGAACTCGATGGCGAAGTCGCGGTCTGACACTGCATCGAGGGAGTTGTGGCACACGTCGTCAAAGCCCAGCGTTTTGGCTACGCGCAGGCGGTCGATCGGGAAGGTGGTGCCGGCCAGGGCGGCAGCGCCCAGCGGCAGGCGGTTCACGCGGCGGCGCGCGTCGAGCATGCGCTCGGCGTCGCGGCCGAACATTTCAACATAGGCCAGCATGTGGTGGCCAAAGGTGATCGGTTGGGCCACCTGCAGGTGCGTGAAGCCCGGCATGATCGTATCGGCGTGGCGTTCGGCCAGGTCCGTCAGGGCGCCGCGCAGGCTGGCGAGCAGCGTGACAATGTCGTCGATCGCGGCGCGCACGTACAGGCGGATGTCGGTTGCCACCTGGTCGTTGCGCGAGCGGCCCGTATGCAGGCGTTTGCCGGCGTCGCCCACCAGCTCGGTCAGGCGTTTTTCGATGTTCAGGTGCACGTCTTCGAGGTCGAGCAGCCATTCGAAGGTGCCGGCGTCGATCTCGGCCCGGATCTGCGTCATGCCGCGTTCGATTTCAGCACGGTCGTGGTCGCTGATGATGCCTTGCGCGGCCAGCATCTCGGCATGCGCCAGCGAGCCCTCGATGTCGTGCGGGGCCAGGCGTTTGTCGAAGAAGACCGAGGCGGTGTAGCGCTTGACGAGATCCGACACGGGTTCGGAGAAGCGGGCAGACCAGGCTTCGGCTTTTTTGGAGAATTGTTCGGTCATGGTGGGATTCCGGTTGGGGATCCCTTGATTATAAACTGCGCTGCCTGTGCGCCATGCGGCATGGCTGGCCGGGCTCGCAGGCAGGCTCGCGGACAGACTTCCATGCGGAGCCTGGCAAAATCCGGTGCGGCATGCCATATCGCCGCTTGCGTTGGTACCAATCGGCGCTAGAATGACTTTTTGTCACCTTGTCCAGGCCATGATGACGAACGATTCCAGCTTTGATGTCAGCACTGATCAGACCCGGCTCGACATCCCGATGATCTACCGCTTCCTCAGCGAGCAGTCCACCTGGGCGGTGGGGATTTCGCGGCCCGTTGTCGAGCGCGCCATTGAAAACTCGCTGTGCTTTGGCGGCTACCTCGATGGGCGCCAGATCGCCTTTGCGCGCGTGATCACCGATTTTTCCACGTTTGCCAATCTGGTGGATGTGTTCGTCGTGCCGGAATACCGTGGCCTTGGCTACGGCAAACAATTGATCGGCGTGGTAATGCGCCATCCCAGCCTGCAGCAACTGCGCCGCTTCACGCTGGCCACATCGGATTGTCATGGCCTTTACGAACGCTTCGGGTTCACGCCGCCGTTGCGTCCAGAGACATTGATGGAGCGATACTTTCCCAACATCTATTTATCCTGAGCGCACTCAACATGGCGACGTGAAACTGGAATCAGGCTTACGCTGATGACTCATCGGGGGAAGTCGCATGTTCCAATCTGTCGTCCGTGTTGTTGTCCATACCACGCTCGCGCTGGCCGTCGCCGCTGGCGTCACCAGCCACGCGGCCGAATCGCCGTCCACGCCATCGCCATCGTCAATGCAGCCCAAGGGCTCGCTCGTCATCATCGGCGGCGCGCTGCGTGACGACAACGATGCCGTCTGGACACGCATCGTGCAGCTTGCCGGCGGCAAGAACGCCCGCATCGCGGTGTTCGCCTCAGCCTCGGCCAGCCCGGAGCGCGCTGGCAGCTATCTCATCGAACGGCTGGACCAGCACGGCGCCAAGGCGTTCTTTGTTCCCGTCGCCGAACGTCTCGATGGTTCCGACGTGCGCGCCGCCGCCGAAGATCCGGCGCTGGTCGAGGCGGTGCGTTCGGCCGGCGGCGCCTACTTCTCAGGCGGCGACCAGGCGCGCATCACGAACGCCCTGCGCCGGCCCGATGGCAGCAACACGCAACTGCTCGATGCGCTGTGGGACATGTACCGGCGCGGCGGCGTCATCGCCGGCTCGAGCGCCGGCGCCGCCATCATGAGCGCCACGATGTTCGGCCATCCGCGCTCGGTGCTGGGCACGCTGCAGCATGGCGTGGCCGACGGCCGCCAGATCACGCGCGGCCTGGGCTTCATCGGCGACGACGTCTTCATCGACCAGCACCTCCTGGTGCGCGGGCGCTTTGCGCGCATGCTGCCGGCGATGCTCGCAAAGGGCTACAACATCGGCCTGGGCATCGACGAGAACACGGCGATGGTCGTTGGGCCGAAGCGCGACGTCGAAGTGCTCGGCTATCGCGGTGCGCTGCTGGTTGACCTGAGCAATGCCGCCACGCGCGACGGCACCTTCAACCTCAGTAACGGCCGGCTGAGCTATCTCGATAACGGCGACCGCTTCAACCTGGACAGCAAGGTGTTCACGCCGGCGCCCGAGAAAGTACGCGGCAAGCTCGATGCCAATAAGCCGTACTGGCGCGGGCCGCTGTTCTCGGCCGATATCCTCGGCAACGGCACGGTGGTCGACCTGATGTCCAAGCTGGTCGACAGTGACCAGCCGGATGCCATCGGCCTGTCGCTCGACAGCCCGAATGCCGACCGGCCCGACCTGGGCTTCGAGTTCAAGCTCGGTCGCGTGAACGAGACCGTCGGCTACCAGTCAGCGTACAGCGAAGCCTATTCGGTCTACAACGTGCGGCTCGATATCCGGCCGATCGTGGTGCAACGGCCGCTGTATCAGTACCGGTGATCGCTCAGTCGCAGCGCCACTGCAGGCGCTCGGCCAGCACCTGGCGCTGTGCATCGATCAGCGGGCCGTTCGGATCGTGGCCGGCGCGCGGCACCTCGACCAGCGCCTTGTCGGGCGCCGTGATGGCCTCGAAAAAGCGGCGCGTGACCTTCGGCTCGGTCAGCAGGTCTTCCTTCCCCTGCACCAGATAGACCGGCAGCTCGTAGCGTGTGCCCAGGCGGTACAGGTCCATCGTGGATGCCATACCATCGCCTTTCCAGCCGACGAACTTCAGGAACGAATAATCCTCGCCTTCGGTGTAGTCGGCCTTTGCCTGCGGCGAGGCATATAAAGGCAGCACTTCGAACCAGGATGGCGGCGTCGGGTCGATATTGGGCGCCTCGTACTTGCGCACGGCGCGCCGCACGATGCCGAAGTTGCGCGGATTGGTCCAGGGCGGCGGCCCAAGCGCCGCCAGTTGCGTGACGGTGGCAGTGTCGTTTGCCGCTCTGGCGCGGGCAATGACCGTGCTCCATGACGTGGCATTGTCCCGGTAACCCACCAGCTGGGCCACGCCGACATAGGCGCAGAACAGTCCCGGCTTTTCTTTGGCCATGTGGGCGCCGATCATCGAGCCCCACGAGCTGCCCAGCAGGATCACCTTGTCCCTGCCGAAACGCTGCGTCAGATAGCGCGCCACGTCGAGGCCATCGTCGCGCAGCTGTTCGATGCGCAAGGGGACGTCTTCGCCGGGGCGGTGACGGCCCCAGGTCATGCCGCTGCCGCGCTGATCCCACTGCGCCAGCGTGATGTGCTTGCGCCACGACGCATACGGGCCGGCGCCAAACACCGAAGTCGGATTGCCTGGGCCGCCATGCACGTACAACAGCACCGGATTGGCACAGTCGTCGCCGCTGACGGTGACCCACTGCGCGATGCCACCGATCTCCACAAAACCGCTTTCGTCGACCGGCTGGCCGGGCTTGCAGATTGGAGCGGCATGGGCCAGGCAGGCACTGAACAGCGGAACGGCAAGACAGGCGCGCAGGCGGAACATCGGGACTCCGGATCGACCAGGGTGACCAGGCCGATTGTGGCGTGGCTGTCCGGCCGGGTCAATCGCCCTGGCCTGGCACATCTGACAGGTGGCGGCGTCGCCACAGTCCACCGCGGGCTTAGAATAGCGCGATCTACTTGTCGGGGATTTACGATGCGCCTGTTTCACTCCTTCGCTGCGCTGCTGCTTGGCGCGTTTGCTTCACTTGCCCACGCCACGCAGCCGGCCACGGTCCGCCTGGACTACGCGCACAGCGGCAATGCGCTGGCGGACAGCTACGCGATCGAACGTGTCGTCATCGAGCCATTGCCTTGGCCGGGCAGCGCGGCGCGCAATCTGGACGACACCAACCGCGGCCAGAATCGGGTCGAAGTGGTGGATCCTAAAACGGGTGACGTGCTGTACTCGCGCGGTTTCTCCACCGTGTTCGGCGAGTGGCGCACGACCGAGGAAGCAGGGCGCATCAGCCGCAGCTTCAGCGAGTCGGTACGCTTTCCCCAGTTCGCGCAGCCGGTGCGCGTGCGCATCCTCAAGCGCGACGAGCGCAACCAGTTTTCGGTCGCCTGGAGCATCGACGTCGATCCGAACGCACCCGACGTGGTCAAGCGCCAGCCGCCGGCGGCGGCAAAGCCGATCCCGATCCGGGTCAGCGGCCCGTCGCCCGACAAGGTCGATCTGCTGATCCTGGGCGATGGCTACACGCAGGCAGAGATGAAAAAATTTGAGCAAGATGCGCGGCGCCTGTCGGCGCATCTGTTTTCGGTCTCGCCGTTCAAGGAGCGGGCCAAAGACTTCAATGTCTGGGCGATGGCCGTGCCGACCGGGCAATCAGGCATCAGCCGGCCATCGACCGGCGTTCACCACCCATCGGCGCTGGGCACGCGCTACGACATCTTCGGCAGCGAGCGCTATGTGCTCACGCTCGACAACCGCGCGCTGCGCGACATCGCCCAGCATGCGCCGTATGAATTCATCGAGATCCTGGTCAACAACGAAACCTACGGCGGCGGCGGAATCTTCGGTCAGTTCAGCACGGCGGCGGCCGGCAACGACTGGGCCGACTACCTATTCGTGCACGAATTCGGGCACCACTTCGCGGGCCTGGCTGACGAGTACTACACATCGCCGGTGGCCTACGCCGCAGCGAGCGGACGCATGGAGCCATGGGAGCCAAATGTGACCGCGCTGCGTGACCCGGCCAAGCTCAAATGGCAGCGTCATGTGACGGCCGGTACGCCGTTGCCGACGCCATGGCCGAAGGCCGAGTACGAAGCCGCGTCGCGCGCCTATCAGAAGAAGCGCGCCGCGCTGCGCGAGGCCAACCGGCCGGAGTCGGAGATGAGTGCCTTGTTCCGTGAAGACCTCAAACAAACCAATGCGCTGTTCGACCGGCAGCCGCACCGACATGCGATCGGCGCCTTCGAAGGCGCCAACTACGAGGCCAGCGGTTACTACCGGCCCGCGATGCAGTGCCTGATGTTCGACCGCAGCGATGCGTTCTGCCCGGTGTGTCGGGATGGGGTCACCGACATCATCGATTTATATGCAGGCTCTGTTCGTCAGTAATCTTTGCTTACAACTCTGACAATTTCTGCGTGTGCTGTCTAACAGACCGAACTGTCTTGACGTCGTATTCTGGAATCACTGAACAACAACAACGACTGCACGGGCAACCCGCTCTGTACAGCGACCACCAAAAGGAAACTTATCATGAACAAACTGATCGCAACCCTTATCGCCGGCCTGATGGTTACCGCTGCTCACGCCCAGACCACCGCACCAACCACCACCGCTGCGGACAACCGCATCGTGAAGGCTGAAGCCAGCGCCGAGAAAGACGTCATCAAGGCCGAACAAAAAGAAATCAAGGCCGCAGTCAAGGCTGACCAGAAGCTGAACAAGACCGTGGCCAAGGCGACGGAAACCAAGGGCGACGCACACGCCAAGCTGGTCAAGACCCACACCGACGCTGCTGCCAACGTCGCCAAGGCCGATCCTGAAGACCGCGCCAAAGCAATGGCCAAGGCCGAAGGCAAAGTCGCTGATGCCAACCTGAAGGCCGAGAAGAAAATGATCAAGGCTGACGAGAAAGTGCTGAAAGCACAGGTCGATGCTGCTGCCGACAAAGCAACCGCTGCTGCCAAGACCGAACAGGTCCGCGCTGAAGCCCAGGCTGACGTGCACAAGGCTGCTGCCAAGCACTAAGCAACCAGCACCAATGAAAAATGCCGGCTCAGCCGGCATTTTTTTTGTCTGGATACCAGAAAAGCCGGGGTCAGGTCTGACATTCGGACACGATCTCAACAGTCGGCTACCGGGAACTCGCTGGAGCCGGACTATGCTAATACTGGGCAGGACACCATTGAGAATAGCTAAGCTGAGGTCGTGTCCAAATGTCAGACCTGACCCCGGCTGTGGAAAAGGCTAAGCTGAGGCCGTGTCCGAATGTCAGACCTGACCCCAGCTGTGTTTTTTCGTCCAGATACCACGGGTCGGCAGATTCGTTGCCGACCCCATTATCATCAGGACGCCTTCGCGGCATCCGTTTCAGATGCCCGCATCGCCAGATCGTGCGCCTTCAGGCGCGCTGACAGGGCCTTGCCCTTGCGCGAGCGCTTGCCGAAGTGCGGCTCCAGGCCCGACGCGAACAGTTCTACCGTGCGGGCCTTGTCGCCGGCCCAGGTGCCGATCACGTTCAGGCCTTTCTGGTTGATTGGCTGGGCTGCCAGCATCGCTTCTTTCGGCTCGAGTTCCATCAGCGTCACGCCGCGGCCGCCATTGGTCAGCACCTTCATCTCGTCGATGCCGAATACCAGCACGCGGCCCTTTTCGGACAGGCAGGCGATCGCGCCGCAGGTATCGGTCACGATCCGTGGCGGCAGCGGCATTGCGCCGTCGTTCAGGGTGATGAACGACTTGCCGCCTTTCAGACGGCTGACCATGTCGCCCGCCTTGGTGATGAAGCCGAAGGCGTCCGATGTCGACAGCAGCAGGCGCGTGTCCGGATTCCCAGCGAAATAGTGCAGCAGGCGCACGGGCTTGCCCTGGGCGCCGCCCGACAGCTCGACCAGCGTCGTGATCGGCACGCCGTCGCCGCGCGAACCGGGCAGCGCGGCGACCGGCACCGAGTACACCTTGCCGTTGTCGCCAATGCCCAGCAGATGGTCGGTCGTGCGGCATTCGAACGCCTTGTACAGCGAGTCGCCAGCCTTGAACGCGAACTGCGCCGGATCGTGGCCGATGCCGGTACGTGCACGCACCCAGCCTTTTTCGGACACGATCACGGTGACCGGTTCGTCGACGACCTTCTGCTCGGCCACCGCGCGCTGTGCTTCTTCGATCACGGTGCGGCGCTCGTCGCCGAACTGCTTGGCGTCGGCTTCGATTTCGCGGATGATCAGGCGCTTCATCGACGACGGGTTCTCGAGGATGTCCTGCAGCTTTTCCTTCTCGCTGCGCAGCTCGGCCAGCTCTTGCTGGATCTTGATCGCTTCCAGGCGCGCCAGCTGGCGCAGGCGGATCTCGAGGATGTCTTCGGCCTGGCGCTCGCTCAGGCGGAATTCCTCGATCAGCGCAGCCTTCGGTTCATCCGCATTGCGGATGATGGCGATGACCTTGTCGATGTTCAGCAGGACGGTCTCGCGGCCTTCCAGGATGTGGATGCGGTCGTTGACCTTGGCCAGCTTGAAATCAGTGCGGCGGCGGATGGTCGTAAAGCGATAATCGATCCACTCCTGGATGATCGTGCCCAGGCCTTTTTGCCGCGGACGGCCGTCGCCGCCGATCATCACCATATTGATCGGGCTGGACGACTCGAGCGACGTATGCGCGAGCAGCATCAGCATGAATTCGTTCTGGTCCTGGTTCTTCGACTTTGGCTCGAACACCAGGCGCACCGCGGCTTCGCGGCCCGATTCGTCGCGCACCGTGTCGAGCGCGCCCAGCACGGTGTTCTTCAGCGCGAGCTGCTCGGGCAGCAGCGCCTTCTTGCCGGCCTTGACCTTCGGGTTGGTGAGTTCTTCGATTTCTTCGAGCACGCGCTGCGACGAGCAGCCCGGCGGCAGTTCGTAGACGATCGCCTGCCACTGGCCGCGCGCCAGTTCTTCGATCTTCCAGCGCGCGCGCACTTTCATCGAGCCGCGGCCCACCGCGTACATGTCGGCGATGCTGGACGCTGGCGTGATGATCTGGCCGCCGCCCGGGAAGTCGGGGCCGGGCACGATGGTCATCAGCTCGGCGTGCGACATCTTCGGATTGCGGATCATGGCGACAGCGGCGGCAGCCACTTCGCGCAGATTGTGCGACGGGATCTCGGTGGCCAGGCCGACCGCGATGCCCGAGGCGCCGTTGAGCAGTACCATCGGCAGACGCGCCGGCAGCGTGCGCGGCTCGGTCGTCGAGCCGTCGTAGTTCGGCTGCGAGTCGACCGTGCCCATGTCGATTTCATCCATCAGGATGCGGGCAATCGGCGTCAGGCGCGCTTCGGTGTAGCGCATCGCGGCCGCGCCGTCGCCGTCGCGCGAGCCGAAGTTGCCCTGGCCGTCGATCAGCGGATAGCGCAGCGAAAAATCCTGCGCCATGCGCACCAGCGCGTCGTACACCGACTGGTCGCCGTGCGGGTGCAGTTTGCCGAGCACGTCGCCGACCACGGCCGCCGACTTGCGCGGCTTGGCGGTCGGGCCCAGGCCCAGTTCATTCATCGCGTACAGGATGCGGCGCTGGACCGGCTTCTGGCCGTCCGACACGTCCGGCAGCGCACGGCCCTTGACCACCGACACGGCGTAGTCCAGGTAGGCGCGCTCGGCGAAGGTGGAGAGGGTGAGCGTCTCGACATCGGTCGGCTCGTGTTGCTGTTCAAAGAGACTTGGTTGGTTCGTCATGGTGTCTGTTCTGTTGCGCGCGGGGCGGATGGCCGGTGCGGCATATTAGATATCGGCCTCGGTCTCGTTTCCGTGTTCTTCGATCCAGGCGCGGCGCGCGGCGGCTTCGCCTTTGCCCATCAGCATATTGAAACGTGCCGACGATTCTGCGTGGTCGTATTCGCCCAGGAATACGGGCAGCAGGCGGCGCGTGTCCGGGTTCATCGTCGTTTCCCACAGCTGCTCGGCGTTCATCTCGCCCAGGCCCTTGAAGCGCGAGATGCTCCACACGCCTTCTTTCAGGCCTTCTTTTTTCAGCTTGTCCTCGATCGCCAGCAGCTCGCCGGAATCCAGCGCATACAGCTTCTGGATCGGCTTCTTGCCGCGTGCCGGCACGTCCACGCGGAACAGTGGCGGGCGCGCGATGCAGATGTTCCCGTTTGCGAACAGCGCCGGAAAATGTTTGAAGAACAAAGTGAGCAGCAGCACCTGGATGTGCGAGCCGTCGACGTCGGCATCGGACAGGATGCAGATCTTGCCGTAGCGCAGACCGGTCAGGTCGGGCGAGTCGCCCACGCTGTGCGGATCGACGCCGATCGCCACCGAAATGTCGTGGATTTCATTGTTCGCAAACAGCCGGTCGCGGTCGGTTTCCCACGAGTTGAGCACCTTGCCGCGCAGCGGCAGGATGGCCTGGAATTCCTTGTCGCGACCCATCTTGGCCGAGCCGCCGGCCGAGTCGCCCTCGACCAGGAACAGCTCGTTGCGCGTGATGTCGTTCGATTCGCAATCGGTCAGTTTGCCCGGCAACACGGCCACGCCCGACGATTTTTTCTTTTCGACTTTCTGCAGCGAGCGCAGGCGCGATTGCGCCTGGCGGATCACGAGTTCGGCCAGCTTCTTGCCGTAGTCGACGTGCTGGTTCAGCCACAGTTCGAGCGGCGGCTTGGTGAAGGTCGAGACCAGCTTGAGCGCATCGCGTGAATTCAGGCGCTCCTTGGTCTGGCCCTGGAACTGCGGGTCCAGCACCTTGGCCGACAGCACGAATGAGACGCGCGCGAACACGTCTTCGGGCAGCAGCTTGACGCCTTTGGGCAGCAGGCCATGCAGCTCGACGAAGTTCTTCACCGCCCCATACAGGCCGTCGCGCAGGCCCGCTTCGTGCGTGCCGCCGCTGACGGTGGGGATCAGGTTGACGTAGGATTCGCGCACCACGCCGCCTTCTTCGGTCCAGGCCACGACCCAGGCCGCGCCTTCGCCTTCAGCGAAACTGTCGTCGCCGGCGGCCGCGTACTGCGCGCCTTCGAACAGTGGGATCAGGGTTTCGCCGCTGGAGCTTTGTGCCAGCGCTTCGGTCAGGTAGCCGCGCAGGCCCTCGTCGTAGCGCCAGGTCTGCACTTCGCCCTTGGCGTTCGTGAGCGTGACCGTCACGCCCGGCAGCAGCACGGCTTTCGAGCGCAGCAGGCGTTGCAGGTCGTTCATCGGGATGGTCGGCGAATCGAAGTACTTGCCATCCGGCCAGGCCGTGACGCGCGTGCCGTTCTTCTTGCCGCCGCGCTCGAATGGCGCGGAGGTGAGGGGTTCGATCACGTCGCCCGCGGCAAACACCAGCTTGTGCTGGCCGTTGCCTTGATCGTCCTTGCGCCAGACTTCGATCTCGAGGCGCTTGGACAGCGCATTGGTAACCGACACGCCAACGCCGTGCAGGCCGCCCGAGAACGCATACGCGCCGCCCGAGCCCTTGTCGAACTTGCCGCCGGCGTGCAGGCGCGTGAACACGATCTCGACCGTGGACACGCCTTCTTCGGGGTGGATGCCGACCGGGATGCCGCGGCCGTCATCTTCGACCGTGATCGAGCCGTCCGGGTTCATCGTGACGCTGATGTTCTTGCAATAGCCACCCAGCGCCTCATCGGAGGCGTTGTCGATCACTTCCTGGATGATGTGGAGCGGATTTTCCGTGCGGGTGTACATGCCCGGACGCTGTTTCACAGGTTCGAGTCCCTTGAGGACACGGATGGATGATTCGCTGTAGTCTGGAGCGGGTTTCTTGGAGGCCATCTTGAAGAGTATTTGTAGAATGCGTTGGCATTCTATCTTGTCGAGCGGAAAAGGAAATGCTTTTTAACTGTATAAATATACAGTATTTTGCGCTTATGTCGTGCTTTTCGCTTTGCACCATTGTGCTAGATTGAGCTGTAAATACATCATCGATGCAAGAAGGATGGGCCTCCATGCAGCGATCTCATTGTCTGTTCACCGTGCGCCCGGTCGGCTTCGATCCGGTTGAAACCGTCCGGCTGGCGGCGCTGCTCGAATGCGCGCCGGACGCAGGGCCGTTGTATTCTTGCCTGCATGCCGATAGTTTGCAAGAGCCGGATCTGCTGGTTGCCAACGGCGACAACCCGCTTGCGCTGGCGCAACTGGCGTGCCGGCCACCCGATGCGCTGCAGCCGGCGCTCGTCGTTGGCGGCAGGGACACCACCGTTTGGCCGACCGTCACCCGTCCGCTCGAACAACAGGCGCTGCATGCGCGGCTGGCCGAACTGCTCGACACGCGCGTGCATGCGCTGGTCCAGCAGGGCGTCCGAACCCGCCGCGTGCTGGCCGAGCGGCGCCGCCATCCGCGCCTGGCGCCGGATCGCGAAACGCCCGCATTCTACACGCGACTGCGCCGTGGTCCTGTGGAAGGCACCGTGTTGATCGTCGATCAGGCGTGCGCACTGCGCAACCGGGTGGCGCACGTGCTCGGGCCGCGCCGGATCGGCGTCGAGTGGACCGACAGCCGGGCCGCCGCCGTGCGCCTGTGCGACGAGACGCCGATTGCGCTGGTCATGATCAATACAGCGGCCCCGGATATCGAACCGTATGCGTTGTGTTCGTCGATCAAGGCGCAGGCCGGCGCCGGGCGCACGCCCGTGGTGTTCATGGTCGCGTCATCGTTTCAGTACGACAGCGCCCGCGCCCGGCTCGCGGGCGCCCGCGGCCTGCTCGAGACGCCGGTAGCCGGGCGCCACCTGATGCTGACCTTCCAGAAGCTGCTTGATGTGCCGGTCTGAGCGGGTGGCGACCTTTTGTAACAACTTTGAATCGTGCGCAGCATTGCCGAAGTTATATTATTGACATGACCGAAGACGATCCCATCAAGCGCAAGCCAGACGACCCCTCCCCAGAGGCGGATATCGATGAACGTCGCGAGACGCGCGTGCGCGTGCCCGACCGGCGCGCCAGCGGCGGCCAGCACGCACGCGGGCCGGCCCGCTATCTGCGCGATGGCGACAACCCGGTGGCCCTGGCCGGCCGGGTCATCACGTCGCGCTTTCGCTCGCTGCGTGAACGCTTCAGTCGCGACATCATGCAGCGCACGCTGCACATCGGCGTCTCGGCCCGCATCTTCCATCCCGAAGCGGGCGCCAAGGGGCTGCTGAGCAAGAACCTGCAGTATCTCGAGGAATCCATTGCCCAGTGGGTGATGTCGCGCGACGTGCTGGTGTTCATGATTCCGACGGTCAATACCAACGGTTTGCTCCACCCCAGCAACATCACGCTGCGCCACTACGCGCGTCATCTGGATGGCCTGGTGCTGCAGGGCGGGGCGGACGTCGCCCCGCAAACCTATTCCGAAACGCCCACGCGTCCCGAATGGAGCGGCGACCGCGCACGCGACGTGTACGAGCTCGAACTGCTGCACGAATTCGTCGACGCTGGCAAACCGGTACTGGGCGTGTGCCGTGGCTGCCAGCTGATCAACGTGGCCTTTGGCGGCACGCTGCACCAGGACGTCGCCACCGACCGCCCCGATGCGCTGGCGCACGTGCACGACCTGTACGACGCCCATCGCCACGCGATCGTGTTCCCCAAGGGCTCGTCCCTGGGCCGCATGTTCCCCAATATTCAGCAGGCGATGGTGAACTCGATTCACCACCAGGCCGTCAAGGATCTGGGGCGCGATGTTCGTATCGAAGCCATGTCCGAGCCGGACGGCATCATCGAGGCGATCCGCTACCAGCGCGCCAACTTCGTCATGGGCTTGCAGTGGCACCCCGAGTTCCACCGCGCGGGTGGTGTGGATCTGCTCGACTGCACACCGGTGCTCGATGAATTTTTGCGTGCGGCGCGCGAGACGCGGCTCTAGTACAAAATCGCTTGCTTTCGCCGTGTGAGACGGGAATAATGAATGAGAATCATTCTCATCTCATTGTTTTGTTCTGGTCCATGGAGCGTTTCGCATGACGATTTCCCCTACACCTGCCACCCCATCCACAGCAGCCGAGCCGCGCAACCAGGACACGCTGCTGGTCGCCTCGCTGCTGCACCTGATGTCGCATTACAGCGCCAGGGGCGACGGCGAGCCGCCGTGCGTCAAGCTGGCGTCCGTGATCGAGCGCCACCTGTGCGCGCTGGCGCGCCTGCCGACGATCGATCCGGTGCTGCGCGCCACCTGCGAACAGTTGGCCGACCAGTGGGCCAACGTGGTTGATGCCCGGCTGCCGGCACCGGCGCCTGCCAAACAACCGCTGCTGGCGCGCTTCATGAAGACGGGCTGGGTCGGCAAGGGCGTGCCGGTGGCGGGCTGACTTGATCCAGCCAGCCACGCAGGGCGATCTCGCCCTGCGCATCGAAGGCCATGACGCGTGAACCCGCCACGCGGCGCGCCCAGCCGAGTTGTTCGAACCGGTCAAGCAGGGCGCTGCCCAGTGCACCGGCCAGATGGTGACGCCGCTCGCTCCAGTCCAGGCAGGTGCGGCACACGGGGCGCCGCGAGCGGGCCAGCGCAGGGATGTCGATGCCCAGCTGGCCGATCAGTGACGCGCCTGCGGTCGTGAGCACCATGCCGTCCGCGCCGAAGCCGAACGCGCCTCGCGCAGCCAGCCGGTCATGCAGCACCACGCCAAGCTCGCCGGCCAGGTGGTCGTAGCAGACACGCGCCTTGCGCAGGGCCGGCGCGGACGGGCCCAGCTTCAGGTGCAGCGGCAGCGTGCCGGCGCCGAAGGCCATGCCCATCAGCGTCTCGAGCAGCGCCGCCACGTCGGCATCGGCGATTCTGAAATACCGGTGTCGCCCCTGCGCCTGCACGGCCAGCAGCCCGGCATCGACCAGCTTGGCCAGATGGGTGCTAATCGTCTGGCGCGTGACGCCTGCCGCATCGGCCAGCTCGGTGGCGGTGAGCGCCCGCCCGGCCATCAACAATGTGAGGGCCTGCGCGCGCGCCTGGTCGCCGATCAGTGCGGCGATGGTGGTGATGTTGGGACCGTCTCTCATGCTTCGATCTTAACCGAAGCATCTGGCCACGGCATCAGGCTAAGGTGACCGCTCCAAACCCGAGGAGTCACCATGACCGTTACCTGTTTCATCCGCTACCGCATCGATCCCTTTCAGCGCGAGCAGTTTCGTGAATACGCCGCCAACTGGGGCCGCATCATTCCCCGGCTCGGTGGCTTTTTGATCGGTTACTTCCTGCCGCACGAGGGGACCAACGACGAGGCCTGGGGGCTGGTGGGCTTTGCCAGTCTGGCCGACTACGAAGCGTACCGCACGCGCTTGAAGACGGATGACGAGGCATGCGCCAATTTCGCGCTGGCGCGCGAGGGGCGTTTCATCGTGCGTGAAACACGCACGTTCACCGAAGCGGTGGAGGGCACGCTCGGGAGCCGCGCGTGATCGCGGTCATCTTCGAAGTCGAACCCGACCCACTGCGCCAGCGCGAGTACCTCGCCACGGCGCAGGCGCTGCGCGCGTCGCTCGAGGCGATCGACGGTTTCCTGTCGGTGGAACGCTTCGAATCGCTCACGCAGCCAGGCCGCCTGCTGTCGCTGTCATTCTGGCGCGATGAAGCTGCCGTGCAGCGCTGGCGCACGCTGGAAGCGCACCAGGCGGCGCAGGCTGCCGGTCGTGACGGGGTGTTTCGCGACTACCGTTTGCGCGTGGCGCACGTGGTGCGCGACTACGGGATGCAGCAGCGCGAGCAGGCGCCGGCGGACAGCCGGGAAGCGCACGGCTGACTCGCGCAGCTCACGCCACGTGGTCACCCCGGAAGTGCCCGATCGCCGCATTGACCATGCCTTCGACCGAGCCTTCGCGCTCGGCGTGCCGGCGCAGGATCGCTGCATCGCTGCCGCTGCGCGCGGCGGCAGCCAGATGCTGCAGCGCCTCGACGCTGCCCAGCGCTTCGGCGTGCGGCAGCATCCGTTCGAGCGTGGCCAGGATATCGTCGCGGATCACGATGCTGTCGTAGGTTTTCGGATGCGTGATGCTGCCATCCAGGCCAAAGCGGCAAGCCTGGAAGCGGTTGTAGTTGTAGACGAGGTAGTCATCTTCAGCAGGAGCCTCGTCCTTGTGATCGAGCAGATGGCGGCACAGCGCCTGCAGGTAGGCGGCCAGCGCCGCGGCCCGCTCCACCGTCAACGGCGTGTCGCAGACGCGCAGCTCGATCGTGCCGAATTCGGGTTTAGGGCGCAGATCCCAGTAAAAGTCCTTCATGCTCTTGATGATGTTCGTGCGTTCCATCTTGGCGAAGTACACGTCGGTGAACTCCTGCCAGCTGAGTGTGAAGGGCGCGCGCCCGCTCATCGGAAACGCAAACACGGAATTTAAGCGTGCCGATTCGAACAGGCTGTCGTGGCCCTGCACGAACGGCGACGAGGCCGACAGCGCGATGAAGTGCGGCAGGTAGCGGTTCAGCGCGTGCAGCAGGTACATCGCATCGTCGCCATTGGCGCAGCCGATGTGCACGTGCTGGCCGAACACCGTGAACTGCTTGGCCAGGTAGCCGTACAGCTGCGACAGGTATTCGTAGCGCGGCTTGGCTGAAATGCGCTGGTCGGACCAGTGCTGGAACGGGTGCGTGCCACCGCCGGCAATCCCGATATTGAGCGTGTCACTGGCCGCGACGAGCGTGTCGCGGATCTCGGTCAGCTCGGCCAGCAAGGGACCATACGCCGTGTGCACGCTCGAATTAATCTCGATCATGCTCTCGGTGATCTCGGGCGTGACGTTGCCGGGGAACGGCTTGCGCTCCAGCAGATGCATCAGGTCGGGGCTGGCGGCGGTCAGGTTGAAGTCCGACAGGTTCACCAGTTGCAGTTCGAGCTCGACCCCGAAGGTAAGCGGCGCGGACGGGTTGAAGGCGTCAAGGGGCATGGTGCGACTCCGGTGCTTCGCGCGCCCAGATCAGGGCGCGCTGGATGATGATCGGGCCGAACACTTCGAGCAGCATCGCGACGGCAGCCATCGTGTGCAGCTCGTCGACCACTTTCAGGCCGGCATAGCGCGCATGTTCAAGCATCAGGATCACGAACACGGCCAGCGGCGCCAGGCCCAGGCCCGTGAGCGCGCCCTTGCGCCAGGTGACGCCCGACAGGTGCGAGAACGCGGCCACGCCGGCGGTCTTGGCCAGCAGCCGCACCAGCACCACGACCACCGCCATCATGCCGCTGGCCGCCACCAGGCGCCAGTCGAGCGTCGAGGCGGCGTACACGAACAGCAGCACGGTGAGCACTTCGCCCAGCGCGCCGAAATTGCGCTGGGTCTGGGTAAAGGTCACGCGGCGCGAGCGCACGGTCAGGCCGAAGGCCAGCGCCGCCACGACCGGCGACAGGCCGCCAACATCGCATATCGACACGAGCAGGATCACGGCCAGCGCAAATGCGACGGTGGTGTCCTGCTGTGCGTTGCCGATTGCGCGCAGCAGCGCCGGCACCAGCAGGCCGAACACGGCGCCGGCCACGATCGACGCGGCAAGCATGACCAGGCTTTGCCACACTGCTTCGCCGACGGCGTCCTGTGTGCGGAACAGCCAGATGCCGATGATGGCGTTGAACGCGAACACGGCCAGCACGCAGTTCTGGGCCGACAGGTGCAGCACGCGCTCGGTCATCTGGCCCGAGCTTTTCTGTTCGTTGATGACCCGCACGACGGTGGCGGGCGAGGTGGCCATGGAGAGCGCCGCCATCAGCAGCGCCGTGATCTGGGCCGCGCCAAACGCGATGGCGACGAGGTAGACGGCCACGAACGTCAGGCTGGACTCGACCAGGCCGGCCACGCCAATCCACGGATTGTTGACGAGCCAGCGCAGGTTGATGCGGTTGCCCAGTTCGAACAGGACCAGGCCGAAGGCGATATTGGCCAGCAGCGCGACCGGGCCCAGATCGGCGGCGGGCAGCACGCCGATCTGCGAGCTGCCCAGTGCAAAACCGACCAGGCCGTAGAAGCTGATGCGGGGCAGGCCGGTCCAGCGCTGGCCAAATTCACCGGCCAGCCACGCCAGCGCAATCGCCAGCGGCCAGGCAAGGCTCGTCAATACGGACAACAGATCAGGCATGCGGTCTCCTTCTTCTTATCGTTGCGCGATTCTAGTGCGCGTGGATGCTCGCGTCCGTGCCCGTGCTAACACTACTTGCTCAACAGGCGCATGGCCCGTTCCAGGCCCTCCAGCGTGATCGGGAACATCCGGTTGCTCATGATCTGGCGGATCAGCGCGATCGACTGGCGGTACTGCCACAGGTGCTCGGGCTCGGGATTGAGCCAGGCGCATTTTGGAAACGCCGTCATGAAGCGCGCCAGCCACACCGCGCCGGCTTCGTCGTTGTTGTATTCGACCGAGCCGCCCGGCGCCATGACTTCGTACGGACTCATGGTCGCGTCGCCGACGAACAGCACACGCGTATCGGCCGGATATTTACGCAGCACGTCCCAGGTGGCAAAGCGCTCGCTGCGGCGGCGTGCGTTGTTCTTCCACAGGTAGTCGTAGACGCAGTTGTGAAAGTAGTAGAACTCCATGTTCTTGAATTCGCTGCTCGCGGCCGAGAACAGTTCTTCGGTGCGTTCGATATGGTCGTCCATCGAGCCGCCGACATCGAACAGCATCACCACCTTGATCCGGTTCTTGCGCTCGGGCCGCATGCGGATGTCGAGCCAGCCGGCATTGCTGGCGGTGGCGCGGATCGTGTCGTCCAGCGCCAGTTCGTCTGCTGCGCCCTGGCGCGCGAAGCGGCGCAGGCGGCGCAGCGCCACCTTCAGGTTGCGCGTGCCCAGTTCGCGTTCGCCGTCGTAGTCGCGGTAGGTACGCTGGTCCCATACCTTGACGGCGGTCCGGTTGCGACTCTCGCCGCCGATGCGGATGCCTTCGGGGTTGGTGCCGCCATGGCCGAACGGCGACGTGCCACCGGTGCCGATCCACTTGCTGCCGCCCGCGTGGCGTTCCTTCTGCTCTTTTAAGAGTTCCTGCAGGCGCTCCTGCAGCTTGTCGTAGCCGAATTTTTCGAGCTGCGCTTTCTGCTCGGGCGTGAGTTCGCGCTCGAAGCGCTTGATCAGCCAGTCGAGTGGAATCTCGGCCTTTGCGTCGAACACGGCATCGATGCCGCGGAACCAGGCGCCGAACACGCGATCGAACTTGTCGAAGTGGGCTTCATCCTTCACCAGCGTCAGGCGCGCGAGGTAGTAGAAGTCGTCCAGCGACGGGGCGATTACGCCGCGTTGCAGCGCGTCGAGCAGCGTCAGGAATTCGCGGATCGAGACCGGGATGCGGGCCTCGCGCAGGGCGCGGAAAAAATCGATCAGCATCGCATCGAGGGGGCTGGCGCCACCATCACCGGTTGTTCCGCGCCATGAACATCAGGCGCTCGAACAGGCCGACGTCCTGCTCGTTCTTGAGCAGGGCCCCGTGCAGCGGCGGGATGCCGGCCTTGGCTTCGCCGCTCGCGCGCAGGGCCTCGGCCGGCACGTCTTCGGCCAGCAGCAGCTTGAGCCAGTCGAGAAACTCCGAGGTCGATGGCTTCTTCTTGATGCCGGGGACGTCGCGCATGGCATAAAAGCTTTGCAGCGCCGCGGTCAGCAGGTCCTGGCGCAGGTTCGGGAAGTGCACGCCGACGATGTCGGCCATCGTCTCGCGGTCCGGGAACTGGATATAGTGGAAGAAGCAGCGGCGCAGGAACGCGTCCGGCAATTCCTTCTCGTTGTTCGACGTGATGATCACGAGCGGGCGGTGGGTGGCCACGACCATCTCGCGCGTCTCATACACATAGAACTCCATGCGATCGAGTTCGCGCAGCAGGTCGTTCGGAAACTCGATGTCGGCCTTGTCGACTTCGTCGATCAGGAGCACGACGGGTTCGGGCGCCGTGAAGGCTTGCCACAGCACGCCCTTGACGATGTAGTTCTGGATGTCGCGCACGCGCTCGTCGCCCAGCTGCGAGTCGCGCAGGCGCGAGACGGCGTCGTATTCGTACAGGCCCTGCTGGGCCTTGGTGGTCGATTTGACGTGCCACTGCAGCAGCGGCATGTTCAGGCTGGCCGCGACTTCTTCGGCCAGCATGGTCTTGCCGGTGCCCGGCTCGCCCTTGATCAGGAGCGGTCGGCCCAGCGTCAGGGCCGCGTTGACGGCCAGTTTCAGGTCGGCGGTGGCGACGTAGTTGTCGCTGCCTTCGAAGCGGGGAGCAGCATGCATGGCGGGTGCTTTGTCGAGTCGGTCGGTGGCAGGAAGTATACGCCATAACCTTGGCCGCGCCGCCGCCGTCCGGTTTGTAGACTGGTGTCAAGTCTTCAGATAGAATCGGCCCGTTGGTAGACCTTTGCTAACTTTTTATGCGGTTGCGGTTTTCGAATTACAACTAACGAGACGCCCATGAAAACAAGTTTGGCACCACTGGTACTGGCAGCTTGCGCCTGTACCGCCGGCAGCGCCGTCGCCACGGCCGCAGAAGTCGTCGGCAATCCCAAGGCGGCCGTCGCCAAGATCGAGATGTGCATCGGTTGCCATGGCATCCAGGGCGGCTACAAGACGGCCTTCCCCGAAGTCTACCGGGTGCCGATGATCGGCGGCCAGTCGGCCAGGTATCTCGAATCCGCCCTCAAGGCCTACCGCAAGGGCGACCGCAAGCATCCGTCGATGGTCAATATCGCCAAGTCGCTGAGCGACCAGGACATCGCCGACGTGGCGGCCTATTACTCCCAACAGACGGTGGCCACGCGATGAACCACGCCATGCAACGGATTGTCTTCTCACTGGTCCTGGGCGCGCTGGGCGCGAGCGCATCGGCCGCCGACATCGCGCGCGGCGCGGCGCTGGCCAGGACGCACAACTGCGCCTCGTGCCACGGCGCCGACTTCAACAAGCCGATCGACCCGAGCTACCCCAAGCTGGCCGGCCAGCACGCCGACTACCTGACGACGGCGCTGCGTGCCTACAAGCGCGGGGCCGGTCCGAACGGGCGCGTGAACCCGATCATGGCGGCGCTGGTGCAGCCGCTGTCGAACCGCGACATGGCCGATCTGGGCGCGTACCTGGGCAGTCTGCCGGGCCAGCTGGTGACCAAAAAATAGCCCGCGCCGGGTGCGTGCAAGGCGCTTGCTGGTAACATGCCAGCCCCTTGCCGCGTCACCCGCCGGAGCTCTTCGTGTTACCTCTTTCGCCTGCCTACCTCAAAACCAACCTGCTCAGCGGCCTGACGGTCGCCCTGGCCCTCGTGCCCGAGGCGATTGCCTTCGCCCTGGTTGCCCACCTGTCGCCACTTACCGGCCTGTACGCCGCCGTGCTGGTCGCCTTCATCACGTCCGCATTCGGCGGGCGGCCCGGCATGATCTCGGCCGCCGCCGGCTCGCTGGCCGTCGTGATGATCGCGCTCGTGGTACAGCATGGCGCGCAATACCTGCTGGCGGCGGTGGTGCTCATGGGCGTGCTGCAACTGCTGTTTGCCGCCGCGCGGCTCGGCAAATTCATCCGCATGGTGCCGCATCCGGTGATGCTCGGCTTCGTCAACGGGCTGGCGCTGGTGATTTTTCTGGCCCAGTTCGGGCACTTCAAGGTGGCGGGCCCGGATGGCACGCCAGAATGGATGCCCGCCGCGCAGCTGGTCACGATGGGCGTCATCATCGTCATCACGATGGCGGTGATCTACCTGACGCCGCGCCTCACCAAGGCCGTGCCGTCCACGCTGGTGGGCATCCTGGTGGCCAGCGTCGGTTGCGCGCTGCTGGGCGTCGAGACGCGCACCGTGGGCGACCTGGGTTCCATCGCCGGCGGCTTGCCCAGCTTCGCGCTGCCCGACGTGCCAATGACGTGGGACACGCTGCGCATCGTGTTCCCGTACGCGCTCGTGATGGCGGGTGTGGGCCTGATCGAGTCGCTCCTGACGCTCACGCTCATCGACGAAATCACCGACACGCGCGGCCAGCCGAACCGCGAATCGCTGGCGCTGGGCGCGGCCAACGTGGTCAGTGGCGTGTTTGGCGGCATGGGCGGCTGCGCGCTGATCGGCCAGAGCATGATCAACGTGAACAGCGGCGCGACCGGGCGCCTGTCGGGCATCGCGGCAGCGGTGATCCTGCTGTGCTTCATCCTGTTCGGCTCCAGCTGGATCGAGGCGATTCCGCTAGCGGCGCTGATTGGCGTGATGTTCGTCGTCTGTGAAAAGACCTTCGAATGGGGCACGTTCCGCCTGGCCGGCCGTGTGCCGCGCGCGGATCTGTTCGTGGTCGTGCTGGTGGCGGCAATCACGCTGCTGGTCGACCTGGCGGTGGCGGTGCTCACCGGCGTGATCGTCTCGGCGCTGGTGTTCGCGTGGCAGCACGCGCGCCAGGTGAAGGCGGCGGTCGCGGTCGATGATCAAGGCTGGAAGGTGTACGCGCTGGACGGCACGCTGTTCTTCGCGTCAGTGAGTGCGTTTCAGGGCATCTTCACGCCGAAGGACGATCCGCAGGATGTCGTGATCGACTTTTTGCACGCGCGCGTGGTGGACCATTCGGCGATCCAGGCGATCGACGCGCTGGCCGAGCGTTACCGCCTGCTGGGCAAACGCCTGCATCTGCGCCACCTGAGCCCCGACTGCCGCGAGCTGCTGGAAAAGGCGCAGGACATGATCGAGGTGAATCTGGTGGAGGACCCGCGTTACCGGGTCGCGGACGACAAGCTGGCGTAAATCACGCGCAAGTCACGTCGCATTCAGGCAAACGCACGGCGCCGCACGCACTCGATATAGGCCTCGGTATCGGGCGGCACGCCACCCCGCTGCGAGGCCCAGATCATCTCGCCCAGGCATTCCATGATCTCGTGGTGGGCATCGTGCTCGCCCCGTTTGGCCACCAGCATGTCGTGCGCGGCGCGGATGCCGCGCGGCTGGTCGATCGAGATCTGCTCGGCGATCGACAGGTGCATCGACAGGTGCAAAAACGGATTGGGCTTGCCGCCTTCGACCGAATAGTCGCGCGCGATCGCCGCCTCGATGTCCTCGAACTGGTCGTGGTATTCGGGATGCTGCACGATCCAGTCGGCCGCGATGGCGTCCATCGGCGTCAGGATCTCGCCATTGCGTTGCTTGCGATAGGCGTCGCAGAAAAAGCGGCGCACGTCGTGCGAGGACGGAGTGAACATGGCAGGAGGGGGCGAAAAAAGGGGAGAGCGGGCATTGTAGCGCAGCCGCCGATCCGGCGCGGATCGGGCCTCACACTGCCTCACAGGGCTACGCTGGCTCCCGGGCTGGCGTACTGATCGCGCAACGACGCACAATCCTTTGGCAGGCCGGTCGCCGCCGCTTTGCCCAGTGCTTCCTCGTGCAGCCGGATCAGGTTGGCAGCAAAGCAGGCGCGCCCCGGCGTGTCGGCAGCAGCCAGCGCCCTGACGCCATCGGTCTTGCCAAGAAAATAATCGACCACGGGCCGCGGCCATGCGTCGTGCCCCGCGAAACGTGTTGCCAGATCGGGCCCGGCCTGCGGTTCGCCTGTGCGCAGCTGGGCCAGATACAGCCACAGGGCGCCATTGCGGCCAGTGTGATCCTGGCCGAGCGTGGCGCGCAGGTGCGGGACCGCCTGCACCGGCGTGCCCTGCACCAGTGCGCGCACGCCCAGTGTCAGGCTGGCTTCGCGCTGGCCCAGCGCCGCCGCCCGTTCCAGGTGGCCGATCGCGGCGACCGGATCGCGGCGCAAGCTGCGCCCGGACGTCGCCATGCCCGCCATCGTGAGCCAGGCGTCGGCATTGCCGGCGTCTGCCTCCTGGCGCATCCACGGCCTGACCTCGCGCCGCGCATCGAATGGCGCGCCGCCCAGATAGGATACGTACAGCTTGCTCTGACTCATGGCGAACAGCACGCGGTGCGCGCGCAGGAAATCGGCGCCGAGCAGCACGTCAACGCCCAATTGGGCGTCAATGACGTCGAATTCGGGATTGTGGACAGTGGCGTCGCCCACCTTGAAGGTATCGGTCGTGACGATCCAGCTGGCCACCGACTGGCGACCGACGCCGTGCGCTGCTGCCATGCGCTGCGCTTGCGGGCCATCGAGATCGATACCGGCGCGTCGCGCCGCACTCCTGGTGATGGTGGTAACGGAGGCACCGCTGTCGATCATGGCGATCAGGCGCTGGCCGTTGATGTGCACGAAGAAGTGCGGATTGGGCGTCAGCTCGTCGTGCCCGCGAAACGGGATCACGCTCGCGTTCTGGTCCCAGTAGGCCAGCCAGGTCGTGCCGCAGTTCTGCGGGCGAAAGAAGCGCAGCTCCTTGGTGGCAAGCGAGAATTCGAGGTCGCTTTGCAGCAGAAAGGCGGCGCCGGCGATAGCGTCGAAGGACGGTGTGAACGTCGTCTCGCCAATCACCCCCAGGTACAGGTCGCGCGCACGCACCGGGCCGACGGCAAACTCCGCAACCTTGGCATCATACAGCCGCGACTTGCCCGCCACGCCCTGCACGTACCCGCCCGCGGCGCGCGTGCTCAGGCCGTGGCGCTCGATGCCGGTGCGGGTCAGGTAGGTCACGCCGGCGCCGGTATCGGGCAGCATGGTGGCGGGTTTGCCGTTGATCTCGCCAGTCATCGTCAAGCCCAGCCCGTTGCCCGCATAGTGCAGCGGCACCTGGGCCACCTGCATGAACTGGCAGGACGTGGCCTGGGGGGCGGCCTGCACGGGCAACCAGAGTGTCGCCGCGGCCAGCAGGGGCAGGGCGGTGCGCACAAGGGAGAAAGGCATCCGGCAATTGTAGCGGATCACCGCCCGGGGGCATGCCTTGAAAGCAGGCGTCCCCCGAGGGCTGCGCGATGACTACTTGTTCGGCGCCAGCACCAGTGCATCGGGCGTCGCCGGATTGCCCGGCCCGGCCGCCCCGAGCATCTCCTGCCCCGGCTTGGCGCCAGGCTGCGCGCGCCCATGCGGCTGGCGCAGGTAGCGGGCGCTGTGGCGCCGCTCGCCGTGCTGGCCCTTGGCGGGCCAGTTCAGAAAGCGCGACAGCTCCTGCAGCGCGCGCTGGTAGACGTCGCGCTTGAACTCGATCACGACGTCGAGCGGCACCCAGTAGTCGTGCCAGCGCCAGGCGTCGAACTCGGGGTGGTCAGTCAGGCGCAGATTGACTTCGTTGTCGCGCGCGACCATGCGCAGCAGAAACCAGATCTGCTTCTGGCCACGGTAATGCCCGCGAATTTCACGCTTGATGAAATGATCGGGCACTTCATAGCGCAGCCAATCGCGGGTGCGACCCACGATCTTGACGTGCTCCTGACGCAAACCGATTTCTTCCTCGAGCTCGCGGTACATTGCCTGCTCGGGTGTTTCGCCGTACTTGATTCCCCCTTGAGGAAATTGCCATGAGTGCTCTCGCACCCGCTTGCCCCACCAGACCTCGTTGTTAGCGTTCAGCAGGATGATGCCGACGTTGGGCCGAAACCCTTCACGGTCGAGCATAAGTGCACCTCGATACTTTCTGCCGGCGGACGTTCCCTCTTGCGGGCACTCGGTACCCTTGTGTTTTTACTTACGTATTTTCATGCCCAAGGGGTTTCCGCACCGCTTGCGCGGTCGATGATGCTGGTTCCGGACCCTGTTTGTAGAAAGATTGGACGCATCAGCCGGCTAATCCTTTAAAATTAGGTCGATTATAACCCTCTCTTTTTAAAAAGAATTCACAGATATGCGTGCCTCACGATTTTTTATTTCAACTCTGAAAGAAGCGCCTTCCGATGCCGAGATCGTCAGCCACAAGCTGATGATGCGCGCCGGGATGATCAAGCGCCTGGGTTCCGGCATCTATACGTATATGCCGGTCGGGCTGCGCGTCATCCGCAAGGTCGAAGCGATCGTCCGTGAAGAAATGAATCGCGCTGGTGGTATCGAACTCCTGATGCCGCTGGTGCAGCCGGCCGAACTGTGGCAAGAGACAGGTCGCTGGGACAAGATGGGCGACGAGCTGATGCGCGTGAAAGACCGCCATGGCCGCGACTTCGCGATCCAGCCGACGTCCGAAGAAGTCATCACCGACGTCGTGCGCAGCGAGATCAAGTCGTACCGCCAGCTGCCGGTGAACTTCTATCACATCCAGACCAAGTTCCGCGACGAGCGCCGTCCGCGCTTCGGCCTGATGCGCGGCCGCGAATTCACGATGAAGGATGCGTATTCGTTCGACCGCGACGTCGCCGGCATGCAGACGTCGTACCAGACCATGTTCGACGCCTACACCCGCATCTTCACGCGCTTCGGCCTGAAGTTCCGCGCAGTGGCGGCCGACAACGGCGCCATCGGCGGCACCGGTTCGCACGAATTCCACGTCATCGCCAGCACCGGTGAAGATGCACTGGTCTACTGCCCGACGTCCGATTTCGCGGCCAATATGGAAGCGGCCGAAGCCGTCGCCAGCGGCGAGCGCGCCGCCGCCACGCAAACGCTGACCAAGACGCCAACCCCGGGCACGACCAAGTGCGAGACCGTTGCGGCGCTGCTGGGTGTGAACCTGGCGCAGACCGTCAAGACCATCGCCCTGACGGTCGAGAACGATGGCAAGAAAAGCTACTGGGTACTGCTGCTGCGCGGCGACCATGAGCTCAACGAGATCAAGGTCGGCAAGGTGGAAGGCCTGGCCGGCCACCGCTTCTCGACCGAAGCCGAGATCCTCGAGGTGTTCGGCACCGTGCCGGGCTATCTCGGTCCGGTCGGCACGAAAGTGCCGGTCACCGTCGTGGCCGACCGTACGGTCGCCAACATGGCCGACTTCGTGTGCGGCGCGAACGAAGAAGACTTCCACCACATCGGCGTGAACTGGGGCCGTGACCTGCCCGAGCCGGTCGTGGCCGACCTGCGCAATGTCGTCGAAGGCGACCCGTCGCCGGACGGCAAGGGCGTGCTGGCGATCGAGCGCGGCATCGAAGTGGGCCACGTGTTCCAGCTCGGCACTGCGTACTCGCAGGCGATGGGCGCGACGTTCCTTGACGACGGCGGCCGGCCTGCGCCGCTGCAGATGGGCTGCTACGGCATCGGCGTGACCCGCATCCTGGGCGCGGCGATCGAGCAGAACTTCGATGACAAGGGCATCGTCTGGCCGGACGCGCTGGCGCCGTTCGAAGTGGTGCTGTGCCCGATGGGCATGGACCGCAGCGAGATGGTCAAGGACGCGACCGAGCAGCTGTATGCGTCGCTGTCGGCCATGGGCATCGACGTCATCGTCGACGACCGCGGCCTGCGGCCGGGTGCGATGTTCGCCGACTGGGAACTGATCGGCGTGCCGCACCGCGTCGTGATCGGCGAGCGTGGCCTGAAAGAGGGCAACCTCGAATACCAGGGCCGCCGCGATGCCGAAGCGAGCAGCGTCGCCGTGGGCGAGATGGTCGGCTTCATCAAGGCCAAGCTGGGCAAGTGATGGCGTTGCGCCTGGCCTCCTGGTCCACAGGCGTGCTGCTGGCGCTGGCCTTCGGTCTGGCGGCGCCGGCGCATGCCGGCAACCAGAAAGAAGAGGCGCTGTCGGATTCGGTGCGCCTGGCGCTGGCCAACGCCATCGCCGACGCGCGCCCGCCGCGCCCGACCTTCCGCACCGAGGCGGGGCGGGCGCGCTACCAGGCGTGGTTCGACCAGATGTCGCCGCGCCTGGCCAGGCGCCTGCCCGACGTCCAGACCCGCACCGAGTTCCTCGAGACCGCGTGGTATGAAGCGACCCGCGCGGGCCTCGATCCGGGGCTGGTGCTGGGCCTGATCCAGGTGGAGTCGGCCTACCGCAAGTACGCGATCTCGATTGCCGGTGCACGCGGCTACATGCAGGTGATGCCGTTCTGGACCAAGGCGATCGGCGACGGCGACCGTCGCCGCCTGTTCCACATGCAGACCAATCTGCGCTATGGCTGCGCGATCCTGCGCATGTATATCGACATGGAGCGCGGTGACCTGTACCTGGCGCTGGGCCGCTACAACGGCAGCCGGGGCAAGCCGAAGTACCCGAACGCGGTGCTGGCCGCCTGGAAGAACTGGGAGTTCAAACCGGGGGCGTGATGCGTTCCGGCGTTGTACAAAACCCTAACATAGCAATCCACCACGCCGTCATCGACGCAGTGTAGACTTCCCGCTTTCCCCAGTGAGGACTGCATGCGACCCATTCTTTTCACCGCTGGCGCACTGCTGGCGGCGCTCACCGGCTGCGCGGCCACGCCGCCAGTTTCGACCACGACCCCAACCGCAACTCCCGCCCTGGCGGCCAACCCGGTCGACCAGCGCGCAAAGAACATCATCTTCTTCCTGGGCGACGGCATGGGCGTCAACACGCTGACCGCGGCACGCATCTTTGCCGTCGGCGAAGAGGGCGCACTGGCGATTGACCGCCTGCCTGAATCGGCGTTCGTGAAGACCTTCTCCAACGATGCGCAGGTCACCGACAGCGCCGCCTCGATGGCCGCCTACATGACGGGTGTGAAGCAGAACAACGGCGTGATCTCGATGTCGGCCGGCACGCGCTCGATCGCGCCCGCCAAGGACGCCAACGGCAACAGCCTGGTGAGCCGCTGCGAAAATGGCGAAGCGGCCGTCACGCTGCTCGAACTGGCCCGCAAGCGCGGCATGGCCGTGGGCGTGGTCACCAATACCAGCGTCACCGACGCCACGCCGGCCGCGACCTATGCCCACGCCTGCCATCGCAAGCTGGAAACCGACATCGCCGCCAGCCTGGTGCCCGGCGGCGCCGGCTACAACGCGGCGCTGGGCGCCAATGGCCTGGACGTCCTGTTCGGCGGCGGCGCGCAGCAATTCACGCCATTTGCGCGTGGCGGCAAGCGCGCCGACAACCGCGATCTGCAGGCCGAGTTCAAGGCGAAGGGTTTCCGGGTCGTGAACGACACCGCCGCGTTCAACGCCCTGGCGCCGGGCGCGCCGGTCGTGGGCCTGTTCGCCGCCAACCACATGGACTTCGACGCGATCCGCGACGCCGCCCGCCAACCGGCCCTGCCGGCGATGACGACCAAGGCGATCGACCTGCTGGCGCCGCACCGCGGTGGTTTCTTCCTGATGGTCGAGGGCGGTCTGATCGACCATGCGCTGCACGCCACGCTCGGCAAACGCGCGCTGCAAGAGACCGTGACCTACAACGCCGCGCTGCAGGCCGCGCTCGAGCGCATGGAAGCGCTCGACCCGGGCCTGAAAAACACGCTGATCGTCGCCACCGCCGACCATGACCACACGCTGCTGCTGAACGGCTATGCAGCGCGCACCGGCAAGACCACGCCCGCCAATCCGGGCGTACTAGGGCTGGTGCGCACGGCCGACGGCAAGCCGACGCTCGACAGCCAGGGCATGCCGTACACGATCATCGGTTTCGGCACCGGCGAGAATCGCCACCAGGGCGAGCGCAGCGCGCCGCTGACCGATGCCATCGTGACGGCCGACGACTACCACCAGCAAGCGGTCGTGCGCACGCGCGCGGGCGCCGAAACGCATGGCGGCAGCGACGTCTACCTGGGCGCAGCCGGCGCGAACGCGGAGCTGTTTCGCGGGACCATCGACAACACGCGCGTCTTCAATCTGATCAAGACCGCAGCCGGTCTGTAAGCACGAGAAATCCACCATGACTTCACGACGCATTCTCCCGCTGCTGCTGGCCGCCGCCTTTGGCGCAGCGCTGCCGGCAACGGCTTCGGCCCAGCAAAAAGCCAAGAACATCATCTTCTTCCTCGGTGACGGCATGGGCCCGTCCGTTACCACTGCCGCCCGCATCTACCGCGGCGGCGAAGACAGCCTGCTGCACTTCGAGCGCCTGATGGAGCGCACCGCGCGCATCAAGACCTATTCGCTCGATTACCAGACCACCGACAGCGCGCCGTCGATGGGGTCGTACATGACCGGCATGAAGCTGAACAACGACGTCATCTCGCAGGCCGGTGCACGCACGATCAACCCGACCAAAGACGGCGTCGACCAGTGCGGCGCGAACAACGGCACGCCTGCCGTGACGATCCTGGAGCTGGCCAAGGCCCGGGGCCGCGCCACCGGCGCCATCACCACGACCGAACTGACGCACGCCACACCGGCGTCGACCTTCGCGCACACCTGCAGCCGCGATGCGGCCTACACGATCGCGCAGCAGCTCGTGCCAGGCGGCGCCGGCTACAACGCGGCGCTGGGTGATGGCGTCGATGTGCTGATGGGCGGCGGGCGCAATCACTTCACGCCGCGCGACGCAGCGCTCAATCCGAAGGGCCGCCCCGATGGACGCGACCTGATGGCCGAATTTGCCGGCGCCGGCTATTACGTGGCCGGCACCCGCGCCGGCATGATGTCGGCCAAGGCGGGGCGCAAGTTCGTCGGCATCTACAGCGCGGCCAGCCACCTCGATTACGCGTACCAGCGCCGTCCCGAGCAGCCAACGCTGGCCGAGATGACGGGCAAGGCGATCGACCTGCTGTCGACGAATCCGAACGGGTTTTTCCTGATGGTCGAAGGCGGCAAGATCGACCATGCGCTGCACGACACCCGCGCCAGGCACGCGCTGGAAGAAACGGTGGCGTTCGACGACGCCTTGCAACTGGCGGTCGAGCGTATGCGCGCGATCGATCCGGGCCTGCAGAACACGCTGATCGTGCTCACCGCCGACCATGACCACACGATGCAGATCAACGGCTACCCGAAGCGCGGCAACCCGATCCTCGATATCGTGCGCGACTACACGACCGGCGAGCCGAAGAAGGATGCGGACGGCAAGACGTTTACCACGCTGGTGTTTGGCAATGGCCCGAACCGGCCGGACGCGCGCGCCGATGTCGATGGCATGGTCGCGCAGAGCGACGATTACCACCAGGAGACGGGCGTGCACAAGTCGTCCGAAACCCATGGCGGCGGCGACGTGAAACTGTATGCGACCGGCGCCGGCTCGGCGTCATTCAAAGGCACGATGGAGAATACCCGCGTGTTCGAACTGATGAAGGCTGCCGGCGGCTTGTAAGTGCAGATTCAGGTTATTTACACCTGAATAACAAAAAGCCCCGGGTTTGAATCCGGGGCTTTTTTAATCAGCGAGACGTCGGCTGAATATAACCTGAACTTATTTCAGATGATCCGAAATCAGTTTGGTCATTTCAAACATCGAGACTTGCTCTTTGCCGCCGAAGACTGCTTTGAGCTTGTCGTCGCCATTGATCATGCGACGGTTTGCCGGATCTTGCAGGTCTTTCGACTTGATGTAATCCCAGACCTTTTTGGTCACTTCGGTGCGTGGCAGCGGCTTGTCGCCAACGACTGCAGCCAGCGTGGCCGACGGGGTCATGGCTTTCATGAACGCGGCGTTTGGCTTGCGTGCAACTGCTGGCTTGTCGGCCGATTTGTCAGCTGATTTATCAGCCGTTTTAGCGGCTGCTTTCGCTGGTGCTGCTGCCTTTTTTGCTGCGGGCTTGGCCGCTGCAGCAGGCTTGGCAGCTGCTTTTTTTGCTGGTGCTGCAGTGGTTTTTTTGGCTGTTGCCATCTTCGAGCCTCCTAAAACGAACACATGGAAAAATGCGTAATTTATCGCACGCCTATATTGGTAGCGTTTTACTGTTCGTGCAAGTCTTTTTCCAAACTTTTTCACTCTGATAAGCCGCTAAATGGGCGCTATCGCACACAACAACGTACGGGAACGATAAAACGCTGACAAGCGGCGTAAAAAAACCGCGCAAAGCGATACCTTGCGCGGTTCTTCGAGCAGAAAACAACCGATTAGCGCATGCCGGGCATCATGCCCTTCATCCCGCGCATCATCTTCATCAGGCCGCCGCCCTTGAGCTTTTTCATCATCGTCTGCATCTGGTCATACTGATTGAGCATGCGATTGACTTCCTGCACCTGCACGCCGGCGCCGGCCGCGATGCGGCGCTTGCGGTTGGCCTTGATCAGTTCGGGTTTAGCGCGCTCGAGCGGCGTCATTGAGTCGATGATACCGACCATGCGCTGCACCGATTTCTCGGCCTGGCCCATGTTGGCGCCTGCCGCGGCTTGCTGGAACTGGGCCGGCAGCTTGTCCATCAGGCCGGCCATGCCGCCCATCTTTTTCATTTGCGTCAGCTGCGACTTGAAGTCGTTCATGTCGAAGCGGCCGCCGACCTTGATCTTGTTGGCCAGTTCGGCTGCCGCTTCGGCGTCGACACCCTTGCGCGCTTCTTCGACCAGCGCCAGGATGTCGCCCATGCCCAGCACGCGGTTGGCCATGCGGGCCGGATCGAAGGCTTCGAGGCCATCGAGTTTTTCGGAGACACCGGCAAACTTGATCGGCTTGCCCGTCACGTGCCGCACCGACAGCGCCGCACCGCCGCGCGAGTCGCCATCGAGCTTGGTCAGCACGATGCCGGTCAGGGGCAGGGCGTCATTGAACGCCTTGGCGGTGTTGATCGCATCCTGGCCCAGCATCGCGTCGACGACGAACAGCGTCTCGATCGGATTGACGGCGGCATGCACCGCTGCGATCTCTTGCATCATCGCTTCATCGATACCGAGGCGACCCGCGGTATCGATGATCAGGACATCGTGGTAATGCTTCTTGGCCCAGTCGAGCGCGGCCAGGGCGATGTCGACCGGCTTGTCGTTCGCGGTCGACGGGAAGAAGTCGGCGCCGACCTGCTTGGTCACCGATTCGAGCTGCGCGATTGCAGCCGGGCGATACACGTCGGCCGAGACGGTCAGGACCTTCTTCTTTTTCTGTTCCTTCAGGTACTTGGCCAGCTTGCCGGTGGTGGTGGTTTTACCGACACCTTGCAGACCCGCCATCAGGATGATCGCCGGCGGTTGCTGGGCAAACGACAGCTGGCTGGCTTCGGGGCCGAGGTCGGCACCCATCAGGGCCGCCAGTTCCTTCTGCACCACGCCAACGAGCGCCTGGCCCGGGCTGAGCGAGCCGACGACTTCTTCGCCGAGCGCTTTTTCCTTGACCTTGGCGATGAATTCACGCACTGCCGGCAGCGCCACGTCGGCCTCGAGCAGGGCCATGCGCACTTCGCGCAGCATCTCGGCAGTGTTCGCCTCGGTCAGGCGAGCCTCGCCGCGCATGGTCTTGACGACCTTGGCAAGGCGTTGGGTGAGGTTATCTAGCATGTTCAACCTAATCAGTAAGAGCACATCGGACGCGCGGTCCCGAGCAAAATGCCGGTGGGCGAGCGCCGCCAAAGCGGCATTTTACATCGTGCAGGTGCTGCTTGTTCCGCCGCTGCGCGGCCGGCGCACATTTTTTCAGCAAACCGGACCGTTTTGTGGTGGCGCAAAGAAACAGCACGCCCTCACTTGTTGTATCCCCGGTCGATATTTCCGGAAGGCATTTATCTTGACGTGTGACTGGGCGCACTGGCGCTCCAGCGCGTCGCGTGGCAAGGGGGATCGGATGGTCATGAACAGCAAGACATGCATCCCAATCGCGCTGCTGGCCGTCGGCATCGGCAGCGGCGCCGGGGCCGCTGGCGGAGACGTGGTACGGCTCGGCAACCTGAAGCTGGCCCACTTCGGCGCCGTGGCATACATCAAGGAAATCGCGCCAACCTGCGGCATCCGGGTCGAAGAAAAACTGTTCGCCAAGGGACTGGACGTGATGCAGGCCATTATCGCCGGGGAGCTGGACGTGGGCGCGACGGCGTCCGAAGCGGCGATCCAGGGACGGGCCGGCGGCGCGCCGATCATCGTGGTGGCGGGCTTCGCACGGGGCGGGGCGCGGCTGGTGGCGCGGCCCGGCTTGCACATCACCGGCGTGGCGCAGCTCAAAGGTAAACAAGTGGGCGTCACGCGCGGCAGCATCCAGGAAGTGCTGCTGATGGCCGAACTGGCGCGCCACGGTTTAAGCGCGGATGCGACGGGGCGCAAGGACGTGCACCTCGTGTACCTCGCGTATCCCGACCTGAACGGCGCGCTGCTGGGCAAGCAGATCGACGCCATGATGCAGTCCGAGCCGCAATCGTCGCAGGCGATCAACGGGGGTTTCGGGGTGGAGGTGCTCAAGCCCTACGCCACCCCGATCGGCGAGCCGGTACGCACGCTGGTCATGACCGAACGCTTCTATCGCGAGCAGCGCCCGCTGGCTGAAAAGTTCATGCGCTGCTTCGTGCAGGCCACCAGCACCTTCATCGCGCGCCCCGCGCTGGCCGAGGATTATGTGCGCGGCACGATGTTCAAGGGCCAGCTCTCGGGCGCGGACTTTCGCGCCGCGATCGCCAATGCGCCGTACGCGTACGACATCACGCCCGGCCACATCCAGATCACGACCGACGTCATGGTCAGCACGGGCGTTGGCCGCCTGGGCCGCCCGCCGCTGGCGCAGGACTGGGTGCGCACCGATCTGCTGGCTGCGGCCAAGCGCAGCCTGAACATCCAATGAAGAGGACATCGATATGGACCGTATCGAACGACGCATCAGGCGCCAGCACCTGCCACGCCTGAACGGCCGGCGCTGGACCGACAGCCTGGCCGGCCTGGTGGTGCCGCTGCTGGCGCTGGCCGTGTGGCAGTGGGTGGCGTCGCATGGCTGGGTCAATCCGCATCTGCTGCCGGCGCCACTGGCGGTCTGGAACAAGTGGGTCGACTATCTGCTGCCGCTGGCGCCGTATGCCGGCGCTGGCCGTGACGGCTGGCTCAGATGGGCCATGTCAGGCGAGCTGCCGCGCGACATTGCCGCCAGCCTGTACCGGGTGGCGGTCGGGTTTGCGCTGGGCGCCGGCCTCGCGCTGCCGCTGGGCCTGGCGATGGGGACGAGCCGCATCGTGCATGCGTGGATGAATCCCCTGGTGCAGCTACTGCGGCCGATTCCGCCGATTGCCTACATTCCGCTGGCGATCCTGTGGTTCGGGCTGGGCGATCCGCCGGCCGTGTTCCTGATCGCGCTCGGCGCGTTCTTTCCGGTGTTGATGAATACCGTGGCCGGCGTGCGCCAGGTCGACGGCATCTATCTGCGCGCGGCGCGCAATCTGGGGGCAGGGCGCGTGACCATGTTCGTGCGCGTGATCCTGCCGGCCGCCATGCCGTACATCCTGGCGGGTGTGCGCATCGGGATCGGCACCGCGTTCATCGTCGTGATCGTCTCGGAGATGATTGCCGTGAACGACGGCCTGGGCTACCGCATCCTGGAAGCGCGCGAGTACTTCTGGTCGGACAAGATCATCGCCGGCATGATCAGCATCGGGCTGCTTGGCCTGGCGATCGACTTCGGCATGAGCCGGTTGACCAGGTACCTGCTGCGCTGGCACCGCGGCCTGGAGCAGTGACATGGACGACGTGCATATCCGCATCGACGGCGTCGGTAAAGTATTCGGCGCGCAGGAGAACAGCGTGGTGGCGCTCGAGGCGATTGACCTGGCCATCCCGCACGGGCAGTTCATGTGCCTGCTGGGGCCATCCGGCTGCGGCAAATCAACCTTGCTGAACGCCGTGGCGGGCTTTGCCACGCCCTCGTCCGGCACGATCACGGTCGACGGCCAGAACGTGACGGGGCCCGGTCCGCAGCGCGGCATGGTGTTTCAGGAGTACGCGCTGTTTCCGTGGATGACAGTGGCGCAGAACATCCGCTTTGGTCTGGACATCAAGCGCCTGCCCCGGGCCGAGAGCACGCGCCGGGTCGACGAGCTGCTGCAACTGCTGTCGTTGGCCGACTTTCGCCACCGCTATCCGAAAGACCTGTCCGGCGGCATGCGCCAGCGCGTGGCGATCGCGCGCGTGCTGGCGCTCGACTCGCCGATCCTGTTGATGGACGAACCCTTCGGCGCGCTCGACGCGCTCACGCGGCGCAATCTGCAGGACGAACTGCTGCGCCTGTGGACCACGCTGCAGAAGACCATCCTGTTCGTCACGCACAGCATCGAAGAGGCGCTGTATCTGGCCGACCGCATCGTGGTGATGACGTACCGGCCCGGCACGGTCAAGTGCGACATGACCGTGGCACTGGCGCGCCCGCGCGATCCGTCGGCGCCGGCATTCAATGCGCTCAAGCGCGAACTGGGCCTGCTGGTGATGGAAGAGCAGCAGCGGCACCGGGACGATGCGCTGCGCGTGGCGGCGCTTGATTGAACGATGGCGGCGCCGCGCGCGCTCCGGATGATCTGGCTGCCAACCATCGCCGCGTGGTCGGGAAACTGATCAAACCCGCCCACCGTGCGTCGACATCGCCAGGTGGGTGGAAAAACCGTCGACCCCACGGCGACATCATGCAATGGTGTAGACTCCCGTCATGCAGAATTTCCTCTTCCTTGCCGCGGCATTCCTGTACGCGGTATGCGCCCTGCTGCCATCGCGACGTGCCCCGGCCATCTCGGCCGTGACGGCTGGCGCGTGGGTGCTGCATGGCGTTTCGCTTGGCATGGACGTGATGGTGCCGGGCCGGCTGCGCGTCGGGTTTGCCGTCATGCTGTCCTCCGCACTGTGGGTGTCCGTGGCTGCCTACTGGTTCGAGAACCGCAATTTTGCCCTCGACGGCATGCGCCGCCTGGTGATGCCGTTTGCCGCCGTGGCCGCGCTGCTGCCGCTGCTGTTTCCCGGCACCCTGACGCCGCTGGCCGGCAAGTCGCCGGCGTTTGGCTGGCATATCGCGGTCGCGGTGCTGGCCTACAGCACGCTGACCATTGCCGCCTTCCACGCCGTGCTGATGGCATTGCAGGAAGCGCGGCTGCACACCCGTACCGCGGGCGGCGGCCGTTTCAGTGCCGCGCTCGATCAGCTGCCGGCACTGCTCACCATGGAAAAACTGCTGTTCCGTGTAATCTGGATCGGCTTCATCCTGCTCAGTCTGACGGTGCTGTCGGGCTTCGTGTTCTCCGAACAGGTGTTCGGCAGGCCGCTGCTGCTCGACCACAAGAGCGTGTTCGCACTGCTGTCGTGGGCGCTGTTTGCCGCGCTGCTGGCCGGACGCCGCTGGCGGGGCTGGCGCGGCAAGACCGCGCTGCGCTTCACGCTGGCCGGGTTTGCCACGCTGGCGCTGGCCTATGTGGGCAGCCGTTTCGTGCTCGAAGTTATCCTGCACCGTGGAGTCATCTGATGCGACTATTATTCTGGATTGCCTTCATCGCCCTCGTCGTCTTTGCCGTGCGCAACAAGCTGCGCGCCATGAGCAAACGTGCGGCCGTACCGCCGCAGGCGCGTCCCGGCGCGGCCAAGGCGCCGATGCAGATCGAAGCGATGGCCCAATGTACCCACTGCGGCATGTACTTCCCGGCGTCCGAATCGGTGCGCGCCGACGGTCACGACTACTGTTCGCCAGGCCACGTGCGCCTGCCGCCGCCGTAGGCGCAGGCCGGCCTTGACGCCACGCCGCATCCTGTCGCCCGAAGCGCGCGTCGCCCTGTGGCGCTCGCTGCAGACCTTTACGCTCACGCGCATCGTCATCGCGCTGGTGCTGCTGCTGTACTTCGGCGTCGATTTCGAGAACGGCGCGCTGCGCATCACGCAGCAGGTCGCCCAGATCTGCCTGGGCTACGCGATCATGGCGCTGGTGTTCTCGTTCGCCGCGCGCCGCCAGCGCCGCTTCCTGGTGCAGCTCGGGGTGCAGGTCGCGCTTGACCTGTTGGTGATTTCGCTGCTGTACCTGGCCGCCGGCGGCATGCGCAGCGGCCTGGGCATCCTGTATCTGTTTCCGCTGGCGGGCGCCGCGATCCTGGCGCCCCTGCTGCTGGCGTTGTTCGCGGCGGCGATGGCCACGCTGTTTTTGCTTTGTCTGAGCGTGTGGCAGCTGGTCGAAGGGTTCGATCCGCCGCTGATGCAGGCGGGCCTGTTCGGCGCAGCGTTCTTTGCCGCCGTGCTGGTGGCCAACCGCATGGCCGCGCGCCTGCTGGGACAGGAAGAACTGGCGGCCCAGCGCGGCGCCGACCTGCGCATCCAGCAGGCGATCAATGAAATCGTGATTGCCGACGTGGGCGACGGCATCCTGGTGGTGGGCGCCGACGGCGCGGTGTTTACCGGTAACCCGGCCGCGCGCCGCATGCTCGGGCTGCAGGCCGATACGTCCGGCTTCCTGCTGCACGCGGCGCCAGCGTTCGAGCCGCTCGCCGAAGCCTTCGATGCCTGGCTCGCCGCGCCCGAGAACGATACCGCCTTCGTCACCGTCAAGCCGTACCGCGAGGGGGATGGCGCGGGCGACGTGCGTGGCCGGCGCGACCAGCCGGTGCACGTCAAGCTGCGCTTTGCCCGTGTCGCCGCGCCAGCCGATGCAGTGGGGGAGGCGGTGGGCGATGCCGTGGGCGAGGCAGGTGGGCGCAGCGTGATCTTCATGCAGGACGTGAGCGCCATCGAAAACCAGGCGCAGCAACTCAAGCTGGCCTCGATGGGGCGCCTGACCGCCAGCATCGCGCACGAGGTGCGCAACCCCTTGTCGGCCATCGGCCACGCGACGGCGCTGCTGGCCGAAGACCTGCACGGCCCCGCCGAAGTGCGGCTGCTGAAAATCGTCGGCGACAATGTGGCGCGCGTGAACCGCATGGTCGAAGATATCCTGCAGCTGTCGCGCAAGGCCCAGCCCAACGGCGAGCCGGTGCCGCTGGGCGCGTTTCTCGAACAGCTCAAAGCCGAGTTCTGCGAAATCCACGGCCTGGCCGGTGATATAGTCTATATCGGCGATCCGGGCGGCAGCGCGGTGCGCTTTGACCCGCTGCACCTGCACGAAGTCCTGCTCAATTTACTCAACAACGCGGTGCGCTACGCCAGCCGCCGGCCGGCCAGCATCCGTATCTTCCCGGCGCGCGATGCGGCCGGGCGGCGCGAGCTGCACGTGCAGGACGACGGCCCCGGCATCACGCCCGAAGTGCGCGACCACCTGTTCGAGCCGTTCTATACCACCTCGAGCAAGGGCACCGGCCTTGGACTCTACCTGGCGCGCGAACTGTGCCTCAACAACGATGCGAAACTCGATTATGAATACCGGTTCGACCCGTCCGCGCTGGGCCCGCGCAAAGCCAGCGGCCGCTTTGTCATCACCTTTGCTCTTGCCTGACGTGGCCGGGGAGCCGGCATGAGCGCGCCGCGCGTCCTGGTGCTCGACGACGAGGCCGACCTGCGCGAGCTGCTCGAGATCACGCTGCTCAAGATGGGCCTGGACGTCGACAGCGCCGCCACGCTGCGCGAGGCGCGCGCGCTGTTCGACGAGCGCGATTACGCGCTGGTGCTGACCGACATGCGTCTGCCGGACGGCCTGGGCCTCGAACTGGTGCGCGAAATCGGCGCCTCCGGCAAAGGCACGCCGGTGGCCGTGATCACCGCCTACGGCAGCGCCGAGAACGCGGTGGTGGCGCTGAAAGCCGGCGCATTCGACTACATTGCCAAGCCCGTGGCGCTGGACGCGCTGCGCGTGATGGTGCGCGCGGCGCTCAAGCAATCGGAAAGCGCCGCGCCCGGCGACGGCGCTGGATCCGACTCGCGCATGATCGGCAGCTCGCCGGCGATGGCGGCCTTGCGGGCCCAGATCGCCCGCCTGGCGCGCTCGATGGCGCCGATCTCGATCACGGGTGAATCCGGCAGCGGCAAGGAACTGGCCGCGCGCGAGATTCACGCGCAGAGTTCGCGCGCCGCCAAACCGTTCATCGCCGTGAACTGCGGCGCGATTCCCGAAACGCTGATGGAGGCCGAGTTCTTCGGCTACCGCAAGGGGGCGTTTACGGGCGCGTCCGATGAACGCGACGGCTTCTTCCAGGCAGCCAACGGCGGCACGCTGATGCTCGACGAGGTGGCCGACCTGCCGCTGGCGATGCAGGTCAAGCTGCTGCGCGCGATCCAGGAGCGGCGCGTGCGCAAGATCGGTGCAACGGTCGAGGAACCGGTCGACGTGCGCATCATCAGCGCGACGCACCAGGATCTGGCGCGCTGCGTCGAAACGGGCAAGTTCAGGCAAGACCTGTTCTACCGGCTGAACGTGATCGAGCTGGGGTTGCCGCCGCTGCGCGAGCGGCTGGACGACTTGCCGCCGCTGGTGGGCGGCATTCTGCAGCGCCTGGCCGGGGCAGGGCAGGCCACCCTCGGGGCCGGGGTGCTGGATGCGCTGCGGGCATATTCGTTCCCCGGCAATGTGCGCGAGCTGGAAAACGTGCTGGAGCGGGCGCTGGCGTTTGCCAACGATGGCGTGATCGAAGTGGGCGATTTATCGCTCAAGATGGCGCGGCCGATCGAACCGGCGCGGGCGGAACTGGCGCCGCCGGCGGTCACGCCGCCCGCTATCGTTGCACCGGTTGCACCGGTTGCACCGGCCGCACCGATTGCGCCGGTCGCGCCGACGGTATCGGCGCCGCCGGGCGTCGGCCCTGCCGAATTGCCGGGCAACCTGCCCGAATACCTGGAGCAGGTCGAACGCGACATCATCGGCCGCGCCCTGCAGCAAACCCAGTTCAACCGGACCCAGGCGGCCAGCCTGCTGGGCATCAGTGTGCGCCAGTTGCGCTACCAGATGCAGAAGCTGGACATCAGCGCGCCGGACGATTGACAGCCTGTCTGCAGCCGGGCGGCGGTCCCGCGCGCCCGGTTATTTCTCCACAGTTTTGTTGACGTTAGTGGTCGCTTACCGCGCGCTGCCCGTCCTGATGGCGACTCTCGAATGTCAAGGCTCGCACGCGATAAAACTGAAAATTTTGGGCATTTATTTGCTTGCCTGTACCGCAAATGAGGTACTACAATTAGTCTGATATCAACGCCCGGCACTAGATATAGTGGTAGAGACTAAAAAAGCACCAGGATTGCGGGCTGCGGCGAGTTGTTCATACGTTGTCCACAAGTTGCACACAAACTTATCCATCAATCGGTTAATTAAGCACTTGTCGACACGCATTATTTACTAGTTCTTACCCTGCTTCTCTGGTTTGCCACCACAGGCCACCGGCTGGCAGGGCATCGTTTTTTAATTTGTTGACGGACCGGGTTTGCGCAATACGGCAAGACGGTTGCCACGTAGACAACGGCGGTCCGACCGCTCCTGGAGGCGCAATGCAAACAGCACAGAATAGTTCCATCAATCAACACGTTACCCCAGGATCGACGCCTGCCGGCGCCACCGCGGCCGACATCGTCGCCCGCGGCGACTACCGCGTCATCCGCCGCAACGGTTCGGTCGTGGCGTTCGAGCCGCACAAGATCTCGGTCGCGATGACCAAGGCCTTTCTGGCAATCGCCGGCGGCCAGGGCGCCGTGTCGGCGCGCATCCGCGAGCTGGTCGAGCAGATGACCAACAACGTCGTCACCGCGCTGGTGCGTCGCCAGCCGAACGGCGGCACGTTCCACATCGAGGACGTGCAGGATCAGGTCGAGCTGTCGCTGATGCGTTCGGGCGAACACGATGTCGCGCGTGAATACGTGCTGTACCGCGCCAAGCGCATGGAAGAGCGTCGCGCCGCGAAAGAAGCCGCCGGTGGCGGTGGCGCCGTCGTCGCGCCGCAGATCCATGTTGTCGATGGCGGTGAGCGTCGCCTGCTGGACATCAACACCGTCATCGGTCTGATCGGCGCCGCCTGCGCCGGCCTCGAAAAGCACGTCGATGCCGACGCGATCCTGGCCGAGACCATGAAGAACCTGTACGACGGCGTGCCGGTCGAAGAACTGCACAAGTCGGCCATCCTGGCTGCGCGCGCGCTGATGGAAAAAGACCCGGCCTACAGCCAGGTCACCGCCCGCATCCTGCTGCACACGATCCGCAAGGAAGTCTTCGGCCGCGAAGTGGCGCAAGCCGGCGCCGCCGCCGAATACCTGACCTACTTCCCGCAATACATCGCCAAGGGCATCGCCAACGAGCTGCTCGACGAAGAACTGGGCAAGTACGACCTCGAGCGCCTGGCCAAGGCCATCGTCGCCGACCGCGACCTGCAGTTCGGCTACATCGGCCTGCAAACGCTGTACGACCGCTACTTCCTGCACGTGCGCGACGTGCGCATCGAAATGCCGCAGGCGTTCTACATGCGCGTCGCAATGGGCCTGGCCCTGCGTGAAGACGACCGCGAAGCGCGCGCCATCGAGTTCTACAGCCTGCTGTCATCGTTCGACTTCATGAGCTCGACGCCGACGCTGTTCAACTCGGGCACCCGTCGTTCACAGCTGTCGTCGTGCTACCTGACCACCGTCGGCGACGACCTGGAAGATATCTACGACGCCATCAAAGAGAATGCGCTGCTGTCGAAGTTCGCCGGCGGTCTGGGCAACGACTGGACGCCAGTGCGCGCACTGGGTTCGCGCATCAAGGGCACCAACGGCCGCTCGCAGGGCGTGGTGCCGTTCCTGAAAGTGGTCAACGACACGGCCGTCGCGGTCAACCAGGGCGGCAAGCGCAAGGGGGCGGTCTGCGCCTACCTGGAAACCTGGCACCTCGACATCGAAGAATTCCTCGACCTGCGCAAGAACACGGGCGACGATCGCCGCCGCACCCACGACATGAACACGGCGAACTGGATTCCCGACCTGTTCATGAAGCGCGTGATGGAAAAGTCGCACTGGACGCTGTTCTCGCCATCCGAGACGCCCGACCTGCACGACCTGACCGGCAAGGCCTTCGAACAAGCCTACCTGGCGTACGAAGCGAAGGCCGAGCGCGGCGAAATGGCCGTCTTCAAAAAGATCGAGTCGCTCGACCTGTGGCGCAAGATGCTGTCGATGCTGTTCGAAACCGGCCACCCATGGATCACGTTCAAGGACCCGTGCAACATCCGCTCGCCACAGCAGCACGTGGGCGTCGTGCACTCGTCGAACCTGTGCACCGAGATCACGCTGAACACCAGCGCCGATGAAATCGCCGTCTGCAACCTGGGCTCGGTCAATCTGCCGCAGCACATGAAGGGCGATGGCCTGGATCACGTCAAGCTGCAAAAGACGATCCGCACCGCGATGCGCATGCTCGACAACGTCATCGACATCAACTACTACGCGGTCGAAAAAGCGCGCAACTCGAACCTGCGTCACCGTCCGGTCGGCATGGGCGTGATGGGTCACCAGGATTGCCTGCACATGATGCGCATCCCGTTCTCGTCCGACAAGGCCGTGCAGTTCGCCGACACGTCGATGGAAGCGGTCTGCTACTACGCCTACCTGGCCTCGACCGAACTGGCCGAAGAGCGTGGCCGTTACGAGACCTACACCGGTTCGCTGTGGGACCGCGGCATCCTGCCGCAGGACTCGATCCAGCTGCTGGCCGACGAGCGTGGCAGCCAGTACCTGGAGCAGGACACGTCGTCGAAGATGGACTGGACGCCGGTGCGCGAGCGCATCAAGCAGTTCGGCATGCGCAACTCGAACTGCGTGGCGATTGCCCCGACCGCGACGATCTCGAACATCATCGGCGTCTCGGCCTGTATCGAGCCGACGTTCCAGAACCTGTACGTGAAGTCGAACCTGTCGGGTGAATTCACCGAGATCAACTCGTACCTGGTGCGCGACCTGAAGGCGCGTGATCTGTGGGACGAAGTCATGATCGCCGACCTGAAGTACTTCGACGGCTCGCTGTCGAAAATCGACCGCGTACCGCAAGACCTGCGCGACCTGTACGCAACCGCATTCGAGGTCGAGCCGAAGTGGCTGGTCGACGCTGCGTCGCGCCGCCAGAAGTGGATCGACCAGGCCCAGTCGCTGAACATCTACATGGCCGGCGCATCGGGCAAGAAGCTGGACGAAACCTACAAGCTGGCGTGGCTGCGCGGTCTGAAGACCACGTACTACCTGCGCACGATCGCCGCGACGCACCTGGAAAAATCGACCACCCGCACCGGCGCGCTGAACGCCGTGTCGGTCTCGGGCGGCCTGTCCGGCGGCCTGTCGGCTGGCGAGAAAGCGCCGGTTGCTCCGGCACCAGCACCGGCGGCCAACACGGCAGCAGCGACCGAAGAAGACGGCGCCGCCTGCTATCTGCGTCCGGGCGACGACGGTTTCGAGGAATGCGAAGCCTGCCAGTAATCCTCGCAGTCACTGAGTAAAGGAGGCGAGCCGCCTGCAAGGCCGGCTCGCTCTCCGGCAAGTACCACGGCGTCAGTCGCCGACAACACGAATAACCAATGCATCAACGTGCCCGGGCCGCAGCCTCTGCGCCAGCGCACCACAGAAGGGACCACCATGCTTAACTGGGACGACGAACCAACCAGCGCACCAAGCGCTCCGCAAGCCGACACCAACCTCGCCATCGTGCCTGCCGCCGAAGTGGCAAAGCGCGTCAATGCCGACGACAAGCGCATCATCAACGGTCAGACCGATGTGAACCAGCTCGTGCCATTCAAGTACAAATGGGCATGGGACAAGTACCTGGCCGGCTGCGCGAACCACTGGATGCCGCAAGAAGTGAACATGCAGCGCGACATCGAACTGTGGAAGAGCCCGAACGGCCTGTCGGAAGACGAGCGCCGCCTGGTCAAGCGCAACCTGGGCTTCTTTGTCACGGCCGACTCGCTCGCCGCGAACAATATCGTGCTGGGCACCTACCGCCACATCACGGCCCCCGAATGCCGCCAGTACCTGCTGCGCCAGGCGTTCGAGGAAGCGATCCACACGCACGCTTACCAGTACATCGTCGAGTCGCTGGGCCTGGACGAAGCCGAGATCTTCAACGCCTACAACGAAGTCAAGTCGATCCACGACAAGGACCAGTTCCTGATCCCGTTCATCGACACGCTGACCGACCCTGAGTTCAAGACCGGCACGACCGAAAACGACCAGAAGCTGCTCAAGTCGATCATCGTCTTCGCCTGCCTGATGGAAGGCCTGTTCTTCTACGTCGGCTTCACGCAGATCCTGGCGCTGGGCCGCCAGAACAAGATGACCGGCGCGGCCGAGCAGTACCAGTACATCCTGCGCGACGAATCGATGCACGTGAACTTCGGCATCGACGTGATCAACACGATCAAGATGGAAAACCCGCAGCTGTGGACGCCGGAATTCCGCGAAGAGATCAAGGCCCTGTTCATCGAAGCCGTCGACCTCGAATACCGCTACGCCGAAGACACGATGCCACGCGGCGTCCTGGGCCTGAACGCCCCGATGTTCAAGGGTTACCTGCGCTTCATCGCCAACCGCCGCGCGGTGCAGATCGGCCTCGAGCCGCTGTTCCCGAACGAAGAAAACCCGTTCCCGTGGATGAGCGAAATGATCGACCTGAAGAAAGAGCGTAACTTCTTCGAGACGCGCGTGACCGAGTACCAGACTGGCGGCACGCTGAGCTGGGATTGATGCGGGGGCGTCGATCGCCCTGCGTCAGCCACAAACAAACAGCCCGGCGTTGGATCAGCCGGGCTTTTTTGTTGTTTGCGCGTCAGGCGACGCGGGCGTGTTCCACCACATCGACGACCCACGCGATGCCAAACCGGTCCTTCACCATGCCGTACATCGGTGACCAGCTGGAGGGCGCGAGTCCCTGTACGATCGCCGCGCCATCGACCAGCTTGTTCCACAGGGCCTGGATTTCTTCCTGCGTGTCCCCGCGCAGCGAGACGTAGAACGCGTTTTCTCCCTGGTGCCATGGCTTGTCCACCGCCACATCGAAGGCCATGATGCGAAAGCCGTTGGGCGCCTCGACCTGGCCCCAGACGATCAGGTCCAGGTCTGCCTCATTCGCGGTGCGGCCCGCATCCCGGTAAGTGAACTGCATCAGCTGGCCGCCAAAGACCTGTTGATAGAAGGCCAGCGCGGCGCGCGCCTGGCCTTGGAAGTTGAGATGGGTGACTGCCTGAACGGACATGAAGAACTCCTGATGAGGGTTGGAAGACAGGTGCTACGATAGCAATCCCTCCTGCCACTTTTTGTCAGTTGCCGATGTCCCGTCCACAGCGCCTGTTTCGCCTGCTCGATGCACTTCGCCGCCTGCCGCCCCCCGTCACGGCAGCGCAGCTCTCGCACGACACCGGCGTCTCGGTGCGCTCGGTCTACCGTGACATCGAGACCCTGCGCGCGGGCGGTGCCGAGATTGGCGGCGAGCGCGGTTTTGGCTACACGCTGGTCGACGACGGCACGCTGCGCCCGCACACGTTCAGCCGCATCGAGATCGAAGCGCTGACACTCGGCCTGGCCGAAGTACGGCAGATGGGCGACCCGGCGCTGGCCAGTGCGGCCGACGCGGTGCTGGCCAAGGTGGCGGCAACCCTGCCTTCGCTCGGCCAGCAGCATCTGCTGCATGCGGTGTCGCAGGTCCACCGTTTCGGCCAGCGCTTTTCCAGCCTGCCCGACATGGCCACGATCCGCGCCTGCTGCTGGCGCGAAGAGGCGCTGGCGATCGATTACCGCGACCGCCACGGCGCGGCCAGCAAGCGCACCATCTGGCCGCTGGCCATCGTGTATCTGGACGGGACGCTGGTCGTGCTGGCGCGATGCTGCCTGCGCGAGGACTTTCGCATGTTCCGCGCCGAGCGCATCGCGAAGCTCGCGCCAACGGGCGCCAGTTTCCGGCCGCGGCGGGCAGCGTTGTTGCGCGACTACCAGGCGATTCTCGACGCGACGTAACGGCGCGCATACCCTATGATGGCGATCTTTCAAGCCTGACCAGGAGAAACCCTTGAACGCCCACACCACGCTGCTGCCCGCCCTCATGCTCGCTGGCCTGGCGACGGTTTCAGTCGCCCACGCTGCGCCCCAGGTGGCCGCCGGCCGCACCATTTTCCAGAACAACTGCGCCAGCTGCCACACGGTCGATACCGGGATGTCGCAGCTGGCGGGTCCCGGCCTATTCGGCGTTGTCGGGCGCAAGGCGGCGGGTGTCGCCGGGTTCAATTATTCGGCGGCGCTGGCCAAGGCCGGCGCGGGCGGCACCGTGTGGACGCGCGACGAACTCGACGTGTTCCTGCTCGACCCGGCCAAGCGCGTGCCCGGCACGATGATGCCTGTCGGCGTGCCGGACGCAAAACAGCGCGGCGCGCTGATAGATTACCTGGCCAGCCTGCAGGGCGCTGCAGCTGCAACTACCGCCGCCGCGCCAGCCCTTGCGAAAGCCGATGCACAACCTGCCTCCCGCGCTGGCGCGTGGGCCGAAAACCAGCCCGGCAAGATCTGGCACATCAAGCCGACCGACCTGGCCGCGCCGTTTGCCACGGACAGCGCCGGCAACAGCGCGCGCGTGCAGGCGCGCCCGAACGGCACGCTGCCGGCCGTGATGCCCGGCTTTACGGTCAGCGTGTTCGCGCAGGACGCCGACAAGCCGCGCGTGGCCCTGCGCGCGCCGAATGGCGACGTGTTCCTGGCCGCGACCGGCGCGGGCGCGATCAAGGTGCTGCGCTCGCGCGATGGCAAGAAGGCCGACAGCGCCGGCGTGTTCGCCACCGGCCTGGCGCGCCCATACGGCATGGCGTTCTGGCCGAGCGGCGCCAATCCGCAGTATCTGTACGTGGCCGGCGTCAATTCGGTCGTGCGCATCCCGTACCGCAACGGCGACCTGACGGCGCGCGCCGCGCCCGAAACCGTGATTGCCGAACTGTCCGAGACCAGCGGCGGGCACACGACGCGCACGCTGGCGTTCTCGAAGGACGGCAAGACGCTGCTGCTGTCGATTGGCTCGGCCACCAACGTCGCGGCCGACATCGGGCGCACGCCGCCCGTGCCGCTGGCGCAGTGGGAGCGCGAGCACGGCGTGGGGGGCGCCTGGGGTGTCGAGACGGACCGCGCCACCGTCATGGCGTTCGACCCGGATGGCAAGAACCGCCGCACCTTCGCAACCGGCCTGCGCAACTGCGTGGGCTTTCTGGTGCTGCCGGCCACGGGCGACGTCATGTGCAATGTGAACGAGCGCGATGCGCTGGGCGACAACCTGCCGCCGGACTACCTCACGCGCGTGAAGCAGGGCGGCTTCTATGGCTGGCCGTGGTACTACATCGGCGACAACGAAGACCCGCGCCTGGCGGGTCACCGGCCCGACCTGAAGGGCAAGACGATCACGCCCGACGTGCTGCTGCAGGCGCACTCGGCGCCGCTGGGCATGGTGGTGTACCACGCGCCCAAGGGTGCGACGAGTGCGTTCCCGAAAGAGTACGAGGGCGATGTGTTCGTGGCGCTGCACGGCTCGTGGAACCGTGGCGTGCGCACCGGCTACAAGGTCGTGCGCGTGTTCATGAAGAACGGGGTGCCCACCGGGCAGTACCAGGACTTCATGAGCGGCATGGTGGTCAGCGACCGCGATGTGTGGGGGCGGCCGGCCGCAGTCGAAGTCGCGCGCGATGGCGCGCTGCTGGTGGTCGACGATGCCGGCGGCACGCTGTGGCGCGTGGCGCCGCGACGCTGATGTGAAGCGCACACGCGGCATGCCTTGCTCTGGACGGCCTGGCGCGACAACTGAACGATCGGTTCCATTCGGTATTCGTCAATTGCCGAACCCGGCCGGCTATATTGCCGAACGCGGCAGCGTCAGCGACAGTATCTATTGGTTCCGACCGTTCGATTTCTGAGTCGATTCAACGCCGGGTTGAAACGCGCGCGTTAATCAAAGGTCATTTGCAGAATCCCCGTCAATTCAGGCGCGCTTGCTTATTTGCTTGATCGTGGAGCGCGACTTGTTTCCGATTCACGGTTGCGCGCACACAAAGAATCCACGTACTTTACGCGATTGAATTTGTCAAATCGAGAAGATGTGATATTGTCGCGGGCATCGGGCAAATCGATCGAATAATAGAGCGCTGAACCAAACAGTATGCACGGACGCGAAGCGAAAAGAACAAGCCGCCTTGCCTGACCAATTGCTCAGGCAAGGCGGCTTTTTCTTTTCGCACCCGCAAGGGTAGCGATGTGACGACGCTGGAACAGTAACCTGTCGACGTTGGCTGAAGCGCTGCAACTGTGAGGAGTTGCAGCAGTTCAGCCGGTGCCGGATTCATTGGCGCATATCGAAAACGGTTTGCGCCGATGAATAACTCGCCGGTCAACAACGACCTGGCGGGTTTTAAACCCTGAGCGTATTTCTCATCGCAGATGAAGGAGAATTAAAATGGCAACCGCTAAAAAAACAGTTGTAAAGGCAGCAGTGAAGAGCGCGCCTTCGTCCACGACGAAGTCGACCGCAAAGGCTGCAGCAGAGAAACCAGTCGCGAAAAAAGCCGCGACCACCACCACGGCCAAGACCACCGCCAAGGCGGCAGCCAAGCCGGCAACCCGGGCAGTGAGCAAGCCAGCAGCAAAAACCACGGCAAAACCTGTTGCAAAGAAAACCACTGCAACCAAAACTGCCGCGACCAAAACCACGGCCACCAAAACGACTGCCGCCAAGGCAACGGTTAAATCAACCGCCAAGACTGCAGCAAAGCCAGCAGTAAAGAAAGCCGCTCCTAAAACTGCAGCCAAGACGACGGTAAAGAAAACCGCCGCTAAAACTGCAGCCAAGCCGACCGTAAAGAAAACTGCTTCGAAATCGACAGCAAAGCCGGCCACCAAGACGGCCACCAAGTCAGCCACCAAGTCGGCAACTAACTCGGCAACCAAGTCAGCGACTAAATCGGCGACCAAGTCAGTCACCAAGACGGCCGCCAAGCCAGCAGCAAAGAAGGCAGCAGCCAAACCAGCGGCCAAGCCGGCAGCGAAGAAAGCGGCAGCCAAGCCAGCCGCCAAGCCGGCAGCAAAGAAAGCTGCAGCCAAACCAGCGGCCAAGCCAGCAGCAAAGAAAGCCGCAGCCAAGCCAGCGGCCAAACCTGCAGCCAAGAAAACGACGGCCAAGGCCACGACCAAGTCGACGGCTAAATCGACCACCAAGTCGACTGCTAAATCGCCGGTTAAATCGACCGCCAAATCAGCAGCCAAGCCAGCAACCAAAACGGCAGTAAAGAAAAGCACCACCAAAGCAGCAGCCAAGCCGGTCGCTAAAACAGCGAGTACCAGCAAGACCGCCGCCAAACCGGTGACCAAAAAAGCCGCCACGACCAAAGCAACGGCAAAACCTGCGGCGCAAAAAGCGACCGTGACCAAAGCCGCCGCCAAGCCAGTAGCCAGTAAAACGACGGCGACCAAGGCGGTTGCGAAAAAAGCAACCGTGACCAGCGCTGCGGCCAAACCGGTCGTGAAAAAAGCCACGCCAGCCGTGACCAAGGCTGCTGCCACCACGACCGCTGCCGCCAAGCCTGCTGTTGCCAAGACTGCTGCGACGAAGACTGTCGCTGCCAAGCCAGCTGCTACCAAGACCGTCGCTACCAAGACCGTCGCGGCCAAGCCAGCTGTCACCAAGCCAGTCGCCGCCAAGGCCGACGTCAAGGTCGACACGACGCCGGACGTCAAAGCGGACATGAAAGCTGACACCAAAGCCGACGCGAAAGCCGACGTCAAAGCGGACGTGAAAGCCGACGCCAAGCCGGAAGCGAAAAAGCCAGCCGCCAAGAAGGCAGCCACCAAGCCGGCAGCGGCTGATGCGAAAGCGGGCGACACGCCTGCCGCCGCACCGGCAGCAGCTGCGACCACGCCAGCAAAAAGCGTGATCGCGCCAACCGCCTGGCCGTTCCCGACCAGCAGCCGTCCGTAATCGCCAACGTCGCCCTGCTTGCCATGCGCCTCGTGCAGCATGGCAAGCAGGGCGCGCTTCAGGCACAATGCCGCTGTGTGATCCTTCGCACAGCGGTTTTTTTTTGAGGAGAGTCCGTGCTGCCCATTCTTCAGTTTATCGTCGATATCGTTGCAGGCCTGCTGGGTGGGGTGCTGTTGTTGCGCTTCTGGACGAATGCCATCCGCGTGCGTCTTCCCGACCAGATTCGCCAGTTCGTCCACACCATCACCGACTGGCTGGTGATGCCGCTGCGGCGCGTGGTGCCCGGCACCCGCGGCTACGACTGGGCAAGCTTCATCGGCGCCTTCCTGGTGGTCCTGGTGGCCAGCACGGTGCTGCTGCTGGCCGGCGCCAGCGGCGAGACGATGTTGCTGTACGCGCTGCACCGCTTCCTGACCTGGATTCTGTACGGCTTCATGGCGCTGTTGATCATCGAAGCGATCTTCAGCTGGGTCAATCCGAACGCGCCGCTGGCGCCGTTCGTGCACGCGCTCAATCAGCCGTTGCTGCGGCCCATCCGGCGTGTCGTCAAGCCGATCGGCGGCATGGACCTGTCGGTGCTGGTGGCGCTCGTGCTGATCCAGATCCTGCTGTTCGTGCTGCGGCAGGTGTTCGGGTACGTTTGAACCACCTGATCGCAAAAAAGGCCTCTGCATGCAGAGGCCTTTTTTTATGTCATGCGCGGCGCCAGCGGCGCCTTCGCCTTAACGGAACTTGCTGCCAAACGCCTGCTCGAACTGCGCGTCGAATTCCTGCGCCGTGAACCGGTGGTTCTGGCCACCGGCCGAGGCGATCTTGATTGCGCCCAGCAGGCTGGCGATGCGCCCGCTGGTGGCCCAGTCCAGGTCATTGGTGATGCCGAACAGCAGACCCGCGCGGTAGGCGTCGCCGCAGCCGGTCGGGTCGACCACGGTCGTTGCCGTCACGGCTGGAATCTTGAAGTGCTCGCCGCCCGCGTAGATGTCCGAACCGGCTTCGCCGCGCGTGATGATCAACGCCTCCAGGCGCGCCGCGATGTCGGCCTGGCTCAGGCCCGTGCGGTCCATGACCATTTCGAATTCATAGTCGTTGCACGCCAGGTAGCTGGCCTGGTCGATGAACGTGATCAGCTCTTCGCCCGAGAACATCGGCAGTTGCTGGCCCGGGTCGAACATGAACGGGACCTTCTGTTCGGCGCAGTCGCGCGCGTGCTTGATCATGCCGTCGCGGCCGTCCGGCGAGATGATCGCCACGCGAATCGCGCCCTGGTCGGCCACGTTGTTCTGGTTCGAGTATTCCATCGCGCCCGGGTGGAAGGCGTTGATCTGGTTGTTGTCCTGGTCGGCCGTGACGAAGCACTGCGCGGTGTAGGCCTCGGGGATCGTGCGGATGCCGCGCGTCTCAAGCCCCTGTTCCTGCATGCGCTTGAGGTAGTCGCTGCCGTCCTGGCCCAGCGTGCCCATCATCAACGGCTCGCCGCCCAGCTGCTTGAGGTTGTACGCGATGTTGGCCGCGCAGCCGCCGTATTCGGTGCGCAGTGTCGGCACCAGGAACGACACGTTCACGCGGTGCAGCTGGTCGGCCAGCAGCGTGTCGCCGAAGCGGCCGTGGTACTGCATGATTTTGTCGAACGCGAGCGAGCCGCAGATTAGGGCGGTTTTGGTCATGGTGTGGCTTTCATGGATAGAACACTGCGATGTGGTAGCCGGATGGCTCTGCGCCCTCCAGCCTGAAATGGATGCGCACCTGCTGCTCGCCGCGTGCGGCAAACCCCGTGGGCGCGGCAGCCGCGGCGCCTGCGTAATCGCGCGGGGCGAACACGCGGCGCACCAGCGGCTTGTCGTCAAGGTCGTTCAGCGTCAGTTCGAGGCTGGGCCAGGCCAGCGCCATGTCGCCCTGGTTGCGCAGCACGGTGCTGAAGGTATAGGCGTTGCCGCCCAGCGTGATGAGTTCACCGGTCTCGATGACCAGCTGCTCGGGCCGCGCCGGCAGGTTCACGCTGCAGCCGAACAGGGCGCAGGTCGAGACCAAGGCCGGTCGGATGCCCGGATGGCGCGCCGCCAGCACGTCGCGAAAGCTCACGGCCGCCTGCACGACCAGCGCAATCAGCAGCAGCACGCTGCCGACGGCCAGCGCGATGCGCGTCGTCTTGCCGGAGGCTTCGCGCTGGCGCGTGCTGCGCACGAACTCGGGTTCATCGATGTCCGGCTTCGGCGTCGGCTTTGGCTTTGGCGGCGGTGGTGGTGGTTTGGGCGCCTCGTCGATGCGCGGTGGTGCGGCCTTCACGCGGCGCGCGCGCGCTTCGGCGGCGCGGTTGCGCGGCGAGGCGGGCACGTTCGATACGATCGGCGGCGAGCCGCCCGACGATTCACGCAGCAGCAGGGTCGGCGGGCCGATCGAGTCTGCCGTGTGTTCGCGGCTTGGTTCGGGGACGGGGAGGGTGTCCGGTTCGGGCGTTGATGCCGGCGTCGGCGCCGGTTCCTGCTGCGCAACCGGCTCACTCACCGGCGCAAGTGTCTCGGCGGGCGTCTCGTCAACGGGAGGGGAAGAAGTAGTGGGAGAGTCGTCAGCCGCTGCATCGGCAGGCGCCGTAACAACCGGTGCAGGCCCGGTCGCCAGATCGATCAGCGCGCTGTTCCCGTCAAAAATCTGCTGGCATGCGCCACAACGCACGATGCCCCCACGCAGCTTGAGCTGGTCCGCGGCGACGCGGAACTGCGTGCCGCAGTGGGGGCATTGTGTGGCGAGCGCCATGCCTTTAGCCGGCAGTGGCAGTGGCAATGCGTGCCGGCGGTGTGTCCTGGCCCAGCGTGCCGTGCAGGGCCACCCAGCCATCCTGCTCGGCCCAGACGCCCAGCTTGATGAATGGCGCGTAGGCGGCAGCCACTTCGTCGGCCTGGCGTGCCAGCACGCCCGACAGCACGAGCGAACCGCCATCGGCCACGCGGCCAGCCAGCATCGGCGCCATCAGCTTCAATGGGCTCGACAGGATGTTGGCCACGACGATGTCGAACTTGCCGCTTGCATGGCGCGCATTGCCGGAAGCGGCAAACGTGTCAGGCAGGTAGAAGTCGATGGCGACGTTGTTGCGCTCGGCGTTGGCGCGGGCCGATTCGATCGCCTGCGGATCGATGTCGACACCGGCCACGTCCTGCGCGCCCAGTTTCTTGGCCACCATCGCCAGGATGCCCGAGCCGCAGCCGTAGTCCAGCACCGACTTGCCCGGCGCAGGATGGGCTTCGAGCCACTCCATGCACAGGCGCGTCGTCGGATGGCTGCCGGTGCCGAACGCCAGGCCCGGGTCCAGCTCGAGAATCAGGCCGTTCGGGTCTGGTGCCACGTGCCAGCTCGGCACGACCCAGATATTGGTGCCGATGTGGATCGGTTCGAACTGCGATTGCGTCAGGCGCACCCAGTCGGCGTCTTCCACCTTGCGGGTGGTGAACGCCGGCACGACGGGCAGATTGATCGCTTGCGCGGCCTCGGTGACGATCGCCAGCTGGTCGGCATCGGCATCCGTCAACGCGACAACACGGCTATGGTCCCAGGCCGCTTCGGTCGGCTCCATGCCCGGCTCGCCGAACAGCGGTTTTTCGTCTTCGGTGCCTTCGTCGGCGTCTTCCACCGACACCGACAGCGCGCCGGCTTCCATCAGGGCGTCCGACAGCGCTTCGGCGTGTTCGCGTGCCAGTTCGATGACGACTTCAGTCCAGCTCATTCGTTCACCTTGACTTCCGATTTGGCCGACAGCGCGGTTTCCTTCGGCAGGTCGGGCTTGGCAGCCAGTTTCTGCTCCAGGTAGTGGATGTTGGTGCCGCCTTCGATGAAGCGGGCGTCGACCATCAGTTCGCGGTGCAGCGGAATATTGGTCAGGATACCCTCGACCACCATTTCGGACAGCGCGATCTGCATGCGGCGAATCGCCTGCTCGCGCGTGGCGCCATACGCGATGACCTTGCCGATCATCGAGTCGTAGTGCGGCGGCACGTAGTAGCCGGCGTACGAGTGCGAGTCGACGCGGATACCAGGGCCACCCGGCGGATGCCAGCTGGTGATGCGGCCCGGCGACGGCGTGAACTTGAACGGGTCTTCGGCATTGATGCGGCACTCGATCGAGTGACCCGACAGCATGATGTCACGCTGGCGGAACCGCAGCTTTTCGCCGCAGGCAATGCGGATCTGTTCCTGGACGATGTCGATCCCGGTGATCATTTCGGTCACCGGATGCTCGACCTGGATACGCGTGTTCATTTCGATGAAGTAGAACTCGCCATTCTCGTACAGGAATTCGAAGGTGCCGGCGCCGCGATAGCCGATCTTGCGGCACGCTTCGGCGCAGCGGTCACCGATCTTTTCGATCAGCTTGCGCGGGATGCCCGGTGCCGGCGCTTCTTCGATGACCTTCTGGTGGCGGCGCTGCATCGAGCAATCGCGCTCGCCGAGCCAGACGGCGTTTTTGTGTTCGTCGGCCAGGATCTGGATTTCCACGTGACGCGGATTTTCCAGATACTTCTCCATATAGACTTCCGGATTGCCGAATGCAGCGCCGGCTTCGGCCTTGGTCATCGCCACGGCGTTGATCAGGGCCGCTTCGGTGTGCACCACGCGCATGCCGCGTCCGCCGCCGCCGCCGGCAGCCTTGATGATGACCGGGTAGCCAACGCGGCGCGCCGTCTGCACGATTTCTTTCGGGTCGTCCGGCAGGGCGCCGTCCGAGCCTGGCACGCACGGCACGCCGGCGCGGATCATGGCCTGTTTGGCCGAGACCTTGTCGCCCATCAGGCGGATCGATTCGGAACGCGGGCCGATGAAGACGAAGCCCGATTTCTCGACGCGCTCGGCGAAGTCGGCGTTTTCGGACAGGAAGCCGTAGCCCGGGTGGATCGCTTCGGCGTCGGTCACTTCGGCCGCGCTGATGATCGCGGGCATGTTCAGATAGCTGAGGCTCGACTGCGCCGGGCCGATGCAGACCGACTCGTCCGCCAGTTTCACGTACTTGGCGTCCTTGTCGGCCTCGGAGTGCACGACGACCGTCTTGATGCCCAGCTCGCGGCAGGCGCGCTGGATACGCAGCGCGATTTCACCACGGTTGGCGATGAGGATTTTTTCAAACATGGTTGGTCCGGTGGTTCAGTGAAAACCGGCGCAGCTGAAAGACAAGCGGCGCCGGACACGTCATGGGTGAGCTGGTGGCAGGACTGCCGCCCAGCTTGAGGCTTTAGCCAATCACGAACAGCGGCTGGCCGAATTCGACCGGCTGGCCGTTTTCCACGAGGATCTTGGTGACAACGCCCGAGACATCGGCGTCGATTTCGTTCAGGAGCTTCATCGCTTCGATGATGCACAGCGTTTCGCCTTCCTTGATGTTCGCGCCCACTTCGACAAACGCGGCAGCGCCCGGTGCGGACGAACGGTAGAAGGTACCGACCATCGGCGACTTGACGACGTGGCCGGTTGGCTCGGGAGCCACGACCGGCGCTGCAGCGACAGGCGCAGCAGCCGGGGCTGGCGCCGCGAATTGTTGCACGCCTTGTTGCGGCATCATCATCATCTGACCCTGGCCAACAGCGGACGACTTGACGATGCGGACCTTGCTTTCGCCTTCGGTCACTTCGAGTTCGGCGATGTCCGATTCAGCGACCAGGTCGATCAAGGTCTTGAGTTTTCGTAGATCCATGTGAAACCCCTTGGAATTATTCGTTTTAGAGAGCAGGCCGGCGCGTCAAACACGCCGCACGGCCGCTGATACATGAAGTTGACGTAGATTAACGCTATTTAAGTGCGAAGTCGATGGCAAACCTGTATCCGTGCGCCCCCAGTCCGCAGATCACGCCGCGCGCGATGCCGGAGAGGTAGGAATGCTGCCGGAACGATTCGCGGGCATGCACGTTCGACACGTGCACCTCGACGAATGGAATGGCCACCGACGCGAACGCATCGCGCAGTGCTACGCTGGTGTGGGTCAAGCCACCAGGATTGATCACGATAAAATCCACGCCTTCATTACGTGCGGCGTGGATGCGATCGATCAGGGCGCCCTCATGGTTGCTCTGGAAATGCTCCAGTGCTGCGCCGGCATGCATGGCTTGTTCAACTGCTGCGTTCTCGATGTCGGCCAGTGTCGTCGTGCCGTAGACTGCAGGCTCGCGCGTCCCCAATAAATTGAGGTTGGGGCCGTTGAGAAGCAGTAGCTTTTTCGCCATAATGAGAGTCTGGTAGCCCGAAAGTCAGGCATTGTGCCGCCTAGCTCGGCTGTTGGCAAGCGGTAAAATTGCTGGTGATTAGCCGAAATTGGCCGCAATTGCAAATCGTACGATCGTTCGTTAAACGCACAATCAACCGTTCAATTTTGCCAGGTCAGCGCGCAATTCGTCGAACTTGAGCTTGCCAATATACGTCTTGAGTACCTGTCCATCGGCGCCGATCAGCACAGTGTACGGCAAGCCGCCCATCGTGTTGCCCAATTCCTTCGACAGCTCGGTCCCGCCCATGCCGGCCACGTAGAGTGGATAAGCGATCTGGTGCTTGGCAGCGAATTCGCTCATATTGGTCGGCGAATCGATGCCGATCCCGATCACATTGAAATGCTTGCCCTTGTCTTCGCCTGCCAGGTGCGACAGCTCCGGCATTTCCTGCACGCAAGGGCCGCACCAGGTGGCCCAGAAATTCACCAGCAGGGGCTTGCCCTTCCACTGCGCCAGCGGCTGCGGTTCGCCCGCCAGGTTGTTGAGCGATTGCCCATACAGATTGGTGACGGCATTGGTCACCGCACCAGCGCCGGCAGTCGTACTGATCTGCGGGGAGACGGGGGCCGGCGCCTTCTTATAGAGCGCAACGACAGCGCCCATCACGCCAAACAGCGCGGCCACTGCCACATAGGTGGCCAGATGTTTCTTGTTCATTCGTTCTGTTCCAGTGTTGAGTCGGCAGCGATCAGCGCACGCAGGCCGGCAGCGTCGAGACGCTGCGGGCGGCCATCCGCGCGCGGCTTGAGCGCGCCGCGCAGGTCTTGGTATTCAAACAATTGCGCATGCACAGTTTCCTTCATCCACGGGAAACTGACGGTCTCGACGGGCGCATGGCGCCCCCCCTTGAAATGCGGGGTTTCCGAGATCTCGATATTAACATTGCGATTCAGCAGATAGATCTGCACTTCTTTCGCGCTGTCGGCGAACAATTGCAGATGGATATCGTCGTGCTCGCCGGCGGTGCCTTGCAGCACCGGGCCGGTGACGTACGGATTGAAGTCGGCCAGCGCCTCCATCACCTGCAGCGCCGTGGTGCGCAATTGCGCCAGGCGCTTGCTGTGGTCCGGGCCGCCGAACAGCGCCAGGTACTTGCGCACTTCGTCTTCGACCTGGATGTCGTCGGGCATCATATTGGGGACAGGCTGGTTCACGCCGAGCACCTGGCGGGCCGCCTTGCGGCGCGCGGTATCGATGTCGGCGCCATCCTGGGCAACCATGCGCGCAGCCACGAGGGCGATCTCTGCGCGCAATTGAATAAGATCGTTGTTCAAGTTCGGCATCATGATCCAGATCATACTCTGAACCTTAATTTGGCAGCGCCTCGGGTAGAATCCCGGTTTCGTCCATTTACATCGCACCAGCGCACCTTCCCATGCACATTCATATTCTCGGCATTTGCGGCACCTTCATGGGTGGCCTGGCGGTCCTGGCCAAGGAAGCCGGTCATCGCGTGACCGGTTGCGACGCCAACGTCTATCCGCCGATGAGCACCCAGTTGCAGGCGCAAGGCATCGAGTTGATCCAGGGCTATGGCCCGGAGCAGGTGTCGCTGAATCCCGATCTGTATGTGATCGGTAATGTGATGACGCGCGGAAATCCGCTGATCGAGGAAATCCTGAACCGCGGCCTGCCCTATATGTCGGGCCCGCAGTGGATCGGCGAGCATATCCTGCGCGAAAAATGGGTGCTGGCCGTGGCCGGCACGCACGGCAAGACCACCACGACGTCGATGCTGGCCTGGATCCTGGAAGATGCCGGCTATGCGCCAGGCTTCCTGATCGGCGGCGTGCCGATGAACTTCGGCGTCTCGGCGCGCCTGCATGGCGACAAGCCATCGAACTTCTTCGTCATCGAAGCCGATGAGTACGACACCGCATTCTTCGACAAGCGCAGCAAGTTCGTGCACTACCACGCCAAAACGGCCGTGCTGAACAACCTGGAATACGACCACGCCGACATCTTCCCGGATATCGGCGCCATCGAAACCCAGTTCCACCACCTGGTGCGCACCGTGCCGGGCGTGGGCCGCCTGGTCGTCAATGGCGACGAAGCATCGATCGGGCGCGTGCTCAAGCGCGGTTGCTGGAGCGACAAGGAAAGCTTTGGCGGCGCCGATGGCGTCGACTGGACGATGGTCGAGCATCCGGGCGGCGCCAGCTTCGATGTCATCTTCAAGGGCGCGCCGCAAGGCACCGTGCACTGGGACCTGACTGGCAAGCACAACCGCTCGAACGCGCTGGCCGCCATCGCTGCGGCGCGCCACGTCGGCGTGCCGGTCGCGCAGGCCATCGAATCGCTGTCCCGCTTCGAGAACGTCAAGCGCCGCATGGAAGTGCGCGGCGTGGTCAATAACATCACCGTCTACGACGACTTCGCGCACCACCCGACGGCGATCGCCACCACGGTCGGCGGCCTGCGCCAGAAGCTGGGCGCGCAAGGTTCGGGCCGGATCCTGGCCGTGCTCGAGCCGCGCTCGAACACGATGAAGCTGGGCGCGATGAAGGATGCGCTGCCGGGCAGCCTGAAGGATGCCGACCTGGTGTTCGGCTTCGGCAGCCAGCAGGCGCTGGGCTGGTCGCTGGCCGATGCCTTCAAGCCGATGGGCATGATCGCGCACAGCTTCGACCAGATCGACTATATGGTGCAGGCCATCGTGCAGCAGGCGCAGCCGGGCGACCATATCCTGGTCATGAGCAACGGCGGCTTCGGCGGCGTGCACCAGAAGCTGCTGGACGCGCTGGCGCCATGACGTCGGCACCGTACCTTCTTTATCTGCACGGCTTTCGCTCGTCGCCCAAATCGATGAAGGCGCAGGTCGTACAGGCGGCGCTCGAAGAGCGTGGCCTGCTCGACCGCCTGATCTGCCCGCAGTTGCCGGCGTCGCCAAAGGCCGCGTTCGCGCTGGCGCTGGAGCTGGCCGCGCAGCATGCACCGGGCAATCTCGCCATCGTCGGCTCGTCGCTCGGTGGCTTTTACGCGTGCGCGCTGGCCGAGCGCCTTGGCGTGCCGGCCGTCGTGATCAATCCGTCGGTCGACCCGACCCGCAACCTCGAACACCATATCGGCGTGACGACCAACTGGCATTCGGACGAACCGTTCGAGTTTCGCCCCGAGTACATCGATGAACTCAAGGCGCTGCGCGTCGCGGCCATCACGCAGCCCGAGCGGTATCTCTTGCTGGCCGCCACCGGCGACGAAGTGCTCGACTACCGCGACATGGTGGCGCACTACGCAGGCGCGCGCCAGCACGTGATCTACGGCAGCGACCATGCGGTGTCGGAATTCCCCATCTACGTCGACGAGGTGCTGGCGTTCTGCGGCATGGACGTCGACGGCCCCGCAGGTGGAGACCCGACGCAGTGAGGAACCGTTCGCTGCGCCTGGCCGCCTGGCAGCCGCATGCGCGCGCCGTGCGTGCTTCTCCACCAATGCACGACTGGCTCATCACGCCCGGCTCGCTGACCGCGCGCCTGGTCGCCAGCAGCGACGCGTTTCGCGTGCGGCGCCTGCACCAGCACAGTGCCGTGTGCCTGGCCGACGAAGCGGCGGCGATTGGCCTGGCGCGGCCACAACGGGTATGGGAACGCGAAGTGCTGCTCGTCTGCGACGGCACGCCGGTGGTCTTTGCCCACACGGTCGTGCCGCTAGACGCCGACGCGAGCGACTGGCCGCTGTTTTCGGCGCTGGGTGAGCGCTCGCTCGGCTCGACCCTGTTTTACGATCCGCTCGTGCGGCGCGGATCACTTGAATTTGCGCGCCTGGGCGCCGACCATCCGCTGGTGCGCCGCGCGCACGCGGCCATCGGCGGCGCAGGCGTCCAACAGCTGATTTACCATGCGCGGCGCTGCGTCTATCGCCGCCGTCAAGGCCTGCTCCTGGTCACCGAGGTATTCTTGCCGGCGGTGCTCAGTCTGGGAGCGGGCGCAACCACGAACAACACAGAATAATCATGAATGTATTTTTTGAGGAATCGGGCGACTTCAAGGTCGGCGCCATCCTGTCGCAAGCCGGCGAGGCATACCAGGTCGAACTGGCCAGCGGCAAGCGCACCAAGGTCAAGACGCGCGACGTCCTGCTGCAATTTGAAAAGCCCGGCCCGCAAGAGCTGATGGACGCGGCCAAGGCCGTGGCGGCCGACGTAGACCTCGAGTTCCTGTGGGAAGTCGCGGGCGAAGAAGAATTCGGCTTTGCCGAGCTGGGCGCCGAATACTTCGGCCACGCGCCGCTGCCGCACGAAGCGGCCGGCCTCGTGCTGACGCTGCACGGCTCGCCGATCTACTTCTACAAGAAGGGCCGTGGCCGCTACAAGGCCGCGCCGGAAGCGTCGCTCAAGGCTGCGCTGGCCGGCATCGAAAAGAAAAAACAGCAGGCCATCATCCAGGCCGGCTATGTCGATGAGCTGAAAGCCGGCAAGCTGCCCGAATCGATGCAGCCGCTCGTGCACCAGCTGCTGTTCAAGCCGGACAAGAACACGATCGAATACAAGGCGTTCGAGGCCGCGGCCGATGATTTGAAGGTGAGTGCGGCGCGCCTGATGCTGGACGTCGGCGGCCTGGCCTCGCCCAAAGACCTGCACATGGGCCGCTTCCTGTTCGAGAACTTCCCGCGCGGCGCCGGCTTTGCGCCGGTGGACGTACCAAAAGCGCCGACCGACCTGCCGCGCGCCGACGTCGCTGCATTCTCGATCGACGACGTGACCACGACCGAGATCGACGATGCGTTCTCTGTCGTCAAGCTCGACGATGGCACGGTGCGCGTGGGTATCCATATCGCTGCGCCGGGCCTGGCCGTGCGGCCGGACGATGCGATCGACAAGATCGCCCGCGCGCGCATGTCGACCGTGTATATGCCGGGCGACAAGATCACGATGCTGCCGGACGAGGTGGTCAACGCGTTCACGCTGGCCGAGGGCAACGATTGCCCGGCGCTGTCGCTGTACGCCGTGCTCAATCCCGAAGACTGGAGCGTCATCTCGACGACGACGCGCGCCGAGCTGGTGCCGATCAAGAGCAATCTGCGTCATAACGACCTGGATGACCTGGTGAATGAGGAAACCCTCCAGAGCGGCGAGGGCGAGTATCCGCACAAGGAAGAACTGGGCCAGTTGTGGCAGTGGGCCTTGCAGCTCGAAGCCGGCCGCATGGCAAAGCGCGAAGCCTTTGGCCTGAAGCCCGAGCAAGCCAACCGCATGGACTTCAATTTCTACGTCGAAGACGACGTGGTCTCGATCGTGCGCCGCAAGCGCGGCGCGCCGCTCGACAAGATCGTCGCCGAGCTGATGATCTTTGCCAACAGCACCTGGGGCAAGCTGCTGCACGACTCGGGCGTGCCGGGCATCTACCGCTCGCAAGGGCCGGGCGCCGGCGGCTGGGCCGCCAAGATGCAGGTGCGCATGGTCACGCACGCCGCGCCGCACCAGGGCCTGGGCGTGGACCAGTACGCATGGAGCACGTCGCCGCTGCGCCGCTATACCGACCTGGTCAACCAGTGGCAGATCATCGCGGCCGCCGAAAACGGCGTCACCGCGCCGCTCGTCGCGCCGTTCAAGCACCGCGATGCGACGCTGTTCTCGATCGTGTCGAGCTTCGACGCGGCGTACGCGGCCTACAACGAGTTCCAGCAGAATATGGAGCGCTACTGGTGCCTGCGCTGGCTGGGGCAGGAGGGCGTCAAGATGGTCGATGCCGTCGTGCTCAAGGACGAGCTCGTGCGCCTGACCGACGTGCCGCTGGTGGTGCGTTTGCCGGGCATGTCGCAGGTGGCGCGTGGCGCGCAGGTCACGCTCGACATCGTGCGCTGGGACGAGATCGAACTGAATCTCGAGGCGCGTTTGCTGGAAGTGGCGAGCACGGCGCCAGATGCGGCCGTCGCTGATGAAGAGGACACGGAAGCCGACACCGGCGAAGCGGCAGCGGCCGAAGCGGTGGAAGCCGAAGGCGCGGTTGCCGTGGTGGATACGGGCGACGCGGGCGAGACTGCGCAACCTGCGCCTTGATCGCGTGTTACGCATGGCATGCAGTCGCTGCCATGCGTAACTGCATGACAACCCCTGTTATTCGGCTGATATTGTCGAACACACCACGTTGTGTCGCACGCCAATTCCACCTCCCCCTATGGGTTCGCCTCAGGTTAGAATGAATCAATTCTCCGATTCAATTCTCACCCGCAGCGCGTGAAGTCTCTCCTACATAACCGTCCCCTGATCATTGCCCTGGCCGTATCGGTGGCAGCCCACGCGGCGCTGCTGGCGGTGCGCTTTGCTGCGCCTGAAACGTTCCGCCAGACACCGGCCGACCCGGGCCTCGAAGTCATCCTGGTCAACGCCAAGCACGACCGGGCACCGGCCAAGGCCGATGCACTGGCCCAGGCCAATCTGGACGGTGGTGGTACCGCAGAAGCCGGCCGCGCCAAGTCGCCGCTGCCCGACCTGCGCAAGGTCGAGGACGGCGACAGCATCAAGGCCCTGCAGCGCCGCATCGCCGCGCTCGAGCAGATCCAGCAGAACGTGGTCACGCGCGCCCGCACGTCGAGCTTCACCGCGCCACCGGTCACCGAACGGGAAAAGCCGGACCCGTCGCGCACGGGCGAGGACAACCTCGACACGTCGCGCGCCATCTCGCGCAGCGCCGCCGAAATCTTCGAGCGCATCGAAGAAGAAAACCGCCGCCCGAAACGCACGAAGATCACGCCGAGCACGCGCGAGGCCGGGTATGCGCTGTACTACAAGGCGATGCAGAAGCGGATCGAGGAAGTCGGCACGCTGAACTTCCCGCAGCAGGCCGGCAAGAAGCTGTATGGCGAGCTGGTGGTGTACATCCCCGTCTATCAGGACGGCACGCTGTACCTGAAGGATGGCGGCCCGAAGGTCGAGCGCAGCTCGGGCAATCCTGCGCTCGACAAGGCGGCGCTCGACATCGTGCGCCGCTCGGCGCCATACGGCGCGTTCCCGGCCAATATGCGCACCAAGGGCAAGGACGATTTGTGGGAAGTGTTTACGCGCTTCCAGTTCACCCGCGAAGACAGCCTGCGTGCAACCCTGGGAAATGCCTCGCCATGACCGACCGTTACTGCGTTATCGGCAACCCGATTGCGCACAGCAAGTCGCCCCGGATCCACGCGCAATATGCTGCAGAGCTGGGCGATGATCTCCAGTATGAACAGTGCCTGGCGCCCGTCGATGGCTTTGCCGCCACGGTGGCGCGCTTGATCGATGACGGCTACAAGGGCGCCAACGTCACCGTGCCCTTCAAGCTCGAAGCCGCGCGCCTGGCCACGCGGCTGACCCCGCGCGCGCAGGCGGCCGGCGCCGTCAATACGCTGGTGTTCGATGGCGGCGAGATCGTCGGCGACAACACCGACGGCGTGGGCCTGGTGGCCGACATCGTGCGCAATGCGGGGGTGTCGCTGGACGGCAAGCGCGTGCTGCTCCTGGGTGCCGGTGGTGCGGCCCGCGGCGCGCTGCTGCCGTTGCTCGATGCCGGCCCGCGCCAGATCGTCATTGCCAACCGTACGCTCGCCACCGCCGAGGCGCTGGTGGCGGAATTTGCCGACCACGGGGCGCGCCTGACGGTCAGCAGCTTTGCCGATGTCGATGGCCCGTTCGACGTGATCATCAATGCGACGTCGGCCAGCCTGGACGCCGCCGTGCCGCCGGTGCCGGCGACGGTATTCGGCCCGGACACGCTCGCGTTGGATATGATGTATGGAAACAAGCCAACCGTGTTCATGGAGTTCGCTGCCGGTCACGGCGCCGCCGTGCGCGACGGCCTGGGCATGCTGGTAGAGCAGGCCGCCGAAGCGTTCGTGCTGTGGCGAGGCAAGCGGCCGGGCACGGCGCACGTGCTGGCATCGATGCGTCAATCACAATAACAGGGGTAACCCGTGGCTACATCGCGCACGAAGGGATCAACGAAGGCACCAGCGAAGGGATCAGCGAAGCGGCGCTGGATCAAGTGGATTTTTCTGGGGCCGCTGCTGCTCGTGCTGCTGGTCCAGCTGTATTTCTTCGTGATGGTGTGCTGGTATTCGCAGGTCGATCCTGGCTCGACCAGCTTCATGCGCGCGCAATTGTCGGTACTGCGCGAAACCAATCCCGACGCCACGCTCAAGCACGAGTGGGTGCCGTACGAGCGGATTTCGTACAACCTGAAACGCGCGGTGGTGGCGTCCGAAGACGCCAATTTCAACGAGCACTATGGTGTGGACATCAAAGCGATCGAGCGGGCCTACGAGCGCAATGAACGCCGGGGCAAGCTGGCCGGCGGCGGCTCGACCATCACGCAGCAACTGGCCAAGAACCTGTTCCTGTCCGGCTCGCGCAGCTATCTGCGCAAAGGCCAGGAAACGATCATCGCCTTGATGCTCGAGACCGTGATGAGCAAGCAGCGCATCCTGGAAATCTACCTCAACGTGGCCGAGTTCGGCCGTGGCGTGTTCGGCGCCGAAGCGGCGGCGCGCTATTACTTCAAGACGTCCGCCGCCAAGCTGAGCACGGCGCAAGCCGCGCGCCTGGCCGTGATGCTGCCCAATCCGCGCTTCTACGACAAGAACCGCTCGACCCGCTATCTGGAGCGCCGCACCAGCACGATCCAGCGCCGGATCCCGTCGGCTGACGTGCCGCGTGCCGACGAGCGGCCGTAAACGCGCGTTTGTGGCGCCGGAGTTGGCTCCACGGCGGGCAAACGGTTACACTTGCGCTACTTTTGTCGACCGGCCAAGAATAGCGAGACCCAGCGCATGATCAATGTATTCGTCCTACAGAACGGCCGCCTGAACCAGGTCACGATCGAATCCCGTGAGGAACTCGAGAGCGTGGCGCCGGTCTGGGTCGACCTGACCGACCCGAGCGAAGAAGAGCGCGTCTGGGTCAAGGCCAAGTACAACGTGATCCTGCCGGGCGAAGACGAAGTCCAGGACATCGAAGCATCGGCGCGTTACTACGAAGCCGAAAATGGCGACCTGCACCTGCGCACCGACTTTTTGCTGGAAGAAGAAGACGGGCCGTCGCGCGTGATCACGGTGGCGTTCATCCTGTCGGGCAAAATCCTGTTTTCGGTGCACAACGACGACTTGCCGGTGTTCCGCCTGGTGCGCATGCGCGCCCGTTCGCGGCCCGGCTCGATCGAAGACTACATGGACGTGCTGCTCGACCTGTACGCGACCGACGCCGAGTATTCGGCCGACTCGCTCGAGGGCATCTACGAAAGCCTCGAAGAAGTCTCGACCCGCGTGCTGCAAAAGGAATTTACCGACCAGGACGCGGCCGCCGCGCTGAACGCGATCGCGCACGAGGAAGACTTGAACGGCCGCATCCGCCGCAACATGATGGACACGCGCCGCGCAGTCAGCTTCCTGATGCGCGGGCGCCTGCTGAACTCGGACCAGTTCGAGGAAGCGCGCCAGATCCTGCGCGACATCGAGTCGCTCGACGGGCACACGTCGTTCCTGTTCGACAAGGTGAACTTCCTGATGGACGCCACGGTCGGCTTCATCAACATCAACCAGAACAAGATCATCAAGATCTTCTCGGTGGCCTCGGTCGCGTTCCTGCCGCCGACCCTGATCGCCAGCGTCTACGGCATGAACTTCGCCGTGCTGCCCGAGCTGCAATGGCGCTTCGGCTATCCGTTCGCCATCGCGTTGATGATCGGCTGCGGCGTGGCGCCGCTGTGGTATTTCAGAAGGCGTGGCTGGCTGAAGTAAGCCAGCCAGCCCTGCGGGTCAGCCGATCCGCTTGAACACGCGCCGCGCCGCTTCGATGGTTTCGTCGATCGCTGCGTCGTCGTGCTGGATCGACACGAAGCCCGCCTCGAACATCGCCGGGGCAAAGTACACGCCTTCGTCCAGCATGCCGTGGAAGAAGCGGTTGAAGCGCTCCTTGTCGCCGGCCATCATTTCGCTGTAGCTGCCCGGGACTTCCTTCGAGAAGTACATGCCGAACATGCCGCCCACGGCGTCGCCGCAGAAGTCGATGTCCGCTTCGCGCGCAGCGTCGCTCAAGCCGGCCACCAGGCGGTTCGCCGTGGCGCTCAGGCGCTCGTAGAACCCGGCTTCCTGGATCAGCTTCAGGGTCGTCATGCCCGCCGCCACCGCCACCGGATTGCCCGACAGCGTGCCGGCTTGGTACACCGGGCCGATCGGCGCCATCTTCTGCATCAGCTCGGCGCGCCCGCCGAAGGCCGCCACCGGCATGCCGCCGCCGATGACCTTGCCCAGTGCGGTCAGGTCGGGCTGGATGCCGTACATGCCCTGCGCGCCTTGCAGGCCCACGCGGAAGCCGCACATCACTTCGTCGAAGATCAGCACGGCGCCGTGCTTCGTGCACAGGTCGCGCATGCTCTGCAGGAATGCAGGCGTGGCGCGGATCAGGTTCATGTTGCCGGCCACCGGTTCGACGATCACGCAGGCGATCTCGTCGCCCATCGTCGCGAATGCGTCTTCCAGTTGCGCCACGTCGTTGTAGTCGAGCACGAGCGTGTGCTTGACGAAGTCTTCCGGCACGCCGGCCGAGGTCGGATTGCCGAAGGTGAGCAGGCCGCTGCCGGCTTTGACCAGCAGCGAATCGGCGTGGCCGTGGTAGCAGCCTTCGAACTTGACGATCTTGTCGCGGCCCGTGGCGCCACGCGCCAGGCGCAGCGCACTCATCGTCGCTTCGGTGCCGGACGAGACCAGGCGCACCTGCTCGATCGATGGCAGCAGGCGGCAGATTTCTTCGGCGATCTCGATTTCGCCTTCGGTCGGCGCGCCGAACGACAGGCCGTTGGCGGCGGCGGCCTGGACGGCCGACACTACTTCGGGGCGGGCGTGGCCCAGGATGGCCGGGCCCCATGAGCCGATGTAGTCGATGTAGCGCTTGCCGTCGGCGTCCCAGAAGTGCGGGCCGAGGGCGCGCGTGATGAAGCGCGGGGTGCCGCCGACCGAGCGGAAGGCGCGCACCGGCGAATTGACGCCGCCGGGCGTGGTCAGTTGGGCACGGGCAAACAGGGTGTCGTTGCGCGAGGTGGCTTGTTCAGTGGTCATGTTGACGTTTCAAGAAGAGGAAAGACCGTCCCGCGCAGCGCGCTTGAAACTCAGGGACGGAAGAATTTGGCGGGAATGAATTTGCCCATCCCGAAGCGTTGTGCGTTCTCGAGCGCGCCGGTGGTGTATTCCTGCGCCACGGCCAGCGCGGTCGGCGCATCCATGCCGCGCGCCATCAGGGCGGTGAACGCGGCCGAATAGGTATTGCCGGCGCCCAGGAACGGGCCGGGCAGATGCTGCCAGTCGACCCGCGCGACTTCGCCGCTGGTGTCGAACAGGCGGTTCGAGCAGGCACCGGCCGTGTCGCGCGTGCCCGTTACAAGTACGTACTGCAGGCCGGACGAGGTCAGTTCGGCCACGTCTTCGTCGAGGTTGCCGGGATCGGCGTCGCCGCCATCGCGCCACAGCTCGGCCATGCGGCCCAGTTCGGCCTGCGACAGGATCAGGGCAGTGGCTTGCGGCGCCAGAATGGAACGCAGGGCCATCAGCATTTCTTCGTCGCCCATACCGGCGTCGGGCAGGGCGGACAGGAACGGGTCGAGGATCAGCGGCGCGTCCGGGTAGTCGGACACGATCTCGGCAATGGCGGCCAAATGCAGCGCGGTGCCCACGGCGCCGACCTTGAAGGCGGCGATCGGCATGTCTTCGAGCAGCGCGCGCGCCTGTTCGGCCATCCAGTCGCTGTCGAGCTCATACATGTGCTCGACGCGGGCGCTGTCGGATACCAGCAGGCCTGCAATGGCCGACAGCCCGTGGCACCCGAGGGCGGCGAAGGCGGCGACGTCCGACTGCACGCCCAGCGCGCCGACGGGATCGCAGACGCCAAAACTCAGGATGAGGGGTAACGGTTGGTTTTGCACGACGGGTAGATTAAGATGCCGGATTCTGATTCCACATTTTACTAGATACAAGGATCAACACCGTGAGTACTGAATCCACCGCCCCGTTCCTGACCTGGATGTGCCTGATCTGCGGTTGGGTCTACGATGAAGCCGCCGGCGCACCGGAGGACGGCATTGCGCCCGGCACCCGCTGGGCCGACGTACCGATGAACTGGACCTGTCCCGAGTGCGGCGCACGCAAGGACGACTTTGAAATGACAGCGATATAACACCTGTTGTTGCGCTTGCATGGCATCTTGGCAAGCCCCGGATGCCATCGCAAACGTGTAGTTGACTCCCTGCAACACTTTGCGCACAAGAAAGATTCGTTATGCTATCGTGGCACTTCAAGCCGAAGTGAAACGACCATGACGACATCGCCGCAATCATCAAGCCTGACCATCATGGTGATCGATGACAGCAGCACGATCCGCCGGTCAGCAGAGATTTTCCTGACCCAGGCGGGCTACCACGTGGTGCTGGCCGACGATGGCTTCGACGCGCTCGCCAAGATCAACGACCACCATCCTGCGCTCGTGTTTTGCGACATCCTGATGCCGCGTCTCGACGGCTACCAGACCTGCGCGCTGATCAAGAAGAGCGTGCGTTTTCACGCGACTCCGGTGCTGATGCTCTCGTCCAAGGACGGCCTGTTCGACCGCGCGCGCGGCGCGATGGTCGGCGCCAGCGCCTACCTGACCAAACCCTTTACCAAAGACAGCCTGCTGGCGGCCGTGCGCGAGCATGCGCAGGCGGCAGGCTGACGATTCAACCAACGCTGGAGCCCTGCGTGGCCATTGAAAAGATTCTCATCGTCGACGATTCGCCGACCGAACGCCTGTACCTGACCGACATCCTGGTCAAGAACGGCTTTACCGTATGCACCGCCGTCAGTGGCGACGAAGCGATCGAGCGCATTCGCGCCGAGCGCCCGCAGCTGATCCTGATGGACGTGGTCATGCCCGGCACCAACGGCTTCCAGGTGACGCGCGCCATTTCGCGCGATCCGGAACTGGCAGCGCTGCCGATCATCATCTGCAGCAGCAAGGACCAGGAAACCGACCGGATCTGGGGCATGCGCCAGGGCGCCAGGGAATACCTGGTCAAACCGGTCGATCCGGCGCGCCTGCTGGCTGCCATCGCCGCGCTGGCGGTGCCGGCCGACGCTGCCGGCAGCGTGAAGGCATGACCACCGGCGGCGCGGACGAACGTGCTGGCCGCCGCGATCCCGCGGCGCGGCGCACCCGCCTGCGCCTGTACCAGGAGCAGCTGCTCGAACGGATGCAGGCAGCGAAGAACGGCGCCGGCGCCAGCGTGGCGCAGCTTGGCCTGGCCATCGGCGGCGCGCGCTACCTGGTCGACCTGGCCGAAGTGGGCGAGATCGTCGCGCCCGTGCCGGTCACGCCCGTGCCGCTGACCCGCCCCTGGTATCTGGGGCTGGCCAATGTGCGCGGCAGCCTGCTGGGGGTGATCGACCTGGCCCGCTATCTCGATGACGGGCACGTGGCCACCACGCCGGCAGCCGCTGGCAGCACGCCGCGCCTGCTGGTGTTCGCCCCAAGCCTGGGCTTGAATTGCGCGCTGCTGGCGTCCTCGGTGTATGGCTTGCGCCATGCGGGGACGATGACGCGCGACGGCGAGGCCCTGCGCGACCTTGAGGGCAACACATGGATGCCGCTGTCGCTGGCGGCGCTGGTGCGCGAAGAGCGCTTCCTGCACATTGCACGCTAACCGAACACACTTATTGCAGCACAGGGAGCCGGAATGGGATTCGCCTCGAAATTGACCATGAATGTCTTCGCCAGGGGTGGCGCAGCCGATGACGCGGTGCGGCCGGTCACGCCGGCCCCCGTCGCCGACGCTGCGGCGCCCGACGCGGCAGCCAGTGGGTCGGCTGCCGCAGCGGCGCGCCGCCTGGGCGGCTTTCGTGGCCGTGACGACGCCGCCACCGATGGCACGGGCGACATGCGCGCCACGCTGATGGGCAGCAGCTTCCAGCCGAATCGCCTGCGCCTGCTGCTGGGGGCCGTTGCCGCCGGTGCGGTGCTGACCGTGCTGGCGATGTGGCAGAACGCTGCCAGCGACGCCCGCCTGGCCGGGCAAAGCCAGGTGGCCGGTGACGCTGTGATGCACTCGCAGCGTTTCGCCAAGGCGGCGCCGATCGCGCTGCGCGGCGATGCGCAGGCGTTCTTCCAGGTGGAGGAAAGCCGCGCCGAACTGGGTCGCGAGCTCGATCTGCTGGCCCGTGGCGGCCAGTCGCCCACCGGCCGCATTCCCGCTGCCAGCGGCGCGCGCGCCGACGACCTGCAAAAGGCGATCGTGCTGTGGAACCGCTCGTCCAAGGCCGCCGCCAACATTCTCGGCAACCGGCGCAACCTGATTGCGTTCGGCGCGAGCCTGGTCCAGTACGAAGAAGTGGGCCCCGAGCTGATCGCCATTGCCGAACGCCTGCAGCGCGACGAATCCACCGACGCCCGGCGCCAGGTGGCGGCACTGAGCCTGCTGTCGGTGACCCAGCGCCTGACGGCCGGCGCCCAGACCTTCAACACGCCGGGTTCGACCCAGAACGCGGTGACCTACATCCTGGGCGACATCGCCTCGGTCCAGGCGCTGGTCGACGGCCTGCTCGATGGTGGTGGCCGCTATGGCCTGGCGCCGCTGACCGACCTGGAGCTGCGCGTGCGCCTGTCGCGCACCCGCGACAGCCTACGCGAGTACGTCAAGACCGTCACGCCGCTGATCGGCAACCTGACCAGCTACGCCGGCGCACGCGCCGCCGAGCGCCTGATTTCGCGCGACAGTGAGCCGCTGCGCGTGATGCTCGCCAAGCTGCACATGGATTACCAGCGCGACCAGGCCGACATCAGCCCGTGGTTCTGGCTGTCCATCGGCGCCGGCATATTCACGCTGCTGGCCGCCCTGGGCACCACCCGCGCCATGCTGCAGGCGTCGCGTGAACGCGCCGCGGCCGCCGAAGGGCGCCGCCAGGAAGCCGAAGCGATGCGCCACCTGGCGCAGACCAAGGAAGAAGAAGCCAAGGCCACCAATGAACAGAACCAGGCCGCCATTTTGCGCCTGATGAACGAGCTGCAGGACGTCGCCGACGGCGACCTGACGGTGCAGGCGACGGTGTCGGAAGACATCACCGGCGCGATTGCCGACTCGGTCAACTACACGGTCGAAGAACTGCGCGAGCTGGTCGTGCGGGTCATCCGCACGGCGGAGCAGGTGGCGCGCGCATCGAACGGTGCGCAGGACGTCTCGACCGAGCTGCTGGGCGCGGCCGAGCAGCAGTCGCGCGAGATTCAGGATGCGTCGACCACGACGCTGCGCCTGGCCGGCCTGATTACCGATGTGTCGCGTTCAGCGCTGGAATCGGCCGACGTGGCGCGCCAGTCGGTGGCAGCGGCAGCGCAGGGCTCGACCGCGGTGCAGAATGCGATCGAGGGCATGCAGGAGATCCGCGAGCAGATCCAGGAAACCTCCAAGCGCATCAAGCGCCTGGGCGAATCGTCACAGGAGATCGGCGAGATCACCGAGCTGATTTCGGACATTACCGAGCAGACCAACGTGCTGGCGCTGAACGCCGCGATCCAGGCCGCATCGGCCGGCGAGGCAGGGCGCGGCTTCTCGGTCGTGGCCGAAGAGGTGCAGCGCCTGGCCGAGCGTTCGGGCGACGCGGCCAAGCAGATCGGCGCGCTGGTGCGCACCATTCAGACCGACACCCACGACGCGGTGGCGGCAATGGAAAAATCGACCCAGGGTGTGGTCGAGGGGGCGCGCCTGTCGGACGCCGCCGGCGCTGCGCTGTCGGACATTTCGCGCGTCTCGAACCGCCTCGGTGAACTGATCGGCGACATGTCGACCGCCACCGAACGCCAGGCCACCAAGGCCACCGGCGTGGCCGACAAGATGCAGCAGATCCTCGCCGTGACCGAACAGACCCGCCAGGGTACCCGCCAGACCGCCTTGTCGATCCAGGAACTGGCCACGCTGGCGCAGGAATTGAAGGATTCGGTGTCCCGCTTCCGCGTGGTATCCTGACCGGGCGATGACGACCTTGAACCGCTCCAGCAGTTTTGATACCGGCCCGCTGTCCTGGGTCATTGGCGAAATCCGCGACGCCCTTACGCGCGCGGCCACGTCCCTGCGCGACGCCGCGGGCCGTTCGCCCGAGGCGCAGCCAACGCTGCTGCTGCATGCGAAATCGCACCTGCACCAGGCGCACGGCGCCTTGCAGATGGTCGATGTCGAAGGCGTCGGCGTGTTCACCGCCGCCGCCGAAACGGTGCTCGATCGTTTCAAGGACGGCCAGTTATCCTGCAACGCCGAGAGCGTGCAGGTGGTGCTCGATGCCTTCGGGGCGCTGGGCGAATACCTCGACGAACTCCTGGGCGGCGCCCCGCAACAGCCGGCGCGCCTGTTCCCGTATTACCGCGACATGGTCGAACGCCATGGTGAGCGCAAGGTCCATCCGGCCGACCTGCTGCCGCTCGATCTGTCGGTGCTGCCCGAGCTGCCGGCCACTGGCACTGCCGTGGGCGAGGTGGACATCGCCGCCTGCCGCGCGCACTTCGAAAAAGCCCTGCTGCCGTACCTGAAGGCCGATGATGACGACGCGGTGCGCCGCGCGCAGGCGCACGACATGGCTGCGGCAATCGCGCCGATCGCCGGCGCGCAGGAGAGCGCACGCGCGCGCCTGTTCTGGCAGGCGATGCACGCATTTGCCAGCGTGGTGGCCGACGGCCAAATCGCGACCGACCTGTATATCAAGCAGCTCTTTGGCCAGATCAACCTGCAATTGCGGCGCCTGGCCAAGGGCCAGCAGGATGCGCCCGAGACGATGCTGCGCGATGCGCTGTTCTTCGTGGCCGCCGCCTGCGCGCCGGGCCCCGAGGCAGGCGCGCTGCGCCAGGCCTTGGGCCTGGACGGCGCGGTGCCGCACGACTACGCCGAACGCCGCTACGGCAAACTCGATCCGCAGGCGCTGAAGGATGCGCGCGAAGCGCTGGCCCGCACCAAATCGGACTGGGACCTGATCGCCGGTGACGGCAAGCCCGACGCCGCCATCGAGAACGATTTCAACGATGCGCTGGCGCGCCTGGCGGGCGCCAGCGACAAGCTGGGCGCACCCGCGTTGGCGCAACTGCTGCGTGAACTGGGCCGCGCGGCCGGCGACTCGGTGCAGTCGGGGCGCGACGACCAGTTCGGGCTGGAGATGGCCGCCGCCATGCTGTTCGTCGAGAACAGCCTGGACCAGCTGCGCCAGTTGCCCGACGATTTTTCACAGAACGCCGAAGCCGTCGGCGCGCGCCTGCTGGCGCTGGCCGCCGGCGAAACGCCGCCCGATGCCCCACAGTGGCAGGGCGAACTGGCGCGCCAGATCCAGCAGGGCCAGACCGTGGCGGTGCTGGCGGGCGAGGTCAAGGCCGGCCTGCGCCAGATCGAAAAACTGCTCGACGATTACTACGACGACCCGTCCAAACGCCAGGTGCTGGAACAGGCCGGGCCGGTGCTGCATGGCTTGCAGGGGGCGTTTGCCATCCTCGACCAGGAGCAGGCCGTGCTGACCGTGCACCACGTCGAAGACGCGGTGCGCACGCTGGCCGACAGCGAGCGCGATGTCACCGCGCAGCACGCGTCGCTGCACAATATCGCGCAGAACATCGGCGCGCTTGGCTTCTTTGCCGACCTGCTGGCGCAGGACAGCGCGCTGGCGCGTGGCCGCTTCACGTTCGATACCGAGAAACAGCTGCTGCGCGAGCTGCCGTTCGAGTTCACCGAGGCTGCCGCAGCCGTCGAGACACCGGTGGCACCTGTCGCCGAAGCCGACGCGCAGGACGTCGTCGACGCCGAACTGCTCGGGATCTTCATCGCCGAAGCGCAGGAAGTGCTCGGCGTCGTGGTCGAGACGCTGCCGCGCGCGGCCGACGAGCCGGGCAACCAGCAAACGCTGACCGGCCTGCGCCGTGCATTCCACACGCTCAAGGGCAGCAGCCGCATGGTGGGCCTGGAAGCCTTCGGCGCGACCGCTGCCAGCATCGAGCGGGTCATGAACGTCTGGCTGGCCGATGGTCGCGCGGCCACTGCCGATTTGCTGGCGCTGCTCGCGCACGCCTACGCCGAACTGGACGCCTGGGTGGCCGAACTGGCCGCTGGCCAGACACCACAACGCGATGGCGCGGCGCTGATCGAGGCTGCGGCGCGGGTGCAGGAAGGTGGTGCGTTTGCGCCGTCGGCATATGCCCAGCTGGATGCGCAGTTCGACGATATCCCCGTGCTCGACGAAGAGATCACGCCGGTCGGCGCGGATGCCGTGCGGCGCGTGGGCGACCTGGCCATCGGTCAGGCGCTGCACGACGTGTACCTGCTCGAAACCGAATCGCTGTGCGCCACGCTGGAACACGCATTTGCCACGCTGCGCGCGGACCCGGCGCAGCATGCGTCGGCCGATGCAATCACGGCCGCGCACACGCTGGCGGGCACCTCGGCCACGGTCGGCTACACCGACCTGTGCGAACTGGCGCATGCGCTGGAAAAAACGCTCGAGAAGCTCGCCCTGCCGGGCGCCAACGTCGACGAGGCCGCGCTGGACCTGTTCGATACGACGCTGGCGCGCATGCGCGCGATGCTGCAGGTATTCACACTGGGCGAACTGGCCCCGGCGCAGCCGGACCTGATCGAGCAGCTGGCTGCGCTGCGCGCGCGCCTGGGCACATCGCCGTTCGACAAGCTCGAACCGGCGCTGGCACGTCAGCTCGATACGCTGTTTGCCGAAGCGTACAAGCAGTTGCTGGCCGAACCGCCGCCATTCATGGCGCCGGCGCCAGCACCGCGCCAGGCCGCACCTGCAGCAGCATCGGACGATATCGACGACATCTTCGGCGCGTTCGGCGACGACCCGTTTGCCGCGCCCGCGCTGGAACAGGCCGCACCGCAGCCGGAGGCCGGTTTTGTGGCGGTGACGCCCGATGAAGCGGTGCTGGCCGAGCCGGTGTCGGAAGCTGACGCCGAGCCGCAGCCCGAGCCGCAATTCGAACCTGCACCGGAACCCGATCTGACGTTTGAGAACCTGCACGAGCCCGAACTGGTCGGCGCCAGCGGGTATGTCGACGAGATCGACGCCGACCTGCTGCCGGTCTTCCTCGAAGAAGCGACCGACCTGCTGCCGCGCATCGGCCACGACCTGCGCCAGTGGCAACAGGAGCCGTCCAACGCCGGCGTCGCGCAGCGCATGCAGCGCGACCTGCACACGGTCAAGGGCAGTGCGCGCATGGCCGGCGCGATGCGCCTGGGCCAGCACGCGCACGAACTGGAAACGCAGATCGAGAACATGGTGCATGCCGGCACCTCGACGTTGCCGCCAACCGCATTCGACGAGCTGCTTGCCAACTACGACAGCGCGATGCTGCTGTTCGAGGGCTTGCAGCAACCGGCCGGCGCTGATTCGGCAACGACAGCGGCGCCAGCCTCCGTGAATAACCCTGTGGCCGCGCCGGCCGAGCCAGCCCGCGCGCCACTGGTGCGCGTGCGCGCCGACATCCTCGACCGCGTGGTGAACCAGGCGGGCGAGGTGTCGATCACGCGCTCGCGCCTGGAAAACCAGATCGGCGTACTCAAGTCGTCGCTGGGCGACTTCTCGGACAACGTGGGCCGCCTGCGGCGCCAGTTGCGCGAGATCGAGATGCAGGCCGAATCGCAGATCGCCTCGCGCCTGTCGATCGCCGGCGAGCGCGAATTCGATCCGCTCGAATTCGACCGCTTCACCCGCCTGCAGGAACTCACGCGCATGCTGGCCGAAAGCGTCGACGATGTCGCCTCGTTCCAGGAAAGCCTGGCGCGCACGGTCGATTCGGCCAACGAAGAACTGTCGGCGCAGGCGCGCATGACGCGCGACCTGCAGCGCGACCTGATGCGGGTGCGGATGGTGCCGTTTGCCAGCCTGTCCGAGCGCCTGTTCCGCGTCGCGCGCCAGACGGCGAAAGAGACCGACAAGCGCGTCAACCTGGATATCCGGGGCGGTGCGGTCGAAATCGACCGCGGCGTACTGGAACAGATGGCCGCGCCGTTCGAACACCTGCTGCGCAATGCGATCGTGCATGGCATCGAGCCGCGCGCGGCGCGTCAAAAAGCCGGCAAGGCCGAAACGGGCGAACTGCTGGTGCAGGTCAGCCAGCATGGCAACGAAGTCCTGATCAACTTCAGCGACGACGGCGCGGGGCTGGACCTCGAGCGCATCCGCGCCAAGGCACTGGCAGTCGGCCTGATTGCCGAGGGCGACGAGGCACCGGACGATCAGGTGACCGACCTGATTTTCGCGCCGGGCTTTTCGACGGCGGACACGCTGACCGAACTGGCCGGGCGTGGCGTCGGCATGGACGTGGTGCGCTCCGAAGCGCAGGCACTGGGCGGACGTGTCGCAGTGGCGTCCGAGCCGGGGCAGGGCGCGCGCTTCACGATCACGCTGCCGCTGACGCTGGCCGTGGCGCAGGTCGTGCTGGTGGTGGCCGGTGGCCGTACCCACGCGGTGCCGTCGACGCTGGTCGAAGCGGTGCAGCAGGTACGCGAGGCCGACCTGGCCGCGGCGATCGACGCCGGCAGGATCCACCTGGCCGGTCACGAACTGGCGCTGCATGGCTTGCCGGATCTGCTGGGCATGAATGACGACGAGCGCATCACGACGCACCGTTCGACGCCGGTGCTGGTCCTGAATGGCGGCAGCCGCCGCATCGCGCTGCGTGTGGACGAGGTGCTGGGCAACCGCGAGGTGGTCGTCAAGAACATCGGCCGCCAGCTGGCGCGCATGCCGGGCATCGACGGCGCCACGGTCCTGGGTTCGGGCGAGATCGTCCTGATCCTCGATCCGTTGGCACTGGCGCAGCAGCCGCAGGGTGAGGCGCGCGTGAAGCAGGCCATCGCGGCCCAGGTACGGCGCCCCACCGTGATGGTGGTCGACGATTCGCTGACGGTGCGGCGCGTGACGCAGCGCCTGCTCGAACGCGAAGGCTATCGCGTCGTGCTGGCCAAGGACGGCATCGAAGCGCTGGAACTGATCGGGCAGGGCGCACCGGACCTGATGCTGGTCGATATCGAGATGCCGCGCATGGACGGCTTCGACCTGACCCGCAATGTGCGGGGCAATGACGCAACGAAGGCGATCCCGATCATCATGATCACATCGCGCACGGCCGACAAGCACCGCAACGTGGCGCTCGGGCTGGGCGTGAATGCCTACTTCGGCAAGCCGTATCAGGAGACGGTGCTGCTGGCAGCGATCGAGGGTTTGCTGGGGCGCGAGGCAGCGTGATGGCGTAACGACGGCTTCAGTCGTCGTTCGCGTCGTCCTTCGCCTCGTCCACCTCCGCCACCACTTTTTTCACTACCGCGAAGCGTTCCAGCGTGCGTTTTCTCGCTGCGTCGTGCTCCACGACCGGCGCCGGATAATCCCTTCCCAGCACGACTCCGCGCTCTGCCAGCACATCCGGCTTCACCAGCCACGGCGCGTGAATCTGCTTGCCGTCGAGCTTTGCCAGTTGCGGCAGGTAGCGCCGGATGAACTCTCCGCGCGCGTCGAACCGTGTCGATTGCGTGATGGGATTGAAGATCCGGAACCACGGCTGCGCATCGCAGCCGGTCGACGCTGCCCACTGCCAGCCGCCGTTGTTCGAGGCCAGCTCATAGTCATTGAGCTGGCGCGCGAAATAGCGCTCGCCGCGGCGCCAGTCGACCCCCAGATCCTTGGTCAGGAAACTTGCCGTGACCATGCGCAGCCGGTTGTGCATGAATCCCGTCTGGTTCAGCTGCAGCATCGCCGCATCGACCAGCGGATACCCGGTGCGGCCTTCGCACCAGGCCGCAAACAGCGCGTCGGCCTCGTCCCCGGTGTCCCACTCGACCGCGTCGTAGGCCGGCTTGAACGAGCGTTCGACCACGTGCGGGTTCTGCGACAGCACCATCGCATAGAAGTCGCGCCAGATCAGCTCCGATAGCCACACGGACGCACCTGTCCCGCCGGCGCCCGACTGCACCATGTCGCGGGCGCTGCGCACCAGGTGGCGGATCGACGTGGTGCCAAAGCGCAGGTGCGCCGACAGCCTTGACGTGCCTTCTTCGGCCGGGAAGTCGCGCGCGCGGCCATAGTCGGCCATTTCGCTGACGAAGGTTTCAAACAATGCTTCCGCCCCATCCATCCCGGCGGGCAGTGGCGGCTCGCCCGACGTGAAGCCGATGTCTTCCAGGGCCGGCAGGGCGGCCGGCGCACCGGTGGGCCGCGCGAACGTGTGCGCATGGGCATCGACCGGATAGGTGGCGAGGGTCTCGGGATGCGCGGCCAGGCGCTTGAGCCAGGCGTTCTTGTACGGCGTGAAGACCGAGAACACGCCGCCCGCGAGCGTGAGCACTTCCTGTTTCTCGAAGATGACCTGGTCTTTATAGGTATGGAAGGCGCAGTCGCGCGCGGCGAGTTTTTCTGCCACCCTCAGATCCCGGGCAATGGCCGACGGTTCATAGTCGCTGCCAGCATGCACGGCATCGATCCCGAGTTCTTCTGCCAGAGCCGCGACTTCATCGCGCGCGCTGCCGTGGCGCACGATCAGGTAGCCTCCAAGGCGACGCAGTTCAGCATCGAGCTGGGCCAGGCTGGCATGGATAAAACGCAGACGCCGGTCATCCTTTGGCAACTCATCGAGGATATCGGTGTCGTAGACGAACACGCAATACACCTGTTGCGATGAACGCAGGGCGTGGTGCAGGGCGGCGTGGTCGAACGCCCGCAGATCGCGGCGAAACCAGACTAAAGACTTGCTTGAATTCATCATCGTGTGCGAGGTCAAGGTGGGCCCAGATTTTACTGCCCATGATCGAAACGTGTGGCGCCCGAGGAATGCTTCCAATGGCCCGCAGGGCAAATGGGTGTAAACTGTCGGAAAGCGTAGGTTGCTCTGCAGATACCTGGCAGCCATTCAACAGAAGTAACAACGCGAGAGTGCGCCTTTTGAGAGCAATCGTATGAAAAAAACCAAAGTTGGCAAAACTCTTCCCATGCCGGGCATGCCCCGTGAGCAGGATGGGTCCCCCACCATGGCGGGCCCTGCAGCATCCGGCCTGAACCTGGCGAACCACTTCCTGATCGCCATGCCGTCGATCCAGGATCCTGTCTTTGGCGGCACCGTCGTCTACGTCTGCGAGCACAACGACAAGGGCGTGCTCGGCGTGGTCATCAACAAGCCGACCGACATGACGATGGAAACCCTGTTCGACCGTGTCGACCTCAAGCTGGCCGAAGGCTTGCGCGCCACGGTCGTCGACGAGCCGATCATGTTCGGCGGCCCCGTGCAGGACGACCGCGGCTTCGTGCTGCATTCGCCGGGCGGACGCTATTCGTCGTCGCTGACCGTCACCGACGACGTCTCGTTTACTACCTCGATCGACGTGCTCGAGGCCGTCGCCAATGGCGGTGGCCCGGCGCGCATGCTCGTTTCCATCGGCTATGCCGGCTGGAGCCCGGGCCAGCTCGAAGAAGAAATTTCGCGCAATGGCTGGCTGACGGTGGGCGCCGATGCGCGCGTGCTGTTCGACCTGCCGATCGAAGAGCGCTACCACGCCGCCATCAAGCTGCTGGGCATCGATCCGTTGATGCTTGCCACCGAGGCCGGCCATGCGTAAGACGTTCCAGTGCACGAACGGCGGGCATGGTTGATATCGTCCTGGGCTTCGACTTCGGCATCAAGCGGATTGGCATTGCCATGGGCAACACCCTGACCGGGCAGGCCCAGCCTTTGAGAGTCGTCAGTGCGATCGACAACGCCACCCGCTTCCAGATCATTGGCGAGTTGATCGCGCAGTGGCAGCCGGCGCGCCTGATCGTCGGCGAGCCGCGTCATCCCGATGGCGCCGAGCACGACATGACCCTGCGCAGCCGCCGCTTCGCCAACCAGTTGCATGGCCGCTTCAATCTTCCCGTCGAGCTGGTCGATGAGCGCTATTCGTCGGCCGTGATCGCCTCAAGGCGCGGCGATGTCATCGACGACAAGGCGGCCGCCATCATTTTGCAACAGTATTTTGACGCATCACGCTAACCCTATGCCTACCAACAAACATGCATTCGATGCCGAGGCGCTCTACCGCGAGCTGCTGGCCCAGGTCCGCGCCGGCCTGGACGGCGTTGCCGATCCGGCCATCGTCGGCATCCATTCCGGCGGCGCCTGGCTGGCCGAGCGCCTCGCGCGCGACCTCGACCTGACGCACCGCCTGGGCGCCATCGACGTCTCGTTCTACCGCGACGACTATGCGCGCAAGGGCCTGCACCCGGACGTGAAACCGACCCATATCCGCTTCGCGGTCGACGGCGCCACCGTGGTGCTGGTCGACGACGTGCTGCAGACCGGCCGCACCACGCGCGCGGCCATCAACGTGCTGTTCGACTACGGCCGTCCGGCCTGCATCCGCCTGGCCACGCTGGCCGACCGGGGCGGGCGCGAGCTGCCGGTGGCCGCCGATTTCGTCGGCGTCCACGCCACGCTCGAGGCCAACGAGTCGCTGTGCCTGCAGCGCGATGAGACAGGCCAACTTTCGCTCACCATCGAACAAGACAATGCCGATCCTGCACAATAATCCGCAACTGAACAAAAACGGCGAGCTGCAGCACCTGCTCACCATCGAGGGCCTCAAGAAGTCGCACATCGACCACATCCTCGACACCGCATCGAGCTTCGTGGGGATCTCCGACCGCGAAGTCAAGAAGGTCCCGCTCATGCGCGGCAAGAGCGTGTTCAACCTGTTCTTCGAAAATTCGACGCGCACCCGCACCACGTTCGAGATCGCGTCCAAGCGCCTGTCGGCCGACGTCATCAACCTGAACATCCAGGCCTCGTCGACCACCAAGGGCGAGTCGCTGCTCGACACGATCGACAATCTGGCCGCGATGCATGCCGACATGTTCGTGGTGCGCCACGCGCAGTCGGGCGCGCCGTACATGATCGCGCAGCACCTGAACCGGACCCGTTCGGATGTCCACGTCGTCAATGCCGGCGACGGGCGCCACGCGCACCCGACCCAGGGCCTGCTCGACATGTACACGATCCGGCACTATAAGAAAGACTTCACGAACCTGCGCGTGGCGATCGTCGGCGACATCCTGCACAGCCGCGTGGCCCGTTCGGACATCCACGCGCTGACCACGCTGGGCGTGCCCGAAGTGCGCGCCATCGGCCCGCACACGCTGTTGCCGGGCGGCCTGGAGCAGATGGGCGTACGCACCTTCACCAACATCGACGAAGGCCTGAAGGACGTCGACGTGATCATCATGCTGCGCCTGCAGAACGAGCGCATGAGCGGCGCGCTGCTGCCGTCGGCGCAGGAATACTTCAAGAGCTACGGCCTGACGCCCGAGCGCCTGGCGCTGGCCAAACCCGACGCGATCGTGATGCACCCGGGGCCGATGAACCGCGGCGTCGAGATCGACTCGGCGGTGGCCGATGGCAGCCAGGCAGTGATCCTGCCGCAGGTGACGTTCGGGATCGCGGTACGCATGGCCGTAATGAGCATTTTGGCAGGAACCCACGCATGAAACTCCATATCAAGAACGGGCGCGTGATCGACCCGGCGAACGGCGTCGACGCCGTGCAGGACCTGTTCATCGTCGACGGCAAGATCGCGGCCATTGGCGCCGCACCGGCGGACTTTGCGGCCGACCAGAGCATCGACGCGAGCGGCCTCGTGGTGGCACCGGGCCTGGTCGACCTGTCGGCGCGCCTGCGCGAGCCGGGCTACGAATACAAGGCCACGCTCGAATCCGAGCTGCAGGCGGCGCTGCAGGGCGGCGTGACCTCGCTGGTCTGCCCGCCCGACACCGATCCGGTGCTCGACGAACCGGGCCTGGTCGAAATGCTCAAGCACCGCGCGCGCATCGTTGACCAGGCCAATGTGCACCCGCTGGGCGCACTGACCGTGGGCCTGAAAGGCCAGGCGCTGACCGAGATGGCCGAACTGACCGAAGCGGGCTGCATCGGCTTCGCGCAGGCCGAAGAACCGATCCTCGACACCAACGTGCTGCTGCGCGCGATGCAGTACGCCAAGACGTTCGAGTACACCGTCTGGCTGCGCCCGCAGGATGCCCACATCGGCCGCGGTGGCGTGGCCCATGCCGGTCCGCTGGCCTCGCGCCTCGGCCTGTCCGGCGTGCCGGTGATGTCCGAAACCATCGCGCTGCACACGATCTTCGAGCTGATGCGCTCCACGGGCGCGCGCGTGCACCTGTGCCGCATTTCGTCTGCTGCCGGTCTGGACCTGATTCGCGCCGCCAAGAAAGAAGGCCTGAACCTGACTGCCGACGTGGGCGTGCATCACCTGCACCTGACCGATGCCGACATCGGCTTCTTCGATTCCAACGCGCGCCTGACGCCGCCGCTGCGCTCGCAACGCGACCGCGACGCGATCCGCGCTGCGCTCGTCGATGGCACGGTCGATGCGATCTGCTCCGACCATACGCCAGTGGACGACGACGAAAAGCTGCTGCCGTTCGGCGAAGCGTCGCCCGGCGCCACGGGCCTCGAGCTGCTGCTGGCGCTCACGCTCAAGTGGGCGCAGGACCAGCCGCACGATGCACAAGGCGCGCTGGCGCTGGCGATCGGCAAGATCACCTGCGAAGCGGCCCGCATTGCCGGCCTGTCGGCCGGTACGCTGGGCGTGGGCGCGGCGGCCGATGTCGTGCTGTTCGACCCGGCCGCGCGCTGGCTTGTCGATGGCAAGGCGCTGGCCAGTCAGGGCAAGCACACGCCATTCCTCGGCTACGAGCTGGCCGGGCAGGTGCGCGCGACCGTCGTGCGCGGCCGCGTGGCCTACCAGCGTTGATCCAACCACAGCGCGCGCTTCACCCGAAGCGCGCGCCTTCATGGCGCCCATTACCTTGAATATCCGGCTTGCCTGGCGCCTCGCGCGCGTCACCGTCCATCTGTGCGAAGGACTGGCCACGTGCGCGCTGGTGTTTCCCTTTGCGTCCCCCCGTGTGCGTGCCGGCCTGACACGTGGCTGGTCCGCGCGCCTGCTGCGCCTGTGCCGTGTGAACGTCGCGCCGGCGCTGGGCGTGCCCGCACTCGCGCATGCGCTCGTGGTGGCCAATCACGTGTCGTGGCTCGACATCTTCGTCATCAATGCTTTGAGCCCGTGCCGGTTCGTGGCCAAGGCCGAAATTCGCGACTGGCCCGTGATGGGGCGCCTGGCCGCTGGCGCCGGCACCGTGTTCATCGCGCGTGGCAACCGGCGCGAGCTGCGCCACGTGTTCAAGGGTCTGGTCGATGTACTCCTGCACGGCGAGCGTGTCGCGCTGTTCCCGGAAGGGACGACCGGGCTGCAAGGTCAGGTGCTGCCGTTCCACGCCAACCTGTTCGAGGCAGCGGTCGATGCCGGCGTGCCGGTGCAGCCGTATGCGCTGGCGTATGTCGGCGCCGATGGCGCGCACCATCCGTCGATCGAATACGTCGGCGAGACGACCTTTGTCGACAGTCTGTTCAGGATTTTGCAGGGGCCACCGGTCACGGCGCGCCTGACCTGCCTGGCGCCCCTCGAAAGCTACGGCGCCCACCGGCGCGAACTGGCGCAGGCGTCGCAGCAGGCGGTGGCTGCGGCAGTGGCCACCGCAGCCTCGCACTAGCTCAGCGCGGCTTGCCGCCGTGCTCCCGGTACTCGGGACAGTCCACCTGCAGCAACGTGCGGTCATCAAGGCAGACGGCGGTCAGCTTGCCGCCCCAGACGCACCCGCTGTCCAGCCCGATCAGGTTGGGCCGCTGCACCACGCCCAGCGCCGACCAGTGGCCGAACACCACCGTCACGTCCTGGGTCCGGCGCGCCGGCAGGTCGAACCATGGCTGCAGGTCGCTGCCGACGGGGCCGGTGTCGGATTCCTTGTGCTTGAAGTCCATCGCACCGTCGGGCGCACACAGGCGCATGCGTGTGAGCGCATTGACGATGCAGCGCAGGCGTTCGATGCCCGTCAGACTGTCGTCCCAGCGCTCGGGCTGGTTACCGTACATCTGGCTCAGAAAGTCGAGCCAGCCGTCGCCCTGCAGCATGCGTTCGACTTCGCCGGCCAGCGCCATCGTCTGCGCAGCATCCCATTGCGGGGCCACGCCGGCGTGCACCAGCAGGTGATTGTCGACGAGCATCGCCAGCGGCCGCGCGCGCAGCCAGGCGATGAGTTCATCGCGGTCGGGGGCGGCCAGGATCTCGTCGAGCGTGTCGGAGCGGCTGAGGCGCTGAACGCCGCCGGCCACCGCGATCAGGTGCAGGTCGTGGTTGCCGAGCAGGGCATCGACCCGCCCGCCGCTCGATGTATTGAGCGCCTTCATGCGCCGCAAGGCCATCAGCGATTCGGGCCCGCGGTTGATCAGGTCGCCCACGAACAGGATGCGCGCGTCGTCGCCCGCCACGAGGGCAATGCGGTCGAGCAGCAGCTGCGCTTCGTGCGCACAGCCTTGGAGGTCGCCAATGGCGTAGGTCGTCATATTCTTGTTCTGGCAGGACATCGCGGTCCTGCTGCCTGGCGTTGTGAGAAGAGGTGGCGCGAGTTGCTTTGGCGGATACTAAATGATTTTGCGCGCCACAGGTGTTTTGCGTCGCCGAGCACGCTGGCGAAAAGATAAATACGCGTGCCGGCAAGTGCGCCCAGCCGGTACAATGAGGCCGGCTTCCCTTGATGAATTGAGTGCTGTGGCTGCTCCAATTCGCTTCCGTCGCGAAGCACTGCCCAAGAATAGCACCGAAAGAAAACAATAATGTTCTCGTTTTTTGTCAGTTTCCTTTCCTGCGCCTTGCTCACGCTGCTCGTCATCAAGACCGCGCGAAAACATGGCCTGGGACTCGATGGTAATTTTACCGGCATCCAGAAAAACCATACGCATGCGGTCGCGCGCGTCGGTGGTATTCCCATCTTTTTGGCGGTGGTGGTGGCGTCCGGTTTATCGATCTTGCGCCAGCCGCAAATGGCAGCGTGGCTGGCAACCCTGATTGCCTGCGCCACGATTGCGTTGGTCGGTGGCCTTGCTGAAGACTATACGGGAAAGGTCTCGCCAAGCCGTCGCCTGTTCCTGACGATGCTCGCGGCAGCCTTTGGTTATTGGCTTCTCGATGCGCGTGTGGGTCGACTCGATTTGCCGTGGATGGTAGTGCCGCTTGAATCCATCTGGATTGCCCTGCCTCTGACGCTGCTCGCCGTGGCCGGTGTTGCGAATGCCATCAACATCATCGACGGTTTCAACGGCCTGGCCGGCGTGATCAGTATTTTCATGCTGATCTCGCTGTCGTACGTGGCCTTGCAGGTGGGCGATATGTTCGTGCTGGTGGCGGCATTGATTGTCGCTGGTGCCACCACCGGCTTCCTGATCTGGAATTACCCGGTCGGGCTGATTTTCCTTGGCGATGGCGGCGCGTATTTCCTCGGTTTCATGCTGGGCGAACTGGCCTTGCTGCTGGTAATGCGCAATCCTGCGGTCTCGACCTGGTATGCGGCGCTGTTGTTGATTTACCCTGCATTTGAAACTTTATTCTCTGCATACCGCCGCATGTTTGTCCGTGGTAAATCGCCAACGCTGCCCGATGGTATTCACCTGCACAGTTTGATTTTCCGGCGCATCGTGCAATGGACCGTGGGGCCGCGCGAAGCACGCGCACTGATGAAACGCAATGCACGCACCTCGCCTTATTTATGGCTGATTTCATTGCTGGCAGTGATACCGGCAACCGTGTTCTGGGAAAGCACCGGCGCATTGATGGTATTCTGCCTGTTGTTCATAATCAGTTACCTGTGGTTGTATGGACGCATCGTCCGATTCAAGTCGCCGCGCTGGCTTTTTTTAAGCAAGAAGGACTGACCTTGTATTATTGATGTAGTATATTGCGACATTTGGTGAGTATTCACCAATAGTCAGCAATTGCTGAATCTGCATTCAATTTTTAACGAACGAGGAACGATGATGGATCTGTCGAATATGTCGGTAGGCGATTTGCGCAACCTGCAAGAACAAATCAAGCAGGAAATGAAAACGCGTGAAACCCAGGAAGTGCAGAAAGCACGCGAACAAATCCTGGCAATCGCGCAAAGCGTCGGCATGCCGCTGAAAGAACTGATGGCTGCCAGCGGCCGCGGTTCGAAAGGCGCAACGGTCGCTGTACGTTACCGTCACCCGCAGGATTCCAGCCAACAATGGACCGGCCGTGGCCGTCAGCCAAAGTGGGTCAAGGAATGGGTCGACGGCGGCAAGTCGATCGACGACCTGCGCGTCTAAGCAGTCCGTCTCGCTCCGCCACGCGGAGCATGCGCCGCGCGCTTCTCCAGCGCCGGCGCCGATGGCGTGCTGCCATCGAATCTGGCGTGCCTTTCCCGCCCCCGCTATTTCCTGTATTCCCTTATTGTTCGTTTCACGCGGCTTTCAGCCATGCCTGCGCACGCGCGCACCATTCACCCGTCCGCCACGCTTGCCGTTACAATAGTGGTTACTTATCAATCCTCCAATACTCCAGGAAACAAAATGGTCGCTCTTTCCAAAACGATTTTCAAGGCCTACGATATTCGCGGCATCATCGACAAGACCCTGGACGCCGGCATCGCGCGTCACATCGGTCGTGCATTCGGCGCCGCCGCGCTGGCCAAAGGAGAGAGCAAGGTCGTGATCGGCCGCGATGGCCGCCTGTCGGGCCCTGAACTGGCCGGCGCCTTGAGCGAAGGCTTGCGCGACGCCGGCGTCGACGTGATCGACCTGGGCATGGTCGCCACGCCAATGGTCTATTTCGGCACCAACGTGCTTGATACCCGCTCGGGCATCATGGTCACCGGCAGCCACAACCCGCCCGACTACAACGGCTTCAAGATGGTCCTGGCCGGCGAAGCCATTTACGGCGACGCCATCACCGGCCTGCACGACAGCATCGCAGCATATGACGGCGCGATCGCAGCGCAGCGCGGCGGCTACAGCACGCACGACATCCGCGCCGCCTACCTCGAGCGCATCATCGGCGACGTCAAGCTGGCGCGTCCGATCAAGATCGCGGTCGACTGCGGCAACGGCGTGGCCGGTGCGTTCGCGGGCGACCTGTATCGCGGCATGGGCGCCGAAGTGGTCGAACTGTTCTGCGAAGTCGACGGCACCTTCCCGAACCACCATCCTGACCCGGCGCACCCGGAAAACCTGCAAGACCTGATCCGCGCCCTGCAAGAGACCGACGCCGAAATCGGCCTGGCCTTCGATGGCGACGGCGACCGCCTCGGCATCGTCACCAAGGATGGCCAGATCATCTTCCCGGACCGCCAGATGATGCTGTTCGCGGCCGATGTGCTGTCGCGCGTGCCTGGTGGCGAGATCCTGTATGACGTCAAGTGCACGCGCCACCTGGCGCCGTACATCGAGCAGCACGGCGGCAAGCCGCTGATGTGGAAGACCGGCCACTCGCTGGTCAAGGCCAAGCTGAAGGAAACCGGCGCACCGCTGGGTGGCGAGATGAGCGGCCATATCTTCTTCAAGGAACGCTGGTACGGTTTCGACGACGGCATGTATGCCGGCGCGCGCATGCTTGAGATCCTGACCAAGCAGCAGGATCCGTCGGCGTTGCTGAACAGCCTGCCAATGGCCAGCAGCACCCCGGAACTGCACCTGCAGCTGCAGGAAGGCGAGAACTTCACGCTGATCGACCACCTGCGCGCCAACGCCACGTTCCCGACGTCCGAAAAAATCAACGACATCGACGGCCTGCGCGTCGAGTACGCGGATGGCTTCGGCCTGGCCCGTTCGTCGAACACGACGCCGGTTGTCGTGCTGCGCTTTGAAGGCGAATCGCCGGAAGCACTGGCGCGCATCCAGGCCGAGTTCAAGACCGTGATCCTGGCCGCCAAGCCGGACGCCGACCTGCCGTTCTGAGGATACGCGCTTGAAGATCCTGCTCGTGCGCGTGTCGTCGCTGGGCGACGTGCTGCATAACCTGCCGATGGTGGCCGACCTGCTGCGAGAGCATCCGGGCGCCACGATCGACTGGGTGGTCGAAGAGGGCTACGTGAGCCTTGTGCGCCTGAATCCCCATGTGCGCAAGATCATCCCGTGGTCGCTGCGCCGCTGGCGCAAGAGCCTGGGCAAGAAAGAAACGCGGGCTGAAATCCGCGCGTTCTTCCGCACGCTGCGCGAAGACGAATACGACTACGTGTTCGACACCCAGGGTCTGCTCAAGACCGGCATCATCATGGGCGCGGCGCGCGTGCGCAAGGGTGGTAAAAAAGTCGGCCTGGCCAACGGCAGCGAAGGCTCGGGCTACGAAGGCATCTCGCGCATCTTCCATACCGACAGCATCCCGTTGAACCCGCGCACGCATGCGGTGGCGCGCGGGCGTATGGTCGCGGGGGCTGCGCTGGACTACAGCGTCGACTCGGCCCCGGAGTTCGGGTTGCCGGCGCCGACGCCTGCCACGCGGCCGGCGTTTTTGCCGCCCGACGACTATGCGGTCTTTTTCCATGGCACGGCGCGCGCGGCCAAGAAGTGGGCGGACGCCAACTGGATCTCACTGGGCGCGGCGCTCGCACCGATGCCGGTGCTGCTGCCATGGGGCTCGTCCGCCGAACACGAAGATGCCCAGGCGCTGGCGGCAGCGATCCCCAATGCCCGTGTGCTGCCAAAATTGTCGATGATGGACGCGGTATTGCTGGCCCAGCATGCGCGCCTTGCGGTGGGCGTCGACACGGGCCTGACCCATATCGCCGCCGCTTTCGTGCGGCCAACGATCGAAATCTACTGCGATTCGCCGAAGTGGAAGACCGAAGGCAACTGGTCCGATCGCATCGTCAACCTGGGCGACCTGGGCGCGCCGCCGTCAAGCGCGGACGTCATCGCGGCTGCACGGCGCCTGCTGGCGCCGGCATGACATGAACCGCACGCTGTACTCAAGCCTCTGGTGGCTGGCCATGCCGGCCGTGCTGGGCCGGCTGTGGTGGCGTGGCCGCAAGGAGCCGGGCTACCGCGCACATTGGGATGAACGCCTTTCCCTTGGCGGCCCTGCGGCTGACGACCGGCCCACGATCATCGTGCATGCGGTGTCGGTGGGCGAGACGCGCGCCAGCGAGCCGCTGATCGATGCGCTGCTGCTGGCGTATCCCGGGTGCCGCATCCTGCTGACCCACATGACCCCGACCGGCCGCGCTACCGGGCGCGACCTGTTTGTGCGCCACGGCGAGCGCGTCGTGCAGGCCTACCTGCCATACGACACAGGCTGGATGACGGCGCGCTTCCTGCGCCGCCATCGTCCGCGCGCCGTCATCCTGATGGAGACCGAGGTCTGGCCAAACCTGATCCATGCCTGCACGCGCCAGGGCGTGCCGATCGTGCTGGCCAATGCGCGCCTGTCCGAACGCTCGCTCAAGCGCGGCCGCAAGGCCGGCGCCGTGATGCTGGAGGCGGCGCGCTCGTTCACGCTGGTGGCGGCGCAGACCGACGCCGATGCGGCGCGCATTGCGTCGCTGGGCGCGCCGAACGTCGTCGTCACCGGCAGCGTCAAGTTCGACATCGTGCCGCCACCGAGCGCGCTGGAGAAGGGCGCCTGGCTGCGCACACGCATCGACGGCGCGGGGCGCCGACCGGTGTTCCTGTGCGCGAGTACGCGCGAAGGCGAAGAGGCCCTGATCCTGGAAGCATGGCGGCAGAACCGCGACAAGCCGCAGCACGCGTTGCTGTTGCTGGTGCCACGTCATCCGCAGCGCTTCGACGATGTGGCGAAGCTGGTCGAGGCAAGCGGCTTGATGCTTGCGCGCCGCTCGCAGCTTGATGATGACAACGCCGCCGCGATGGATGCCGACGTGCTGTTGGGCGACTCGATGGGCGAGATGTTCGCCTATTACGCCGCCTGCGACTGCGCCTATATCGGCGGCAGCCTGCTGCCGCTGGGCGGGCAGAATCTGATCGAAGCCTGCGCACTGGGCAAGCCGGTGCTGGTGGGCGAACACACGTTCAACTTTCTGGAGGCGACGATCGACGCGGTCGACGGCGGCGCCGCGTTGCGCGTGCCGGACGCCGACGCACTCGTGGCCCAAGCCGCGCGGCTGCTGCAGGACGATGCAGCGCGCGCGGCGATGGGTGCCAGGGCGCTGGCCTTCGCCGGCCGCCACCGCGGCGCGACCCTGCGCACTGTTGAACTCGTGCAACGGCTATTTGGGTAGGTTTTGTTACCATTCCCATCTGCACGCTACAAAACTATAAGGGGATGCGCCATGTTGTCAATGAATCGCGCGACACCGGGCAGTGATGGAGAGCCAGTGTCTCTTCGGGTCCAGGATGGGGGAGTCGACGTTGTCGGAACACTTCTGGGTTCGGGCCTGACCGACCATGCACCGGCAAAGCAGCCAACGGCAAGCGTGCTGCCGCTCGATGCACTGCATTTTTTCGTGCGCTATACGCTGGCCGAATACGTCAGCTTCATGTGGCAGCACGGGGGCTTCCTGATCCGCCGCCGGCGCGTGCGCTGGCCTGCCGGCTTCCTGCTGCGCCTGCGCAGCACCCTGAGCGCGGGATTGAACTTCGTGCTGCTCGGGCGCGGGCGCCGCACCTATGAATTCACCATCGACGCGCACGGCATCGTGCGCACCAGTGGCGGCGTCACGCTGATCGAATGGGCCGACGTGGCCGCCGTGCGTACCTACTCGCGCGGCTTCATGATGGTGCTCAAGCGGGGCACGCTGCCGATCCCGTTTCGCTGCCTGTCGCAGCAGCAGACCGCCACCATGCGCGATCTGGCGGCCGCGCGCCATGCATTGAGTTTGCACTGAGTCTGCACTGACCGTCATGCATCCGGCAGGCCGGCGGCCTGCCTGCTCGCCTGCCTACTCGTCAAACAATACCGGCATCTGGTGCGACTGCTTGCGCAGCGCCAGGCGCGCACCATCGTAATCCGGATACACCTCGGCCACCGTCGCCCAGAACGCCGGGCTGTGGTTCATCTCGCGCAGGTGCGCCAGTTCGTGCGCGACCACGTAGTCGATCAACGCGAGCGGATAGTGGATCAGGCGCCAGTTCAGGCGAATGCTCCCGCCCACCGTGCACGAACCCCAGCGTGAACCAGCCGACGACAGCGTGCAGGTTGTATAGCGCACGTTCAGGCGCGGCGCGTAGTGGTCCAGGCGTTCGGTGAATACCCGTTTTGCCTCGGCCTGAAACCACAGCTTGACCCGTTCCTTGAGCTGCCATTCGGCCAGTCCGGGCACCACGCCGATCGCCAGCTCACGCGTCGCTTCATCAAAGCGGCAATGGCTGCGCGTGGCCGGCTCAAGGCGCAGCGTGATCTCCCCACCCATGAACGGCAGCAGCGCGCCATCGACCCACACGACCGGCGCGCGTTGCTGGCGCAGTTCGCGCCGCTCGCCGCGTTCGAGCAGCTTGGTGATGATCCAGCGGCTCTTGGCGCGCAGCGCGTTCTCGATGTCGTCCTGCGTTACGCGGCGCGGTGCGGTCACGCGCAGGCCGTCGTCGTCGATCATGAAGCCGATCGAGCGGCGCGACGAGCGGCGCAGCGCGTAGTCGACGTAGTGCTGGCCGAGCGCGATGCGTTTGAGGGGAGGATCTTGCGGGCCGACGGGCGGCGAAGGGAGCTTTGTACGGGGCGGCGCTGGCGGCGCCTTGAACAATGGCTGGGACGGCGGCGCCGGCCTGTCGGAAGGCTTGAGCGCCGCAAAGAATTCTTGTGCAAACAGTTCGAGCTGGTCGCCGTCGATCTTCGACGACGCCGCCGTTTGCTGCGGACGTGAATTCCTGATCTGGGTGCTAATGTCGCTCAACCACCTTTGTAGGCGTGGGGCGAAATGACGCGCATTTCCGATTCTATCCAATTTTCTACCTCTTGCATCAAGCTGTCAGGGGTATGGCCTTGCGGCGATATCGGTTGGCCGACCGATACCGTGATCGTTCCGGGCCGTTTGATGAACGAATTCTTGGGCCAGCACTCGCCTGAATTATGCGCGATCGGCACCACCACGGCCTGGGTCTCGACCGCCAGGCGCGCGCCGCCGCTCTTGTACTTGCCCTTGCGGCCCACCGGAATGCGGGTACCTTCAGGGAACATGATAATCCACTGGCCATCGGCCAGGCGGCGTTTACCGTGACGCACCACGTGCGAAAACGCGTTCTTGCCCTGCTTGCGGTCGATCGGGATCATGCGCAGCAAACCCATGGCCCAGCCGAAGAACGGGATGTACAGGATTTCCTTCTTGAAGACGTAGACCAGGGGACGGGTCAGGTTCGGCAGCAAAAAGATGGTTTCCCATGCCGACTGGTGCTTCGAGAGCACGATGGCCGGTGCGTCGGGCAGGTTGTCGTAGCCCTTGAATTCGTAGCGGATGCCGCAGATGACGCGCGCGCACCAGATGATGAAGACGTTCCAGCGCGAGGTGAACCAGAAGCGCTGGTTGTAGGGCAGCGGGGCTGCCAGGAAGCACAGTGAAGCCCAGATGATCGTCGCCACCATCATGACGATCGTGAACAGCAGGGAACGCAGAAACAGACTGAAATTACGCAAAGGGGCTCCGGACAAAACGATCTGGTTATTCTTATCGTGGTGTTGTATTGATTATGACGCCTGGGCAGCGCCAGCACCAGTGGCGCTGGTGGGCTTGAGCAGGGCGCTGACCATCGCAGCCAGGTCCGGGAAGACCTTCGTGCCGGGCGGCAGGCCGCCCGTCATCTGCGTGCGCTCGCCCTTGCCGGTCAGGACCAGATAGGGCGTGCAGCCACGGTTGAAGCCCGCCTGCAGGTCGCGCAGCGAGTCGCCCACGGTCGGCACGCCTTTCAGGTTGATCTTGAAGCGCTTGCCGATTTCTTCGAACATGCCCGACTTGGGCTTGCGGCAGTCGCAGGCATCCAGCGCCGCGTGCGGGCAAAAGAAGATGGCGTCGATGTCGGCGCCCACCAGCTGCGCCGCCGCGTGCATCTTGGCGTGGATGGCGTTGAGCGTGGCGATGTCGAACAGGCCGCGCGCAATGCCCGACTGGTTCGTGGCCAGCACCACCCGATAGCCCGCCTGGTTCAGGCGGGCTATCGCCTCGAGCGAGCCGGGGATCGGGATCCACTCGGCCGGCGACTTGATGAAGTCGGGCGAGTCGTGGTTGATCACGCCGTCCCGGTCGAGAATGATGAGTTTCATCGGGGGTGCCTGCATGCGGTGCTTACGTTGCCAGCTTCGAGATGTCGGCCACGCGGTTCATCATGCCGTGCAACGACGCCAGCAACGCCAGGCGGTTGTTACGCAGCGCAATGTCGTCGGCCATCACCATCACATCGTTGAAGAACGCGTCGACCGGCTCGCGCAGCTCTGCCAGCGTCTTGAGCGTGCCGGCGAAGTCGCCTGCGGCAAACGCCGCGTCGACGGCCGGCTGCACGCGCGTGACGGCAGCGGCCAGGTCTTTCTCGGCCTGGTCCTGCAGCAGGGCCGGATCAACCGCGCCGGCTTGCGCCAGTGCTTCCTCGTTCTTCTTGAGGATGTTGGTGATGCGCTTGTTGGCGGCGGCGAGCGAGGCGGCTTCGGGCAGCGCGGCAAACGCCTGCACGGCTTCCAGGCGCTGGACGACGTCGTCGACGCGGTCCGGGTTCTGGGCCAGCACGGCTTCGACTTCGTTTGGCGAGAAGCCCCGGTCGCGCAGCAGGCCGCGCAGGCGGTCGAGCATGAAGGCCGTGACCTCCGCGCTCGGGTCCTTGAACGCTGGCTGGTCGGCAAACGTCGTGACCGCATCGCGCAGCATGTCGGACAGTTCGAGCGGCAGGCGCTTTTCGACCAGCATGCGCACGATGCCCAGTGCGTGGCGGCGCAGCGCGAACGGGTCTTTTTCGCCCGTTGGCTGCAGGCCGATGGCCCAGATTCCCACCAGCGTTTCGAGCTTGTCGGCCAGTGCGACGGCAAGGCCGGTATCGGTGGTCGGCAGGGCATCGCCGGCAAAGCGCGGCTGGTAATGCTCGGACGCCGCGCGCGCCACTTCATCGTGCTCGCCATCGTGGCGCGCGTAGTACGTGCCCATGATGCCTTGCAGTTCCGGGAATTCGCCGACCATGTCGGTCAAGAGGTCGGCCTTCGACAGGCGCGCACCGCGTTCGGCGAGCGACGCGTCAAAGCCCAGGCGCGTGGCAATGTACATGGCCAGCTTGGTCACGCGCTCGCTGCGTTCGGCCTGCGAGCCCAGTTTGTTGTGGTACACGACGTTGCTGAGCGCTGGCAGGCGCGACTCGAGCGTCTTCTTTTTATCCTGCTCGAAGAAGAACTTGGCGTCTGACAGGCGCGGGCGCACGACGCGCTCGTTGCCGCCGACGATCGCGGACGGGTCGTCGGTCGCGATGTTCGACACGATCAGAAAGCGCGAACGCAGCTTGCCGTCGGCGTCCGTCAGCGCGAAGTATTTCTGGTTCGTCTGCATCGTCAGGATCAGGCATTCCTGCGGCACGGCCAGAAATTCTTCTTCGAAGCGGCATTCGTAGACGACCGGCCATTCGACCAGCGCCGCGACTTCATCGAGCAGCGACTCGGGCATCAGGACCTGGTCGGCGCCGGCCTGTTCCAGCAGCTGGGCGCGGATGCTGTCCTTGCGCGCTTGTGGCGACGTGATGACCTTGCCCTCGGTTTCCAGCGTGTTCGCGTACTGATCGGCGTGCGCAATCGTGATCGCGCCGCCGTGCGACAGGAAGCGGTGGCCGGCGGTCTCGCGCCCAGCTGTCAGGCCGAGCAGCATCAGTGGCAGCACCTGCTCGCCGTGCAGCGCGAGCAGTCGGTGCACCGGTCGTACGAACTGCACGGTGTCGCCGTTCGGACGCTGGTAGCTCATGAGCTTCGGGATCGGCAGCTTAACCACCGCATCCTGCAGTACGTCCTGCAGCGCGCCGGTGAGCGCACTGCCAGCGGCGGTGTAGGTGTAGAAGAAGCTTTCGGTCTTGCCGTCCGGGGCGCGTTCGAGCTGGTCGATCGTCAGGTCGGGAAAGCCCAGCGCGGCCAGCTTCTTGGCCAATGGCGCACTCGGATTGCCTTCCTTGTCCAGCGCCACCGTCACCGGCAGCACTTTTTCACGGATCGCTTTATCAGGGGACGTGTCGCGCACGTTCGTGATCGAGACGGCCAGGCGGCGCGGCGTGGCGTACGTGGTGACGACGCTGTCGGCTTCCAGGAAGTCGCGCGCCTTGAGGCCATTCGCGATGCCGGCGGCAAAGGCGGCGCCCAGCTTGACGAGCGCCTTCGGCGGCAGTTCTTCGGTCTGCAGTTCGACGAGGAGTGTTTGGTTCATGGTCTGTTCTGTTCTTATCAAGCAGCGGTGACGTCAGCTTTGGGCGCCATCGGGAAGCCCAGCTTTTCGCGCGAGTCGTAATAGGCTTGCGCCACCAGGCGCGACAGCGTGCGCACGCGGCCGATGTAGGCGGCGCGCTCGGTCACGGAAATGGCGCCGCGCGCGTCCAGCAGGTTGAAGCTGTGCGAGGCCTTCATGATCTGCTCGTAGGCCGGCAGCGTGAGCGCCAGTTCGACCAGACGCTTGGCTTCCGATTCGTGGTTCGCAAATGCCTGGAACAGCATCTCGGTATTGGAGTGTTCGAAGTTGTAGGTCGACTGCTCGACCTCGTTCTGGTGGAACACGTCGCCGTAGCTCAGGGACTTGGTCTTGCCGTCTTCCTGCCACTCGGTCCAGACCAGGTCGTACACGTTCTCGACGCCCTGCAGGTACATGGCCAGGCGCTCGATGCCGTACGTGATCTCGCCCAGCACCGGCTTGCAATCGAGCCCGCCCACTTGCTGGAAGTAGGTGAACTGCGTGACTTCCATGCCGTTGAGCCAGACTTCCCAGCCCAGGCCCCAGGCGCCCAACGTCGGGCTTTCCCAGTCATCCTCGACAAAGCGCACGTCGTTCTTTTTCAGGTCCAGGCCCAGTGCCTCGAGCGAACCGAGATACAGGTCGAGGATATTCTCGGGCGCGGGTTTGAGCGCAACCTGGAACTGGTAATAGTGCTGGAGGCGGTTCGGGTTCTCGCCGTAGCGCCCATCCTTCGGGCGGCGCGATGGCTGCACATAGGCGGCGCGCCATGGCTCCGGACCGATCGCGCGCAGGAAGGTACCGGTGTGGAAGGTGCCGGCGCCGACTTCCATGTCGTAGGGCTGGAGCAGTGCGCAACCCTGTTTGTCCCAGTAGGACTGCAGGGTGAGGATGATTTGCTGGAATGTGAGCATGTCGAGTGGAACGCGGCCCGTGGACCGTGAACGCGGTATGTTTGCCAAATGGCCAATTCTACTGAATTTTTCGTACCCTCTGGGAAGGGATTTGGGCGGGGTGGGCAGCGATGCCGTCCACCTTACGCTTTTGTAAGCAGATAACGCCGCCCGGCAAACCAGGCGCCAAGCAGCATGCATGCCCCCAGCAGCAGGAACGACGCGCTTCCCAGGCGAATGAACGGCGTCATGCCGGCCGCGCCGCGCACGGTGGCGGCGAGTACGCCGTCGGTGTAGAAGGGCAGTGCGTGCGTGAGATTGCCGCGGCGGTCGATGATGGCGGTGGCGCCGTCGTTGGTCGCGCGCAGCATCGGGCGGCCCGTCTCCAGCGTGCGCATGCGCGAAATCTGCAGGTGCTGCGGGATGGCGACTGACTGGCCGTACCACGACAGGTTCGACACGTTCAGCAGCAGCGTCGCCGGTTGCGGCGCGTTGCGCAGCTGGTAGGCGATTTCTTCGCCGAACACGTCTTCGTAGCAGATATTCGGCAGCACCAGCTGGTCCTTGACGGCGAACGGCGCCTGCAGCGCGGCGCCACGGGTGGCGTCGTTGAGCGGAATGTCGAGCATGTCGGTCACCCAGCGGAAGCCCGGCGGGATGAATTCGCCGAACGGCACCAGATGCGCCTTGTCGTAGCGGTACACGGTGGACTGGGGCTGCGGCGTCAGCGTGACCAGGCTGTTGCCATACTTGCCCGGACCGTCCAGCAGCGGCATCCCGATGGCCAGCGTGCTGCCGCTGGTGGTGGCGTAGCGCTGCAGACCGGCCAGGTAACCGTCGGGCAGATGTTGCGGGAAGGTCGGGATCGCCGTTTCGGGCGTGGCGATCAGGTCGGCCGGTGCGGCCGTGATCAGGCCCTGATAGCGCGTCAGGATACTGTTCAGGAATTCGGCGTCGAACTTGCGGTCTTGCGCGATATTGCCTTGCAACAGGCGCACGCTGATCGGCTGGCCGACATCCTGCGTCCATTCGACCGTGCGCAGGCCCGCGCCGCCCAGCAGCAGGGCAGCCATCAAACCCATGGCCGGCCAGCGCGCGCGCTGGGTCAACATCGCGAGGCACCCGGCAATGACGCCCACGACGATGCCGATGCCATACACGCCGATCAGCGGCGCGTAACCTGCCAGCGGCGCCAGATCATGCGCGTAGCCGGACGAGGCCCACGGAAAACCGGTAAACACCCAGCCGCGCAGCCATTCCGACACGCCCCAGGTCACGGGCAGCACCAGCAGCAGGAACGCCGCCACCGGCAGCGACCAGCGGCGGCGCAGCCAGGTCGCCACGCCCGCCGTGAAGGCGCCCCACAAGCCCATGTACAGGCACAGCAGGGTCAAGCCCACCACCGCCAGCACGGCCGGCAAGTGGGCGAAATCGGTCATGAAGACGTACAGCCAGTGTACGCCGGCGAGCGTCCAGCCGAAGCCGAAGGCCCAGCCGATCAGCGTCGCGCGCTTGACGGACGGGCTCATGCCGACCTGATAGAACAGCCAGGCGAGGGAAAGAAATTGCAGCGGCCACCAGCCCACCGGCTGGAATGACAGCAGGGACGAGGCGCCGGCGAGTGCAGCGCCCAGCAGCAGCAGGGCCGAGGGCTTGTTGGCGCGCAGCGCCGGGACCGGCGCTGCGGCTGGGGAGGTACGGCGACGCAGCATCAGTCGTGTTCGTCGTCCGCCAATGGCAGTTTTTCGACCAGCAGGACGTGGATCTGACGCGCGTCGGCGCGCAGCACTTCGAAGCGTACACCGTGCAGATCGACCACTTCGCCCTTGTGGGGCATGTGGCCAAGGTGGCTGGCAACCAGGCCGCCGACGGTGTCGACGTCGTCGTCCGGCAGGTTGGTGCCGACTTCGTCGTTGAACTGTTCGATCTCGGTGAGCGCCTTGACGCGCCAGCGCGGGCCGAGCTGGCCTTCGCGGATCGAGATCACGTTGTCTTCTTCTTCGTCGAAATCGTATTCGTCCTCGATGTCGCCGACGATCTGCTCGAGCACGTCTTCAATCGTGATCAGGCCAGCCACGCCGGAATACTCGTCGACCACGATCGCCATGTGATTGTGGTTGGCGCGGAAGTCGCGCAGCAACACGTTCAGGCGTTTCGATTCGGGAATGAACACGGCCGGGCGCAGTTTGGTGCGCACATCGAACGATTCTTCGGCGTAATAGCGCAGCAAATCCTTGGCCAGCAGGATGCCCACGACTTTGTCGCGTTCGCCTTCAATGGCGGGGAAGCGGGAGTGGGCGGTCTCGAGCACGTAGGGCATCCACTCTTCGATGGGCTTCGTGATATCGATCACGTCCATCTGGGAACGGGGCACCATGATGTCGCGCGCAGACAGGTCGGACACCTGAAACACGCCTTCGATCATCGACAGGGCGTCGGCATCGAGAAGGTTGCGTTCGTGGGCGTCGTGCAGCACTTCAAGCAGTTCTGCGCGGTTTTCAGGCTCGGGGGAGATGAATGCGGTCAACCTTTCCAGCAGGGACCGATGGGGTTTGGCGTCCGGACGGACGTCACTGGGATACTCGGGCATAGTTGGCGAGAAGCCGTTGTTGCGATGGGCGTAGGATACACCAAAAGGCACATTGCCTGTTTTTGATGCAGGCGTGCGGCCTGAGCGGCAGGCGCGCCGCCGTTCAGGCCAGGCTGACGTTCAAGCTGTCTTCACTCAGTCCGCATACGGATCCGGGAACCCCAGCACTTCCATGATGTCGCGCTCGAACTGTTCCATTTCTTCGGCATCGTCGTCATTGTCATGGTCCCAGCCCTGCGCATGCAGCACGCCGTGCACGACCAGGTGCGCCGTGTGTTCCTCGACGGTTTTCTTTTGCTCGTCGGCTTCGCGCTGCAGCACGTCGGTGCACAGGACGATGTCGGCCTTGACCGGATCGTCCTCGGCCAGGTCTTCATCTTCGTTGTAGGCAAAGGTGAGGACGTTGGTCGCATAGTCCTTGCCGCGATACGCCAGGTTCAGTGCCTGGCCTTCGGCCGCATCGACAAACCGGATCGTCAGTTCGGCCGGGCCGAGCAGGGCAGACTCGACCCAGGTACGCAGCGTGGCCTCGGGCAGCAGGCTTTCCAGACGCGGGTCGGCGAACTGCACCTCGAGTTCAAGCGGATGTTTTTTTTCTTGCATTTTTCACCGGGATCGGTTTGGGGAGGTCGGCCAGTTCCTGCACCGAATTATCGGATTCGTAGGCATCGATGATGCGCCCGACCAGCGGGTGACGCACCACGTCCACGCTCGAGAACTGGGAAAACGCGATGCCGCGCACATCCCTGAGCACGTGCATGGCGTCGACCAGACCGCTGCGCTGGTTCTTGTGCAGGTCAACCTGGGTCACGTCGCCCGTGATGACGGCCTTGCTGCCAAAGCCGATGCGGGTCAGAAACATCTTCATCTGCTCGACGGTCGTGTTCTGCGCCTCATCGAGGATGACGAACGCGTGGTTCAGCGTGCGTCCGCGCATGTAGGCCAGCGGGGCGATCTCGATGATCTGCTTTTCGAACAGTTTTTGCGTGCGGTCGAAACCGAGCAGATCGTACAGTGCGTCGTACAGCGGACGCAGGTACGGGTCGACCTTTTGCGCCAGGTCGCCCGGCAGGAAGCCCAGGCGCTCGCCCGCCTCGACTGCAGGGCGGGTCAGGATGATGCGCTTGACGGCGTCGCGCTCGAGCGCGTCCACCGCGCAGGCCACGGCCAGATAGGTCTTGCCGGTACCGGCAGGGCCCACACCGAAGGCGATGTCGTGATTCAACACATCGTTGAGGTACTGGATCTGGTGCGGTGTGCGCCCGCGCAGGTCGCTGCGGCGGGTTCTCAGGGCCGGGCTGTCGACGTCGTTGGGGGCGACGTCATCCTGCGCCATGTCGGGCACGGCCTTGACCGCCTTGACGCCCTTGATGGCGCGTGGCTCGCCACCCGGCGCCTCGAGGCTGCGCGGCTTGATGCCAGCGCGCTGCTCGACCAGGGCCAGCTGCACTTCTTCGATCGGCACGACCTTGTTGGCGACCGCATAGAAGCGTTCGAGCAATTCGACGGCGCGATCGGCGTTGTCACCGTTGACGATGAATTTCTCGCCACGGCGAAACACGGTCACGTCGAGAGCGGCCGAGATCTGGCGCAGGTTTTCATCGAGTGGACCGCACAGGTGGGCAAGCCGCGTGTTGTCGAGCGGCTCAGGGATGAAGTACGAGGGCTGGGTTGGCTGTGTTTTCAACTGGCGATGGCAATCGTATCAAGGTTGGCGACGAGTTCGCCGCGCAAATAATAATCGTGGCTGGCGCTGATGCGCACGTCGACCAGTTGGCCGATGAGCTGAACATTGGTCGCATCCACGGGGAACAGGACGACGCGGTTGTTTTCGGCGCGCCCCTGGAGCTGGGTTGGATCTTTCTTGGCATACCCTTCGACCAGCACGCGCTGCACGCTGCCGACCATGGCGGCGCTGTGCTTGCGGGTGTTGGCGTCGATCAGGGCCTGCAGGCGCTGCAGGCGCGCCAGCTTGACCTCGTGCGGCGTATCGTCTTCCAGGTTCGCGGCCGGCGTGCCGGGGCGCTTGCTGAAGATGAAGCTGAAGCTGTTGTCGAAATTGACGTCGGCCACCAGCTTCATCATCGCCTCGAAATCGGCCTCGGTTTCACCGGGAAAGCCCACGATGAAGTCGGACGAGAACGTGATGTCGGGACGCACCGCGCGGATGCGGCGGATGATCGATTTGTACTCAAGGCCCGTGTAACCGCGCTTCATGGCCGACAGGATGCGGTCCGAGCCATGTTGCACGGGCAGGTACAGGTGGTTTACCAGTTGCGGGATCTTGGCGTAGGCGTCGATCAGGCGCTGGCTGAATTCCTTCGGGTGGCTGGTGACGAAGCGCAGGCGCTCGACGCCGGGGATTTCGGCGATGTATTCGAGCAGCAGGGCGAAGTCGGCGATCTCGCCGTTTTCCATGGTGCCACGGAACGCATTCACGTTCTGGCCCAGCAGCATGATTTCCTTGACGCCTTGCGCAGCCAGGCCCGCGACCTCGGTCAGCACGTCCTCGAAGCGGCGCGAGACTTCTTCGCCACGGGTGTACGGCACGACGCAGTAGCTGCAGTACTTGCTGCAACCTTCCATGATCGAAACATACGCCACCGGGCCGTCGACCTTGGCCGGCGGCAGGTGGTCGAACTTTTCGATTTCGGGGAAGGCGATATCGACCTGGGCCACGCCGGACGCGCGCCGGTCGCTGATCAGCTTGGGCAGGCGGTGCAGCGTTTGCGGGCCGAACACGACATCGACGAACGGCGCGCGTTTGATGATGGCCTGGCCTTCTTGCGACGCGACACAGCCGCCCACGCCAATGACGAGGTCCGGCTTGTTGCGCTTGAGTTCACGCAGGCGGCCGAGATCGGAAAACACTTTCTCTTGCGCTTTTTCGCGGATCGAGCACGTGTTGAGCAGGATGACGTCCGCGTCTTCCGGCTTGTCGGTGCGTACCAGCCCATCCGAGGCGCCAAGGACATCGACCATCTTGTCCGAGTCGTACTCGTTCATCTGGCAACCGAAGGTTTTGATAAAGACTTTTTTCTGCATGGAGAGGGTAGTTGGGGACGAATTGCTGCGCCGACAAGGCTGGGGGATCAGTTTACCGTAATTCGGTAGGGGCTCGATAAAAACACCGGCGGGAAAGAACAAGGTGTTCCGAAAGGAATGCGTAGTTTCCTTACCTAAAGTAATTATCGTTTTATTTACAATGTTAAATGTTCGCTAGGGAACATACTTTATTTTCGCTAGCGCAGGGTGCGGCGTGCATGAAGTATTTCTCTATGCAAATCAAAGAGTTCCGTAATCATTCTGATTGGAAAAATTTATCAGGGAAATCTCTTGCGTGCGCCACAATGTGGCCCCATGTGCTGAAATGCAAACGTGACAAGCTTTCCATCTGTTAGCTTGATTTCTGACAAGGAGTCACGTGCGCGGGGTCGGCATCGACCTGGCGCGCGCAGCGATAATTTGTTTGAAAGACAAGTGCGTACACGGAAACCGCGTGGCGCACCGCAGGACCGGAATTCTTAAGGAACTACTCAGATTCGCCCTGTTTAATTCCTGAACACGTTCCGGGAACTTTAGTTGAGGATATGTTGTCTTTAACTAAGGTTCATAAGGGAACTATCTTAACCAACTCGTGAGGAATATCATGGCACAACAACATCACGCTCTGTCGTCGCAAGAGAGTTACAACCCGAACCATCTGCTCGACATTCTCTTGGGCAAGATGCAGCTGAAGAACGATGCTGCGCTGTCGCGCATGCTCGAAGTGGCACCGCCTGTGATCAGCAAGATTCGCCACCACCGTCTGCCGGTTGGCGCGTCGCTGCTGATCCGCATGCACGAAGTGACGGGCATGAGCATTCGCGACCTGCGTGACCTGATGGGCGATCGCCGCACCAAGTACCGTCTGTCGGATGCACAGGGTCGTCCAAAGCCAGAAGAGAAAGCGGCAGCCGCTGCTGCAGCTGCTGCACAGCAGGCAAACCAGCCAGCACAGGGCCAGGCAAACCAAGCGGGCGACGTGACGCCAAAGACCGGTAATTATGCGCACTGACATCGTGGGCATGGCAGACGTGTCTGTCATGCCTGCGTTGTTGGCGTGCCGCGGCGCCGCCTGAGTGGCGCCGCACAGCAATTGACTTCGTACTACCTGTTGACGCTTACCTGATGACCTTTATCTGATTCCGTCCTGCGGCTTACGCCAACAGGATGGCGGTCATTTCTTCAAATTGCAGCTCCGTTTCGCGGAACACCTGCAACCACGCTTCCTCGGACAATCCCAGCGCCGTCCAGGCGACACTCGACACGGTCGGTACCACTTCGTTTGCATAGCCTGCAAGATCGAGCGCATGCGCCACGGCCTTTGCCACGTGCACGATGGTAGCAAGGAACCCCGCACCCGGCATCTCCGGCTGGCCATAGAACGCGATGGCCTGACGCAGCGTGTCCGAAAATTGCCAGTGCTCGGCCAGCGCCCGGCCTGCCAATATGTGGTCGACACCCAGCATGGCGCGCTCCGTTTCGAGCAGGTCGCCATCGACGCGCTCGCGTTCGCGCAGGACGGCGTCGTACTGCTCGGGATAACGCGTCACCAGCACCAGACGCCCGATGCCGTGCAACAGGCCGGCCGTGAATGCCACGTCCTGATTGAAGTGCATATGGCGCGCCAGCACCCGCGCGCAGGCAGCGGTGGCGATCGACAGGCGCCAGAACGCCTTGTGGTCGAACGCCGGACAGCGCCTGCCGGGAAAGCAACCCGTGATCGATGCCGCCAGAATCAGGTTGCGCGTGGCTTGCACGCCAAGAAATGTCATGGCCTGATGGATCGTCGTGACCTTGACCTGCAGGCCCAGGGCCGACGAGTTGGCCAGGCGCAGCGTCTTGGCAGTCAGTGCCTGATCCAGGGCGACCTTTTTGGCCAACACGGCCAGGTCGGCGTCTTCCTGGTCGATGCTGCCCAGCAGTTCCATCACGACGGCGGGTAGCGAGGGGAGGTCGTCCAGGCCGGTCGTCAGTTCATCGAGCGTCATGGCGCCACCTGCCGTTCGAGCCGGTAATCCTCGACGTAGCGGCGCAGCAGGTTGCCGGCCCAGTCGTTGTCGTCGTCGCGGTCGTGGCGGCGAAACACGATGTCCAGTCGCGCCTGTACCGCCGCTGCGTTTGGCGCGCGGTGCGCTTCCACGCGCGCCACCGGCACCACGTCGATCTGATGGCGCGCGAACGAGGCAATGATCGCCTCGCTCAAGACCGTGCCCTTGGCCAGCAGCACCAGGCCATGGCTGTCGAGCAGTTCGTCCGACAGCACCATGCCCGGCAATGCGCTGGCCACCGGGACCAGCTCGTGATCGTCGCTCATAGTTTCCTCCATTCAATATTCAAACGATGGTATCACCGGTGTGCGTACAGATCACGGCGGCGACACAATATGTCGCGTTCATGCCGCAGCGCCTGTGGCTGGAGAGCGGCGCCAAATTGCTGTAGGCTTTTGGCATCCATTTCCATTTCCATTTCCATTTCAGGAACCCCGTGAAACTCTACTTCAGTCCCGGCGCCTGCTCGCTCGCGCCCCGTATCGCCCTGATCGCCTCCGGCCTGCCGTTTGACAGCGAGCGTGTCAATTTGCGCACCAAACTGACTGCGGGCGGCGAAGATTTCCGGGCCATCAATCCCAAAGGCTATGTGCCGGCGCTGGCGCTGGAAGGTGGCCAGCTGCTCACCGAGAGCCAGGTCATCCTGCTATACGTGGCTGACCAGGCCCCGGCGAGCGCGCTGATGCCTGCCTCCGGCACGTTTGAGCGCTACGAATCGATGGAATGGCTGGCGTGGACATCGACCGAGCTGCACAAGCGTTTTTCGCCCATCTTCGTACCGGGCGCGTCGAGCGAGGCCAAGGAAGCAGCCTGGGCGGCGCTGGCGGCGCCACTGACGTATCTGGCGGGTCAGATCGGCGACGACGGTTACCTGGTCGGGGACGACTTCACCGTGGCGACGCCTACCTGTTTACCGTGTTGAACTGGGTAGGGTTCACCAGTTTCTCGCTGGATCACTGGCCGGCACTGCAGGCTTATCAAGCACGCATCAAGATGCTGCCTGCGGTGCAGGAAGCGTTGCGCCAGGAAGGGTTGCAATAGCATGCGGGCCGGGGCAGACACGGCGCCGCGCTTGCGCTACATTGCCCTGCTGCGCGGCGTAAACGTTGGCCGCGCCAAACGCATTGCAATGGCCGACCTGCGTAAATTGGTCGAAGACCTCGGTTTTACGCGCGTGCGCAGTCTGCTCAATAGCGGCAATATCGTGTTCGACGCCGTTGTCCCACCCGTCAATGCGGCGCAGGAGATCGAAGCGGCCATCGCCCTGCATCTGGGCGTCAGTGCGCGCGTGTTCGTGTTTGCATGCGATGACGTGGCCGAGATCATCGCCGACAACCCCTTGCTGCAGGTGGCCACCGACCACGCGCGCCTGTTCGCCTTCCTGCTGGCAGGCGAGCCGCAATGCGCGCTGGCGGCCGACCTGTGCCGCCTGGACTGGGCGCCCGAAGCCGTGGCACTTGGACGCCACGCGGCCTATGTCTGGTGTCCACAAGGCCTGCTCAATAGTGCAGCCGCGGTGGCGCTCGGCAAACGGCTGGGCGATGGCGCCACGTCGCGCAACTGGAATACGATGATCAAGTTGCATGACCTGTGCCGCGATGGCGCTGGTTAACCGGCGCCTTGCTGTATAAGCGATTGCCGCCTTTGGTGGAATCATTTTATCGCCCGATTCTCTCCCGACTTGTTTGTTCGAATCGGTGCGAGCCTGCACCCATTTGCTTGAGCAGTTGCAGAAATAGCCACCACTTTATGTACCGATAGCGTCATATTGCATGCAGTCTTAAAAAGTTGACTGTGGTAAATATGCAGCGCTCAACAATATCTCTACCCATCTCCTAGGCATTTCGTCATGCCTATCTCGCAATAATTGCCGATTTATTTGACACACTCATCACGAATGCTGTCAGTCGGATAATCAATTCCATTATCAAGACTTTCATTCGCCTTAAATCACGCGGGTTTTTGACTTTTTGGTATTCCCGGCGATTTTTTTTGAAGGTATAGTCTTCTTACTCCCTTGCTTGCAAGCATCAAAAAGCAAGCCGCAGCAACGCGAATTTGTTGGCTTATCGCCGACGCCGACTACCGCTACCGGTGGCATGGCACCCCAGTCTCTCTTTGCATCAAGCATTTTCGACGAGTACACCTTATGCCCAATTTTTCCCGTCTTCAGATTGCATTCAAGAACGTCTACGTCCGCATCCTCGCCGTCATCCTGATGGCCATGCTGGTGACGCTGGCGGTCTTCAAATCCAATGTGCCGCAGGACGCGCGCCCGGTGGTCCATTCGCAGAACATCGCCGAGATCACCGCACTGGCGGACCAGAAGGCCCGTCTGGAATACCTGCTCATTGCCAAACCGCTGTCCGAAGCGCCGCGCTACATCTACAAGTTCAAGGATTCGGCAGCGCTGAACGTGGTCAAGGTGCCGAGCACCTCGCACCTGTCGCTCGAGCGCGAAGTACTGCTCAAGAACGCGATTCCGTATTCGATCGCCAAGGATGATTACCTGGCGGCCCACGAAGCCGTGATGGACGAGGGCGAAAGCACGCTCGCGCGCACCGGCACCTTCTTCAAGCAGAACGCCTTCAATATCGCGATCGTGCTGCTGGTGCTGTACCTCATCAAATTCGGAATGCCTGGCATGGGCATGAGCGCTTCGGTCATCACCCCGGACAAGCTCAAGGGCAGCATGGATGACTTGATCGGCATGGACGACATCAAGCAGGAAGTGCTGCACCTGGAAGAGATGATCCGCAACCGCGCCGAATACCAGTCGCACAATATCGACAAGCCGTTCAACGTAATGCTCACCGGCCCGGCCGGTACCGGCAAGACCAAGCTGGTGGGTTATCTGGCCAAGCGCCTGAACCTGCCGATGATTTCGGCGTCCGGCTCGGCGCTCGAATCGGGCTATGTCGGCGGCGGCTCCAAGGCGCTGAACGCCTTGCACCGCAAGGCCTGCGCCAAGGGCAAGTGCATCATCTTCCTGGACGAAGCCCAGAGCCTGTTCATGCCGCGTGGCCGCAGCGAAAAGAAGTGGGAAGACGACACCGCCAACACGATGCTCGGCCTGCTCGACGGCGTGAAAAGCGACAAGGGCGCAGGCGTCATCTGGATCGTCGCCTCGAACTTCGATGACAACTCGACCGAGATGGACGAAGCGATGCTGCGCCGTTTCTCGGTCAAGATCAACTTCCGCCTGCCGAACAAGGGCGAGCGCCGCGAACTGCTGCGCAGCTTCCTGTCGCGCAAGAAGGATGGCCTCGTCGACTGGAATGACCTGAACCTGGACCAGGTCGCCGAGATCACCCAGAACCTGAGCCCGGCGCTGCTGGAAACCGTGGTCGAACGCGCCAGCATGCTGTCGATCCAGGAAAAAACGATCATCAACACGAACCTGCTGTTCCGCGCCTATGAGCGCGCCACGATCGGCCTGACCGACCGCGCCACGACGCTCGACAAGCACAAGCAGCGCGAGCGCATCGCCCTGCACGAGCTGGGCCACTTCTTCATGCAGATTGACCCGTTCCTGCGCCAGGGGATGACGCTGGCCGAAGTCAAGGAACGCTCGCACCTGCTCAAGATCAGCACCGAGGCCGTGTCGAAGATCGGCGCACTGGGTTACGTGCTGCAGTCGGGCGAAGACATGTCGCTGCGCACGCTGGAAGAGCTCGAGCGCGACGTGGTGGGCCTGTACGGCGGCGTCGCGGCCGAAGAACTGTTCTACGGCCCGCGCGGTATTTCGGTGGGCAGCCAGAACGACATCGAGAAGATCACCAAGATGCTCAATCTGATGGTGAGCCGCCTGTCGATGTATTCGCGCTCGAAGATCGATTACAGCCAGCTGCAGAAGGATATCGGCGGCGAGCATACGGTGCGGCTGGTGGAAGAAAAGGCAGATGCCTTGTACAGCTACACGCTGGACGCGATCCGCGACTACAAGCTGATGATGGAGTCGCTCAAGGACACGCTGCTGGAGCAGTACGTGCTGTCGAAGGATGAAGTGTTTGCGCTGCTGGAAGCACGCAGCGAACTGCTGCTGCCGCAGCTGCACGGACAGCGCTGCGCAAAGCTGACCTTGTGCGAGGAAGAAGTGGCGGCGTAAGGCGGGTGCAGGTGGTGCAGGATTGATGCGCCAAAGGCAGCCGGCGCGTCACGCGCGCGCGAAGTCGGCTAGCATGGCACCATCGCCACAGCCGGGCCGCCCCGCATGCACAAGCACGACGAACTGCGCAAGTCCAAACTGATCGCCCTCGGCTTCTTCGTCGGCGCGGCCGTGCTGTTCGTGGTCAGCCTGCTGCTGCCGCAGACCTGGTGGACGGGCCTCTTGCGCGCGTTTTCCGAAGCCGCGATGGTCGGCGCGCTGGCCGACTGGTTCGCGGTGGTGGCGCTGTTCAAGCGCATCCCGATCCCGATCATCTCGCGCCACACGGCCATCATCCCCGGCAACAAGGACAAGATCGCCGACAACCTGGCGCTGTTCGTGCGCGAAAAATTCCTCGACACCGAGTCGATCCTCAAGCTGATCCGCCGCCACGACCCGGTGCAACTGCTGGCCGACTGGCTGGCCAAACCCGTGAATACCGAACTGATGGGCGCGCACCTGGTGCGCGCCGCCACCTTCATGCTCGACTTCATCGAGGATGCCCCGGTGCAGAACGTCATCCGGCGCGCAGTGCACACGATGGTGGGCAGCGTCGATTTGTCGAAGTCGGGCGGCGCGATCCTCGAGAGCCTGACGCGCGGCCGGCGCCACCAGCAACTGCTCGACGAAGGCATCCGCCAGCTTGCCCATCTGCTGGACAATACCGAGACCCAGGGCGCCATTGCCAATGGCATCGTCGACTGGCTCAAGGAAGACTACGCGCTGGTCGAGCGCATGTTGCCGTCCGAACTGATTGGCCGCAAGGGCGCCGACATCGCCGTGCGCCTGGCCTCGGGTATTCTCAACAAGGTCGCGGCCGACCCCGCGCATCCGCTGCGTGAACGTTTCGACGAGTACGTGGCCGATTTCATCGAGCGCCTGAAAGTCGATCCGGACTTTCTGGCCAAAGCCGACGACGTCAAGCGCTACCTGCTCGAAGACGCCACCTTTAACGGGTATGTCGGCTCGCTCTGGACCGAGCTGAAGGCGTGGCTCAAGCGCGACCTGGCCAGCGACGATTCGAGCATGCGCCGCCGCATCGTCGGCATGGGCGCCTGGATCGGCAAGGCGCTGGGCGACGATCCGCAGCTGCGCCAGTCGCTGCAGGAGAACCTCGAGGCCGCCGCGCGCGGCGTGGCGCCCGAATTCGCGGGCTACCTCACACGCCACATCGCCGACACCGTCAAGCAATGGGACGACCGCGAAATGTCGGCGCAGATCGAACTCAATATCGGCAAGGACCTCCAATACATCCGCATCAACGGCACCATCGTGGGCGGGATGATCGGCGTGATCCTGTACCTGTTGTCGCATCTCCCCGCACTGCTGCGCTAGTCAAGGAACCCTCATGCACACGCTCTCCCTGAACGACTGGCTCGCCGCCCACCCCGACATCGAAGCCGTGCCCGAGCGCGATCTGTACGTCGTGGCCCGCTACATGATTCCCGTGGACGCCACCCTGGCGCAGGGCTGCCTGGAAGCATCCGGCATCCCGGCGATGCTGGCCGACGCGCACCTGATGCAGACCGACCTGCTGCTGGCGCCTGCGCTGGGCGGCGTGCGGTTATTGGTCCCGGCCGAGCATGTGCAAGCGGCGCACGAGGTGCTGCTGGCGCTGGCGCGCGGCGACTTCGCGCTCGATGAAAATGCGTCCGACGGCGAGTGGCGCACGCCGGAGTAAGAAGCGTGGAGTTGGCGTTGCCAATGTCGCTGGCAGCGGGGGCCAATTATCAGGCGGTTTCGACTTCGCTTGCGTACAGCCGGGGTCAGGTCTGACAAATGGACACGGCCTCATCTGTAAGCTCCAATGTACTGGTACTAGGGCTGAGATTGTGTCCGTTTGTCAGACCTGACCCCCGCTTTCTGAGCGAGTATTACGGCTGAGCTTGTGTCCGTTTGTCAGACCTGACCCCCGCTTTCTGAGCGGGCCTGACGATCGCCTGGAAGTGCGCGAGGAGTCCGTCGGCCACCTTGTCCCAGGTGTTTTCCAGCGCATAACCCCGTAGCCGCGCCGGGTCCCAGTCATTCTCCAGCGCGAGGCCGATGGCGTGCGCGAACGGCGCCGGTTCGCGGGCGTCGACCAGGATGCCCAGGTCCGGCCCCGTGATGATCTCGGGTACGCCCCAGGTGCGGTGCGCCACCACCGGCGTGGCGCAGGCCATGGCCTCGAGGACGACATTGGGCCAGCCTTCCTTTTCGCTGGCCAGGCAAAACACGTCGGCCGCGGAGTACCAGGCGTGCAGGTCGGTGTTCAGTACCGCGCCCGCCCAGACGACGTGTTCGGCGATCCCGAGTTCGGTCGCGAGCGCGCGCAGATCGGCTTCGCAGTCGCCTTCCTCGCCCCCTTGCCCGACGACGATGAAGCACAGATCCGTGTGCCCTCCGGCGCGCAGCAGGGCGTGGGCGCGCAGCAGGATATCGATGCCCTTGCGTGGCACCAGGTGCGATACCGACAGCATATAGCGCCGGTCGGTGCGCAAGCCCAGCGCCGCGCGGGCCGCCATCTTTGCCGTGGGACGAAACCGCGCCGTGTCCACGCCATTGGTGGACGCGTAACCCTTGTCCGGCGGCGCGCCCAGCCGGATGGCGCCATCGACCAGCGCTCTGGCAACGCCGAAGTAGCGCGCACTGTGGCGCAGCGCGAACAGCACTTGCCGGATCCGCACGGGAAACCTGGGAAGATCGTTGATATCGTGGCCGCGCAAGGTCACGACATACGGCTTGCCAATCATGCGGGCGAGCAGGGCGCCTGCAAACCCTTCCGGAAACGCCAGGTGGCAATCGAGCACGTCTATCTTGCCCTCGAGGCCATGGGCGGCGATGAAACGCCGCAGCGCGAACGCCAGGAAGACACCCTCCAGTGGCTTGAGCACCGCCGGGATCGAGAAGAACTTCGGGAAGAAGGTTGGATACGCGTTCGCGTCGGTCTGCGCCGCGATCTGGCTGCGGTTGGCGTAGCGCGCAAAATACCGTTCGCCGGGAAACCAGGGGATCGGCGACACCACGATCAGATCGACCTTGTCCGACAACGCATCCAGTCGCTGCTTGACGAACTGGGCATGCACCGGCATCCGTGGATTGGGAAACATGGTTGCGATGCAAAGGATGCGGATACGCTCGTTCATGGATTGCTCACAGATCGACCATGACGTCGGACAGGAAGCTTTTTGCCTTCGCTTCCCAGCTTTCGCTGTGGAGAAAATCCGCGAGGCGGCTGCGTGCGGCGTCGGATTGTGCTGCCGGACCGGCCTCGAGCGTGGCCAGGGCCGCTGCCACTGCCTGCGGGAACGCGTCCGGCGCAGCCAGGGTCAGGTAGGCGGCCAATCGGATCGCCTCGGGCAGGGGCGAGGCGATCACGGGTTTGCCCGTGGCCAGGTATTCCTTGAGCTTGAGCGGGTTGATGTTCCAGGTCGATGCATCGACCACATACGGCAGGATGCACAGGTCGAAATGGGCGACGTGGCCGGGCAAGTCGGCATACGGCACGGCGCCCAGGAAGTGCAGGTTGGGCACATCATGAAATTCGCCGGGCTGGCGATCCATGACTGGACCGAGGACGACGAAGCTTGCCTGCGGTGACAGGCGCGCGGCCGCCTTGAGGGCCTGGCCATCGACACGCTGGTCGAATACGCCGAACATGCCGACTATCGGGTGCGGCAAGGCAGCCAGCGGGCTGTCGGGATCGGGGCTGGCACCCGAGAAATGCGCCAGGTCCACGCCATGGGTCAGCAGCGTCGACGCTTTCGCGTGTGGTGACCGCGTGTCGAGAATCGAGGTCGAGGTGGCGATCATCAGGTCGCACGCGTGCAGTGTTTGTTGTTCCAGGCGATGCATGGCCGGGCCATTGATGCCATGCCAGTGCGTGAAGTCGTCGACACAGTAATAGATTTTTCGTTTGAAGACATGGTCGCGAAACAGGCCGGGCACGATGGGCGACGTACTCACCAGAATGGGATGCTTGCCCGGCGCCACATGCCGCAGCGCTTCATGCACTGCGCCCGAGAGAAGGTGGTGGTTCAGCGCGGTGGACGTGGGGCCCTGGAACGATGGCCACATGACCGGGTTGACGATATACGGGAACACGGCGTTGCTGGCTGACGGCGTGGAACAGTCATTGCCAATCTGCCGGGTGCGGTTTGGCGAACGTGCTCTGAGCCGGGCATGGGGCCGAATCCATGCATGAATGACCTGCATGGTCCGTTTGAAATCATGCAGATTCAATCGCGGCGTGCGCAGGCCAATGGTATTGACCCAGATAACCTGCACGTGCGGAATAATTCGCAAGAATAAATGCTGGCAACTGGACGGGTGACGACCCCAATCGTCGGCGAAAACGACAAACACGTACTGGGACAACGGATGTTTAGGGTCTGGCATTATGGCCAATTGGTTCGGGACGGCACTCGGTAAACAAGGGGAATGTGTAATTGCAGGAATAAAACGACACACAACGGAGATTGTCTGTCGCAATGAATAACACCGAGTTTTTCCAGCAATGACAATTGTTATTATCATATCACCGGCAATGTGCCAGTTGCGGCCAAAATAAAGTTCTGTCGCCTCAAACCAACTGACCCGTCATGTCATCAGAATAAGCTTGGCATTGCCGCCCGTTTATGCAATACGCGCCCGGAACCCGGCGGCCATTTTATGGATTTCTGCAGTTAATGGATGCCCTGTGAGACGAAGTGACAAGTACCAGAGGCACGCCAGCGGCAGGGCCGAGGCAAGAAGTACGAGCGCCGGTGCGAATGAGGCAGGAAAGGCCAGTTTGAGAAACGCCGCGCCCGCCATGCAAATGATCGCCACGGCAGCGCTGGGCCATAACGCGACCAGCATGGTCGACAGCCGGTGACGAAAATAGATGCGTTGCTGGATCAGCAGCACGGGCATCGCAACGATGGTCGCGCCGCAAATCACCCACGAGAAGCTGCGAATGCTGCCGTCAAACAGGGCAAAGGCAAATGCCACACGCGAGGCAAGCGTCACCGCGATCGGGAACGAGGCCAGGAACGGCCTGCCGATCGCCGTCATGGCTGCCGGGTAGTAGTTGAAAATCGTGCCGATGGCGCAGGCGACCAGCAGGCCGTCGATGGCCGGTACCGATGGCAGCCATTTCTCGCCATACAGCACGGTGATGATGTCCGTGGCGAACACATACGTCAATCCAAGTGCTGTCCAGGCAATGCCGGTCAACAGCGACGTCGCCTTGTTCAGCAAGGCGCCAACCGACTCGCCGCGATGGTGGGCCTGGGCGATATACGACACCGACCCGTAATTTGCCGTACTGCCGGCAATGTGGAAAAAGATCGTGACGGTTGAATTGGCCCGGCTGAAAAAGCCGACCAGGGTCGCATTGCCCAGTTTCCCGAGAAGGATATCGGGAATCGAATTGTTAATCGAGCTCAGGCAATTTGTGAGGAGCGAACTCATCCCGAAATGCACGACGTCGCGCCAGTGCCTGAAGGAGGGCATCCATGGAAGATACTTGGGCCGGAAGGGAATGTAGGCAATCGCGCACGTGATGATGTTGACGAGATTGGCCCAGGCCATGCTCAGTGCGCCAAAACCCATGAGGGCAAGGACGATGCAGGTCGCCGCCGACGTTGCCGTACTCACCGCCGTGACCCATGCCTGCTTGCCCGCCGCGAAATCGCGTATCAGCAACGAATTGGTGATGGAGCCAAACGGGATGAACACGAAGCAGATCGCGAGGACCTTCATCACGGGCACCATCTTGGGTTCATTGAACCATTCGCCAAACCAGTCGCTGCCGGCGTAGATGGCCGCGGCAATCATCCACGAGGTCGTAAAAATCACGCCCGTGGCAGCGCGCAGTTTTTCCGGCGTCAGTTCTTTTTCCCGCTGCAGATAACTGCCGACGCCGAAGTCCTGGAAAATATGGGCGATATTGATGAACACGATGGTCATCGAATAGATGCCGATATCGCTGGGACTCAGTACGCGGGCCAGAAACAGCGTGACGGCAAACTGGACGACGGTGCCGCCTGTCGAGGTGAAGAAGTTGATGAACAGGGAGCGCCGGATGTTCGCCATAGGGTGAAGCCACTTTTTTTATGAATTATTTCGCACATTATGCACTGTGGCGCAGGGCTAGCCTTCTTTCGACAAGCCAAAACATTGTCTGGCTGGCAGGCCTGCGTAGTGTGCGTGATCGATGGGGGCAACCGGGGGTGCTGCGAAATTACCTCAGGCAGGCAGCGTCACGCGGCAACCGGATCAGCGCTTGCCTGACACCTTGGGAGAGGGGCGCCTTGCGGCAGCAGGTGGACAGTCCGGATTCACCGGAAGCATCGAAGTTCAGCAGCTGAGGGAATAAACAACGATCTCGCAATCATCGTTGGGTGATGCGCCTGGCAGTAAGATCGTTAAATCGTGATGAATTTTTCCGGGCGACCGGTCTGTTACATTGAATTGCTGCGATATGTGATCGCGGTCCCGCTGCATTCATTGATGCCATGTCAACATTCGCAGAAATTCTTGCAGCGGTGCCGGATCTTATTGAAATAGCTGAATTACTTCACGAAATCGAGCGTGTCGCCTTCTTGCCCGACAATCGATGCAATTGTGCCGTTCTCATGAAAGTACACGGCGCCAAATTGTTTCCTGGTGCCGAAATCAGGATCGCCGCCCAATGACTGATTGCTGATCGAGACATCATCGTTTCCGTTTGCCACAATGGCTTGAACTTGTGCCGTGACATCCGCGCCACGTGTAGCGTCGCCATAGAATGCGGTGATGATCTTCAGAGCCATAATATTTCCTTTGATAGTCGCTTGATTGGGATGATCAAAACTGCGCGACGTGACAGTTTCGATACGTTCGAACGCTGGAAATGACAGTGATATCCATGGCCCATAAAATCAGGTGTCATAGAGGAAACACCGCTCAAACATAGCTGGGTTCGGACAATCACGGAAGTAACAGCCATGTATCACCCCGGTTGTCATCGCGGTGGAAATACGCGTGAAGAGCGATGCGCGATGCGCGATGCAAGCGCACGCGACCCGACACGGTGCAACGACTCGCTGTCTTGTGACATGTCGATCGGCATCGGGGAATTGCCATTGCGGGGTAGTGGCCTGCCACGTGACCGATGCTCGGGCAACACGATGCGGACAGGATGGGCATGAAAAAAGCCGCTGAACCTTTTGGATCAGCGGCCTTTTGACTTCGTGGTGGTGATAGGTGGACTTGAACCACCGACCCCAGCATTATGAGTGCTGTGCTCTAACCAACTGAGCTATATCACCGGAACTGGCAAAGCAAAATGGCCTGACTCGTTGGAGCCAGGCCATCGCCTGAAATCTTTGGTGGTGATAGGTGGACTTGAACCACCGACCCCAGCATTATGAGTGCTGTGCTCTAACCAACTGAGCTATATCACCGCAACGGCAAGTATTATCCGGCGTGAGTGGATGGCTGTCAAGATCGCGGGGGCGTGTGGGTCACAAATAGTTGCTGCGCATGTCATTTTTCCAACAGCGCAAGCTGGGCCAGCATCGCGCCGGCCGGATCCGGCCCCAGGCAATCGATGACGATCCGGTCCGGCATCGCGCGCAGCCACGTGATCTGGCGCTTGGCCAGCTGGCGCGTGGCGATGATGCCCGTCTCACGCAGCGTGGCGCGGTCGATGCGCCCGTCGAGGTAATCCCAGACCTGGCGGTAGCCCACGCAGCGAATCGACGGCAGCAGCGGCGACAGGTCGCCTCGGGCGCGCAGCCGCGCCACCTCCGCCACCAGCCCGCTGTCGTCGCGCGTGCCCAGCATCGCATCGAAACGCTGCGCGATGCGCTTGTGCAGCACCGCGCGGTCATCGGTCTCCAGGCCAAACGACACGAGCCTGAACGGCAGTACGGGCTTCGTGCGCAGCGCCAGCAGCGCCGACATCGGCTTGCCGGTCAGTTCGATGATTTCCAGTGCCCGGTTGATGCGCTGGGCGTCGTTTGGCGCCAGCCGGTCGGCGGTGACCGGGTCGAGCGCGCGCAGCTTGTCGTGCATGCCGGGCCAGCCGATGCGCGCCGCTTCGGCGTCGAGCGCGGCGCGCAGTGCCATGTCGGCGGTGGGCAAGTCGTCCAGTCCCTCGACCAGGCCCTTGAAATACATCATCGTGCCACCCACCAGCAGCGGCAGCGCGCCGCGCGCCGTGATCTCGGCCACCAGGCGGATCGCATCGTTCCTGAACTGCATCACCGAATACGCATCGAGCGGATCGAGGATATCGATCAGGTGATGCGGCACGGCGGCCAGTTCGGCCGGCGTGGGCTTGGCGGTGCCGATGTCCATCTCGCGATACACCAGGGCCGAATCGACCGAGATGATTTCGACGGGGCGCGTTTGGGCGATGCGCAGGGCGGCGGCGGTCTTGCCGGAAGCGGTCGGGCCCATGATGGCCACGGCCAGCGGTTTGTTCATGTTACCCATCATTGACCGCGCAAGAAGAGCTTGTCGAGCGCGGAGATCTCGAGCTGCACCCAGGTCGGGCGGCCGTGGTTGCATTGGTCGGCGCGCTCGGTGCTTTCCATCTGACGCAGCAGCGCGTTCATTTCGGGCTGGCTCAGGATGCGGTTGGCGCGCACCGCCGTGTGGCAGGCGAGGGTGCCCAGCAGCTCGTTGCGTCGTTCGATCAGCACGCGTGAGCCGCCGAATTCGCGCACGTCGCGCAGCACGTCGCGCGCCAGCGTTTGCGCGTCGGCGTTCTTGAGCAGCGTCGGCACGCTGCGCACCGCCAGCGTCGTCGGCGACAGGGCCGCGATATCGAAGCCCAGCGTTGCCAGCGTGTCCGCGTGCTCGTGCACGGTGGCGACTTCCATCGCGTCGGCGTAGAACGTCACCGGAATCAGGAGCGCCTGCACCTGCATTTCCTGGCCCTGCGCCTGGGCGTCGAGCGCGTTCTTGATCTGCTCATACAGAATGCGCTCGTGCGCCGCGTGCATGTCGACCAGCACCAGGCCGCGCGTGTTCTGCGCCAGGATGTAGATGCCGTGCAGCTGGGCCAGCGCGAAGCCGAGCGGGAAGTCGTCGTTCGACAGCGGCTTGTCGGCCGCCGTCATGGGCACCGGCATCGGCGCCGAGCTGGACGCACTGCTAGACGCAGTGCCAGACGAACTGCTGGCCGCATCGGAGGCAAACAGCGCGCCGTAGGCTTCAAGGCGTTGGGGCACGCCGCCTCCGGTAGCTGCATCGTCCCAGCGACTGCCCGCTGCGTACGGCGACGGCGAAAAGGTCTGCGTGAGCTGCGCGCCGAACGAGGTCTGCTCGTGCGGGCGCTGCTGCGGCTGCGATGGCGATTGCGACAACTGCCATAGCGGCGTGCCGCTCGGGCGCACCTCGGCCGCGGTCATTGGCCCCGGCACGCTGCCATGCGCGGTGGCTGACGTCTGCGCCAGCGTGCGCTGCACCGCGTGGAACACGAACTGGTGCACCGCGCGGCTGTCGCGAAAGCGCACCTCGGTTTTCGACGGGTGCACGTTGACGTCGACCAGCGCCGGGTCGAGGTCGAGCGACAGCACATACGCCGGGAAGCGGTCGCCGTGCAGCACGTCCTGGTAGGCCGCCTTGACCGCGTGCACCAGTACCTTGTCGCGCACGAAGCGCCCGTTCACGTAGAAGAACTGACCGTCGGCGCGCGCCTTGGAGGCCGTCGGCAGGCCGACGTAGCCGTGCAGGTGCAGCGGGCCGGCCGCTTCGTCGAGCGCCAGGCGCGCCTCGGCAAAATCGTTGCCCAGGATGTGGGCGCTGCGCTTGGCCGCTTCGCTGACGTTCCAGTGGTCGATCGTGCGGCCGTTGTGCGACAGGCTGAAGGCCACGTCGGGGCGCGACAGCGCGATGCGGCGCACGACTTCGGCGCAGTGGGCGTATTCGGTCTGTTCGGACTTGAGGAACTTGCGCCGCGCCGGCGTATTGAAGTACAGATCCTGCACATCTATCGTGGTGCCGCAGGCGCCCGACGATGGGGCGACCACGCCTTCGTGCGAGCCGACGATCTCGAACGCGTGCGCAGCGTCGGCCGTGCGCGAGGTCACGCGCACCGAGGCCACCGAGGCAATGGAGGCCAGCGCTTCGCCGCGAAAGCCCAGCGTGCCCACGTTTTCCAGGTCGCTCAGCGACGCGATCTTGGACGTCGCGTGGCGCGCCAGCGCAAGGGGCAGCTGCTCGGGCGCGATGCCGCGGCCGTTGTCGGTGATGGCGATGCGCTTGACGCCGCCTTCTTCCAAGCGGATGGTGATCGTGGTCGAACCGGCGTCAAGCGCATTTTCCAGCAACTCCTTGACGACGGCCGAGGGCCGCTCGACCACTTCGCCGGCGGCGATCTGCGAGATGAGCTGGTCGGGAAGCTGCTGGATGGGGCGGATGGTCGGGGCAGGGGCGTTCATCCGCAGATTATAGCCCGTCGAAAAAGACCCGGATCGTCCCCGGCTGCAAATTGCCCCGCCCCCGTGTCGTCAAGGCTGCTCGCGCACGGGAATCGGCACGTTGCACAGGTCGATCGCGCCGGCGGCCACCTTGCTCCACGGGCCGCCGCGATTGCGCTGGGCGTCGATCAGGGCCTGGAACGCAGCGCTGTCCGAGCGCATGACTTCGAGCTTGCTGCGCTCGGCGGGCGGCACGTCGGCCGCCATGCGCACGCTGGCAATCGGCGTGCGCTGCTCGGCCTTTTCGTAGAAGCCTGCGGCGGCGGTCCCGCGCGGCATCACGGTGAGCAGCGGCATGCCGGCCACGATGCGGCCCACGACCGTGATGTTGCGGTCCAGGTGGCGCGGCGCGTGGCCGATCACCGTGTAGAGCTGCGAGCCGTTGCCGGTGTCGGCGCCGTTGTCGCGCGCCGCGCCGATCATCGCGTAGCAGTGCGGCAGCCAGGTTTGCCGGGTTGCCGGATTGCGCGCGACGGGAAAGCCGTCGACGTGGCCGACCTGCGGCGCGTAGACGTCGCGTTCCTTCAGACGCGTGAAGGTGTCGCTCTTCGTGTACGGCACGGTGAATTCAGCGGCCACGGTCTTGGCGGCCTTGAACGGGCGCGGCTTTTCTTCATCCGGGTCGCCCCATTGCACGACGAAGCCGTCCTGCGCGCGCATCACCCACAAGCCGTCGAAGTAGCGCTCGCGCACCAGCGCGCGGATGTTGGCGACCGTGTTCGGCGCGAAGCGGGGCGCGAGTTCGATGACAACGCGGCCCGTTGGCAGCTCGATGTACATCGTGTTCTCGGGGTCGAGCGCGCGCCATTCGGCCGCTTTGGATGCCTTGACGACATCGGCCACTGTCAGCCTGGGCGGCAATTCCTGCTCGGTCTTCGCCGCCGCGGCGTGCGCGCTGGTCATGGACAGCAGCGCGCACAGTGCTGCGCCGACGGTTGCGTGGATCGTGTTCTTTTTTGATGACGCTGCCTGCATCTGCTCCCCCTGTCGTTATAAGTATCGGGCAATTGTAATCGAGGGCAAAGCGCGTAGGGCGGGCGATGCAAGAACGACACGGGATGTTGTTGCGAAGGCTTGCAAACTGGCTAATCCGACGAATTAAGTCCCCATGTTGCCCGTGCGCACTCAAGTTACAGGCGCTGAGTCCGATAAAGGATGGAGAGAATCAAACTATCCGAAAATCACATGCGTAACCTGATCGCACTATGTACGCTGGGCCTGGTCACCGCCCTGGCGCAGGCGAATGAACCGACACCGAAGACCGCCAAGCCCGTGGCCGAGCCGGCCAAGCCTGCGATTGCGTCGATCCGGCCGAACCTCAAGCCGGCCGCCACTGCGCCTGCTGCTGCCGCTGCGGCTGCGCCCGCGAAATCCGAAGAGGATACCGAGGTCGACCTGTCGGTGCGCATTGCCGAAAAGCTCGCCGAGCTGCGCGCCAAGCAGGCCCTGCGCGCCGAAGAAGCGGCGCGCGCCCGCAAGGCCGCCGACGCGCGCCGCAAGAAGGAGGCCGCGATGGTGGCGGCCGTGGCCGTCGAAACTGCCAGGCCGAAGAATGGCACGCACTGGAGTTATGACGGCGAGTTCGGTCCCGAGAACTGGTCGAAGATCAATACGGCATGGGCGGCCTGTAATACCGGCAATCGCCAGTCGCCCATCGACCTGCGCGATGGCATGAAGGTCAACCTCGAACAGATCACGTTCGACTATCAGCCGAGCTCATTCAACGAGGTCGACAATGGCCACACGGTGCAAGTCAATGTCGCGGGCGGGAACTTCCTGACCGTGGGCGGCACCACCTACGAGCTGCAGCAGTTCCACTTCCACCGCCCGGGCGAAGAACGTGTCAATGGCCGCGGCACCGAGATGGTGGTGCACATGGTGCACAAGAGCTACGACAACAAGATCGCCGTGCTGGCGGTGCAGCTCGAGCGTGGCGATGCCAATCCGATGATCCAGACCGTGTGGAACAACCTGCCGCTGGAAAAGCTGACGACCGTGACGCCGTCGATCGTGCTGAACGTGAACGAGATCCTGCCGGCGCGGCGCGATTACTTCACGTACATGGGTTCGCTGAGCGAGCCGCCCTGTACCGAGAACGTGCTGTGGATCGTGATGAAGCAGCCGATGACGGCTTCGCCGCAACAGATGGCGCTGTTCTCGCGGCTGTATCCATACAATGCGCGGCCTGTGCAGCCGAGCAATGGACGGATGATCAAAGAGTCGATGTAAATGCTCAGCTGACCTTGTAGCGGCCTTCCCAGGCCGCGCCAGGCACGAGCTGCACCGGCGTCAGCTGTGCCGGTTCGATGCAGACGAAGCGCTGATACTCTTCATCTTCCATGTCCGGCAGCGCCGCCGTGTCGGCTGCGCCCGGATTCCACACGACCGCATCGGAAAAGCCTTCCTGCTCGAGCGTCAGCACGCGCGCCCAGGTGCCCAGGAAGATGGTGTCGTCGACCTGCTCGTACACCACGTCGAGCTTGTCGGCGATCGACAGCGTGCCCGCCTCGAGCCCTTCGATACGCACGTCGGCCAGATGCGGCACGAGGTGGTAGCTGTGCAGCGCCGCTGCGAACGGGAACGCCGCCTCGCCCGTGTTACGGACATTCAAGGCCATGCTCAGTTCATTGGCGCGCACGGTCACGCGCAGTTGCAGCGCGAACCGGTGCGGCCACGCGCCTGCCATGGCCGGCGGCAGATCGGCGTTGTTCAGGCCGAACACGGCCCACGCCGCGCCATCCTCGACGCCGCTGTCTTCCAGGCGCCAGGTGGACACGCGCGCAAAGCCATGGCGCATGCCGTCGCCCTGCTCGGCGAACTGGGGAAAGATCACCGGCACGCCGCCACGGATCGCGCGGCTGCCGTCGAGCGCCGAGCGGGCGCTCAGGAACATGCGTTCGCCGCCATCGGCCCCATGCCACGAGACCAGGTGCGCGCCGTACAGCGTGATGATGGCAGTGGCGCCGTCGGGCGCCGTGATGCGGATCGCGGGCAGCTGCCCGAAAGTGATGTGGTCCATGTCAGGTTTGTCGGCTCTTGGCCATCGGCGGGTTGTCGGCGAAATAACGGCGGATGCCGTTCGTGATGGCATTGGCCAGCTGGTCCTGGTAGCCGTTGTCGTTCAGGCGTGCTTCTTCCTGCGGGTTCGAGATGAAGGCGGTCTCGACCAGGATCGACGGGATGTCCGGCGCCTTGAGCACGGCAAAGCCGGCCTGCTCGACCGATGCCTTGTGGAGCCGGTTGATGCCGCCGATTTCACGCAGTACGGCCTTGCCGAGCTTGAGGCTGTCGTTGATCTGCGCCGTCGTCGACAGGTCGAACAGCACGCTGGCAAGCTGCCGGTCGGTGCTGCCACCGGCCAGGTTCACGCCGCCCACGAGGTCGGCCCGGTTCTGGTCGTTGGCCAGCCAGCGCGCGGCGCTGGAACTGGCGCCTTTTTCAGACAGCACGAATACCGACGAGCCGCGCGCGGTCGGCGAGACCCAGGCGTCGGCGTGGATCGACACGAACAGGTCGGCCTGCACCTTGCGCGCCTTTTCAACGCGGGTATTGAGCGGCACGAAGAAGTCGCCGTCGCGGGTGAGCATCACGCGCGTGTTGGGCAATTGTTCGAGCTTGGTCTTGAGGCGCTTGGCCACTTCGAGCACGATGTCCTTCTCGCGGCTGCCGTTGGCGCCGATGGCGCCCGGGTCTTCGCCGCCGTGGCCCGGGTCGAGCGCGATGGTAACCATGCGCGCCACTTTCTGCGACGGACGTGCACCGGCCCTGCCGGGCGTCGGTTGCACCGCCTGGGCCGGCGGTGTGCCGCGCAGGCCCGAGATCTCGGCTTCGAGCCGGGCAATGGCGTCCGGTCCGGCATTCGGCTGGGTGCGCGGCGCCACTGGCGGCGGGGTCGGGATCTGCACCGGTGGCGTGGTGGCGACGATGGCGCCTGCCGCCGCCGCAGTGCCCGTACCGACGGCGCCGGATGGCGGCAGCACGGTAGCGGGCATCGTCGCGCCCGGCGGGCCGGATACCGGGTCGCCCAGCGCCGGCGTGCCGGCCGCCACGGTCTTGGTCGTGCCGGTGCTCCATTCGCCGCTTTCGATCATCGCCGCAATCGGGTCCACCGGCGTGACCGGGTACAGGTCGAAGATCAGGCGGTGCTGGTAGCCGGCCACGGGCGCGAGCGTAAACACCTGCGGTTTAACTTCGGCCTTCAGGTCGAATACCAGGCGCACGACGTTCGGCCGGTTCTGGCCCACGCGCACCTGCTTGATGTATGGGTCGTTCGATTCGATCTTGGCCACCAGGCTCTTGAGCGTGGGGCTCAGGCCCAGGCCGTCGATGTCGACGACCAGGCGCGGCGGATCGGGAATCAGGAAATGCTCGGTCTTGAGGTCGGTGTCGTTTTCGAGCGTGACGCGGGTGTACTCGGGCGCGGGCCAGACGCGTACTGCCAGGATCTGGTTGGCGCTGGCGGGCAGGGGGGCGACGACGGACAGCAGCAGTGTCCCGCCGGCCTTGAGCATGACGCGGCGGCGTGTTGAGGGCGTAGTTACTGGTGCGGCGGGAGGAAAGCGAGACGATCGAGGCATAGCAGGCCCAATTCAGACAACGCTTGCAATTCTACAGCACGGCCGTTTCCACTGACGCTCAGCAGTAAACGGATGTCCGGCGGCGGCAACACGGGCTCGCCTTTTTCGGGCCATTCGACGATGCAGACGTTGTGGCCGTCAAAATCTTCGCGAAAGCCGGCGTCCAGGAATTCTTCCGGACTCGACATGCGATACAGATCGTAGTGGATCACGCTCAGAGGATTGTCGTCAAGCATCACGTTGTATGGCTCCGACAACGTGTAGGTCGGGCTCTTGACCGTGCCCGTGTGACCCAGCGCGCGTAGCAGGGCGCGGGTGAGTGCAGTCTTGCCGGCGCCCAGGTCGCCGTGCAGGTAGATGACGAGGCCCGGCGCCAGCGCGCGGGCTAGCGCGCCGCCCAGTGCATCGGTGGCCGACTCGTCCGGCAAATAGTAGTGCTGGTGCGCTTTGATGGGCTGCATGGCATAAAATAGCGTGTTGTACTGCATTCTGCTGCGTTCTTTTCTTGTGGTGTTCCCACCCCGGTATGTCCGATTCCCCAACCTCATCCGTCGACCTGCCCCAGCTAGCGCGCGCCATCAAGGGATGGGGCGCGGGGCTGGGCTTTGCCGACGTGCGCATTGCCGATGTCGACCTGGGGCACCTCGAAGCAGGCCTGCAAGCCTGGCTGGATGCGGGCTACCACGGCGAGATGGATTATATGGCAACCCACGGCATGAAGCGTGCGCGGCCGGCCGAACTCGTGCCCGGGACCGTGCGCGCAATCGTGGTGCGGATGGACTATCTGCCAACCGAGCGCCAGGGCGACTGGCGCGCCGGGGAGCGCCTGCGTCAGGCTGACCCGAACGCAGCCGTCGTGTCGGTGTATGCGCGGGGCCGCGACTACCACAAGGTGCTGCGCAACCGGTTGCAAGCGCTGGCCGAGAAAATCCAGCAAGAAATTGGTCCGTTCGGGTTTCGCGTGTTCACCGATTCGGCGCCCGTGATGGAATTGCCGCTGGCCGAAAAAGCCGGCCTGGGCTGGCGCGGCAAGCACACGCTGCTGCTGTCGCGCGCGGCCGGCTCGACCTTCTTCATTGGCGAGATCCTGATCGACCTGCCACTGCCGGTCGACCCGCCCACCGGCAAGCATTGCGGCGGCTGCACGGCCTGCATCGACATGTGCCCGACCGGCGCGATCCTGGGCCCGGGCAAGCTCGACGCGCGGCGCTGCATCTCGTACCTGACGATCGAGCTGAAAAGCAGCATCCCCGAAGAGTTGCGTCCGCTGATCGGCAACCGCATCTACGGCTGCGACGATTGCCAGGTCGCGTGCCCGTGGAACAAGTTCGCGCAGCGGGCGCAGGTGCCCGATTTCGACGAGCGCAACGGCCTGGGCGAGGGCGACCTGGTGGGCCTGTTCGCGTGGGAAGAAGCGGAATTCAACCGGCGCATGGAAGGCAGCCCGATCCGGCGCATCGGGCACGAGCGCTGGCTGCGCAATCTGGCGGTGGGGCTGGGCAATGCGGCGCAGCAGTTGCCTGGCGATGCGGCCATCGTGGCAGCGCTGCAAACGCGGGCCGATCATCCATCCGAGCTGGTGCGTGAGCATGTGGCGTGGGCGCTGGCGCAACATCGTATGTGCTGATGAGTACGTCGAACCGCTACCAGTTCAATCCAGATTATTTCCAAGCCGCTTCACTACCCAGCATGGTTGCGTTGTGCTGCAGCCGCTCATGCAGTGTCTGGCGCCATGCTTCGTCCAGACACGCAACCGATGCATCGAACGATGCTCGCATTCGCCCCAACAATTCATTCAGATAAGCACTGCACGCGTCGCGGTTATCGAAACCGAATCGAAGGGCATCTGCAAGGACCGCCTCACGTGAGATGTCAAAGCGTCCCAGCGCCAGCTGCATCGACAGGCGTCGTGGCGTTTCGGACGGATTTGCGACCACATCGAACGCTGGTGCGAGTCGCCACATGCGTTCAGGCGCCTGGTACACAATAGCGTGATTGCGCACGTGATCGTCGTCATTGCCGCAGACTGCATTGAATACCATGCGTCCAAAGAGCTCCTTCCGGTCATCGGCAGGTGCGCCAACACGGCGCAACTCGTCGGCCAGGCGCGAGTAACTCCAGCGGTCGGTTTGCGTAAGATTGTCAGGATATTCGGCCTGCAGCATGGAGGCCGCACTCAGGCACATATGACGGTGCTGGCCGTTACGGTCAAAGCGCAAGACCCGCACTGCGCTGCGTCCATCCTTTTCGAGGTGCAGCTCGGTGCGCGCAAAATGCAGCCCGCTGCCGGCACCCCATTGCTGGCACGCGTGTTCGAGTCGGGGGATATCGGCAATATCGGATGCGATGCGCGGTTTGACAAGCCAGAACTGTCCGTTCTCATCCCGGACGGTAGCTTTCGGCCGAGCCCCGCCGAGGCTGGCGGTTTGCACTAGTCTTCGGCGAACGTTGGCACGCACGCTTGGCCGGAGCTCCGCAATCGCTGCAAGCTCTTCAATGACTTGGCTGAGTTGCGGTACTGACGGACTGTCAAATGTGGCTGTCGGAGGCTTGGGTGCCGAACCAACGGCAAGAGCGCCCCAGCGATCGAGATTTGACGCTTTGCGCAAACGGTTACCCACTCAGCCGTGTCAGGTCGTTGAAGGTAGATAAACAGTGGTTTAGAAATAGTCTGCATTAGGCTCTCCGCCTTCGCGCTGTTGGCGTAATCTGACCCGAATGCTACCGGTTTCTTGCCATAACGCCGCAGGTACGGGCGGGGTTGCTGCGTCAGCAATGCCTAAGGTCAGCAACGCGGTAAGGTAGGAGCCGGCTGCAGCGCCAGGGTCGCCGCGTTCGAGGCGACGCAGTGTCGCTGCTGAAATTCCCAGCCGCTGGCACAAGTCGGCTGCAGTAATACGCTGCTGCAGGCGTTGAGTGCGAATACAGCGCCCCCAAATCTGAAGGTGGTCAAGAACCAGGGTTGGCCAGACGTCGGAGCCAGACAATTTCTTCGGCATAAATTACCTCATAGATTGCTTATTATGGACCTTAAAGCGTTATCTATGAAGGATTTGCATCGCATGTTCCTTCAATCTATGCGACGAGCTCAAACCGCAATGCGTTTCAGGCGCAGCGCCGACCAGTCGCCATCGATCGAAATCATGGCCACCCCGGTGATGCCATGCTCCTTGGCATAGGCATTGATCGAATCACGGTTGATATCGGTTGCCTTCGAGGCCGTCTGCTTCAGGTACGCGATCCAGAGCGAGCCGGTGTCACTGAGCTGTTGTTTGGCGAGCGGCAGGTAATGCGCGAGGTCGTTCTGACCCATGCAAAACATCAGGATGACGTCGAACGGCCCGTCCCCCTGTTTGACGATGTCGGCCGGCATGTGCGCTGTCACGGTTGGATTGGCTTGGCCATTGAGCACGAGCATCGATGTCGCCGTGCGTAGAAACATCTTGTCTGCAACTGTCTTTTCGTTCATGCGCGTTTCCTGAAAAAGCCTGTGCATCGCAGCGCCCTGGCCGCGGCGCGTTCAGACTTTATTTTACAAGGCTGCTGCAGACTCCTCAGACCCTTTACGCGCAGGAAATGAAGACAGTGTGAAGGCAGCGCGAGCACGCTGCCGGTATTTACTTGAGCAAGCCGGCCAGTTCGACCGCCGTCTTGACCTGCATCTTGTCGAAGATATGGGCCCGGTGCACCTCGACCGTGCGCATGCTGATGCCGAGCTTGTCGGCCACGACCTTGTTCATCATGCCGGCCAGGATCAGGTCGAGCACTTCGCGTTCGCGCGTGGACAGCGTGGCCAGTCGCGCCTGCACCGCAGCGGACGTGGCGGCCCTGCGCGAGGCGGCCAGCGCCTCTTCGACGCGATCCATCAAGACATTGTCGTTGAACGGCTTCTCGAAGAAATCAAAGGCGCCGCGCTTGAGGGAGTCGACCGCCATCGGCACCTCGCCGTGGCCAGTCAGAAAAATCACCGGCAGACGCGGCAGCAGGCCGCGGCCGATCAACTGGTCGAACACGGCAATGCCGTTCATGCCGGGCATGCGCACGTCGAGCAGCACGCAGTCGCCGCTGCCGTCGAGGTCCTTGATGACGTCGAGGAATTCCTGGCCGCCGGTATAGCTGCGCACGTTGAGGCCGCGCGATTGCGCCAGCCAGGCGAGCGAATCGCGTATGACTTCTTCGTCGTCGACGATGTGCAGCATGGGGGTCTCCGTAATGGTCGGGCAGGGCGCCGCACGCGATTCTAGCCGACCGCCCGGCTCCCTGCCTGCGCGGGCAGCGAAAACGTGAACACGGTGCCCCCGGGCGGATACGGCGCGTGGCTCAGGGTGCCGCCGTGAAACTCGATCGCCGTGCGGCAAATCGACAGTCCCATGCCCATGCCCTCGGCCTTGGTCGAGTAGAACGGCGAAAACAGCCGCTCGGCCACTTCCGCCGAAATGCCGTGGCCGCGGTCGATCACCGAGACGGCCACCTGGTCGTCAACGTGCGCCGCCTCGATGCGCAGCACGCGCTGGTCGGGCACGGTATCCTGCATGGCCTGGATGCCGTTGCGCGTGAGGTTCAGCAGCACCTGTTCGAGCAGTACGCGGTCGGCCAGCACCGGCGGCAGGCCCGGTGGCAAGTGCACGCGCAGCACCACACCGGCCTGGCGCGCCTGCAATTCGATCAGCGCATGCACGCTGGCAATCACGCTGCGGATCGTCAGTTCCTGGCGCAGCGGTTCCCGTTTTTTGACGAATTCGTGCACGCTGCGGATGATGTGGCCGGCGCGCTGGGCTTGCTGGCGCGCCTGTTCGAGTGCGTGGCGCAGCATGCCGGGCTTGACTTCCTGGCCGGTGCCGGCGGCGCGGTCGAGCATATTCAGGGCGCCCACCGTGTAGCTCGAGATGGCGGCCAGCGGCTGGTTCAGTTCGTGCGCCAGCATCGACGACAGCTCGCCCATCGTGGCCAGGCGCGCGCTGGCCTGCAGCTTTTCTTCCTGCTGGCGATTGAGTTCTTCGACGCGCTTGCGATCGGTGATGTCGAGCACCGAACTCATCCAGCCGGTATGGCGCCCGTCGACGTCGACCAGTGGCGACTCGAACACCAGCACCGGCACGCGCACTTCGTCGGGCCGCTGGAACACGGTCTCGAACTGCGGCGTGACCTTGCCCGACAGGATGCCCTGGAAGCGGTCTTCGTATTCGGCCATCGCTTCGGGCGCCCAGTACGCCATCGGCGGCTTCTTGCCGATCAATTCTTCCTGCGACAGGCCGACGATCTGGCAGAAGGCGCGGTTCACGTACGTGACGCGGCCTTCGAGATCGCGCGCGCGCAGGCCCGTGATCAGCGAATTTTCCATGGCCGTGCGAAACGCCATCTGCTGGCGCAGCGCAGCCTCGGCCGCCAGCGTGCGCGAGATGTGGCGCCACAGCGCTGCCAGGCTCATCAACAAGCCAAGCGCCAGCACGATCACCGAGCCGACCAGCAGGTTGGGCAGCAGTTGCGGCGCGCGCTTGACGCTGTTGGTCGACAGCACCAGTTGGGCACCGGGCAGGTCGAGCTCGCGCTGGTGCGTGTAGACGTTGCGGCCCGGCCCGCCCGACGCGCGCCGGGCCACCGGCAGTTCGTTGCGGTCGAGCAGGGTCAGCGCATTGTCCTGCGCGAACCACCACGGCACCGTTTCATCCAGCAGCACTTGCAGGCTGTAGGTCGCCACCAGGCTGCCGGTGAACTGGCCGCCGCGAAACAGCGGCAGGTAGTAATCGATCACGCCGTGGGTGGAGGCCGTGGCGCCGTACGGCACGCTGTAGCGGCCGCGCCGGATCGAGCGCGCCATTTCGCCGGCCAGCACGGTAGCCTGGGGCAGGCCGGTGGCGGGCAGGTCGCTGCCGTGGATGGCTTGCTGGACGCCGTCGGCATCGCTCCAGACGACGCGCACCAGTTCCGGGCCATTGGTAAACATCTGGCGGAAGCGCGCCGTCAGCTTGGCCGGCGGCAGCGGCGCGACGACGAGGTCGGCACCGAGTGCGGCCAGCGCTTCTTCGCTGCGTGCCAGCTCGAAACGCAGCGTCTGCTCAACCCACAGCGTATCGGCAATCAATTGCTCTTGCCGATCGTTGCTTTCCATCTGGCGCGCCTGCCACGGCAGCCAGATCAGCACCGCCAGGAACAGCAGGACCAGCAGGATCGGCACCATCCAGCGCAGGAAACGCCAGCCGCGCGAGCGCGCGCGCGGCTCGGGCCCGGCGTCCAGGTCGTCTGTCGCCCCGGGCTGGATGAACGGAAATTTCATGCAAGGTCCTGTTTTGGTTACACTGTCGGGCGCATCGTGGCCTCGTCGCGATGACGGGCAATGCGACATGTGCCAGTGTAACGTTTCATCAGGAAGAATCGAACCGTCATGCAACTCAATTCCCTGGCCATGCGCGCGCTGTGCGCCGTGTTGGCCGCAGCCGCCAGTATGAATGCTTGGGCACAGGGGCCGATCGTGATCAAGTTCAGTCACGTGGTGGCGCCGGATACGCCCAAGGGCCGCGCCGCCGAGCGGTTCAAGGCGCTGGCCGAGCAAATGACGCGCGGCCAGGTCAGGGTGGAAGTCTATCCGAACAGCCAGCTGTACAAGGACCGCGAAGAACTCGAAGCCCTGCAACTGGGCGCCGTGCAGATGCTGGCGCCGTCGCTGGCCAAGTTTTCGCCGCTGGGCGTGCGCGAATTCGAAGCGTTCGATCTGCCGTATATTTTTCCGGACAAGGCCGCGCTGTACAAGGTGACGGAAGGGCGCATCGGGCGCGAGCTGCTGCGCAAGCTCGAACCGAAGGGCATCACCGGCCTGGCCTTCTGGGACAACGGTTTCAAGGTCATGTCGGCCAATCAGCCGCTGGTCGCGCTGAAGGATTTCGATGGCGTGCGCATGCGTATCCAGGCGTCCATGGTGCTCGATGCGCAGATGCGTGCGCTGGGTGCCCAGCCGATGGTGCTGGCGTTTTCCGAAGCCGCGCCGGCACTGCGCGACGGGGTGGTGGAAGGCACCGAAAACACGCCGTCGAACATGTACACGCAGCGCATGCACGAGACACAAAAACACCTGACCGTGTCGAATCACGGTTACCTGGGTTACGCCGTGATCGTCAACAAGAAGTTCTGGGACGGCTTGCCCGCGGCGACCCGCACGATCCTGACGCGGGCCATGCGCGAAGCAACCGTGTATGAAAAGCAGATCGCCCAGCGCGCCAACGACGAATCGATGGAAAAAATCCGTCAATCGGGCACGACCGTGATCCATACGCTCACTCCGGCCCAGCAGGCCGACTGGCGCCGTGCGCTGCAGCCCGTGTACGGCCAGATGGAAAGCCGTATCGGCAAGGAGACCGTGCATGCTATCCTGCGCGAGGTCGCACGCTGAACATCAGGTCATGGTCACCAAGACATTTTGTTTATAAGTAAAACAATTTTCTGTTTTTGTGACCTAAAAGATACATTTTCTATAAGCATTTGCGTTATCATGGCGCTCATACGCACTGAAGTGGTGCGGTGTAGTGCCAGCAACAAGCAGTACAGGTTTTGGGGGAGCATTGCTATAAGAACGGTACTCGTACCGGAGAACATTCGAGGAGACAGCACGTTTTACAGAAGTCGTTGGCACTGCCAAACGACCGGAGACGTGACCCGAATTGGAGCGCACCTGATGGTGCGCTTTTTTTTCGCCTGTTTTTCGTGTGCTGACACCAAACCACTGGCCGCGCACTCACTGCGGCGGGTAAGATGCCGGAGTGCCTGCCAGCGGGATGGTCCCGCCCCGCACTGCCAACCGTCTCCATGAAGCCAGATCGCGCCTCCCTGTTGTTCAATGCCATCGTGCCGGCGCCCTTCGGCGCGCTGGGCATCCGCACGGACGATGACAAGGTCTGCGAGCTGGTCTACCTGCCGCCGTCATTTGCCGAAAAAAGCGCCGACAGCGCGCTTGCCGACCGTGCGGCGCAGCAGGTTACGCGGTATCTGCAGGATCCCGATGTCGTGTTCGACCTGCCGCTGCTGGAGGCCGGCACCGAGTTCCAGCGCAAGGTCTGGCAGCACATCCACGCGATCCCGCGTGGCGCCGTGCACACCTACGGGCACGTGGCGCGCATGATCGGCTCGGCCCCGCGCGCCGTCGGCCAGGCCTGCGGCGCCAACCGGTTCCCGCTCGTGATCCCGTGCCACCGCGTCACCGCTACCGGCGGCCTGGGCGGCTTTGCCAATCAGGATGACGAAAACGGCTTTCACCTGTCGGTGAAACGCTGGTTGCTGCGCCACGAAGGCGCCACTGCAAGTCCATGGCAACAACAGTCGATCTGGCCCTGATCGACGAGTTCTGCGACACGCTCTGGCTGGAACAGGGCCTGGCCAAGAACTCGCTCGACGCTTACCGGCGCGACATGCGCCTGTTCGCCACCTGGCTGCACGCGCGCCAGCCCGACCGTGGCCTGCTGGCCGTCGGCGCGGACGACCTGGCCGCCTATTTTGCCGACCGCCATCCCGATTCACGCCCGAGCACGGCCAACCGTCGGCTGTCGGTGCTCAAGCGCTTCTACGGGCTGGCGCTGCGCCGCAACCGCATCGACGTCGATCCGTGCCTCAAGATGGCGTCGGCGCGCCAGCCGACCCGTTTCGTCCACACGGTGAACGAAAGCCAGGTCGAGGCACTGCTCGCTGCGCCGGACGTGGCCACGCCACTGGGCCTGCGCGAACGCACGATGCTCGAGCTGATGTATGCCAGCGGCTTGCGCGTGTCGGAACTGGTGGCCCTGAAGCTGGTCGAAGTGAGTCTGAACGATGGCGTGCTGCGGGTAACGGGCAAGGGCAGCAAGACGCGCCTGGTGCCGTTCGGCGAAGAGGCGCGGCGCTGGATCGAGCGCTACCTGAAAGATGCGCGTGGCATCATCCTCAATGGCCAGATGGACGACGCGCTGTTCGTCACGAGCCGCGGTGGCCCGATGACGCGCCAGATGTTCTGGATCCTGATCAAGAAGCACGCCAAGAAGGCTGGCATCACCGGGCCGCTGTCACCGCACACGCTGCGCCACGCGTTCGCCACGCACCTGCTCAACCATGGTGCCGACCTGCGCGTGGTGCAACTGCTATTGGGCCACGCCGATATCTCGACCACGCAGATTTACACCCATGTGGCGCGCGAACGACTCAAGCGTCTGCACACCGAACACCACCCCCGCGGTTAGCGTTAAGGCAAGCCGGGATCGGCGCGGTAGTCCATAATGGCCGGTCAGGACGGTAGCCCCTACCGCCCATCATATCGAGGTGACTATGGCACGGAATAATTTTCAATACGAAAAACGGCAACGGGAACTCGACAAGAAGCGCAAGGCCGACGACAAGGCCAAGCGCAAGCTCGAACCAAAGAATGAACTCGATGCTGACGGCAATGTCATCGTGCAAGACGGCGACAACGACAGCGACAGCAGCAACGACAGCACCAGCGACAGCGAAGCCGTGGCCCCGGCAGCCCTGCCTGCCAGCCCCGCTTGATCTCATCATTGAACTAACCGCAGTAATTGCAGTCTGAGCCATCTGAATGCGACAAGCGGTCAGCTGGCTGCCCGACCTGATGGCAGGGTGCAATTGCCTCGCTGCCAGCGCGCAGCGCCGCCTCGCAAACGGAGCGTGTCTCGCAGCATGCCAATGACAGGCTTGTCTTCCTGATTGCTGTCACTGCCCAAGCGAAAGGCGCTGCCATGAGCAAGCTATTGCCAGACCCCCCGGATCGTGCGGCAGCCAGGCAGGCCGGGTTCGATGAGGCGCTGCCTGCTCAGACCGGCCCGACCGCCCTCAACCCGTTGTACGACGGGGCCGGGGGCAACCCGCATGCTTTTGGCTGGCTCTACCATTTCGTCACGGCCCTCGAACTGGCGCCGGTGGTGGCCGTGCACTCGATGGACCGCGCCGGCATCATCCGCTTCTGGAACCACGCCAGCGAAGAACTCTACGGCATCCGCGCCGCCGATGCCATCGGCCGGGCGTTTCGCGACGTGGTGTTCCACCCCGGCCGCCAGACCGAATTCGAAGACGTCATCGCCACCATCTGGCGTACCGGCCAGGCGCCGCAGGCAAGCGACTGGCTGGTGCAGTCCACCGTCGGCCGGCGCCACTGGGTGTATTCGTGCTACTACCCCGTCAAACACGACCACGTAATGGAAGAGATCTTCTGCATGGAGGTCGACATCACGGCGCGCAAAGAAGCCGAGACCAGTCTCGCGCAGGCTGCGCAGGTGTTCCAGAATGCGCGCGACGCCATCATCATGATGGATGCCCAGTACCGCGTACGCGCCGTCAATGGGGCGTTTACCAGTATCACCGGCCATGCGCCCGAGCAGATCATCGGCCATACACTGGCCAGCCTCGGCTGGGGCGTCGACGATGGCTTCTACGAGCGCATCTGGGCCGAGCTCGAAGGCACCGACCACTGGGAAGGCGAACTGGCCAGCGCGCGCAGCAACGGTCAGCGCTACCCGGTACGCGTCACGCTCACAGCGATTCGCGATGCGCATGGCGACGTCTCGAGCTATATGGCGATGCTCTCCGATATCAGCGAGCGCAAGCGCATCGAGGAACAGGTGCGCCACCAGGCCGAGCACGACGCCCTCACGGGCCTGCCCAACCGGATCCTGTTCCTCGACCGGCTGCACCAGGCGCTGGCTACCTGGCGGCGCCAGGGCAGCTGCTCCGCCGTCATGTTCCTCGACCTCGACAAGTTCAAGGCGATCAACGACACCCACGGCCACCAGGCCGGCGACGTCGTCCTGCGCGAAGTGGCCGCACGGGTATGTGCGTGCGTGCGCCAGGTCGACACCATCAGCCGCCTGGGAGGCGACGAGTTCGTCGTGCTGCTGTCGGACATCAAGGGCGCCGACCAGGCGGCGCACGTGGCCGTCGCCATCACCCAGGCCGTGGCGCTGCCCATCGACATTGGCGCGCAAGAAGTGACGCTGTCGGCGTCGGTCGGCATCGCGCTGTGTCCCGACGATGGTGCCGACGTCGAAACCCTGCTGCACCATGCCGATGTGGCGATGTACCACGCCAAGCAGAACGGCCGCGGCACCTTCCGTTTCTTCAGCCCCGCCATGAACGCCCACATGATCGAGCGCGTCGAGCTTGAAAACCGCCTGCGCCAGGCGCTCGACGGCAAGGAATTCATGCTGCAATACCAGCCCGAAATCGAAGTGGCGACGGGACGTGTGACGTCGGTCGAAGCGTTGCTGCGCTGGCGCCATCCGCAGCGGGGGCTGTTGTTGCCGCACGAATTCCTGCCGGTGGCCGAAGATTCCGGGCTGATCGTCCCGATCGGCGAATGGGTGCTGCGCGCGGCATGCCGGCGCGCACGCGCATGGCGCCATGCCGGGTCCGCCGTCACGGTGGCGGTCAACCTGTCCGACGTCCAGCTGGCGCATGACGGCCTGCTGCCGGCAATCGACGCCGCACTCGAGAGCGCCGGGTTGCCACCGGACGCGCTCGAACTCGAGATCGCCGAAGACGCGCTGATCCGGGGCGAGCCGGCGTTTCGCGCCACGGCGCTGGCGCTGCGCGCGCGCGGTGTACGGCTGAATGTCGACCGTTTCGGTACCGGCCTGTCGAGCCTGGAAGCATTGCGGCGCTTTCCACTGACCAAGCTGAAGATCGACCGCAGCTACGTGGGCGACGTGGCGCACGATCCGGTGCATGCCGCCATGGTGCCGGCCATCATTGCGGTAGCGCGCAGCCTGCAGCTACGGGTGGTGGGGGAGGGCGTGGAGACTGCCGCGCAGCTCGACTTTCTGCGCCAGCATGGGTGCGACAATTACCAGGGGTTTTATGCCAGCGCGGCCAGTTCCCGGCCAAACCTGGCGCCGCACCGGCTGTGAGCAGAAGCCTAGTCAAACAACCGGATCCTGGCCAGCACCTGCCCGTGGTCCGACGCTTCCGGCAACCCCAGGTTCAGGTGATCGTTCAGATACACGACATCGACCACTTCCCCGATCGCATCGGGCAACGCCGGATTGAATTCGGGCGACACCAGGATATGGTCGATCGTCGAATGGCGCGTGTCGTGCAGAATCGAATACCCCACATGGCGCTGGTGATCGAGCCGGCGCTGCACCTGGCTTGCGTCGTACAGGCGTTCGTCCAGCGGCGTGCCCGCGCCCAATACGATCTCGGTCGTCACCGAATCGGCCACGTCATTGAAGTCCCCCAGCACGATGCGCGGGCGACGGTGGGTGTGCGCCATATCCGTCAGCAGCACGCGCAGCGCGGTGGCTTCGGTGCCGCGCCGGATCAGCGAGCGCAGGCACGCCAGCGCATACAGGTGCGGGTCGGCCCCGCTGTCGCTCGAGCGGTAATCGGGGCGGCGTGACTTGAGGTGCACGACGACGACATCAATCACCACACCCGACGGCGCGATCACGCCCGCATGCAGCGGCGCACGCGTGAAGCGGTCCGGGTCGCGGCTGCCGGCGGGCATCGTGACATTGGCCGGGAACTTGCCCAGCTCGGTGCCCGGCTCGGTGCCCGGCTCGGCCAGCGGCAGGCGCGAGACCAGGGCCACGCTGGGCGTCAGGCGCGCCGCGCCCGGGTCGGGATCGAAGCCGATATGGTGCGCGTCATGGTAGCGCCGCGTGCGCCGCAGGACTTCCGCCAGCACGCTCTGCGAGAAAATTTCCTGGAAGCCGATCACGTCGGCGTTGATCAGGTCGAGCTGGTGCGCCGTCCAGTCCAGCTTGGCTTCGTATTCGGCGGCCGTGGTGGGCGCGAGATTGTCGTACAAGCGTGCGCCAGGCGGTGCCAGATTGAAAGTGTTGAAGGTGGCAAACCGAAGTTCTTCCTGCATAATAGAAACCCCTATTGTTCGTCTTTAGCGTAACACGCATGGCCAAGAAAGAGCACGTCTCCGAGACCCCCGCGACCCAATTCCTGCGCAAGCACGGCGTCGTGTTTTCCGAACATCCTTATGCGTATCAGGAGCATGGCGGTACATCGGTCTCCTCCAGCGCGCTGGGCGTGCCGGAACATGACGTGATCAAGACCCTGGTCATGCAGGATGAAGCAGCCAGGCCATTGATCGTGCTGATGCATGGCGACTGCAAGGTGTCGACCAAGAATCTGGCCCGCGCCATCCCCTGCAAGTCAGTCGAACCATGCAAGCCGGATGTGGCCCAGCGCCATTCAGGGTATCTGGTTGGTGGAACTTCGCCGTTCGGCATCCGCAAGGCGCTGCCGGTGTATGTCGAAGAGAGCGTGCTGCAACTCGAAAAAATCTACATCAACGGCGGGCGCCGTGGCTATCTGATCGGCATCGATCCGCGCGTGCTGGTCGATGTGCTGCAGGCGCGCCCGGTGGCGTGCGCCATCGCCGAGTAGCTTCGCGGCATGCAGTCGATGGTGTATATTCACGCACCAATTTCCGGTAGAAAAATGAGCCCGACACTGGCGCCCACGAAAGAGACACGATGAACACCCTGATTGCCACCATTGCCGCCTACCTGCTCGGTTCGATTTCCTTTGCCGTCGTGATGAGCCGCGCGTTCGGCCTGTCCGACCCGCGCACGTATGGCTCGAAAAACCCCGGCGCCACCAATGTGCTGCGCAGCGGCAGCAAGAAGGCAGCGATTGCCACGCTGATTGGCGACGCGGCCAAGGGCTGGCTGGCCGTCTGGCTCGCGGTGCGCTATGGCTACGACTATGGGCTGGACGATACCGGCATCGCGCTGGTGGCCATTGCGGTGTTCATCGGTCACCTGTGGCCCGTGTTTTTCCGCTTTGTCGGCGGCAAGGGCGTGGCCACCGCACTCGGTGTGCTGCTCGGCATCAATCCATGGCTGGGCCTGGCAACGCTGGCCACCTGGCTGATCATCGCCTACGCATTTCGCTACTCGTCGCTGGCCGCGCTGGTGGCGGCCGTATTCGCGCCGTTGTACTACGGCATGCTGTTCGGCGCCGATGCCATTCTGCTGGCCGTGATCGTCATGAGCGCGCTGCTGGTATGGCGTCACAGTGGCAATATCGGCAACCTGATCGCGGGCAAGGAATCCAAGCTCGGCAGCAAGTCGGGCGGGGCCGGGAAGGCAAAATAAGGCAGCGTGCGCGGGGTTTTTACGGAGGCGTTACCATGGCTGGCAATAGCGGCATATTCGTGCTGCGCCGGACAGAAAGGTAATACCCGTGACCAAGCAACTCAGGATTGATTTCGTGTCGGACGTCTCGTGCCCATGGTGCGCGGTCGGTCTCAAATCCCTCGAACAGGCACTGCTGAAAGTGGGCGACGACGTGCGCATCGACCTGCATTTTCAGCCGTTCGAGCTGAACCCGAACATGCCGCCGGAAGGCCAGGACATCGTCGAGCACGTCACCGAAAAATATGGCGCCAGCCTCGAGCAGCAGGCAGCCAGCCGCGAGATGATCCGCGAGCGCGGCGCCGCTGTGGGCTTCACGTTCGACATGGAGCGGCGCGGCCGCATCTACAACACCTTCGACGCGCACCGCCTGCTGTCGTGGGCCGAAGAAGAAGGCAAGCAACGCCAGCTCAAGGTGGCGCTGCTCGAAGCCTATTTCACCCGCTGCGAAGACCCGAGCAACCACGCGGTGCTGCTGCGCGCGGTCGAGAGCGTGGGCCTGGAGCGCGAGACGGCGGCGCGCATCCTGGCGTCGGACGAGTACAAGGACGAAGTGCGCGAGCGCGAGCAGTTCTTCCTGAACGCCGGCATCAAGTCGGTGCCAGCCGTGATCATCAACCAGAAACACCTGATCTCCGGTGGCCAGCTGCCTGAGGTATTCGAGCGCGCGCTGCGCGAGATTCCAGGCCTGGAAGCGCCGGCCGACGCCGCCGTTTAAGTCAGATCGAGGACCACCGGCTGGTGGTCCGACGCCGCCGTTTCGGACTGCACGTCCAGGGCGGTCAGGCGTGGCGCCAGATCGTCGGTCACGAAGAAATAATCGTAGCACTCAGGCCGCTCGGGCCACGGATAGCCGTGCAGCCCGGTGGTCGGCGCGCGCGCCATGTCGCCGTGCACCACGCGCCAGGCATCGACCAGCGCCAGCGCGCTGCCGTCCGGCGGGGCAAGCAGCGCCGCGTAATCCGGCGCATCGGGCGCGAAATTGAAATCACCACACAGGATTGCCGAGCCGGGCCGAAAGCCCAGCTGGAATGGCGCGTCCAGGTTCGGATCGGGCTGGAACAGCAGGGCGCGAGCACTGGCCTCGGCATGCAGTTCGCGGATGCGGTTGACCTGCGCCATGCGCTGGACGGGCGAATAATATTCGAGATGCGTCGTGAGCAGGCGCAGCTTGCCGCCAGGCGCTTCAACGACGGTTTCCAGCAGGCCGCGCGGCATGCCGGCCGCATGGTCCGGGTCGGCTGGCCACGGCAGCAGATGGCGGTGCACTTGCGAGATGCGGTATTTGGACAGGATCAGGTTGCCGAACAGGCGCGGGACATTGTTCTGGTAAATCTCGCTCGGCGCATGCTCCATCGCGTGGTAGCCGCCGAAGGCGCCGGCGAGTTGCTTGAACTGGTTGGCGCTGGCACTGCCTTCGAGCTCGGGGTGATTGGCAGCCACCTCTTGCAGGCAAATCACATCGGGATTCAGGCGGCGCAGCACGTCGATCATCGCGTGAATGCGGATCCGGCCGTCCTTGCCACAACCCCAATGTATATTCCAGCTGACTACGCGCATTGTTCACCTCCGTAAAACTTGATCGACGGATATTGCCACCGTTTTAATGGCAACGGTCACACCGTAGGATCAGTGTCAGAGAGGCAAGTTCACTGCTGCCGGCAGTCTTTTTGGAGGGTGGCGCCGCTGTGTTTTCAGGCCGCTTCGAGTTCATCCAGCGGCCAGCGCGGACGCACATTGAATGCGTAATCGCGCTGCGCCAGTGCAGGGTTGCGCTCAAGACGCATCGCGCCGGCAAACGCGATCATCGCGCCATTGTCGGTGCAAAATTCCAGCTCCGGATAATAAACCTTGAACTTGCGTTTGGCCGCAGCCGCATTGAGCGACGCGCGCAGTTGCTTGTTGGCGCCAACGCCGCCGGCGATCACCAGCCGGTTCAAACCCGTGTGCTTCATGGCGCTTACGCACTTGGCGGTGAGCACGTCGACAATCGCGTCGACAAAGCCGCGTGCGATATTCGCCTTGTCCTGTTCGGGAATATCCGCAATCACCTTGACGTCGTGGTTCTTGACGACGGTAAGCACCGCCGTTTTCAGGCCCGAAAAGCTGAAATTGAAATCCTTGCTGTGCAACATCGGCCGCGGCAGTTTGTAGGCTGCCGGATCGCCGCGCTCGGCCAGTTGCGAGATCGCCGGACCGCCCGGATAGCCCAGGCCCAGCAGCTTGGCCGACTTGTCGAAGGCTTCGCCGGCAGCATCGTCCAGCGTTTCGCCCAGCAGCGTGTAGCTGCCCACGCCATCGACGCGCATCAGCTGCGTGTGACCGCCCGAGACGAGCAGGGCGATGAACGGGAAGTCCGGGCGTTCCGATGCAAGCAGCGGCGAGAGCAGGTGGCCTTCGAGGTGATGCACGCCCAGCACGGGTTTGTCGAGCGCGAGCGCCAGGCTGCATGCCACCGACGAGCCGACCAGCAGCGCACCGGCCAGGCCGGGGCCCTGCGTATAGGCGATGGCGTCGATGTTCGAGGCCGGCAGATTGGCGCGCTTGAGCACCTCGTCCAGCAGCGGAATGGCGCGCCGGATATGGTCGCGCGACGCCAGTTCGGGTACCACGCCACCATATTCTTCATGCATCGCGACCTGCGAATGCAGGGCGTGGGACAGCAGGCCGCGCTCGGTGTCATACAGAGCAAAGCCGGTTTCATCGCAGGAGGATTCGACGCCGAGAACGATCATGTAAAAAGCCAGGTGGATTGAGCGGAACCGGGCATTCTACCGCAGGGTGGAAGGCGCTGCCGCCCACCCTGCGGATGTTGTGCTGTTTGTTACGGACGCTGCAGCAATTCCTTGTGCGCTTCGCGCAGCATGGTTTCGGTTTCTTCCCAGCCGATGCAGCCGTCGGTGACCGAGCAGCCATAGACCAGCTGCGACAGGTCGCTCGGAATCGACTGGCTGCCGCTGACGATGTTCGACTCGATCATCACGCCCACCAGCGACTGGTTGCCATGACGGATTTGCTGGATGACGTCGGACATGACGAGCGGTTGCAGTTCCGGCTTCTTGTAGCTGTTCGCGTGCGAGCAGTCGACGACCAGGTTGGCCGGCAGCTTGGCCTTGGTCAGCGCCTGTTCGGCAATCGCCACCGAGACCGAATCATAGTTCGGCCGGCCACCGCCGCCGCGCAGCACGACGTGGCCGTAGGCATTGCCGCTGGTGCGCACGATGGACACCGAACCCTGGCCATTGATGCCCAGGAATGCGTGCGGGTTCGACGACGACAGCACGGCATTGATCGCAATGCTCACGTCGCCATCGGTGCCGTTCTTGAAGCCCACGGGCGTCGACAGGCCGGACGACATTTCGCGGTGCGTCTGCGATTCGGTCGTGCGCGCGCCGATGGCGGTCCAGGCGATCAGGTCGCCCAGGTATTGCGGCGAGATCGGATCCAGCGCTTCGGTCGCGGTCGGCAAGCCGATTTCGCAGACGTCCAGCAGGAACTGGCGCGCACGCTCCATGCCGACCTCGACACGGAACGAATCGTCCATGAACGGGTCATTGATATAGCCCTTCCAGCCGGTGGTCGTGCGTGGCTTTTCAAAGTACACGCGCATCACCAGCACCATCGTCTCGCTTACCTCGTCCTGCAGCGCCTTGAGGCGGCGCGCATAGTCGAGGCCGGCTTCGGGATCATGGATCGAGCACGGGCCCACGACGACGAACAGGCGCTTGTCCTTGCGGTCCAGGATATTGCGCAGCGTTTCGCGGCCCTGCATCACGGTGGCATAGGCGCGTTCGTTCAGCGGCAGGGTGGTATGCAGCTCGACCGGCGTTGGCATGCGGGCGAACGAGCTGACGTTGGTATTTTCGATTTGTGGCGTACTGGTCATGATGCAATCTATAATCTTCTGGGGGATGGATCAGTGTAAGCGGAAATTGCTGTATGTGCACATGCGGAGCCCCAAATGGGGACCTCAAGCCGCGCCCTGCATCCGTGCGTGCTGCCGGAGTGCCACGTTCCCGTGTATCCTTTTGTCATGACTACCGATATCGAACGCTTTGTCGCTGCCCCCTTCATCAAGGAAATCGGCCGCGGCGTGAAAGGGGCGCGCAGCATGACGCGCGACGACGCGCACCGGCTGTACGCGGCCATCCTCGAAGGCCGCGTGTCCGACCTCGAACTGGGCGCCATTCTGCTTGCGATGCGCATCAAGGGCGAGTCGGTGGATGAACTCGCCGGCTTCATGGATGCAGCGAGCGCCGCGTTCACGCCGCTGCCGGCGCCGCGCGGCGAATTCGCCCCGGTATCGATTCCCACTTACAACGGTTCGCGCAAGCTGGCCAATCTGACGCCACTGCTGGCGCTGCTGCTGGCGCGCGAAGGCGTGCCGGTGCTGGTGCATGGCGTGAGCAATGATCCGGGCCGCGTCACCACCGCAGAAATCCTGCACGAGCTGGGCGTGACCGACGCGACCACCGGCGCCGAAGTCCACAACGAATTCGTCCATGGCCGCGTGGCCTTCATGCCGATCGAGCACCTGGCCCCTGAACTCGCGCGCATGCTCGAATTGCGCCGCGTGCTGGGCGTGCGTAATTCGACCCACACCATCGTCAAGATCCTGCAGCCATTCGATGGTCCGGCGCTGCGCCTGGTCTCGTACACGCACCCTGAATACCTGGTAACGCTGGGCGAGTACTTCGAAGGCGTCGACAGCGAAACCCGGGGCGATGCGTTCCTGATGCGCGGCACCGAGGGCGAAACCGTGGCCCACCCGCACCGCGCCCAGCGCATCGATTGGTTCCACGCCGGCCAGCGCGCCCTGCTGGTGGAGCGCGACGCGCCCACCGACGACCTGGCGATCGTGCCGGACGGCCGTGACGCGGCCACCACCGCCGCCTGGATCGGCGCCGCGCTGCGTGGCGAGGTGCCGGTACCGCCATCGATTGCCACGCAGGTGGCGTACTGCGTCGAAGTCTCGCGCAAGATCCGCGCGCGCAGCCTGCCAGCGGCCGACTAGCTGTTCGCCAGTGCGCCACTCGCATACAATGGCGGGTTGAGCAAAGGTGGTGGCAGGCATGGCAAATCAATTCGATGTGGCGGTAATCGGCGCGGGCGCGGCCGGGATGATGTGCGCGGCCGTCGCGGCGCAGGGCGGCAAGCGCGTGGTGCTGGTCGACCACGCGGCCAAGCTGGCCGAAAAGATCCGCATCTCGGGCGGCGGGCGTTGCAACTTCACCAACGTCAACGCCGGACCGCAGCATTATCTGTCGAACAATCCCCATTTCTGCCGCAGCGCGCTGTCACGCTACACAGCGCAGGACTTCCTGGCGCTCGTCAAGAAGTACCGGATCGCCTACCACGAAAAGCACCGCGGCCAATTGTTCTGCAACGATTCGGCCGAGCAGATCATCGCGATGCTGCGCGCCGAATGCGACCTGGGCGGCGTCGAGTGGCGCATGCCGTGCAAGGTGGCCGGTATGCGCAAGACCGATGATGGCTTTGCCATCGAGACCGACGCCGGCGAGTTATTAGTAGGTAATGTCGTCGTTGCCACAGGTGGCCTGTCGATCCCGAAGATCGGCGCGACCGATCTCGGCTATCGCATCGCCACGCAATTCGACCTGCCACTGATCGAGACCCGCCCGGGTCTGGTGCCGCTGACCTTCGACGGCCCCAGCTGGGAGCCGTTTGTGCCGCTGGCGGGCATCGCGCTCGAGGTCGATGTCAGCACCGGCAGCGGCAAAGGCAAGGGCGCACGGGGTGGCCACTTCCGCGAAGACTTGCTGTTCACGCACCGCGGCCTGTCCGGCCCGGCGATCCTGCAGATTTCCAGCTACTGGCAGCCGGGCACGCCGATCGTGCTGAACCTGTTGCCCGACATGGACGTGGCCGACACGCTGATCGGCCTGAAGAAAACCGAGAAAAAGCAGCTGGGCAATGTGCTGACGCAGTGGCTGCCTGCGCGCCTGGCCGAAGGCTTGCTCGCGGCCAATGGCTTTGATGCGACTGCGCGCCTGGCCGACATGGCCGATGCGAAATTGCGCGCGCTGGGCGACGCGATCAACCGCTGGGCTATCGTCCCGACCGGCTCGGAAGGCTATCGCAAGGCCGAGGTCACGCTGGGCGGCGTCGATACCAAGGGCCTGTCGCAGCAGACAATGATGGCCAACAAGGTGCCCGGTTTGTACTTCATCGGCGAGACGGTCGACGTGACCGGTTGGCTGGGCGGTTACAACTTCCAGTGGGCCTGGGCATCGGGCGTGGCGGCCGGTCTGGCGCTGGCAAATAGTTGACGCTTGAAAACACCACTTCGTGATTAAAGCTTCCACTCGACTGCAAACGATGCTAGAATTTCGTTCTTCCCTAAATCCAACGGTTTGATTTTTACATGACCACTATCCGCCTTAAAGAAAACGAGCCGTTCGAAGTCGCCATGCGTCGCTTCAAACGCACCATCGAAAAGACCGGTCTGTTGACGGAACTGCGCGCACGCGAGTTCTACGAAAAACCGACCGCAGAACGCAAGCGCAAGCTGGCAGCAGCAGTGAAGCGTCACTACAAGCGCATCCGCAGCCAGCAACTGCCGAAGAAACTGTACTAAGACAGTTCAGACGGCCAAGACCCGGTGACGGCATTGCCAGTCCCGGCGAGTCGCTGAAGTCCGCAAACCCGCTTCGGTTTCGCCGCAGCGGGTTTTGTCGTTTCACCCTTTTGAATACGGAGATCCCATGAGCTTAAAAGAACAACTGACCGAAGACATGAAAAGCGCCATGCGCGCCAAGGAAACCGGCCGCCTGGCAGCGGTGCGCCTGATCATTTCCGAAGTCAAGCGCAAGGAACTCGACGAGCAGACCCAGCTGGACGATACCCAGGTGCTGGCCGTGATCGAAAAAATGATCAAGCAGCGCAAGGATTCGATCAGCCAGTTTGAAGCCGGCAACCGTCCCGACCTGGCCGACATCGAGAAGGCCGAGATGGTCATCCTGTCGGCGTACATGCCCGCTGGCCTGTCGGACGAAGAAATCGCCGCCGAAGTCGCGGCTGCAGTTGCCGAAACCGGCGCGACCGGCCCGCAAGACATGGGCAAGCTGATGGGCGTGCTCAAGCCAAAGCTGGCTGGCCGCGCCGACATGACCGTGGTCTCCGGCCTGGTCAAGAAAGCCCTGGCTGGCGCATAAACGCCATCAGCGTCACCTGCAACGCGTCGTCCCTGCCCACCCTTGGGCAGGGACGACAACTTGTTGCATATCAATTTGCAGCAGGCGCTGCGGTATAGTCTGGCCCTAGACAAACACTGTGTAAGCTCAAGTGATTCCGCAAACTTTCATCACCGATTTGCTCAACCGGGTCGACATTGTCGATATCGTGGGCCGCTACGTCCAGCTCAAGAAGGGCGGGGCGAACTTCATGGGCCTGTGCCCATTTCACAACGAAAAGTCTCCCAGCTTCACGGTCAGCCCGACCAAGCAGTTCTATCACTGCTTCGGCTGTGGCGCGCACGGTACTTCGATCGGCTTCCTGATCGAATACTCGGGCATGGGCTTTGTCGATGCGGTGAAAGACCTGGCCCAGAACGTCGGCATGATCGTGCCCGACGTCGACGACAAGATCCCGCCTGCCCAGCGCGCCGCCCAGCAGGCGCAATCCCTGGCGCTGACCGATGCGCTGACGCAAGCCTGCGCGTTTTACCGCGCCCAGCTGCGCGAAGCACCGGACGCCATTGCTTACCTCAAGAACCGCGGCCTGACGGGCGAAGTAGCGGCCCGCTTCGGCATGGGCTACGCCCCGGCCGGCTGGGACAGCCTGCGCGCCGTCTTCCCCGAGTACGAGGCGCACGTACTGGTCGAGTCGGGCCTGGTGATCGACAAGGTCGATGAAGAGGGCAACCGCCACAAACGTTACGACCGCTTCCGTGAACGGGTGATGTTCCCGATCCGCAACACCAAAGGCCAGGTCATCGGCTTTGGCGGCCGCGTGCTCGACAGCGGCGAACCGAAGTACCTGAACTCGCCTGAAACGCCGCTGTTCCAGAAAGGCCTGGAGCTGTACGGCCTGTTCGAGGCGCGCCAGGCGATCCGCGACGCCGGCTATGTGCTGGTGACGGAAGGCTATATGGACGTCGTCGCGCTGGCACAATTGGGCTTTCCGCAAGCGGTGGCCACGCTTGGTACCGCCTGCACCAGTACCCACGTGCAAAAGCTGCTGCGCCAGACCGATGACGTGATCTTCAGTTTCGACGGTGACAAGGCCGGCCGCAAGGCCGCGCGCCGCGCACTAGAAGCGTGCCTGCCGCAAGTGAGCGACAACAAGACCATCAAGTTCCTGTTCCTGCCGCAAGAGCACGACCCGGACAGCTTCGTGCGTGAGCGCGGCGCCGAAGCCTTCGAGCAAGAAATTGCCGATGCGATGCCGCTGTCGCAATTCCTGCTGCGCGAAGTCACGCAAGAGCATGATCTCGATACGCCCGAAGGCCGCGCCAAGTCGCAGTTCGACGCCAAGCCGCTGCTGCAATCGATGACACCGTCGAGCCTGCGCCTGCAGATCGTGCGCGGCCTGGCCAGCATGACGCAATCGACGCCGGCGGAGATCGAAAGCCTGTTCGAGTTGTCCAAGCCAGTGGCCACTGCGCGCCGCGCGCCACCGCGTCAGGGCCGGCCTGAGCCGGTAGGGCTGGAGCGCAAGATGCTGCGCATCCTGGTCGCGCACCCGCATTTGGCACTGGAACTCGACGAGGTCGCGCTAAGCGCATTCGACTATTTTGGTGAGGAGGGCGCCGATCGCCTGCGGCATCTGATCGACACCGCACAGGCCCTGGGCCAGCACGGCACGTTTGCCGCACTGTCACAACAGTTGCATGAAGTCACTAACGAGTATGATGGCATGATTGCCGAAATCGCCGCCGAACCCGAAAACGAGGTCGATGGCGATCGCATTGTCCTGCTCAGTTCAGTACGCCAAATCAAGATGGATTCGTTACGAGAAGAATTGAACCAGTTGTTTTCTGCCGGCTTGACCCCAGATCAGGTCAGTACTCGCTATCGCGAGATTACTGCCCAGCTGGACGTTCTGGAACGCGAAGCCACCGCGGCGATGGCACCCCGATGAACACGGGCTTTCTCCCTGTGGGCCAAGGCGCTCACGACTGGAAAAAGAAAGGGTGCGTGCTATAATAAAACGCTAACTATTGCAACTGTTGAAACACTTCTTGGTTCAATTGCGTGCGTGGAGTATTAGTTAGCGGGGCATGGATTTGTGCCTGCAGGATGATGAAGGTAACAAAACTTTATTCTTAACCACCGTAAAGTTAGTCGTTGTGACATCGAAAGCGCCTGTGCCAACCAAGAAACCCGAAACCAACGTGGCTGCCACGACCACGAGAACGTCCGCCGCCAAGGCCGACAACGCGCAAGACAAGGCGGAGGTGCGTACGGCGACCTCGGCGCCTGTCAACCAGACGACCGATGCGGCCACGCTTGCCGCCATCGATACGTCGGGCTACGTCTTGCCGTCTGTCAAAGTGCCGGGCCGGCGCGGTCGCAAACCAAAAGAATTCACCCCTGAAAACGACGAGATCGCCGCGCTGAACGCGGTCGAGCGCGCCGAACTCAAGGCTGCGGACAAGGCCAAGGCCAAGGACCGCAAGGCCAAAGAGAAGGCGCTGCTCAAGGATGCGTTCTCGTCCGATACCGAGGCCAGCGAAGAAGAACTCGAGCTGCGCCGCAGCAAGCTCAAGGCCCTGATCAAGTCGGGCAAGGAGCGCGGCTTTCTCACGTACGCCGAGATCAACGACCACCTGCCCGAAAACATCGTCGATCCGGAAGCGATCGAAGGCATCATCGGCACGTTCAACGACATGGGCATTGCGGTCTACGAGCACGCGCCCGATGCCGAGACGCTGCTGCTGTCCGACAATGTCCCCAACGCCACCAGCGACGATGAAGCCGAAGCGGCTGCCGAAGCTGCGCTGTCGACGGTCGACTCCGATTTTGGCCGCACCACCGATCCGGTTCGCATGTACATGCGCGAAATGGGCTCGGTCGAGCTGCTCACGCGCGAAGGCGAAATCGAGATCGCCAAGCGCATCGAAGATGGCCTGAAGGACATGATCCAGGCCATCTCGGCCTGCCCGGTGACGATCGCCGAGATCATCGGCACCGCCGCCAAGATCGACAGCGACGAAATCAAGATCGACGAAATCGTCGACGGCCTGGTCGACCAGGAAGGCGAAGACAACACGCCGCAGGTTGCCGCGCCCGTCGCCAGCGAGTCCGATGAGGACGAAGAAGACGAAGAAGACGCCGAAGGCGAAGAGGAAGAAGAAGAGGCGCCAAGCAATTCGGGCGCCGCCGGTTACTCGGCCGAGCAGCTCGAAGTGCTGAAAGTCACGGCCTTGGCCAAGTTCGCCGAGATCGCCCAGCAATTCGACAAGATGCGCAAGGCGTTCGAAAAGGACGGCTACAACTCGAAAGCCTACGTCAAGGCGCAGGACGCGATCTCCAACGAGCTGCTGGGCATCCGCTTCACGGCCAAGGTCGTGGAAAAGCTGTGCGACACGCTGCGCGGCCAGGTCGACGAAGTGCGCCACATCGAAAAGCAGATCCTCGACGTGGCCGTGAACCGCTGCGGCATGCCGCGCGCCCACTTCATCAAGGTCTTCCCGGGCAACGAAACCAATCTGGAATGGGTAGATGGCGAAGTTAACGCCGGCCATGCCTACAGCGCGATCCTGGGCCGCAACATCCCGACGATCAAGGAACTGCAGCAACGCCTGATCGATTTGCAAGCGCGCGTCGTGCTGCCGCTGCCGGACCTGCGCAACATCAACCGCCAGATGGCGGCCGGTGAAATGAAGGCGCGCAAGGCCAAGCGCGAAATGACCGAGGCCAACCTGCGCCTGGTGATTTCGATCGCCAAGAAGTACACGAACCGCGGCCTGCAATTCCTCGACCTGATCCAGGAAGGCAATATCGGCCTGATGAAGGCGGTGGACAAGTTCGAGTACCGCCGCGGCTACAAGTTCTCGACGTACGCAACGTGGTGGATTCGCCAGGCAATCACCCGTTCGATCGCAGACCAGGCGCGCACGATCCGTATCCCGGTGCACATGATCGAGACGATCAACAAGATGAACCGGATCTCGCGCCAGATCCTGCAAGAGACCGGCGCCGAGCCCGACCCGGCCACGCTCGCGATCAAGATGGAAATGCCGGAAGATAAAATCCGCAAGATCATGAAAATCGCGAAAGAGCCGATTTCCATGGAAACGCCGATCGGTGACGACGACGATTCGCATCTGGGCGATTTTATCGAAGACAACAACACGCTGGCACCATCGGACGCCGCGCTGCATGCGTCGATGCGCGGCGTGGTCAAGGATGTGCTCGACTCGCTGACGCCACGCGAAGCCAAGGTGCTGCGCATGCGTTTCGGCATCGAGATGTCGACCGACCACACGCTGGAAGAGGTCGGCAAGCAGTTCGACGTCACCCGCGAGCGGATTCGGCAGATTGAGGCAAAGGCGCTGCGCAAACTGCGTCACCCGTCGCGCTCGGACAAGCTCAAGAGCTTCCTCGAGAACAACAGCTGATTGCTGATACGGGCTTGACGCGCCTGTACTAAAGGCAATATGCTCTCGCCACTTCGCTCATCACGTTCGTGTTGATGCGCAGGTGGCGTTTGCTTGCCACCATCCCAGTTTCTGGGCCTCTAGCTCATGCTTGGTTAGAGCAGCGGACTCATAATCCGTTGGTGCCGTGTTCGACTCACGGGAGGCCTACCAGCCAAATTGAAGGGTTACAGCGCATTGTCTGTAACCCTTTTGCTTTTGTGGGCCGGATGCCATTGACTACCAATGGCATCAATGCAACTGCAATTCATCGAAGCATTCCGCACTGCCGATGACGATGCCGATCCGCCCTGCATGCTCATCAATCCGGCCACAATGCGCCAGCCCGGCAATGGTGCTCAAGCGGATGCCGGCAGGCGAATGCCGCGCCCGACGCAGACGCATGATGACGGTTGTACCTGTTTCTGCGAACAGGTGTCATCGGATGCAGTGATGATGTAGACTGCGACGTCATTTAGTTGCCCTCTGGAACTTTATTCAAGTATCTGCTTGGCGATCCCGAATGGTCAGCCTTCTCCTCATCAGAGCATTCCAATGAAAAATTCGATCATCGCCATACTGCTTGCCATCCCCGTCCTTGCCATTGCGCAGGAAGCCCCATCCGACGACGCAACCCTGATTTTCAAATCGCGCGGCGACGCGATGCACGTCGTGTTTCACACCAGTGCGAGTGAGCAATCATGTGAAGGATTGACCCGGGCGGCGGGCATCTATGATGCGGCGCTCCTGCGTGAAAAGCTCCTGCCGTTTATCGCGACGCTGCAACAGAAGGCGAACGCCGTTGTAGGCGTCCTGCCCGAAGGCAAGCAGACTGTCAAAGCCGGCGTGCCGTTGCAGGTGTTCAGCCAATCAAAATGGTCGGACAAGATCGGCAAGTCGTGGTCTTCCGGGCAATGCGGGCCGTTCACGCAGCAATTTACGCCGCAGGCCGGGCACACCTATCTGGCGCTGTTCGAATTCGCTGCCGGCAAATGCGGCCAGTCCGTGCAGGACATTACCGATGCAGCAGCGCCAACCCCTGTCGAATTCAAGCCGCTCGAGTGCAGTCTGCCGCGATTCGGCTAAGGCGCCGTTGTGCGCAGAAATGGCTGCGAGGGCGGCGTTTTCCCAGAATGAGCGCCATCCCGCCGACGACTCAGGCAATCTCTCCAATTGTCACGGGAGCGTCGCCTAAAAGACACATTATTTGGCGCCAGCACCTAGCGGGATGACATATCGGGCTTAATTTATTTCCCTATAGAAATTGAACATCTATACTTTGTTCATTTAGTTGTCTGTGTGAAATATCGTGTCTTTGCTCTTCGGTCGTTGCACCTGGCCGTGGACGGCACGCTGAACAATACGGATGGCGCCACGCTTTACAGTGCCGGTAACATGGTCATTGGCGGCGTGGGGGGCGGCTCGACCGGCCTGGTCAACAATCACTCGTCGACCATCGAGGCGGCCGGCGACCTGGCGCTCGATGCCGGCACGCTCACGAACGTGCGCGACAATGTACGGATCGAGCAGGTGACGACGGTGGACGAAACCGTCAACATGCGGGTGCCTTCCTGGCGCGAGAACGGCAGAAACCACGATTATTACGATCCGAAATCATCTAACTACAATCCGCACGAGCTGTATTTCGTCAACCCCAACGACATTCTGGAAGAAACGGCCTTTGTCACGCCGGATGGTCATATGATCACGCGCGCCGTGATCCGCACTCATGCCAACGATTCGGCCTTCTTTGTCGCAGGCAGCGGCGAGTATGGCGCCTATGGCACCCAGCAACGCATCCGGAATACGGATGGCACCAAGGTCATTTATTACTTCGGGCGCTCCGTCATGGCCAATCCCGACCAGGGCGGGCCGCAGGGCAATATCCTCGATGGCCGCGAGGGAATGAAGAAGTGGGCCGAGCAGGTGACGTTCTCGGGCGCCTACGGCACCTGCAGCACCGACTGCATCCGGCTGGTGACCCAGCCAGGCTATGACGATCCGCGCAACACGATCATCCGCCAGAGGCTCAGGCAACTGGCGCCGCAACACGAAAAAGAGGAACTCAAGCGTGATGCGCATCACGTGGCGGTGGAAAACCGGGTCGCCGCAGGCGCCGGTGCGCAGTCGCAGATCCTGTCGGGCGGGAACATGACGCTGGCAGTGCGCGACGTGATCGACAATCAGTACGGCGACATCAAGGCGCGCGGGCAGTTGTGGATGACCGGTACCGCTGCAATCGTGAATACAGGCGCAACGCTCTACCGCACGCACACATTCGATGGCTACTGGTACACCTACGACAACACCAAGACCTACTACAAGCAGGACAGCATCTCGGAGGTGATCGGCTCGGCCAGGGGAGTCATTGAAGGCGCCCAGGGCGTCTTCATCAATGGGCGCAGCTTCACCAATGTGGACGTCACCGCCGGCACGGTCGGCAATATCCGGGATTCGGTGCAGGTGATCGGCAGCGGTCAGTCCGGCGCCGGCAGTGCCGGCGCGAATGCGGCCAGCGGCAACGGCAACGACGGCGGCGCTGTCCTGGGCCACGTCACTGGCAGTGGCGGCGGCACCGGCGCTGTATTCGCGGGCGCCCAATCCGCCAGCGCCGGCAGCAGCCTGGCCACAGCCGGACACAGCAGCGCCAGTGGCGTACAGAATCAGCTTGCCGGCGGCGGCGCGACCGGCGCCAGCGGCGTGACCAATGGCGCAGGCGCCAGCGGTAATGTCAGCGGCAGCGGTGCAGGCAACGGCCTGAGCGTGCACGGCGCAGCCGGCGCCAGCGGCGTACGCAACGATGGGCAGACCACCGTGATCGCGCATGCCGGCGCGGACCAGATCGGCGCCGGCGATGTGCGCAGTCTCGGCGGCGCTGCCGGCCAGGGCGCGACCAGCGTCCAGGGCAGCGCCATCGGCGAAACACGAAAAGTCGCCCCCGGCGGCCTGTTCCTGCAGAACCAGAACCCGTCAAGCGACTACCTGTTCGAAACGCGTCCGCAATTTGCCAAACAGGATCAATGGACCAGCAGCGACTTCCTGCTCGAGCAGGTCGCCCTTGACCCGGCCATGACCCATAAACGCCTGGGCGACGGCTTCTACGAGCAGCGCCTGGTGCGCGAGCAACTGGCCGGGCTGACCGGCAGCGCACCGAACAAAGACTTGAGCGACGACACCATCTACAAGAACCTGCTCACGAGCGGCGTGAGCGCCGCGCACGAGTTCGGCCTGCGCCCCGGGGTTGCTTTAAGCGCCGAGCAGGTTGCGCACCTGACGAGCGACATTGTCTGGCTGGTGAGCGAGACCGTGCAGCTGCCCGATGGCCGTATCGAAACGGTGCTGGTGCCGAAGGTGTACGTCGCGCATGCCGGCAAGGCAGCGCTCACCCCGGGCGGCGCGCTCGTCACAGGCGACGGCGTGACGATCAACGTGACCGAAACTATTGCCAATGTCGGCGGCGTGATCGACGGCGGCAATGGCCGCACGCTGCTCGTGGCCGGGCAGGACATCGTCAACCGCGGCGGCGCGATCGCCGGCGGCAACGTCGCACTGCAGGCCGGGCGCGACATCAGGAACGAGTCGCTGGTGGTCAAGGACAGCTGGGCGACCCAGCAGAACAGCGGCAGCACGACGGCCTTGTCGAACGCAGCCAGCATTGTCACCACGGGCGCCTTGAGCATCGACGCCGGGCGCGACCTGACGGACCTTGCCGGCAAGCTCAGTGCTGGTAGCGCCGTGATCACGGCTGGGAACGACATTCGTTTCGACACGGTCAAGACGGGCAGCACCTACGACTCGCTGATCAGCGGCTACACCGAGAGCAACAGCAGCGTGACGCATCAGCTGAGCCAGGTGAGTGCCGGTGGCGACCTGGTGATGAAAGCAGGCGGCAATCTGAACCTGACCGGCACGCAAGTGGCGGTGGGCACGGGAGGCAAAGGCAGCGGCATTATCGCCGCCGGTGGCGCGGTCAACATCGCGGCGGTGAAGAATGAGGTGAATTCGTCGCAGCAGAACGATCCGTCGAGCAAAGCCCATGACAAGCGCATCTACCAGAGCGAGACTGTAATCGGTTCCGGCGTTACTGCTGCTGGCAGCTTGGCGGTGCAAGTCGGCACAAGCGGCGCCGGGTCGCTCAACATCGTTGCAAGCAGCTTGGGCGCAGGCGAGGCGCTGCGCGTGTCGGCAGCCGATGACGTGAACGTGGTATCGGCGCAAGAGCGGCACCTGTCGGATACAGCAAGCACCCGTTCGTCGAGTGGCCTGTTGCGCAGCAAAACCACGCAGCAAGCTGATTATGTCGAAAGCAGCGGGGCGATCGCGAGCAGCCTGTCCGGGAAGACGATCGATATCATCGCAGGCAAGGATATCAATGTGCGCGGCAGCGCGGTCGCAAGTGAGGGTGATGTCGACCTGTCGGCACGAGGCTCGGTCAATATCACTGCGGCCACGAGCACCTTGACCGAAAGGCACCACAAGGAAGTCAAGGAAAGCGGCTTCCTCAGTGGTGGCGGCTTTGGCATCAGCTACGGCGAACGCACGACCACGACCGATCAGGCGCGCGACGCGACGACCCAGAGCGGCCAGTCGCGCAGCATGGTTGGTTCGCTCGGCGGCAACCTGAATATCACTGCCGGGGATGCAATCAAGGTCAGCGGCAGCGATCTGCATGCGGGCCGCGACATGACACTCGAAGGCAAGAGTGTCACGGTGGATCCGGGCCGCGACGATGTGCGCGACAAGTTCGAGCAGAGTACGGTGCAGGACGGCTTGACGCTGGCCGTGGGCGGCTCGGTGGTTGGCGCATTGCAGACAATGCAGGCGATGAAGGACGCGGGATCGCAGTCCAAGGATGGCCGGGTCCAGGCACTTGCGGCGGCAACGGCTGCTCTGGCAGCGAAGAACACCGCCAATGACATCGCGCAGAACGGCTTGAACGTCAGCGTTAGCCTGACAGTGGGACATTCGGAATCGCACACGAGCAAAACCAGTGGTGGTTCGGGCAATGCTGGCAGCACACTCAAGGCCGGTAACGATATCAAGATCGTCGCCACTGGCGGTGGCGAGGCCAGCAACATCAATATCGTCGGCAGCGACGTGACCGCCGGTGGCAATGTCAAGCTCAAAGCGGATAACGAAGTCAACCTGATCGCCGCGCAGGACAAGGAGAGCCAGCATACCGACAGCAGCAGCATGAGCGCGGCCGCCGGTGTTGGCGCGTCGTTTGGCACCAGCGGAACATCGATTGGCTTTACTGCAAGCGTGAGCAAGGGTAAAGGCAAGGAAGATGGCAAGGGAACGACGCAGCTCAACACCCACGTTACGGCCGGCAACGGGCTTGTCATCGACAGTGGCGGCGATACGAACATCAGAGGCGCTGTTGCAACCGGCAAGCAAGTCGTGGCGAAAGTCGGCGGCGACCTCAATATCGAGAGCCTCCAAGACACAGCTACCTTCGACAGCAAGAACCAGAGCCTGAGCGCGAGCGGTACCGTCGGTGTGGGTGTGAGCGTGAGCGGAAGCTTCATCGACAGCAAGCTCAAAAGTGATTACGCCAGTGTGCAGGAACAAAGCGGCATCCGGGCCGGCGCCGGTGGCTTCCAGGTGATTGTCGACGGAAATACGGACCTGAAGGGTGGCGTCGTCAGCAGTTCGCAAGAGGCAATTGCCGATGGCAAGAACAGCCTTTCGACGGGCACGCTGACTGTCAGTGCCGTCGCCAATCATGCCGACTACAAAGGGCACAGTGTTGGCCTGAGCGGCGGCGTGGGCAGCAAGGGCGACAGCCGAGATGCAGCGCCGAATACCGCCGGCGTGGCGGGCGATAGCTGGAAGATGATGCAGACCGGCGGGACCGGCATGAATGCGCCGACCGCAATGGGGGCGGGGGGTAGCGCGTCGAGTATGACGCACAGCGGTATCAGTGCGGGCCTGGTCAGCATCACCAACGGTCAGCAACAACAGGCGCTGACCGGGATGAGCGCCGGGCAAGTGCTGGCCGAGCTGAACCGCGATGTGTCGAACGAGCGCGATACCAGCGGCAAGATCGAGAACAAATTTAACCAAGCGTCGATCCAGGCCGGCTTCGAAGTCGTAGGCGCACTGTCCGGGCAGGTATCGACCTTCCTGGCGGATAAGGCACGCGCTACGGACCAGGCGCGACGTGATGCCGAAAGCGCGGACGGGAACGCCGATCGGCTCATTGCGGAGGCGAATGCGCTGCCGGAAGGACTGGAAAGATCGGCTAAACTCGCTGAGGCAGATGCACTTCGGGGCGCAGCCGTTACTGCACGCGTTGAAGCGAATACAATTGACGAGCAGTGGGGGGCGGGCGGCACGTACCGCCAGATTGTGACTGCGCTGACAGCCGCAGCGTCCGGAAATATCAGCGGTGCCACGGGTGAATTTATACAACGTGGTTTGGTGAACTGGGCACAGGCCAATGTTGCAGGCGGCATCAAGCAATTGGCCGAAGACTACGGCATTGCTGAGGGAACGCCTGCGCACGCGGCTTTACATGCAGTGTCGTCCTGCGTCGGGGCCGGCGCTGCGGGGGCGAACTGTGGAACCGCTGCCGTAGCAGCGGCGGGCGCCACTTTGATCAGCTCGCTTCTTTCAGCGCAGGAGAATGATGCGCTGAGTAACGAACAGAAAGAGACGCGCGCGGCACTGGTTCAGACACTGATCGTTGGGGCGGCAGTAGCGGCCGGCGCGCAAGCTGATGTAGCGAACACTGCGGCGCTGATCGAACTGGAAAACAACTCGAATGTGCGCAAGGCGGTTGATGACGCGCTGAAGAAAGCAAAAGATTTTGTATCGAAAAATGGAGAGAAAGGTCTAGAGAGCGTTGGTAATCTGCTTGAAAAATTAGAGGTAAAAACGCTAGTTGAAAAACAGGAGTTAATCAAGAGGTTTTTGAATGATGCAGCAGGCAAAGGTAATCTGACTGAGCCTCAAATTGTTGCTCTTGCGATTTTGTACGCAGCAAATGAAGTTTTATTCCCGACAAATGTGCTTGATCTGGCCCCGGGTGCTGGGAAAGCCATTGCTAAGGCAGGGGATTTAATCAAGCTAGGGGTTAGGGCTGAGGACGCAGTAAAAATTGCGAGTGCAACTCAAGCTGCAGGGCAAGGCGTTCACATAAAGGAAGCCCAAAGCGTAGCTGCAACTGCTCATGGGGCAAATGCTACTTCGCCTCTTACAGCGCCTGTCTCCAACCCAGCGGGTGCCGCCCGCGCTGAGAAATTCTCAGAGTTTCAACAGAAAGTTTCCGCGAAAGAAACGATCGCGAGAATTGCGGGTGACAACCCTGTGATTACATACACGGCGTCTGGGAAAACCCTTTATACGAATCCCACGACTGGTAAACAAGTTGTTTACGACAACGCTGGCAAATATTTCCGAGTTGAGGATACCGCAGTTAGCGGTCCGCTCAGGTACACCGATCAATTTGGAAATACAATACCAAATAATGTTCCGCTGATTAAAAATTCAGGGACATCAAAAACAGGAGTTCCTGCTGATATTAGGAAAGCCTTGACACACTTTACTGATAGCGACTGAAAATGCATCCTTCATATTTCCTGATTTTGGACGCCGAAGATGAATACTCAAAGAAAGACCTAACGTTATCCGGCGAAGCTGCGGAGTGGTTATTTCATATTAAACTCTGGGATTCGTTAAACGATAAGCACCTGACTGACTTTGCTCAATATGAGGAGGAAAACCTTGAGGCGGACATTGTCGAGGAAACTGTTAGTTTGTTGTTGAGTGAAAAAAACCGTCTTGTTAATGGTGGTAATAAGAAAATAAGTTTTTGTTATGGGTGGAATCAGAATAAGGAGGAGCTAATTTGTCTCGTTGATAGTCAAATTTTAGCTGACGAGCTAGGGAAGCTTATAATACTCCTGAGAGAGGCGGCGGTCCGAAATAAACATGTCTACTGCCAGTTGTAGCTGGGGTAAATAGGCTGCCCCTGTCATTCGAGGACAGCCTTGTGGTGCGAGGAGATCCTTCTCGTCCTCAGATCGTTCAAACAATCGGCGATGCGGCACAACCTTCGCTCCAAAGTATATTGAGACTAGACGGCAAGGCAGCGCTCACCCCGGGCGGCGCGCTCGTCACGGCAACGGCGTGACGATCAACGTCACCGACAGCATCGCCAACATCGGCGGCGTGATCGACGGCGGCAATGGCCGAACGGTGCTCGTGGTCGGGCAGGACATCGTCAACCGCGGCGGCGCGATCGCCGGCGGCAACGTCGCACTGCAGGCCGGGCGCGACATCAGGAACGAGTCGCTCGTGGTCAAGGACAGCTGGGCGACCCAGCAGAACAGCGGCAGCACGACGGCCTTGTCGAACGCAGCCAGCATTGTCACCACGGGCGCCTTGAGCATCGACGCCGGGCGCGACCTGACGGACCTTGCCGGCAAGCTCAGTGCTGGTAGCGCCGTGATCACGGCTGGGAACGACATTCGTTTCGACACGGTCAAGACGGGCAGCACCTACGACTCGCTGATCAGCGGCTACACCGAGAGCAACAGCAGCGTGACGCATCAGCTGAGCCAGGTGAGTACCGGTGGCGACCTGACGGTGATTGCAGGCGGCAACCTGAGCCTGACCGGCACCCAGGTGGCGGTGGGCACGGGAGGCAAGGGCAGCGGCATTATCGCCGCCGGTGGCGCGATCAATATCGCGGCGGTCAAGAACGAGGCCAACTCGTCGGTCATGAACGACGCGTCGAGCAAGGCGTATGACAAGCAAGTGCACCGGAACGAAACCGTGGTCGGCGCTGGCGTGGCCGCTGCCGGCGACCTGACCGTGCGGGCCGGCGTTGGCGGCAGCGCCGACCTGAACGTGACGGGCAGCACGCTGGCAGGCGGGGGCAACGTGGCCCTGTCGTCGACCAACAACGTCAACATCGTGAGCACGACCGAAAACCATCTGTCAGACGTGGCAACCCACCGCGAATCGAGCAGCACCTTCAAGAAAAGCAGTGCCACAAAGGCCGACTACAGCGCCACCACGCAGGCCATCGGCAGCAGCATCAGCGGCAATAACGTGAGCATCGCGGCGAAGAACGACATCACCGTGGGCGCGAGCGAGCTGACCGCGACCGATGCGCTGGCACTGGGTGCGGGCCGCGATTTGATTGTCACGACGGCAGCGACAACCAGCACCGAACGCCATACGCTGGAAGAAAAGAAAAGTGGCTTTTCGGTCAGCGCGGTCGGCATCGGCTACAGCAAGGGGCAAGAGCAGCAGACCAGCGCCAGCGAGTCGGTCACGCAGGTGGGCAGCGTGCTGACCGGCGCGAACGTGACGACGGCCAGCGGGCGCGACACTGTCATTCAGGGCAGCACCGTCGTGGCCGACGACGACATCGCCATCAGCGCCGGGCGCAATCTGGCCATTGTCAGCGCCCAGAACAGCGTGAGCGAAGACTCGGCCAGCAGCAGCAAGCAGTCCGGCATGATCGGCAGCTTCCTCCAGCCATCGATCGGCACCGTCAAGAGCAAGCAGGATGGCACGCGCGAGGCCGTCACGCAGTCGGGCAGCCAGCTCGCCAGCCTGGACGGCAACGTCACGCTTACGGCCGGCAACACCTACACGCAGACGGCGAGCGACGTGCTGACGCAGAGCGGCGATATCGTCATCGGCGCCAATAATGTCCTGATCACAGCGGCCCAGGACACCACCACGGGCACCGACCATTCCAGCTACAGCAAGACCGCCATCGGCGGCACGGTGAGTGCGCCGTTACTCGACGCGGTGCGTACTGTGGCAAGCATGGCCGAGGCGGCGAAGGACACGGGCAACGCGCGCCTGACCGCGCTGGCAGCGATCAACGCTGCCTCGGCGATCAGCGAGATGCCGACCTCGGGCGAGGCCGTTCAGAAGGCCGGCATCCGCGTCAGCATCGGCCTGAGCAACACGAAAAGCGAAAGCACGACCAACTCGGCCAGCAGCACCGCCGTGGGCTCGACGATCAAGGCCGGCGGCAACGTGGCGATCATCGCCACGGGCGCCGGCCAGGACAGCAACCTGAGCGCCATCGGCAGCCAGATCAGCGGCGGCGACAGCGTCACGCTGGCGGCCGACAACAAGGTCAACCTGATGGCTGCCGAAAGCACGGCAAGCCAGCACAGCACGAACAAGTCGAGCGGCAGCAGCATTGGTGTGGGCTTCGGCATTGGCGGCACCTCCAACGGTTTCACGATCGACCTGGCGGTGAGCAAAGCGCGCGGCAATGCAGACGGCGAGGGCGTGACCTACACGAATACCCACGTCAATGGCGGCCAGAACGTGACGGTCATCAGTGGCGGCGACACCACGCTCAAGGGCGGTGTGATCACCGGCAAGAACGTGATTGCCGACATCGGTGGCGACCTGAACATCGAAAGCCTGCAGGACCGCAGCACGTTCGAGAGCAAGCAAAAGAGTGCGGGTTTGAATGCCAGCCTGTGCCTTCCACCATTCTGCTACGGCGCCAGCACGGCCGGCGGCAGCTTCGCCAAGTCGAATGTCAACGGCGCCTTCCTGTCGGTGCAGGAGCAAAGCGGCATCAAGGCCGGCGACGGGGGCTTCCAGGTATCGGTCGGTGGCAATACCGATCTCAAAGGCGGCGTGCTCGGCAGTAGCCAGGCGGCGATCGACCAAGGCAAGAATCTGCTGTTGACCGGCAGTCTGAGCGCATCGGACCTGATCAACAAGGACGAGCACAGCGCCAGTGGCTTCTCGCTGTCCGGTTCGGTCAGCGGCATGCTGGGAGACCAGTCGGGCAGGCCGGGGAATCTGACTGAGGCGCAGAACGACGCGGCCCAGCAAGCTGGCAAGCCGACGGCAAGCGGCGGCATAGGGTCGGTCAGCGGTAGCCAGAGCAGTGTTACCAGGAGCGGCATCAGCGGAGGCGTTGTTGTGATCACCGATCAGGACAAGCAGCTGGCGACGGGCAAGGACGTCGAGGCGGTATTGGCCGGGCTGGATCGTGAAGTGACGTCGGCATCGTCCGGTGACGCTGGCGCATTGACCAAGGGGTGGGATGCGCAGCAGTTGCAGAAGGATGTCGATGCGCAGGTGGCGATCACGGAGAAATTCAGCAAGATTGCGCCGAAAGAGATTGCCGATTTTTCGAACAAAAAAGCGGCTGAACTAGAAGCACAAGGAGCGAGCCCGGACGAGATCGCGAAGTGGAAAGAAGGCGGTATTTACCGGACTGCGCTGCATGGGGTCAGCGGTGGTTTGACTGGCGGCTTGAGCGGTGCGCTTGGCGCAGGCGTTGTCGCCGGGTCTGCCGAAGCGCTGGAGACACTGCAAAAGAATGTTGAAATGGCGCTGCTAGAGCAAGGTGTCGGTCTTGAAGCTGCGAGGGCGATGGCGCAATCACTGGCGCAGGCCACGGCGATTGGCGTTGGGGCGGCGATCGGTGGCGAGGCGGGCGTGGCGACCGGGTTGGTGACGGATACGAATAATCGGCAGCTAGACCGTAAAGAAATACCTCTGCTTGAGAGATTGCAGAAGGGGAAGAGCCCTGCTGAGCAGCAGAGACTGGCCGACGCTGCTTGTACACTTACGCGGTGCTCGGCTGGTTTGATGGATGGGCCAGTGAAAGTCGCCTTGCAAGCACAGGAAAAGCGTGGGCAGCAATATACTGCTGAACAATCCTTGTTATTGAAGACTGGCGAGTTTTCATATAGCCCGGTGCACAAGGCAATTGACGCGTTCGATTGGGCGACGCGCGCAGCAACTAATGGAGGATCAGAAGCAGTCTTCTATATCATCGGTTGGGCTGCTGACGGGTTGGCTGATCAACTGAAAAGTGCAGGGAGTGGTGCTGTTAATTTAGGCTATCAAGTTGCGACGCATGGACCATTCGGGAATGCACAAACGCCTCCAGATCTGTTTGATGATTCGAACGGACCGAGACCTGGAGGTGCTACAGTATCGGTGATGCCAGTGCCAATGTGCGTGCCGCCAGTTTGTGCATTTGTATCGGTACCTGTGGCTACTCCGGGCACGCCGGGTTATGTTCCCAGCAATGCATTGTTGTCGGATTCGGGTGGGGAGGGGGCGGGTAATTCCGAGACAGCTGGACGTGCTGATGGAACAAATAATACAGTAGAAAACCCGCTAAGGGCTGGTCAAATTCATGAGGCAGAACAGCTTGCAGCACTTGGAGTTGGGAAAAACAATGCTGTATTTAGGCCTTCCATTGAACAGATTGATACTGCGACGTTCAAAGCTATCGTGGGCGACCCAAAGTACACCAAAGGTGGGCAGCTGAAGGGATCAATCTTTGATGGTGTCGATAACGGGTATCTCGAAATAAAGGGCGGTTCCAGTGAATTGAACTCGACACACCAATTACGTCTGCAAACCTATAAGGCAACTATCGATCGTCAGCCTTTTACTATCCAAACAACGCGACCAGTGAATCCGAAATTTCAAAGCTATTTAGATTCGTGGGGAGTGAAAGTTGTTAAACCTAATAAATGAGACATTGATGGATTTTTTTTATACTAAGCATCAGACGCCTAGGGGGGCGAGAGCGGACGCAGAGATTGGCGACAAAGTCTATCTTATAAAGAACGCGTCAGAGCTTCGCTTGACCTATCAGATAAAGATGCTGGCATATATGGCGCAGACACGTGGCCAAAAGCTTATTATTCGGCTGCCAAAAGCAGCGAAAGTTCACGAGTCGTTAAGGATGTTCATGCATAGCGTTAACGGATTAATTAAAATTGAACGGACGTAGTATGGGACTATATCTTTGTGTATTTGATGAGGCGGACAATGAATTGGAAGGCGTTGAAGTCGGTTCATATGCGGATTTTAATTTCTTCCGTGACGCTGTTGTTGTTGCTGTTGAAAATGGTAAAGCAGGTTCAGTCTGCCCCATGCTCAATACCCATTCCGATGATGATGGGAAGTGGGAAAGTGAGGATGCTCGTCACTTGCTTACTGAGTTATCTGAGATTGCGGAAGTAATGCGTCGATATCCACCTAGCGAACTTAATTCTGAATGGAAAAAAGAGGCGGCTAAAACATTTGGCATTAGTCCGAACACGTTGTTGGACTGCTTCTTTGATATTGATGGAGAACCCTTGGTCGAACGATTGCGCGAGCTTGCGAAGGTTAGTATTTCAAGTGGTCAGCCAATTTTATTCCAATAGCGGCATCGGGGTTGACATCGCAGTCCGTACCGCCAGTTCGCAATGCCTGCACAAAATGGTCGCGTCAGCATCGGCCTGAGCAACACGAAAAGCGAAAGCATGACCAACTCGGCCAGCAGCACCGCCGTGGGCTCGACGATCAAGGCCGGCGGCAACGTGGCGATCGTCGGCACGGGCTAGGGCCAGGCCAGCAACCTGAGCGCCATCGGCAGCCAGATCACCGGCGGCGACAGCGTCACCCTGGCGGCCGACAACAAGGTCAACCTGGTGGCGGCGGAAAGCATGGCAAGCCAGCACAGCACGAACAAGTCGAGCGGCAGCAGCATTGGTGTGGGCTTCGGCATTGGCGGCACCTCCAACGGTTTCACGATCGACCTGGCGGTGAGCAAAGCGCGCGGCAATGCAGACGGCGAGGACGTGACCTACACGAATACCCACGTCAACGGCGGCCAGAACGTGACGGTCATCAGTGGCGGCGACACCACGCTCAAGGGCGGTGTGATCAAGGGCCAGAACGTGATTGCCGACATCGGTGGCGACCTGAACATCGAAAGCCTGCAGGACCGCAGCACGTTCGAGAGCAAGCAAAAGAGTGCGGGTTTGAATGCCAGCCTGTGCCTACCACCATTCTGCTACGGCGCCAGCACGGCTGAGATTTTGAGTGGTCAGCCGATTTTATTTCAATAACGGCATCGGGACCGACATCGCAGTCCATACCACTAGTTCGCAATGCCTGCACCAAAAGGTCGCGTTGGCATCAGCCTGAGCAACACAAAAAGCGAAAGCACCATCATGTCGTCCAGTAGCGCCATGCAGATGTCGTTGAGGGATTACCACCCTACGTCGCCATTCAATGCTGTTCAGCAGGCGGAATCCCATCCAGCGCCAGATGCCGCGGCAAATTCATCGTAAAAGCACACCCCACACCCGGAAAATCCTCCACCGACAGCTGACCACCATTTCGAGAAATGCTTTGACGCGCAATCGACAAGCCCAGGCCCAGCCCCGAGCGGTCATCGCCACGTTGCGTGAACGGTGAAAACATTTTTTCTGCATTCCCCGCTGGCAAGCCACCGCAGTGGTCCTGCACGACGATCAGGACACGTTGCCCTTCCGCATAGGCTGTCAGTGAGACAGCGGTATGCGGGCAGGTAAACTTCAGCGCGTTGTTGAGCAGATTGGCCAGCGCGGCGAGTAACAGATCCCGGTCGCCCTGGATGGCCAACAGTTTGTCGACGTCAGCGACAACGAGTGCCGAGCCTCGCGTGTCAGCTTCAAGCTGCGCCGAATCACGTGCTTCGTGAATAAAATCGGCGAGCGAGAAAATGCCTTTCGGCCCCGCCGCGGCGCCCTCGGCTCGCACATCTTCCAGTGACAGGTTGATCAGGCGCTGCATCGCCGCGTGCCCACGTTTGAGCAAGGCGCCGGTGGCGCCCGAAATGGACAGCTGGCCAACTTCCATCGCGGCGACCGCCATGGTGGCCACGCTCAGTGAATTGCGCAATTCATGCATCAGGAAACCAAGGCGCTCGTTGGTTTCGGAGGCGTAGCGATCAGAGATGGCACAGTCGCGTTGGAAGGAGAATTCAGTCACGGCACTGGCGATGGCGTTGTCCAGGCAACGGTTCAGGGTACGAAATTCATCCGCTGAAAACGGCGCGTCGCGCTCGATGGCCAGGTCCGTGATCGCCTGGCACAAGTCGCCATAATCGTGCACCACTTGGTCCACCGTGTAATCCAGCGCAAGCAACGCGGCGCCATGCGCGGCAGCCGTCGCCCCCATTTCCGATGCGTCTTTCCTCTCACCCCCGGAGGCGCCTGAGATGGCCATCGCAGCTGCTGTGTCGATCTTTTCTTCTGCGTGCAGCGTTTTCGTTAACTGCTCCAAAAACATGGGTATGCCAGTGCGCAGTTGCTCTCTGGACGCGTTCCGCTGAGGACGCTTGTTCACCTTGTCGATACACCGCTGGATCAGATCGTCGGCATTGTTGGAAAGGAATTCGTACATCATGGTGGGCCTCCCAGGCTGGACGCCTGCAGCCACCATCGGTATGGGTGCTGTCTGTCAGAACGTTATTCGGCCCATTGTAGAATGAAACGATCGGAATTTAACGTTTTCAAGACATGGCGATGCAAACCGCGCTGCGATTGTGAACACTGTCCATGACAACCCAGGCGGGTGAGGTAGCGTCGGGTCGGACACTGCCGGCATCGGCGAGCCGGTCAGCAGGCGTGCAAAGCCATGCATAATGACGGATTGGGCCCACGGCCAACTACTTCCGACAAGATTCGCATGGTCACTCCTACCGCTGCAGACATCCCGCGTACGCACAACGATATCGACATCGGCGTGCGCCTGGTCGACGCTTTGCGGCACCACGCGGGCGCCGCCAAAGGCGCACCCGTCACTTACAAGGACTTGCTCAGACTGGCCCGTCTTCTGTATCCCAAAGACCTGGTCCTGGACCGCGCAGTCGCAGTCGGCATCGGTGCAAAACTCCGGTTCGTCGAAGCATTCTGCGCGGCCCATGGCTTGCCCAACCTCGCAGCCCTTGCCGTCGGCCCAACAACGATGCGGCCGCCAGCGCAGTATCTGGGCGACTGGGATGCTGACCAGCGCGCCGTCGCGGCGTTCGACTGGTCTGCCATCGATGCGCAGCTGGTCGACTATGCCAGGACCGCACGCGCTGCCGTATCGGCACGCCTGAAGCCGCGCAAGGAGCGGCCGGCCGACGTTGCGTGGTACGCCTATTTCTGCTCGCACCGCAAGGAATGCGCGTGGATCGGGCAGGAGGACAAGCAGGAAATCGTCAACCTGATCATGGCGGGCATCGATCCGGATACCGCGATGAAACGGGTGCAGGTCGCCAGAACCGAATTTGGCGAAGCAGCGTAATACGGCGTCAGTTCAACCCGGTTGTCTGTCGGACGTTGACGGCGCCGCCCTGACGCCGGTGGGCGCTTGCTCCGTGTGCGTCAGGGCGCCGCTGCGGTCCAGCACATAGTGATCCAGGTCGCGCGCCAGGATCAGATGGCCGTTGTACTGCGCGCGTGCCTCATCCTCCAGCAGCGACATCGGCAGCGCGCCACGGTCCTGATAGCGCGGACTGAAATGCGTCAGCACCAGGTTGCGCACGCCCGCTTCTTCGGCAAAGCGCGCCACCCGCAGCGCCGAACTGTGCTGCGGCCCCGGCCCGATCTTCTGCAGCACGTCTTCGGTATAGGTTGCCTCGTGCACCAGCACGTCCGCGCCATGCGCTGCGCTGGCCAGCAGCTCTGGCCGATCGTTGTCACCGGCGACGACGATACGTCGCGCCCTGGGTGGCTGCAGCAGGTAGTCCGTCGCCTTGATGACGCGTCCATCGGCCAGCGTCACATCGCGCCCTCTCTGGATGTCTCCCCACAACGGCGACGCGGGCACGGCATCTGTCCGCAATTTCTCCGTGTCCAGACGGCGCGCCATGGCCGCCTCCGTGAATCCATAGGCCCAGCACGGAAGGCCGTGTGACAACGCCGTTGCATCCACCGTCAGCTCCGGCATGAGCGGCGCGCCAGCCAGGTCGCCTGCCAGGTCGTCGGGCGTCAGCCAGACGAGCGGGAAGGGCAGACTCAGCTGGCTCGCCACCATGATGGCCTCGATCATGCCGCGCAGCGGCGGCGGGCCGACGACCGTCAAGGCGTCGCTGCGGCCCGCCATCGCGGCGCTGGCGAGCAGCCCCGGCAGGCCGTAGCAATGGTCGCCGTGCAGGTGGGTGATGAACACGGCGCGCAGGCTCATGACGGACAGCGGTGTGCGCAGGATGCGGTGCTGCGTGCCTTCGGCGCAGTCGATCAGCACCCATTGCCTGGCGCCGCGCAGGCGCAGCGCCAGGCCGGACATATTGCGTTGCCGGGTCGGCGTGCCGGCCGACGTTCCCAGGACAATGATTTCCATATGCGGTTTTCGTGAAGTGACGTTGCCATTATCCGTCACGCCAACACAAACGGGCAGAAGCCTATTTGCGCGTGGCCGCAGGCGCTGACGATGCCGCGGCAGGGATCATCGGCGCCGCGAACGGCGTCACGCCAAACAGCAACGAGCGATGCGCGCCCACGCCGGCCATGGCGCCATCGGCCACCGAGAGCGCTACCGAACTGGCGGCGCGCATCGCGTCGCCAGCGGCGAAGACGGCTGGAACCGTGGTCTGCCGGCTGTCGTCCGTGCGAATGAACGGCCCCAGCGGCCCCTGTTCGAATGCGCAACCGAGTTGCTCCGCGATCGGGCTGGCCATGTGCACGCGCCCGTAGGTGAAGAGGCCGGTCATGATTTCCTGGCGCCCGTCCTCCAGCACGACGGTGGCGACATTGACCAGCCGGCGTACCGGCGTCTCGTCGATCACTACGCCGCGTGCGTGCAGGTCGGCCCGCTGTGCGTCGTCGAGCGGACACACGCCATTGGTGAAGAACGTCACCTGGCCCCAGTGCGGCAGCATCTGCGCCTGGTGCAGCGACAACGGGCCGCTGGCCAGTACGCCAATGCGGCCTTCGTTCAGTTCGTAGCCGTGGCAGTACGGGCAGTGGAACACGCTCTTGCCCCAGCGCTCGGCCAGACCGTCGATGGGCGGCAGGTCGTCGCGCACGCCTGTGGCCAGCACGAGGCGCGCAGCGCGCACAGTGGCGGCGCCGTCGAGTTCGACGACGAACGCATCGCCATCCTGGCGTGCCGAGGTTGCCGTACCGTCGTGCCAGTCCACGTTGGGATAGGCGGCGACGTTGGCGCGGCCCTCGGCGGCGATGTCGGCGGCGGGCTGGCCGTCGCGTGTCAGAAAGCCGTGCGAATCGGCGGCGAAGCGATTGCGGCGCTGGCTGGCGTCGACCACCAGGATGCGGCGCCGCGCGCGTGCCAGTTGCAGCGCCGCCGACAGGCCGGCGTAGCTGCCGCCGATGATGATGGCGTCGTAGGGCAATGGGGATGCCGGTGTCGGTTCAGTCGTGTTCATGCGCAGGCCTCGTGTGAAGATGATTGTCGTAGCGTCCGTTGAAGTCGCGCGACAGGTCGGCCAGGCTCACCTGGCCGAGGCGCTCGACCAACAGCGCCTCGGCATCGGCAAACGCGCTTTCGAGCGAGGCATTCACGACGCGCTCGACCAGGCACTCGCTGTGCTCGTTGCGGTTGCCCATCGCGAATACGGTGGGCGCGCCCACCGCATCGTAGACATCGCGCAGCGTGACCTGTGCCAGGTCGCACGTCACGGTCCAGCCGCCACCGTGGCCGCGCTCGGAACTGATGTAGCCGCGTTCACGCAGGCCGGCCAGCACGCGCCGCACGAGCACCGGGTTGGTGCCGAGCATGCCGGCCATCTGCTCCGAGGTCATCGGGCGGTCGCTATGGGCCAGGTGCAGCAGCACGTGGAGGACGGAAGAAAGTTTGCTGTCGCGTTTCATGTAACTAATGATAGTACAAAAAGGCGCGGCAGATGACGACAGCATGAAAAAACAGGCATTTACGGCAGTTCGGTGCGGGAAACGATGCGCTCGGCAGGGGCGGCGGGTTCGACCACTGCCCGCGGCAGCTTCAGCGTCGGCAGGTACCACCACATATAGGTGCTTACGCAGGCGCCGATCACGCCCATCATGATCAGGATCGCGATGCTGTCGAAGTGCCGCGACGACCATGCCATCGAGCCCCACAGCATGACGGTCGCGACGATCTTGCCCTTGAGCGGGATGCCGTGGCCGGCCTCGAAATTGGCGATGTACTTGCCGAACACCCGATGCCCGATCAGCCAGCGGTGCAGGCGCACCGAGCCACGCGCGAAGCAGGCCGAGGCCAGCAGCAGGAAGGGTGTGGTGGGCAGCAGCGGCAGGAAGATGCCGAGGATACCCAGCAGCACAGCCAGCACGCCGAGGATGTTATAGAAAACTTTCATGGCGCTACTCTAGCACCGTCGGATCACGCTTGTCGAAATGACTATTCATCATGCATTATGTGCAACCATACTGGGGTGAAGCGTGGTTGAACCGTATATTATTGCGCAACGTTAAGTTCCTTACTGCAACTTTTTTCGCATAAGTCAGTATAATAGTCGGCTCAACGACGGGCGCGTTTGTTTGGCAGTACCAGGAATTGCTTTGACGCCCGGCTATCCATTCCATGTGCTGTCCGCCTGCTGCCTGGCTCGATCCGGCCATCTTCCATGTCTTTTCCCACTTCGCCACATTCTTCGGTGGCTGTACTCGGCGGCTTCGTCCGACCCCGTGTGTTACGCCAACTGGTGCTGTATGTCGCCGTGATGCTTCTGGCTGTCTGGGTCCTGGTCGCGATCGAGCAGGCGCGTTTTGCGGCGCTGGCCGAAGCGAGCGGCAAGAGCAATGTGCAGAACCTGTCGCGTGCTTTTTCCGAAGAGGTCAGGGCCACGGTGGGTCTGGTCGACCTGTCGCTGGTCCAGTTGCGCGGTACGTGGCAGCGCGATCCGGCTGATTTCGCTCAGGGCGTGGCCGAGCACGCGCGCCATCTGCGCATGCCAATCCATTTCACCATCACCGATGCCAGTGGCCATCTGCTGTATTCGAACGATGAGGCGCAGCCACGGCAGTTGGCGCAAGGCGCGTTGCCCGAGTTCGCCGTGCACCGCACGCAGGCCGGCGACCAGTTGTATGTCGGTCGCCCCGAGAAAGATCCTGTCAGCGGGCAGTGGTCGATTCATTTTACGCGCCCGATCCGCGATACCGGCGGGCGCCTGACGGGCGTGATTGCCGCCTCGATTCCGCCCTCGTACTTCCTGCGCTTTTATGACAGCATCGATCTGGGCCCGGATGCCGCCGTCAGCCTGATGCGCCTGGACGGCACCATCATCGCGCGCACTTCGCGCCCGGATGGCCAACGCTTTATGGGCGTCAACATGGCGCACGCGCCGCATATTCTGGCCAAAGCCCCGAATGGCATGTTCCGCAAAGTCAGCCTGCTCGACGGGATCGACCGCTTCTTTGCCTGGCACAAGCTGCCGGATTATGGTCTGGTGGTCACGGTCGGCCAGGCCGTGCACGACGCCGAGGCGCGCTTCACCCAGCAAAGCGCGATGATGCGCAATGTGGGCGTGGTCGTGTCGCTCGTGCTGGGCGTGCTGGGCTGGGCGGCGATTGGCGCTGCCGACCGGCGCCGACGGGCGCTCAGGGCGCTGGCGGCGGCCGAGGCACGCTGGAAGCTGGCGCTCAACGCTGCCGGCGACGGTGTCTGGGATTGCGATATCACGAATGGCATCGCGCTGCTCTCGCCCAGTGCGCAGCGCATCCTCGACAGCGAACACGCGAGCGTGTCGTGGTTCGGGAGCAAGGGGATGGCCGAGCTGGTCCACCCGGACGAAATCGATGCCGTGCGTATCGCCTTGCGCGCGCATATCGATGGCGTCACGCCGGATTACGCGATGGTGCACCGGATCCGCATGCGCGACGGCAGCTGGCGCTGGATCGAGGCGCGTGGCACCGTCACCGAATGGGGCGAGCGCGGTGAGCCGCTGCGCATGGTTGGCACGTTCTCGAACATCGACGCGCGCAAGCAGGAAGAAGAGCGCATGCGGCGCATGGCGCACGAAGACGCGCTGACGAAGCTGCCCAACCGCGTGCTGCTGGACGACCGCATGCGCCAGGCGATCCGGGTCGCGGCGCGCGATGGCCACAAGGTGGGCCTGATCTATTTTGACCTCGACAAGTTCAAGCCCGTCAATGATACGCACGGCCATGCGGTCGGCGATCGCCTGCTGCGGATGGTGGCCGAGCGCGCGCGTGCGGTGCTGCGTGATTCGGATACGCTGGCGCGGATCGGGGGCGACGAATTCGCCGTGCTGCTGCCGCGTTGCACGCAGCCCCAGGACACCGAGCGCGTGGCCGTCGCCATCCTGGCGTGCCTGGAACAACCGTTCATCGACGGTCCGCGCGAACTGAATATCTCCGGCAGCATTGGTTACGCCCTGTATCCCGATTGCGGCGACGATGGCGCAGCGCTGCTGCACTGCGCCGACCTGGCGATGTACGACGCCAAGGCGCACGGGCGCAACCGGATCTCGGGCAGCTACCGCACCCGGGTCTGACGGCGACCGACCGGCATCACGGCAACGCCTCCACATCGGGCACGGCCAGGGCCGGCAGCACATGCGCCGTATGGCGTGGCAGGTAGATGGTCACCGTGGTGCCGGCGTCCGGCTTGCTTGCCAGCCGGATCTGCCCGCCGCTCTGACGCACGAAACCATGCGCCATCGACAGCCCCAGTCCCGTGCCTTTGCCTTCCGGCTTGGTGGTGAAGAACGGCTCGAACGCGTGCTCCATCACCTCCGGCGGCATGCCGTGGCCAGTGTCGGCCACCGTGATCATCACGTAGTCGCCCGGCGCCAGTTCGGGATCGAGCTGGCCGGCTGCCGCGTCGATCGTCACGTTCGCCAGCCGCAGCGCGATGTGGCCACCGCCTTCCATCGCATCGCGCGCGTTGATGATCAGGTTGAGCAGCACGTGCTCGAGCTGGTTCGGATCGACCAGTGTCGGCCACAGGTCGGGCGCGCTGCTGCGTTCGAGCTTGACGGCGTCGCTGGCGGCGCGCTGCAGTAGGCTGTCACTGCGATCGAGCAGTTCGGCCACGTTGACGACGCTCGGATGCAGCGGCTGGCGCCGCGCAAACGCGAGCAACTGGCCGGCCAGCTTCGAGCCGCGTTCGACCGCGTCGAGCACGTTGTGCAGGCGCTTGCGCGTGGGCGGGCCGTCGGCGCGCAGCATCAGCTGCACGTTGGCGCTGATGATGTGCAGGATATTGTTGAAGTCGTGCGCCACGCCGCCGGTGAGTTTGCCCACCGCTTCGAGCTTTTGCGCGCGGTGCAGCGCCATGCGCGCTTCGACCAGGCGCGCCTGGCGCTGCAGCTCGCGTTCTTCAGCGGCGCGGCGCGACGTGATGTCGCGCACGAACACGGTGGCGCCGGCGCCGTCCGACGGCGGCAACAGCGCCACCGCCAGTTCGACCGGCACGCGCCGGCCGCTCGTGTGCAGCACCTCGGTTTCGGCCGGCTGGCCCGGCAGCGGGCCCACGCCACTCCTGGCAAACGCATCGAACGCGTTGCGGAAGGCCGCATGGCCTTCGGCCGGCAGCAATTCCTCGGCCGGACGGCCGATGGCGTCGTCGGCTTCCATGCCGAAGATCTGCGAAGCCTGCGCGTTCCAGTCGGTTACGCGCCCCTGGCGGTCGAGCGCGACAAAGCCGTCGTAGGCGGTTTCGAGGATCACGCGGGTACGGCGGCCGTCCGCGGCGATGCGGTCGTGCGACTCGCGCAGTTCGAGCGTCATCGCGTGCGCCAGTTCCAGCGCGCGCCGACGCGAACTGGCCAGCAGCCACACGATCAGGCTGGCCAGCGCGCCGAGCACGATGCCGGCGAGCGCGATCATGCGCGGCCGGGTGGTATCGAGCGCGGCCTCGAAATCGACGCCGGAACCCATCCGCACGGTCCACACGCGGCCTGCGATCATCATTCTGGTGGTCGCGGAAAAGCGCGGCGCCGTGTGCGCGGCCGCGCCAGCGGACTGGTACAGCAGCGTGGCCGGGGTGACGGTGTCACCGTCGTGGATCGTGACGTCGAGTTCGGGCGCGCTGACGCCACCCACACGGCGCATCAGGTCGTTCATGCGAAATGGTGCGTAGATCCAGCCGGTCAGCGCGGCGCGGCGCTGCGCGGCGTCGTCGATCAGGCGGCCGGTGCGATACACGGGCAGGTACATCAACACGCCCGACTCGGCGCTGCCGTCGTCTTCCTGGACCAGCACCACCTTGCCACTCAGGGTCGCATGGCCGCTGTCACGCGCCGCCAGCAGGGCCGCGCGGCGCGCCGGTTCGCTGGCCATGTCGAAGCCGAACGCGCGCAGGTTGCGCGCATTGAACGGCTCGATGTGCGAGACCGCCGCGAGCAGCGGGCCAGATGCCGGGTCGCCCGGCGCCGGCTGCACACGGTAATCGGGAAAACCGTCGGCGCGTACCTGCGCTTCGTGCGCCGCCACGTCGCCCGGCGCCAACCGGGTAGCGATGCCGAGCGCACCGATGCCGGGGAAATTCTGCACCAGATCCAGGCTCTGGTAATACTCGCCGAACACGGCGCGCGGCAGGTCGACCGAGCCGCGCAGGAAGCCGCGCGCGCTTTGCAGTACCTGCTCATAGACGAGCATCCGCCGGCTGATGTTGTAGGTCATCGCGCGGGTGCGATAATCGAAGGCTTCGCGCAGCTGCGCTTCTGCACTGCGCTGCGCGCTCGACCAGGCCACCCAGGTCACCAGCAGCGTGATCACGAACACCAGCAGCGCCATCAACAGTGGCGCGTGGCCGGCGGCAGGCGGCGGTGAGGCAGGGGGGCGGGTGGGGGTGTGCTGCATGTCCTTGTATGGGGCAGCCTTGATGGCGCAATGGATGGGAGCGGTAAGGTCTCCACAGGATACGCACCCTCGCATTCGCAGGGCGCACGCAACTTTTGCTAATTTGTTAATGAGTCACATCAGCCGGACCCATTTGCTGTTAATTTATTTTATGAAACATTCTAGCCCGAATCGCCTGGTTTGTAATGACGCAGGCGCGCCATGACGCAATTCCTGCGCCGCCATTGGCCGTTGACGGGGTTGATTGCCGTGCTTGGCCTGAGTGCGCTGTGGAGCATGCTCGCCCCGATCAAGGGTGGCAGCCATCAACTGCTGCTGGTGTTTCCGCCTGGCGTCACGGTCAATGGCATGACCGTGCCACGGGAAATCCGCCTGACGCGGGGTGTGCAGGATGTGCTGCTTCTACGCAACAGTGACCGGGTGCCGATCGTGTTCGGCCCCCTCAAACTCGTACCTGGGCGCGACGTGCGCCTGCCGTTCAGCGAAGAAGGGGTAGTCGAGTATGTCTGCCCGCCAGTATTGGGCAAAGTCGTGCGCGTGCGCATGGTGGCCGCGCCCGGCCCTGGCTGGGGCCGCCTGGTCTGGCGCCTGGGCAGCCTGCACCATTGGGTGCGCTACCTGCCGCTACGCTCGCCGGACGATTGAGATGGTGACGGCTGCGGCTGGCGCGCAGGCCCAATTGCAGCGCCCGTGTGTCCGGCAATCGTGTCCCGCGTTGGCGGCGATTCTGTCATCATGAACCCATGTCGACGATTTCCATGCCACTGTTCCCGCTCAGTACGGTGCTGTTTCCGGACGGGGTGCTGCCGCTGCAGGTGTTCGAGGTACGCTACCTCGACATGATCAGCCGTTGCATCGTCGACGGCACGCCGTTCGGCGTCGTCCTGCTCACCAGCGGGCACGAGGTGCGCAAGGCCGATGCCCAGCAAGAGCGCTTCGTGGCAGCCGGCACCATCGCCTCGGTCACCGAAACCACGGCTGAAACGCCGGGCCTGCTGCAGGTGCTGTGCCGGGGCGGGGCGCGTTTCAACGTTGTCACCGCCGAGCAGCGCGTGAATGGCCTGTGGGTGGCCGAGGCCGAGCTGGCCGAAGAAGACCAGGTGGTGCGCATTCCGTCCGAGCTGCAGGGCGCGGCCGATGCGCTCGACCGGGTACTCAATTCGCTGCACGAAGTGCCGCAGCACCGCTGGCCGGTGCAACCGCCGTTTCGGCTGGACGACTGTGGCTGGGTCGCCAACCGCTGGTGCGAGCTATTGCCATTGCCCAACCAGCAAAAGCACAATATGCTGATGCTTGATAACCCCGTGATCCGGCTCGAACTGCTGCACGATGTCCTCGACGAACATGGGTTGATCACTTCCTAGCCGCTCATCGGGGTCCAGCCAGCATGACATTCTCGGACGACTTGCTCATTGCGTACATCAACGGCGACCTTGCCGAGCCGGCGCGTGCGGCGGTCGAGCGGGCAACCAATGCCGATCCCATCCTGGCGGCGCGCGTGGCCCAGCACCGGACCGAACTGCGCAACGGGCGCGGGCGCAGCGTCGGGGTATCGGCCAATGGCCACGATGGCGGTGCCAGCGCGCAGCGCCCGGTGCAGCAGGGCGCCAAGGTGGTGCACCTGAACACCCTGCGCCCCGGCCGCCCCATGCCGTTCCCGCCGCCCCCGCCGAGCCGGGTCATCGGCTTGCACTGGGTGACGCTCACGGCAGCGCTGCTGGCCAGCGCCGTGCTGGGCGCGGTCGGCTGGCATCATCTGGGGCAAGGGCCTGGCCTGGCCGTGCTCGACCATGACAACGGCGTGCTGGTCGCGCGCGGCGCGCTGGTAGCAGCACTGGACGATCAACTGGCCACGCCCGGCCCATCCGACAGCGGAGTGCGCATCGGCGTCACGTTCGTGGCCAAGGATGGCGGCTATTGCCGCAGCTTCGTCGTCGATACCACAGCAGGCCTGGCCTGCCTGCGCCGCGGGCGCTGGACGATCCCGGTCCTGTCCCAGGGCACGGCCGGCGCAGCCTGGCTCGACGGCTCGATCCCGCCGCCGGCCGTGCGCGCTGCCATCGAGGCGCGCATGGCCGGCAGCGCGCTCGACCCGGCTGCTGAACGCGCCGCCCGGCAACGCGGCTGGGCGCGGTGAGGAGGGCGCTGCCGCAGTCTGCGTACGCCGCAGTGTTCCTTCTGGTAAACTGCTTAAAAAAGTGGCGGGCATATACAGGGGTGTCGATTTCGGGTATCTTGTCACCCGCTAAAAGTGTCTCTACGTCCGCTTTCTCCGGCCCGCTTGCTGGCCAATCATCCGGTCCCGCCGCCTTGCGCCGGCGTCCGGTTTCCGTTGTCCCCTCTCGCTGTGTGCTGCCGATCGCGACGGGTCAATATGCCCGATCGTAGAGCTGAACGAACGATTTCCCGAAAAAAACTATGTCTGATACCCCGAACAATACCGAAGTTGCTGTCACGCCAGACGTGGATGTGCTGGTCGCTGCCGACGCCATTCCGGTCGTGCGCTTTGCCGATTTTGGCCTGGCGCCGGAAATCCTGCGCGCGCTGACGGACCAGGGCTATGTGCACCCGACGCCGATCCAGGCCGAGGCCATTCCGGTCGTGCTGCAAGGCCGCGATGTCATGGGCGCGGCCCAGACCGGCACCGGCAAGACGGCCGGCTTTTCGCTGCCGATCATCCAGCTCTTGATGCAGCATGCCAATCCGAGCATGTCGCCGGCGCGCCACCCGGTGCGCGCGCTGATCCTCGTGCCGACCCGCGAACTGGCGGTGCAGGTGGCCGAAAACGTCAAGGCCTACGCCAAGCACACGCCGCTGCGCGCCACCGTCGTGTTCGGCGGCATGGACATGAAGCCGCAGACCGAGTTGCTGCGCGCCGGTGTCGAGATCGTCATCGCCACGCCGGGCCGCCTGCTGGACCACATCGAGCAGAAGAATGTCAGCCTCGGCCAGGTGCAGATGCTGGTAATGGACGAAGCCGACCGCATGCTCGACATGGGCTTTTTGCCCGACCTGCAGCGCATCATCAACCTGCTGCCGAAGCAGCGCCAGAACCTGATGTTCTCGGCCACGTTCTCGCCCGAAATCAAGAAGCTGGCCAACACCTTCCTGAACAATCCGCTGACCATCGAAGTCGCGCGCAGCAATGCCACCGCCGACAAGGTCACGCAGATCGTCTACAAGGTCGAAGAAGGCCAGAAGAGCGATGTCGTCGAGCACCTGATCCGCTCGCGCAACCTCAAGCAGGTGATCATCTTCTCGAACACCAAGATCGGCGCCTCGCGCCTGTCGACGCACCTCGAAAAGCGCGGCATCAAGGCCTCGGCGATCCACGGCGACAAGACCCAGCAGGAGCGCATGGCGGCCCTGGACGCGTTCAAGGATGGCGGTGTCGAAGTGCTGGTGGCGACCGACGTCGCCGCCCGTGGCCTGGACATCACCGACCTGCCGGCCGTGATCAACTACGACCTGCCGTACAACGCCGAAGACTACGTGCACCGGATCGGCCGCACGGGCCGCGCCGGCGCCTCGGGCGACGCGCTGTCGGTGTATTCGGACAAGGACGAGCGCCTGCTGGCCGACATCGAAAAACTGATCAAGCAAACCATCACGCGCGGTGAGCTGACCGGCTTCGCACCGGCCCCGGCCGGGCGCGGCGACAGTGATCGCAGCGGCCGCGGCGAGCGGCCAGCGCGCCGTACCGAGGGCGAAGTGCGCCCGGCGCCGGTGGCCCGCCCGGCCGAGCGGGGCGAACGTCCTGAGCGTCCTGAGCGCAGCGAGCGCCCTGACCGCGCCGAGCGCAACGAGCGTTACAGCCGGCCCGGCTCCGGCCCGTACCCGCGGCAAGGCAAGATCGATCCGTGGTTCCTCAAGCCGTACGAGCCGGCCAATGCCAGCGCGCCAGTGCACAACGAAACGGTCGCGGCGGCGAAGCCGAAGCAAAAAGTCGCGGCCCTGCTGGGCGGCTTGCGCAAGCAATAAGCAGCGCCGCGCGCGATTCGCCCTGGCGCTCGCGCGCGCTTCCGATGATACCCATCTCCGACTCCCCCGCCGACGGCGCGCGCGGCATCTTTGCCGTGCTGGTTACCTACAACCCAGATCCGGCCAAGGTGGCCAGTCTGGCCGCGCTGCTGCGCAGCCAGGTCGAGCGCGTGCTGGTGGTCGACAACGGCAGCGCCAACGCGGCCGCGCTGGCGGCCGCCTGCGCCGCGCTGCCGGCCGTCACGCTGCTGTCGCTGGACAGCAACACCGGCATCGCCCACGCCCAGAACGCCGGCGTGGCGCTGGCCCGCCAGCAAGGCGCCCGCTACATCGTCTATTTCGACCAGGACAGCACGCCGCCAGCCGGTTTTGTGGCCACGCTGCGGCGCAGCTTCGCCGCGCTGTCGGCGCACGCCAAAGTAGCCGCCACGGTGCCTGTGTTCCGGCACGCGCGGGACGGTTTTTATTACCCCCTGATCCTGCTGCGTCGCTTTGGCCTGCGCACCAAAATCGTGCCCGACGGCGCCGGCGGCGCGCCGTTTGTCATCTCGATGGCGATCTCGTCGGGCACCTTCACCAGTATCGCCGTGCTGGACGACGTCGGCCCGATGCGCGACGATTTTTTCATCGACTATGTCGATACCGAGTGGTGCCTGCGGGCGCTTGCGCGTGGCTACACCTTCTACGCCGTGCCCGACGCCAGCATGTTGCACACCATCGGCGACCACACCATGCCGTTCCTGCGCTGGCGGGTGCCGGTGCATACGGCGGCGCGGCGCTTTTACCGTATCCGCAACGGCTTTTACATGCTGCGGCTGGCACACGTGCCGCTGCTGCTGGGGCTGCGCGAGGTCGCGTTTAACTGTGTACATCAGGTGCTGATGATTGCCACCCAGCGCCCGCGCGCGCTGCAGGTGCGCGTGTTCGCCCGTGCTGTGCTGGCTGGACTGGGACGCTTCCAAGGCAGATAATAATATTGTATGAATAAAAAAATAACATTGTCGATCGTTAGCCACGGACACGCCGCTTATGTGGCGCGCCTGTTGTTGCAGCTGGCGGCGCTGGAGCGCAGCGATTTCGACGTGATCCTGACCCACAACGTGCCGGAAGTGGCGCCGCCGGGACTGGAAACGCTGCCGTTCCCGCTGCGGCTGGTGGAAAACGTCCGGCCAAAAGGCTTTGGCGGCAACCACAATGCCGCCTTTGCCCTCAGTGGTGGCGAGCACTTTGTTATCCTCAATCCCGACATCGAACTGATCGGCGACCCGTTCACGGCGCTGCTGGCGCTGGCCGAAGCGGACCCGCACTGCATCTGCGCGCCGTTGATCGTTGACGGCGACGGCCGGGTCGAGGACAGTGCGCGTTGTTTCCCGTCACCTTACCGCCTCGCCAAGCGGCTGCTGTGCCGTATTTTGAAGCGGCCAATCGCGCCCGATCCGGTGCCGCAACAGGGCGACCTGCTGATGCCGGACTGGGTGGCCGGCATGTTCCTGATGGTCCCGCGCCCGACGTACGCTTTGCTGGGCGGCTTCAACGACGGCTTTTTTCTGTATTTCGAGGATGTTGATTTTGGCGCCCGGGCCCGCCTGGCCGGCTGTCACATTCTGGTCAACCGTGCCGTGGCGGTGATCCACCGGGCGCAGCGCGACAGCCACCGCCGACCGCGCTTTATGTGGTGGCACGTGCAGAGCGCATTCCGTTTTTTCCGCTCGGCCACCTATTTCCGCATCCAGTGGCGCAGCTGGTCGGGCCGACGCTGAGGCCGCGCCAGCACGTGTAAATTTTGTCTCAGGGGGCGCTATATTGGTAGAATATCAGCCCCGCGCCGGGCGGATGAGATAAAATTGGCGCGCTGTGGCGGGGATATATGTTGGGCTAATCGATAACTAACTGGCGGTTTCTTCACCTGAAACATGTTTGATTCCCTCGTCAGAACCATTTTACTTTGATGAGCTTTCGAGGAGTTTCAGATGATTTTAGTGACGGGCGGAGCCGGATTTATCGGCGCAAATTTTGTCCTCGACTGGCTGGCGTCACCGGGCAACGAAGCGGTCGTCAATCTTGATATCCTCAGCTACGCCGGCAACCCGGAGACGCTGGCCTCGCTGGCCGGCGATGCGCGCCATATCTTTGTCCACGGCGACATCGGCGACAGCGCCCTGGTGGCCAAATTGCTGGCCGAACACCGGCCGCGCGCCATCGTCAACTTCGCCGCCGAAAGCCACGTCGACCGCTCTATCCACAGCCCGGGCGCCTTCATCCAGACCAACGTGGTCGGCACCTTCAACCTGCTGGAAGCGGTGCGCGCCTATTGGGGCACGCTGAACGGCGCGGCCAAGAGCGATTTCCGTTTCCTGCACGTGTCGACCGATGAAGTGTACGGTTCGCTGGGCAAAGACGAGCCCGCCTTCACCGAGCAGCACCGCTACGAACCGAACAGCCCGTATTCGGCCAGCAAGGCCGCCAGCGACCATCTGGTGCGCGCCTACCACCACACCTACGGTCTGCCGGTGCTGACGACGAACTGTTCCAACAACTATGGTCCGTACCACTTCCCGGAAAAACTGATTCCGCTGATGATCGTCAACGCGCTGGCCGGCAAGGCGCTGCCGGTGTACGGCGACGGCCAGCAGATCCGCGACTGGCTGTACGTCAAAGACCACTGCAGCGCGATCCGCCGCGTACTGGAAGCCGGCACCACGGGCGAGGTCTACAACGTCGGCGGCTGGAACGAAAAGCCGAATCTGGACATCGTTCACACCGTCTGCGCGCTGCTCGACGAACTGTGTCCGCGCGCCGACGGCGCCGCCTACAGCCAGCAGATCACCTACGTCACCGACCGTCCCGGCCACGACCGCCGTTACGCGATCGACGCAGGCAAGATCGAGCGTGAACTGGGCTGGAAGCCGGCCGAAACATTCGAGACCGGCATCCGTAAAACGGTGCAATGGTATCTGGACCATCAGGACTGGGTGGCCAACGTGCAGTCCGGCGCCTACCGCGACTGGGTTGAGCAAAACTACGGCGAGCGTGTGGCATGACCACGTCGTCAAAACCCCTTAAAATCCTGCTGTTTGGCAAGGGCGGGCAGGTCGGCTGGGAGCTGCAGCGCAGCCTGGCGGCGTTGGGTGATGTGGTCGCGCTCGACAGTGGTGACACGACGCTGTGCGGCGACTTCACCGATCTGGACGGCATCGCCGCCACCGTGCGTGCGGTGCAGCCGGACATCATCGTCAACGCCGCAGCCCACACGGCGGTCGACAAAGCCGAGTCCGAGCCAGACCTGTGCCGCACCATCAACGCCCTGGCGCCGGGCGTGCTGGCGCGCGAGGCGGCCGCCTGCGGCGCCTGGCTGGTGCATTATTCGACCGATTACGTGTTTAACGGCGGTGGCCAGCAGCCGTGGTCGGAAACCGACAGCACCGGCCCCCTCAGCGTGTACGGCAGCACCAAGCTGGAAGGTGAACAAGCAATCCAGGCGTCCGGCTGCAAACATCTGATTTTCCGCACCAGCTGGGTGTACGCGGCGCGCGGCGGCAACTTCGCCAAAACCATGCTGCGCCTTGCGGGCGAACGCGACAAGCTGTCGATCATCGACGACCAGATCGGCGCGCCCACGGGCGCCGATCTGCTGGCCGACGTCACGGCGCACGCCATCCGCGTGGCCCGGCAACGGCCTGAGCTGGCCGGCGTGTACCATCTGGCGGCGGCCGGCAGCACGTCGTGGCACGGCTACGCCAGCCTCGTCATCGAAACCGCGCGCAACGCCGGCGTGGCCATCAAGGTGGCGCAGCAGGACATCGCCGCCGTCACCAGCGACGCCTTCCTGACGCCGGCCCCGCGCCCGAAAAATTCGCGCCTCAACACCGGTAAGCTGCAAGCCGCTTTCGACCTGACGCTGCCCCACTGGCAGCACGGCGTGATTCGCGTGCTGACCGAAATCCTCGAGAAATAATCATGAAACAACGCAAAGGCATCATCCTCGCCGGCGGTAGCGGCACCCGGCTCTATCCGGTCACGATGGCCGTGTCCAAACAGCTGCTGCCGATCTACGACAAGCCGATGATCTACTACCCGCTAAGCACGCTGATGCTGGCCGGCATCCGCGACATCCTGATCATCTCCACGCCGCAGGACACGCCGCGCTTCGAGCAGCTGCTCGGCGACGGCAGCGCTTGGGGCCTGAACCTGCAGTACGCGGTGCAGCCGAGCCCGGATGGGCTGGCCCAGGCGTTTATCATCGGTAAGGAGTTCCTCGACGGCGCACCGAGCGCGCTGGTTCTCGGCGATAACATCTTTTATGGCCATGACCTGCAGGGCCAGCTGGAAAAAGCCGGCACCCAGCCTGGCGGCGCGACCGTGTTTGCCTACCACGTCAAGGACCCGGAGCGCTACGGTGTGGTCGACTTCGACGCGACCGGGCATGCCACCAGCCTTGAGGAAAAGCCAGCTGTGCCAAAGAGTAGTTATGCCATCACCGGCCTGTATTTTTACGACGGCGACGTGGTCGACATCGCCGCCAGCCTGAAGCCGTCGCCGCGCGGCGAACTGGAAATCACTGACGTCAACCGGGTCTATCTGGAGCGCGGGCAACTGAACGTGGAAATCATGGGCCGCGGTTACGCGTGGCTCGACACCGGTACCCACGAGAGCCTGAACGAGGCCAGCAATTTCATCCAGACCATTGAACACCGCCAGGGTCTGAAAGTGGCCTGCCCGGAAGAGATCGCGTACCGCCGCGGCTGGATCGACGCGGCCCAGGTGGCGAAGCTGGCGGCGCCGCTGGCGAAAAACGGTTATGGCCAGTATCTGCAACGCATGTTAAAAGAAACGGTGTTCTGATGAAAGCGACCCCCTTAGCCATACCGGACGTGGTGCTGATCGAGCCGAAAGTATTCGGCGACGAACGCGGTTTCTTCTTCGAAAGCTTTAATCAGCGCCAGTTCAACGCGGCGATCGGTTACGACGTCGAGTTCGTTCAGGACAACCACAGCCGCTCCGTCAAAAACGTGCTGCGCGGCCTGCACTATCAAATCCAGCATCCGCAGGGCAAGCTGGTACGGGCAGTGCAGGGCACCGTATACGACGTGGCCGTTGACCTGCGCCGCAGTTCGGCCACATTTGGCCAGCACGTGGGTGTTGAACTGTCGGCCGACAACAAACGCATGTTGTGGGTGCCACCCGGTTTTGCCCATGGCTTTGTGGTGCTGTCGGAAACTGCTGAGTTCCTCTACAAGACAACCGATTACTGGTATCCCGAGTTCGAACGCAGCCTGGCGTGGAACGACCCCACGGTTAATGTCGCGTGGCCGCACAGCGGTGCACCGTCCCTGTCCGGCAAGGACCAATTGGGTAAGCTGCTGGCCGATGCGGAGAGTTTTGCGTGAAACAAGCCAGTGTCACGATCAATCCGCACGCCGCTCAACCCATCTCACCGGCGTCGCTGGCCGCCAGTCTGTGGCGCAATCGGCAGTTGCTGGCGCAAATGACGCGGCGCGAGGTGGTGGGGCGCTATAAGGGCTCGGCGTTAGGCCTGGCCTGGTCGTTCTTCAATCCGGTGTTCATGCTGGTGGTGTACACCTTCGTGTTCTCCGAGATTTTCCGTTCGCGTTGGAGTGGCCTCGGCGGCGACGAGAGTAAAACCCAGTTCGCCTTGGTGCTGTTCGTCGGCATGATTGTGCTGGGCCTCTTTAGCGAGGTAGTCAATCGTGCCCCCGGCCTGATTCTGGCCAATTCTAACTATGTTAAAAAGGTAGTGTTTCCGCTGGAAGTGCTGCCAGTTGTCAACCTTGGCGCAGCGCTGTTTCACAGTTTGATCAGCTTGGCGGTGCTGCTGGCCGCGTATGCCTTATTTAATGGCGCGCTGCAATGGACAGCTGTATTCGTGCCGCTGGTGCTGCTGCCGTTGCTGATTCTCATTCTGGGGTTGGCTTGGATGTTGGCGTCGCTCGGTGTATTTCTGCGCGACGTCGGACAGTTTGTCGCGATCCTCACGACGGTGCTGACGTTCCTGTCGCCGGTGTTTTATCCCGTGACCGCGGTTCCGGAGCGCTTCCGCTCGATCATTATGCTCAATCCACTGACTTTCATCATCGAACAGGCCCGCGACGTGCTGATCTGGGGCCGCTTGCCGGACTGGTTCGGGCTCGGGGTGTACACGGGCGCCGCCATGGCGTGCGCCTGGTGCGGCTATGCCTGGTTCCAGAAAACCCGGAAAGGATTCGCCGATGTCCTCTAACCCTCCGCTGGGCGAATCGGCCATCCGCATCGAAAATCTCAGCAAATGCTACGAAATCTACGACACCCCGCGCGACCGCCTGAAGCAGTTTTTGCTGCCTCGGTTGAAACGCCGTGGGTCGCCGGCCAAGCAATATTTCCGTGAATTCTGGGCCGTCAAGAACGTCTCGTTCGATATCAAAAAAGGCGAAACCGTCGGTATCGTCGGGCGTAACGGCTCGGGCAAGTCAACCCTGCTACAAATGATTTGCGGCACGCTCACACCGACCAGCGGCAGCATCCAGACCAATGGCCGCATTGCCGCGCTGCTGGAGCTGGGTTCCGGGTTCAATCCGGAATTTACCGGTCGTGAAAATGTTTATATGAATGCGTCGGTGCTGGGGCTCAGCAACGACGAGATCGATGCGCGCTTCGACGCCATCGTGCAATTCGCCGACATCGGAACCTTCATTGAGCAGCCCGTGAAGACCTATTCCAGTGGCATGATGGTGCGCCTCGCGTTCGCGGTGATTGCCCACGTCGATGCCGATATATTGGTCGTTGACGAGGCGCTGGCCGTAGGCGACGCCTTTTTCACCCAAAAATGCATGCGCTTCCTGCGCCAGTTCATGCAAAACGGCACTGTGCTGTTTGTCAGCCATGATACGACCGCGCTGGTCAATTTGTGCAGCAAGGCGGTCTTGCTCAGCCACGGCAAAGTCGTGGAAATCGGCACGCCGAAAGACGTTTCCGAGCACTACCTGGCGAGTCTGTACGAAACCACCCAGGACGTTGCCGGCACCAGCGCGGTCATACCGAACGCCGACGCCGTGGAAGAGGGCGCTGAGGAGGAGCAAGCGAGTAATGGCGTGGTTACATTTCGCGACATGCGCGAGCCGCTCATTAATGGCTCGACCTTACGCAACGATATAGAAGTGTTCCGCTTCGAAGCGGATAAAACCAGTTTCGGTACCGGGTACGCCAAAATCGTCGGGGTCAGCCTGACCGACTGGAATGGCGTGCCGTTGACCTGGATCGTTGGTGGCGAGGATGTGGTGCTGGAGATCCGTTGCCAGGCCCATCAGTTGATGCTGAGTCCCATCGTCGGCTTCCAGTTCAAGGACCGTCTCGGCCAGGTGATCTTTTCGGACAACACTTTTCTGGTGTACCAGCACGCACCCGTCGTGGTGGCGGCCGGCACGGAACTGTTGGCGCGCTTTCAGTTCCGGCTGCCTGTGCTGCCCTCGGGCGACTACAGTATTTCGCCGGCGATCGCGGAAGGTACTCAGGACGAGCACGTGCAACACCATTGGCTGCACGACGCCATGATCTTGCGCGTGCACGCCAGTTCCGTTTGTTTCGGTTTGGTGGGTCTGCCGATGAAAAAAATCAGTTTGGAGAATGTGTAAGATGCAATTTACGGGTGAGCGGTATATGCCGACGGAAGCTGGCCGTATCCAGCTGGAACATTACCATCGCTACGCCACCGTGATGGAGTTGGTAAGTGGCAAAACGGTGCTCGATGTCGCCTGTGGTGAGGGTTACGGTTCAGCCATGCTGGCCGACGCGGCCGTGCACGTCACCGGCGTGGATATTTCCGACGAGGCGGTGGAACACGCGGCTCGCAGCTATCAGAAAGCCAACCTCGTGTATCGCCAGGGCAGCGCCATCGCGCTCGATTTCGCCGATGCCAGTTTCGACGTGGTGGTCTCGTTCGAAACCATCGAGCACCTGGCCGAGCAGGAGGATATGCTGCGTGAAATTCGCCGCGTGCTGCGACCGCAAGGGGTGCTGGTCATCTCGTCGCCGAACCGCCCCGTATATTCAGAGGAGAGCGGCGAGCATAATGAGTTCCATGTAAAGGAGCTCGATTTCGGCGAATTTGACGCCTTGCTCAAGCAGCAGTTCGGGGCCATCCGCTACCTAGGCCAGCGCATGTTGATGGGCTCGGTAATCCAACTTCTCGATGGCCAGCCATCGGCGTACCGGGCCTGGCATCTGGAAGGCACCCAAATGCTGCCGGGTGCGGCCGGGCTGACGGACCCCGTTTATTTTGTCGCGGTCTGCGCTGCCGACGCCGGGTACTTGCCGGTTGCGGTCTCGACCATGACGTCGCTTCTGTATCCGGAAAAGCTGGATTTGGTGAAGCACTATGTCGGCTTTGCCAAGTGGGCGCAGGATCAAAATCAGGTCATCGCCGAGCGCGATGCTGAGAAGCTCAGCCTGATCGAGGTCTTGAAGGAGCGTGACCTGGCGATCGGCGCCCGTGATGCCCAAGTGCTGCAACTGACTCAGGCCATGGAGGGGATCGGCGAGCGCGATACTGAGAAGCTCAGGCTGATCGAGGTCTTGAACGAGCGTGACCTGGCGATCGGCGCCCGTGATGCCCAAGTGCGGCAACTGACTCAGGCCGTGGAGGGGAATGCGGTTCAGGCCGCCCACAGCGCTGGACAGATCGACGGCCTGAATCAGGCGATCTCCGCCGGCTACCGGCGCGTCGAGGAACTGGCGCGCACTGTGGCGCAGTACCAGGCATGGACCACGCAGGCCAATCAGGGGATCAGCGAACGCGATGACCACATACTGCGCCAGAACAAGCTTCGCTTGGAGCGGGAAGGCCAACTCGCCGAGAAAAATGCGCATATTGCACATTTGAACGAGCTGATCGTTGCTCGCGACGGCCAAGTGGCCCATCTCGATAACCGCACGCTTCATCTCGATGAGCTGATTGTGGCCCGCGACGGTCAAATCGCCCATCTGGACCGATTGCTGGCCGAGTCCGAAGGTCGGCTACAGCGCATGGCCGCCACCAACTCATGGCGCCTGACGCTGCCCTTGCGCGAGGCGCGCCGCTGGCTCAGTTCACCAAAACAGCAGGTGCGGCGCTATGGACGCGCCGCGCTGACGCTGACTGGCCGCTCGTCGGAAACACAGGCCGGTCCCGCGCACGCCAGCGTGGCGCCGCCGGCTAAGCTGGCGTCGGTCAGTGTGGCGCCGCCCGCTGCCGCGATCGTACCGGTGGCAGTGTCCGTGCCCGCTGTCTTGCCAGAGACTACGCCGCGTACCAGTGTTGTGGTGCCGGCCGCCATACAGCCGTCGGCACATCCGCTTGTCAGCGTGGTGATCCCGATCTACGGCAAAATCGACTACACCTTGCGTTGTTTGGCCTCGATCGCCGCCCATCCCCCTGCCGCCGCATTTGAAGTCATCGTCGTCGATGATTGTTCGCCGGACGACTCGGTGGCAGTGCTGAACGGCGTCCCCGGAATTCGCCTGGTGCGCAACGAGGTCAACCAGGGCTTCATCCGCTCCTGTAACCATGGCGCGCGCCTGGCCTTGGGCGAATACGTGTATTTCCTCAACAATGATACGGAAGTGCTGGCCGGCTGGATGGACGAATTGCTGCGCACCTTCGCCACCTTCCCCGGCACTGGCCTGGCCGGGTCCAAACTGTTGTATCCGGATGGCCGCCTGCAGGAGGCCGGCGGCATCATCTGGCAGGACGCCAGCGCTTGGAACTTCGGCCGCTTCCAAGACCCGGCCCTGCCCGTGTATAACTACGCGCGCGAGGTTGACTACATCTCCGGCGCTTCGATCATGCTGACGAAAGCGCTGTTCGACGATCTCGGCGGATTCGACGAATTGTATTTACCGGCGTATTGCGAAGACGCCGACCTGGCACTGAAAGTCCGCGCTCGCGGCTACCGCGTGATCTATCAGCCGCTGTCGGCGGTGATTCATCACGAAGGCATCTCGTCCGGCACCGACACCTCGCAGGGGGTGAAGGCCTACCAGATCGAGAATTTCAAGAAACTGTACCAGCGCTGGCACACACAGCTGGACGAACACATGCCGAACGGTATCAACGTCGATGCTGAGAAAGACCGCGGCGCCACCCGCCGTGCTTTGGTGCTGGACCACTGCACGCCGACGCCGAATCAGGATGCCGGTTCGGTGATCGCCTACAACATCATGTTGCTGTTGCGCGACATGGGGTTCCAGGTGACGTTTATCGCTGAAGACAATTTCCTTTACATGCCTGAGTATACGGCTGCGCTGCAGCGCGCCGGCATCGAAGTGTTGTATGCGCCGTATGTGATTAGCGTGGAACAGCACCTGGTGGCGCACGGCGCGCGGTACGACTTGGTGTCGCTGTTCCGTCCCGGCGTGGTGGATCGGCACTTGGCCGCAGTGCGGCGCTATTGCCCTAAGGCAAAGGCACTGTTCCACACGGTCGATTTGCATTTCCTGCGCATGTCACGCGAGGCTGCCTTGCAGGCGGATGCAGTCAAGCAGCGTGCCGCCGATGCGATGAAGCAGCGTGAACTGGCCGCGATTTGCCTGTGCGACGGCGCCATCCTGCACAGCACGGTAGAGCTGGAGATGGTGCGCCGCGATTTGCCAACTGCCAATTTGCATGTGTTCCCACTAGTGATGGACATTCCCGGCACCCGCGTCGCCTTTGCGCAGCGCGAGGACATCGTGTTTGTCGGCGGCTACCAGCACACGCCGAACGTCGACGCCGTGCAATATTTTGTTGCCGAAGTGATGCCGCTGCTGCGCCAGCGTCTGCCTGGAGTGCGCTTTTACGTGGTCGGTAGCCAGCCGCCGCCGGCCATTCTGGCGCTGGCCGCCGACGACATCGTCATTAAAGGTTTTGTTGATGACCTGGCGCCGCTGCTCGACACCATGCGCGTTTCAGTGGCGCCGTTGCGCTACGGCGCCGGCATCAAAGGTAAAATCGGTTCGGCGATGGCGCAGGGCTTGCCGGTGGTGGCAACGCCGCTGGCGGCCGAGGGCATGTCGCTCACTGACGGCCTGAATATCCTGATCGCCGACGGCGCAGCAGCCCTGGCGGACACCATCGTGCGGCTCTACCGCGACGAGGCATTGTGGAACCATATCAGCGCCGAAGGGGTCGCGTTCGCCGACGCCGCGTGGGGTGCCGAGGCCGCCTGGCAAAGCCTGGCGGCCATCACCACCAACCTCGGCATGCCGACTGAGCGAGGCGAGCGTCCTTTGAATCTGTATTCGTAGGCCCCGCCCGGCCTACACGGTATTTGCTCTGTAATAATGCCGTTAAATTGGCAGCCCTTTTTCGCGCACTCTGCCGGCTGGCCGGTGCGGCCGCACACTGAATAATCTATTGTCATATATGGAACAAAAAATTAAAACTGCAATAATTACCGGTATCACCGGCCAGGACGGCGCCTATCTGGCCGAGTTACTGCTCGATAAGGGTTACGCCGTGATCGGCACCTACCGCCGGACCAGTTCGGTTAATTTCTGGCGCATCGAGGAGCTTGGCATCAGCCAGCACCCGCGCCTCAGCCTTGTCGAATACGACCTGACCGACTTGGGTTCCAGCATCCGCCTGTTGCAGTCAGTCGCCGTCGACGAAATCTACAATCTGGCGGCGCAAAGCTTCGTTGGCGTTTCGTTCGAGCAACCGGTAACGACGGCCGCCATCACTGGCCTGGGCGCCGTGCACCTGCTCGAGGCAATCCGGATCGTCAACCCAAAGATCCGCTTCTACCAGGCCTCGACATCGGAAATGTTCGGCAAGGTGCAAGCCATTCCGCAAATCGAGAGCACCCCGTTTTATCCGCGCAGCCCGTATGGCGTGGCCAAACTGTATGCCCACTGGATGACGGTCAACTACCGCGAGTCATACGGAATATTTGGCGCCAGCGGCATCCTGTTCAACCACGAGTCGCCGTTGCGCGGGCGCGAGTTCGTCACCCGCAAAATTACCGATACCGTGGCCAAGATTTCCCTCGGCAAGGCTGAGTTGCTGGAGCTGGGGAACCTCGACGCCAAGCGCGACTGGGGCTACGCCAAGGAATATGTAGAAGGCATGTGGCGCATTTTGCAGGCCGACCAGCCTGACACCTTCGTGCTGGCTACCAACCGCAGCGAAACGGTGCGCGAGTTCGTCGCGATGGCCTTCAAGGCAGTCGGCGTTGAAGTGGCATGGTCCGGCGCCGGTGAGCTCGAGACGGGGCACTGCGTCCGTACCGGCAAGTTGCTGGTGCGGGTCAGTCCGAAATTTTATCGTCCCGCCGAGGTCGAACTGTTGATCGGCGACCCGGCCAAAGCCTTCAACGAGTTGGGCTGGAAGCCGCAGACTACCCTGGAGCAGTTATGCCAGATGATGGTCGAGGCCGATTTGCGCCGCAACGAGGCCGGTTTTTCTTTCTAAGGGAGCGCGATGAATGCAGCGGCGGTGAGCGGTGGCGGGCACGGCAGGCGTGCCTTATTGACGGGGGCGGCCGGCTTCACCGGCCAATACATGGCCAAGGCCTTGGTGCAGGCCGGTTACCAGGTGTACGGCACCGAGTTGCCCGGCCACGACGGCGGCGCGCCGCGCCCGGTCAACCTGCTCGACCGGGACGCCGTCGCCGCGCTGGTGCAACTGGTACAGCCTGAGATCGTGGTGCACCTCGCGGCGATTGCTTTTGTGGCCCATACCGATGCTGAACTGATGTACCGGGTCAATGTGGTTGGCACCCGCAACCTGCTGGAGGCGGTGGCCGGACTGGCGCAGCGCCCCGCAGCGGTGCTGCTGGCGTCGAGCGCCAACGTGTATGGCAACGCGGCCGTCGACCCGATTGACGAAACGGTGGCGCCGGCACCGGCGAATGATTACGCTGTCAGCAAGCTGGCGATGGAATACATGGCGCGCCTGTGGGCCGACCGATTGCCGATTATCATCGCCCGGCCGTTCAATTACACCGGAGTCGGCCAGGATGTGCTGTTCCTGCTGCCGAAAATCGTCTCGCATTTCCGCCGCGGCGATACGCACATCGAACTGGGCAATATTAACGTGGCGCGTGATTTTTCGGATGTGCGGCAGGTGGTGGCCAGCTACATGGGGCTGCTGGCGGCGGCGCCAGCGGGACAAACTTTCAACGTTTGCTCGGGCATCGGCCATACGCTCGGCGACGTACTCGACCAGATGGCCGGTATCGCCGGCTACCGTATCGAGGTACGCGTCAACCCGGCGTTTGTCCGGGTCAACGACGTAGCGCGCCTGGTCGGTGACGACAGCAAGCTACGCCGCCTGATCGGCCCCGCGACGCCGTTGCCGCTGGTCGACACCCTGCGCTGGATGTATCACGCCTGAGTGCAGACACGCAATAATTTACAGCGCATGCCGGCTTCCGCGAGCTTGGGCATGCGACGATGACGCTCTCCCTAAAGTAGGAACAGGCATGAAAATAGGTTTTGGTACGTGGCGGTTTTTCCTCGCGTTTCTGGTAGTCATCTCGCACTTATGGGCCGGTATGCTGGACGGCCCGGCGGCGTATGCTGTATGGGGCTTTTTCGTCCTCAGTGGCTACCTGATGACCTACGTACTGGCCGAAAAATACGGCCCCAGCAAGGCTGGCCTACAGGACTTCGCGTACAACCGCATTCTGCGCATCTTTCCCGCGTACGCGGTGGCCGCAGTGTGCGGATGGCTGGTGTTGCGCGGTATGCCGCATTTCGGTGCCAACCCGGCCTCGCTGAATGGCCAGTTCGTCATGCCGACTTCGCTGTTGGATTGGGTAAAAAACATTACCCTACTGCCGCTGACCGACGGCGGACCGCTGCTGGTGCCGGTATCGGGCGCGCTGGCGGTGGAGGTCGGGGTCTATGTCTTGATGCCGTTGCTGGCCTTTGGCCGCGGCGCAGCCTGGCTGGGACTGATCCTGAGTCTGCTGCTGAACTGGAAGCATGGCATCCAGATCGAGTCGTTCGGTGTACGCTATTCGACCTTTCTGACGTGCATTGCGCCGTTCGCGCTGGGTTCGCTGGTCGCCCATTACCGCACCCAGTTGGCATTTCTGAAGACCCCGGCCAGCGTCGTCGTGTGGTTGCTGCACGGCCTGCTGTGGTTGTTCGACCCGCACTGGCCTTGGATGTACGGCTTGTACGTGTCGGCGCTGCTGTCCGCTTGGGTGGTACTGTCGCTGGCCGACTGCCGCACCGCCCGACTCGATGCCTGGCTGGGCGACCTGTCGTATCCGCTGTATTTGTTCCACACGACCGTGGCAGTGCTGCTGCTGCCACTGATGGGAAGCGACCGTAGCTTCGGCTTCTTCGCTGCCGCATTCGTGCTGACCATGGTTGTCTGCTACCTGGTACTGGTGTGCGTCGACCGACCGCTGCAGCAACTGAAAAAGCGTCGTGACCTGCGCACCAACACCGGCGCTGCGGCGCCGGTGTTGAAGCCCGCACCTTGCCGTGACGGCATCTGACCCAGTCACTAGCGTGAAGAAGTAGATTATCTTGAAAAAACACTTAGAAATTGGCCGCGCACTCCTGTTGCTGGGCGCTTTCCTCGTGATTCCTGTCAGCATAGGCAACTGGCGGCCGGATTTGTTGTACTGGAATGCCGGCTTGTGGAAGGATCTTTACATATGGGGCGGCTCCTTTGCCCTTGTCACACTGGGCTTGGCGTTTTTTAGAACGCATCGCGCCGCGCTGCTGGTCGGCCTGACGCTGTTGTACCTGGGCATCGGTGTCGGCGTCGCGCAGGCTACCGCAGTGGTGGCCTTTATCAGCGCCATGTATGCGTTGGGTCGGCTGCTGCTATACGCTGCCTACCGGGAACAGCGGCGCCAGCCGCTGTTGGTGGAGTCGCTGCTGATCGGCGCCGGCGCGTATTCGGCGTTGTTCGCGTTATTGATTCACTATCCGGTCAATTATCCGCTGGTCTACGCCGCCTTGCTGGCGGCGCCGCTGGTGGCCGGACTGCGCCTGCTGGATGCAGTACCGGGCCCAAACCTGCAGGCGCGACTTGAGCAAGCCGGCCTCGACCTGTCGCACCGGTTGCGCCGCATCGGCTACTGGAAGCTGGCCGGCGCGTTGTGCGTGATCGCGTACATGGCGCGTTACGCATTTTATCCGACCCTGAGCTACGATGACAACGCCTTGCACCTGCGTATCTGGACCACGCTGGCGCATAACCATGTGTACGATTTTGACACGCGCTCGCAAGTCTGGGCAGTAGCACCATTCGTGGTCGATCTGCTGGTAGCGATCCCGTCGCTGCTGGCCGGCGCCAACGCGCGTGGTGCCTTCAATCTCGCCCTGCTGGCGCTGCTGCTTTATAGCATGTGGGAGTTGGCGCGGCTTGTCCTGCGCTCGCGCGCCCAGCGCCTCTTGCTGCTGGTGTTATTCGTGACCACGCCTTTGACAGCCCTACTGATGGCGGGCCAGCAGACTGAACTCATGCTAAGCGTGATGGCCACCAGTGGCGTTCTGCTTGCGCTGCGGCGTTCCACTTCCCTGACTCGCCCGGCCACTGCGGCGCTTATCATGATGGCTGCGTTGTGCTGCGGAATCAAAGTGACTGGTGCTCTGATGGGAATGGCTGTGCTGGCTGTGTGGATTTGCCGTTTCCCTTGGCGCCAGCGCGGTGCGGCATCGGCCAGATCACCATTGCCGTGGCCGGGCCTGCTCTTTGTGGTGGCGCTTGCCAGCGTTGTAGCGTTCCAGTCGTATGCCTATGCGTGGTACACGACTGGTAATCCTGTACTGCCACTATATAACGGCATTTTTAAATCGCCGGCATTTAGTCCCGTGAATTTCATCGATCCGACGTACAGTAAGGGTGCGTCGCTGCGTGCCTACTGGGAATTATTCTTCCAAACCAATCTGCATCAAGAGTCGGCCAATTACGTCGGCGGCTTTCAATATCTGCTTTTGTTGCCGCTGGCCTTGCTAATGTTATTAGGCGTACGGCACCGTGCCCGCGCCTCTCTGATGCTGGTGCCGCTACTGGGGTTCGGCGTCGTGATGTTTTTCACGTTGCAGTATCTGCGTTACCTCTACCCGGTCATGCCGCTGGCGGCAGTGCTTATCGGCGCCGTGTTGAGCGAGCGCTCCGCGCTGCCAGGTACGCCGGTGGCGCGCATGGCAGCGGGAACTTCGTTGCTGTTGTTCTGCGGCGCAAACCTGTTTTTCGTTCCCGGTGTGCTCTGGTTCTTTTCTACTCCCCTTCGTACACTCTATACTGAGGCGGGCCGGGTTGAGTTGGTCAAGCAACTCGTGCCCGAGCAATTTTTGAATCAGCAGCTTAACGCAACCGCACCCGGGGCAGTGGTATTGTATGAGCCAACACGTCCTTATGGGGCGACATTGGCCGCCTTGCCAGCCTATCTGAATTGGTATGCGCAATGGCGTGAACTCGAAGCGATGCAGCTGAAAAATGCGGCTGAATTGAGCGCCTTTCTTGTACGCAACAACATTTCATATGTGTATTGGGAGTACACCCAGGTCCCAGATGACCGCAGTCCTTTCTACGGTTACCGCAACTTGCTGCGCGACTACTTGAGCCAGTTCGGTGTACCTGAAATGCAGGTTGGAAATATCGTGATGTACCGATTACAACCCAAGCCCTTGGTGTATCGCCCGGCCGTCGATATCAGCGATTTTTCGCTCCTCGATCCGACGCGTTCTGACGTTGGTGCGCCAGGCATAGCGGCTGGCGAGGCACCGAGGATGGTGCATGAGTTCGAAGTCGATGGTGCGCGTGCGATCCGTTATGCGGTGCAACTTGATTGCTCGAGTGAGCGTGGCAATTTCGTGGCGCAAATCAACTGGGACAAGGGTGCTCCTTATTACCACGTCGTGCCTTGTTTCCAAAAGGGCGAGAAGTTTGTCGAGGCGTTCCCGATTCCGCCCGGCGCAACCAAAGGCCTCATGTACATCACACGCCAAGCGGGCGGACCGGTAGTGGTGAGGAGACTGCAAGTGGAACTGTACTGACCGGCCCCGTATGCTGCGGTGGCAACGGTCTTGGTATCGCGACGATTTCAAGCGCACTCCAGTTGTATCGCCCGGCCTTTTTTAAGCTGTGTCGCGATTTCCTATCCTATTGTTGTAACGCTTGCTGGTGAGGCTGGTGGCACCAACAGCGCGCCATGAGCATGTCGCCGTTGTGCGTATTTTGCCGTTGAATACAGGATCTTTAATGAATACTATCGCTGTTGTCATTCCGAGCTATCGTGTCACGCGCCATATAATTGGCGTGATTGATGCGATCGGTCCGGAGGTGGCCCGTATCTATGTAGTGGATGACCAATGTCCGGACGGTTCTGGCGATTTCGTGGAGGCCAATTGCCGTGACAGCCGTGTCAAGGTACTACGGCACGCTGTCAACCAAGGCGTCGGTGGGGCCGTCATGACCGGCTACCGTGCCGCGATCGCCGAGGGTCTCTCGATTATCGTCAAGGTCGATGGTGACGGACAAATGGATCCAGCCCTGATCCCGCGCTTCATCGAGCCCATTCTGGCAGGTGAGGCTGACTATACTAAAGGCAATCGTTTTTTCAATCTTGATGAAATTCGTGCGATGCCGAAAATTCGACTCGTGGGCAATGCGATACTTTCACTGATGACAAAAGTATCGTCTGGCTATTGGAATTTGTTCGATCCTACCAATGGATATACTGCGATACATGTGAGTGTGGCCCGGCAACTGCCATTCGACAAGATTAGTACCCGTTACTTTTTCGAAACCGATATGCTATTCCGTTTGAATACCAATTTTGCTGTAGTGCAGGATATTCCCATGGATGCGAGCTACGGCGATGAAGTCAGCAATTTGAAGATTTCGAAAATCCTCGGTGAGTTCTTGGTGAAGCACCTGCGCAATTTTGGCAAACGTGTATTTTATAACTATTATTTGCGCGATATGGCATTGGCCTCAATCGAACTTCCGCTCGGACTGCTGTTGCTGCTGGCCGGTGGCGGGTTCGGATTGGTTCACTGGATAAGTTCGGCACAAGATTCCGCCGTTACACCCGCCGGCACGGTGATGTTGGCAGCGTTACCGGTGCTAATGGGACTGCAGCTCATCTTGGCATTTTTTTCCTACGATATCGCATCCGTTCCGACTCGGCCTATCCATCGCTTGGCCAAACTGAATTATAAATAACTGAACGACCCCGACTCGTCACATGGGGCACCGTCGGAGACTTGTAGAGACACCTGTGTCTTTCTGGCTTTGGCATGCGCCAATTCAATTTGATCCTGGTGAGATTTCCAACACACGTTGCGCCTCGCGCAAAGGTGCTGCAACTCGCGCTACGAATTGGACCGGGTTTCCACGCTTCGGCCGAGCGCGCGGATGGTGGAGAAGCGTCTGCGAGCGCTAAATTAACCGTCGCTAGGGTGCCAGGGGGCTGTAGTGGGGCGCGCTAGCGTCGTGCCAGCCCGAGAGCACCCCAATTGTTTTGCCGACCACCCGCTTTTTTTTGACTGACTCATGACTAAACCGACATTGCTGCAACTGTTTGCCGACCATCCTGGCCAGGCGATGCAAAAATGGTCCGCCCACATGGCGGCGTTCGAGCGCCTGTTCACGCCGTATCGCGAGGTTCCGCTGCGGCTGCTGGAAATCAGCGCCACGCCGGACGGCACGATCGAATTGTGGGCGCGTTACTTCTCGCAGGCGAGCGTATTGCTGAGCTGCGTCGCGGCCCCGGCGATGGGCGACGCAGCGGCCGACGGGCGCGTGCGCCGCGTGGTCGGCGCGCCCGAGGCACCTGCAGTGATGGCTGAGGTGCTGCGTCACAGCGTCCAGTTTGACATTATCATCGACAATGCCTCGCTGACCGGCGCCGCGGTCGCGAGCACGTTTTCCGCTTATTTCCCGTTGCTGGCCGACGGCGGCCTGTATCTGGTGGAAAACCTCGACAGCAGTTACCAGCAGCGCCATGGCGGCGGTCTGTATGCGCCGTACGCATCGCTGGCATTTTTCAAGCGCCTGGTCGATGTCATCGGCCACGAACACTGGGGAGTGGCGCGCTCGCGCGCCAGCCTGTTGACGGGCTTTTTCGCGCCCGGCGCGGCGGCACTCGGCGACGCCGACCTGGCGCAGCTGGAGTCGGTCGAATTCATCAACGCGCTGTGCGTCGTGCGCAAGCGGGCCGACGGCGGCGGCATCGGCAGCCTGCTGTCGGTCGGCCCGGCCAGCGCTTATGCGGCTGGGCGCCAGCCGCCGTACGCTGCGCCGTTCCGCTTCGATCCGGCGCAGCAGCAGTCGGCTAACCCCTGGAGTACGCTGGCGCAGGGACCCGACGAGTCCTGGCAGGCCGTTACTGGCACGTTGCAGGAGTTGCAGGGCAGTGTGGAGCAACTGCGCCGCGAACTGGCGCTGCGCGACGCCGACATCGCCGCACTGTACGGCTCCACCAGTTGGCGCGTGAGCAAGCCTTTGCGGCTGGTCAGCGCGGCGAGCCAGCGCGTGCGGCGCGTGTCGGCCAGGGTGCCGTTGGCGATCCGCCGCAGCGGCGGCGTGCAAGCGACCGCGCTGAAGGCGTTGCAGGTGTACCGCCGCGACGGCATGGGCGGCCTGCGCCGCGGCCTGAACAATGTGGTGGCGCCGGTCGCGCCGGCCGAGCTGGCGCGCAACGACTATGCCGATTGGCTCAGCCGCTATGCCACGCTGGACGATGCGGCACAGGCCCGGCTGCAGCGGCGCATTGACGCCATGCCATTCCGACCGACGTTCTCGGTAATTATGCCGGTCTTCAACTCGCCGCTGGGGTTCCTTGAGCAGGCGATCAATTCGGTGCGCCAACAGTTGTATCCGGACTGGGAACTGTGCATCGCCGACGACGCCTCGAGCGACCCGGCGGTACGCCAGTTACTGGAACGCCACCGCGCCGAGGAGCCGCGCATCAAGCTGGTTTACCGCGCCGAGAACGGCCACATTTCGGCCTCCAGCAATTCGGCGCTGGCGCTCGCCAGCGGCGACTTCGTCGCCCTGTTTGACCATGACGATCTGCTCGACGCGCAGGCGCTGTTCTGGATGGCCGAAGCGATCAACGGCCAGCCCGACGCCGGCCTGCTGTATTCGGACGAAGATAAAGTGGATGAGCATAATCGCCGCTACGACCCGTATTTCAAGTCCGACCTCAACTATGAATTGCTGCTGGCACAAAACATGGTGTGCCACCTCGGTGTGTACCGTACCGCGCTGGTGCGCCAGTTGGGCGGCTTCCAGCTCGGCTACGAGGGTGCCCAGGATTATGACCTGGCGTTGCGCGTGATCGAGCAATTGGCGCCCCAACAGGTAGTGCATGTGCCGCGCGTGCTGTACCACTGGCGCGCTATCGCCGGCAGTACGGCGCTGGGAGCGGGTGAGAAAAATTACGCCGCGCTTGCTGGCCGTAAAGCGGTGGCAGCCCATCTGGCGCGCGTGGGTCTGCCGGCCGAGGTGCTGGCGGCACCGTCCGCGCCGGGGGTCAACCGGGTGCGCTTTGCCTGCCCGACGCCGCAGCCTTTGGTCAGCATTCTGATTCCGACGCGGGACCGCGCCGACCTGCTCGGCATGTGCCTCGACACGCTGTTAGAGCGCAGCACCTACAGCAATTACGAGGTGATCATCGTTGACAATGGCAGTGTCGAGGAGAAAACCCAGCAACTGTTCGCGCGGCTGCCGAAGGACCGCGTGCGCATTCTGCGCGACGACAGCGCCTTCAATTTTTCGGCGCTCAACAACCACGCCGCGCGGGTCGCGCGTGGGCAGTATCTGTGCCTGATGAACAACGACATCGAGATCCTGACGCCGGACTGGCTCGAGGAAATGGTGTCGTTCGCGGCGCGCCCGGACATCGGTTGTGTCGGCGCACGCCTGTGGTATCCGGACGGGCGGTTGCAGCATGGTGGCGTGGTGCTGGGCATCGGCGGCATCGCCGGGCACGCCCACAAATACCTGCCGCGCGGGCAGAACGGCTATTTCGGCCGCGCCCTGTTGCACCAGTCCTACAGCGCCGTGACGGCCGCCTGCCTGTTGCTGCGGCGCGAGGTATTCGAACAGGTGGGCGGCCTCGACGAGGCGTTGGTGATCGCTTTCAACGACGTCGATTTTTGCCTGCGCGTGCGCGAGGCCGGTTACCGCAATGTCTGGACCCCATACGCGGAAATGATCCACCATGAGTCGGCCTCGCGCGGCGAGGAGGACAGTCCCGAAAAGATCGCCCGCTTCGGCCGCGAGATCGCTTTTGTGGAGGCGCGCTGGGGCGAGCAATTGCGCACCGACCCGGCCTACAATCCCAATCTGACGCTGGTGCACGAGGATTATTCGCTGGCATGGCCGCCACGGGTGGCGTCGTTGTGAGCGGGGCGGGCGGTCCGGCGTGCCTTGCCGACCGGCCCGCGTGTGCGGCATACTGTCATATTGCAACATTGTGATTGAGAGAAATTTTTGCCGTATCCACTGATTGTTGACCTCGACGGCACCTTGATCCATACGGATATGCTGCATGAATCGGCGTTGCGCGCCTTGCGCGACCGCCCGCTGGACGCGCTGCGGCTGCCGTTCTGGCTGGTCGCCGGCAAGGCCGTGCTGAAGCGTCGCCTGGCTGCGGGCAGCGCTTTTGACGCCACCACGCTGCCTTACAATGTGCCGCTGATTGCCTGGCTGCGCCAGCAAAAGGTATCCGGCCGCACGCTCATCCTGTGTACCGCCTCGGACCTGTCGATCGCTACGCCGATCGCCGAGCACCTCGGCCTGTTCGACGAGGTCATGGCCAGCGACGGTGCCGTTAACCTCGCCGGCCGCCATAAGCACGCGGCGCTGTTGGCGCGCTTTGGCCACGGAGGTTTCGATTACGCCGGCAACTCGCGCGCCGACCTGGCCGTGTGGCCCGGCGCGCGCCGCGCCATCGTGGTCAATGGCACGCCAGCGCTGGCCGCCGCCGCCGCTACGCACTGCGAAGTCGAGCACGTCATGCCGGCGCCACCACGAGGCCTGCGTGCATGGACCAAGGTGCTACGGGTGCACCAGTGGATGAAAAATCTGCTGCTGTTCGTGCCGCTGCTGGCTGGCCACATGCTGGGCGATCTGGACGCCTGGCTGGCGTTGCTGCTGGCGTTCGTCGCGTTCAGCCTGTGTGCCTCGACCGTGTATATCGCCAATGACCTGCTTGACCTTGAAAGCGACCGCCAGCATCCGCGCAAGTGCAAACGCCCGTTCGCCTCGGGTGTGGTGCCGGTCTGGATGGGGGTGGCATTGGCGCCGTTCCTGTTGTTGGCCAGCCTTGGCCTGGCATCCCTGGTCGGCGGCCCTTTCCTGGCCTGGCTGATCGTGTATTTTGTGCTCACCTGTGCGTACTCGTTCGGTCTGAAGCGGCTGATTCTGGTTGATTGTCTGACGCTGGCGGTGCTGTACACGCTGCGGATCATCGCCGGCGCCGCTGCCGCCGATCACCTGCTGTCGTTCTGGCTGCTGGCATTTTCGGTGTTCCTGTTCCTGTCGCTGGCCTTCGTCAAGCGCTACGCGGAGTTGCAGGTGCAGATGCAAACCGGTAAGACCAAGGTCCATGGCCGCGGTTATTTCACGACCGACGCGCCGCTGGTGCAGATGCTTGGCGTCACATCCGGCTACGCTTCGGCGGTGGTGCTGGCGGTGTACCTGAACAGCGATGTGGTGCGCCAGTTGTACGTCACGCCGGAAGCGGTGTGGGGCGCGGTGCCGGTGATGCTGTTCTGGGTCAGCTGGATCTGGATGAAAGCGCACCGCGGCGAAATGCACGATGACCCGCTGGTGTTCGCCGTCAAGGATCCGGCCAGCCTGCTGGCCGGGGCCGCGTTCGGGGTGGCGTTGCTGCTGGGCAGCGTGGCGCTGCCGTGGTAGCGATTTCTTCCTGGGGACGCCTGTCGCGCGACGCCCACCGCATTGAGGCGCTGCACGCACCGGATCAGGTGGCGCGCCAGCTGGCGGCCAGTGCCCCCGGCCTGCCGCATGGCATGGGCCGCAGTTACGGCGACCAGGGCCTGAATCCGGACGGCCTGCTGTGGCTGACCACAGGGCTGAACCATTTCATCGCGTTCGACGAGCGTACTGGCCGGCTGGTGTGCGAAGCCGGCGTGCTGCTGCGCGACATACAGCGCATGAGTGTGCCGCGTGGCTGGATGTTGCCGGTCACACCCGGCACCCAGATGATCACCGTTGGCGGCGCCATCGCCAACGATGTGCACGGCAAGAATCACCACGCTGTCGGTTCCTTCGGCGACCATGTATTGGCGCTTGAACTGGCACGCACCGACGGCAGCACCGTGCACTGCGGACCGGCCCTGATGCCGGACTGGTTCGCCGCCACCGTTGGCGGCATGGGTTTAACCGGTGTGATCGTCACGGCCGAGCTGCAGCTGCGCCCCGTGGCCGGCCCGTGGTTCGCCACTGAAACAGTGCCTTACGCCAACCTGGACGCGTTCTTTCCGCTGGCCGATGCCTCCGAGGCCGCTTGGGAGCACACCGTGTCGTGGATCGATTGCCTCGGCGGGGCAGGGCGCGGGCTGTTCATGCGGGGCAACCCCAGTAGCGTGATCAACCGACCGGAACCGGCCGCGCGCACGCGCCGCATGCCGCTGGTGCCACCGGTGTCGCTGGTCAACCGTTTATCGCTGCCGCCGTTTAACGCGCTGTACTTTCACATGAATAAATGGCGCGCCGGCCGTGCCATCGCCCATTACGAGGCGTTTAATTACCCGCTCGATAACCTGCTCGACTGGAACCGCATGTACGGGCCGCGCGGGTTTTACCAGTATCAGAGTGTGGTGCCGCGGTCGGTCGGGCGCGACGCCGTGCAGACCATGCTGGACGCCATTGCCAGCAGCGGCGAAGGCTCGTTCCTCGCGGTGCTGAAAACTTTTGGCGAACGGGCGGCCCCCGGCATGCTGAGTTTTCCCCAGCCTGGGGTCACGCTGGCGCTGGACTTCCCGAACCGCGGGCCACGCACGTTAAAACTGTTCGAGCGGCTCGACGCTATCGTGGCCGAGGCCGGTGGTCGGCTGTACGCGGCCAAAGACGCGCGCATGCCCCGTTCCCTATTCGAGGCCGGATATCCGCGCCTCGCCGAATTTATGCAGTACCGCGACCCGGGCATTAGCTCGGCCATGTCGCGCCGCCTGATGGGAGTTTGAATGTCGGATCAAGTCACAAAAATCGTTATCGTGGGGGCCACCTCGGCCATCGCCGAACATTGCGCCCGCCTGTGGCTGAACGCGGCCCGCTGCGAAGTCATCCTGCTGGGGCGCGACCTGGCCAAAACAGAGCGCGTCGCCGCCGACCTGCGGGTGCGCGGACCGCAGTCCCAGGTCAGCGCGCAGCAGGCCGACTTCGCCGACCCGCTGGCCATCGGCCGCCAGGTGGACGCCATCTGCGCCACCGGGCCGGTTGATATCGTGCTGATCGCACACGGTTCGCTGCCGGACCAGGCGCACTGCCAGGCCGACCTGCAGGCCAATCAGGAAGCGCTGGCCGTCAACGGCATATCGCCGGTGCTGTTCGCCGAAGCGTTCGCCGGCCACATGCAGCGCGCCGACCGCGGCACGCTCGGTCTGATCGGCTCGGTTGCCGGCGACCGCGGGCGCAAGTCGAACTACGTGTATGGCGCCGCCAAGGGCCTGGTCACGCGCTATGCCCAGGGGCTGCAACACCGCCTCGCCGCCACCAATGTCAAGGTGGTGCTGATCAAGCCGGGCCCGACCGATACGCCGATGACGGCGCACCTGAAGCGGGACGGCGGCAAACTGGCCAGCGTCGAGCAGGTGGCGCAGGAGATCGTCAAGGGCATGGCACAGGGCAAACTGACGGTGTACGCACCCGGAAAATGGTTCGTGATCATGATGATCATCCGGCATCTGCCGCATTTTATTTTCAAAAAAATGGATATCTGACCGCGCAGGGCCGGCGACACCGGCTCCTGTGCTGATTGCCTCATGAAAGACCGTTCCTTGAAACTGCCGAAACCCTCACTGCCGCTGTTTGCCATGGGTAGCTTTACCGCTGTCATGCTGGTGCTGACGGCCGTCGGTGTCGTGCGCAATTATTCGCCGGTGCCCTTCTGGGACATGTGGGACGCCTACCTGAATTTCTTCCTGTCGGTGGGCGATGGCGACATGACGGCCTGGTGGCGCCAGCAGAACGAGCACCGCATCGTTCTGGCGCACCTGCTGTTCTGGGCCGACCTGCGCTGGTTCGGCGGCGCCAGCTGGTTTCTGTTACTGGCTAACTATGCTCTGGCCGGCGCCGCTGCGCTGTTGTTCTGGTGCATGCTGCGCGCGCGTCTCGCCGTGCAGCCACGCAGCGTGCCGGAAACGATGATGGGTCTGTTCCTGGTGGCATTGCTGTTTTCGTGGATGCAGCAGGAAAACTTCACATGGGCTTTTCAAAGCCAGTTCTTCCTCGCGCAACTGCTGCCGCTGTGGGCGCTGTACTGCCTGCACCTGTCGCTTGCCGGGCCGGCCCGCACCGGCTGGTTCGCGCTGGCTTGCCTGGGCGGCGTGGGGGCCGCCGGCAGCATGGCCAACGGCATTCTGGCCTTGCCTTTGTTGCTCGGTTACGCGCTGTTGACGCGCCAGGGCTGGCGCCGCTGCGCTGTGCTGGCGCTGCTGGCCGTCGTCACGCTGGTGGCCTATTTTCACAACTATCAGCAGAGTCCCGGTCACATCCCGTTCCTGACCGTCGTGCACAACAGCGCGCTGCCGCTGCTGACGTATATGCTGCAGTACCTGGGCAGCCCGTTTTACTTCCTGACCGGCAGCAGCGGCGCCGGCAAAGTGCTGGCGCTGCTTGGCGGCGTGATGCTGGTGGTCGCCTGCCTGCATCACGCTGTGCGCTGGTACCGAGGCAGGGGCGACACGTTGTTGCTGGCGCTGCTTTTTTTCCTTGCCTACATTGGCGCCACTGCCACCGGCACCGCCAGCGGCCGGCTGCATGTCGGCAGCGGTGAAGCCTTTTCCAGCCGCTACACCACACCGGCCCTGATGGCCTGGGCCGCTGTGTTGCTGCTGTACGCACCGGCGTTGCTGGCGGCGGCACGCGCCAGCCGTCGCCGCGCCACGCAGTTGACACTGACTTTGCTGCTGGTGGCCGTGCCCATGCTGGCCCTACAGGCGAGCGCACTGCGCTCGCGCGCCGCGCTGGGATTCGAGAAAAACATTGCCGCACTGGCGTTGGAACTGGGCATCGCCGACCAACCTCAAGTGGGCCATGTGTTTCCCTCGGCGCTGGCTATCCTGCCGATCGTGGAGCGGGCCAGGGCGCAACAGCTGAGCGTGTTCGGCATGGCGCCATGGCGCGGTTTGCATGCTTCGATGGGGCAACCGGCGGCACCGTCGGCGCCAGCTGCGCTGCCGCCTTGCCAAGGCAGCCTGGACGAGGTGGCGCCCGTTGAAGGCGACGCCAACTACCTGCGCGTGGCCGGCTGGTTGCGCAACCCGGATGGCGCTACAGTGCCGGCGCGGGTGCGTTTTATTGATGTCGGTGGCAAACTGGCCGGCATTGCACTGACGGGGCGCATCCGTCCCGACGTCGCGGCCGCCGTCGGCGAGGGCGCACTGCATGCCGGGTTCCAGGGCTATGTGCTGGCGAGCGAGGCGGGCGCCGCCCTGTCATTGCAGGCTGACGTCGCCAGTGGCGCGTGCGCGCTGCCGGTGCAAATTCCGGCGCCGCTGGTCTTACTGACGTCGATGGCACCGGTTCCGGCTGGCGCCCTGAGCGTCACCGCTGTACTGCCCGGCAATACGTGGCTGGGCGGAGATTACGAACGTGCGTCTCTGCCGGGCATGCGCGTGTATGGCAGCTTTGTGCACGCCGATACCGATACCGGCGCCATTTCGTTACGGGTGAAGCGTGGCGACCGTCTGTTTTATCGCTCCGGACCGGGTGGCGGCCGGCAGATTATGACGCTGCCGGGCAGTGGCTTGGCGGACGTTCGCCTGCCGGTACGCAGTAACTGGGCGCAGCTGGAGTTTTCCGGTGCGGCATTGCCAGAGGGTGAATTCACGGTGACCTTTACGGACGCCGGCGACAGTTGGGGTGAGTGGTCGGCGATTGCGGTGCGCGAATGATGCGGTGCGCACGGCCGGGTGGCAGCTTGTTCCTTCTTTTCATATTCTGAGCGTCGCATGATCAATTTAAAGGACGGCAGCAGCCGTCGGTGGTTTCCCGTTCTGCTGTTCATCGGGTTTATGCTGATCCTGTTCAGCCGCCGCCATGCGCAGTGGTCGTCGCCCCAAGTATGGTGGTGGCCGGAGTGCAGGGTTCGCCCGTAACGCTGCTTGAAAACGCCATGCCGGGGAGTGATTTTGCAAAATCGCACCTGGTTGGTTATCACGTGCTGCCGGAACGTTTTACGGTGACGCTGGCCGACGACGGTCAGGGCTGCGGCGAATGGCTGGCGGTGGCGCTGAAGGGCAAGGCGGCGAACAGCCCAGAATAAAAACAAAGCATGCTGCCGGTGTGTCCGGCAGCATATTTTGCCCGTTGCGGGCGACTCAGATCAATGGATAGCGATGTCAGATAAAACGCAGAAAATTCTCCTGCCCGGTGGTGCCGGCCTGGTCGGACAGAACCTGGTAGCACGTCTGAAAGACCGCGGCTACACCAACATCGTCGTGCTCGACAAGCACCGCGCCAACCTCGCCATCCTGCAGCAGGCCCAGCCGGACGTGACGTGTGTCTACGCCGACCTGGCTGAACTGGGGGAGTGGACCCGTCATTTCGATGGCGCCGACGTGGTCGTCATGCTGCAGGCGCAGATCGGCGGCATCGACTACACCGATTTTCAGCGCAACAACATCGACGCCACCAAACACATCCTCGACCTGATCAAGGCCAGTCCGACGCCGCCTTACCTGGTGCATATCAGCTCGTCGGTGGTGGTGTCGGTGGCGGACGATTTTTACACCCGCAGCAAGATCGAGCAGGAGCAGATGGTACTGGCCAGCGGCATTGCCTGCCCGATCTTGCGCCCGACGCTCATGTTCGGCTGGTTCGACCGCAAGCATCTGGGCTGGCTGTCGCGTTTCATGAAAAAAGTGCCGGTGTTTCCGATTCCTGGCAATGGCCGCTACATGCGCCAGCCGCTCTGGGCGCGTGATTTCTCCGACATTATCATCAGCTGCATCGAGCAGCGGGTGGCCGGCGGTATCTACAATATCTCGGGCCACGAGAAGGTCGATTACATCGACATCATCCGCATCATCAAGCGCGCCACCGGCGCCAAAACGCCGATCGTCAGGATTCCGTACCACCTGTTCTACGCGCTGATCTGGACCTGGTCGCTGTTTGATAAAAAACCACCGTTCACCACCCAGCAACTGGCCGCGCTGAGCGCCAAGGACGAGTTCGAAGTGATCGACTGGCCAGGCAAGTTCGGCGTGCCGTACACGCCGTTCGTGAAAGCCATCGACGCCACCTTCAACGACGCCCGTTACAACAAAATCATTCTGGAGTTTTAAGCATGGCTGAAGTAAAAAAAGGGCAACGTATCGCCGTGCTCGGCGCCGGGCCGATGGGTCTGGCGGTCGCGTACCAGCTGGCGCGTGACGGCCACACGCCGGTGCTGTTCGAGGCCGACGACCGCATCGGCGGCATGACGGCGGCGTTTGATTTCGACGGCCTGTCGATCGAACGGTATTACCACTTCCATGCGATCTCGGACCACGCTTTCTTCACCGTGCTCGACGAGCTTGGCCTGTCGTCGAAGATGCACTGGGTTGCCACCAGGATGGGCTACTGGTATCAGAACCAGCTGCAGGAATGGGGCAATCCGGTCGCACTGCTGAAATTCAAGGGCCTCGGCCTGGTCGCCAAGTTTCGCTACGGCCTGCATGCCTTCCTGTCGACCAAACGCGACGACTACAAGCCGCTCGACAACGTCAACGCGGTGCAGTGGATTAAAAACGCGGTCGGCAAGGAAGCCTATGAAGTGTTATGGCGCCGCCTGTTCGAATACAAGTTCTACGACTTCACCGACAACCTGTCGGCGGCGTGGATCTGGAGCCGCATCCGCCGCATCGGGCGTTCGCGCTACAGCCTGTTCAAGGAAAAGCTCGGTTACCTCGATGGCGGTTCCGACACGCTGCTGCAGGGCATGCGTGCCGACATCGAAAAGCACGGTGGAGTGCTGAACCTGAAGTCGCCCGTCAGCAAGGTCATCATTGACGCCGGCAAGCTGCGCGGCATTGAAGTCGATGGCCAGTTCGAGGCCTTCGACAAGGTCATCAGCACGGTGCCGCTGCCGTACGTGCCGCGCCTGATGCCGGACCTGCCGGACGCCATTCTGCAGCAGTTCCGCGCGCTCAACAACGTGGCCGTCGTGTGTGTCATCGTCAAGTTGCGCCAGCGCCTGACGGAGAACTTCTGGCTCAACACCAACGACCCCGACATGGACGTTCCCGGCATCATTGAATACTCGAACCTGCGCCCGTTGGCCGAGCACGTGGTCTACATGCCGTTCTATATGCCGGGTGAACACCCGAAATACGCCGAGCCGGACCAGGCTTTCCTGGACAAGGTGAAACGCTACTTCAAGAAAATCAACCCGGCCCTGCAGGACGCCGACTTCCTCGCCATGCACGCCAGCCGCTACCGCTACGCGCAGCCGATCTGCGAGCCGGGTTTCCTCGACCGGTTGCCGCCGGCCAAACTGCCCGTGCAGGGCCTGTGGGTGGCCGACACGTCGCATTATTATCCGGAAGACCGTGGCATTTCTGAAAGTATCGGCTTCGGCCGCCAACTGGCCAAGGATGCGGCTGCATGATCGGTAGTTTCATGTCACGCCAGTTCATCGTGTTCCTGGTGACGGGTGGCACGGCGGCGGCCGTCAACTTCGGTTCGCGCATCGTCTACAACCAGTGGCTGCCGTTTTCCGGCGCCGTGATCCTGGCGTATCTGACGGGCATGGTCACGGCGTTTGTGCTGGCGAAAATGTTTGTGTTCAAGGAAAGCACGCAGTCGACCCGGCGCGCCGTGCTGTTCTTCACGCTGGTGAATGTGGTGGCAGTGCTGCAGACCTGGCTGATCAGCATGGGGCTGGCGTTTTATCTGCTACCTGCGTTGGGTGTGAAACATTTCGTCAAAGAAATCGCGCATGCGGTCGGGGTGATAGTGCCCGTGTTTACCAGCTACTTAGGGCATAAGCGGTGGTCGTTCAAATAGCCGCCGAGGACGCTATCGTTAACGCCAAGATCGTTTCTTGATTGTGTTGTTGAAATTGCACTAATAATTTCTATTTAGATAACAAAATAATCTGGCAGTCAAGAAATGGCTCGACATCGCTTACTTATAAACCCAGAATTTGCTTAACAAGTAAGCAATTGTTGCCACCACTGGCATTGAAATGACTTTCCCTGTCATTGGACTTGCCGCAAGGTGAGTCGCCAAGTAGACGATGCAGATAGTGAGCAGGTAGTTCATGCAAACCAATGCCACATATTTGAAAAAAGTGTCGCGGCTCGCCATTTTTCCAAAAGTGATTTTGGCATGGAAAAGATAGTTGGTTAATATGCTGGCCAAAAATCCTCCGGTGGCAGCATACACCGCTGTGGCACCGTTGAGCAGCAATAACTTCATGGTTCCCACATCGACTGCCGCTGTAATTAACCCTCCAATGATATAGATAGTAACTTCGACGTTTAATTTTTTTTGCATGGATAATTTTTCAGCGGCGCCAGCAGTACCGCAAGGCTAATCTTGTCAAAGCGGACAGCACCTAAATCTGGTGTTGTACATGTGGCAAAAAATGGCGGCGAAATGCTGGGTAGTTTCCAGAGATTGCTACAGTATAATCCCTTCGCCAGCCAGTCGGCCGTATCTGTCAGAAGCGCCCGACATGGTCCCTTCAAAGTTCAACTTCGTGAGGCGGGGGGAGTGTACACGCCAGTGGCTTTTAAACGCATGTTGGCGTTTCGATCTCAGTCGTTTTTCATTACCTTGAGTTGTGTGCCGTTCGAAAGCAGTAGCCGCTCAGGCGGACAGTTGCAGGCGTAAAAAATGCCTCTCGCACTGGATATACCGTTCTTGTTTCTGATCAGTTCGAGCCGCGATTCGCCACGAACGTCACTCAGCGCCATTTCGACGAGTAGCACATTCAGCTGCTGGCCCGTCTACGTTATCGCGATTGCGCTGAATGCCGCTGGGATGACGTATCATTTGGCTTTCCGGCTTTTGCAGCTTAGCTGTTTGTACCTTGATGACTAAGCAAGTACCCAAGCCGGCCGCCGATGCGTCGGCGCGCTCCGTGAACAACCAGACAATGCGTTTGCCGGGCCTGCGGCGACTGCTTCGTGCAGTCGCGATGCTACGCTTGGCGCTTGATCTCGGCGGCAGCCCGATGGGACTATGGCGTAAGGCCAGCGCGCTGTACGGACGCGGCGGGCTGGCCGGCTTGCGTGCGGGCTTGAACAAGGTGGCCACCGGGTCGGCGGCTGACCGCTGCGATTATGCCGAATGGCTGCGCCGCTACGGCGCGATCGACGCGCCGGTGCGCGCCGCGCTGCACGCGGGCGCCGCAGACCTGGCGGCCGCACCGCATATCTCGTTGCTGCTGCCAAGCGATAACGCGGTGCCCGATTTGCTTGACCAGACGATCTGGTCTGTGCGCCGTCAACTGTACCCGCACTGGTCGCTTTGCATCGCCGCCTGCGCCGACGCCAGCGCGGCGTCGCGCCAGCTGCTGGCGCGCCATTGCGCCGAGGAGCCACGCATTACAATGGTGTACTTACCGCAGCACGGGCAGCGCAGTGCCGCCATCAACACGGCTCTGACCATGGCGCGGGGCGAGTTTGTGGCGCTTCTGAACCAGGGCGACATGTTGGCCGAAGAGGCCCTTTACTGGATGGCGGAGGCGCTGAATCGCCACCCGGAAGCCGGACTGGTCTATTCCGACGAGGATCAGGTGGACGCCGCCAACCGCCGCTTCGCGCCGCATTTCAAGCCCGACCTCAACTACGAATTGTTGCTGGCACAAAATTACATCGGCCATCTCACGCTCTACGGCACTGCACTGGTGCGCGGCGTGGGTGGCCTGCGCAGCGGCTTCGATGGCGCCGAGGAGCACGACCTGGTGCTGCGCATCGTCGAGCAACTAGCGCCGGCCCAGGTGGTGCACGTAGCGCGGGTGCTGTACCACCGCCGCGCTGCGGTGCACCCGGATAACTTGGAAGGGCCTGCAGCGGCCGGGCGGCTGGCGGTAGCGGCGCATCTGGCGCGCTGCGGCGTGGCGGCTGAGGTGCTGGCAGCGCCCGAGGCACCCGGTAAGCATCGGGTGCGCTACGCTCAGCCGGCACCGGCGCCTCTGGTCAGCATCATCATTCCGACCCGCGACCGCGCCGACCTGCTTGGCATGTGTCTGGACACGCTGGTGGCGCGCTCCAGTTATGCCAACTACGAAGTGATCATCGTCGACAATGGCAGCGTCGAAGCGGCCACTCAGACCCTGTTCGCACGCCTGCCGACGCCGCGTTTCCGCATTCTCCGCCACGACCAGCCATTTAATTTCTCGGCGCTCAATAACTTCGCGGTACGTCATGCCAACGGCAGCCTCGTGTGTCTGATGAACAACGATATCGAGATCCTTACGCCGGACTGGCTTGAAGAAATGGTGGCGCTGGCGGTGCGCCCGGACACCGGCTGTGTCGGCGCGCGCCTGTGGTATCCAGATGGACGGCTGCAGCACGCAGGCTGTGTGCTGGGCATAGGTGGCGTGGCCGGGCATGCCCACAAACTGCTGCCGCGTGGTGATCCCGGCTATTTCGGGCGCGCAGTGCTGCACCAGTCCTACAGCGCGGTGACGGCCGCCTGCCTGCTGGTGCGGCGCGACGTGTTCGAGCAGGTCGGCGGCCTCGACGAGGAGTTAGCGATCGCTTTCAACGATATCGATTTTTGTTTGCGGGTGCGCGCCGCAGGCTACCGCAATGTGTGGACACCGTACGCCGAGATGGTGCACCACGAGTCGGCCTCGCGTGGTAACGAGGATACGCCGGTCAAGCAGGCCCGTTTCGCCGCTGAGGTGGCTTTTATCCGGCGGCGCTGGGGCGCCCAGTTCGACAGCGACCCCGCTTACAACGTCAACCTGAGCGGGTATTTCGAGGATTTCTCCTACGCATGGCCGCCGCGCTGCCAGTGACAACGTGCCGTAGCCCTGAGCGCAACGCCGACCGACGCGGTTCAGTGATCCATGAGCCGGCGCGCCGAACGGCGCAGATGGTAGGTGGTTCGCCAGGGAGAGGCCGGATATATTGCTCTGCGATCAAGGCGGATGACGTATTATTCGCTCCCTCCGGCTTTGCAGCAATTTTGAGAGCGACTGCGTCGGTAAAGCACAGCGCCAACACTGGCGGTTAAATGCACGGCGCGCCGCCAGCACGTTCGCCGCTGATTCAAAGGAAAACTGATGCTCGTAGGTACACGCGCCCTTTCACGTCGAACCCGGTGGGCCGATGGTCTCTTATGGTGCCTTGCCGTACTGGTGTGTCTGGTGCAAATCGTGCCGTGGTCGCCCGACATGCCGCAAGGTGGTCTGGATGGCTCCTGGCGTTATGCGCTGGAAGAAGGCTTGTCCAACGGACTGGAACTGGGGCGCGACCTGGTGTTCACGTTCGGTCCGTATTCGTCCGTTTATACGCACAGTTATCACCCGGCGACGAACACGCTGATGATGTCCGCCAGCCTGTACCTGGCGTTGTCTTTCGCCCTTGTGTTGGGCTTGTTCATCGATGGCGGGCGCCGGGGCTGGTTTTTATGCTTGCTGGTGGTGCTGGCGGGCGGTGTGTACTTTAATGACTCGGTGATGTTTTTGTTGCCCTTGCTGGTCGGACTGCAGGTGTTCCAGCGCTGGCGGGAAGGCGGGCGTCGTGAAGCCGGCCGCAAAGCGCCGTGGCTATTGGTCGTGCTGTTTGCTCCGCTCGGCTTGCTACCGTTGGTAAAGGGAACCTTGCTGGTACTGTGCGCGATGGTGACCGTGCTCAGTGCCGGCTTTCTGTGGGCGCAGCGGCGCCGCATGTTGGCATGCATCTGCCTGTGTACGCCTGCTGTCACGCTGATAGCGTTGTGGCTCGCTTCCGGTCAGCCATTGTATGGTTTACCGCCCTTTTTCAAGGGCATGTGGGCCATTGTGTCCGGCTACAACGATGCCATGTCGTATTACGGCGTCCTGCGCGAGTCCTTACTTTTCGTGATTGCCATCGTCACGTTGTTGTGGGCAGTAGCACGCTTGCCAGGGCTGGAGCGAAATGCCAGGGTATTCCTGTTCCTGTTGTATGCCGGCATGCTGTTCATCACGTTTAAAGCCGGGTTTGTACGCCAGGATATCCATACGATGATCGCCAGTACCACGTTGTTGATGGCGGCAATCGGGTTGAATATGGTCGTCACCAACCGGCGGGTGGTTGTGGCTACCGCCGTGGTCATGCTGCCGTGGCTCATCATTGACCACTATTATGGGCATACTACGCCCGCCAAATGGGTCCACACGGTCGACCGTGAATTTTCGTCGGCATGGAACGGCGCCGTTCGTCGCGCGCGCGAGCCCGGCTGGCCGCGTCCGCAGTTTGACGCGGCGGTGGCCGGCTTGCGGACCCAGGCGGCGCTACCGGTTTTGCCCGGACGCAGTGACATCTATTCTTATAACCAGTCGCTGCTGATCGCTTCTGGCAACCAGTGGGCGCCACGACCGGTGCCACAAAGTTATTCGGCGTACACGCCGTACCTCGCAGAACGCAATCGCCAGTATCTGTTGGGTTCAACGGCGCCGGAGAACATTTTTTTCAGCGTCGAAACCATCGACCGGCGCGTGCCGGCACTCGACGATGGCCCAAGCTGGCCGGTGTTGTTATCTGACTACCGGCCGGTCAGTTTTCAGAATGGCATGCTGGTCCTGAAGCATGACGTGGCCAGCGCCTACCAGCCTGCGGCGACACTGCCTGGCAGCAGCTATCGGTTTGGCGACGTGGTACCGGTTCCCGCCGCAGGCGCGTGGTTTGTCCGGTTCGATATCAAGCCGAGCTTGTCCGGGCGGCTGCTCGCGCTGGTCTTTCGCACCAGCCAGATCGAATTGCGAATCCATACCAGCGACGGAAAGCAGCACGACTATCGGCTGATCGCCGGTATGGCCCGGGCGGGATTTCTGCTGTCGCCACTGGTCGAAACGACCGCCGACTTTGCCGCTTTGTATGATGATGGGGTGAGCATCGGGGGCAAGCGCGTTGTGAACATCAGCTTGCACACCGCGCGCGGTTTTCAGTGGCTGTGGCAAGACGAGTTCGATATGCAATTAACGCCGGTGCCGTTGGTGAGGCGGGCCATCGCGCCATAAGCCGTATGGTCAGGCGGTCTTTTTGCCGTAGCAATGCGGGCACGACACCTCGTACACGTATTCCGGCGCCAGTTGCTGGCGCGGCGTAACCACGGCGCGGCAGACAAAACACTGTACCGTTTCGGTCGGCTGCAGTTGCGGATTGAGTGCGGTGCGGTAGTCGAACACAAAGCAGTCGCCGTTGTAATGGGCGCCGCCGACTTCCTCAAAGTATTTCAAGATGCCGCCGTCGAGCTGGTACACGCTGTCGTAGCCGATTTCCTTCATGTGGATGGCAGCTTTTTCGCAGCGGATGCCGCCGGTGCAGAAGGTGACCACGGTCTTGTCGGCGAAGTCTTCCTTGTGCGCGGCGATCACGTCCGGGAACTCGGTGAACTTGGTGATGCGGTAGTCGACCGTGTTGGTGAAGGTGCCGACATCGACCTCGAAATCATTGCGGGTCTCGACCATCACGACCGGCTTGCCGGCGTCGTCATGGCCCTGGTCGAGCCAGCGCTTGAGCGTGTGCGGGTCCACCGACGGCGCGCGGCCGAGCTCGGGTTTGATCAGGGGCATGCGCATGGTGATGATCTCGTTCTTGATCTTGACCAGCATGCGCTTGTGCGACTGTTCTTCGGAATAGCTGTATTTGACCTCGATGTCGGCAAAGCGCGGGTCGGCGCGCAGCCAGGCTAGGTAGGCGTCGATGTCGGCCGGAAGGCCCGACAGGAACATGTTGATGCCTTCCGGCGTGAGCAGGATGGTGCCGCGCAGCTTGCGCTCCTGGCAGACGGCCTGAAAACGCGGACGCATGGCCTCGGTATCATCGAAGGTGATGAATTTGTAGGCGGCGATATTGACGTAGCGGCCGGCGCCGGTCTGGACTTCAACGGCGTCCGTCGGGACGGGCGCCTGGTGGGGTGTGGTTTGCATGATTGCCAAGAAAATCGATGTCGTTCAGCCGGTATTATAAGCGTTCGGACGTGGGTCCAATCGCCGTGCCGGTCGGCGGCGCTGCAAGTGCCTGTGCGAGCGCGGCCGAGCCGCACAGCAGGCGGTCGACGGCCATGCCAGTACGGCAGCCGTTGCCGGCGCGACAGGCGACAGTACGACAATGGCGCAGCCGTTGGCTGAGCGCGCCGCGTCGGCTTCCGGCGTCGTGGCCAGCAGGTCGATCAGGGTGACGCCGTCCCACGTCATCGGGAACTGTACGGTGGCAGGCTTGCCGGGCGCGGGATAAAGCTGCGGGAATTCATCGTGGCGGAAAAATGCCAGCCTGGAAACCGGCGGCACGGGTAGGGGAACAGGGCATGATTATAGGTCAGCATCACCGTCTGCTGCCCTGTCGCCTTGTAGGTTGCGCTAAGGCATCAAAACAGATTAATTAACGGGAACAATGTTTATTTAAAGAATGAATTCGTGTCGATAATTTTTACACGAGCAATTTTGTTTTGTAAAATATTAACGTCAAGTCATTGATTAGTAAGAATAGTTTGCATGTGGCATAACAATTGCTTAAGTGTTATTCATTCCTTCCACCTAGAATGAGACACTTGATGATCCGCCCTATCGCTTTCCTTACCCTGGCTCTTGCCGCTGGTTTCGCTGCTGCAGCACCTGTTTCCACCGACGGTACCCTGATCAGCAACAAAAACGGAACGTTCACCACCAATTCGAATACGGCAGCGGTCTACACGCTGGCCGAAAGCCAGTCCGGCGCCATCGTGATCGATTTCAAGTTCTCGTACACGGGCACGGTCGACAACAACGATTATCTGGGCGTGTGGTTCGGCAACACCGGCAATGCCAAGGCCTACGAAGGCCCGAGCATCGGCTTCAAGGCCAATTGCGGCTCGCTCGACAGCGCCGTCAGCAGCTGCACCAATGACCTGTACATCCGTACCAGCGGCGTCGGCGGCGAGTTCCTTGCCGGCAGCGCTCTGGAAGCAGGCATGTCGTATCACGTGTTCGGCCATCTGTACAAGAGCGGCAAGAACGGCGATGCGTATGACAGCTTCGACGCATGGCTGAACCCGACCGAAAACGAAATGAGCAAGTTCCTCAACCCTGATGCGACGACCTATGGCAAGTCATCCCTGACGTCGTTCAACACGGTCGGCATTCGCACCAACACCATCGACAAGGGCCTGGCGGTCAGTGTCAACGAACTGAATGTGAACGAAGTTCCGGAGCCAGGCACCCTGGCGCTGATGGGCCTGGCACTGGCAGGCATGGGCAGCATCGTGCGCCGCAAGCGCGCCTGATTCTGCCTCGCCCGGTCGCACTTGCGGCCAGGGCAGGCATGACCTGAACAACCCCGCACGCATGCGCCTGCGGGGTTGTTTCTTTTTCGGTCAGCCATTTCCACGCGCTGATCGATGACCGGGGCAACGCCTGCAGCGCACCGGTCCGGCAAGGTAAAATACGGGGATGACTTCCCCGACCTTCACCCATCTGCGCATCCACTCCGAATACTCCATCGTCGACGGCCTGGTCCGTATTGACGAGCTGGTCAAGGCGGCGGTCAAGGATGGGCAGCCGGCGCTCGCCGTGACCGACCTGGCCAACACGTTTTGCCTGGTGCGCTTCTATAAAGAGGCGCGCGGCAAGGGCGTCAAGCCGATCGTCGGGGTCGATGCCTGGATTACCAACGACGACAACCGGGACAAGCCGCATCGTCTTTTGATTCTGGCTAAGAACCACACCGGCTATCTGCAGCTGTGCGACCTGCTGGCGCGCGCCTGGCTTACCAACCAGCACAAGGGCCGCGCCGAGCTGCGCGCCGAATGGCTCGAAGCGCTGGCCACGTCCACGTCCACGCTCAATCCCGGGCAGTCGCAGGCCAATGGCCTGATCGTGCTGTCGGGCGCGCACTTTGGCGACATCGGCCAGGCCATCGAGAACGGCGACATCGCCCGCGCCGAAGCCAATGCCGCGCGCTGGGCGCGCGTGTTCCCCGGCCACTTCTATATCGAGATCCAGCGCGCCGGCCAGCTCAATCAAGAGCAGCAGGTGCGCCACTCGGTGGCGCTGGCCGGGCGCCTCGGGCTACCGGTCGTGGCGACGCACCCGGTGCAGTTCCTCGACAAGGACGAATACATCGCCCACGAAGCGCGCGTCTGCATCGCCGAGGGCGAAATGCTGGCCAACGCCAAGCGCGTGCGCCGCTTCAACGAGAACATGTGCTTCAAGTCGCAGGCCGAAATGGCCGAGCTGTTCAGGGACTTGCCGGGCGCACTGGCCAACTCCGTCGAAATCGCCAAGCGCTGCAACGTCACGCTCACGCTGGGCAAGCCGCAACTGCCGAACTTCCCGACGCCGGGCATGACGATCGATGAATTCCTGATCGCCGAGACCAAAAAAGGCCTGGAAGACCGCCTGCTGCAGCTGTACCCGAACGAGGCCGAGCGTGAACGCGAGCGCCCGCGCTATGAGGCGCGCCTGGACTTCGAGAACCAGACGATCATCAACATGAAGTTCCCCGGCTACTTCCTGATCGTGGCCGAGTTCATCCAGTGGGGCAAGAACAACGATGTGCCGATCGGCCCGGGCCGCGGTTCGGGTGCGGGCTCGCTGGTGGCGTATGCGCTCAAGATCACCGATCTTGATCCGCTCAAGTACAACCTGCTGTTCGAGCGTTTCCTGAACCCTGAACGCGTCTCGATGCCCGACTTCGACATCGACTTTTGCCAGGAAAAGCGCGAACTCGTCATCCAGCACGTGAAAGACCTGTACGGGCGCGATGCGGTCTCGCAGATCGCGACCTTCGGCACGATGGCGGCCAAGGGCGCGATCCGCGACGTTGGCCGCGTGCTCGATTTCGGCTACAACTTCTGCGACGGCATCTCCAAGCTGATTCCGTTCAAGCCGGGCAAGCAGGTGTCAATTGCCGAGGCAATCGAAGAAGAACCGATGCTCAAGGAGCGCCTCGAGAACGAAGAAGAGGTCAAGACGCTGCTTGAACTGGCGCAGAAGGTCGAAGGCATCACGCGCAATATCGGCATGCACGCCGGTGGCGTCTTGATCGCGCCGGGCAAGCTCACCGACTTCTGCCCGCTGTACACGGCTGGCGGCGATACCGGCGTGGTCTCGCAGTACGACAAGGACGACGTGGAGGCCGTGGGCCTGGTCAAGTTCGACTTTTTGGGCCTGACCACGCTGACGATCCTCGATCGCGCGGTCAAGTACATCAAGCAGCTCGATCCGGCCGAAAGCGAATTCGACCTGGCCAAGCTGGCACTGGACGACCGCGCGTCGTACAAGCTGCTGTCGGACGCCAAGACCGTCGCGATCTTCCAGCTGGAGTCGCGCGGCATGCAGGGCATGCTCAAGGATGCACGGCCCGACCGCTTCGAGGACATCATCGCGCTCGTCGCGCTGTACCGCCCGGGCCCGATGGACCTGATCCCCGACTTCTGCAAGCGCAAGCACGGCGAAAAATTCGATTATCCCGATCCGCGCACCGAGTCGATCCTGTCCGAGACCTACGGCATCATGGTCTACCAGGAGCAGGTGATGCAGATGGCGCAGATCGTCGGCGGCTACTCGCTGGGCGGCGCCGACATGCTGCGCCGCGCGATGGGCAAGAAAAAGGCCGAAGAAATGGCCGAGCACCGCGAGATCTTCCGCGCCGGCGCGGCCAAGGATGGCCTCACCACGGCCAAGGCCGACGAGATCTTCGACCTGATGGAAAAGTTCGCGGGCTACGGCTTCAACAAGTCGCACGCCGCCGCCTACGCGCTGCTGTCGTACCACACGGCGTACCTGAAGGTGCACCACACCGCCGCGTTCATGGCAGCCAACATGTCCCTGGCGATGGAAGACACCGAGAAGATCAAGATCCTGGTCGAGGATGCAAAAGAAGTCTGCAAGCTCACGATCCTGCCGCCGGACGTCAACGAATCGCAGTTCCGCTTCACGCCGGAGGGCGAGGCGCGCTCGAAAACGGGCAAGCAGGTCACCAATATCCGCTACGGCCTGGGCGGCGTGAAGGGCGCGGGGCAGGGCGCGATCGAGGCGATCATCGCCGCGCGCACGGCAGGCGGCAAGTTCAAGGACCTGTTCGACTTCTGCAACCGGGTGGACCGCAAGCAGATCAATCGTCGCACGATCGAATCGCTGATCCGCGCTGGCGCAATGGACGCGTTCGGCGTGGATCGCTCGGTGCTGCTCGCATCGGTGTCGTTCGCGATGGAAGCGGCCGGCCAGGCTGCAGCGGCCATCAACCAGGTCAGCCTGTTCGGCGGTGACGATGCCGACCTGGTCGCGCCGCCCGAGTACGTGAAGGCCTTGCCATGGACCGACCGCCAGAAGCTGTCCGAAGAAAAGATCGCGCTCGGCTACTACCTGTCGGGCCATATGTTCGACTCGTACGCGCAAGAAGTGCGGCGCTTTGCCAAGACGCGCATGAAAGACCTGGAGCCGTCGCGCGATCCGCGCATGATGTGCGGCGTGATCTCGGGCATCCGCACGCAGATGACGCAGCGCGGCAAGATCCTGATCGTGGCGCTGGACGACAAGACCGCCGTGCATGAAGTGACGGTCTACAGCGAAGTGTTCGAGGCCAACAAGAACGCGTTCAAGGAAGACGAATTTTTGCTCGTGGTGGGCAAGGTGTCGGAAGACCGCTTCAACGGCGGCCTGCGCATCACGGCCGAGAAGGTGTTCGACCTGGCCACGGCGCGCATCCAGTACGGCCACAAGCTCGAGATGGACCTGGACAAGTCGGTCAGCGCGGCGCGTCTGGCCGAGATCCTGCAGCCGCACCGGGTGCATGACGGGATGCCGGTGAGCCTGCGGCTGCAGACACAGGATATTCCGTTCACCGTGCAACTGGGCGACGACTGGCGCGTGGCGCCATCCGATACGCTCAAGGCGGCGCTGGAACTGTCGCTGGGCGCGAAGGATGTGGCGGTGGAGTACTAGCGCGCATTCGGGCGACGGCAGATCGGCCTTTGGCCACATCCTGATCTGCCGCACCAGCACTATCGGCGCCGTCGTCCTGACGCTGCCGCTGGCCTTGCTGGCGCTGCCGAAGGTGGAAAATCTGTGCGGCCGGCTCGATCTTGACGAACTGCTGGCCCTGATCGGCGCCTGCGATGGTCTGGTGGCCTGCAGCACAGGCCCGATGCACCTGTCGGCAGCGCTGGGGCGGCCGACGCTGGCCTGTTCCCACCGATCAAGCCGATGGATCCGGGCCGCTGGGGGCGCAGGCCGAGGTGGCAGCGCGGTGCGGGATTGCCTTAGGTGTGGACCAGCAATAAGGCTTGTCACGAAACTGGCACGCCTTTGCATCAGTATAGTGATGTCGAGATAGCCCCCGACTCTGCGGACACAGCCTGTTGGTAATTCCCGATTGATGAAACTATGTCGCTGTCGTGTGGGATAATTAACAGCCTGAAAAATGCGACTGATTTCACACATACGGGCAAGGGCGCCCAATCTTGGGTTGAAACCAGGTCAATGTCCACTTTCCTGCTAGTCAAGATGACGGTCACAACAGGAATTCTGAGCATTTGAAGTAAGGCTGAAGACATGATGGAAACCAAGACGATACCAATCCACCAACTACCTGTGGAGCTCGATCGCGATATATTTCTCAGAACGCTGATACGCGAGCTCGCCGGTACGCTGGAAGATGTCGTCGGCTTGGACGAAGCTTCAGGTTTTGTCAGTGCAGTTGGTCAGCGCATTGGCGACCAAATCAATCTCAGTTACCGGTCGTCGCTGGGCGTCGAGCTACTATCGAAGCAACAAGTGGCGGAAGTATTGGTGGATCTGAAACGAAGAATTCAAGGTGATTTTTTCATTTTAGAGCAAACCGATGAGAAGATTGTATTCGGCAATCGCGTCTGCCCTTTCGCCGAGAAGGTGATCGGGCGACCGTCGATGTGCATGATGACGTCCAATGTCTTCGGTACCATCGCAGCAGAAAACCTGGGCTATGCCAAAGTCGCGCTCGAGCAGACGATTGCTGAAGGCGATCCTGAATGCCGCGTGGTGGTGTACCTGAAACCGCAACCGGACGCGCACCATGTCGACGGGCGTGAATATTTTTCCGGCTGAGTCGCCCCCGATGGATACACGTTCGCAATTCGAGGACCTGGCTGATCTCTTGCCAGAAGCGATGCTGCTGGTCGACATGGATGGGTTGATTCAGGCGACCAATGCGGCTGCAAGACGGCAGCTGGGCAAGCTGGATATCGAACCGGGACTGACAGCCTTGGCAGCGCTGTGCATCGAGCCGCCGCAACAGGTGGCGGAGTATCTGCGCAATTGCCGCCGGGTTGTCGCACTCATGCCCGCAACGCTGACCTTCCGCTTACCTTGCGGCACTGCGCTTCCCTTGCGTGCCCAAGGGGCGCGCTTCGCCCCGGGCGCACAGCCGACATCGTGCTGGGTGCTATTGCGGCTCATTCCAAAACACGCGGCCGAAAGCCGTTTTTTGGCCATGAATCGGCAGATCGAGAAACTCGCGCATGAAATCGATCTGCGGCGCCGCGCTGAACTCGAATTGATCGAGCAGCGCGAGTGGTTCAGGGTTACTCTCGCAGGTATCGGTGATGGCGTGATCGTCACCGATATCCATGGGGCCATCAGCTTCCTGAACCCCGTTGCGGAATCCCAGACCGGCTGGAACCTCGCAGACGCCCTTGGTCGACCCGTTGAAGAAGTCTTCCGTATTGTCAATGAGGAGACAAGAACTGCGGTTGAGAATCCGGTGAGAAGGGTACTTGCGGAGGGGGTCATTGTCGGGCTGGCGAACCATACCATCCTGATCCGGAAAGACCACTCAGAACTGCATATCGATGATTCGGGCGCACCCATTCGCGATGCACACGGAACACTCATCGGCGTCGTGCTCGTGTTTCACGATATCACCGAGCGTTGGCGACTTGAGCAACAAGTCAGGGCCCGGAAGGTTGAACTCGAGGATGAGCACCGACGCAAGGACGAATTCCTGGCCATGCTTGGGCACGAGCTCCGAAATCCGATGTCGGCCATCAAGAACGCCCTTGAACTGCAGCGACTACCAAACGCAAGCAACGAGGCGCTCCAACGTGCCGGCGGTGTGCTGAATCGGCAGGTCAAGCACCTGACGCGACTGGTGGACGAACTACTGGATATGTCCCGGATCTCCAGCGGTAAAATAAATTTGCATCGCGAAGTGCTCGATATTTCCCTGGTGATTCACAGTGCACTGGAACTGGTTGAGCCGATGTTGCATGAAAAACGCCACGTCCTTTTCACTGACCTGGCGGCGGAGAGTTTACTGGTCAACGGCGATCTTCACCGATTGATACAGGTGATCGGTAACCTGTTAAACAATGCGGCGAAATACACGCCGCATGGCGGCACGATACATCTGGCGGCCACGAGAATCGACGACGCCGTCGAAATTTCTGTCCGGGACAACGGCGTGGGTATTCCGCTCACGTTATTGCCCCGTGTTTTCGACATCTTCACGCAATCCGAACGGACACTGGCCCGTTCCGAAGGGGGATTGGGCGTGGGTCTCACCGTCGTCCATCGACTGGTAGAACAGCACGGCGGCGCGGTTACCGTCCATAGCGACGGGCCTGGTACTGGCAGTGAATTCCGTATTCTTCTTCCGTTGGTGCAGCTACTTTCCGGGCAACCGTCAACGCCGCATTCGTCTCCCGCCATGCCTGGTGTCAGAAAGATGTTGGTGGTTGACGATAATCAGGATGCCGCAACCATGGTGGCCGAGTTGCTTCGCGCGTTCGGCAACGAGGTATCGGTCGCTTTTGATGGGCAGGAAGCGATATCTTGTTTTCATCAGGTGCTGCCAAGCGTCGTCCTGCTGGATATCGGCTTGCCCGGCATGGACGGGTATACGGTTGCACGCACCCTGCGCGCCAACGCTGCTCTGAGAAATTTCACCCTGATTGCGTTGACTGGTTACGGTCAACCAGAAGATATCCGCAAGTCTTACGACGCGGGATTTGATCATCACCTCACCAAGCCCCTGGACATCAGCAAGTTGCTCGATATTCTTGCCACGACCCCGGATACGCAAGTGCTGAACTAACCAGCTGCCCGTGCTGGTTGTGTCGCGGCGTTCAAGAAGCAAATGCCGCCCGATTCGATTGACGGTTTCATCGCCACGTCATATTGAAAAAATAAGCTTGTCGGCTCTTACATGAACGGAGCTGGCATGACTTCATCGCATTCGCGTCGCACTTTCCTGGCCCAGGGTGGGGCATTGGTGGGCAGTTCGGCATTGGGCGGCACCCTGCTGCTCGGGGGCTGCGGCGGCAGCAGCCATGCCGCAATCGGCGTCAGTGACAACGAACGGCCGAAGATGCCGTCGGGGATACAGTTTGGCGACATCACCGATCAACGGGCGATCATCTGGAGCCGCAGCGACCGCACTGCGCAGATGATCGTCGAATACGATACCAGCGAGCACTTCAACAATGCCAGCCGCATTGTCGGCCCCACGGCCACCGACGCGACCGATTTCACGACCCGTGTCGATCTGGGCGGCTTGCCGACCGGTCAGACGGTTTTCGTGCGCGTACGCTATGTCGATCCGAATAATGCGAAGATCGAAAGCGAAACCATCTCGGGCCAGTTCAGGACCACGCCGGCGGCCGATGGCACCCGTGCCGTGCGGTTTCACTGGAGCGGCGACCAGTGCGGCCAGGGCTGGGGCATCAATACCGATTTTGGCGGCATGAAAATCTATGAAGCGATGCGGTTGCGCGACCCGGACTTTTTCATCCACAACGGCGACACGATTTATGCCGATGGACCGATCCTGGCCCAGGTGACGGCGGAAAACGGCCAGGTCTGGCGCAATGTCGTCACCGAAGAAGTCAGCAAGGTCGCTGAAACACTCAAGGAATACCGTGGCCGCCATTCCTATAACATGCTGGATGCGAACTTTCGCAAGTTCGCTGCCCAGGTGCCACAGATCTGGCAATGGGACGATCACGAAGTCACCAATAACTACAGCGCCGCCAAGGATTTATCGGGCGACGCACGTTACACCGAAAAAAGCATTGCCACGCTCACCACGCGCGGCCGGCGCGCCTTCCTCGAATATGCGCCCATGCGCTATTACAAGCAGAGCGAACCGCAGCGCATTTATCGCACCATTTCGCATGGCCCGCTGCTCGACGTCTTCATCCTGGACATGCGCAGCTACCGTGGTCCGAACAGCGCGAATCTGCAAACCGGGGAAGACGCCAGCTCGGCGTTTCTGGGCAGTGTACAGGTGGAATGGCTGATCGCCGGCTTGAAAGCCTCGAGCGCAACGTGGAAGGTCATCTCCGCCGACATGCCCATCGGCCTGAACGTCGGCGACGGCAAGAACGCCCGCGGGGAAGACGTCTGGGAAGCGATCGCCAACGGCAACGATGGCGTCCCGCTCGGGCGCGAACTCGAAATGGCGCGCCTGCTCAGCAGTATCAAGGCCATCCCCAACGTGGTCTGGATCACCACCGATGTGCATTACTGCGCCGCGCACTATTACGATCCGGCCCAGGCCCGTTTCACGAATTTTTCACCATTCTGGGAATTCGTTGCCGGCCCGATGAATGCCGGTGCGTTCGGTCCGGGCGTGCTCGACAAAACCTTCGGCCCCACGGCGGTCTTCTCGAAAAGCCCGCTGATCCAGAACTCCTCGCCGTTTGCCGGTTACCAGTTCTTTGGTGAAGTCAATATCGACCCGCGCAGCAAGGCGATGAAGGTCGAGCTGTTCAATCTGGACGGCGTCTCGCAGTTTGCGCAGACGCTGCCGGCCTCGGGCGTGTAAGGTCTGGCCGTCAGCCAGCCAGATCAGCTGACGGCAGCATGTTCACGCAGACGGATGCGCGCCTGCGTGGCGCTGGCGCTGGGCGCGAAGGACGTGGTGGTCAGTATTGAACGCGCAGTGAGCGAAGGAGAGGGATGGGCGTTGCACCGCCGGGCTTCGACCGGACCTGCGGATGCTTTCGTCTATAATGCGCTCTCTTTTACGCGCGGTTCGCGTGCTTGTTCAATGATGACAGAAAAAAACATTACGCCCGAACCTGCTGGCGGTCGCGCCCGCAATGCGGCGAGCTGGCTCATGTTGCTGTTCCCCGCGTCGGTTCTGACCACCAGCTTTGGCGTGCATCTGACTCTGTTGATCGTGGTGCTTTCGCTCGCCTTCCTGGCACGGCGCGGCCTGGCACGGTTCTACGCGGCCCATGTGCGCGAGATCAGATGGATCGCGCTGGCCTTTGGCGGCTATTTTCTGGTGACCCTGCTGCGCATGATCTGGTTCAGCGATTCCGTCGGCACGCTCGACGGTCCCTCGCGGCTCCTGCTGGCCTTGGGCTGCATCGGTTTTGTCGGCATCTTGCGTCCCAATATCCGCATGTTCTGGATCGGCATGGGCATTGGCAGCATCGGGGCCGCGCTGATCGGTGGCTACCAGTGGTTCGTGCTCGGCGAAGCGCGTGCAATCGGCGCCACCCACCATGCGATCAGCTTTGGTGACATTGCGGTGGCCATGGGCGTGATGTCGTTCTGCGCGCTCAACGACTTGCGCAACACGCGTGTGGCCTGGCTGCCGATAGTGGGTTTGCTGTGCGGCGCGCTGGCGGCATTGTTTTCCGGCTCGCGCGGGGCCTGGCTCGGACTGCTGGTGGTGCTGTGGCCGATGCTCAAATACGGCAGCCACCTGCATGGCAAGACCATCCGCTACACTGTCGCCCTGATCCTGGTCGCCTGCGTCGGGGCCTATATGACGCCGCAGACAGGCGTGGCGGGCAGGATGAACAACGCTGTGTCCGACATCGAGCGCTACAACACCCTGAACGACGCCAGCACGGCCGTCGGCATCCGCCTCGAGTTGTGGAAGGCATCGGCAATGTTGATCGCCGAGCATCCGTTGATCGGCGTTGGCCGCGACGCCTTCCACGGCGAGCTGCAGGCGCTCGAGCGCGAAGGGCGGTTGCAGAAGTCGCTCGCCCTCACTTACAGCACGCCGCACAACGACGTACTCAATACACTGGTCACTGGCGGGTTGCTCGACCTGAGCTTCCTGCTCCTGATCTACGTCGCCCCGTTCACTTTTTTCATGCGTACCCTGCGCAACGGTCCGCCAGCGGCCGCCGCCCCGGCGCTGGCCGGCACGCTGCTGGTGATCTGCTTCATCGTGTTCGGGCTGACCGACGTCATGTTCTGGCTGATGCTGACCAAGGTGTTCTACGCCACCATGGTCGGCGTACTGGTCGGCTTCTGCCTTGCTGCCAGGTCGGCGCCAGCGCCGGTAACGCGCATTTCTTCCCATGATCGCCATGCGTCCATCACTTGACCGCATCCTGATCTGCCGTACCGACAACATCGGCGACGTCGTCCTGACCCTGCCGCTGGCCGGCTACCTGAAAACCCGCTTCCCGCAGGCGCGCGTCGACCTGCTGTGTCGCGCCTACGTGGCGCCGGCGATGCGTCACTCGCGTTTTCTCGACCGCGTGATCACCCTCGAAGAAGCGGGCGAGCCGGAAGCTTTCTTCAAGCAGGGCGGCTACGACGCGGTACTGTTCGCCTTCCCCGATCGCCGTCTGGCAAAAGCGGCCAAGCGCGCGCGGGTGCCGCAGCGGATTGGCACCAGTCACCGGCTGTACCACTGGTTCACCTGCAACCGCCTGGCCCATTTCAGCCGCGTCAAATCGAACCTGCACGAAGCGCAGCTGAATTTTTTGCTGCTGCGCCCGCTCGAAATCGACCACGTGCCGGCATTGGACGAGATCCCGGCGCTGTACGGTCTCGCAGCACCGCAACGGCCTGCAGTCGACGCGCTGTTCGAGAGCGGGCGGCGCCACATCATCCTGCATCCGAAGTCCAACGGCAGTGGGCGCGAATGGCCGCTTGGTCACTTCACCGCATTGGCGCGCGAATTAGAGGCTGATCCGGAGATCCGCCTGTTCGTCACCGGCAGCGCCGCAGAAGGCGCCCTGATCGCGCAGCAGGCGCCGGAGCTGCTGGCCCTGCCCAACGTGGAGAGCGTCTGCGGCCGGCTTGACCTGGATGGCCTGCTGGCGCTCATCGGTCGCTGCGATGGCCTGGTGGCCAGCAGCACCGGGCCACTGCACCTGGCGGCTGCGGTGGGCAGTCGTGCGCTCGGATTGTTCCCGCCGATCAAGCCGCTCGACCCTGGCCGCTGGGGCCCGCTCGGAACGCGCGCCGAAGTGCTGTGCGCCGACCGCCCCTGTGCCGGCTGCAAGGACGCGGCAACCTGCATCTGCATGGCGTCCATTACCCCGTCACAAGTGGCCGCACGCCTGCGCGCCTGGGTACGAACCTAAAGACAATCAGGCTACAACGTGGAAACCAACGTCATCGTCAAACGCCTGCTGGCGCTCGTCAAACCTTACAAATCGCGCGCCGCACTGGCGCTGTTGTCGATGGCGATCACCGCTGCGACCCAGCCGCTGCTGGCCAAGGCAATGCAGCTGCTGTTCGACCGCGGGTTCGAAGAGCGGGTTTCGTTCAGCCTGTGGCTGATTCCCGCCGTGCTGGTGTCGATCTTCGTGCTGCGCGGAATCGGTACGTTCGGCACCGCCTACTTCAACAACTGGGTGCTCTCGCGCGTGCTCAACGACATGCGCGCGATGGCCTTCGAACGCGTGCTGCGCCTGCCGGTCGCGCGCTACCAGGACGAGAGCACCGGCAAGATCATCAACACGGTCGTCAACGACGTGCGCCAGGTGGTCGACATGATCCAGTCGGTGTTCGTGGCCTGCGTGCGCGACGTGCTGGTCGTCATCGGTTTGCTCGGCAGCCTGCTGTACCTGAACTGGAAGCTCACCTTGATCGCCATCGTCGTGATTCCGCTGACCGCCGTCATCGTGCGCACGACCACCAAGCGCCTGCGCAACCTGAACCGCGAAAGCCAGCGCGTGACTGCCGAAATGACCGGCGTGGTCGAGGAAGCCGCGCGCGGCCACCAGGTGATCCGCGTGTTCGCCGGCGAAGCCTACGAGCGCCGCCGCTTTCATCAGCGCAGCGTTGCATTGCGCGGCTTTTCGCAGCGCATGACGGTGGCCTTTGCCGCCACCACGCCCATCACGCAGATCGCGACCTCGCTGGCGCTGTCGCTGGTGGTCGTGCTGGCGATGCAGGCCGATATGACGGTCGGCGAATTCACGCAGTTCGTCACCATGATGCTGATGCTTCTGACGCCGCTGAAATCGCTGGCCGAAGTGAATGGTCCGATGCAGCGCGGGATGTCGGCCGCCGAGACGGTGTTCGGCATCATCGACGCCGAGCCGGAAGTCGATACCGGCAGCCGTGAACTGGGCCGCGCCAATGGCCACCTGGTGTTCGAGCAGGTCGCGTTCCAGTACCCGAATGCGGCCGGTCCGGCGCTCGACAATGTCTCGCTCGAGGTGTTGCCGGGGCAGACGGTGGCGCTGGTGGGGGTGTCGGGTGGCGGCAAGTCGACCTTCGTGAATCTGGTCACGCGCTTCTATGATCCGCAAGTCGGGCGTGTGCTGCTCGACGGCGTGCCGTACACCGACATCAAGCTCGCGTCGCTGCGCAGCCAGCTGGCGATGGTGAGCCAGAACGTGGTGCTGTTCGACGACACGCTGGCGGCCAACATCGCCTACGGCGCCGAGCACATCGACCACGAGCGCCTGGCCGGCGCGATCCGCGCGGCGCACCTGACGGACGTCGTGGCGCGCCTGCCGGAGGGCATCGACACGCGTATCGGCGAAAACGGTTCGCGCCTGTCGGGCGGCCAGCGCCAGCGCGTGGCGATCGCCCGCGCGATCTACAAGGATGCGCCGCTCTTGATCCTGGATGAAGCCACGTCGGCGCTCGATAACGAGAGCGAACGCGCGGTGCAGTCAGCGCTCGACACGTTGATGGCAGGGCGCACGACCATCGTGATTGCGCACCGCCTGTCGACGATCGAGCGGGCCGACCGGATTGTGGTGATGGAAGCCGGGCGCATCGTGGAGCAGGGCACGCACGACGAACTGCTGGCCATGAAGGGCATGTACGCGAATCTGTACTATCTGCAGTTCACGGCCGAGAAGAAACAGCCCGTTTCGCCTGCTGCGTAACGTGGACGGCTATGCCGTCCACGCGGTGATGGTTGGCCGCCAGACCGCTGAGAAATCAGCACCCCACATCAAGCCAACAAGATCAGCGCGCGTAATGCGCTGCTTCGCCGGCCTGCCGGATCCCCGCGCCGCCGGCCGCTTCCTGCACTGCATGCGCATAGCGCTGCAGCGCATCGTCCAGCGACGGCAACAGCAGCGCACGTTCGCTGCCCAGCGCACTGAATGCCGGGCGCTGCGCGGGATAATCCAGAGCGTCAGCCGCAACCTCCTGCAAGCCGTCCGCTGACATCCCCGCTGCCGCGCAGGCGCGCCGCGCCAGCTCGGCCCAGCTCACCGCGTCGCCATTGGTCAGGTGCCAGATGCCGCGCTCGCGGTCGATCATGAGGTCGAGCGCGACCTTCACCAGATCCGGCACATAGGTCGGCGAGACGATCATGTCGCCCGCAGCCTGGAACGGCTCGCCATTGGCCAGCGCGCCCAGCGCCTGGGTCACGAAGTTGTGCCGGTCCCATGGCCCGAAAAACGCGCTGGTGCGGATCACGAGTGCCTGCGGATCGGCATCCAGCACGCGGGTTTCAGCGTCCAGCTTGCTGCGTCCGTAGACGCCCAGCGGATTGGTCGCATCGGATTCGACATACGGTGCGCCCTTGGCGCCGTCGAACACCAGGTCGCTCGAGAACGTCATGAAGCGCAGCGCATGGCGCATGCATGCCAGGGCCAGCACGGTCGGGCCCAGCGTGTTTTCGCGCATGCAGCGCTCGCTGTCGGTCTCGGCTTCATCAACCCGCACGAAGCCGCCTGCATTGATGATCGCCCACGGCTTGAAACGCACGATCGCCGCGTCGACCGAGGCCGGGTCGGTGATGTCCATCTCTTGCCGGGTGAGTGCGTGGCAGGCCAGGTTGCGCGCTTCGCAGATGCGCTTGAAGGCTGCGCCGAGCGTGCCGGTCGCACCCGTGATCAGGATCGGCTGCACGGGCGCCGACTTGAACTGGCTGCGTACGGCGATGTCGGCCACTGCCGTGCGGGTGGCCACGGGTTTGCACCAGAAGCGGCCCGGCCGGCGCCACCAGCCTTCGCCCTGCAGGACGGGATTGGACAGCGCGCGCTTGCTGGCCAGTTCGCGCATCAGGGTTGCCAGCGCGGTAGGGCGGGGCGTGGGCGAGCGCACGTCGAACGGGCCTGGTTCGTAGTAGCCGTGGCAGGCGGTCACCAGGCTGTTCCAGTCGAACGAACCCAGCAGCGCCCAGACCGTGACCGCGCGGATGTCGGCGCCCTGCTGGCGCGCCTTGAGTGCGGCATTCCAGATTTCGACCAGCCAGCGCAACTGGTCTTCGCGGTTGGCGTCGATGTGCGCTTCGGTGATCGCGATCGGGATGCCGTAACGTTCCCAGGTTTCCATCAACAGCGGGGCGATGCCGGGCGTGGGCGTGGCCAGCGCGCGTGGCGCCTCGATGTCGGCGTGCGCCACGCCCCGGTAGGTGTGACGGTGGCTTTCGGGATAGCGTTCAGGGCGATGGTCAAGCCAGCGCTCGCTGGTGACGTAGTAGTTCACGCCGATCACATCGGGCGGGCACGGGTTGTCGCGGAACCAGCGCAGCTCGTCGGCGGTGGCGCCCGAGTCGAGCAGGTAGTCCCACAGCTTGTGGCCCGTGTCGACCATCCCGCACAGCAGATCCCAGGCGAGCCAGCGGCGCTCGTTGAAGTAGTTCGCGATGTCCTGCATCTCGGGCGTGCCGTAGGTCTTGGACAGATCGTCGGTCTGGACCAGCTTGGCGGCAGGATTGACGGCGCGGATCGCGCGCATCGACAGCACCGTCGCGCGGCACTGGATCAGCAGGGCGCGGATGAACGTGGCTTCGTCGCCGCCATGCGGGTACCAGACACCGGCCAGACCCGAGAAGCGCGCCGTGGTGCAGATCTCGTTGACGGGCGTGTAGTGCTCGACCCACGGATAGCGGGCGGCCACGGCGCCGGCATATTCGGCCAGCTGGTCGGGGAAGGCGGGATCGACGAGGCTCGTGTGACGGGGGCCGCTGCCGTGGTGGATCAGGCCCACGATCGGATTGACACCCAGGTCGCGCAGGGCCGGCAGGCGCTCGTCGGCCCATGACCAGTCGGCCTTGTCGATGCCGTCGGGCGCCGTGCGCTCCCACAGTACCGGGTAGCGGATCGCCTGGATGCCAAGCGATGCGAAGCGTTCAATATCTTGCAGGCGGCCAGCGTGGCCGTTGCGGTCCATCTGGCTGAAGTAGTCGTCGCGAACGCGGTTAACCGTGCATTCGAGCCCGCCCCACAGGGCGAGGTCGGGCTGGGAATCGGTGCGAAGAGTCATGAAAGCTTACCTGCATAGTGAACATGACAACAGACTAACGGTCGCACGGTACTCACTATGTTAAGTGGTTCACATAGCGGGCAGATTTCGGACCAGTCCTACTTTCTAACGGGGTTTTTTTGGGTAGCGTGCCCATTCTGCTGATGAGAACTATTTCAGGCGACAATGTGCTAACTCACAATGCAGGAGAAATCAATGTACATGGTGTATTGGACAATTGTGGATGGCGCGGCCACCCACCCACATGCGCAGGGCTTCGACACGACCGAGATGGTGCCGGCGATGGGCTTCATGGAGGCGCTGCGCAAGCGCCAGCGCGATGGCGAAGGCATCCGCTTCATCACCATGTGCTCGGAGCATCCGGACGTGGTGGGCCATCCCGGCGTGGACGTCACGGGCGCCGATTACAGCTGGAAGAAGCGGCGCAGCTAGCGCGATGGATCGTTCATGCCGGTCAGGCTCACGACCTGGCCATCGGCGCGCACGACACCGTTCTGCAGCACGATCGTCGATGCGCGGTTCACGTCCGGCAGCTTGATGGTGATGGTATCGCCACGCTGCGCGATGCTGCCTTGCGCGGCGCAGGTGCCGAACAGCGGCGTGGGCGTGACGCCGGATGCGTCAGTGAGCAAAAAGTAGAACAGCGTCTCGCAACTGTTGCCGCGGCCGCCGCTGCTGGCGATCAGGATGGCTTCTTTGCCGCCCGACAGCGTGAAGCTGCGCAGCGGGAACTGCCAGCGTGCATCCTCGCCCGTGAACAGGGCCTGGCCATCGAGCAGCAGCGCGCCAGTGCCATCGGCGCCGGTCTTGCGTTCCAGCTGCCCGGCCACCGTGCGCAGCGACGTCGGCAGGTTGTCGGCATTGCTGTCCAGGATGCTACCGCCGGCGAGCGGCGCAGCATTCGCTGCCTGGTCGGCGGCGCGCTGTACCTCGTGCTCGCGTGTCGTGTAGTCCTGATATGCAGGGGCGGCGATGGCCGCAAGGATACCGATGATCGCTGCGCCCACCGTGATGCCGACACCCCATTGCGACCACTTGCGCTGGACGCGGTTGAAGTGCTCGAGGCTGTCCCACTGCTTGTTTTTCCAGGCCATTTCGCGGCCCTTGAATCCCAGCCAGAACGCCATGATCCAGCCGACGTACGGCACCAGCGCCAAGAGACCGATCCAGCTGCGGTTGCCGATGGCCCAGATCCAGTTCAGGAAGAATGCGCCCCAGCTCCAGCCTTTCACACCGTCGGGAATGCCACCATCGTCGGCGCTGTACAGCGACGCTTTGTCGAGGTTGACGGAGGCGGATGCATTGACCGTCGCCGCCTTGCCGCAGACAGCGCACGCAGCAGCATCCGGCGCCATCGGGGCGCCGCAGTGAGAACAGAACATGGGGAGGCTTTCCTGAAAGTGGTGAGGGCACAGGACGATTATAGCGATCGTTGCCCTGCAGGAAACTCACCCAATTCCACGGATCAAACCTTCAGGGCGGCAGGCTGTGCCAGGCTCCCACGGCGCTGCTCAGCCCGTACTACCGCCGGCCTGGCGCTATTGCTGGCACCGATCATGGCCTTGAAGATGCGCGGCATCGTTCCGATCGCAAGCTGATACACGGCCACCAGGATGGCGCTCACGATCAGCGGCGCCATCATCCAGTAGACCGGATAGGGGATGGCGCTGCCGTACCGGCCATACAGGATCCAGGTCAGCATCAGGATCGGTGCATGGCCCAGGAACAGGAAAAAGCTGTATTTGCTCATGCCCGCCAGCCACACGCCAAACCGCGTGCTGGCCGCCCAAGCGGTTGCGGGCCAGAGAAGGAATGGCGCAGCCAGGCGCAGGTACGTCGTGTCTTCCATCCGGAAATGCAGGGTGGCGAGACAGGCGAGCAGGAAGGTGACGAACAGGATGCCGGCGTGGCGGTCGAGGCAGCGCAAGTCCCACGCCCGCACTGCTGCCATGCCGCCAACGTAGAACTGTACCGCCATCAGATTGCGCTGCAGCAGATGCCCGTCGAAATCGCCCATGAAGACGACCGATACGAGCACCAGTCCGGCCCAGGCGGCCTTGCGCATCAACCAGCCAAACACGGGCGCCAGCAGGATCAGCACGATCAGGTCGCGCAGAAAATTCAGTGGGTAATTGATGGGCGAGTCAGTCAGGCCGAACGCTGCATTCAACCAGCCTGTTGCATCGAACGGCCACAAGTTGGCTGACAAATGCATGCCACCAAACATCTCGGCGCCCAGCGCCACGGGCGCCAGTGGCAGGTTAAAGCACAGGAAGGGAATCAGGATCGTGCGCGCCTTTTTGGTCAGGCAACGTACCGGTTCCTGGTCAATGCAGGATTTGAACAGCAGATAACCCGAGATGACTGTCAGGACCGGCACGCTGGCGCGGAACACGGCAAGCTGGAAAAAGGCCTTGATCAGGTCAAACCAGCCATCGCCGATGGCCGACATCGGTACATAGGCCGGCGTGTGCAACATGATGACACCGAAAATCATGACAATTCGCAAAAACGCAATGCGGTCACCGGTTGCATGGCCAAGTGTCATCAAATGCCTTTCGGTTACATGGTGTTGGGTCGGTCATCCAAGTGCAGCCACGGGGCGTACATGCCACTTGGTAACAAAATAACAACCAACAGGTTACGCGAATAATTAGTTCCAGTAAATAGAGCATTTATGAAAAGTTAATAAAAAAAAGACACCGATTGGTGTCTTTTTTTTTGCTGCGCTGTCATCAGGCCCATCTGCCCCTGTTATGAGGGCAGAGGGCTGGACTGACTTACACCGACGGTGGATCGGTTTCGCGGGCAAACACGCGGAAGCCGGCAAGCGCCGTCTTGAACGCTGCAACGGCCGCATCGGCATTGGCAGCATCGCCCATGATCAGGCCCGGGTCATCCGAACCGTCTGGCAGCGTGGTCGGGATCATGGCCTTGGTCAGCAGGTCCGAACCGGCGCCGAACACGAGGATCGGCTTGCCGTGACGGTATTGCTCGCGCAGGAATTCCAGCACCTGTGCGTTCTTGGCCAGCGTGGCCACAGCCTGATCGCCGTCCGGCACGATCACTGCGTCGTACATGACCGATGGGCCAGCTTCGACCGAGATCTCGACGTCGATCGGGTCGCCGTCAAGCGCCTTGACCTTGCCCAGCATGTTACCGACCATGCGTGGCACGGCGCCATCCTTGAGCAGGCTGCCATACTGGCTCTTGACTGCCTTGTCGTCGACACCCGAAGCGATCAGCACCGCGACGCGGCGGCCCTTGATGCCGGTGACACCCGGACGGCTCATCAACGACAGCGCTGGCGATGGCGGGTACGTTGGAATCGGCGCATCCGTTGCCAGTGGCAGCGGTGCCGGCACATCCATGCCCAGACCTTCGGCCACGCGGGACACCAGCACGTTATCGACGTTGGCCAGCAGCGCCAGCACACGCTCGCGCACGGCCGGCGTCTGCACGCGGGTCAGCTCGAAACGGAATGCATTGACGATGTGGTTCTGCTCTGGCGTGCTCTGGCTCTGCCAGAACAGGCGTGCCTGCGAGTAGTGGTCAGCAAACAGTTCCGGGTTGCCGCGCACTTTGTCCGCTGCGATCGTCTCCGGGAAGCTGGTGAAGCCTGCAGGACCAGCCTGGTATGGCACACCGCCGCCCAGCGAATTCGGTTCGTAGTTCACGCGGCCGCGGTTGATGGCCTGGCGATGGAAACCGTCGCGCTGGTTGTTCTGGATCTGGACGATCGGCGAGTTGATCGGGATCTCGTGGAAGTTCGGGCCGCCCAGACGGGTCAGCTGGGTATCCTGGTACGAGAAGTTACGACCTTGCAGCAGCGGATCGTTCGAGAAGTCGATACCCGGCACGACGTGCGACGTGCAGAATGCGACTTGCTCGGTTTCGGCAAAGAAGTTGTCCGGGTTGCGGTCCAGCACCATCTTGCCGACCGGGGTCAGCGGCACCAGCTCTTCAGGGATCAGCTTGGTCGAATCGAGCACGTCGAACGGGAAGCTGGCAGCTTGTTCTTCGGTGAAGATCTGAAGGCCCAGTTCCCATTCAGGGAAATTGCCCGCTTCGATGGCTTCCCACAGGTCGCGGCGGTGGAAGTCGGAATCGGCGCCCGAGATGCGGACGGCTTCGTCCCACACCAGCGAGTGCGTACCCTGCATTGGCGTCCAGTGGAATTTCACGAAACGCGCTTCGCCCTGTGCATTGATCAGGCGGAACGTGTGCACGCCGAAGCCCTGCATCGTGCGGTAGCTGCGCGGAATGGCGCGGTCCGACATCGTCCACATCAGCATGTGCGCGATTTCTGGCGACAGCGAAGCAAAGTCCCAGAAGGTGTCGTGAGCGGTAGCCGCCTGCGGCATCGCGTGATGCGGTTCCGGCTTGGCTGCGTGCACCAGGTCAGGGAACTTCATGGCGTCCTGGATGAAGAACACGGGCATGTTATTGCCCACCAGATCCCAGTTGCCTTCTTCGGTGTAGAACTTGACCGCAAAACCACGCACGTCACGTGCGGTGTCGGTCGAACCACGCTCGCCGGCCACGGTCGAGAAGCGCAGGAACACTGGCGTGCGCTTGCCCTTCTTGGCAAACGGGATCGCGCGGGTCAGCGCGCTGAAGTTGTCATAGGACTCGAAATAGCCGTGGGCAGCCGAACCGCGTGCGTGCACGACGCGCTCAGGAATGCGCTCATGGTCGAAATGGCTGATCTTTTCGCGCAGCACGAAGTCTTCGAGCAGGGTCGGACCGCGCAGGCCGGCCTTCAGCGAATGCTGGTTGTCCGAAACAGGCACGCCCTGGTTGGTCGTCAGGTGACGGTCGGCCGGGTCGACACGCACGCGGTCGAGTGGATCGACGGTGGCGTTTTCGCCTTTTGGCGGATTGCCATCGCCAACCTTGTCGTTGGCGATGATTTCGGTCGTCGTGCTGCCGGTGGCGGCGTGGGTCGACGGCTTGAAGGTTTCGCCGACTGCTGGCGTACGCGATGCATCGCCGTACTCGCTGGCCTTGTTGGCATTGAACGGACGTGCCGCTGCGAGCTCTTGCTCAGCAGGGATCTTATCGAGCAGACGATCCGCGATCGGGTTGCTGACGCCAAGGCTCTGTGGCGGCTTGGCATCGGATGGACCGGCTACCGTGCTCAGGACCGATCCGGCGCCATCGAATGAGCTAGGGTGCTTTGATGTTGGCATGCTGTTCCTTGTCTGTTATAGAAATAATTAAACTCCCGATAACATAGCCCAGCACGTTGCCCTTCAACTGTGAGTTCACACACACACAGGAAGATCAGTATTTAATTATTCCTATGATATCGATCAGGATTTTCAATCAGTGACTTGCTGAAAAATAAAGAAGATATTCGTGTGGCATTGATACCTGTCGGCGCCCAGTTCAGAACCACAACAAGCGGTGTCAGGAGGCTATTAACATGACTGATCGACGCCGCTCGTGCCTGCTTGTATCGACACGAATGGCAGACACACTACGAGGCAAGTGCCTTGTGCATGGGCACTCTTGATGACCAGCGTGCCACCATGTGCGGCGACTTGTTCCTGCTGCGTCGCCAGGCCAAAGCTCCCCGACTTGCTGAGCGCCTGCGGGGCGAAACCGACGCCGTTGTCGCTGATGCTGAGCTCGAGCATGCCATCAGCGGCGACCAGGCGCAGCTGAACGCGGTCGGCAAGCGAATGGCGACACACGTTGTCGAGCGATTCGCGCAGCACGCGGTATAAACTTATCAGGATGTCTTCCTCGATCTGCAGATCGTCAAGATGCCCGTCAGCCTGCACGTCGCAGACGATGCCACTCGTACGGGTGAATTTGCGCGCCTCGATTTCCAGCGTGGCCACGACGCCCAGCTCAAGGCCAGCAGGCCGTAACTCGCTCAGCAGGTGCTTGACGGTGCGCAGCGTCTCGTCGATGTTGCCCAGCGCCGCGCTTACCCAATCGTGCAGGTGGCCATGGTTGTCGTTCGTTTGCCGGTGCAGGGTGACGATGTCGAGCCGCAAGGCCAGCAGGTTCTGGCCAAGGCAATCGTGGATCTCGCGCGAGATCCGCTTGCGCTCGGCCTCGCTGCTGGCGCGCTGGTGGGCCAGTAATGAATGCAGTTGCTGTTCGGACGCGCGTAACGCTGCTTCGGAATGCTGGCAGGAGATGATCTTTTCGACCAGTGCCTGGTTGACGAGCATTTGCCCTTCGGTCAACTGGCGCATGGATGCTTCGAGTCCGTCATCGGCAACCACGTCCGCATAGCGCGATGGCGCCATGGCATTGCGCAGTTGGTCAGGTGCTTTACTGTGACGATTGCGGAGTCGGGTTCGCATGGCAATCACCTGTGGTTCACGCGCGAAAAAGGGATGGTTTCCTGCTGCCTGTTGTGAGACGCTAAGTATTTTGCTGATGCAAGTCAAGCGGAACCGCTGGGAACATACGCAAAATCACGCGCGCATGGTGGCTGCGTGTTTGTTTGTGGGTGGCAGCAACGGCGCACCATGCAGCTTGGATAAATTGGTTCTCAATAGGTTTGCAGGCGCGTTCGTCAAGCAGGCTGCAATCGATCTGGATCAATCTTGCTGCCGGTTGATGGATCGTTGTTCAGAGCGACGAAATGGCCTTAACCAGGTTGTTTCTGGCGTGCTGCTCCAGACGTTGCGCGACGGCGGGCGTCGTGTATATCTGCTTGCGCTCGAGGAAGCCCTGCAACACGGCGCGGCGCTTGACGGCATAGACCTCTGGCGGCACCCATAAATATTCGGCGCCGATCTGCCGCGTGTACTCGGCAAAGCGCGCAGCGGGCGCGCCCAGGATCGCCAGGTCGATATCGACCAGCAAAGCCTGATCCGGTGAGGCGGGCAGGGCAGTGTGGCAGGTGGCCATGATCAGGTCATGCACGCGCTGGCAGCGGGCCGCATCGACGCCGCCGGCCTTTAATGCGTCAATGGCCCAGTGCGCCGAGCGTGCTTCGTTATCGTGGCCCTGCACGTCGTAGACGGCGTCGTGGAACCACAGGGCAAGTTCGATGTCGGCAGGCTGTTCGGCATGCGCGCGCAGCGTGTCGAACAGCACCAGGCATTCGCCGAGGTGTTGCAGCGTGTGGTAATGGCGCTGGGGCTCGTCCCACGCGCGCAGCAACTGCTCGCACAAGCCGGTGGGCGGGGCCAAGTTGAGGGCTGTCCAGGTTGCAAACCAGCGTGCGAGGTTACGTTGATAGGGCATCAATGATGAATGCGTCAGTTAAACACCTTGTTCCTGGGAAGTGCGCCACGCTATCGACATCTGACGTCGACCTGAGTCTCTCCGGCGTGGGCGCCTTTCATGCCTGTCACTGTACATGTAGTGATCTCATCAGGAAGCCGTTTTGCTAACGACATCTCGCCGAACGCACCGTAGTCACACCTGAGCCATTTACCGTCAGGGTGCTGACCATCCAGTGCGTATGTCCGTCTTCAACCTGTTTTGGTTTTCGTGGCATCGCGTTCACGAAGCACGCCGAGACGTTCCGGCGGACCATCAGCCGGCGCAGCGCTGCTCAAGTACAGCGGCGAAGAGACAAATGGTGTCCATTCCTCACCAGGCGCGGCCAGGTTAAGAGATGCCTCAGGGATCGATTGGGGACATACATAGCTTGTTGGCGCTGCGTGGGCCGCGAGGTGGGCCGACAGCAAAGCTGCTGCGGCTACATATCGAATTTTCATGGATCACTCGATCACGAAAAATGCATCGGCATTGTTGGAAGGGGCGATCGATCAGCCATGATGATCTTGCCTTCCTACGGATAATGCGCTTGCCAGTTATAACCCTTAAAATCTCGTCATATAATTTATACATCAAAATCACATCGTACTATTTTTTCGATCTCTCTGGGCATCTAAAGCCGTCTGGATTGACGAGTAACTGTTTGAATGATGGTCCACCTCGATCGACAGATGCTGATGAGAGCAGCACGTGATAAGGCCCTAATTTTGATGGGTTTGCAGGTGCGTTTCGCAGGTCCGAGTTCGTCGGACTTCAATATGAAGACATGACCCACTACGATTGTGACGGTGTGGAGCTTTCAATAAGTCAGTATAAGACGGATCAGGGAGGTGCCGGTTGAACTGTATTCATACCTTATGCACGCGGTGGACGCTGGCCGGTTGAGGTGTTGAAGAATCGGCTGGTGTTAGCGCGCACCGACGACGGCCCACTTTTCACACCTATCAATCGGCACGGCCAAGTCGTCGGGAGCAAAGCGCTTACGCCACAGTCCGTTGCGTTGATCGTAAAGGCGTCCATGCGTACGATGGCCGGCAACGACGTAGCGAAGAACGTTGCAGGGCACAGTTTGCGCGCCGGTTACTGTACTGAGGCCGCAATGACCGAGTTGCAGTCATATCATATCCGCGAGCAAACTGGCCATAAGTCAGACGTTACGCTTGAGAGGTATATTCGACCAGTAGCGAAACGCAAGATTCCGAGCTTGCTCTAATCCCCGTTTTAATGCTGATCCTCTAGCCGTGACTGCACGTGAGGATACTTCACCTAGCGAAACGAGTTTCCAATATCTGTTTCGGGCTACCTTGCAACGAACTATTTACCGATGACAAATCGGTACGAAAGCTTACATCAGAAACGCGGGAATCGTCAGGATTTCTTACAGAAGGTACATCGCCCATAGCAAATACCTTCATATTTCGCGACGCGAACACTTCATCATATTTTCTATCCATACTTTCGACAAAATCGGTACCTAGCGTCCTTGCAACGACACGCCATAATTTTTTTTTCAAGTCTGTACGGAACCCTAGATCAGCTTCGACGCTTGAGATTAGTTCTAATATTCCTGTACCGCCGGATAGACTCTGGAGCATTAAAGAAATTACTAATCCACTGCCAGGGGAAGGCTCCCGCAACTGTTCTAGTCCGAAGTGATGTATGCGAAAACTTAAGGTGGTCGACTTTACTTCAGCGACCATTGTTGGCGAAGAAAAATCAAAACGATCATAAATATCAGAATGCCATAGCTCAACCGCTCGTGCGACGTCCGAACTATTTAAAATTACCCATAGTTCTGCCCATAGACCAGAAATTTCACCAACTGCGGGCTGAGACATGGCACGGAACGTCTCTAACAGTTCAGCAATAATATCGGCAAGATCTTCTGTGCCGCAGGTGACAGGCAGCGCATCGATTGATGCGCTTACGCAGCGGATAAAGATGTCGTAAAACTCTGGCGACTCTACGCTGCACGAAATCATGGCAAATTGTGCGGAAAGGTAATTTCCTCCAACTTTCACCGCACAAGTTACGTGAAACTCCGCTTTTAAGTGCTTGAGGGTACGGCCGACGACGTACCGAGTTGCACTAGAGTCCCGAAGCAGAAAGATAGGCTCGCCGCTAGGACCTTTTACTATAAAATCATCGCGCCGCGCCGAAACTTTGATCGCGTCATACTCCTCGTGGGTAGCAGACTTCGGCATGCGCCTAAATTCGTCGAGGACAAATACAGACATTACTGCCTCTCCTCGATAATTAATCCTTTATTCCAGCGCTTCGGTACGTTAAGTGCGAACCATGTTACCTCGAGAATATCGGCGCTGCTTCCGCCTCGTACATTCGCGCCAAGGTTGAATCGTCGCAAATGCAGCGACACGCGGTCTGGTGAGCGGAAATCGCTGTCGTTAACTGATCCAGCGCTTTGGCTAAAATACTGATTTATCGGGGCCGACGGATGTCCGTCGGGAAAACCACGACCGGCATCGCGCTTACGATAATTAGGAACCAAATTGTTCATAAGATAGACGTCAGCAACCAAGTCACTATTCTTACCCAATAACTCCGCAATCGCAATCAGCATGGCGCTATGCTCTTCAGCGTCGGTGGGGTCCTTGACCTGTAGGCGCAGCAGAAAGTCCTCGAGAATTACTTTTAAAGGCACTGCTTCGATAATCCAGTTTGGCGATGTGCCTCTGGCCGATTGAAAGCGCGGGAAAACTGCTGCATTTACTGCAGGACCGAATTTCTGTGACCACGCTTGCTCGACTTCTGTTAAAAGCTGACGGTTGTTTAAGACTGCGTCTTGACCACGTTGTAGCGCACCAGGCACCATCCACTTATCAAAAGCTATCCTTTTGATCCTTAGTCCAACGACATTGGGTCGTGTGGCACGCATCATCTTGTTAAGCAAAAAATCTCGTCGCCAGTTGCGCAAAGGTTGTCCCCGAATAGAGTCGAGTTCCTTACGGACGAATTCCTCATGCTCTACATATTCGGTGAAACCAGTTATAACGTTAGACTGCACGAAAACACGACATAAGCCGAGGTAATGTTTTTTATATCCAAAGAACCGCGCCCGTTGTTGAAGCGTATCGGCCGCAGCGCTACTTCCGAGCGGACGAGGCATGTAAGTGGAACATAGACCTTCAACAGTGTAGCCGCGGTCAAGCTTATTGCCGCCTACCAATATCCAATATGCGTTTTGCTTCCAATCGATGTTCTTTTCAGCATCTGCCGTAGAGTTTACTTCTACGCAATGCAGCTCTGTAAAAACGTCCTCAACCATGGCATCAATTAACTCGTCAAGCGGACGTATTTTCGGAAATGATTTACTAAGAGAATCATACTCAGCTTGAAATTTCTTAGTCACCGCAGGCAAATCTTTTTTTGCGTTGCACTCGACAAAGGTGCGCAACGTCTTCAGAGACAAATCCATCCATTGCTTATATTGCTTGTGCGAGGTCGTAGCCATTGCTGGGTGGACCATCATGGATCGATTCATGTCCTTTCCACGCACTTGCGTAATCGCATGATGAGATGCTGACAAAAGGAAGAAACGGAGGGCGCTGATGAGTGTTTTTGGCGATCCACTAAGAGGATTGTCAGTGGACGGCACCTCTGCGGCAGGAATCTCAATAATTAATTGTTGAGGTTTCTTGAAGAACGCTTTACCTCCGGTGTACGACGCACCCGGTGTTACTAACTCAGCGAAAGAAGGGTCGAGAAGGTCAGTGCGGGCAAGCAGTAGAGTGGCCTGCGGTGTGGCCGTGTACTGAAGATAAGAATGATGTGGTATCGCATCTCTTACATTGCAAACACAGTCGTATATTGTACTTGACTCATCTGCACCGCTCGCGAGGTTTTGGGCTGCCTTAGTGTTGAGGCTTGCCTGATCGCCCTCGTCGTCAATTATAAGGACAGGAATGCTGGACAAAGGCAAGAGTGCCATGACTGTTGCAAGATTCTCCAAGTGGTTTTTTTGCTTCAGCACTGTGATTAACACAGCGCGTCGCTTGATGTTGTTTCGTGACCAGGCAGATAATCGATCCTCAATTTGTTGAGCTGCGCCTGCTGCTGGATTTGATACGTGGTACCAGACGCCACCGTCGTCAATGCCTAAGTCCTTTTTGAGCCGTTTTTCTGATTGTTCCTTCAGATTTGTTTTTGTGCCAGCCAAGACAATTACGACCCCGTAGCCGTTATCTCTTGCCAAGGACATGACTACCTCGAAAGACATTGTCTTCCCGCTCTGCACGTAGCCGACGACTAAGCCAGTCTCTCGACCGTTAGGTTCTGTGGGTGGCAAACAGCGTCCCAAAATTCTTTGAGACTCAACAAGCACGCAGTTGTCACCTTTCGCTAGATCGTCATATGATGGGCCATTCGGATCAGACCCTTTCCGTTTTAGGAATTCATCAGTAAAATCTTTCGCTTCAGGGATCCACAAAAGGGGAGGCGTGGCTCGATGCAGAATTTTTATGGAAGTCGTCATTTAGGTAGGTGGCGTCATGGCGCCCCTCAACAAGTCGTTAAAAAAATGAAGAGTTGTTTGCGGTGGTTCCCCGGTTAAGTCTTCCGTCAAAACTAGGGAAATACAGAGACCGGATGCAAGGCGAAGAAAGAGTTCAATATTCTCATTGGCCGTTCCCAAATATTTGGCCGAAAAGGGATGGGCTAGTGATAGATCTAAGGTGAGCCGACGAGTTCTCGAACCGTCTTTACATTGTTTCGCTACGTCTGATTTGCCGACCGCAATCCAGTTTTCCGTTGCCGGGTCGACCGATGTTCTAAGAGTCACGATCCAGTAATAGCCTCCATCGTGAAACTCGACAGTGCGCTCGGACGCCTGCAAATCGCTGGATCGGATTTCGTCCGGCAATTCGCTTGGTGCAACCGGGTTACTACGTGCGCGGGCAACTATGGGAGCGACCACAGTCTCGAGATGTTTCGCTACACTTGACGTTGCGTCACCGGCTTTTTGTTGTATCGAACGCTTCGTCGGCATCGACCTGAAATTTTCAGCTTGCGTTATAAGCTTCAGTTCGCCTTCCTCAATCGCCTCCGCCAACAATTCCAAAAATTCATCCTCATATTCCTCCCATCGAAAGCCATCCTTAGTATGGCTGACATCAAATCCTTCTAGGTGTAATTCACCAAAAATTCGCTGGTAAGGGTAACTCGTCGCATGTTTGAATATCTGCTTCGGCCGGTAAGTGTCATCGTGGCTACCTTCTATTAAACGATCTCTGCGGAAAAGCGCAAATCCTGCCATTGATGTCGACGCTTTTTCTCGAAGTGCCACAAAGCCGGTGACTTTTTGCCCTGCGCCAAAATCGAGGAGGATTTCTTTTCTCCATTGGACAGCACCAACACCGGCATCAGTCCGTGGCAGGCCTACTCCATCATAAGGACAGGCCGTTAGTATTGAGGGTGTTTCATACGCTAGAGCTTCATCGTTAAAACGAATTGATAGTAATCCGCTTCGGATGAAAACGCGGTAAATACTTGCGAGATGGTCTTTGATCTTGCCTACAGTACGACCTCTTGGAATATGGTGCAAATTACGGAGGACAATGGTTGTATAGTGAGCGGATGGTGGCATTGGCTCAACGCACGCAAGTAACGATTGGACATTTCGCTCGACGATATCGTTTATATCAAAGCGAATCGTGCGCTCCACCGTTTCACCTAGGGCCTTAGTGCGAACTGTCCAGTTACTAGCAAACCAACATGCAGCGCTTTTCATACCCATGCCAAATTCAGAAAGTCCAGATTTATTTGCAGGGGCTTGAGCAGGCCTAAAGGCGCGAGAAAAATCGGCACGTGCGATCCCGGCTGCATTGTCTGAGATGATAATCTGCCCAGTGCTGGTCGTATCAATGGAGACTGCTACAATAAGTCGAAAATCATCACCATGCAGGACCTTTAACTGCTTTTCATTGTAGAGGAAGCTTTGAATGGAGTTATCTATAAACTCGGCTATTGCGAACCAAGGTTCGTAATTGAGATGTCGTAGAACTGACAGCATTGTCACTTCTGGCCGAATCTCAACCTCGTTGTTGAAGAAATCAGGCAATTCCGAGTCATTCATGCTGCCACGTCCAGTTCAAAAAGTTGCGCAGCGCTGAACGTGCTGGAAGTTCCAGACACGCCTGAAAGCAAGGCTTCTGCTACAAATTCGACAACTCGCGAATTGACCGCATTTCCTAACGCGTGATAAGCCATTGTGGGGCTGCTCGGAAGTTGCAAACTGTCGAGGCATTGCAGTTTTGCGCATTCCGTAGGTGTCATGTAGCGCCTTTCCCATGCGATGATCGGTACTTGGGTGTCAGTCATCGCGATCAAACTCGGAGCCGTCGTACGTCGCTTAACTCGCACCCCAGAAGCGCGGAACTGGAGCACGTGTTGCCATATTTCTCGTGTCTCACCTTTAGCGTTCCACTCTAACTTTTGCAAGCTAGACGGAAACTTCAAAATTCTTGGCAACCAAGCGTCAATCCACGATTTATTGTCCTGGTAAAATTTCCGGTTTTGTCGAATGAAATCCTTTTTCCACTTAGGAAACTCAAGTTGCTGAGTACGTGCATGGCTTGGAAGTGCTGACCATCTGCCTTCAAGAGTACGAAGGTGGCCCAAGACTGCGCCATGGCTACCTTTCATCTTTAGAAGCCCATCCATGCCATGGTGTATCTTCCTCGCGAAAGGAGTATCGAACTCAAATGGGTATGTCGCTCCCCACTCCATAGACCAAAGCGGGAAAGAGGGTAAATCAACGTCCGGCGGGCATGCACTCAGGAATTCATTCCAAACTTCTAGGCATGAGGTCACCTGTGCGGAAAGTTGTTTAGCGCCGACCGGATTTTTATCCAAAATTGAAGCAATTGAAGTCTCCGCGGTAGACGTCGATGGCCATTTGAATTTTAGCAAGGGCTCACGCGAACCAACAATGTATACCCTCTCACGTATTTGAGGGATCCCGAAATGGTGCGGAGAAAACTTCTCAGCGCGAATGTGATATCCCAGTCCGTCCAGACCTAACCGGTCCCTTATTTTCTCCCAAGTTCGGCCATCATCATGCTTTAATAGATTCGGGACATTCTCAAGTATGAAGAAGCTAGGGCGTCTTGCTTCTAAAATTGCCGCAACGTTGAAAAACAAATTGCCTTGTTCAGTGCACTCAAATCCGAGTTGTTCACCGGCCTTAGAAAACGGTTGGCAAGGGAAGCCAGCGGTTAGGACGTCATGTTCTGGGATCGCCTCGGGTTCGATTTTTGTTATATCACCTAGGGGATACAACCCATGGTTTATACGGTAGAGGTCGCGAAGATGGCTCTTCCACTCGGCCGCGAAAACGCATTCGCCGCCTAAATTTTTGAGAGCGACGTGAAAGCCGCCTAGACCGGCAAAGAGATCGATAAAGCGGAATTTTTTCTGGGCCATAGGAACGAATGGTAACTGGCAGCTGTTCTGCTCAAAAAAACAGCAAGGCACAGAGCCGTGGCGACGAAAGGCCGTCAAGATACCATTAGACAATAAGACTGTTTTTTTGTACAGTAAATTTAACGGGAATCGCTACCTGAATTTGAAGCCTGTTAGCTGTGTATTTTGCGTATTGACTCAAGTGCCTCTCAGCAAAAGGAAGGACTCTCTTTATAGGTTCGGTTGAATCAACACAAGTGCCGGGTTGCAGCGGGAAACGTGCCTTTCACAGGGTCGTACCAAAGGTTTGCAAGCGGTTCCCGAGCGACAGCGGGACTCTGACCTCCTAGCGTCCGTACTCTCCGCTCGGCGTATTGACACCGGGATACTTGTTCAACTGGACATGCTTTGGGTGAGGTAGCCTGACATAGGCTTTGTCCGCAGCAACTTGCTAATTGACGTACATGCACCGATACCTGATACACACGCCACAACTTACTGGCGATTCAGTTGACTAGTATAGCTAAGCCTCGTGCAGCCATGTATGAATCGCCGCGCCACGTGGAGGTCGTAGAACTTGCGGCGAGCGTGCGCCAAACGTGCTGCTTCGTCGATACTGCCACCTTTATACAAGGCGTTAAACCGGCATGAGCATCATGCTGAAGCACATCCTCGACCTTGGCCAGGTGCGTTTGCGGATGAATGCCCTTGCGGTGTGGCGAGTAGGCGAACCAGACTGCTGGCGGGCTCAACTCACTGGCCGTTCGGCAAGCAGCGCGAGGTTCGTATCGACGGCAAACCGATCAAGGTCTGGGCCCTTAAGTTCGCAGAACTGCGAAGTTCGATCCACGACCAGCCGGCCGGCGACGACTCGGGCGGTAACAAGGCGCTGGGATGACGCAGCCTTAGTTGCGCAAGCGAGTGCCAAAAGCCCTAGGCCAGAAAAGCTTTATACCAACGGCGGACACCGCACGAAATGTGCGCGTTTTAAAGAACGGAGCTAACCAAACTTGAGAGATTCTCGTCCAAGTCAAATTGATATAAGATCGCAAGGCTAGCAATAGAAGTTGCCATCGCTTTTTGTAGTGGGCGCATATTCGTTGAGGACACGGCGGCTTTACGATTGTCTTCGGATGAGCGAACGATTCGCGGAGTATCGTCGAGAAAGCTTCGGCAGGCAACGCGCATTGATTCAAGGAGCTGTTTTGTTTCACTCTGAAAATCAACCGATTGCAATGTTACGGTTAACGTCCGTCTGATGTCCAAGACAGACTCAGTTAAGTGCTCTGAACGGCCTGAATGCTGATACTCATATCTCGATAAATACAATGCACGACGATCTTCGAGGTAAATAAGTAGTTTGCGTATCGCGTCCCTCTCCGAGGCCGGGGGAGTCCAGGACAAACCCAGAAATGGTGTAGAGATTCCCGTAAGATTTGTGCGTAACCATTGAAAAGTAAGTTTCATAGTTTCAAGAAAATTTTGAAAATAACAAGCAACTGAGCTTTAAAATACCTTTTTTAATAGCTCATCGCACTTGAGGGCAGCTGCCGAACGGCCGCTCGTGGGTCAGGCTGTGTCAAACGCAAAACGAACAGCACGCCGGCGACAATCGGCCTCTCATAATACTTTCTCACGGATGCTGAACTTGCCCGAACGGCGGACCGTATGAAATCTGATATGAGGCGTGCGACCGATATGGTTAACGGCGGGTATCTATCACTTGTGCCGCTCGATTCAGTACAAGAGAGAAAATCCACAAAGCGGGCCAAGGAGCATATATCAGCCGCAAACAATCCTGACTAACGCTACCTCCTTTGCATCGATAGATTTGTGTAGTTACGCGTGTAGCGATTCGCTAAATTCTGGAAATACTTTATCTAAGTGCTTGTAATTAAAAGGAAAAAATTCACATCAAAATCACATCATACTGTTCCTGGTGATATCCCTTCTCGACCTGCAGCGAAATGCGCTTGCCGATGAAGTCCCCCAGCATGGCCAGGTGCTGCGATTCTTCTTCCAGGAACAGATCGATCACTTCTTGCGACGCGACGATGCGGAACTCGCGCGGGTTGAACTGCTTGGCTTCGCGCAGCAGTTCGCGCAGGATTTCGTAGCAGATCGTCCGGCTGGTTTTCACCTGGCCCTTGCCGGAGCAGGCCGGGCAGGGTTCGCACAGGATGTGGGCCAGCGATTCGCGCGTGCGCTTCCTCGTCATTTCCACCAGGCCCAGCGCCGAGAAGTTACTCACGGAGACCTTGGTGCGGTCGCGTGCCAGGGTTTTCTTCAGCTCGGCGAGCACCTGGTTGCGGTGCTCGTTGTTCTCCATGTCGATGAAGTCGAGGATGATGATGCCGCCCAGGTTGCGCAGGCGCAGCTGACGCGCGATGGCGTGCGCCGATTCGAGATTCGTCTTGAAGATGGTGTCGGCAAAATTGCGCCCGCCAACGTAGCCGCCCGTGTTGACGTCGATGGTCGTCATCGCCTCGGTCTGGTCGACGATCAGGTAGCCGCCCGATTTCAGGTCGACGCGGCGACCGAGCGCGCGCAGGATTTCTTCTTCGACGCCGTACAGGTCGAACAGCGGCCGCTCGCCCGTGTAGTGCGCCATGCGCGAGAGCACGCTCGGCGTGTAGACCTGCGCGAATTCGACGAGTTTCAGGTAATTCTCGCGCGAGTCGACCTGGATGGTGGCGGTTTCGTCGTGCACGAAGTCGCGCAGTACGCGCTGGGCCAGCGACAGGTCCTGGTAGAGCAGGGTGGTCGGTGGCCGGGTGCGGGCGCCCTGGACAATGGCGCCCCAGGTTTTGCGCAGGTAGTCGACGTCGGCGGCCAGGTCGTCGTCCGGTGCTTCTTCGGCCATCGTGCGCACGATGTAGCCGCCTTTTTCGTCGGGCGGCAGCAAGTTTTGCAGGCGCGTGCGCAGGCGTTCGCGCTCGCTTTCCTTTTCGATTTTTTGCGAGATGCCGATGTGCTGGTCTTGCGGCAGGTACACCAGCATGCGCCCGGCAATCGAGATCTGGGTCGACAGGCGCGCGCCCTTGGTGCCGATCGGGTCCTTGATGACCTGGACAGTTAATACCTGGCCGTCGAACAGCAGTTTTTCAATCGCGGTAGGTGGGACGTTGCTGCCGTCATGGCTGCGCGCTTCCCAGATGTCGGCCACGTGCAGGAAAGCGGCGCGTTCCAGGCCGATGTCGATAAACGCCGACTGCATGCCTGGCAGCACGCGCACGACCTTGCCCAGATAGACATTCCCCGCCAACCCACGCGTGAGCGTGCGCTCGATGTGCAGTTCCTGCACCGCGCCTTGCAAGACCAGCGCGACGCGTGTTTCCTGCGGCGTGATGTTGATGAGAATATCTTCGTTCATGGACCCTGCCGCACGTATTGTTCAGGGTGATCATGATACACGCTCACGGGGCATCGCCGGGGCGGGAAGGCGATCAATTCAGACCGTCAGGCCCGCCTTGCGCAGCAAACTGGCGGTCTCGAACAGGGGCAGGCCCATGATGCCGGAGTGGCTGCCTTCGATGTGCTCGATGAACAGCGCCGCCGGGCCTTGAATGCCATAACCGCCGGCCTTGTCGTACGGCTCGGGTGTGGCGCAATAGGCGCGGATCTGTTCCGGCGTGAGTTTGGCAAAGCGCACGTTCGATACTTGCGTAACTTGCTCGGCCACGCGTTCGGCGTGCACGGCGACCGAGGTCAGCACCTGGTGCGTACGACCTGACAGGCGCTCGAGCATGGCGATCGCCTCTCGGTTATCCGCTGGCTTGCCGAGAATTTCGCCATCGATCGTGACAGTGGTGTCTGCCGTCAATACCGGGCGCAGCGGCTGGCGCCGTTGCAGGAGCAGGTTGAAGGCAAACGCGCCTTTTTCCTTGGCAACGCGCGCCACGTAATGGTGCACGTCTTCGTCCGACAGCACGTCTTCGCTGACGTCGACCGCGCGGGCCGGATCACTGCGCAGCAGCATCAGCTCGAAGTCAACGCCAATCTGGCGCAGCAATTCGCGTCGGCGCGGGCTTTTCGAAGCGAGGTAGATCTTGTTCTGGTTGTTTCTCATCGATTCGGACGATCAGGCAAGGCTGTCGGGCAGGTAAGGAATTACTGCAAAAGCAAAATTCAGACCCGGTGGTAAGGGTGATTCTGGGTGATTGACCAGGCACGATATAACTGCTCCGCCAGCATGACCCGCACCATACCGTGCGGCAGCGTCATGCTGGAAATACGGATCAGGCCCTCGGCACGCGCCTTGAGCTCGGGATCGAGACCATCGGCGCCACCGATCAGGAATGCGGTGTCGCGCCCGTCACGTTGCCAGGTTTCCAGCTGCTGCGACAGGCCGACGCTCGTCAGGTCGCGGCCGCGCTCGTCGAGCGCGATGATGCGGACGCCCTTGGGCAAGACCGCTTCGATGCGCTCGCGTTCGAGCGCCATCGCCGTGGCGGCGGTCTTGCTGCCAGAGCGCTCGACCGGCTTGATTTCCTTGAGCACGATGCGCAGCTCGGGTGGCATGCGCTTCGTGTACTCGGTGAAACCCGACTCGATCCAGGCCGGCATCTTGTGACCGACCGCGGCAATGATCAATTGCATGGACGCTTACTCGGCATCCTTCTTGATACGACGGATCACTTTCTTGGCTGGCGCCTCGACCGCTGGCGCTTCTTTCGGCGCGGCAGCTTTCACGGCGCGCTTTGGCGGCTTGGCCTTGGTCGCTTCGACAGCGGCGGTCTCGGTCTTGCTCGGGCCGACCTTCACGGTCTTGCCGCTTGGGACGGCCTTGGCGGCAACCTTCTTGGCAGCCGGCTTCTTGGCGGCAGCAGGGCCTTCGGCAGCGATGGTCTTGGCGACGGTGGCGGCGCGCTTGGCGGCAGGTTTACGTTCGTTGACCGGCTTGGCCTCGACCTTGTCCTGGTTGGCGGCAAGGTGCTTCGACTTCGGCTTGGCTTCGTCGGCCTCAGCGCCTTCAGCGGTCGACTTGCGCTTGGCGGCGCCCAGCTTGACCGGCTTTTCGCCCCAGATTTCTTCGAGGCGGTAGTACTGGCGAATGGCCGGCTGCATGATGTGGACGATGATGTCGCCCAGGTCGACCAGCACCCATTCACCGGTGTCCTCGCCTTCCATGCCGATGACGTCGCCGCCGGCAGCCTTGACCTTGTCGCGCACCGATGCGGCCAGCGACTTGGTCTGGCGATTCGAGGTGCCCGAGACGACGGCGATGCGGTCGAACAGGCTGGTCAGGTGCGTCGTGTCGAACATGACGATGTCCTGGCCCTTGACATCTTCCAGGGCGTCAACGACGAGGGTTTGAAGTTTCTTGAGATCCATTAGTTTTTGTACAGGTTATGTTGTTGAATATAGTCTAGCACTTGCGCCATTGCGAGCGCGTTTGCGTCCGCTTCCTGGCCCGCGTGCAAGGCCGCACGAATGCGGCTTGACGAAATGTCGACGTCCAGCGTCGGTGCGAGGCAAACTTTTCCGTGGCTGCTTGCGCGCACGGTGTCGGGCGTCGCAAGGCGCGTCGACAATTCTTGTGCCACCGGTGGCGGCAAGGTTTCTTGCGCCAGGTCGTACCCAGGGCGCGTGGCCACGCCGAGGTTGGCCAGCGCGAACAGTTCGCGCCATTCATTCCAGGTATCCAGATTGCGCAGCTGGTCGGCGCCCATCAGGAATACGATCGATACCTGCGGGCCGAGTTCCCGGCGCAGCGCGCGCAAGGTCTCGACCGTGTAGGTTGGCGTCGTGCGTTCGATTTCCTGCAGGTCGAACACGACGTGCAACTGGTCGTTGTTCAGTGGTCTGAACGCCAGTTCGAGCATCGCGATGCGATGCGCGTCACCCGCTTCCATGCCGTTCTTTTGCCAGGGGCGGCCGGCGGGCAGGATGCGCAATTCGTCCGCCTGCAACAAGCCGCAAAACAATTGGCCCAGCGCGACATGGCCGAGGTGCACCGGATCGAAGCTGCCGCCCAGCACGGCGATGCAGGCCGTCACGGCGCGAGCCAGTCCCGGTGCGGCAAAAAGTCGGTCGTCAGGCGCGCTTCCGGGCTGCCCGGCTCGGGGTGCCAGTCGTAGCGCCACTTGACGATCGGCGGCATCGACATCAGGATCGCCTCGGTGCGCCCGCCCGATTGCAGGCCGAACAGCGTGCCGCGGTCCCACACCAGGTTGAACTCGACATAACGGCCGCGCCGGTAAGCCTGGAAATCGCGCTCGCGCTCGCCGTATGGGCGGTCCTTGTGGCGCGTCAGGATCGGCAGGTAGGCCGTGGTAAAGCTGTTGCCGACGCTTTGCATCAGCGCGCACGACTGCTCGAACCCCAGTTCGTTCAGGTCGTCGAAAAAGATGCCGCCCACGCCGCGCGCTTCCTTGCGGTGCTTCAGATAAAAATACTCGTCGCACCAGGTCTTGAAGCGCGGATGCAGCGTCGGACCGAACGGCGCCAGCGCGTCGTGGCAGCTCTGGTGGAAGTGGCGCGCGTCGGCCTCGTCGCCGTAGTACGGCGTGAGGTCCATGCCGCCGCCGAACCACCAGACCGGCTCTTCGCCGGGCGCGGTCGCTTCGAAAAACCGCACGTTCATGTGCACCGTCGGCGCGTATGGATTGCGCGGATGCAGCACCAGCGACACGCCCATTGCTTCCCAGGCGCGGCCTGCCAGTTCGGGGCGCACGGCGCTGGCCGACGGGGGCAGGGCAGCGCCCATCACGTGCGAAAAGTTCACGCCGCCGCGCTCGAACACATTGCCTTCTTCGATCAGGCGCGAGATGCCACCGCCGCCTTCGGGCCGTTCCCATGCGTCGCGCAGGAATGGCTTGCCATCGACCTGTTCGAGGTCCTGGACGATACGTGCCTGGAGGTCGAGCAACCAGGCCTTGATGGCTGCGCTATGAAGGGATGGCATGGAACGATCGCGGTCGGGAAATGAAAAGAGCGCAGATTGTACACCTGCGCACGTGGTGGTCACTCGTTGTGAGGATGGTGCTTACTTAATGCCGCGCCAGCCGATGTCGCGCCGGTACTGCGCGCCATTGAAGTGGATCTTCTCGACCGTCTCGTAGGCGCGCTTCTGCGCCATCTTGACGCTGTCGCCCAGACCCACGACGCATAGCACGCGGCCGCCACTGGCCTGCAGCGTGCCGCCCACGACGCGCGTGCCGGCGTGGAAGGTGACGCATTCGGGTACTTCGGGCGGGATGCCGTCGATGACGTCGCCCTTGCGCGGACTGTCGGGGTAGCCAGCGGCGGCCATCACGACGCCCACGGCGGTGCGGCGGTCCCATTCGAGTTCGACCGTGTCGAGCGTGCCGTTGCAGGCGTGCTCCAGCACGGTGGCGAAGTCGCTTTTCAGGCGCGCCATGATCGGCTGGGTTTCCGGGTCGCCCATGCGGCAGTTGAATTCGAGCGTGCGCGGATTGCCGTCGGCATCGATCATCAGGCCGGCGTACAGGAAGCCCGTGAACGGAATGCCGTCGCGCGCCATGCCCTGGATGGTCGGGTTGATGATTTCGCGCATCACGCGCGCATGCATCGACGGCGTGACGATCGGCGCCGGCGAGTACGCACCCATGCCGCCCGTGTTCGGGCCCTGGTCGTGGTCTTTCAGGCGCTTGTGGTCCTGGCTCGTGGCCAGGGCCAGCACGTTCTTGCCGTCGCACATGACGATGAAGCTGGCTTCTTCGCCGGCCAGGAATTCTTCGATGACGATGCGTGCGCCGGCGTCGCCAAAGGCGTTATCGGCCAGCATATGCTCTACCGCGCCATGCGCTTCTTCCAGCGTCATGGCGACGACAACGCCCTTGCCGGCCGCCAGGCCGTCGGCCTTGATGACGATCGGGGCGCCGTTGGCGTCGATGTAGGCGTGGGCCGCAGCGGCATCAGAGAATGTCTCGTACTTCGCGGTCGGGATGCCGTGGCGCTGCATGAACGACTTGGCGAAATCTTTCGAGCTCTCGAGCTGGGCTGCTTCGCGGGTGGGGCCGAAGATCTTCAGGCCGCGCGAGCGGAACAGGTTGACGATGCCGGCAGCCAGCGGTACTTCAGGGCCCACCAGCGTCAGCGCGATGTGCTCGGCCACGACGAAGTCGGCCAGCGCCTGCGGCTCGTGCAGGTCGACCGTCACCAGGCGCGTGTCGAGCTCGGTGCCGCCGTTGCCGGGAGCGACGAACACCGTCTGCACGCGTTCCGATTGGGCCAGTTTCCACGCCAGCGCGTGTTCGCGGCCGCCCGAGCCGACTACGAGAATTTTCATATTGCCTACCAGGTTATTCGTCGATCACGGCGTTGGTGAACACTTCCTGGACGTCGTCCAGGTTTTCCAGTGCATCGAGCAGCTTTTGCATCTTGATCGCGTCGTCGCCCGTGAACACCGTTTCGGTGGCGGGTTTCATGATGACTTCGGCCACTTCGGCCTTGAAGCCGGCCGCTTCGAGCGCTTCTTTCACCGACGCGAAGGCGTGCGGATCGCACAGCACTTCGAAGCCGCCTTCGTCGTCGGCCGCGACATCGTCGGCGCCGGCTTCGAGCGCCGCTTCCATCAGCTTGTCTTCGTCCACGCCCGGCGCGAACAGGAACTGGCCCGTGTGCTGGAACATGAACGCAACCGAACCTTCGGTGCCCATATTGCCGCCGTTCTTGCTGAACGCGTGGCGCACTTCGGCCACGGTCCGCACGCGGTTGTCGGTCAGGCACTCGACGATGATCGCCGCGCCGCCGATGCCATAGCCTTCGTAGCGCACTTCTTCGTAGTTGACGCCTTCGAGTTCGCCCGAACCGCGCTGGATCGCGCGCGTGACGTTATCTTTCGGCATGTTCGCATCGGCCGCCTTCTCGACTGCCAGGCGCAGGCGCGGATTGGACGGGATGTCGCTGCCGCCCATGCGCGCGGCGACGGTGATTTCCTTGATCAGGCGCGTCCAGATCTTGCCGCGCTTGGCGTCAGTTGCGGCCTTTTTGTGCTTGATATTGGCCCATTTGCTGTGTCCAGCCATGTCGAGAATTCCTTAGACGGTATGCAAGAGTGGCCGACATTCTAGCATAGCGCCCCCTTGCAAAAAGGTCCAAGGGCCATCAAGCCGGGGGCGCGAATCGGCATGGAAACAACAGTCTGGCGCGCCGGTGCTTTCGCCGCCGACGAGCACGAATACGGTATTCTTGGTGCACACAAAGGAGAACTGCATGCACGCCAAAGCAATCCGCATCGCCGCCAATGGCGGCCCCGAGGTGATGGAGTATGTCGATGTCGACGTGGGCGCGCCCGGCCCGGGCGAGATCCTGCTGCGTCAGCACGCGATCGGCCTGAACTTCATCGACGTGTATTTTCGCACCGGCCTGTACCCGCAGCCGCTACCCGGCGGCCTGGGCAAGGAAGGCGCGGGCGTGGTCAAGGCGGTGGGCGAGGGCGTGACCAACGTGCAGCCGGGCGACCGCGTCGCGTACGCCGGCGGGCCCAACGGCGCCTACGCCGAGCTGCGCGTGATGCCGGCCGCGGTTGTCGTCAAGCTGCCCGACGCGATCTCGTTCGAGACGGCAGCGGCCATGATGCTGCAGGGCCTGACGGTGCAATACCTGTTTCGCTCGACCTACCCGCTGAAGGCCGGCCAGACAATCCTGTTCCACGCCGCAGCCGGCGGCGTGGGCCTGATCGCCTGCCAGTGGGCCCGCGCCCTTGGCGTGAAATTGATCGGCACCGTCGGCTCCAAAGAGAAGGGCGAACTGGCGCTGGCGCATGGCGCTGCGCATGTCATCAACTACAACGACGAGGACATCGTCGCGCGTGTGAAAGAGATCACGGGCGGGGTCGGCGTGCCGGTGGTGTATGACTCAGTGGGCAAGGACACGTTTGCCGCGTCGCTCGACTGCCTGCAGCGGCGCGGCCTGATGGTCAGCTTCGGCAATGCGTCCGGCGCCGTGGAACCGTTCACGCCTGGCGAGCTGGCCAAGCGCGGTTCGCTGTACATCACGCGCCCGACCCTGTTCGACTACATGACCAATCAGCAGGAAGCCGAAGCGATGTCGGCCGAGTTGTTCGAGATGGTCACGAGCGGCAAGGTGACCATCAACGTCAACCAGACGTTCCCGCTGGCGCAGGCGGCCGATGCGCACCGCGCGCTGGAGTCGCGCCGCACCACGGGCTCGACGGTGCTGCTGCCATGAGGGATACCCGTGACGAGTCGCCGTTTGCGCCGCCATCGCGGCCGACGGGCGATGGCGCGCCGAAATTCGGGCGGCTGCTGGTCGTGCTGGTGCTGGCCTTGCTGCTGGTCGTGGCCATCACGTTCGGGTCGGAGGCGTATTTCAGTTAGCAGTAAATGGGCGGACGTAAAAAAAGCCAGGCAGCGTTGCCTGGCTTTCGGTCCGTCTTCAAGGCCTGGTCAAGCGCCCGGTTCCTTCGTCACCACGACGCGGCGTGCCACGCCCGACTGGCCAGGGAAGCCCTCGAACGCGCTTTGCACCAGCGCTGGCATGACTTCAGGCGTCGACATATTGCGGCTCGTGTTGTGCACGGTTACTTCGAACAGGCGCTTGCCGTCGCGCGACGACTTGATCGCCACCTGCAGCTCGCGCCGGTACTGGTGCTCGATCGAGGTCTGGTAGGACGGGTACGGGCCCCAGAACGGATCGTAGAACGGGCTGTACCAGCCGCCCCAGTAGCGGCGGTTGAAGCCGCCGCGGTAGCCGCCGTAGCCGAAGCGCGCGCTCGGATAGAAATACGGCGTCATCAACGGTTCGATCACGCGCACCGGCACGTCGGTGGTGGTAAAGCGCATCGATACCGTCAACTCCGGCGTTGCGCCGTTGGCATCGCGGAAGCCCTGGCGTGCCAGCTGGCCACGCACCAGGTTCTGGTAGCTGCGCCACTCGAGGGTATCGTCCTGCGGTGAAGGGACTTCAAACACATAGCTCTTGTCGGCAATCTGCGCCGGCCATTGGTGGAACGTGGTGACATCGCTGCGGATGCTCGTCGCGCAGCCGCCCAGCAGCAACGCGAACGCGGTACCCAGAGCGATGGTGATGAAGCGTTTCATGCAAATCTCCCGTTTGTCTTGTCGGTCTTTCCCCGATCTTCAAGATTACCCGTTGTTCAGATTCGGTGGAGCCACTTTTACACCCGGTTACCGTGCATACAAAGCGATACATGGCAATTCGTCGGCGGCGATCCAAAAGCTTGTTGGTAAAATAAGCCCCTCATCCACTGTGTCAGCCCGAGCCCACCATGCGCCCCGATACGCCCCAGACCATCTTCCGCAAGGACTATACCCCGCCCAGCTATCTGGTGGATACCGTCGAACTGGGCTTCGACCTGGACCCGGCGCGCACCGTCGTGGCCAGCCGGCTTACGCTGCGGCGCAACCCGGCCGCCACTACGCGCGGCATCGAACTGCACGGCGAAGACATCGAGCTGGTGGCGCTGCGCCTGAATGGCAAGCTGCTGGGCAAGCGCGACTACACGCTGGCCAACAACCTGTTGACGATCCGCTCGGCGCCGGACGATGTGGTGCTCGAGATCGAATCGCTGTGCGCACCCGATAAAAACACGACGTTGAGCGGCTTGTACGTGTCCAACGGCAACTTCTTCACGCAGTGCGAAGCCGAAGGCTTCCGCCGCATCACGTACTTCCCGGACCGTCCGGACGTGATGGCCAAGTTCACCGTGATGCTGCGCGCCGACAAGGCCCGCTATCCGGTGTTGCTGTCCAACGGCAATCTGCTCGAAGAAGGCGACCTGGACGATGGCCGCCACTATGCACTGTGGGAAGACCCGTTCAAGAAGCCGTCCTACCTGTTCGCCCTGGTGGCCGCGCAACTGGTCTGCCAGGAAGAAACCTTCCGCTTGGCCGACGGTCGCGACGCGCTGCTGCAGGTGTGGGTCGAGGACGGTAACCTGGACAAGACCGATTACGCGATGCAGTCGCTCAAGCACAGCATCCGCTGGGACGAAGAAAAATACGGACTCGAGCTCGACCTGGACCGCTTCATGATCGTCGCCACCAGCGACTTCAATATGGGCGCGATGGAAAACAAGGGCCTGAACATCTTCAACACCAAGTTCGTGCTGGCCAACCCGCGCGTGGCCACCGACATCGACTTCCAGGGCATCGAGGCGGTGGTGGCGCACGAATACTTCCACAACTGGACCGGCAACCGCGTGACGTGCCGCGACTGGTTCCAGCTGTCGCTGAAAGAAGGCTTGACGGTGTTCCGTGACCAGGAATTCACCGCCGACATGATCGGCACCGCCACCGGGCGCGCCGTCACCCGCATCGACCAGGTGCGCACGCTGCGCCAGGCCCAGTTCCCGGAAGACGCCGGCCCCATGGCGCACCCGGTGCGGCCCGACTCGTTTGTCGAGATCAACAATTTCTATACCGTGACGGTGTACGAAAAAGGCGCCGAAGTCGTGCGCATGTACCAGACGCTGTTTGGCGTTGACGGTTTCCGCAAGGGCATGGACCTGTACTTCGCGCGCCATGACGAGCAAGCCGTCGAGTGCGACGACTTCCGCCACGCGATGGCCGACGCCAACAACCGCGAACTGGGGCAATTCGAGCGCTGGTACAGCCAGGCCGGCACGCCGGTGCTGCGCTTCGAGGGCCGCTGGGACGAGGCCGCGCAGACCTATACGCTCACGCTGTTCCAGACGTGCCCGGCCACGCCCGGCCAACCCGAAAAACTGCCGTTCCACATCCCGGTGGCCGTTGGCCTGCTCGACGCCGCCGGCGCCGACATGCCACTCGTCGTCGATGGCCAGCAGCGCGGCACCACCGCCGTGCTCGAGCTGACCGAGGCCGAGCAGACCTTCGTCTTCACGGGTGTGGCCGGGCAACCGGTCGCCTCGGTGCTGCGCGACTTTTCGGCGCCGGTCATCCTGCAGGGCGGCTACACCGATGCCGACCTGCTGCACCTGTTCAGCCACGACAGCGATCCGGTCAACCGCTGGGAAGCGGGCCAGCGCCTGGCCATGGAGCGCCTGTTGAAACTGACCGGCGAAGCAGGTAGCAAGGACGATGCCGCCGCCAGCCTGAACCTGGACGAGACCTTCATCGAGGCGCTGCGCAAGATCCTGGTCGACGAGACGCTCGATCCGGCCTTCCGCGAGCAGTGCCTGACGCTGCCGTCCGAATCGATGGTGGCCGAGCAGCTCGAGTGCGTCGATCCACTGGCCGTGCACGTCGCGTGCCAGTTCGTGCGCGCCGACCTCGGTGCGCGCCTGCGCAGCGAGCTCATGGCCCAGTACGAGGCCAACGCCACGCCCGGACCCTACAGCCCGGACGCAGCCTCGGCCGGCAAGCGCGCCCTGAAGAACCTGGCCCTGGCCTACCTGAACGCCGCGCCGGACGCCGCCAGCGTCGCACTGGCGCAGCGCCAGTTCGATGAAGCCGACAACATGACCGACCGCGCCGCAGCGCTCTCTGCCCTGGTCGCCGCGCGCGTGCCGCAGGCGGCCGACGCGCTGGCCGTGTTCTATGACGAATTCCAGAACGAGGCTCTGGTCGTGGACAAATGGTTCGCGATGCAGGCGTCAAGCCCGACCACCGACCTGGCCGCCGTGCGCGCGCTGATGACGCACCCGGCCTTCACGCTGCGCAACCCGAACCGCGCGCGCAGCCTGGTGGCGATGTTCTGCGTGAACAATCCGGTACAGTTCCACGCGCCGGATGGCAGCGGCTACGCCTTCTGGGCCGAGCAAGTGATCGCACTCGACGCACTGAACCCGCAAGTGGCCAGCCGCCTGGCGCGCGCCATGGACCGCTGGCGCCGTTACGCGCCGGCCCTGCAGTGGCAGATGCGCGAAGCCTTGCAGAAGGTGGCGGGGCAGGTCAAGCTGTCGAACGACGTGCGCGAGATCGTCGGCAAGGCGCTGGCCAACTAAACATATTCAACACAACCTGAGGAACCCATGAAACGCGTAAGTCTGACGCAGTACCTGGTGGAAGAGCAACGCCAGCACCAGAGCATCAATGCGGAGTTGCGCCTGCTGATCGAAGTCGTGGCCCGCGCCTGCAAGCGCATCAGCTATTCGGTGAGCAAAGGCGCGCTGGGCGAAGTGCTCGGCAGTGCCGACACCGAAAACATCCAGGGCGAAGTGCAGAAAAAGCTCGACGTGATCTCCAACGAAATCCTGCTGGAAGCAAACGAGTGGGGCGGTCACCTGGCCGCGATGGCGTCCGAAGAAATGGAAACCATCCGCCAGATCCCGAGCCGCTATCCGAAGGGCGAGTTCCTGCTGCTGTTCGATCCGCTGGACGGCTCGTCGAACATCGACGTCAACGTGTCGATCGGCACGATCTTCTCGGTGCTCAAGGCGCCGGAAGGCATGCAGGACCCGACCGAGCAGGACTTTTTGCAGGCCGGCAGCACGCAGGTGGCCGCCGGTTACGCCGTGTACGGCCCGCAGACGATGCTGGTGCTCACGACCGGCAACGGCGTGCACTGCTTCACGCTCGACCGCGAGCAGGGTTCGTGGGTGCTGACCCAGAGCGATATGCAGATTCCGGCAGCGACCAAGGAATTCGCGATCAATATGTCGAACCAGCGCCACTGGCATCCGCCGGTGAAGCGTTACGTCGACGAACTGCTGGCAGGCTCGACCGGCCCGCGCGGCAAGGACTTCAATATGCGCTGGGTCGCCTCGATGGTGGCCGACGTGCACCGCATCCTGACCCGCGGCGGCGTCTTCATGTACCCGGCCGACCTGCGCGACACCAGCATGCCAGGCAAGCTGCGCCTGATGTACGAAGCCAATCCGATGGCGATGATCGTCGAGCAGGCGGGCGGCGCCGCCACCGACGGCCAGGGCCGCATTCTCGATATCCAGCCGACCAAGCTGCATCAGCGCGTGCCGGTGTTTTTGGGTTCGAAGGAAGAAGTGGATGTGGTTACGGGCTATCACGCGGGCTGATGGCCCACCTGCTCGCCTGCGTATAAATTAGGCAAACCGGAAATCTTGCGAAAGTGACGCGATACACACTAGCAAGGTTGCCGGTTTGTTTGCTAGAATACGGCTCTTTCGTGAGCGACGGCTTGTTTGTCGGGCATGATGGAAGGCGAAGCACAGGTTTCGCCGCTGTAGCTCAGTCGGTAGAGCAGCGCATTCGTAATGCGAAGGTCACCAGTTCGATTCCGGTCAGCGGCACCAAAATTAGTTAGTCAGAAAAAAGGGTTACAGGCTTCGGCCGGTAACCCTTTTTTCTTGTTCGCGCGCTGTATGGGCTGATGATCGCTGGCGGCACGCAGTCCTGTGTCGATCGAATACTGCGCCGCGTGAGGCCAGGATGGCGGCGAGCCGCGTGCTGGCCGATCGCAGGCCGTCAACCAGGCTGGACATCCTCGGTCGCAGCTTCCTGCAACCCGCGCGCCAGGCTCGACACGCTCGGATTGTCGACGAACACGCAGCGCTTGCCATGGCGCTTGCAATGGTCTTTCACGCGCCAGTAGGCGCTGTGGCTGATGCAGCCGGTCTGGCAAATCACCAGGTCGGCAGCGGCCAGGCTGGCATCGAGCTGGCTGCTGCTGTCTTCCAGGCCACCGTCGTGGTGCGCGAACTGGGCGCCGACCCGTTCGATCATCGTGCGGTAGATTGGTACGCTGCTGCTGCGCCCGCCAACGCACAGCACGGCGCGGTTGTGCAGCCGTACCGGCATCGCAACGGGAACGGCGACGGGTTCCTCCGTCGGCGCGGGAGCCGCTTCGGCATCGGGTGCGGCAGGGCGCAATGTCTTCAGTTCAGCGACCTGCGAGCGCAGGGCCTGCTCGCGCGCTTCCAGTTGCGCGATGCGTTCAGCCATGCGTTCGCGGGTATCGAGGTCGGGGATGCTGGCTTGCAGCCGCGCCAGCTCGGCGCGCAGGGTGGCGACATCGCCATCCCGCGCAATGGTGGCGGCGCGCGCGGTCATCAAGAGCTGCTCATGGCGCTCGGCGTCAAGCGCCTTTTCGTGCGCCAGCGCGTTGCAGCGCTCCTGCAGGCGGACGACCTCGCGTTCGAGCCGGGAATGGTCGGCGACGATCGCATTGAACTTGTTGAGATCGGCGCGGGCGCAGGCGCCGGCCTGGTGCTGGACCATGTGGATATCGCGGCACATCTTCTCTTCGAGCGCCACCGTGCAGCGGGGATGTGACAGGCCAGCCCAGAATGCGCCAGCCACATCGCCCGCCGCAACGGCCGCCGCCCACATCGCTTCGACCTGTTCGGTGGTCTTGGCTGCGCGGAAGCGCTGGATATGCTGCGCATAGCGACGTTCGAGCTCTTTCTGAACCGCATCGGCGACAGGCGTGCGCAATGCGCATTCGCTGACGGTGCCGACGTGGATATCGTAATCGTCATGCAGCACCTTCCCGCCAGTCACTTTCTCGACCAACTTGCGCAAACCATTCAACGGCAGCCCCACGCCCACCAGCGGGCAATGCGACGCATGCGACAACTCCCAGACGCGCCGCCGGCGCGAGCTCTGCGCGCCATCGTTGGAGCAGGGTACGGTCGAAGCGTGTTTGTCGCACATGGCAGATCCTCTTGGCACAGAAAGTGGCAGGAGGACAGTGCCCTCCATCAAATGATAATGATTCTCATTTATTCTATCGCAGTCTGCGCGCCGTGCAAGCAGAATTTACAACTTCCTTGATATCGCCGAGAGCGCATCTGACGTGATCATGCATACCCGCGCGGATGGATAAGCAACTTTGATTTCCAGATGGCTCTGTTACACTGACCCGACTTTTTTCACAGCCAGCCGTCGTCCGCGTGATCCACATACACACCCCCAACGGCCTCCCATCCGTCCTCGTCGGCCCCCTGTTGCGCCGCCTCGAACCTGGCCGTCTCGTCCTTTGGCTGGTCGGCAGCACGCCGTTGTCCTTCACCCTGGTGCTGGAACCGCATGGCGGCGAGGCGCAGCGGCTGGTGGTCGATGAAGCCTCGTGCCGCATCATTCCGATCGGGCGCGATGCGCACATTCACTTTATCGATGTCACGCTGCCCGAGCCGCTGCCGCAGGACACGCTGATCGACTACGACCTGTTGCTGACGGATGTCGAAGGCGTCGAACAGGGCATCGCTGCATGGGCGCCGCATCTGGTGCACGACGGCGCCGCGATGCCCAATATGGTGCTGCGCAGCCGCTCCGACAACATCCTTTATGGCTCGTGCCGCAAGCCCCATCACCCGTCGCGCGACGGCCTGGCGCGGGGCGACGATCTGATTGCCGGGCACGTGGATCAGGCCGGCGAGCGCCCGTCGATGCTGCTGCTGGCCGGCGACCAGGTGTATGCCGACGACGTGGCCGGCCCGATGCTGGGCGCGACCCACGCGCTGATCGAGCGTCTGGGCCTGTTCGGCGAATGCGTCGAAGGCGCCATCGTCGCCGACAGCGACGAGTTGTACGCCCATCCCGACGGCTACTATGGCCGCCAGCGCCTGCTGCCGGCGCATAAGTCGAGCGAGGCGCTGCGCGAGAAGTTCTTCGGCGGCGTGGAAAAGCCGATCTTCACGACGGCCAACGCTTATAACCACCTGATGACGCTGGGCGAAGTACTGGCGATGTACCTGCTGGTCTGGTCGCCGGTGCCGTGGCAGGTGATTGGCGAGATCGCGATGCCCCAGCTCGACCCCAAGCACCAGGAGCGCTGGCACGACGAAGCCGGCATCATTCACGGCTTCTGCGACGAGTTGCCACGCGCCGCGCGCCTGATGGCGCACGTGCAGACCCTGATGATCTTCGATGACCACGACGTCACGGATGACTGGAACCTGTCGTACAAGTGGGAAAAAACCGCCTACGGCCACCCGTTTTCGCGCCGCATCATGGGCAATGCACTGGTGGCCTACATGCTGTGCCAGGGCTGGGGCAACCGGCCCGATGTCTTCGGCGAGGTGCTCGACGACATGGCGGCGATGGCCGCCAGGCCCGATAGCAAGAACCGCCTCGAACCCGAACCGCATGGCGCGCTGATCGAGCGGCTGCTGACGTTCCGCCAGTGGGATTACATGCTGCGCACGCAGCCGGCCGTCATCGTGCTCGATACCCGCACGCGGCGCTGGCGCAACCAGCGTCGCCCGAGCCATCCGTCGGGCCTGATGGACTGGGAGTCGTTGACCGAATTCCAGCATGAGCTGATCGATGAGACGGCCGCGGTAATCGTGTCGGCGGCGCCGATGTTCGGCGTGAAGCTGATCGAGGTGGTGCAGAAGATTGCGACGCTGATGGGCCAGGCCCTGACCGTCGACGCCGAGAACTGGATGGCGCACCGCGGCGCGGCCCGCAGCCTGCTGAACATCTTCCGCCACTCGCGCACACCGGGCAACTACGTGATCCTGTCGGGCGACGTGCATTATTCGTTTGCTTACGACGTCGAAGTGCGCGACGACACCCGGCCGCCGCATATCTGGCAGATCACCAGCAGCGGCTTCAAGAACGAATTCCCTGAAGACCTGCTCAACTGGCTCGACCGCCTCAATCGCTGGCTGTATTCGCCGCGCTCGCCGCTGAACTGGTTCACCAAGCGGCGCGCCATGTCGATTACGCCGCACCTGCCCGACCAGCGCAAGCACGGCGAGCGCCTGTGGAATGGTTCCGGCATCGGTCAGGTCTGGCTCGATGCGAAGGGCCGGCCCGAGCGCATCGTGCAGCACAATGCCGATGGCCGGCCTTCCACGCAATTTTTGAAGCTGGGCGAGGAAAAGTCGGCCGAGCCCGCAATCGAACGACCGAAGAAGGCCGCCTAATCAGGCTGCCGACTCGCCAGCGCCAGTGGCAATCCGCGCGCCCAGCGGTTCGACGACAGCGAAAATTCCAGCGCCCGCACCTGGTGATACCAGCCGGCCGGCACATACAGCATGTCGCCCGGCCGGACGATTACTTCCACCAGCGCCGCCTGGCGCGCCAGCGGAAAGCGCGCGTCGTCCAGCGCTTCCGGATCGACCGGTGAGCCGAACAGCAGCGGATTGGCTTCCCGCGTATACAAATACGCGTCGTGGTGGGGCGGGGCGAGGAAGATTCGCTTCACGCCGCGGATCTGGGCAAAGATATTGTCGTCATAGTCGCAGTGCAGCGGCGTGATCGTGCGCGCCGGGCCGATCCAGAAGCGGGGCGGGCCCATCTTGTCGAAATACGCTGGCCAGTGGCACAGCCGGTTCAATTCGCGCAGTGCCAGGTTGCCCACATACGGCGGCAATCCCGATTCGGGCAGCGTGGACAGATCGAGATAGTCGCGCAGCAGCATGTCCTGCATGGCCCGGTCCGGCGCGAGCGCGGTGTGCACATAGTCGCCCACGCGCGCACGCACGGGCAGGTGGCCGTACTGCGCGCGCAGGGTGGCCATGTCCAGCTGCACGATTGGCCAGCGCCCGACCACGTCCGTCACCAGAAACGGCATGCCGGCCAGCGCATGCGTGCGGAATGCCGCCGCATCGAGGCGCGCGAGGCGCGGCACGTGCGTGAACGGGGGCAGGGCACGGGCCGCGGCCTTGATGGCCTCGCGCATGGCCGGAATCGAGTCGACGCCGCGCACTTGTGCGTCGCGCTGCGCGCGCGCTGCCGCGTCCTGTTCCGCCTGCGCCGCATCCGTGCGTCGCAGCGGCGGCAGGCGCGCCGCGCCCGGGTCCTTCTCTGCTGCCATGTCGTCCGTTCCTGCAAGTAATAGGGGGCGTATGGTACCGTCAGCTGTCAGTAAAGTGCGCCTAAATCACCCAAAATGACCGCTTTGTGAACCGATGTGATGGTTCTGTTAGGCAGCGCACGGTCTGCGCCGGGTGGCCATTGTATTTTTTGTATCGCGACGCAGTGAATCCGATACTGCGACTCGGAAAGTTGCCGCAAGGTGGCCAACCGGGATGGGACGCTAAGAAAATGTACAGAGACGCCGGGTCGAACCGAAGTTGATGTAGCGCAGTCCAAGATCGTTCCCGCTTGTTGTATCGGACTTATTCAATCAAAGATGTGGTGCTAGTCGAATTTCGTTCTACTCCGCGTTGATCACTATTTTATGAGGGTTACATCATGGATAATCAAAAGTCTACCGAGGGTAAAGGCATCAACGCAACCAACGCATCGAACCCAGGTTCGGGCAACCAGCAAAACGCATCGTCGTCGGGCACCAGCACCGGCACCGGTTCGCTGGGCACGAGCAGCGTGACCGGCAACAGCGGTCTGGGCAACAGCGGCAGCAGCGCCAGCACCGGCGCCGGCAACACGTCGGGCTCGACCACCGGTTCGTCGTCGACGCCATCGACCTCGTCGACCGCATCGTCGGCCGCATCGTCGATCAGCGACACCGCAGCAAACGCCGCTGGCAGCATCAAGGCAGCCATGTCGTCGATCACGCCAGAGAAAGCCCACGGCGCCATCGACAAGGCAGCGCAAGCCGCTCAGCCAGTCGTCGACAACATCGCTTCGAAGGCACACGCAGGCGTCGAAAAGGTCACTGGCCTGATCAGCACCGCGCAAGAGAAATTCGGCGACCGTTCGACCCAGATCACCGAGAAATACTCGGACCTGTCGGCCCAGGGCAAGGAATACGTCAAGAACAACCCAGGCAGCGCACTGCTGGCTGCAGTCGGCGTCGGCTTCATCCTGGCCAAGCTGCTGGGTGGCTCGAGCGACCGTAGCGACTATCGTGACGATTATCGCAACGACTACCGCAAAGACTACAACTCGTACCGCGATTAATTCCACAGTTTAATATTGTGGATTGATTCCGGCGCATCATCGATGTGCCGATCCGAAGCCTGACCAGCATCTGCTGGCCAGGCTTTTTTGCGTCCGGCGTTTTAACGCTTTCTTAACGCCTGATTAACGTCGTGGTGACGGTAGGCAATCTAGCATCCATACCGCATCAGAAGGCGCGTTGGATTCAGTTCCGCGTGATCGATTTATCGCCGGGCAGGGCACGCCTGGCACATCCGACGGATTCATGAAGACTGACAAGCTCTACCTGCATGAGGCAACTACTGCCCAGACGCGTCCGGCATCCACCTGGCTGGCGCGCAGCACACGCATGGCCGGCCCGTTCGCGCCGCTGGTGCAGATGCTGCTCATCGGGCTGGTGCTGCTCTCGGGCTTTCGGCTGGCGATGCTGGCCTGGCAATGGGACCGCGTGCGCGCGACCGGCGCCATGCTCGAAATCATCGTGCAGGGCGTACGCGCCGACCTGATCCTGCTTGGCTATTGCCTGGCCATTCCGCTGCTGCTGGCACCGTTCCTGGCGCATCGCCGTACGGCCCGCCTGTGGCAACGCTTCACGCTGGGCTGGACGACGCTGGCGCTGATCTTCATCCTGTTCATGGAAGTCGCGTCGCCGCAGTTCATCATGCAGTACGACGTGCGCCCAAACCGCCTGTTCATCGAATACCTGAACAATCCGCGGGAAGTCTTTTCCACGCTGTGGCACGGTTTCCGCACGGCGGTACTGCTGGGCTGCGCGGTCACCGTGCTCGTGGGTGTCGCGCTGGTGCGCCTGCTGAAAGGCGCCTCCGCCAGCACGCCGATGTGGCCGGGCCGCAGGATGCTGCTGGTGTGGCCGGTCCTGTGCCTGCTCGTGTTCATGCAGATCCGCTCGACCACCGGCCACCGGCCTGCCAATCCGGCCATGTTCGCGCTGACGGGCGATGCGATGGTCAATTCGCTCGTCATCAATTCGGCATGGTCGGTGCTCGACGCGATGCGCTCGATGGACAACGAAGCCAAGTCGTCCGATATCTATGGCGACTTCCCGCGCGCGAAGGTGTTTGCCGAAGTGAAGGCGGCGCCATGGCTGCGCGATTACCAGTTCGCCAACGCTGACCAGCCGACGCGGCACTACCAGAGCGCAGCCGTCACGCGCGCCAAACCGTTGAATCTTGTCATCGTGCTGCAGGAAAGCCTGGGCGCGACGTTCGTCGAGTCGCTGGGCGGGCTGGCCGTCACGCCGGAGCTCGAAAAACTCAAGGGCGAGGGCTGGTGGTTCGAGCAGCTGTACGCCACCGGCACCCGTTCGGTGCGCGGCATCGAGGCAGTGGTGGCCGGTTATGCGCCCACGCCCGCACGCAGTACAGTCAAGCTGTCGCTGTCGCAGCAGAATTTCTATACGCTGGCGGCCGGCCTGGGCGACCAGGGCTACCACACCGAATTCGTCTATGGCGGCGAAGCGCACTTCGACAATATGCGTAGTTTTTTCACCGGCAACGGCTTCCAGAAGATCGTCGACATCGGCGACATGAAACCGAAGTTCGTCGCCAGCTGGGGCGCATCCGATGAAGATCTGTTCGACAAGTCGCTCGAACGCCTCAATACCCTGCATGCCGCGAACAAGCCATTCTTCAGCCTGATCTTCACGTCGTCGAACCATGAGCCGTTCGAATTCCCGGACGGTAAAATCGCGCTGCACGACGGCGACAAGCAGACCGTCAACAACGCGGTTAAATACGCCGACTACGCGCTGGGCAAATTCATCCGCGCAGCCAAACAGCAGGCCTACTGGAAAGACACAGTGTTTCTGATCGTGGCCGACCACGACAACCGCGTGTATGGCGACAGCCTCGTGCCGATCAAGAAATTCCACATCCCAGGCCTGATCCTGGGCGCGGACATCGCGCCGAAGCGCATCACGACCATCGCCAGCCAGATCGACCTGGCGCCGACGCTGCTGTCGCTGCTGGGCGTGTCGAGCACGCACCCGATGATCGGACGCGACCTGGCGAAAGACAGCACGACGCCGGGCCGCGCGCTGATCCAGTTCAACGATTATTTTGCCTACCTTGAAGGCACGTCGGCCACCGTGCTGCGGCCCGGCCAGCCGCCGTTGCCGGGCCGGTACGACGCGGCCAGCGGGCATTTCAGTCCGGGCAACGGCAGCCCGACGCAGGCGCAGGTCGACAAGGCGATGGCACATGTGATCCTGCCATCGATCCTGTATCGCGAGCAGCGCTATCGCCCGCGCTGAAAACGGCGACCGATTCGCCTTACAATGACCAGCATGCGCATCCTCATCGTCGAAGACAACCCGGACATCCTGGCCAACCTGTACGGCTTCCTGGAGCCGAAGGGCTACGCCGTCGATTCGGCGCGCAACGGCTACGGCGGCCTGGCCCTGGCGTCCGAAAACAACTACGACGTCATCATCCTGGACGTCATGCTGCCGGGCCTGAACGGCCTGGAGCTGTGCCAGAAACTGCGCACCGAGCTCTCCAGCGCGACGCCGGTGCTGATGCTGACGGCGCGCGACAGTCTCCAGGACAAGGTGCTGGGCTTCGACAGCGGCGCCGACGACTACCTGGTTAAGCCGTTTTCGCTGGTTGAACTCGACGTGCGCCTGAAAGCGCTGGCGCGCCGTGCGGGCGGGCAGCACGCGTTCAGCCGCGTGCTGCGCTTCGGCCCGCTCGTGTTCGATCCCGATCAGCAACAGGCGTCGCGTGACGGCACCAGGATCGTGCTCACCAAGACCGGTTATGTGTTGCTGCGCTGCCTGATGGCGGCGGCCCCGCGCATCGTGCCGCGCGAGGCGCTCGAGCAGGCGGTCTGGGGCGAAGACCGGCCCGAGAGCGACGCGCTGCGCACACACATCCATGCGCTGCGCCAGGCGGTCGACAAGCCGTTTGCCTCGCCCCTGATCCATACCATCGCCGGCGTCGGCTACAAACTGGCGATGCCCGATGCGCCCGGCTAGTTCACTCAGCCGGCCGATCGTTGTTGCCTTTATCCTGTTCGGTGTCGTCCTGTCGCTGTTCTTCGCCGTGCTGGCCGCGCTGGTGGTCGAAGGGATCGAAGTGCATCTGGTCGACGAGCGTCTGGCCGAAGTCGAAAAGTGGGCGCGCCCCCGGGCTGCCGCCGGGCTGCCGGCCGACCTGCCGGCGGGCCTGCGCTTTCACCGGGGCGACGATATCCCGCTGTCGCTGCGTGCGCTGCCGGCGGGGGTGTCCGAGGCCGAGGTCGATGGCATCGGCCTGCATGTGCTGTCCGGCGCCGATGAACGGGGGCCGTATGTCGTGGTCGACCACGAAAGCGATTACGAAGAGATCGAAGTCCTGGTGTACTCGATGTTCGCCGCCTTTTTTGCCGGCTTCGTCACGCTGGCGCTGTTTCTTGGCCGCTTTGTTGGCCGACGCATCGTCACGCCGCTGCGCGAACTGGCCGACGCCGTGGGGCAGGGTGCATTCGCCTTGCCGCACACCGAACGGGGTGACGAGCTGGGAACCCTGGCGCGCGCGCTGGCCGCGCACACGCGTGAGTTGCGCGAATACCTCGACCGCGAGCGCCTGTTCACCGGCGACGTGAGCCATGAGCTGCGCACGCCGCTGACCGTCATCATGGGCGCAGCCGAGATCCTGGTCGAAAATAACAGGGGCCCGGCGGTGCAGGCGCCGGCGCAGCGCATTTACCGGGCGGCGCAGGAAGCGACGGAGTGCGTGACGGTGCTGCTGGTGCTGGCACGCGCACCCCAGCTTGCCCTGTTTTCTCCCGTCTCGGTCAACGAGATCGCGCGCCGCGAAACCGAGCGCTATCAAGCCATGGTGACTGGCCGGCCCGTCACGCTGCGCTGTGTCGGCGATGCCGCGTTTCGCATTTGCGCGCCTGCCGAACTGTGCGTGTCGGCCATCGCCAACCTGATTCGCAACGCCTGCCAGTACACCGAACAGGGCGAGGTGACGGTCGTCATCGAACCGGGGCGCATCACGGTCGAAGACACGGGGCGTGGTTTGCCCGACGCGGTACGGCAGACGCTGGGCGAGGGTGCACGCCCGATCCCGTCGAGCGGCTCGGCCGGCACCGGGCTGGGCCTGTCGCTGGTCAAGCGCATCTGCGAATACCTGGGCGCATCGCTCGTGTACGAAAACCGCCCAACCGGCGGCAGCCGCTTTACCATCATTTTTCCTGTGACGTTCACGCCATCCTAACGCCGCGTTGACGGTGGCTTGCCATCATCCTTTCTATCCTTGAAGCACTGCAGCGATGGTTGCTGCAATGTTGACTAGGGTGTGAAATGGATAAACTGTTTACAAGACGGATCGATGCATCGCTGCTCGTGCTGGTCGTGGCGCTGTTGCTGGCAAGCCTGGGCAACGTCACCTTCTGGAGCGTGCTGGCCCATGCCGCCGGGGGTGTGTCGCTGTCAAGCCTGCCCATGCTGGCCGGCACCTTCCTGATCGTCGTCCTGTTCTTCAATGCCTGTTTGACACTGGCCAGCTTTCGCTACCTCGCCAAGCCGGTGCTGATCGCCCTCGTGCTGGTGGCGTCTGCGGCAGGCTACTTCATCGCGGCTTACGGGATCGTCATCGACAAGGCGATGATCCAGAATGTGTTCGAGACCGATACGCGCGAAGCGACCGAATTGATCAGCTGGCAGATGGCCGCCAGGATCGGCTTGCTGGGCGTGCTGCCATCGCTGTGGATCGCGCGTGCCAATATCCAGTTTCCCCGTGGCGTGAAAGGTCTGCTCAAGCGCAGCAGCAATGCGGGCGGCTCGCTGCTGCTGGCGTTCATGCTGCTGGCGCTGCTTTTCAAGAGCCTGGCGCCGACGCTGCACGAGCACCGGGAGCTGCGCTTCCTGCTCACGCCCACCAATTTCATCCAGGCCGTGGATGGGTATCTGCGCAGCCGCTGGGCGGCCCAGATCGTGGTCGCGCCGCTGGGCCGCGATGCCGTGAAGGGCGCTGCCTGGGCTGGCCATCACCGCAAGACGCTGACGGTGATTGTCGTGGGCGAAACGGCGCGGGCGGCGAATTTTTCGCTCGATGGCTATAGCCGCGACACCAATCCACTGCTGGCGCGGCAAGCTGGCCTGATCAATTTCTCGCGTGTCAGTTCGTGCGGTACGGCGACTGCGGTGTCGGTGCCATGCGTGTTTTCCGCCTTCGGCCGCAACGATTACAGCCAGTCCAAAGCAGCAAGCCAGGAAGGCCTGCTCGACGTGCTGACGCACGCGGGTTTCGCCGTGCTGTGGCGCGACAACAATTCGGGCTGCAAGGGCGTGTGCAAGCGCGTGCAGTACGAGGACCTGTCGCGGCCCGATGGCAAGAACGTGCACTGCAGCGGCGACGAATGCTACGACGAGCGCCTGCTCGATGGCTTGCCGGACCTGCTTGCCAACAGCAGCAAGGACCTGGTCGTGGTGCTGCACCAGAAGGGCAGCCATGGCCCGGCGTATGCCAGCCGCTACCCGCAAGGGTTCGGCCGCTTCGGTCCGGTCTGCGCGAGCAATGACTTCGACACGTGCTCGCGCGAATCGATCCGCGCTGCCTACGACAACACGATCCTGTACACCGATTACTTCCTGAGCAAGACCATCGACGGCTTGCGCGCGATCGCGGCCGCGCAGGACGCCGATACGGCCATGCTGTACTTCTCGGACCATGGCGAGTCGCTCGGCGAAAACAACGTGTATCTGCACGGCGCGCCGTACATGTTCGCGCCACGCGAACAGACCGAGGTGCCAATGATGCTGTGGATGTCCGACAGCTTCAGCGACCGGTTCCGCATCGACCGGCGCTGCCTGGCCGCGCGGCGCAACGAACCGCTGTCGCATGACAATGTGTTCCACTCGGTGCTCGGCATGCTCGACGTGAACACGGCCGTGCTCAATCCGCGCCTGGACCTGTTCCATGCGTGCGTGCGGGGAGCCTGACATGCATGAAATGCGCGAGATTCTCGAGATGCGTGAGCTTCACCAGATGCGGGCCGAGCCTGGGTTGCACGCGCCGCTGCTGTCGGCGCACGCCCTGCAGCGCCTGGCCATGATGCTGGCGGCGGGCGCGCTGGCCATCCTGTGGCTCGGGCGCTATACGGATCTCGACCTGGTGCTGGCCGATGCCGTGTTCGACGCAGAGCGCCGCGTCTTTCCCTGGCGTGATACGTGGCTGACCGTCACGTTCAACCACGTGATCGTCAAGCAGCTCCTGATGCTGCTTGCCGTGGGCATCGTCGGCTACGCACTGATCGACGCCTGGCGGCCCCGCGCCGCGCTGAGTGCCCTTGGCCGCGTGCAGCTACGCATCGTCGCGCTGGCCGCCATCCTGGTGCCGGCCGTGACCAGTACCCTGAAGCACCTGAGCGCATCGCACTGCCCATGGGATCTGGTGCGCTATGGCGGCGAGCAGCCGTACGTGCGCCTGTTCGGCGCGTTCCCGGCCGATACGCTGCCGGGCCAGTGCCTGCCTGCCGGCCATGCGTCGAGCGCGCTGTGGCTGGTGGCACTGGCCGTCTGCTGGCTGCCGGCGCGGCCATCGCGGGCACGCGCCGCTGCGCTGCTGGCGATCGGCGCCGGCGCCACGGTCGGCTATCTGCAGCAACTGCGCGGCGCGCATTTCATGACGCATACGCTGTGGTCGATCTGGATCGCATGCACGATCGTCGTGGCGCTGATCGCCACCTTGCAGGGCAGGCCATCATGAGCATGCTCCGCACGGTCGTCTATCCTGCCCCGAGTGCCCTGTCACGCAGCGACCATGTCCGTCTGCAGGGCGTGGTGAACCGGCTGGCAAGGGCCTATCCGCCGGACTGGCTGGAGCGGTGCGGCGCGCAGCTATACGGCGCGACCATCGTGGCCAGTCTGGCACTGACCGGCCTGGTCGGCGCGCTCTGGTCGCCCTGGTGGACTTATCTGATTCCCGTCGTGTGCCCGCTGCTATTGCTGGGCGTGCTGCCGGTGTGGCTGTTCGGCCGCGAACCGGGCTGTCCGCGCTGGGCGCACCCGCTCGCCATCGTCAGCGACGACGATGCGGTGCTGATCGGACGGATTGTCGCTGCGATGGATGAACACAGCAGGGCGGGGCTGTTGCGGTATTGCCCGGCCGACGATGGCGCGAAGGTCTTCGCGCTCTGGCAGCTGTTGCAGGCTGCCGGCGTCGAAGAACCTCACTGAGAAGAAGCCGCGTTCAGGCCGGGGTGTTGTCCACCTCGACGGCCCGCGCCGGCTGGCGCCGCATCCTGCGCCCGGTGCGCTTGAGCCAATTTTCAAAGTCGTCGACATACGTGAACACGGCCGGCACCACCAGCAGGCTCAGTAACGTCGACGTGATGAGGCCACCGATCACGGCCACCGCCATCGGCGAGCGGAAGCTCGGGTCACCCGAGAACCCCAGCGCCAGCGGCAGCATGCCGGCGCCCATCGCGATGGTGGTCATCACGATTGGCCGGCTGCGCTTGTGGCAGGCGTCAACCAGCGCATCAAAACGGTTCATGCCCGCCTCGCGCGCCAGGATCGCGTAATCGACCAGCAGGATCGAGTTCTTGGTCACGATCCCCATCAGCATGATCAGGCCGATCATCGTCGGCATCGACAGCGCATTGCTGGTGACGAGCAGCGCCACGAAGGCGCCGCCGATCGACAGCGGCAGCGCAGCCAGAATCGTCACCGGCTGCATGAAGTCCGAGAACAGCAGCACCAGCACGCCGTAGATGCACAGCACGCCGATCAGCATCGCCAGGCCGAAGCTGGCAAACAGCGCCTGCATTTCCTGGGCGTCGCCCAGCTCGGCGATCGTTACCGACGACGGCAGCGATTGGAACACGGGCAGCGCGCGCGCCGCGGTATTGACTTCGCCGAGCGAGCGACCCGAGAGTTCGACGTCGAGCGTGACGTTGCGGGTGCGGTTCAGGCGATTGATCTGCGCCGGGCCGCTTTCCATCGTGATGTCGGCCACGGTCGAGAGCAGCACCGGGCCATTCTTGCCGGGCACCGTCAGACGCCCGATCGCATCCAGGTCGGCGCGCACGGAATCCGGCAGCTTCACGCGGATCGGCACCTGGCGCTCGTCCAGGTTCATCTTGGCCAGCGACTGTTCATAGTCGCCGGCGGTCGCCACGCGCACCGTCTCGCCGATTGCCGCCGCCGTCACGCCCTGGTCGGCCGCGCGCGCAAAGTCGGGTCGCACGATGATTTCGGGGCGCACCAGCGACGCGCTCGAACTGACGTTGCCGATGCCGGGCAGGCCACGCAATTCGCGCTCGGCCTGGCGCGCAGCGGTGCTGAGCGCATTCGCGTCTTCGCTGCGCAGCACCAGCTGCATCTTGGTGCCGGCATCGGGAATGCCGACCGTGAAGCGCGCGCCGGGAATGGCGGCCACGCGGTCGCGGATCGTGTTTTCGATCACGCCCAGCTTCACGTCGCGGTCACCCCGGTCCACCGTTTTCACCGTCAGCACAGCGCGCCGTGCTTCGGCGGCGGCGCCGGGCGAGAACGCGTCGCCGCTCGAGCCGCCGCCGATCGAACTGAAGATGCTCGTCACGCCTTCGACCTTCATCAGTTCCAGGCGCACCTGTTCGGCCACGGCGCGGGTCTGGGCCAGCGTGGCGCCCGGCGCCAGTTCGACGTTGACCTGCGTCTGCGAGCGGTCGGCCGGCGGCATGAAGCCGGTCGGCAGCAACGGCACCAGCGCCAGCGAGCCCGCAAAGAACACGGCGGCGCCCAGCATCGTCAGGCCACGGCGGCGCAGGCACCACTGCATCACGGCCAGGTAGCGCCGCATGATCGCGCCATCCTGCGGCTCGTGACCGGCCACGCCGGCGTTCTTCGGCGCCTTGAGCAGGTACGCGCACATCATCGGCGTGAGCAGGCGCGCCACCAGCAGCGACGCCAGGATCGCCAGCACGGCAGTCCAGCCGAACTGCTTGAAGAATTTGCCGGGGATGCCGCCCATGAAGGCGGTCGGCAAAAACACGGCCACGAGCGCGAACGTGGTGGCGATGACCGCCATCCCGATTTCGTCGGCCGCCTCGAGTGAGGCCTGCATCGGCGACTTGCCCATGTGGAGGTGGCGCGAGATGTTTTCGATCTCGACGATCGCATCGTCGACCAGTACGCCGATCACGAGGGCCAGCGACAGCAGCGTGACCATATTGAGCGTGTAGCCAAACAGGTACTGGCCCAGGAAGGCCGGAATCACCGACAGGGGCAGGGCGGCCGCGGCGATCAATGTGGCGCGCCAGTCGCGCAGGAACCACCACACGACCAGCACCGCCAGCAGCGCGCCTTCGTACAGCATGTGCATCGAGGCGTCGAAGTTCTCGTCGACCGACACCGAGTTGTCGATCACTTCGTTGACGATCAGCTTCGGGTTTTCTTTCTTGAGCTGTTCCATCGCGGCGCGCGCGCCGGTGGCGACATCGATCTCGCCGGCCCCGCGCGTGCGGAACACTTCGAAGGCGACGACGCGGCGGCCATCCTGCTCGGCCAGGGCGCGTGGTTCTTCCACGGTGTCGAGCACGCGCGCGACCTGGTCCAGGCGCACGTGGCGCCCGTCCGGCAGCGGGATCTCCATCGCGGCCAGCGCCTGCGCGGTGCCGACGGTGGCCAGCGTGCGCACCGATTGCTCGACGCCGCTGACGTCGCCCCGGCCGCCTGGCGCCTCGCGCTGCACATTGCGCAGCTGGCGCGAGATATCCAGCGCCGAGACGCGCAGCGCCGCCATCTTCTGGTCATCGAGCTCCACGCGCATCTCGCGCGTGACGCCGCCCACGCGCCGGATTTCACCAAGGCCCGGCACGCCCAGCATGCGCTTGGCGACGTCGTTGTCGACGAACCAGCTCAGGTCCTGGTCGTCCAGGCCCGAGCCCTCGGCCGCGGCGATCGTGAAGGTGGAGACGACGCGCCCGGCCGTGGCGGCCTTGGTGACGGTCGGTTCGCGCAGCTCGGCCGGCATGTCGGCGCGCACGCGCGAGACCGCGTCGCGCACGTCGTTGACGGCTTCGGCCGAATCGCGCTCGAGGATGAATTCAACCGTGACGGTGGCCACGCCGTCGAGCACGCGCGTGTAAATGTTCTTGATGCCCTGCAGCGTGGCGACCGAGTCCTCGATCTTGCGCGCGACTTCGGTTTCGAGCTGCGCCGGCGCGGCGCCGTCGAGGACGGCGGTGACGGTGACGATCGGCAGTTCGATGTCCGGGAAGTCCTGCACCTTGCTGGCATTGAAGGCCATCAGTCCTGCTACGGTGAGCAGGACGAACAGCATGATCGCCGGGATCGGATTGCGGATCGACAGGGCGGAGAAATTCATCGTGCGGCCTTTGCTGGTACTGGTCCCAGCGCGGCTGCTGGCGCAACTGCGGGCGTCGCTATATTGCGTACCAGATCGCCGTCATTGAGGAACCCGGCGCCGGTGACGACAATCGGCGCGTCAGCCGCCAGGCCGCCGACAATCTCGACCCGGTCGCCCAGGCGGCGGCCCGTGGTGACCTTCAACTGGCTCACGCGGCTGTCGGCATTCAGGCGGTATACATAACTGAAGCCGTCGCGCACCGCGATCGATTGCTGCGGCACGGTCAGGGCGTTCGATGTGCCCAGTTCAAAACGACCGCTGGCGAACATGCCGGCCTTGAGCGGCATGTCGCCCGACAGCGCCGGCGGCAGGTCGACATAGACCAGCGCAAGCCGGGTCTGCGGATCGACCGACGGCGCCACGACGCGCACCTTGCCCGTGACTTCGAGCCCGCTCGCGCCGCGCACGATGGCACGCGTGCCCGCCTTGATGCGGCCCAGGTCCTGCGCCGTCACTTCGGCGCGCCATTCGAGGCGGCCCTGGCGGATCATGCGAAACAGTTCGGTGCCCACGCCGACGACGGCGCCGACGGTGGCGCCCCGCGCCGAGATCACGCCGCTGTCGGGCGCCGTCACCTGCGTGTACTTCAGGCGCAGCTGCTGCTGTGTGAGCGTGGCCTGGGCCGACTGGACGCGCGCGGCGCCAGTCTGCTCGCCCGTCACGTATTGCGTGACCTGCTGGGCACTGAGGGCGCCGGAGCTTTCCAGTGCCCGCGCGCGGTCGGCGTTTGCCCTGGATTCCAGGGCATTGGCCTTCGCTTCGAGCAGCGCGGCGCGCGCGCCCTCGATATCGGCGCGCACGGTTTCATCGGCGAACACGGCCAGCACCTGGCCCTTCTTGACCACGTCGCCGACATTGACCCGCACTTCGTTCAGGCGCAGCCCGTTCGATTCGCTGCCGATGACGGCGTCCTGCCAGGCGGCGATGCTGCCGTTGGCGGTCAGGTTGATCGGCAGGCTGGCGGTGGCGGGACGCGTCGTGGTAACGCTCAGGGCAGGGCGCGGCGCGGCCTTTTCTTCCTTGGCGTCGGCGCGGTTGATCGTCGCCAGCGCAATGACGGCGCACAGCGACGCAGCCCCAAGGGCGATGGCAAGGGCACGTGGATGTCGAATGGTTTTCATGGTGTCTGGGTGATCGCGGCCTGGTCCAGCAATCCGGTGGTCCGGCGCTCCGGCAAGCAACTGAGTGTAGCAAATGTGACGCCCCCGGCAGGGCTGCACGGGTGTCATTACAAATAGTGCAGTGCGGAAAAATGGGCGGTTTGGCAGGGCGTTCTACAAATTTACAACAGTAGATCTACCGTATTGCACTGCACAATAAAAAGAGATATATTGGAACTGTCTCCTCCAGTTTTCTCCGAAAATTGGATTTGCCGCCCGCCAACCAACAGGTTCTGCGGGCGTTTTTTTTGCTCTGTTCAAGCGTTTTCGCCCTGGAATGACCCGGCGCGCCAGGTCAGCACCAGCGTATCGCGGTAACCATGCTCGGCCAGCGGCTGGATCGGCGTCGATTCGTGGATCACGGCGGCGTCGTCCAGCAGCAGCAGTGTCCACGGTTCGGTCATCGTAAAGCGCTGACCGGCCGGGCCGTCGGCGTCGAACACGCGCGTCTCGCCGCCCTTGATGCCGTGGCGGCCAATCATGATCACGGCCACGAAATTTACACCGTCTCGGTGCGCGCCCTCCGGTGTCGGGCGGCCGATGCCGTCCGCCGTGTCGATCCTGAACTGGTGCGCTTCGACGAACCACGGCTGTGCTGGCGTTACCGCCGAACAGGCCGCGCCGAGCGCGCGCAGCAGGCGTTCCCAGGCCGGGTTGGCGACGGTCGCCGTTTCCATCGGCGCGAACAGGCGGTGCATGCCGCCGTGCAGCGCGTTGTACTCGACCGGCTGCCAGTGCGCGCGGTGCGGCGTCTGCACCAGGCTGGCGCCGTCGTCGATAAAGCACGAGTGGCGCCGGCGCCGATAGCGCCCGCCATCCTTCAGGTAATCGTCGAGTTCGAGCCGGTCCCAGCTCGGCACGAGCGTGGCGAGATCCGGCAGGCTGCAACCGGCCAGCAGCGCAACGTCGTCAGGGCGCAGCAGGGCGTAGCCGGTGTCGCGCAGTGCGGCCGTCAGGTGCGACGGATCGAGATAGGGCAGGGGCGGAGTGGTCATCCCGCTAGCCTAGCACTTTCATTGCTGCCCGGCCAGACTTCACCAGGTCTTGACCAGCGTCAGGCGCAGCGAGCGCGGTTCAATCGGGTGGAAATGCACATCTGCCACGGGCGCCGTTTCGCCCGCCAGTTGCGACTCGTAGAAGTAGTCGATCGCCGAGGCGCGCCGGTTGGTCAGGTTGAACGCTTCGAGCTCCAGCTGCAGGTCCTTTGCCAGCTGGTAACCCACGCGCCCGTTGAGCGTCACGCTCGCCTTCGAACGCACGCTGTCGTCCTCGATGAGCGGGCGTGGGCCGAACCAGCGCAGGCGCAGGGAACCCGACCATGGTCCGCTGCGGTCGACCGTGACGCCCAGTTGCGCGACGCCTTCGATGGCGCCCGGGATCCGGTTGCCCAGCGAGCGCGCGCGTGCCCAGGCGGCGTCGAAGTCGACCGACAGCCATTTGTAGGGCCGGTAGTAGTTCGAAAACTCGATGCCGTAGCGGCGGCTCGGATCGCCCGCCTCGGTGTTGCCGGCGTCGCCGATATAGGTCAGCTCGGAATCGAAGTCGAGGCGGTACACGGCCAGCGACATCTGCATCTTCGGAATCGCCTCGGTGCGCAGGCCAAACTCCACGCCGCGCGAACGCACGAGGCCCGGCGTGCGCTCCACCGCATCGAGTGTTTTCGGATCGACCGTGGCGACCGTGCCGCGCGCATCGTTGCTGTGAAAGCCGTGGCCGTAGTTGGCATACAGCTCGGTCGAGGCCCATGGGCCGTAGGCGATGTTCAGCGTCGGCGTGACCAGCGTGTCGTGCGCCTTGCCGGCGTTTTCAGGCCGGTCGCCATCGACGCGGAAGCGGTAGTTATTCGCGCGCACACCGACGACCGTGCGCAGCGCATCGCTCCAGCGCGTGGCATTCTCGACGAACACCGCGCCACTCGTCTCGACGATGTGGTCTTCGCGCGTGGTGGCAATCCGCGCGCGCTTGCGGGTGTCGTACAGGCCGTTGAAGATATTGTCGTTCTGGAGCTGCGCGCCCACCGTCAGGTCGGACGACAGCGTGTCGCTGCGGTGCATGTGCCAGGTGTGGGTGGCGTCCACGCCGCTCGTCACGCGCCGGTCAGGCTGGGCGAACTGGTCGCCGTTCACTGGATCGTTCAAGAAGTAGGTGAAGTTCGAGAACAGTTCAAGCTCGTTGCGGATCACGTAGGCACTGACTTTCGAGGCCGAATCGGCATCCGTGCTGCGCCAGATGCCCGAGATGCTCTGGCGCCGCGCCTTGCCGCCATCGCTGTCGTCGATGAGGTCGAAGCGCCCGATGCGGCCATCCTCGACGGCCCGCAGCGGGATCTGGTCGGTCGAATTCCAGTGGCCGCTGTAGCTCATCGCCGTGACGTTCCAGCCATTGTTGGCGTAACCCTGGCTGTAGCGCAGCACGGCGTTGACCTTGCGGTAGCCGTCGGGGCGCGTCCACGGGCCGTCGTTCTTCATCAGCTCCAGCGCGTACAGCAGGCTGCCGCCGGCAACCTCGGGCGAGCCGGCCAGCATCGTGCGGGCATAGCCGTCCTGGCCGACCGTCGCGGACGCGATACTTTTCACCAGGCGATTGGCATAGCTGAGCGAGGCCACGCCGGCCGACGAGAAATCGCCTTCGCGCGCCGAGTACGGGCCCTTGCGGTAATCGAGCCGGCCCACCAGTTCGGGGATCAAAAAATTCAGGTCGGTCCAGCCCTGGCCGTGCGCGTGGCTGCGCTGGTTGACGGGCATGCCGTCGACCCAGGTGGCCAGATCGGTGCCGTGGTCGAGATTGAAGCCGCGCAGGTAGAACTGGTTGGCCTTGCCTTCGCCACTGTGCTGGCTGGCGATCAGGCCGGGCGTGACTTCGAGCAGTTCGCCCGGCCGGTAGGCGATGCGCCCGGCCAGGTCCTTCGCACCGGCGCTGCCGGCGCCGGCCGAATCGGCGATCCCGAGCTGGCTGGCGCGGGCGCCTTCGACCAGCACGCGCTGGAGCTGGAAATCATCGGCGTGGGCGGTCGATGAGACGAACAGCGCGGCGAGCACGCAAGCGATTGGGCGAAGAGGCATCGGACGAAGCAGCATGGCAATTTCAGAGTAAGGGTTCAGCGCGCAGGCTGTTCGAGCGTCTGGCGCATGAAGGTCAGCGAACGTACGGCGCCGCCTTCGTTGAGGTTCACGGTGTTGACCTGTTCGGCCATGAAGTCGACCAGGACGCCCTGGTGGATCACGGCGGTTGTCGACAGGGGCGTGGCGGCCAGTTCCTGGTAGATCATGACGCTTTGCGCATCGGCCGTCATGCCGACCCAGGTCACAGGAAGCTTCTTGCCGTTCTTGTCGGCGAGCCAGAAGTGACGTTCGACGTAGGTGCGCAGCACGGCCTGGTCTTCCGCGTCGCTCAGGTCGAACTGGCGCCCGTACAGATTGAGCAGCAGCGCATCGATATCGTGCGCCGTGTACGTGTGGACGATTTCCGTGCTTTCGGTGCGCGCGTTGTACGAGATGTCGGTCATGCCGAAGTGGAAGCGGTGCGCGCTGGCCGCAGTGCTGGCGCACAGCAGCAGCGCCAGGAGCAGCGATTTCAATCCGCGCAGCGTCATTGGGCCGCCTTCGGTGCCGCGGTTGGTGCCGCGGTTGGTGCCGATTTTAATGGCGTCGCCGCGTCGCGCATCAGGTTGTTCGGATCGCGCTCAGTCTTGAACAGCTCCAGGCGCGATGGCGTCGCCTTGCGTGGCCAGCTATTGTTGCTGACATCGATGTCGGCCGTTTCCCAGTACGGGTCCTGCGTCAGGCCGACGATCGGTTCATCGGTGACGAACAGCTTCGTGATCTTCTTCGGCGAATAACGCCAGACTTCGGCCGGAATGCGCTCGATCGTTTTTTTGCCGCTCTTGAAGGTCAGCTCCACAATCAGCGGCATCACGAGGCCACCGCGATTGGAAAAGTCGACCAGCGTCAGGTGCTTGCCTTCCTTGAGCAGCGCCTTTTCCCAGTCTTCCAGGTCGGCCGTCGTTTCGGCAAACTTGTTGCGGTCCTTGTTGGTGACGGTGAATTCGTCGTGTTCGTTGTAGAAGTCCTTCAGCTCAGGATGCGCATCGACGCGGCGCGGCATCCCCTGGTTGCGCTGGTCGGTCACCGACACCGGCTCGGCGGCGCGGCGCGCACGCTGCCAGGCTTTTTCGACTTCCGGGTCCTTCGACGACACCGTGTACTCGCTGATGCCGTCGACGCTGATATCCACGGCGTCGGTCGTGTAGAACCAGCCGCGCCAGAACCAGTCGAGGTCCGTGCCCGACGCGTCTTCCATCGTGCGGAAGAAATCGGCCGGGGTAGGACGCTTGAACTTCCAGCGCTCGGCGTATTCCTTGAAGGCGAAGTCGAACAGCTCGCGCCCCAGCACCGTCTCGCGCAGGATGTTGAAGGCGGTGGCCGGCTTGGCGTAGGCGTTGGCGCCGCGCTGCAGCGTCGACTCGGCATTCGTCATGATCGGCGCCTGGTTCGTGCTGCGCATGTAGTCGACGATGTCGCGCGGCTCGCCACGGCGCGCCGGATAGTTCTCTTCCCACGCCTGTTCGGCCAGGAACTGCAGGAAGCTGTTCATCCCTTCGTCCATCCAGGTCCACTGGCGCTCGTCCGAATTGACGATCATCGGAAAATAGTTGTGGCCCACCTCGTGGATGATCACGCTGATCAGGCCATACTTGGCGGCCTGCGAGTACGTCAGCTCACCCGTCTTGGCATCCTTGACGGGGCGGCGGCCGTTAAACGACAGCATCGGGTATTCCATGCCGCCCACCGGCCCGTTGACCGAGATCGCCACCGGATACGGGTAGTCGAACGAGTACTTGTTGTACTGCTCGATCGTGTGGATCACGGCCGGCGTCGAGTATTTTTCCCACAGCGGATTCGCTTCGGCCGGGTAGTACGACATCGCCATCACGTCCTGTTTGCCGCTCTTGATCCCCTGCGCATCCCAGATGAACTTGCGACTCGACGCGAACGCGAAGTCGCGCACGTTCTTGGCGTTGAAGCGCCAGGTGCGGTTGCCGCTGGCGCGCCCCTTTTCGGTCGCCTGCGCTTCGGCCTGCGACACGATCATCACGGGCTTGCCGGCCTTTTTGGCCTGTTGCAGGCGCTCGCGCTGGGTGCTGGTCAGGACCTCGCCCGCGTTCTGCAGTTCGCCCGTGGCGGCCACAATATGGTCGCTTGGCACCGTGATCGCCACGTCGTAGTCGCCAAATTCCAGGGTGAATTCGCCGTCGCCGAGGTATTGCGCGTTCTGCCAGCCGGCGGCGTCGTAGTAGGCGGCCATGCGCGGGAACCACTGCGCGATTTCGTAGATGTCGTTGCCATCCTTGAAGCGCTCGAAGCCCATGCGGCGACCCAGCACGTTCATTTCGGGGATGTTGAAGCGCCAGGCCACGTTGAACGACACCTTTGCACCCGGCTTGAGTGGTTGCGGCAGGTCGATCCGCATCATCGTCTTGTTGATCGTGTGCGCCAGCGCGCGGCCGTCGCTGCCGGTCACGCTCCCGATCTCGATGCCGCCGGCGAACTTGCCTGCCTCCAGCGTGAAGCGCAGCGCGTCGAACTTCACGCCATCGTTGCCCCTGGCCTGCCACGCACTGCGCGACGGCAGCGTGGTGATCTTGCGGTTGTCCGAGTCGCTGCGGAACATGTTCTGGTCCAGCTGCACCCACAGGTACGACAGCGTGTCGGGCGAGTTGTTGTGGTACGTGACCGTGCCGGCGCCGCTGATTGCGCGACTGGCTTCATCGAGCGTCACGCGCAGCTTGTAGTCGGCGCGCTGCTGCCAGTAGGCGTGGCCCGGTGCGCCGGCCGCGTTGCGCGTGACGCCGGGCGTCGGCAGCAGGTCGTCCAGCTGGCGGAACTTGTCGTCGAAGGCCGGGCCGGCCGCGCTGGCGGCCATCGCAACGCCAAGGGTGAGGGTCGCGAAGGCCGCGTGCAGGTGAGGGAGTTTCATGATCGTGGTGCCCAAAAAATGACATCGGGCGGATCGCTCCGCCCGGGTAATGAACCAACTGGATGCCGCGTTATTCCGCTGGCGTTGGCGCCGCCTCCGGCGCCGGCGTGCCTTGCGCATCCTTCGTCTTGAGCTTCGAATTGAAGTCGCGCATCAGGTTGTTCGGATCGCGTTCGGTCTTGAAGAGTTCAAGACGCGACGGCGTCGCCTTGCGTGGCCAGCTGTTGTTGCTGACGTCGACGTCGGCCGTTTCCCAGTTCGGATCCTGCGTCAGGCCGACGATCGGTTCATCGGTGACGAACAGCTTCGTGATCTTTGTCGGCGAATAACGCCACACTTCGGCCGGGATGCGCTCGATGGTTTTCTGGCCGTTCTTCAGCGTCAGTTCCACGATCAGTGGCGTGACCAGGCCGCCCACGTTCGAGAAGTCGACCAGCGTCAGGTGCTTGCCTTCCTTGAGCAGCGCCTTTTCCCAGTCTTCCAGATCGGCCGTCGTTTCCGCGAACTTGTTGCGGTCCTTGTTGGTGACGGTGAACTCGTCGTTCTCGTTGTAGAAGTCCTTCAGTTCGGGATGCGCATCGACGCGGCGTGGCATGCCCTTGTTACGCTGGTCCGTGATCGACACCGGCTCGGCGGCGCGACGTGCGCGCGCCATGGCTTTCTCGACTTCAGGGTCCTTGGAGGACACCGTGTACTCGGTGATGCCGTCCACGCTCACGTCCACCGCATCGGTGGTGTAGAACCAGCCGCGCCAGAACCAGTCGAGGTCCGTGCCCGACGCGTCTTCCATCGTGCGGAAGAAGTCGGCCGGCGTCGGGCGCTTGAACTTCCAGCGCTCGGCGTATTCCTTGAACGCGAAGTCGAACAGTTCGCGGCCCAGCACCGTTTCGCGCAGCACGTTCAGCGCGGTGGCCGGCTTCGCATAGGCGTTGTTACCGAACTGCAGGACCGATTCGGAGTTGGTCATGATCGGCACCTGATTCGTGCTCTTCATGTAGGTGGTGATGGCGCGCGGGTCGCCGCGGCCGCCCGGCCAGTTGGCTTCCCAGGCTTCCTGCGCCAGGAACTGCACGAACGAGTTCAGGCCTTCATCCATCCAGGTCCACTGGCGCTCGTCCGAATTGACGATCATCGGGAAGTAGTTGTGGCCCACTTCGTGGATGATCACGCCGATCAGGCCATACTTGGTGCGCTGCGAGTACGTCAGCTCGCCGGTCTTCTTGTCCTTGCTCGGACGCGGACCGTTAAACGAAATCATCGGGTATTCCATGCCGCCCACCGGACCGTTGACCGAGATCGCGGTCGGGTACGGGTAGTCGAACGAGTACTTGTTGTACTGCTCGATGGTGTGGATGATCGCCTGGGTCGAGTACTTTTCCCACAGCGGATTGCCTTCCTTCGGGTAGTACGACATCGCCAGCACGTCTTGCTTGCCGCTCTTGACCGCCTGCGCGTCCCAGATGAACTTGCGGCTCGACGCGAACGCGAAGTCACGCACGTTCTTCGCCTTGAAGTGCCAGGTTTTCATCGCCGTGCTACGGACCTTCTCGGCCGCTTCGGCTTCGGCCTGGGTCACGATGATGACCGGCTTTTTCGCCGTCTTCGCCTGCTGCAGGCGATCGCGCTGGGCGGCCGTCAGGACCTCGCCCGGATTTTGCAGTTCGCCGGTTGAAGCGACGATGTGGTCGCCCGGCACCGTGATGCGCACGTCGTAGTCGCCAAATTCCAGCGTGAATTCGCCCGAGCCCAGGAACTGCTTGTGCTGCCAGCCATACACGTCGTAGTAGGCGGCCATGCGCGGGAACCACTGGGCGACTTCGAACAGGTCGTTCTTGTCGTCGAAGGTTTCGTAGCCGGCGCGCCCGCCCAGCACCTTCTGCTCATTGATGTTGTAGCGCCAGTCGATCCCGAACGTCACCTTCGCGCCGGGTTTGAGTGGCTGCGGCAGGTCGATCCGCATCATCGTCTTGTTGATCGTGTACGGCAGCGGGCGACCGCCCGCATCCTTGACTGCCAGGATGTCGAAGCCGCCGGGGAAGGTGCGCCCCTCGAGAACGGTGCGCAGGGCATCGTATTTCAGGCCGGTGGTCTGTGTACCGTTGGCCCAGGCATCGCGCGAAGGCAGGATGGCGCTCTGGCGCGCATCCGAATCGGTCTTGTAGATGTTCTGGTCGAGCTGCACCCACAGGTATTTGAGGGTATCCGGGGAATTGTTGTGGTAGGTGACGGTGCCGGCGCCGGAGAGCGCGCGTTTGGCTTCATCGAGCGTGGTGCGGATCGTGTAATCGGCGCGTTGCTGCCAGTAGGCGTGGCCCGGGGCGCCGGAGGCGGTGCGGATCGTGCCTGGGGTCGGCAGCAGCTCATCGAGCTGGCGGAACTTGTCGTCGAACGGTGCTGCGGCAAACGATGATGCTGCGAGGCATAGAGCTGCTACGCCGATTGGCAAACGAAACATGATTCCCCTGGATTTGTTGTTGGAAATATGACAGGAATTCTATCGTTGATATTCCTCAATTGCTTAACGTATTTGTAAAAATCCAGATACATGTGGCGCGCGCCACACCAATGGCGGCGCCTGCATGCTTATTGCATGTTCAGTACATGTCGGTCACGCGCGCATACCCCCGCACCCACGTGCCCTGCACGATCGTGCCAAAGTCGGCGTCGTAGCGGTGCAGTTCAAGGTCGCGCGACAACACGAACAAGACCTTGTCCGATTCCGCGTACAACGGTTCCCATTGGCCGCCGCGCTGCTTGACCACCAGCTCGCCCTTGCGCTCGGCGATCTCGAAGTCCGTCACGGCGTCGAGCTGGTAGCGCCCCACCAGCGTGCGCCGCGTTTCCGGCGCGAGGGGGACGGCCTTGCGCAGCTTGGTCTGGTTGGTGTCCCATTTGTATTCGTAGGCGATGGCGCGCATCAGACCTGCTGCCACGTCGATGCCATTGTCGCCGTTGGTCAGGATGACCGCGCCGTTGCCGTCAGCGACGCCAGCGTAGAACACCGCCTTGAAGCCCTGGTTGCTGCCACCGTGGCTGAAGCCCTTGCCGCCGTCCTGTATCTGCAAGCCCAGCGCATAGTTGTTCTTCACCGGCTGGAGCATCGTGCGCGTCATCGCGGGCGAGAGCACGCCGTCCGTCGCCCCGGCCGCGCCCTGCTGGATGGCGATCGCGAAACGCGCCAGGTCGTGCGGCGTGGTCCACAGGCCAGCGGCAGCCTGCTCGGGATAGGTGTAGGCGCCGCCGGGGAACGGCTTGCCGTCTTCGTCATGCGGCCGCGCGGCGTTGGGCGCCAGCTCTGGCGGCAGTGGCTGCGCATAGGTGCTGGCGCTCATGCCCAGCGGCGCCAGCACCAGTTCGCGCAGGATCGCGTCGAATGGCTGGCCGGCGTGGTCGATCATCGCCTGCTGCACCACGGTGTAGCCGCCGCCCGAGTAGCGGAAGGCCAAACCCGGCGCCGCAGTGACCCGGATGGCTTTCGTGTTGGCGGGGCCGGCGCCGTCGAGCACTTGCTGCAGCGTCGGCACGCTCTTGCCGGCGGCGTAGCCGGGAAAGCCCGACACGCTCATGCCGCCGGTGTGCGACAGCAGCTGGCGCAGGCTCGGCGTGCCGTCACCCTTGGGCAGCGTCCAGCTGGTGAGCGCCTGGTCGATGCCGGCGTCCAGATCGAGCTTGCCCTGTTCGACCATGCGCAGCGCTGCCATGGACGACACGGGTTTGCTGAGCGAGGCTGCCTGGAACAGCGTCTGCGGCGTAATGGCGGGTCCGCCGGTCCAGGCCACGCCATAGCCGCGCGTCCAGGCCACCTTGCCGTCCTTGATCACTGCCACGCTGATACCCGGCACGTTCAGCCGTTTCATTTCGTCGATGAGGGCCAGGGGCGCCACCGGCACATCGGCCAGGGCGACTTCCGGGCGCAGGCCGGACTCGATGCGGGCGATGGCGGCGCTGTCGTCGGCGCTGTCATCGGCGTGTGCGCCGGCAGCAGCCAGCGTTGCGATGCAGGCGGCGAGATACACAATATGGGCGTGGCGGCGGGGCAGGGCGGAACGCATCTTCTTCTCCAGACATGGTTGCACAAATGGCAAACAGTATGGGCAGGTGCGGCCAGGCCGGCAAGCACCGGGAGAAAGCTATGCCGCCGGCATGCTGAAGGTGAACGTGATGCGCCCGTCCATTGACGTGACGCCGATCGCGCCGTCGTGGCCGCGCGCGATCTGGTCGACGATGTACAGGCCCAGTCCCAGGCCTTCGTCGCCGGCGCGCGAGGTGGCGCGCCAGTAGGGTTTGAACAGCTGGTCGATGACGGCCTGGCTCAGATCGGGGCCGGCGTTGCTCACGGCGAGCACGAAGCTGGCGCCGTCGACGCGCGCGTCCACGTGGATCGGCTCCCCGCTGTCGCCGTGCAGCAGCGCATTCTTGAGCAGATTCGACAGCAGTTGGGCGAGCCGCTGCGGATCGCTGCGCAGCGCGATGTCACGCGCGATGTCGGACCGGATCACGCGGTCGGGGTACACGCCGCGCAGCTCGTCGACGACCTGGTCGAGCATCAGGTGCACGTCGGCGCTCTGACACAGTTCGAGCGCCAGGCCCGAGCCCATGCGCCCGCGCGTGAAATCGACCACGTTGTCGACCAGGCCGGCCATTCGCATGGCGCTGCTGCGCATGCGTTCGACGATCTTGTCGGTGGCCGGATCGGTGCTGCGGCGCTTGAGCAGTTCGGCGCCGGTCAGGATGGCGCTCAGGGGCGTGCGCAGGTCGTGGCCCAGCACCGCGATGAACTGTTCGCGCAGTTCGGCCGTTTCGCGTTCGGACAGCAGGTCCGAGCGCGTGTCGCGCAGCGAGCGGTCGGTTTCGAGCTGGCGCGAAATGAGTTCGGCAAACAGCGTCAGCGCCGACATCGTGGCGCCCTCGCTCAGTGCCGCCGGCTCGGGATCGAGACCGCACAGCGTGCCGAAGTAGTCGCCGTCGGGACGGAAGATCGGGATCGAAAAATAGCTCTGGAACCCGTACAGGCGCGGCGTGTGGTGGTCGCGGTACGAATCGCTGTCGCGCACGCTGTCGATGACGATCGGCTGGCGCGTCGCGCGCACTTCTTCGCACAGCGTGGTGGTGACGTCGAGCGGGTCGCCCGCCTGCAGGCCGAACCCGAGCTCGTCGTGCACGGCGCAGGTGGTCCAGGTCGTGTCGGTGACGTGCGCAATGCAGACGAACCCCAGTCCGGTCATGGTCGCCACGGTTTCCAGCACGCGCGGCACGGCGGCGATGGCCTGGATTTCCCTGACGTGCTGGGGTACGGTGTCTGGCATCATGGGGCCCTGGTAAATGAGGTCGAAATCATACCATCCGCGGGTGGGCGCGGTCCGGTTCAGGCCAGCCAGCGCCCGTCGGCATACACCTGCACGTCGCCCAGGAACACCGCATCGGTGACCGCGAACACGTCGATGTGAAAGCGCGCATCCTTGCGCTTGAAGCCCGGCTTCGTGTACACGCCATGCTTGGCGCCGAGCGACAGGTGGATCCCGCACATGCGCTCATAGGTCCCGATATCGTCGACCCGCAGGTCGCGCGTGAAGGCGCGGTTCAGCCCGAAGCCCAGCTCGCGCACCCAGACTTCGCCTTCCTCGAGACGGATGTTCTCGAGCACCTGCTCGAACGCGGGCGTGGCGTGTTCGGTGCCGGTCACGCGACCCGCTTCGATGATCAAGGTGACCGGCACGTCGGGATGGTTCGAGCGGTAACTGGTATCGCCGAACACGTGGATCTGCACCCGGCCATGCACGGCTTCGAGGTCTTGTGCTTCGGTGAACACTTCGCCGATCGGGAACTGGCCGCCGACGTTGTTCATCTCGCTGTAGTCGCCGATATTCAGCTTGGCCGCTTCGAACGGCGAGGCAAACGTGAGCGTCTCGCCGCCGCCGACCACGCGGCCATGCGGCGCGCTATCGATCAGCGCCTTGAGCGCGCGCCCGGTGCCGCGGAAGTAGGCGGGGTCGTAGGCCAGCGCATTGATGTAGTGTTCGCCCTGGATGCCGGGCATGCGCGACAGGTGCACGTGCTCGATCACTTTCAGATCGAGCTTGAACAGCTCGACGCGGATGCGAAAGCCGTCGAGCCGGAAATTGGTCGACTGGACCAGCACCACCAGATCGTGCGCGGCCATCGAACGAAACGCCGCCAGCACCGCATCGGGCGTCACGCTGTCGAAGTCGACGAACACCGCGTCGGGCAGATTGCGCCGGTAGCCCGCGAGCAGGGCACGCGCCAGCGGCGTGCGTGTGTCGTACACGACCAGCGCCTTGTGCGCCGGGCCGTGTTCGAGGGCGATCGACAGCACGGCCGCCAGGTGCGCGGTCGCGGCGTCCACCACGGTGGCGGGCAGGTCGTCGTCGGAAAGAAGGGAGGCGGCAGCGGTCATTGGCGCACAAGGAGGGAAGAGGGAAGCGGCCATTATACGTTCCGTTGCACCGTCAGGGATCAGGCGGCGCTACCGAGCAAACAGCGCGACGCGTGGGCCTGCGGGGCGCTATCATGCGGCCTTCGATCACGATCAAGACAGCAGTTGGCAGGCCGTCTTTCGGCACTTACGGCAACAGCGAAATACGGGGCACCATGGCACACGACGATTCCTGCATCAACACCGGCTGCGGCCGCGCGTTTCCCCATCCGGTCGATTTTTGCCCGTGGTGCGGAACGGCGCAGGGGCCGGTCAGCGCCGTGCCGGCGCCGCCGGTCGTGATGCCAGCGGTGCCACCGGTGTCGCCAACGCCACCAGTGCCACCAATGCCACCAAAGCCGCCAGTGCCGCCCGCGCCAGTAATCCAGCCAGCGCCTGCCCCGAGGCCCGTCCCGCCGCCGCCGCCGCCCGTTCGCGCGAACGCCGCGCCACGCCCCGTCGTCCCGACGCGCAAACCGATCCGCCTGCGCTGGTGGCTCATCGGCCTGAGCGTCCTGTGGCTGGCCTGGATGCTGACCAAACCCACTGCGGCCCGCATCGAGCGGCGCATGGCATCGGCCGTTGCACTGGCCAAGGAGTGCAAACCGAAGGACGCGCAGGACGAGTTGATTGCGCTGCGCAAGACCCGCGCGACGCCCGAGCAGCTGCGCCAGGTACAAAGTGCGCTCAACACGGCGGCAGCGGCCTGCACCCGCGCCGAGCAGCGCCGCGCCGCGTGGACCACCGCCAACAACGCCATCGAGCGCCTGCTGAATGCGGGCAGCTTCGAACAGGCGCGCACCCGCCTGGCCACGTTTACCAAACGCTGGGGCGAGGACGCGCGCACGCGCGAAGTCAAGGCGCGCATCGACGCCGGCCGGCGCGACCATCCGCTGGCCGATCCTTCGCGCTGACCCCGTAAGGACAGCCACGCCGCCCCGCCTTGTGTAGTATTGAACGCGTTGAAAACAAGGAGCACAGCATGAAAGCCATCACCACGAACACGCTGCTGGCGGCGGCACTGCTGCTGGCGCTGGCCGGCTGCGCGCGTGACGACGAGGGCAAGGGCCCGGCCGAGCGCGTCGGCAAGGCACTCGATCAGGCCACTGCCGGGGTCACCAATTCGGTGAAGGATGAAATCGCCCGCGCCGACGACGCAGTCGACGATGCGCGCGCGAAAGTCGGCAATGCGACGCAGGAAGCCAGCCGGGGCCTGGAGCGCGCCACCGAGAAGATGGGCAAGTCGGTCGAGCGGGCAGGCCAGGTGATTCAGGAGAATGCTGGCAAGGACAAGGACAAGGACAAGGACAAGGACAAGGAAGGTTAAGCGTTGGCGGCGCGCGGCATGTCCGGGTCGCCGTACACGATGGCCATGTCGACCTGGCCCGAGCGCCAGGCGTGTTCCAGGTTCTGTTCGATCACATCCAGGCTGACACGTTCGCCATCGGCAAAGCCGCGCACGCCGTAAGCGCGGTTGCGGCCATGCGACTTGGCCATGTACAGCGCCATGTCCACCAGGTTGACCACGCGTTCCCACGCCATCATCTGCTTGCCGACGGCAAGCGGGAACGGCGCGAAACCGATCGACACGGTCACCTTAATCTGCACGCCGGCGTGATCGATGACGGTGGCATTGAGGCCTGCCAGGATGCGCGCGGCCACTTCGTCCATCCGATGGCGCGGCACCGACGGCAGGAAAGCCAGGAACTCTTCGCCGCCCCAGCGCACGATCATGTCGGTCTCGCGCAGGATCTCGGCCAGGCTGGCCGAAATCGTGGTCAGCACCGTGTCGCCGGCCGCGTGGCCGTGGGTATCGTTGATGTGCTTGAAGTGATCGACGTCGAGCAGGAACAGTGCGCCGACGCCTTCTTCGCCGGGCGCTGTCGGGACGGACGCCGGCAGCGCGCGCATGTATTCGAGGAAGTGACGGCGGTTGTACAGGCCCGTGAGGGGATCGCGCACGCTTTGCTGCTTCAGTTCGGTGTTCTTGGCATGCAGCTGCGCATTGGCGTGGCGCACCTTGCGATACAACAGGCCCACCACCACTGCCGCCAGCGCGATCACGGCCAGTACCAGCCACCAGACGCGCTGCTGCAGGCGGCGGTTGTCGATTTCGGCCGACTTGATCGTGTTCTCGCTGCGCAGCAGTTCGATCTGGCGCTGCTTGCGTTCGGCTTCGTATTTCTCTTGCAGCTCGAGCATCGCCTGCTGGCGGCGCTTTTCGAACAGTTCGTTCGACAGGGTGCGCTCGCGGTGGTAGGCCTTCAGGGCGCCCGGCAAATCGCCCGCGCGCTCGAGCGCCTCGCCGTATTCCACCAGCGCGGTTTGCAGTTCGGGCTTGTCGCCCATTTCTTCATAGCCGGCGATACCGGCCTCGATATGGCGCTTGCCATCGACGAGCCGTCCGGTGGCCAGGAAGGCCTGGCCCAGGTTCAGGTGCGCGATCGCGTCGAGCTTGCGATCGTTCAGCGGGCGCGCGGCATCGACTGCCTGCTGCGCGTAGCTGACCGCATTGCGGTAGTCGCCCGTCTTGAGATACCAGTCGGACAGGTTGACCAGGGTGCCGGCGATCCGATTGCTGGCGCCGATCTTGCGCTCGAGCGCCAGGCCTTCCTGCAGCACGCGCAGCGCGCGCTCATTCTGCCCGCTGTCCATCGCCAGGCCGTATTCCATCCGCTTGAGCAGCATCGTGCGGCCGGGCGAGTTGGCGCTGGCCGCGGCGGCGTAGGCCTCGTCCAGCACGGCGAAGCCTTTTTCGGGTTCGCGCATCTGCAAATACAGGCGCGCCAGCGAATACAGCGCCATCACCGTATGGATCGGATCGCCGCTCGAGCGCGCCAGCGCAGCGGCGCTCTGCAGGCCCTGCAGGGCGCGCGGCAGGTTGCCTTCCTCGGCATACGATTCGCCCGACGATATCGCGGCGCGCACGCGCAGATCGATGTCGCTCGTGGTGTTGGCCAGCTTCTCGGCCTCCCAGATCAGGCGATGGGATTCGCCCGGGCGGTGCTGCGCGAACGCGGCATACCCCTGCATCAGGAGGCCCTTGGCCAGTGCGCCGGTATGGTCGTGCTGGCGGCCCAGGGTAATGAGTTCGTTGGCCAGCGCGAATGCCTGCGCATGCTGACCCATGCCGTGGCGGGCGGCGGCCATCTGGTTCAGAAATTCGATCCGCTGCGGCAGCGGTGCCACGCGTGCCTGGTCCTCGATGGCTTCGAGCATCGGCAGGGCGCGTTCGGGAACGATGCGGTTGACTTCCCGGATCTCGGCCAGGCGCGCATCGAGCGCCGGGGCGTTACTGGCAAACGCACAGGCCGATGCCACGCACAGGGACAGGGCCACGGCGTTGGATCGGGAGCGCGACAGGGCGCGGTGCAGGATAGCGAACATGCCGTGGTTTCGTCGCACCGGGAACAACCGGCAGAAGTTGGTTTGAAACATTATATTGCTGTTGCAAACAAGAAATTCAGTTTGTCGTGAAATGTCACAAAAATGACACAGCGGCATCGTTTCCAAGTGTCTCACGCAGCACTGGCAAGCGTGCGTGCGCCGTCGAACCATCGACCTATACTGGCCGGACATTATCTGTGTAGAGGTCGGTCATGTGGACATCACCGTGGGTCAGGTGGGGCGGGACGCTGGGCTTTGCCCTGGGCGGTTTCTTCGACGGTATCCTGCTGCACCAGATCCTGCAATGGCACCATCTGTTTAGCCTCGTGCCCGGCATGGACGACCTGCGCCTGCAGGTGCTGTGGGATGGTTACTTCCATCTGCTGATGTACGTGGTCGCGCTCGTGGGCCTGGCGGGCCTGTGGCGCGCGCAGCGGCGCGGCGCGCTGGACTGGGGCCGGCCACTGGCGGGCGCCATGCTGGTCGGCTTCGGGCTGTGGCATACGATCGATGCACTGCTGTCGCACTGGCTGCTGGGCATCCACCGCATCCGCATCGACAGTCCCGATCCGCTGTTGTGGGACCTGGCCTGGCTGGTCGTGTTCGGCATCGTGCCACTGGTGCTGGGCTGGCGCTGGTTGCAGCGGCGCGGTGGCGGCACGGGTGCGCGCGGCTCGCTGGCCAGCCTGGCGCTGCTGGCCGCCGGCAGCGCCGCCCTCGGTGGCTGGGCGCTCGTGCCGCCGTCCGGACAAAACCTCACCACGGTCGTGTTTCATCCGGGTGTCGGGCCGCGTGACGTGTTCGCCGCACTCGACGCCGTCGACGGGCGCCTGGTCTGGAGCGACCGCGCAATGGGCGTGGTCGTGATGGCCATCCCGGCCAGGGACCATCTGACGTTGTACCGGCACGGCGCGCTGCTGGTGAGCGGGGCGGGCGCCCCGGGCGGCTGCGTCAACTGGAGCCGCCCCTGAGCTGCTCCGCCGGGAATCCCCTACAGCGCGATCTGCTGCAGCAGATACAGGCGCTGGTACAGGCCACCCTCGATCCGCATCAATTCTTCGTGCGGCCCGGCCTCGGTGATCTTGCCGTGGTTGAGCACGATGATGCGGTCGGCGTCGCGGATCGTCGACAGGCGGTGCGCGATGGCGATGATGGTCACCTTGCCGCGCAATTCTTCCAGCGCCTGTTGCACCACCTGTTCGGTGGCGCTGTCGATGCGCGACGTTGCTTCGTCGAGCAGCAGGACACGCGGCTCGCCCGCCAGCGCGCGGGCAATGGCAATCAGCTGCTTCTGGCCCGACGACAGGCGTGAGCCGCCTTCGCCCAGCTGCGTGTCGTAACCCTGTTCGAGCGCGCTGATGAAGTCATGCGCATGCGCCGCGCGCGCTGCATCCATCAGGCGTTCGAGCGGCAGGCCGCGGCCCATGTCGATGTTTTCGCGCGCGCTGGCGGCCAGGATGAACGGGTCCTGCGGCACCAGGCCCACTTCGTTGCGAAAGCGCTCGTTGCCGATCTTCGCCAGCGGCACGCCGCCGATCTCGATGCTGCCCTGTTCGACGACGTAGTAGCGCAGCAGCAGCGACAGCAGCGTCGACTTGCCGCTGCCCGTGTGGCCGACGATGCCGAAGAACGCACCTTGCGGGACGTCCAGCGACAGGTCGTGCAGCACCGGCTGGCCGGGAACGTACGCAAAGTCGACGTTGCGCACGCTGACTGCCGGGGCATCGGGCGAAAACGCGTTCTCACCGTCCATGCGGTCCACGTCGTGTTCCGGTGCGCCCGCTTCATCGAGCAGGGTGTTGACGCGTGCGGCCGCGACCACCGCCTGCTGCAGGCCGCTGAACTGCATCGTGATCTGGATGAGCGGCTCGACCACACGCGCGATGTAGCTGACGAACGCGTACAGCACGCCCACTTCGACGGCGCCGATCTCGCGCCGGCCGAAGGCAAAGATCACCAATGCCAGCAGGGCTACGTTGAGCAGGTCGAGCGCAGGGCGCAGCAGGAAGGCATTGGCGCGCAGCTCGGCCAGGCGCGCCGTGTAGTGGGTGCGGTTGGTCGCCAGGAAGCGTTCACCGAAGCGCAGCTCGGCATTGCTGGCCTGCAGGACGGTCATGCCGCCGATCGACTCGGCCATCTGCGCATTGATGTCGCTGCGAAGCGCGCGTGCGCGCGTGACGGCCGGCGCCGACAGGCGCTGGTAGAGCCAGACGATGCCGACCACCGCGGGCACCAGCAACAGCACGATCAGCATCAGGCGCCAGTCGAGCCAGGCCATCGCGACCATCGTGCCGATCAGGACGATCGAGTTGTCGAGCAAGACGTACAGGACCTGGATGTAGAGCGTCTTGACGGCTTCGGTGTCGTTCGTCACGCGGCTGACCAGCTGGCCGGTGATGGCGCGGTCGAAAAATGCCATCGGCAGGCGCAGCACGTGGTCATAGACCCACTCGCGCAGGCGCTGCACCGAGCGCATCGCCACGCCGGACAGGCGGATCAGTTGCAGATAGCGCACCCAGCTCGAGACCCAGCCGGTGACCACCAGGCCGCCCAGCAGCAGGGCCATCTGCGGCCAGTCGAGATGGCGCGGCAGCAGGTGGTCATCGATCAGCGCCTTGCCCAGCAGCGGGCCGACCACTTCGAAGGCCGCCGCCAGGATCAGCCACAGCGTGGCGATGATCAGGGGGCGCCGTTCGGGCGCGGCGGCGCGGCGCAGCAGGCGCGTGGCCAGTCTGGCCTGGTCGCGCATCACGCCGCGTTCCAGGCTGTTATCAAGCTTGGGCGGCGGCGCGTTCGTGGTGATGGATGCGTCGGCCGTGTCCAGCGTTGCTTCAGGTTGCGTCAAGGCTGGCCTCCAATTGTTGATAGCGCCACTGGCTGGCGTACCAGCCATCCAGCAGCAAGAGTTCGTCGTGCGTGCCCGCTTCGATCACGCGTCCGGCGCGCAGCACCACGATGTGGTCGGCCGCGACCACCGCCGACAAGCGGTGGCTGGCGATGATGGCGGCGCGCTCGGGCCGCGCGCGGCGCAGCTCGGCCAGGTGCTCGAGGATGCGCGTTTCGGTGCCGGTGTCCACCGCCGACAGCGCGTCGTCCAGCAGCAGCAGCGGATTGTCGGCCAGCAGCGCGCGGGCAATCGCCACGCGCTGGCGCTGGCCGCCCGACAGCGTGATGCCTTTTTCGCCGACCGGCGTGTCATAGCCGTACGGGAAGCGCAAGATGTCGTCGTGGATGGCGGCCATGCGCGCCGCGCCCTCGACCTCTGCGCGCGTGGCGTCAGGCCGGGCCAGCGCGATGTTTTCGGCAATCGTGGCCGAGAACAAAAACGACTCTTGCGGCACCCAGCTGGTGGCGCTGCGCAGGGCGCTCAGGCGATAGGCGTCGAGCGGCTGCCCGGCCCAGCGCACGTGGCCCTGCTGCGGTGTCGCCTGGCGTAGCAGCACGCGCAGCAGCGTCGATTTGCCCGAGCCGGTCGGGCCGACGAGGCCCAGCGTCTGGCCGGGTTCGAGCGTGACGGACACGCCGGAGAGGGCGGGCGCCTGCGCCGTGTCGTCAGCGGCCGCGCCGTCCTTGCCGGCGCCGTTCACGCCATACGTGAACGTGACGCCTTCGAGCACCAGCGGGCCCTGGCCCACCTGGTCGATCGTGCCGGCGTCTTCGACCGACAGCGGCGCCTCGAGCAGCGGCTGCAGGCGCGCCATGCCGGCGCGGCCCCGTTCGATCAGCGTAACCACCCAGCCGGCGGCGAACATGGGCCAGATCAGCTGGCCCAGGTACATCGTGAAGCTGGTCAACGCGCCGACCGTCAGTTCGTTCTGCCAGACCAGGTAGCCGCCCAGGCCCAGCGTCAGGCCGGTGGCGGCGGTCAGCGCCAGGCCGACCGCTGGTTCATAGGCCGCTTCCCATTTCTGTGCGGTGAGGCTGGCCTCGGCCGCATTGGCCGTCAGCACGCCGAACTGGGTGCTGCTACGCGCTTCGAGGCCGAGGGCGCGCAGCGTGCGCACGCCGGACAGCGACTCCTGCACATGGTCGTTCAGCTTCGAGAAACCCTTGAGCGCATCCCCCTCGGCCTTCTGGATGTGGGTCGAGATGTACCAGAAGGCGAGTCCCATCAGCGGGAACGGCAGCAGCGCGACCAGCGCCAGGCGCCAGTCCACGCCCAGCGTCATGATCCCGAGCACCATCACCAGCGTGAGCGTGCCGTCGAACGCGGCCAGCAACGCTTCGCCGGCCGCCATCTCGATGGCATCGATGTCGTTGGTGGCCAGCGCCATTAGGTCGCCCGTGCGCTGGCGCTGATAGAAGGCGGGGCCTTGCGCGGCCAGGCGTGCATACAGGCGCGTGCGCAGCTCGACGCCGAGCTGGTAGGCAGCCGAGTACAGGCGGATGCGCCAGCACACGCGCAGCACGTAGATGGCCACACCCAGGCCGAGAACCTGGGCGATGCCGAGCAGGAGGTCCTGTTCGGCCAGGCGGTTGTTGGCGAGCGCGTCGACCAGTGCGCCGACCTTGCGGGGGATGAGGACCGTGCAGATCGCCACACCGACGAGCATCACGGCCGATGAGGCATAGGATTGCCAATGACGGCGCACGAAGCCGCCGATCAGCCTGGACAAACTCATTCGAATTCCTTGCGGTTGCGCCCGAAAAAAAAGCGGGCCAGAGCCCGCTAGTGTAGTCGTTTTGCCTAGTTGGCGCAGCGCAGCACCCTGCTTGGTGCCCTCGTCTGCTGCGCTCTGGCGATGACGCCCGCCATGCCACTACTTGCGGCGCCGGCGTGGCGCGGCCGCCGTGGCAGGGATTTCAGGGTCGCGCCGCTCGATCGGCGCGGCTGCTGGTGCCAGTGGCGTTGCCGCCAGGACGGCGCCGTTGCCGGCAGCCTGGGCGATCGGCGTGGGCTTGGCGGCATCAGGACTCGACAGGACATTCAGCGCCGCGTCATCGGGCGCTGGTTCCTGCACCATGCTGGCCACCGCTTCGATGGTCGGGGCAGGCTGGGGTGCTTCTGCTGCTGGCGCTGTTTCAATCGCTGGCGCTGGCGCTTCGGCAACCGGCGTCGGCGCCGCTGCAACTGCCTCGATCGTGCGCTCGGCCGCTGCCTGCAATGTGGCAGAGGCGTCTTCGCCGGCTTCGGTGACGGCCTGCGCCATCTCGGCAACCGGCGCCGCCATTGGTGCCGGCGTCACACTGGGTACCAGAAACGGCTGGACGCCGGCAGCGATGCCGAGCAATTCGCGGCTGTAGGCAAACAGGCTGCGCACCTGTTCTTCGGCATGGCTGCGCAGCACGGCGAGGTCGCGCGCGTCGCGTGCGCCGATCAGCTGGCGCGCAGTCTGCGCCGAGCGCTCGAGAACTTCCTGGGACGTGGACAGGTTCAGCGCGGTGATGCGGCTGGCGCTGTCGAGTGCCTGGGTGGTCAAGGCATTGAGCACCGTCAGCTGAGCGTTCATCGGTGCAGTCAGGTAATGATTGGGTGCTGCGGACAACTGCTCGGAGAGTGAGGTCATGAAGTTTCCTATCTGTCAAGTATGGCGCGCTGCAATAAAGTCAGTGTACCCACGATTCCTGGCCCGTGCAATGAACGATGGTGGCTTATTCGGCGCGGGTGATATTGCGTTGCAGCATTGCCATACGGCGGCGCCGCAGTTGCTACAATCGGACAACCATTTAATGGAGTCACCATGGACCTCGTGATCCGCAATACCACGCTGCCCGACGGCCGCACCGGCATCGACATCGGCATTCAACATGGCCGCATCGCGGCGCTGGCGCCGCAACTGGCTGCACGGGGCGTGCGCGAGATCGACGCCGCCGGCGACCTGGTCAGCCCGCCGTTCGTCGATGCACACTTCCATATGGATGCCACGCTGAGCTACGGCCTGCCGCGCGTCAACCAGAGCGGCACCTTGCTGGAAGGGATCGCGCTGTGGGGCGAGCTGAAACCGCAGCTGAGCCAGGATGCGCTGATCGAGCGCGCGTTGCGTTATTGCGACTGGGCGGTGGCGCGCGGCCTGCTGGCGATCCGCACCCACGTCGACGTGTGCGACGACCGGCTGCTGGCGGTCGAGGCGCTGCTGGAAGTCAAGCGCCGTGTCGCGCCGTACCTCGACCTGCAACTGGTCGCGTTCCCGCAGGACGGCCTGCTGCGCAGCGCCAATGCGTTCGAGAACCTCAAGCGCTCGATCGACATGGGCGTCGATGTCGTCGGCGGCATTCCGCACTTCGAGCGCACGATGGCGCAGGGCGCGGAGTCCGTGCGCCTGCTGTGCGAATTCGCCGCCGAGCGGGGCCTGCGCGTGGACATGCACTGCGACGAGAGCGACGACCCGATGTCACGCCATATCGAAACCCTGGCGTACGAAACGCAGCGCCTGGGGCTGCAGGGCAGGGTGGCCGGCTCGCACCTGACCTCGATGCACTCGATGGACAATTACTATGTGAGCAAGCTGATTCCGCTGATCGCCGAGAGCGGTGTGGCGGCGATCGCCAATCCGCTCATCAACATTACGCTGCAGGGCCGCAACGACACCTACCCGAAGCGGCGCGGCATGACGCGCGTGCCCGAGCTGATGGCGGCCGGCGTCGACGTCGCCTTCGGGCACGATTGCGTGCTCGATCCGTGGTACGGGATGGGCTCGGGCGACATGCTCGAGGTGGCGCACATGGGCCTGCACGTCGCGCAGATGACGGGCCTCGAAGCAATGCAGTCGTGCTTTACCGCCATTACCGAGACGCCCGCGCGCATCCTCGGCCTTGACGGCTATGGTCTGGCGCCGGGCTGCCATGCCGACCTGGTGATCCTCGACGCCGGCTCGACGGTGGAAGCCATCCGCCTGCGCGCCCCGCGCCGCTTCGTTTTGCGGCGCGGCCAGGTCGTGGCCGAAGCGCCCGCAGCGGCCAGCCGCCTGCATCTGCCGGGACGCCCTGACAGCGCCGACTTCCGCCTCGGCCGTAGCTAAAATGTCAATATAGTGCGTGATAATCTGTGTATTTTCAGGCAAAATAGCGGACCGCCCTGTCCCGGCACTCCCGTAGATTGTTGTGAAAGATCTTGTTATCCGTCCTGCGCTCGAAGCCGATTTCGAGTCGATCTGGACTATTTTTTGCGCCCATATCGAGGCGGGTGAAAGCTATGTCTTCAGCACGGCAACGTCCCGCGAAGCCGGCTACCACTACTGGCTGGGCGAGGGCGTGGCCAGCTTTGTCGCGGTGAGCGCGGGCGGCCGGGTGCTGGGCATGTACCGCCTGGTGCCGAACCAGGTCGGGCGTGGCCATCACGTGGCCAATGCCTCGTACATGGTGAGCCCGGCGGCGCAGGGCGCGGGCGTGGGCCGTGCGATGGGTCAGCATAGCTTGACCGAAGCGCGCGAGCGCGGCTATCTGGCGATGCAATTCAACCATGTGGTCAGCACCAACGGGCCGGCGATCGGGCTGTGGAAGAAGCTCGGTTTTTCGATTGTCGGCACGTTGCCCAAGGCGTTTCGCCACAAGCGCCTGGGCTATATCGATGCCTACGTGATGTACCAGCTGCTGCAGGATCCCGATCACTGGCCGACGGCTGACGACGTGCCAGGTGCGTGAAGGGTACTGCCGATCCCGATGCTGTCACGTGGTTGAAGGGCGCATTTGCACGATCCCTCAAACTTCACTGGCGTTAGTGCCCCCCGAATGACGACGCTCAGCGGTCGGTGCGCTTCAGGCGCGCACTCGTCATCCATTGCAGTGCCATTTGGAAGGATGACAAAGATTGCCATTCGTTTGGAACGCCGCTCGGCTACTATTGCATTGCTTTAGACGGAGAGTCTGGCTTCGAATGCGATGCCAAGCTCATGGCTCAATTCAATATCTGGCTTACGCAGCAATCAAACCCAATCAATCGGACCACATGACGACATCCGGAAGAACACGACCAGTTTACGCATTTTTACTGGCAGCATGTCTCTCGTTTTCTTTCTGTGCGAATGCCGCAGAGCTGGCACGCGATCCATCCAGTGTCATCGCATCTTTGGCTGACCGTATTTACTCAGTGGGAGAAACGACAGGGAATGCTGAAGAAATGATCGCGGCCGAAGCCAGCGCTGCCGATGAAATACGCCGATATATCTCGAGCGGTTCGACGGCTGGTCTGCTCGGAAAAGAGCAGGAGCGTCAATCTCCGCTGACACTGGCGGCCTATCTTGGCTACCCGAACGTTGTTTCTGCATTGCTGACATCCGACCTTGTCAGGCTTCATATCAATGATGCCGGCGAAAAGGGAATGACACCATGGATCGCCTCCATCTTGTCGCTGAAGCAAGCTGCGCTGGCTTGCAACCCGAAGATGATCGAAGATCCGTCAGGTTTCATACCGTTCATGGTAACGCAACCCTATTACCTGTCCAATCCGGTACCGCCATACGCAAAGATCACCGGCATTCTCGTGGCGGCGGGAGCCGCATCCAGTCCAGGCGATGCCAAAGCGGTTTGGTTAGCACTGTGCATGGGTCAATCAGCCGATGGCATTGCAAAAATTAAAACCAGTGTGGACCTTCAAAAAACGGTACAGGAACTCGGTCTGCTCGAATTAATTTCGCATTTGCAAAATCTGCAAAAAAAGGTATCGCGGCACGCTAATTGAGTGCAGTCACGCTACAGGCAGGCAGGCAGGCAGGTAACTTGAAATAAAGTAAAAAAGTGAATCGTGTGCGCAACAAAATGTTTCGCTGACCCTGGTATGCGCCACTTTCATCGCTGGAGACTGCTTCGCGCGCCGCCCTGGCGCCTGCACGCGACGGTTGAATAACGCACCTAGCGCCGGCAACGCCGGTGATACGATGGCTGCAATTTCGATCAACCATCCTTCACCGAATCGACCCTGCGATGCCAGCCACCGAGTTGCTACCTGACGCTCCTTTCTTCATTGTTCTGAACGCGGGATCGGGTCATTCCGAAACCGAGATGCGCATCTCCACGATCAACGAGGTCATGGATGCCGGTGGCCGCGTATGCCATCTGGAAGTGGTGGACGAGCCCGAGCGCATCGAACAGATCGCGAAGGACATGGCGGCCAAGGCCGTCGCCAGCGGCGGCGTGCTGGTGGCCGCTGGCGGCGACGGCACCATCAACACGGTCGCACACCAGGCAGTGCTGGCCGGATGTCCGTTTGGCGTGCTGCCGCAAGGTACTTTTAATTATTTCGGGCGCACCCACGGGATTCCGGAAGACCTGGCCGAGGCTGTTCACGCGCTGCTGCGCGGCAAGATCAAGCCGGTGCAGGTAGGCATGCTCAACGACAAGATATTCCTGGTCAATGCGAGTGTCGGCCTGTACCCGGCGCTGCTCGAAGAACGCGAGCACGACAAGCGCGAATTCGGACGCAGCCGCGTGGTCGCGTTTCTCTCGGCCATCAAGATGACGCTGCGGGCGCACCGCCATCTGCAGATCCGGCTCGAGCTCGATGGCAAGGAACAACGCTTGCGCACGACGACGCTGTTCGTTGGCAATAACCGGCTGCAGATGGAACAGGTCGGCATGGAGCAATTGACCGATGCGGTCGAGGATGGCCAGCTGGCGGCGCTGGCGCCCAAGCCGATGGGCAAGTTGGGGCTGCTGGGCCTGCTGGTGCGCGGTGCACTTGGCAAGCTGGGTGGCGCCGACGACGTCGTGGCGTTTTCGTTCAAGCGCATGACCGTGCGCACGCCGTCGCTGTACGGGCGCAAGCGCCTGAAGGTCGCCGTCGACGGCGAAGTCAGCAAGATGGCGACGCCGTTCGAGTTCCGGGTACTGGAAGGGCGGCTCAAGCTGCTGCTGGCGCCGCCACAGGCAGCCGCCGCCGCACCTGGCGACGCTGCCTGAACCAGCCGGCCTATTTCACCCGCAGCAGGCGCACGCCATGGATGTCGAACCGGTTGGCCGGTTCGGCGCCACCGGCACCGGTGAAGGTGCGGTTGCTCTCCAGGTAGCTCATATTGTAGAAGTCCGTCATCTCCAGGCGGTAGTTGCCGGCTGTCAGGCGCGCGGCCAGCGGCGTCGAATACACGGTTGGCGTCGCGCCCTTGAACAGCGGCGCATGCGGTAACTGGATCACGCCCTGGGCCACGATCTTGCCCGAGCTGTTCTTCAACGCCAGCCACTTCACGCCGCCACTGATCCCCAGATTCACCTGGTTCGCACCATTGTGATAACGCACCTGGATCCGGTAATCACCGGTGCTTTCGACGCGCATCCCGTCCACGGCAAAGCGGTCTTGCGGCCGGCCCCAGTCGCGGATCGCGGGTAGTGAAAAGCGCGCATCCGGCGCCGTGGTCGTCAGGTTCGACGTCACGCGCGGGTCGGTCACGCCGATGTCGATGCCAGCACCAGCAACCCCGTCGATGCAGCGCGGCTGGCTGTGGTGACTGACATTGCCGCTGTCGGCAAAGCGCGCCTCGACCGCATAGCACGACGCCACGCTGGCCTTGTCATCGGTCCAGGCGCCGGCCGGCAGCTTGTCGGCCACCAGCTTGCCGTCGCGGTAGACGCGGTAGGTCACGCCCGCCGCATTGCCGTTCGCGCCAATCGTCAACCCCACGGCGCCGGACGATGCACGCGTCAGCGCCTCGATCACCGGTTCGCGCGGACCGAACGTGACGGACGATTCTTCATACGGATTGGCCTGCACGCGGCGGATACCTTGCGCCCCGGCGACGAGTTTGCCCAGCACGATCTCGATACGATTCTCGCCCTGCAAATCGCTGGATAGCAGCGTGTCCCTGACCTGCTTGCCATTCAACAGAATGCGCTCGACCCGGTGATAGCCGTCGCCTTCAGCCGCTGGCGGCAGGCGCAGCACGACGTCGATGCGCTTGCCGTGCAGGCGCAGGTCGTGCAACGCAATCTCGTTCGATGCGCCAAAGGTCTCGCGTCGCAGCTTGGCCGTCACGAACGGGCGCAGCGCGATACCGTCGTCCTGCACGGTCACGCCGAACACATTGCCGATCACCATGCCCAGATACCCGCCGACCGACCATAACTGGCGGCGCGAGTTGATCACGGGGCCGCTCAGCGATGGGGTCTTCTCGTCGAGCAGCAGTGGCTGGCCCGACAACCACTCGAGGTTTTCCATGTTCGACAGGTTCACCGCTGCGCCGCGCATCAGCGTCGCATAGGCAGCATCGGCCACCGCTGCGTTCTTGCCCTGCACCGCAGCGCGCAAGCCGTATGCGGTGACGAAGGGCCAGATGGCGCGGTTGTGGTACACCGGCGCGCCGATCTGCTGCGGCCAGATCACGGGCGCGCCCATCGGGCCATGCGGATAGCGCGCCAGGATCGATGCCGTCTGCCTGTCGTCGGCCACGCCGCTGACAATGGCCAGCGCCTGGCCGAGCCAGTCGAATTTGTGCAGCGGCGCGCCGTCCAGGTGACCGGCGGTAAGGCTGCTGTACATGCCTTCGTCGGCCAGCCAGAGTTCCTTGTTGATCGCGCGTTTCAGCGCCGATGCCCAGCGCGTGTAGCGCGCGGATTTCGTCGCATCACGCTGTTCGCGCGCCAGTTGCGCCGCCAGCTTGAGCGCCTGGAAGATGACGACGTTGGTCGACAGCGCCTTTGAACTGGCCATCGACGCCAGGTCGCCTGGCATCCAGGCGGCGTAGGTCTGATCGCGCCAGTCGAGGAACGATTCCTCGCCCGTGTACAAGCCCGTGGCTGCGTCAAACGCCGCCACGCGGTCGATCTCGATTGTGTTCGACAGCGCCGTCAAGGCCTTGCCGGCGAATGCCGCGCGCTCGGCAGCGGGCAGCGTGCGCAGCGTTTCTTCGGCCGCGAAGGCCCACGTCAGGCGGTCGGTGCTGACCGGCCAGCTGCCGCCACTGCCGGTGTCCTGCACGATCTGCAGGCCGTCCGTCGTGGCAGGGATCTGCGCCACCGGCGTGACGCCGGCGCGCCAGCTAGACAGCTTGAAGTCGAGCGAATTGCGTACGCGCTGCGGGTCGAGCAGGGCCAGGCCCAGGTCGGCCGCGTACGACAGGTCGCGCGTCCAGACATACGCCCACTTCTCGCCGGTGGAGAAGCAGTCGCAATCGATGGCGTTGCCGCCGTTGTAGTTGCCGTCCTTGATCTGGCTGACCGAATTGAGGCGCATCTCGGCGCCGGCCAGTGCGAACAGCGCGTCGAAGGCGAGGTTGCCGGTGCGGGCGCGCGGCAAGCCTTCCTGTTCGGCGTACGCCACATGCTGCGGACCGGGATCGCGCAAGCTCATCGTGCTTGACTGGACGTACTGACGCAGCAGCGCCTGCGCATCCGGCGTGGAGTAGCGCACCGTTTCCGTCTTGCCGTCCCAGGTCGGCCAGGCTTGCGTGGCGACGGCAGCGTGGCCCGCGTGCGGATCGGGCGCGCTGGCACGGTCGGCATCGGGAAGACGCGTGACCTTCAGCGCCGGTTTGGCCGGATCGCTCGCGTCCAGCGTGAAGCGGTAGGTGCCGGACGTGCGCACGAACAGGAAGGTCTCCGGCCCTGACAGGCGTTCGAGCTGGTACGCGGTATCAGGCGCCACATTGACGCTCTTGTCCGGATCGATCACCCACTCGGCAGCCCAGTCGCTGCTGCCAAGCTTGAAGGCATGGTTACCCGGCGCGACAGCGATGTCGGCCTGGTAAATGCCCTTGCCCTTGGGCGCCAGCGCATCGGCCGTCCCCCAGCCATTGAACGCACCGCGCACAAACAACGTGGTATCGATCTGCGCGTGGGCGGCGCCGCAGGCGAGGAGGGCAGCCAGTGCGATGGCGCTGCGCATCATCGCGCTGCCTCCAGCTCCAGCGCATCAAGTTCCAGGATAACGGAAGCACCTGGAGGTAGTGTGAGCTTCGAGCGCAGGTCGAACGTCTTGCCGCTCAGGACATCCACGCCGCTGGTGACGCCCGTGAGCATTTCACGGAAACGGTCGACATCGAGCGCCATTTCTTTCGCGTTGTTGTTGAACGCGACCAGCACCTTCTTGTCCGCGTTGTAGCGGAAGTAGACGTAGGTATTGTTCTGCGGCCCGTAATGCATCATGCGGCCATTGTGGATCACCGGCTGGCCCTTGCGCCAGTTGGCCAGCTTGCGCACGAACGCCTGCGCCGCGCGCGGCTTGTCCTTCAGGCCCGCGCCGGTGAAGGCGTTGACCTTGTCGCCGGCCCAGCCGCCCGGGAACGGGATGCGGTAGCTGGCGTCGTCGCGGTCTTTCGTCGGGCTGGTAAACAGCAGCTCGTCACCCACGTAGAACTGCGGGATACGCGGCGCCGTCATCATGAACACCATCGCCATCTTGTACTTGTCGAAGTCTTCGCCGGCGACGCTGTAGATGCGCGACATGTCGTGGTTGTCGGCGAACAGCACCAGGTTGCCCGGTTCCGGGTACAGGTAGTCGAGCGACAGCGTCTCATACACGTCCGAGAACACGTTGCCGCCTTTCTTGTCGGCCAGCGCGTTGCGCATCGCCTCGGCCACCGGGAAGTCCATCATGCTCGGCATGTAGGCGCGGTAGCCGTCGAAGTTGTCCTTGCCGCGCTGCCAGCGCGCCACGACCGGCACCTTCGTGTTCCACTCTTCGCCGACCAGGTTCAGGTTCGGGTATTCGGCCATGATGCGGCGCGTGTACTCCGACAGGAACGCGCTGTCCGAATAGCCGAAGGTGTCGATGCGCAGGCCCGAGAGCTTTGCGTATTCGATCCACCAGATGTTGTTCTGGATGATGTAGTTGGCCAGCAGCGGATTGGACTGGTTCAGGTCGGGCATGCTCTTGACGAACCAGCCGCGCGTGAAGTTGTCGGCGTCCTCTTTCGCGCCGTACGGGTCCTGCACCGCCGTGTGGTAGTGCTGGGTCGGGACGAACTTGTCGCTGTAGTTGATCCAGTCCGGCGCCGGCACGTCCTTCATCCACCAGTGATGCGAACCGATGTGCGACAGCACCACGTCCTGGATAATGCCGATGCCGCGTTTCTTCGCTTCGGTCGACAGGCGCACGAAGTCTTCGTTGCTGCCGTAGCGCGGGTCGATCTTGTACAGGTCCGTGGCCGCATAGCCATGGTACGAGTAGCCCGGCATATTGTTTTCGATGAGCGGCGTCGGCCACAGCTGCGTGAAGCCCATGTCCGCGATGTAGTCGAGGTGGTTGATGGCGCCCTGGATGTCGCCACCGTGGCGGCCCAGGCCGCCCTTGCGGTCAGCCTTGTCGAGCATGCCGGCGACGTTGTCGTTGGACGGGTCGCCATTGGCGAAGCGGTCCGGCATGATCTGGTAGATCGCGTCCTTGCTGGAAAAGCCCTGGCGCGTCGCGGAACCCGGGTCGCGCGCCAGCAGGCGGTAGGCATGCGTGGTCGTGCGGCCGGCGCCGCTGAACGTGATGTCGAACGTGCCGGGCGCCACCTTCGCGTCGAGCACGAGGTCGATGAACAGGTAGTTGCGGTTTGGCGTGCGCGTGACCGATGCGATGCGCGCGCCAGGGTAGGTCAGCGTCGGCGTCAGATCGCCAATCGCCTCGCCATGGACCATCAGCTGAACCTTGTTGTCGTGCATGCCAGCCCACCAGAACGGCGGCTCCATGCGGTCGATGGCCGGAGCCTGGGCGAAGGCGGCAAGCGAAGCGCTGCCGAGCACGATGGTGGCGAGGAGTTGTCTCATGGGTTCTGGGGCTGGTGCCAGTCGTGATACTGCTGACGTAGTTGGACTACAGGGTCTGCATGTCGACAGTGGAACGCGGGGCCGGTAATTGTTGTGTTGATGGAAGGTTACTATAAACCCTGCCGCCTAACAATCATGCGGGGTGGATTCGATTTCACCCCGACTACATAGGCTCAAGACGGGCCAACCTTCAGATTGCCTTCAGATTCAGTGAGAAAGTCTTTTAAGGCGCTGAAAACCCCGCAAATGTGTAGCCCAAGTACAACGTGCACAATGTTGTTGCCGTGCAAACCATGCCATGATCCTCGCCACACATTGCTGCCCTGTTCCGATTCTAGTTTTAGTACAGAGTCGTAACCGGCAGTTAAGAAAAACCGAGGAGACACATGAACGCCACCGCTACCCGGGCCACCCAGGCCCGTCGCCGTACTGCAGCCACTTTTGCATTCCCGTTGAACCCGTTCGCCGCCGGTTGCGCCGTGCTGCTGTCGGTCCTGGCAGGTAACGCGTATGCGCAAGCCTCGGGCAGCGAAGAAGCCACTCCCGTCGCACCGAACACGCCCGTGGCCGCCGCCACGGTGCAGACCCCGGAAGAAGCGCCGGCCGCCGCACCCACCGCGTTCCCGAACAGCGCCGTCTCGAAAGTGACCGTGACCGGTATTCGTACCGGCATCGAAGCGGCGATCTCGATCAAGCGCAATTCGAATTCGATCGTTGAAGCGATCTCGGCTGAAGATATCGGCAAATTGCCGGACACGTCGGTTGCTGAATCGATTGCGCGCCTGCCGGGCGTGACCGCCCAGCGCAGCCGCGGTTCGGGACGTGCATCGGAAATCTCGGTGCGCGGCCTGTCGCCAAGCTTCAACGGCACGCTGCTCAATGGCCGCGAAATGGCCTCGACCGGCAATGCCCGTAATCCTGAATTCGACCTGTTCCCATCCGAGCTGATGGGCGGCGTCGTGATCTACAAGACGCCGGACGCGAGCGTCATCGGCCAGGGTCTGGCCGCGACGATCGACCTGAAAACCGTGCAGCCGCTGGACTTCGGCAAGCGCGTCATTGCCGCCAACTACAAACGCAGCCGTCTGGGCGTGCGCACTGCCGAAGAAGGCAGCGGCGACCGCGTCTCGTTCTCGTACATCGACCAGTTCGCCGACCGCAAGTTCGGTATCGCGCTGGGCATCACGTCGTACGACGAGACCGGCGGCGAGCAGCGCAAGTTCGACGCCTGGGGCGGCAACACAGCCGCATTGCCTTTCAATGGTCAAAATGTGCTGGTGCCGCTGGGCTTTACCGCCGACACCGAATCGACGTCGCACAAGCGTGACGGCGCCTTCATGTCGCTGCAGTTCCGTCCGAACCGCGATTTCCGCTCGACCCTCGACCTGTTCTATTCGGCCGGCGAGACGGGCCTGAAGCGCAGCGGTTTCGAAGGCGCGGTCGGCTCGAACACGTCGGGCCTGTATGACCCGGCAGGCGTGCTGCAGAACGTCGTCGTGCAAAATGGCGTGGCCACCAGCGGCACGCTGACCAACTACAAGGGCGTGGTGCGTAACCACGTCGAGACGTCGGAAGACGACCTGAAGACGGTCGGCTGGAAGAACGAACTGAAGCTGGGCGACTGGAGCACGAGCGCTGACATCACCTGGTCGAAAGCGACCAAGCTGAGCGCGCGCTACGAAACCACCGCCGGTCTGCCGGGCAATGCAAACCCGCTGGACACGATTTCGTGGTCGGGCTTTAACGGCGGCAATTTCACCGACGTCGCATGGCGCACGGGCCTGAACTATTCGGACCGCGCAGTCGCGCAACTGACCGACGTGAACGGCTGGTCGGGCACCGCCACCAACATCCTGCCGCAAGCCGGTTACCTGGCCCAGCCGTACGTGGAAGACACGCTCAAGGCAATCCGCCTGAACGCCAAGCGTCCGGTGGAGTGGGGCCCGATGTCGGCCGTGCAGTTCGGCTACAACTTCACCGACCGCGAAAAAGCGCGCAGCGGCGAAGAAGGCCGTCTTGAGATCCTGGGCGGCGCCCAGTTCGCTGCGCAGACGATGCCGGGCACGGGTACCGGCGTTGCCGGCACCACCGGCCTTCCGATCGCTACGTGGAATCCGTCCGGCTCGCTCGGCACCGTGTACCAGCTGGCCACGAAGGTCAACGCCGACATCCTGACCAAGTTCTGGGATGTCAAGGAAACGGTCCAAACCGCTTACCTGATGGGCGACCTGAACGGCGAGCTGCTCGGCTTTGAATACCGCGGTAACGTCGGAACGCAATTCGTGCACACGAAGCAGACCGGCGGCGGCTACAACAGCGGCAACTGCACCGGCGAAACGGCCGATGCGTGCCCGGCAGTGCGCGTCGTCGACAGCGTCAGCTACTGGGACGTGCTGCCAAGCCTGAACCTGTCGTTCGACCTGAAGAACGACCAGGTGCTGCGCATGGGTCTGGCGCAAGTGCTGTCGCGTCCGAACCTGGACGACCTGCGCGGCGGCATCGGCTTTGGCGTGAACACCGGCGTGACCAACCCGTTCATCAGCGGTGGTGGCGGTAACCCGGGGCTCAAGCCGTTCAAGGCGAAGGCGTTCGACCTGTCGTACGAAAAGTACTTCGCGAAGAAAGGCTATGTCAGCGCGGCCGTGTTCTACAAGAAGCTCGACACGTTCATCCTGCGCACGCCGTCAGAATACGACTTCGCGCCATGGACGACCTCGACCACGCCGCTGCCGACCACCGGCGACTTCGCCGGCTCGACCGTTGGCGTGTTGAACCGTCCTGAAAACGGTAACGGCGGCAGCATCAAGGGCTACGAGCTGGCCGTGAACATTCCGCTGAACATGGCGAGCGAGTGGCTGGACGGCTTCGGCATCATGGCCAACCACTCGTTCACCAGCTCGGCGATCGACATTCCGGCACTGGGCTTTGGCAATGTCCAGACCTCGGCGCAGTCGATCCCGCTGCCGGGCCTGTCGCGCAAGGTCAGCAACCTGCGCGTGTACTACGAAAAGTACGGCTTCCAGATCGCTGCCGCAGCGCGCAAGCGTTCGGACTTCCTGGGCCAGTCGCCGGACTTCTCGGACACGCTGCAGTACACGTTCGTGAAGGGCGAGACCATCGTCGACTTCCAACTGTCGTATGAAATCCAGTCTGGCTTCGCCAAGGGCTTGTCGGTGTTTGCCCAAGCCAACAACTGGAACAATGCGCCGTACCAGGAGTACACGAACAGCAGCGATTCGATCACCCGTCGCGTCGACTACGGCCGCACCTACCAGTTCGGCGCCAACTACAAGTTCTGATGACCGGCGAGGCTGCATAAGCAGCTTCCGATCCGCATCAAGCCATCCCCGACAGCCGCAAGGCTGCCGGGGATTTTTTTTGTCTGTTGTAAAAATACAAAATTCGTGTAGTGAAGTTACAAGGCGTATTGCAAGGCATGAATGTTTTACTACATCCCACGCACCGATTCGGTGCAATTGAGCATAATCCGTTGCTTTTTAGAGCGTTTGTAGCCCGACTACAGGCTTTAAAAACCACACTCCGGCTGCTCATCAGTTAGTAAGTGGTTGTTTTTATTGAATTTATGAACTTCATGCCAGGTGAGTTCGTTTGAAATGTACTCCCGTTGACAGTGCATCTAGTTTTAATACAGAATCCCGCCGAGCGTTGATGTTGAGGCGTGTCATAACAAAGTCCCGAACATGGCGGTCGAAAGCTGCTCTAGGGAAATTACGTCGTTCTGAGGAGATCATGAAAACTTTCGCCAACAAGCGTTCCGCATTCCAGCTGAGCCCAGTGGCCGCCGGGTGCGCCATCTTTGTCACCATCATGGCCGGCAGCGCGCAGGCGCAAACCGCCACGACGACTGACACCGCCATCAGCGATGCGCCGGTCACCACCGTGACCGTGACCGGTATCCGCCGCGCCATTGAAGACGCGATTGCCGTCAAGCGTGAATCGACCGGCATCGTCGAAGCCATTTCGTCGGAAGACATCGGCAAGCTGCCGGACGTGTCGATCGCCGAATCGCTGGCCCGCCTGCCAGGTCTGTCGGCTCAGCGCGTCAACGGCCAGGCCCAGTCGATCAGCATCCGCGGCACCTCGGGCGACCTGTCGACCGCGCTGCTCAACGGCCGCGAACAAGTCACCACCAGCTCGGACCGTACCGTCGAATACGACCAGTACCCATCCGAACTGATCAGCGCTGTCACCGTGTATAAAACCGGCGACGCCGCCGTGATCGGCCAGGGCCTGTCGGGCACGGTCGACCTGCAAACCATCAAGCCGCTGTCGCTGCGCGAACGCGTCGTCACCGTCAATGTGCGCGGCGAAAAGAACTCGAAAGGTGAAATCAGCGCCGGCTCGCCGGACACCGGCAGCCGCGTCAGCGCGTCGTACATCGACCAGTTCGCCAACCGCACGCTCGGTGTGGCCATCGGTTACGCACGCCAGGACAAGCCGAACGTCGGCGAACAGTTCGAAACCTGGGACTGGGTGGACGACACCAATGTCGTGCCAGGCTCGACCGTCAAAGTGCCAAAGGGCATGAAGTCGATCGCCACGACCGGCAACCAGGTGCGCGATGGCCTGATGGGTGTGCTCGAATGGCGTCCTAACCGCAACTTCAGCTCGACCTTCGACGTTTACCACTCGCGTTTCGACCAGGAAGAAATCCGCCGCGGCATCGAAATGCCGCTCAAGGACGACGGGCAAGTCAGTTTCTCGAACCCGACGGTCGTGAATGGCACGATGATCAGTGGCACCGCCAACAACGTCAATCCGGTGGTGCGCAACAACCGCCTGACGCGCGACGACAAGCTGACCGCCTTCGGCTGGAACAACCGCTACACGACGGGCGACTGGGTTGGTATCGTCGACATCAGCCGCTCGAAGGCTGACCACAAGGAACAGCTGATCGAGATCAACGCCGGCCGCGCTGCTCGCCAGACGCTGAACTACAGCTATAACGGCGGCACGATTCCTGTGCTGGGCCTGTCGGGCACTTACGACGATCCGTCGCAGATCGCCATCGGCGGCCAGTTCGGCGAAGGCTATGTCAATGCACCGAACATGACCGACAAGATGACCTCGTTCCGCACGAGCATCGAGCGCAAGTTCGACAGCGCGTACTTCAGCAGTATGGAAGTCGGCTTCAACTACTCGAAGCGTGAAAAGGAAAAAGAGCACCTGGAAACGGGCTTCTCGAAGATCGGCAACGGCACCTTCGGCGCCAATGTGCTGAACGATTCGCAAGCGCTGTACGGCCTGCAGAACAGCCTGAGCTGGGACATCGACGGCGTGCTGGCCAACAACTTCGGCCCATTCACGCCAGCCGTGCTGGTGCCATGGGGCGCGACCAAGAACTGGACCATCGAAGAGAAGGTCAAGACCGGCTACGCCAAGCTGAACATCGACACCGAACTGATGTCGATGCCACTGCGCGGCAATATCGGCATGCAGGTCATCGAAACCAACCAGAGCTCGACCGCCAACACGCTGCGCGCCTATCCGTTCGCCGACCTGGTGCCGCTGACCGACGGTAAAAAGTACACCGACTACCTGCCAAGCATCAATCTGGCGTGGAGCCTGCCTGACCAGCAATTCCTGCGCTTCGGCGCCGGCAAGACGCTGGCCCGCGCCAAGCTGAACCAGCTGAACGCGGCGCTGGAAGTGGGCCTGACCGCCCAGACCACCGGCACCCCGTACGGCAACGGCGGCAATGCGCAGCTCGATCCATGGCGCGCCAAGCAGGTCGACCTGTCGTACGAGAAATACTTCGGCAACAAGGGCTATATCTCGGCTGCCGGTTTCTACAAGGATTTGTCCTCGTACATTTACAGCGTGACCGTGCCGAATGACTTCTCGAAGTTCAACCTGCAAGGTGCGCTGACCAATATCGGCACCCTGACCCAGCCACGCAACGGCGATGGCGGCAGTCTGCGCGGTCTGGAGTTTGCTGCGTCGACCCCGCTGGACATGATCCACCCGATGCTCGACGGCTTCGGCATCACCGCCAACGCGTCGTTCACCAACAGCGAGATCTCGATTCTCGACCAGCGCTTCGGCAATGTCGCGATTCCGCTGCCGGGCCTGTCGAAGCGCGTGTTCAACGTGACGGCGTATTACGAGAAAGATGGCTTCTCGGCACGTATCAGCCAGCGCTATCGCAGCGATTATGTGGGTGAAATTGGCGGAATTGGCGGCGGAACCGAGCTGACTTACGTAAAAGCTGATAAAGTAGTCGACCTGCAATTGGGTTATGACTTCAAGCAAGTCGAAGGTCTGTCCGTGCTGTTCCAGGTCAACAACCTGACCGACACTGCCTTCCGCAGCTACGCTGGTACCGAAGACCGTCCGCGCGGCTATGCCAAGTATGGCCGCCAGATGCTGTTCGGCCTGAACTACAAGCTGTAATCCGGTATCAAGCGAAGGTGGCGCCACCCAACGGGGCGCGACCATGACCGCCAATGCCCTTGCAGGTGTGCCTGCAAGGGCATTTTTCATTGTTCGGATTCTGTGGTTTCGGCCGCCCGGTCCATTGTATTTAGCGCCCCCCACGAAGCAACGGTGTAAACTGTCGCATTCGTACTTACTTAATAAGAGCAACTTCCTCTATGTCAGACACCCCAATCCCATCGTTTTCCGACCTCAATCTTTCGGCGGCTGTCCTGAAAGCATTGAAAGACGTCGGATACGAAACGCCGTCGCCGATCCAGGCAGCCACCATTCCCCTGTTGCTGGAAGGGCGCGACGTGCTGGGACAAGCGCAGACCGGTACCGGTAAAACCGCTGCCTTCGCACTGCCAATCCTGTCGAACATCGACGTCAAGCAGACCGCGCCGCAAGCGCTGGTGCTGGCGCCGACGCGCGAACTGGCGATCCAGGTCGCCGAAGCGTTCCAGAGCTACGCCGCCCACATCAAGGGCTTCCACGTGCTGCCGATCTACGGCGGCCAGAGCTACGGCCCGCAACTGTCGTCGCTGCGCCGCGGCGTGCACGTCGTTGTCGGCACGCCAGGGCGCGTCATCGATCACATCCAGAAGGGCTCGCTTGACCTGTCGAAGCTGACCACCCTCGTGCTGGACGAGGCCGATGAAATGCTGCGTATGGGCTTCATCGACGACGTCGAGCAGATCCTGCAAAAGACCCCGGCCACGCGCCAGACCACGCTGTTCTCGGCCACCATGCCGCCAGCGATCAAGCGCATCGCCAAGACCTACCTGCGCGAGCCGCAAGAGATCACGGTTGCGGCCAAGACCGGCACCGCCGACAATATCCGCCAGCGCTACTGGCTGGTGGCCGGCATGCACAAGCTCGACGCGCTTACCCGCATCCTTGAAGCCGAAGCCTTCGACGGCATGATCATCTTTGCGCGCACCAAGCTGGGCACCGAAGAACTGGCGACCAAGCTGCAGGCGCGTGGTTTCTCGGCCGCTGCCATCAACGGCGACATCGCCCAGCAACAGCGCGAGCGCACGATCGATAACCTCAAGAAGGGCAAGATCGACATCCTGGTCGCAACCGACGTTGCCGCGCGCGGCCTGGACGTCGAGCGCATCAGCCACGTCATCAACTACGACGTGCCATCGGACCCTGAGAGCTACACCCACCGCATCGGCCGTACCGGCCGTGCTGGCCGCAGCGGCGAAGCGATCCTGTTCATCACGCCGCGCGAGCGCAGCCTGCTCAAGCTGATCGAGCGCACGACCCGCCAGCCGGTGTCGCCACTCGAACTGCCGACCGTCAAGGCCGTCAACGAAGTGCGCATGACGCGCTTCAAGGACCAGATCCGCGCCACGCTGGCCGAAGGCAACCTCGAAGTCTTCCGCGCCCTGATCGAAGACGTCGAGCGCGACGACAACGTGCCGGCGATCGACATCGCTGCCGCCCTGGCCAAGATGGCACGTGGCGATGAGCCGCTGCTGCTGACCAAGCCCGACCGAGACGTGCGTCCAGAGAGCATGCCATCGCAGCGCGAATTCGGCGGCAGCCACGAGCGTGCACCGCGCGAACCGCGTGGTGACTGGGAAGAGCGTCCGGCACGGCCTGCGCGCGACCCAGGCTTCAAGAAAGAGCGCGTCATGCGCGACCCTGAGCCGGGCATGGCGACGTTCCGCATCGAAGTGGGCTTTGCCCACGGCGCCAAGCCGGGCAATATCGTCGGCGCGATCGCCAACGAAGCAAACATCCCGTCCAAGCAGATCGGCCGCATCGAGATCTATGACGATTACTCGACGCTCGACCTGCCATCGGACATGCCGGCCGAGCTGTTCACGCAGCTCAAGTCGATCTGGGTCGCCGGTCGCCAGCTGTCGATCACGCGTGACGGCGAAACGCCAGCCGTGCCAGCCGCTGGCGCCAAGAAGCCGTTCACGAAAAGCGGCGCTGACCGCCGGGTGACCGACAAGCCGATGCCGGGCAAGAAGCCGCATCGCAAGGGCGAGGGCAGCAAGGACTGATCGTTTCACCGTAGTCTGAAAAACGTCGTTCCCGTGCAAGCAGGAGCGACGTTTTTACGTCGGCAGCTTGAACAACAAGCTTTCCTGCCTCTGTTGTTTGACTACAAATCCCCACAGACCCTGTGGGCGTTGCGCTGGTATCACTATGGGATCTACACGATTGACACCCTGATACCTCCATGTTATTTTGCTACAGATACGCTGGCAGGATTGTTGTCTGTTCCGGCACGCCTCTGCATCAACGGCGCCCACCACCAGTGCGCCGCGCATTCACATAACAGCGCCCGCTCCCGTGTCGGGCCAGATTGGGGACACACATGGATATGCAATCGACCGTGCTCAAACCACGCCTGTCGTTCTGGCAGCTGTGGAACATGAGCTTCGGTTTCTTCGGCATCCAGTTCGGCTTCGCACTGCAGAATGCGAACACCAGCCGCATCTTCGCCACCCTTGGCGCCGACCCCGAAAACTTTTCCCTCTACTGGCTCGCTGCGCCCGTCACGGGCCTCTTGATCCAGCCGATCGTCGGCTACCTGAGTGACAACACCTGGCACCCGAAGTGGGGCCGCCGCCGGCCGTTCTTCTTCATCGGCGCCGTGCTGGCTGCCATTGCCTTGTTCCTGATGCCCAACTCCACCGCGCTGTGGATGGCCGTGGCCGTGCTGTGGATGATGGACGCCGCGATCAACGTGTCGATGGAGCCGTTCCGCGCCTTTGTCGGCGACAAGCTCGATCCGTCGCAGCAGACCGCCGGCTACGCGATGCAGACGTTCTTTATCGGTTGCGGCGCGGTCATCGCCTCGCTCCTGCCGACGTTCTTTGAAAGCATGGGCGTGTCGAACGCCGTCATCGGCGGCGTGATCCCCGACACCGTGCGTTACTCGTTCTACGCCGGTGGCCTCGTGTTCTTCCTGGCCGTGACCTGGACCGTGGTGTCCGCCGACGAACTGCCGCCGCCCGACATGGAAGCGTTCAACAAGGAGCGCGCCGCTTCGCGCAGCGTGGGTGTGGCCATCGCCGAGATCTTCGGCGGCTTTGGCAAGATGCCGCGCACGATGGTGCAACTGGCATTCGTGCAGTTCTTCACCTGGATCGCGCTGTTCGCGATGTGGATCTATACCGGCACCGCCATTGCCGACAGCGTCTATGGCACCACCGATGCGCAGTCGAGTGCCTACCAGGACGCCGGTAGCTGGGTCGGCATCATGTTCGCCGTGTACAGCGGCGTGTCGGCACTGGCCGCATTCATCCTGCCCGTGTTCGCGCGCATGACCAGCCGCAAGGTCGTCCATGCGACGTGCCTGACCATTGGCGGCCTGAGCCTGGCCAGCGTATTCCTCATCACCGACAAGAACATGCTGGTCGTGCCGATGATCGGCATCGGCATCGCGTGGGCGTCGATCCTGACGATGCCGTACGCGATCCTGGCCGGCTCGCTGCCCGCCAAGCGCATGGGCTACTTCATGGGCCTGTTCAACTTCTTCGTCGTGATTCCGCAGATCGTCAGCGGCCTGCTGCTGGGCTTTGTGACCAAGCACCTGTTCGATGGCCACGCCGTGCTCACGCTCGTGCTGGGCGGCGCCTGCATGCTCATCGCCGCACTGCTGACGCTTCTGGTGACGGACAAGGCAGCGCCGGTCAAGGCCGGCGTCTGATGTCCGGCGCGCACGGTTCGCGTGTGCGCGCCGTAAATCCGGCGTCTGTCGTATCGTAACGTTTTATCAACATTGTCCGGCCCCGTCCGGCAGTGTTGTGAACGTTTACATTGACAGGAGTAAAGCATGACCATCCAGACCGTCGCGACCACCCCGTTCGCCGGCCAGCGGCCCGGCACCTCGGGCCTGCGCAAAAAAGTGACCGAGTTCCAGCAACCGGGCTACCTTGAAAACTTCGTCGAGTCGATCTTCCTGACGCTGGGCGAAGGCGCCTGCCGTCACCTGGTCGTTGGCGGCGATGGCCGCTATTTCAACCGCGAAGCCATCCAGACCATCCTGCGCATGGCGGCCGCGCACGGCGTCGAGCGCGTGCTGGTGGGGCAGGGCGGCATCCTGTCCACGCCGGCCGTCAGCTGCGTGATCCGCAAGCACCGCGCGCAGGGCGGCATCGTGCTGTCGGCGAGTCACAATCCGGGCGGCCCGGACGGCGACTTCGGCATCAAGTACAACATCGACAATGGCGGTCCGGCGCCCGAGAAAATTACCGACGCCATCTTCGCGCACACGCAGACAATCACGCAGTATCGGATCAGCGACGCAGCGGCCGTCGACCTGGATGTGCTGGGCACCACGCGACTTGAGAACATGGTGATCGAAGTGATCGACCCGGTGGCCGACTACGCCGAGCTGATGAAAGGCCTGTTCGATTTCGATGCGATCCGCGGCCTGTTCGCGAGCGGCTTCCGGATGCGCTTTGACGCCATGCACGCGGTGGCCGGCCCGTATGCCAGCACGATCCTCGAAGGCATCCTGGGCGCACCCGCTGGCACGGTCGTCAATGGCGTGCCGAGCGAAGACTTCGGCGGCGGGCATCCGGACCCGAATCCCGTCAATGCCCATGAGCTGATTGCCGCGATGGCTGCGCCCGATGCGCCGGACTTCGGCGCCGCCTCGGACGGCGACGGCGACCGGAACATGATCGTCGGCCGCGGCATCGCCGTCACGCCATCGGACAGCCTGGCCATCATCGCCGCCAACGCCACCGTGGCGCCGGGCTACGAGGGCGGCATCAAGGGCATCGCCCGTTCGATGCCCACGTCGATGGCGGCCGACCGCGTGGCCGAAGCACTGGGCATCGCCTGCTTCGAAACGCCTACCGGCTGGAAGTACTTCGGCAACCTGATGGACGCCGGTCTCGTCACGCTGTGCGGCGAAGAAAGCTATGGCACCGGCTCGTTCCACATCCGCGAAAAGGATGGCCTGTGGGCCGTGCTGTTCTGGCTCAATCTGCTGGCCGTGCGCGGCCAGACGGTCGAACAGCTGCTGGCGGCGCACTGGGCGCGCTTTGGCCGCAATTACTATTCGCGCCACGACTACGAAGCCGTGGATGCCGGCGCCGCCGGCGCCATGATGGACGCGCTGCGCGCGCGCCTGCCCGAGCTGGCAGGGCAGACGCTGGCCGGCCACCAGATTGCGCTGGCCGACGACTTTGCCTATACCGACCCGGTCGACGGCTCAATCTCCACCAAGCAGGGCATCCGCATCATCATGGCGGACGGCTCGCGCATCGTGTTCCGCCTGTCCGGCACCGGCACCGAAGGCGCCACCGTGCGGGTCTATCTCGAACGCTACGAAGCCGATCCGGCGCACCACAACCTCGACACGCAGGCCGCGCTGCAAGGCCTGATCGATCTGGCCGAAAGCCTGTCCGATCTGCGCCAGCGCACCGGCCGCAGCGAACCTACGGTCGTCACCTGACCCTTTCATTACACAGGAACCCCGCATGAAACTACCCGTCCTTGCTTCCGCCATGCTGCTTGCCTTCGGTGCGATGGCCCCTGCCAGCGCCCAGTTGCCCGGCCCTGCGCCCGCCGCCAAGCCGTTCGTCTGGGAGAACGCGACCGTCTACTTCCTGCTGACGGACCGCTTCAACAATGGCAACCCGGCCAACGACAAGGCTTACGGCCGCAAGGACGACGCAGCGCCGCTGCGCGGTTTCATGGGCGGTGACATCGCCGGCATCACGGCCAAGATCAACGAAGGGTATTTCACCGACCTGGGCGTGAATGCGATCTGGCTGACGCCCGTGATCGAACAGATCCACGGCGCGACCGATGAAGGCACCGGCAAGAGCTACGCCTTCCACGGCTACTGGGCGAAGGACTTCACGGCGCTCGACGCTGCGTTTGGCACCGAGGACGAATTGCGCACGCTGGTCGACACGGCGCATGCCAAGGGCATCCGCATCGTGTTCGATGTGGTGATGAACCACACGGGCCCCGTCACGCCGCAGGATAAAGTCTGGCCGGCGTCGTGGGTGCGCACCGGTCCTACCTGCACCTACAAGGATGCGCGCACGACGGTCGATTGCACGCTGGTGGCGAACCTGCCGGACTTCTTGACGGGCAGCGACAAGCCGGTCGACCTGCCGCCGCACCTGGTGGCCAAGTGGAAGAAAGAAGGGCGCTACGAGCGTGAGGTGAAGGAGCTCGATGCGTTCTTCAAGCGCACCGGCTACCCGCGCGCGCCGCGTTACTATCTGATGAAATGGCATGCCGACTGGGTGCGCAAGTTCGGTATCGATGGCTTCCGCGCCGACACCGTCAAGCACACCGAGCCTGGCCTGTGGAAGGAACTCAAAAAAGAAGCGAGCCTGGCGCTGGCGGACTGGAAGCGCGCCAATCCGGCCAAGAGCATCGACCAGAAGCCGTTCTGGATGGTGTCCGAGGTCTACAACTATGAGATCAAGCACGCGCGCAAGTTCGATCTGGGCGGCGGCGAATTCGTCGACTACCTGAACCAGGGCTTCGACAGCATGATCAGCTTCAGTCTGCGCAGCGACGCCAAGCGCCCGTACGAACAGGTGTTCTCGGAATACTCGACCATCCTCAATGGCGAGATGAAGGGCTTCTCGGTGCTGAACTACATCAGCTCGCACGACGACAGCAGCCCGTTCGATCCGCTGCGCGAGCAGCCATTCGAGTCGGCCAACAAGCTGCTGCTGGCGCCTGGCGCGGCGCAGATCTACTACGGCGACGAAACGGCGCGTGTCCTGAAGTTCGATGGCGCCGAGGGCGACGCCAATCTGCGCACCTTCATGAACTGGGACGAGCTGGCGTCGAACGCCGAGCGTGGCCTGCACCGCGTGGCCGATATTCGCGCGCACTGGGCGCGCCTGGGGCGCTTCCGCGCTGCGCACCCGGCCGTCGGCGCCGGCAAGCACCAGATGATCGGCTCGAGCCCGTACACGTTCAAGCGCACGTGGGAACAGAATGGCGTGAGCGACCGCGTGGTCGTCGCGCTGGGCTTGTCGACGCAGCAGCCGGTGGCCATTTCGGTGGGCGGCGTCTTCAACGACGGCGCCACGGTACGCGACTGGTACACCGGCAATACCGCCGTGGTCAAGGATGGCAAGGTGCGGTTCGCAACCGCCGCACAGGTGGCGCTGATCGCGCAGGACTGACCGGGTTCCGGGGTAGACTGGCCGTTCTGTCCATTTTCGGCTGCCAGTCTGCCCGCTTTCATGCCTACTTTTATGCCCGTCTTTACGCACATCGCCCGCGCCATCGCGGGCCTCGGTTTCGCCCTCGCGCTGGCCCCGGCGCAGGCACAATCGGCCGCGGCGCCAGTCTACGGCGCCGAACTCGAAGAATTCGCCTACCCTGCACCGACGCAGCAATACCGCTTCACGTCGCAGCGCGTCGATCTGCAGATGACCTATATGGACGTCAAGCCGGCCAGCCCGAACGGCCGCACCGTCGTGCTCATGCACGGCAAGAACTTCTGCGGCGCGACCTGGGCTGGTACCACCAAGGCGCTGAGCGACGCCGGCTACCGCGTCGTTGTGCCCGACCAGATCGGCTTTTGCAAATCCACCAAACCGCAGCACTACCAGTACACGTTCCAGCAACTGGCCGACAACACGCGCAAGCTCCTGGCCTCGATCGGCGTGAAGAAGGCCATCATCATCGGCCACTCGACCGGCGGCATGCTGGCCACGCGCTATGCGCTGATGTATCCCGAGTTGACGGACCAGCTGGTGATGATCAATCCGATCGGCCTGGAAGACTGGAAGAACCTGGGCGTGCCGTCGCTGGGTGTCGATCAATGGTACGAGCGCGAGCTGAAATTGTCGGCCGAGCGCGTGCGCGAGTACGAGCGCACGACCTATTACAACGGCCAGTGGAAGCCGGAGTACGAAGTGTGGGTCCAGATGCTGGCCGGGATGTACCGTGGCAAGGGCAAGGAGCTCGTGGCCTGGAATTCGGCGCTCATCTACGACATGATCTACACGCAGCCGGTGGTGCATGAATTCCCGTTGATCAAAACGCCGACCTTCCTGCTGATGGGCTTGAAGGACACGACCGCGATCGGCAAGGACGCCGCGCCCGCTGACGTGCGCCCGACACTGGGCAACTACAAGGTACTGGCCGAGACCACGCGCAAAGCAATTCCGGGCTCGGTGCTGGTGACCTTCCCCGAGATGGGGCACGCGCCGCAGATGCAGGACCCGGTGCAGTTCCACAAGGCGCTGCTCAAGGGGCTCGTGCGCTGACCAGGGCCCATTCTCTTGTCATTGGGTTAATGCTATCCTTGCGCGATGACGGAAGACCCTGATCCAAAAAGCAAACCCCCGCGCGCCGCCTTTGCCGACGGCCCGCGCCTGCTGGCCGACATCGGCGCCACCCATGCACGCCTGGGCCTCGAGACCGCGCCCGGTGTGCTCGGGCAGGTCGCCGTGCTGCGCTGCGACGACTTCGACGGCATCATCCCGCTGCTGCACGCCTATCTCGAACAGCATCCGGGCGGGCGCATTCACCATGCGGCCTTTGCGCTGGCCAATCCGATCAGCGGTGACTTCATCCGCATGACCAACCGCGACTGGCAGTTTTCGACGGATGCCGTGCGCCGCGCGCTGGGCCTGTCGACGCTGTTGATCGTCAACGACTTCACCGCACTGGCGATGGCGCTGCCGGGCTTTCAGCCGAAGGACCTGCTGCAGATCGGCGGCGGCGCGCCACAGACCCATGCCGTGTCAGGCGTGCTGGGGCCGGGCACGGGCCTGGGCGTCTCGGGCGTGATCCCGACCATCGACGGTTTCGTCACGCTCGGCAGCGAGGGCGGCCACGTCAACTTCGCACCGAGCGACGAGCGCGAATTCGCGATCCTGCAGTACGCATGGCGCGAGTGGCAGCACGTGTCGAACGAGCGCCTGATCTCCGGCCCCGGCATCGAACTGATCTACCGCGCGCTGGCCGGGCGCAACGGCGTCGCAGCGCCGCCACGCAGCACCGCCGACATCGTCAGCGCGGCCCTTGATGCGCACGATCCGCTGTGCCTCGAGGTGCTGGAAACCTTCGCCGGCATGCTGGGCAGCGCGGCGGCGAACCTGGCCGTGACGCTGGGTGCGTTTGGCGGCATGTTCATCGGTGGCGGCATCGTGCCGCGCATGGGCGCCTGGTTTGCGCAGTCGCCATTTCGTGCCCGCTTCGAAGCCAAGGGGCGCTTCCGTGACTACATCGCCCAGATTCCGACCTACATCATCATGACGCCCAACCCGGCGCTGTACGGCGTCTCGGCGATCCTGTCCGAGCACCTGCGCGGGCGCAGCGGCGCCAACACGCTCACCGACCGCGTGCAGCAACTGCTGCACGAGCTCTCGCCGGCCGAGCAGCGCGTGGCTGCGCTCGTGATCGAGCATCCGCGCAAGATGTTGTCCGAACCGATCGCCGAGATCGCGCGCCTGGCCGACGTGAGCCAGCCGACCGTGATCCGCTTCTGCCGCTCGCTGGGCTTCCAGGGCCTGGCCGAATTCAAGCTCAAGTTCGCCGGCAGCCTGACCGGCACCATCCCCGTGCGCCACAGCCAGGTGCGCGTCACCGACAGCACGCATGACCTGTCGGCCAAGGTGATCGACAACACGGTGTCGGCGATCCTGAAGTTTCGCGATGCGCTCGACGTGCACGCGATCGACCGCGCCATCGAGCTGCTGCGGCGCGCGCGCCGGGTCGAGTTCTACGCACTGGGCAATGCGCGTGCGGTGGCGCTCGACGGCCAGCACAAGTTCTTTCGCTTTCGCATCCCGGCCGCATCGTACGGCGACTCGCACCTGCTGAACCTCGCTGCGGACTTGCTGGCGCCGGGCGACGTGGTGATCGCGATTTCCACCAGCGGGCAGTTGCCCGAGCTGCTCGAGGCAGTCGACACGGCGCGCGCGCGGGGCGCCGACATCATTGCGATCACGGCCAGCCGCTCGCCGCTGGCAAAGAAGGCCAGTGTGTGCCTCGCGGTGGATCACAGCGAAGACAGCACGAGCTTTTTATCGATGATCTCGCGCATCCTGCAACTGCTCCTCATCGACATCATGTCGGTCGGGATTTCCCTTGGCACCCAAGGGGAGGGCAGCCTTGACCACCAGGGCGACATCGATGCGCGCCGGCTGCTGATCTCGCACCTGGATATCTGAGGAACCAGGCGCCACGGGGTCGCGGACACGCGTAAACACAGCCTGCATTGCGGGTCATGCCTGGCCCGTCCACGCGCTTTTGTACCGATGTATCGCTAAAAGTTGTCAAAAAAACGTCAACGCCACGCGACGCACGGGACGGAACCTGTAGTTTCCACACAGCACTGCGTGCTACCATTTCATGTGGCTCCCCCAATCCCCGGTGCCGTGTCGACAGGGTCGTCCTGCCCTATCGTCCCCCGTTCCGGACCATGGAAGAGGTTTTATCATCGTCAGCCAAATGTTAATTGAACAGGCCCGCCTTGCTGCGCTGGCCGAACTGCAGATTCTCGACACCCCAGCCGAGACCCGCTTCGACCGCTTTACCCGCCTGGCCGCCATGACGTTCGACGTGCCGATTGCGCTGGTATCGCTGATCGATGCCGAGCGCCAGTGGTTCAAATCGCATCACGGTCTGGAAGCCTCGGAAACCCCGCGCTCGCTGTCGTTCTGCAGCCACGCGGTACAGGCACGCGCGCTGCTCGTGATCGAGGACGCGGCGCAGGATCCCCGTTTCGCCGAGAACCCGCTCGTCACCGGTGAGCCGCATATCCGCTTCTACGCCGGGCATCCTGTGTACAGCGATGGCGAGGCCGTGGGCACCCTGTGCATCATCGACCGCGCGCCGCGCCGCCTGAACCAGGAGCAGCGCCAGGTGCTGGCCGACCTGGCCGGGCTGGTCGAAGTTGAAATCAATCACCTGAAGGCGGTGACGGCGCGCATGCTCGCCGAGCAGGCGCTCAAGTCGCTCAATACCGACCTGGAAGCGCGCATCGTCGCGCGCACCACCGAACTGGAAGACAAGGTCGAGCAACTGTCGCGCGAAGTAACGCAGCGCGAAGCGGCCGAAGCGCTGCTGCGCGAGAGCGAAGCCTGGAACCGCACGATCATCGATTCGTCGTTCAGTGGCTTCATCGGCGCCGACAGCAACGGCGTGGTGGTGGCATGGAACACGTCGGCCGAGCGCATCTTCGGCTGGTCGGGCGAGTACGCGCGCGGTCGCCAGCTGTCCGAGCTGGTGATGCCGGCGCAGCAGCGCGAAGCGCATGACGCGAATATCCGCCGCCTGCTCGATACCGGCGCTGGCCCGTACCTGAACCAGAATGTCGAATTGCCGGCGCTGACCCAGAGCGGGCGCCAGATCACGATCCAGATGACGGTGGCGGCCCACGAGTGGAACGGCGCGCGTTACATCGGCGCCTTCGTCAATGACATTTCGGAGCGCATCCGCACGCAGCAGCAGCTGGAAGAAAAACAGGAACTGATCGACGCGGTGCTCGAATCGATCGATGTCGGCGTGGTCGCCTGCGACGCCGTCGGCAACCTGACGCTGTTCAACCGCACGGCGCGCGCTCTGCATGGTCACGACCTGAAGGCGATCGCGCCCTCGGAATGGCCGCAGTTCTATTCGCTGTACCACGGCGATGGCCAGACCCCGATGGCGATGGACGACGTGCCGCTGGTGCGCGCGCTCAAGGGCGAAGTCGTGCGCGACGGCGCGATGGTCATCGCACCGGCCGGCCGCGCGCCGTACACGCTGCTGGCCAGTGGCCGGCCGCTGCGCAGCGCCCAGGGCAAGACCCTCGGCGCGGTGGTGGCGATGAAGGACATCACCGAACTGAAAGCATCGCGCGACCGCCTGGCCGACAGCGAAGAGCGCCTGCGCACGATTACCGACAACCTGCCGGTCCTGATCGCGCACCTCGACCAGGATCACCGCTACATGTTCGCCAATGCGGTGCACCAGTCATGGCTCGGCAAGGCGTCCGAGCAGGTCGTCGGCCAGACCATGGTGGAAGCATTCGGCGAAGATTTCTACCTGCAGCAGAAGGAAGCGCTGGACGACGCCTGGCTGGGCAAGGCCTCGCAGTGCGAGCATGACATCGTGCGCAAGAAGCACATCCGCATCGTCCACTCGACCTTCCTGCCGCATCTGCGCGATGGCGAAGTGGTGGGCGTGTACATCCTGACCACCGACGCCACCGCTGCACGCATGCACGAACGGAACCTGCACGCACTGGCCCACACCGACGCGCTGACCGGCATCCCGAACCGGCGCCAGTTCGAGCTGGCGCTGCAGGCAGCCGTGGAGCGTGCGCCGCAGCGCGAGCGCGCCTTTGCCCTGTTCTATCTCGACATCGATTTCTTCAAGCGGATCAACGACACCTACGGCCACGCGGTAGGCGACATGGTGCTGGTCGAATTTGCACGGCGCGTGCGCAAGGTGGTGCGCAGCTCCGACATGGTAGCGCGCCTGGCCGGCGACGAATTCACGGTGCTGCTCGACGAAGTCAATTCGCCGCGCGACGTCGAGCTGGTGGCCAAGAAGATCATGCAGGTCATGGAAGCACCGTTCATGGTCGGCTCCCAGCCGATTTCCGTCAGCGCGACCATCGGGATTGCACTGGCCGACGCGCCGGGCGTGACGGCGCTGACGATCAGTGAACTGGCCGACAGCGCCTTGTATGAAGCCAAGGACAAGGGGCGCAACACGTTTGCGATTGCGCGGCTGGCGATGGTGGCGGCGCCGGCGCCCGTGCTGGAGCATGCCGGCTGATCTCGCTGCCAACCATCACCGCGTGGACGGCGTAGCCGTCCACCCTACTCGACGAAGACGACGGCGGTGCGCGGCGGTATCGTGAAGGTGCCGCTGGCGCTGTCGAAGCGTGCCTTCAGCGCACGCTTGTCGGCCGCGCCAGGGGCGCTGTGCACCGGATGCAGCTTCAGACGCTTGCCGCGCAGCGTGGCGTCCCTGATCGTGTGCGCCCGTTTGTCGACGTTCACCAGGTAACCCATGCCGGCAAAGCCGGCACCCGGATAGCCTTTGCCATTGAGCCAGGCGGCCAGCACGGTCGGTTCCTGCTGCGGCCCCGTATTGAAGAAGCGCAGGCGCTTGTTGATGTCGTCGGCCGTGCGCAGGCGCAGCAGCGTGCTGCTGGCGCGGATGCGCAGCAGGTCGCGGAACGCGTCGCGCGCGAACGCGATGTCGGCGGGCGCCGGCTTCATCGCGGCATTGGCCAGCAATGGCTTGAACAGCGGCCAGTCCTTCGCATTGTCCGGCGCCGGTGGCAGGCCGGTGCCGAAGAAGTTGTCCTGGTAGGTCCAGTCGATGCGGTTGAACCAGTCGCCCGAATTGAAGCTGTTGCGGTCCAGCGATTTCGAGCGCAGCGTGTCGATGCCGGCGTGGTAGTACGCCACGCCCTGGCTGAATGCATTGATCGCCATCCCCAGCACCTGCACCCGCGCGCGCTCCGCGCTGCTCGTTGCCACGGGCAGCTTGAGCACGTTGATGTCGTACAGCGTCTGGTTGTCGTGGTTCTCGACGTAGTTGACCGCTTCACCCGGCTCGCTCGCGTAGCCGGCCGGCTGGTTGCCGCCGTAGACCATCGCCTGTAACTGGCGCACCTGGCCATCGAACCCTTGCATCGGATACGTGCGCACCGAGCCGGCCAGGCCGACGCGGATCAGGTCCGCCGCGCGCAGCAGGTCAGCCTTCTGCGCGTCGCCGCCAAGGGCGTTCGCGTCATACACCAGGCCATTGATATAGCCTTGCTGCTTGATGACCGGTGTGCCCGAGTCGCCGGGCGAACCGCCGCGCACGGCGTCGCGCGCGCGGTCGCTGAAGGTGCCGATGCCGGTGCCGTTCAGCGACAGCTGCGAGGCCTGCACGAAGCGCGCACCGTCGGCCACTTCGCCGAAGTTCCAGCCTTCGCCGATCAGCTGCACGTGGCGGCCTGCCGCCGCGTCGACGGCCTGCTGCAGGCGCACCATCGCGTCGCGCGGCTGGTGGCCCATCAGGTCGAAGCGGAACGAATCGATCTTGTACTGGCGCGTCCACAGGACCGACGAGTCGATCATCAGCTTGGCCATCATTGTGTTCTCGGTCGCCGTGTTGAAGCAGCAGGTCGATGCTTCGATGCCGCCCACGGCGTTCAGGCGATGGTAGTAGCCCGGCACCACGCGGTCGAGGATCGACTTTTCTTCCTGGCCGGCGATGAAGGTGTGGTTGTAGACGACGTCGGTGCCCACGCGCAGGCCGGCCTTGTGCAGGTCCATGACCATCTGGCGGAACTCGATGATGCGGCGCGCGCCGTCCTGCGGGTCGCTCGCGTAACTGCCTTCGACGGCGTTGAAGTGCTGCGGGTCGTAGCCCCAGTTGAAGCAGTCGGTGTGGGCGGTCTTGACGACCAGTGCCTGCTGGCTCTCGCCATCCGGCGCGCCGGCGGGGGCGGGCTGCGCGCATGCCACTTCAGGGATGCTGCCGATGTCGTACACGGGCAGCAGGTGGATGTCGGTCAGGCCTGCCTGTGCCAGCGCGCGCAGGTGCCGCATGCCGTTCGAATTGGTCTCGCCAAACGCGCCGTACTTGCCGCGTTTGGCCGGCAGCACGGTCTGGTCGATCAGCGAAAAGTCGCGCACGTGCAGCTCGTAGATGACCATGTCGGTCTGCGCCTTGACCGTGGCCGGTGGCTGCGTGGCGTCCCAGCCGGCCGGTTTCAGGTTCGGCGCATCCAGGTCGGCGATGTAGCTGCGTTTGGAGTCCGCATTCAGGCTGACCGAATACGGGTCGGTCACCAGGTTGCGTACCAGCCCGGCGCCATCGGCGACGACGTCGACCGCGTACTTGTAATAGGTGCCGGACAAATCGCGCGGGACGCTGGCGGCCCAGGCGCCGGTGAGGGCGTCCAGCGTCAGCGGCAGCACGGCATTCGCGCGGCCCGTTGCGCTGTCATAGGTGCACACGGCCACATCGCGCGCGGTTGGCGCCCACAGCTTGAAGTCGGTTTTATTGGCGGTGGGCGTCGCGCCCAGATCCGGGATGCGTTCGGCCGCCGCATACAGGTCGTCGAGTGCGCCGGCCGCCTGCACGCGCGTTGCGTCGCGCACGGTGCCATCCGGGTTTTCGTGCACCAGCACCAGCTGTTCGCGGTGCAGGGCAGGCAGGCGCGCCAGGTCGGTTTCCTGCACGCTCAGGGTCGGGCCGCTGGCGACCCATTTGAAGCGCGTGGCGACGGCTTGCGGCACTGCGACGCGCGAGACGGCCAGCGTGATCGAACCGGCGCTGCCGGTGACCTTGCTGCCGGCCGCGGCCTGAATGCCGCCGGCAGGCGAATGGTACAGCCGATACACGCCGTCGCCAGCCGCGCCAGGCCAGCGCACGAAGCGGCGGTCGAGCCAGACGGCGCGCGCATCGAGTTTGGCGGCGGAGGCGCTGAGCACCTCCTGGAAGGCCGGGCTGTCGCAGGTGGCGGGAGGAACAGCAGCGTACGCGCTGGAGGACAGCGATGCTGCCAGCAGGACAAGGTGACGTTTCATGGACCGCTTACCCCGCGACGCTGCTGCGATAGTGGTCGACCATGCGGTAGCGCGTCGCATACCACCCGAACGCCGCCGCCGACAACAGCGCGAACGCGGCAAAGAAGTACATCTGGAACGCCATCACCCCGACGCCCGAGCCTTCGATATACGCGATCACCGATTCGTTCTTCACGCTGGCATTGACGATCAGCACCCACAGGTTACCGACCGTGACGGCCAGGTACCACAGGGCCATGATCACGCCTTTCATTGAGGCTGGCGCCTGGCTGTACGCAAATTCGAGGCCCGTCGCCGAGACCAGCACTTCACCCAGCGTGAGCAGCGCGTACGGCGCGATCTGCCACGCGATCGAGACAGCGTCGCCGGCGTCGAGCGCAACCTGCAGATTGCCCACGACGATCCAGGCCGCGGCCGACAGCGCGATGCCGGCCGTCATGCGGCGCAGTGGCGTCGGCTCGACGCCCAGCTTGCGCATCAGCGGAAACAGCGCGAGGTTGTTGATCGGGATGAGCAGCATCACGAGCAGGGGATTCAAGGCCTGCATCTGGGCCGGGATCACGTCGAAGGTCCAGCCCAGCAGGTTCACCTGCGTGGTCATCGTGTTGGCCTGCACGATCCAGGTCGAGGCCTTCTGGTCGAACAGCGACCAGAACGGCGTGACGAGCGCGAACACGATCAGGATGCGCAGCACGGCGCGCACGCCGTCCACGGCGTCGTCCGGATGCAGGCCGCGTGCGCGGTCCAGTTGCATCGACGTGCCCATGCCGCCAAAGGCCATCAACAGCACCAGGGCGGTACAGGCGGCGATCACGAAGCCCCATTGGGCGGCCATGGCCAGCGACGCCAATGCGCCGGCGGCGCCCAGCAAGGCCAGGTTCAGGCCCGGACGGCCCTGGCCCGGCTGCCTGGCCAGCAGCGCGCTTTTTGCCACGCGCATGAACGAGTGCGGATTGGCCGGTGCCGGCGGCACGTGCACGTATTTCTTTTTGCCGCTCCAGAACACCATGGTGGCGATGAACATCAGGATGCCGGGCACGCCGAAGGCCCAGGCCGGACCGTAGTCGCGCAGCAGCAGCGGCATCAGGAGCGAGGCGAAGAACGAACCGAAATTGATGATCCAGTAGAACGCGTCGAAGACGACTTTCGCCTTGTCCTTGTTGGTGTGGTCGAACTGGTCGCCCACGAAGCTGGCCACCAGCGGCTTGATGCCGCCCGAGCCGAGCGCGATCAGGAACAGGCCGAAATAGAAGCCGTTGACGTTGTCTTCAAAGATGGCCAGGCAGGCGTGGCCCAGGCAATACACGAGACTGAGCCAGAACACCGTGTTGTACTTGCCGAAGTAGCGGTCGGCCAGCCAGCCGCCCAGCAGCGGGAAGAAGTAGACGCCGATGACGAAGGTGTGGAACACGTGCTTGGCTTCGCCGGTGCGCATGTCTTCCGGCAAAAACATCAGGAGGGTCGTGATCAGGAAGGGCGTCAGGATGTTGCGCATCCCGTAGAAACTGAAGCGTTCGCACCCCTCATTGGCAATGATGTAGGGGATTTGCCGGGGCATGCGCCCGGTGCCTGGCTTTGCGAGAGATGTCATCGAACCGCTTCCTTGAATTGGCAAACAGACGCGATGCTATGACGGGGACGCCTCTCTTTGCAACATAAAAATTGTCGTGAAACAAACTAGAAACAAAGTGGCAACATGCATACGTAGTTTAGGTACGGATGAAGAATCGGCAGAATCGCCTATAACGTTTCAAGTCATTGAAATCAAAAGACTAAATTTGATTTATCGCTGACTGGTCGGAATTGTCAAGACCGTTCGCCTGATGTATATTGCCTAGAATTCCACATCATGCATCCGCCCGGACCAGCCAATGACCCAGATCTCGACGACCGATAACCCGAACTGGTGGCGCGAAGCCATCATCTATCAGGTGTACCCGCGCAGCTTCCTCGACACGGACGGCGACGGCGTCGGCGACCTGAACGGCGTGACCGCAAAGCTCGACTATATCGCGAGCCTGGGTGTCGACATCGTCTGGCTGTCGCCGTTCTTCAAGTCGCCGATGGCCGATTTCGGCTACGACATCGAAGACTATTGCGACGTCGATCCGCTGTTCGGCGACCTGGCCGACTTTGACCGCATGGTCGCCAAGGCGCACAGCCTGGGCCTGAAGATCATGATCGACCAGGTCATGTCGCACACGGCCGACACCCACAAATGGTTCGTCGAAAGCCGCGCCAGCCGCGACAATCCGAAGTCGGACTGGTATGTGTGGGCCGACCCGCTCCCGGACGGCAACCCGCCCAACAACTGGCTGTCGGTGTTTGGCGGCTCGTCGTGGCAGTGGGATACCCGCCGCAAGCAGTACTACCTGCACAACTTCCTCGTGAGCCAGCCGCAGCTGAACTTCCACAACCCGCTGGTGCAGCAGGCGCACCTCGATGCGCAGCGTTTCTGGCTCGAGCGCGGCGTCGACGGCGTGCGCATGGATGCGTGCGTGTTCCACTTCCACGACCGCCAGTTGCGCAGCAACCCGCCGGCGCTGGTGCGCGATACGTCGACCGTGACGGACGTGAACCCGTACGGCATGCAGGCGCACCTGTACGACAAGACGCAGCCCGAGAACATCGCGTTCCTCGAGCGCGTGCGCGCACAGCTCAATGAATTCGGCGCTGTATCGATCGGCGAAATCAGCTCGGACGATGCGCTCGCCCAGATGAGCGAGTACACCGAAGGCGGCAACAAGCTGCACATGGCCTACAGCTTCAACCTGCTCACGCCGGTCTTCAATGCGGCCCACGTGCGCCGCCAGGTCGAGGAATTCAACGAGCGCGTCAAGGATGGCTGGGCGTCGTGGTCAGTCGGCAACCACGATGCGATCCGCGTGGCCACGCGCTGGGGCGGCATCAACCCGGCGCCTGGTTTCACCAAGCTGGTACTGGCGATGCAGCTCTCGCTCAAGGGCACGCCATGCCTGTACCAGGGCGATGAACTCGGTCTGACCGAGGCTGACGTGCCCTACGAACTGCTGCAGGACCCGTACGGCAAGACCTTCTGGCCCGAGTTCAAGGGCCGCGACGGTTGCCGCACGCCGATGCCGTGGGTCGCCGCTGCGCCACACGCGGGCTTTACCGACGGCCAGCCATGGCTGCCGGTGGACGCCGCGCACGTCAAGGCCTCTGTCGATCTGCAGGACCGCGACCATGACTCGATGCTGAACTTCCAGCGCCGCTTCATCGCCCTGCGCCGCAGCCTGCCGCAACTCACGCGCGGCGAGATCGCGTTCTTCGATGCACCCGAGCCGGTCCTGGCCCTGCGCCGCGACCTGGCGGGGCACGACAGCGTGCTGGCTGCGTTCAACCTGTCGAACGAAGAAGTCAGCTTCGACTGGCCGGCAACGGACGGCGTGGCGCAGATGCCGGTCGATGGTCTGCAGGGCAGTGCGCAGCTGGGCCGCGTCACGCTGGCGCCTTTCGGCGCCTGGTTCGGTAGCCTGGCGGCGGACCGCTGATGGCCGGCGCGCAGCCCGAAAAATTCGCGCGCACGGCGTTTGCCGATGGCCCGCGCCTGCTCGCGGACATTGGCGCCACGCATGCGCGCTTCGCGCTGCAATGCGCGCCCGGCGTATTTCGCGACGTGGCGGTGCTGCGCTGCGATGATTTCGCCGGCATCGTGCCGCTGCTGCGCCATTACCTGCTCGACCACCAGGACGTCACGCTGCACCACGGCGCCTTTGCGGTGGCCAATCCGATCAGCGGCGACTATGTGCGCATGACCAACCGCGCGTGGGAGTTTTCCACCGATGCGGTGCGGCGCGAGCTGGGCCTGGCCACGCTGTTGATCGTCAATGACTTCACGGCGCTGGCCACGGCTTTGCCCAATTTTTCCCGCGACGACCTGATGCAGGTCGGTCCGGGCAAGGCGGTGCCGGGCGCCGTCATCGGCGTGCTGGGCCCGGGCACGGGCCTGGGCGTCTCGGGCGGCATCCCGACTGCCGACGGTTTCGTTACGCTGGGCAGCGAAGGCGGGCACGTGAACTTTGCGCCGTTCGACGAGCGCGAATTCGCGATCCTGCAATACGCGTGGCGCGAGTGGCCGCACGTGTCGAACGAGCGCCTGATTTCCGGGCCCGGGATGGAAGTGATCTACCGCGCGCTGGCTGACCGCAATGGCGTCGACGCCGCGCCGCGCACGGCCGCGACGATCGTGGCCGGCGCGCTCGAACAGAACGATGCGCTGTGCCTGGAAACGCTCGAGTGCTTCTGCGGCATGCTGGGCGGCGCGGCGGCCAACCTGGCCGTCACGCTTGGCGCGTTTGGCGGCGTGTACATCGGCGGGGGCATCGTGCCGCGCCTGGGCGAGTGGTTTGCCAGCTCGCCGTTTCGCGCGCGCTTCGAAGCCAAGGGCCGGTTCTCGGACTACCTGGCCGATATTCCGACCTGGGTGATCACGACGCCGAACCCCGCCTTTCATGGCGTGGCCACCATCCTGGCCGAACACCTGCGCGGGCGCAGCGGGGCCAACACGCTGATGGAGCGCATCACGCAGCTGCGCCACGAGCTCTCGCCAGCCGAAGGGCGCGTGGCCAGCCTCGTGATCGACCAGCCGCGCATGGTGCTCAATGAACCGATCGCCGAGATCGCGCGCCTGGCCGACGTGAGCCAGCCGACCGTGATCCGGTTTTGCCGCTCGCTGGGCTTCCAGGGCCTGGCCGACTTCAAGCTCAAGTTCGCCAGCAGCCTGACTGGCTCGATCCCCGTGCGCCACAGCCAGGTGCGCCTGAGCGACAGCACGCACGATCTGTCGGCCAAGGTGATCGACAACACGGTCTCGGCGATCCTGCGTTTTCGCGACCAGCTCGACGTGCGCTCGCTGGACCGCGCGATCGAGATGGTCAGCCGCGCCAAACGGGTCGAGTTCTACGCGATGGGCAATTCGCGCGCGGTGGCGCTCGATGGCCAGCACAAGTTCTTCCGCTTTCGCATTCCCACTGCGCTGTATGGCGATGCGCACTTGTTCACGCTTGCCGCCGAACTGCTCGGGCCGGGCGACGTGGTGATTGCGGTGTCGAATTCAGGCGGCCTGCCTGAACTGCTGGAGGCGGTGGACATCGCGCGCGCGGCCGGCGCCGACGTCATTGCGATCAGCAACAGCCAGTCGCCGCTGGCGCGCAAGGCCAGCGTGTGCCTGGCGGTCGACCATGCCGAGGACAGCACGAGTTTTCTGTCGATGATTTCGCGCATCCTGCAATTGCTGCTGATCGACATCATGGCCGTCGGGATCTCGGTCGATGGCCAGCATGGACCGGCCCCGGGCCAGGATCCGCGCCGGCTACTGATTTCGCACCTGGATAGTTAATCTGCGCTTTTCAGGTTGACGCGCTCGATCGTGCGGCGCCACTCCTGCAGGCTCAGCAGGGTGTCGGATTCGGTGTCCTCGACCAGGATTTCGCTGCCGTCCTGCGCGACCAGAAAGCTTTCCTGCCGCCGCGCGTCCTGCGCGCGGTTCTCGACAAAACTGAGCTGGTAGTAGGTCTTGCCATTCACTTCGCGCGGCACCGGGTTGTCTTCAACCACGGCGCCGCGTGCCTTGCCGCCCGTGCGCCGCTCGATCTGCGCCGACCATGCTGCCAGCTCCGGCAATGCCAGCAGTGTGGCCATCGCCTGTTCCTTGCTGTACGCGGGCGCCTGGACGACGGGTGCGGCTGGCGCTGCTGCGGGCGGCGCCACCGGGCGCTCGGCGCGCTTGCAGCTGGCGACCGCGCAGCACAGGAAGAGCGTGGCAAGCGTCGTGCGCAGGGTGAACGAGGCGGCGCGATTGGACATGGCAGGTTCCGGGAAAAGAGACGGCCATACTAAACCATGGTCGTTTCAGCGGCAAATTCGATCTCTCCAAGGTCGTTAACCCCCTTATTATTTCCACATGGAAATGCTTTCGTGGTTTTCGCCACGCTTGCCATGTGTTTCATGTTGGCATCTGATTTTGTTGGTGCAACTAATGATATTCTGTAGGATCACTCCTACCAGTCATTACGCCCATGGACACCCGCGCTACTTATCAACGTCGTCTCGAACGAAGCTTGCATCGTGAAAAGCGGCTGATGACACTTGCCGTGCTGGGCGTAGCCGTCGGTGTGGCCGGCGTCGTGCTGCCATCGCCATCGATCAGCTGGCCGATTTTCGGGCTGGCTTCGACCGCTACACCAGCCACCGGGGCCGTCCAGCCGGCAGCGCGCGGGTTAAGCGCAACCCCACCTGCACAGCAGCCAGGCGCGGCGCGGCGCATCTACCGGCACTCGGTCGTGCCGGGTGGTGTGGCGGACAAGGTCGAACTGGCGCAGATCCTGCGGACCGACCGCCTCGTGGCGGCGCACTACGCCACCTTCAACGTCGACAATGCGCGCGCCGTCACCGTGACATCCCCGCGCGCCGTGTACGTCTCGTACCGGAAGAACGACCAGATCTACTGGACGTCGAAAAAGGTCATGCTCGAACAGGGCGAGACGCTCCTGACCGACGGCGAGCACGACATCCGCGCCCGCTGTGCCAACCGCATCTCGGACGTGCCACAGTTTCCGGTCGAACCCCATGGGCCAAGCGCAGCCGAACTCGATACCGTGCTCGCGGTTGCCGCCCCATCCGACATGGTTGGTGCGCCCGGCGAAGAGGGCGGCGTGCTGCCCGTGGGCATGGATGACCTGGGCACCAGCGAGGCAGTGGGGCAGCGCTACTATGCGACCAGCTTCCCGAACGGCGCTGGTCTGCTGACGATGGCGAATACGACGCCGACCCCATCCCGCCAGGGCCAGGCGCCCGGGATGCCGCACTGGTATGACACACCGATCTATCGTGGCGGCGTGCTGAGCCCCGCCAGCCGTATCGTCGACAGTGACGACACGGTCATCGGCGCGCCGGCCCCGGCAACGGAGATTGGCGGCGGCACGGTGCCGGGCAACGTCGGCATTGGCGACACGGGTTTGACCCCGGTTGCAGCCCCCGATGGCGGCGGCGCACCAGAAGTGCCGGTCAATTCCACACCATCGCTGCCAACGCCGGGTCCCAATACCGACACGCCGGGCGATGTACCTGTCACACTAGCCACGCCAGCGACGCCAGCGACGCCAACCGCCCCAACGCCGCCTGGCAACAGCGTGGTTGACCCGGTTGCGCCGACCGAAGTGCCGGAACCAGGCACGCTGTGGCTTGGCGGTATCGCACTGGCCGCGTTGTTGTGGCTGCGCCGCAAGGGCCCACGCGCCCGCTGAAACGCGCGACAAGGCAGTCAGCACAGACAACAAAAAACCCGCGAGGTGTAAACCTCGCGGGTTTTTTATCGTGGGTGACCTGGGCGAAGCATGCAGCGCGCTTCGCCCGGACCGCCCCGGCAATTACATCATGCCGTCCATACCGCCCATACCGCCCATGCCGCCCATACCACCCATGCCGCCGGCTGGCTTGTCTTCCGACAGTTCCGACACCATGCAATCGGTGGTGAGCATCAGGCCGGCGATCGACGCTGCATTCTGCAGTGCCGAACGGGTGACCTTGGCTGGATCCAGCACGCCCATTTCGACCATGTCGCCGTAGGTGCCGTTGGCAGCGTTGTAGCCGTAGTTGCCGGTGCCGGCCAACACTGCTGCAACGACGACCGATGGCTCTTCGCCGGCGTTCTGGACGATCATGCGCAGTGGCTCTTCCATTGCGCGCAGGACGATCTTGATACCAGCGTCCTGGTCAGGGTTGTCGCCCTTGACGGTGATGTTGGCACGGGCGCGCAGCAGGGCCACGCCGCCGCCGGCAACGATGCCTTCTTCCACGGCAGCGCGGGTAGCGTGCAGTGCATCTTCAACGCGTGCTTTCTTTTCTTTCATCTCGACTTCGGTGGCTGCACCGACGCGGATCACGGCAACGCCGCCGGCCAGCTTGGCCACGCGCTCTTGCAGTTTTTCGCGGTCGTAGTCCGAGGTCGCTTCTTCGATCTGGGCGCGAATCATCTTGACGCGGCCTTCGATCGATTCAGCCTGGCCGGCGCCGTCGATGATGATGGTGTTTTCCTTGCCGACTTCGATGCGCTTGGCCTGGCCCAGCTCTTCGAGCGTGACCTTTTCGAGCGTCAGGCCGACTTCTTCAGCGATGACCTGGCCGCCGGTCAGGACAGCGATGTCTTCCAGCATGGCCTTGCGACGGTCGCCAAAGCCCGGGGCCTTGACAGCGACGGTCTTCAGGATGCCGCGGATGTTGTTGACGACCAGGGTCGCCAGCGCTTCGCCGTCGATGTCTTCTGCGACGATGACCAGTGGACGGCCAGCTTTCGCGACTTGTTCCAGTACCGGCAGCAGGTCACGGATGTTCGAGATTTTCTTGTCGCACAGCAGGACGAATGGGTTTTCGTGCACAGCGACTTGCTTGTCCGGGTTGTTGATGAAGTACGGCGACAGGTAACCGCGGTCGAACTGCATGCCTTCCACGATGTCCAGCTCGTCGTTCAGCGACTTGCCGTCTTCCACGGTGATGACGCCTTCCTTGCCCACTTTTTCCATCGCTTCAGCGATGCGCTCACCGATCGAGGTTTCCGAGTTGGCCGAAATGGCGCCGACTTGTGCGATCTCTTTGGTGGTGGTGGTTGGCTTGGCGATCTTGCGCAGTTCTTCGACGGTGGCAGCAACTGCCTTGTCGATGCCGCGCTTCAGGTCCATCGGGTTCATGCCAGCGGCAACGAACTTCATGCCTTCGCGAACGATGGCTTGTGCCAGCACGGTCGCGGTGGTGGTGCCGTCACCGGCGTTGTCGCTGGTCTTGGACGCAACTTCCTTGACCATCTGCGCGCCCATGTTCTGCAGCTTGTCTTTCAGTTCGATTTCTTTGGCGACCGAGACACCATCCTTGGTGACGGTCGGCGCGCCGAACGAGCGCTCGAGCACGACGTTACGGCCTTTTGGGCCCAGGGTGACTTTGACTGCATTGGCGAGGATGTTGACGCCTTCGACCATCTTGGCGCGCGCTGCGTCGCCGAATACTACTTCTTTAGCTGCCATTTGTTATTTCTCCGAAATGTTCGTGAATGGGGTCAGAAATTACAGTGCGACGATCGCGAGAATTTCTTCTTCGCGCAGCACCAGCAGTTCCTGGCCATCGATCTTGACGGTCTGAGCGCCATACTTGGAGAACAGCACGCGATCGCCGACTTTCACTTCCAGAGGGCGGAGCTGGCCGTTATCTTGCACTTTACCGTTACCAACGGCGAGAACTTCGCCTTGGTCCGGCTTCTCTGCCGCGGCATCAGGGATGATCAGGCCGGACGCAGTCTTGGTTTCCTGGTCGAGACGCTTCACGATTACGCGATCGTGCAGAGGGCGAAGGTTCATGCAAAACTCCTTAATATTCAATGGTTTAACTGGCGTTTTTGACGCCGTCGCAGCAATTTGATGATGCTGCGCCGGTCTGCAAAGAGTTGTTAGCACTCTCAGCTAACGAGTGCTAATTATAGGGACGATACCCTGTCATTTCAAGGCGCATGATGGCGAAATCATTTTAAACATGTGATATAGCGCAATGATGACATTGGCATTCTCACAAGCTGTGGCAAGCTTCATTCGACCCGGGTGAAACGACAGGAGGCCGGCAGCGTACACTGCCAGCCACATTGACGCCGCACGCCAGATTGTCATTACTGCCGCACGGCAATCCGCACCGGTTGACGGAAAAAGCAACTCGATCCTATAGTGTCGGATGATTTCCGAATTCCAAGACCTTTCAGACAAAATCGACCGGCTTGCGCAACTGACCCAGTCGTTGCGCGCCGAGAATTACCTGCTGCGCCAGGCCAATACACTGCTCAGCGCCGAGAACCTTGCGTTCAAGGAGCGCCTGATCGAAGCGCAGCGCCGCGTCGAAGCCCTGCTCGACGAGCTGCCAAAGCCGCCGGATGAGACGGTTGACGAGGCCGGGCCTGTCGACGCTGCATCAGCCGACGGCGCACCGCCCGATCCGACAGCGCCGATCCCGCCGCATCCCGGTCACGCCCGAACCGAGGGGGCACGATGATTTATCTCGACGTACATATCATGGGCCAGTCGTACCGTTTGTCCTGCCGCGATGGCGAACAGCGCACGCTGCGCGAAGCCGTGAGTTATCTCGACAGCAAGATGTGCCAGCTGCGCGATTCGGGCAAGGTCAAGGGCACCGACCGCATTGCCGTGATGGCAGCGCTGAGCGTGGCCGCTGAATTCCTGTCGGTGAAATCGCCGCAGGGACCGCTGTCGGACATGTCGATCCTCGAGGTCAAGCAAAAGCTCGAGTCGATGCACACGGTGCTGGACCGGGTTTTGGCCGACCAGGAAAATCTGGCCTGAAAGGCCGAATCCGTTTGACAGGGCCGGGCAAAGGAGTAAACTCGTTCCTGCCCTGCGGTGTTCGAGATTTGCCATATATTCCTTGAACCATTCTTACGCATAGGTCGTGGAACAAGTTCGATGGGTGTGAGCGTCGCTAGTCCGACGAACCCGAAATTGATCTGACCGTGACCGCCTTGAACCGTTGTGGTTCAGGATGCCGGCAAAAACGGCACAGGCGGGGACTAAACATACAAGCGGTTGCGCACTCGGTACGCAGCCGCTTTTTTTTATGTGCTCATTCGTTGATGCATCCGGCGCATCGTGTGCTGGCAGGGAGAACAGCGCGATGCGCTATTGGTTGATGAAATCCGAGCCCGACGAAGTCAGTTTCGACGACGTCCTGGCCGCCCCCGGCGCCACCGTGGCCTGGTTTGGCGTGCGCAACTACCAGGCGCGCAACTTCATGCGCGACGCCATGGCCGTCGGCGACGGCGTGCTGTTCTACCACTCGGGCGGCAAGCTGCCGGGCGTGGCCGGCATCGCCGCCATCGTCAGCGGCCCATACCCCGACGCCTCCCAGTTCGACGCTGCCAGCCATTACCACGATCCGAAGGCCACGCCGGAGACGCCGCGCTGGGTGTCGGTCGACGTCAAGGCAGTTGAAGCGGGCCGCTTCGTGCCGCTGGCCGAACTGCGCACGGTGGCTGCGCTGGAAGACATGGTGCTGCTGCAGAAGGGTAGCCGGCTGTCGATTTCGCCGGTCACGAAGGCCCAGTACACGGCGATCGTTGCGCTGGTACGCGGCAAGGGCGCGACATGATGGCGCCCGCATTCGATCCGCTGCTGATCCTGGCCCTGCTGGCGATGGGCGCGTTTGGCGGCTTTGCGGCCGGTCTGCTCGGCATCGGTGGCGGCATGATCCTGGTCCCGTTCATCACGATGATCTTCACGGCGCGCGGCTTTCCCGATGAACTCGTCGTGCATATGGCGATCGCCACGTCGCTCGGCACCATCTTCTTCACCTCATTGTCGTCGGTGCGCGCGCATCACAAGCACGGCGCCGTGCTGTGGCCGATCGTGCGCCTGTTCACGCCCGGTCTTCTGGTTGGCGCCTGGGTCGGCCCCTGGATCGGCAAACAGATGAACACCTCGGTGCTGGCGTTTTTCTTTGGCTGCTTCGTGGCGTTTTCGGCGACCCAGATGCTGATCGGGAAAAAGCCGGCGGCAGCGCGCGAGCTGCCCGGCAAACCGGGCATGTTTGCCGCCGGCGGCGTGATCGGCATCCTGTCCGGGATCGTCGGCGCGGGCGGTGCGTTCATCTCGGTGCCGTTCATGACGCGCTGTAATGTGCGCATCCATAACGCGGTGGCCACCAGCGCGGCGCTGGGCTTTCCGATTGCCCTGATGGGCACCTTGTCGAACGTGTTTTACGGCTGGGGCGAGCCCGGTCTGCCCGCATGGTCGCTCGGCTTCATCTATCTGCCGGCGCTGGCGATCATCGTGGTGGCCAGCATGGGCCTGGCGCCGCTCGGCGCGCGCACCGCGCACAAGATGCCGGTGCGGCAGTTGCAGCGCATCTTCGCCATCATCCTGTACGCGCTGGCCACTTACATGTTCTGGAAAGCCTTCAACTAGCCGCCACTAGGCTTTGCGCACCCGCGCGCGATCCAGCGGCAGGTCGCGCATGCGCAGGCTGCAGGCGTCGAACACCGCGTTCGCAATCGCCGCTGCCGCCGGGCCCTGGGCCGCTTCACCGGTGCCGAGGAACGGCTGGCCGGGGCGGTCGATCAGGTGCACATCGATCTGCTCCGGCGCCTGGGCAAAGCGCAGGATCGGGTACGACGCCCAGTCCACCGTCAGCACGCGCGACGCATCGAAGCGCACCTGTTCCAGCAAGGTCCAACTGGCCGACTGGATGATGCCGCCCTCGATCTGGTTGCGCACGCCGTCCGGGCTGACGATTTCGCCGCAATCGACGGCGCTCACTGCGCGCGTGATGCGCACCAGGCCCGTCTCGCGCGCCACTTCGACTTCCACTGCGATCGCGCAGTACGATGCCAGGTTTTTATAGCGCGCGAACGCGAAGCCGCGCCCGCGCCGGGCAGGGCGCCGGTAGCCATCCCAGCCAAACTTCGCTGCCGCCAGCTTGACCACGTCGAGCGCGCGTGGATCGTCCAGATGCCGCAGCCGGAACGCGACCGGGTCGCTGTTCGCGGCGCGCGCCAGTTCGTCCATGAAGCTTTCGATGGCAAACACATTGCAGTAGGCGCCCAGGCCGCGCAGCGCCGACGAGCGCAGGACCGGCTTTGGCTGGAAGTGGTGCACCACGCGTGCATTGGGCAGCACGTAATACGGAATCGCATTGCGGTCACCGCTGCCTTCGGGTTGCGGCGCAGGCTTGGCGACCGGCGGGGCAAACGGGCGCGCCAGGTGCGTGGCCGCCAGCAGGTTGCCGGCCTTGCCGGGGCGCGTATTGTGCGGCGGCGTGAAGACGTCGTGCTGCCAGTCGGCGATGCGGCCCGTGCTGTCGAGCGTGGCGGCCACCTGCACCACCATCGCCGCGCCGAACGGCTCCCACGCGTGTTCTTCTTCGCGCATCCACTGCACGCGCACGGGCCGGCCGGGCAGGGCGCGCGCGAGCAGGATGGCGTCGGCCGCGACATCGTCGGCGCCGTTGTGGCCATAGCAGCCCGACCCTTCGACGTGGATGCAGCGGATCGTGTCTTCGTTCACGGCGATCAGCTCAGCCAGGGCGGTGCGCAGCGGGTAGACACCCTGTGCGTGGGTCCAGACCGTGTAGCGGCCGTCGACCAGTTGCGCCACGGCGCACGAGGGGCCGATGGAAGCGTGCAGCTGGAACGGGCGCGTGTAGCGCGCAGCGAACTGGCGGCCCGCCGATCCGGCGGCGCCACGCGCCAGAATCGGCAGCGCCTCGGCGGGCTGGGCGCGGATAAAGGCATTCACGTCGGGATGCACTGGCAGCGACGCCGGCGTCTCCCAGCGCGTCGCGCGCGCCAGCGCCGTTGCCGCCTTCACGGCGCGGTACTCGCCCTCGGCGATCACGGCGAGAAAGCGCCCGTCCTGCACCACCTTGAGCACGCCCGGCAGGCGTTCGATCGCGGCGACATCGACGGCGATCAGCCGCGCTGCCTGCGACGGTGGCCGCACGATCCGCGCATGCACCATCTGCGGCAGGCGCAGGTCTTGCACGTAGGCGACGCCGCCGGTGACCTTGGCCGGAATGTCGACGCGCGGCACCGACTTGCCGATTGCCGTGCGCGGGCCTGGCGGGGGCGGCGCCGCGGTCGGCGTGGCGCGCAGGTGCAGTTCCTGGCCCGTCACCAGCTGGCCGAACGTGACGCGCCGGCCGCCCGCGCTGAATGCGCCATCCTTCAGCGCCAGGCTGCCCACGGGTGCGCCCAGCCGCGTGGCAGCCAGTTCGCCCAGGCGCATACGTACCTGGCCGGCCGCATGGCGCAGCGCCGTGCCGCTGTCCTTCATCGAATTGCTGCCGGCGGTGATGCCTTCGTCCGGGGTGCGCGCCGTGTCGGCAGTAACGAGCTGCAGCCGGCCAGACGCCAGGCGCAGTTCGTCGGCCACTACCTGCAAGAGCGCGGTCTTGATGCCTTGGCCCAGTTCGGCCTTGCCGGTAAAGACGGTGATGCGTTCATTGGCCTCGATGCGGATCCAGGCGTCGAGCCAGGGTGACTTGTCCAGGCTCTTGGGCAGTTCGCCAGGGGCGGCAAAGGCGCTTGCCGGCAGCGCGAAGGACAGGGTCAGGGCGCCGCCGCCAGCGAGAAATGCGCGGCGGCCGGTATCGATCGTCATTGCTTGCCCTTCGCTGCCAACGTATTGGCGGCGCGCCGTACGGCGCGCAGGATGCGCATGTGCGTGCCGCACCGGCACAGGTTCGGCGACATGTGGGTGCGGATCTGGGCGTCGGTCGGCGCGGGCGTCTTTTCGAGCAGCGCCGTGGCCTGCATCAGCATGCCGGCGATGCAGTAGCCGCACTGGGCGGCCTGCTCGTCGATGAAGGCTTGCTGCAGCACGCCTGGCGTGGTGGCATTGCCCAGGCCTTCGACCGTGCGCACCGGCCGCTGGCCGACGACGGACACCGGCACCATGCAGGACATCGCCGGCTTCCCATCCAGCAGCACGGTGCACGAACCGCACTGGCCCAGGCCGCAGCCGAACTTGGCGCCATTCAGGGCCAGCTCATTACGCAGCACGTACAGCAGCGGGGTGTCGGCATCCTGGTCGACGGCATGCACCTTGCCGTTCACTTGCAGGCGGTAGGTCGTCATTCTTTGCTCGCTTTGCGCACGGCCTTGTCCAGATCGGGCCACACGGGTTGGTTCGCGCCATATTTGCGCAGGTAGGCTGCTAGGGCGCCGGTCTGTTCGTCGGTCAGGATCGTTTTAAAGGCCGGCATGAAGCGCGACGGCTCGCCATCGGGCGGCGTGATGCCATCCAGCGTGATGTGAATCAGGTCGCGCGGGTCGGGGTCGTACAGCGCGATCGCCTTTTGCAGCGGCAACGCGGTGCCGGAACTGGCGTCGCGCCCGGCGTCGTGGCACCGCGCGCACGAATTGGCGTAGACGGCGTAGCCGAGCGTCATGCGCTGCAGGTCGGGATCGTCCTTCGCAGGCTTGGGCAGCGGGCCGGCCTGCTGCGCCGGTGTCTTGCGCGGCGGCGCCTTGGCCAATTGGCTGTGGGTCCAGGCGGCCAGCGCCGCCACGTCGCGTTCATCCGCTTGCGCCAGGTGCGTGACCACATCCTGCATTGGCCCCGCCGCCATCGCGTGATCGTGCGCGACGCCGGTGCGCAGATACGCGTGCAGTTGTTCGCGCGTCCATGGCAGGGGCGACGGCGAATGTTCATTCAGCGCCGGCGCGTACCAGTCATCGGCTTCGCCGCCGCCAAGCTGCTTCTTCAGATCGGGGCCGCCCAGCAGCGTGCGCGGCGTGTGGCAGGCCGCGCAGTGCGCGACGGCGTCTGCCAGGTACGCACCGCGGTTCCATTCGGCCGATTGCCCGGCGACCGGCTGCCAGGGCGCATCGTCCAGGTACAGCACGTTCGAGAACGCCACCAGCGGGCGGAATCCGAACGGGAAGGTCATCCGGTTCTCGCGCGCCGGCGCCACGATCGCGGGGCGCGTCATGAAGTAGGCGTACAGGTCCTGGATGTCGCCATCGGTCATGCGTACATAGTGGTTGTACGGGAAGGCGGGATACAACAGGTGACCATCACGCGCGACACCTTCGCGCATCGCGCGTGTAAAAGCCGCTTCGCTCCAGGCGCCGATGCCGGTGGTGGTGTCGGGGGTGATGTTGGTGCTGTGGACCGTGCCGAACGGCGTGTTCATCGGCTTGCCGCCAGCGAAGGGCCGCGCCAGATCCGGTGTGTGGCACGACGCGCACATGCCAAGACGCGCCAGGTTGGCGCCGCGTTCGATGCGGGTGGTGTCGAAGGATGGTGGTGTGAGCTGCGGTGCCAGCGCGGGACGCCACATGATGGCAAACGCGATGCCGGTAGCAACGATGACGGCTGCGAGCAGCAGCCACCAGCCGATATGTCGTGTGCGCCGGACTTGAACCATCGGGACTCCATATAGAGGAGTCCCATTGTGGATGCAGCGAGGGTGGGCGCTCTGTGCGTTCGCCCACCCAGGGGGACTTATGCCGTCACGGGGCGCGCCGGCGCTTTGCGATAGGCCCACACCAGCATGGCCAGCGCGCCAACGATCATCGGCAGCGACAATACCTGGCCCGACGTGATCGGCAAGCCGAACACGGTGGTTTCCCAATCCGGCACGCGGAACCATTCGGTGAAGAAGCGCGCGCAGCCATACAGCAGCGTGAACATCGCGCCCACGGCCAGGCGCGGACGCGCTTTGCGCGCGAACATCCACAGGATGATGAAGACCAGCACACCGTCGATCAGTGCCTGGTACAGCGGCGACGGATGGCGCGGACCAGCCACGCCCGGCCAGATCATCGCCCACGGCAGGCTCGGGTCGGCCAGGCGGCCCGGCAGTTCGGCGTTGATGAAGTTGCCCATGCGGCCGGCGGCATACCCGAGCGGCACGAGCGGCGCGATGAAGTCGTACACGTCGAGGATGTTGCGGCGGCGCTTGCGGGCCCACAGCGCCATCGCGATCAGCACACCCAAAAAGCCACCGTGGAACGACATCCCGCCGCGCCAGATCATGAAGATCTCGAGCGGGTGCGCCAGGTAGTACAGCGGCTGGTAGAACAGCACTTCGCCCAGGCGGCCGCCGAGAATCACACCGAGCATCCCGTAGAACAGCATGTCGTCCAGGTCATCCTTGGTCCAGCCCTGCACCGCCACGTGCGGCATGCGGATGCGCACGCGGCCCAGCATGATGAACAGGGCAAAGGCGACCACGTACATCAGGCCATACCAGTGGATTTGCACCGGCCCGAGCGCGAGCGCGATCGGGTCCGGCTGCGGATGAATCAGCATAATCAGTCTTTCTTCAATAGGTCGAGGAAGCCCTTGAGGACGGGCGAATCGTTATCGCGCCGCCATGCCAGGCCCGTTTCGGCCAGCGGCGCGGCATCGCGCAGGGCACGGTATTCTACGCCGGGGCGCATCAGGTTCGACACGGATTGTGGCACAAGTGCCAAGCCCATGCCGCCGGAAACCAGGCTGACGATGGTCTGCATCTGGATTGCCTCCTGCCCGATCGTGGGCACCACGCCGGCGGCGCGGTAGCAGGCCAGGATCGCATCGTGCAGGCTAGGCGCCACCGTGCGCGGGAAGATCACCAGCGGCAGCGGGGGCAGGTCGCGCAGCCACACCGGTCCCGGTGCGGCCAGCGCTGCCAGCCCGCTGGGCGCGCACAGCACGAGAGGTTCGTCGAGCAGCTTGCGGTAGTCGAGCGCCGGATCGGCCATGCCGGCCGGTGCGCCGGGCTGCAGCGGGATCACGAAGCCGGCATCGATGCGGCCGGACAGCAGGTCGTCGAACTGCACGTCGGACGTCGCCTCGTGCAGCACCAGGCGCACGCCCGGGAATGCGGCGCGGTAGCGGCGCAGCACGTCGGGCAGCATGCCAAGGCCCGCCGTGGACACAAACGACAGCGCCAGGCGGCCCGCCTCGCCGCTGGCCGCGCGCCGCACCAGTTCGGGCAGGGCGCCGGCTTCGTCGAGGATGCGGCGTGCTTCGGGCAGCAGCGCGCTGCCGGCCGCCGTCAGGCCGACCATGCGGCGGTTGCGCAAGAAGAGGGGCGCGCCGAGCAGGTCTTCGAGATTGGCGATGCTTTGCGAGAGCGGCGGCTGCGTCATGTGCAGGCGCTGCGCGGCGCGGCCGAAATGCAGCTCTTCGGCCACGGCGACGAAATGGCGCAGCTGGCGCAGTTCGGGATGCATTGATGGAGGTAATGAATGGACAGGACTCGGTGAGTTGTCCAATGTATCACAGCAAGGTGGTCACAAGCCCTGCGGCTGGCGGCAATGCGGTCGTGCTAGCGGCGTTTTTCCATCGACTTTTTCACGCGGTCGGCGCGGCGCTGTTCATCGACGTCGTGCGCCTTGCGCTTGTCCAGGCCAAGCGCCTTTTCGATGTACTCGAACCAGATGAACGCGACGACCATCAAGCCGATGATGTACCACCAGGACAGGTCGGCGAAACGCCAGACTTCAAAGCCGCGCAGGGCGGCGAGCAGGGCGATCAAGAGGATGAGGGGCATGGTGAGAACTCCTTGTAGCCACACATCTTACGGCGTAAATGATGCTGGTGGGAAAATCTGGCAGTTTTCTGTTACACCGTATGAGCAAATGTGGTGATCGCGTTACAGAGTGTATCGCTTGCAGAAGGTCTGGAGGATTGCCGGTAAAATTCACTCAGTTATTAATCCGGAGAATGCCATGAAGCGGTCCCTGTTGTTGTGTGTCGTGCTGTCGGCGTTTGCGTCAGGCAGCGCCCTGGCCCAGGCCGATCTGGCCAAGGCCAAGAATTGCATGGCCTGCCACACGTCGGCTACCAAGTTGGTCGGGCCTGCCTACAAGGACGTCGCCGAAAAATACGCCGGCCAGAAGGGCGCCGAAGACAAGCTGGTGCAGAAGGTGCTCAAGGGCGGCTCGGGCACCTGGGGCCCGGTCCCGATGCCGGCCAATCCGCAGGTCAGCGAAGCCGAAGCGCGTTCGCTGGTCAAGTGGGTGCTCGCGACCAAATAAGCCGTCCGGCTGCTGCACGACATAAAGCGCGCCTGCGTGAGCAAGGCGCGCTTTTTTATGGGCGGTCGCACAGGCGGCGTGGTGTAAGATCGCCCCTTGTTCGCCTGCCACCCACCTGACCAACGGATGATCACCATCGATTCCCCTGCACCCGATACGCCCCGCCAGGTCGTCAAACCGACCATCGGCGTCTACCGCCGCCACCTGCTCGTGTGCACCGGCCCTCGCTGCAACGCCGATGGGGCTGCACAGGCGCTGTTCGACAGCCTGGGCGAAAAGTTCAAGGCCAGCGGTCTGGATGGCGGCCCGCTGCGCGTCAAGCGCAGCCGGGTGAGCTGCTTTGCCGCGTGCAAGGGCGGGCCGATCGTCTGCGTCCACCCGGACGGCACCTGGTACTACAATGTCACGCCGGACAATATGGACCGCATCATCGACCAGCACCTGTGCAACGGTGAGCGTGTGGAAGACCTGGTATTCCACCAGGCAGGCATCGAGGCATGACGACAATGGCGCACCGCTTCGACGACGCCCAGGTCGACGGCGTCTACCGCGCCATCGCCGAGCGGCGTGACGTGCGCCACTTCATTCCTGGTGCGATCGACGAGGCGGTGCTGCTGCGCCTGCTGACGGCGGCGCACCAGGCGCCCAGCGTCGGCATGATGCAGCCGTGGCGCTTCATCCGCATTGCGTCAACGCCATTGCGTGAGCAGATCTGCGCGCTTGTTGAAGCGGAGCGCGCGGCCACTGCCGACGCCCTGGGCAAGCGTGGCGCCGAATTCATGCGACTGAAGGTCGAGGGCTTGCGCGAATGCGGCGAGGTGCTGGTCGTGGCACTGATGGACGGGCGCGAGCGGCACGTGTTCGGACGCCGCACGCTGCCCGAGATGGACCTGGCCTCGGTGTCCTGCGCGATCCAGAACATGTGGCTGGCGGCGCGCGCCGAAGGCTTGGGAATGGGGTGGGTGTCGCTGTTCGATCCCGACCAGCTCGCGGCCTTGCTCGGGATACCGGAAGGCGGCAAGCCGGTGGCGATCCTGTGCCTCGGGCACGTGGCCGCGTTTTATCCGAAGCCGATGCTGGAACTCGAAGGCTGGGCTCAGCGTGGAACGCTGGGCGATTTTGTGACGCTCGACCGCTGGTAGCGAGCGCCGCTGCGGCATCAGCTCGGGATCAGCTTGCGAACATCTTCAGTAACGCCACTGCCGGGGCTGCTGCGCCGATCCGGCGATTGGCTTGCGCCGCTTCCAGCACCTCCACCAGTTCATCGTATTTGTCGGCCTGACGATCGTTCAGGTTGATCATGTTCATGCTCCAGCGTGGGAACGTACGGAACTTGGCTGGTTCGTTGTACAGAACGCGCGAATTCTTGTGGCGCGGATCGAGTTCGATCTTGTGGTACAGCTTGTCGAGCGTCGTCACCGGGCCTTCCAGAACCTGCAGGAACCAACCGCCGTTGTAAAACAAGCTTCCAGTCACGTCGAGTGGAGCATTGTTGTTTTTCGCCGTATCCTGAATGGCGGCGAGGTCGGCAGGGGACATCTTGCGGGTAGCCTGGCTGACGTAGACGAGTTGGTTGATCGACATCGAGAAGTTCTTTCTGATTGGAAAGAAAGAAAGATAACGCGCAAAAACGTGGTTGTCGATGTAATGTTGTCGTTTGGAAAGTAAGGGCGGTTCAAAAGTGCGTATGCCAGAATCTGCGGTGAATCTACCGTGCGACAAACCGCTATCGCATCCATCAACATTGCCAATCCATGAACGCCCGAAGTTTCCCTATAATTTTGTCAAATCTTACCGACCAGACAGGAGAAACAAATGAGTGTGGACAATATCCCGGCCAAGTGCCCGTTCAGCGGCGCAGCCGGCACCGGCACCACCAATCGCGACTGGTGGCCAAAGGCACTGCGTCTCGATCTGCTGGCACAGCATTCGACCAAGTCCGACCCGATGGGTGGCGACTTCGATTACCGCGCTGCCTTCAACAGCCTCGACCTCGAGGCAGTCAAGGCCGACCTGGCCAAGGTGATGACGGATTCCCAGGACTGGTGGCCGGCTGACTTCGGTCACTACGGCGGCCTGTTCGTGCGCATGGCATGGCACAGCGCCGGCACCTACCGCATCGGCGACGGCCGCGGCGGCGCTGGCCGCGGCCAGCAGCGCTTTGCACCCCTGAACAGCTGGCCTGACAACGTCAGCCTCGACAAGGCACGCCGGCTGATCTGGCCGGTCAAGCAAAAGTACGGCGAGAAAATCTCGTGGGCCGACCTGATCATCCTGACCGGTAACGTCGCTCTCGAAACGATGGGCTTCAAGACCTTCGGCTTTGCCGGCGGTCGCCAGGACGTGTGGGAACCCGATCTCGATGTGTACTGGGGCCGCGAGAACAAGTGGCTGGGCAGCGACGAGCGCTACACGGTGGGTTCGCCCGGCGTCGAAGGCCGCGGCGTTATCGACAAGGACGACGACAGCGAGATCACCCATTCGCGCGACCTCGAGAACCCGCTGGCGGCAGTGCAGATGGGCCTGATCTACGTGAACCCGGAAGGCCCGGACGGCAAGCCCGACCCGGTCGCATCGGCGCGCGACATCCGCGACACGTTCGGCCGCATGGCCATGAACGACGAAGAAACCGTGGCGCTGATCGCCGGCGGCCACACCTTCGGCAAGACGCACGGCGCCGGTCCGTCCGAGCACGTCAAGGAAGAGCCGGAAGCAGCCGGCCTGCATGCCCAGGGCTTCGGCTGGCAGAACAGCTTCGGCAGCGGCAAGGGCCCGGACACGATCACCAGCGGCCTCGAAGTCACCTGGACCAGCACGCCAACCCAGTGGGGCCACGACTACTTCACGTACCTGTTCGGTCACGAGTGGGAACTGACGAAAAGCCCGGCCGGCGGCCACCAGTGGATCGCCAAGGACGCCGATGCCACCGTGCCGGATGCGTATGACGCTGCCAAGCGTCACCGCCCGACGATGCTGACGTCCGACCTGGCCCTGCGCATGGACCCGGCCTACGAGGCGATTTCGCGTCGCTTCCTGGAAAACCCGGACCAGTTCGCGGACGCCTTCGCCCGCGCCTGGTTCAAGCTGACCCACCGCGACATGGGGCCGCGTGCCCGCTACCTCGGCCCGGAGGTCCCGGCCGAAGTGCTGATCTGGCAGGATCCGGTGCCGGCTGCTGAAGGCGCGGCGATTGACGACGCCGATGCCAAAGCCCTGAAAGACAAGGTGCTGGCATCCGGCCTGGGCATCGGTGAGCTGGTGTCGACGGCGTGGGCCTCGGCCGCAAGCTTCCGCGGCTCGGACAAGCGTGGCGGCGCCAACGGTGCACGCATCCGCCTGGCCCCGCAAAAGGACTGGGCCTCCAATGAGCCGGAGCAACTGGGCCGCGTGCTGGCGCAGCTCGAAAGCATCCAGGGCGAGTTCAACGGGGCGCAGACGGGCGGCAAGAAAGTGTCGCTGGCTGACCTGATCGTCCTGGCCGGCAATGCAGGCGTCGAGGCGGCAGCCAAGGCGGCAGGCCACGACATCACCGTGCCATTCACGCCGGGCCGTACCGATGCGTCGCAGGAGCAGACCGACGTAGAATCGTTCCATGCGATGGAACCGGTGGCAGATGCCTTCCGCAACTTCGAGAAAGCCCTGTACAGCATCCCGGCTGAATCGTTGATGATCGACCGCGCGCAGTTGCTGACGCTGACCGCGCCGGAAATGGCGGTGCTGGTGGGTGGTCTGCGTGTGCTGGGCGCCAATACCGGCGGCAGCGCCGATGGTGTGTTGACGCAGCAGAAGGGCGCGTTGACGAATGACTTCTTCGTCAACCTGCTCGACATGGCCACTGAATGGCGGCCGACGACGCGGCCTGGCCAGGGCGTCGAACGCTTCGAAGGCCGCGATCGCAAGACCGGCGAGAAGAAGTGGACCGCGTCGCGCGTCGACCTGGTGTTCGGCTCGAATGCGCAGCTGCGTTCGATCTCGGAAGTGTATGCCAGCGCCGACGCCGGCCAGAAGTTCGCGAAGGACTTCGTGGCGGCCTGGACCAAGGTGATGGAGCTGGATCGCTTCGACGTGAAGTAATGCTGGACTGACGTCCTACCCGGCGCCTGCGGGCGCCGGGTTGTCGTTCAGCGGATCACATCCATCCGCGTACGCTTGCCGCCCTGGTAGGTGTACAGCGTCAGCGCGCCATTCAGGATGTCCCCCGACGGGTCGAACTGGATCGTGCCGGTCACGCCCTCGTACTTGATCTTCTTCAGTTCCGGCAGGTACTTTGCCGGCTCCGACGATTTCGCATTCTGCATGGCGGTCGCCATCACCATCACCGAGTCGTACACATACGGCGCATACAGCTGCACTTCCTGGCCCGTCTTCTGCTTGAAGCGTGCGCGGAACTCGGCCATCTTCTGCTCTTGCGCGCCTTTCACGCCACCGGCTTCGGCGCACACCACCTTGCCATCGCCCACCGCATCGCCTGCCAGGCGGCCCAGCGCTTCGGTGCACATGCCGTCGCCGCCCATGAAGCGGGCCGTGATGCCCAGCGCCTTCATCTGCTTGAGCATCGGACCGGCCACCGCATCCATGCCGCCAAAGAAAATCAGGTCGGGCTTCTTGGCGCGAATCGCCGTGAGGATGGCGGTGAAATCGGTCGCGGTGGCGCTGGTGAACTGCTTGTCGACGATGCGCACGCCGGGGCCGCGGGCGGCTTTTGCAAATTCGGCAGCCACGCCCTGGCCATAGGTGGTGCGGTCGTCGATGATGGCAATATTCTTGACCTTGAGCGTCTCGACCGCGTATTTGCCGAGCGTGCCGCCAAGCTTGGCGTCGTTGGCCACCACCCGAAACACGCCGGGGAATTTTTGCTTCGTGAACTGGGTTGCGGTGGTGGCCGGCGAGACCTGCACCAGGCCGGCGTTGTGATAGATGCGCGAGGCCGGCACGCTGGTGCCCGAGTTCAGGTGACCGACGATGCCATTGACCTTGGCGTCGACCAGTTTCTGGGCCACGGCGGTACCCTGTTTCGGGTCGCTCGCGTCGTCTTCGGCCAGCAGTTGCAGCGTGACCTTCTGGCCGTTGATGGTGAAGCCTTTGGCGTTGAGTTCATCAATCGCCATGCGCGCAGCGTTCTCGTTGTCCTTGCCCAGGTGCGAATTGGGTCCCGACACCGGGCCGACGTGCCCGATTTTGACGACCTGCTGGGCGCTGGCGCCGCCGGCGAAGGCAAGGGCGATGGCGAACGGGATAAGCCTGGTGCAAAACTGCATGGAAAGTCTCCGCAAGATGGTGATGGTCACAACGCCGCAAACGTGGCGCAAGGCCCGTTACATGGCGACGTTACAGCAAATCACAGGCGGCGCAAAGTGATCAGCAAGCGATAAACCAGTGACGAACAACGGCGCGGCGCGGCGTGCACCGGGGCAGTGCGGCGCTGCGAAACCGCGGTACGCGCATGGTGCAAACGTAGCGATGCCCCGCACACTGGCGGGGCATCGGATGGCCATGCTGTCAGCGTGGCCGGTGTGAATCAGCGCGTGATGCGGCGCTTGGCGACGTCGGCCAGCACTTTCGACAACCCCTGCGCATCGGCTTGCCCCGTCGCTGCGATATAGCCGCGCACATAGGCCGCCTGCTTGGCGACCTGACTGCTGCCACCCTTGAGTTCTTCGAGCAGCTGGTCGGCCACGGCCAGGTCGTTCAGCGCGCCCAGGCGATCCTGCAGCTTTTCAAGGTGCCCGAGGTAGCGCTTGACGCGCTGCGCCGGCAGCAGATCGCGGAAGAACTCTGCCGCATAGCGCGCCTTCTTGGCGGCGATGCGCACACGGTGACGGCCCGGTGCGTCGGCTTCATCCAGCCCGTCGATGCGCTTGGCCAGGCGCTTCTCGGCTGCGCGCAGCAGGGGCAGGGCGCTTTTCGCGGCGCGCTCTTGCAGCGGCGAATCCTTCGGCAGGCCGCCTTCTGGCTGCCAGCGGCGTTCGCTCAGCCAGTCGGTCAGTTGCGCCATCAATTCGGTGTAGCGCGCATCGCGCAGCACGTGCAGGATCTGCGCGTGGTGGCCCGTGGCGCGGTCGTGCGCGGCCTGGCGCAGCGCCTGCGCATCAATGCCCGGCACGCGCTTGATGGTGGAATCGGCCAGCACATCCCAGTCGCGCGCGGGTCCGAGTTCACCGGACAGCCACTCGACGCTTGCATGCAGCGGCACCGGCGGCGGCGCCAGTTCTTCGAACATCGCGAGCAGCGCGCGCAGGCGGCGCAGACCGACGCGCATCTGGTGCAGACTTTCGACATGCTGTTTCAGTACGCCCGGCACGTTTGCTTCGATCTGGGCCACACAATTGAGGCCAATGGCCTGGAATGCATCTTCGAGCGTCATGCGCCCGCGCAGGTGGACCGGCTCGGCCTTGACGGCGCCGATCGGGGCTGGTTTGACTTCTGGCGCTGGCGCTGGCTCTTGCGGCAGCGGCTGGTCCGTTTGCGGTTCGTCGGCGGCATCGGCCACGTCGGTCGCCTCTGTAATGGTAATTGCGTCCGTCAGATCGGGCGTGGCAACCGCCGCGATCTCGGGTGTCAGGTGCTTCGTTTTGTGGTGCTTGCTCATGCTGGTGCCTCTCGTGGACAGTGGATGAGTCCATCATACGCCTGAGCACTCATCCGTTCACGTCTCCATGACAGGCACGTGACATGGCGCACGGCAAGGCAGGCCGGCCTACTTGCCGATCCGGTAAATCACGTCCACGCCCTGCACGAATTTTTGCACGCCTACCAGCCATGCGCGGCTCGCTGCCAGGCGCTCTACTCGATCACGAACGCCAGATCGCGACCGTTCTGCGCCACCTGGCCCGCATAGTCGGCGGCGTGGATGCGCAGCAGGTACTCACCCGGCGCCAGGTCGGCGATGCGCCAGCTGCCCGTTTCGATCCTGCCATCGCGCAGGCGGTTGTTCAGCGCATAGTCGAACTGGGTCGATGCGCTGCCGTAGACCGTGATGCCGCTGGTCGGCGCATAGACCGCTTTCACGGCGTCAGGATTGCGCGGCAGGCGGTCGTAGACCTGCGTGATGACGGGTTGTTCGAAGCCGGGCAGCGGCGTGCCGTCGGCGCGCAGCACCTGGTAGCCCAGCTTGTACAGGCCCAGCTTGCGGCGCGCCAGGTTGCCATCCACCTGGTCGTAGGCGTTCACGACGATCTGCAGCTCGCCCAGCGTACGGTCGAGGCGCAGGAGCTGGCCCTTGTTCGCCGTGATGCGTTTGCCGGCAGTGTCGTACAGCGCGATGCGCGAGATCGTCGGCGTCACCGTGTCGACGAAGCCGGTGAACGGCAGCGTGAGCGCATTGACGAGCGAGCCGCCCTGGTAGTAATCGAGGTGCACGTGCGCCAGCGCATTGAGCGTGCCGAGCTTGTCGCCGACGGCAAAGCGCGTGCCGCGCGGCACCCGCACGCGCACGGCCTTGCCAGTGGGTTTGCCATTGGCGGTTTCTTCACGCTGGATCTGGAAGCGCGGATCGAGCGCGCGGCCCTGCGGATCGCGGCCCACGCGCATGTGGATGTACGACAGCGGCCCCACGCTCATGCCTTCGCCGAGGTTGTTGAACCCCCAATTGGCATACGGATCCGTCACCTTGGCCGGCAGGATCGCCAGCACGGTCGCGCCGACGTCGCCCCGTACGTCCAGGCCCGCGTGGAAGTGGTCGCGGCTGTCGCCGCCATACGTGCCGCGTACTTCGCCCATCACGCCCACGACTTCATGGACCGTGTCTTGCGGGCCAAGCGGCCAGGGCATCGGTTCGGTGCGCCGTTGCAGCGCCGGGCGCGCCAGCACCGGCGCGGCTTCACCCGCGCGCGGCGGCGCCAGGCGGTGCAGGCGATGGGCGTTGGCGTCGGCCACCACCAGGCTGCCGTCGCGCGCCACCGCGATGCCGCGTGGGCCGTTGAGCTGCACGGTGCCATCGCTGCCGAAACCGTTCGGCTCGAGCGGGTGGTCGGTGTCCTCCAGCGGACGGAATTCGCCCGTGGGCGTCATCTGCAGGATGCGTCCGCCGGCACTGGCGACGATGTACAGGTAACCGTCGCGCGTGACGGCCAGACCCACCGGGCGCCGCAGCGCGGGGCGGCGCTCGGCCTCGGGCGGCAGCGCGAGCGTATCGACCGTGCCGTTGGGGCGCAGGCGGCGCACCGCGTTGTTGCCGGTGTCGGCGATGTACAGGTTGCCGTCGTGGTCGACGGCCAGCGCGCTCGGGGTATCGAACGCCGCGGCCGGGCCGGGGCCGTCGAACAGGTTCGGCTTGCCGGTGCCGGCCAGCGTGGTCACCGTGCCATCGGGGGCAATGCGGCGGATGCGGTCGTTGTAGGTGTCGGCCACGTAGACGATGCCGGCGTCGTCCACCGCGATGCCCACCGGGCCGTTGAACTGGGCGGCACGGCCGATGCCATCGACATAGCCGGGACTGCCGTTGCCGGCCAGGGTCGTCACGGCGCCACCCGGCGCGATGCGGCGGATCGCGTGGTTGCCCGTGTCGGCCACGTACAAGTTGCCCAGGTGGTCGAGCGCGATGCTGGACGGCGTGTTGAACGCCGCGGCCGCGCCCGGGCCATCGACAAAGCCTTCCTTGCCACCGGCCAGCGTCGAGACCGCGCCATCGGGCTGGACGATGCGGATGCGGTTGGCCTCGCCCCCGTCGGCGACATAGATCGCGCCGCGCGGGCCGATGGCCACGCCGTACGGATCGCTGAAGCGGCTGGCGGGTGCTGCGCCGTCGAGCACGCCGTCCTGGCCGTCGCCGGCCAGCAGGTGCACGCGGGCAGGCCAGAATGGCTGCGTTTTGGCGACGGGGGCGGTCAGTACCGGGGTGGCGCCGCTGTGGGGTTCGACCCGGTCAGTGAACCAGAAGACGGTGCCGACGGCCAGGATGGCGGCGCCGGCGAGTGCTGCGATGAGGGGAGTGCGTTTCACGACGACGACCGGCTGATTGCTGAAGTTGCAATCTTAGCCGAAACACGCCAATGGATGGGGCGGGCAGAAATGCGAACGCCGCCGGACGAACGTCGCGGCGGCGTGCAGGTCGTGCGTGGTACTGAAAGGCTTAAATGCGCAGATCGTCCAGCGACTTGCCCTTGCCCAGTGCGTCGACAACCCATTTAGGTTGACGGCCACGGCCGGTCCAGGTCTGGGTATTGTCCGCCGGGTTGTGATATTGCGGATTGACTTTCGCGCCGCCGCCCGTCTTCTTGGCTTTGGTACTGCCGCCCTTGGCCAGCAGTTCCTCGACCGAGATGCCCATATTCTGGGCGATCTCGAGAATTTGCTCACGCGCTTTTTTGACGTCTTGCTGCTGGCGGTTTTTGATCTCCTTTTCGATATCGAATTGAAGACCTTTCAGTTCGGCGAGGTTATAACCCGACAGATTGATGTTTGCCATTTTGTTTCTTCCTTGATTAGGTGATTCGATTCGTTTCGAAGGGCCGCGCAGGGATTTTACTATTGAATCGTCAAATTGGAATGACAATCGTGCGCGGGGTTAATTTCGAATCAAATGAAAGGCAGAACGGCATGTGGAGCGGGTTTATTTTTCCAGCATTCTGATGTGTGCAATTTCTTGGGAAACTGCGCGCGTCACGACGTCGTTCAGCGTATCGCCGAGGCTGTTGCGAATATCGGCCGAGAAACTGGTCATTGCTTTGTCGACGGCATCGGCAATGCCATCGCGCAGGCGCTGTTCGAGCACGAAATCGATCCGGCCCTGCAATTGCTGCAGGATGCGCTCAGTGACGCGCCGCTCCATCACGCTCCATTGCTCGCCGCTCCAATGGTCGACGGCGCGCCGTTCCAGCGCCTCTGGCGCATCCTCAAGCGCGGCCACCACGGGCGCAGGCGGCGGCGGGGCTTCGGCCTCCACCACCGGCGCCGGCTGCGCCAGCGGCGCGCCCGGCGCGGTTGGTTCCGCGAATACTTCGGTCAACACGGGAATACTGGTATCGAAAGCGGGATCGTGGCTCATGATTGTCCTGCGACGAAGTGGGTCAGCGGATAGGATTCTTTTTTATACGCGATATAGCGTTTGCGGCCTTCGGCGGCGTCTTCTTCATCGATCGAGATAATTTCAAACACACGCGCAAATTGCGTGAAGTTGCGCGGCCTGCGGCGCGTCAGGTTCACGAGCATATCGTGGTGCGGCAGTTCGCTGTCTTCATTATCGGTAATCACGATCGGCGTTTGCGGTGCCAGCCCGTCGCCGGCCATCACGTGCGGAATGAAATCAGTATCCGACACGGTCCACATGGCGGCATTCAAGGCGTCGGCTTGTTCGGGGCTATCGGCCAGCACCACGATTTTGGCGCGCGCGCCATATGCCTTGCGCGCAAGGCGGCAGGCATAGGCCAGCTTATCCGGGATATTGGTATGAAAGTCGATGCGGGTCATGGGCGCTTATGGAAAATCGGGAGTGCGCTGGCACTCCCGACAGGGTCAATCCAATTGGTCAGGCATTCATGCCGCTATGGCGCAGCAAGGCGTCGATCGAGGGTTCGCGGCCGCGGAACGCCTTGAATGAATCGAGCGCCGGGCGCGAACCGCCCACCGCCAGAATCTCGCGCTGGAAGCGCCGGCCCGTTTCGAACAGGTCGGCGCCGCCATCGACGACGGCTTCTTCGAATGCGGCATAAGCGTCGGCCGACAGCACCTCGGCCCACTTGTAGCTGTAGTAGCCGGCCGCGTAACCGCCTGCGAAGATGTGGCTGAACGAATGCAGGAAGCGGTTGAACGATGGCGGCGTGATCACCGCAAAGTTGCGGCGCACGTCGTCGATCAGCGTCTGGACTTGCCCGTTGTGCGCATCGAAGTCGTAGTGCAGGTGCATGTCGATCAGCGAGAACTCGACCTGGCGCAGCGTCTGCATTCCGGACTGGAAGTTCTTCGCGGCCGTCATCTTGTCGAACAGCGCGCGTGGCAGCGGTTCGCCCGTTTTCACGTGCGCCGTCATCTGCTGCAGCTTGTCCCACTCCCAGCAGAAGTTTTCCATGAACTGCGATGGCAGTTCCACCGCATCCCATTCGACGCCCGAGATGCCCGAGACCGACAGTTCTTCGACTTCGGTCAACATGTGGTGCAGGCCATGGCCGAATTCGTGGAACAGCGTGGTCACTTCGTCGTGCGTGAACAGCGATGGCTGCAACACGCCGTCTTTCATCGCCGGCGGCGTGAAGTTGCAGACCAGGTAGGCCACCGGCGTCTGCACGGCGCCGCCGTGGAGCAGGCGGCGCCCGCGCGCATCGTTCATCCACGCGCCTTGCGCCTTGCCGGCGCGCGCGTACAGGTCGAGGTAGAACTGGCCGACCAGCTGGCCGTCACGCTCGATGCGGAAGAAGCGCACGTCCGGGTGCCAGGTCGGTGCGTCGTCCGGGCGCACGGTCACGCCGAACAGTTCCTGGATCACGCCGAACAGGCCGGCAACCACTTTCGGCTCAGGGAAGTATTCCTTCACTTCCTGGGCCGAGAACGCGTAACGCTGCTCGCGCAGCTTTTCAGAGGCGAAGGCCACGTCCCACGATTGCAGGTCGTCGATCGCCAGCTCGTCACGGGCAAACGCGCGCAGTTCGGCCAGGTCTTTCTCGGCGTACGGGCGGGCGCGGCGCGCCAGGTCTTCGAGGAATTCGATCACGTGCTGCGGGCTTTGCGCCATCTTGGCCACCAGCGAGATATCGGCAAAGCTGCCGTAGTCGAGCATCTTCGCTTCTTCATTGCGCAGTTGCAGCAACTTGACGATGTTCGACGAGTTGTCCCACTTCGCGACATCGGTAAACATGATGCCGGCGTCGGACGCCTTGGTCGCGGTGGCGCGGTAGATCGTTTCGCGCAGCGCGCGGTTGGTACTGAACTGCAGGATCGGGAAATACGACGGGAAGTGCAGCGTGAACAGCCAGCCGGTCTTGCCATCGCGTTCGGCGGCGGCCTTTGCAGCAGCCTTTACGTCGTCCGGCAGGCCGGCCAGTTCGGCTTCGCTGTCGACCACGAGCTTGTAGTCGTTGGTGGCATCGAGCACGTTTTCAGAAAAGCGCGTCGACAGTTGCGACTGCTGTTCCTGAATTTCGGCAAAGCGTTCTTTTTTATCGGCGGCGAGCTCGGCGCCGCCCAGGCGGAAGTCGCGCAGTGCATTCTCGACGATGCGCTTGCGGGTGTCGCTCAGCGCGGCAAAGCCCGCGCTTTCGCGCAGCTGCTTGTATTTGGCGAACAGCGCCTCGTTCTGGCTCAGCGCGGTCGAGAACTCGACGACCTTCGGCTGGTTCTCGTTGTAGGTGGCGCGCAGCTCGGGGGTGTCGACCACATGGTTCAGGTGGCCGACCACGCCCCAGGCGCGGCTCAGGCGCTCGCCGACCTCGTCGAGCGGGGCCAGCGTGGCCCAGGTAACCTCATCCAGCGGCGCCTCGAGCTGCGCCACGACGGCGTTCGCCTCGGCGATCAGACTGTCGATGGCGGACGTGACGTGTTCGGGCTTGATCGCGTCAAAGCGCGGCAAGTCGGAAAAGTCGAGGAGGGGATTGCTCGTTTCGTTCGTCATCAATAGTCCTTCCAGATTCGTTAGCGTTGGTTCTTCAGTTCGCGTTCCGCCGATTCCACCGTGTTTTGCAGCAGCATCGTGATCGTCATCGGGCCCACACCGCCCGGCACCGGGGTGATGTGGCCGGCCACTTCACGCACGCCGGCAAAATCGACGTCGCCGCACAGCTTGCCCGCGTCGTCGCGGTTCATGCCCACGTCGATCACGATGGCGCCCGGCTTGACCATATCGGCGGTCAGGGTATTGCGGCGGCCGACAGCGGCCACCACAACGTCGGCCTGGCGGGTGTGATAGCCCAGATCCGCAGTCGCGCTATGGCATATGGTCACGGTGGCATTGGCTTGCAAGAGCAGCATGGCCATTGGTTTGCCGACGGTGTTGCTGCGGCCGATAACAACGGCGTGCTTGCCGCGCAGGTCGACACCCGTGGTTTCGATCAGCTTCATGCAGCCGTACGGGGTGCATGGACGGAAGCCTTCCAGGCCTGTCATCAGTTCACCGGCCGACAGCACCGAGTAGCCGTCGACATCCTTGGCCGTCGAAATCGCTTCAATGACCTTGTTCGGGTCGATGTGCTTCGGCAGCGGCATCTGCACCAGGATGCCGTGGATGGCCGGGTCGGTGTTCAATGCTGCAATGCGATCAAGCAGGGCATTTTCGCTCAGGTCGGCGTCGTATTTTTCGAGCACCGAGTGGAAACCCACGTCGCCGCAGGCCTTGACCTTGTTGCGCACATAGACCTGGCTGGCGGGATCTTCCCCGACCAGGATCACGGCCAGGCCGGGCTGCTTGCCGGCTGCAGTGAGCTTGGCGGTGCGCGCGGCGATGTCGGTGCGCAGTTGTTGGGAAAGAAGGATTCCGTCGATGTGTTGGGCTGGCATGGTGGGAGGCTCGTCCTGGGCAAAAACAGAATTATACGGCCCGCGCCCATCTTGCCGTTCTCTGTCGGCCGGTCCGGATGGCTGAAAACCCCCTTTTTTGCCGTGTTTCAGACGCTTCGGTATACGATGATTGGTGGCAGGAAGTTCAACATTTCCCTATACAAATTGTGCAGTCGCAGCATAGGTTTTCACATTATGAAATCGAATATCATAGTTTGAAAATGGGGAAGTCCACTGTTAGAATCTGATGGTTTAGCTAAAAGATAGTTCGAATTTCATCAACCGCCGCCAGCCTGCGCAGGGATCGGATGGGGCGTACCACACTAGGAGACGCATGACATGGCAGCTCAACTCGACCAGTTGACCTCGCAAACCGCCAACGATCCGGATGCAATCGAGACCAAGGAATGGCTCGATGCGCTGGAGGCGGTGATCGAACATGAAGGAACGGAACGCGCCCATTACCTGATGGAGCGCCTGGTAGACCTGGCGCGCCGTCGCGGCGCGCACGTCCCGTTCTCGAGCAACACCGCGTACGTCAACACGATTCCCGCGCACCTGAACCAGAACTCGCCCGGCAACCTCGAATACGAAGAGCGCCTGCGCTCGTGGATGCGCTGGAACGCGATGGCGATGGTGGTCAAGGCCAACCGCGCCGACGGCGACCTCGGTGGCCACATCTCGTCGTTCGCTTCGCTCGCCAATATGCTGGGCACGGGCTTCAACCACTTCTGGCACGCCCCGACCGAAGACCACGGCGGCGACCTGCTGTACATCCAGGGCCACTCGTCCCCAGGCATCTACGCGCGCGCCTTCCTCGAAGGCCGCTTGAGCGAAGAACAGCTGCTGAACTTCCGCCGCGAAGTCGACGGCAAGGGCCTGTCGTCGTACCCGCACCCGAAACTGATGCCGGACTTCTGGCAGTTCCCGACCGTGTCGATGGGCCTTGGCCCGCTGATGGCGATCTACCAGGCACGCTTCCTGAAGTACCTGCACGCACGCGGCATTGCCAAGACCGACAACCGCAAGGTCTGGGTCTTCTGCGGCGACGGCGAGATGGACGAACCGGAATCGATGGGCGCAATCGGCATGGCCGCGCGCGAGCAGCTGGACAACCTGGTCATGGTCGTCAACTGCAACCTGCAGCGACTGGACGGTCCGGTGCGCGGCAACGGCAAGATCATCCAGGAACTCGAAGCCGACTTCCGCGGCGCCGGCTGGAATGTCGTCAAGGTCATCTGGGGCTCGCAGTGGGATCCGCTGCTGGCCCAGGACAAGGACGGCATCCTGCAGCGCGTGATGATGGAATCGGTCGACGGCGAATACCAGAACTACAAGGCCAAGGATGGCGCCTATGTGCGCAAGCACTTCTTCGGCAAGGATCCGGCGCTGCTCGAGATGGTCTCGAAGATGAGCGACGACGACATCTGGCGCCTGACCCGCGGCGGCCACGATCCGCACAAGATCTACGCCGCGTTCAAGAACGCGCAAGAAAACAAGGGCACGCCAACCGTCCTGCTGGTGAAGACCGTCAAGGGCTTCGGCATGGGCAAGTCGGGCGAGGCGCGCAACACCGCGCACCAGACCAAGAAGCTCGATGACCAGGCGATCCGCGACATGCGCGACCGCTTCAATATCGCGATCCCTGACGACCAGCTGGCCGATATCCCGTTCTTCAAGCCGGCCGACGATGCGCCAGAGATGGTGTATCTGCACGAGCGCCGCAAGGCACTGGGCGGCTACCTGCCACAGCGCCGTGAAAAGTCGGACGAAAAGCTGACGGTGCCGGCACTGGCATCGTTCAAGGGCGTGCTCGAGCCAACGCCAGAGGGGCGCGAAATTTCGTCGACCCAGGCGTATGTGCGCGTGATCACGAGCCTGCTGAAAGACGAAAGCATCGGCCAGCGCATCGTGCCGATCCTGGTCGACGAATCGCGCACCTTCGGCATGGAAGGCCTGTTCCGTCAGATCGGTATCTTCAACCAGCAGGGTCAGTTGTACGAGCCGGTCGACCGCGACCAGGTGATGTACTACCGCGAAGACAAGGCAGGCCAGATCCTGCAAGAGGGTATCAACGAAGCGGGCGGCATGAGCTCGTGGATCGCTGCAGCGACGTCGTACTCGTCGAACAACCGCACGATGATCCCGTTCTACACGTTCTACTCGATGTTCGGCATGCAGCGCGTGGGCGACCTGGTCTGGCTGGCGGGCGACATCCGTGCGCGCGGCTTCCTGATGGGCGGCACGGCCGGGCGCACGACGCTCAACGGCGAAGGCCTGCAGCACGAAGACGGCCATAGCCACATCATCGCCGCGACCGTGCCGAACTGCCTGCCGTACGATCCGACCTTCGGTCACGAAGTCGCGGTCATCATCCAGGACGGCCTGCGCCGCATGGTGGAAGAACAGGAAGACGTGTTCTACTACATCACCATCATGAACGAGAACTACCCGCAGCCGGGCCTGAAGCCTGGCCAGGAAGCCGGCATTCTCAAGGGCCTGTACCTGCTGCAAGAGGGTGGCAAGGACAATGCCCAGCGCGTCCAGCTGATCGGTTGCGGCACCATCCTGCGCGAGTCGATGTTTGCGGCCGAACTGCTCAAGAACGACTGGAACGTCGATGCAGACGTGTGGTCGGCGCCGTCGCTGACGCTGCTGGCACGTGACGGCAACGATTGCGAACGCTGGAACATGGTCAACCCGGAACTGCCACAGCGCGTGCCGTACGTGACCGAGATGCTGGGCGCCACCAGCGGCCCGATCGTCGCGACGACCGACTACATGCGCATGTTCGCCGAGCAGATCCGCGGCTTCATGCCGAAGGACCGCACCTACAAAGTGCTGGGCACGGACGGCTTCGGCCGCTCGGATTCGCGCGTCAAGCTGCGCGAGTTCTTCGAAGTGAACCGCTACTACATCACGGTGGCATCGCTGCGCGCGCTGGCCGACGAAGGAAAGATCGACCGCGCCATCGTGTCGCAGGCGATCGCCAAGTACGGCATCGACCAGAACAAGCCGAATCCGGTGACCCAGTAATGCTCACGTCCGCCGCCCCGTGTTGCTCGGGGTGGCGGGTCGAGGCTAACTCACATAACAATTGGAGCTAACACTATGAGCATTGTGGAAGTCAAAGTCCCTGATATCGGCGACTTCAAGGAAGTGGAAGTGATCGAGCTGATGGTCAAGCCGGGCGACACCATCAAGGTGGACCAGTCCTTGGTGACCGTCGAGTCGGACAAGGCCAGCATGGAGATCCCGTCGAGCCACGCCGGCGTGGTCAAGGAAATCAAGATCAACGTCGGCGACAAGGTTGCCGAAGGCTCGCTCGTGCTGCTGCTCGAAGAAGCGGGCGGCGCGGCTGAAGCGCCGGCTGCTGCATCAGCTGCTGCCCCTGCTGCCGACGCTGCACCTGCTGCTGCACCAGCTGCCCCTGCGCCTGCTGCTGCCGAAGCGCCAGCCGCCGCACCCGCGGCATCCGGTGGCCTGGTCGACGTGACGGTGCCGGACATCGGCGACTTCAAGGAAGTCGAAGTCATCGAACTGATGGTCAAGGTGGGCGACACGATCAAGGTCGACCAGTCGCTGCTGACCGTCGAATCGGACAAGGCCAGCATGGAGATCCCGTCGAGCCATGCCGGCGTGGTCAAGGAAATCAAGGTCAAGGTTGGCGACAAGGTCGCCAAGGATTCGCTCGTGCTGGTCGTGGAAGCGACCGGCGGCGCACCTGCTGCTGCACCTGCTGCCGCGCCAGCCGCCGCTGCACCGGCACCAGCCGCCGCAGCACCTGCGCCGGCACCAGCCGCTGCGCCGGCACCAGCCGCCGCACCAGCACCAGCCGCACCAGGCGTGACCGGCGCGAAAGCCCACGCTTCGCCATCGATCCGCAAGTTCGCGCGCGAACTGGGCGTGGACCTGGGCCGTGTGCCGGGCAGCGGTCCGAAAGGCCGCATCACCCAGCAGGATGTGCAGAACTTCGTCAAGGGCGTGATGGCAGCGCCGCCTGCTGCCGCGCCAGGCAAAGCCGGTGGCAGCGGCGTCGGTCTGGACCTGCTGGCCTGGCCATCGCTGGACTTCTCGAAATTCGGTCCGACCGAAACGGTGCCGCTGTCGCGCATCAAGAAGATCTCGGGCCCGAACCTGCATCGCAACTGGGTCATGATCCCGCACGTGACGCACTTCGACGAAGCCGACGTGACCGACCTGGAGCAGTTCCGCGTCGACACCAACGCGTCGCTGGCCAAGCAGAAGTCCGCGGTCAAGCTGACCATGCTGGCCTTCGTCATCAAGGCGAGCGTCGCCGCGCTGAAGAAGTTCCCGCAATTTAATGCGTCGCTGTCGGGCGATGGCGCGGCCCTGATCACGAAGCAGTACTACAACATCGGCTTCGCGGCCGACACGCCAAACGGCCTGGTGGTCCCTGTCGTGAAAGACGCGGACAAGAAGACCATTTCGCAGATCGCCACTGAAATGGGCGAACTGTCGGCGCAGGCGCGCGACGGCAAGCTGCCGCCAACCGCGATGCAGGGCGCAACGTTCACCATCTCGTCGCTGGGCGGCATTGGTGGCACCGCGTTCACGCCGATCATCAACGCACCGGAGCTGGCGATTCTGGGCCTTTCCAAGTCGGCGATGAAGCCGGTGTGGGACGGTTCGACCTTCCAGCCGCGCCTGATGCTGCCGATGTCGCTGTCGTACGATCACCGCGTGATCGACGGCGCCGGCGCCGCGCGCTTCTCCGCCTACCTGGGCGAAGTGCTGGCGGACCTGCGCAAGACCCTTCTGTGATTGGAGCGCACTGATGAGCACTGTTGAAGTGAAAGTCCCGAATATCGGTGACTTCAAGGACGTCGAAGTCATCGAGTTGATGGTCAAGGCCGGCGACACGATCAAGGTCGACCAGTCCCTGGTCACCGTGGAATCGGACAAGGCCAGCATGGAAATCCCGTCGACGCACGCGGGCGTGGTGCAGTCGATCACGGTCAAGGTCGGCGACAAGATCAACGAAGGCACGCTGCTGCTGACGGTGGAAGAGGGCGCCGCTGCCCCGGCCGCCGACGCCAAGCCGGCCGAGTCCAAGCCGGCCGAGTCCAAGCCGGCCGACGCCAAGCCAGCCGCGCAGATCGGCGCGCAAGCGGTCGCACCAACGGCGGCCACGGGCCCAACGGATTCGTACGCACCGGCCCATCCGGCGCCAGCGGTCCAGCCGGGCGCAGCGCCGGCACCGGCCCCGTCGAGTTACAGCGGCGCGGTCGACATCGAGTGCGACATGATGGTGCTGGGCGCCGGTCCTGGCGGCTACTCCGCTGCGTTCCGCGCGGCCGACCTGGGCATGAACACCGTGCTGGTCGAAAAATACGCAACGCTGGGCGGCGTGTGCCTGAACGTGGGCTGCATCCCGTCGAAGGCGCTGCTGCACGTGGCCTCCGTCATGGATGAAACGGCGCACATGGCCGACCTGGGCGTGGCGTTTGCCAAGCCAGAAGTCGACATCGACAAGCTGCGCGGCTACAAGGATGGCGTGATCAAGAAGATGACCGGCGGCCTGGCCTTCATGGCCAAGGCGCGCAAGGTCAACACGGTGCAGGGCGTGGGCGCATTCCTGAGCCCGAACCACATCGAAGTCACGGCAGATGATGGCGGCAAGAAGGTCATCGCTTTCAAGAAGGCCGTGATCGCGGCCGGTTCGTCGGTGGTCAAGCTGCCGTTCGTGCCGGAAGACCCGCGCATCGTCGATTCGACGGGCGCGCTGGAACTGCGCCAGGTGCCGAAGAAGATGCTCGTCATCGGTGGCGGCATCATCGGCCTGGAAATGGCTACCGTGTATTCGACGCTCGGTGCGCGCATCGACGTGGTCGAGATGATGGATGGCCTGATGCAGGGCGCGGACCGCGAGGCCGTCAAGGTCTGGCAGAAGTACAACGCGCACCGCTTCGACAACATCATGCTCAAGACGAAAACCGTCGGCGTGGAAGCGCTGCCGGAAGGAATCAAGGTCACGTTCGAATCAGCCGAAGCGGGTACAGCCGCACCGGAACCGCAGCTGTACGACCTGGTCCTGGTGGCCGTGGGCCGCAGCCCGAACGGCAAGAAGGTTGCTGCCGACAAGGCCGGCGTGACGGTGAGCGATCGCGGCTTCATTGCCGTGGACAGCCAGATGCGCACCAACGTACCGCACATCTTCGCCATCGGCGACCTGGTGGGCCAGCCGATGCTGGCGCACAAGGCGGTGCACGAAGCGCACGTGGCGGCCGAGGCGGCTTTCGACAAGAAGACGCATTTCGACGCCAAGGTCATTCCATCGGTGGCCTACACCGATCCGGAAGTGGCATGGGTGGGCCTGACCGAAGACGAAGCCAAGCAACAGGGCATCAAGGTCGAGAAGGGCCACTTCCCGTGGAACGCCAGCGGGCGCGCCGTGGCCAATGGCCGCGACGAGGGCTTCACCAAGCTGCTGTTCGACGCTGAAACGCATCGCATCATTGGCGGCACCATCGTCGGCACGCACGCCGGCGACATGATCGGCGAGATCGCGCTGGCGATCGAGATGGGCGCCGACGGCGTGGATATCGGCAAGACGATCCACCCGCACCCGACGTTGGGCGAGTCGATCGGCATGGCAGCCGAGGCGTATGAAGGTGTCTGCACCGATTTGCCGCCACCGCGCAAGCGCTGATCGGCAACGTGGCAAGCGAAACCGGGACCTTCATGGTCCCGGTTTTTTTTGGAGCGTGCGTGCCGCTTGCAGCACGCCGCCAAAGGTCTAAGATGCAGTGCTACGGCGGCAGCATTGCCCGCCTTTCTCGCAACATGCCGGAGGGCATATGGACGAGTACAGCAATGAATACATCGGCACCGTGTACGTACTGCCGCAATCGCACGCGTTCGAACTCCACACCGCGATTCACGGCGTCGCCACCGTCATCACCGGCACCGTGGCCCAGCCGCTGGCGCAGCAACTGGCCGATGCCATGCCGGGCGGCGGCGGCGTCGCCGATCCATGTCAGCTTGCCCTGCGACCGCGCCGCGTCGAGGTGGTCACGCGTGAACTTCACGAACGGCACCGGGCGCCGCGCAAGATGCATTTCCTGACCCGCGTGCACGAGGTCGAAGAGCAGGGCCGGCCGGTGCCGCTGTCAGCCGTCTGAGGGCAACCCGCAAAAAAAATGCCGCCTGGTTTGTACCGGGCGGCATGCATGGAGACGCATCGCAGGCTTCAGGCGAAGCTGACGAAGCGCTCCGGAATATCGATTGCGCCGTTCTTGGCGGCTGCTGCGTAGGTACGCATGTCGGCGATGACTGCTTCCAGCTGGTCATCGCCCGGATTTTCGATAAAACTCTTCATACGCTCTTGCAGGGCAGCTGCCTGATCACGCCATTCATATCTGGACGACTTGCTCATACTTTCTCCTCGCGGTCACACCGCTCTTATTTGGATTCACGACACCCGTTGTGAACATTTACATAATGACATAGTTTGGCGAGGCTGTCGGTACGATGGCACACCGACTTTTTCCATAGGGCACAATTAAAAAATCAGACAGGTTTGAGCACGCTGCTGTAGAACAGTTCCATCCGCGCCGCCAGCTGGCGCCGGGCTTCCTCGCCCGATGGCTCGGCATCCGGAAACAGAAAGCGCCCGACCGGGTCGCCATTGATGCAGCCGATCAGATGCGTCAGCATGACCGACGGCGGCACGTCGTCACGCAGTTGCAGGCGGATATCGGGCCGTGCGAAAAAGCGCGCCAGCATGTCGCGTGTCATGCGCGGGCCGCCTTCATAAAACGCTTCGGCCAGTTCGGGGTTGGTGCTCGCCTCGGCAATCACCACCCGCTGCAGTGCAAGGGCGTCGGGCTCGACCAGCAGCGCATAGAAATCGCGCGCAAATTCATCGAGGATCGTGCGCAGCGGACGCGTGTCGAGCTCCATATTGCGCTCCGCAAACAGGCGTTCGCGCCGCGATGCCAGCACGGCCTTGAGCAGGCCGGCCTTGCCGCCGAACTTGACATAGATGGTGCGCACGGCCACCCGCGCCTCACGCGCGATCGATTCGAGACTGGTGCGGGTGTAGCCGTTTTTCAGGAACAGCCGGCCAGCAGCCTCGATCAGTTCCTGGTTGCGCGTTTCGACGTCGGCTGCCTTCGGCCGCCCGGCAGATTTTATACATGTCAATGCTGTGCTCATACGCTGGACTCTAGAGCAAAATAAAATGAAATGCAACCGTTTCATTTCTTGACTTCGTTGTATTGATGGCGAATAATGCGACGAATCCATTTCATTTCATTTCGGAGCAGCACCATGGCAGAGAACGACATCAAGGCAGGGCAGGCGAGCGCAGCGCAACCTCGGGCGGACGCTCCCGCCGCCAAGAAGCCGCCCAACAAGCGCGTTCTGGTCGTGGTCGGCGTGATTGCCCTGCTGGCCATCGGCGCTGGTGGACGCATGTGGTACCGCAGCAGCCATTTCGTCGAAACCGAGAACGCCTACGTCACCGGGCGCATGCACCAGGTCTCGTCGCGCGTGGCGGGTGTGGTCACGAAAGTGCTGGTCGAAGACAACCAGATGGTCAAGGCGGGCGATGTGCTGGCGCTGCTCGATCCGGCCGACCAGTCCGTGCGCGTCGAGCAGATCCAGGCGCAGATCGCCAGCATGGAGCAGCAGGTCAAGCAATCCGACGCCCAGCTGCTGCAGGTGCGCGCCCAGGCCGGCGCCGCCGGCGCCCAGGTGCGCCAGGCCGAAGCCCAGTTGCTGCGTGCCCGCCAGGACGCCGAGCGTTTCGGCCAGCTGTACAACGACACAATGAAAGCCGTGTCCAAATCCGAAGTCGATGCATCGAGCGCAGCGCGCGCCGGCGCCGTGGCCGACGTGGCCGCGCGCCGCGACAACGCCGCTGCTGCGCAGGCCCAGATCGGCGCCGCTGAAGCAGGCCGCGATGTGCTCAAGGCCGAAATCAAGGTGCTGCAGGCGCAGCTGAAGGACGCGCGCCAGCAGCTGGCCTACAACAGCATCGTGGCGCCGGTGGCGGGCCGTATCGGCCGGCGCAGCGTCGAAGTCGGCGCGCGCGTGCAGCCGGGGCAGGCGATGCTGGCGGTGGTCGAAGACAACGTCTGGGTCGTCGCCAACTTCAAGGAAACGCAGCTGGGCGGCCTCACGCCGGGCCAGGCCGTGAGCCTCGAAGTCGATGCGCTGCCCGACCATCACCTGGTCGGCCGCGTGGACAGCTTCTCGCCGGCGTCGGGCAACCAGTTCGCACTGCTGCCGGCCGATAACGCGACCGGCAACTTCACCAAGATCGTCCAGCGCGTGCCGGTCAAGATCACGCTTGATCCGCAGGACGTCAAGAAGTACGCGGGCCGCCTGGTGCCGGGCATGTCGGTGGTGGCCGAGGTCAGGCTGAACCAGGATGTGAAACCGACGCAGACCGCAGCCGCGCGTTAAGCACACCATGACCAGCTTGAGCAAATCAGCCCCGTCGGGCGCCATGGGGAGCGGCATGCCGGGCGCGCCCGCGAACGGCGCCGCGGTGGACATGCGCACCTGGGTCGCGATCGCCGCCGGCATGCTGGGCGCCTTCATGGCGGTACTCGACATCCAGATCACCAACTCGTCGCTGCGCGACATTCTCGGCACGCTGTCGGCCACGCAGGAAGAAGGTTCGTGGATCTCCACCGCCTACCTGTGCGCCGAGATCGTCGTGATCCCGATGACGGCGCTGTTCACGCGCGCGTTCGGCATGCGCAACTACATGATGGGCACCACTGCGCTGTTCCTCGTGTTCTCGACGCTGTGCGGCGCGGCCTGGAGCCTGCAGAGCATGATCGTGTTTCGCATGCTGCAGGGCTTCACTGGCGGCGCACTGATCCCGATGGCGATGATGCTCGTGATGACGCGGCTGCCGCCGTCCAAGCGCGCCACCGGCATGGCCATCTTCGGCCTGACCGCAACGCTCGCGCCGGCCATGGGCCCGACGCTGGGCGGGTATCTGACCGAGCTGTATGGCTGGCCGTCGGTCTTTTACATCAACTGGGTGCCGGGCGTGCTGCTCATCGCCGGCATGATGTGGGGGATGGATGCCGAGAAGTCCAACATCCGCACGCTGATCAAGGCCGACTGGCTCGGCATCGCCCTGATGGCCATGGGCCTGGCCTGTCTGACGATCTTTCTCGAAGAGGGCAACTCGAAGGACTGGTTCGATTCCAGCTTCATCGTGACCTTCGCGGCGCTGTCGCTGACGGGCATCCTGGGCTGGATTGCATTGAGTTTTACGCGCCCCGATCCGTTCGTGAACCTGGCGCTGTACGGCCAGCGTAACTTTTTGGTGGCGACCACGCTGTCGGCTGTCATCGGCATGGGCCTGTATGGCTCGGCCTACCTGCTGCCACTGTACCTGGGCCAGATCGCCGGCTACACGCCGATGCAGATCGGCGAAGTGATCGCCTGGGTCGGCCTGCCGCAACTGCTGGTGATGCCGTTCGCGGCCAAACTGTCCTCGAAAGTGGACAACCGCATCCTGTGCAGCTTCGGCCTGTTCATGTTCGGCATCTCGTGCATCATGAATTCGTACATGGATGCGACCACCGGCTACGACCAGCTGATGTGGACGCAGGTCGTGCGCGCCATCGGCCAGCCGTTCGTGATGCTGACGCTGTCGAACTTCGCCATGTCCGGCCTGCCGCCGCGTGAGATGGGCTCGGCCTCGAGCCTGTTCAACATGACGCGCAATCTCGGTGGCTCGGTGGGCATCGCGCTGCTGGCCACCACGCTGACCAACCGCGAACACTTTCACTCGGCGCGCCTGGGCGAGGCTGTCTCGACCTATGCGCCGGCCACGCAGGAGCGGCTCGACATGCTGACCCAGGCCTTCATCGCCAAGGGTATCGACCCGGCGGCTGCGGCCAACCAGGCGCTGGGCGTGGTCGACCGCCTCGTGCGGCGCGAATCGTATGTGATGGCCTACAACGACGGCTTCTGGATCATCGGCATCATTCTGATCGGCTGCATCGCGGCGATCTGGATGGCCGACAAGGTCAAGTCGCCCGGCGGTGGCGGCGGTGGCCACTGAACCCGCATTCAATTGAAAAGACAAACCATGTTCAAGCCTGTACTTAACGGCGTCCTTGCGATCGCCATCAGCACCCTGTTCGCCGGCTGCACCACGCTGGGCCCGGATTTCAAGGCGCCGCCGGCGCCCGCCGATGCGGCATTCCGCCATGTCGACGCCAGCACGAACGGCGCGCGCCTGCCGGCCACCTGGTGGCAGGTGTTTGGCGACGCGACGCTCGATACGCTGGAAACGCGCGCCTTGCGCGACAACCCGGGCGTCGAAGCGGCAGCCCAGCGCCTGTTGCAGGCGCAGGCCCAGCTGGGCGTCGTGCGCGCCGGGCAGCTGCCGTCGGTGTCGGTGGGCGCGGGCGTGTCGAATGCCCGCACGTCGAGCGAAACGTCGCAGGGCCTGGCCCTCGGTGGCCGCTCGATTGAAGGCAACAACTACAGCGTGGCTGCATCGTTCTCGTATGAGCTCGACCTGTGGGGCCGCGTGCGCCGCATCGTTGAAGCGAGCGACGCGCAGGCACTGGCCGCGCAGATCGACCGCGATGGCGTGCTGCTGATGCTGTCGGGTCAGGTGGCGTCGAACTACTGGCAGTTGCGCGGGCTGGACGCCGAGATGGCGATCCTGCGCGACGCGCTGGCCACGCGGCGCGAATCGCAGGACCTGATCGAAACGCGCTTCAATGCCGGGCTGTCGAACGAACTCGATGTGTCGCGCACCCGCATCGAGCGTGCCAACGCCGAAGCCGACCTGCACGAAGTTCAGCGCCAGCGCAACCTGGTCGAACACGCACTGGCCACGCTGGTGGGCGCGTCGCCTACTAGGCCGCTGCTGCCCGAGACGGCGGCGGGCGCGCTGCCGCAGCCGCCATCGATCCCGGTGGGCCTGCCGGCCAGCCTCGTGGGCCAGCGTCCCGACCTGGCGGCCAGCGTGGCCCAGCTGAAGGCGGCCAATGCGCAGATCGGCGTGGCCGAGGGCGCGTTTTATCCGGCGCTGTCGCTGACCGGGAATTTCGGCTATGCATCGCAAAGCCTGAACGACTTGACCAGCGGCGGTGCGCGCCAGTTCTCGGCCGGGCCACTGGCCCTGTCGCTGCCGATCTTCGACGGTGGCCGCAACCGCGCCAACCTGGCGCTGGCGCAGGCGCGCTACGACGAGGCGCGCGCCAATCACGACACGCGCCTGCTGACGGCGCTGCGCGAAGTGGAAGATGCGCTGTCGGACGTCGAACAGCGCAGCAAGCAGGGCGATGTGCAGGCCCAGTCGCAGCAGGCAGCGGCGCGCGCGCTGCTGGTGGCACAGGCGCGCTACGATCGCGGCGTGTCGACCTATCTGGACGTGACCGACGCCCAGCGCAGCACGCTGGCGGCCGACCGCGCCGCGGCGCAGATCCGCACCCAGCGCCTGCTTGCGACGGTGGCGGTGGCGCGTGCCCTGGGCGGTGGCTGGGAGCAGGGCGCAGCACTGGCCACTGTGCGCTGAGACGTGTCGACCCGTGGTTGTCACGACCGACCACGGGCAAGTGTTGCGTAATGGTGCACACGAGGTGCACACGATTCAGATTAGATTCCAATGGGCAATATCGGGTGATATATTTGCGGTCGCTGAAAGGAAACAGACAGTTTTCTTTGCGACCCACTCATCTCGACCCTTTCCATGAAAAACAAGAACCTCACGATCGGCGCCCGGCTGGCTTTCGGCTATGGCGTCGTCTTTTTGCTGATGATCGTCCTGGTCGCGCTGGGCGCAAGCCGCGTGGGGCGCATCGAAAATGTCCTGAATTACATCAATGACGTGAACAGCGTCAAACAGCGCTACGCGATCAATTTCCGCGGCAGCGTGCATGACCGCGCGATCGCCTTGCGCGACGTGGTGCTGGCGGCGGACCCGGCCGGCGCCGCGACGCCCATCGCGCTGATCAAGACGCTGGACGACAACTACGCGCGCTCGGCCGGTCCGCTGGACGCCCTGTTCGCCGAGCGCACCGACATGCTGCCCGAAGAGAAGGACGCGCTGGCCACCATCAAGGCGCAGGAGAACCTCACCAAGCCGCTGATCGAGCGCGTGGTCGCACTGCACGCCGCCGGCCAGGGCGCCGAGGCCGCCGCGCTGCTGTCGCAATCGGCCGCGCCGGCGTTCACCGGTTGGCTCGCCAGCATCAACCGCCTGATCGACCTGGAAGAAAAACTGAATAACGAAGCGGCCGCCGATGCCCGCGCGATGGCCAAAGGATTTGTCGGCTGGATGGCGCTGCTGTGCCTGGGCGCGATTGCCGCCGGTTCGCTGGCGGCCTGGTACACGGCCCGTGGCCTGCTGCGCCAACTGGGTGGCCAGCCGGATTACGCGGCATCGATCGCCTCGGCCATCGCTGGTGGCGACTTGGGCGTAGAGATCGTCACCCGTCCGGGCGACAGCAAGAGCCTGCTGTTTGCGATGCAGGGCATGCGTGACAGCCTGGTGCGCATCGTCTCGCAGGTGCGCAACGGCACGCTGGCAATCAGCGCCGTCTCCACTGAAATCGCCGACGGCAACCGCGACCTGTCCAGCCGCACCGAACGCCAGACCGGCACGCTGCACGCTACCGCCACCTCGGTCGCCCAACTGACCGGCATCGTGCGCCAGAACGCCGACAATGCCCGCCAGGCCAACAGCCTGGCCGAGTCGGCATCGGCCGTGGCACTGCGCGGCGGCGAGGTCGTCGCGCAAGTGGTCGACACGATGGCGTCCATTAACGAATCGTCGAAAAAGATCGTGGACATCATCGGCGTCATCGATGGCATCGCGTTCCAGACGAATATCCTGGCGCTCAATGCGGCCGTCGAAGCAGCGCGTGCGGGTGAGCAGGGCCGTGGCTTTGCCGTGGTCGCCACCGAGGTGCGCAACCTGGCCCAGCGCTCGGCTGCAGCGGCGAAGGAAATCAAGGTGCTGATCGGCAGCTCGGTCGAGCGTGTGGACGCGGGCGCCGTGCTGGTGGACCGCGCCGGCGAGACCATGGGCGAGATCGTCACGGGCGTCAAACGCGTGACCGACATCATGGCCGAAATCAGCCATGCAACGGTCGAGCAGAACGCCGGCATCGAGCAGGTCAATGGCGCCATCGCGCAGATCGACGAAGCCACGCGCCAGAACGCGGCGCTGGTGCAGCAGGCCAGTGGCTCGGCGGCCACGCTCGAGGACGAATCGCAGCGCCTGGCGCAGCTGGTGAGCATCTTCCGGTTGAACGCCGATGCGCCTGCCGGTGCACATGCCGCACCAAAGGCATCAGGCTATCAACCGCATTTGCTTAATTGATTTTTTCATAAGTGTACGGTGTCGCACAGAGTGGTTGTTGGGGATGGCGTTTAATGGCTACACCAACAACCTAATAAGGGACATCACCATGAAATCGTTCATCGCCACTTTGATCACCGCCGCTGCCTTCGCTGCCGTTGGTATCGCACCTGCAGCCGCCCAGACCGTCAACAAGGCTGCGCACAAAACGGCCATGGACAAGGCCAAGGCCGACTACAAAGTCGCCAAAGACAAGTGCGACGCCATGAGCGGCAACGCAGAAGACATCTGCGAAGATGAAGCCAAGCTGATGCGCGCAAAGGCCGAGCACGATGCAGTGGTCAAGTTCGACAACACCGGCAACAACGTGATGAAAGCCCGCGGTAACGTCATCGAAGCCGAGTACGACTTGGCTGACGAAAAATGCGACGCCCTGAAAGGCGATGCAGAAGACAAGTGCGAAATGCAAGCCAAGTCGACCCGCGACGCAGCACGCGACGCCAACAAGGCCAAGTAATTCCTGACCCGCGCCTGGCCGCACCTCACTGCGGCTGGCACCTGGTATGAAGACGTCGTCCCCGGACCTGTTCCGTGGACGACGTTTTTGCATTCAACGCGCGTGTGGTCTTGACGCCACAGTTAGTACTCGCTAGCCATGGGAGGGGTCAACGCCACCAGCTGGTCATACGCCGGGCGCTATAATCCCCGGGTGAATAAACTCGAAGCATTCGGATACATCGCCGCGCAAGCTGTCCGCGGCGAAATTACATTCCCCACCAGCGTGAATGCCGTGCTGCGCTTGCAGCAGGCGCTCGACAATCCCGATTGCCATATCGATGAGGCCATCAGGCTGGTGCTGGCCGAACCACAACTTGCTGCGCGCACGGTTGCCATGGCCAACACGGCGGCATGCGGCGGCAGTAGTTCGCTGCCTGTGACCAATGTCCGCACTGCCGTGTCGCGCATTGGCTATCGCCGCCTGCAGGCGCTCGTCGCAAGCTTGGTGGTACGCCAGTTCGGCAACCGCATCAAGGACCCGCAGCTGCGCGCCAAGGCGGAGCAATTGTGGGAGCACACGACCCACATGGCCGCGCTTGCCTATTCGCTGGCGCGACGCGTGACGGGCGTCAACGCCGACACCGCGCTGTTCGCCGGCATTGTGCACGAGGTCGGTGCCTTCTATCTGCTGGCCCGGGCCGACGAATTTCCTGGCCTGCTGGACGACGATGCCGACAACTGGGGTGCGCTGTGCGAGGACGTGGTCAGCGCCGAGGTGATGAAGAAGCTGTCGATTCCACCGGCCGTGGCCGAGGCCATCGCCGACATGCGCGGCGGCTGGCTCAATATGCCACCCGCCACGCTGCTCGACACGCTGCTGATGGCCAACCAGTACGCCCCTGTGGCATCGCCGCTCGATGCCCCGCGCGAGCCACTGCCACCGCATGACGAAAACGCGATTGACTTCGTGTTCGATGAAGTCACGCTGGCCGAGATCCTGGAAGAGGCGGCCGAGACCGCACGTGCAATGGGTGGTATCACGCTGGTGTAATTCGTCTGCTATGCGGAATCACTTCTGGTAATGATACTATTAATCATTATCAATTTCTGCATGGAACTAACGTGATCAAGCTTGGCGTATTGCTGGCCGCAGCACTGGCGACAACCGGCGCGCACGCCGGTGTGCTCGATATCGGTTCGGTCATGGGTGGTGCCAACGTCTTCACCGCTGGCAATTTCACCGCCAACTCGAGCGACGTCGAAGGCGCCATCGTTTCCGGTGGCAATGTCTCGATCGCCAGTTACGCAGTCAACCAGAACGGCAAAGCCGCGTATGGCGGCTACGCAGTGGCCGCAGGCGGCAATCTATTGCTGGAAAATGGCGCGATCAGCAACGGCAAGACCTATGCCGGAGGCACGACCACGCTCAAGGGTGCCGTGCAGACACCCGGCACCACCGTCAGCCCGGTCGATTTCGCCGCTGCAACACGGCAATTCAAGGACATTGCCGCCGGCCTGAGCCTGGTCGCATCCACTGGCACGGTCACGCGCCAGTACAGCGCCAACCAGGTCACTGGCAGCGGCAAGGGCGGGGTCGATGTGTTCAATGTCAACGCCGACTTTTTCAACGGCGGCGACAACTGGATGCTGAGCGGATTGAGCGCAGGCCAGACGCTGATCTTCAATATCGGCGGCAAGCAGGGTGGGTTCAACGGCGGCAATCTCGGCTTTGAACCACTGAGCGGCTACAACGTCCTGTTCAACTTCTATGAAGCCGAAACGATCAAAGTCAATGGCATCATCGGCAGCGTGCTGGCGCCGTATGCCACCGTCGAAAACGGCTGGGGTGTGATCAATGGCCAGGTGGTTGCCGATACCTGGAACTCGAGCGTCCAGGTGAACTCGAACCACTACTTCAAGCCGGTCGACGTGGCGGGCTTCGAGCTCGTCAAGAAGATGCCGCCGACCGAGGTGTCCGAGCCGGGCACGCTGGCGTTGATGTTGGCCGGCGCGGTTGGTGTCGCCGGTGTTATCGCCTCGCGCAGGCGCCGCCTGCGCCCGGACTGAGCCTGCGGCGGAGCCTGATTCGCCGTTACGCCGGTGGCGCCGTCGCCGGTTGTGCCTCGGCCAGCATGCGCTCGACTGTCCGGGCCAACTCGCGCGCCTTCCAGCGGCGACGCGTCAGCATCAATGCCGTCAGGATCACACCGCACAACGCCATTGCCGCCGCAACCCACTGCGGCGCCGTGTAGGCAAAGCCCAGCGTCAGCGGAATCCCGCCCAGCAAGGCGCCCAGCGCATTCCCGACATTAAAACCCGCCTGGCCCAGCGACGAGCCGAGCATCTCGGCTTCGCGCGAATGCTCGATCAGGAGCACCTGCACCGGCGGACCGATCGCCAGCGCGTTGGCGCCGGTCAGGAATGCCAGCACCACCATCGCGATCTTCGACTCGGCCATCAGACCATTGCACAGCAGCAGTACCACCATCGACACCATCAGGATCAGCAGGGCCGGCAGCGGATGGAACTTGTCGGCCAGATAGCCGCCAAACTGCACGCCGACCGTCATGCCCACGCCGACCGCCGTCATGATGAGCGGCAGCGCACCGGTGCTGAAGCCCGTGACATCGGTCAGCAGCGGCGCGATATAGCTGAACCACGCGAAGAAGCCGCCCGTACCGATCGAGACAATGCCCAGGGCCAGCCACAGATCCAGGTGCCGGAAGATGCGCAGGTCCTGCATCAGGCCCGTGCGTTTGCTCGGCTCGATCGGCGGCACCCACTGATACAGGCTCCACATGGTCAGCAAGCCAATCACGGCGACGATCAGGAACACCATGCGCCAGTCGAACGCATGGCCGATCCAGGTGCCGAGCGGCACGCCCAGCACATTGGCCAGCGTCAGGCCGGTAAACATCATGGCCATCGCCGCCGCCGTCTTGCCCGGCTCAGCCAGGCGGCTGGCGACGACCGCGCCCACGCCAAAGAAGGCGCCATGCGGCAAGCCAGCCAGGAAGCGCGACGCCATCATCGTCTCGAAGTTCGGCGCGAACGCCGACATCGCATTGAATACGGCAAACATCAGCATGAACCAGATCAGCACGGTGCGCGGCGGCCGGCCGGCAACGATCGTGACGAGGGTCGGCGCACCGACCACGACACCGAGCGCGTAGGCGGTGATGAGATAGCCGGCTTGCGGAATCGTGATCTGCAGACCACGGGCGATATCGGGCAGGATGCCCATCATGACGAATTCGGTCATGCCAATGCCGAAGCCGCCAAGGGCGAGGGGAAGTAGGCTTTTCTTGATCACAGGGGAGGTGGTTGTACTGCGGTGGAAAATGATCCCTGCCGACGGAGGAATTTGCGGCTGGGTCTGTCACTATACCGGCTGCACGACTAAACGTCCGCTCACGAGTCGTGATGACAGGTATAGGGTGCCCGAATGGGCCGCCTCAAGCGGGCAGCGATTCGTCGTCGTCCGGCGGCCACACAATGCGGCCATGGCCTACGTCGCCCAACCGCACGCGGATGCCGGCGGCGTCGCTTGCCGGCAGGCTGAACGTGAACTGCACGTCGTCGCCATGCGCTACATCATCGAGCGTGGCGCCGGCCGCATCGAGCTCGCGCCGCAGCATCCCTTCCATCGCATACGGCGCGCTGCAGCGCAGCTGGCGCAGCTTGATGATCGGAATTTTCGGCGCACCGAGCAGCGCCTGCGCGACACTGTCTGTATAGGCCCGCACAAGGCCGCCCGCGCCCAGCTTGACGCCGCCAAAATAACGCACCACCGTGGCCAGCACGCCATCGAGATCCTGGTGGCGCAGCACATCGAACATCGGCCGCCCGGCCGTGCCACTCGGTTCGCCATCATCGACCGCCGCCGACTGGCCGCCGGCCAGCAATGCCCAGCACACATGCGCCGCGCCAGGATGCTGCGCACGCAGCGCCGCCACGACCTGTTGCGCGCCCGCACGGTCCGCCATCGGCTGCACGCACGCAATAAAGCGGCTTTTCTTGATGATCAGTTCGTGGTGGACGGCGCTGGCGAAGGTCTGGGGCATGGGGCGCGCAGTAAAAGGACAACGAAAACGACAACGCCAACCCGAAGGTTGGCGTTGTCGATGAATCTTTGGTAGGCCGTGCGGGATTCGAACCTGCGACCAACGGATTAAAAGTCCGCTGCTCTACCAGCTGAGCTAACGACCCGAAGAAGACGAGATTATAGCGGCACTTGGCAGATTTACCAAGTGCTTCCGCTCATTCTTTCTTTTTGTCTACGTCAGCGTGGTAGTCCTCGCCCTGTTCTTCAGCGTGTTGCTCACCTTCTTCCGAGACATCTTCGCCTTCGATGACCTTGTCTTCAGCCTGCACATCGTGCATGGCGTGCGGCTCGAGTTCTTCGGCGCTGACGTTCATCCGGACGAACATGCCCCAAGTAGCGAGCAGGGCGGCAGCAGCGATACCGATCGACGCAGCGTGTGGCAAGTATTCCGGGCTGCCATGGACGAACTGGAACACCCCGATCAGGCACTCGACCGACAGGGACACGACAACCACGATCAGGAAACGCGACAGGAAGCGACGCACGCGGGTAGGCGAGCTGATGTTGGCTTCGCGCTGGATTTCTTCTTCCAGCACGGTCTGGCCAAGGCCAAGCGCGGCAACGGCGATGGTCAGCATGCCGATGCATTCAAGGATGAGGTCGAAGCGTTCGCGGGCAACGGTATCGGCGGAAGGGCTGAGGGCAGACCAGATTTCGACGCCAGCCAGCACGACAAGACCGATGCCGCAGGCGAAGAACAGGATGACGATGAACACGTAACCGAGTTCGAAGAGTTTTGTTATGGCTTTCACGGGGGAGCGGTGGTTGTAAAGATGCGAGACTTTAGCAGTAAAGGCTGAGTTGGCGATGTTCAGGAGGTGGTGGGTGTGGACGTTGTGCGACAGCGAGAGGCGGAGCTGCTTGGGGAGTAGGTGACACCTGTTTTATTCGCTACTGAGACGCGCGTGGTTGCATACGGTTAATAACTAATTCTAGAGAAGTCTTCATGGCGAAAATCTAGACGAGACGTGTGAAAAAAATACCTAGCCCTGAGTAGCGGTCTGCTATAGAGAGGTTCATGTGTAGTCGAGTCTGTACGGGTAGGCATGAACTTAACCTGTAGAATTTTTCTGATTTAGACTGGCAGTGGACGATTCCGGTCGAGGATGAAACTTACTATTCAATTTCCAGAAACATCTTTCTGCGTGAGAATTCCTCTTTAAGAAATTGAAATAGCTGCTTTTTCTCAATGAGAGTCAAATTTTCTTTGTCGTCTGGTGCATCCCACTTTTCAATGCTGTTCTGATAAAGCACGAAGTCGGGAGATCCGTATCCCCTTAAAAAAGCTTCGCCATATATAGTGATGCTCTTTCCTCCAATCTTCACTCGAAGATGCCCATGTGTGATTTTTACTAGCTCCACGTCGCCTACCTCTTGAAAATCGCTCTCGTTGCCTCAGGCTTGGGATCAATTCAAATAGCCATTTGATGACTTCGCTTGAAAATTGTGAAAATTAATTATAAATATTTTTTAACATTTTAAGTAATAGCTTTGCATAATTTTCTAGGATCCTAAATCCGCTCATAAAATTTAATTTCCAAGCTTAGATCGCCTTGTTTCGCATCATAGAAAAACGTGACGTGCCCCCAGCCACAAGAATCAAGCGAGGCAGAACTTGATGGTTACTTCTGAACTTTACGCCCAAAAAACTTTCGCATTTTTTTACTATTTTTGATTCGAGAATGCTGTAATCGAAAAACTCAATCAAATCGAATAAGAACGTGAAAACAATTGAACAGTCTTCTTCAATATCGATCAAGCCATTCGCAGAATTTCCACAAATATTGAATTTTTGTAAGAATTTATAACGTATCCTGAACTTTTCTCGGTGAATTTTAGTTGAACAAAGATTTTCAATGGCGTTTAGAAAAAATTCTTCCCCAAATATTATAGGTCGGGAGTCTATAAAAATTCCGCAATCTTTCAAATGCAAACTTACGAGAACCATAATTATTTCTGGAATAATATTTACCATATGGCAGCGAGAAACGATTTATTCGGATTAAAAAACATCCACTTAATATTTTTGCATATGCGCTTGGATGTATAGCGCTGATCGCTGTCGATGCCGAATACATGGTACCACGATAATCGAAATGCGGTTCGATTCATTGCACGTGGCATAGTAGCTAATTATTTAAGTCAACGTCGACGTGTTGCGTAGGTGCGAAATTTTAGGGTTGTTGACTAGTTATTCCGCCAAAAGTGTATAAGTAGATAAATATTTTTGATCGTCAACACATTTTTATAGTGACCAGATTTTTAGAATCTGCATCAACTGCGCTGTATCCATCAATGTTTCATCTGCGCAGTAGTTTGCTTCATTCCATTTCGATTCTGTTCTGATATAGCACACCGTAAGCATTATTTCCGCTGGCAATCGAGAGTTCCATCCCAGATGATTGGAGATTTTCCGTCAATGGTATTGAGTCTGTGATTGCATGGCCAAACGTATTCCAACTAATATCTTCGATACTCATTCCAATCAGAAATGTCAACATTGCCATTATTTTCAAAGCTGTCACATCCAATTAATATTGAGTTATTGCAAGGGTCCATTATTTCTGCCATGTATCCGCCCGGCGTCATCGCTAAAAGATTAAAAACTACTCCTTGCTGACGGAGCGATATGCAATATTCTGGGAAATTACTTTCGATATTGAACTGAAACATAGAGTTCTTGGCTATATCGATCGTGATTTCTGAATACTGCAACTGGCCACGGATATTCTCTATGTTGTTCACGAGAAATTCACTACCGTAGATGGTAAAGCTGAGAACATCACCATAGAAGGTCTTCATTTCCTCAATCATCCCTTTGCGCACTGGAATAAATATCACAACTAACTTATCACTTTTTATATTGGGCCTATGCTTCTGGTTAGATACTATATTTTTTCGCGCGCAAGGTGGGTTTGGTTGGCCAGGGAACATTCTCCGCCTCAATTAGTGTGCATATTAATTCTAATCAGTCTGCAATCGCAATTTGTAACACTCGGAGTAAATTTTCGTTCCTAGCTCCGGCCCTTCCAGCATCAACATCAATAGAAACATTTCCGCAGATGCAGTATTCATTGTTCGAAGGGCTTGATCTTAGAATGCTCCAGCAATTTACGCATTGATAGAACGTCCGGTCCGAAACTGGTAACGCCGTTCCGGCGAAGTAATTCATGTCTATGATTGTCAAATTTCTCTTTGTCATAGTAGCATCTTACCCAGAAATTTACTGCACTATGCTTTAGGCTTTTCTATCATGCTTGTTGAACGCTTCTTCTTGAGGGACTAAATTATTCTACAGTCTGGGCTCATCATCAGGATATTCTCCCTAAGAATTTGCAAATTTTTATTTATTCGATAAGACTGCCTCAATTTGCATAATCTCATAATCTATAAGTCCATCGCAAACAGGCTCCAACCCGTATTCAAAATCCAGTTTTGCATAGATTTCCCCACCACTTAGTTTGATTTTACCGATCTCTGCTTCTGGCATCGCAATCCATTCGACATTGGATTTTAATTTTGATGCAAGTTCTTTCATTAGTGATCTAAAATCATTTAAATTAATATTTTCATTAACCAGAAATTGCGATATTCCTGGGTTTTTAGTGGTTTTTATATATTTCATATGTTCGTCTCAATGACAGCCAAATTTTCTGGATCGATGCCAAGACTTGGTCGCAGTCCGCATCCAACGGCATGGTTGGACTGTTCAATTTCCATATCAGCGAGCTAGCACAACAAAGCAGATTCGCCAGAATAGATGACCTTTAACAGACTCTGCTTAGCTACCGCAAAATTTATAACCACCATATTTCACGGTGCGCCCTGGCACGAGAACGCCAATTCACTTACTCAAAGACTTGCAACACTCCAAGCCCGAATTATTCGTAAGAGCGTTTTTGAAGAGGAGATACTTGATAACTAGCAATGCTTGCCTAGTACATATTGTGTCTGACCACGCTGCGTTTACAGCATGGCACCTATCTAATCCCTTGCTCTTTAATAATTTTTTATTCCTCTTTAGATATAAAGTAGGTTACCGAACCGGGAACACGATTCGCGGTACCAAGCCCTTCTTTTTCCTGGTGAGAGTTTTCCCATTAACATCACACTGAAAATTTCATTTGAGCCATTTTTGTTTTCTTCAGTTTTTTCAGATATGGTGATGGTAAATTCACGCACGTCTTTCCCACTTTTTAAAAAATGGTCATAGGCAATTTTTAATGCTCTCATCGCGTTCCCATCTATAAAAATAACAGAAGGAGAAGGTTAGTTTCAAAAGTGGGAGGATGACATCGACTGCAATCTGGCAGTAAGGTCTTAGTCCTCAGACAACAGTCGCGGGCAAACTGTCGATCAATTTGCACCCGCATTGTGTTGTGCAACCCTCAACGGCAACAGGCACGCCGTTAACGGTGAAAGAATTATAGGCGCTAGTAATCTTGTTCACCCCATGTGGTTTTCCTCCAGGATAGGACTGGGGGCAGTTGACCTGATCGCCGAGTCGTGCGATCGCGCGGCCGCGGATATCGTGCGTGGGCGAACCATTGATGACAGTACCACCATGGTCTGTCTTGTCGCCGACTGTGATGATCTTTAAGGGCATGACCAACTCCTATGAATTTCGAGCAATTCAATAAGTCGGAGGAGCGCCTATCTCCGGCTCGATTGCGTCCTGCACCCCGTTCCACGGCGGCAGCTCGGCGGGCGGTAGCGGTAGAACCTTGTCCAGCAGCTTCAGCCTGAGATCAGGATTGAGTTCTAATGCATTTTTGATTGCTTTGTACCTAGTTTTACGTTCAGGATCAGGTTTAAGTTCCAACTCGCGTAGTTTGATTAGGTTTTCTGCAGTGAATTGGCTCCAATTCTCGGTCCAAAAGAACAGCATCAGCGACGCGGCCGACTCCTTGTTGCCGAATCTTGTTCCGTCCTGGTAATACTTGAGCGCCTCGTCAAATCGGCCTTTTACCTCTGCGGTGAGGCCCAACGAATTGGCAGCTGGCCCGTGCTCTTGCTTATACGCGCACATCCGCAGATAGAGCGCATCGTCGTGCCGCTTAGCGTCTTCGTATGCTTCAGCAAGCGCCATCTGCGCATCCGGACTGCCGAGTTCGGTTGCCCTGCGGTAATAGGCCCACGAGATCGCGTCATCCATCGCCGCGCCGCCGTAGCCGTACTGGTGCGCCACCCCAAGATCGTAGTAGCCCCATGCCTGCCCGGCTGCAACCGCATGACGGATGATCTGCACGCCTTTTTCCGGTTCGGGATCGAGTACCTTGTTCGTGTCCAAGTGGCCCAATCCACGAAGATAGAAATGCGCCAGCAACGCCCTTGCGCCCCAGTCGCCTTTTTCGACCGCCAGCCTGACATCGGCGAGGATGTTTTGCAGTTCCTGGCGCGTGAACTCGAATTCCTTTTTGCTGCGCCAGAAGTTCCTCGCCTTGATGTAGATGCGATACGCCTCGGGATCACGTTGGCGCGGCATGTGATCCTTCCAGCGGCCGCAGGTTGGCACGGGATCGGTGATCTTGAACTCATAGAGACCGGGTGGCATGGTATGCATGGCAACGTACTCCAGGTGTGCGCGGTATTTCAAAATGCTGAAAGCCAGCGCGCCGGCGAGCGCGGCAAGGGACAGCCAACGGACGTATGCCTTGTTCATCGCTAGATCAGGGGAGCTCCGGGCTTCCGGTTAACGTGGAATGCGACAATCTGGCTAAGAAGCGGTTCGTTACTTTTCATTGCTTCTGCATTTGCTGCCATGCGTTTCTGCCATTTATCGAACGTATCTTCCATGTCCCCGAACTGAGTCGGACCAGGATCACCCGAGCATTGAAGAAAGAGATCGCAGCGCAGCTTGTACGAAACGTCCTTCGCTTGGCTCAGAATGTTGAGCTCGCTGTCAATTGCCATGCTGCGCAAATTCAGGTTGGCTGAGCCGACCGTGAAAGCCGCGTCGTCCACAATCGCCACTTTTGCATGGATGTAGATCTCTTCGTATTCCTCTGGCTTCGGTTTCGGCTGAGCGCAAGTCCACAGCGATCCCATGACGACGTTAATCCCGTCGATCGCCAGCTCTTCGGGCGTGAGCGGCATCTTTCCTTTACCCTTTTTCGCCTGGGCCATGGCCTGCTTATGCTCGATCTTCATGGTCGTGCTTTGCCCGAGCTGTTGCGCCACATCGTAGGTTGCGATGTCCATCCCGTCGCGTTCCGGAGTGGATGTCAGGATAAAGACGTAGATCGGTTTCTTGAAGCCGCCCTTGCGCAGATTCTGGACGCATATTTTTAGATGCTCAGCCCACGTGCCGTACTGGATGTACTGGTTCTGGATAAAAATGTAGTGGTGCGTCTGGCGGGTCAGGTTGGCGTAGCACTCCTTGATCGTCTTCTCGCCGTGCATCGGCTGCGTCCGCAACAGTTGCGTACTGTGCTCGCCGCCGCGAAGGATAAAAGCATCCGGCTGGACGGCTTTGCGACGTTTGGCAAAGTCGTGATCCGGATCGCTGTGCACTAGTTTCTGAATGGACCGGCTGATCTTATGCAAGTTTCTGCTCAAATATTTGGTGACCAACCAATACTTTTCGATGAAGTAGGAGCTCGGCGGCGTCGACTCATCCCATGCCTGGCAGAAGTTATGGTTCAGGTCGTAGAGGACTGGCCCGCGTACTCTCGCCGACACGTCCTGGTAAGGTTTGGCAACGTAAGCGTTACGCTTCAACGCTGCTTCTAACGCCCGCTGCTTTGTTTCAAGTTCCGCCTCGGAAGGCCTATACACGGTGCCCAGATAGGCGCCAGCGCCATGATCGAGAGTCGGGCCTGCGTTGAAGGACATTGGGTCGTCACGGTAGAAGGTCTCGCGACGCGGATCGCGGTAGATGTGCGCGGCGGTGTCCCAGAAATCCGTGATGGAATTGTGCCCCATCACGTAACCCACCGCTCTTGCTGGCTGCTCGTAATCGACCAGCAGCATTTTCTGGTGGTGAGTGGGAAACCGTGCCGTGCCCTGCGCGGCAGTACTTGAAGGCACATCCTCGCCTGCGAGCGCCCGTGGGAATAACTCGGGGAGTATCGTCCGGACATGAAAGCAGATATTCGGGACTTCGCCTGCACAGATTTTTTCAAACCACTCGGCATTGTATTTTTGATGGCCCTCCCTGTAGAACCCGGTTTCACTCGAACAGCCGATTGCGGGGAAGCGGGTGCCATAGTAACCGGGGATATTTTTCATTAAGGTCTGGCTTACCTGGTCGTCGTACCACACCAGCAGCCGCACCTTTACCGGGTCTTTTTTCCGCGTAGCGATCTCCATTAGAGGATCGCCGTAACACTGCCCGTCCTTCGCCTCAAACCCTCGCTTGAGGACCATTCCGGGGTCGAAGCCCCATGTGATGATGTCGACGCTGTGGGTAGCGGCTTTGAGGTCATCGGCGATCCGCGAGAACACCTCCTCTCCACAGATAAGCGGTTCAATGCTGCCCCGATGACGCGGAAAATACACCGGTTTCGGGGTCTGCACCCACCATGGTAGCGTCAGACACTGGTACGGCCCTGCCGTCTTGCTGTACGACAGCGTTTGCTCGTACAACTTGGCGTTTTCGTTCATTCGACCCATGTTGGCCTCACTTAAGATGGTGATTGGGGCGTATCTGCAGTCGGATCGGCAAGCAAACGGTCCTCCTCAAGGGAGGCGTGATGCTCGCTCAGGGATCCGCCGTTATTCGTGTATCCGTGAAAGCCCATCCCAGCACTCATCTCGTGCTTCTCGCTGTGGCTGCCGGCGTCGACATTGAATCGCTGGCCATTCGCGAGCTCAAGCTGGTATTTCGACTCCGATTCGAGCTCGTGCTTGAAGGTGACATTGCCCTGCTGGTCAAGTTGCCCTTGGTCGATCACTGCGCCGTCTTTGTACAGCTTGTACGGCAAGGCGACGCCTATTTTTCCGGCTGCTGCCGAGTGCGTACCCACGTGCAGCACGCCATGCCCCTTTCCAACAACGTCGGCAACCGGCGGCATTGTCATGGCCATGTTGACGCTTTTCGCGGGTGGCAAGCTGTGCTTGGCGGCGTGCGCAACGAACGTGCCACTCGTACCCATTTCGATCGATCCGGCGGCGAATTTGGCATAGCTCCCGCCGCCGTTAATTACCACTTCTTCCTTGGCGCTGATCGTGATCCGGTTGGCTGTGTGAGAAATTTCGAGCTTCGCCAAAAGCTTGATGTTGTCCGACAGTGCCTGCAGGTCGATGTCGCCGGCCGCAGCCACCATTTTCATTCCCGCCTTATGAACGAACAGGCGAAAGGTCTGACGAATGCTCGCAAAAAGGCTGGCGCCGGCGACCATTGAAACGTCTTTTCCGCTGGTGATGGCCGTGTGACGTTCGCTGGCAATATGCGTGTCGCGGCCACTCGTGGTGGCGATGCCGACTGGACTGGCGAGGACAAGATGGGGAGCTGCCAACTCGGGGAAGCCACTTGCGCCCCCGGCTCCACCACGTACCGCATCGGTCTGTGTTTGAAGGTGAGCAGCTACGTCGGCCTGGCTGTTGCCTGCATCGTGAGCACTATTCTTTTGCGCGGTCTCCGCCAGCAGCTGATGCTGTTCGGTGGCGAGCGCGATGCGGCGCGAGGTTTCGCCCATGTCCTTGATCGGGCCGCGTGCAGTTTGCCGCGCTTCGGTCGTGATCAACAGTCCCTTCGCGGCGCGTGCCACGCCGTGCCCGTCGGTGCGCAGTTCCCAGCCTTCGCCACGCGCGTCCTTGCGGCCTGTGGTGTCCTCGATGCGTGTGATATGGCCGAGCGACAGTTGGCTGCACAGATGATCGCTCTTCAGCTGCGCCTGGATCATTTCCTTCGTGTCGTCAAGGACGAGGTGATTGCCGCGTGCGCCGCCGCCGAGTTCTCGCGAGCGTAAGCCAGCCAGCGCAGACTGTTCGGGTAGCTTCCATGGCGGCATATGTTTGCCGTTGAAGACGGCGCCGAGGATGAGCGGATGGTCGATGTTCCCATTCAGGTAGACGACGGTCACTTCCTCACCAACGCGCGGCAAACGGATCTGCCCGAACTCGTCGCCGGCCGCCGGCGTCATCACCCGGATCCACGGCGAGCTGTTTTCGTCGTACTTGTCCAGCCGGTTCCAGTGGAACTGCAGCTTGACTCGCCCGTAGTCGTCCGTATGGATGTCAGCGCCGGCCGGGCCAACCACGATCGCCGTATGCAGCCCCATGTAGGTACCGGGCTCGCTGTTGTAGTTGCGGCCAGGGCGCCAGCGGATATCCTTGCGAATGCAAGTCAGCCAATTTTCGTAATGCGACGGTGCGCCTGGCCCGGCCTGGTAGTTATTCGCCGCCTCATGGTCGACAGACAGGATGAGGTAAAAGCGGTCATCGATGCTGCGGCGCGGTTCCGGATCGTATTCGGGCGACCGTGGTTCGGCACTGAAGTGCCCGCCGAGCTTGAAGGTACGCCCTGGCAGTACGCTCCTTTCATTGCCTTTTGCCTCGAAGTACTGCGTATCCTTGTCCGCCTCCTCCATGCGCCGCGTTGCCAGCTGCTCGCCATCGTCGCGTATGCGAAAGCCGTAAGAACCTGTGTCTTCGTAGACTTCGTAGGGAAAGATATCGCCTTGCCGGTTGGCTGAAATGCCTTTGGCGCGCTGCGCGCCGGGGCTCTTGTAATCGAACGTTGCCAGCGTTGTCTGGCCCGAGCCGAGGCGTCGCACGGCGGTCCACTCGTGAATGCCGTCGTCTTCGAGCGAACCACTCTTCTTGTGGAACGGGATCACGTACGCTTCCTCATCGATCCGCTCGGACAGGAAGCTGTTGCCAGAGATCATGAGCCGGTGGCGGCCAAATTCGTGCTCGTACCAGTAATGCAAGCCAAGCGCTTCCCAGCGCCGGTGCAGGTGGTTGTAATCGGTCTCGTTATGCTGGTTGGCGACGGTCAGTTTTGACTCGTCGATTGGGTACATATGCCAATCGGCCTGGCGGTAGTGCTTCAGCGTTTCTTCGGTGATCTCCCGTACGCTTTTACCGTGAAACGACACGTTATCCTTGCGCAGCCGCGCGAATGCAAGCCACGGTTCGAGCACCATCTGGTAGAAGGCGAATCCGCCATCGGTGCGCAGGAAGCGAAACTCGGTGATATGGCCGTTGAAGTAGCGCAGCGAGCCGTCTTCGCGCACCAAGGAGATCACCACCATCCGGCCCATCAGCATTTTCAGGGGGATGCGTGCCTCGTCCGACAAGACCTCAACGATGAAGCGGAACCCCCGAGAGACTTCTTCCCGGGCGACGAGCTTGTTCGGCAGCAGGATGGCAGGCGGCCCATCCTCGAACGGGAAATCCAGTCGCATCAGGCGCTTGTGTTGCGAGTTTTCGCTGAACGCCGACAGTGCGGCACCGGCCGCAATTACCTGGCTTAAGCCCATTGACTGCCTCCGGTAGCCGCTCGGCAGGGCCGTAGCGCAAGTGAAAAAATATCCAACGGCTACGTTACTCCGATGTCGCCAAGCTGCAATTGACCAGAATCAATACGTTTCTCTGCGCCATGTCTAAGGTTTTCCTCACGGTAGTTCTCTCGGATCGATTAAAAAGGCGGGCTTGGCAATGACGAAAAACCTGAGACGGCAAGAGCAAACGACTGCCAGGATCGCTGTCGCAAGGGCACCTACCCGACAGCCGCTCCGTTCGGAAGACGACCCGATCGACCTCGCGCCAGCGGTGGGTTGCAGCTACATGACGTCGCTTTACGGCCGGCCTTTTCCAGTTCAGTTTCGCAGCCAGGGCGCGTCTTCACGTATGAAGGCAAACCGCTCAGGTACGTGAACACGAAGGCCTGGCGAAATGCCCTCAAGCGCGCAGGAATTGCCGAATTCCGTTGGCACGACCTGCGGCACACCTGGGCTAGCTGGCTGATCCAAAACGGCACGCCCTTGTACGACCTGCAGGAGATGGGCGGCTGGACGTCGGCGGCCATGATGCGGCGATACGCGCACTTGGCGCCGGCACACATGTCGCGTGACGCGGCCGTAGTGGACGGACTGTTGCATGTCTCAAGTACGGCACAATAGGTAGAAGAGTGGACTGATACGGATACAAAAAAGGCGTCACGATTTCTCGTAACGCCTTCATTGCAACAACAAATTCTTGGCAGGCCGTGCGGGATTCGAACCTGCGACCAACGGATTAAAAGTGCCTGAACCGGACGCTATTGTACCGGCTTCGTTGGGCGATCGTAAATCGTCCCGCCCGGTATGTCCTTTACCTGTCAGAGCTATCGCTGATCGGCAACGTCTCCTGCGAATTGCCCAAACCTTGACGGTGATGGACAATCCCGGAAGTTATTGGACGTGGTCCCAACCAGAGAGCGACCAGACGGCATTTTCCTTTGCGCAGCGCGCGAGTCAGACTGTGCTTGATGAAGAGTGCCCACATTTGCACACCTGCACACCGGTTCACCATGAAGTAAGGTCTTCAATAGTAAAACTGATTGAGATGCTATCTTTGCGCTATCAAGCAAATGGATAACGTAACCGATTGCGGGGAAGAATTCGGCCGAGAACACATCGACAGTGGCGGAACTCGTATGTGGAAAAACAAAAGCGTAGGCGATTCCCAGATTTTCAATTGTATGCCGCCAGACGCTTGGCAGCCCTCGCGCCTTGCCAAGGAACGTTCAACCATGATCGCCCTGCTGGAACAAGGGGGACCAACGGATGAGCACGGCTGGCTTAACCTAGCATGGCGCCTGCCCGCCGGACTGCGCAGCGCTCTGATCAAGGAGCTCGCGGCTGGCAACTGGATTGTCTCGATCTCGGATACTGGGTGGCCCCATCCGGGCAGCGTCGTCGTTACCATGGGTGGGCGATTCCACGCGAATCGTCGGGCGCCGCCGCAGGGAGTGTCATGGCGTGCAGTGAATGTCCCTCACTACTGGCGCGAAGAACTAAGCGAAAACATCGGCGACACCGAATTCTTACTGATCACGTAAGCGTGGCATGGCAGGCGCCGCGCTGGCTGACGCCTCTGGCCTTGCTTCTCCACGCAGATCGTGGCGACGAGCCACTTATACCTGCACACCTGCCAGTCGGGACGAGTCGGCTTCATTAGTAAAAACCATAGTCCAGTTCCGGCGTTATCCAAGCCACGCATTCAGAAGTATGGCAGCGAGCACGGTTCCTACAATCATCACCATAACCCACCTCGTATCAACCATCCATGCGTTGTCCTTATCACGATAATCTTTCAATTCGGGTATCAGTTCTTCCAACTGCTTCTTAAACTGTGCTGATTCTGCCTTAGACTGCTTGGCCTGTGTTTCGAAAGCGTTCAATCTCTTCTTTGTGGCATCGAGAAGGAAATTTGACTTTTTGACAGCCTGGTCTTTCTCAAGTAGTGCGTCGGACAGGGTCGCAACGTTCGCTTCCAACTCAAAGCGCTTCCGTTCAGACTGGGCAAGCTCGGATGTTCTCTGTTTCAGCTCTCTTTCCAGATACCCGAGCGAGCATGGGTCGCTGAGCACTGTGCCGGCAAGGAACCCGTTTTCGCCTTCAAGCCAAGTCTTGATCCGCGCGATATAGGCGGCTTCGCGTTCATCGGTTGTTTCCTCTTCCGTGTACTCATAGGCTAGCTTCTCATGGATCGGGATCTCGAGCATGGGTATTCGCAGGTCTCTAACGTGCTCATGCTTTCTGGGACCGACCAAATGCGTATTGAGCACCTCGACGTGAACGTTGCCGCCCCATTTGAACGCTAGATCTGTATTCGACTCAAACCACAGGCTTATGTCGCTGTAGTAGTTTGTTTCTGAATGCTTGATTGCCGTTTCGATTCGCTAAGGGTAACGAAGATTCGATGGTTACCGAATTTACCCAGGCTTAGGCGTGTTTGCGCGGTAGCAGCAATGGCTTCTTTGAATAGCCGGTGGGTGAGAGACTCACCTGGTCCGCCAGTGTTTTCGTCTGACGAGTCGTTGTAGCGGAAGTGGGGCATCGAACTGCGGTTCACGTGGTGCATGCACTTGCGATGGCCTTTGCTGGGTGCTCCAATAGGTCTTTCCGTCTGAGCCTCCACCATGAAGTAGGATGCGAGTCTTTGCGACCGATCTCGCCGAGACTCGTTTCCAGCCGAATTCTTCTAGATAAGCCCAAGGCTTTCGCATCGTTTCCGCGCTATCGAATTTGCCAATGTGATTAACGCCTACCTCCCTGTGCAGCCATGTCAGGGGCTCCTCACGTTCGTGCAAGACTTCTTGGATGCGTTCCTAGTGGTGCTTATGGCGCTGAGGAATAGTAAATTGCATGAGGATCTCTACGCAAGCTAATGCGCCTCATTTCGCTGGGATCAGGCTTGATCGTGGTGGCGGGGCAGCTTACCGTTTGGGAGGGACGTGCGAAGGACTGATTTCTCTGCGACCAGAGAGCGACCAGAAACAAAAAAGCCCACAAACGTGAATTCGTGGGCTTCTCGATAATTCTTGGTAGGCCGTGCGGGATTCGAACCTGCGACCAACGGATTAAAAGTCCGCTGCTCTACCAGCTGAGCTAACGACCCAAGGAGGCAGCATTATAGCGGGCGATCCGGCATCGCGCTAGGCCTCCCGCATAAATTTCTGCGAAGAATCACTCAAGACAACGCCGACGTCACCTTCAGCACCTCGTCCGCCGTGGTCACGCCTTCGACCACTTTCATCGCGCCAGCAATGCGCAGCGGCTTCATGCCATCGAGAACACTCTGCTGACGCAGCGCCACCAGATCCCCAGCACCCCGCATCAGCTTGCCAAACCCCTCGCTCACGCTCAACAGCTCATAAATCCCGGTCCGCCCCCGATACCCGGTCTGGCGGCACTCCGGACAACCGATGGGCCGATACACTAGCGCAGGCTTCGGAATCTTCCACGCACCGCCAACGCTGTCCCACACATCGTCGCTCAACTCGCCACCGGGCGTCTTGCAGGCAGGGCAGAGCGTGCGTACCAGGCGCTGGGCCATCACGCCGATCAGTGTTGCTTCGAGCAAGTAATCCGGCACGCCCAGTTCGATCAGGCGCATCACTGCCGATGGCGCGTCGTTCGTGTGCAGTGTCGAGAACACCAGGTGTCCGGTCAATGCCGCCTGGATTGCCATCTCGGCCGTTGGCAGGTCGCGGATCTCGCCGACCATGATGATGTCCGGGTCCTGGCGCATCAACGAGCGCACGCCATCGGCAAACGACAAATCGATCCCCGGTTGCACCTGCATCTGGTTGAAGGCCGGTTCGACCATCTCGATCGGGTCTTCCACCGTGCAGACGTTGACTTCGCTCGTCGCCAGCGCTTTCAGTGTCGTGTACAGCGTTGTCGTCTTGCCCGAGCCGGTCGGGCCGGTCACGAGGATGATGCCGTGCGGGCGCTTCGTCAGGCGATCCCAGCGCAGGGCGTCGTCAGCCGGAAAGCCCAGCTCGGGCAATGTCTTGACGACGACTTCAGGGTCGAAAATACGCATCACGAGCTTTTCCCCGAACGCGGTGGGCATCGTCGACAGGCGCAATTCGACTTCCTGGCCGCCGGCGGTGCGGGTTTTGATGCGGCCATCTTGCGGGCGGCGCTTTTCGATCACGTCCATTCGCCCCAGCAATTTGATCCGCGCCGTCATCGCAATCATGACCACGGCCGGTACCTGGTAGACCTGGTGCAGCACGCCGTCGATGCGAAACCGTACGACAGCAAGTTCACGCTTCGGTTCCAAATGAATATCCGAAGCCCGCTGTTCGAAGGCGTAACCCCACAGCCAATCGACGATATTGACGATGTGCTGGTCGTTGGCATCGAACTGCTTGTTCGCCTTGCCCATTTCGACCAGTTGCTCGAAGTTGTTGCGCATCGCGACGTCTTGTCCGCTGCTGCGGTTGGCGTCGCGGATCGATTTGGCCAGCGCGAAGAACTGCGAGATGTACTGCGCGATGTCGAGCGGGTTGGCCAGCACCAGTTCGATGCGGCGCCGCGCGACTTTGGCGATCTCGGCTTCCCATTCGGTCAGCGATGGATCCGCCGTGGCCACCACCAGCGTCGTCGCCGTCATTTCCACTGGCAGGATATTGAAGCGCGCCGCGTAGCCGGCCGACATCACGTCGGCCACTTTCGTGAAATCGATCTTGAGCGGATCGATGCGGATGAAGGGCAGGCCCACCTTGGCGGCGCACCATTCGGTCAGCACGTCCAGCGTGAGCAGGCGCTTGGGCGGCAGTTCCGAAACCAGCTTGCATTGCGCCACCGCCGTAAGCGGGTGCATCGCACCGGGTGCATTCTTGAGAATGCCCTGGGCCTGGGCGAATTGGGCCTTGACGTTGTCGTTCGTGACGATCCCGTCGGCCAGCAGCCACGAAAAAATCGATTGCAGGTCGAGCTTGCGCAGACTGGCGGGTTTTTGCGGGATGGCGTTCACGGTGGCCCTTGGCAAATCAATCGGTGGTGAACAATCCCTTGACCCAGGACGCGGCGGGCAGCTTGGTCTGGAGTTTGATCTCCGCCGCGCGCGCGGTCAGTGCGGCCTGGTCGAGCGTGGGGCGGGTCTTGAAGCAGAGCGCGACCACATTACCATCGTGCACCTCGGGCAGGCACAGCACGTGGCCGAAGGCGAACTTCATGGCCTTGAGGTTCTTGGCAAAGCTCGGGTGGTCGCCGAACAGGTTGACGGTCATGATGCCGTCGTCGGTCAGGCAATTGGCGCAGGCCACGTAGAACTCGGGCGTGTCGAGCACCGGGCCGCGCGCGGTGGCGTCGTAGAGGTCGCATTGGAACACGTCGAACGCGTTGTGATGCTCCGGGTCCTCGACGAAGTCCAGCGCATCCATCTCGAGCACGGTCAGGCGCTCGTTAAGGCCCGGCAGCTTGAACATCGAGTTGCAGATGGCGATCACCGACGGGTTCAGTTCGATGGCGGTGACGGTCGCCTCGGGGAAGTAGCGGTAGCAGAACTTGGTCATCGTGGCCGCGCCCAGGCCGAGCTGGACAATGGCACGTGGCGACTCGATGAACAGCATCCAGGCCATCATCTGCTGCGCGTACTCGAGTTCCGGCCAGTCGGGCTTGCGGATGCGCATGGCGCCCTGGACCCATTCGGTGCCGAAATGCAGATAGCGCACGCCTTCCTGTTCGGACAATGTGACAGGCGCATATTTTGGCTTGCGGGAAGGGCGGCGCGACGATTCGGCCTGTTCGATGGATTTACGTTTGATGAGCATAAGACTGCCTGATGGAATCGTCCTATTATCGGCGGTTGCGTTCCCGCAGCGCAAGCTCTGACCACGATCGGCACCCTGCATACGACAACGCGGCCACCGGGGCCGCGTTGCAGTTACTGAATGATGCCGAAGCTTAACGCTGGTACTGGCTGTAGGCCTGGCCGTCGTCGTAGCTGTCCAGTGGCTGGACCGACACGCGCAGGCGCACGCGGTTGCCCGGGTCGTTGCGCATCAGCGACGTGTAATTCTGGCCGCGGTATTCATAGGTCACGTTGTAGCCGGCAGTGCGCGATTCGACCGCTTCCACGGTGCGGCATTGCTGCACCGCTTGCTCTTGCACGCTGCTACCCTGGCGGCCATTGTTCTGGACACGGTCGCCCACCATGGCGCCGGCGATGGCGCCGGCGGCCGACGCTGCAACTTTACCGTTGCCGCCGCCGATCTGACTGCCGAGCAGGGCACCGGCGATACCGCCGACAATCGTGCCGCCGGCATTGCGTTCTTGCTGCACCGGCACTTGCACATATTCGGTACGGCACTCCTGGCGCGGGGTGCGGACTTGTTCGAGGCGTGGCTCGACGCGCACCACCCGGCCGAAATCTTCAAAGTCGGCAGCCTGCGCCAGCGGCAGGGTGGCCACACCCAGAGCTGCGATAATCAGTTTGGCTTGGAATTTCATGATGGTCCTCGTTCAGTGGTGCGACGTTGATTGAGACAATAAATACAGAATGCGTTCAAGTCTCGATAGTACGCCGATCGCGAAAAAGCATCGAGTCTCCGTGGCAACAAAATGTAACAGCCGATTGCGAGGCCGTTGAAGCACGCCAGAATGAATCAGCCCGATCTGCCTTGTTTTTGAGGGAGTCGGGCCGGTACCGATTCTTACAAATGACTATTCGCAATGCACATTTGGGTTGCTTCCAATACCACAAAACGTTACCCTTACACAAATCATGGACTTATTGGCGTATAGCAACGACAGCGAGGTAAGCGGCAGCAACGCCCCATGGCGTCGCGACGGGTTGCGCCATGGCGCGTTATTGACAGGTCAACTTGAGGAAAAAATGAGTTTGTTGATGAGAGTGGCGCCGAATATTGTGCAAGCGATCCGCGCGTTTAACGTTGGCGATCTGCAACAGGAGGCCGGGCAACTCGGACATCATTTTCTGTACGCACACTGCGCCAACACGCTCACCAAACAACAAGTCTGCGCCCGCATCGGCGAACAATTCTACTTCCCAAAACCGTGCAGCAAGAATTTCGATGCGCTGCGTAAATGCCTGACCGAAACTGTCCACGACGCGGGCCCGCAACCGGGCTTCATCGTGGTGCTGGAGCAGCTGCCAAGCGCCCAGAAGTTCGACAAGGAAGCGCGCGAAAACCTGCTCGATGTGTTTCGCGATGCGGCCGAATTCTGGGCCGAAAAGAAGGTCCCGTTCCGCGTGTTCTACTCGTTCGCGACGGTGCCGCCGGCCGCCTGAACCAGGACCAACGGCAGCATTTGGTGCCCGTCGTTACGGTACAATGCCGCCTATGAAAAATATCGTGATCCTGATTTCGGGCCGCGGAAGCAATATGGAAGCGGTCGTGCGAGCGCTTGATGCCGAAGGTTGGCCAGCCCGTATCGCCGCCGTCATCAGCAATAAACCCGACGCCGGCGGCCTGGCATTTGCGCAGGCGCGCGGCATTCCCACTGCGGTGGTGCCGAGCAAGACGTTCGCCACCCGCGCCGAATTCGATGCCAAGCTGCAGGAAACCATTGACGTGTTCGCGCCGGATCTGGTCGTGCTGGCCGGTTTCATGCGCATCCTGACGGCGCCATTCGTCGAGCATTATGCAGGCCGGATGCTCAATATTCACCCGTCACTGCTGCCGCTGTTCCCGGGGCTGCACACGCACCAGCAGGCGCTCGACGCCGGGTGTGTCGAACATGGCGCGACGGTTCACTTTGTCACGGCCGAACTCGATCACGGCCCGGCGGTGTTGCAGGCACGCATTCCCGTGCTGCCGGGCGACACCGAAGCCACGCTCGCTACCCGCCTGCTGGTCGAAGAACACAAGATCTATCCGCGCGCGGTGCGCCTGTTCGTCGAAGACCGTCTGGTCGTCGAGGACGGTGCGGTGCGCATTGTCGAGCCCAGCTTTGACACCCTCAGTATTTAGAACGCATTGTTTTAAGTAAGCAGTTTACAACCCAAGGATTTACATGAGATTGCCTCCAGCGATCGTCGCCAAGACTGAAGAAGTCCTGCGCGAGATTCTCCGTTTTACCTCCCCAGCTGACGTCACCCTGTCGCGTTTCTTCAAGGACAATCCGCGTTTTGGCGGCCGTGAGCGTGGCGTGATTGCCGAAGCCGTCTATTCGGTGCTGCGTAACAAGTCGTTCTTCACCGATTTCGCCGGCCATGGCAGCACGCCATCGATGCGTCGCCTGGCGCTGCTGGGCCTGGCCGAAACGGCTGGCATCGATTCGATCGGTGGCCTGACCGAAGACGAAACCCACTTCCTGACCCGTATCAAGGAAGTCGACCGCACGTTGCTGCCAGGTCCGGTGCAAGCCAACCTGCCGCAATGGCTGTACGACAAGCTGGTCGCCCAGTTCGGCGAAGCCGAAGCCCTGGAACTGGCCGCTGTGCTCAACACGCCGGCGCCGCTCGACCTGCGCGTCAACTCGATCAAGGCCGAGCGCGACGCCGTCATCGCCACGCTGCTGGAAGCGCCGATCGTCGCCGAGCCAATGCCGTACGCGCCGCTCGGCCTGCGCGTCAAGCAAAAGCCTGCGCTGCAGAATCTGCCGCTGTTCAAGGAAGGCGCGATTGAAGTGCAGGACGAGGGCAGCCAGGTGCTGTCGCAGATCGTCGGCGCGCGCCGCGGCGAGATGGTGGTCGACTTCTGCGCTGGTGCCGGCGGCAAGACGCTGGCACTGGGCGCGCTGATGCGCAATACCGGTCGCCTGTACGCGTTCGACGTGTCCGAAAAGCGTCTGGCCAAACTCAAGCCACGCATGGCGCGCAGCGGTTTGTCGAACGTGCATCCAGTGCTGATCGCGCACGAGCGCGATGCCAAGGTCAAGCGTCTGGCCGGCAAGATCGACCGCGTGCTGGTCGATGCCCCATGCTCGGGCCTGGGCACCTTGCGCCGCAATCCGGACGTCAAGTGGCGCCAGCAACTGGGCGCCATCGCCGAGATGCAGGAAAAGCAAGCCGCGATCCTGGACGGTGCTGCGCGCCTGGTCAAGAACGGTGGCCGCCTCGTGTACGCCACCTGCAGCCTGCTGGATGAAGAAAACGACGTGATCGTCGAAGGCTTCCTGGCAACGCACCCGGATTTCGATCTGGTGCCGATGAGCCAAGTGCTGGCCGAGCAAAAGATTCCGCTCGAAATGGACAAGTACCTCAAGCTCTTGCCACACAAGCACCAGACCGATGGCTTCTTCGCCGCCGTGCTGCAACGTAAGGCGCTGGTCAAGGCGGCCCCAGTCAAGGCAGATGCCGATCTTGACGCCGATATGACCGCAACCGACGAAGAATAAGGAACTCTGCGATGCCCTTGTCCGACCTCTGGAATGTCATGATTGTCGACATCCGCAACCCGGCTCTGTTGTGGCAGGCGCTTGCTCTTGTCTTCTGCGTGGCGGCGGGCTGGGGGTTGGCAGGGTTGATCGGGCGCTCGCTGCTCAAGAACCGGGATGAACAGGGCCGCTTGATGCGTGTCGGGCTGGGCGGCGTTGCCCGTGTGCTCGGGCCGCTGTTGACTGTGGCGCTGCTGTCGCTGAGCAAGGTCATCCTGGAACACTTCCAGACCGTGAACCTGCTGCGCGTGGCGCTGCCGCTGTTCGTGTCGCTGGCGGTGATCCGCACCTTCTTCTACCTGCTGCGCCGCGCTTTTGCGCGCCGTGGCCAGGTGGGCGAGGCGCTGCAGACGTTCGAACGCGTGTTTGCCTTCACGGCCTGGATCATCGTGGCGCTGCACCTGACGGGCATCCTGCCGGACGTGCTGCGCGCGCTCGAGACGACCATGTTGCCGGTCGGGGCCAAGAAAACCTCGCTGCTCGACCTGTTGCAGGGCGTCGTGTCGATTGTCGTGCTGATGATCGTGGCGCTGTGGGCCGGCGCGGCGCTCGAAGAACGGCTGATGCATGTCGAGCGCATGCACTCGTCGCTGCGTGTTGCGTTGGCGCGTGTGGGCCGTGCTGCGCTGATCCTCGTTGCCGTATTGTTCAGTCTTTCGCTGGCGGGGCTCGACCTGACCGTGTTGTCGGTGTTCGGCGGCGCGCTTGGTGTGGGTCTGGGTCTGGGCATGCAGCGTATTGCCAGTAATTATGTGTCCGGTTTCATCATCCTGTTCGAGCGCAGCCTGGCGATTGGCGATCCGATCACGCTCGACAAGTATTCCGGCAAAGTCTCGCGCATCAATACGCGCTACACGGTGTTGCGTAGCGCCGACGGTACACAGACCCTGTTGCCGAACGAAATGCTGATCACGGGCGTGGTGCTGAACCAGTCGGTGACAAACAAGAACGTGCGCGCCGTCACCAAGCTGGTCGTGTCGTACGACAGCGATCTAGCGGTTGTGATGCCGTTGCTGGAAGAGCAACCCAAAGGCGTTGCCCGCGTGCTCGAAACGCCGGCGCCGAACGTGCTGCTGACAGCGTTTGTCGCCGATGGCTACGAGCTGGAGGTCGGGTTCTTCCTGGGTGACCCGGAAAACGGGCAGGGCGGGCCGATCTCGGAAGTCAATCGCAAGATTTACGCGCTGGTGCATACGGGCGCGATCAAGCTCGGTCACCCGTCGATGGACACGCGCCTGCTCGACGCGCACATCACGTCGATGATGGCGCGCACCCCGGAGGGTGCGTCAGACGCTACCGAAGGTGGCGTAAAACAGACTGGCGCGGATTTAGGCAAAAATTGAAGACGTGCTGCTGCCGTGCGGCAGTAGAAACACGTAAAATGCAAGGGTTATGCATGTGCGATCTTCCTGATCGACGTCATACAAGCCCTGCATTGGAGACTGAATGAATTTCTTTAACGACACTTTGCACGCTGTGCTGTCGTTCTTGTCGACCGGCCTGCTGGATTTTTCGGCATGGGAAGTCGTTCTGTACACGCTGGTGGTAACGCACATCACCATCATCAGCGTCACTGTGTACCTGCACCGCCATCAGGCGCACCGCGCGCTTGACCTGCATCCGATTCCAAGTCACTTCTTCCGCTTCTGGCTGTGGCTGACCACTGGTCAGGTCACGAAAGAGTGGGCGTCGATCCACCGCAAGCACCACGCCAAGTGCGACACCGAAGAAGATCCGCACAGCCCGCAAACGCGCGGCATCCGCAAGGTGCTGTTCGAAGGCGCCGAGCTGTACCGCGCTGAGAGCAAGGTCCAAGAAACCATGGACAAGTATGGCCATGGCACCCCGGACGACTGGATCGAGCGTCACGTCTATACCGGCCGCAGCATGATGGGTATCGTCGCGATGCTGGTGATTAACGTTGCGCTGTTCGGCATCATCGGCTTGTCGGTGTGGGCAGTGCAGATGATGTGGATTCCGATTACTGCTGCCGGCATCATCAATGGTCTTGGCCACTGGTGGGGCTACCGCAATTTCGATTGCAGCGATGCCGCGACCAACATTTTCCCTTGGGGCATCCTGATTGGCGGTGAAGAGCTGCACAACAATCACCACACGTATGCCACGTCGGCCAAGCTGTCGAGCAAGTGGTATGAGTTCGACCTGGGCTGGGGTTATATCCGCATGCTCGAAATGGTCGGACTGGCCAAGGTCAAGAAAGTGGCGCCGAAGCCGAAACTGGCCAAGAACAAGGACCAGGCCGACTTCGATACGCTGCAATCGGTGATCGCCAATCGTTACGACGTGATGGCCAAGTATGCAAAATCGGTGCGTCACGCGTTCCATGAAGAATTCGAGCAGCGCAAGCATGCCAGTGGCCTGGAAACGCGCTTCCTGAAAAGCTCGCGCAAGCTGATGCAGCGTGAACCGGCCAAGCTGGAGCTGTCGCAGAAAGAGCAGCTGGTCGAGCTGTTCCAGCACAGCAAAGCGCTTGAGACCATGCACAATATGCGCGTGGAACTGGGCGCGATCTGGGAACGTTCACACCACACCCGCGATCAGTTGCTGCATCAGTTGCAAGACTGGTGCAACCGCGCCGAAGCGTCGGGCATCAAGGCGCTGCAAGAGTTTTCATTGCGCCTGCGTACCTATGCCTGATCCAGTATCAGCGGATTAAAAAACGGCTCCTTCGGGAGCCGTTTTGCATTTGGCCGCTCCCGCTCCCGCTTGTGCATCGGCGGCCGTGGCAACACAGCCGGGGTCAGGTCTGACATTCGGACACGACCTCGGCAACACAGTAGGGGTCAGGTCTGACATTCGGACACGATCTCAGCCTTAATCACTTGCAATGGTGTCTTGTACATTATTAGAATGGCGCGGCGTCAGCTATTCCCGCCTACCCGCCTGTCGAGATCGTGTCCGAATGTCAGACCTGACCCCGGCTTTTCATGCGCATTGGTGGCCAGGTCAGGTAGGTCAGTGCGCGCCAGACCCATTCGACTGGGCCGTACTGGAAGCGCGCCAGCCACCAGTGGCTCAGGCCGATCTGCAGCGTGCACAAACCCAGCGCGATGCCCACTTGTGCTGTGCGTCCTATTCCCCACAGCCCCATTCCGTGGGCATAAAACAACAGTGAGAATACCAGCGACTGCGTCAGGTAATTGCTCAGGGCCATGCGCCCGAACGGCCCCAGCAGGCGAATGCATGCCAGCGCGCCACGGCTGTGCAGCATCAACATGACTGCGCCAATATAACCAAGTGCGGCGGGCAAGCTGCCCAGTGACAGCAGCGCGTAGGCAAGATCGTGGCCACCATCGTCGACCCCGGGCGGCCGGCCCATCGCGATCAGGCTGCCAAGCAGGCCAAGTCCAATGCCCAGTGGGATGCCCACGATGGCCAGCCGTCGATAGAGCGCTTTGTACTCGCCGGCGCGTGTGATCACGCCCGATCGCACGAACCAGACGCCGATCAGGAATACGCCCACCAGCAATACCGCGAACCCCACCTCGTCACGCATGCGTTCGGCCAGTTGCTTGAACCGCATCGCCACGGCATCGGGATAGCTGCCCTGCGTGAGTACGGCGCGCTCTTCGGTGCTGCGTGCGACCTGATCGCGGTAGCGCAGCACGCGGCCATCGTTGGCGCGCGCGTCGGCGTCATCGGTGCTGGCGCTGCTGCTGGCGCTGCTGCTGCCCGTCACCTGGGCAACAGAGGGTGCAAAGTGCCGCACGCCGGCTTCGACCGCGATCAATGAATAGGTCAGCAGCACGATCTGGAGACCGATGCGCAGTGGCTTCTGTTCGGACGGCCCGCGCTGGCAGGCAAGCAGACCGAGTCCTGTGAAGATGGCGCCCGTCGCGGCCAGCATTGTCGTGTCGTCGCCCTTGCTGCCCCAGGCTGCGCCCAGCGCCGCCAGCAGCATCAAGACACCGGCGCCGATCGTCAGCAGCGGAAACAGCCACGCTTGCCGCGCGCGCAGGTACAAAGCGACCAGCGCCGCCAGGATGATCGGCGCCAGCAACCAGCCCAGCCAGCCCAGGCCCGGCATCTGCGGCAGCGCCGCGCAGGCAATGAATGCGGTCACGAATACCCGCACGGGCGCCAGCAGGGCGAGCATCAGCGCAAGCGCGCCGACCGCATAGCTGATCAGGATATCGCCGCTCCAGAGCAAAGTATGGTGCAGCAGCCCGATCGCCAGCAGCACGCCGACCCGGCGGCCGTAAATGGGCGCAAACTGCCGCCCGGTCACGCGGGCGCGCTCGAGCATCAGTGCGAAGCCCATGCCGAACAGCAGCGAAAAGATCGTCCAGAACTTGCCGCTGACCAGATACGCGACAAGAAACGCCACCAGCCAGTCCAGGCCGTGCAGGCCAGCCGGGATGCCTTGCCCGGATTCGACCACGGGCCGGTTGAAAAATTCGACGTTGGCGATGCAGATGCCGATCAGCGCAAAGCCGCGCAGCACATCAAGGGCGTCGAGACGGTCGGTGGCGGGAGAGAGGGAGGGCAGGGACGGGCTGGTCATTCCGCCATGGTAACGCGGACGGTGTCCGGCCATAAAAAAAGCCGCCAGGCTTGCGCCGGCGGCTTTTTGAAAGACAACAGGATCAATTACTTGATCTTGGTTTCTTTGTAGATCACGTGCTTACGTGCCTTAGGGTCGAATTTGGTAATTTCCATTTTCGCCGGCATCGTGCGCTTGTTCTTGGTGGTGGTGTAGAAGTGACCCGTACCTGCAGTCGATTCCAGCTTGATTTTGTCGCGGCCAGTTTTTGCCATGATAGCTCCCTAATTAAACTTTTTCGCCACGAGCACGCATGTCGACCAGCACGGCATCGATGCCGAGCTTGTCAATCAGGCGCAGGCCGGCGTTCGACAAACGCAGCGAAACCCAGCGGTTTTCGGATTCGACGTAGATACGACGATTCTGCAGGTTAGGCAGGAAACGACGCTTCGTTTTGTTGTTAGCGTGGGAGACGTTGTTACCAACCATCACACCCTTGCCGGTTACTTGGCAAACACGTGCCATAGTGCACTCCTTAAATATGTTCCAGGACTGGAAAAACGAGAGTATAGCGCGAAAAATGAAGCGGAATCAATCACTTGCGAAAAACAATAGTCAATTCAAGAGATTAAAAAATTTAACAATTGCCGATGCGGGTAGATCAGCACGGGTAAGCCCCTGTTTACGCGCTGTAATTCATGCCAATGACCGAACGGCAAGCCGGTGGCAAATCCGTCACAACTGCCCATGTTCGGCAAACGAATACACCTGATTGCCAGCCACCACGAAATGGTCCAGCACCCGTATCTCGACCAGTGACAGCGCCTGCGTGAGCGCGGCCGTGAGCCGCAGATCCGCGTCGCTGGGCTCGGCCACGCCCGACGGATGGTTATGCGCGAGGATCACGGCCGCCGCATTGCGCCGCAGCGCCGCCTTGACGACTTCACGCGGATAGACACTCGTATGCGTCAGCGTGCCCCTGAACATGTCATCACAATTGATCAGGCGGTTTTTGATATCCAGGAACAGCACGGTGAACGATTCATGCGTGCGAAGCGCAAAGTGGCTGCGCAGATAATGCCGCACCGCTTCGGGCGAGCACAATGCCTCGCGCCGGAATTGCTCAGCGACCGCGCGCCGTGCCAGCTCGAGCGCCGCCTGAAGCTGCGCATACTTGGCCGGTCCAAGCCCGTGCAGTTGCCCGAATTCGCCGGCATCGGCATGCAGCAGCCGCTGCAGCGAGCCGAAGTGGGCAAGGGTGTCGCCCGCCAGCGTCACGGCGCTTTTCCCGGCCACGCCCACGCGCAGGAAAATTGCCAGCAGTTCGGTGTCCGACAATGCCGCCGGGCCATCACGCAGCAAGCGCTCGCGGGGGCGGTCCTGCTCGGGCCAGTCACAAATTCCCATCGTGATTCCTCGCCAAAAAAAGAGGCAGCCCGGGCGCAAGCTGCGCGCGTGGCTTACAATAGCGGTTTGCCCCACCGGGGCTGCCCGCACTCATACGAAACGTCGCAAAGAACATGGCCAACGCTGCTCCTGTCGTCAATGAATCCTCGTACCTGACCCTGCATTACCGTCTGGCTGTTGCCGGTGGTTCTGATGTGATCACCACCTTCAATGGCACGCCGGCAACGCTGTTGCTGGGTCAGGGCCAGCTGGCACCGTTCCTCGAAGAACGCCTGCTCGGCCTGCCCGAAGGCACGCACCAGACCTTCGAGCTCAGTGCGCAGGAAGCGTTCGGTGAACGTAACCCGGAACTGATCCAGTCGGTGTCAAAGGCGACGCTGGAAGAAAATTCGGTGCCTGGCGCCGATTACCTGGTCGGCGAAGTGGTCGAATTCAATGCGCCCAAGGGCGGCCGGTTTGCTGGTGTGCTGCTTGAAATGCGCGACGACTCGGCCCTGTTCGACTTCAACCATCCGATGGCTGGCCGGGCGCTCCAGTTCGAAGTGAAACTGATTTCGGTGCTGTAAAGGAAGACTATGGAAAACGAAATTCTGCTTGCCCAGCCGCGCGGCTTTTGCGCCGGCGTGGACCGCGCCATCGAAATCGTCGAGCGCGCCCTGACCCAATTCGGCGCCCCGATCTATGTGCGCCATGAAATCGTCCACAACGCCTATGTCGTGGCCGACCTGCGCACCAAGGGCGCGATCTTCATCGAACAGCTCGAAGACGTCCCACCCGGTAACACGCTGGTGTTCTCCGCCCATGGCGTCTCGAAAGCCGTGCGGGCTGACGCCGAAGCGCGCGGCCTGACGATTTTCGACGCCACCTGCCCACTGGTGACCAAGGTGCACGTCGAAGTGGCCAAGATGCGCAAACTCGGCGCCGAGATCATCATGATCGGCCACGATGGCCACCCGGAAGTCGAAGGCACGATGGGCCAGGCCGAAGAAGGCATGCACTTGGTCGAGACCGTCGCCGATGTCGATAACCTGCAGGTGCGCAACCCTGACCTGCTCGCCTATGTGTCGCAAACCACGTTGTCGGTCGACGATACGGCCGACATCATCGACGCGCTCAAGGTGCGTTTCCCGAACATCATCGAGCCGAAGAAGGGTGACATCTGCTACGCCACCACCAACCGCCAGGAAGCCGTCAAGTTCCTCGCGCCACAGGTGGAAGTGGTGATCGTCGTCGGCAGCCCCAACAGCTCGAACTCGAACCGCCTGCGCGAAGTGGCTGACAAGATGGGCACGCCTGCCTATATGGTCGACAACGCCGCCGCCATCGATCCGACCTGGATCGCGGGCAAGAAACGCATCGGCGTTACCGCCGGCGCGTCCGCGCCCGAGGTGCTGGTGCAAGCCGTGATCGATCGCCTCAAGCAATTAGGCGCCGCCAGTGTGCGCGCCCTTGAAGGCGTCGAAGAGAACGTCACGTTCCCGCTGCCGAAAGGGCTGGACGGCGTTCGGCAAGTAGCCTTCAAGGCTGAAAGCTGAACATTATTTTTCGTTCTGGCAGAAAACAAAATTTGCTACTGCCGCCATTTACCGTTGTTAGTTTTCCAGCAGCCAAGCTATGATGACGGCGCTCGGATTTGTCGTAGCGATGCGCTAACCAGCGCGTCGTTTGACCGCAGACAACGGTAAAGCAGCAGCTTCAGACCATGAGCGGCACGTCGGGATACTCCGGCGTGCCGTTTTTTGTTATTGCACAACAGGCGGAACGATGGAAACCTTTATCCAACAACTACTGAACGGGCTCGTGCTCGGCAGTATGTATGCGCTGGTCGCGCTCGGCTACACGATGGTGTATGGCGTTCTCAACCTGATCAATTTCGCCCACGGCGATGTCTTGATGATCGGCGCGATGATTGGCCTGACCATCCTGCAATTGCTTGAAGCCTATGTGCCTGGCCTGCCAGGCTACGTGCAACTGGCGTTGGCGATCCTTGGCGCCATTCCCGTCACCATACTGGTCAATATCTTGATCGAACGCATTGCCTACCGCCGCCTGCGCAATGCGCCGCGCCTGGCGCCGTTGATCACGGCCATCGGCATCTCGATCCTGCTGCAAACCTTCGCGATGATGATCTGGGGCCGCAGCCCGTTGCCGTTCCCGCAACTGCTGTCGTCCGAGCCGATCATGATCGGCGGCGCCATGATTTCGCAGACTCAGGTGCTGCTGCTGGTGCTGGCCGCGCTGGCGATGGGCGGCCTCGTGCTGCTGGTCGAGCGCACGAAGATGGGCCGCGCGATGCGCGCCGTGGCCGAGAACCCGCGCGTGGCCGGCCTGATGGGCGTCGATTCGAACCGCGTGATTGTCGCCACCTTTGCTATCGGCGCGGCGCTTGCCGCCGTGGCCGGCGTGATGTGGGGCGCCAACTATGCGTCGATCACGTTCACGATGGGCGTGCTGCCGGGCCTGAAAGCCTTCTGCGCCGCGGTGCTGGGCGGCATCGGCAATATTTATGGCGCGATGATCGGTGGTCTCGTGCTGGGCATCATCGAAGCGCTGGGCGCCGGCTATATCGGCGACCTGACCGGTGGCTTCCTTGGCAGCCACTACCAGGACATCTTCGCCTTCGTGGTGCTGATCCTCGTGTTGACCCTGCGCCCGTCCGGCATCATGGGCGAACGCGTGGCCGACCGCGCTTAACCGGAGCACACCATGGCACTCCTGACGTTCGACACCCAGCACAAGCCGCGCCAGGCCTATACCAGCATGGCGCTCCTGCTGGTACTGCTGCTGATCTTCCCGTTCTTTGCCGCGCAATTCGGCAATTCGTGGGTGCGCATCATCGACATCGCGCTGCTGTACATCATGCTCGCGCTTGGCCTGAACATCGTGGTGGGCTTTGCCGGCCTGCTCGACCTGGGGTATATCGCGTTCTTTGCCGTTGGCGCCTATCTGGTCGGCCTGTTCTCGTCGCCGCAGTTCGCTGCGCTGCTGGAATCGGTGATCTATTATTCGCCCGCCATCGGCGAAGCGCTGGTCGCGTTCTTCGGCCCCGAGATCCAGCAGAACGGCATCCACCTGTCGCTGTGGGCGATCGTGCCGCTGGCAGCCTTGTCCGCCGCGCTGTGCGGCGCGCTGCTGGGCGCCCCGACGCTCAAATTGCGGGGTGATTACCTGGCCATCGTGACGCTGGGTTTTGGCGAGATCATCCGCATCTTCATGAACAACCTGAACGACCCGATCAACTTTACCAACGGGCCGCAGGGGATCAACATGATCGACCCGATCCGCATTTTCGGCGTGTCGCTGGCGGGCGAGGCGGGTTCCAACGCCACGGTGCTTGTCGGCAGTTACGCGATGCCGTCGGTGAACGCGTATTACTTCCTGTTCCTGGCGCTCGTGATCGCGTCGATCTTCATCACCGGCCGTCTGCAGCACTCGCGCCTGGGCCGCGCCTGGGTGGCCATCCGTGAAGACGAAATCGCGGCCAAGGCGATGGGCATCAATACCCGCAACGTCAAACTGCTCGCCTTTGCCATGGGCGCCTCGTTTGGCGGCGTGGCCGGCGCGATGTTTGGCGCTTTCCAGGGCTTTGTTTCGCCGGAATCGTTCTCGTTGACCGAGTCCATTGCCGTGCTGGCCATGGTGGTGCTCGGCGGTATCGGCCACATCCCGGGCGTCGTGCTTGGCGGCGTGCTGCTTGCGGCCCTGCCGGAAGTGCTGCGCCATGTCGTCGATCCGGCTCAGCAAGCACTGTTCGGCAAGGTGATCATCGAGGCCGAAGTGTTGCGCCAGTTGCTGTACGGCCTGGCGCTGGTGCTGATCATGCTGGTGCGCCCGGCCGGCCTGTGGCCGTCGCCCAACAAGGAAGAGCGCCCGAACGCCGCGCTGGCGCGTGACGACGAAGAAGCGAGTACCTCATGAGCGAACAAGTCATTCTGAACATTGCCGGCGTCAACAAGCGCTTCGGCGGCCTGCAGGCGCTGACCGATGTCGGCATCCGGATCATGCAGGGCCAGATCTACGGCCTGATCGGCCCCAATGGTGCCGGCAAGACCACGTTCTTCAATGTGATCACGGGCCTGTACCAGCCCGACAGCGGCACGTTCGAGCTGGCTGGCAAGGCGTACTCGCCGTCGGCCCCGCACGACGTGGCCAGGGCCGGCATCGCGCGTACGTTCCAGAACATCCGCCTGTTCGGCGAGATGAGCGCGCTGGAAAACGTCATGGTGGGGCGCCATGTGCGCACCAGACAGGGCGTGCTTGGCGCGATCCTGCGCCACAAGGCGGCGCGTGAAGAAGAGCGGGCGATCCGCGTCCGCGCCCAGGAACTGCTCGATTTCGTGGGCATTGGCCAGTTCGCCAACCGCACGGCGAAGTTCCTTTCGTATGGCGACCAGCGGCGCCTGGAAATCGCGCGCGCGCTGGCAACCGATCCGCAATTGCTGGCGCTGGACGAGCCGGCGGCCGGCATGAACGCCACCGAAAAACTGGGACTGCGCGAACTGCTCGTCAAGATCAAGGCGCAGGGCAAGACCGTGCTGTTGATCGAGCATGACGTCAAACTGATGATGGGCCTGTGCGACCGCATCACGGTGCTCGAATACGGCAAGCAGATCGCCGAAGGTGTGCCTGCCGAGATCCAAAAGAACCAGGCCGTGATCGACGCCTATCTGGGAGGTGCGCACTGATGGACGCAGTGAAGAATGAAACGATCCTGCAGATCGCGGGCCTGAAAGTCGCGTACGGCGGCATCAAGGCGGTCAAGGGCATTGACCTGCAAGTGGCCCGGGGCGAACTGGTCACGCTGATCGGCGCGAATGGCGCCGGCAAGACGACGACGCTGAAAGCCATCACCGGCACGCTGCCGCCATGCAAGGTTGAAGGCGACATCAGCTATCTTGGCCAACCGCTGCGCGGTACGCAGTCGTTCCGCATGGTCCAGCAACAACTGGCCATGGTGCCGGAAGGGCGGGGCGTGTTCACCCGCATGTCGATTCACGAAAACCTGTTGATGGGCGCCTACACGCGCAATGACCAGGCCGGGATCGATGCCGATATCGAGAAATGGTATGCGGTGTTCCCGCGCCTGAAGGAGCGCGCGGGCCAGCTGGCCGGAACGCTCTCGGGCGGCGAGCAGCAGATGCTGGCGATGGCGCGCGCACTGATGTGCCATCCGACGCTGCTGTTGCTGGACGAACCGTCGATGGGCTTGTCGCCGATCATGGTCGAGAAGATTTTCGAGGTGATCCGCGATGTGTCGCAGCAGGGCATCACGATCCTGCTGGTCGAGCAGAACGCCAAGCTGGCGCTGCAGGCCGCGCACCGTGGCTATGTGATGGAGTCGGGCGAGATCATCATGACGGGCAATGCACGTGACATGCTGACCGATCCGCGCGTGCAGGCCGCGTATCTGGGCGAATGACCCATACGGATGTAAAAATGGCCGGGACGCTTGCGCGCCCCGGCCATTTTTTTACCCATCAGCGATGCTGCAGTCTTACGCAGCAGCAGCCGTTGCGGAGTTGGTGGCTTTGGCAGCGTTGGCCGAGAATTGCGACACCGCAGCGTTCACATTGGTTTCGATGGCTTCGACAGCCTGCTTCGAGGTCTTGCTGAACTGCTCGTAACCGGCATTGGCGTTGCTGATGGCGGTCTTGACGGCAGCGACGAAGTTTTCGGAACCGGCCGGTGCATTCTTGCTTACTTCGTCGACCAGCGAAATCACCTTGCGGTTGGCTTCGACGATCTGGCTTTCGGCTGCTTTCGAGAACTCGGCGCCGGTGCCGCTGGCGATCGACGCCAGCTGACGGCTGTAGGCCATCGCTTTTTCAGCGTTTGGCTGTGCCTGAGTGGCGGCCAGCGAGAAGAATTCTTGCGGATCCTTGGCGCTCAGCAGTTTGCTGGTGAGGGCCGACGATTCTTCGAGGCTGGCGCGTGCGGTGCTGATGTTCAGGGCGACCAGTTTTTCCATGCTTTCGAACGTCTTCGACGTCAGCGACGAAAACAGGGCGAACTGCGACTCCAGGCTGGTCTTGGTGGCGGTCGAAAACTGCTCAGGGATTGCAAACATGTGTCTCTCCAAAATGTTACGTTTCGTGAATGGACTATTGCTCGGGGTGGGGCAGGCTCTTCGGCAAACGCGATGAAACTCTTCTTTTGTGCACCGCAACAGGGCAGATTTTGTGCCACTTCGTTTGAGGCGTCAAGCGATTTTGATGCAATGCACAATCCGTGGTACGGAAGTGACAAGAATGCATTTATCGTGAGAAAGCTCAATTGATCTACCGCAAACGAACATTCTTTTTCGCTGTCTAATTGCACTGAAACGGTGTGTTAGACTCGGTTCTTGTCTTTACCTTAACTCTGTCGTTTCTTTCGGGACATCGCTGCGTTCATGTCACAGCCCGCCATTTCGCCGCCGGTTACCGCTGCCGTCCCGACTGCTCCATGGCTGTCGCCGGTACCGCTGTTCTTTGTCCTGTTGTGGAGCACCGGCTTTATCGTCGCCAAGTTCGGCCTGCCTTATGCGCCGCCGCTGACCTTCCTGATCGTGCGCTGCCTGGGCGTGCTGGCCGTGCTGCTGCCGATCGTGGTGATCTGGCGTGCACCATGGCCGCGCGGGCACATCCTGCACGTCGCACTGGCTGGCTTGCTGTTGCAGGCAGGGTATCTGGGCGGCGTCTGGGCTGCCATCAATCTGGGCATGCCGGCCGGGCTGACGGCGCTGATCGTCGGCATGCAGCCCATCCTGACCGCTGCGGCCGCGCCGCTGATCGGCGAGCGCGTGCGGCGCCTGCAGTGGCTGGGCTTGCTGTTGGGCCTGTCCGGTGTGGCCCTCGTCGTGTATGCCAAGCTCGGTCTGGCCGGCATGTCGCCTGCCGCACTGGCGCTGTGCCTGTTTGCGCTGCTGTGCATCACGACCGGCACGCTGTACCAGCGCCGTTTCTGTCCACAGTTCGATCTGCGTACCGGCACCGTGATCCAGTTCGGCGCGACGGTGCTCGTGCTGATTCCACTGGCCATATGGCTGGAAGACCTTGATCCGGGGTTCAGCCGCATCACCTGGAGCGCTGACTTCATCCTGGCGCTGGTGTGGTCGGTGCTGGCGCTGTCGATCGGCGCCATCTTCCTGTTGTTTACCCTGATCCGGCGCAGCCAGGCCACTGAAGTGACGAGCCTGATGTACCTGACTCCGCCCACCACCGCCATCATGGCCTGGCTGCTGTTCGGCGAATCATTCAGCCTGCTCGGCCTGGTCGGGATGATGGTCGCCGTCAGTGGCGTCGCCTTTGTCGTCAAGAAACCAAGGAATCTCCAATGATCAGCAGTCCCAGCCAGGAAGCGGTCGATGCCGCCATCACGTCGCGCCGCTCGATCCGCGCCTTTCTCGACAAGCCGGTGGAACGCGACGAGATCGCGCGCATCCTCGACGTTGCCGCGCGGGCGCCGTCCGGCACCAATACGCAGCCGTGGAAGGTGTATGTGCTCACTGGCGCGGCGCGCGCGCGGCTGTCGAATGCGATTCTGGCCGTCAATGCGGATCCCGGGCAAGCGCGCGGGCATACCGAGGAATATGCCTACTACCCGCGCGAGTGGACCTCGCCGTATATCGACCGCCGGCGCAAGGTCGGCTGGGATCTGTACAGCCTGCTGGGTCTGGGCCGCGACAACAAGGCCGGCATGGCGGTCCAGCATGCGCGCAACTACGCCTTTTTCGACGCGCCGGTAGGCTTGATCTTCACGATCGACCGCATCATGGCGCAGGGTTCGTGGCTCGACTACGGCATGTTTTTACAGAACATCATGGTGGCAGCACGTGCACGGGGCCTCGATACCTGTCCGCAAGCGGCGTTCACGCAGTATCATCGGATCATTCATGCCGAACTTGGCCTGGCAGACAGCGAGATGGTGGTCTGTGGCATGGCGCTGGGCTGGGCCGATCCGGAGCGGATCGAAAACACCCTGGTGACCGAGCGTGAACCCAGTGAAGGCTTCGCCCGCTTCATGGAGTAGCGTAAATACCGTCAATATCCTGTTGATATCAAAAGAAAAATTGTTTCCAAGTTCGTGTTGTTTTAATCGGTTATTGCCGCACGGAATGTGAATTTTGCTTGCGAACGGACGTCGTTCCGCTACACTTCACTACGTATCTCATCTGTTCGGATCAGGGGCTTCATCATGTTCAAACTTGCTGTGGCTGCTGTCGTTGCCGCTTTATTCGCCTTTTCCCCGGTGCAAGCCGCAGGTGCTGGTGCCGGCGCCGGTGCCGGCGCGACCGAGCAGGCGAAAAAATCCGCTGCCTCCAAGAAAAAAGTCAAACGCCAGGTCGTGCGCAAAGCCACGACCAAACGCGCAAAACGTGCCAAACGCCAGGAGTTGGCAGCTGCCGACGACCGTCCGCGCATGGTCCGCCGTGTCAAGACGGTGCGCGGCAAGCGCGTCGTCACCTATCAGCCAGTGCGCACGGCCGCTGCCGCTGTCGCGGTGGGTGTCGCCGCCAAGACCGTCGGCGACATGGCGGGTCTCGACAACACAGCCGATCCGCTGGCGCTGCGCTCGAACGTCGCCTACGTGGTCGACCAGAACAGCGCCGAAGTGCTGTTCGAGAAAAACGCCAATGTCGCACTGCCGATCGCGTCGCTGACCAAGCTGATGACGGGCATGGTCGTGATGGATGCCAAGCAAGACCTGGACGAGGTGTTGCGCGTGACCGACGACGACGTCGATCGTCACAAGTTCAGCAGCTCACGCCTGCCGGTTGGCGCCAGCATGACGCGCCGCGAACTGCTCCATATTGCCCTGATGAGTTCCGAGAATCGCGCTGCGGCCGCGTTGGGCCGCAACTATCCGGGCGGCATCAACGCCTTTGTCGGTGCAATGAATGCCAAGGCGCGCGAACTGGGCATGCGCGACACGCATTATGTGGACTCTAGCGGCCTGTCGAGCCGCAACGTGTCAAGCGGCCGCGACCTCGCCAAGCTCGTCATGGCAGCGCACGGCAATTCGGTGCTGCGCGAGTTCTCGACCACGCCCAATTCCACCGTGCAGGCCAGCGGCCGCACGATGCACTATCGCAATACCAACTACCTGGTGTCGCTGCCTGACTGGAATATCGGCCTGCAAAAGACCGGCTTCATCAACGAAGCAGGGCGCTGCCTGGTGATGCAAGCCATGATCCATGGCCGCAACGTGGTGATGGTGTTCCTGGATTCGAAGGGCAAGATGTCGCGTACGGCCGATGCAGGCCGGATCCGCCGCCTGATCGAGTCGTTGCCGGACCGGATGGATGTCGAGGCCATCCGGCCATCGACCATTACCGCCAGCGCGCCGGGTCTGGCGCGCTAAGAAACAGGGCAGGCCTCGCGCCTGCCCTTGTTGTAACTGCTCTCGTTATTTATACCGTCGGCATTGGCCGATATCCCAGGGTTGCCGAAATGCGCGCTGCGGTCTGCACCAGGTCATCGAGCCAGTCTTCCTGCAGGCGGTCGGCCGGCGCCGAAATCGACAAGCCTGCCACCAGCTTGCCGCTGTCATCGTGGATGCCAGCGGCCATGCAGCGCACACCCAGTTCCAGCTCTTCATTGTCGCGCGCATAGCCGCGCGAGCGCACCAGGCTCAGCTCTCGTTCCAGCCGTGCCAGTTCGGTGATCGAGTTGCGCGTGTGGCCCGACAGGCCCGTGCGGGTTGCGTAGGCGCGCGTGGCCTTCACGTCGTCCACGGACAGAAACAGCTTGCCGGTGGAGGTGAGGTGCAGCGGCCCGCGCCCGCCGATGGCGCGCACGACCTGCATGCCGGATCGCTCCGAGAAGGCCCGGTCGATGTACACGATCTCGTCGCCCTGGCGCACCGACAGGTTGACCGTCTGCTGCGTCTTGCGGTGCAGGGCGCGCATGGCCTCGAGCGCCGCTTCGCGCACCGACAGCCGGCTCTTGACTACATTGCCCAGTTCCAGCAGGCGCATCCCCAGCCGGTACGTGCCCGGCTCGACCCGGTCGACGAAGCGTGTGACCACCATATCGTTGAGGATCCGGTGCGCCGTGGACGGGTGCAGGCCCGACACACGCGCCAGCTCCTTGAGGCTGACCGGGTCGGAATAGCTGGCCAGGGCGTCCAGAAGGGAGGTCATGCGTTCGATCACCTGGATCGAGGTCTTGGCGGGTTGAGGCGTTTCCATTTTCATATGATGGTTGGTGCGGTGCAGTAGGCCCATTCTTTATACCATGATGTGAAACGCTCACGCAAACCTGGCCTTGCATTGTGGGCACACTTGCCACATGCTGATCCGGAGGCTGCATAATGACGTTCCCGCATCCTCACTGGACAACGATGGACAACCCGATCAGCGAATTCAAGACCTTGCGCGGCCTCGAGCGCATTGGCGCGGCGTGCCGCAACACCTGGGACGGCTTGCGCTGGGCCTGGCGCAGCGAAGCGGCGTTCCGGCAAGAGGTGGTGCTGATTGTCGTGGCCAGCGTGATCGCACTGCTGTTGCCGGTCTCGGGCTTCCAGCGCCTGGCCATGATCGGCGTGCTGGTCGTGGTGCTGATCGTCGAGCTGATCAATTCGGCGATCGAGGCGATCGTCGACCGTGTTTCGCTCGAACGCCATCCATTGTCGAAAGCGGCCAAGGACATCGGCAGTGCCGCTGTCGCGCTGACGCTGCTGCTGGCGTTCGCCGTCTGGGCCGTCGTCCTCTACAATCGCTTCATGTAGACCATGCACCGCGCCGTCCCCGCCGGACGGTGCCCCGAACAAGTTTGATCAATCACAGGAGATGACCATGACGTTACGCCTCGGCGATACCGCCCCCGATTTCGAACAAGCATCCAGCATTGGCCCCATCCGTTTTCACGAATGGGCAGGCGACTCGTGGGTCGTGCTGTTTTCGCACCCGGCCGACTTCACGCCGGTCTGCACCACCGAACTGGGCCTGACCGCCAAGCTCAAGCCTGAATTCGACAAGCGCAATGTCAAGGCGATCGCGCTGTCGGTCGATGCGGCCGAAAAGCACCTCGACTGGATCCGTGACATCGAAGAAACCCAGCAAACCGTCGTGGGCTTCCCGATCATCGCCGATGCCGACCGCTCGGTCTCGACGCTGTACGACATGATCCACCCTGAACAGTCGGCCACCGCCACCGTGCGTTCGCTGTTCATCATCGATCCGAACAAGAAAGTGCGCCTGACCATCACCTATCCGATGAGCACCGGCCGCAATTTCGACGAAGTGCTGCGCGTGATCGACGCCCTGCAACTGACCGATGGCTATACGGTCGCCACGCCAGGCAACTGGAAAGATGGCGACGATGTCATCATTCCGCTGACCGTGACCGATCCTGACGTCATCAAGCAAAAGTACCCGAAAGGTTTTGAAGCGCCGCGTCCGTATCTGCGCATGACGCCGCAACCGAACAAGTAAGCATCTCTTCGCGGTGCCAGAACGGTGGACCGGGCAATTGCCTGGCCACCGTTTTTTTATTGCATGTACGAATTTCTACGCATATCGCCATGCAGGCGCCGCACGTCTACATAGCGTTTCGTGTCTATACAAATAAGGATTCTTTCGTTTGCGTTATGAAGATCACGTGAGAATATTTGATTCCAATAGAAGAATTTGTAATAAGGATTCGCATGACATCGCTTGCTATGCCAGGTAGCACGGCAGCGTCCAAGTCGTCGAAAGCACCGGGCCGGGTCATTCCCGGCTTTGGCATTTCGCTCGGCTTCACGCTGTTTTACCTGGCGCTGATCGTCCTCATCCCGCTGTCGGCGGTGTTCCTCAATACCTTCAGCATGACCTGGGCCGAGTTCTGGGCCACCGTTACGTCCGAGCGCGTCATGGCGTCGTATCGCCTCAGCTTTGGCGCGTCGCTGATCGCCGCCACCCTGAACGTCGTGTTCGGTGGCATCGTGGCCTGGGTGCTGGTACGGTATAAATTTCCCGGCAAGCGCTTCATTGATGCGCTGGTCGACCTGCCGTTCGCGCTGCCTACCGCTGTGGCCGGCATTACGCTGACCGCCCTGTATGCGCAGAATGGCTGGATTGGCCAATACCTCGCTGCATGGGGCATCAAGGTCGCGTTCACGCCGCTGGGCGTCGTGGTCGCGCTGACCTTCATCGGGCTGCCATTCGTCGTGCGCACGGTGCAGCCGGTGCTCGAAGAAGCCGAACGCGAACTCGAAGAAGCCGCCGCCAGCCTGGGCGCGCCGCCGCTGCAGACGTTCACCCGCGTGGTGCTGCCGACGATCACGCCGGCGCTGCTGACCGGCTTTGCGCTGGCCTTCGCGCGCGCTACCGGCGAATACGGCTCGGTCATCTTCATCGCCGGCAACCTGCCGATGGTGTCCGAGATCACGCCGCTGCTCATCATCTCCAAACTCGAACAATACGATTACGCCGGCGCCACCGCGATTGCCGTCGTGATGCTGGTGTTCTCGTTCATCCTGCTGCTGACGATCAATCTGCTGCAGGCCTGGACACGCAAGCGGGCGGGCAAATCATGAGCGCCGTCCTCGACAAAGTCACGCCGCCACGTCCACTGGCAGCCCGCGGCAAGCGCCTCGACACCAGCGTGCTCGAGCCGCGTTGGGTCAGCGTTCTGCTGATCGCCATTGCACTGGTGTTTCTCACGCTGTTCCTGTTCATTCCGCTCGCCGCGGTGTTTACCGAAGCGCTCAAGAAGGGCTGGGAAGTGTATGTCGAATCGGTCATCGATCCGGATGCGGTATCAGCCATCAAGCTCACGCTGATTGCCGCCGTGATCTCGGTGCCGCTGAACCTCGTGTTCGGCGTGGCGGCCGCCTGGGCAATTACCAAATTCGAATTTCGTGGCAAGAGCATCCTGCTCACGCTGATCGACCTGCCGTTCTCGATTTCGCCCGTGATTGCTGGCCTGATGTACGTGCTGCTGTTTGGCGCGTCGGGCTGGTTCGGCCCGTGGCTGGCCGAGCACGACATCAAGATCCTGTTCGCGGTGCCGGGCATCGTGCTGGCCACCGTGTTCATCACGTTCCCGTTCGTGGCGCGAGAGCTGATTCCGCTGATGCAGCAGCAGGGCACTGAAGAAGAAGAAGCGGCGCTGGTGCTGGGCGCATCGGGCTGGTCGACGTTCTGGCGCGTGACGATGCCGAACATCAAATGGGGCCTGCTGTATGGCGTGATCCTGTGTAACGCCCGTGCGATGGGCGAGTTCGGCGCCGTTTCGGTGGTCTCGGGCCACATCCGCGGCGAGACCAACACGATGCCGCTGCACGTCGAGATCCTCTACAACGAATACAACTTCACGGCCGCTTTTGCTGTGGCGTCGCTGCTGGCGCTGCTCGCGCTGGTGACGCTGGCCATCAAGTCCTTTATCGAATGGCGTCTGCACCAGGCCAAGTCGGCCTCGCTGGACGCCCCTCACTGAATACCCGCCGGAGCCACGCATGACGATTGAAGTCCAACATATCCGTAAAAATTTCGGCCAGTTCAAGGCGCTCGACGACGTCTCGCTGCAGTTCCCGGACGGCGAACTGACCGCCTTGCTCGGCCCGTCGGGCTGCGGCAAGACCACGCTGCTGCGCATCATCGCGGGCCTGGAATACCCGGACTCGGGCACCGTGCTGCTCGACGGCCAGGATTCGTCGCACCGCCATGTGCGCGAGCGCCAGGTCGGCTTCGTGTTCCAGCACTACGCGCTGTTCAAGCACATGACCGTGTTCGAGAACGTCGCGTTCGGCCTGCGCGTGAAACCGCGCAGCGAGCGCCCGAGCGAAGACCAGATCCGCGACAAGGTCAAAAAACTGCTCGAACTGGTGCAGCTCGACTGGATCGCCGACCGCTATCCGCCGCAGCTGTCCGGCGGCCAGCGTCAGCGCATTGCGCTGGCGCGCGCGCTGGCCGTCGAGCCGCGCGTGCTGCTGCTCGACGAGCCGTTCGGCGCGCTCGACGCCAAGGTGCGCAAGGAACTGCGCCGCTGGCTGCGCCGTCTGCACGACGACCTGCACGTGACGTCGATCTTCGTCACGCACGACCAGGAAGAAGCGCTCGAAGTGGCCGACCAGGTGGTACTGATGAACAAGGGCCGCGTCGAGCAACTGGGCAGTCCCGACCAGGTCTACAACCATCCGGCGTCACCGTTCGTGTACGGCTTTTTGGGCAACGTCAACCTGTTCCACGGCCGCATCCACGAAGGTGTGCTGGCCAGCGGCGACGTCAACTTCCAGGCCCCGCAGCACATCGACGTGCGCGATGGCGCCGGCATCGGCTATGTGCGCCCGCACGATCTCGATGTCGAGCGCTACACCCCGGGCGCCGAGGGCGTTGTGGCCAAGCTGCGCCGCGCGCATGCGATCGGGCCACTGGCGCAGCTGGATCTGGAGCGCGCCGACAATGGCCAGATGATCGAGGCGGTGCTGCCGAACGAACGCTTTGCCAGCCTGGGCCTGAAAGAAGGCGACACGCTGGTGGTGCGCCCGCGCCGCATCGAAGTCTTTGTCGACCACGGAAGCGCCGCATGAACTTCCAGCAGCTACGCTCGGTGCGCGAAGCGGCCCGCCGTGATTTCAACCTGACCGACGTTGCCAACGCGCTGTTCACGTCGCAGCCGGGCGTGTCGCGCCAGATCCGCGAACTCGAAGATGAACTGGGCGTCGTGATTTTCGAGCGCAACGGCAAGCGCCTGACGGGCCTCACGCCACCCGGCAAGGGCATTCTGCGCATCGTCGAAAAGCTGCTGGTCGAAGCCGAAAACCTGCAGCAGGCCAGCCGCGAATTCGCCGGTCAGGACAGCGGCACTTTAACGGTTGCCGTGACCCACACGCAGGCCCGTTACGCGCTGCCGCAGGTGGTGCAATCGTTTCGCGCCGCGTTCCCCAATGTGCGCATCGCCTTGCAGCAAAGCGCGCCGGAACACATCGCGGCGTGGGTCGCTTCGGGCAAGGCGGATATCGGCATCGCGACCGAAGGCCTGTCGGCGTTTCCCGATCTGGTGTCGTTCCCGTGCTATCGCTGGAGCCATCTGATCGTGGCGCCGGAAGGCCATCCGATCTTTGCCAGCGGCTCGCCGCTGCGCCTGGAGGATCTGGCCGAGCATCCGCTCATCACGTATGACCAGGGCTTTACGGGCCGCAGCCACATCGATGCGGCGTTCCTCGAAGCCGGGCTGGCGCCGGATATCGTGCTCACGGCGATGGATTCGGACGTGATCAAGCAGTACGTGTCGCTGGGGATGGGTGTGGGAATCGTGGCGTCGATGGCGTTTGATCATGGCCGCGACAAGGGCCTGCGCGCGATCGAGGCGTCACACCTGTTCGCGCAGAACGTGACGCGCCTGGCGGTGCGGCGCGGGTCGTACCTGCGCTCGTACGCGTTTCACTTCATCGAGCGCTTCGCACAAGGCTATACGCGGGCCGATATCGAAAAGGCGATTGCGACCGCGGAATAGGATGGTGCTGCCGGCACGCCACACTGGCGCGCCGGCAGCGTTTGCCAGTTACTTCTTCTTTTTCTCGCGCAGCACGTCGGCGCAATCGCGCACCAGGCCTGGCCCGGCGTAGATCAAACCACTGTACAACTGCACCAGCTTGGCGCCGGCCGCGATCTTCGCGCGCGCATCGGCGCCGCGCATGATGCCACCCACGCCAATGATCGGGATGTCGTCGCGCAGCTCGGTTTTGAGCGCGCGGATCACGATGTTCGATTGCTCGAACACGGGCGCGCCCGACAGGCCGCCCGCTTGCTGCGCATGCTTCATGCCCTCGACATCGCGCCGGTTCAGCGTGGTGTTGGTGGCGATCACGCCGTCGATCTTGTGGCGCAGCAGGGCACTGGCGATATCGCGGATCTGGTCGCCGTCGACATCCGGCGCGATCTTGAGCGTCAGCGGCACGTAGTGGCCATGCTGGTCGGCCAGGCGCATCTGCTCGTGCTTGAGCTGCGACAGCAGGGCGTCGAGTTCGGACGCGCCCTGCAACTGGCGCAGGTTCTGCGTGTTCGGCGACGAAATATTGACCGTCACGTAGCTGGCGTACGGATACACCTTGCGCAGGCATTCGAGGTAGTCGTCAGCGGCACGTTCGATCGGCGTGTCGGCGTTCTTGCCGATGTTCAGGCCCAGCACACCCTGCTTTTCCTGGAAGAAGCGCGAGGCCTGCACATTGGCCACGAACGCGTCGACACCGCCATTGTTAAAGCCCATGCGATTGATGATGCCGCGTGCACGCGGCAGGCGGAACATGCGCGGTTTCGGGTTGCCGGCCTGGCCACGCGGCGTGACGGTGCCGATTTCAATGGAACCGAAGCCCAGTGCAGCCAGGCCGTCGATATACGCGCCATCCTTGTCCAGCCCGGCGGCCAGGCCGACGGGATTGGGAAACGTGATACCCATGACGGTGCGCGGATCGGGCCGTGGTTTCCGGATGGCGCCCGTCAGGCCGAGCGACGCTGCGCGACGCAGCATGGGCAGGGTCAGGTTGTGCGCCGCTTCGGGATCGAGCGAGAACAGTGCGGGTCGAACGAGGGTATACAGGATTTTATCTGGCATGGGGTACTCGGTTGACGTATCCCCGTCATTCTAACGTGCGGCGGGCGCCAGTACGTAACGAAGTGCTAATGCAATTGTTAGCGGTTGTGTCCGTTGACCCGGCACGCAACAGGTTCAGGCGTCCAGAATGCCCCACTGCCCGTCGATACGCGCTTCAAGTGGCCTGAAGTTGATCTTGTAGGCCATCTTGGGGCTTTGCGCGATCCAGTAACCCAGGTACACGTGCGACAGGCCGAGCTCGTGCGCCTGATTCACCTGCCACAGGATGTTGTAGGTGCCATACGACGCATTCTCGACATCCGGGTCAAAGAAGGTGTAGACCGACGACAGGCCATCGGACAGCACATCGATGATCGACACCATGCGCAAGGTGCCATCGGGCTCGCGGAACTCCACCAGGCGCGTGTTGACGCGGCTTTGCAGCAGGAACTGTGCGTACTGGTCGCGGCTGTCCTGGTCCATGCCGCCGCCGACATGGCGCGTGGTCTGGTAGCGCAGATACAGCGCGTAATGCTCGTCCGAGAAGGCCAGGTTGGCCACCATCGCGACCAGGTTGCCATGACGCTTCCACACGCGGCGCTGGGTGCGGTTGGGCGTGAAGTCGGCGCACCTGACGCGCACCGGGATGCAGGCCTGGCAGCCATCGCAATACGGGCGATAGGTGAAGATGCCGCTGCGCCGGAAGCCATTCTTGACCAGCTCGGAATACACATCGGCATTGATCAGGTGCGAGGGGGTGGCGACCTGCGAGCGCGCCTGGCGTGCGTCGAGATAGCTGCAGGGGTAGGGCGCCGTGGTGTAGAACTGCAGCGTGGCGAAGGGCAGGTCGTGTAGGTGCGTCATGCAAGGAGCTCTCGGAACGACGTGGGGTTGCTGCCTATTCTAGCGAAAACCGCGCCGCGATTCCGTTAGTCAGGCAACGGTGACGCCACCGTCCATGACGCAATGCCCGGCCTGGCGGTCGCGCGGTGAACGTGTTCAAGAAAGCGGCTGCGCGGGATCGGCATTGCACCGAGCGACGCCAGGTGGCCGGTCTCCTGCTGGCAATCGACCATCTCGACGCCGTGATGGCGCAGGAACGCCACCAAGTAGGCGAGCGCGACCTTGGACGCATCGGACACGCGCGCGAACATCGACTCGCCATAGAACATGCGGCCGATGCAGACGCCATACGCGCCGCCCACCAGTTCGCCATCGAGCCAGACTTCGGCCGAGTGCGCATAACCCAGCGCGTGCAGGCCCGTGTAGCCGGCGATGATGTCGTCCGAAATCCAGGTGCCGGGTCCGTCGCGGCGCGGCGCCGCGCAGGCGTGCATCACGTCGTCGAACGCGCTGTCGAAGCGTACGTCCCAGCGCCCGCCGTCGAGGCGGCTGCGCTCGATCTTGCGCAGCGTTTTCGCCAGGCTGTTACTGACCTTGAACTGCCCGGTGTACAGCACCATGCGCGGGTCGGTACTCCACCACAGGATTGGCTGGCCTTCGGAAAACCACGGGAAGATGCCGTTGCGGTAGGCCTGCAGCAGGCGCGCCGGCGACAGGTCGGCGCCGGCCGCCAGCAGGCCCGGCGCTTCAACCGTCAATGCCTTCGACACGTCAGGGAACGGCGTGTCGGTTTCGAGCCAGGGAATCATGTCAGTCCGGTCCGCGTGGGGCCATCATGGGGCGGTTGACGGCCACGCTGTGAAAGCCGAAGTCGCCACCCTCGCGCACTTTGATCCGGTCGGCAAAGAACAGTTCCAGCGTCGTGCGGATCGTGGGGAATGCCAGGTCGTCCCAGGGGATGGTCGCTTCGGTGAACAATTGCACGTCGAGGCTTTCGATGCCTGCCGCATAGTCGAGGTCGCGCAGGCGTGCCAGGTAGAACAGGTGGACCTGGTGCACGTGCGCGACGTTGAGCAGCGAAAACAACGGGCCAAGCTCGATGTTGGCGCCGGCTTCTTCTTCGGTTTCACGCTGCGCCGCCTGTTCGGTGGTTTCTTCGTTTTCCATGAACCCGGCCGGCAGCGTCCAGTAGCCGTAGCGCGGCTCGATCGCGCGCTTGCACAGCAGGATCTGAAGTTCGCCGTCGTGTTCCCACATGGGAATCGAACCGACGACCAGCTTCGGGTTCTGGTAATGGATCGTGGCGCAGTGCGTGCACACGTAGCGCGGCCGGTTGTCGCCTTCGGGAATGGCCAGCACGACAGTGTGGGCGCACTCGGAGCAGAATTTCATGGTGGATAGGGCAGGTTGGTCGTGGCAATACTGTACACCGAATGCGGCGTCGGCAGGGGCGAGGGGGCATGTTTGCGGCTGGCGCTGGCGTCCCCGGCCGAGGTATAAGTTTCTCCAATCGACCATGCATTAAGGATTAGGTTTGCTTAATGACCAGCCAACGCGTATAATTCATTTCACAGACGCGGGGTGGAGCAGTCTGGCAGCTCGTCGGGCTCATAACCCGAAGGTCACAGGTTCAAATCCTGTCCCCGCAACCAAGATTAGAGGCCGTTGATTCGAAAGAATCAGCGGCTTTTCGTTTTTCTTGCTCTGTTTCTTGCGCTGCTTTCTTGCTTTGATGTAACGGCCTCGATGCAGGTCAACGTCACGCGCCGCCGTCGCAATGCACGACTGCTTGCCCGGTCCAATTCGTAACGGACGACAAGTCGGGGGAGTAAAGCCATGATCGATGTAGACGACATCAACCAATCCTGGGGCTGGGTCGGCATGAGCGCAGTGGAAGTGCTCGGCGCCAATGCCTTCGGCAATCTCATCATCCGCGACGAAGACGACCAGTTCTGGTGTCTGCGCCCGCACGAACTGTGCTGCGAGCCGCTGGCCAGCAACCGCGCTGCGCTCGATGCGCTGTCGTACAACCAGGATTTCCTCAACGACTGGTACATGCCCGAGGCCGTGTGCCTGGCTGAAGCCGCGCTAGGGCCGCTCACCGACGGGCGCACTTACTGCCTGAAGATTCCCAGCGCACTCGGCGGAAAATATGGGTGCGATAACCTGGCGATCGCGCCGCTGGCGGCGCTGATCCGGTTTTCGGGAGAGGGCGCGCAGCAGTTTGATGGTTTGCCGCGCTGGAACTAGCTCTGCCAAACCATATCTTTAAACCTGCCTTCGGCCAGGCAAGTGCGCAAACAACTGAAAAAACGGCCGCAGTGCAGAAGCGGCCGCCCGAACCTGGGTTAATCGTCGTTTACGTCTGAATCGGTATCCTGATCGCCCTGATAGCGTTCATTGTTCGGATTGAGTTGCTCCGAGCGATTGTCCTGGCTTGCGTCGTAGGCATCATTGTTTGGGTTCAGATTATCACTGCGGTCGTCGTTTGGTGTTCGTCCCATGATCTTCTCCTGAATTCGCCAGAAAATACCGGCATGCTTCATTTTGCGCGACAGCGGTTTTGCATGTCGCACCTGTCAACACCGGTCTCAATCTACGCTGCGTGATTCACTGAAGAAAAAGTTCATTGCCCATCGAACGCACCAATCTGATACCGTAATTGCGTGCCATTTCTTCCATTATGTAGAAAATTCGAAAATGGTTAAATATGCGGTTGTGATTGATAACCAGACTCTTGTGCGCAATAAGCTTGTCAAGCGCCGCCGGCGTTGGTGAAATCCGTTGAGACAGCGAAAGTGAACCATATCGCTGCACATACGGTGGAATGAGCTTTTCTGGCAACTCCTTGTTCGACGACTGCATCAGTCCGGCAGCAAACAGCTCGCAATCGGACCAGCTTTGACGGTGCACTTCAAAACTTCCGTCCAAGTGAGTCAGGCGCGGATGCTCAATATGGACGAACCAGCTTGCCGGAATCGAGCGCGTGATGACGCCAGAGCGCCAACGGTTCCACACCAGCTCAGCCTGATTTTCGAGAAGTGCCAAGGGAACACGTTGTTCGACGGGATAGCTGCCGTCAAACACGTAATCCTCATCGGCCAGCAGTTCGCAGTCTTCCTGAAGTTCGATTGTGATTACCAGCGGAAATGCCATTGGTGCAGCAGGCAGCACCAGCTTGCGGATGTCTGCCGGAGCGACCACAGAACAGATTGCCGCCTTGATCATTTCGGGGTCATGCATATAACCAGCGATTTCGGCCGCGAAGTTCGCATACGCGCCAAAATAGGCGGTTAATTCTCCCACATAGACACCTTGAGTCTCCGGTGCAAGTTCGATCATTGACCGGTCATCATTGCGCTGCGCATTCGGGATTAACCCGGTTTCAAGAATGTTCCGGATTCGCGCGAGCGAAGTACCATGCTTGATCAGAGTGCCTTTTTTCAAAACGAACTTCGCCATATTAATACCCGTTACCCCATCGAATTAAAGAATGACGGGAATATGTACCCCGTCAGCTTGGCTGGTTGAATTGCGCCAGCACGTGGGACACATTATGTCGATTAAATTCAATAGGGAAACTTATGTTGCATTGGAAGCGTGGCATGCGCTGATTGGTAGCATCTGGTGGACTGCCTGGTGGAGACTGATAAACGTGCGCGCGACGAGTTCGTGAGGCCGCATAGCCCTGGTCAAGTCATAGGATTTTTATTCTCAAGACCTGCTGACGATGTTGTCAGGGGTTTGAAGCAGTTCAGTCCGCCGCCGGCGTATCGGCCAGGCTCGCCCACAGGTAGGCTGCCGCCATCGTCCGGTGCGGCGCGTAGCGTGCCAGCATGCGCTCGGCTTCCGCTACGGTTGGCCGGGCTGCGCTGCCGGAGAGCTTGTGCAGCGCGGCGCGCACGGCGACGTCGCCTTGCAGCGAGCAATCGGGATAGCCATAGCCGCGCAGCAGCACGTAATTGACGGTCCAGGGGCCGATGCCCTTGATGGCCAGCAGTTTTTCGCTGACCTCGGCGCTTGCCGAGCCAGAAATATCCTCCACGCCAGCGTGCCGCTCGAGCACCAGGCTGCCATCGACCACCATCCGCGCCACACGCAGGATCGTCTCGGCCTTGGCGTTCGAGAATTTGCGCCCCGTGAGTTCGCTGATGTCGAGCCGTGCCACATCTAGCGCCTCCGGATAGCACCACACACCAGACGAATGCGCGGGGCCCGCCAGTTGAATCAGCGTGCGGCGCAGCGCGATGGCAAACGTCAGGTTGATCTGCTGGCCGATGATGGCCCAGGTCAGCGCCTCGAAGATCGTGGCCGACTGCACGATGCGCAGGCCCGGCTGGCGCGCCACCACGGGCCCCAGCCACGGATCGTTCTGGACTGTCGCGGCAAATGCGCTTGGGTCGATCCGCAGGCCCAGCACGTTCAGCAGCGCCTCGTGCGCCTGCGCCGCCAGGGCCGGCGTGACCGGCCCGTCGAAGGTCACGCGGCAGTGCGCGGCGCCGTCCTCGAACCGGATGTCCAGCAGCGTCGGCACGCCACCGAGCAGCACGCCCTTGCGCAGGCCATCGGCATCGACCTGCTCGGCCACGCGTTCGGGATCGCGGCCGTGGAACGCCAGCACGTCGGCAACGCGGTAGCCGGGCGGCAGAGCAATCGCATGGGATGCAGTCATCAAATTCCCGTTGGCGCCGGCACGCGCCGCCAGGCCGGCTTGAATCCGGTGACCAGCGCCGTGCCGAGCAGGACGATCGCCGAACCGGCGATCGTGTGCCAGCCGATCACCTCATGCAGGAACAGCGCGCCCCACAGGATACCGAACACGGGGCTGAGGAAGGTGACTGTCAGCGCCGACGTGGCGCCCACATCCTCGATCAGCTTGAAATAGACGATGTAGGCGATGCCGCTGCAGACCACGCCCAGCGTCACCACGGCCGCCATGATGCCAGCGGTCGGCTCGCCCGGCGCCGGGAAGAACGCAACGAGCGGCAGCACCAGCAGCGCCGAGGCCCACATCGAGCCGTGCGCATTGGCGAACGGCGCCACGCCACCTTTGCTGGCAGCGGCCGACTTGGTGTACTGGCTGGCGACGCTGTAGCTGAAGGCGGCGATCAGCGCCGCGGCCACGGCCAGGCCTGCGCCGGGCCGTTCTGCCACATGATCGAAGCCGACCAGCAGCGCAACGCCGGCGGTGCCAAGCAGCAGGCCGAGGGCACTGCGCCGCGTGACCTGCTGGCGCGCCCACACGGCGCCGACCAGCGCGCCCCACATCGGCGCGGTGGCGTTGAGCACCGCCAGCACCGACGCCGACAGCGTGCGCGCGGCAAACGCGAACAGCAAAAAAGGCAGGGCAGAGTTGAACAGGCCCAGGATCAGGTAATGCTGCCAGTGGCGGCGCACGTTCAGCGGCGCGCCACGCCCGCGCAGATGCAGCACCCAGCTCACCAGCGCAAGAAACACGGCCGCCAGCGCGAGCCGGTATTCGATCAGCACGGCCGGACCCAGCACCGGCGCGGCGATGCGCATGAAAAGGAAGGAGCCGCCCCAGATGGCGGCCAGCGCAACGAGGCGCAGCATGTTCGCGGTATTCATGAGGTCGAAAAAAATGGCCAGTTGTCAGGCTGACCATTGTGGCAGGGCTGGCAGCAATGTACCAGCCGCTTCTTGCGATCGATACCCGTTCGTCAGGCGGCGCTGGCGAGCGTCAGTGCGGCCGCATGCGGCATGAGTAGCGTTTGCGGCACCGCGTTCTTCACGGCCGTCATTTCGGCCATGATCGACACCGCGATTTCAGCGGGCGTCTTGCTGCCGATGTACAGCCCGATCGGCCCGTGCAGGCGCGCCAGTTCGACGTCCGTCAGATCGAACAGCTTGAGGCGCTCGCGCCGCTTGGCGTTGTTGGCGCGCGAGCCGATCGCGCCGACGTAGAAGGCCTCGGACTTGAGCGCTTCCATCAGCGCCAGGTCGTCCAGCTTGGGGTCGTGCGTGAGCGCCACGACGGCGCTGCGCGCATCGAGCCTGGCGTCGATCACCAGATCGTCGGGCATCGCATGCACCAGCGTCACGCCGGGAATGTGAAAACCGCTGCGGTATTCCTCGCGCGGGTCGCACACGGTGACGCGGTAGTCCATGCCGGCAGCGATCTGCGCCAGGAAGCGCGACAGCGGGCCGGCGCCGATGATGTACAGGCGCCAGCGCGGGCCGTGCAGTGTGTGCAGCACGCCATCCTCGACACGCTGGATGGCGGTGGCCTGCGCCGTGGACAGCGTGACGGCGCCGGTATCCAGTTCCACGCTGCGCTCGACCAGTTCACCCTCGCCAAGACGCGCGAGCAGCTCCTTGATGCCGCTGTCGACCGACAGCGGCTCGATGGCCAGCTCGATGGTGCCGCCGCAGGGCAGGCCGAAGCGGTGCGCTTCGTCGGCGCTGATGCCGTAGCTGATGATTTCGGGGAGGGTGATTTCGATGCCGTTGTCGCGCACGCGGGCGATCAGGTCATCCTCGATGCAGCCGCCCGAGACCGAGCCGACCACCTGGCCGTCTTCGCAGATGGCCAGCGTGGCGCCCACCGGGCGTGGGCTGGAACCCCAGGTCTTGATGACCGTGACCAGCTGGCAGCGCTGGCCGCCGTCAAGCCAGGCGGCGCAGGTTTTCAGTACGTCGAGGTCGATGCTGTCCATGGTGTTCGTGTCGCCGGGGCGGGTGAATAAGATGGACAATCATACAAAAAAAGCGCCGCACGTGTCGGCGCGCAGGCCAGCGCTCAAGGCATCAGCGGTTTCTTCCCGCTTTGCTTGGCCTTGACTTCCACCACAGTCTTGTCGATTGCCGCTATGCGCATCGGCGTGGCCGGATGATTCGCCGTGTAGCCGTTGAGGAGCTTGGCGGGGTAGGTCGCCGCCAGGCGCTTCCAGAATGCGGACGCACCTTCGTAGCGGTAGCCGGCGCGCGCCAGCAGGTAGACCGCCAGACGGTCGGCGGCAACGTCATCGGCCGCCGGCATCGCCTTGATGCCGCCGCTGCCGATCAGCATCGAGGTGTCGGGCATGATCGCGGTGAGGTTGTCGATGATGCTGCCGATGGTGGCCGCGTTGCGCTGCGTGGCCGCGTGGCCCAGCATATTGTGCGCCATCGTGCGCGCCACCACGTACGCCAGTTCGTCATCGTTCTGCGCGAAGCCCAGCATGCCACGCGTGACCATCACGCGGCTGCCGTCGGCATACGCGTTGATGTTGTCGGCGTTGCCCAGTTCGATGGCGAAGGCGCAGGCGCGCGTGACGGGAATGGTCAGGTCGCGCGGCTTGCCTCCACGCTCGATCGACAGCGGCAGGCTGGCCTGCTTGGCCATGATCGGGCCGAACACGGCGCCGGCCTTGCTCAGTGCATTCGGGCCCACCGGGAGCGGCGTGCCGGCGGCGGCCAGCAGGCGGTCACCCTGGCGCAAACCGGCCTTGGCTGCGCCGCTGCCATTGAGCACATTCGTGACCTGCAGGTGTTCGTCCATGCCCAGCACCACCCACGCCGCCTCGTTGTACTGGCCCGGATAGGTGTAACGGTTTTTCGCCGTGAAGCCCAGCAGGTTGCGCGCGTGCTTGGTGCACAGCGCCGCGTTGTCGATCAGGAGGGGCGCGGCGACGCGGTACAGGCGGTCGTGCTGCGTGGCCATGCGCTGGAGCACCTCAGCGGCGGCGGCCATCTGCGGCGTGACCTCGGGCTTGCCCGGCGCCTGTTCGACCGGCACGGCGCCCGGTTCGGTCGACGATTGCATTGGTCCCGGCGTGCTGCAGGCAGCGAGCAGCGCTGCCGTGGCGACGATCAACGCCGGGGAAGTGAATCGGTGCAGGCGCTGGATGCGCATCGGGGTGCTCCTCATGGTTTGTTATTGTTTGCCGGTGCTGCCGAAGCCACCGACGCCACGGTCGCTCGACGCGAAGTCCGTCACCACGTTGAAAGCCACTTGCAGTACCGGCACGATGATCAGCTGCGCGAGCCGTTCCATTGGCTGCAGCACGAAGGCAGTGCTGCTCCGATTCCAGGTCGAGACCATCAGCTGGCCCTGGTAATCCGAGTCGATCAAGCCTACCAGATTGCCCAGCACGATGCCGCTCTTGTGGCCAAGGCCACTGCGCGGCAGGATCATCGCGGCGTAGCCCGGATCGCCGATATGGATCGCGAGACCGGTGGGCACCAGCACGGTTTCACCCGGCGCGATGGTCAATGGCGCATCGAGGCAGGCGCGCAGGTCCAGGCCCGCGCTGCCCGGCGTGGCGTAGGCCGGCAGCAGGTCCTGCAGGCGCGGGTCGAGGATTTTGAGGTCGATATGTTTCATGACAAATTCTTGGGTAATCAGGTAATCAAATGAGCAGATCAGGTGAGCAGGGAGCGTTGTTCGAGGCGTTTGCCGATCTCGGACACCAGCTGGCGCGCCAGCGTGAGCTTGTCGGCGCGCTCGAGCAGCACGTGGCCGTGTTCATCGAACAGGATGATCGTATTGTCGTCCTGCCCGAACGTCTGCGGCCCGATATTGCCGACCAGGAGGGGGATGCCCTTCTTTTCGCGCTTGGCTGCGCCGTAGGCTTCGAGCTGCTCGGATTCGGCGGCAAAGCCCACGCAATACGGCCAGCCCGAGAGCGACACGGTTGCCGCGACCGACGCCAGGATGTCCGCGTTCTGCGCGAACTCCAGCGCCGGCGGGGCGCCATCAGGCGTCTTCTTGAGTTTCTGGTCGCTGGCATTCATCACGCGCCAGTCGGCCACCGCAGCCACGCCGATGAACACGTGCTGGCCCGTGACGCCGGCCATCACGGCGTCGTGCATCTGCTGCGCGGTGAGCACGTCGATGCGGCGCACGCCATGCGGCGTGGGCAGCGACACCGGGCCCGAGACCAGCGTGACGTCGGCGCCGGCTTCCCGCGCGGCGCGCGCGATGGCGTAACCCATCTTGCCGGACGACAGATTGGTGATGCCGCGCACCGGATCGATCGGTTCGAACGTCGGCCCGGCCGTGATCATCACGCGCCGGCCCGCCAGCACCTTCTGCTGGAACGAGGCGATCAGCTCGTCGACCAGTTCGTCTGCTTCGAGCATGCGTCCCATGCCCGTTTCGCCACAGGCTTGCGCGCCACGGCCAGGGCCGAACAGGCAGATGCCGTCAGCGCGCAGCTGCGTCACATTGCGCTGCGTGGCCGGGTTGTCCCACATCTCGACGTTCATCGCCGGCGCCACGTGCAGCGGCACGTGACGCGGGCGCGCGACGCACAGCAGCGAGAGCAGGTCGTCGGCCGCGCCGTGCACCAGTTTGCGGATGAAATCGGCGGAGCAGGGCGCGATCAGGATCGCATCGGCACCCCGGGTCAGGTCGATGTGGGCCATGTTGTTGGCCATGCGCGCATCCCACTGGTCCAGGTAGACCGGGTTGCCCGACACGGCCTGCATGGTGACCGCGCCGATGAAATGCGTTGCCGCCTCGGTCATCACGACCTGCACGCTGGCGCCGTGCTTGACCAGGGCGCGACACAGCTCGGCCGCCTTGTAGCAGGCGACACCACCAGTCAGGCCCAGGACGATGCGCTTGCCTTTCAGCTCCATGCTCATTTCCCCTGGCCCGTCACGACTTGCTGACGCGCCGGAATTCATCCAGCACGAACAGCACGGCGCCGACCGAGATGCCGATGTCGGCGATATTGAAGGCCGGGAAGTGGCCGATGCCGGTCCAGTAGAAATCGAGGAAGTCGATCACGTGACCGTGCACGACGCGGTCGATGCCGTTACCGACTGCGCCGGCCATGATCAGCGCGAGCGCGAAGCAGAACAGGCGCTGCGTCGCGTTCTTGCTCATCATGTACAGGCAGAACACCACGGCGCCAATGGCGATACCCAGGAACAGCCAGCGCTGCCAGCCGCTCGCGTCGCCCAGGAAGCTGAACGCCGCACCCGGGTTGTACACCTTGATCAGGTTGAAGAAGCCCGTGATCGGCACCGTCTCGGCGTACGCAAAGGTGCGTTCGACGGTGAGCTTGGTCACCTGGTCGAGCAAAACGATGATCAGGGACAGCCCGATCCAGGGGAACATGCTGGCGCCGACGCTCTTGTTGGTGCTGCGCTTGACTAAGGTGGCGCCCGACGGCGCTGGTTTCTTTTTGGTTGCCATGGTGTCTGGTCCCGGAACTTATGCGAAGCGGCGCGCTTCGCCGGCGCCGAACAGATTGCTCGTGCAGCGGCCGCACAGCGTTGGATGTGCTGAATCGTGGCCGACGTCGCGGCGATAGTGCCAGCAGCGCTCGCACTTCTCGGCGTCCGACGGAACCACGGCCACGCTTTCGTCAGCGTCGCTTGCCACTTCCGTGACGCTTGCCTGCGACGTGATGAAGACGAACTTCAGGTCGTCGTCCAGGCTGGCCAGCGCGCGGTACTTCTCGCCCGAGGCCTTGATCGCCAGTTCGGCCTGCAGCGACGAACCGATCGCGCCCGAGGTGCGCACTTCTTCCAGTTGCTTCGTCACGTCCAGGCGCACCTGGCGCAGCAAGGCGTACTTGGCCAGGAGCGCGTCGCCGTCTGGCAGCTCGGGGAAGGTCCACAGCGTCTGCGTGAAGATGGTTTCATCGCTGGCGTTGAACGTCTCCTGGTCCGCAAACACGGCCCACGCTTCTTCGGCCGTGAACGACAGCACCGGCGACATCACGCGCAGCAGCGCATGCGCGATATGCCACAGCGCGGTCTGCGCCGAGCGCCGTGCTGGCGAATCGATGCCGGTCGTGTACAGGCGGTCCTTCAGGATATCCAGGTAGAAGCCGCCCAGGTCTTCCGAGCAGTAGTTCTGCAGGCGCGAGACGACCGGGTGGAATTCGTAGCGCTCGAAGTGCGCCGCCACGTCCTTCTGCAACTGGGCCATCGAGGCGATCGCGTAGCGGTCGATCTCGAGCAGCTCGCCCATCGGCACCGCGTGCTGCGCCGGATTGAAGTCCGACGTGTTGGCCAGCAGGAAGCGCAGGGTGTTGCGGATGCGGCGGTACGATTCGGTCACGCGCTTGAGGATCTCTTCGCCGATCGACAGCTCGCCCGTGTAATCGGTCGAGGCCACCCACAGGCGCAGGATGTCGGCGCCGAGCGTGTCGGAGATTTTCTGCGGCGCCATCGTGTTACCGAGCGACTTGGACATCTTCTTGCCATGCTCGTCGACCGTGAAGCCGTGCGTGAGCAGCGCCTTGTACGGCGGCTCGCCATTGAGCATCGAGGACGTCAGCAGCGACGAGTGGAACCAGCCGCGGTGCTGGTCCGAGCCTTCCAGGTACAGGTCGGCCGGGAAGCCCAGCTGCTCCTTGTGCGAGCCGCGCAGCACGGTCTGGTGGGTCGCGCCCGAATCGAACCAGACGTCCAGCGTGTCCCGGTTCTTTTCATAGATCGTGGCGTCGTCGCCCAGCAGCGTGACCGGGTCGAGCGTGTGCCAGGCGTCGATGCCGCCCGTTTCGAACAGCTTGGCCACTTGCTCCAGCAGTTCCGGCGTGCGCGGGTGCAGCGTGCCGGTCTCTTTGTGGATGAAGAACGCCATCGGCACGCCCCACTGGCGCTGACGCGACAGGGTCCAGTCCGGGCGGTTCTCGATCATGCCGTGCAGGCGCGCCTGGCCCCAGTCCGGGAAGAACTGGGTCCTGGCGATGCCGGCCAGCGCGGTCTGGCGCAGGGTCGGGCCGCCATCCTTTGGCGTGAGGTCCATGCCGGCGAACCACTGGCTGGTGGCGCGGTAGATGATCGGCGTCTTGTGGCGCCAGCAGTGCATGTAGCTGTGATCGAACATCTTGAGTTCGAACAGCGCGCCCGCTTCGGTCAGCGCGGCGCAGATTGGTTTACTCGCTTCCCAGATCGTCAGGCCGCCGAACAGCGGCAGCGTCGGAACGTAACGGCCATCGCCCATGACCGGCTTGAGGATGTCGTCGTCCTGCATGCCGTGCGCCTTGCACGACACGAAGTCTTCCAGGCCGTAGGCCGGCGCCGAGTGCACGACGCCGGTACCGCTGTCGACCGTGACGTAGTCGGCCAGGTACAAGGGCGACAAGCGGTCGTAGAACGCGTCCTGCGCATGCAGCGGGTGCTTGAAGTTGATGCCGGCCAGCTTCTCGCCGACGGTGGTGGCGACAACCGTGCCTTCGAGCTTGTAGCGCGTCAGGCACGATTCGACCAGCTCGGAACCCAGGATCAGCAGGAGCGGCTTGCCATCACGCTCGGCCTGCACCAGCGAATACTGGACTTCCGGACCGGCGTTGAGCGCCTGGTTCGACGGGATGGTCCAAGGGGTCGTGGTCCAGATGACGATGAAACCATCGCCAGCCGGGAGTTTGTCCAGGCCGAAGGCGGCGGCGATTTTTTCCGGCTCGGCAAACGGGAAGCCGACGTCGATCGCCGGGTCGCGCTTGTCCTGGTATTCGACTTCGGCTTCGGCCAGGGCCGAACCGCAATCGAAGCACCAGTTCACGGGCTTCAGGCCCCGGTAGACATAGCCTTTTTCGAGCAGCGTGCCAAGCGCGCGCAGCTCGTCGGCCTCATTGCTGTAGGCCATGGTCATGTACGGGTTGTCCCATTCGCCGAGCACGCCAAGGCGGATGAAGCCGGCGCGCTGGCGGTCGATCTGTTCGAGCGCGTAGGCGCGGGCCTTTTGCAGCACCTCGGCCGTCGGCAGGTTCTTGCCGTACAGTTTTTCGATCTGGATCTCGATCGGCATGCCGTGGCAATCCCAGCCCGGCACGTACGGCGCATCGAAGCCGGCGATCGTGCGCGACTTCAGCACCATGTCTTTCAGGATCTTGTTGACGGCGTGGCCCAGGTGGATGTCGCCATTCGCGTACGGCGGGCCATCATGCAGGATAAAGGTTGGACGGCCCTTGGCTGCCTTGCGCACGCGCTCGTAGATTTTCTTGTCCTGCCATTGCTTGACCCAGCCCGGTTCGCGCTTGGCGAGGTCGCCGCGCATCGGGAACGGGGTGTCGGTCATATTGACCGGGTATTTGCTCTCGGGCTTTTTGCCGCCCTTGGCAGGGTTGTGCTGTTTGGTATCGGACATAAGGTTCTTTTGTTGGGTGTTCGTGTACACGGCGCCGTGCGCCGCGTCGAATGAGGTCGGGCAAACAGGGGGAGGCGCTTCCTGCCAATCGTCGACTGGCCGGGAAGCGCACTCAAATTCGGTCGGTCGCGTTCAGCGCGCCATTACGCCGGTCGAAGAACGCGCGCGCCTGCAGCGCGTCGTTGTCGATCGCGGCGGTGAGCAGGGCCAGGTCGGCGTATTTTTCTTCGTCGCGCAACTTGGCCAGAAACTCCACGCGCACGAGCTTGCCGTAACACTGGCCGGCATAGTCGAACACATGGACTTCAAGCAAGGTGCGGCCGGCGTCTTCGACGGTAGGGCGCACGCCCAGGCTGGCCACGGCCGGCAGCGGATGCTCGGCCAGGCCATGCACCTGCACGACAAAGATGCCGGACAGGGCAGGGCGGTGCGTGACGCGCAGATTCAGTGTGGGAAAGCCCAGCGTGCGGCCAAGCTTGGCGCCATGAATCACATGGCCCGACATCGCGTAGGGATGGCCGAGCAGCCGGCTGGTGGCGCAAAAGTCGCCATCGGCCAACGCCGCGCGCACGGCCGACGACGAAATGCGTACGGCGCCATGCATCACGGTGCCCAGCGTATGGACTTCGAAACCGTGTTCGCGGCCGGCTTCAGTCAGCATCGCAATGTTGCCGGCGCGGCGCGCGCCGAAGCAGAAGTCGTCGCCCACCATCAGCCACTTGACGTGCAGGCCGTCGACCAGCACGCGCTGGACGAAATCCTGCGGCGACATGGCGGCAAACTGTTCGTTGAAATGTTCGACGATGACGCGGTCGATGCCGGCCTGGTCCAGGTCTTCGAGCTTGTCGCGCAGATTGGCCACGCGCGCCGGTGCCTTGGACGGGTCGCCCAGTTTGTGGGCAAAGTATTCGCGGGGATGCGGCTCGAACGTCATCACGGCCGCGTCCAGCCCGAGCCGGTCGGCGGCGCCGCGCACGTGCGCCAGCAGGGCCTGGTGGCCCCGATGGACGCCGTCGAAATTGCCGATCGTGAGCGCGCATGGTGCGCGCGCCGCGTCGTTGGGAAGTCCGCGAAATACCTTCATCAAGTCTGGTTCCGGTTGCGCGCCATGCTGTCGGTATGCGGCGCCAAAAGCCTGATTATACGGGAACTGCGCGGCAAACCGACGTTGCATAAGAGGAATGGTTCCCCGCTGAAGGTGCATGCCACGGTCTGCGGACGCTGACCAAATAAAAACGCCGCCCCAAGGGCGGCGTTCTGGCCGATCGCAACGCAGGGTGGACGGCTATGCCGTCCACGCGTTCAACTTACGACAGCGGGTGGTTGACTGCCAGGATCCAGTAGCGTGCCAGTTCGGCCGTGCCGTCCTTGCCGCCAACTTCCTTGAATGCAGCAAGAGCTTGCGACTTCTTGCCGGCCACAGCGTAGGCTTCGCCCAGGCGCAGCTTGGCTTCTTCTGCATTGCGCAGGCCGCCGGCCTTGATCGCCGCTTCCATCATTTTCAGGCCCTTGTCGGCCTGGCCAGCCTGCACCATCGCGTAACCGAGACCAACCATCTGGTCGCCGTCTTTGGCGGCGGTGTACTCGGCTTCGAGCGCAGCAAAGTTCTTGTTTTGCTCGGCCAGGTTTTTCTCGGCCAGTTCTTTCAGGCGCTGGTGGCGCGCGGCATCGGTGCCCGTACCCAGTGCGCCAGCCTTGTAGCCGCGGTCGATGATCTTGAGCGCTTCAGCAGGGGCTTTCGCCTGCAGGACCAGCTGGGCCATTTCCATGAACTCGCTCGGCTTCTTGAGCAGGTTATTGGCCAGTTTCAGGCGGTAGACGTCGATGTTCAGACGCTGCGAATAGCCTGGCTGACGCTGTACACGGTTCAGCAGGTCGGTCCAGTACTGGGCTTTTGGATAGCTTGCTGCCAGCTTCTCGATGGTGCGGACATAGCCGGTCGTATCGTTTTTCTTGAGCTGGATATTGGCCAGCATGCCGAGCTGATCTTCGCTCAGGCGGCCACTTTTTTCGATGGTGCGCAGTTCTTGCTCGAGCGCGGCGGTGTTGCCTTGCTTGTAGTAGTTCTGCAGCAGGTAGGCGCGCAGCTTCGGATCGTCTTTCTGCTTGAGCAGGGACTGGATCGTGCTGTTGGCTTTGTTCAGATCGCCGGCGCGCATATAGATGCCGACCAGGCCTTCCGAGAACTGCGAACGCTCGGAGGCGCTCAGCTTGCCCGAATCAAGTAATGCTTCGAACGATTTGGCGGCGGTGTCAAAGTCACCGGCCGACGAGGCTGCCGCAGCGCGAACGCGCTCGATCGTGTAAGTCTCGTTGGCGGTCTTGTTACCTACTTTGTCCAGTCCACGCAGGGTCGCCAGTGCATCCTTGTGCTTGCCCTGTTTCATTTGTGCCTGGGCTTGCTGCAGTGGTTTGCCGATCTCCGCACGCAGTGCTTCTGCAGCGACAGCGGAGGACAGGCCGATCACCGGAGTGGCGGCAACGAAGCCGAGTGCGGCCATCGCGATACTGAGGTGAGCGAGACGGAACTTGATCATCTGAAAAATCCTTATTTCAAAATGGACACGGCAGGGGGTAGCCCTGCCGTGTTGGTCAAAACATGGAACGATTACTGGAATTGCTCGTTACCGACCATGCCGATTTTGGTGACGCCGATGCGCTGGGCAGATGCCATCACGCCGGCTACAACTTTATACTCTACCAGCTTATTCGGACGCAGGTGCACTTCAGGCTGGTCAGCCATCGCTGCGACTGCATTCATTTTGGCTTCGAGGGCTGCACGATCCGGAATCACTTCGCCATCCCAGAGGATGGTGCCGTCAAAGTCCACGTCGATGGTGACCACGACCGGCTTGACATCCGTCAGCGGTGGCGGGGTACCCGTCGGCATGTTCAGATTGACCGAGTGGTTCTGCTTCGGAATCGTGATGATCAGCATAATGATCAGAACGAGCAGGACGTCGATCAACGGCGTCATGTTCATTTCCATCATCGGTTCCGGATCAGCATCCTTAGCGGAGCTCGAACCTACGCTCATACTCATGGTGTTTCCTTTTCAAATGTCGGGAGAAGGGCGCGGCGCCCGGCTCAATGAGCCTGACGCCGCGTGCAGGGCTATCAGCCCGGTGGCTCGATGACGAAGCCAACCTTCTGCACCCCGGCACGTTGTGCCGTGTAGATGACCCGACCGATTGCTTCGTAGCGTGCTTCCTGGTCGCCACGAACTTTTACCGCCGGTTGCGGCACCTTCACCGACTGCTCCGCGAGAAACTTGAACAGTTCGTCCGTGTTCGCGAGGTGCAGCTGGTTATAGTACATTTCGCCGTCTTTATTGACGGTGATATTAATGTCTTCCGGCTTGGTCAGGGTGACCTGGTTCTCTTCTGCAGGCAGTGCAACTTTCTGCAGCTTCAGAACCACCGGACTCGTGATCAGGAAGATGATCAGAAGAACCAACATGATGTCAACGAGTGGCGTCGTGTTGATCTCTGAATTCAGCTCATCTTCTCCGTTATCGGATCCGACACTCATCGACATAATTTATCCAATCTTCTTGGCGCTGATTGCTGCGTTCGAGGTCGACATTGCGCCCGAGATCAGTACCGAGTGCACGTCAGCCGAGAACGAGCGGATGTCTTCCAGCGCGGTCTTGTTACGACGAACCAGCCAGTTGTAACCCAGCACGGCAGGAACTGCAACGAACAGACCGAAGGCGGTCATGATCAGTGCTTCACCAACTGGACCTGCAACCTTGTCGATCGATGCGTTACCTGACATGCCGATGGCGGTCAGTGCGTTGTAAATACCCCAGACGGTACCGAACAGACCGATGAACGGCGAGGTCGAACCAACGGTTGCCAGGAACGACAGGCCATCTTGCAGACGCGACTGAACACGGTCAACAGCGCGCTGGATCTGCATGGTAACCCAGGTCGACAGGTCGATCTGCTCGAGCAGGGCGCCGTCGTGGTGCTGGGTAGCCTTGGTACCGGTTTCAGCGATGAAGCGGAATGGCGAACCTTCTTTCAGCGTAGCCGAACCAGCGACGATCGACGGTGCTTTCCAGAACTTGGCTTTCATGTCTTTAGCCTGGTTCATCACTTTTTGCTGATCGATCAGCTTGGTGATGATGATGTACCACGAACCCATCGACATCAGCGACAGAATGATCAGGGTGCCCTTGTTGACGAAGTCGCCGTGTTCCCACATGGCTTGCAGGCCGTACGGGTTGTAGACTTCTTCGCTTTTCTCGGTGCCTGGCGCAGCAGCTGGCGCGCCGGCGGCGGCCGGTGCAGCAGCGTCAGCAGCAGGAGCAGCAGCCGGATCAGCAGCTGGTGCAGCTGCGTCGGTCGTTGCTGGCGCAGCTGCGTCAGTTGCCGGGGTTGCTTGAGCGAAGGCTGGTGCCGACACCAACGCCGATGCTGCGGTTACCGACAACAGGACAGCCGCCAGGAAAGCGGACAAACGGGTATTCTTAAACATGCTTCCTCCAAAATATTTAAATAGACAGTTCGCTGAACTTACGACAACGACAATCAAAGTTTGAGACGGTGTTTTGTCCCGGTTTTATTCCAGCGTCCAGACGTACTGCACCGCTGTCCACGCCTGTTCCGGCTTGCCATCGATCATGGCTGGCTTGAATCGGCATTTGCTCAGAGCCGATTGCGCGGCCCGGTCCAAGTCTCGGAAGCCACTTGACTTCGCCAGCTTGGCTTCCAACACGCGACCATCGACACCAATCAGGAACTGCAGGGTCGTGGTACCCGTTTCTTCATTGCGTTGCGACGAACGCGGATATTCCGGACGTGCGCAAGTATTAAAGTCTGCTACTGCCTCGCTGCGGCTGACGCCACGCGGTGCCGGTGGTGCTGCCGGTGCAGGTTGTGCCGGTGGTGCAGGCGGTGCCAGCGACGTGGTCGGTGGTGGCGTCTGCGTCGCTGCGGCGATCACGTTCTGCGGCGGTGGCGGCTGCTGCACCTGCACTTCGACCGGCGGGATGAATGGAGGCGGTGGAGCCTTCATTTCCGGCGGTGGCGGCGGTGGCGGGGTTTCCGGTGGTGGCGGTGGCGCCACTTCTTCAATCAGCTTGGTTTCCACAGCTTCGGTCACCGTGCTGACGATCCGGGTACCCAGGCCGGCCACGAGTGCCCAACCCACAAGGATGTGGAAGATGATCACGACGATCAATCCTGTGAAATTTTTCCCGGGTTGCTTTTCGTTCGAAAAATTCATGCCATATTTCTCCAATGCCAACTCTTTTTTGTTGCTACCAAACCCACTAAATACGACGGAAACCTAGAGCCGCATCCGGGACATTCGAGGAATTATACCTACGAATTCTTTTTTGCACATACATTTTTACAGCAGCGAAAGGACCGCTAACTGCTTGTAAAAGCAGGCAAAGCAGCTCATCTATACAAGAACGGATGGGCTGCACGTCGAGGTTTGGCAGTCCGAAAATTGTCTAATCTGTTAATGGATTCTCCTCGTCACGTGGAAGATCAATGCTCAGGCTGCTTTTGCCAAATTATTGTCGTTTATTACGTTGTATGGCAAATTTCCTATGACTAGGCATGGGCTTTTCGTCGAACTATCGCCATTCCCCTATCTGGCATCGGCAAGCAGCGCGCCTGGAACAGGCGCCTGCCATGACAAGCTATAGATAGAAGTTATACGACTTGTCACCATTGAGATAACTCAACCGTGCGCCCAACAATCACGTCAACTTGACAGGAATGAAAGCTGCGAGGCCCCACACCTGCTTCGCCAAACTATATTACTTAGTTTTGCTAGGTACTTCACCACCATATTGCCATGACGTGGATGTGACAGCGCCAACATGTGATGACGGCAACATACCATGAAATCGGTTTATTGGCGATACCAAGAGAACGCGACCACGTACGTAATCGTACGCACGCGTGGAATTTGCAGGGAAAGGGGGTTGAAAATGGGGCGGGTGGAACTAAGCGAAGTTCGACAATCAACACGTTCGTATGGGCGTAGTGAACACGAGCAGTACGGTGGACGGCGCAGCCGTCCACCCTACGGTCGACGCGCGGGCGTTTAATCGGCGTAGCCGTCCACGTCACGTTCAGCGCGCGGGCATTTGGACGGCGTGGCTGCCCACCTTACCGTCAGCGCGTGCGCTTTTCGCGTCGGCACTCGATAAAGCTGACAACATGGCCGCTGGGATCGGCCGTCTCAAGGCGCACGTCAAAGCCCCACAGGCGGGCGACGTGCTTCAGGACCTCTTGTGCCTGCTGGTTCAGCGGGCGGCGGTTGAACTGCGTATGACGCAGCGTCAGCGCGCGGTCGTCGCGTGTATTGACCTGCCACACCTGGATATTGGGCTCGCGGCTACCCAGGTTGTATTGTTCGGCCAGCTTGTGCCGCACGTAACGGTATCCCGCTTCGTCATGAATGGCCGAGATCGACAACTTGTCGCTGCGATCGTCGTCGAGCACGGCAAAGAAGTGAAATTCGCGGATCAGCTTTGGCGACAGGTACTGGGCAATGAAACTCTCGTCCTTGAAATTGCGCATCGCAAAGTCCAGCGTCTTGCGCCAGTCGCTGCCGGCGATATCGGGAAACCAGGTGCGGTCTTCATCGGTCGGGTGTTCGCAGATGCGGCGGATGTCGCTCATCATCGCAAAGCCGAGCGCATACGGGTTGATCCCGCTGTAATACGGACTGTTGGCCGGTGGCTGGTAGACGACGTTGGTGTGGCTTTGCAGGAATTCGAGCATGAAGCCATCACCGACGATGCCTTCCTGATACAGGTCCTGCAAAATCGTGTAGTGCCAGAACGTGGCCCAGCCTTCGTTCATCACCTGGGTCTGGCGCTGCGGATAAAAGTATTGCGAGATCTTGCGTGTGATCCGCACCAGTTCGCGCTGCCATGGCTCGAGTAGCGGGGCATACTTTTCGATGAAGTACAGCAGGTTTTCTTCGGGCTCGGGCGGAAAGCGCACGGGCGCCGCGCTGTGTATCTGCTCTTCGCGCAGCGGCAATGTGCGCCAGATGGCATTGACTTGCGACTGCGCATAGTCTTCGCGCTCTCTGGTGCGCGCTGCTTCTTGCGCCACCGACAGCTTGGCCGGGCGCTTGTAGCGGTCCACGCCATGGTTCTGCAGCGCGTGGCAGGAGTCGAGCACATCTTCCACCGCATCGATGCCATGCCGCTGCTCACATTCGGCGATGTAGTTCTTGGCGAACACCATATAGTCAACGATGGCATCGGCATCGGTCCAGCTTCGGAACAGGTAATTGCCCTTGAAAAAGGAGTTGTGGCCATAGGCCGCGTGGGCGATCACCAGCGCCTGCATCGTCAGGCTGTTTTCTTCCATCAGGTAGGCGATGCAGGGATTGGAATTGATGACGATTTCATACGCCAGGCCCATTTGCCCGCGGCGGTAGCTTTTCTCGGTGCTCAGGAAATGCTTGCCGAAGGACCAGTGGTTGTACGACACCGGCATGCCGACCGACGTATACGCATCCATCATTTGCTCGGCGGTGATGATCTCGAGCTGGTTCGGATAGGTGTCGAGGCCGTAGCGTTGGGCCACGCGCCTGATTTCTTCGTGCGCTTGCTCGATCAGGTCGAAGGTCCATTCCGACTGCTCGGGCAGGGCGCGCGGGTTGTCCGGATCTCTTGGCATGGTGCACCTCGCTGCGGTTGGCTGGTTCGGCTGTTGGCGCGGCTACTTGGCCTGCTTCTTGAATAGTTCCCGGAACACTGGATAGATATCGGCCGGGGTCACGATCTTTTGCATCGCGAAATTGCGGTGCTGGCTGGCGACGTCGCAGTATTGTTCCCACAGGTTCTGTGGCGGGCCATCCGTGATTTCGACATACGTGTAGTACTGGACGCGCGGCATGATCGCATTGGACAGGATCTGCTTGCACAGCACCGAATCGTTGTCCCAGTTGTCGCCGTCGGAGGCTTGCGCCACGTAGGCATTCCAGTCGGCACTGCCGTAGCGTTCGCTGAGGACTTTTTGCAGCAGGTGCAGGGCCGACGAGACGACGGTGCCGCCCGATTCGCGCGAATGGAAGAATTCATTCTCGTCGACCTCGGCCGCTGCGGTGTGGTGGCGGATGAAGACCACATCGATCTTCTCGTACACGCGTTTCAGGAACAGATACAGCAGGATGAAAAAACGCTTGGCCGTGTCCTTGCGCGTTTCGTCCATTGAGCCCGACACGTCCATGATGCAGAACATCACCGCCTGCGTGCTGGGCTTGGGCACCTTGATCCGGTTGGCATAGCGCAGGTCAAACGGGTCGATGAACGGAATCGCATTGAGCCGGATGCGCAGGTGATGAATGTGATCCTTCAGTTCGATGACGCCCTGGTCGTCGCCCGGTGCGCCTTCGTCGAACAGCGCCTGCAATTGTTCCTGGGCTTGCGCCAACTGGCGCCGCGCCGGGCCACCCACGGCGATGCGCCGGCCCAGTGCGCCGCGCAGCGAGCGCAGCACGTGGATGTTCGACGGCGTGCCCGAGACATTGTAGCCAGCGCGCTGGTTCTTGTATTCGATGGTCTGGGTCAGCTGCGTCTTGACCATATTTGGCAGCTCGAGGTCTTCGAAGAAATAATTCATGAATTCTTCGCGCGACAGTTCGAAGATGAAATCGTCTTCGACGGTCTGGTCGCTGTTGCCGGCGCGGCCGCGGCCGGCGCCGGCGCCACCGCCGCGCGGGCGGCTGAACTGGTCGCCCTTTTGGTATTCGGTGTTGCCGGGGTTGACGGTTTCCCAGACGCCGCCATGGGCGTGGCCAAAATGCGGCTCGTTCACGTCCTTGACGGGAATGGTGACCTTTTCGCCATTTTCGATGTCGGTGATCGAGCGGCCCTTGATGGCGCGGCCGACGGCATCCTTGATCTGCGCCTTGTAGCGGCGCAGGAAGCGTTCGCGGTTGACCGCAGACTTGTTTTTGCCCTGCAATCGGCGGTCGATGAGGTAAGTCAAAACAGGCCTCCTGCTCAATGTAAGCGCGGATCTGGCGTGTTGGACACGCCGTTGGCGCTGTGGCGCTGCCTTCTAAACAGCAGCGCCCTTATCTTAATACGCTACGTGACCGAACGTGCGACGCACGCACAGCGCGGGACGTTGCCAGCTAGGGGCCTGCGGCCAGCCGACAACGCTGTCACCCATGCGCTGTTGCTCATCCACTGTTGCTTACGACGATTTGCGCACCCGCAGATACCACTCGCACAGCAGCCGCACCTGCTTCGGCGTGTAGCCTTTCTCGACCATGCGCGCCACGAAATCGGCATGCTTGTTCGCATCCTCGGTATTCGCCTTCGCATTGAACGAAATCACCGGCAGGAGTTCCTCGGTATTTGAGAACATTTTTTTCTCGATCACGCTGCGGAACTTTTCATAACTGGTCCAGGCCGGATTCTTGCCGGCATTGGTGGCGCGCGCACGCAGGCTGAAGTTGACGATCTCGTTACGGAAATCCTTCGGATTCGAAATGCCGGCCGGCTTTTCGATCTTTTCCAGTTCGGCGTTGAGCGACTCGCGATCGAAACTCTCGCCCGTATCGGGATCGCGAAATTCCTGGTCCTGGATCCAGAAGTCGGCGAACGTGACATAGCGGTCGAAGATGTTCTGGCCATATTCGGAATAGCTTTCCAGGTAGGCCGTCTGGATTTCTTTGCCGATGAAGTCGACGTAGCGCTGCGCCAGGTGCTCCTTGATATACGACAAGTAGCGCTGCTCGGTCTCGGGCGGGAATTGCTCGCGTTCGATCTGCTGCTCGAGCACGTACAGCAGGTGCACCGGATTGGCCGCCACTTCGGTATTGTCGAAATTGAACACCTTCGACAGAATCTTGAAAGCAAAGCGGGTCGACAAGCCGTTCATGCCTTCGTCCACGCCGGCGTAATCGGCATATTCGTGCAGTGACTTGGCTTTGGGATCGGTGTCTTTCAGGTTGTCGCCGTCGTACACCAGCATCTTGGAATAGATACTGGAATTGTCCGGGTCCTTCAGGCGCGACAGCACGGCAAATTGCGACATCATGCGCAGCGTGCCGGGGGCGCAGGGCGCCTTGTCGAGCGACGAATTGCGCAGCAGCTTGTCGTAGATTTTGACTTCGTCCGACACCCGCAGGCAATACGGCACCTTGACGATATAGATGCGGTCGAGGAACGCCTCGTTATTGCGGTTGTTGCGGAAGGTCTTCCATTCGGACTCGTTCGAGTGCGCCAGCACGATGCCGTCGAACGGGATCGCGCCAAAGCCTTCGGTGCCCTTGTAATTGCCTTCCTGCGTGGCCGTGAGCAGCGGGTGCAGCACCTTGATCGGCGCCTTGAACATCTCGACGAATTCCATCAGGCCCTGATTGGCCAGGCACAGGCCACCCGAATAGCTGTAGGCGTCCGGATCGTCCTGCGAGAAATCCTCGAGCTTGCGGATATCGACCTTGCCGACGAGGGACGAAATATCCTGGTTGTTTTCGTCGCCCGGCTCGGTCTTGGAAATGGCGACTTGCTTGAGGATCGACGGGTAGCGCCGCACGACGCGGAACCTGTTGATGTCGCCGCCGAATTCATGCAGGCGCTTGACGGCCCAGGGACTCGGTACCGCGCGCAGATAGCGGCGCGGGATACCGTAATCTTCTTCGAGGATCTGGCCGTCCTCGTCTTCGCTGAACAAACCCAGCGGCGACTCGTTGACGGGCGAGCCCTTGATCGCATAAAAGGGCACCAGTTCCATCAGGCTCTTGAGCTTTTCGGCAATCGACGACTTGCCGCCGCCCACCGGACCCAACAGATACAGGATCTGCTTGCGTTCTTCGAGGCCTTGCGCGGCGTGGCGGAAATACGAAACGACCTGCTCGATTACTTCTTCCATGCCATAAAACTCGCGAAACGCCGGATAGATCTTGATGACCTTGTTGGCGAAAATGCGCGACAGGCGCGAATCGAGGCGGGTATCGACCAATGTGGGTTCGCCAATGGCAGCGAGCATGCGCTCGGGCGCGCTGGCATACGTCAGCGGGTCGCGCTTGCACATCTGCAGGAACTCGGTCATCGAGTATTCCTCTTCCCGAGTACGCTCATAGCGGGCCGTGTAGTTTTCAAAGATGCTCATTGAAGTTCCTTTAATGTGCCAACAACGAATCACTGTCACAACAGCGCATGGCGCTGCCCGGGGCCCCGGTTATTTCGGCGTACTCCTTGTTCGTTCGTCACGTGCGGCGCCAGTGTGGTCGGCGTCATGGAAGGTGCGCGTGCGATTGCTTGTTGTCGATCCGAACATATCGAACTGACTGCAGTGTGGAGAGCGTCCTTTTGCGTTACTGAAATTTATTATGTGCCTAATAGTTTCCGAAGTCAAAGTCCTGTTGCACGACATAATGAAGCAGCAACAAGTGTTTGATTTAATGATAAAAAATCGCTTTTCGGCATGCGCCGCCGGCGTGCGCGCATGATGCAGGAACGCGGCCGCAACCCCATGCAGGTTCATGCAAAGCGTATCGAGTTTTCGCCGGCTGTACAACAGGTGACGCGCCCCAATCGCGCACTGCCCAATCATGAACCCACGCTTTTTCGCTATGGCATGAGCCGATTGCACGCATGCGTTACACTTGCCGGTCGCCTCAACGCGACCTTAATCACTGAACACCTGTTGGAGAACACCATGCTAGACGACCGCTTGCGCACCCAGCTGCAGAACATGCCCAAGGCTGAACTGCACATCCATATCGAGGGCTCGCTCGAGCCAGAACTGATTTTTGCTCTGGCACAAAGAAACAACGTCCAGCTGGCCTATGCCTCGGTCGAAGCGTTGCGCGATGCCTACGCTTTCAGCGATCTGCAGTCGTTCCTCGACATTTATTATGCAGGCGCCAGCGTCCTGCTGACCGAGCAGGACTTTTATGACATGACCGCCGCCTACCTGGCGCGTGCCCATGCCGACAATGTCCGCCACACCGAAATCTTCTTCGATCCGCAAACGCACACCGCGCGCGGCGTGCCGTTCGAGACCGTCATCAACGGCATCTGGCGCGCCTGCCAGGATGCGCCGCTGAGCGCTGAACTGATCATGTGCTTCCTGCGCCACCTGTCGGAAGACGACGCGATCGCCACGCTGGACGAGTCGCTGCCGTACCGCGACAAGTTCATCGGCGTGGGCCTGGATTCGTCCGAAGTCGGCCATCCGCCCGAGAAGTTCGCGCGTGTGTTCGAGCGCGCCCGCAATCTGGGCCTGCGCCTGGTCGCGCATGCCGGCGAAGAAGGCCCGCCGGCCTATATCGAAAGCGCGCTCGACGTGCTCAAGGTCGAGCGTATCGACCATGGCGTGCGCAGTCTGGAAAGCCCGGCGCTGGTCGAGCGCCTGGTGCGCGAGCAGATGGCGCTGACCGTGTGCCCGCTGTCGAACATCAAGCTGCGCGTGTTCGACGTGATGGGTTCGCACAATCTGCGCACCTTGCTCGACGCCGGGCTGGCCGTCACGGTCAACTCGGACGATCCGGCCTATTTCGGCGGCTACATCAACGAGAACTACTTTGCTGCCTTTGACGCCTTGCCGCTGGATGCGACGCACGCACAGCAACTGGCGCGCAACAGCTTCCAGGCCGCCTTCATCGACCCGGAGCGCAAGCGCGCCTTCCTGGCCGAAGTCGACGACTTCTTCGCCAACGCCTGACCTTAACCACGGAGCGACGCCATGTTCGTCCAGGCACTTCGCATGACGGCGCGCGACTGGCGCGCCGGTGAACTGCGCTTCCTGCTGGTGGCGCTGATCGTCGCCGTGGCGGCGCTCACGTCGGTCGGCTTCTTCACTGACCGCATGCGCGCCGGCATGGACCGCGACGCGCACCAGCTGCTGGGCGCCGACCTGCTGGTCAAGACCGATGACCCGGTGCCCCAGGCCTGGCGCGACGAAGCGGCGCGGCGCGGCCTGCTGCTGGCCGACACCGTGACTTTCCCGAGCATGGCGCAGGCAGGCGAGGGCGACGATTCGCTGGCGCAGCTCTCGTCGATCAAGGCCGTGTCAACAAGCTATCCGCTGCGCGGCCAGATGAAGATCACGACCGATCCGGTCGCGGCCAGCGGCGCGCGCGGCGAGCCGACACGCGCCGTGCCGGCGCCCGGTACCGTGTGGGTCGACCCTGGCCTGCTCGCGCAGCTGTCGACGCAGGTGGGCGGCATGCTCACGCTGGGCAACAGCCAGTTGCGCATCACCCAGCTGATCGCCACCGAGCCCGATAAAGGCGCGTCGTTCGCGAACTTCGCGCCGCGCGTGATGCTGTCAATGGCCGATCTGAAGGCCACGGGCCTGGTGGACGATTTCGCGCGCGTGGACTTCCGGCTGCAGATTGCCTCGACCAACCGCAACGACCTGGCGGCCATCAAGGCCTATGAAACCTGGCTGCGCGCGCAGATCAACGACGGCAACCTGAAGGGCGTGCGTATCGAGACGCTCGAAAACGGGCGCCCGGAAATGCGCGCGACGCTTGATCGCGCGGGCTTGTTCCTGTCGCTCGTGGGCCTGCTGTCGGCAATGCTGGCGGCGGTGGCCGTGGCGATGGCGGCGCGCCGCTTCATGAGCCGCCACCTGGATGCCTGCGCGATGCTGCGCTGCCTGGGCCTGACCCAGAACCAGGTCACTGTCATGTACGTGACCGAGTTTGCCCTCGTCGGCTTGCTGGGCAGCGTGCTCGGCGTGCTGGTGGGCTTCGGGGCGCACTTCGTGCTGCTCGAACTGATCGCATCGCTGATCCGCACCGAGCTGCCGCCGGTGTCGATCCTGCCGGCGCTGCAGGGTGTGGCCACGGGCATGCTGCTGCTGGTGGGCTTTGCGCTGCCGCCGATTCTGCAATTGCGCAATGTGCCGCACAACCGCGTGATCCGGCGCGAAGCCGGCGCGCCGCAACCGGCCGCGCTGGCGACCTATGGCCTGGGCGTGGGCGCGTTTGTCCTGCTGCTCTACTGGCAGGCGCGCGACCTGACGCTGGCGCTGATCACGGCCGGCGGCTTCCTCGGCGGCTTCGCCGTATTCGCGCTCGTGGCCTGGCTGGGCCTCAAACTGCTGCGCCGCATGCGCAACCTGTTCCCGCAGCAGGCCTGGCGCTTTGCCGTCACGTCGCTGCAGCGCCGGCCCGGCGCCACGGTCGTGCAGGTGGTCTCGCTATCGCTGGGCCTGATGGCGCTGCTGCTCCTGACCGTCGTGCGGGGTGACCTGATGGCGGCCTGGCAGTCGGCCACGCCGGCCGATGCGCCGAACCGCTTCGTGATCAACATCCTGCCCGAGCAGACGAAGGGCGTCGAAGGCCAGCTGCAGGCGGCTGGCGTGAAGGAGCCGGTGCTGTTCCCGATGATCCGTGGTCGCCTCACGGCGATCAACGGCGCCGCCATCAAGAGCGACACCTTCGCCGATGGCGAGGCGCGCCGCCTGGCCAACCGCGAATTCAACCTGTCGACGACCAACGCGCTGCCGGAGGGGAATGAGGTGGTCGAGGGTGCCTGGTTCAGGGACGCCCCCAGCCTGGCCGAAGCGTCGGTCGAAAAAAGCATCATGGACCGCCTTGGCCTGAAGCTGGGCGACAGCCTGCGCTTCGACATGGCAGGACTGATGGTGGACGCGAAGATCACCAGCGTGCGCAAGCTCGAATGGGGCTCGATGCGCGCCAACTTCTTCGTCATCATCAATCCGGCCGCGATGGCCAATGCGCCCACGACCTACATGACGGCGTTCCACGTGCCGGCCGAAGGCGCGAACCTGGGCAATGCGCTTACGCGCGCCTATCCGAACCTGACCGTGGTCGACGTCTCGGGCATCATCCGCCAGCTGCAGGACGTGCTGGACCAGGTGGTGGTCGCGGTCGAGTTCCTGTTCCTGTTCACGCTGGCCTCGGGCGTGCTGGTGCTGTATGCGGCGTTGATGGGTTCGACCTCCGAGCGCACGCGTGAAGGGGGCCTGCTGCGGGCGCTGGGCGCAACGCGCCAGCAACTGGCGCGGGCGCAGCGGATCGAGTTCGTGCTGGTGGGTGGGCTGTCGGGCCTTCTCGCCGCGACGGGCGCTGCGGCGCTGGGCTGGGCGCTGGCGACGTACCAATTCAAGTTCCCGTGGACGTTCGCGCCAGGCGTGTGGCTCGCGGGCCTGGTGGTGGGCATCCTGTGCGCGATCGTTGGTGGCTGGTTTGGCCTGCGCGGCGTGCTGCGTCAGCCGCCGCTGCAGACCTTGCGGGAGGCGTGAGCATGCAGGATATGCAAGATATGCAAGCCGACACGCCAACGCTGTACGAGATCATGGGCGGCGCCGAGCGCCTGCGCGCGCTGGTCGATCGTTTCTATGACCTGATGCAGCTCGAGCCGGAGTTCGCCAACATCCACGTGATGCACCCGGTGCCCAACGACAGCTCGCGCGACAAGCTGTTCATGTTCTTGTCCGGGTGGATGGGCGGCCCGGACCTGTATATCGAACGCTATGGCCATCCGCGCCTGCGTGCGCGCCACCTGCCGTATGCAATCGGCACCAAGGAGCGCGACGCGTGGCTGCGCGCGATGGCGTGGGCGATGGAAGACCTGGGCTACGACGAGGCGCTGCGGGTGCGCCTGCTGACGTCGTTCTTCGAGACCGCCGACTGGATGCGCAACAAGGCCGATTGACACGATGACGACAGCAGAAATCCTGATCCTGGTGGGCCTCGCGCTCATCATCGCGTTGCTGGTGCTGGTCTTGCTGCGCCTGCGCGGCAGCGGGGATGGCAACGGCGCGCACATCGAACGGCTCGAGCGCGAGCTGCGCCAGGAGCTGCAGGCCAGTGCGCAATCGACGCGCCAGGAGACCGCCGGCCACCTGGCCCAGTATCACAACGCCTTGGTCCAGCAATTTGACAGCATGCGTCAGCAGATGCAGCTGCAATCGAGCAGCGGGCGCGAAGAGCAGGCGCGCGCGCTCAAGCGCTTTGCCGACACGCTGCAGCAAACGCTGGGCAATCTCACCGAATCGAACGCCCAGCGCATGCTCGAAGTGCGCAACACGCTCGAGTCGAAGATCCGCGACCTGCAGGCGGACAACGGCAAGCGCCTGGAAGAGATGCGCCAGACGGTCGACGAAAAGCTGCACGCGACGCTGGAAACGCGACTGACCGAATCGTTCCGCCAGGTGTCCGAGCGGCTGGAAAAAGTCCACCAGGGTCTGGGCGAGATGCAGCAACTTGCCATCGGCGTGGGGGATCTCAAGCGCGTGCTCACGAACGTGAAGACGCGCGGCACGTGGGGCGAGGTGCAGCTGGAGATGCTGCTCGAGCAGGTGTTGACGGTCGAGCAGTATGCGAAGAACGTCGAGACGGTGGCGGGGTCGAACGCGCGGGTAGAGTTTGCGATCAAGCTGCCAGGCACCGTCGAGGGCGGGGCGCCACTGTGGTTGCCGATCGACGCCAAGTTTCCGAAAGAGCAGTACGAACGCTTGCAGGCCGCGGCCGACATTGCGGACGCCGAAGGCGTCATCCGCGCCGGCGCCGAACTGGAGCGGGCGGTGCGGCGCGAGGCCCAGACCATCTGCGACAAATACGTCTCGCCGCCACAGACGACGGATTTCGCGATCCTGTTCCTGCCGACCGAAGGCCTGTACGCCGAAGTGATGCGTCGCCCAGGCCTGGCCGACGACCTGCAGCGCACGCTGCGCGTGACGATCGCCGGCCCGTCGACACTGAGCGCCTTGCTCAACAGCCTGCAGATGGGTTTCCGCACCTTGGCGCTGGAAAAGCGCTCATCCGAAGTGTGGCAGGTGCTGGGCGCCGTCAAAACCGAGTTCACCAAATTCGGCGACGTGCTGGCCGCAACGAAAACGACGCTGGAGCGCGCCGCCAAAAACATCGAAAACGCCGAAGTACGCAGCCGCCAGATGGCCCGCAAGCTCAAATCCGTCGAAGCCCTCCCAACCGAAGCCGCCCAATTACTCTTGGGCTCTGACGGCCTGGAACGCGAAGACTGAAGGCACCCCTACAGTTTCCCAGAGGTCACAAAAACAATTAGGGTCAGAGTAGAATTAATGGGCAATTACCCAATGTTGTCAAACAATTCGACTCTGACCCTAATTGTTTTAGAGGGTTTTCAGCCGCCAAACGCCAAATCCGATTCCGGTCGGAATTCAATTTCCAGAATGAAGCGATTTTGTTGCCAAACTGTTCAAAATTAATTAGGGTCAGAGTCGAATTAATGGGCAATTGTCTAAAGTTGTCAAACAATTCGACTCTGACCCTAATTGTTTTGTAAGGGTCTGGGGGCAAGAATTTGATGGTTGCGGTAGGTGAGGCGCTGTGTCTAGAGGTTTAGAACAGGCCTTCGAAGGGCAGGATGTCGACCATCTCGCCGGCAGCCACGCTGCCTTGCTCGTCGTGCAGTACGACCATGCAGTTGGCTTCGGACATTGAGCGCAGGATGCCTGAGCCTTGGGCGCCGGTGAGGCGCACTTCGGGGGCGCCGTCGGGTCCGCGCGCGACGATGCCGCGCTGGTATTCGGTGCGGCCTGGTTTCTTGCGGATCGCCTCGGGCGAGCGCGCCTGCAGCAGCGGGAGTGGGGCGTTGGCGCCCATCATCTGCAGCAGCGCGTCGCGTGCGAAGAAGTAGAACGACACCATCACCGCGACCGGATTACCCGGCAGGCCGAACAGGAAGGCGCTGCGGCCGTTCGATGCCACGCGCCCGAATGCCAATGGGCGACCTGGGCGCATGCCCACTTTCCAGAACGTCACGTCGCCCAGCTGCGCCATCACCTGTTTGGTGTAGTCGGCCGCGCCGACCGAAACGCCGCCCGACGTGATGATCGCGTCGGCGTTTTCGCAGGCGGTGCGCAGCGCGTCTTCCAGCGCTTCTCGGCTGTCGCGCACGACGCCCATGTCGATGATCTCGCAGCCCAGGCGCTGGAGCATGCCGTAGATCGTGTAGCGGTTGCTGTCATACACGCAGCCTTCGCCCAGCGGCTCGCCGATCGAGCGCAGCTCGTCGCCGGTGGAGAAGAACGCCACGCGCAGGCGTCGTTGCACGGGGATTTCGGCAAAGCCCAGCGACGCGCACAGGCCCAGGTCGGATGGCCGGATGATGCGGCCGGCCTTCAGGGCGGCGCTGCCGGCTTTCAAATCTTCGCCGGCCAGCCGGCGGTTGTCGCCAGCGCGGATGGCGCCGGCGCGCACGGTCATGCCGACGTCGTCGCCGCTGTCGGCAAATTCCTGTGGCAGCACGCTGTCGCAGCCGGCCGGCATTACGCCGCCCGTCATGATGCGCACGCACTCACCGGGACCGGGTACGACCGCGGACGGCTTGCCCGCATACACGATATCGACCACCTTGAACGTTGCCACGTCAGCCTGCGGCAGGTCGGCGCCACGTAGTGCGTAGCCATCCATTGCCGAGTTGTCGTGCGCCGGCACGTTAATCGGCGAGACCAGGTCGCGCGCCAGCACGCGGCCCAGGCTTGCGCGCAGCGCCACCATTTCAACGGCGCGCACCGGCTGGACGAATTCACGGATGATGCGCTGGGCGTCGCGCACCGGCAGTGCTTCCGGATCATAGCCGTTGATGCAGCTGGCCACCTGGGCCAGGCTGGCAGGGAAGGCGGGTTGTTCGAGTCCGCGCAGCTCGTCGAGGGTGTTGATGTTGCGGAAGGCGTCGGCGTCGTCGAACACGACGTCGACCGCGTTTAGCTCGCGCAACCAGCCCTCGACGCTGCGACCGCCGGCCGCAAGATAGGCCGACAAAGAAGCCAGCCGGTCGGCGCGAACCAGGCAGAACACCGGATGCAATTGCACAGGCATGCCGGCGTCATGCGTTGCGGCGTAGGCCGCGTCGGCATCCTGCTCCTGCATCGCCGCGAACAGGCGTGCAGCCAGGTCAAGCGGCAGGAACGGCGAATCACACGGCACGGCCAGCAGATACGGCGTGGCGCAGTGGCGCAAGCCCGTTTCGAGCCCAGCCAGCGGGCCCGGAAAATCCGCCATTTCGTCGGTCAGCACGGGCGCACCAAACACGCGGTAGGTCTCGAGATTACGGTTGGCGCTGATCGCCAGTGGCCCCACCTGCGCCCGCAAACGCGCCAACACGTGCTCTACCATCGTGCTGGAACGGAACGGCCGCAAGCCTTTGTCCACGTTCCCCATACGCGAGCCGCGCCCGCCCGCCAGAACCAATCCGCTGATCAAGCCTGCTTGCATCGTCAATTAGCCACCGATATAGGACATTTCAACCCGGCGTGGCCCGTCCAGCTGGCCCATGCCGGTCTCTGCCGAGCGGGTTTCGGAATAGCGGTCGGCCCGGTCGCGCCACAGTTGCGCGATGGCGCCGCTCAGGGCCAGGTCGTCATGCCCTTCGCGCAGCAGCGCGCGCATATCGTGGCCGCGCGTGGCGAACAGGCAGGTATACAGCTTGCCTTCGGTCGACAGGCGCAGGCGGCTGCAATCGCCGCAAAACGCCTGCGTGACGCTGGAAATCACGCCAATTTCACCGTCGCCATCGAGGTAGCGCCAGCGCGACGCAGTCTCGCCACTGTAATTGGCGGCCACGGGCGCCAGTGGCAGCTCGGCCGAGATGCGGCGTACCACGTCGCCCGACGGCACGACGTCGCGCATGTCCCAGCCGTTCGACGCGCCCACATCCATGAATTCGATGAAGCGCAGGATCGTCGGCGAGCCCTTGAAGTGACGTGCCATCGGCAGGATCTGATCGACGTTGGTGCCACCCTTGACCACCATATTGACCTTGACCGGCCCCAGGCCCACCGCATGCGCGGTATCGATGCCGTGCAGCACATCGGCCACCGAAAAGTCGACGTCGTTCATGCTGCGGAACACGCCGTCGTCGAGCGCGTCGAGCGAGACCGTGACCCGGTCCAGGCCCGAGTCTTTCAGGGCTTGCGCCTTGCGCGCCAGGATCGAGCCGTTGGTCGTCAAGGTGAGGTCGAGCGGGCGGCCGCCGGGTGTAGGAATCGCACGCAGCATGCCCACCAGGCGTTCAAGATTCTTGCGCAGCAGCGGCTCGCCGCCCGTCAGGCGCAGCTTTTCGACGCCGTGTGCAACGAACAGACGCGCCACGCGCGTGATCTCTTCGAATGACAGCAGGTCGCCGTGCGGCAGGTATTGGTAATCCTTGTCGAACACTTCCTTCGGCATGCAATACACGCAGCGGAAATTGCAGCGGTCGGTGACGGAAATGCGCAAGTCGTGCAGCGGCCGGCCAAGCGCGTCGCTCAGCAGACCCGTAGGTGCTTCCGGCACGGCCGGGACCCGCAGCTTCGATGAGCGCAGGTCATTGATAAGGATGATTTTTTCAGCCATTCCAATACGATAGCATGCGCCCGGGAATACTGCCGGGCGCGCTGCTGCATGGAGAGAAGGGATGGGGTCCGGCGTACGTTGTTCCCGCCTGAGCGAGGGGCAACGTACGCCGGATGTACTACTTGGTGCTTACTGACGGCTGGTATCGACCTGCACCAGCGGCTCGTCGACCGGCACGACGACCGGCTTGCGGGCACGGCCGACGCGCACTGGCGTGGCCGCCTGCGCTGCTGCGGCCTGGGCGGCGCGCAGCTTTTCAGGATCGGTCGCGGCCAGTTGCAGACCGGCTTCGGCCAGCATGTCGTCCAGCTTTGGCGCAGGGGTAGCAGCCACTGGCGCAGGCGCCGTGGTTACTTCCGGGGCTGCCACTGGTGCTGGCTCGACCGCCACAGCGGTAACAGGCTCGACAACGGGCGCAGGAGCGACTTCCACCACCGGCGCCTCGACAGGCGCTGGTGCAGGTGCAAGTGCAGGCGCAGCCTCTGCCACGACCGGCTCGGCAGCAACCTGTTCAGCCGCCACCGATGCCGCCGTCGGGAACATGACCGGTTCGGTCGATGCTGGTGCCGAGACTTCCGCCGGCGTCCCCATCGATGCTGCCGTCGGGAAGTTGACTGGCTCGACATTGGCAGGCGCATCCTCGGCCGTCGTTGCCGCCATCGACGCCGACGTCGGGAACATATTGCCTTCGACCGGCGCCGCTTGCTCAACCACCGGCGCCGCTGCTGGTGCTGCAGTTGCAGATTGCGCCGCATGGTCCTTGGCAGTGATCGATGCCGAGGTCGGGAACGGCCATGGCGCCTGGGCCGGCTTGGCTTTGGCGGCGCGCGCTGCTGCGGCGACCTTGGCCACTTCTTCGTCCGCGACCGGCGCGAACGCTGGTGCGTCTTCGTTGCCTTCGCCGCCTTCGCCTTCGATCTGGTCACGATCGCGACGGTTGCGGTTACGGCCACCGCGACGACGACGACGGCGTGGCTCGTCGCCATCCATCTCGACTTCTTCGCCATCCGGGCCGATCGTGGTCACCGATTTGATGACTTGCTGCACGACTTCCTGGCTGCCTTCCGGACCGGTGGTGGTCACGGCAACGGTGGTGTTCGACACCACCTGGCTGACATTGATTTCATCGAGTTTGGCTTCGATGACCTGGGTGGTGCGTTCCGTACGCTCGGTGCGCTCGCGCGGCTGACGTGGCTGGCGCTCTTTACGCTCGCCGCGTTCAGGACGCTCGGCACGTTCCGGACGCTCGGCGCCTTCGGCACGTGGCGCGGCATCGGCCGGATCGCGTGGTTCACGTGGCTCGCGGCCTTCGCGCGGTGGGCGTGGCGGGCGCGGCGGGCGTGGTGGACGCGCTTCGGCGTCCGGGCCCTTGGCCAGCTCTTCGCCCGGTGCGGCGGTCTTGGCAACCGACTCGCGCTCTTCGCGCTCACGGCCTGGCTTGCCAGCTGGACGGCCACCGGTGCGGCCATTCTTGCTGCGGTTGTTGCGGTCGCGCTCTGCCTGCGCAGGGGCGGCGACCGGCACTTCGACCAGCACGGCCGGTGCGGCGCCTGTCGGTTCTGGCTTGCCGAAGAAGAAATTGCGCAGTTTGGCGAAGAAACCTTCTTCTTCCACCGGCGCCGGCACGGGCACCGCCACAGCAGGGGCGACAGCAGGCTTGGCTGGCTTGGCCGCCTCGCTGCGGTCGACCAGCGGCGCAGGCTGGGCCGGGGTGATCGTCTTGACGACGGCTTCCTGGCGCGGCTTGGCTTCTTCTTTCTGGCGTTTCGCGTAGGCCATGTCGGTATCGGCCGACTCGGCCATCGCGTAGCTGGCGTGGGCGTCTTCAAGGCGTGGATCGTCGTGCTTGATGCGCTCGAGCTTGTAATGCGGCGTGTCCAGATGCTTGTTCGGAATCAGGATCACGGTGATGCGGTGGCGATTCTCGATCTTGAGCACTTCGCCACGCTTTTCGTTCAGTAGGAAAGCAGCGACATCGACGGGCACCTGCACGTGGATGGCGGCCGAATTTTCCTTCATCGCCTCTTCCTGGATGATGCGCAGGACTTGCAGGGCCGACGATTCGGTATCACGGATGTGGCCGGTGCCCGAGCAGCGCGGGCAGGTCACGTGGGAGCCTTCGGACAGCGACGGACGCAGGCGCTGGCGCGACAGTTCCATCAGGCCGAAGCGCGAAATCTTGCCCATCTGAACACGGGCGCGGTCATGGTGCAGGGCGTCCTTCAGGCGCTGTTCGACTTCGCGCTGGTTCTTGGCCACTTCCATGTCGATGAAGTCGATCACGATCAGGCCGCCCAGATCGCGCAGGCGCAACTGGCGCGCCACTTCGTCGGCTGCTTCGCAGTTGGTGTTGAAGGCGGTCGTTTCGATGTCCGAACCGCGCGTGGCGCGGGCCGAGTTGACGTCGATCGAGACCAGTGCTTCAGTGTGGTCGATCACGATGGCGCCGCCCGATGGCAGCGGCACGGTGCGCGCGTAGGCGGTTTCGATCTGGTGTTCGATCTGGAAACGCGAGAACAGCGGCACGTCGTCGCTGTAACGCTTCACGCGGTGCGCCATGTCGGGCATCACGTGGCTCATGAACTGCTGCGCCTGCTCATAGATTTCGTCGGTGTCGATCAGTACTTCGCCGATGTCCGGCTGGAAGTAATCGCGGATCGCGCGGATGACGAGCGACGATTCCTGATAGATCAGGAACGCGCCGTTGGACGACTTGCCGGCGCCTTCGATCGCGCGCCACAGTTGCATCAGGTAGTTCAAATCCCACTGCAGTTCTTCGACGTTACGGCCGATGCCCGCAGTGCGGGCGATTACCGACATGCCTTGTGGCAAGTCGAGTTTGTCCATCGTTTCGCGCAGTTCCTGGCGTTCTTCGCCTTCGACACGGCGCGATACACCGCCGCCGCGCGGGTTGTTCGGCATCAGGACGAGGTAGCGGCCGGCCAGCGAAATGAACGAGGTCAGGGCAGCGCCCTTGTTGCCGCGTTCTTCTTTTTCGACCTGGACCATGATTTCCTGGCCTTCGCGCAGCGCTTCCTTGATGGAGCAGTTGCGCACGTCGACACCTTCACGGAAATACGTGCGGGCGACTTCTTTGAAGGGGAGGAAGCCGTGGCGGTCTTCGCCGTAGCTGACGAAGCAGGCTTCGAGGGAGGGTTCGATGCGGGTGATGACACCCTTGTAGATATTCGACTTGCGCTGTTCGCGACCGGCAGTCTCGATATCGATGTCGATCAGCTTCTGGCCATCGACAATAGCGACGCGCAGCTCTTCTTGCTGCGTCGCGTTAAACAACATGCGTTTCATTTTTAGTACTCCGTGACCCGGGGGCCGTGTGAAGGCCGCCCTCGCAGGCGGCGCAGCTACAGGGATGTATGCGGGGACGGGTGACAGGAGGGGGTATGCCCGGGCGTGCGGTACAGCAAAGTAATTTCGCTGCCGCAACGGGGCGCTGTGGGGCCGAACGTCATTGTCTAAACACGCCGCAACTTTTGTTCGTCACCTGCCACCACATTGGGGTTGGCACAGCAACGAACAAGGGAGGGTGTGCCACAGCCAGCCGAACCTGGGCGCAGCAACCATCGACCGGCCTGGAGGCGAAGAGACAGCCTTGCTCAAGCGGTGTGGATGCAGCAGCAGCGGGGTCGGCGAAAACGACAAGCGTTATCGACACCATCAACCGGCAAGCACTTTGTTAAGGATGCTTGCTGGTACTTATCCTTAAGAATCCTGACAATCCAATCCGGCATCATTGCGCGCAATCCGATTACAAATCGGTTGCAACCTTGATTGGCGCAAGGATGTGCGTACACGTTCTTTCCATCGAATTTGCATTTGGCGGGGCCGATGGGGCGTGCCCCAGTGTAAAATTTCATTTTAATTCTTACACCAGCAGAGGTTTGACCGCCGCCTGTCGATTATATATTCAAAATGAAGGACTTAGAGAGAATTTCTGGGAAGACAGACCGAATGGCAATGCAGAACGATAGTGTCCCCCCTTCATCCCCCGCAGCACTGCAAGCGCAGTTCGTGACAATCGACGAAGAAGAAGCTGGCCAGCGCATCGACAACTACCTGTTGCGTGTCTGTAAAGGCGTACCAAAGAGCCACATCTACCGCATCCTTCGCTCCGGCGAAGTCCGTGTCAATAAGGGCCGCATCGACCAGTTGTACCGCCTGGTTGCCGGCGACACCGTCCGCATTCCACCCATCCGCATCGCCGAAAAGTCGGCCGAACACGCAGCCCCCGGCGCTGAATTCGCCGTGGTCTATGAAGACGCGCATCTGCTCGTGATCGACAAGCCGTGCGGCGTGGCAGTGCACGGCGGCTCGGGCGTGTCGTACGGCGTGATCGAACAATTGCGCGCCGCGCGCCCGCAAGCGAAGTTTCTGGAGCTGGTGCACCGGCTCGACCGCGAAACTTCAGGTCTCTTGTTGATCGGCAAGAAACGCAGCGCGCTGACGCACCTGCATGACCAGATGCGCGAAGGCACGACCGACAAGCGTTACTATGCAGCCGTGAAAGGCGACTGGGTCAACAAGCGCCAGCACATCCGCTTGCCGCTGCATAAATACACGAGCGCAGAGGGCGAGAAGCGCGTGCTGGTCCAGGCCGGTGGTCAGGAAGCGCACACGATTTTCAGTTTGTTAAAAAAATGGCACAATTTCGCCTTGCTCGAAGCCGAGCTCAAAACAGGGCGCACGCACCAGATCCGGGTTCACCTGGCCTCGTCGGGCTTCCCGATCCTGGGCGACGAAAAATACGGTGACTTTGCGTTCAACAAGCAATTGCAAAAGGCGACCGACAGCCGTGGCGCGCTCAAGCGCATGTTTTTGCACGCGCACCAGATCACGTTCACGCATCCGGACTCGGGCGAGCGCATGACCTTGCGCGCGCCGATGCCGGCCGAGTGCGAGCGCTTCCTGACCAGTCTGGGCGCCCCGGTGTAACACCGGCTGGCGCCCAGCAACCACATCGCGCAAGTACGACAGCGCACCAATAAAAAACAACAGGGGACCGGCGGCCTGGCCGCCACTAATTATGGCTAGAAAACAATTCGACCTGATCGTCTTCGATTGGGACGGCACCTTGATGGACAGTACTGCCGCCATCGTCAAGTGCATCCAGGCGGCGGCGCGCGACCTGGGCTTGCCGGTGCCCACCGATTCGTCGGCCGCGCACGTCATCGGCCTCGGCCTGGCCGAAGCGATGCAGGCAGTGCTGCCCGATATCCAGCCGGCGCTGTATCCACGCATGGTCGAGCGTTACCGGCACCATTTTCTGACCAAGGACCACCAGCTGGTGCTGTTCAAGGGCGTGCCCGAGATGCTCAGTGCGTTGTCGAACGAGGGCTACTTTTTGGCCGTGGCCACCGGCAAGAGTCGCGTCGGTCTGAACCGCGCGCTCAATGCGACCGGGCTGCTGTCGATTTTTGACGCGACCCGTTGCGCCGATGAGACATTCTCCAAGCCACATCCGGCGATGCTGCAAGAACTGACGCGCGAACTTGGTCAGGATTTGCGCCGCACGGTAATGATCGGCGACACCACGCACGACCTGCAGATGGCCACCAATGCCGGCGCCGCCGGTATCGCGGTCGAGTTCGGCGCCCATCCGGTCAGCCAACTCCACGCGTGCCAACCATTGTTCTCTGCCAAGAACATCCCCGAGCTGCATGACTGGCTGCTCGAGCACGCCTGAAGTCCGGTTTGCCGGGAGCCAGGCGCGGGCCAGCTGCCCGCCCGCGACGTACGGGTGGTCTTGCCGACCGTACGCGAGGGCGCTGGCACGATATACTGATTGCCGCACGAACAGCCCCGCGCGTGACGCGCGGGGACGGCGTTTCGTCGTCCACCTTCCGACTTTATGAGTGACCATACGAGCATTGACCAACCTGGCGACAGCCGGCTCGCGTCGAATCCGACGATGAGCAACTGGGAGCGCGACACGCTCGAGAAACTGGTATTTGCCACCGTCCAGGAACGGCGCTCTGCGCGCCGCTGGAGCATCTTCTTCAAGCTCGGCTTCCTGATCGTGGCATTGCTGGCCCTGTGGGCCTACTACGACTTCAACTTCGCCAGCGGCGACACCGAAAACCTCGGCCGCCACACGGCGCTGATCGAAATCAACGGTGAAATCGAATCCGAAGGCAGCGGCGCGGCCGACACCGTGATCCCGTCGCTGAACAAGGCGTTTTCCGATCCCGGCTCGGCCGCTGTCGTGCTGCGCATCGACAGTCCGGGCGGCAGCCCGGTCCAGGCCGGCATCATCGTCGATGAAATCCAGCGCCTCAAGCGTGGCTATCCCGACAAACCGCTGTATGTCGTGGTTGACGAGATCTGCGCCTCGGGCGGCTACTATATTGCCTCGGCCGCCGACCGCATCTACGTCAACAAGGCCTCGATCGTCGGCTCGGTCGGCGTGCTGATGGACAGCTTCGGCTTTACCGGCACGATGGAAAAGCTGGGTGTCGAGCGCCGGTTGCTGACCGCTGGCGAAAACAAGGGGTTTCTCGATCCGTTCAGCCCGCAATCGGAAAAGCACCGCGAACACGCCCAGGCGATGCTCAACGAAATCCACCAGCAATTCATCTCGGTGGTGCGCGCGGGGCGTGGCAAGCGTCTGAAAGAAACGCCCGAGACGTTCTCTGGCCTGTACTGGACCGGTGCGCGCGCTGTCGACATGGGCCTGGCCGATGCCTTCGGCACCGTCGACACCGTGGCGCGCGACATCGTCAAGGCCGAAGACATCGTCGACTACACGGCGCACGAAGGCTTGCCGGAACGGGTACTGAAGAAATTTGGCGCGTCGGTCGGCGAAAGCGCCGTCAGGGCGGCATACCACAGCGCTGTCCCCAAATTGCGCTGAGCATTTTGTTCTTGAAACCTCGCGCTGTGCGGCTATAGTAAAACGGTGGCCGATGCTGCAGTGGATGGGTTGACATGCTTGTCGATCGATTCCGGACGGCGGACGCTGGCGACTGCACCGCGGTGCGGTTTTCGAGAGAATTGTCATTCCTCGCGGTAGGACTGTCCCGGGCGGGCGCATGCGCGCGGCGGGATTGAAAACGACGGCCCAGGCCGTCGTTTTCTTTTGGTCGAGCGGTGATGCGTTGAACGCGTGGGCGGCATAGCCGCCCACGCTACGTCTGCCGACTGGGCGACCGTTGTTTCTCTTTGATGAAACAGGGGAGTGCGGCTGGCGCGGGCTTTTCAGCCTCTGTCGTGCCAGCCGTCGTTGACGGGCGTTGTCTGTGGCGATGCCGTGAGGGAGGCTGCCGATATCAGGTCATGCTGCCGCACTGGCGGCATCGTCATCGCGACCGGTGTGGCGTGACGCGTGGTGCAGGTTGCTGTCGTTGCATTGATCAGTCAGGGCGTCATTGACCTGAGGCGTCAGGGGCGGTACCAGGCGCGGCGGGTGCCACATGGTTGGTTGGCGCAGTGGCGGCAAATCGTCATGCTGGGCGAAGCCGCCGCGCTCGAGCCAGTCCTGATGAAAGCTGCCGACCCGCGCGAACCACGCCGTGCGCAGCCGGAACCGGTCATCTTGCGGCAGGGTGCGGGCGCCGCTGCTCCAGCGTGCCAGCGCCATCAGCGTGGGAAACAGCGCCGCGTGTGCACGCGCAACCCGCTGGCGCGTGCAGTGCACTTCATGCGGGGAGAGCTTGTCGTAGCAGATGTCGAGATCATCGTTCACGTTCGTTCCTGTTCTCTGGCGGAATTGCACCTTGATGTATGGCAAAGGACTATCAAAGCCGTTAGGCGGATTCCTAACATGTTGAAGTCTATCAATAAGGATTTCTTCAGACTTGACGCTGCTCAAATGAATCGCGGCATGCAAGTTGACTAAAAAACATTGGTCTAATTGTCAGTCTGTCCGGGGCGGACCGGTTCTGGTAAAGTCTCGCCCCATGAGTAAACTGTCCCTAGACCGCATCCTGCAATCGCAGGGATTCGGCACCCGCAAATACTGCCGCGCCCTGATCGAGGATGGCGATGTTGCTGTCAACGGCGAGGTGGCCGATAACTTCAAGGCCACGTTCGAGACCGACGGCCTGGTCCTGACCGTGTTCGACGAAGAATGGGTGTACCGCGAGCGTGTCTATATTGCTCTGTACAAGCCGGCCAACTTCGAGTGCTCGCGCAAACCCAGCCACCATCCGGGCGTGCTGACCCTGTTGCCAGAACAATTTACCTGGCGCGATGTGCAACCGGTTGGCCGCCTCGATCACGATACGACCGGTCTGCTGCTGATGTCGGACGACGGTCCGTTCATCCACGCGCAATCGTCGCCTAAGCGCCATGTGCCGAAGGTGTATCACGCCACCACGGCCGAACCGGTGACGGATGAACTGGTCGAAAAACTGCTCGCTGGTGTGCAATTGCACGACGAGCCGGCGCCATTGAAGGCGGTTTCCTGCGTCAAGCTGGACGAGCGGGCCATCGAGATCGTGCTGGAACAGGGCAAATACCACCAGGTCAAGCGCATGCTGGCTGCTGCCGAGAATCACTGCAGCGCGCTGCACCGGGCACAGATCGGCGGTTTGACGCTGGCCGCGCTGGGACTGGCCGAAGGCGAGTGGTGCTTCCTGGATCAGGCGCAGCTCGACCTGCTCGTACCGGCCTGACATACCCCATCCGCTTGTTGTTGTGGAAATTTCACAACGGAACATGCTTAACCACAATATTCGTGCGACATTGTCAGCCGATTTCCGCGACACTCCGTTTCGACGGCGTCCGGGCACCGGTTGTCGCACGAATGAATTTTCCAGAAAAATAACCATGTACGCATACCGACCGAGCCTTTCCCATTCCCTCGCCCTGATCCCGTTGCTGCTGGCGCTGCCAGTCATGGCACAGAGCCAGCCAGCCACCCTGGCCGAATGCACCCCGATCCTCGACAGCGCTCAGCGCCTCGCCTGCTTCGACCGCGTTGCCGGCACCGGCGGCGCAGCTGGCACGACTGCCGCATCGACCCCGGTCGTGGCACCGGCCGTGGCCGCTCAGAGCGCGTTCGACGCCCCGCTGAACAGCGCCGTTGACCACACCGCCACCGTCGATCCAACCGTCCAGGCCGCTGCTGAATACACGCTCAGCAGCCACTGGGAACTCGATCCGCGCGACAAGCGTGGCGCGTTCAAGTTCCGTCCGCACCACCCGAACTATCTGATCGCCACCCGCACCCATCGCCCGAACGAAGCGCCGTACGCGGACTTCCTGGCGACCGATCCGGATGCCGAAGGTTTGTCGAAGGCCGAACTGGAATTCCAGCTCAGCGTGAAGATGAAACTGGTCGAAACCCTGTTCGAGCAACCGATCGACGTTTGGTTCGGCTACACCCAGAATTCGTTCTGGCAAGCGGCCAATCACAAGGCATCGAGCCCGTTCCGCGAAACCAACTACCAGCCGGAGATCATGGCAGTCATGCCACTGGACTTCGCCCTGGCCGGCATCAATGTGCGCTTCCTGAACCTGGGCTTCGTGCACCAGTCGAACGGTCAGTCGTCAAGCCTGTCGCGCAGCTGGAACCGCTATTACGCCCAGGTTGGCCTGGAACGTGGTCCGCTGACCATGACCGCCAAGCTCTGGAAGCGTGTCAATGAATCGCTGGAAGACGACAACAACCCGGACATCACCGATTACATGGGTCGCTTCGAACTGGCCGGCAATTACCGCATGGGTAGCGGCCATGAAGTCTCGGCCCTCGTGCGCCGTAACTTCAGCACCGACAAGGGTGCAGTGCAGGTCGGCTGGGCATTTCCGCTCGTCGGCCCGATCAAGGGCTACGTTAATGCATTCGCCGGGTATGGCCAGAGCATGATTGACTACAACTACTTCCAGCGCAGCCTGGGCGTCGGTGTCATCGTCAAGTATTGATCGCTGTACACCTGCCGTACCGTAGAATGGCGGGCTTGTTCTTACGAGCCCGCCCATGAAACTTGCCTCGCTGGACGACGGCACCCGCGACGGCCAACTGGCCGTGGTGTCGCGCGACCTGTCCACTGCTCACATTGCCGACGGCATCGCGCCAAGTCTGCGCGCCGCGCTCGATGACTGGGTCTTCATTGCCCCGCAACTCGATGCACTCTACCGTCAACTGAACGACGGCAAGGGCGACGCCAAAGCGCGCCGGTCATTCGACTTCGACCCCACCCGTTGTATGGCGCCATTGCCGCGCGCCAGCGCCCGCGTGTGCGGTGCCACCTATCTGCACCATCACGACCTGGAACAACGCGCACTTGGCAGCAGCTTGCCAGCCGCATGGCGCGACGCGCCGCAGCTGCGCCAGGCCGCAGCCGATGGGTTGCTTGGCCCCACGCAAGACCTGCTGCTGGCGCGCGAAGAATGGGGCATCGACTTTGGCGCCGAGCTGGCCATCGTCAGTGGCGACCTGCGCCAGGGCGCGACGCCCGACGCGGCGCTGGGCCAGATCCGGCTGTTGTTGCTGGCCAATGACATCACGCTGCGCAACCTGGTGCCGGATATGCTGGGGGCAGGCTTCGGCCTGCTGCAGGCAAAGCCGGTCACCGCATTCGCACCGGTGGCGGTCACGCCGGACGAACTGGGCGACGCCTGGACCGCCGCGAAAGCCGCGCTGCCGCTGCGGGTACGGGTCAATGGCAATCCGGTCGGCACACTCGAGGCGGGTGAGGACATGACGTTCAATTTTGCGCAGCTGCTGTCGGCGCTGGCGATGACGCGACCGGTGACGGCCGGGACGATCGTCAGCGCGGGCGTGGTGTCGAACCGGGCAACCCGCCGCCACACCCCGGGCTATGCCTGCATTGCCGAGGCACGCTGGCTCGAGATGGCCAATGGCAGCGAAGCGCTGACGCCATTCATGCGCTTTGGCGATACGGTGCACATCGACATGCTCGACGGGCATGGCAAATCGCTGTTTGGCGCCATCGAGCAAACCCTGAAGGCTGCCGCGGCCTGACAAAGGCGTTACAGCAGGTTGAATCGAACGCCCGTACTTTTAAATATTGTCACGCTATATCTATCCAGATTTTGTAAGCAAATAAATCTATCTAAATATCACAGGACAAAAATGTAACAATTTGTCGAGAAATGGTAGGGGAAGTATCTGGACTATTGATTGTTGCGCTGCAATGTACTTAAAATCAGTTAATAAGTCTTTCACAATCAATGGCTTGCGTCGCGTTGCTAATAACGTACAAGATTGCGTGGAAAAGCGAGTGTTGGCGCGATTGTGAAGGAAATGACGTGAAATGCGATAGAATTGACGAGTTAACCAAGTGGTTCTATGAGTATTTATAACCTGCCATTAGCCGGCCTCGAAATCGGCTTTGCCACATCGCTGATCGTATCGCTCCTGCTCGTGCTCACCACACGCTGGCATGGCCGCTACTCGCTTGATGCAACGCGTGGCGTGCAGAAATTTCATATCACCCCAACCCCACGTATCGGTGGCGCTGCCATCATGACCGGCCTGTGGCTGGCACTGGGTGTCTTGCCACCGGCGCAGCGCGATTTGTTGCTGCCAGTTCTTATCGCTTCATTGCCAGCCTTTGTCTTTGGCCTGGCTGAAGACCTGACCCGCACTGTGTCGGTACGCACCCGCCTGCTGGCCACCATCGGTAGTGGCGTCGTATGCTGGTGCCTGACGGGCGTGAGCTTGCAGCATACGGGCCTGCCACTGCTTGATGGCATGCTTGCCTGGTTGCCGTTCTCCGTACTGTTTACCGCATTCGCAGTGGGTGGCGTGGCCAATGCGGTCAACATCATCGATGGTTTCAACGGTCTGGCGAGCGGCACCGTCGTCATCGGCCTGGGCACGCTGGGCCTGATTGCCAACGGTGCTGGCGACATTCATCTGGCGCAGTTGTGCTTCGTGATCTGCGCGGTGACCGCCGGCTTTTTCGTCGTCAATTTTCCGTTGGGTAAGTTGTTCCTTGGGGATGGCGGCGCCTACCTGCTCGGCTTCCTGCTGGCCTGGTTGTCGGTGATGCTGGTGTACCGCAATCCGTCGGTGTCTGCCTGGGCGCCGCTGCTGGCCTGTGCCTACCCGGTATTCGAAACCGTCTTCACGATCATGCGTCGCCTGTGGTGCCGCCGCCACCCCGGCCATCCGGACAGCTGGCACCTGCACAGCCTGGTCAAGACGGCAATCACCGCGCGCTACCTGCGCATGCTGCCACCGCCGCTGCGCAATGCCTTCGTTTCGCCGGTCTCATGGGGCATTGCGCTGGTGCCGGCTGTGCTGGCCGTCAACTATGCGGGCGAGCCAGAGGTACTGGTGCAGGGTGCGCTGGCCAGTTTTGCGCTGTACATCGGTGTGTACGCGCTGGTCGTTTTGGCCTGGCGCGCCCGTCGCCGCCACGCACCGATCGCCATGCCGGTCGTGGCCGCACCGCTGGCGCCGAAGGCGGGCACCGCCGCGTCCAAGCCGCTCATTACCACCAGCCATGGCCAGGGCCCTACTGGCGGGCTGGTCGCTGCCCGTATCGCCAATCCATCTGTCAATCAGCCAGGCAGTCTGTCGGATCACGGCCACCAGCAAACGGCGCCAGTCCTCGCGCGCCGCCGCGTGTAGGTTGCGCGCAATCCGCAGTCCGCAATCCGCAGTCTCCACCCCGCCGCCACTGAACTGCGGCCGGTTTCCCTGCCTGTTCTCAACCTATCCGCACGGCAATTTCGGCGATAATCTCGCTTGCGCTGCACAAAGGCGCAGATAAGATATTGCATGCCAATCGAGCGGGGGCCCCATGTCGGAAGATAGCGACGCAGAAAAAACCGAAGACGCCTCGCCCAGAAAGATCGAGAAAGCGCGCGAAGAAGGCGACGTTCCCCGCTCGCGCGAGCTGGCAACCTTCACCGTCCTGATGACGGCCGGCGCCTGCCTGTGGGCATTTGGCGGCATGCTCGTCGGCAGGCTGGCGACATCGCTGAAGTCCGGTCTCACGCTCGACCGCGAGCAAATCTTCAATCCCAATATCCTGCTCGAACGGATACTCAACGACATCGTCAGCGTCCTGCTGGCCTGTCTGCCGATCGCCGGCGCCGTCATGCTCATCGCCCTGATCTCGCCGATGCTGATCGGCGGCTGGCTGTTCTCGTCCAAGGCATTCATGCCGAACTTCGGCAAGCTCAACCCGATCAAGGGTATCGGCAATATGTTCTCCAAGAACGCGCTGGTCGAGCTGCTCAAAGCCATCATCAAGACGATCGTCATTGGCGTGGTGGCCTGGATCGTCGTCAGCGGACAGAAAGAGGCGATGCTGGGCCTGGCGGTCGAGCCGCTCAATGAAAGCAGCGCCCACGTCGGCGACATGATTGGCCGCTCGTTCCTGTTCATCACCGGCGCGCTGGGGGTGATTGCCCTCATCGACGGCCCCTATCAGTTGTGGCATTGGAAAGACAAACTGAAAATGACGCGCCAGGAAATGATCCAGGAATCGAAGGAATCGGACGGCAATCCTCAGATTAAGGGGAAGATTCGGCAGATGCAGCGCGAAATGGCACGGGGCCGGATGATGCAAAATGTCCCTACTGCTGATGTGATCGTTACCAATCCGACCCATTATGCAGTCGCACTGAAGTACGCGGATGGCAAGGGAGCACCGCGGGTGGTGGCCAAAGGCGTCGATGACGTCGCGGCCAAGATCCGCGAAATGGGCGCCGAGAACAAGGTGCCCATGCTCGAAGCCCCGGCCCTGGCCCGCGCCCTGTTCAAGCACACCGAGATCGATGAAGAGATTCCGGAAAAGCTGTACTCGGCGGTGGCGGAAGTGCTGGCCTACGTGTACCAGCTGCGGGCTTACAAGAAAGGCGAGGGCGACTACCCGGATCGCCCGACCAGGTTGAAAGTACCAGCCGAGATGGACCCGCTGAACCCGGCCTCGCAACAGCGACCGGCACCCGATAATGGAGCAACTGAATGACCAACAGCATGAAACTGCCAGCCTGGATGAGCGGCCTTGGAGCACAAGGCGGCAAGGCGGCGGCCCCGATCCTGATCATCATGCTGTTGGCGATGATGATCTTGCCGTTGCCGGCGTTCGTGCTGGACGTGTTTTTCAGTTTCAATATCGCGCTGTCGATCATCGTGTTGCTGACCGCGCTGTACACGGTCAAGCCGCTCGACTTTCTGGCTTTCCCGGCCATCCTGCTGGTCTCGACGATGCTGCGTCTGGCGCTGAACGTTGCCTCGACCCGAATCGTGCTGACCGAAGGGCACACCGGCGGCGCCGCTGCCGGCAAGGTCATCGAGGCCTTCGGCCACTTCCTGATCGGCGGTAACTACACCGTCGGTATCGTCGTCTTCGTCATTCTGACCATCATCAACTTCTCGGTCGTGACCAAGGGTGCGGGCCGTATCGCCGAAGTCGGCGCTCGCTTTGCGCTGGACGCGATGCCGGGCAAGCAGATGGCGATCGACGCTGACCTGAACGCCGGCCTCATCGGCGAAGACGAAGCGCGCAAGCGCCGTCAGGAAGTCTCGCAAGAAGCTGAATTCTATGGCGCGATGGACGGTGCGTCGAAGTACGTGAAGGGTGACGCTGTCGCCGGCATCATGATTACCGTCATCAACATCATCGGCGGCCTGATTGTCGGCGTCGTGATGCACGACCTGGCCATTGGCGAAGCGACCAAGATCTACACGCTGCTGGCCATCGGTGACGGCCTCGTCGCCCAGATTCCTTCGCTGATCATCTCGATCGCGGCCGGTATGGTGGTCTCGCGCGTGGCCAACGATGAAGACGTCAGCTCACAGCTGACCACGCAACTGTTCGCCCGCCCTGAATCGCTGTACATCACCGCCGCCATCATCGGTGGTCTGGGCATGATCCCGGGCATGCCGAACTTTGTGTTCCTGCTGCTGGCCGGCTCGCTCGCTGCCGGTGGCTACTTCATCTCGAAGCGCAAGAAAGAAGCGCCCGCCGCGGCAGAAGCCGCCGCCGTGGCCGACGCCGCCGCTGCTGCCCGTACGGCGCCCGCCGAGAGCGAAGAAGCGACCTGGCAGGACGTGATGCCGGTCGATACGCTGGGCCTGGAAGTGGGCTACCGCCTGATTCCGCTGGTCGACAAGAACCAGGGCGGCGAGCTGCTCAAGCGCATCAAGGGCATCCGCAAGAAGTTCGCGCAAGAAGTGGGTTTTCTGGCGCCGCCAGTGCACATCCGCGACAACCTGGAACTCAAGCCATCGGCTTACCGCATCACGCTCAAGGGCGTCGAAGTGGGCAGTGGCGAAGCGCTCAACGGCCAGTTTTTGGCAATCAACCCGGGCATGGCCAGCGGCACGCTGCCAGGCGTGGTCACCACCGACCCGGCCTTCGGCCTGCCGGCGACCTGGATTGAAGCAAGCCTGCGCGACGAAGCGCAAAGCATGGGCTACACGGTGGTCGATGCGGGCACCGTCGTCGCCACGCACCTGAATCACCTGATCACGCTGCACGCGTCGGAACTGCTGGGCCGCATGGAAGTGCAGGCGCTGCTGGACCACCTGGGCAAGGAAACCCCGAAGCTGGTCGAAGACCTGGTGCCGAAAGTCGTCTCGCTGTCGACGCTGCAGAAAGTGCTGCAGAACCTGCTGGTCGAAGGCGTTCACATCCGCGACATGCGCTCGATCATCGAAGCATTGTCGGAGCACGCTGGCATGACCCAGGATCCGGCCGAACTGACCGCCGTGGTGCGCGTGTCGCTGGGCCGCGCCATCGTCCAGCAGTTGTTCCCGGGCGAGAACGAGCTGTCGGTGATGACGCTGGACAACCGCCTCGAGCGCCTGTTGATGCAGGCGATGGGCGCCGGTGGCGACGGTACCGGCATCGAGCCGGGCCTGGCCGACACCATCGCTCAGCAGGCGGCGCACGCTGCCAACCAGCAAGAGCAGATGGGCTTGTCGCCCGTGCTCCTGGTGCCGGCGCCGCTGCGCGTGCTGCTGTCGCGCTTTTTGCGCCGCGCCGTGCCTGCACTCAAGGTGCTGTCACATGCTGAAGTGCCAGAGACCAAGACGATTCGCGTGACAAGCCTGGTCGGCGTGCCGATGTAATGGCGCTGTGATCGTGCAGTGATCGTGCTGTGTTCGCGCTGACGCTGGCGACAACGCCGCCAGCGTCATTCGCGCCTTCAACCCACCACGATCTGCTGTTCGATCGGCCCCAGGTCGGTAATCGTCACCATGATATGCAAGGGGCTGTTCCAGTCGACATGCAGATGAAACTCGACACCGCCGGGGCCACCTTCGGGATCGTGCGGCCCGATATTGGTGACATACACATTGGCTTCTCCCAGCAGGGGGCGGCCCGGCGGTGAATCGAACGGGTCGGCCGTCGGCCGCCATTCGGCTGCCGTGATCAGCACGGCCGAGCTCTCGGTGAGGCCGGGCCAATTGAAATTCTGGCGTACGCGGCCTTGTACGTTACGATAGATCAGCCGGATCGAGCGTGCCATGGGGGTCTCCTGGTGAGCGGGTAGGGCACGCCAGCCGTGCCAGTCCCGGTTCGACCCGGCCGGTATCCACAAGATCGGCACCCGCACGCCACCTTTTTGCGCCAACGCAAACCCTGTTGGTGCCTGCCCCAATCCTGTCAAGTTTCAAGAAACCGGTATCACTTTTTCTGATTGTGGGGAAATAGGCCCTTTTCCCCATCCTTCTCGGCTGATCGTTTCCGCACGGCATCGACAATAATGATTCCTATCGATGGGCATGTGCCCGTCATGCAGAACATAGATTGAAGTGCGGAGAACCACGATGAAAGTGAAGAAATTTACAGCGGCAACTTCCCGGGACGCTTTGCGCAAGGTGCGCGAAGCCCTGGGCCCGGATGCCGTCATCCTGTCCAACCGTCCGGTCGATGGCGCGGTCGAAATCCTGGCGCTCGATAACGACGACGTCGCCTCGCTGTCCGCCCCTGTCGCGGATTCCGAGATGGCCCAGCCGAAGCCGCAGCTGCAGCACTTCGACGAACTCGCGCCAGCTGCCCCGCGCGCTACCCCGGCCCGCCGCTACCAGGATGCCGGCCCGGTCAAGAACGCGCCGGTCGCGCCGGCCTATGTCGCGCCCGTGGCACCGCTGGCGCCGGCCGAGCCGGTCTCGACCTACGCCGAACGCCGCGCCCCCGCGCCTGAACCAACGATCGACATGGCCGCCATGACCGCCATGATGAGCGCCGCCATCACCCAGGCCAAGGAATCGGCGACCTCGGAAGTCAGCAACATGATGAGCGAAATCCGCGCCATGCGCGGCCTGATGGAAACCCAGCTGGCCGAACTGTCGTGGGGCTCGACCGCCCAGCGCGAGCCGCACAAGGCCACCGTCCTGCGCGAGATGCTGGCCGCCGGTTTCTCGGCCACGCTGGCACGCTACATCATTGAAAAAATGCCGGCCATGAACGACGCAGCGCAAGCCATGCGCTGGGTGAAGACCGTGCTGGCCCGTAACCTCGCGACCATCGGCAACGAAGACGCGATGCTGTCCGAAGGCGGTGTGTTCGCGCTGGTCGGCCCGACCGGCGTGGGCAAGACCACCACCACGGCCAAGCTGGCAGCACGCTGCGTGATGCGCCATGGCCCGGACAAGCTGGCCCTGATCACCACCGATGCCTACCGTATCGGCGGTCACGAGCAGCTGCGCATTTACGGCAAGATCCTGGGCGTCATGGTGCACTCGGTGAAGGACGAGGCCGACCTGCGCATCGCCCTGAAAGAACTGCGCAACAAGCACACGGTGCTGATCGACACCATCGGCATGTCGCAGCGCGACCACATGGTGGCCGAGCAGGTCGCGATGCTGTCGGGCTCGGGCGCCGAAGTCAAGCGCCTGCTGTGCCTGAACTCGACGTCGACCAACGAGACGCTCAACGAAGTCGTGCGTGCCTACCAGGGCAGCGGCCTGCACGGCGCGATCATGACCAAGATGGACGAAGCGGCCTCGACCGGCGGCGTGCTCGACATCGTGATCCGCCAGAAGCTCAAACTGCATTACGTCTCGAACGGCCAGCGCGTGCCGGAAGACCTGCACGTGGCCGACAGCGCGATGCTGATCGACCGCGCGTTCCGCAACCGCGGCACGGCACCGGCTGACGCCGACCTGCCGATGCTGATGGCAGCCACCGCGCAGGCCAGCCGCCGCGAGGTGTCGCATGGCTAGTTTTGACTTCGACCAGGCAGAAGGCCTGCGCCGCATGCTGCAAGGCCCGCGTCCGCGCGTGGTCACGTTTTTGTCGGCCACGCCGGAAGACGACAAGGGCGCGATGCTGGTGAACCTGGGCGCCTCGCTGGCCCAGGCCGGCAACGAAGTGCTGATCGTCGACGCGTGCAACGTCGAGTACGGTGTCGCCCGCCGCCTGGGCCTGAACCGCGGCGCCTCGCTGCTGCAGGTCGCGCGCCAGGAAAGCGCGCTGAACCAGGTGATCCACTCGGCCCCGCAAGGCTTTTCGGTGGTGCCCATGGGCACGCCCGAATCGACCGACGATGTGCGGCGCCTGGGCAAGACGTTCGACGTGCTGGCCACGCAGGCAGGCATCGTGATCGTCGATGGTGAGCTTGGTCCGGACGGCGAATTCCCGGTGCCCCTGATGTCGAGTTCCGAGATCGTGATCCAGGTGTCGACCAGTGCGGCATCGATCACGAATGCCTACTCGCTCATCAAGCGCCTGACGCAGGAACTGGGCCGCCGGCCATTCGGCATCCTGGTCACCGGCGCGACTGAGGGGGAGGCCAAGGTGGTATACGATAATATGTCACTGGCAGCAACACGTTACCTGGCCGTCAAGCTCAGTTTCATGGGCGCCGTGCCGGCCGACGAATACCTGCACCGCGCCGCGCGCCTGGGCCGGGCTGTGGTCGATGCCTTCCCGCTGGCCGGTGCATCGGTCGCGTTTCGCCAGCTGGCCGGCAAGTTCGCACTGCCGGCACTGCCGCAGTTCGGCCGCCAGGGCAGCGCATCCATCGGTTCCTGACACCGTCGCCAACGACATATAAAGAAAAAGACATACGCCAGCATGTATACGGTCAAAGGGAAAGCGGACAAGAATTCTTTGCTGACGGAGCATATGCCGTTGGTAAAGCGTCTTGCCCACCACATGAAGGCGAAGCTGCCGCCTTCGGTGGAGGTCGATGACCTGATCCAGGCTGGCATGATCGGTTTGCTCGACGCGATCAACCGCTACGAAGACGACCACGGCGCGCAGTTCGAAACGTATGCCGTGCTGCGCATCCGTGGCGCAATGCTCGACGAGCTGCGCGCCAGCGACTGGATGCCGCGCAGCACCCGTCAGAACATGCGCAAGGTCGAGGGGGCAATGCAGTCGCTGCAGCAGCGCCTGGGCCGCCCGCCCAGCGAATCCGAAGTGGCCGCGTCGCTCAAGATCTCGCTTGACGAGTATCAGGACATGCTGGCCGACTCGGGCGGCCACCAGCTGCTCTACTACGAAGACTTTCATGCCGACGAAGGCAGCGACAATTTCCTCGACCGTTATGCGGTGGACGATGCCGACCCGCTGCGCAGCCTGATGGAAACCGATTTCCGCCAGGCCGTGATCGACGCGATCGACAAGCTGCCGCCGCGCGAAAAACTCCTGATGGGCCTGTACTACGAAGAAGAACTGAACCTGAAGGAAATCGGCGCCGTGATGGGCGTGAGTGAATCGCGGGTGTCGCAGCTGCACACCCAGGCCGTCGCACGTTTGCGCACCACCTTACGGGAGCAATTATGGACTGGGCCAGCGTAATCGGCCTGGTGCTGGCGATCGCCGGCATCTTTCTCGGTTACACCCTCGACGGCGGCAAGTTCTCGTCGTTGATCCAGCCTGCCGCATTTGCCATCGTGGTGGTCGGCACCTTCGGCGCCGTGCTGCTGCAAAGCGAGACCCGTACCTTCCTGCGCGGCATCACCATGCTGCGCTGGGTGTTCGTGCCACCGAAAAACGGCCGTCAGAAACTGTCGCGCGAAATCGCGCTATGGAGCCTGACGGCGCGCCGCGATGGCTTGCTGTCGCTCGAACAATTCATGAGCAAGGCCGACCCGTTCATCGCCAAGGGCTTGCGCCTGGTGGTCGACGGCATCGCGCCCGAGAAGGTGCGCAGCCTGCTCGAACACGAAATCAACGGCTACGAATTTGCTCAGCGGCAGGCGGCGCGCATCTGGGAATCGGCGGCCGGCTATTCGCCGACGATCGGCATCCTGGGCGCCGTGCTGGGCCTGATCCACGTGATGGAAAACCTGTCCGACCCGGCCCGCCTGGGCTCCGGCATCGCGGTCGCGTTTGTCTCGACCGTGTACGGCGTGGGCATGGCCAACCTGTTCTTTTACCCGGTTGGCAACAAGCTCAAGGCCATCGTCAGCGACAAGGTGTCGCAGTACGAAATTTTGGCCGAAGTGTTCTCTGACCTGGCCAGCGGCGACCACGGCCGCGTCATCGACGAACGCGTCGCCAGCCTGCTCACGCACCACTAGCCACCGCCATGGCCCGCAAGCGCTACGACAACGATATCCCCACCGAAAACCACGAGCGCTGGCTGATTTCGTACGCCGACCTGATCACGCTGCTGTTCGCGTTTTTCGTCGTCATGTACGCCATCTCCATCGTCAACGAGGGCAAGTACCAGGTGCTGTCCGATGCGCTGGGCGATGCCTTTGGCGGGCGCGGCGCCGCCTCCAAGGTCAACACCAACGTCGAACCGGTGCTGCCGCTGTCGCACATCATCAACCGCCGCCGCAACGAAGCCGCGCGGCGCGAGCAGGAAAAGATGGGCGTGATGGCGCGCGAACTGTCGGCGACCTTGCTGCCGCTGGTGAAGTCGGGGCAGGTGCGGGTGATCCAGAATGCGCGCGGCATCAGCGTCGAGATCAATGCCAGCGTGCTGTTCCCGCAGGGCGAGGCGGTGCTTGATGGCGAAGGCCAGGTCATCCTGGCGCAGGTGGCCGGCCTGCTCAAAAACGACTCACACCGCATCGAGGTCGAAGGCCACACCGACGACCTGCCAATTGCCAATCCGCTGTATCCGTCGAACTGGGAACTGTCGACCGCGCGCGCGAGCAGCGTGGTGCGGCTGTTCGCCGCCAACGGCGTGCCCGAGGTGCGCCTGTCGGCGATCGGCTTTGCTGCGACGCGTCCGGTGGCGCCCAACACCGACGAGGCTGGCAAGGCGCGCAACCGGCGCGTGGCGGTGATGATCCTGGCGGCGCTGCCGGAAACCGGTGGAAACATACTTCCGTGAATGTATTGATGGAATCATGTCATAATCGACAGGCAGCGTCGCGCGGGTGACGCCTGCCGTGATCCTCGAGGAGTCGCAATGCATGTCAAACGAAGCTCGCCGGCGGCCAAGCTGGCAATGGTGCTGGCGCTGGTCGGTGTGGTTGGCGTGGTCAAGGCCGTGGAGGCCAAGGTGAACGTCCATCACCGGCTCGAAGTGGAAACCGGGGCCGGCAAGGTCAAGGTGCGGGTGCTGATCGAGAACCGGGGCGATGCGCCGGTATGGATTCCGCGCGAGATCGCACTGGGCGACGACCTGAGCGCGCCACGGTTTGCACTCAGTTCACTGACGGACACGGTCGCCTACACGGGCCGCATGGTCAAACGCGGCCCGCTGAACGCTGCCGATTACCTCGAAATCAAGCCGCAGACGACCTACCTGAACACGCTCGACATCACGCAGGCGTATGCGTTCAAGCCGGGCCAGCATAGTTACGAGATCCGCTACGCCGGCCCATGGGTGACGGATTTGCGCAAGCTCGACGCGGGTGGCATCAAGAGCAGCCCGGCGCTGCCGGTAAAGTTCTCGCACACGGTCAGGATGGCCGCGCGCTGATTCAGGGCGCCTTGCAATTGGTGGCGCTGGCGATCAGCGTCGCGCCACAACTTGTCTTGTCGCCATCGAAGGCAATGAACTTGCCGTCGATTTTATGCTGCGCCGACCCGCTGACGATCTTGCAGCCGTTGTGACCTTTGATCGGGCAACTGCAGGTGTCGCCCACGCACGCTACGGGAATACCGCCCACCTTCACATGCTGCGCGCTGACGCTGAGGACCTTGCCACCATGCGAGGTGGCGTCGCCGAGCCGGATGATATTGCGCATGATTGAGCCTTTCTTCTGATGGTGATCAGTCGCCTGCACTGTCGTGTTCGGGGATGGCGTCTGCCTTCTCGCCCAGCACCGAGGCCACTGTCGGTGGCTTATAGTTGTCCGGGTCGATCGACGGCTGGACAATGTGCTTGAAGATGTTTGCACCTTGCACCTTGCGCCTTGCGCCGTTCCTTGCTCGGCGGGCTGATGAACACAATGCTGGCGCCGGCCGGATCGCGCAGATTGATCGCTGCTGAGGCGCCGCCCTCGATATAGCTGCCCATCACGCCCACAGCCATCTGGACGAAGAAGGTCGCTGCGCCGGTATTGCCCATGCGCTGGTCGGTATCGATGAACTGCGACGTTTTGCCGGTGTCGATGTCGGGGCCACCTTGCGCGGCATATGCGTGCAGCGTGCCTGCCAGCGCGATCTTCTGCTCGGTGTCATGGTTGAACGCGGCGATGATGCGCGCCGGGCCTGCAGTGCGCTGCGCTTCAGGCAGCGTCTGCAGCGCCTGCTGCCAGCCGGCTTCCAGCAGCTGTTGACGCGCGTCGCGGCGCTTGACCGGCTTGCCCTGGTCATCCTCGAACTTGACGAACACGGGGCGGTGGATGAAGCCCATCGAGGGCAGGGCGTCGAAGGCGGCAAGCTGGTTGCGGTTCCAAGGGACCGGGAACCAGGGGGTGGGCTTCCAGTCTTTCGGGGGCGGATTGGCCCAGCGCTTGTAGTCGTCGAGCAGCGTGCTTTCAGGGCGGTCGAAGACGGGGTGTTTGGCGAATCTGGCGGCGGCGGGGAGCCATTCGGCGACGGTGGGTTGTCTGGTGATGCCCGGGAATCTCTCCGCTACTCTGGCAGGTATTGGCACATTGTCTTGAAGCTGGTAGTACATCTGGCGCAGGGTCTCTTGCAGATAGTCGTTGTCCGGATCGTCCCACGCATAGGGTCGCAATGGCTCAACCCGTTCACGTCGAGCCAGTATGAAGACTGCACTGGCGTCGGTATATTCTGGGATGTAATAACCATCCTGAACACGAAATTCTTTGCCGGCCGCTTTCCCGTAGTCACGGCTTGAATCGCTGTCCGTACTAAGCAAAACCAGATACGGAAGGTCAGGGTTTGCATCGAAAAATGTGAATGCTTGCTCCAGTAGTTGGTCCGGGCGCTCGCCGAGTCGCCAAGGACCGATCGCAAACAGATGCCATGCCATGCCGGTGCCTTCTGCGTTACCCGCCAATCCAGCCATTGGCCAGGTTTCACTAGGCTGCTTCTCAGGGTCGTCCATGGGGCCACGTGCATACATCGATGGCACGCCCCAAAACATCGGTGACGCATCTGCGCCATTTTCCAAAGCATCATTAGTGCGATTGCCAGTCTGGCCGCTCTTGGCCGTTCCGGACCATGGATACTTGTTGGGATCAGGCTCGCGAACGCTCGTATAGGGGCCCCCTTGTTGCAGCATATTCCATAGTTTGCCCTGGCGGTACTGTTCGAGCGTGATGCCTAGTCCCAGCACTTCGAGCACGTATTCGCGTCTCACCTGTTCCGATGTCGCAGCGGAGTTCAGTTTCTCCAGCTGTTGCGTTTTCAGCTGCCATTCACGTGCGCGGCTGTCGGCTGCATGTGCGTCGACCAGCCACTTGCCACCAAAAAGCGTGGTCACCAACAATAGAGGAATGCCGAGCCATCTAACTTTATTCATTGTCGTCCCCATGTCGATATTGAGAAGGTCAGGGCGCAAGACCCAAATATCAAAAAGCATCCAAAGTAAGGATAGAACTGGATACGCAATTAGCGCTCCCAGCACGCACTTCCATGTCGCATGGCGCTTGTAGGTGATGCTGTTTGTTGATGTGCTGTTCATGACTTTCCTTTCGATTGGGATGCCATTACGCGCGCCCCTGATATCGTCTCGGAAATAACGATCTCCCATAATTTCCCTGTCAATAGTGGTAATCCTTCTGGAAGAGCACCACGTGAGTAATATTTCGCATTGCCTTCGATCGTCTGCTTACGCCAATCGGGTTCACCCGCAAGGTAGGTATGAAACAGGGTCAGGAATTTGTCCCAAATGAGTATCCCGTCTCGCGGCTGCCCATCGTTGTCCATAATCTTGAGCCGCCAATCCGCCACCGCGCACAGATATGCGCGAAACGTCGGATCACTCACCGCCTTGCCGCTCCCAATCGATATATCGTATGCAGTGACCTGCCGATGATTCTTGCTACTTGCAAAAATCACGCTATGAAACGATTTCGGACTCAATTCTTTCTGCCAGCGCAGCCTTGCCGCATTAGGGCTTTCTTCTATCTGCGCCTTGATCGCACCATTGGCGAAACGTTCGCCCGACACTATGCGTTCCCTATCCTCAGGGTTGGTATTGCCGGGACGCTTGACCTGGTTGTACGCGGTTTCCAGCCGTTTCAGATCAGACTCCACGACATCGCCGGTCCTCCATGACCGCAATGACGCAATGACTGCAGGCTTCAGGCCTTCGCTCCTGATGTGAAGACCTTTATTGCTTGTGACGGCAGTGGCGGCATCAATGGCATCGACTTCCTCGCAAGGCCCTCGATACTTGAGTTCGACCTGGGAGAGCATCGAATCCGCTGGAATCTTGTCGGCATCAATCTGATTACCCTGAATGTCGGCTTGGCATGGGATTTTGAGCGCCTCGCCATTAATCGTCCTGACGCCACGGCGCTGTGTGTCCGGATGCGGAATCGCTGGCAACGATCCGCGCAGCGTACGGCCGGTGGCAGCTACGTGCGCACGATCGTCTTCTCCGGGCAACCGCAACACGAAATCATGTGGTCTCTGGCCCACCAGAACTGCCGCGGCCTTCCCTGATCCCGGAGCGGGGCGCAGTTTAGCCGTGAACACCCGCTGGCGGAACGCAAGTCCCAGCTCACTGAGCGCTTTGCGCTGCACTGGCATGAATGCGCGCGTTGCCTCGAAGCTCGTTTCGTTGGCAATGGAGTTTATCCCCGTGTCGACTGCGGTGCGCGTATCGTCAATACTATCGGGTACACCTTGCCAGCCAATGCCGCGCATATTGTCGAGTGCAACTGTCATGTCCTCCGGGCTGAAATAAAGGTAGACCTTGCCCCGGTTGTCGCGGTCTGCATCTGGCGTCCAGCGTCCATGCACCATGCCGTCGGAGGCTGCTTCGCTGATGCGGGCGAATACTGGCGAGGTTGCCTTGGACTTTGCGACGCCTGCAACGATATTCACCAGCGTTTGCAAGCGCGCCTGGACGCTTTGTCTGGTATCGATCAGACCATAGAATCTTTCCATCGCTACGTCCTTGTCGCCCTGGATGAAGGTAGCGGTCCGCATCGCCATGCCCATCTTTTCATCCAGGCTATACGGGGGATGCGTCAGAATCAGCGTATCCGCCGTACGCTCACCCATCTCCATCAGAAAAGCCTGTGCCAGCAAGCTGATCAAACACCCCTGGCTGTGCGCGACGATGTTGACAGTGTCATTCGGCTCATACTGGCGAATCATTGCTACCAGCGCCGCCAGGCGTCGTGCAGCAAGCACCATGTACATTCGGCCCGGTCCGTTCTTGACAGGTCGGAGCGGGTCACCGGCCGGATCGATTGGCGCATATATGCCCTTGTTCCACATGTCGGGCAGGGTACTGGTGGCATTGCCGAACGGGCCGCCGCCCTTGGACAGGTCCTTGTCGAGGCGATTGCCGTTGCGATCCGTCTTCTGGCCATTCACAGTCTTCGTCAGATTGCCCACTTCACGAAAACCCCAATAAAACGGGATCACCGGACTATCCGTATCGGGCGCCGTGTCGCGTTTGAAAAACACCGCATCAGGATCATCCAGCAGCGTCGCCTTATCCTTCGCGCCAGGCATCCGGTACGTCCCGGGCTTGAACTTGCGCAGCAGGCGATCCTGCAGTCCCGCGCACAGCCCTTCCTCGACTGCGCCATAGCTGGTGCCAACATCATTTACGCCATGTACCACGATGATGTTGCAGGGTTGCTCGCGCGGTACGTCGACAACCTTGTCGCTGATGCGACAGGGTTGCAGCAGCGCGTTATCGCGTTTAATGACGTATTCACTTTTCGGATATTTGCCGGCCATCTCGCTCTCCTATTGGTCTTTGCCACCGCGCGACAGCACGATCTCAGCCATGTGCATCGCATCACGCGCCAGCAATTCCGATTTGCCCTGCGCATCGCTGACACTCTCCAGGCTCGTGCCATCGCTGAGCGCCACGTGCATCTTCATGTCCTTCACCAAGGCGCCCAGCGGTTCGGCGCCGTCGTCATCGGCCACGCCCCGCGGATAGCGCAGCTCCAGTTTCTGATCCGCACCGCCGGCGCCAAACGTCGGGAACTGCGCCGCCATCGATTCAGGTCCGTCAAACGTGTAATCCGGTGCATGAAACCGCAAAGGCGCCTTGCTGCCCAGCACGGGCGGGCCGTCGCCCAGTTTGAGGAACGAGCCGTCCGCTGCCACCAGCAGGATGACCTTGCCCGTGACCGTCACCGTGCCTTCCGACGCTGTGAGCTGCATGTTCTGCGCCGATTCGATGGTCGTGTCGTCGTGCTGGCTTTGCATCAGGAGCTTGCCGTTGTGGGCGATCGCATGCAGCCCGCCGTGATGCGCGAACAGCGACAACCCTTTGCCGGCATTGACCGAGAACCGCTGGCCCGCAGTCAGTTGCATGTGCTGCTGCGCGGCCGTGTCGACGTTGGTGCCGGCGTAGCTGACCACGGCTTTCGAGCTGGCAAAGCCGATCCCCGCCGGGGACGTCACGGCGATCACCGGCTCGCCTGGCTGCGCCGCCTCCGGCCGGGTATTGCTGCCGTCTTCCCACGTCGTGAAGCGCGCCAGCAGCGCCTCCTGCTCGGCCGTGTCGATGGCCAGTCCGTTATGCTCTGCAGCGTAGTTGCCCAGCGACGCGCACAGGTCGCCGCAGTCGCGCAGCAGGCCAAGATAATCGTCGCGGGCCAGCTGCGCACCCTTGTTGCCGGCACCGCCCAGCAGCTTCCAGGCGCTGAGCAGGATGCCGCGCGCTGCGTGCAGTGCAATGGCGTCTTCGGTGCGTAGTTCGGCCCCTTCGCCGCGCGGCCTGGCGCTGCCTTCCTGGCGCGGTTCGGTCAGGTAGCCCAGATTGAGTTCGCTGGCTGCATGGTCGCTCGCCAGCTGCGCGCTGATCTGTCCGGCCGTATCGTCGAGCCGCAGCTGGTTGCCGCGCTGGCCACGGATTTCACGGCTGCGCAGGCCTGACTGATGGCGGTTGGCGGGCAGGCCGTCTTCGCGCCGGAAGCTGGGCGGCGGGGCGGCGCCGTTATAGACCTGGGCGATGATGACCGGCTTGTCGGGATCACCAGCGGCGAACGCCACCAGCACCTCTGCGCCCACGGGTGGCAACAGGCGTGCGCCACACTGGTTACCGGCGCCGTTGCCCGCCCATCCGGATGAGACGCGCACCCAGGCCGAGTCGCGATCCGAACCCGACGCGCCGGCGCCATCGGCATGTGCGTGATCCTGCGCGCGGGTTGCCGGGAAACGGATCCTGACGCGCCCCAGGTGATCGCACCACACGGCCTCGTCTTTTGGCCCGACGACGATCGCGCTTTGCAACTGCGGCTGCGGAATCACCGGCGGTGGCGGCACGATCCGCACGCCGCGCCGTACGCAGGTAAAGCGAGACCGGTAGCGCAGCGGTTGATCGGTGTCGCCGAGCCGGACGGTGTCCCAGCCGCTGCGCGCAAACAGCCGTTCAACCTGGGCGTTGATGTCCGCCGGCAGGTTGTTGGTGGCATCGATGCGCTGCGCGGTCACGACGAATTCGCGCTGTTCGGGCTGGTGCTTGTCGATCTCGGGATGGCCCGTCAAACCGAACCACTCGCCAACGGCCAGGTCGCGCACTGCGCCTTCGCCGTGGAAGCATTTGGAGAGAAATTCTTGGTGGGCCACCAGTGCATCGCTGATGGCCAGCAGGTCGGGCCGGTTGTCGCCAAGATGGGGCGCCGTCACCTGATAATGTTCCAGGCTTGCAGCCAGTGCGTTCCCCGTCTTGCCCTGGTTGACGCGTAGCGGCGAACTGGTCGTGGCGCCCCCATTGGCAGGGTTCAGGTAATCCCAGCTGTGCAGCGAGGTATGGCCGGGCACCAGCGTGCGCTCGGCGCTCCAGAGCGTGATCGCGTCGCGCTCCTCGGTCGCGCCGTCGCGGTGAAAGCGGATGGTGCCGGCCGCATTGCACGCCAGCGCCTGGTCATCATCGAACAGCACCAGCGTGTGGCCCACGCCCGCGGCATCGCCGCCGGCCTGATTCTGCCGGTCGATTCTGCCCGGGCGAACAAACCAGGCGATGCCGCGGCGTTGCATCAGGCGGCGCACGAAACCGGCATCTGACTCATTCAACTGCATCGTGAGCGCGCGCTTCGGGAGCTTGCGGTTGAGCAGACCGCTGGCAATCTCGAAGTCGAAGGTCGATGCGATCACGGGATTGTTTCTCTGCCATTCCTTGAGGACCAGTTCGATGATCTCGAGCTCATTCTTGTCGCGGAAAACGCGCGTCGTGCGCGCCGCGTCCAATACCGACAGCGCGTCGCGCACGGTCAGCTTGTAGCTCGCGATGCCGCCGTCGCTGTGGCCCGATGCAGCCGCCGTGACGATCCCGCACAGCCTGCGCAGGTGGCCGCGGTCGGTCACGATCTGCAGCTCGCAGGGCAGGCCGATGAAACGCTTGAGTTCGAGCGTCGCGCTTTCGGACAGGCACAGAATCTGCAGCTCGAGGCCGCCGCACACGGATTCGCTGGCGCTGGCGTAGTGCGGCAGCAGCGCATTCACATCGGTCGCGCCGGGCTGGCCCAGTACCATGCGCAATGGCCGGTTATGGGTGTCGAGCCGGTAGCTGGCCAGGGCGGCGGCAAGCGTGGTGAGAGGCAGTGTCATGGTCGATCACTCCCGCGCAGCCTGCGACAGGCTCGCCTGCGCCGGCGTGTTCTCGCCAAAATACTCATGCGAGTCGGCGTTGTCGATCGCCCGCTGCGGCGCGCTGCGCGCCAGTTCTGCTGCGCCGGTCTGGCCGTACACATGGTCGTCGGTGCCCGCCACCACATCGAAGTGGCTCAGCTCGTGCAACAGCGTGCCGCCGCGCGAATCGGTGCCGGTCGCTGCTGCGGCCCAGAACGCCTTGCAGACCCAGACCGTGTAGGGCCGCGCCGGATACACGTAGGCAAAATACGGCGCATCGCAATCGCAGTCGATCCTGACCGGCTTGTTGTCGAACGCGTCCCTGATCGCCGTGACATTGGCCGTGACCCTGGCGCCGCGCGCGGCGTCCTGCGCCCCGAACCACAGCGCGTAGCGCGCGCCGTATGGCGTGCCCGAAGTCAGGTAGGCCTGGCTGTCGGCCGCCATCGCGCGTCCGGCCACCATCGCGGTCACCAGCTGCATCTGCTGCGCCCCGGTGCAATTGGCAAAGCCCGGTCCAGAGGCGGCGTCATACGGGATCGGCGTGCTGCTGCCGTCGACCCGGATCGTGACAGGGTTGGAGGCAAGTTGGCCCACGACTGCGCCGGCGGTGATGCCCGGCGCCGGCAGGGCGGGACTGCGATAGCGGATCGTGTAGTTGCCGGCAACGTGCATCTCGTAGAAACGCGACAGCTCGACCGTCTGCGTGAGCGCCGCACCCGGGGCCAGGTGCAAGTAATCGGCTGGCCCGGGCGCGGCGCGCTTGATGCGGCGGCCCAGGTAGCGTACGGGCTGGCCGTCGCGCTGTACCTCGAACAGCGGCGCCTCGAGGTCGTGTTGCAGTGTGCGCCAGCGCAGCAGATGCTGGACCGTGTCCGAGGTATTGGTCAGCGTAACGGTCATCAGGACGTTGTTGCTGCGACCAGCCGCCGGCTGCGCCGGGTTCAGGGTGACGTTGATCTGCGCATGCGCCGTGCCGGCACTGCTCAACACAGCGAGGGCGCCCACGGCGCGCGACAGCAAAGAACCTGAATGCATGGTGGACTCCGGTTGGGTTCGACCGGATGACTCTCACCTTATTTTCTCTGCCCACATTGCGCTGTTGCAGCGGCAGCTGTTGGCCAGCTTGCTTCAGGTCAGCTGCTGGGCAGAACTCTCACACAAAATAACAACAGGGGACCGACAACGGTCGCCTGTATGGCATCGGTTTGCTATCATGCAACAATCGTATCCAACAAAAAAATAACATTCGATCACGTTGGATAGCACAGGTGCTTCCCATGATGATCCAGACAACCGAGACTGCCGCGCCGCCCCTTGTTGCGGTGACCGATTTGCACGCCACCGCTGCCGAACTTGCCCGGCACACCAGCGAAGCGCACGCGCTGCGTGATGCCCAAGCGTTGCTCGGCCAGAACCGCAACTACCTCGAGCAAGTGATCGACGGCATGCCGGCAGGCTTGCTGGTCATCGACGCCGAGCGCTGCGTGCGCTCGATGAACCGCATGATGGCCGAGCTGATCGACGCGCCCGAAGAAGCGGCCAGCGCCGGCCATCCATTGGCGCGCTGGCTGCCCGACGCCGGCCTGGCCGCGCGGGTCAGCGATGCACTGGTGACCGGCATGCCGCAGGACCACATCCTCGTCTCGCTCGACGGCCGCCCGGACGGCGTGCGCCATCTCGAATTCAATATCCGCCGCACCGAGCAGGCCGGTGGCTACATGCTGCTGCTGATCGGTCAGGACATCACCTTCCGCCGCAAGGCGCGCCTGCGCCTGCAGGAGAGCGAAGAATTCTTCCGCCTGACCTTCAGCCAGGCGGCGGTGGGCATCGTGCTGCTGGGCCCGGACGGACGCCTGTTGCGCGTGAACGGCAAGATGGCGCAGATCCTGGGCTACAGCGAAATCGAACTGCTGCAGCGCTTCTTCCAGCAACTGACCCACGTCGACGATCTGCCCGACGAACTGACACTGGTGAAACGCCTGCGCGATGGCGAGATCAGCGACTACCAGCGCGAACGGCGCCTGCTGCGGCGCGACGGCACGCCGATCTGGGTCAATGTCAGCGTCTCGACGATGCGCGATGCCTACGGCAACCAGCGTTTCATCGCGGTCGTCGAAGACATCTCGCGCCGCAAGGGCGCCGAAGAAGCGCTGCTGCGCGTGATCAACCATGACGCCCTGACCGGCCTGCCGAACCGCGTGCTGCTGCAAGACCGGCTCGAGCGCGCCATCGCCCATGCGCACCGCGCCGGCACACAGGTGGCCGTCATGTTTATCGACCTCGACCGGTTCAAGCACGTCAACGACACGCTCGGTCACGATGCCGGCGACCAGCTGATCGTGGAGATCGCGCGCCGCCTGGCCGGCACGCTGCGCGAGAGCGACACCGTGGCGCGCCAGGGCGGTGATGAATTCGTTGTCGTGCTGCCCGAGATGAACGGGGAGAACGATGCCGCCCGTGTGGCCCGCAAGCTGCTCGACAATCTGTTCCAGCCGCTGCTGCTGTGCGGACAGGAAGTGTTCCCGACCGGCTCGATCGGCATCGCCATGTTCCCGCGCGACGGCACCGACAGCGCCACGCTGCTCAAGTGCGCCGACAGCGCGATGTACGGCTCCAAGGGCGGCGGCGGCAATGGCTTCAGCTTCTACATGGCCGACATGGGCGCGCAGACCGCGCTGCACCTGCGCATGGAAAGCGAACTGCAACGCGCGCTGCAGCGCCGCGAATTCGTGCTGCACTACCAGCCCGTGGTCGATATCGCCACCGGCCACCTGGGCGGCGTCGAAGCGCTGCTGCGCTGGCAGCCGCAGGGCAAGCCGATGGTGTCGCCGGCCGATTTCATTCCGCTGGCCGAAGAAACCGGCCTGATCGTGCCGATCGGCGAATGGGTGCTGGAAACCGCAATGGCGCAGCAAGTGGCCTGGCAGCAGGGCGGCCTGCCGCCGGTGCGCGTCAGCGTGAACCTGTCGGCGCGCCAGTTCCTGGGCCAGGACGTGGCCCAGCGCGTCGCGGTGCTGCTCGAAAAAACCGGCTGCGACCCGCGCGCGCTGACGCTGGAAATCACCGAGAGCGTGCTGATGCAGAATCCGGTGGCGGCCACGGAAACGATGGCGCGCCTGACCGCAATGGGCGTGCAACTGGCGATCGACGACTTCGGTACCGGCTACTCCAGCCTGGCCAGCCTGAAGCGCTTCCCGATCCACAGCCTCAAGATCGACCGCTCGTTCGTCAGCGACCTGACCGACGATGCCGACGACGCCGCCATTGTCGATGCCGTCATCGGCCTGGCCCATTCGATGAAGCTCAACGTGATTGCCGAAGGCGTCGAAACGGCCGACCAGCTCGCCTTTTTGCTCGCCCACGGGTGCGACCAGATGCAGGGCTTCTGCTACAGCCGGCCGGTGGCGCCGGACGCCATCGAAGCGCTGCTGCGCGCGGCGCCTGCTGGTTCGCGCCAATAGAAGGTCATTGCGCAAGCTGGAAAGCGCTTATAGAAAGAGCTCGAAAGTCAAAGATAACCAAAAAGCAAAAAAACAACGAGATATAAAAGTATTTCGTAAGTCGTTGTGCGCCCCGCAGCAACGTTATAAGCTTCAACACGCGATGAAACGTCGTTTTGACGTGGATTTTGCTTCTTCGACCGTTGCTGACGTAAGGTCCTGGCCCGGTGCGGCCGGTATGAAACGAAAGTCAATCGCAACCTGTGTCAAACAGGCCTGTTGGCCAACAATGTGCCTGCCGCCAGTCAGCGCCCGCTCGTCAACCGGCGCTCATCCATCGATGTTCAGCGAATCATACCAAGGAGACAGTATGAAAAAATATGCACTTTTGAGCGCCATGTTGGCTTGCGTTGCAAGCGGCATGTCGACCCCGGTTCAGGCGCAGGCAGTCGCGACCAAGATCGGCGTCATCAGCTACTGGGGCACGAATGCAAGCCTGTACAACCAGCTACCTGCCGGATCGCTGGCCTTGATCAACCCTGACAGTGGCATCTTTCAGGGCCAGACAACGACGTTGGTCCCGGATCTTGCCAACTATAAAAGCATCGTCGATCAACAGACGAGCCGCAACGTACGGCTGATCGGGTATGTCCCGACAGGTTACTTCAACCATTCCTGCAATCAAATGGGAGTCTGCCAAACCTGGGACAGGATCGAAGCCCAGGTCCGCAACTATTTCCAGCAGATGCCCAACCTCAAAGGCATCTTTTTCGACGAAGCAGCCCCGTCGAACTGGAACTGTGCCGCGTTCGTGAACGAATACCAGCAGCTGCGGACCATCGTGAAGAAGTACCGTGCGGATGCAACGATTGCGTTCAATGCGGGCGTGCCTGACAACTGCGTGGTCAGTGCAACACAGGCAGGCGAAATAGCCGTGCTGTTCGAGAGCGATACGTCTTCGTACACCAGCCAGGTCCAAACGATCACCAACGCAACGGCGGCAGCACGCGCCAAAGGCGTGTTGACATGGCATCTCGTACACTCCGTACCTGCACAGGCGGATATGGAGCGTGTGGTTCAGGAGATCAAGAACCGTGGTGCGGATTATGGCTATGTCACCAACATCGGCGGCAACTGGCAGGCTGGCGAAAACACCTGGGGAAGCTTGCCGCCATACTGGACGCGAGAAACCGAGCTCCTGAATGGCATCAGTACGGCAGCGTCAAGCGTCAATTGGGGGAACCTGAGCCACAAGATCGTTAACAAAGCCAGCTATCTCTGCCTGTCGGCCACGAGTGGTCACGCGGAGCAGCAGGTTTGTCCATCCGCTGCCAGCTGGAATCTGGTCTACCAAAACGTCTCGGGCCAGAATTTCTACAAGCTGACGTATGGCGGTCTCTGTCTGACAGCCGGGTCGAGCAACGCGAACGCGGTGACGTGGGAAAGCTGCACGCTGGGAGATCGTCAGTTGTTTGCCATGAGAGAGGCTGGCGGACTGGTGTACTTCACTGCCAGGACGACGGGGAACGCCCTCACCATGGACACCAATACTGCAGGTTCGTGGGCAAGCGCCTGGCCGTATAGCGCAGCGTCGAGCCAGCAATTCTACTTCCAGGACTAGTCGTTTTCCGGGCTGATTGTAGAGCCCCAACGAGGCCGGCCTTGCCAAGGCTGGCCGATTTCCCGTCATGCGCCTTGCCAGCATTCCCGCTGAAAGGTACCAGCGCAAGTGCGGCAGGTACGCCAGTCGCCACGCGAAAGTACATCGGGCCGCCGACGCAGCTACACTGATCGTTCCCATTCACGGCAAGCCTGCCCACGCGATTGCAGGCGGCGACTTCTTATGGAAACCGATCATGCACCGCACCCGCTCGCGCACCAGCCACACCCACCGTACACTCCCTGTCCTGCTGGCCTGCCTGTCGGCGCTGACGCTGCTGTCATCGGCCAGCATCGACGCCATGGCACAGACAACCACCGTCGACACGCGCTATGAACGTGTTGCACCCAGCCCGGATGGCATCGGCAAGCGCTACATGGGCCGCGAGATCTCCGGTGTGATGGGATGGGAGGGCGCGCAATGGCTCGAGCGCGAAAGCCGCGCGCACGAGGAGCGGCCGGCATTGCTGCTGCAGGAACTGGCGCTGGCGCCCGGCATGACGGTGGCCGACATCGGCGCCGGCACCGGCTACTACACCTGGCAGCTGGCGAAAAAAGTCGGGCCCGGCGGCCGTGTGTATGCCGTCGACGTGCAGCCACAAATGATCGCCATGCTCGACAGCCAGATGACAAAGCGCGGCGTGCGCAACGTGGTCTCGGTGCTGGGCAGCGAAACCGCCGTCAAACTGCCAGCGGCCAGCGTTGACCTGGCAATCATGGTGGATGTCTATCACGAGCTCGCTTATCCCGCAGAAGTCCTCGACAGCATCGTCGGCGCCCTCAAGCCGGGCGGGCGCGTTGTCTTCGTCGAATACCGCGCCGAGGATCCGGCAGTCGCGATCAAGCCGCTGCACAAGATGAGCGAGACGCAGATACGGCGTGAAGCCACGGCGCATGGCCTGACATGGGAACGCAGCATCAAGTCGCTGCCGATCCAGCATGCGATCGTGTTTCGCAAGCCCTGAACGCGGTGCTGCTGGCTGCTGTCGATGAGTAGCGGCCCGAGGGCGGAAATGCCATCGCACTTTCCGCCGCGATGCACACTGGTCAACCATCTCCCGTTTCAGGACGAAGTCGACATGCTCACACGACGTCGCTGGCTTTCCTGCGCCACTTCTTCCAGCACCGATTCCAGGTCATCGACATCGACATCCAGTATTTCGGTGCGCCTGCGTAATACCGCGTCAAGATCCGCACGTGTGAACATCTCCGTCGCGTCATGGTTGGCCGCAGGCGTCTTGTGAACCGAGCGGTGAGGATAGCAATGCCCGGTGAGCCTGTGATAAACCAGGGCGCCGGCAAGCAGGGCAACAGAATTGAGACCGATCGGGAACAGCACGAATGCGTAGCCGAGTGCATGAATCTTGCTGCCTCCCAGCACCGCTGTAATTGCCACCGCACCGGACGGTGGATGCACGCAGCGAAACGAAAACATCAGCATGACCGTGACTGCCACGGCAACTGCGGCCGCCAGGAGCGGCATCGGGATCAAGTAAGCGCAGCTGACGCCTGTTACTGCGCCGATCAGATTTCCACCGATGATCGCCCATGGCTGAGCCAGAGGGCTTGCCGGTACGCCGAACAACAGCACGGCAGACGCGCCCAGGGGCGCTGCCAGCAATGGCAGATTGTCGACTGGCCCGCCGAAAAACCAGGCAATCACGCCCGTAAAGAATATCCCGATCAGCGCGCCCAGGCTGCTGCGTAACTGTTCACGAGACGCTATTTGAATCGGGGCGGGAAGGAAGTCACGACACCATTGCTGAAAGGACGACAAGATCACATCTTTCTAAAAAACTGAGTGGGAGGGCTGCAAATATAACAACCCACAACCATATGGTCCAAGACCGATATGCGATGATGTCGATAAGTAAAACGAATCATCGGAACGTCCATGCTGCTGCGCCATATTCGCTATTTTCTTGCCGTTGCAGAGCATCGCAACTTCACCCGTGCTGCCGCCGCGCTGCATGTGTCGCAACCGGCGCTATCACAGCAGATCAAGCAGCTCGAAGCATTGCTGGGCGTCCAGCTGTTTGACCGAAGCGGAAAAAGCGTGCGCCTGACCGATGCCGGCGAGGCATGGATGGGCTACGCCAAACTCGGCATGCAGCATCTTCACGCCGGCGCCCGCGCGATCCAGGATGTCGGCACCGCACACCGTGGCGTGCTGCGTTGCGCTGCGCCGCCGACGTTATCGCTGTATCTGATCGGTCCGCTGATCGCCCGATTCCATGCACTGCATCCAGGGGTCACAGTCAGTTTTCTGGAAATCGCGCAGGAAGACATTGAAGCGATGCTGATCAACGACGAACTCGACATCGGCATCGCCTTCAGTCCGCTGCAGCCGGGTGAACTCGATTACACACCGGTGTACGAAGAAGAACTCAGCTTCGTGACCGCCGCCAGTCATCGACTCGCCGCCCGGTCTGCGGCGTTGCCGCTGGCGGCGTTCTCTGCCGAACCGCTGGTGTTGCTCAACAAGTCATTCGCTACCCGCCAGCAAATCGATGCGTACTGCGCGTCCCACGGTATCGCGGCAAAGGTCGCCGTCGAAGTCAATGCCATCGGCGCGTTGGTCGAGATCGTCCGTCAGGGAACGCTGGGAACAGTTCTACCCAACCCGATTTCTGCCGCCTATACCGATCTGCACGCGGTTGCATTGCTACCGGCGATGCCGTCGCGCCATGTCGTCTATGCCTGGCGCAAAGGGGCGTATCGCACGGCAGCAAGCAAAGCACTGGTCGACGTATTGACCGACTTGGTGCGGGAGTTGACGTCAGGTGCTTGATGCTCTGTGCCGGCGCGCCGCCGACAGTCTTTCCCGCTGTACGGATTCAATTGCCGCGGTACGTCGAATAGCCGTAAGGGCTCAGCAGCAGCGGCACGTGGTAATGCGGCACACTGCCATCGGCTGTAAAGATGACAGGGATCTCGGGGAAGAACGTCGGGCTCTTGTGCTCGGCAAACCACTTGCCGGTCTTGAATGTGACCCGGTAAGTGCCGCGTACCATGGCCACGCCGGCGGGGAACAGCGCCGGGATGCGGCCCTGGGCGTTGGTGACGCCTTCGCCGAGCATCGTCCACCCGTCGCCCACGCGCTGCTCAAGAGTCACAGCCACATCGGCCGATGGCAAACCGTCCTGCAGGTTGAGGACATGGACGCTGAGCGGGTTGATCGCAGTGGCAGGTGCGACGGTGGGTGCGGCCGCGGCACTGGCGCAGTGCGCAGCAGCGCCGAGGGTCACAACGAGCAGGGTCTGAAGGAATTTCATGCGTTCTCCGTAGGGGTAAGTGTAGAAATAAGCGGAACGTCAATGTCGCCAGCGATCAGGGCGTCTTGCGCAACACGTTGTCGATTGCGGCCAGTGCGCAGGCTTCGTCTGCGGCCGGTCCGCCAGCGCCGGCAATGCCGATGGCGCCAATGAGCTCGCCGTCAGCCATCAGTGGCACGCCGCCACCGAGCAGCAGCAGCGTGTCGACGGTGTTCAGGTTGGCGGCTTCGACGCTGGCGCGGGCATTGGCGGCGAGCAGGCGGGTCGCCGTTCTCGTTGACAGCGCCGTGTAGGCCTTGCGCTGGGCAGCGACGGTGTTGTGCGGTCCGACGCCATCGTCACGGCGCAGGGCGACCAGGTTGCCGCCGCGGTCGACCACGGCGGCAGCCAGCATTTTGCCGTCAGCATGGCAGGCGGTCATCGCCGCGTCGAGCAGGCGACTGGCGCCATCGAGTGAGATAGTGCGGTGGGGTACGGTCAGCGGGGCGGCGGCGCTGGCCTGGGCGCAGGCCAGCGACAACACGATCAGCAAACCTGCAGGCAGTTGGTGGTACATGGAATCATCCCGGTGGTGTTCGAATGGCCGCATGGTACGCAGCGCCCGGCGACAACCAGATGACGGCCAGATGACAGTTTTGTCATCTTGAGCGCGGCGGGCAGTAAGATTGCGGCACAAGGAGCCAGGCAATGCGCATACTGATCGTGGAAGATGAACGCAAGGCGGCCGACTACCTGCAAAAGAGCTTGCGCGAGTCCGGCTACATCGTCGAAGTGGCCAGCAATGGCTTTGACGGCCGTTACATGATCGAAGAGTTCGACTTCGATCTGGTGATCCTCGACGTGATGCTGCCGGGCCTTGACGGCTGGGCGCTGCTGCAACTGGTGCGCGCCAAGTCGGCCACGCCGGTGATGTTCCTGACGGCACGCGACGCCATCGAAGACCGCGTGCGCGGGCTCGAACTGGGCGCCGATGATTATCTGGTCAAGCCATTTTCGTTTGCCGAACTGCTGGCGCGCGTGCGCACGCTGCTGCGGCGCGGCCCGCCGCGCGACATGCAGGAATTTCGCGTCGCCGACCTGCAGGTCGATGTGCTGCGCCGCCGGGTCACGCGTCAGGGCGACCGGATTACCCTGACGGGCAAGGAATTCGCGCTGCTGCATCTGCTGGTCAGCCGGGTCGACGAGGTGCTCTCGCGTGCGGTCATCGCCTCGCACGTGTGGCAGATGAATTTCGACAGCGACACCAATGTCGTCGATGTGGCCATCCGCCGCCTGCGCGTGAAAATCGACGATCCCTATCCACTGAAACTGATTCATACAGTCCGTGGCATGGGTTACATGCTGGGCGAGACGCCATGAGGCTTGCGTTAATGCCTCGTTCGCTGAGCATGCGCCTGGCGCTGTGGTTTGCCCTGGCAAGCGCGCTGCTGCTGGGCGCCATCGGCGTGTTCCTGTACCGGTCCCTGGCAAGCGAGCTGGCGTGGCGCGACGACATCGCGCTGGCAGGCCGGATCGATCGCATGCGCGCGCTGGTTGCCGACAGCGACAGTATCGAGGCGTTGCGCCGGCGCCCGCAGCTGTACGCCAACATGCTGGGCAACCGCGACAACGCCTTGTGGATGCTCGACGCCACGGGCCAGCTGCTGATCGCTGTCAATCCGGGCGGCCTGGCACTGCCGTCGCTGCCGCACGCGCCATCGATCCGCCTCACCGATGTCGCAACCGGCCAGGCGGCGCGACTGGCCTGGGTCGATGTCTGGCAGGGCAACCGCCGTTTTACCGTGGTCGCAGCCAAGATGCTGGCCGAGCGCGAGCGCATGCTGGCCAGCTACCGCATGACCTTGGGGGTGGCGCTGGCCGGCGGGGCGCTGCTGTCGTTTGTACTGGGCTGGCTGATCAGCCAGCGCGCGCTGCGGCCTGTGCGGCTGATGGCGCAGCAGGCCGCAGCCGTCGACCTGCGGCGCCTGCAGCAGAACGTGGCGGTGAAGCTGACACCGGTGCCGCTGGAAGAAACGCAGGAACTGCAGCAACTGGGGGCAGCGCTCGACCAGATGCTGACGCGCCTGGCCGACGGTTTCGTCCAGCTGTCGCGCTTTTCCGAAGACCTGGCCCATGAGATGCGTACGCCGTTGCATAACCTGATGGGCCATACGGAACACGCGCTGCGCAAGCGCCGCAGTGCCGACGACTATGAACAGCTACTGGCATCAAATCTGGAAGAATATGAGCGCCTGGCGCGCATGATCGACAGCATGCTGTTTCTTGCGCGTTCGGAGCAGCCGGCCAGCGGCGTCACGCTTGAGACGATTGATCTGGCAGAGTTGTGCACCCAGCTGGTGGACTATTTCGAAGGCGTGGCCGAAGAACGCGGGATCAGCATGGTGGTGCGCGCGGCCGGCGAACTGGTTGCTGACCGTGCGCTGGTGCGGCGTGCCCTGGCTAACTTGCTGGCCAACGCGCTGCGCTACGGCGCTGCCGCAGGTACGGTAACGATCCACACCGGCGCCGATGACGAGACGGTCAGCATCACCGTGCACAATACTGGCATGCCCATCCCGGCCGTCCATCTTCCGCACGTGTTCGAACGATTTTATCGTTGTGACCCGGCACGCAGCCAGGGCGGTGATTCGGGCGGTCTGGGACTGGCCATTGTCGCCTCGATCATGCATCTGCACGGTGGTGAAGCCCGGGTTGAAAGCGACGACACGGGCAATCGCTTCACCCTGTTGTTCCCACAATCTGTGCAAGACCAGACACGATAACGGGATGTAGCTGCCTGTACCTCGTCCGTCGGTCATTCGCGCGGCACACTTTCCAGCCAAATGTTACTATTACCTCAACGAAATGTACAAGGCTATCCGGCATTGACAAAATACCTACAGTGCCGGGAAAATGTGCCAATATGTCACGTTTTTGCTATCTAGTCATCATAAAATAGTAGCAATAGTGCATGAATGGCCCACGCCGTTTGTCCACAACCATTCTCAGGTTCGCGCAGTGCCCAGAGCGCCGCGCAGCCACCGATACCTTTTTCAGGAACTGCAGGCATGACTATCCTCGTGACTGGCGGAGCGGGCTTTATTGGCTCGAACTTCGTCATCGACTGGCTCGCTCACAATGACGAACCCGTCGTCAACCTCGACAAGCTGACGTACGCCGGCAATCTTCAAAACCTGACGAGCCTGGAAGGCGACAGCCGCCACCACTTCGTGCGCGGCGACATCGGCGACGGCGCCCTGGTGGCACGTCTGCTGGCCGAGCACAAGGTGCGGGCCGTGCTGAACTTCGCGGCCGAAAGCCATGTCGACCGTTCGATCGAAGGCCCGGGCGCGTTCATCCAGACCAATATCGTCGGTACCTTCAACCTGCTCGAAGCCGTGCGTGCCTACTGGAACGGCCTGGACGAGCAAGCCAAAGCCGGGTTCCGCTTCCTGCATGTGTCGACCGATGAAGTGTATGGCACGCTGGGCAGCGATGCGCCGGCCTTCACCGAGCAGCACCGCTACGAACCGAACAGCCCGTACTCGGCCACCAAGGCAGCGTCCGACCACCTGGTGCGCGCCTACCACCACACCTACGGCCTGCCGGTCCTGACGACCAACTGCTCGAACAACTACGGCCCGTATCACTTCCCGGAAAAGCTGATCCCGCTCGTGATCCACAACGCGCTGGCCGGCAAACCGTTGCCGATCTACGGTGATGGCCAGCAGATCCGCGACTGGCTCTATGTCACCGACCATTGCAGCGCGATTCGCCGCGTGCTCGAAGACGGCCGCCTGGCCGAAACGTACAACGTCGGCGGCTGGAACGAGAAAGCCAATATCGACGTCGTGCGCACGCTGTGCGCGATCCTCGACGAACTGCAGCCGCGCGCCGATGGCGCGTCGTACGCAACGCAGATGACGTTCGTGAAAGACCGTCCGGGGCACGACCGCCGCTACGCGATCGACGCCGGCAAACTCGAGCGCGAACTGGGCTGGCGCCCGGCTGAAACCTTCGACACGGGCATCCGCAAGACCGTCGAGTGGTACCTGGCCAACGGCGCCTGGGTCGAGAACGTCACCAGCGGCGCGTACATGGAATGGGTCGACCGCCAGTACACGCCAGAAAACGGCGCCGCATGAAGATCCTGCTACTGGGTAAGGACGGCCAGGTCGGCTGGGAACTGCAACGTGCGCTGGCGCCGCTGGGCGAGCTGCGCGCGCTGGGTCGCAGCGAAGCCGATTTCACCGATCCCGAATCGCTGCGCGCCGTCGTGCGCGGGTTTGCGCCCGACGTCATCGTCAATGCCGCTGCCTACACGGCGGTCGACAAGGCCGAAGCCGACGCCGCCACGGCGCACAACGTCAATGCGGTCTCGCCGGGCGTGCTGGCCGAGGAAGCCGCCGCCGGCAACGCCTGGCTCGTGCACTACTCGACCGACTACGTCTTTGACGGCACGAAAGAGGGCGCCTGGATCGAAACCGACGCCGTCAATCCGCTGTCGGTGTATGGCCGCACCAAGTACGACGGCGAGCAGCGCATTGCCGCCAGCGGCGCGCGGCACCTGATCCTGCGTACCAGCTGGGTGTTCGCACCGCGCGGCGGCAACTTCGCCAAGACGATGCTGCGCCTGGCCAAAGAGCGCGAGTCGCTCAACGTGGTCGCCGACCAGCATGGCGCGCCAACCGGCGCCGAACTGCTGGCCGACGTCACCGCGCTGGCGCTGCACCGCATCGCCGCGCCGGGCACGGATGTGCAGGGGTTGTCGGGCGTGTACCACCTGGCCGCCGCCGGCGCCACCACCTGGCATGCCTACGCTCAGCACGTGCTGGCGCAGGCGCAAAGCCATGGCGCCGTGCTCAAGGCCGGGCCGGATGCCGTGCAGCCGATCGCGGCCAGCGCGTTCCCGACGCCGGCCGCGCGGCCTGCCAATTCGCAGCTCGACTGCAGCAAGTTCAGCGCCAATTTCGGCGTGCGCCTGCCCGACTGGCGCCACCACGTCAACCGATTGATCGCCGAACTGTCGGCGCAAGGAAACCTATGAGCAACGTTACGCAACGCAAGGGCATCATCCTCGCCGGTGGCAGCGGCACCCGCCTGCACCCGGCCACGCTGGCAATTTCAAAACAGCTGCTGCCTGTCTTCGACAAGCCGATGATCTACTACCCGCTGAGCACCCTGATGCTCGGCGGCATCCGCGACATCCTGATCATCTCGACGCCGCAAGACACGCCGCGTTTCCAGCAACTGCTGGGTGACGGCGCGCGCTGGGGCCTGAACCTGTCGTACGCTGTGCAAGCCTCGCCGGACGGCCTGGCGCAAGCCTTCATCATCGGTGAAGACTTCATCGGCAATTCGCCGTCGGCATTGGTGCTGGGCGATAACCTGTTCTACGGCCACGATTTCAACCAGCTGCTCGAGCGCGCCGATGCCCGCACCGACTGCGCCAGCGTCTTCGCCTATCACGTGCAGGATCCCGAGCGTTATGGCGTCGTTGAATTCAACGACGACGGCAAGGCCATCAGCCTGGAAGAAAAGCCGGCCACGCCGCGCTCGAACTATGCGGTGACGGGCCTGTATTTCTACGACGAAAACGTCGCGCAGATGGCGCGCACGCTCAAGCCGTCGCCACGCGGCGAGCTCGAGATCACCGACCTGAACCGGATGTACATGGACATCGGCAAGCTCAACGTCGAGATCATGGGCCGCGGCTACGCCTGGCTCGACACCGGCACGCATGAGTCGCTGCTCGACGCCGGCCAGTTCATCGCGACGATCGAACAGCGCCAGGGGCTTAAAGTGGCGTGCCCTGAAGAAATCGCCTATCGCAAGGGCTGGATCAACGCGGCCCAGCTCGAAGAACTGGCTGCACCGCTGCGCAAGAACGGCTACGGCCAGTATCTGGTGCGCGTTTTGAATGAAAAGGTATTCTGATGCAAATTACTCGCTTGGCAATTCCAGACGTCCTGAAGATCGAACCACGCGTGTTCGGCGACGACCGCGGCTTTTTCTACGAGAGCTTCCACCAGGCCCGCTTTGAAGAAGCAGTCGGCCGCAAGGTGTCGTTCGTGCAGGACAACCACTCGAAATCCACCAGCAACGTGCTGCGCGGCCTGCATTACCAGATCAAGCAGCCGCAGGGCAAGCTGGTGCGCGTCGTCGCCGGCAGCGTCTACGACGTCGCGGTCGACCTGCGCCGTGCGTCGCCGACGTTCGGCCAGTGGGTCGGTGAAATCCTGTCGGCCGAAAACAAGGCCCAGCTGTGGGTGCCCGAAGGTTTCGCGCACGGCTTCGTCGTGCTGTCCGAAACGGCCGAGTTCGTCTACAAGACGACCGACTACTACGCGCCCGAGCACGAACGCTGCATCGTCTGGAACGATCCGAGCCTGGCCATTAACTGGCCGATCAGCGCGACGCCGTCGGTGTCGGCCAAGGACGAGAAGGGCACCATGTTCGCCACTGCGGAAGTGTTCGAGTAACAGGGCGAGCAGACGCGGGGCCCTGGCACGGCCCTAGCGTCTTTTGCCTTTCTTCTCGCCGCCGGCGAACAGCTCGATCTTCTTGGTCGGGCCCGACACGATCAACAGGTCGCCCGGCAGGATCCGGGTTTCTCCCAGCGCATGCTGGAAGTCTTCGTTGAGCCGTTTCACGCCCACCACCGTCACGCCAAAGCGCGCGCGCACGTGCGATTCGGCCAGCGTGAGGTTGTGCGTCTCGGCCGGCGCATTGATCTTCGCGATCGCAAACCCGTCCTCGAACTCAATGAAGTCCATCAGCCGCCCGGTGATCAGGTGGGCCACGCGCGCGCCCATGTCCGCTTCGGGGTAGACCACGTGATGGGCGCCGATGCGCTGCGCAATCTGGCCGTGTTCGGGCGTCATCGCCTTGACCCAGATATCCTTGATGCCCAGTTCGGACAGCACCATCAGCGTCATCAGGCTGGCCGCCAGGTCCGAGCCGATGGCGACGATGGCGTGCGAAAAGTCGGCCACACCCAGTTGCAGCATCACGTTCTCGTTGGTCGAGTCGGCCTGCACGGCGTGCGTGAGCCGCTCGCTCCAGAGCTGCACCAGGTCTTCCTTGCGGTCGATGCCCATGACGTCGTGCCCCAGGCGCATCAGCGATTGCGCGACCGCACCACCAAAGCGCCCCAGGCCGATGACGACGACGCTGTCGCCCGCCGAAAAGGCGAACTGTTCTGTGAAAATTCTACCCAACAATTGGATGGTCCTCCGGATAACGATAGGGCATGCGCCGCTTGCCCAGAACGAGCGAGGTCGCGAGGGTGATCGTGCCGACCCTGCCGATGAACATGAGTAAGGCCAGCACCACCTGGCCCGAGGCCGGCAGCTGGGCCGTGATGCCGGTGGACAGGCCCGCGCTGCCAAAGGCCGCGATGACTTCAAAGATAATCTGATCGGTCGGGAAATGCGAGATCCGCAGCAGCGCCAGCGTGCCCAGCGCCACGATCACGCTGCCCAGCACCAGCACGGTAACGGCCTGGCGCTGCGCCGCCATCCCGACCCGGCGGCCGAAGGCCTCGGTATCGGACTGGCCGCGCGCTTCGGCCACGACGAGCAGGACCAGGATCATGACGGTCGCCACCTTGACGCCGCCCGCCGTGCCCGCGCTGCCGCCGCCGATGAACATCAAGAGATAGTGCAGCGCCCAGGTCTCGGGCGTCAGCGCGCTGTAGTCGACGGTGTTGAAGCCCGCCGTGCGCGACGCCACCGAGATGAACATGCTGTTGAGGAGTTTGTCGGGTGTCGACAGCCCGCCCAGCGTGGCGGCATTGTTCCACTCGAACAGCAGCACCGTGGCGAAGCCGCCCACGAGCAACATCAGCGTGCCGGTGAGGGTGAGCTTGGTGTGCAGCGACCAGTGGCGCGGATCGCGCAAGCGGTGGCGCAGGTCGTGCAGCACCGGGAAACCAATGCCGCCGACCACGATGGCCACCATGATCGGCAGCAGCACCAGCCCGTCGCTCGCATAGCGGGTGAGGCTGTCGGCATGCAGCGAAAAGCCGGCGTTGTTGAACGCCGAGACGGCGTGGAAGAGGGCGCTCCACGCCGCGTCGCCCCACGCCAGATCGTGCCCGGCGCGCAGCCGCACGAACAGGATGGCGGCGATCACGAGCTGCAGCAGCACCGACACGGTCAGCACGACCCGGGCCACGCTGGCGATGTCGCCCATGCCCAGCGAGCGCGTCTCGGTCTGCGCGATCAGGCGCGTGCGCAGGCGCGACGAGCGGTTGACCATCAGCCCGAGCAGCGTGGCAGCCGTCATCATGCCGAAGCCGCCCAGCTGGAACAACAACATGATCGACGCCTGGCCGAAGCCCGACCAGTAGGTGCCCGTATCGACCACGGCCATGCCGCTGACGCACACGGCCGATACTGCCGTAAAGAACGCCACCATCAACGGCGCGCCATGGCCGCTGGCGCTCGCCAGCGGCAGCATCAACAGCAACGTGCCGGCCAGGATCGCGCCTGCAAACAGCAGGACGACAACCCTGGCCGGATGCAGGATGGTGGTCATGCCGCCCGGGCTGGCCCGGTGTCCGTGGCGCCGTCGTCGAAATCCATGGTGTCCGGGTCAAGATCGCCTTCGGCCGGCGCGCCGAACAGCTTGAGCCAGACGAAGCCCAGGATGCCTGCCGTCAGCGACGCTGCCAGAATCGCCATCTTCGACGCGTTGATGATCCCGGCCTCGCCGACAAACGCCAGGTTGGTGATGAAGATCGACATCGTGAAGCCGATCCCGCCCAAGAGGCCCGCGCCGATCACGTGGCGCCATGCCAGGTCGAGCGGCAAGCGGCACACGCCGAGCGTCACGGCGGCAAAGGTGAACAGGAAGATGCCGACCGGCTTGCCGGCAACCAGGCCGGCAATAATGCCCAGGCTGTTCGACGACATCAGTTCGCCGGCCCAGCCGGCGCCGATCACGATGCCGGTATTGGCCAGCGCGAAGATCGGCAGGATCAGGAAAGCCACCGGCGTGTGCAGCACGTGCTCCATGCGGTGTGCGGGCGACGCGGGATCGTCCTGCGTGTGCGAATACGGGATCGTGAAGGCCAGCAGCACGCCGGCAATCGTCGCGTGCACGCCCGACATCAGCATCAGGAACCACATCACCGCGCCGCCCAGCAAGTAGGGCCACAGCGCCAGCACCCGCAGGCGACGGTTCATCAGGAACAAGGCGACGAACATGCCCAGCGCGCCGACCAGATAGCCGACCTTGAGCTCGGCCGTATAGAACACGGCGATGACGATGATGGCGGCCAGGTCGTCCATGACGGCCAGCGCGGTCAGGAAAATCTTGAGTGACGCCGGCACCCTGCTGCCCAGCAGGGCCAGCACGCCCAGCGCGAACGCGATGTCGGTGGCCATTGGAATGCCCATGCCCGGCTGGGCGTGGGTGCCGCCATTGAGCGTGAAGTGGATCAGCGCCGGCACCGCCACACCGCCGGCTGCGGCAATGATCGGCAACAGCGCGTTGCGCAGGTCGGACAGCTCGCCGTTATTCAGTTCGCGCTGCAGTTCCAGGCCGATCAACAGGAAGAAGATGGCCATCAGCGCATCGTTGATCCACAGCTCGACGCTCAGGCCAGCCAGATTGATTTGCCAGAACGCCAGGTACGGCGCACCCCACGGGGAATTGGCGACCATCAGCGACAGGATGGTGCACAGGATCAGGACCGTGCCGCCCGCCTTGCCGGATGCTGCGAATGCCTTGAACGTGTTCGATAGACGCTTTTCAATGCGCATGGTGGATCTCCAAAAGTGCTTGGGCGTCATCTGGCAACCCCCGTGTGGAATGAGGCGGCGCAGCTGCTGCCGGGGCGCTCGTGAGAGTAGGGGGTAGACTGATACAGCCATGGCGGCCGATCATGTCATGGATAGCGGATAGTGGCCGGGAAGCCGGGTGTGAGTGCAGGTGCATGGTGGTCGCGTGGTAGCCCGCGTGGCGGCCCGACCAGCGCAAATCCTGTCATGCCTGGCGGCATGAACACCCTGGCCGGATTATAACGTAATCAATCGACAAGCCGCCCCACGTTTCGGCGCGGAATGCGCGTCATGGCATCCGCTCGGGTGGCTCGCCCGGGGCCGCCGGGTGCACGGGGCGCGGCGGCAACTGGATCGTCGCCAGTGCGCTGTACAGCGGCGGCGTGAGCACGCGCGACACCGTACTGGCGACAACCGCGCAGGCCATCAGGCTGAGCACCATGCTGTGGCCATCGACCATTTCCATGACGATGATGAAAGCCGTCAGCGGCGCCTGCGTGGCGGCCGCCAGGAAGCCCACCATGCCCAGCGCAATCAGTGCGGCGCTGTATGGGTAGCCGGTAATCGAGGCGATGTTCTGACCCATGGCCGCACCGATCGACAGCGACGGCGCGAAGATACCGGCCGGCACACCCGACCAGGCAGTCAGCCAGGTTGCGACGAATTTGAAGAGCGCAAACGCCGCCGGCACGTTGGCTTCGTTCTCCAGCAAGCTGCGCGTGGCTTCGTTACCGCTGCCGTAGGTCGCTCCACCGCTGAGCACACCGATGACCGCGATCAGGAAGCCGCAGCCCAGTGCAAAGCGCACCGGATAGCGGGCGCGCCAGCGGGTGGGCAGGTCGGGCGAAACGCCGCGCAGGCTGGCGATGAGCACGCGCGCGAACAGGCCGCCGGCAAAGCCGCACACGACGGCGGCAAGCAAGCCCGGCCACAGCAACGACAAGCCGATCGGCCCCGGATGGATGACGCCGAAGTGCGGGCCATTGCCGTGAACAGACACGGCGATCAGGCCGGCCAGCACGATCGCCGCGACGATCAGGCCGCTGTTGCGCTGCTCGGGCGCACGCGACAATTCTTCAATGGCGAACATGATCCCCGCCAGCGGCGTATTGAACGCGGCGGCGATACCGGCCGCGCCACCGGCCACCAGCAGCGAATGGGCGCTGATGCCACTGCCGCGCGGCAGCCAGCGGCGCGCGGCAAGCATCACGCCGGCAGCGATCTGGACCGACGGGCCTTCACGCCCCAGCGACAGGCCGCCCAGCAGGCCGGCCGAGGTCAGGCCGATCTTGGCGAAGCTGATTTTCAGGGACACGAGCAGGGGCCGCCGGCCGCCGGAAATCGCCGGGTCGAGCGCCGCCATCACTTGCGGAATGCCGGAGCCACCCGCGCCGCGCACGAAGCGCCGGGTGATCCAGACGATGGCGGCGCACAGGAGCGGCGTCCAGATCAGGGGCACCCACCAGGCGAATTCGGCGATCTTGTTGAACCGGGCGAATGCCGACTCGGCCAGCCAGGTGAATGCCACAACAACGAGGCCGGCGATGGAGGCCGTGCCGACGACGACGATGCGGGTGCGCCAGAGATTGGCAGAAATGAGTTCGCGTTTGAAGGCGGAGCGTACGTCGTGCGGAGAGGGGTCGTGGGACATGGTGGGCTCGAGGGGACGAGGCCGTATTATATAGATTTGTGCGAATGTATTTGCACCCACACTGTTGTAATGACACAAATATGAAAGGAAATCTGCACGCACTACTGGTCAGGCGGTTACGGACAGTTACATACCAGCCAGGCCGGTATGGCCTGCCAGGGCAGTTACGGTTCTATACTCGGGGCCATGATCAACGATTCCATTGCGCGCAACCGCCTGGGCCTCGGTGCGCGACCGGACGACCAGCCCGTTGCCGATCCACGGCGCTGGCTGCTGGCGCAGCTCGACGAGTACGAGCCGTTGCCGCCGCCATGGCGTGCCATCGAGCGCACGCCGATGCGCGTCGCACAGTGGACCGAGCAGCAAGCCGCCATCCGCAGCGCACCCGAGGCGCAGCGTGCGAGCGTCCGTGCAGACTACCAGCGCGCGGGCCGGGCAGCCTATCTGGCCGGCGTGGAGGCGCGCACCAACAGCGCCCTGCAGAGCAGCACGCCGTTCGTCGAGCGCCTGACCCACTTCTGGGCCAACCATTTCGCGATCTCCGTTGAAAAAGTCCCGGTCCTCGGCTTTTCTGCCAGCTACGAGGCCGACGCCATCCGGCCCCATGTCCTGGGCCGGTTCGAGGATCTGCTGCTCGCCACCGTGCGCCATCCGGCGATGCTGCTGTATCTCGACCAGTCCGTTTCGACGGGGCCGGATAGCGTCGCAGCACGCCGGGCCAGCGCGAAGGCGCCGGATCGCCCGACCCGTGGTCTGAACGAAAATCTGGCGCGCGAAATTCTCGAGCTGCACACGCTGGGTGTGCGCAGCGGCTACACCCAGGCCGACGTGCTGGAATTTGCCCGCGCACTGACCGGCTGGACGCTGCCCGGCCCGCAGTCGCCTGAGGACGCCGCGCAAACTTTCCGGTTCCAGGCGAACCAGCATGAGCCGGGCGTGCGCACGGTGCTTGGCCGCAGCTATGCCGACGATGGCGAGCAGCAGGCAACGGCCATCCTGCGCGATCTGGCCAGGGCGCCAGCGACCGCCAGCCATATCGCCACCAAACTGGCCCGCCACTTCATCACCGACGATCCACCGCCGGCGTTGGTCAAGCGGCTGGCCGACAAGTTTCTGCAGAGCGGCGGCGACCTGACGGCGCTGTACCGCGAACTGATAAGTGCAGCAGACAGCCTGCCGCCAATGGCCGCCAAGTTCAAGTCGCCCTGGGACTGGACGCTGTCCGGCCTGCGCGCGATGGGCGTGCAGACGGTGCCGGCTGCGCGCATCCAGTTTCTGCTGGGCCGGCTCGGCCAACCTGTCTGGCGACCCGGCTCGCCGGCCGGCTATGGGGATGTGACGGCCACCTGGGCGGCCCCGGATGCGCTGCTGCGCCGGGTAGAAATTGCACAACGACTTGCCACGGAGTTCGGCAACAAGATCGATGCGCGCGCCCTGGCGCCACGCGTGCTGCCAACTACCTTGAGCCGGGGCAGCGCCATGGCGATTGCACAGGCAGAAAGCCCCGCCAACGCGCTCGCATTGCTGCTGGCGTCGCCCGAATTCCTGAGAAGGTAAAACATGCTCAATCGACGTGGTTTTATTTCCAGCGCAGCAGCATTGCTCGCCGCGCCCCGAATCGCATTCGCTGGCGCCGAGACCGAGCGCCGGTTCGTGTTCATCATCCAGCGCGGCGCCGCCGACGGCCTGCACACGGTGATTCCCTACGCCGATCCGGCCTATGCGCGCCTGCGCGGGGCGCTCGCCATCGATCCCGCCGAGGCGTTGAAGCTCGACGGCACTTTTGCGCTGCACCCGTCGCTGACCGGCATTGCCGGACTGTACAAGGCGGGGCAGGCCAGCCTGTTCCATGCGGTGGCGTCTCCCTACCGCGAGCGCTCGCACTTCGATGCGCAGAATGTTCTGGAGACGGGCGGCAAGGCGCCGTTCGACGTCAAGGACGGCTGGATGAACCGGCTGGCCGGCATGCTGCCACGACGCAGCAATCAGGCGATTGCGTTTGCCCCCACACTGCCGCTGGCCCTGCGTGGCGCGGTCGATGTCGCGTCGTATGCGCCATCCGGCCTGCCGCACGCCAACGACGATCTGCTGCTACGCGTGCAAAAACTCTATGAAGAGGATGCGCAACTGGGCGCGCTCTGGTCGACGGCGCTCAAGGCACAGGGCATGGCCGGCATGGCTGCCACTGGCAAGGGCCAGCAGTCCTCAGCTGAACTGGGCAAGGTGGCAGCAGGCTTCCTGGCGCGCGCCGATGGCCCCCGGATCGCCATGATCGAAACCAATGGCTGGGATACGCACAGTGCGCAGAAAGGGCGCATGGCAACGCAGCTGAACAATCTGGATGACTTGATTGGCGGGCTGCAGCAGGGGCTGGGCGATACGTGGAGCCAGACGACGATTCTCGTCGCAACCGAGTTCGGCCGTACTGTCGCGGCCAACGGCACGGGTGGGACGGACCACGGGACGGCCTCGGCTGCGATGCTGATTGGTGGTGCAGTCAAGGGTGGGCAGGTGATTGCCGACTGGCCCGGACTCGCTTCCGGCGACCTGCTTGATAACCGCGATCTCAGGCCGACACTCGGCCTGGACATACTGGTGGCGCATGCCTGCGCCGAAGCGATTCAGCTGGATCCGGAGCGCACGGCGCGCGTGTTGTTTCCCGGTTCGCAGCCGGGAAAGTCAACGACGCGCCTGCTGCGCGGCTGATAGCTGCAAGAGTGGCCAATCAGCCCTGTTGTTTTGGTGTATCCGTGCCGCCGTCGGATGCTTCGCCGTCCGGCTCGCCTGGCGCCTTGGGGCGCGAGCCACCCGGGACGTCACCGGTTGCCTGCCCGTGGCTCGCCTGCGGCGCGCCTGCCGGACCAACGTTGCTCTCTGGCGCCGCTTTGGCGAAATTGCTGTTGATGCCCGACTGGCTGGTGCCTTTGGCAGGGTGACCGATACTCGAGTCGCCGTCGGCATCATTCGCCACAAAGCCGGCATAGGAATCGGGACCGCCGTCGCGCAGGCCGGTGTCTTTCGGATCGTTGGTATTGTCGTTGTTCATGCGGTTCTCCTGAATGCGTTGGTATGAACAAGAGGTGGGTGCGCATGCCACGCTTCCCAATAGGAGCGCGGAGCGTCACGACGTAGGACTGATCGCTCAGCGACTGGCAGCGAATTTTGGCGATGGCCGCACGACATGCAGCGGCGGAGCCAGCGCGATCACCTGGTCGCGGCCGGCCGACTTGGCGGCGTACAGCGCCGAATCGGCGCGCGCGAGCGTGGTCTTGAACGGTTCCCCGTCCAGCGTGACAGTCGCGCCGATACTCAGCGTGAGCTGGCGTTGCGTAGCCGGCATGGTGCTGGTAGCCTCGCGCAGTGCTGCAGCCAGCGCCTTGCCCACGGCGCTCGCGCGCGCCAGGTCGGCGCCCGGCAGCAGCACCGCGAATTCATCGCCGCCCAGGCGCGCGATGCAATCGATGGCGCGCAGCGTGTCGCGCGCGCGGGTGGCCACCAGCTGCAAGGCGATGTCGCCGGCTTCGTGGCCGGCGCTGTCATTGATGGCCTTGAAATGGTCGAGGTCGATCAGCATCAGGGCCAGTGGCTGGCGCCGGTGGGTGGCGAGCGTGGTCTCGCGTTCGGCGATCTCGAAAAACGCCTTGCGCGACCAGGCACCGGTCAGGTGGTCATGGTTGGCGATGTATTCGGCCTGGTGCACGATGTGGCGGTGCAGGGTCAACAGGCCCCCGAGGGTCAGCGCCGGCAATGCCAGCGCGGCGACGGTCAGGATCGCCAGGCTGGCAGTGCTGGGCTGCAGCAGCGAGGTCGGTGGGTTGGGCGCGACCAGCAGCCAGAGCATGCGTACCCCATGCCCGCCGGCGACCAGCGCGCACATGAGCAGCACGAAGCGCTGTACATGCTGCTGTCCCGGTCCTTGCAGGTGCAACTGGCCATGCAGGCGGCGCTGGTGCTCGCCGCGCCCGGCCAGCACGCTGTGCGCGATGTCGATGCAGACGCCGGCCTGGAACAGCGAGACGACGGCGCTGCGCAGCGTGAACGAGTCGAACCAGTCATGAAACACCACCGTCAGGACGCCGACAGCAGCGACCAGCAATGCCAGCATCCTGACATGCGCCTGGCGTCCGGACAGCTGGCGATAGCCGGCGGCAAGTGCCGCGCCGGCGCCGGAATAGGCCATGTTTGCCACTTCGTAACCCAGCAGCGTCGGCAATTCACGGCCGAACGCATACAGCAGGTTGCCAAGCAATCCCAGCAGCGCGGCCCAGCGCATTGCGCGCATGCCGTGCAGGGATTGCGAGCCCGCCGACCCCAGCGCAAGATAAACAAGAAAGCAAAGCAGGGATGCGATCAGGAAAATCTGCTGGGTGGCGAGCATGGCGAACGGACCTGGCGCAATGGGATGCGCAGTGATGGACAAAGAGGGGGGCAAACCGAACCGAGCCGGTATTATGCCGTCGATGTATCCAGGCCGGGCGCTTATTTGGCGCCGTTGTTCAATTACTTTATTTTAACGAGACAAGCCGCAGAGGTGGTCTTGCCAGCGCCAGCGCTTACCCGACGACGTAGCGTTTGGAGACACCCACGCCCATGGTCTGGCCACTGGCGCCGTAGATGGTGCCGGTCGGTGCATTGGTCGGGGTGCGCAGGGCGTTGAGCACGCCCTGGTTGTGCGCCAGCTGCTTGTTGATCAGCATGCCATTGACGCGGTTGAGTTCTTTTGCTTCGCGCGCAGCGTCGAGCATGCGCTCCCATTGTTGCCGTACGTCGCCGTCGTCATTGACGGCCAGCCATGGTTCCATGCCCGCTTCCGATGCATCGCAGCCTGCCGCGGCCAGCGCTGCGTGGCGCTGTTGCGACAGCGAGGCCAGGTCGGCCAGCATCGCGTTCTTGCGTGGGGTCAGCGCCGCCAGCGTGTCGGCATCGAGCGACACGAGGGATTGCTGTTCCTGTTTCATCAGCGCCAGAAGGGCAGTGAGGTGATGGTGTTCGGCGGCGAGGGTCTGGAACGGGCTGTTGGTCATGGTTTAGCGTTGTCTCGAATGGAGCAAGTCGCGTACGGTGTCGAGCAAGCCGTCAGCCACTTTCTCGGAGTTGACTTGGAACTGGCCATCGGCGATGGCCATCTTGATACGTTCTACTTTCTTGGCGTCGAATACGGCCGCGCCGCTACCGATGCTGCTGGCCATGGCCTGGCCCTGCGGGGACAGGCGCACGCTGTCGGTTTGCGCACCGGTCAGGGGCGCGGTCGTTGCTGCCTTGTCGGCGCCACGCGCATTGTTCGTCTGCGTGGTGGCGGGTTGAAGGCCTGGGTTGCTCTTGAGTGTATCGTTGATTTTCACGGCTTCATCCTTCTCGGTGCGCGGAGCACAAGCTCCGGGATCTGCTTGTTGTAACGGCTGTGCCTTTACAAACTTTAGCAATCATCACCGATTCGGCGAAGGAGAAATTACAATTATTTATAAAACGATCTCCACGGTGCCACCATCGCGCGCCGTGCCACTGATGATCCGGCCGGCCGTCGTGCGTACCTGGACAATCTGGCCATCGCTGGCATTGTTGATGGCCTTGCCTTCACTGCTCACCGAAAAGTTCGAACCGCGCGATACCAGCCGCACCGCCTGGCCCTGCTTGATGACGGCCTGGCTGCGCAGGGCATCCACGCGCAGTGCGGTGCCGGCAGGCAGCGACACGGTGGGCGTACGGCCCAGCGCCTGCGCCATGTCGGTAATGATCCCGTTCGGCATCGCGGCGATATCGCCTTTTACCATCACCAGCTGACCGGGCAACAGCGGCTGGCCTTGGGCCAGCGGCACGCCGGCGGCAACATACTCGGCCACCACGCTGACCTGGGCCTGCACATACATCGTCCACGCCGGCGCCGTGCAGCGCACGCCCACCGTTGTCTTGCCCCATGGACGGGCGCCCGGTTGCTGGAAGGCTTCCGGCGCCGGACAGGCTGGCAGGCTCAGGCGCTGGTCGATACCGCCGACCTGCACGCTCACCTTGCCTGGCAGGCCGGCGCTCTGGGTGACCAGGAACTGCTGCACCACGGCGCGCACGGCCTCGGGTTGCTGGCGGCTGTTCGCCCCCTGCTGGGCCTGCGCAACACTGTATACAAGTGCCAGCAGCGAAAAAGCGACAAGTTTTGCTGTCATGGTTGGGCGGTCGACCAGAGATTCGGGAATGCTGCTATCTTAGGTCCAATGATTCCGTAGTGAAACTTTGAATAGCGGGGGGAATGTTGGCTCTTCTCCGTCGATTGGTGTGGCGAACCGAACCGTATGATCGCTTCTGTCCCAACAAAGCACAGCCCGGAGGCGGCATGATCGGCAAACTCGACGACTACATGCGTTTTAATGAAACGGCATTGTCCCTGCGCTCGCAGCGCCAGGAACTGCTGGCGTCCAATATCGCCAATGCCGATACCCCGAACTACAAGGCGCGCGACATCGATTTCGCGGCAGCCTTGCAGGGAGCAATGGCAGGCAGCAAGCCGGGCGGTGCGATGAACACCACCAACACCCAGCACATGGCGCGCGGTCTTGCCACCGGCGACACGCTGGCCAATGGCACGCCGGTACTGTACCGCGGCGTGGTGCAGGGCAGCGTCGACGGCAACACGGTCGACATGGACGTCGAGCGCAATCAGTTTGCCGACAATGCGCTGCGCTACGAGGCCGGGATCAACATGATCAACAGCCAGATCAAGGGCCTCCTGAGCGCGATCCAGGGCCAATAAGGAAACTCGCCATGTCGCTATTTAATATCTTTAACGTGTCCGGTTCGGCCATGAGCGCCCAGGCGCAGCGCCTGAATACGGTGGCCAGCAACCTGGCCAATGCCGACAGCGCCACGTCGCCGTCGGGCGAAGCCTACCGCGCCAAGTCGGTCGTGTTCGAGTCGGTCCCCACCGCCTCGGGCGCGACCGGCGTGCGCGTGCGCGAAGTGGTCGAAGACCCGTCGCCGCTCAAGCAGATGTACGACCCCAAGCATCCGATGGCCGACGACAAGGGCTATGTATCGATGCCGAACGTGAACGTGGTCGACGAGATGGTCAATATGCTGTCGGCCTCGCGCTCGTACCAGACCAACGTCGAAACCATGAATGCAGCCAAGACCATGCTGCTCAAGACCCTGACCATCGGCCAGTAAGCGCTACCAGATCGATACCATGACCAGCCCAATTACCAGCAAGACCGCAACGTCCGATATTTCCAGCCTGCAGGCAACCATGAACGCCAAGGCGAAGACCGCCGAAGATGGCGTCCAGGCCGACACCGACAAGTTCATGACGCTGCTCGTGACCCAGTTGAAGAACCAGGATCCGATGAACCCGATGGACAACGCGCAGATGACGAGCCAGCTGGCCCAGCTGCAGACCGTCACCGGCGTGAACAAGCTCAACACCACGCTGGAGTCGCTGAAGGCCAGCTACCAGTCGAGCGAATCGCTGTCGGCAACCAATCTGATCGGCCACGGCGTGCTGGTCGAAGGCAATGGCATCCTGCTGTCGAAGAGCCAGGCCATCCTGGGCGTCGAGCTGGACAGCCCGGCCGACAAGCTGCAGGTCGTGGTCGTCGACAAGGCCACGGGCAAGGATGTGGCGGCGATCGAGCTGGGCGAGCAGAAAGCCGGGATCGTGCCGGTTGCGTGGGATGGTGTCCCCGACCCGAATAATCTGGACGCCAACGGCAAGCCCGTTGTGCTGCCCGATGGAAGCTATACCTTCCGCGTGATCGCATCGCGTGGCGGCGAACAGCTCACCGACGCCAAAGCCCTGTCATTCGACAGCGTGGCCAGCGTCACGACGAATGGCAAGGACGGCGTCAAGCTGAACCTGCCGGGCAAGGGCGCTGTTTCCCTCGCCGATATCAAACAAGTTCTGTAAGCCAGGCCGCTTACTCTCTCACCTTATACTGGAGCATTACCATGTCTTTCCAACAAGGCCTGAGCGGCTTGAACGCTGCTGCCAAATCGCTGGACGTTATCGGTAACAACATCGCCAACGCCAGCACGGTTGGTTTCAAGGGCTCGACCACCCAATTTGCCGACGTCTACGCCAATGCACTCAACGGTGCGGGCGGCATGACCGCCGGTATCGGCGTGAAAACCGCCGCCATCGCCCAGCAGTTCACGCAGGGTAACGTCGAAGCCTCGAGCAACCCGCTCGACATCGCCATCAACGGCGCCGGTTTCTTCCGCATCGAGCAGGCCGGTGTCACGCAATATTCGCGCAATGGCCAGTTCTCGCTCGACAAGGAAGGTTTCATCGTCAACGCCCAGGGGGCCAAGCTGACCGGCTATGGCCTGGGCGCCAATGGCCTGCTGGCCGCCGGCACCGCCGTGCCGCTCAGGATCGATACGGCCGACCAGCCGCCCAAGGTCACGTCGGAAGTGCAGATCCAGCTTCAGCTTGATTCGCGCGCCAGCCCGCCGAAGAAAGCGGACTTCGATCCGGCCGATCCGGACACCTACAACAAGCAGGTGCCGATGAGCGTGTATGACACGCTGGGCAATTCGCACACGCTGTCGACCTTCTACGTCAAGTCGCCGACCGGCGACGGTACCTGGAATGTGTTTGCTGCCAAGGACGGCACCGAGATTGGTGCGCTGGACGCGGTGGGCAAGGCCCAGACCGACCCGGCGGCCGTCGCCTCGCGCGGCGCCTGGGATGCGGCAAGCAAGGTCGTGCCGCCCGTGGCGGCCACGCTGGCCACCACGATTGCCACCTACGCCAACGACGCCGCCAATGCCGTCGTGGCCGGCGCCGGCAATCTGGCGACGCCCGACAACCTGGCCGAAGTGCGCACCGCCGCCGCTGCCGCCGCAGCGATCCCCGGTGCGACCCCGGTGCAGATCGACGCCGCGATTGCCAAGGCGCTCAAGATGGAGCCGAAAGCCATCGGTACGCTCAAGTTCGACACCAATGGCGCACTGAATCTGGCCAGCACGGGCACTGCGGGCAAGTTCAACATCGACATCCCGATCGTGCCATCGACCGGCGCCGAACTGAATCTGCCAGTGCAGATCGATTTCGCCGGCACCACCCAGTACGGCACCACCACCAGCGAAAAGTTCCTGGCGCAGGACGGCTACAAGCCGGGTTCGCTGCAGCGCTTCTCCACCGGCGCCGATGGCAGCATCCAGGGCCAGTACAGCAATGGCCAGACCAAGGTCCTGGGCCAGGTCGTGCTTGCCAACTTCACCAACCCGAATGGCCTGCAGCCACTGGGCAACAATGCCTGGGCTGAATCGTCCAATTCCGGCATCCCGCTGATGGGCACCGCCGGTACCGGCGGCCTGGGCGTGCTGCAGGCGTCGGCCACCGAAGCATCGAGCGTCGATCTGACGGCCGAGCTGGTCAACATGATCACCGCGCAGCGCGTCTACCAGGCGAATGCGCAAACGATCAAGACGCAGGATTCGGTGTTGCAGACGCTGGTGAACCTGCGTTAAACCATCTAGGAAATCACCATGGACCGCCTGATCTATACCGCCGCCTCCGGCGCCAAGCACATCCTCGAGCAGCAAGCCACGACGTCCAACAACCTGGCCAACGTGAGCACGACGGGCTTTCGCGCCCAGATCGACATGTTCCGCGCGGCGCCGGTGCAGGGCCCGGGCATGCCGACCCGCGCGTTTGTCGTCGACTCGACTGCAGGCAACGATTTCGCTTCCGGCCCGCTGCAGGCCACGGGGCGCGATCTGGACGTGGCGGTGAAAGGGCAGGGCTGGCTGGCCCTGCAGATGCCCGACGGTACCGAGGCTTACACCCGCAACGGTGCGCTCCAGATGAGTCCGAACGGCGTGCTGCAAACGCCGGGCGGTCAGACGATTGCGGGCGAAGGTGGTCCGATCACGATCCCGCCGGACGCGACCGTGACGATCGGCAGCGATGGCACCATCTCCACCATCTCGAACGTCGACACGCCGGCCGCACCGGCGGTGATCGGGCGCCTGAAGCTGGTCAATCCGCCACAAGGCGACATGGTGCGTGGCGACGACGGGCTGTTTCGCGTCAAGAACGGCGCGCCGGTCCAGGCCGACCCGACCGTGCAGGTGGCGGGCGGGGCGCTCGAGGGCAGCAACGTCAATCCGGTCGATTGCATGGTCGACATGATTGCTTTGGCACGTTCTTTTGACACGCAAATGAGCTTGTTGAAGAACGCCGAGAACAACGCGGCGAAAGCCACCCAACTCCTCGCTTTGAATTAAGTGTTGCCGCTGCATAATTCTATTGTCCGTGGAGGCATTCGCCTGCCACCAATAGGAGAATGCAATGATCCGTTCGCTCTACATCGCCAAGACCGGTCTGGAAGCCCAGCAGACCAATCTCGACGTCATCTCGAACAACCTCGCCAACGTCAGCACCACCGGCTTCAAGAAGTCGCGCGCCGTGTTCGAGGACTTGCTGTACCAGAACGTGCGCCAGCCAGGTGCGCAATCGTCCCAGCAGACGAATCTGCCGTCGGGCCTGCAGATCGGTACCGGTGTGCGCACCGTCGCTACCGAGCGCATCCACACCCAGGGTAATCCCCAGCTGACCGGCAACGACAAGGACGTGATGGTCAACGGTCCAGGCTATTTCCCGGTGCTGATGCCGGACGGCACCCAGGCCTACACCCGCGACGGTTCGTTCCAGAAAGACCAGAACGGCCAGCTCGTGACGTCGAGCGGCTTCGTGATCCAGCCGCCGATCACCGTGCCGATCAATGCCCAGTCGATCACGGTGGGCCGTGACGGCACCGTATCGGTCAATGTCGCCGGCGAAACGGCCACCACCCAGATCGGCGCCTTGCAACTGGCCACCTTCATCAACCCGGCCGGCCTCGAGTCGCGCGGCGAGAACCTGTACACCGAAACCACCGCGTCGGGTAACCCGAACCTGAACGTGCCTGGCACAAACGGCGCTGGCAACATCATGCAGGGTTATGTGGAAGCGTCGAACGTCAACGTGGTCGAGGAAATGGTCGCGATGATCCAGACCCAGCGCGCCTACGAGATCAACAGCAAGGCGATCACGACATCTGACCAGATGCTGCAAAAACTGTCGCAGCTTTAATTTTCTTCAGCCATCATGAAAATCCTGACTTCGTTCGCTGCGCTGGTATTGCTCGCCGGTTGCGCCGCCACTCCCACCACCATCGTGCAGGGTCCGACCAGCGCGCGTCCGATGCTGGTCGACGGGGCCCCTGCCACCGATGGCGCGATCTTCAATGTCAACAGCTACCGGCCGATGTTCGAAGACCGCCGCGCCCGTCATATCGGCGACCTGTTGACCGTCAATATCAGCGAGCGCACGTCGGCGACCAAGGCCGGCGCGAGTTCGGGCAACAAGAGCGGCAGCGCGAGCTTCACCAGCCCGGGCCTGCTGGCAGGCGTGATCGGCGCCGGCGTGGCGCTGGAATCGGGCACCAAGTTTGCCGATGGCGACAACCAGAGCGCGTCGAACAATTTCACCGGCACGATCGGCGTGACCGTCACCGAAGTGCTACCAAACGGGAACCTGATCGTGGCCGGCGAAAAGCAGGTCGCGATGAACAAGGGCACCGAGTTCATCCGCTTCTCGGGCATGGTTAGTCCGGACACGATCCAGGCCGGCAATATGGTCTCGTCGAACGTGATCGCCGATGCGCGCGTCGAATACCGCACCAACAGCCGCCTGGATCGCGCCGAAGTGACGTCGATGCTGTCGCGTTTCTTCCTGTCGATGCTGCCGTTCTGAAAGAACCTACCCATGCGTAAATTTGCTTCCGCTCTGTTGTTGGCTGCCACTTTCGGCGGCATCGCCCCCCTGGCCCAGGCCGAACGTCTGAAGGACCTGGCCACCATCGCCGGCGTACGTCAGAACCAGTTGTCCGGCTACGGCATCGTCGTGGGCCTGGACGGCACGGGCGATCAGACCAGCCAGACGCCGTTCACCGTGCAGTCGATCCGCGCGATGCTGCAACAGAAGGGCGTTAACCTGCCGGCCGGCACCCAGCTGCAACTGAAGAACGTGGCGGCCGTGATGGTCACGACCTCGCTGCCGGCGTTTGCCCAGCCAGGCCAGACGCTCGACATCACCGTATCGTCGATCGGTAACGCCAAAAGCCTGCGCGGCGGCACGCTCCTGATGGCGCCGCTGCATGGCGCCGATGGCCAGGTCTACGCCATGGCCCAGGGCAACCTGGTGGTCGGCGGCGTGGGTGTCCAGGCGCAGGGTGGTGGCGCGCAGGTGCAGGTCAATCACCTCGCCGTCGGTCGCATCTCTGCCGGCGCCACGGTCGAGCGTGCCGTCGCATCGAACCTGGGCGAAAACAACCAGATTCGCCTGGAACTGAAAGAGACCGATTTCGCCACCGCCGCGCGCGTCGTCGAAGCCGTCAACGACCAGTTCGGGCCCGGCATCGCCACGGCCATGGACGGGCGCGTGGTGCGCGTGCGCACGCCGTCGTCGAGCGACCAGCGCGTCGCCTTTCTGGGCATGCTGGAACAGATCGACGTCAATCAGCCGCTGGCTTCGGCCAAGGTCATCATGAACGCCCGCACCGGGTCGGTCGTGATGAACCGCGCCGTGATGCTCGACAACTGCGCGATTTCGCACGGCAACCTGTCGATCACGATCGGCTCGGACACCCAGGTGAGCCAGCCGAACGCACTGGCTGGCGGCAAGACCGTCGTCACGCAGAACCAGTCGGTCGAGATCAAGAAGGAACCGGGCCAGATGATCAACGTGAAGGGCGGGGCGTCGCTGGCCGAAGTGGTCAAGGCGATGAACTCGATCGGCACCACCCCGCAAGACTTGCTGGCCATCCTGCAAGCGCTCAAGGCCGCCGGTTCGCTGCGCGCCGAGCTCGAAATCATCTAAATCGAGAGACACGTCATGATCGCATCGCCCAACCTTGACCAGACCAGCAAGCTCGCGCTCGACACCAACAGCCTCAACGGGCTGAAGAACAGCGCGAAAGCCGGCACGCCGGCCGCCATGAAAGAAGCGGCGACCCAGTTCGAGGCGATGTTCATCAACATGATGATGAAGAGCATGCGTGACGCCACGCCGCAGGAAGGCATGCTGGACAACCAGCAGACCAAGACCTTCACAACGATGCTCGACCAGCAGACCAGCCAGAACCTGGCCAAGCGCGGTGTCGGCCTGGCCGATGTGCTGGTGCGCCAGCTGAGCGCGAACCAGATGGGGCAGCAGGCGCTGGCCATTGGCGCCGATGGCATGGGTGGTGACGCTGCTGCCGGCGCTGGCCGCCTGACGCCGTCGCTGAACAACGCTGCCGCCATGTACGGCAATGGCGCCGCGCCCGGTGCTGGCACGGCCGCCAGCAAGGCGCCGCCGCTGCCGGCAACCACCGAGACGGGCCGCATCCAGGCGCCGCACGTGCGCGCATTCCAGGAAAAACTGCACGAGCACGCCCATGCGGCCGAGCAGACCACCGGCGTGCCGGCCAAGTTCATGCTGGGCCAGGCTGCGCTCGAGACCGGCTGGGGCAAACGCATGATCAAGAATGCCGATGGCAGCAACAGCAACAACCTGTTCGGCATCAAGGCCGGCCCGGGCTGGCAAGGCAAGGTCGCCACCGCCGTCACCACCGAATACGTGAATGGCAAGCCACAGACAAAGGTCGAGAAATTCCGCGCCTACGACAGCCCGGCCGATTCGTTCCGCGATTATGCAAACATGATCGCGAAGAATCCGCGTTACGAAAAAGTCATCGGCAGCAGCGACGCGGCCACCTTTGCCCAGGGCCTGCAGCGCGCCGGCTATGCGACCGACCCGAACTACGCGGCCAAGCTGACCCGCCTGATCAAGAATTCGCTGGCGTGATGTACATAGATGAGCACACGCACCCGTCGAACGCCATTCTTATGTCAGCCGACCGTCAAGTTTTCTGAAAACCTGCCGTTGACTGTACTGTCACAGAGAGAAAAAAATTATGTCAGGTAGCCTCCTCGCCATCGGTAAGACCGGGTTGTATGCAGCACAGGCAGCCCTCGCCACGACCGGCCACAACATCGCCAACGCGAACGTGGCGGGTTTCTCGCGCCAGACCGTGGTGCAGGCCACCTCGGCCGCGCTCGATACCGGTGTCGGCTTCCTCGGGACCGGGACCGAGATCGCGCAGATCAAGCGCTACAGTGACAATTTCCTGAACACGCAGGTGCGCACGGCCCAGGCCAGCACCAGCGGCCTGGAATCGTACTATTCGCAGATCAAGCAGATCGACAACCTGCTGGCCGACACCACGTCGGGCCTGTCGCCGGCGATGCAGGGCTTTTTCAAGGGCGTGCAGGACATGGCTGCCAACCGCGCGTCGGTGCCGTCGCGCCAGGCGATGCTGTCGAGTGCCGAAACGCTGGCCACGCGCCTGCAAGACCTTGATTCGCGCCTGGGTGAAATCCGCACCGGCGTGAATGGTGAAATCGAGGCGAGCGTCACCGCCATCAACACCTACGGTTCGCAGATCGCCAAGCTCAACGAGCAGATTTCCAATTTCGCTTCGTCCGCGACGCGCCCGCCGAACGACCTGCTTGACCAGCGCGACCAGGTGGTGCTCGAACTGAACAAGTTCGTCAAGGCCACCGTCACGCCGGGCGACAACAGCAGCCTGACGATTTCCATCGGCAACGGCCAGCCGCTGGTGGTGGGCAACGACTCGTTCCAGCTGGCGGCGATGGTCTCGCCAACCGACCTGACCCGCATGGAAGTGGGTTACCAGGTCGGTACGAAGGTGGCGGTGCTGCCCGATGGCGCGCTCTCCGGCGGCAAGCTGGGCGGTCTGCTCGAGTTTCGTACCGAAACGCTCGATACGGCCCAGAGCGCGCTCGGCAAGATCGCGATCGGCATGGCCTTTGAGTTCAACGCACAGCACCAGCTGGGCCTGGACCAGAACGGCAACAAGGGGCAGGCGTTCTTCAACGTGGCGCCGGCTTTTGTTGGCGCGAGCATCAACAACGCCAAGGGCACCGATGCCAATCCGGCCGCCGAGCTGAGCGCCAAGGTGACCGATCCGAGCAAGCTCAAGGACAGCGACTACGAAGTCACGTTCAACGGCACCAACTACAAGGTCGTGCGCCAGTCCGACAACAAGGAAGTCGGGACCGTCACGCCGGGCGCGAACGGCGTGGCCACGTTTGAAGTCGACGGCGTCGAACTCAGTTTCAAGAACAATGCACGCAACAAGGATACGTTCCTGGTGCGCCCGACCATCGACGGTGCGGCCAACTTCAAGGTGCTGGCCAACGATGTCTCGCAGATCGCCGCCGCAGCACCGGTTCTGACCAGCATGCCGCTGACCAATACCGGCACCGGCAAGATCAGCGAAGGCAAGGTGTCCAAGGACTTCCTGACCGCGCCGCCGACGCTGCCGGTCACGCTTGCTTTCGATGAAACCAGCGGCAGCCTGACCGGCTTCCCGGCTGGCATGGTCACCGTGGTCAACAGCAAGGGCGAGTCAAGCCAGGTGGATGCTGCCAACGTCAAGTTCGACAACGGCTCGACCTACAGCTTCAGCGGCGTCAGTGTCACGATGACCGGCAAGCCGGGCAACGGCGACAAGTTCACGATCGCGGCCAACAGCAGCGGCGTGGGCGACACCCGCAACATCGCCGCGCTGGGCGAGCTGCAGACCAAGAACATCTTCAACAATGGCACCGCCACGCTGACGTCGTCGTATGCGCAGATGGTGAGCCAGGTGGGCAACAAGACGCGCGAAGTGCAGATCAATGCGCAGGCCGGCAATGCCTTGCTGGCACAGGCCGAGGGCGCCCAGGCCGATGTGTCGGGCGTGAATCTCGATGAAGAAGCCGCCAATCTCATCAAGTATCAGCAGGCCTATCAGGCATCGAGCAAGGTGATGCAGATCGCCGGCACCATCTTCGACACGCTGCTGTCGATCAGCCGCTAACGTAGCGAAAGAACATCATGCGTATCAGCACCGCAAACCTGTATGCCAACTCGACCAGCCAGATCAACACACTGCAAGGCGCGCTTGCGCGCACGCAGATGCAGCTGTCGACCGACCGCCGCCTGCTGACCGCCGCCGACGACCCGGTCGCTTCGGCGCGCGCGCTCGAAGTAAGCCAGTCGCAGGACATCAATGCCCAGTTCGCCACCAACCGCAACAGCGCGAAGTCGTCGCTGGCGCAGGTGGAATCGACGCTGCAGAACACGGGCGACTTGCTGCAAGACATCCAGACGCTGGCCGTCACGGGCGGTAATGCCTCGATGGTGCAGAGCGACCGCGAAAAGTTGGCCACCGAGCTCGAAGGCCGCCTGGCCGACCTGCTGGGGATCGCGAATACTGCCGACGGATCGGGCGGTTTTCTGTTTTCGGGTTACATGACCACGACCCAGCCGTTCACCAGCACGCCGACCGGCGCGACCTACCAGGGCGATCAGGGCGTGCGTCAGTTGCAGGTAAGCGATTCGCGCAAATTACCGCTGTCGGCATCGGGCAGCGCCATTTTTGAGGCGATCCCGACCGGTAACGGTACGTTTCAGACCCAGGCCGGGAGCAGCAACACGGGCGCGGCGCTGATCTCGTCCGGCTCGGTCGTGGACCGCCAGGCGTTCAACAGCACCAAGTACGGGATCGAGTTTGCCGTCAGTACCGACACGCCGCCCGTGACCACGTATTCGGTCTACAACACGAGCAGCAATCCGAAAGCCGTGGTCAGCAGCGGCAATGCCTATGAAGCCGGCAAGCAGATCACCTTTGGCGGGATGGCCTTCGACATCAAGGGCGCGCCGGCCAACGGCGATACGTTCAGCGTCGAACCGAGCCAGAAGCAGTCGGTGTTTACCACCGTGACCGACCTGATCGCCACGCTGCGCCTGCCGGGCGAAGGCTCGGCCGGCAAGGCAGCGCTGACCAATGGCCTGAACACGGCCATCGACAATCTGAAGAATGCGCACGACAACGTGCTGACGGTGCAGTCATCGGTCGGCGCGCACATGAAAGAGCTCGATTACCTCGACAGCACCGGTGACGACCTCGACATCCAGTACGCTTCCACGCTAGATGATCTGGTGGGCCTTGACACTGTCAAGGCCATCTCGGACTTTTCGCAGCAGCAACTGACGCTGCAGGCAGCGCAGATGTCGTTCAAGACGATGTCCGGGTTGTCGCTGTTTAACTACCTTTGATCTTCGGCGCGACTTTCCCGTTCACCTTCGGTGGTTGTTTCGCGGCGCTGATCTCGGCGCCGCAGTTCGTATCGGGCGCCTTGTCGACGTTGATCAACGGCAGCAAGGCAGCCAGCGGATTGATCGCTGCCAGCGCCACCGCCGCGCCAGCCTTGAGCGCCAGCGGTCCGACATGCGGGCCCACCTTCGGATCGGTAAAGGTGCCGCGCGCATACAGCGGCGTGCGCAACGACAGGATGCGCGCGCCCTTGGTCTTCGGCCGCACATCTACGTCGAGCTTCTCGGTGGCCAGGTCCACATAGCCGGTTGCGTTCACGACCGCATCTTCACTGTCGAGCACGAAGCGATCGATGTTCGCACGGCCATTGCGCACCGTGGTCGTCGCTGCCACGCAGTTGAGCATGGTTTGCTTGTCACCAAAAATCTTGGCATAGACCGCATTGGCCACGTTCAGTCCAGCCAGCTCAAGGACGAACTGGCTGACCGTGCCTTCGGTGACCACGGCATTGATTTCACCCTGCGACGTGCCCAGCATGGCCGCCACGGTGTTGCCCTTGCCGACCAGCGCGCCATCGCCATTGATTTCACCAAAGGTTGCCTGCATCGATTGGAGCTTGGGGAACAGCTCGCGGATCTTCACGCCGCGCGCCGCCAGCCGTGCCGAGGCATCCAGCGTCTTTTCGCGACCGTCCAGCCGGATATTCGACGTGATGCGTCCGCCCGCCAGCGCAAAGCTCAGCGGGGTCAGCGTCAGGACCTTGTCCTTCATGCGGATCGTGGTGTCGATGTCGCGCAGCGGAATGTTGGCAGTGCGCAGGATCTGTTTGCCGGTGAACTTGACCTCGGCATCGAGCGCGCCCCATTTGGCCGTGTTGAACTGGTCAACCGGCAGGGCCTTGCCCGGCGCCGGGGCCTTGACCTTGCCGGCGGCCTTGGTGCCTTCGCCGGTGTCGGCGCCGACGGTCGGGCCCAGGTCGGCCAGCCGCAATTGCTGCGATGTCAGCGCGCCGGTCAGCAGTGGCCGCGGCTTGCGCTGGGCATAAGCCAGCGTGCCTGCGATATCGCTGGCGCCGACCTTGCCGGTGAAGTCTTTATAGGTGTAAGTCCAGAAGTCGCCGTCCTTCTTGCCCAGCAACGTGCCTTTGGTGGCATACGGCGGCGTTTCCGGCAGCAGCACGCCGGTCAACTCGTACAGGTCGGCCATGCTGGCGCCGGCCAGTTGCATTTTCAGGGCAAAGCCCGACAGCGAGCGCGGATCGCGGATGATGCCGCGCAGGCCAAGCTTGTTGTCGCCGGCGGTGGCTTGCGCTTCGATCGGGAAGCTGGTGTCGTCGCCGGTGAGCGACAGCACCGCACCGGCCTTGCCGCCACCGGTGATCTTTGCCTTGTTGTAGGTGCCGGCAAGGGTGAATGCCAGACCGTACGGTGGCACGCCCACCGCCGTGGAGGCTGTTTCGCCGCCCTTGATCGAATCGGCGGTAGCGCGCAAATCAAGGCCCACTGGCTCATCGACGTAACGCACCTTCGCGCGGTCGAAGGCCAGGCGCTGCAAATCGACCTTCCATTCGGAGGGGCCATTGTCCTTGAAGGTCCAGGAATTGCTGCCGTCGGCGCGGCGCTGGACGGCGATGTCCGGATTGGCCAGGCGCAGGTCGGTGATCACGACATCCTTCGTCAGCAGCGGCAGGATGCGCACGCCGGCCTCGACGCGCTGGGCAGCGGCCATCTGCTTGCCGACCGTGCTCCAGACGGGATTGCTCATGTAGACGTTGTCGGCGGTGATATGCGGCTGCGGCACGAAGCGCCGCCAGCCCGTTTCGCCGTTGCGATCACGCTGGAACTTGACGTCCAGGTCGCCGCGGATGGCAAATTCACGCCCGGTCGTCTCCGACACCTTGCGGTTGATGTAAGGACGCAGCATGTTCCAGTCGAACAGCATGAGGAACAGGATCACTGCCACGGTTATGGCCAGCAAGATCCAGCCGGTAATTTTGAGAGGTCTGGAAAGGGTCATTGTCGTTCGTGCCCATGAGTGGGTCAGCGGCTGGCGCAGCGAGGCACCGGGATCGTCAGGCTAGCAGGGTCTTGGCAATATTGTTGGTTGGCTAAGTCGCACTACTGCACATTTAATTGGTATTTTTTCACGCTTTACGTCAGGTGAGGAAAAATTCAAGGCCACGTGCCATGGCCGGGAAGGTTGCCGACCCGTGGTCCTCGTGCGCCAGCAGGTGAAATTGGACGCGCGCCAGTGTGCCCGTTTTTTGCAGCCGCTCATCCAGTTCACGCGCGTTGTCCACCATGCGGCGTGTGGCTGCAATCGCGTCACGACCCTGCAGCGGGCCGTTCGCGGTGGATGGTTGTTCCAGCTCGCCCACGGCCAGCATCAACGACGGCTTCGACGGCAGGGCGGCAACGCGCCGCTTGAAGCCGTCCATACCATCCAGTACCACGCGTTCGCGGTACCAGATCGATGGACTGGCGGCCAGATAAGTCTGGAACATTGCCGGGCGCATGAACAGCGCGTGCAATGTGCACAGCCCGCCGTATGAGTGGCCATACAGCGCCTGGCGCGCCGGATCGAGCGGCGCCAGCGTTGCGATCAGCGGTTTCAGTTCGCGTTCGATAAAGTCAAGAAACAGGTCGGCGCCGCCTTCCTTCACAGGACCATCTGCGCCAGACGGCGGCGTGTAGTCGCGACCGCGCCCCATCCCGTAATCGAACTCGCCCGGATAGCCGATGCCGACGACGACGGGCAGCGCAGCGCCCCGCGGCAGGATCGTGCGCGCCATCAGCGCCAGCGTCGGAAAGGTCGCGTTGCCATCCAGTGCATAGATGACCGGGTAGCCAGCCGGTGGCGGCGGGGTGGTCGGGATGCTGATGAAGATACGGTAGGTCTGGCCGGTGATGGGCGAGGTGATGTCGAGTTGCCGGGCCTGGTGCAGCGTGGCGGGTTGCCACTCAGCCGCAGCGCGCGCCAACGGGGTGCCCAGGGCGGTCAGTGCGGCAGCGGCGCCGAGGATGCGGCGGCGTGGGAAGGAGGTGGGAACGGCAGCAGGCGTGGTCATGCGCATGGTCAATGATGAGAATGATTCTCATTGTAGCGCAGCGCAGCGCAGCGCGGCAGCCGCCGTTATCCCGGCGCCGGCACCACCGGTGTCGCCGTCGGCTGCGCACCGGCAGCTCCCGGCTGCGGATTGCTGGCGCGTGGCAATGATCTGCTCACTTCGATACCCTGGTTGAACAGGTTGACGATCGGCGCGCCGAGGTAGGGCAGTACCAGGCTCAGCGTCAAAAAACCCACGCCCAGCGTGATCGGAAAACCGATGCCGAAGATGTTCAGCTGCGGTGCGGCGCGCGTCAGGATGCCGAGGGCAACCTGCGTGATGAGCAGCGCGGCAATGATCGGCATGGCGATCTGCAGCCCGGCCGAGAAGATGCGTCCACCCCAGCGCACCAGTTCGAGCGCGGTATTCGATGAAAACGGCGTGTCGGTAATGGGCATCGTGATGAAGCTTTCGGCCAGCGCCTCGAGCAGGATCAGGTGGCCGTTCACGGCCAGAAACGCCATCGTCGCGACCAGCGCCATGAACTGGCTGATGGCCGACGAGCGTCCGCGTGTGCTGGGGTCGAAGAACATCGCAAAACCCAGGCCCATCGTCTGGCTCGAGACTTCGCCGGCGTACTCGATGGCAGCGAACACGATGCGCATGGCAAAGCCCATCGCCAGCCCGATGATCATCTCCTTGGTCAGGATCAGGAGGCCCGCCCACGAGGTCGGGTCGGCCGCAGGTACAGCTGGAACGAGGGGGGCGATCACAATTGCGAGCAGGATGCCGAGCGAGACCTTGGCGCGCACCGGCACGCCGGCATTGCCGAACAGTGGTGCCGCGGCGATCAGGCCGAGAATGCGCGACAGCGGCCACAGCAGACCGGCGATCCAGGCATTCATTTCCGCCGAGGTCAGCGTCAGCATCGGGCGCCTCCGGGCGTGCGCACGCGGGCCTTAGCCGATCAGGCCGGGAATACCCGTGAACACCTGGCGCATGTAGTCCAGCATCACCGACAGCATCCACGGGCCGGCCACCACCAGCGTGACGAACACGCCGACCAGTTTCGGGATGAACGACAGCGTGGCCTCGTTGATCTGGGTCGCGGCCTGGAAAATACTGATGATCAGGCCGACGATCAGCGCCACCAGCAACAATGGGGCGGACACCATCAGGGTCACTTCCATGGCCGTGCGGCCCATCGTCATCACGCTCTCGGGAGTCATCGCGCGGGCCCTCTAGTAGAAACTCTGGGACAGCGAGCCCAGCAGAAGTTGCCAGCCGTCGACCAGCACGAACAGCATCAGCTTGAACGGCAGCGCGATGACGGCCGGGGACATCATCATCATGCCCATCGCCATCAGGACCGACGCGACCACCATGTCGATGATCAAAAACGGGATGAAGATCGCAAAGCCGATCTGGAACGCCGTCTTGAGTTCACTCGTGACAAACGCCGGAATCAAGACGCGCAGCGGAATGTCTTCGGGGCCCTGCAATGCCGGGGAGCGCGAAATCTTGACGAACAGCGCCAGGTCGGATTCGCGCGTCTGCTTGATCATGAATTCCTTGAGCGGCACGGCGCCCCGGTTCATCGCCTCGGTCATCTGGATCTGGTTGTTCTGCAGCGGCAGATAGGCTTCGCTGTAGATGCGGTCGAAGGTCGGCCCCATCACGAAAAACGTCAGGAACAATGCCAGCCCGACCATCACCTGATTCGGCGGCGCGGTCTGGGTGCCCAGTGCCTGGCGCAGCAGCGAGAGCACGATGATGATGCGCGTGAAACTCGTCATCATCAGCAGGGCAGCGGGCAAGAAGGTGAGCGAGGTGAGCAGCAGCAGCGTCTGCACCGGCAGCGAATACGCGGTGCCGCCGTTGGCCGCCGGGCTGCTCTGGAATGCCGGGATGCCGGGCTGGGCCGCCGCGATCAGCGGCAGCAGGGCCAGGCCAGCGGCCAGCCACAGGTGTTTATGACGCATTGCGTTTGTCCATCGTGTTCTTGAGCCAGTCGGCAAAGCGTGTGGCCGGGACGCTGCCTTGCGCGGCGCCCGTGCCCGCGCCCAGGTCGACGTCCTGGCGTGGCATCGTGTGCAGCGCATTCACGCGGCCCGGTGCGGCGCCGACAACGATCCACTGGTCGCCCACTTCCACCACCATGATGCGTTCGCGCCCGCCCAGGTTCAGTGCGCCGACCACGCGCAGGTTGGCCAGGCCGCCGCCCGGCTTCGGGCCATAACGCTTGAGCAGCCAGGCCAGGCCGATCAACAGGCCCAGCACTAGCAGCAGTGCGAAAATGGTTTGCAGCAGGCCCGCTGCGCCAGGGCCGTTCGACGCCGGCAGCGCGACTTGCGGCGGCGCGCGCATCGGCGCGATGGCAGGGGCGGTGGTTGTCGTGGACGGCGCCGTCGTCACGGTCGTGCCGGCAGGAACTGCAGGCTCGGCAGACACGGCAGGCTCGGCAGGCACGGCAACATCGCCCGGCAGCGCCGCAACCGGCGGCGCGGTCGCGGCGGGTACGGTGGCTGGCGCCGGCACGGCGGGGGCGGCTGGCCGGCCGGTGGTGGTATCGGTGGCTGGCACCGCTTGCTGCGCCAGCGCGAGCGGCGCCGCCAGCAGCAGCGCCGCAATGGTCGAAAAATAGCTGGCGGCGACGCGGCGTGCGATCATTTATTGAGTTTGCGAATCCGCTCGGACGGCGTGATGATGTCGGTAAGCCGGATGCCGAACTTGTCGTTCACGACCACCACCTCGCCCTGGGCGATCAGGCAGCCGTTCACCAGCACGTCCATCGGTTCACCGGCCAGGCCGTCGAGCTCGACCACAGAACCCTGCGCCAGTTGCAGCAGGTTCTTGATGGCGATCTTGGTGCGGCCCAGTTCCACCGTCAGTTGCACCGGGATGTCGAGGATGAAGTCGATATCGTTCGGCGTTTCGTTGCGCGCGCCCTTGTTCGAAAAATCCTTGAACACGGCTGCCGTGGCCGCTGGTGGGGCGGCTAAGGGCGACGCCTGGCGTTCGAGTGCTGCCGCTTCGGCTGCAGCCTGCTCGGCAATGGCTGCGCCCCAATCGTCGTCGATGTGTTCCTGGTCTTCCTGATTGTCGGACATGGTGTTCTCCTGTGCGGCGGGCGCTGCGCGCCTCGCCAATATACCGATTACTTGTTGAATGTGTCGCTATTGGCGAGCAGCTTCTCGACCTTCAGCGCATATTGCCCGCTGAAGACGCCGTAGCTGCAGTCCATCACGGGCACGCCATCGACCGTGGCCTGCACCATCTCGGGCACCACGATCGGGATCACGTCGCCGATTTTCATGTTGAGGATTTCGTCGAAATTGGCCTTGCCGTGGCCCAGCACCGCGACCAGCTCGACTTCGGCAACCTGGATCTGCTGCGTCATCAGGCGCACCCAGCGCTTGTCGACTTCGAGCGCCTCGCCCTGCAGGCTGGAGGTCAGTGCATCGCGGATCGGTTCGATCATCGAATACGGCATGCAGAAGTGGATCTGGCCCGACACCGAGCCCAGCTCGACCGTGAAGGTGCACGACACCACCACTTCGTTCGGCGTGGCGATGTTGGCGAACTGCGTGTTCATCTCGGAACGGATGAACTCGAATTCGACCGGGAACACCGGCTCCCACGACTTGGCGTAGGCCTCGAACACGATATCGAGAATCCGCATGATGATGCGTTGCTCGGTCTGGGTAAAGTCGCGGCCCTCGACGCGGGTATGAAAGCGCCCGTCGCCACCGAACAGATTGTCCACCAGCAGGAACACGAGGCCCGGATCGAGCACCATCAGCGCCGTGCCGCGCAGCGGCTTCATGTGCACCAGGTTCAGGTTGGTCGGGACCACCAGGTTGCGGATGAACTCGCTGTATTTCGACACCCGCACCGAACCGACCGACACTTCAGCGCTGCGGCGCAGGAAGTTGAACAACCCGATCCGCAAATACCTGGCGAAGCGCTCGTTGATGATCTCGAGCGTCGGCATGCGGCCGCGCACGATGCGCTCCTGCGTTGCCAGGTTATAGGTGCGGACCCCCGAGGTGTCTTCAGGCGCCGAGATGTCGTCCTGATCGCCGTTGACCCCTTTTAAGAGGGCATCGACTTCTTCCTGGGAGAGGAAATTATCGGCCATGTTTGTCTGGATCTACTGGATGATGAACGAGGTGAATAATACGTCGGACACTTCTTGTTCGTCGCCATCTTTCTCGAAGGGTTCGGTAATGGCTTTCTGGATCTCGGTGGCGAGCTGCTGCTTGCCCTCGACGGTGCTGATCTCGGACGCCTTTTTGCTCGACAGCAGCAGCAGCATGCGATTGCGCACGATCGCCATATTGTCCTTGACCAGCGTGGCCTGCTCGGGGCCCGCCACTTGCAGCGTGAACTGTACCTGCAAATACTGTTCGCCGTTTTCCGGCTGCAGGTTCACGGTGAACGATTCGATCGGCACGTACTCGGCCTTGGCGTCCGGGTTCTTCTTTTTCTTTTTCTTGTGTTCCTTGGCCGGTGCGTCTTCGTCTTCAGCATGGGCCGCTGACCCCTGCGTGAAGTACCAGCCCGCACCCGCGCCTGCGCCCAGCACCAGCACGGCGGCGAGGATCATGATGATCAGCTTTTTCTTCGAGCCGGAAGGTGCCGCTGCGGTGTCCGCTTTCGGATCAGCTTTCATTTTCGGATTCGCTTTCAAGATGTGTCGTTGCCGCTGGTTGGTGAGGGTTCGTCATTATGGCATTGTCGCGGAAAGATGCGTCCCGGCAAGCCTCGAAAAGAGGGGGGAAGCCGTGGTAATCCGTGTGATTGTTGCTGAGACGCGATGGCGGAATAGAAAAGGGCGGCCATGCGGCCGCCCCGTTGACGCTAGTAGGGCATCAGGCAAACAGATCGACCATCCCGCGGTCGCCAATCGACACCGTGCGTGTACGCGGCGCGACCTCGTTCAAGGCCGGCGCGCCATCCTGGCCATCGCCCGTCAAGCCACCCGTGCTGCCCTGGCCACCCTGCGCCCGGCGGCCGCTGTCCTGCTGCTGCTGGCGCTGGTCAGGCACGTTGGCGTCGACCGTGGCGTTGCCCAACGCGATGCCGCTTTCGCTCATCATCTCGCGCAGGCGCGGCAGGGCGTTTTCAAGCGCCTGGCGCACGTCGAGCTGGTCGGACGAGAAGGCCACGGTGGCCTGGTCGTTGGTCACGTTCAGCACGATCTGCACCGGTCCCAGGTCGGGTGGATTCAGCGTGAGCGTGGCCGCTTGTTCCTTGCCGACCATGTACACGATGCGCTGGCTGACCTGGTTGTCCCAGGCCTGGGTGCCCAGGCGCGCCGGGATGCGATCGCCCGGCAGCGCCGGATTGCCCGTGGCATCGACCTTGGCCGCCTGCGCCTGCAGTGCGGCCAGCGGGGCAGGCGCTTCTTCGGCCACCGGCAGTTGCTGTTGCTGGTGCTGTGTATCGCGCAGCTGGGCCTGGAACTGGCCGACATCCTGCTCGCCCTGTGGCAGCGCGGTGCCGGGTGCCTGCGTGGTGCGCAGGTCGGCGCTCGCCTGCTGCACGCCACTCGCGAGCGTCTGGCCCTTGCCACCGGCGCTGGTGTCCTTGTCGTCGGTGGCCACGGCCTTCATGTTGTCGAGCGCAGTTTCGAGCGCCTTCAGTTGGGCGTCGCCGTCCGTGGCAGCGCCGGCTGCGGCGGCGTCCGTGGTTGCGGTGGCGGCGGTGCTGGCCGGCTGGGTCAGGCTGGCCATGAAGGCGAGCATGTCGGTTACCGGCGTGGCGGCGGCTGCAGCGGCCGCTTCTGCTGCGGCCGCATCCTCGGCGTCGCTGGCCGCGTCCGCCGTGTTGCTGCTGGCCGCCTGCGTGGACTTGGCGTCGCCATCGTGCATCGGCGGGCGGATGCTCGACCGGGTCGGACCATCGCGCACCGGCTCGCGGTTGGTTGGCTTGTCGGCGGTGGCCGGCTTTGGTCCCTGCGCCGGTTTCGGTTGCGACGCCGGTTGCGGCGGCGCCGCAGCCGGCTGGCGCGTGGCCATTTCACGGTTCAGCGTGGCACTGAATCCGCCAGTGCCGCTGCTGCGTGCGGCGTCGGCCAGGCGATCCGGCGTGGCAGGGCGCTGCGCCGTGGCGTTGGCGCCGGTGACCTGGAACGGAAGGGTATTGGTCTGCATCGTCATGGTGGGCTCGAAGTTCGGCGTGGGTTCAGCGTTGTTTGTAACGGGCGCCACGGGCTGCGTGGTCATCCATCTGTTTCTGGTCGCGCTTGTTCTCGACCTTGAGTGCTTCGCTTGCTGCGCGTTCGTTCAGCGTGCGATAGGACAGGCGCTTGCGCTCGCTTTCCTGCCAGGTCGTGCGCTCGAACGTTGCCTTGTTCTGCGCGTGTTTGAGTACGTCGCGCTGGCCGCTCAGTGCGTGGTCCAGCTTGCCGATGAAGGCAACGAAGTTGTGGTACGCGAACGGGGTGATGCCGTCCATCTGGGCGGTGTCAAGCTTGCGCGCGTATTCGTCGCGGTAACCGACCAGCATGGCCAGCTTCTGCTCGGCATCCTCGACCAGTTTCAGGGCCGCACCGAGCCGCTTGGCGGCCGCGTCGGAATCGCGTTGCGCCAGGTCGATCAGTGTTTCGAGAGCGGAAGCTTGTGCCATGGTGAATTACATTCTACTGGCATGACGTTGCCCGCAATCACTAGAATAACGTGGTCAATCGCCCCAAGCTCTCGGGAAGCGAGGCATTGTCATGGATTTCCTGGCACAGGAATTCCTCGATCTCGGTGTTCTTGGCAATCGCCATGTCGAGCACCGGATCGCTGCCGGCCGCATACGCACCCACACTGATCAGGTCGCGCGAGCGCTGGTAGCGCGAATACAACTGCTTGAGCTTGCGCGCCGCCAGCTGGTGCTCGTGCGTGGTGATCGAGTGCATGGCGCGCGAGATCGATTGTTCGATGTCGATCGCCGGATAGTGGCCCGCTTCGGCCAGGTGGCGGTTGAGCACGATGTGGCCGTCGAGAATACCGCGCGCGGCATCGGCGATCGGATCCTGCTGGTCATCGCCCTCGGACAGCACGGTATAAAACGCCGTGATCGAGCCGCCGCCTTCCAGGCCGTTGCCGGCCCGTTCGACCAGCACCGGCAGCTTTGCGAACACGGATGGCGGATAGCCCTTGGTCGCCGGCGGCTCGCCGATGGCCAGCGCGATTTCACGCTGCGCCATCGCGTAGCGGGTCAGCGAATCCATGATCAGCATGACGTTCTTGCCCTGATCGCGGAAATACTCGGCAATGGCGGTGGCATAGGCCGCGCCCTGCAGGCGCAGCAGCGGCGGCGAGTCGGCCGGGGCGGCGACCACGGCCGAGCGCGCGCGGCCTTCCGGGCCCAGGATCTGGTCGATGAATTCCTTGACCTCGCGGCCCCGTTCGCCGATCAGGCCGACGACGATGATCTCGGCTTCGGTGTAGCGCGCGATCATCCCGAGCAGGACCGATTTACCCACACCGGTACCGGCAAACAGGCCCAGGCGCTGGCCGCGGCCGACCGTCAGCATCGAATTGATGGCGCGCACGCCAACGTCGAGCGTGTCCTTGATCGGCGCGCGGTCGAGCGGATTGACGGGGCGGGCGTTCAGCGGCGCCATGTCGGACGTGCCCAGTGGACCCAGGCCGTCGAGCGGCCGGCCGGCGCCATCAACGACGCGACCCAGCAGTTGGATGCCCACAGGCAGGTGGCGTGCGCGGTCCTGCGGCCGGCGCCGCCCGTGCGGCACGCTGCCCGGTGGCGGCAGCACGCTTTCGACAGGAAACACGCGCGAACCGGGCACGACGCCTTCGGTGTCGCTTTGCGGCATCAGGAACAGCCGCTCGCCTTCAAAACCGACGACTTCGGCCTCGATCTGCCCGCTGGCGGTGGGGATCGTGCAGGCTGCACCCACGGCCAGGCGCAGGCCAACGCATTCCATGACCAGGCCCGCCACGCGCGTGACGCGCCCCGAAATCTGCAGCGGCTCGGCGAAGCTGACAAGCGTGTCGCAGTCGCGGATATAGGCTTTCCAGCGCGCCGTGTGACGGTCGTGCGAGGTCACCTGGGGCGGGTGCGGGGCGGTGTGGTCGTCCATATTATGGGCTCAGCCAGTCGACGTTGGCGGCCAGCGCATGGGTCAGGCGTTGCCAGCGCGCCTCGACCTGGGCATCGATCTGGTTGCTGGCCGTCTCGACGCGGCAGCCGCCGCGCGCGATTGTTGCATTCTCGACGATGCGCCAGCCGCCGGTGGCCAGTTCTTCGGCCATCCCATGGCGTACGAGTTCGGCGTCGTGCGGGTTGAGCGTCAGCAGGGCCGGCTGCTGCAGGATCGGCAGCTGGTTGATGGCGTCGCGCACCACCGACATGATCAGCTCGGGCCGCACGTCCAGACCGGTGCGCACCATGCCACGCGCCAGGCGCAGCGCCAGGTCGAGCACGTCTTTTGCGATCGTCTCGTCGGCCTGCGCCACGGCCTCGCCAAAGCTGGCGGCGACCGTACGCAATTGCTCGAGTTCTTCTCTGGCAGCTTGTTCGCCTTCGGCGCTGCCGGCGGCAAAGCCTGCGGCATGCCCTGCGGCGTGGCCTTCGGTATGCCCCTGCGTGCGGCCTTCGTCCAGGCCCTGCTGGAAGCCTTCCTGGCGCGCCGCCTCGCGCATCGCTTCGAGTTCTTCGACGCTGGGCAGCATGACGTTCGGCGGCAGGTCGAGGCCGTTGATGGACACGCCCGCCGGCGGTGATGCTTCAGCCGCGCGCCGTGCAAGCGTGCTGGGGCGCTCGTCGCCAAACGAAGCCATCTCCCAGCGCTGGTAGGCGCTCTGCTGTTCTTTTGGAATTGCCATCAGACGAACGAATCCTCTCCTTTACCACCCAGGACGATCTGGCCTTCATCGGACAGCCGCCGCACGATCTGCAGAATCTGCTTCTGCTGGGATTCCACTTCAGACAAGCGCACCGGACCTTTCGACTCCAGGTCTTCGCGCATCATTTCGCTGGCACGCTGCGACATGTTCTTGAACACTTTTTCGCGCAGATCCTGCGACGCGCCCTTGAGCGCGATGATCAGCATGTCGGACTGTACTTCACGCAGCAGCAACTGGATACCACGATCGTCGATATCGATAATATTGTCGAACACGAACATCTCGTCCATGATCTTCTGCGCCATGTCGTTGTCGTAGTTCTTGATGTTGTCCATGACGGCCGATTCCTGCTCGCCGCTCATGAAGTTCAAGATCTCGGCCGCCGTACGCACACCACCCAGCGACGACTTCTTGATGTGCTCGTTGCCCGACAATAGCTTGGTCAGCACGTCGTTCAGCTCGCGCAGCGCAGCCGGCTGCACACCGTCGAGCGTCGCGATGCGCAGCACCACGTCGTTGCGCAACCGTTCCGTAAAGTTTGCCAGAATTTCACAGGCCTGGTCGCGCTCGAGGTGGACCAGGATCGTGGCGATGATCTGCGGGTGCTCGTTGCGGATGAGTTCGGCGACCGACACCGAGTCCATCCACTTCAGGCTCTCGATGCCCGACGCGTCCTTGCCGCCGAGAATACGATTGAGCAGCACGGCCGCCTTGTCGTCGCCCAGCGCCTTGGTCAGCACCTGGCGGATGTATTCGTCCGAATCCAGGCCCACGGTGGAATGCAGATTGGTTTCGGTGACGAAGTCTTCGAGCACCGTGACCACCTGGTCGTGCTGCACCGCCTTCATCTGCGCCATCGCGGCGCCCAGCTTGAGCACTTCGCGCGGGCCGAGGAACTTCATCACCTCGGCCGCTTCGGCTTCGCCCAGGGCCAGCATCAGGATGGCGGCCTTGTTGGTATTGTCTTTGTCTTTATCACTCATTTGAACCCAACCATCCTTTGATCACGTTGGCGACGATGCGCGGATCTTTGCTTGCGAGCTCTTGTGCCATTTTCAGGTTGGCGCGGTAGCCCATGTCCTGGCGTAGTTTTTCTTCTTCCTTGATCGCTTCTTCGGCCGGCGTGTCGGCGACTTCTTCTTCGGCGTTCTCGTCCTTCTCTTCTTCCTTTGGCTCTTCCGGCACGGCGGTGGCTTCGTCGAACTTCTTGATGGCCGGGCGCAGCAGCGGACGCAGGAAGCGGAAGTACAGGAAGGCGATCACGGCAGCCACGAAGGCATAGCGGGCCAGGTCCTTGAACAGCGGGAAGTTCGCCGGATCGCTCCACCAGGTCGGTTCTACCACTGCCTCGGCCGGTTTGTCCACGCCGTCGAACGGCGCGTTGGTCACGTTCAACGTGTCGCCGCGTGCCTGGTTGTAGCCCATGGCCTGCTTGACCAGCTCATTGATCTGGGCCACTTCGGCCGCGGCCAGCGGACGCACGGTGACCTTGCCGGTGGCCGGGTCGACGCTGCGACGGTGGTTCACGACCACGCCGACCGTCAGGCGCTTGATGCCGCCCATCGGACGCTGCTCGTAGCGGATAGTCTTGTCGACTTCGTAATTCGTGGTCGAGTTCTTGCTGGTCGGGGCGCTCGGTGCGGCTGCTTCGGCCGGTGGTGCGCCCTGGATCGGCGCCGTGTTCACGCCAGGCGGCTGGTTTGACAGCGCGCCCGGCACGCCGGATGCCGCGCCGCCCGCGCCGACCACTTCCGAACTCTGGGTGCTGCGGATCGCCTGCGGCTCCGGTGGCGAGTTCGGCTTGTACATTTCGGCGGCCGTATCGACCTGGGCGAAGTCCACTTCGGCGGTGGCTTCAGCGCGCACATTGCCTTCGCCCACGAGCGGCTTGATGATCGACTCGACCTGCTTGATGATGTTCTGCTGGACCTGATCAACGTACTTGAGCTGGGTCGGATCGAGCGACTTGCCGCCCGCGCCCTTGTTGCTGGTATCGGACAGCAGTGCGCCGTTCTGGTCGACGACGGTGACGTTACCTGTGGTCAGTTCCGGCACGCTCGACGCGACCAGGTGGACGATGGCGCTGACCTGGCCCGGATCGAGCGCGCGGCCCGGCTGCAGGTTCAGCAGCACGGACGCGGTCGGCTTTTGCTGGTCGCGCACGAAGACGGATGGTTTTGGCAGCGCCAGGTGGACGCGCGCCGCGGCGACCGAGCCCAGCGACTGGATCGAACGCGCCAGCTCACCTTCGAGCGAGCGCTGGTAATTGACCTGTTCCAGAAACTGCGAGACGCCCAGCTTCTGGTTTTCCATCAGCTCGAAGCCGACGTTGCCGCCTTTCGGCAAGCCCTGGGCCGCGAGTTTGAGGCGCAGGTCGTGGATATGCTCGGCCGGCACGAGGATCGCATTGCCGCCTTCCGAAAACTTGTACTGCACACCCATCTGGTCGAGCGACGCGGTAATGGCGCCGCCATCACGATCGCTGTAGTTGGCAAACAGGATCCGGTATTCCGGCGCCTGGCTCCACATCCAGACCGCAATCATCAACGCCAGAATGAGCGCGACACCACCACCCACGGCAACGCGCTTGCCCATGGTCGTCTGGAAAAACGACGGGGTAGCGGGGGCCGGCGTGCCTGGTGGCGTGTCGATAAGGTTTTCAGCAGTTGCTGCCATGGTGGAGGGGCCTGGTCAAAATGGGTGGGATAGCCAGCATTATGGAGCCACCGGGCAACATTCAAACCCCGAAATAGCGGGCGTTTACGGGCCTGATTCGCCCGTCGGATTCGCTTCGGCGCTGCTATTCTGCTTTCCTGAGTGCATTTGTAGACCAATCTGCAAGGCGAACACAAGCGGAGGGCAAGATGAGTATTGGCGGCATCGGCGGCATTGATACAAGCCGGATCCAGGCCATGATGGAACAGCTGAAGGCGGCAGCGACCAAGGCGTCGGCGGCGCCCGAGGCAGCCAGTGGCGTGGGCGGCGCGAGCGCGATCGGGGGCAAATCCGCGGTCAAGCTCGATTTTGCGGAAGCATTGCACAGTACGCTGCAGGGCGTGAGCGACCGTTCGGCCGAGGCGCAAGCCCTGAGCAAGCGGTTTACGATGGGCGACGACACGGTCAGCCTGTCGGACACGATGGTGGCGATGCAGAAGTCCAGCATCGCGTTCCAGGCGACTGTGCAGGTACGCAACAAGATGATGTCCGCGTATCAGGACATCATGAACATGCAGGTGTAATGCACTAGCGGTCGAGCGTATCGAGCTTGCGGTCGAGCACGTCGCCGCGCGTGCGCATGGTTTGCTCGGCCTGCTGAAGCGTGCGTTCGGTGACGCCGTCGATGGCCGGGCCGCTCGCAGGCACGATGCGTGGCGTGATCACGACAATCGTCTCGGTGGCCGCGCCACCGTCGTCGGTGCTGCCAAACGCGCCGCCAATCACCGGAATGTCCGACAGCAGCGGGATGCCCAGGCGCCGGTAGGTGCGGCTGCGCTTGATCAGGCCGCCGATCAGCACCGGCTGTCCGTCGCTGGCCACCAGCTGCGTGTTCACTTCGGTGGTTTTTTTCGAGGGGATGCCGGCCGACACCGAGCCGGAACTGACTTCGGGCCGGATCTTCATCATGATGCGCCCGTCTGCGTCGACCGACGGCGTCACGCGCAGGATCACGCCGGTGTCGAGGAATTCGATCGATTCGGACGTGACGTTGTTGATGGTCGTGGTCAAACGATAGCCCAGCTGGTCGCCGACGTTCGTGCTCGCTTCCTGGTCCTCGAGGGCGAGCAGGCGCGGCGTGGCCAGCGTGTGCACGCGGCCCTTGTTGCTCAGCGCGCTCAGATAGGCCTCGATATTCCCGTTGACCAGGTTCAGGAAAAAGCGCGGACCGGCGCGCGTGGCAAAGCCGGTCGTGCCCACCGTGTCGGGGCCGTCGCCGCTGAACACGCGTGACCAGTCGACCCCGAAGTTCTCGTTCTGGTCGAGCGTGATTTCCAGGATCTTCGCTTCGATCAGGATCTGCTGCGGCGCGCGGTCGATTTCGCGCAGCACCAGCGCCGCGCGCTCCAGGCCCGCCGCTGTCGCTTCGACCACGAGCGTCTTGGTCTGGTCGAGCACGGTCACCGTGCCGGGCACACCGATCTGGCGCGCCAGGATGGCGCCCACCTTGGTCACATCGGCGTAGCGCACCTTCATCGCCTTGACCTGCAGTATGGCGCTGCGCTCGGGGAGCGCCGTTTTGGGGTCCGAGATCAGAAAGCCGCCTGCGCGTTCCGTCACCGCATAACCGCCGGCTTCGGCGATCGCCTCGATCGCCTCGCGCACCGTCATGTCGTACAGGTTGATCGAGACGTTGCCGCCAACCCCCTTGCCCAGCACGATATTGATGCGCGCGCTGCGCGCAATCATGTTGAACAATTCTTCGATGGGCGTGTCACGGAACGTGTACGACATCGTCACCGGGGCCAGGGGCACTGGTGCGGTGCCCGTGCTCTTCGTCACCACGGCCGGCGCGGCAGTGTTCGCGGTCGCGGGCAGAGCCAGCGCCAGCGCCGCCCAGGCTGCGCACAGGGCGACGAGCAGGTAGCGTGGTGTCATTGGGTGTCCTTGTCCTGCATCGTCAGCAGGTGCTCGCTGCCGGCATGCGTCAGCAGCACGCCGCGCGCATCGATGCGCACGACCTTGTAGCCGGCGACGCGCTCGCCGGTGGCCACGACATTGCCATCCAGATTGGCCAGCGACTGCGCGCCGTTGAGCACCAGCGCGCGCAGGCGTGGCGGTGTGGCAGGCACGGCGGCGGCGGCGGTGGCTTCCAGTGGCGCGCTGGCCGGCAGCCGGCTGACGAACGGATCGCGCAGGCTGCGGGGCGGGTTGGCCAGCACGTTGAGTGCCATGCCGGCCAGGCCGAGCGCCAGCGCCAGTGTCAGGGTGTGTTTCATGGTGGTGTTCCAGTGTCGTAGATGACAAGCTGCAGGGTGATTGCGCGGTCGTCGGTATCGGGGGCGGCTTCCACGGTCAGTCGTTGGATGCCGACGGTCGGCTGTTGTCGTTCGATCGTGGCGAGCCAGTCCAGCACGGCGATGTACCCGCCGCTGGCCACGATCTCGACCGTGAGCAGGCGCACGCCGGCCACGGTGCGCTGCGCCCCTTGCGCTGCCGACAGCACGGCCACGCCGGACTGGGTGGCGCTGCGGCTGACCGCGGCAATGAGGGCCACCGGCTCCGGGGGCGCGGCCGCGGGTGTGATGGCAGGGGCGGGCGCCGACGGTGATGGTGACGGGGCGGCCGGCGCGGCTGCGCCCGCCGCTTCGATGGCGGCCAGCGTCGTCTTGTGCTGCCGGTAGGCGGCCAGGGGCGCGCGCAAGGCCAGCGTCCATGCCAGCAACAGCACGATGACGACCGCGCCGCCGACGATCAGATTGAGCTGGCGTGCGGGCAGGGCGACGAGCAGGTCGCGCAGTTTCGGGCTCATGGCGCCTCCGGCGGCGGGAGCAGCGTGACCACGGCGCGAAAATCGATCGCCGGCGTGGTCGGACTGGCGCTGCTCGAGAGCAGCTCGACGCCGTGCATGCCCGGCACGCGCCCCAGGTTCGACAGGAAATCCGTGATGCCGTTGTAGTCCGCCGCCTGGCCGGCCAGCTCGACGCTGCTGACCATGACGAGCGTGCTGCCGTCGGCGTTGCCGGTGGCGATCGTCGTCGCCCGGCCATCTGGTACCGGGGCCGGCGTCGCCGCCGAGGCTGGGGCCGCTGCCGCGGCCTGTTGCAGGTCGCGCTGCAGATGGATGGCGGTCAGCCAGGCCGTCGCAGGCAGCGCGCTGTCGATGGCGGCGGCCAGCGCGGCCAGTTCGCCTTCGCGCCGCAGCGCGCGCAGCAGGCCCTGTTGCTGCAATACGCGCTCGCGCGCCGCCTGTTCGGTCGCCGCGTGTGCCTGGCTGGCCGTGGCCGCGCTGGCGGCCTGCTGCAGCGTGGCCGTGCGGCGCTCCAGCGCCTCGCTGTGCCAGCGCAGCGCCGCACTGCCGGCCACTGCAACCAGAACGATCGCCGCCAGCGCCAGGCCTGTGCGGCGCAGCGTGCGGCGCACGCGCACGCCGTCGCGGTAGCTGCGCGGGATCATGTCGATATCAGCCATCGGCGCCTCCGCGCAGCGCCAGGCCGGTGGCCAGCGCGAGCGATGTCGTCGCCGGTTCGCCTGCCGGGTTGCCTGTCGCATCGCGTGCCGTATCGCGTGCCGACTCGGGGAACGCACCGAACGGATCGAGCAGGTGCACCGGCACATCGATCAGCTCGCCGATCCGCGACTGGATATCGGGGTAGCGCGCCAGGCTGCCATTGAGGTACAGGCGGCTGATCGAGCTGCCGCGCGTGCGCGAGGCCACGTACACCTGGGTATGGGCGAGTTCGTCTGCCAGGGACTGGCAGGCCGGGTGCAGGATGGCGCGGATCGCGCGCTGCAGCTCGATGTGCGGGTTGTCGACAGCCATGCCCGGGCGCGCGCCGATGCCGTGCTGGCGCAGCAGGCTGGCGGCGGTATCCGCTTGCAGGTCGAGCGCGCCAGCGACGGCCCCCGCCAGCATGTCTTCGCCAAACGCGATCTCGCGATCGAGCATCAGGCGCCGGCCCCAGATCACGGTCAGGTAGCTTTTGGCGGCGCCGAAATTGAGCAGTGCGACCGATTGGCCGACGTCGCTGCCGTGCAGCGTGGCGAGCAGGCGGCCGATGGCAGCCGGGCCGATGTCCAGCGCGACCGGCTCCAGGCGCGCGTGTTCCAGCATCGCCAGGTAATCGAGCACCCGGTGCTTGAGCGCGGCGGCGACCAGCACCTGCCGCTCGCCGCCGTCCATGTCGGCGCCGCGCACCTGGTAGTAATCGATGACGTGCTGGCCGGCGCGTTCGCCCAGTTGCTCGCTCACCGCGCGGCCCACGGCCTGCGCCTCGGTCTGGCCAGCGGCGACATGCACCGTGAGCGGCAGGATGCGCACGTCGGCCGGGGGCAGGGCGGAAATCACGCGGCGGCCCTGGAAAGGCGCCTGCGCCAGCGCGGCATCGACGAATTGCACCAGTGCTTTCGGGGACGCCAGCAGCACGTCGCGCGGCATCGGATAGGGCAGGGAGCTCGCGGCGCGCAGGCGCCAGCCGCCGTCGCGCCAGTCGGCCTGTACCAGGTTGAGCCGGTTGGCGGCAAAATCGGCGCCGATCGGCCGCGCTGCCGATGGCCGCAGCCGGTGCTGGATGGTCGTCACGAGTTGGCGCAGTGTCATGATGGGCTCACGTCAATCATCCGCACCCCTTGGCGCGCACGATCTGCAGCAGTGGGCGCATGGACGCGAAGAACGCTTCGCGACTATGGAAAGTAACACTCTGGCCATCCTTGACCAGGCGCAGCAGCACGCCATTGGTGGGCAAGCGCTTGCTGGCCCAGCCATCGAACAGGCCGGTCAGGTCCCAGTTGACAGCGAGACTGCCGACGTCTGCCGAGGCCAGCACGGCGTCCGCGTAGTCGCCGCCGTTCCAGTTCGATGCCGGGCGCGCCTTGATCCAGGTGGCGCCCTTGTCCCAGCCCGTCGTGACGCGGTACGCGGCCACTTGGCGCACGACGCCGCTGATGGTGGTCGGCATCAGATTCAGCGTGGCCGACAGCACCAGCACATTGCCGGTGATCGGCTTCAGGTCCCAGTTCATCAGGATGTGCGACTGACCGGAGACCAGGCGCAGCGTCTGCTCCTTCTCCAGCGGTCCCGCGCCGGGGGTCACGATCGTGGTATCGGTCGTGTTGTCCGACATGTCGACGCGCTCGGTCTGCCGCAAATCGTACAGCTGCAATCCGGGGCGCTTCACCGTGCGCGTCGCCCCGTTGACGGTGGCAGTGGCAGTGACGTCGATGATGTCTTCCTTCTTGATCTCCACGGTCACCGTGCCGGCGCCCAGGGCAATGGGGCCGACCGGCCGGGTGACGCAGGCGCCAACCTGCCCCGACCACCTGGCGGCGGCAACGCCGGCCTCGGCCAGGTAGGCGGCGGCGCGGCCCTCGTAGTCGTCGTTGATCGAACGCAGTTCCACGCTGCCCGCGCGGTTGATGCCGAACGCCAGCGCCGCCAGCGTGGCCAGCAGCAGCGCGACCATCAGCAGCAACGCGCCTTCCTGGCGCCGCGGCATCATGGCGCTGGCCCGAGCCGGACAGTGCGCGCATACGCGACGCTGCAGTCCTGACCGCGGCTGATGTCGCAATCCGGACGGTCGAACACGAGGTCGATGCGCAGGACGGGGCGCCCGGCGCCCACATCCGGTACGTTCAGATTGAACGCCCGCACGCCGGTGGCGAGCACCGAATTGCGCACTGTTTTGCCGTCCGGACCGGTTTCGACCAGCGCGCCATTGGTGAGTGTGTACTGGAGTGGCGCGAGCCAGTAGGCTGCAGGGTTGCCGAGATTCGTGTCATCTGGTTGCGGTGCTTTCGCGGCTTGCGCGACGATGCGGCCGATAGCGAAGCGGGCATCCGCGTTCTGATCGAGGCCGGCGCGCACGAAGCGCGCGCTGTCGGCGCCGGCGCGCAGCATCTCGCTCAGCGGTAGCATCACGAGCGCCGCGATGGTCAGGCCGATCATCAGTTCGAGCAGCGTGTAGCCGTGCGCAGGGCGGGGCATCGTCATCGCGCCACCAGTGTGGTTAGCGGCCAGCGGCCGTCAGGCGCGGCCAGCGCCGTGGTCACGCGCAGCAGATGCTCGCCCGTGCCACCGGGGCCGATCCTGCGCGTGCTGTCGACGCCGTAGCGCGTGATGGTGACGGTCAGCGCCGGGCAATGGGTCGGCATCGCCGGCGCGCGGGCGCCGCCCGGTGTCGAATACGCTGACGGCGCGTCGGACGTTCCGGCGGCGCTGAGAAGATCGACGTAGGGTTCAGCCAGCACGGTGTCCATCAGCGTGCTGACGCAGTCGAGCTGGCGCGCCGCCAGCGCGCTGTCGGCGGGCACGTTGATGGCGCCGCGCAGCGCATTAGCCGCCGGGATCAGGCAGACCGACAGCAGCAGAAGGGCGAACACTGCTTCGAGCAGCGTCATGCCGGCGCCCCTGGTGCGCGATGGGAGAGCGTGCATGGTCGGCGAGATCGTCAGGACACCGTGATGCGACCGGTGGTGTCGATGGCGATGGTGCGCTCGACATTGCCGTTGCCGAGCACGACCTGGCCCGTGCGCAGCACACTCTCGCGCGCGGTACCGCTGCCGACACCGCGCAGCGGATTGCCGCCCTCATCGAATGCGACGGTGGTGGCGCTGGCGTTATCGTTAAAGGTAAAGGTGCAGCGCACGAGGGCCATGGTGTTTCCGGCGGGGGCAGCGTTCAGGTTGAGCAGATAAGGGGCCCGGTTGAACGGGTGTTCAACCGGGTCGCGCGCCGCCCGTGTGGTGGTCTTGTCGGTTTCGAGCGCGAATACCGCGATGGTGTTGGCCATGGCGTCGCAGTCGAACAAGCGCTGTGCGCCGCTGTACTGCGCGTTGTCGCGGGCAAAGCGCAGCGCGTTGACCACTTCGCCGGCGGCCGCATCGGCACGAAATTCCGCCACGGGTTGCGATGTCGGTATGGCGGCGGCGGCGGCGATGGCGAGCACCGCGACCACGATCATCAGTTCGACCAGCGTATAGGCTGCGCAGCGACGCGTGTTCACGGAGCCAGCGGCGCGGCTTAGTGCGCCGAGTACGCTTTGTTGGATGGATCCAGCGCGTCGCTGTTCATGATGAACTTGCCGGTCTTCGTGTCGTACGCCCAGCCCTTGCCAGTCGTTGCAGCCATCGTGCCGGTTGTCGAGATCACGACGGCAGCATCATTGTTGATCGGCTCGGCCGGAATGCCCTGGCGCAGGTACGGGCCGTAGCGGAAGGTGGTATCGGCGATCGAGCACGTCTGCCCCGCTGCGTTCGACGGGTACATCAGTTGCTCCTTCATGGCGGTTTCGGTGCCTGCCGCGCCGGTCCCCTTGATGCCAGTCGCGCAGCCGCCTGCTGGCACTGCCGTGTTCGCGCCAGGGAAAACGTTGCCGGTATGCTGCACGCGATATTGTTCGAGCGAACTGCGGATATTAGCGAGGCTGGTATCGAGTGCCGATTGTTGCGCATCCGACGTCGCCGCCGAAAACTGCGGAATCGCAATCGCAGAAATAATTGCAAGAATAATCACGACGATCAGCAATTCGATCAGGGTAAAACCGGCTGCGGCGGTGCGCTTGAATGAACGGGACATGGTAGTTTTCGGGAGTTGAACACCCCTTGGTGAAGGGTGTTGATTTGTAAAAATTGACAGTGCCACAGGGTAACATATCGATGTTTCCACATGGAATGGCGAAATGTATCGTGCGAAGAATGTGTGGTTTTTGAGAAACGATTCAGTGCGCAGCGCGTGATAATTTAAATATCGGCAAGATGAGCGAACTGACAATGGTGCCGACCAAGACCCCCATTACCAGCAGCATCACCGGCTCGGCCATCTTGGTCAGGCGTGCCAGCAGGCGCGTCAATTCGCGGTCGTACGAGTCGGCCACGCGCGTCATGACGCGGCCCAGCGTGCCGGTTGCCTCACCGGTGGCGATCATCTGGCGCACCGACAGCGGCACGAAATTGCTGTGCTCAAAGCCGGCGGCAATGCCCTTGCCCTCGGTGACGTCGCGTTCGAGATCGAGGATGAAGCGCTGGAAGTCGGCATTGGTCACCACCGCGCGGCAGGCCTCGAGCGTGGCCAGGATCGTCACACCGTGTTCGAGCGAAATGCCCATCACGCGCAGCAGGCGCGTCAGATAAATCTTGGCGAACGCGTCGCGCAAGACCGGCAGGCGCAGCTTGGCCCGGTCGATCGCGATACGCACGCCGGGCTGGCGCATCAGCATCCAGGCCGCGCCGATGGCGCCGGCCGTGAGCGCCATGACAATCGCGGCATGCCCGGTCAGCACCTGGCTCACCACCAGCAGCGCGCGCGTGGTGATCGGCAACTGGTCGTGAATCGACGCGAACATGACGGCAAACTTGGGAAACACGAACGTCAGGATGAACACCACCACCCCGAACGAGAACGTCAGCAGGATCGCCGGATACGACAGGGCCGAGACCAGCATGGCGCGCAGGCGCTCCTCTTTTTCATCCAGCTCGACCAGTTGCACCAGTACCTCGGCCATGAAGCCGCCGGCCTCGCTGGCCGCGATCAGGTTGACGTAGCTGCCCGGGAACAGCGCATGGCGCCCGAGCGCCGACGAAAAACGTTCACCGGCCAGGATGTCGTCGCCGATGGTCCCGATCATCGTGCGCAACTGGCCCGGTTCGGTCTGGTCGTGCAGCGACTGCAGCGCCGTGTGCAGTGGCACGCCGGTTTCGAGCAGCAGCGCCAGGCGCTCGGTGAACAGCGCCCGTTCGCGCATGCCCGGCGGGCGCGCGCCCAGCGTCCACCATGAGGCGGCTGACGGCGCGGTCTTGCCGGCCGGGTCCGGTCCTGCAACGGGGGCGTCGAGTTCGATCGGCATGGCGGTTACAGCGAATGCACGACGCGCGCGATTTCTTCGGGCGTCGTGTGGCCATCAAAAGCGCGCGCCATGCCGTCGGCGTACAGGTCGTGGTGGCCGGTCGAGGCCACGTGCGCGGCCAGCTGGTCCTTGCTGGCATTGGCCACGATCATGCGCTGCAGGTCCGGGCCGACTTCGAGCAGCTCGTAGATGCCCATGCGGCCCTTGTAGCCGGAGTCATAGCAGGCCGGGCAACCGCGCCCGCGCATCAGGCGCAGGTCGCCCTGGCCGCGCCAGCGGTAGGCAGCGGTCGCTTCGGGCGTGGCCAGGTAGCTGGTGCGGCACCCCTGGCACACGCGCCGCACGAGTCGCTGGGCCATCACGCCAATCAGCGCCGACGACAGCAGGTATGGCTCCACGCCCATCTCGACCAGGCGCGAGACCGCGCCCAGCGTGTCGTTGGTGTGCAGCGTGGTCAAGACCAGGTGACCGGTCAGCGCCGCCTGCACCGCGATCTCGGCGGTCTGGCGGTCGCGCACTTCGCCGATCATGATGATGTCCGGGTCCTGGCGCAGCACGTGTTTCAGGATCTTCGGGAAGCTCAAGCCGATCGCATCGTTGACCTGGTTCTGGTTGATGATGTCGAGCTGGTATTCGACCGGGTCCTCGATCGTGACGATGTTCTTTTCGATGCTTTTCAGGTGGCTGATCGCCGCGTACAGGCTGGTGGTCTTGCCGCTGCCGGTCGGGCCGGTGACCAGGATCAGGCCATGGCTGCGGCCCAGCAGGCGCTTGAACGCGCTGACCGCATGCGCATTCATGCCGAGCTTGTCGACATCGAGGATCGACTGGTTCTTGTCGAGCACGCGCAGCACGACCTTTTCGCCGTAGATGCCGGGCAGGGATGAAAAACGCAGGTCCACCGTGCGGCCCTGGGTCGCCACCTGGATGCGGCCGTCCTGTGGCAGGCGGCGCTCGGCGATGTCGAGGTTGGCCATGACCTTCAGGCGCGAGACAATGGCCGGGTGCTGGTCGACGCGCGGTGACATGACTTCGTACAGCACGCCGTCGATGCGCAGCCGGATGCGGGCGCGGTTGCGCGAGATCTCGATGTGGATGTCGCTGGCGCCATCGCGGATCGCGCGCTGGATCACGGCGTTGACCATATTGATGACCGGGCTGGCGCCGGCCATTTCGTCGATCTGCGTGTAGTCGTCGGGAATCGTCGACTCGATCAGTTCCAGGTCGCTGGCCTCGGTCTGCACGAAATCGGGCAGCGCGCCGCCATACGCTTCGTCGGCCAGGCGCCGGATATCGGCCGGCGGCGCGACCACGATGCGGATGCGCACGCCGGTGCGGGCGCGCAGTTCGTCGATGCTGTGGATGGCCTGCGGTTCGGCACTGGCCACCGTGAGCGTGCCCTGCACCTGGAACAGGGGCAGCACGTTCAGGCGCCGCGTGACATCGCGTTCGAGCAGCGCCAGCGCGCCCGGGTCATACAGGCCGGTGCGCAGCTGCACGTACGGCAGGCCCAGCTGGTCGGCCAGCGCCTGGTACAGCGCCGCTTCGGTGATCCACTTGCGCTCGACCATGATGAGGCCCATGCGCTTGCCGGTCTGGTCCTGCAGGCGCGCCGCCTCGGCGACCTGCTCGGCGCTGGCCGCGCCACGTTCGACCAGGATGTCGCCCAGCTTGCTGCCTGGTTCGCGCACGCGGCGCGGCGCGGTGGGCCGCGCGTCGAACAGCGGCAATTGCTCCAGCAGGCCCGTGGCGGCCAGGATGTCCTGCAGCAGGGGATTCGGGTAGGCCAGCTTGAGCCAGCCGCCCAGGCCGCTCAGGCGTTCGCCCATGTCGGCCATCATGCTCAGCGCGCGCCCGGACAGCAGCGTGACCTTGCCCAGGTCGACCACGATCGACACCTGGTGCTGGGCCACGCATTCGTTCAGCGCCGCCTGCAGCGTCTGGACGGCCTCGTCGGCCACCAGCGCCGTCAGCGGCGCCAGGTACGTCATGGCGCCGATGCGGCTGCGGGTGATCCGCTCGGGGGCGGTGGTCTCGCTCATGCGGTGACGGCAACCTGCGCCGGCGCCGCTGCCGGCGCTGGATCACGGGCGATGCGGAACTCGGCGATCCAGCCCGGTTCGGCGCGGCACACCGTCTCGAACATTGCCACCACGCCCGGGTCGAGCTGGGTGCCGGCGCAGCGCGCGATCTCGGCCATTGCCACTTCATGGCTGCGCCCGGCGCGGTAGGCGCGCGAGCTGGTGATCGAGTCATAGGTGTCGGCCACCGCGATGATGCGCGCGTTGTACGGAATGTCGTTGCCGGCCAGGCCATGCGGATAGCCGGTGCCGTCGTACTTTTCCTGGTGGTGGCGCGCACCCGGCACCGCGCCCTTGAGGCGGTCGATGTGGCGCAGGATTTCGTAGCTGCGCTCGGGATGGACCATGATGAACGTGAATTCATCGCGCGTCAGGCGCCCCGGCTTGCACAGCACGGCGTCGGGGATGCCGATCTTGCCCACGTCGTGCAGGAGCGAACCCCAGAACAGGTTGTCCAGTTCGCGCGCCGGCAGGCGCAGGGCGCGGCCGATTTCCATCGCGATGTGGTGCACACGCTCGCTGTGGCCGCGCGTGTACGGGTCTTTCGCTTCGACCGCCTCGATCAGCGCGGCCGCCATCTGCTGGTTGAACTTGCTCGTTTCAGCCAGCATGCTGTGCATGCGCGACAGGCTCGACAGGTGATTGGCCAGCACTTCGCCCAGCTTGCGGTCGCTGTTGCTGAAGTCTTCCTTGTTCGCATGGTTGAGCAGCACCAGGATCGCCACGACCGACTTGTCCTGGAAGACCGGGCAGCACAGGATCTTGAACGGCATGTCGGTGAAGATGTAGGCACGGCGCGGATCGTCGGGCTCGTTCATGACGATCGGCTGGCGCGATGAATGCGAGAAGCGGTACAAATCGCCGCGCATCTCGACCAGCACCAGATCCAGGTTGTGGATCGGCGCCGACAGGTTGGTGGCCGACACGCACAGGTTCTCGCCCGGCTTGATGAAGGCGGCAACGTCGGCGTCCATGTGGGCAGCCCAGCTTTCGAGCAGCTCGCCGAACAGGTCTTCGCCCGTGGTCATGTCCTGCACCTGACGGTCGATCGCGTACACCAGGTGCAGCTCTTCGTAGCGGTCTGACAGTTCGTCCGCCATCGCATCGAGCTCGCCCTGCGTGCGGCAGTCGTCGGCAATCGTGCTGGCGATGTCTTCGAGCGCTTCGGCCAGTGCGTCCCAGGCGAACGGCACGTCGCTGGCTGTCGTGGCAGCCTTGTCTGCACGGACCGCGAGGTAGCCGATCAGGCCGCTTTTGGCGATGATCGGCGTGTAGAGCAGGGTGGCGTCACCGGCATCGTGGCGCTGCATACCGTCGCCCGTGGACGGCCAGGCAAAGCCGCCCGCATTGAGCGCCGTGATCCATGATGCGAGCGAGCTGTCACCAGGCGCGCTCCAGCAAGGCGCGCCAGTGGCGTCGCAGACGGCCAGTGAATAATCGCTTCCGGTGCTGCGGCGCAGCCAGCGCTCGTGGCGGGTGTAGTCGAGGGTCGGCAGAAGATCAAGGGACATGGGCAGGCTTTGGTGGCTGGCGCGGCGTCACGCCAGGGCCGCGAAATGGCGGGACAACCGCGCCACCAGCTGGCGCGGACTCAGGGGTTTTTCAAGGAATTCGGTATTGGCCAGTTCACGCGCCCAGGTCCGTTCGTCGAGCGCGGTCATCGACGTCATGACCAGGATCAGGAACGGGTGGTCCGGATAGGTGGCGCGGGCCAGCGGGCACAGCGTGCGCCCGTCCATGCCGTCCATCTGGATATCGCTGATCAAAACGTCGGGCAACTGCTGCGCCATGCAGGCCAGCGCCGCGTTGCCATCGCTGGCGGTGACGACGAGATAGCCTTCGCGTTCGAGCGACAGGCGCAGCACGCGCAGGACATGGGGCTCGTCGTCGACGAGCAGGAGGTGGCGCGGCTTCATAACACGGCGGCGCCGGCCGGCGCGGAAACGATCTTCAGGTGCACCGAGAAGGTGCTGCCCACGCCCGGCTCGCTCTCGACGACCAGGCGGCCGTGGTGCAGTTCGACGATCTGGGCGGCCAGGTACAGGCCCAGGCCGTGGCCACCGCGCTGGGTGGCGGCGCCCGCTTCGCTGACGCGGTAGAACTTCTCGAAGATGCGGTCCTGGGCTTCCGGCGCGATGCCGATGCCGGTGTCGCGTACGCTGATCACGATTTCATTGTCCTCATTGCGGGCCGCCAGCGTCACGCTGCCGCCCGGACGGTTGTATTTGATGGCATTGGTCAGGAGGTTGTTCAGCGCGATGCGGAACAGGTCCTTGTCGATGGCCACGGCCTCGAGTTCGCGCGGCAGGTCGAGCAGCACGCGCAGCTGCTTGCCTTCGGCGCGCGGCAGCGCCTGCTCATATGCGTCGCGCAGCATGTCGTCGAGGCGCACGCGGTTGCGTTCGGGGCTCATGCTGCCGGTTTCCAGCTTGCTCACATTGAGCAGGTTGCCGACCAGTGCATTCATGCGCTCGATCTCGTCCTGGATCACGTTCAGCGATTCGACCCGCATGCTTTCGTCGTCGCTGTCGGCCAGCATCTCGGCGTACATGCCGATGACGTTGAGCGGCGACTTGAGTTCGTGCGAGACATGGGCCACGAAGTCATTGCCCGCCTGGCGCGCCAGGTATTCGCGGGTGACGTCGCGCAGCACGACCAGCGTGCCGAACGACATCGTGCCGTGGCCACCGCTGAGCGGCTGCGCGGTGGCGCTCAGCTGCCGGCCTTCGACATTCAGCGGCGCGAAATCGATCTTGTGCGAGCGGGCGTTGTCGCGCAGGTCGCCGCTGTAGCGGCCAAACAGCGTGCGCAGCGCCGGATCGCAGCACCAGGCATCGAGCGGCTGCCCCAGGATCTGGGCCATCGGGATACCCAGCAGGGGCTCGACCTTGCCGGACGCGAACGTGACGTCGCCGGCCGGATCGAGCATCAACAGGCCGTCCGGCAGCGACTGCAGCGCCGCATTGAGCTTCTTGCTGCCGTATTGCAGCAGGCGGTTGTCGGCGGTGGTGTTGAGCGAGCCTTCCTCGAGCTGGACGATGCGGGCGCCGGCCTGGTCGAGATAGTGCTGCATGTTCGTGATCAGTTCGCGCATGTCGTCGGCGCCCGGCTGAGCCGGCCTGTCGGGCGCCGCAAGCTGGCGCAACTGGCCGCGCAGTTGCTGGCTGAGCGCCGCCAGCGGCGCCATCTCGCGCTTGATGACGACGTACATGACGGGCACGACCAGAAACATCATCAGCGCCAGCAGCGCAAGGAACGAAACGTCCTGCGCCAGCACGGTAAAGCCGGGCTGGTAGAAGCCCACCCGGACGAATGCCGGGCCACCGCTGGCGTCGGCCAGCGGACCATAGAATTCGCGCAGCGGGGCGCCGCCGTTCGTTGCCGGCAGCGTCCGTTCGCCGAAGCCGGTGCGCGCATCGGCAGGCAGTGGCGTGGCAGGCGTGATGCTGCCGCTGCCCGCGATTTCGGCCAGCGTGCGGCCGTTCGCATCCCCAATCGTCACATAGGCGAAGTCGCTGTCAGCGTTCGACGCAAGCACGGCGGCAAGCACACCACCGCGGCCGCTGCTGTCGGCGAGAAGGGACATCGGAACCGTGCTGAGCGCCTTGACCAGTCCGACACCCTTGTTGCGCACCTGCGCCGCCTGGCTGGCCTGCTGCCGGACCACGAGCAATGCGACGACGAGGGTGATGGCAGCCAGCGCACAGGCGATGAGGATGATGCCGATGCGGTTGAGTTTCATGCGGTTGGACTTGGGAAAATGGAATCTAACGAACTGTAACGATCGAAACTATAGGTGTCGGGTTGCAAACAGGCAAATACAATTCCAATCGTGCGCAACATTTCTTTAAAAAAATAATTCCGTGACAACGGCGAATGTTGTTTTCAGGTTGCTGCGAGGTTTCCCGGCAGTTCAGGAATGTGTCATGGCGTCGTCACGATCGGGGCGTACGCTGGCGGCGTCTTGCATCATGTCGGCAAGACAACACTTTGCAATATAAGTTTCCTGACTAAAACACTTACGTCTTTGGATAGATCCTATGACCTCACGACGCAGTTTCCTGCGCAATAGTGCGCGCGCGGGTATCGCCGCCGGCACGTTTGCCGCCTTTCCGCCTGCCATCCAGCGCGCCCTTGCCATCCCCGCCAATAACGCGACCGGCACTATCCGCGACGTCGAGCACGTCGTGATCCTGATGCAGGAAAACCGCGCCTTCGACCATTATTTCGGTACGCTCAAGGGCGTGCGCGGCTTTGGTGACCGCTTCACGATCCCCTTGTCCGAAGGGCGCAGTGTCTGGCAGCAGCGCCTGGCCAATGGCAACGTCGTGATGCCGTTCCACCTGGACGCCAGCCGTGGCAACGCCCAGCGCGTGAATGGCACGCCGCACGATTGGGTCGATAGTCAACTGGCCTGGGACAACGGCCGCATGGACCAGTGGCCGCGCTACAAGAATCCCATCTCGATGGGCTACTTCAAGGAAAGCGAGATCCCGTTCGCATTTGCGCTGGCCAATGCGTTCACCGTCTGCGACGCCTACCACTGCGCGATGCACACCGGAACCGATGCTAACCGTTCGTTCTTCCTGACCGGCACCAATGGCGCCGGGCCCACCGGCACAGCCTTCGTCTCCAACGAGTGGGACGCGATCGACGGCCTCCCGGGTGGCGTCAACACCGGCTACACCTGGACCACGTATGCCGAGCGTCTCGAAGCGGCCGGCGTGAGCTGGATCAGCTACCAGAACATGCCCGACGAATGGGGCGACAACATGCTGGGCGCGTTCCGCCAGTTCCGGCGCGCCAATATCGCGTCGGGCTATCCGGTGTCCAGCGGCGGCGCACCCGGCCAGCCATACACCAACACGGGCCAGGCGCTGCCGTACCACGCCTACGATGCGGCCACCGACAACACGAAGAATCCGCTCTACAAGGGCATCGCCAACACCTTGCCGGGTACCCAGCCCGAGCAATATCTGGACGCCTTCAAGCGCGACATTCGCGAAGGCAAGTTGCCGCAGGTGTCGTGGATCAACGCGCCATCGATCTATTGCGAACACCCGGGGCCATCCAGCCCGGTGCAGGGTGCCTGGTTCCTGCAAGAGGTGCTGGACGCGCTGACGGCCAATCCCGAGGTCTGGAGCAAGACGGTCCTGATCGTCAACTTCGACGAGAACGATGGCTACTTCGACCACGTGCCGTCGCCCTCGGCGCCATCGCCGGACGGCAAGGGCGGCTATGCCGGCAAGACCACGCTGTCGCCTGGCGCGCTGGGGCCGGAATACTACACGCACCCCCGGCCTGCCGGCAGCACCCGCCAACCGGCGGCGGACGGGCGCGTCTACGGGCCCGGCCCACGCGTGCCGATGTACGTGATTTCGCCGTGGAGCCGCGGCGGCTGGGTCAATTCGCAGGTGTTCGACCACACGTCGGTGCTGCGCTTCCTGGAAACACGGTTCGGCGTCATCGAGCCGAATATCAGCGCGTACCGCCGCGCCGTCTGCGGCGATCTGACCAGCGCCTTCAATTTTGCGACGCCGAACGACGAGGCGCTGCCAACACTGCAGGGCCGCACCAATCGCAGCCAGGCCGACGCCCTGCGCGCCGCGCAGCAACGCCTGGCGCAGATCGCGCCGCCGGCGTCGCCGCAGATGCCGGTCCAGGCCCCGGGCACGCGGCCATCGCGCGCGCTGCCCTATGAACTGGCCACTACCTGCCAGGTGCAGCCCGGCGCCACGATGGCTGCCGTGCAGGTCACGCTGAACTTCATCAATAGCGGGCGCCAGGGCGCGGTCTTCCACGTCTACGACCGCAAGAACCTGGCCGCCGTACCACGCCGCTACACCGTCGAGGCAGGCAAATCGCTGGCCGACAGCTGGACGCCGGCAGTGGGCGGGGCCTACGATCTGTGGGTGCTGGGTCCGAACGGCTATCACCGCCACTTTACCGGCAGCGCGCTGCGCGCCGTCGCGGCAGGGCAGGCGCGTCCGGACGTCCACGTGCGCTGCGATGCTGCCACCGGCGAACTGGTACTGCGCCTGATGAATACCGGTGCGGCGCCGTGCACGTTCAACCTGAATGCGAACGCCTATGCGCAACTGCGCCAGCTGCACACGCTGGCGCCGCGCACCGAACTGCTCGTGCGCATTCCACTGGCGGCCAATGGTTATTGGTACGACCTGAGCGCCACGGTCTCGGGCCAGCCCGACTACCTGCGCCGCTTTGCCGGGCGCGTCGAAACCGGCCGCCACACGGTCAGCGATCCGGCGCTGGGCCTGGTCTGACCATGTCCGCTTCCATCACCATCAACAGGAATTCCATGCATCCCATGCTTCGTAACGCGGCCGCAGCCGTCGCCTTCGCGCTGTGCGCCCCCTTCGCCTCGGCCACCGTGCTCGACTTCGACGACATCACCGGTGCTGATGGCTATGCTTCCGTGCCTGCCAACTACGGTGGCCTCGACTGGTCGGGCGCCGGCCTGAATGTCTTCACGAGCGAGCAAGAGCCGTTTGCCGCCCATTCCGGCACGGGCCGGGTATCCACCGACTGGATCGACGGCGGGCCGGTGGCCAGCACGATCCGCTTCCTGGCGCCCACCGTGTTCGAGGGTGCCTGGTTCTCGGGCTATGAGGACAGCAGCGTGCGCTTCGATCTGTACTTCCAGGGTTTGCTGGTCGCCAGTTCGGCGGCGCTGCAACTGTCCGGCGTGGCTGCGTACCTGGACGCCGGCTGGGATGGCGCCATTGACACGGTGGTCGTCTCCAGTGGCGCGCAGGGTTCGTATGCGATGGACGACTTCAGCTTTGCCAATGTGAACGAAGTGCCGGAACCAGGCTCGCTGGCGCTGCTGCTGGCGGGCCTGGCCATGGCCGGCGCGTTGCGCCTCCGCCGCACGCAGTCTTAAATCAGCCCCAGCGTCAGCGCGCGCAAGGTCGCGGCGGCGCGGGTCGCGCATCCCAGCTTGCCCAGGATGCTCTCGACATGCGTGCGCACGGCGCCGGTACTGATGCGCATCGCGCGCGCGGCGTCCTTGCCTGACTCGCCCAGGCTGAGGCGCTGCAGGACGTCGACCTCGCGCGCTGACAACGGCTGGTCCGCTGGCGGTGCGATTGACGCGGTCGCCGCCGCCAGCACGGCGTCCACCGCAGTGCGGTCAAGCCGTCCGCCCGTCACCTGCGCTTCGAGCAGCGCCAGCGTCGACGCCGGTTCGTGCGCGGCGCGCCATGGCCGCGGCGAGCGCAGGGCGGCGTAGACCGTCGCTGCCGCCAGCAGGCGTTGCGGCATGCCGAGCGTGGCGGCATCGAGACTGCGAAAGTAGCCGCTGCCATCGAGCCGTTCATGCACCTGCGATGCCAGCTGTGCGTCGGCCTCGATGCCGTCGATCCGGTTGCCGATGCGGGCCGTCCAGTAGGGCGCGCGGCGGATGGCCTCCCAGTCGGCGCTACCCGGTTTGCTCCGGCGTTCCCAGACGGTGTTCGACACGGCCGCGCGCCCGATCCCGTGCAGCAGCGCCGCGCGCGCCAGGCTGCGCTGGTCGGCGTCCGCCAGACCGATCCCTTGCGCAGCAATCTGTACCAGCCGCGCCACGCGGCGCGCATGGCCCGCCAGCCAGGGCAGCTTCAGTTCGACGCTGTCGGCCACCAGTGTCAGCGGCACCGACAGCGGCAGGAATTCGCTGAGCAGCGCCGGCTCCTCCAGCGCGCCCGGTGCGTCGAGCCACGCCTGCGCGTGCGGCGTCACCTGCGCGACCAGCGCTGCCGGATACCTGACGCCACCCAGGCGCGTGACCATCGCCAGCGCCGCGCTGAATCCATGTGCGCGCGTGAGGATCTCGATGTCGCCGGCCAGCGCCACGTACTGCACGACTGCCGGCACCCCATTGTCTTCCAGGCCATGGGGCAGGCCGCGGCCATCGTGGCGTTCGAACAGATGGCGCAGGCCGTGTTCGACCGGAGCCGGCAGGCCCAGCATGGCGGCGATGTCGCCCGCGACCTCGCAGTGGATGGCAGCCAGTGGTGTGAGGTGATGCCTGATTTGGTCGAGGCGCGCGGCCTGCTGCGCGCTGAGTGTACGGGTCAGCATCGCGTGGCGGCCATCGATGTCGTCGCCCAGCAGCGTGGCAAAGCCGGTGGCCGTGGCGGTGCTGCCGGACCAGCGCAAGCGGGCCACCATGTGCGCGTGCGCAGCAGCAGTGGCGTCGCCGCCGGCAGCCAGTGCGATGTGTGCGGCCAGACATGCGGCGCGCGCGGACGCATCGATGGGCTGGCCCATGGCCAGGTCGCCCACGATCGCGAGCAGGCCCATGGCCTGCGCCAGCGTCACCGTATCGTGGCCGTGCAGGCCGGCGCTGGCGGGCGAGAGTAAAGGCCGTGGTGCCTGGGTGGTCGTGTGCATGAAGCCGATCGTATAGCCAGCCGTATCTTTAGCGGCGGGGCGGAGCCGACCGTGCGGGTATCTGAAAAGTCAGGCCAGCCCGGCCAGCTTCGCGTTGCGCTCGCGTTCGAGCTTGGTGATGTAGCGCTGCACCCCGGCCAGCGCGCCGCGCGAGATGTCGACGAACTGGCAGCCGATGCGGCGCGTGGTCTTGTGGTTCAGCAGGGTGAGCTCGAGCGAGTTGCGGATCTCGAGCGAGGTGGCGATCGGGCCGATCTCGGGCAGTTCGATGCGGCAGTTGGCGATCACGCGCCCGACGGTGGTATCGAGCAGCAGCTTGCTGTCGAGAAGGGCAATGCCGCCGACGCTGATGTCATGCAGCGCGAACACGCTCATGCCGCCGGTGCCACCATCCATCGGCACCGGAATCAGTGCGCGCACCGGATTACTGACCGGCGTGGCCATGCGGTAGTACTCGCGCCGCTGCAGGCGGATCAGGGTGGAGGGAATGTCGGCCCGCAGTGCCGGCTCGCCGCGCCAGACTGTCGGGGCCAGGTTGGCAGCGCCGAACAGGATGCGGATCTTGTCGAGCGTGGTTTCGCATTTCGCGCGCGCTGCGCCCGTCATGCGCTGGTTCTGGGCCGGATCGATCGAGCGATCGAGCACGAGCGTGTTGCTGTCTTCGTCCACGGCCAGGATCGAGGTCACGCAGACGTCGGCCTCACCCCTGATCAGCAGGCGGATCAGCTGGTTGTGTTCGCCGATCTGGCGCAGCAGCGAGACGATCTCGCGGCGCGATGCGACTTCGTAGTCGTGCCAGTCTTCCAGTTCTGCTTCATCCATTGCTAGGCTTTATGTCCTTGACGCTTGTTCCGGGGGGAGGTGGGGCGTCGGATCAGGTGCGGTGGGGATTGACTCACCGTTCTTTTTAGCCGACTCAATATGATATAGCCATGCCAACAGTTCCGCAATTGCTCGATACAGCGTTGGCGGAATTTCGCGGTCCAGATCGACCTGCATGAGCAGCGACACGAGTTCCTTCGATTCGTGCACGAACACGCCCGCATCCTGGGCGCGCTGGATGATCTGTTCGGCGACCATGCCGGAGCCCTTGGCCACGACCGTCGGCGCTTTTTCGCCAGCGCTGTAGGCCATCGCCACCGCGCTCTTCATGCGCCCGTTGGCCAGCTTATTCATGATCACCATCACCATCATCATCGTTCGTCGGCGTCGCCGCGGCCCGCGCGCGGGCGTCGAACCCCGCCAGCGGCGTGCCCACCGATTCGAGTGCGCCGGCCAGGTTCGGCGCGTGCTGGCGCAGCAGGGCGGCAGTGGCGTCGTCGCCGGTTGCGAGTCCGATCTGCAAGGCGCCGCCCACCATCCGCAGTTGCACATCCAGTTCGCCCAGCTCGGGAAAGCGCAGGCGCAGGCGGCTGTTCCAGATCGCCCCGTCATCGTCGCCGCCACCACCGTGGGCTTCGCGCTTGACGTCCCATTCCATCGGCTGGCCGGGCCAGAGCTGGCCTTTCCACGCCAGTTGCGATTGTTCCTGCGCCGCCAGTTGCAGGCTGATGAACTGCGCGGTAGCGGGGTCCTGCAGGTTCGGGCGCGCGCCGGCCTGCGCGGCCTGCTGCTGCGGTTCGCCCGCCAGTTCGGCCAGCGCGCGCGATCCCTGCGCCCATTCGGCCACATGCGATTCGTAGAACAGACCACTCTTGCCGAACGCCTGTTTCAGGCCGGCGGCCAGCGCCGCCGGATCGGCGTCCGGCGTGGCCACCACCGGCGCACTGCCGGTGACGGCGGTGAGCACTGTTTCGGCTTTCTGGGCGGCCGCCAGCACGCCGGCCAGGGCCTGGCCAGTGGGGCTGAGCGTGGTGTTTTTTGCTTCGGTGCCGCCGGCGAACGCCTGCGTACCCAGCCCCCCGCCCGATGCCAGCAGGGCGCCGGCGCGCCCGAGGGCGGCGCCTTCGCGATAGCCCAGCGGCGCGCCCGGGGCGTCCGTCTCGGATTGCGGTGCGGGGCCGGCTTCGGCAAAGCCCGTGGCGGTGGTCTGGGTGCCGACCTGGAAGGTGGGGCGGGGATGCAGGCCGATCAGCGTGAGCGGCACGTCGGCGCCGACCAGCGCGCCGGGGGGCAGTTGCATGCGCGCCTGGGTATCGGCGAACTTGACGATGAAGGTGCCGTCAGTCAGTTTGGCCTGGATTTCGCCGTGGATCGCCTTGCCCAGCAGCGGCGCGACGGCCCGCGCAAAGGCTTGCTGGCGCGGATCGACCGCCTGCTCGGCGGCCTGGGCCGGCGTGACGCGCGTGACGCCGCCAACAAGGTCGCGGGGCAGCATCAGTCAACCCCCGCCGGGCGCATCAGATGCCGTAGGCGCGCGCGACGCGGCGTTCGGTCGACTTGCTGTTGATCAGCGACGACAGGTGCGCCATCCATGGGCTGGTCAGGTCGCGGATGCGGCGGTCGGCGTCCAGCATGCGGCGGATCGCATCGACCTTGCGTACACGCTCCTGGCCGGCCAGCGGCCCGACGCCTTCGCTGGCCTTGAGGCGGCGCGCGTGGGCAGCGCATTCCTGCTCGAGTTCGGCCAGGCGATCCCATTCGCTGGCAGTGGCCGCGGCGAGCATGCGCTCGGTGATGCCGACCATCGTTTCGTAGACCGACACCACTTCTTGCCCGTTCATCGTCATCGTCATCGTCAACCTTATGCGCTCATCAGGGTAGGGGCACGCTGGATGGCCGGCACGGCCTGCTCGGGTGCATCGCTCTTTTCGCCGATCTGGACCCAGGCTTCGCGCAGGTCGGACATCAGGCCGTGGATTTCTTCGATGATCGCGATATCGTTCTTGATATTGGCCTGCAGCAGGCGGCGGCTCATGTAATCGTACAACGCATCGAGATTCTGTGCGATCTCGCCGCCCGCTTTCTTGTCGAGCGAGGCGCGCAGGCCGTTGTCGATGATCGTGATGGCCTTCGAGATCGAGGCGCCCTTGGCTGCCACGTTCGACGACTTGATGTGGTTGATCGCGCTGAGCAGGGCGACGATCACGCCGTCGTACAGCATCACGACCAGCTTCTGTGGCGACGCGGCAGCAACGCCGGTTTCCAGGCCAACCGTTGCATAGGCGCCGACGCCGCGTTTCGGGGTTCCAAACATATGAGATTCTCCGGTGATGCTGAAATTTATCGGTTGGCCGCCAGGGACGCCAACTGCTGGGTAAGGTAATCCGACGTCGACTGCATCGACGACAGCGTCGCATCGAGTGCGACGAACTGGGCGCGGTAACGTTTTTCGATGCTGTCCAGGCGTGTTTCAAAGCGTGAGGCCTGGTCGGCGATGGTCTTGATCGACACGTTCAGGCCGTCGGTCTTGCTCTTGAGCAGACTGTCCTTGCCGACGAAACCGGTCGCCAGGTTATTGAGCTGGAACGCGAAACCCTGCGAGAAGGTGACCGCGCCGCGATCGCCCAGGATGCCACCCGTGATCGAGACCTGGATGCCTTCGGCGTTCGATCCTGGCGCTGCAGTGAGCGACTGGCCGTTCCCGGTGGCGGCCACGCCGCCGATCGTACCGATGACGTCGGCGCCCTTGACTGGTGCGGCGCCGCCAAAGATCGATTCGACCGCGCTGCCGCTGATGCCGGTAATCGCAATGTTCGACGTCGAACCGTATTTGCTCGAGGACAGCGTCAGGATGCCGTCCTCGCCGACCTTTGCTTCGGTCGCATCGCCAGCGCCGGCAAACGTCGCGTTGCCATTGATCGACGAGCGCAGAAGCGCGGCCAGGTCGTCCTTGCTGTACGTGCCGGCGGGCAGCTTGATCTCCTGCGACTTGCTTTCGGTAACCGGATCGGTCTGGTTCAGTGTGACGCGCCACACCGTGTTCGCTGCGATCGTCGTCGTCGTGCCCAGTGCGGCGCTGCTCGCCAGCGTTCCCTGCGAAGCCAGGCTGGTGATGTTGACGCCATACGTGCCGGCCTTGGTTGCCGCGGTCGACTTGTCGAACTTGACCAGGCCGTCGGTGGTCGAGCCCATGGCCGCGAATAACCCGCCGAAGTCGGCAGTATTGTCGGTAATTGCCTTGTTCAGCTTGCCCGAATCCAGTTTCAGGCTACCGTCCTGCTGAAACGAGATGCCGACCTGGCTCAGCGAGTTCAATTTGCCACCGGTGCCTTCCATGACTGCGCTGATCTGCCGGCGCATCTGGCTCTGGATTGCGCGCACGCTCGCGTCGCCCTGCAAGACACCGCCTTTTTTCGTCTCGGCGTTGTATTTGGTCATGCCGCTCATCGTGGAGTTGAGCGTGTTGAATGCCTTGACGAAGTCGTTCACCGCCGTGCTGATCGCCGCCGTGTCCTTCGTCACTGTCAATGTGCTGCTGCCGACCGCACTGACGTCAAGCGTCACACCCTGGATCGCATCCTTCACGCTGGTGCTGTCGCTCTTGATCTCGATGCCGTTCATGTTCAGCAGCGTGCTCTGGGCACCGGCGGTCTGGGTCATGCCTTGCACACCGGCCGGGTCGTAGCCGAGCAGGGCGGCCAGAGCCGGGTCGGCTGCCGAGCCGTCTTCGCCCGAGACGCCGATCTTCATTGACGTTGCTTCACCAGTTTTGGTGGACGTCATCACCAGGTGGAACGGATTGCTGCTGCCGTCGGACACGATGGTGGCGGTCACGCCCATGTCCGCCTTGTTGATGGCGTCGCGAATGCCTTGCAGTGTCTGGTCGCCTGCTTCCAGCGTGATGGTCTTGCTGTTGAGCGCGCCGTTGAGGGAAAACCCCGACCCCTGGTGCGAGCCGACACTGCCTGCGGCGAAGCCGGCCGAGGCCGGGTTGTTGCCACCGACCAGGATCTGGTTGCCGTCGTTCGAGCGCAAGGTGACGGCGGCCGTGGCGGTCGTCGTGGCGCCGGTGTTGACGGTGGTGTCATCGTGCTTGAGGCCGCCACGCACGGTACCGGTGACCGTTTCGGTCACGTCGATGGTATTGCCGTCTGCGGACTTGAATTGCAGCGTGCCGTCGGCGGCGCTGCCGCTGACGCTGATGTTGGCCGCGGCCAGCGCATTGCGTGTGCCGGCGCTGGCCAGGGACGTGTCGAGCGCGGCACCGGTCAATGGCGCGCTGCCGGTGTTCAGGCTCGCCAGTTGCACGCCACCAACGGACAGCGCGTAGCTCGAACCGCTGTCGACGCTCACCTGGCCAAAGCCGGCGAACAGGTCAGCCGCAGTTTCGGTACTGCCCGCGGTGGCGACGACACCCGTTTTCTCGCTCTGGGCATTGATCGCTTCGGCCAGTGCACGGGCGCTGCGGGTCGTCGGCGTGGTGCTGATCGCCACGCCATTCAGACTCAGTGAACCGTTGGGAATGCCGCCAGCAGCTGCTGCCAGGCCCAATGCGTTGCCGGTCGCGCCAAAAGTGCCACCGGTAATGGTGCCAAACTGGAACGTCAGATTGGTTGGCGAACCGGAGCCGATCGTGGCGGTGCTGCTGGCCATACCAGTCGTTTTAAGGCTCTGCGACTGGGCCAGTTGGATGACATTGACCTTGTACTTGCCCGGAACGGCGCCAGCGCCGGCAGTGCCGGTGAAGACATCCCTGTTGGACGGCGTCGCACTGAGACCCTGGAAGGTGTTCGACTGGTTCAGGGATGTCAGGGCGCCCTGGAACGCGCCCACGGCGGCGCTGACCTGGCTCAGGGCGTTGTTCTTCTGCTGCAGCGCCGCCGTCTTCTTGGCGTAGTTGTCGAGCGGCCTGGATTCAGCCTGCATCAGCTTCGCTACTATGCCATCGATGTCGAGGTTGGCCACATGTTTCTCCGGTGAAAGCAATAATGTAAGTCATTATCGGCAGAAACAAACGGTACTTAAGAGCGGTAAAGGCGGCTCTCTTTTTATTTTGGCCGGGATTGTCACGAACGATGTCGAAGCGCCATGTAAAAAGCGCCGCACCCGGTGGGGGGCGGCGCTTCGGGTGAGCGGCGGATCGTGTCAGGCGCTTTGATTCAGCAGGCGCCCCACCATCTTGTCGATCGATTTGGCCATTTCCAGTGCCTCCTTGGTCGGCATCTGGCGGACGACTTCCTTCGTATCCCGGTCGATGATCTTGACCACGAGGTCCTTGCTCTCTTCGTCGATTTCAAACTCGAGGCTCTGCGCCGATTGCGGCAGCGCTTCGTTGAGTTTCTTCACGGCGGACGACACCTCGTCCCGGTCTGGCCTGGCTTCGGCTTTCTCCGGCGCTGCCCGTGGTGCCGGGGCAGCCGGCCCGCTCGCGAGCGCTGGACGTTCGTCCAGTTTGGCGGGGGGCGACGACGCAATGGATGGAATTTGCATGGCGTATCCTAACGAAAATTCCCCAGCCAAATTTCTTCAGCCGGGGAACCGCTTACCGAGTGGTACTGTTACTTCGCGTTAGCGATTAGCCACGCAGGAGCGACAGGACACCGTTCGGCAGCGAGTTGGCCTGGGCCAGCATCGACGTACCAGCCTGTTGCAGGATCTGACCACGGGTCAGCTTTGCGGTCTCAGAAGCAAAGTCGGTGTCGACGATGCGGCTGCGCGATGCAGACAGGTTCTCGGTGGTCGACGACAGGTTGGAAATCGCCGATTCGAAGCGCGACTGCAGTGCGCCGTATTCAGCGCGCTGGCCGTTGACTGCTGCCAGGGCAGCGTCAGCCACCTTGATGGCAGCCTGGGCGCCATCAAAGGAACCGATATCGATGTTGGCCACCGATTTCAGGCTCGACGAAGCAGCCAGGGCGAAGCCGGTATCGGTGTCTTCGGCCACGGAGAAGCTCTTTTCCGAGTCCATGGTCACGCGGCCATTGGCGACAGCGGTGCCAGCGGCAGCCAGAGCGACTGGCGTTGCGTTTGCATCGCCATCGGCCTTGTAGGTCCCCAGGCTCAGGGCGGCGCCGCCGGTGGCATTCTTGTTATCGATCTGGATGTTTGCGCCAGACGAGTTGGTCAGCTTGATACCGCCGTTTTCAGCATCGTACTGAGCGGTGACGCCAGTCTTTGCCGTCTGGGCATTGATTGCGCTGATACCTGCAGCGTAGTCATCGGCCTTGCTACCGGTACCCGAGACCGAGAACGATACGCGTACTGCCGTGTCGTTGTCCGATTTCACGTCGATGGCGAATGCGCCGTCGGTCGAGGTGCTTTTCAGCAGCGCATCGGTACGGGCAGTTGCCGTTACACCGGTCTCGCCCGACTTGTTGTTGATCTTCGATGCGATGGTTTTTGCGGTATCGGTAGCCGTCGTGCTGATGGCACCGCTGCCACCGAGGTAACCCGACACCGTGACGGAACCAGCTGCAGCACCGGTGGTCGCAGCGGCCTGGACTGCATCGCCAGCGACCTGGTTGTTGCCGTAGGTCGAGGTGTTGAAGTTTGCGCCGGTCATCGAAATCAGCTGGCCAGCATTGGCACCAACCTGGAAGTTCGAGGTGCCGGACGAACCGTCGAGCAGCTTCTGGCCGTTGAATTCGGTGGTGTTGGCGATACGGTTCAGTTCCGAGGTCAGCTGGGTGACTTCAGTCTGCAGTGCTTTGCGGTCGCTGGCCGAGTTCGACGAGTTCGACGACTGGACAGCCAGTTCGCGGACACGTTGCAGGATATCGCCCGAGCTCGACAGAGCGCCTTCAGCGGTTTGCGCCATCGACACGCCATCGTTGGCGTTACGGGTAGCTTGCGTCATACCCTTGATTTGCGAATTCATGCGGTCCGAAATCGCCAGACCAGCGGCGTCATCCTTGGCGCTGTTGATGCGCATACCCGACGACAGGCGTTGGATCGAGGTATTCAGCTGCGACTGCGAGGTCGCCAGGTTACGCTGCGAGTTCAGGGATGCGACGTTGGTGTTGATTACTGATGCCATGGTGTTTCTCCAGACTAGGTCTTACTAGGGGTGCAGCGACCGTGCTGCTGTTCACTTTGGTCCGTCGCGTTATTCAGTGACGTTCAAACCGCTGTTGTTGCTGGTAACGGTGCCCTGTGGAAAAAGTTTAGGGCCGGACGCAAAATAAATCGTTTTTTTTACCTGTCTGGAAAAACACCCCTTCAGAACTTGTCATTCCGCCACGACTACCCGGTTCTTGCCGCTGCTCTTGGCCTGGTACATCGCTTTATCTGCCCGCGCCATCAGCGATGCCTGTTCCTCGTTCTGCACCCGTAGCGCCACGCCGCACGAGAAGGTGATCAGCATCTTTTCGTTATCGTGCAAGAAGAAGTGCCGGGTCAGCTCGCGCTGCACCCGCACCATGGCCGCCGCTGCCGCGTCGACGTTCGTCTCGGGCAGCAGGATCAAGAATTCCTCGCCGCCGAAGCGCGCGATCACATCCATCGAGCGCAGCGTCTCGCGCACGACCTTGACCAGGTGCTTGAGCGCGGCGTCGCCCGCCATGTGGCCGTAGGTGTCGTTCAGACGCTTGAAATTGTCGAGGTCCAGCAGCGCCACGCACAGCGGCGTGTTGCGGCGGTCGGCGCGCGCGCTTTCGCGCTCGAACACGTCATCCAGGCCGCGGCGGTTCAGGCTGCCGGTCAGCTGGTCTTCGCGCACCAGCTCGCTCATATGCTGCAGCTCGGCTTCCAGTTCGCGGATGCGCTGCTCGGCTTCCTGCACTTCGCGGTGCGCGCCCACCATGCGGTCGCGCGAGGCCAGTGCTTCATCCTGCGCCAGGCGCGTCTCGCGCAGCACGTCGTTCAGGACGGTATCGAGTTCGCTGATGTCGGTGGCGCCGCCGATACGCTCGGAAAAGTCGCCCAGCTTGGCATGGTAGTCGCCGGTCGCGGCGGCCACAGAGCCCAAGCGGTCGACAAACGTCATCATCATGTTCTTCATCGTCGCGCGCACGTCGGCGATGCCATGTTTCAGATGACTTTGCTTGATGATCACGTCCTTCAGGCTGCGCGTGGCGTCTTCCAGCGCGCGCGTGTCCACGGGGCCGGCGATCAGTTCCTGCACCGCGACCACCTGGCCGCGCATATAGTTGTCGTCCTCGAGCAAGCCTTCGATATTGTCGAGCAGCAGGCGGAACAGCCGCAGCAGCAGTTCCTGCTGACCCGCGCTGTCGTCCTTGCGCAGCTCGATCTGGAAGCACAGCTGCTTCAGGCGCGCTTCGATATCGTGCAATTCGCTCTCGCCAACGGCCGTCTTGACCAGGGCGCCCAGCGCTTCGGCTTCCTGCACCTGTTCCGGGTTGTCGCTCAGCAGCGAGGCGCAGGCAAACGACAGCGTGCGCGCCAGCATGTCGCGCAGCAGGCGCGTCTCTGGCTCTTCGTCGCCCATCGCCATCACCGGGGTGTTGCGCCGCAGATGCCGCTCGGTCAACTGGCCCAGTGCCTGGGTGTAGCTGCTCCAGTCACCCGTCTTGACGGCGCGCGTCATGCGCCGGCCGTACTCGGCCAGCTCGCCCGGCGTATCGAGCATGCGGCGCGCGAACCCGTTCAGTACTTCGATGGCCCCTGCATCCGGCGCGGGTGCGGGTGGCGGTGGTGGCGTGCCGGCGATCTCGTCATAGATGGCGCGGTAGGCGTCCGGCGTCGGCGCGATACGGCGCGTGGCCAGGCGACGGAATGCCTCGCGTGCGATGTCGGCAGGGTTTGCCGCCGCGCCTGCAGCAGAAGTGGCAGCGGCGCCGGCGCCAGGTACAGCGGGAACGGGTGTGGACGGAGTGGACATGGATTGCAGCGCGGTGCCGGGTTTGCGGGATTGACGACATGATAGGCAGTTTATTTGCCTCGCATCAACAATTATTCAGCGCCGAGGCATGCAATGGGGTGTCAGTCGACCAGGCCGTTGCGGATCGCATACGTGGTCAGCTCGGCACTGCTCCGAAGTTTCATCTTTACTAACAAGCGGGCGCGGTATTCGCTGATCGTCTTGACTGACAGCGACAGTTCGCCCGCGATCTGCGTCACGGTCATGCCTGACGCGATCATCGTCAGGGTCTGATATTCGCGGTCGGACAACCCCTCGTGGGCGGCGCTTTCATGATCGTCGCCGATCGCGCTGGCCAGGGCTTGCGCGAGTGCGGCGCTGACATACTTTTGTCCGCCTGCCACCAGCCGGATGGCCGTGACCAGCTCGCGCGGCGCGCTTTGCTTGGTAATGTAGCCGGCCGCGCCGGCCTTGAGCGCCCGGATCGCGTACTGGTCTTCGCGGTGCATCGACAGCATCAGCACCGACAGCTCGGGTTTGTCCTTCTTGATCTGCTTGAGCACGTCGATGCCATTGCGGTCGGGCAGCGAAATATCGAGCAACATCACGTGGCAGCGCGTCTTGCCGGCCAGGCGGACGGCATCGTGGCCGTCCTCGGCCTCGCCGGCAACAACGATGTCGCGCTCGTCGGCGAGGATCTGCTTGAGTCCTTCGCGCACGATGGCGTGGTCATCGGCGATGCATACCCGGATGGTTACTTTTTCACTCATTCTGCTTCTTGTTCTGTGCCGGGGCCATGGGCGGCGCCAGTCTGGTCTTGACGGTCAACATCGTGCCACCTCCGGGCGCCGGCGACAAGGACAGCACGCCGCCCAGCGCGCCGGCGCGTTCGTGCATGCCGCGCAGGCCGAATGCATCCGGCCTGGTGCGCACGGCCGGGTCGATGCCGCGGCCGTTGTCGCAGATGGACAGGGTCAGGTGGCGATCGGCCAGGTGCAGCGTCAGCGTGACCTGCGTTGCGCCTGCATGCCTGGCAATATTGGTCAGCGCTTCCTGGGCGATGTGGAAGAGGGCGCTGGCGTGGTCCGGCGCCGGCTCGTGCGCCAGCGCATCGGGGCAGTGCGTGATCACGGCGATGCCGGTCTGGCGGGTAAATTCGCGTGCCTGCCAAGTGAGCGCGGCCGCCAGCCCCAGGTCGAGCGCGGCGGCGCGCAGGCCGAACGAGATGCGATGCACAGTGTCGATCGTGCGATCGACGAGCTCGTCGATGTACCCGGTTTGACCGGCCAGACCGGGCTGATCGGCCGGCACGCGCGCCGCCAGCCGCGCCAGCGCCATCTTGATGGCGATGAGGTTGCCGCCCAGGTCATCGTGCAGTTCGCGCGCGATCCGGCTGCGCTCATCCTGTCGGGCGGCGTCGTCAAGGGCGTGCTGGAGCAGGGTGGGCTGGTGCATGGTCGAATGATACGACAAGGGCGCGCAAGTCTCGCTACAATGCATCCATGAACAAGGCATTTGTAAAAGAGTCCGACAACGACGACGATGATGAAGCCCTGATGCTGGCGCAGGCGATTCCTGACGGCGCCAAGAACTACATCACCCCGGCCGGCTACCAGCGCATCAAGGATGAGCTGCTGCAGCTGATCGACGTCGACCGGCCCGAAGTCGTGCGCATCGTGCACTGGGCCGCGTCCAATGGCGACCGCTCCGAGAATGGCGACTATATCTACGGCAAACGCCGCCTGCGCGAGATCGACCGTCGCATCCGCTTTCTCACCAAGCGCATGGATTCGGCGTTCGTCGTCGACCCGAGCATCCAGCATGGCAGCGACCAGGTGTTCTTCGGCGCCACGGTCCGTTATGTCAATGGTGCTGGCGAAGAGCACACCATCACCATCGTCGGCATCGACGAGCTCGATCCGCTGCACGGCAAGATCAGCTGGGTCTCGCCCGTCGCGCGTGCATTGACCAAGTGCCGCGAAGGCGACGTGGCGCAGCTGCAGACGCCGCTGGGCATGGACGAGCTCGAGATCATCTCGGTCGACTATCCCGAGCCCGTCACCGACTGACCGTGCAGCCCGGTGCTACTATGTGCGCATGAACCGACCTCACGAAGCGGCGCACAGTCCGGCACCCGAGCACACAGATCCCCTGGCGGCATTGCGCGCCGCAACCAACGACCAACACGAACGGCTCGACAGCGGCCTGCCGTTGTCCGGTCCTGCACCTGACTTGCACGATTATGCGGCGCACCTGACGATGGTGCGCGACTGGCTCACGCCTTTGCAGTCTTGGCTGGCATCGTTTGCGGATGGGCCGCAGCTGGTCTTGCCGTCGGTCGAACGCCTGGCGCTGATCGGGGCGGACCTGAACGAACCGGGCATGCCGCCGCTGCGCGCACCGGCACCGGCCCATGCGTGGCCACGCGATGCCAGCGCTGCGTATCGGTGGGGCGTGTGCTATGTGATCGAAGGCTCGCAACTTGGCGGCAAGGTGCTGTACGGGAAGCTGGCGGGTTCACTAGCGCCGCATCCGCTGCGCTATCTGAAGGGCAGCGACACCGGGCCAGGCCCGCGCTGGCGCGCATTCATGCTGGCGTTGAAGGAGCATGTAAGGTCACCGGACGAGATTGCCGATGCCTGCGCGGGCGCCTGCGCGGCGTTCGAGAGTATTTTGAAGCTGAGTCTGGATAAAAAGTAGCGTGGACGGGTTTTCCCGTCCACGCTACGAGCAAACGGCGCTTACGTCCGTTCCCGCTCCACCCGATTCACGCCAGCCACGCGGCGCAGATTGCGAATCAATTGCGCCAGATGCACCCGGTCGGCGATCTGGATCGTGAAGCGCAGCTGCGTCATCATGTTTTCGTCGTCTTCGTCCATGCCCACATACGTGATGTTGGCGTCGGACTCGCCGATCTCGGCAGCCACACGTGCCAGGATGCCTTTCTCGTTGTTGATCAGCAGGCGAATCCGGCAGTCGAAGCGGCGGTTGAGATCGTCGCCCCACTGCACGGCGATCCAGCGATCGGGTTCTTTTGCCAGCAGGCGCTTGGCCGTCTGGCAATCGCAGGTGTGCACCACCAGTGCCTGGTCGCGGCGCAACTGGCCCGTGATCTGGTCGCCCGGGATCGGCAGGCAGCATGGCGCCAGCTGGACCGCCACGCCTTCGCTGCCGTAGATCGTGACCGGTGCGATGTCGCTGGCCGGCAGTGGCTTGTGCGACGGCAGCAGATCGGGGTCGCCTTCCATCAGGCCGAAAATCTGGCGCGCCACCAGCGTCGGCATGCGCTTGCCGATGCCGATGTCGGCAAACACTTCATCCATCGAATTGGCCGACGACTCGGCCAGCAACCGCTCGACGACGCTGGCCGGCAGATCCGGCTTGATGTTGCGCACGGCGAGCGCCTGCGTCAGCAGTTCGAGGCCCAGCTCGGCCGACTCGTTGACGTCGACCAGGCGCAGGTGATGGCGGATCGCCGAACGTGCCTTGCCGGTGCGGACAAACGTCAGCCAGGTCGGGCTCGGGCGCGAATCGGGCTGCGTGATGATCTCGACGATGTCGCCGTTGTGCAGCTCGGTGCGCAGCGGTTGTTCTTCGTTGTTGATCTTCACGCCCACCGTATGGTCGCCGATGCCGGTGTGGATCGAGTAGGCAAAGTCGAGCGCCGTCGCGCCGCGGGGCAGGGCGATGATCTTCGACTTCGGCGTAAACACGTAAACCGAATCGGGGAACAGATCGACCTTGACGTGTTCGAGGAACTCGGCCGAGTCGCCCGTTTGCTGCTGGATGTCGAGCAGCGACTGCAGCCACGCATGGGTGCGCTGCTGCAGCTCGGACATATTCGATTCGCCCGTCTTGTAGAGCCAGTGCGCCGCTACGCCGCTCTCGGCGGTGCGGTGCATGTCCTGCGTGCGGATCTGGAATTCGACCGGCGTGCCATACGGACCGATCAGCGTCGTGTGCAGCGACTGATAGCCGTTGATCTTGCCGATGGCGATGTAATCCTTGAACTTGCCCGGCATCGGCTTGTACAGCGCGTGCAGGGTGCCCAGGGCCACGTAACATTCAGCCACGCTGTCGACGACGACGCGGAAACCATACACGTCGAGCACCTGCGAAAACGACAAGTGCTTGTTGCGCATCTTTTTATAGATGCCGTACAGGGTCTTTTCGCGGCCGTGCACTTCGGCTTTCAGGCCGCCGGCCTCGAGCTGGTTCTTGACCGCTTCGAGGATTTTCTTGACCACTTCGCGCCGGTTGCCGCGCGCCGACTTGATCGCCTTGGACAGCGTCTGGTAGCGCACCGGATACAGGTGCGAGAACGACAGGTCCTGCAGCTCGCGGTAGATATTGTTCAGGCCAAGGCGATGCGCGATCGGCACATACACTTCCATCGTCTCGCCGGCGATGCGGCGCTTCTTGGCCGGAATCATGAAGCCGAGCGTGCGCATATTGTGCAAGCGGTCGGCCAGCTTGATCAGGATGACACGCACGTCCGACGCCATCGCCAGCAGCATCTTGCGGAAGTTTTCCGCCTGCGCTTCGAGCTGGCTCTGGAATTCGATTTTCTCGAGCTTGGACAGGCCGTCGACGAGGTTGGCGACCTGCGCGCCGAAGCGCTCGATCAGCTCATCCTTCTTGACGTCCTGGTCTTCGATCACGTCATGCAGCAGCGCGGCCATGATGGCTTGCGCATCGAGTTTCCACTCGGCGCAGATTTCGGCGACGGCAATCGGATGGGAGATATACGGCTCGCCCGACTTGCGGACCTGGCCCAGGTGCATCTCGTCTGAGAAGCGGTAGGCTTCCTTGACCTTTTTGAGTTCGGCGGGGGTAAGGTATTCGGACAGCTTGGTGATCAGCTGCGTCACCGAGGCCACGCCCGGCACGATGGGGCCGGCGGGCTCGATGAAGTCGGGCGGACGATTGTCCGCCCGCCGCTCGCGCGGAGCGGGGTTGCGTGAAGCGGGTGAATCTGGAGGTAACAGGTTCATTACGTTAATCGTCTGGCTGCGGTGAGATCAGAATAACAGAAGACGGGATAACGCAAATTCAGGCAACCCCGAATGGAATTACATCGGGACTTTTTTCAGCATTTCGATGCCGACTTTACCAGCGGCGATCTCGCGCAGGGCGACGACGGTTGGCTTGTCCTTGGCTTCGACCTTCGGGGTGTGGCCTTGCAGCAGCTGGCGCGCACGATACGTTGCTGCCAGGGTCAGCTGGAAACGGTTCGGGATGTTCTTGAGGCAGTCTTCGATGGTAATGCGGGCCATGTGTGCTCCTGGGTTGCTGAATGTAAGGTGACAATGAGAGAAAACAACGCGTGCGGCGCGCCTGTAACGGCGCGCTCGTCAAGATTGTGGTTGATTCGCGTGGATTCCCAGCTGGGCAAACAGCGTAGCGTTGCGGGCAGCTTGTTGGGCAAATCGGCAACGTGTCGCTTTGACAATCGCCTGCAGCTCAGCCAGGGCGACGTTAAACTCTTCGTTGATGATAGCATATTCGAAGTCGGGTGCGTGAGCGATCTCGCCGCCCGCCGCCAGCAGGCGCCGGGTGATGATGTGCGGCTCGTCGGTGCCACGTTTGTGCAGGCGTTCTTCCAGTGCTTCGATCGATGGCGGCAGAATGAAAATGCCGGCCGCATCCGGGAACAGCTTGCGCACCTGGCGCGCGCCTTGCCAGTCGATTTCGAGCAGGATATCCGTGCCGTTTTTCATCTCCTGCTCGACCGACAGGCGGCTCGTGCCGTAGTAATTGCCGTGCACTTCAGCCCACTCGAGAAACTCGCCCCGGTCGGCGCGCGTGACGAAATCGTCGGCGCTCGTGAAGTGGTATTCGCGGCCATCCTGCTCGCCCGGGCGTGGTGCGCGGGTGGTGGTGGAGATGGACAGCTTGATGCCCGGTTCATTCGCCAGCAGGGCGTTGACCAGGGTCGATTTGCCGGCGCCGGATGGCGCGGCGACGACGAACAGGCTGCCGGAAAAGGCTTGTGGGAGCATGGCGGGGTCCTTTGTCAGTACGGTATGTGCGCGAGCATGGTGTCGCGGGTGGTCATGTTAACGTTGAACGCGTGGACGGGAAACCCGTCCACGCGTTCAACCGGCGCTGGTATCGCTACCGATTCAATTCTGGTGCTTACTCGAGGTTCTGCACCTGTTCACGCATCTGCTCGATAAGAAGCTTGAGCTCCATCGACGCGTCAGCAAGTTCCTTCACCGACGCCTTGGCGCCCAGCGTGTTGGCTTCGCGATTGAGCTCTTGCATCATGAAGTCGAGGCGCTTGCCGACCTGGCCACCCTTTTTGAGGATGTGGCGCGTTTCGTTCAGGTGCGCCGACAGGCGCGACAATTCTTCGGAGACGTCGATCCGGATGCCGTACAGGGTCACTTCCTGGCGAATCCGCTCCAGCACTTCCTGGCGCGTCAGCGTCGACGGATTGCCGTGACCGGCCAGGCCCAATGCGTCCTGCATGCGGTCGATGGCCTTGTTCTGGAATTGCGAAATGACTTGCGGGATCAGTGGCGTGATGCGCTTGACGATCGCTTCCATCGATTCGATGCGCGATTGCAGCATCGTTTCGAGCGCCGCGCCTTCGCGCCGGCGGCTGTCGACGAACGCCGCGATGGTGGTCACTGTGAGCGCGGCGACGTCGGCCTGGAGCGATTCCTGGCCAATCGTCGATTCTTCGATGACGCCGGGCCAGCGCAGCAGTTCGGCCACGGTCATGGGCGCGGCCTGCGCGAAGTGACGCGTCACTTCGCCTTGCAGCCGGGCCAGGTCGGCCAGCAGTTCCTGATTGAGTGCTGCGGCGCCGCCGCTGACCTTGCGGCCGAACGAGACACGCACTTCGACCTTGCCGCGCTGGATGGCGGCCATGATGGCCGTTCGCAGATCGGGTTCCAGCGCGCGCAAATCGTCATTGATGCGGAACTGCAAATCGAGGAAGCGCGAGTTGACGCTCTTGATTTCGATCGTGAGGGTTCCGGCAGCGCCTTCGCTGGTGGCGACCGCATAACCTGTCATGCTTGAAATGCTCAATGAAATCCCCGGTTTTATTCTTTACAAAGCCGACATTTATCCACACAATCGCGCTGTTTAGCAAGGAAACCCAATTGGATGGCTGCACAGAATAACGCTCCTCTGCCCGCAGGACTCGAAATTGCCGGATACCGCATTGTAAAGAAAATTGCGTCCGGCGGGTTCAGTATTGTTTATCTTGCCTATGACAGCGAGGGCAATGCAGTGGCCATCAAGGAGTACCTGCCAAGCGCGCTGGCGCTGCGCCAGCCTGGTCAACTGATCCCCGTGGTGGCCAAGCCGCACCTGGCGGTGTTTCGCATCGGCCTGAAGTGTTTTTTCGAAGAAGGCCGCGCCCTGGCGCGCATCGTGCACCCGAACGTGGTACGGGTACTCAATTTCTTCCGCGCGCATGAGACCGTGTATATGGTCATGGCCTACGAGTCCGGTCACTCGCTGCAGGAACACATCGCGCGTGCCGCCGCCAAAGGCAATGGCTTGAGCGAAAACTTCGTGCGCCAGGTGTTCCACGGCGTCTGCAGCGGCCTGCGCGAAGTCCACGCTAACAAACTGCTGCACCTCGACCTCAAGCCCGCCAACATCTATCTGCGTACTGACGGCTCGCCGTTGCTGCTTGACTTTGGCGCCGCGCGCCAGACGCTGCATACCGACGCTCCGATGCTCGCCCCGATGTACACGCCGGGCTTCGCCGCGCCCGACCTGTACACACGCGGCGCGGCGCTCGGCCCCTGGACCGATATCTACAGTCTGGGCGCGGCCATGCTTGCCTGCATGAGCCGCTCGACGCCGCCGCCGGTCGATGCGCGCCGCATGGACGATCACGTGCCGCGCCACCTGGCGCGCCTGGCAGGCTATTATTCACCGGAGCTGGTCAAACTGGTGGCCGGGTGCCTGGCACTCGATCCCCTGATGCGGCCGCAAAGCGTGTTCGAGATTCAGAAGGTGCTGCAAGCGGCGCCGGCCGCGCCACCCCCGGCGCGGGCCACGGCTGCGCTGGCGACCGAAGCCGACGCGGCGGTGGACGCACATGAAGCACGCGGCGGCTGGCGCGGCCTGGTCGACCGTCTGGGCGCATTCCGGCGCGATTAAAGGAAGTCATGCAATTCTCGGTCTATCAACAAAGCCATATTGGCGGACGCAAGGTCAACCAGGACCGGATGGGCTACTGCTACACCCGCGACGCTTTGCTGCTGTTGCTGGCCGACGGCATGGGCGGCCACCTGGGCGGCGAGATCGCCGCGACCATCGCACTGCAGACGGTGTCGGCGATGTTCCGCCTGCAGGCGCGTCCGTACGTGAAAAAGCCCGAGCGCTTTCTTGAAGAAGCGCTGCTGCAGGCGCACCACGACATCCAGGCCTATGCCGCCAGCCACGGCCTGCCCGAGATCCCGCGCACCACCGTTGTCGCCTGCCTGATCCAGCATAATTGCGCCGTGTGGGCGCACGTCGGCGACTCGCGCCTGTACTGGGTGCGCCGCAAGCAGGTGCTGGCCTGCACGCGCGACCACTCGCATTTCGAGTACCTGCTCGAACGCGGCCGCGCCGACCCGTCCGAGCGCAACACGCACCCCGACCGCAATAAACTCTACAACTGCCTTGGCGCGTCCAGCCCACCGAAGATCGAGCTGTCGCAGCAGCACAGCCTGCAGCATGGCGACATGCTGCTGCTATGCTCGGACGGTTTGTGGTCCGTGCTGCCCGAAACCGAGATCGTGCACCGCCTGGCCACGAGCGGCGTCGTGCAGGCGGTGCCGGAACTGGTGCAGATGGCGGCCGCCATCGGCGGCGCGCAGGCCGACAACACGACTGCACTGGCCATCGCCTGGCAGGGGGCGGCCGGCACGATCGACGCCGATTCGCTCAATGTGATCTCGACCCAGATGCTGGCCGAAGATGCCGTGAGCTCCACCATCGTCGCGGGTGACCCGCTGCCCGAAGGCAGCGACGCGTTCGACGAAGATGATATCGAAAGAGCCATCGCCGAGATCCGCGAAGCGATCGAAAAATCCTCCCAGCTGCTCAAGTAAGGACCGACCCCATGACCTACCCACCGCGCCCGAGTGGCCGCGCGCCAGACCAGTTGCGCCCGATCGTCATCACCCGCAACTACACGCGGCACGCCGAAGGCTCGGTGCTGATCGAGTTCGGCGACACCAAAGTGATCTGCACGGCCAGCATCGAGGACAAGGTGCCTGCCTTCCTGAAAGGGAAGGGCCAGGGCTGGCTGACCGCCGAATACGGGATGCTGCCGCGCTCGACCCACAAGCGCATGGACCGTGAAGCGGCGCGCGGCAAGCAGAGCGGGCGCACGCAGGAAATCCAGCGCCTGATCGGCCGTTCGCTGCGCGCCGCGTTCAACCTGCATGCATTTGGCGAGCGCACGCTGCATCTGGATTGCGACGTGATCCAGGCCGACGGCGGCACCCGCACCGCCGCCATCACGGGCGCGATGGTGGCCGCGCACGACGCCTTCAGCACGCTGCTGTCGTCGTGCGCGATCACGGCGCTGCCGGTACGGCACTTCGTCGCCGCCGTGTCGGTCGGCATGGTGAACGGCGTGCCGGTGCTCGACCTGGACTATCCGGAAGATTCGGACTGCGACACCGACATGAACGTGGTGATGAACGACCAGGGCCATTTCATCGAAGTGCAGGGCACAGCCGAAGGCGCCGCGTTCGACCGCGCCGCCATGGACCGCCTGCTCGACCTGGCCCAGGCGGGGATCGCCGACCTGATCCATTTGCAGAAGCAGGCGCTGCGCGTGGGCTGACTGCGGTTGCCCGGTTCCTGCGCGGTGGGCGCGCGAAGCCGGTAAAATGACCGGTTTCCTCACCAGCACCGTGAACACCATGACCCAGCGCCTGATCCTCGCCTCCAACAACGCCGGCAAACTCAAGGAGTTCGCCCAGCTGCTCGGCCCTATCGGCCTCGACCTGCATCCGCAGGGCGAATTCGATGTCCCGGAAGCAGAAGAGCCGTTTGGCACCTTCGTTGAAAACGCGCTGGCCAAGGCACGCCATGCGTCGCGCCTGACCGGCTTGCCGGCACTGGCCGACGATTCGGGCGTCTGCGTCAATGCCCTCGGCGGCGCGCCCGGTGTGTATTCGGCCCGCTACGCTGGAGAACCGAAATCCGACGCCAACAACAGCCGCAAGCTCGTCGCCGATCTGTCCACACTCAGCGACAAGTCCGCCTATTACTATTGCGTGCTGGTCTATGTGCGCCACCCGGAAGACCCGCAGCCGATCATCGCCGACGGCCGCTGGAATGGCGAAATCATCGCCACGCCGCGTGGCGAGAACGGCTTCGGCTACGACCCGTACTTCCTGATTCCGTCGCTGGGCAAGACCACGGCCGAACTGGCGCCCGACGAGAAGAACGCGCTGTCGCACCGTGGCCAGGCGCTGCGCGCGCTGGTCGAGAAACTGAAAAACACGTGACATGATCCCCATTAAATTCGTCGGCGAGAACGTAGCCCAACCGTTGGCCGGCGAGCCCCGTTCGCCCGCCACGGCCGCGCTGCAATACCTGCAGCCGGGCGCGCTGAACCTGACGGCGCTGCCGCCGCTGTCGCTGTACGTGCACTGGCCATGGTGTGTGCGCAAATGTCCGTACTGCGATTTCAATTCGCACGAAGGCAAGGGCGAACTGCCCGAGAAGGATTACCTCGACGCGCTGCGCCTGGACCTGGAACAGTCGCTGCCGCTGATCTGGGGCCGCAAGATCCACACCGTGTTCATCGGCGGCGGCACGCCGAGCCTGATGTCGGCAGCGGGGCTGGATCGCCTGATGTCCGACCTGCGCACCCTGCTGCCGCTGGAACTCGACGCCGAGATCACGATGGAAGCCAATCCGGGCACCTTCGAGGCCGAGCGCTTCAAGAGTTATCGCGAGAGCGGCATCAACCGCCTGTCGATCGGCATCCAGAGTTTCAACCCGGCGCACCTGAAGGCGCTGGGGCGCATCCACGACGGCGACGAAGCGTTGCGCGCGGTCGAGATCGCAAAAAACACGTTCGACAACTTCAATCTCGACCTGATGTACGCGCTGCCGTTGCAGACGCTGGCCGAGGCGCGCCACGACCTGGAAACGGCGCTCGCATTCGCGCCGCCGCACCTGTCGCTGTACCACCTGACGATGGAACCGAACACGGTCTTCGCCAAGTACCCGCCATCACTGCCAGACGACGACCTCAGCGCCGACATGCAGGACATGATCGCCGAGGTGACGGGCGCCGCCGGCTACGATCACTATGAAGTGTCGGCCTACGCTAGGCCCGGCCGGCGCGCTCGCCACAACCTGAATTACTGGCAGTTCGGCGACTACCTGGGCATCGGCGCCGGTGCGCATTCGAAGATCTCGTTCCCGCACCGCATCCTGCGCCAGGCCCGCTACAAGCAGCCGGCATCGTTCATCGAGGCAGCAAAGCGCGGCAACCCGGTGCAGGAAGAGCACGAGATCGGCCGCACCGACATGGGCTTCGAATTCATGCTCAACACGCTGCGCCTGACTGGCGGCTTCGATCCGAACCTGTTCGGCGAGCGCACCGGGATGAGCATCAACACGATCACGAAGTCGCTCAACGAGGCCGAGGCCAAGGGGCTGATCTACCGCGATCACAAGCTGATCAAACCGACAGAACTGGGCCAGCGTTTTCTGAACGATTTGCAGGAAATGTTCCTGGCCGAGTAAGCGTCCCGGTTTTTCAGGCCTGCACGACGCCTGCCATCGCGCTGAGCGTGCGTGTCAGGCCGGCCACGACGCGCGCCAGGCCGTCGAATTCGCCGGGCTGCTGCGCCTCGTCGCTTTCATCGGCGTTCAATGGCGCGGTGTAGAAATAGGGGTAGCCGAGAAAGTCGCTGCCGGTGATCAAGAGGGTCGTCGTGGCGGGGCTGCGATCGCCATCGCCATGGCGCGAGAGCGTCAAGCCCATCACGTGGGCCGAGGTCGCCAGCCCGTGGTGCATCAGCTGCGGGTCGCTGCGCAGTGCTGCAAACGCCTGGCGCACGCGCTGCGCCCCATCGGGCGTGCCGATGAACGCGATGAAGTTGCCGGCGCCCGTGTCTTCCGCGCCTGATTCCCCAGCCTCCATGAAGAACACGAAGCGGATCTCCGTCCCCGGTGCGGGCCGCAGATCCTTGACGGCGCGCGCCAGTTCGAGCACGGCAGCAGCGCCCACATCACCCCCTGGCCCGACGCGGGCGCCGATCACGAATGTGCGTTCTGGGATGGCGCCTGGCGTCACGCTTGCAAGCGCTGCTTCGATGCTGTGGGCGGGATGGCCGCCGCTGCCTCTACCGCTGCCGCCGTCGATCCGCTGCCTGTTCAGCACATAGCCATACCGGCGCAGTGATGTGTCGATGTATTGCATGGGACTGCTTGGCGCGTCCGGCGCCAGAGCCCGGGCATGGGCTTGCAGGCGCGCCGCCAAAGGCGAGGCGTCGGACCGCGTCTCGACGGTCAGCGTTGCCAGCAAGATCGCAAGCAACATCGCGACGATGACTTTCCAGTGCGATCTGAAGAAATGTCTCATGGCGTCACACGGCGCCTTGCGGCGCGTCGTCGGCAATCGATGCAGCCAGTGTAGCCAATCCCGCCAATATCTGCGGCGCCGGGGGAGGGCAATGCTGCGCTACAACGTACTGCGGCGTGGATGCAACAGCGGGAAGGATGACCGCCGGCACGTTGCGCATCGTCAATTTCGCTAAAGTTTTGCATCGTTAAGATCGGGCGTTGCCGTGTTCTCTGCGGCGGTCATCCAGAGGCAATGACAATGAAACTCGATCAACTTGCTGCGAGCGTCATGGGATTGTCGGATACAAAACGCGCCATACGTCTTCGTCTGGCGGGTGCCAACGGCATCGTCGATGACCTGCTGCTGGTGAAGTATGTGAGCGGGGTTGAGACGATGTGTGGCGGGATCGAATATGCGCTGCAGTGCGTCTGTCTCAGAGCCGGCCTGGCGCTGAAGGACTTCATTGCCAATCCGGTCGAGCTGCAGTTCGTGACCGATATCGGATCGCTGCGCACGGTCTGCGGCATTGTCGGAGGCGTAACGGAAGGACAGAGCGATGGCGGTCTGGCCACCTACCAACTGATCATCCGTGACGCGATTTCCCTGTTGGAGGAGACCTGCAACACACGGGTGTTTCGCAATCGCAGTGAGGTCGATATCACCAATATCATGTTGCACGAGTGGTGCCGATCCAATCCCATTGTGAGCGCCGCATTTCGCTTCGACCTCAGCGGGCTGAAGGCATATCCGGCCCGCGAATTCACCATGCAATACAACGAGTCCAATGCCGCCTTTCTGCGCCGTCTGTGGAAAAGGCGCGGCATTGCATGGTTTATCCGCGCCGGTGCTTCGAATGAACGGGGAAGCGACGACACGCCCGTTCATACGCTTGTGCTGTTTGACCAGCCGAACGCGCTGGAACAGAATCCAGCCGGCCCGGCGCGCTACCACCGCGACAACGCTACCGAGCAACGCGATAGCATCACTGCCTGGCATGCTGTGCGCAGGCTCACCGCCGGCCGAGTGGAACGCCAAAGCTGGAACTATCGGTATGCATGGTCGATGAGCAGCCAGGATACGAGCCTGGCGAATCAGGGCGAGTCAGGCAACCGGTTCGCATCCTCCCTTGATGACTACCTGATCGACTCGCCGCACGCGGGCGACAATTCGGACGACTACCGCTATCTTGGCCTTGCGCGCATCCAGCGCAAAGAGTATGAGGCCAAATTCTTCGAGGGAGAAAGTGGTGACCGAGAGATGCGCGTCGGGCAATGGCGCAGCATAAGCGGGCACCGCGAAATCGATTCGCATCCGGAAGCGCAGCGTGAATTTGTCTGCACCGAATTACGCGTGGAAGCTGAAAACAACCTGCCCACGACACTGAATGAACGCGCTGGCCGGCTATTCACACTGAATCGCTGGAGCGGCGAACTGGTGCGCGCCAGCGCCGAGCGGGGTGTACGTTATACCAACCGATTCACTTGCGTACGGCGTGGCATTCCAATCGTCCCTGCCTTCGATCCACGCATCGATCTCCCGCGCACGGCGCCGCAAACTGCCATCGTTGTCGGCCCTGCGAATCAAAAGATTTATTGCGATGCACTGGGGAGAATCAAGCTGCGATTTCCGGCGTGCCGCGCACAAGACCATGAGCATGCCAGCGGTGCCGGCACATCGGAGAGCGACCGGGATTCGGCGTGGGTGCGTGTTGCGACCGGTTGGGCAGGCAACCGATATGGCGCGATCTCACTGCCACGCGCAGGCGATGAAGTTGTCGTCGTATTTTTGGGCGGCGACCCCGATAAGCCGCTCGTGATTGGCAGCGTTCATGGATACCAGACACCGCCCCCGTCCTTCAGCGGCACCAGCGTCCTGCCAAGGGATAGGCATCTATCAGGAATCGTAAGCCGGGAGGACGAGGGGGGACGCGCGAATCAACTGCGCATGGACGATACGCCCGGACAAATCAGCGCGCAGATTGGGAGCGAGCACGATCACAGTCAACTCAACCTGGGTTATCTCACGCAGCCACGCTGTGATGGTGCCGCCGTGCCACGTGGCGAAGGCGCTGAATTGCGGACAGACGCAGCACTGGCGTTGCGCGGTGGTCAAGGCGTCCTGATCAGCGCGGATGCATCGCTGAGGGCGGCGGGACGGCAGCTCGATCGCGATGGATTAATTGGACTGGCCGAGGCGCTGTCGAGCGTACAAAAGCAGTTGGCCGAGCTGGCCGAAGCCCATGAAACAGATGCGCTAGAAGGCGAGTCGTTGTCGCAGGTGAAGTCGCATCTGGAACAGTGGGAGGAGGGCAGCAACACGGCGGGGCAAGCGGCAACAGGGACCGGTGCGCCCGTTGTCGCGATCGAGGCACCGGCGGGGGTGATCGTTGGCAGTCAGGCTGGTGTCACGATCGGGGCGCAGACGCATGTGGATCTGGTCAGCGTTCGGAATACCCAGCTATCTGCAGGTCGCAAACTGATGCTGCATGCATTGCAGGGGATCAGTCTGTTTGCGCATTCGCTTGGAACCAAGCTTGTTGCGGCGAGCGGGAAGGTGGAGATTGTTGCTCAGGATGACAACGTAGAGATCACGTCAGCGAAAAGGATTGTTCTTACGGCGACGGAAGAGATCGTTTTGCAGGCCCCGAAAGTGACCGTGGTGACGCAGGGCGCGCAGGCAGCGTTTGGGGATGGAGCGATTACGCATCAGTGTACGGGGAGTTTTATGGTTAAGTCGGCTAAAGCAGAATTTTCAGGTGCAGGGGATGGAGGGATGCTTTCGTTGCAAATGTATGAAAGTGATGTTGAATACGATCAGCATGTCCGACTGGTTGATTTTTCTACCGGCGAGCCATTAGCGGAGCAACGTTATCGAGTGACCGTTGAAGATGGTCAGGTATTGGAAGGGCGTACAAATGCAGATGGAGTGACTCAACACTTCTCGTCGGATATCCCATTTGCCCAATATAGGATTGAAGCCATCGACGACTAACTATAGTAAAGGTGAAAAATCAGTATTAGATGTCACATTGATGCTATCAGCAGTAAGAATCAAGAAAGGTATGCGATGAAGATTGTTCCAAAGAAAAATGGATACAAGCTGCCAATCAATCCAGATAAAAAACAAGGAAAAATTTCTCAAGGTTTCGTCACACCTAAACAAGACAAAAATCCACAAGTTCAAAAAATTCCGCCTAAGCGGGTGTTACCAATCGTTTTTATACCGGGAATTATGGGGTCAAATCTGAGAATGACGGAAACCCGCCAGAAAGAGCTTAATGGGATGCATAATATATCCTGGCGGCCAGATAATTCCAGCGTGACTGTGGCGCAATACAACGATAGTCCAATTGAGAGGCAATTGCGTCTGGATCCAGAAAACACTGAAGTTGACACCTACGATCCTTTGAAAAACACGACCGGAAACCTTGAGGAAAGTTCGGACTTACGCAATCAAAGTGTAACATATACCCGAGGATATAGAGGCTGGAACAGACTCGATGGGCCCCTACTACAGCCAGATTTGCCGGGGACTAAAAATCGCCGTAACCAGGACCAAAAAGCTCGGGAACGAGGCTGGGGGGAAATTTATTTTGGAAGTTATCAAAAAGTTCTTGAGATCTGTGAGAGTAAGCTCAATTCTGCATTTTCAGGCGGTGCAATGGATCTATATTTGCAGACCAACATTCTAAAAATCGACCCAAAAAAGTGGCAGGCAGATCCGAGCATTCTTATGCTCCCCCTTGATGAGAGTTCCATGCGAGACGCTGTTAAAGGGTGTTGGTTTCCAGTACATGCAATGGGTTATAACTGGCTTAAAGGAAATTTTGAATCTGGTGTTGTTATTGCAAAAAAAATTAATGCTTTGATTGATAAGTATAAAAGTGAAGGCTTTGAATGTGAAAAAGTAATCCTTATAACACATTCGATGGGAGGGATAGTCGCACGCGCGGTTATACATCCTGCGATTGGAAAAGCAAACGATAAAATCTTGGGGGTCGTTCACGGAGTTATGCCTGCCATGGGTGCAGGGGCAGCCTACAAGCGAATGCGTTGTGGCGTTGAGGGCGAATGGACAGCACCGACAGAAAGAATAACAGCAGGGGTTTTGGGAGATAACGCACAAGACGTAACTGCAGTACTCGCGAATGCTCAAGGTGCCTTAGAGCTGCTTCCAAATCAGTTTTACGGGGCTCATTGGCTGGAATTTCGAGACGAAAAGAAAATATTGAAAAGCTGGCCTGCGCAGTGTCCATACGAGGAAATTTATAAAGTAAGAGCGAAGTGGTTTAGTCTGTTCCGAGAACGATGGATTAATCCGGCAAATGCGATAGGAGTTGGAATTCAAAAGACTTTGAATTTATTGGACGACGCTAAGAGCTTCCACGCTAAAATTGAGAATACTTATCACGATCAAAGTTACGCTCACTATGGGGTCGATCCTGATAGAAAGGCTTGGCACAAAGTGACTTGGAAGGTTGATGATGTGGTCGATTCAAAAAATATTGATTCGTTAAAGATTGTCGAAGACAATCGAAAAGGAAGTCTTAGTCTGGTCGATCTGAAAGCACCAGAAGATGTCAGAAAGGTTAATTTTTTAAGTGTCGAGATGCTTGGTCCAGATGCTCCTGGCGATCAAACCGTGCCGTCGCATTCAGCAGATGCACAGCTTTTAAGTAGAAAATTTAAAGGTGTATTCCGACAGCAAGGCTACGAGCATCAGGGGAGTTACTCGAATCCTATTGTATTGGCATCAACTTTATATTGTCTATTTAAAATAATTTCAACAATGAAATGGGATAAATGATGAGAAGGCTTATTTCTCATTTTTTTGCATGGTTGATTTTTATACTGGCGATATTGTTAGTTATTATAATCGTCAACGGAAGAGAGGATAAGGTGATGCCAGCGTCTCAGAAAATAAATAAAATATTTGAGCATACACGTATGGTATGTTTTGGACGATTGCGCGTAAAAATTCCGAAGGACGCATCTGTCATCTACGGGCCTATTTCAGTTGATGGAAATATACAGTTTTACCCCGACCAATCCTCGAATATCTCTACATTGGTAAATTCACGTTTGCAAGAAATCAAAGTGGAAAAAAGCTACTTGGCAGATTACTCACTCGCCAAACTGCCAAAAATTGGAGAAGTCGTCGATGGTGTTATTCCAGGTCAGAAAATTGTCTTCGGGGCGAAAAGTTCAGTAAGTTATTCGATTCATTCTTATATCCCGATGAAAAATGACCTTTTTATTCACTACATCAGCAGTGCAATGCCCAGTGAGGACAATGTTTCATTGATAAATAAAATTGCTGGTCAGCTTAGATCCCGCTCTGAGAATGAAATTCCTGAAGAAATGGGAATGTGCGTTGAAGGGGGGTTTTTAGAAGTTGATGCAGAATACGAAAACAGTGCTATAGGTATTTATCTAAAAGAGATTCCAGATGTCCGAATTTCTATCGAAGCACGTAGAAACCATGATCATTTGCAAGAGGATAGTGCTCCGGGGCGGTTGCGGCAACAAGCGAAAGAACATGCTGCCAATCTTGGATTAGGAAACTTTTTCTCCAGTATAAAAATGCTACGAGAAGGACCCCGTCAACTGGGAGTCTGGCATGGTGAAGAAATTCTCACCAGGCGACCGGCTTACAAGAATGATACAGATGCACATGAATTCCGGTTCTTCAGCGTTGGTGAGGCAAACAACTCGCTGCATCCTTTGCTGGATATTCGACTCGATTCTGGCGTAAAGGATGACGCGAAAGCCAAGGTCAAACCCACCCTTACAGATGACGAAGCCTTGGCTCTGTGGGACAGATTGCTGCCGTCTATCGACATACGCCAGTCAAGCGATGCAACCGTGGCCAAAAAGCTAAGTCAAAAAGCACCGCTAGGAACTACAATTCAATCAGGCAACGTATGCCCGCAAGCGGGGCAATGGCAATGCATTGACAAGCGAAGAATCGAGGGGGAGCGATCTCGTATATTCTGCGAAGGGGAGAAAATCCCACCAGTGATTGTGGCGGGCCATAAGAGTCTTCTAAGGACACTTATCGGTGACGTTTACCGTATTGCTCAAACTGAATGGCAATTGGTAGCCTATTCCCCACCGTCTTCTATCGCAGAGGAAATCGATGGTCTTTGCGAAGATATCCACAAATCAAAAGATAGCCATGCCTAACGTCATCCGCCTGCACGATCCCACCAGCCACGGCGGCAAGGTCACTGCCGTCGCTGCTACGCCTTTCATCGTTGGTGGCATCGCCGTCGCCTGCATTGGCGACAAATGTGCATGCCCGATCCACGGTGACGGCACTATTGTGGAGGGCGGGCCCATGCATACGATCGATGGCAAGCCAGTCGCTTATAACGGCCACAAGACCAGCTGCGGCGCTACGTTAATCTCTTCCATCCCAACCTTCACCCACAGCTAGGGCGAGCCATGTGTCGTACCTGCCCAGCCAACCTTCACATGTAAAAAAAACCGGGCCAAACAGGCCCGGTTCTTATTCACGTCAGTAGTAGCGTGGTAACTTACCTCACCGCCACCGGCGCTCCATCAGCTTGCGCCGCCGGTTCCACCCAACCACCGCCCAGCACGCGATACAACGCGACCTGGTTCTGCAGACGCAGCAGGTTTGCCTGCACCGACAACTGCTGCGACTGGAACAGCGAACGCTGTGCGTCGAGCAGGTCGAGCTGGCTGGCGGCGCCGCTGCGGAAGCGCAGGTCGGACAGGTTGAAGCGGTCGGCTTCGGCCTGGGTCACGGCTGCCTGCGCGCGCAGCTGTTCGCTGTACGTCGCCTGGCCGGCCAGGGCGTCCGCCACTTCGCGGAACGCGGTCTGGATCGATTGCTCGTAGCGCGCTACGGCGATGTCGCGCTGGGCACGGGCGGCGCCCAGTGTGGCGGTGTTACGGCCATAGTCGAAGATTGGCAGGATCGCCTGCGGTGCGAACGACCAGCCCCAGGTGCCGCTCTCGAACAGGCCCGACAGCTCGCTACTGGCGCTGCCGGCGCTGGCCGTCAGCGAGATGCGCGGGAAGAAGTTCGCGCGCGCTGCACCGATATTGGCATTGGCCGCGATCAGATCCTGCTCGGCCGCGCGGATGTCCGGACGGTTGGCCAGCAGGTCCGATGGCAGGCCGGCAGGCAGGTCGGGCAGCTCGGTCTTGGCCAGTGTAGCGCCGGTCGAGACATCGGCCGGCAGCGGCTGGCCGACCAGCAGCGTCAGCAGGTTGATGTCCTGGGCACGGAAGCGCTGTTGCTGCGCCAGCGTGGCCAGGGCCGTTTCAACGAGCGAACGCGATTGCTGGATATCCAGGCGCGATGCGACGCCGTTATCGAAACGCAGCTGCGTCAGGCGATCCGAATCCTGGCGCGTCTTGAGCGTGTCCTGCGTGATGCGCAGCAGCTCTTCGTCGGCCAGCAGTTGCAGATACGCGTTGGCAACCGACGCGATCAGGCTGATCTGCGTGGTCTTGCGCGCTTCTTCGGTGGCCAGGTATTGCGCCAGCGCGGCTTCGCTCAGGTTGCGCACCCGGCCGAACAGGTCGAGCTCGAACGACGTGACTTGCAGGCCGGCCTGGTAGGTGCTGTTGATCGGCTGGTCTTCACCAACGGTCTGGCGGTTGCCGCTGACACCCAGGCCCACCGAAGGCAGGCGATCGGCGCGCGTGATGCGGTACTGGGCACGCGCCTGCTCGATGTTGGCGATGGCGATGCGCAGGTCACGGTTGTTGACCAGTGCCTGGTCGATCAGCTGACGCAGCCGCGGATCGGCAAAGAACTGCTGCCATGCGACGGCGGCCGGGGCCTGGTTGATCACCGGGCTGGTCGATGCCGTGGCTGCCTGCGGCACGGCCGGGAAGGCGCTTGCCACCGGGGCAGCAGGGCGCTCATAGTCCGGCGCCAGCGACATGCAGCCGGCGAGTGCCATCGACAGCGCCAGTGGCGTGACGATCAGTTTGATGTGCTTGATCATAGTTGTTTCCCTTGTTCTGCGGCCTGGCGTTCCTGTTTCTCCAGCTCATGCTGTTTTTCCTGCGCATGGGCGTACATCTTGTTCTGGCGTTCGCTGCCCTTGAAGAGCGTACGGATCACGACGAAGAACACCGGCACGAAGATCACGCCCAGCACGGTCGCCGTAATCATACCGCCCATCACGCCGGTACCGATCGCACGTTGCGATGCCGAACCGGCGCCGCCCGCGAGGACCAGCGGCAGCACGCCGAGGATGAAGGCGAGCGACGTCATGATGATCGGGCGGAAGCGCAGGTGGGCCGCTTCAAGCGCCGCATCGAACGGTGATTTGCCTTCGGCTTGCAGATCCTTGGCAAATTCAACGATCAGAATCGCGTTCTTCGCCGCCAGACCAATGATGGTAATCAGGCCCACCTTGAAGTAGACGTCGTTCGACAAGCCGCGCATATTGGCCGCCAGCAGCGAGCCAAGAATACCCAGCGGTACCACCAGCAGCACGGCCACCGGGATGGTCCAGCTTTCATACAGCGCGGCCAGGGCCAGGAACACAGCCAGCAGCGCGAAGCCGATCAGGATGAACACGGTCGAACCCGACAGCAGTTCCTCGCGTGACTGGCCGGTCCACTCGTACGAGAAACCAGCCGGCAGGCGTTCGGCCAGACGCTGCATTTCATCCAGCGCTTCGCCGCTCGAGTAACCCGGCGCTGCTTCACCGGTCAGCTTCATTGCCGGATAGCCGTTGTAGCGGTTGGTCTGCATCGGGCCGGTGGTCCATTCGGTCGTCGCGAACGATGACAGTGGCACCGGCTGGCCCTGGGTATTCATCGCATTGATGCGCAGCAGGTCGTCCGGCTGCATACGCTGTGGCGCATCGGCCTGCACGATCACGCGCTGCAGGCGGCCGGCGTTCGGGAAGTCGTTGACGTACGACGAACCCATCGACGTCGACAGCGCCGTATTGATCGCGGCGAAGGTCACGCCCAGCGCTTGCGCCTTGTCGCGGTTGATGTTCAGCTTGAGCTGCGGTGCATCTTCCAGACCTTCCGGACGCATGCCCGTCAGGATCTTGCTCTGCGAGGCCATGCCCAGCATCTGGTTACGCGCAGCCAGCAGGGCGGCGTGACCGTTGCCGGCACGATCCTGCAGGCGGAACGAGAAGCCGGTGCCGGTACCCAGCTCCGGGATCGGCGGCGGGCTCACCACGAAGATGAACGAGTCGCGCAGCGCGCCCATGTGGCCCATGATGCGACCTGCGAACGATTGCGCGTCCTGGCCGTCACCCTTGCGCTCGTCCCATGCCTTCATCGGGATGAACGCCAGACCCATGTTCTGGCCCTGGCCCGAGAACGAGAAGCCGGTCAGGGCCACGATGTTCGCCGTTTCCGGCTGCTTCATCACGAACTCTTCCATTGCACGCATGACGGCGCCGGTACGTTCAGCCGTCGCACCTGGCGGCAGCTGGACGTTGGCGATCACATAGCCCTGGTCTTCGTTCGGCAGGAACGAATTCGGCAGGCGCGTGAACATCACGCCGACTACCACGACCAGCACGGCAAACACGACCATCCAGCGGCCGGCACGCCGCATCAGGGCGCCGACGAAGCCTTCGTATTTCTTGGCGCCGGTGGTGAACTTGCGGTTGAACCAGCCGAAGAAGCCCTTCTTGGTGTGATTGTGGCCGGCTTCGATAGGTTTGAGCAGGTGTGCGCACAGCGCCGGGGTCAGCGACAGCGCCAGGAAGGCCGAGAAGGCAATCGACGTGACCATGACCACCGAGAACTGGCGGTAGATGTTACCGACCGCGCCGGCGAAGAAGGCCAGCGGGACAAACACGGCGATCAGGACCACGGTCACGCCGATGATGGCGCCCGAGATCTGGCCCATTGCCTTGCGCGTCGCTTCGAGTGGCGGCAGACCTTCTTCACTCATGATGCGCTCGACGTTCTCGACCACCACAATGGCATCATCGACGACGATACCAATCACCAGCACCATGCCGAACATGGTCAGCACGTTGATCGAGAAGCCCATCGCCAGCAGGCAGGCGAACGAGCCCAGCAGTGCGATTGGCACCACGATGGTCGGGATCAGCGTATAGCGGAAGTTCTGCAGGAACAGGTACATCACCAGGAACACCAGCACGATCGCTTCGATCAGCGTGTGCACCACTTGCTCGATCGAAATCGAGATGAAGGTGGTGGAGTCGTAAGGGATCGAGTACTTCACACCGGCCGGGAACAGCTTCTGCAGTTCGGCCATGCGGGCCTTGATCAGATCGGCGGTTTCAAGGGCGTTACCGGCTGGCGCCAGCTGCACGCCGATACCGGCCGATGGCTTGCCGTTCAGACGCGCCGAGGTGGCATACGACTGGCCACCGACTTCGATGCGTGCGACATCCTTCAGGCGCACGGTCGAACCGTCCTGATTGGCGCGCAGCACGATGTTGCCGAACTGTTCGACGTTCGACAGCTGGCCTGTGACGATGACGGTGGCGCTGATCTGCTGCCCCTGCGTGATCGGCAAGTCGCCGATCGTGCCCGATGCGACCTGGGCATTCTGCTGCGAGATCGCGCTCGTGACATCGGCTGGCGACAGGTTGTAGCCAACCAGCTTGGTCGGATCGATCCAGATCCGCATCGCCTTCTCGGTACCGAACAGCTGGGCCTGGCCCACACCGGTAATACGCTGGATTTCAGGCAGTACATTGCGCGAGGCGTAGTCACCCAGCGCAATATTGTCCATCTTCGGGTCATCCGACGACAGGATCGTAAACAGCAGGAAGTTCGAGCGCGACTTGTCGACGCGCACACCCTGCTGCGTCACCGCCGGCGGCAGACGCGGGGTCGCGCGCGACAGGCGGTTCTGAACGTCAACCTGAGCAAGTTCCGGATCAGTACCGGTCTCGAACGAAATGGTGATCGAGCCAGTGCCGTTGGCCTGGCTGGTCGATTCCATGTAGATCATGCCCTGGGCACCGTTCATCTCGCGTTCAATAATCGAGATGACGGAATCCTCCAGAGTCTGCGCCGACGCACCCGGGTAGGTGACGTTGACGACGATCGCGGGTGGCGCCACGGATGGGTATTGGGCGATCGGTAACTGCTTGATCGCGACCGTACCCAGCACCATGATGAACAGCGCGATCACCCATGCAAAAATTGGGCGGTCAATAAAAAAACGTGCCATTGAAAAGTCCTGTTCGTTTTATTCTTAGCGGCTGCTGTTGGCCGGGGTCGTTGCACCCGCTGCCGGCGAACCGGAACTCGGGGTGCGTGCACCGGAAGCATTCGCACCAGCGGCGGCCTGAGCACCGGCCGCGTTCGGCTGAGCCGCCGGGGCGCCTGCCTGGGCTGGCGCCTGGGTGCCGGCCGGCGTCCATGGCACCGGCTTGACCGGGGTACCTGGCGGCAGCATCTGCAGTTTCTGGAAGCCGTCGACCATGACGTTTTCGCCTTCTTTCAGGCCGTCGATGACAATCCAGCTCTCGCCTTGCTGCGAAGCGATCTTGACCGTGCGGGACACTGGCTTGTTGTCGGCGCCGATGACCATCACGGTGTCGCCGTTCTGACCGCCACGGGTGACCGCTTGCTGTGGCACGAGGATGCCGCGCGTTTCCGACTGCGACAGGCGCACGCGTGCGTACTGGCCTGGCAGCAGGGCGTTGTCCGGATTGTCGATCACTGCGCGCAGCGTGACCTGGCCGCTGGTTTCATCGACGGTGACGTCCGAGAACAGCAGCTTGCCCTTGCGTGGCAGCACGGTACCGTCGTCGAGCACGACCGTGACGGGCAGCTCGCCATTGACCTTGCCGCCGGCCTGCTTGCGCAGGCGCTGCAGGTCATTCGCCGATTGCGTGATGTTCAGGTACATGCGGTCGGTCTGCTGGATCAGTGCCAGTTCGGTCGACTGGGCAGCTGAAACCAGCGCGCCTTCGGTCACCAGCGAACGGCCGATGCGGCCGGAGATCGGCGCATTGACGTTGGTATAACCCAGATTGATCTGCGCCACGCGGACCTGCGCACGGGCGGCGGCCACTTCGGCCTCGCCCTGGCGTTGCGCCGCGACGGCGTTGTCGAATTCCTGTTTGCTGACAGCAGCGGCTTCGACCAATGGCTTGTAGCGATCGGCAATCGACTTGGCCGCGACCAGATTGGCCTGGGCGCGTGCCAGGTCAGCCTGGGCGGAAGCGACCTGGGCCTGGTATGGCGCAGCGTCGATCTGATACAGCGCCTGGCCCTGCTTGACCATGCTGCCCTCGGTGAACAGGCGTTTCTGGACATTGCCATCCACGCGGGCCCGAACCTGGGCGGTGCGGATTGCCTCGACGCGGGCTGGCAGCTCGGTCTGCAATGCGACGGTTTCGATCTTGGTGGTGATGACACCGGCCTGGACGGCTGGAGCTTGCTGGCCGCCAGGGGCGGCGCCGGCTGGGGCTGCATCTTTCTTGCCGCAGGCGGACAACAGAACCAGGGCTGCCAGGGTGGCGGCAGCGACCCGGGTCAGGGACGGGGACGAGGATTGGGCAGGGCGCATTACGTGTGCTTCCTTCTAGTTAGTAACGCGTCGACGTCACCCGGCGCTCAGGAAAACATGGCGAAGGGTGAGATCAACACTGGCTTTTGCAAATAGTTTTATATACTATCACGACTGTATGTAAAATGTTTGCCCCCCTGTAATTTTGGAGTACCCCCCGAATATGGTCCGCAGGACGAAAGAAGAAGCCGCCGCAACACGCGATAGCATCCTTGACGCAGCAGAAATTTTGTTCGCAAAACATGGCGTTTCACGAACAACTTTACAGCATATTGCTACCGCAGCGGGCGTGACGCGCGGCGCAATTTATTGGCATTTTGTCGACAAGGGCGCCGTCTTCAGCGCGATGATGGAACGCGCCACGATGCCGATGGATGCCGCCGTGAAGCTGGCAGGCGAACGCGCGGACACCGATCCGTTGCAAAGCCTGCGCAACGAAATGCTGGCGGTGCTGCAGATCGTGGAAGGCGACGAGAAGGCACGCCGCGTGTTCGAGATCGCCACGCTCAAGACCGAATTTACCGACGAGGTCGACTCTGCCCGTGCGCACAAGCGCGAATCCGTAGCGCGCTGGCGCGGGCGGCTGCAGGATCAGTTCACGCAAGCCATGGCCGACGGCACGCTGCCGCCCACGGTCGATCCGCGCAAGGCGTCGATGTCGGTCTGGGTGATGCTCGACGGCCTGATCCGCAACTGGATCTTCGAACCAGGAGCATTCGAGCTGGTCGACCTGGGAGCCGAGCTGATCGATACCTACATGGCAGGCCTGCGCGCACGCTGAACCCCGGCTTTACACATGTAAAGCCAAGAAAAAGCCGGGGTCAGGTCTGACATTCGGACACGATCTCGACAGTCGGGTAGCCGGGATAGCTGGCATCGGGCCATATTGGTCTCCGGCAAGCGTCCGCTGATAGTGGCTAAGGCTGAGGTCGTGTCTAAATGTCAGACCTGACCCCGGCTGTGACCCCGGCTGTGAGAGGCTAAGGCTGAGGTCGTGTCTGAATGTCAGACCTGACCCCGGCTGTGAGACGTCTGGTTGTATAGATGTAAAACAACAAAAAACCCGGCCGCAGCCGGGTTTTTGTTTGGGCAACTGGTGTGCTTAACGCATGCCTTCGATCATTACTTTCAGCTTGATCGAATCGGCCACGAACGCGCGGATCCCTTCGGCCAGCTTTTCGGTCGCCATCGCATCTTCATTGAGCATGAAGCGGAACGTCTTTTCGTCGATTGCGATCTTTTCGATATCGGCGCTGTCGTCCTTGACCAGTTTGCGCTCGAAGGGCGCGTCGCTGTCGGCCAGCTTTTGCAGCAGGTCTGGCGAGATCGTGAGCAGGTCGCAACCGGCCAGCTCCAGGATCTGCGACGTGTTGCGGAAGCTCGCGCCCATCACTTCGGTGGCGTAGCCGAACTTGCGGTAGTACTGGTAGATGCCCTTGACCGACTGCACGCCCGGATCGTCGGCGCCCTGGTAATCGGTGCCGGTCGACTTCTTGTACCAGTCGTAGATGCGGCCGACGAACGGCGAAATCAGCTTGACGCCCGCTTCGGCGCAGGCCACGGCCTGGCACAGCGAGAACAGCAGCGTCAGATTGCAATGGATGCCGTCTTTTTCCAGGATCTCGGCGGCGCGGATGCCTTCCCAGGTCGAGGCGATCTTGATCAGCACGCGCTCGCGCGACACGCCGGCTGCTTCGTACAGCGCGATCAGTTCGCGGCCCTTGGCCACCGTGGCCTCGGTATCGAACGACAGCGCGGCATCGATTTCGGTCGACACGCGGCCCGGCACGAACTTGAGGATCTCCACGCCGAAGGCGATCAACAGGCTGTCGATGATGCCGTCGATCGATGCGTCGGGCGCGTTGGCGATGGCTTTTTCGAGCAGCGGGCGGTATTCGGGCTTTTGCACGGCCTTCAGGATCAGCGACGGGTTGGTGGTCGCGTCCTGCGGCGTGTACGCCTTGATCGACTGGAAGTCGCCGGTATCGGCAACGACGGTGGTGAATTGCTTGAGCTGTTCGAGTTGGTTCATGGTGGTCTCTTGAATATGCTTAGAAATCGGTGCCCGCGACAAACGCGGCCAGCATGGCTTCCAGGCCGGCGCGGTCTTCGTCACTGAAGCGCTCGAGCTTCGGGCTGTCGATATCGAACACGCCGATCAGCTGGTCGTCCTTGAGCACCGGGATCACGATCTCGGACGCCGACGCCGAATCGCAGGCGATATGGCCCGGGAACGCATGCACGTCGGCGACGACGATGGTCTCGCGCTTGACGGCAGTGGCGCCGCACACGCCGCGCCCGAACGGGATGCGCGCGCAGGCAGGCTTGCCCTGGAACGGGCCGACCAGCAGATCGTTGCCTTCGCCTTTTTTGGACGGCACGGTGAAGTAGAAGCCAGCCCAGTTCAGGTCGGCGATGGTGTCGTAGACGAGGGCCGAGAACTGCGACGCATTGGCCGTCAGGTCGCGTTCACCTTCGAGGATGCTCGTGACCTGGCGTACCAGCAGGTCGTAATCGGGGCGGTCGCTGCGTTCTGGATTGATGTGCATGGCGTTGCCATTTGGCGGTCAATAAAAAAACTATTTTAGCCGATGAACGAATCGAACTGCATGTCGAACTCCTGCAGCGCCTTCTGGGCGTTCTGCATTTTCTTGCGAAACTCCGGCCCGCGCCGCAGCGCCAGGCCCACCGCCAGCACGTCGATCACGACCAGGTAGGCCAGGCGCGCCGAAATCGGCGTGTACGGGTCGGTCGCGAACACCAGGTCGATCGGGATCAGGAGCGTGGCCATCTCGGCCAGCGGGGTGCCCGATGGCGCCAGCACGATGACCTGCGCGCCGCCCGCCTTGGCCAGCTTGGCCGAACGGGTCAGCGCAGGGTTGTTGCCGCGCTGCGAAATGGCGACCACCGCATCGCCTTCGCGCAGCAGGGCCGCCGCAATCGAGTGGATCGCCGGGTCGGTGTAGGCCACCGTCGGCACTCCCGAGCGGAAGAACTTGTGCTGCGCGTCGGCCGCCACGAAGCCGGACGTGCCCTGGCCGTAGAACTCGATCTTGTTGGCGCGCGCGAGGATCTCGAGGGCCTGCTGCACCAGCTCCGGCTTGAGATTGTTGCGCAGGTCGAGCAGCGTGTTGATCGAGCGGCTGCAGATCTTGTTGATCAGGTCCGACGCCAGGTCGTCCTGATGCGGTGCCTCATTCGCGCCGGGCAGGGCCAGCGCCAGGCCTTGCGCCAGTTTCAGCTTGAACTCGTGCCAGCCGTCGTAGCCGAGCGTGCGGCAAAAGCGCACGACGGTCGGCTCTGACACGCCCGCGTTGCGCGCGAGCGCCGTGATGTTCTGGCTCACGGTGCCCGATGGCGCGGCCAGCACCGCGAGCGCCACCTTGCGCTCCGATTTGGAGAGCGTGTCGAGCTGGGTGCGGATCGAGTCGAGCAGCATGGGTGGGCCTCAGTCTTCGGGCAGCGATTCTTCGCGCCACTGCAAGCCGTCGCGCCCGATCAGGGCGCTGGCCGCAGCCGGCCCCCAGGTGCCGGACGTGTACGGGGCGGGCGAGGTGTCGTCCTGTTCCCAGTGTTCCAGGATCGGCTCGACCCATTCCCACGCCGCTTCCAGCTCGTCGCCGCGCATGAACAGCGTCAGCTGGCCGCGCAGCACGTCGAGCAGCAGGCGCTCGTACGCTTCCATGCGGGGCGACGTGAACTGCTCGCGGAAATCGAGTTCGAGTTCGGCCTGTTTCAGGCGCATCGAGTCGCCCGGCGTCTTGGCCATCAGGTTCATCGACAGTCCTTCATCGGGCTGCAGGCGGATCACCAGGCTGTTGGGCTGGAAGCTCGACGTCGGCTGGTTGAAGATCGAATGCGGGATCGGCTTGAAGCGCACGACGATTTCGGCCAGGCGGTCGGACATGCGCTTGCCGGTGCGCAGATAGAACGGCACGCCGGCCCAGCGCCAAGTGTCGATTTCGGCCTTCATCGCCACGAAGGTCTCGGTGCGCGAGCTCTTGGGCGCATCCGGTTCGTCGCGGTAGCCGGGCACCGGCTGGCCATCGATATAGCCCGAGCGGTACTGGCCGCGCACGATATTGTGGGTCAGCGTCGTCGGCGTGAAGCGTTTCAGTGAACGCAGTACCTGCAGCTTGGCGTCGCGCACGGCGTCCGGCGCGATCGAGGCTGGCGGCTCCATCGCCACGATGCACAGCAGTTGCAGCAGGTGGTTCTGCAGCATGTCGCGCAGCGCGCCCGAGTTGTCGTAGTAGCCCATGCGGTTGCCCACGCCGATCTTCTCGGCGATGGTGATCTGCACGTCCGAAATCCATTCGCGGCGCCACAGCGGCTCGAACAGGATATTCCCGAAGCGCAGTGCCAGCAGGTTCTGCACGGTTTCCTTGCCCAGGTAGTGGTCGATGCGATAGATCTGCGATTCGGCGAAGACCTTGCCCACGTCCAGATTGATCTGCTTGGCCGAGGCCAGGTCGCGGCCCAGTGGTTTTTCGAGCACCACGCGCGAATTGGGCGTGGCCAGGCCCGTCGCGGCTAAATTGTCGCAGATCTTGGCGAAGATCTGCGGCGGCGTGGCCAGGTAGTACACGCGCGTGAGCGACGTATCGGCGCGCAGGGCGGCGACCAGGTCGCCGAAGGTGCTGGCATCGGTGGCGTTCAGTGCCACATAGGTGATGCGACCAATGAATTTGTCCCAGTTGGCGCCAGATGGCGCTTCCTTGATGTGCGGCTTCGAGTTGGTCTCGACCATGTGCAGGAATTCTTCCTGCGTGGCGTCGTCGCGCCCGACGCAGATGATGCGGGCGCTGGCCGGCAGGTCGCCCGCCACGTCGCGCGCGAACATGGCAGGCAACAGCTTGCGCATCGCAAGGTCGCCACTGCCGCCAAAGAATACGAGGTCAAAATCGGGAATCGCCATGATGGGTCGGATCGGTGTCAGTAAAATGGTTTTGTAAATTTACTACATAATTTATGTGGGATCAAGAAAATCTACTACGTTTCTTCAGCTACGACTCATGGTGCCATATCTGTCACTCCCACGGCGCAGGCCGGATTTTCACGGGCGTGCCGGCGGGAACTGCCACCCGTTCTGCTGCGCGTGCACCTGCGTGCCCAGCCAGTCAGCAAACGCGCGCACTGTCGAGGCCAGATGCCGGTCCTGCGGATAGATCAGCGACAGCGGAACGGGCGGCCCCTGGACAGCCGGCAGGATGCGCACCAGGCGGCCGGCTTTCAGGTGCGGCAGCGCCACGTAACTGGCAACCCGGATCAGCCCCAGTCCTTCCAGGCCGCAGCCCAGATAGGCGTCGGTATCGTTGACGACAAGGCGCGCGCCGGCCGCAATCGTGCGCTCGGCGCCGTTGACCGTGAAGCGCCAGTCGGTCGCGCGGCCGGTGGCGGCGGACTGGTAGCCGACGATGTCATGCCCATCGAGCGCATCGAGCGAGTGTGGCGTGCCGCAGCGCGCCAGGTAATCGGGCGAGGCGCAAGTGATCCAGTCGAAGCTGCCCAGATGGCGCGCCACCAGCAGTGCCGATGATACCGGCGTGCCGGCCCGCACCACGCAATCGACGCCTTCCTGCACCAGTTCCACCGGGCGATCGCCCAGCGTCAGGGTCAGGTCGATGGCCGGATACCGGGTCTGGAACTCCCTCAGGACCGGCAGCACGACGGCCCGTGCGAACGAGGATGTCATGTCCACGCGCAGCAGTCCGCGCAGTGCGACCGTGCTGTCGGACAGGGTGGCCTCGACCCCTTCGATGGCGCCCAGAATCCGCTGGCAGTGGTCGTAATACAGGCTGCCGCTGGGCGTGACGTGCAGGGTGCGCGTCGTGCGCTGCAGCAGGCGCACCCCCAGGAATGCTTCGAGTTCCTGGATCGCGCGGCTGATCGTCGAACGCGGCACTGCCAGGATGTTGGCCGCGCCGGCAAAACTGCGTGCTTCGACGACGCGCGAAAAAATCTGCATTGCCCGTAACTTGTCCATCGATCCTGCCTCGCTGATCTGCCTGATCCGTCGATTATCCCATCCATCGCAATTCTGAAATGCCGGCGAGCGGGCTTACGCACGGTAGGGCGGGTGACCATACTTCACGCCATTCACCAAGCCAGGAACCCACATGACAAACCACGACAACCCGATCAATCGCCCTCACACGCTGGTGCTTGGCGCCGGTGAACTCGGCATGGCCATCCTGCGCCATCTGGCGCCGCGCCAGAAGGCTGCGGGGCGCGCGCTGGCCGTTCTGGTCACACCCGGCTCGATCGCCGCGCCGACCCCGCGCCAGCGGCAGGATCACGCCGCATTGCGCGCGCTGGATGTGGTACTGGTGCCGTTCGACCTGGCACAGCGCAGCGAAGAAGAACTCGTTGCCTTGCTGCGCCCGTTCGACACCGTCATCAACTGTACCGGCTTCGTCGCCGGCCCGGGCACCCAGTTGCGGCTGACCCGGGCGGTGCTGGACGCCGACGTGCGGCGGCATATTCCATGGCAGTTCGGGATCGATTACGACATCGTCGGCAAGGGCAGTGGCCAGCCCGTATTCGATGAGCAGTTCGACGTGCGCGGCATGCTGCGCGGGCAGGACCGGACCGAGTGGATCATCATCTCGACCGGCATGTTCACCAGTTTCCTGTTCGAGAAGACGGCCGGCATCGTCGACCTGGATGCCGGCATAGTGCGCGGCTTGGGAAGCTGGGATACGCAGGTCACAGTCACCACGCCCGATGACATCGGCCGGTGTACCGCCGCGATCCTGTTCGAGGTGCCTCGCATTGCGAACCAGATCGTGTATCTGGCCAGCGACACCGTCTCGTACGGGCAGCTGGCGGACATCGTCGAGCAGGTGACGGGGCGCGCCGTCGAACGTACCTTGCTGACCCGCGAAGCGCTGCAGGCCGGTCTCGCCGCACAGCCGGACGACGCCAAGGCACGCTACCGCCTGGCCTTTGCGCGTGACGATGGGATGGCCTGGAGCAAACAGAATACCTATAACCAGGAGCGCGGTATCCCGACCTCGGACATCCGCACCTGGCTCACGCAGCGCCTGCCTGAGTGAAGTAGTTGTCGCGCCACGCAGACAATCAACCCGCTGGCATCCAGGATGAATGACAGTTCCCTCGAATGGGACTATAGTTTCCACACGTAAATATCGCAGCCATGCGAGCTGCGAAGACGAGGGAGACATGATGGGCTGGATGCAAAGTGTGGGACAGGCACTGTCGCCGTTCGGTGGCCGGGCCGTGGGCGGCAGCATGCGCGCGCTGGTGGTCAAGGCGCGTGATGGCAGCATCCGCACGGCGATCAACGCCGCGCGGCTACGCAAGGAAGTCGATCAGGCACAGGCCCAGGCCGCGAGCCAGCACCAGGCAGCCGGCGCGCTGGCCGCTGCCGCGCGCGAAGTTACCGAACTGTCGGCCGATGTCAATGCCGGTACGCTGCGCATCGCCGACACGGCCGCGCGCAACCTCCACACGGCGCGCGAATCGATGGATGAACTGACGCGCCTCGAAGCGCGCATGCGCACCATCGAGGCGCAGGTGCACGGTTTTTCGGACACCGTCTCGCAACTGGTCGGGCACCTGCACGAGATCGGCGAATTCGGCACCGTTATCGAAAACGTCGCCAACCAGACCAACCTGCTGGCGATCAACGCTGCGATCGAGGCGGCGCGCGCCGGCCCGGCCGGGCGCGGGTTTGCCGTGGTGGCGTCCGAAGTGCGCCGTCTGTCTCAGGTGGTCAACACCGAAGCCGTCAAGATCGCGACCGCCAGCAGTGCGATGCGCGGGCTGGTGGCATCGACTTCCAGCGCAACGGCCGATATCCTCGAAGGCGTGAACGTCTCTGCGCGCGAGGCCGGCAGCGCGGCGAGTCACCTGACGACGTTCGTGGCTGATTTTGAGCGCATGACCGCGACCGTGGACCAGATGGCGCTGGCGATGCAGTCGCTCGATGGCGTCAACCAGCAGATCGGGGCGCGTGTCGGCGAAGTGGCGAGCAATGCGTCCGGGGCGGCAGCAACGATGCAGGATGCGTCGCGCCGGGTCGACGAAGTGCGGCTGGCAACCGAGGATCTGCAGGGCGTGCTGGCGGGCTTTCGCACCGGCGGCACGCCGTTCGATGCGCTGGTCGACGCGACCACCGTGCTGCGCGAAGAGGTGCTGGCTTGCCTGAAGCGGCACGCCGACGGCGGGGCCAACGTGTTCGACCAGCGCTACCAGCCGATCGCGCAGTCCGATCCGCCGCGCTTTACCACATCGTACGACCGCATCGTCGAGCGCGACCTGCAAGTACTGTTCGACCGCGTGCTGACCGATTTGCCGGGCGCCGCCTACGCGCTGGCCGTTGACAACCGCGGCTTCGCGCCGACCCACAACACCAAGTTCTCGCGCCCGCCCAACGGACAGCGCGCGCACGACCTGGTGTATTGCCGCAACAAGCGGATCTTTGACGACCCGGTGGGCATCCGGCTGGCGAAGAACCGCGAGCCGTTCCTGTTGCAGACCTATCTGCGCGATACCGGTGAGGTGATCAACGATCTGTCGATGCCGGTCGTACTCGACGGGAAGCACTGGGGCGCGGTGCGCATCGGCTACGATTCGGCCCGCATGATGGGCTGAGCGGGGCGCCTGTTCCTATCTGCCGGTTCCCGATATAAGCATAGGCAAAATCGGTATTGGCAACGCAATTGGAGGCCTGTTAAGCTTCGCGTCCCTTCGGCGGTCGAGGTACCGCCGTCACCGACCAGAAGAAGAGAAGCCCCCATGAGCTGCAAGCACCACCACGCCAACCCGCATCGCGCGGTCCTGATCCTGAGCCTGATCGCAACCCTGGCCCCGACCGCCGCGCTGGCCCAGGAGACGCCGCCACCGGCGCCGGTCGCCCAGGACGTGCAGACGATCGTCGTCACCGGCACCCGTTCGCTGAATCGCCGCACGCTGGATTCGGAGTCGCCCGTCGACGTCATCGGCAACAAGGAACTGCTCAGCACCGGCTCGGGCGAGCTGGCCACCGTGCTGTCGCGCCTGCTGCCATCGATGAATTTTCCGCGTCCGAGCGGCGCTGACGCCAGCGACGCGGTGCGTCCGGCGCAGCTGCGCGGCCTGTCGCCCGACCAGACGCTGGTGCTGGTCAACGGCAAGCGCCGCCACACGTCGGCCGTCGTCAACGTCAACGGTACCCTGGGCCGCGGCTCGGCCCCGGTCGATCTGAATGCGATTCCGCTGGCAGCGATCGAGCGCATCGAAGTGCTGCGCGACGGCGCCGCAGCCCAATACGGCTCGGACGCCATTGCCGGCGTGGTCAACATCATCCTCAAGCGCGGTGCCAAGGGCGGCGAAGCGGAAGTGGTGTATGGCCAGTATGACGCGGGCGACGGCGAGCAGGGCACCGTGCGCGGCTCGGCGGGCTTCAACCTGGGTCAGGATGGCTGGGTGCGCATCGCCGTCGAAGCGGCCGAGCGCAACGCCACCAACCGCTCGTTCGCCGACCCGCGGCCATCGGCCGGCCCACGCCAGGGCCTGATCACCCAGCGCTACGGTGACCCGGACAGCCGCCCGCGCACGCTGTTCGTCAACAGCGAAGTGCGCATCAACGACGACGTCGACTGGTACGCCTTTGCGAGCTACGGCGAGCGCGATACCTCGTCGGCGGCGACCTTCCGCACCGCGTTCACCGACAACAACCGCACCACGCTGCGCTCGTCCCTGTATCCGGAAGGCTTCCAGCCGCTGCTGGGCAGCACCTCGACCGATGCCTCGATCGTGACGGGCCTGCGCGGCGTGGCCGCCGGCTGGCGCTGGGATGCGAGCCTGAACCATGGCCGCAACCGCTTCACGCTCGATGTGAATGACACGGTCAACTACAGCCTGGGCGCGGCCAGCCCGACCAGCTTCTATGCGGGCGAACTGACCTCGACCCAAAGCCTGGCCAACCTGGACGTGGCGCGCGAGATTCCCGTGTCGTTCATGAGCGGTCCGCTGACGGTGGCCCTGGGCCTGGAAGCGCGCCATGAATCCTACGAAATCGGCGCGGGCGAAGCCGGTTCATACTTCGGTTCCGGCGCCCAGGGCTATTCGGGCTTCCGGCCCGAGAACGCGGGCGAAAACAGCCGCAACAACAAGTCGGTGTACCTGAACCTGGAAGGCGACATCACGAGCGCACTGTCGGGCGCCCTGGCGCTGCGCCATGAGCGCTACAGCGACTTTGGCAGCACGAACTCGGCCAAGGCATCGGCGCGCTATGCATTCACGCCAGCCTTCGCGCTGCGCGGCACGGTCTCGAACGGTTTCCGCGCGCCGTCGCTGGCCCAGTCGTTCTACACGATCACCACCACCAACACGCTGCTCGTGAACGGCGCCAGCGCGCTGGTGGAGACGGGTACCTTCCCGGTCGGCAGTGCCGCCGCCCGTGCTCTGGGCGCGCAGCCGCTCAAGGCCGAAAAGGCGCGCAACCTGAGCATCGGCGCGCAGTGGCAGCCAACCCGTAACTGGACCACGACGGTCGATCTGTACCGCATCGATATCGATGACCGCATCGTGTTCTCGTCGAACCTGCAGCTGGCCAATGCGCCGGCGCTGTCACGCGCGCTCGCGGCCCAGGGCGTGTTCGTCGGCGCGGCGCGCTACTTCACCAATGCGGTCGACACGCGTACCAAGGGCGTCGACGTGGTCAGCACGTACCGCCTGAACTTCGCACAGGGCGCGCGCGCCGACCTGACGCTGGCCTACAACCATAACGACAACGAAGTGCAGGGTGTGGCGGCGTCGCCGGCCGTGCTGTCGGGGCAGGGGCTGTCGCTGGTGGACCGCCAGAGCATCAACCGCCTGACGGTCGGCTCGCCGAAGGACAAGCTCGGTCTCACGGGTGACTTTACGCAGGGTGCGTGGAATGGCCGCGCCGTCGTGACGCGTTACGGCGAATTCACGGTGCCGCAGAACGATCCGGCACTGGACCAGAACTACGATCCACAGTGGGTGCTTGATCTGGGAGCGAGCGTGCGCCTGAACCAGTGGCGCCTGACGGCCGGCATCGACAACGTGACCAACCGCTATCCTGCGCAGGTTACGTCGCGGGCCAACCTGAACGTCAACGGCACCCAGCCGTACAGCGTGTGGGCGCCGAACGGCTTCAATGGCCGCTACTTCTATGTGAAGGCCGGCTACACCTGGTAAGCAGGTGCGGGCCCGGGTTCAGCGCGACCCGGGCTTCAGATCGCGCTTCGGGTTCAGATCGCGTACTCGGGCTCTTCGCGGCCCGCCACATCGAGCCGCACCGACAGCACCTTGCCGGTGTGCGGATACTGCGCGATCTCTTCGCTTGAGCGACCCTGGCTGGCGCTGGTGATGTACAGCGTGCGCAGGTCGGGCCCGCCGAAGCAGACCGATGTCGGGCAGCGCACCGGCAGCTTAATCTCGCGCAGGATCTCGCCCGTTGGCGAGATGCGCAGCACGCGCCCGCCTTCGAACATCGCGACCCAGTACATGCCTTCAGAATCCATCGTTGCGCCATCGGGCCGGCCGCCGTAGTCCGGGGCCGTTTTATCGGTCGGGAAGGTGAGGATCGTGCGGCGGTTGCTGTGCTCACCGGTGGCCACGTCGAAGTCGTAGCAGTCGATGCGATGCGAGGTGGTATCGGCATGGAACATCGTGCGGCCATCCAGGCTCCAGGCCAGGCCGTTCGAGTTGGTCATGCCGCCACGCCAGGCGCAGCGCAGGTTGTCGCGCGCGAGCACGTACATCTCGGCAGCCGGCTGGTCGCGTGGCTCGTACATGGTGCCGATCCAGAACCGGCCCGCCGGGTCGACGCGGCCATCGTTGAAGCGCACCTTCGACGTATCGTAGGGCGCGTCGGCGATCGGGGTTTCCGCACCGTCGGTCGTGTTCAGGCGCAGCAGGCGCTCGCGCGTGGCCACGACCAGAAAATTGTTCTCGTCGATCGCCAGCGCCGATGGGTTCGAGCCCATCTTCCATGACGAGAACTTGCCGCTGGCCGCGTGCAGGCGGTTGACGGTCAGGCCTTCGATATCGACCCAGTACAGGGCCGATTCGACTTCGTGCCAGATCGCCGATTCGCCCACTAGCATCGGCGCCTCGTGTACCACTTCAAATTTTTCGGTTGCCATAGTCTCGGTCTCAAAAGTTCGGGATCAGACGGCGGCCCTGGCGCGTGCGATCAACCCATTGGTGGAACTGTCATGCCCGCTTGGTGCCGGCTCGCCCGCCAACTCGGCCTCGATCTTCTTGGCCAATACCTTGCCCAGCTCGACGCCCCACTGATCAAAACTGTTCACGTCCCACAGCACACCCTGGACGAATGTCTTGTGCTCGTACAGCGCGATCAGGGCGCCCAGCGTGGTGGGCGTCAGGCGCTCCATCAGGATCGTGTTGCTCGGGCGGTTGCCGGGGAAGGTCTTGTGCGGCGTGAGGCGCTCGACTTCGTCCGCCGGCAAGCCTTGCGCCGTCAGGTCGGCGCGCACTTCGTCGGCGGTCTTGCCCTTCATGAAGGCTTCCGACTGCGCGAAGCAGTTCGCCAGCAGGGCAGTGTGGTGGTGGTCCATCTCGTGCGCCGGGCGCAGGGCAGCGATGAAGTCCATCGGCGTCACGTCGGTGCCCTGGTGCAGCAGCTGGAAGTAGGCGTGCTGGCCGTTGGTGCCGCACTCGCCCCAGATTGCCGGGCAGGTTGGCGTGTCGACAGGCTGGCCGTCGCGCGTGACGCGTTTGCCGTTGCTTTCCATGTCGAGCTGCTGCAGATAGGCCGGGAAGCGGTTCAGGTCCTGGTGGTACGGCGCGATCGATACCGAGCTGCACTCGAGGAACTGGCGGTTCCAGAAGCCGATCAGGCCCAGGAGCGCCGGCAGGTTCTGCTCGAGCGGCGCGCTGCGGAAGTGTTCATCCATGTCGTGGGCGCCGGCCAGGAAGTCCTTGAAGTAGCCAAAGCCCACGGCCAGCGCGACCGGCAGGCCGATCGCCGACCATACCGAATAGCGGCCGCCAACCCAGTCCCAGAACGGGAACATATTGGCCGGGTCGATGCCGAAGGCCTTGATCGCCTCGGTGTTGGTCGATGCGGCGACGAAGTGCTTTGCCAACGCCTCTTCTGGCGCGTGCGCGAGGAACCAGCGGCGCGCGGTCTGCGCGTTCATCATCGTCTCGGTGGTGGTGAAGGTCTTGGAGGCGACGATGAAGAGTGTCGTTTCGGGATCGACCTGGCCCAAGGCGGCGTCCATGTCGTGGCCGTCGACGTTCGAGACGAAGTGCATGCGCAGGCGCGGATGCGCGTAGTGGCGCAGGGCCAGCACGACCATCTTCGGGCCCAGGTCGGAGCCACCGATGCCGATGTTGACGATGTCCGTGATCGGCTTGCCGGTGTAACCGAGCCATTCGCCGCTGCGCACCGCGTCGGTGAAGGTCTTGACGCGATCGAGCACGGCGTGGATGTCGGCGTTGATGTCCACGCCATCGACCACGTGCGACGCGCCGCGCGGGGCGCGCAGGGCGGTATGCAGCACCGCGCGGCCTTCGGTGTTGTTGATGCGCGCGCCCAGGAACATCGCATCGCGCCGCGCTTCGACGCCGCGCTCGCGCGCCAGCTGCATCAGCAGTTCAAGCGTGCGCCCGTCGAGGCGATTTTTTGAATAGTCTAGGAACAGGCCTGCCGCTTCGTCGCTGAATCGCTCGAAGCGCTGCGGGTCGGCGGCAAACAGATCACGCATCTGCCACGTGGTGGCGATGTCGGCGTGCTGGGCGAGGGCCTGGAAGCTGGCGGTACTGGTCAAGGATGGCTGGCGCATGGGGTCCGGGGTGCGTGGCACAATGTTGTCGTTAACAGATTATCGAATAATACAATTATCTGCGCGTAAATTCACTACATAAAAGCACGTGTGCGCCGCTAAGACACCAACTACCGGCGCTTTTCGGAAGGCGCCTTCACGCTCATCCATACAGCATCGGGAGTCGCGGAAGAGCGCAGCGACCCAAATTGTAGTAAAATTTCAGATACTAAATTCAGGAAGGAACGAACATGGCGCTCCACCCCGTAGTCGAACAGGTTACCAACCGCATCATCCAGCGCAGCGGCCCGTCGCGCGCTGCCTATCTGGCGCACCTCGAGGCCGCCCGCATCCAGGGCGTGCAGCGCGGCGCGCTGTCGTGCACGAACCTCGCCCACGGGTTCGCCGCGTTCCCGGCCAACGACAAACTGAAGCTGCGTGAAGTCAAGCAGCCGTCGGTGGCCATCGTTTCTTCCTACAACGACATGCTGTCGGCGCACCAGCCGTTCGAGGGCTATCCGAAGATCATCAAGGACGCCGTGCGCGAAATCGGCGCCGTGGCCCAGTTTGCCGGCGGCGTACCCGCCATGTGCGATGGCGTCACGCAGGGCCAGCCGGGCATGGAACTGTCGCTGTTCTCGCGCGACACCATCGCCATGGCCACCGCCGTCGGCCTGTCGCACAATATGTTCGACGCCAGCCTGTACCTGGGCATCTGCGACAAGATCGTGCCGGGCCTCCTGATCGGCGCGCTGCACTTCGGCCACATCCCGGGCATCTTCGTGCCGGGCGGCCCGATGACGTCGGGCTTGTCGAACAAAGAGAAGGCACGTGTGCGCCAGCTCTACGCGCAGGGCAAGGCCACGCGCGAAGAACTGATGGAATGCGAAGCCGCGTCGTACCACGATGCCGGCACCTGTACCTTCTACGGCACCGCCAACAGCAACCAGATGCTGATGGAAGTGATGGGCCTGCACCTGCCGGGCGCCGCGTTCATCACGCCGGGCACCGAACTGCGCGACGCGCTGACCAAAAGCGCAGCGCGCCAGGCAGTGGCGATCTCGCAGCAGGGTGGCACCTATATGCCGATCGGCCGCATCGTCGACGAGAAATGCATCGTCAACGCCATCGCCGCGTTGCACGCGACGGGTGGCTCGACCAACCACACGCTGCACCTGGTGGCGATCGCGCGCGCGGCCGGCATCGTCATCGACTGGGACGACTTCGACCAGCTGTCGAAAGTCGTGCCGCTGCTCACGCGCATCTACCCGAACGGCGAAGCGGACGTGAACCACTTCCAGGCCGCCGGCGGCCCGGGCTTCATCATCCGCGAACTGCTGGACGCTGGCCTGGCGCACGAAGACGTCAACACGGTGCTGGGCCACGGCCTGCGCGCCCACTGCAAGGAGCCCTTCCTGGGCGAGGATGGCAAGACCATCTGGCGCGACACGCCGGCCCAGAGCGGCGACGAAACCGTGCTGCGCCCGGCGTCGAACCCGTTCAGCCCCAACGGCGGCATGGTGCTGGTGCAGGGTAACCTGGGCCGCGCCGTGATGAAGATCTCGGCCGTCAAGCACGACTACCACGTGATCGAAGCACCGGCGATCACGTTCGATTCGCAGGAAGATTTCATGGGCGCCTACAAGGCCGGCCAGCTCAATCGCGATTTCGTCGCGGTGGTGCGCTTCCAGGGCCCGCGCGCCAACGGCATGCCGGAACTGCACGCCCTGACGCCAGCCCTGTCGAACCTGCAGGATGCCGGCTTCAAGGTGGCGATGGTCACCGACGGCCGCATGTCGGGCGCGTCTGGCAAGGTGCCGGCGGCGATCCACGTGTCGCCAGAAATCCTGGCCGGCGGCCCGCTGGGTCTCGTGCGCGACGGCGACATTATCCGCGTCGACGCCACCACCGGCACGCTGCAGGCGCTGGTACCGGCCGAAGAGTGGGCTGCGCGCAAGCAGGCCACGACCGACCTGACCAAAAGCCACATCGGCATGGGCCGCGAACTGTTTACGATGTTCCGCGCCTCGATCAGCGCCGCGGAGCAGGGCGCGGCGACGTTCCCGCTGCCGTCGCCGATCCCCACCATCGTGCCGCTGCACGAAGGCCTGGACGCCAATGAAGTCGTGCCGGGTTCAGACGAAGACTTTCTCTTTAGGACGCAGAAATGACCTTACTTGAAATTATGCGCTCGGCGAGCGTGATCCCTGTCATCGCCATCGACGATCCGGCCCACGCCGTGCCATTGGCCAGGGCGCTGGTCGCCGGCGGCATCCGCGTGCTCGAAGTCACGCTGCGCACGGAACACGGCCTGGGCGCGATCCGCGCCATGAGCGAAGTCGAAGGCGCCATCGTCGGCGTAGGCACGCTGACGTCGCCCGAAGAATTCGTCGCCTCGCGCGACGCCGGCGCCGTGTTCGGCGTCTCGCCGGGCCTGACGCCAGCGCTGATCGCCGCCGCCAAGTCGAGCGGCCTGCCGCTGCTCCCGGGCGTGATGACGCCATCGGAAGTGATGGCCGCGCGCGAAGCAGGCTTCCGCCAGGTCAAGCTGTTCCCGGCCATGCAGGCAGGCGGCGTGGGCATGCTCAATGCGATCCGCGGCCCGCTGTCGGACATGACGTTCTGCCCGACCGGCGGCATCACGATCGAGACCGCACCGGCCTTCCTGGCCTGCAAGAACGTCGCCTGCGTGGGCGGTTCGTGGCTCACGCCGAAGGACGCGATCGAGGCCGGCGACTGGGCCCACATCACCGCGCTGGCCAAAGCCGCCGCAGCGCTGCGCGCCAGCTGACTGGCGGCGGGCGACGTATCGTGCGCTCGTCCTTTCGCCTCTTAAGCGAAGGTGAAATCAGGTTGGCGTCGCTGTTGTTCGGCGACGCCGTCGATGTCACGCGCGTGCGGATCCACAACCGCCGCTACATGCCGTTCCAGCCACGGAACTGCTGCATGACGCCCAACGGCAGCATGTATTTTCACCACTCCTGTTTTCTCCCCGACTATGCGCGCGGCGATCCGCCTGCGATCCACTGGTTCATGCACGAGATGGTACACGTCTGGCAGCATCAGCTCGGGTATCCGGTGCGACTGCGCGGCGCGTTCCGGATCGGGCTATCCTATGGCTACACGCTGACCGAAGGTTCGACGCTGGAGGACTTCAATATGGAAGCGCAGGGGGATTTGCTGGCGGATTACTTCGTGCTCAGGCACTTGCGCCGGCCGGAGGCGATGCGCCAGCAGCGCTACCGCGACAGCCTGGCGTTGTATGAAAAGGTATTGGCGCTGTTTCTGGCCGATCCTGCCAGCCGCGCAAGCTTGCCGCGTGGGCCTGCGCGCTGGCTGGCTGCATGATGCGCCCGTTTTCCGTGGGCGTGATGCTGGCTGCCACAGTCCTGTGCGCACCCGCGCTGGCCAGCACCTGCTTTGGTAATAGCGGGAGCGGGCGCATCGAAGGGGCGGTGGCCCTGCCGCTTGCGGGCGCCAACTTCGCGGCCTATTCGGAACTCGGCCTCAAGCTTGGCCGCACCTACGTCCATGCGCAGGTACGTGACGTCGTGCTGGGCGCATATTCGACACTGTCCCGCAGCACACCGGACGTGCAGTACGTCTACGGCGAGACCGGCCTGCGCACCGGCGGACCGATGCCGCCCCATCGCACGCACGAGAACGGGACATCGGCGGACTTCATGGTGCCGGTGCGCGGCCGTGATGGCCGGCCGGCGCAGTTGCCGCGGACCGCGCACAACCACTATGGGTACGATCTGGAATTTGATGATGCAGGCAAGCTTGCGGACTTGCGCATCGACTTCGCCGCCATTGCCGCGCATCTGGCGCAGCTGGATCTGGAAGCACGGCGCCATGGGTTCGGTATTGCGCGCGTCATTCTGGCGCCTGAGTACATCCCGAAGGTACTGGCCACACCGGCAGGTCAGCATTTCAAGTCGCTGCCGTTCATGAAGACCCGGCCCTGGGTTCGGCATGACGAGCATTACCACGTCGATTTCGCGGTCAAGTGCGCCAGGTAGAGGACCGCACGTCAGCAGCACGATCGCAACAGCCCGGGCCTGTTTGAGCGCGCAATCGCGTGAGCTTTTGGTGACCGGCACGCTCAAAACGTATGCCGCAACCCGATATTGAAAGCCCGGTCGCCCGAACCCGCCTCGGCATTGTTACCTACCGTATAACCAGCCCCGTTCCGGTTGTCGATCATGCCGTACGACGTATAGGCACTGGTCCGCTTGGACAGCATGTGGACATAGCCAACCGCATACTGGGCCGCATCCTGGTTCAGCGCGGTCTTGTCATTCTTGCGAATGTACGACGTCATGATGGTGCCAGCCGGACCCATCGGGATGGTGGCGCCGATCAGCGTGTCGTCGCCTTTCAGGCTGGGGGTAAATACCTCGCCATACGGCAAAGGCGTGGCATTGTTCAGCGGTGCGCTGTTCAGGCCCTCATCGGTGCTGTAGGCAAAGAACACCTTGATCACCTTGAAATCGACATTCGCGACGAACAGCGTGTTGCGGCCGTTGTCCAAACCCCTGACGCTGGCGCTGTCGTTGTTGCGGTGGTTGTGCGCCAGCCGGGCGTTGATCGGGCCTTTGGCGTAGCTGATGCCGACGTTGTACTGGCGCCCGGCGTTGCTGCTGCCGCTGATTTCGCCTGGTGCATACAGCACTTCCGCGGTGAAGCCGTTCTTCACGGGCGTCGTGTAGATGATCGCGTTGTTCGCGCGCAGATTGGCGCCCGCCACCGGGAACAGGTTTTTCGCGCTGCCCGACAGGCCGCTGCCGAAGGGATCGCCGACCTGGCCAAGGGCGTTGTAGGTCAGCGTGTACTGGCGGCCGATGGTCAGGCTGCCGACTTCCTTGCTTTTCAGGCCGACGAAGGATTGGCGGTTGAAAGCCTGGCTCGATGAGGCCAGCGCGCCGGTGTCGATCGATATGCCTGCCTCGAGCACGAACAGCGCCGAGACGCCTGCGCCAAGATCTTCTGAACCGCGAAATCCCAGGCGCGACGCAGACGCCACGCCGCTGCTGACCTTGGTAACGTTGCCGGCGGCGCCGCCGCGCTCGTTGACGATGCCGGCGTCGGCAACGCCATATACAGTCAGATTCGTTTGCGCCAGCGACGCGTTGCTGGCGCCGATACCGGCGACAGCGAGCATGGCGATCGAAATCACCGTCAGTTTTGTCATGCTTGTCTCCTGCTATTGTTGTAGGTGGGTCGAGCCGCGGTCTTCTTGCCGGTTACAGTTCCATATCGAGCAGCATCGAGCTGAGCGATTTGCCATGGGCGTCCAGGGCCAGGGAGCGCGTCACGCCGCCGCCCAGCGCCTGCTGCATGACGAAGTTCATGGCGCCCAGTTGCGGCAGCAGGTAGCGGGTTACCTCGCCATGCACGATGCCGGCGAAATGCCGGCGTACCCGTTCGGCGGTGACCTGCTGTTCCAGCAGTGCGTAATCGGCCGCGTGAAACGCGATCAGGGACAGGTTGGAGATGTCGCCCTTGTCGCCGGCGCGCGAATGCGCGATGTCGCGAAGTTTCATGTCAGGTTTCCTCGAAATGGATCACTGGGCTGACCTGCGCGGCAGGCAGCAGCGTGGAGCGGATCGCGATCACTTCGCGCGCCGATCGGGTGGCCCCGCCGCCGCCCGCCGGCCCGCAGGTGTACAGGGTTTCGACTTCGTTGCCGATGCGGATCGCTTCTTGCAGGCTTGTGGTGCGGCCGATGACGCGCAGCCGCACCTCGCGCGGTTCGGCGTCGCCCGGCATGTCACGGTCGCCATGCAGCGCATTCACGCCGATCAGGTCATAGCGCACCTCGGTGAGTGCGACGCCCGTGAGTGCGAACCGTTCGGCGACGATCGCCTGCGCCAGGCGCGCGCGCGCCAGTGCGCCGGGTCCCGCGTACGAGATCTGGCCTTCGCCGATGTAGCTGTCGATGTAGCCGATCGATACTTTCAGCATGCCGCTGCACGGATGGCCGCTGGCGCCCTGCAGGCTGACGCGGTCCGGTGCGCACTCGGTCATCGTCACCGCCGAGAAATCAGCCACGACGTCCGGCGTCTGGTAGGCGGCCGGGTCATGGATTTCGTACAGCAGCTGCTCGGTGCAGGTGGCGCGGGTCACGTAGCCGCCCGAACCGGCCACCTTGGTGATCTCGACGCTGCCGTCCTCGCCGATCACGGCGAGCGGGAAACCCAGCCGCGCCAGGCCTGGTACGTCCTTGACGCCGGGGTCGGCGAAGTAGCCGCCGCACACCTGGCCGGCGCATTCGAGCAGGTGCCCGGCCAGCGTGCCCTGGCCCAGGCGCTGCCAGTCGTCCATCGCCCAGCCGAAGGCGTGGATGGCCGGCGCGAGCACCAGCGCCGGGTCGGCAATACGGCCGGTGATGACGATGTCGGCGCCTTGCGCCAGTGCGTCGACCAGCGGCTGCGCGCCCAGGTAAGCATTGGCTGACAGCAGCCGGCTGCCCAATGCCGCCACCGGTTCGCCGGTGTCGTCGAGGTAGTCGCCCTGGCGCAGCTGTTCGAGGACGTCGTCGCCCGTGATGGCAGCGATCTTCAGGTGGCCAAGGCCGAGCGAGACGGCGATCTGCCTGGTTTTGGCGGCCGCCGCGAGCGGGTTGGCCGCGCCCATGTTCGTGATGATTTTGATGCCCCTGTCGGCGCAGGGCTTCAGCACTGCCAGCATGCGCGCTTCGAGCAGCGGGTCGTAACCCAGTGCCGGATCCTTCATCCGGGCTTGCTGAGCCAGGGCGATGGTGCGTTCGGCCAGGCATTCGAACACGAGGTAATCGAGGTCGCCATGCTCGGCCAGTTCGAGCGCCGGTTCGATGCGGTCGCCCGAATAGCCGGCGCCGCAGCCGATGCGTAGGGTTTTCATGGTGCAGTCTTTCGAAAGGGTCAATGGGTTCGTCAGAACGGGAACAGCCCGATCAGCGCGGCGACGCAGGTCATGAATACCGTGGTGGCGAACAGGTAGGGAATCGTGAAGCGCTGGTGTTCCCCGAGGTCGATGCCGACCAGTCCGACCAGCAGGAACGTGGCCGGCGTCAGGGGGCTGACCGGGAAGCCGGTGGTCATCTGGCCCATCAGCGCCGCTTGCGCCAGCTGCACCGGCGGCACGCCGAGCGCCGTGCCGGCTTCGGCCAGTACGGGCAGCACGCCGAAGTAGAACGAATCCGGATCGAAGATCAGGCTCAGTGGCATCGACACCAGGCCGGTGACGAACGGCAGGTGGCTGGCCAGACTGGCCGGGATGCTGGCAGCGAGCAGCTGGGCCATGGCGGTGAGCATGCCGGTGCCCTTCATGATGCCGGTGAAGACGCCGGCCGCGAACAGGATACTCGCCATCATCAGGGCCGCCTTGGCATGCGCATCGACGCGGTTACGCTGTTCGGCGACGTCCGGGTAGTTGATCAACAGGGCCAGCACGGTGCCGAACATGAAGCAGGCCACCGGATCGAGCACGTTGGAGATCATCGTGCCCAGGACAACGATCACGAGCAGCACGTTGGGGATGAAGCGGCCCGGCCGGCGCAGCTTCAGCTGGGCTTCGTCGATTTCCTGCACGTGATAGTCGGGGGCACCGGAGCCAGAGCCCGCACTGGCCAGCATGGCGCCGGTCAGGCCCAGGCGCCGCTGCTCGCGCACGCCCATCATCCACGCGCAGCCAAAGACGAACAGCATCCCGGCGATCTGCACCGGCACCATCGGCAGGTAGAGTTCGGACATCGGCAGATGCAGCGCCGCCGATGCGCGCAGGGTCGGGCCGCCCCACGGCAGCGCATTGGCCACGCCCGCCGACATGGCGACGACGCAGGCCAGGATGCGCTTGTCCATCTTCAGCTTGATATACAGTGGCAGCATCGCTGGCACCACGACCAGGAAGGTCACCGCGCCGGAACCATCGAGGTGAACGATCGCCGCCAGCACGGCGGTGCCGAGGGTGATGCGGGCCGGGTGGTTGCCGACGATCTTGAGGATGCGGTTGACGATCGGATCGAGCATGCCGGCGTCGGTCAGCACGCCGAAGAACAGGATGGCAAACACCAGCATGCCGGCGATCGGCGCGATGGCCTTGATGCCATCCGTGATGTAGGTGCCGATCTCGGCGCCGAAGCCGCCAATGAGCGCTGTGAGCACCGGGATCGCAATCAGCGCGACAAGGGCGGACATCTTCCTGCCAAGGATCACGAACAGCAGGGCGAAAATAGTAAGAAAGCCGAGGAAGGCCAGCATGAAAGTCTCCAATTTATTGTATGTGCTGATCGATGCAGCACTTGAGCCCATTCTGGGGGGCCTTGGTTTTTGTTGTAAAATGGATTTTTCCGATTGATTGTGCGGCTTTTTCGATAAGTGGCAGGCGCGATGCTTCCAAATATCTCTACCAAGCAGTTGCAGGCGTTCCTGGCGCTGGAGCAGCACCGGCATTTCACCCAGGCGGCCGAGCGCTGCCATCTGTCGCAATCGGCGTTCAGCGCCGTGATCCAGAAGCTCGAGGCGACCGTCGGCGCCAAGCTGGTCCAGCGCGACACGCGCAACGTCACCCTGACCACCGAAGGCGAACTGTTCGTGGAAGTGGCGCGCACCTTGCTGGCCGACCTCGACGCGGCTTTCACCGACATGGGCGACTTCATTGCGCGGCGCAAGGGCAGGGTGGCGCTGGCCGTGCTGCCATCGCTGGCGGCCAACGGCATACCCGAGGTCATCGCACACTACAAGGCCACCTATCCCGGGATCACGGTGCAGCTGTTCGATGCGCTGTCGGACCAATGCCTGCACCTGCTGCGCCAGGGCAGGGTCGATCTGGCGTTGACGGCGCCCGGTGCGAACCTGGCTGAATTTTCAACCCGCACCCTGTGCAGCGATCCGTTTTTCTTTGTCTGCCGGCGCGATCATCCGCTCGCACGCAAGCGCAAAATCCGGATGCCGGATCTGGTGGGCTGCGAGCTGATTCATCTTGCGCCATCGACCAGCGTGCGCCAGCACGTTGACCAGCTGACGCGGGGGCTGGCCGTGCGCCATTCCGGCCTGGAGGTCGAACACCTGGCCACCGTAGCGGGCCTGATCGGGCAGGGACTCGGGGTGAGCCTGGTGCCGGAGCTGACGCTGTTCCAGTTCCGCAGCCTGGACCTGATTGCCATTCCGCTCGATGCGGCGGCCGTGGTGCGCCCGATCCTGATCGTCCAGCGCAAGGACCGGGCGTTATCGAACGCCGCGCAGGGCATGCTCGAACTGATCGAGGCGCGGCTGTCGGCCAATGGCAGGCAGCGTGGTGCGAAGCCGGTCGATGCGGGGTTGGGCCTCTAGCCAGCGCCCCGACGCGGCTTGTCAGGCGACGGCGTTTTCTGTCAACCCGACTGGCCTGGCTTTCTTCGTACCGGCGCGTGCCGGCGCTGGCGCGCGCAGTGCCAGTGAGCGGCTGGCGTCAGGGCGGGGCGCGTCTTCCTGACCCAGGTTGAACACGCTGACCAGCTGCGCCAGGGTCGTCGCCTGGTCCTGCAGCGCCGCGGATGCTGCCGCTGCTTCTTCGACCAGTGCCGCGTTCTGCTGCGTCACGCCATCCATCTGCGTGATCGCCTCGTTGACCTGTTCGATGCCGGTGCTTTGCTCGGCGCTGGCCGACGCGATCTCGGCCATGATGTCGGTCACGCGCCCGATGCCCTGCACGATTTCCTGCATCGTCGCGCCGGCTTCACCGACCAGGCGTTCGCCGGCATCGACCTTCTGGACCGAGTCGATGATCAGGCCGCGGATCTCCTTGGCTGCGGCGGCTGAGCGCTGCGCAAGGTTGCGCACTTCGCTGGCCACGACCGCGAAGCCGCGGCCCTGTTCGCCGGCGCGCGCCGCTTCGACTGCCGCATTCAGGGCCAGGATATTCGTCTGGAAGGCAATGCCGTCGATGACGGCGATGATGTCGCCGATCTTCTTCGACGAGGCATTGATCGACGCCATCGTCGAGACCACCTGCGACACCACCTGACCACCATGCGCCGCGATCTGGGATGCGTTCTTGGCCAGGACATTGGCCTCGCGCGCATTCTCGGAGTTCTGGCGCACGGTGCTCGTGAGCTCTTCCATCGAGGAGGCGGTTTCTTCGAGCGAGCTGGCCTGCTCCTCGGTGCGTGAAGACAAATCCATATTGCCCGACGAAATCTGACGCGACGCAGTGACGATGTTTTCAGTCCCGGTACGCACTTCGGTCACGGTCTTGCGCAGGCTCGTGCTCATCGTCTTGAGCGCATCGAGCAAGTCCCCGACTTCGTCACGCGATTCGGCGCGGATTTCAGTTGTCAGGTCGCCGGCGGCGACCTGACGCGCCAGGCCCACGGCGCGCCGGAGTGGCGTGGTAATGCTACGCGCCAGCATCATCCCGAGCACGATACTGACGACCAGCCCGACCACTGCCAGTACGATCAGCGAGCGGCGTGCAGACTGGTCGAGAACCTCGATATGATCATTGGCATTCTTGAACAGCATCTGCTGGAAGGCCGCGACTTTATTGACGCTCTCGGTGTAGGCGAGCATCGCCGGCATCACTTTTTGTTCAAAGTGTGACTGGACCTGTGGATTGTCCAGGCCCAGTTCCCGCTTGAGCTTGTAAGCCGCATTGCGCGCGTCGAGGTAGGTCGTGCGACGTGTTGCCACGGTGGCGATCAATGCCTTGCCTTCGTCACTTTTAATCAGCGATTCCAGCTCGTCCTGCACCTTGCTCACGTTGGCGCTGACCGCCTTCATTTCCTTCTCGTGGTAGGCCTCGTCATCGGGCGAGGTGCTCTTGAAGCGGGCGATGGTACTGACCCGGTTGACCGCCACACCCTGGCGCCATTCCGTGGCCAGCATGAATTTTTCAGAGGCCTCCGACATCTCTGTCTTCGCATGTGAAATCTGGAAGAGTTGCCATAGTGCGTTGCCTGCCATGAGGGCCATGAGGCCCACGATAATGGCGAGCGTCGCACCCAGGCGGGTGCCAATCTTGAGGTCCTTGATGTTCATTTCTATTCCATTCCTGACAATAGGGGAGACGATCGTGGGGGCCTGAAGATAAGCTTACTTACAGGCAACCCCTGTTGCAGAATAATCCCTGATCGAGGCGTATTGACAGCGGAAATGAAAAATTCGTCGAATGTGTTGCTGAGAGTAAACGAAATAATATGTGAACATTACCTTGGGCAGGTAACGCGCATAATGACGTTGTAAAGATCGTTATTTCAGGCGCCGCAACGGGCCAGGGCGGCCCGTTGTGGCAGACAGCATCAGGCGATGGCGTCTTCTTCGTCCTCGATCCGCTCCACATCACTGCGCGATGGCGCGGCGCGGTGTACAGCCAGTGAACGCCCGGCCACTGTCGGCCGCGCAGCCTGGCGCATAGCATCCGGCCTGCCATGACCGACATTGAACACGCTGACCAACTCCGCCAGCGTCGTCGCCTGCTCCTGCAGCGATGCGGCCGCCGCTGCCGCTTCTTCCACCAGCGCCGCATTTTGCTGCGTCACGCCATCCATCTGCGTGATCGCTTCGTTGACCTGCTCGATACCTGTCGACTGCTCGGCGCTGGCTGACGTGATGTCCGCCATGATGTCGGTCACGCGCCCGATGCCCTGGACGATTTCCTGCATCGTCACGCCGGCTTCATCCACCAGGCGGCCACCGGCCTCGACCTTCGTGACCGAGTCGCTGATCAGGCCGCGGATCTCCTTGGCCGCCGCGGCCGAGCGCTGCGCGAGGTTGCGCACTTCGCTGGCCACGACGGCAAAGCCGCGACCCTGTTCACCGGCGCGCGCCGCTTCCACTGCCGCATTCAGGGCCAGAATATTGGTCTGGAACGCGATGCCGTCGATGACGGCGATGATGTCGCCGATCTTCTTCGACGAGGCGTTGATCGAGGCCATCGTGGCCACCACCTGCGACACGACTTCACCGCCATGCGCCGCGATCTGCGAGGCATTCTTGGCCAGCACATTGGCCTGGCGTGCATTGTCGGCGTTCTGGCGTACGGTGCTGGTCAGTTCTTCCATCGACGACGCTGTCTCTTCGAGCGAGCTGGCTTGCTGCTCGGTACGCGACGACAGGTCGAGATTGCCCGAGGCGATCTGCTGCGATGCGGTAACGATGGTCTCGGTGCCGGCGCGCACTTCGGTGACGGTCTTGAGCAGGTTGTCGTTCATGGTCTTGAGCGCCAGCACCAGGTCGCCCACTTCATCGCGCGATTCGGCGCGGATATCCGCCGTCAGGTCGCCCGAAGCCACCTGGCGCGCCAGGCCCACTGCATGCGCCAGCGGACGCGTGATGCTGCGCGTGAGCAGCCAGCCGCAGGCTGCGCCGATCGCCAGCGCGGCGATGCCCAGGCCGATCAGGATGCGCGTTGCCGACACGACGATGGCGTCGATGCTGGTGTCCGCATTGGTAAACAACAGCTCCTGGTACGCCGCGAGTTTTTCGATGGTGGCGACGTAAATGCGCATTTCAGGGATGACCTTGGTCTCGAAGAAGGCCTTGACCTCGGCGCTGTCGGCGCCAAGCGCGCTCTTCATCTTGAAGCCCTCGTTGCGCATCACCGAATACTTGGCGCGTTCGGTCGCGATGTCCGCCAGCAGCGCCTTGCCTTGTTCGCTCTGGACCAGCGATTCGAGTTCTTTCTGCAGCTTGCCGGCCTTGTCGCTGATGACTTTCATCTGCGCGTCATGGTACTTCTCGTCGACCGTATCGACACTCTTGTATTTGGCGACGGTGCTGACACTGTTGGTGACGGTACCCTGGCTCCACTCCTTGGCCAGTTTGGCACGGTAGGACGTTTGCGCCATGGTCTGCTTGGCGTCGGCGATCCGTTCGAGCTGCCAGAAGGCGACGCCCAGCATCAGGACCATCAGGGCGAGCACGGCGGCAAAAGCGCCGCCAAGGCGAACGCCTATTTTGAGATCGTTGATTTTCATAGTATCCGTTCAGGTAGCAATTGGTACCCCGACAACCTGGTGAAGCCGGGGCGTGCATCGTGCCGGGAACGCAAGTGCACAGTGACAAGCGTAAACGCAGCCACGCTGATTGGACATCAAAAATCCGGCAATAACGATAATTGTTGCTTTTGCGAAACAATATGATACTTGGTTGTTATTATTCGATAACGATTGCATATCGGAGTTATCGACGAACCAATGCAGGCGAATAGATCGGCCATAACCCGGGGCTATGGCAGGTTGACCTGCTCACTGCTTCGATGAGGAAGATAGCGGACAAGACTGGACATTGATTGATGATGTCCTTATTCGTAGCGCAGGCAATCCACCGGTAGCAATCGCGAAGCGCGCCGGGCCGGATAAAAGCCGAAGAACACACCCACCGCCGTGGCAAACCCGCACGCCACCATCACCGCGCTAATGGTGAGATAGACCTCAAAGTCGGCAAATTTCGTGATCAGCGCCGCGCCGCCGGCCGCAATCGCAATGCCGACCAGGCCACCGGCCAGGCAGATCACCACCGCCTCGGCCAGGAACTGCATCAGCACGTCGTTGGGCCGCGCGCCGATCGCCATGCGGATGCCGATTTCGCGCGTGCGCTCGGTCACCGACACGAGCATGATGTTCATGATGCCGATGCCGCCGACCAGCAGCGAGATCGCGCCGATCAGTCCGAGCAGCAGCGCCACGCCGGCCGTGATCTTGTTGGCCGTCTCGGCGATGGTATTGAGGTTCTGCACCCGGAAGTCGTCGGGATCGTCGACGCGGATCCGGTGCCGGCTGCGGATGACTTCCTTGATGTCCTCGATCGCGTCCGTCATCGCCACCCCGGGCCGCCCCTGGGCATTGATGTAGTGGACATTCTGCGGGAACGGCGACTTGACCAGGTTGGCGCTGGCTGCCGTGATCGGCACCAGGATCTGTTCGGCCAGGTCGGTGCCATCGGTCTGGCGGCCTTCGCCGGCCAGCACGCCCACCACCTGGAACGCGACGTTTTCGATGCGCAGGAGTTTTCCGAGCGGGTCGGCGCGGTAAAAGAACTGGTCCGCCACCTTCTGGCCAATTACCACCAGACGAGCGCTGGCGCGCACGTCGCTTTCGCTGAACAGCGTGCCCTGGTCGACCTTCCAGTTACGGATCGTGAACATCGCGGGCGTCACGCCCATGACCATGCTGCTGGCGTTCTCGTTGCCAGCCGTGACCTTGAAGCTGCCCTGCAGCGCCGGCGCGGCGCCGGTCAGGCTGGGCAGCGCGTTGAGTGCTTCTGCATCGTCCAGCGTGAGCACCGCGATCTTGCCTTCACGGGCGCGCTGGGCGGCCGTGCGGTCGCCCCCCGGCATCACGTAGACCATGTTCGTGCCCAGCATCTGCAACTGCTTGCTGATGAAGCGCTGCATGCTGTCGCCCAGTGCCAGCAGCAGCACTACAGACGCGATGCCGATCACGATGCCCAGCATCGTCAGGGCCGTGCGCAGCCGGTTGGCCGCCATTGAACGGAACGACTCGATCAGTACCTGGACCAGATTCATCGCGCAGCTCCCGCCTGTCTGCCTGCCAATTGCAGGCCTTCGGCCGCTGGGCCGTCGTACAGCACGCGGCCATCCTTCAGGCGCACCAGGCGCCGGCTGTAGGCAGCGACATCGGGTTCGTGCGTCACCAGCACGATCGTGATGCCGCGCTCGCGGTTCAGGGTGCCGAAGCTGGTCATGATGTCGTCGCTCGTGTGGGTATCGAGGTTGCCGGTGGGTTCATCGGCCAGCAGCAGCGGCGGATCGGTCACCAGTGCGCGCGCGATCGCCACGCGCTGCTGCTGGCCGCCCGACAGCTGGCTGGGGGTGCGTCTGGCAAATTCGCCCAGGCCCACGCGCTCGAGTTCCTGCACCGCGCGCGCCTGCGCCTTGGCGCGGCCCATGCCGCCATAGATCAGGGGCAGGGCGACGTTCTCCGCCACGCTCATTCGCTTGATGAGATTGAAGCTTTGGAACACGAAGCCGATCATGCGGTTGCGGATGTCGGCCAGTTCGGCGCGTCCGAGCGTGCGCGTGTCGACGCCATTGAGCAGGTAGGTACCGCCGGTGGCCTGGTCCAGGCACCCCAGGATGTTCATCAGCGTCGATTTGCCGGAACCCGACTGGCCCATGATTGAGACGAAGTCGCCTTGCTCCACACGCAGGTCGACGCCGTGCAGCACCGGGGTTTCGACCGCGCCGCTCAGGTAGGTCTTGACCACGGCGCGGATGTCGATCAGCGGCCCGGTCATGGATTTTCCGGCGTGGCCAGCGAGCGGGTGACGACGCGGTCGCCCGGTTTCAGGTCGCCCGAAACGACTTCGGTATAGCGGAAGTTCGACAGCCCGGCGCGGATGTCGACCGGTTGCGGGTGGTTCATCGCATCAAGCTTGTAAATCTTGAATATGCGCGTGGTGTCGCTCGCGTTGCGAAACGCGATGTCGTCGTCCTTGACCGGCGCGGGAGTGGCTGCAACGGCGCCCGGCTTGGCGTCCTTGTTGCGCTTGCGCTCGGCCTCCTGCTCTTCTTCCGACAGCCGGAAGCGCAGCGCGGTGGTCGGGATGCGCAGCACGTCCGGGCGGTTCGCCACCACCAGCCGCACCTGCGCCGTCATGCCGGGCTTGAGCAGTTCGTCGACGTTGTCCACGTCGAGCACCACGTTGTACGTGACCACGTTCTGCACGACGTTCGGCGCGAGGCGGAACTGGCGCATGGTGGCGGCGAATTCACGGTCGGGATAGGCATCGACGACGAAGCGGGCCGGCAGGCCGTCCTTGAGCTGGCCGACGTCGGCTTCGGATACGCTGGTATCGATCTGCATCTTGGTCAGGTCTTGCGCGATCTGGAACAGGTTCGGCGTGTTGAACGACGCCGCCACGGTCTGGCCCAGGTCGATCGTCCGCTTGATCACGACGCCGTCGATCGGCGAGCGGATCACGCTGTTGTTCAGGTCCGCCCTGGCGCGGTCGTGCTGCGCCTGCGCCAGCGTCAGGTTGGCCTGGGCGACCTGCATCTCGCGCTTGGACTGGTCGAGCGCGAGGCCGGACAGGAAGTTCTGCGCCACCAGCTGCTCGTTGCGCTCGAACGTGGCCTGGGCCAGGCGCAGGCTGGCGCGCGCCGACGCGATGTTCGCTTCGGCCTGGCGCACCTGGGCATTGAAGATGGTCGGCTCGAGCTTGAGCAGCACCTGGCCCTTTTTCACGCGGTCGTTGAAGTCGGCATTCAGTTCGGCCACAGTGCCCGACACCTGCGAGCCGACGTTGATCAGGGCGACCGGGTTGATCGTGCCGGTGGCGGTCACGGTCTGGTTGATGGCGCCGCGGTCGACGACGGTGCTGCGGTATTGGGATGGCGGTACGGTGTCGTCCTTGCGCTTGACGACAGCAACGGCGACGGCGACAGCGGCGAGGACGGCAACGGCGATGACAACGCGCTTCCTGGTGAAGATGTTCATTGTATGTATGCCAGATAAATACCAAGTAAAGGCCGAGTTTGATGCACCGGTGCGGGAATGGCAATGCATGGCGCATTGGCAGGGTTGAATTTGGCGGCGAAGCCCCGCCAATTTTGGAAAAAGGGCGGCCCCGATCCGCTAGAATGGCGTATTCCTTTTTTACCGAAGCATCATGACTCAAGACGAACTGAAACAAGCCGTAGCGCGCGCCGCCATCGATTACGTGGTCGAGGGTGAAATCATCGGCGTCGGCACCGGCTCGACCGCCAACTTCTTTATCGACGAACTGGCCAAGATCAAGGACCGCATCAAGGGCACCGTCGCGTCATCCGAAGCCACCGCAAGCCGCCTGCGCGGCCACGGCATCCCCGTGTTCGACCTGAACGACGTCGAATCGATGGCCGTCTACATCGACGGCGCCGACGAAATCAACGCGCAGGGCGCGATGATCAAGGGCGGCGGCGCAGCGCTCACGCGCGAGAAAATCGTCGCGTCGGTGGCAAAGAAATTCGTCTGCATCGCCGACGGCTCCAAGCTGGTCGAGACGCTGGGCGCATTCGCGCTGCCGGTCGAAGTGATCCCGATGGCGCGCGCGTCGGTGATGCGACAGCTGGCGGCGCTGGGCGGCCAGCCGAAGCTGCGCCTCAAAGCCGGTACCGATCAGGCGTTCATCACCGACAATGGCGGTGAGCTGATCGACGTGGCGGGCCTCAAGATCACCGATCCGGTGGCGCTGGAAGAGAACATCAACCAGATCGTCGGCGTGATCGCCGTTGGCCTGTTCGCCAAAGCCGGCGCCGATGTCTGCCTGCTTGGCACGGCGGACGGCGTCAAGACCCTGTCGCTGTAACCGGAACCCGACCATGAATCGTGCGCTGCTGCTGTCCGCTTCTTTGCTCGCTGCCTTGCTGGCAGGGTGTTCTGTCTTTGGCAGTTCGATCGATTTGTCCGAGCCTGCCGTCGTGGCGCCAGTCGCGTCGACCGACGTGACGGCGATCCAGCGCACGCCGTTCAAGGTCGGGGAATCGTCGCACACGGTCGAGAAGCTGGCCAAGGCGCAGGCCTGCACCAGCATGCAGGGGGCGGGGCTGGTGACCGAGCCGGGGCCGATCGAGGTCTACCGGATGCAGTGCCAGAATGGCCAGGTGTTCATGGCGCGCTGCGAGCTGCGCCAGTGCAAAAAGATGTAAGACACCAAGCGTAAAAAATCCCGCTCGCGGCCAGTGCCCCGAGCGGGATTTTTTTACGTAGAGCGCGCGGCGTGCTTACACCGGTGGCGGCACGTAGCCCATTGCCTGGTCGGCGCCTTCGCCGAAGAAGTGCTTCTCCAGCTGGGTCGCCAGGTATTTGCGCGCGCGGTCGTCGGCCAGGTTCAGGCGGTTTTCGTTGATCAGCATGGTCTGGTGCTTGAGCCATGCCTGCCAGGCTTCTTTCGACACCTGCAGGTACAGCTTCTTGCCCATTTCGCCAGGGACCGGTGGGTAATCCAGGCCTTCGGCTTCCTTGTTCAGTTTGATGCAGTGGACGGTGCGGGCCATCGAGTACTCCTGTTATTCGTTCGGTGATTCGGTCGTTAAGACCCGTATTATAAAGTCTTGATCAAGACCTGTGAGCGGCGCTGCCAGTTGTACATGTGCTGCCGGTCTTTCGGCAGGTCGTCCACCGTGGCCGGCACGAAGCCGCGCTTCTTGAACCAGTGCGACGTCCGGGTGGTCAGCACGAACAGCTTGGTCAGGCCGGCCGCGCGGGCGCGGTTTTCCATGTGCTTGAGGATGCGCTCGCCGTCGCCCTGCGTCTGCGCATCCTGGCTCACGGTCAGGCAGGCCATCTCGCCCATCTTCGATTCGGGGAACGGATACAGCGCGGCGCAGCCGAAGATCACGCCATCGTGGTCGATGACCGAAAACTGGTCGATCTCGCGTTCGATCAGTTCGCGACCGCGATAGACCAGCGTGCCGTCGGCTTCGAGTGGTTCGATGAGCTTGATAATTCCGCCAACGTCCTCAATTGTGGCCTGACGCAGGCTTTCGAGGTTCTCGTGGCTGATCATGGTGCCCACGCCATCGTGCGTGAAGACCTCGAGCAGCGCCGAGCCGTCCATCTCGAACGGAATGATGTGGGCGCGATCGACGCCGGCGTTGCAGGCCTTGATCGCATGCTGCATGTAGAACGCGGCCGAGTCGGACAAAAAGCCCGCCTGCAGCACGGCTTCGGCCATGTGCGACGACAGCTCGCGGATCTCGGTGCCGGCCGCGTCGACGATCATCGGCGTCTCGGTAATGAAGATCAGCTTGTCGGCGTGCAGCGCGATCGCGGCCGACGCGGCGACGTCTTCCAGCGTCAGGTTGAAGATTTCACCTGTGGGCGAGAAACCCAGCGGCGAGAGCAGCACCAGGTTGTCTTCGGTCTGCAGGATCGGGTGGATTTTTTCGGCGGCGATCTTGCGCGTGACGCCCGTGAGTTCGAAGTCGACGCCGTCGATCACGCCAAGCGGGCGGGCGACGACGAAGTTGCCCGAGACGATGCTGATCTGGGCGTTGGACATCGGCGTGTTGGGCAGGCCCTGGCTGAAGGCGGCTTCGATATCGAGACGCAGTTCGCCGGCGGCTTCTTTCGCGCATTCGAGGGCGGCGGTGTCGGTGACGCGCACGCCGTTGTGAAAGCGCCCCTCGACGTTACGCAGATCGAGCTGTTCGGCCACCTGTGGACGCGAGCCGTGCACCAGCACGATCCGGATGCCCAGGCCAACCAGGAGTGACAAGTCCTGCGCCAGTACCGGTAGCGCGCCGGCAGCAACGAGCTCGCCGGGGAAGGCGACCACGAAGGTCTTGCCGCCGAATGCGTGAATGTACGGCGCGACCGAGCGCAGCCACTGGACGAATTGGGTAGGAGTTTCCATTTGCCGCATTATAATTCGCTGCGCGATGTGCGCACCAAAACCTTGTAAAAATCAATGTCTGAACAGAGTAACAAGCCTTCGCAACGACCGGCGCGCGCCGTAGACGCCACCTCCAACGCCACTGCGGCCCCTGCACCTGCCCAGCCACGTCCACGCCGCGCGCGTGGCGAGGGGCAGCCACGCCAGGAGCGCCCGCCACGCGAGGATGTCCCGCGCGAGCGCAATCCGCTGCCGCCGATTACCTTCCCCGAAGACTTGCCGGTCTCTGGCCGGCGCGCCGAAATCGCCAAGGCGATCCAGGAGAATCAGGTCGTCATCGTCTCGGGCGAAACCGGTTCGGGCAAGACGACCCAGCTGCCGAAGATCTGCCTGGAACTGGGCCGCGGCAGCAAAGGCCTGATCGGCCACACGCAGCCGCGCCGGATCGCCGCCTCGTCCACCGCCAAGCGCATCGCGCAGGAACTGGGCACGCCGCTGGGCGAGCACGTGGGCTTCAAGGTGCGTTTCAACGACACGCTGCAAAAGGGCGCGTCGGTCAAGCTCATGACCGACGGTATCCTGCTGGCCGAAACGCAGACCGATCCGCTGCTGCGCAACTACGACACGATCATCATCGACGAGGCGCACGAACGCAGCCTGAACATCGACTTCTTGCTTGGCTACCTGAAGCAGCTGATGCCGCGCCGGCCCGACCTGAAGATCATCATCACGTCGGCGACGATCGACGCCGAGCGCTTTGCGCGTCACTTCGGCAAGGGCGATGGCGCGGACCTGAAACCGGCGCCGGTGATCGAGGTGTCGGGCCGTCTATACGCGGTCGAGGTGCGTTATCGCGCGGTCGATCGTGATCCGGTCGCGGGCGTCAATACGCCCAAGCCTGCGCAGGCTTCAGATGCTGCACCGAACCTGGCGCCGAGAGCGCAAGCCGCGCGCGACAAGCGCGACCTGATGGACGCCGTGGTCGATGGCGTCGATGAAGTGTGCCGCCTGGGGCAGGGCGATGTGCTCGTGTTCTTGCCGGGCGAGCGCGAAATCCGCGATTGCGCCGAGGCGCTGCGCAAGCACCATCCGCCGCATGTCGAGATCCTGCCGCTGTTCGCGCGCTTGTCGGTCGAAGAGCAGGATCGCGTGTTCCGCACGACGAATGCGCGCCGCATCGTGTTGTCGACCAACGTGGCCGAAACCTCGCTGACGGTGCCGGGCATCCGCTATGTGGTCGACACGGGCCTGGCGCGCGTGAAACGCTACAGCTTCAGGAACAAGGTCGAGCAGTTGCAGGTCGAGCCGATCGCGCAATCGGCCGCCAACCAGCGCGCTGGCCGTTGCGGCCGTGTGGCCGATGGCGTTTGCATCCGCCTGTTCGAAGAAGACGATTTCCTCAAGCGCCCCAAATTTACCGAACCCGAGATCCTGCGCTCGTCGCTGGCCGCCGTTATCCTGCGCATGAAGGCGCTGCGCCTGACGGACGTGGAGACGTTCCCGTTCATCGAGGCGCCGCAGGGCCGCGCGATCGCCGATGGCTACCAGCTGCTGCAAGAGGTGGGCGCGGTCGACGACACCAATGAACTCACGCCCCTGGGCCGCAAGCTGGCCAAGCTGCCGCTCGACCCGCGCGTGGGCCGCATGATCCTCGCGGCGCTCGACAACGGCTGCCTGACCGAGATGCTGATCGTGGCTTCGGCGCTGTCGACGCAGGACCCGCGCGACCGGCCCATCGAATACCAGCAGCAGGCGGACGAGAAGCACAAGAAGTTCGCCGACGAGCGCTCGGAGTTCCTCAGCTACCTGAAGATCTGGGCCTGGTTCGAAGACGCGATCGAACACAAGAAAACCAATCGCCAGTTGCAGGAAAACTGCCGCGCCAACTTCCTGTCGCAGGTGCGCCTGCGCGAGTGGCGCGATGTGCACTCGCAGTTGCTCACCATCGTGCGCGAGCAGGGCTGGCGCCTGAACGAGTCGCCGGCGACGTACGAACAGCTGCACATTTCGCTGCTCACGGGTTTGCTGGGCAATATCGGCTTCAAGGCCGAGGACGAGCAGGCCGGCATCTACCTGGGCGCGCGCGGCATCAAGTTCCACATCTGGCCCGGTTCGACGCTGGGCAAGAAGGCGGGGCGCTGGATCATGGCGGCCGAACTGGTGGAGACGACGCGCCTGTATGCGCGCACGATCGCGCAGATCCAGCCGGAGTGGGTTGAGAAAGTCGGCGCGCACCTCTTGAAAAAATCCTGGGGCGAGCCGCGCTGGGAGAAAAAGCAGGCACAGGTCACGGCGCTCGAACGCGCGACGCTGCACGGCATCGTCATCTACGGCGCGCGCCGCATCAACTACGGCCAGCGCAATCCGACCGAAGCGCGCGAGATCTTCATTCGCGACGCGCTGGTTGCGGGCGATTATGAGACGCGGCTGCCGTTCTACATCCACAACCACAAGCTGGTGAAGGACATCGAGAACCTCGAGCACAAGTCGCGCCGCCAGGACGTGCTGGTGGACGACCAGCTGATCGCGGCCTTCTACGACAGCGAGATCCCGCGCGACATCGTCAATGGCGCCGGTTTCGAGAAGTGGTACAAGGACGTGGCGCGCGAGAACCCGAAGCTGCTGTACCTGAACCGCGAAGAACTGATGCGGCACGAAGCGGCCGGCATCACCACCGAGTTGTTCCCGAAGACGATGACCGTCACCGGCATCGAGATGGGGCTGTCGTACCACTTCGAGCCGGGCAGCGTGCGCGATGGCGTCACGCTCGCCGTGCCGCTGTTCGCGCTGAACCAGATCCCGCAAGAGCGCGCGGCGTGGCTGGTGCCGGGCATGATCAAGGAAAAGGTGCACTTGCTGCTCAAGTCGCTGCCGCAAAAGCTGCGCCGCCACTGCGTGCCGTTGCCGGATTACGCGGCGAAGTTCGTCGAGCGGATCCACGCGGCCGGCACGTTCGGACGGGGCGACCTGATCGACGTGCTGATCGCGGACGTGCGCGCGCAGACCGGCACGCTGGTGCTGACGGCTGACTTCAAGATCGAGACGCTGCCAGCGCACATGTTCATGAATTTCAAGGTGATCGACGAGCACAGTCGCCAGCTGGACATGGGCCGCAATCTGGCCACGCTGCAGGCCGAACTGGGCGGGCAGGCGCGCGAGAGTTTCCAGAAGATGGCCGAGTCGGCACCGGCGTCGAGCGGTTCGCTCGCGCGGCTGGCGCGGCCTGGCGCAGTCGGTTCGGGCGCAGCGGCTACCGCTTCAACTGCCGCGGCGCCAGCGGCCAAGGGCAAGGGCGCCCAGCCGGCCGCGCCGGCGGTGGCCTCCGCCAAAGGTGCGTCGACCAGCAGCCAGCACACGGGCCTGACCGCGTGGACGTTCGGTGACTTGCCGGAGCTCCTGGAAATCAACCAGGGCAAGCTGACGCTGATCGGCTTCCCGGCGCTGGTCGACAAGATCACGCACTGCGATCTGGAGGTATTTGACGACCCGAACGTGGCAGCGCGTACGCACCGTGTGGGCCTGCGCCGCCTGTTCGCGCTGCAGTTCAAGGAGCAGCTCAAGTTCGCCGAGAAGAACATCCCCGGTCTGCAGGGCATGGGCATGCAGTTCATGAGCCTGGGTTCGCAGGAAGACTTGCGCGACCAGATCGTGGCCAAGGCGATCGACATCGCCTGCCTGCAGGATCCGCTGCCGCTCAATGCGGCGCAGTTCAACGCGCGCCGTGACCAGGGCAAGGGCCGCATTGGCCTCTTGATCAACGAGGTGGCGCGCCTGGCGGGCCAGGTGCTGGCCGAATTCCACGGCATGCCCAAGCGCGTGCAAACCCTGCCGCAGGCAGTGTCGGCGGACATCATGGGACAGTTGCAGGCGCTCGTACACAAGCGCTTCATCGCGGACAACGACTACAGCCAGCTGGCGCACTTCCCGCGCTATCTGAAGGGTATCAATGTGCGGCTGGAGAAGTTGCGCGGCAATCCGACGCGCGATGCGCAGCTGATGGCGGAGTGGCAGTCGGCGGCGGCGCAATTCCAGCGCACGCTCAAGAACATGGGGTCGAAGAACAACGATCCGCGCATGATCGAGTTCCGCTGGATGCTGGAAGAGTTGCGGGTGTCGCTGTTCGCGCAGGAGCTGAGAACGCCGATGCCGGTGTCGGCCAAGCGCTTGCAGAGGGTGTGGGAGTCGATGCAGCGGTAATGAACAGTGCATGGTTGACGGCTTAGTTGATCGCTTGGCGCCAGCCATGCACCGTTGGCGTTCGATCAGCCGATATTGCTGCCCCGGATCCGGCTCAGGTCCTTGTCATCGCCCAGATTGCCGGCGCGCGGGTCGAGACTCGCGCCCGATCCCTGATTGAGCGACGCGTCACTCATGCTGCTGCCCGATCCGGCCACGCTGGACGAACCGGCCGCGCCTGCGCCCATGCTCGAGCCCATTGCGCCGCCCGCATACGTGCTGCTGCCGGTGGCCGCGCCGCCCATGCCAGCCGTTGGCACGCCTGGCCCCATGGTTGGTGCGCCTGAACGCTGCGGGTCGGTGCCATAGAAATCATGAACGTCGCCGGCCCAGATTGCGTCAGCCATGTCGGGCCACGCGTCCTTGTCGAATCCGGGCGCGGATTTGAGGCGCTCTTTTTCGACGCCCAGAACAAAACGCTTGTTGATCGTGTCGAGGTGCAGCGCTTGCCATGGCACGGCGAACAGTTTTTCGCCCATGCCCAAAAAGCCCCCGAAGGCCAGGACGGCGTAAGCAACCTGACCGGTCTGCATGTCGAGCATGATCTCCTTGATATCGCCAAGGTCTTCTTCATTGGCATTGACAACACTTTCGCCAATCAACGTATCAGCTCCCATCAGCGATGGTCCCGGTCCTGCGATGGCGCCGTCCTTGTACATCCCATATTTGTCGCGATCTGCGTAGCCCATATGTTCCTCCATATAACGTTGTGACAGTGCCTGCGGTCACCCCGATTGGGACTGACTGCGGCCCTGTCATCCCATGGTAGGACGCTATTGAATTGGGGCGCGCGCGCCAGCGCGTCGGGTCGGGTCGGTTTCATTCTCTGGCGACGGGAAAATGCAACAAACGATACTAATGCATTAGAGAAATACTATTTTTACCGGTTTGCTTTGAACTGATCGGCTACATTGATGGATCGACAGGAATACGTTAATGGCAACTCTCATCCCATCACTTAGTGCCAGCACGGCGCGCATGACCTCTGGTGAACGACGCTTCGCCGTGCGCCTTGAAGACAAACTCGAAGATGATTACTTGTGCTGGTATGACGTCAGCATCGGCGCACGCAACCAGCATCCCGATTTCATCGTGTTTCATCCTGCACGCGGCTTGCTGGTGCTGGAAGTAAAGGACTGGCGCCTCGGCACCCTGGTCAGTATCGACAAGCAGCACGCCGTGATCGTCACCGATGCCGGCACCAAACAGGTGATGAATCCGCTGGAGTAGGCGCGCCAGTATCTGTATGCCGTCACCAACAAGCTGGAGGGCGATCAGATGCTGATCTGGCCATCGGGTAGCTTGAAAGGGAAGTTTTTCTTTCCTTATGGTTGTGGTGTGGTCCTGAGCAATATCACGCGCAAGCAATTTGACGATGGCGCGTTGGGCGAGGTTCTTCCGGCGCACCTCGTTATTTGCCAGGACGAGATGACGGAGAGTGTGGACGACGAAGCGTTTCAGGCGCGCTTATGGGGCATGTTCCCCATCAAATTCAAGATGAAGCTGTCGTTGCCGCAAATTGACCGCGTGCGCTGGCATATGTTTCCTGAAGTGCGCATTGGCGTTCAGGCAAATCCTTGCGAAGAACATGGCCAGATCAGTACGGAAATCCCGGACCTCATCCGGGTCATGGACCTGCAGCAAGAGCAGCTGGCGCGCAGCCTGGGTGAAGGACATCGCGTGATTCATGGCGTGGCGGGTTCGGGAAAAACACTGATCCTGGGCTATCGCGCCGAGCACCTTGCAAAGCTGAGCCAGCGGCCGATTGCGATCCTCTGCTACAACAAGACTCTGGCAGCAAAGCTGGCCGCCATGATCGGGCAAAAGGGGCTGGGCGATAAAATCGTGGCCATCAATTTCCACGCGTGGTGCATGCGCCAGCTTGACACCGATCACGTCGACAAGCCCGCCAAGACCGCCGATCTGGATGCTTATTTTGAGGCGTGCATCGATAGCGTGATCCGGGGCGTGGACAGCGATCTGATTCCCCGGGGGCAGTATGACGCCGTACTGATCGACGAGGGACATGACTTCAAACCGGCCTGGTTCAAGCTGATCGTTCAAATGGTCAACCCTGAAACGAAGTCGCTGCTGGTCTTGTACGACGATGCGCAGTCGATTTATCACACGGCAAAGAAGCTGAAATTCTCGTTCTCGAGCGTCGGCGTGCAGGCAGCAGGGCGCACCACCATCCTGAAACTCAATTATCGGAACACGGCCGAAATCCTGGCGGTGGCGCGTGCCTTTGCCGCCGAGCTGCTCACCGCGCACAATACCGAGGACGACGAAGCGCCGACGGTCCAGCCGATGAGCACGGGCCGGCATGGTCCGAAACCGATTCTGGTGCAGTTGCCAAACTTGCAGAAAGAAGCCGAATTTCTGGCCGATAAACTCGCTGCGGCCAGCAAGACCGGCACGCCATGGGGCGAGATGGCGCTGATCTATCGGCGTTATGGCGTCGGTAAAGTATTGGCCGAGGTGCTGCAGCGCCGCGATATTCCGTTTCAGTGGCAGCAGGCAAAGGGTGCGGCCTATTCGCCGATGCATGACAGCGTCAAGCTGATCACCATGCATAGCAGCAAGGGGCTGGAGTTTTCACTGGTGGGCATTCCGGGTCTTGGCGCCGAGTTCAAGGAAGAGGACATCGTTGAAGACGAGGCGCGCCTGCTGTATGTGGCAATGACCCGCGCCACGCACGAGCTGGTGATGACTTGCGATGGCGTCACGCCCCATACGGACAAGCTCAAACGCGCGATGACGGTGTTGGAAACGATGTGAGTGTTGCGTGAAGCACACTGCAGCAAGCTATCTGATGCCAGCAGGTAAGACTATGCGAACCAGCGTACAGAAGAGCTGGGCGGCAATGGTTAATCTGCGAAGCAATACTTTGGAGAACAATCATGACTGTCACGTCACGCTGCAACAATGCGGGGCCGCTGGGCCGCCGGATCCCGACCCGCCCGTTCGCTGCGTTGCTGGTGCGTCTTCTGCGTCGCCGTTGAGCACGCAGGTTGACTAGTCCACCCGGCAGGGCCGGGCGGACATGCTAGTGGGCGCTTACGGCTGCCCGCCACCACCCGCCACACCATACACATGGCCGGTGGTGTAGCTCGATTCATCCGACGCAAGCGTAACGTAGGTCGCCGCCAGCTCGGCTGGCTGACCCGGGCGCTTCATTGGCGTGTCTTCCCCGAACTTTGCACGGCCTTCCGGTGAATTGCCACCCGCCAGTTGCAGCGGCGTCCACACCGGCCCCGGCGCCACCGCATTGACCCGAATCCCTTTCGATGCCATCTGCTTGGCCAGCGACTTGGTGAACGCCACCTCGAACGCCTTGGTCGACGCATAGTCGAGCAGTTTTTCCGGCGGATCGTAGGCCGTCTGCGACGACGTGTTGATGATCACGCTGCCTGGCTTCATATGCGGAATCGCCGCCTTGGTGATCCAGAACACCGCATACACATTGGTCTTGATCGTCCAGTCGAACTGTTCGCTGGTGATGTCGAGGATCGAATCGTGGTTCTGCTGGCGCGCAGCATTGTTGACCAGGATGTCCAGGCCACCCAGTTCGCGCACGGCCGTCTCCACCATCTTCTTGCAGAACGCTTCATCGCGGATATCGCCCGGTACAGCCACGGCCTTGCGGCCGGCGTCGCGGATCAATTGCATCACTTCACGTGCATCCGGCTCTTCGGCCGGCAGGTACCCGATCGCCACGTCCGCGCCTTCACGCGCATACGCGATCGCGGCAGCGCGGCCGATGCCCGAGTCGCCGCCCGTGATCAGCGCCTTGCGGCCGGCCAGACGGCCACTGCCGCGATAGGTGGTTTCGCCATGGTCAGGGCGCGGTGTCATCTTGCTGGCCAGGGCCGGCCATGGCTGATCCTGATTCGGAAACGGTGGACGCGGATACCGCTTGGCCGCTTCGCGCGCGGCGCCGGCGGCCGGCTGGTTGCCGCCCACGGCTTGCTGGGCCAGGGCCGGCACGGCGGCGGCCGAGGCGGCGACGCCGGCGGCCACGGTGCCGACGAACCGGCGGCGCGATGGCGCCATGTCTTGCGTGGTCTGGGTCTCGACCTTCTTGTCTTCCGAATGCATGCTTGCTCCTTGGATGTGGTGGGAGGGTGCCGGTAGCGGTCACGACGTTGATAAAGATGTTAGTCGTTATCGAAAAGCCATGGTGTTCGGTAGCGGTGAAGCAATGTCTTGGAAGAAGCGTGGATGGCGACTGAAGCAGGGCAGGCTGGGGTCTTCATCGCGATGATGACCGTCGTCGCGAATGGCAAGTCAATGCGGCGCTGCTGCCGACAGTCGGCCGACAAGGTACCGTTCCATTCTTGCTCTTTCCCCTGGGTTGCACATTTCATTCACGATGTTGAATGTTGGCAGCCAATCCTCGGACAGGTTTTTGCATGCAAAACCATCATATCTCCGAAGCCTTTAACGCTTGCTACAAACGGCAAGATAACTGGAGGCAGCGCGAAAGCGCCATCCGTGCACGCTTGTTGTGATTTTCCGAAACAGGTTCGACATGTGAGAAAATTGTTGTGAGTGTCATCGCGTGAAGTAGAGAAGTCAACATTTCTTGCTGATTTGTACTGGTCGGAACAGACTTAAGATTTCGGGCCGGGCTTTAAAAAAATTGATATTGCTAAGAAAAGGGCAATTATTTCTCGATATTTAATCCACATCATACCAGCGCTTTTTCTGGCAACTCTTTCAATTACAAACATACATAGTGGGACAATAGGTATGAATAAAGTTTTGAAGTTCAGCACGCATGATTTTGGGATACTGTGCTATGGAGGGATCACAAATTTGGAGCTGGTATATGCGGGCTCTCCGCATAAATTATGTACTAAGTCTCCGGGGCGCGAGAAACTGCCATCCGATGAGAAGAGAGGACCGGGTTTTTTATCGGGCTCTTATCACGCGTTTGCAGGACCGGTAGAGATGGAATGGAATGCGCGTGATGGAACACATTTGACTCATATTATCGACCTGGATGAGGTCTTCAAGGATAGGGTGGTGCTTCACACTGCCGATGCGGCCCGCATTTATAAAGCCAAACCTATTTCGGGTGGCGAGCCTACGATCATTGTCGAAGTCAATGACCGTACAGTTAGTGTCTATATGAAAGTCAGTTTGCAACTGGTGCGTGCCGATCCGACCGACACTGGGCGCGATCGCAGCACCCACTTTACCCGTGCCTATTCAAAAAGTCTTTAAGGGTCAGTCATGAAGAAGGGTTCAATCGATGGCGTCGATGCAGTCATCGCTTCTGCAGAAAAATTGGCAAGCTATGATAAAGCGGCTAAAGAAGTAAGTCAGTTTGAACCACCGCGTCTCCATGACACGCGTGCAGACCCGCATTCGCGGCTGTTTATCGCGCTGTTTGATGGCACGGGAAATGATGTTGTAAACGATCCAAAACATGCTTCTAATATCGGCTTGTTAAGAAAGCAAATCGAAAATGAAGAACGAAAAAACCCTACTATTAGCGGTTTATAAGGAGGGACCAGGTACTCAGGGTGGGGTAAAGGGGGTGCTCGATGGTGCCATCGGTGGCACATACCAAGAGCGTATTGAATGGATGTATGAGAAGCTTACAGAACGTACAGCTAGTTGGTTGGAGGAAGATCCTGATGTTAATATTAAGGTGGTATCAGTAGGGTTCAGCCGGGGGGCGGAACAGGCCGCCGGGTTCTCAAGGCTTCTCCACGAGCGCGGTATCCGGTCTGTAGAGGATGAAAAACAGGTATTGCGTGCTCCGGGAACGACGCCGCAGGCCCTTGGTTTATATGACCCTGTTGCGACCGGTACCCCCTCACGTAATGACAGGCGCCCTCCACCGTCAGTCGTTTCGGGCATTCAGATTACCGCAGGTGACGAGTACCGTACCAAGTTTCCTTCGACTACCATCATTGCACAAGGAAAATCGGAAGATGGTCGCTTCCTTGGCGTAACCACCGCAGGGGCACATAGTGATATTGGTGGCGGGTATCTGCTGAACGGATTGCCTGCGCGCAATTTCAACTTGATGGCCGATTATCTTAATAAGACGATCGGTCATGGTGTTATTGCAAAAATGCAAGTTCCGCCGGAGCCAGAGAAAAGCGTCATACATGATTCCACGCAGCACAAGTGGTTTTACAGGTCGGTGGAGGAGCGCGCTATCGTCGAGCGAGCCGAGCCGACAGGACGTTTACCGCTAGAGCCGGGCGACGCTACGATCATGCTGAAATTTTCAGGCAAAAGCATTCCCGAAATTGTGCTCGTGGACAGACCGCTGAAGCCTGAAGGGCACGAAGTATTAGTAGTCGCTAACGGAAAGAGAGTGCTGGACAAGGTTGTCGATGGTGCTTGGACATCACGATCTGCTGGTCCAAGTAAAAATTTACCAGAAGGTTCATACGACCTTACAGCAGCGGAACGGCCTGCGAAGTCAGCGAGTTCCAAGTCGTTTGAAGGGACTATATTGCACACCGATAAAAAGCATGTGTATCAGTTACAGGATAATCAAAGAGAAAAAGCGAGCATCGTACGGCATGACCTGGCACTTTTTAAAAGTGCGCCCGAGATTGGTGCGACGACAAAGGTTGACTACGTACGAGGTGCTGGGCATGTCGTAGGCCACGAGCGAGCGTTAGAAAAATAACGCCAATGTCGTCGTCAAGCGCTATATCTGACACAAAAAAACGGGTGACCCGGCAAAGCCGCGTCACCCGTTTCAGGGCACTACCCAATCGCTGACAATCAGTCGACGGTTGCGCCGCTGTCTTTCACGACTTTCGACCATTTGGTGGTTTCAGCCTGGACGAACTTGGCGAAGTTCTCTGGCGTGTCGCCCACGTACTCGGTGCCCGTGTCGGTCAGCACGCGCTGGAAGTCAGGCGACTTCATGACCTTCTGCGTTTCGGCGTTGATCTTGTCGACCACGGCCTTCGGCGTCTTGGCTGGCACGAACATGCCGTACCACGCATACGATTCGATCGGCAGGCCGGCTTCGGCGAAGGTTGGTACATCCGGCAGCAGCGGCGAACGCTTGTTGCCCGAAATGGCGATTGGCTTGACCTTGCCGCTTTTGATGTGCGGCATGATCGCGATGGTGCTGTCGAACATGATCGGGATGTGGCCGCCCAGCAGGTCGGAAATCGCTGGCGCCGAACCCTTGTATGGCACGTGGACCATGTCGAGCTTGGTCACGCCGCGGAAAATTTCACCGGTCAGGTGTTGCGGGGTACCGTTACCGGCCGACGCGTACGAGAACTGGCCGTTCTTCGACTTGATGAGTGCCAGCAGTTCCTTGACGTTCTTTGCTGGAACCGATGGGTGGGCAACCAGCACCAGCGGCGCGCGCAGCAGGTTGGTGACCGGGATCAGGTCGGTCGCCGGGTTGAACGCCATTTTCTTGTACAGGCTCGGGTTGATGACGATCGGTGCGCTCGAGGTGATCAGCATGGTCTGGCCATCCGGCTTGGCGCGGGTGACCGCTGCCGAACCGATATTGCCGCCGCCGCCGCCGCGGTTATCGATGACGAACGACTTGCCCAGCGCGGTCGTCAGGCCTTTGGCCAGCGGGCGCGCCGCGATGTCCGATGGGCCGCCTGCCGGCCATGGGACGACGACGGTCACGGTGTCGCTTGGCCAGGTTTGGGCGAACACGCTGGTGGAAAGAACGGTTGCCGCGAGAGCAAAGACAAGGGTTTTTCCGCTGGATGGGAAGACGCGCATGGTGTTGTCACCTCTATATAGTTGATTTATTTCGATAACCTGCTGAGGAGATTCTACACGAAGGGTCAGGCCGGTTGCGTCATCACAGGTGCAATCTTTTGTTTCTATGTGGGAATTTTTTACAACAGATTATGGCGTGGTGGCAGCCTTGGGCTGCCCGGTGCTGGCCTCCCACACCACGGTCGGCGTCCAGCCGGTGGCCAGCAGCGTGGCCTGCATCACGGTGGCGGCATTGTCCTTCGCCGTGTTCAGCACCGTCGGCTGGCTGCAGGCAGCTTGTACTGCTTTTTGCGCCGTGGCCAGCACGTTGTTCATGGCCGTGGTGCGCGTTTGCGCCGATGGAATGAACGCCTGCAAGCCCTGGTCGGTGATCGCATAGAAGTACGAGCCGCCCTTGTCGCGCGGTTCGTGGTTGATGCGCGCCTGCAGCGGCGAGGGCGCCGGCAACACGACTGTCAGCGTGCGCGCCGTGTTGTCGATGTCTTCGTAGCGCGCCTGGCGCAGGTCGGTGGCCAGCGTGCAGTCGCCGCGCGCGACCAGCAGCACGCGGGTGCTGCCAAGCCGTACTTCCCACTGCGACCACGGGATGTCCACGGCGTTCGGCTGCGTGAATTCGATCACGTCCGAATAGTTCATCTTGAGCGACACCAGATGCCCCATCTTTTCGAGCGAGACCAGCGGCGGCGGTGCGGGCGCTTCGTCGACCGGGCGCTTGATGAGGGCGAAGGTGATGACGGCGGCAAGGACGGCGACGAGCAGGAGCGGCAGGTGTTGCGATGATTTCATGGGCGGGCAGGGCGGGTGCGTTGGCGGAGTCGGCGCCAGTCTATCCGATCCTGTGGATGGTTGTCGTTCGCGGGCGTGCCATGACTGCCTGCGGCATAATGCCGTCATTACAGGAGAAGCCCATGCCAGGTCTTACCGATGCCGCTGTTCTCGACGCGTGGTCGCGCAACGTCGACCCCTGGACCACCGCCGTGCGCGGCGGTGAGATCGAAACCCGCACGCTGGTCACCAATGCCGCCATCGTCGATGCAGTGCGTAGCCTCGATCCGGCCACTGGCATCGATCTCGGTTGCGGCGAAGGCTGGCTGGTGCGCGCGCTGCCAGGCGTGGCGATGGTCGGTGTCGATGCAATTGCCGCGCTGGTCGAAAAAGCCAATGCGGCTGGCGGCGGTGACTTTTGCGTGCTGTCGTTCGAGCAGATCGCGCAGGGCCGGCTGGCGCTGGCGGTCGATGTCGCCGTCTGCAATTTTTCGTTGATCGGCAACGAGGCGGTGGATGGCCTGCTGCGCGCGGCGCCGACCTATCTGCGCGAGGGCGGCTCGCTGGTCGTGCAGACCGTGCACCCGCTCATGGCGTGCGGCGATGCGCCGTATGTCGACGGCTGGCGCGCCGGCAGCTGGGCGGGCTTTTCCAGCGACTTCGCCGATGCGCCGCCGTGGTACTTCCGAACGGTTGCGGGCTGGGTCGCGCTGTTCGCGGCGCACCGCCTGCGCGTGACTGCGATGCGCGAGCCGCTGCATCCGCGTACCGGCAAGCCGGTCTCACTGATCCTGATCGGGCAGCTGGAAGCGTGATGCGTCGATCGACCGCGTTCAGCGCAGCAGCTTGAGCCCCGGCGGCAGCGCGTCGCCCAGCATGCGCGCTTCGCTGGCCTGATCCAGTTCCACGACCTCGCGCACCATCGCCGTCCATGCCGGCGGCGCGCCGCTGGCGGCCAGTCGGCGCAGCACGTCGCCGCGCACCGCCTCATCGATGTCGCGCGAGCGGTCGCCCGTCATGCGCGCGATGTGGGCGGCGGCAAAGCCGGCCGGCTCCACCTTGCGCCAGTCGAGCAGCAGGAGCTGGCGCAGCCAGCCTTCGGCCACGTCGGGCGGCGCGACTTCGTGTGCGCTGGACTGGAACGACTGGCGCGCACCCACGCGGCCCAGCGCCCACAGATAGCGCCCGTAACGCGCGCTGGCGCGGGCATCGAGCTTGCCGCCGGCAGGGATATCGGCGATCTGCTTGAACAGCCATTCCCCGATCTCGGCCTTGTAGGCCGATGGGATGCGTTCGAGCGACGCGCCCACGCGCAGCAGGTCTTCTTCGCTGCCATCGACGAGGGTGACGGGCCGCCGGCCACGCTCGCCAGCATCGGCCTGCAGGTTGAACGCGAAATCGTCCAGCACGCGCAGTTGCGCATCGAGCGACAGGCCGCCGGCCACGCGGCGCCACAGCGTCCACCATTCGGCGCGCACCTGGCTGTCCTTGTGGTGCTGCACGCCCGCTTCGAACAGGGCCCACAGCCCTTCCATGCGCCATTTGTCGAGCGGGTGGCCGAAGCCGGGGCGCAGGCTGTAGCCGGCCAGGTTGAGCCACGCGCGCTCGTGCTCGACCGAGCGGCGCCGGCCTTTTGCGCGCGCCATCAGGGCGTCGAACAGGCGGCGCAGCAGCGGCGTGGTCCAGCTTTCGCGTGGGCCGAGCAGGTGTTCGAGGCCAGCGCGCAGTTGCTTGACTTCTTTCGGCTCGACCTGTTTCGAGCGGGCGCCGAACACGCGCTCGATCTTGTCGATCGCTGCGTCCAGGTTCGCGGGCAGGGCCTCAGCTGGTGCGTCGATATCGCCGTCATCATCGCTATTGCCACGCAACTGGAACGCCAGCTGCCAGCGCCCGCCGCCGTCTTCGGCGACGCAATGCACTTCGAGTGAACCGACCTCGCTCAGCGTCGTCACCAGGTGCACGGGAATCTCGGCCGTGGTGCTGGACCTTGAGGCGCGCAGCACCGTCGCAATCGGCGGCAGGCGCACCACGTCGGCCAGGTCGAGATCGACCAGGTCACCGGCCTGTGGCGCCGCGCCGGCATCGGCAATCGTCGAGACCAGGTGAAAGCGTACCGGCCGGCCGACGCGCAGCGCGAAGCTGCGGTTTGCCAGCGTGACGTCCATGGCGGCCGGTGTGCCGCGTGGCAGCAGGCAGACGGCGTGCAGCAGACCAGCGCGTGCTTCGCCGTCCAGGAGCAGGTAGTAGTTGCGGGCCGCGCCGCTGTCGATGGCCGGCGCCAGGCCCTGGCACGCCAGCGCGTAGGCGACGCCGCCACGGGCGACGGCGATATCGGGATTCTCGTTGTGCAGCACGCGTACTGGGGCATCGCGCCAGCCGGTCAGCGTATCGACCAGGCGCCTTGCCAGCGCGGCGCCCCTGAACACGCCGCCGTTGAGCAGCACCGTATCCGGGATCGGGATCGCGCCGCCTTCCAGGCCGAGCGCCTCGCGCGACGCCGCCGCATGCTGGCGCAGGAAGCTGGCCAGATGCCGCGTGATGGCCGGATCGCTCGCATACGGCAGGCCGAATTCGACGATGCCAGCGCGGGCGCGCGTCGGTTCGTCCTGCGCTGCGTTGAGCGGTAAAAAGCCGTCGAGCACGATGCGCTCGATGTCGCTGCGCAGCAGGTCGGCCTTGCGAGCGGCGCCAATCAGGCGGCTGCCGGCGCCGAGTAGCGTGACGGCGACGGATTCAGGCGCATCGTCGGCCAGCAGTTGTTCCTTGGCGGCGCGGCAGCGTTCCGTGAGCTGGGCCAGGCGCGCGGCCGACAGGCGCGTGCGTGCATTGTCATTGTCTGCGCCGGATTGGCCGGCCATGCGCGCTTCGATCAGGTGCGCCAGCGCGAGGTCCATATTGTCGCCACCCAGGATCAGGTGGTTGCCCACGCCGATGCGCGTCAGGTGCGGCTCGCCATCTTTGGTATCGACCTTGACGAGGCTGAAGTCGGTGGTGCCACCGCCCACGTCGGCCACCAGCACCAGGCGCGCATCGCCCAGATCCTGCGCCAGGCTGGCGCGATGACGGTACAGCCAGTCGTACAGCGCGGCTTGCGGTTCTTCCAGCAGCGCGACCTGGGGCAGGCCGGCCAGCCGCGCCGCTTCGAGCGTCAGCGCGCGGGCGCCTTCATCGAACGACGCCGGCACCGTGAGCACGATCTGCTGGCGTTCAAGGGGTTGTTTGGGAAAGCGCGCATTCCATGCGGCGCGCAGGTGCGCAAGATAGCTGGCGCTGGCAGCCACCGGCGAGACCTTGGGCACGTCGTTGTCGACACCCCACGGCAGGATCGGCGCCATGCGGTCGACGCCGTCGTGCGACAGCCAGCTCTTGGCGCTCGTGACGAGCCGGCCCGGCGTGGCCGCACCGAGCACGCGCGCCAGGCGCCCCAGCGCAACGCGCTCGACGCCGGCGACATCCGGCTGTTGCCAGGGCAGTTGCAGGGCCCCCGGCGCCAGTTCGTCCGGGCCCGGGTGGTAACGCATCGACGGCAGCAGCGGTGCGCCGGCCACTTCGCCGGGCGCCACCAACTGATCGATCTGGAATAACTCGATGCCGCCCGGACCATTGCGGCCGTAGGCCAGCACCGTGTTCGTGGTGCCCAGATCGATGCCGACGAGCCAGGTCACTGGACCCCGGCCGCCGTACGCACGTCGAACTCGATCTTCCAGCGCTGGCCGTCACGCGCCACTGCCAGCAGTTCGAGCGTGCCGGCGTCCGTCGCCAGCGCATGCAGTTTCACCTGCACGACGTCGCCTGCTGCGCGGCCATCGGCCGGCAGCGTGGCCTGGATCTCGTTCATTTCGTGCAGCTCGTCCGGGCCCCAGAATTCGAGCACGTCGCCGATGCGGTCCTGGCGGCGCGTGGTGGAGCCGAAGAAGCGGAACGTGACCGGCTCGCCGATCACCAGGCCGAATTCCTGGCCAGGCAGTTCGAGTTCGCTGCCTTCTTCCATGCCGAACGGCGCCACGCACAGGGCTTCGAGTGGTGGTTCCATGCCCGGGATGGCCGGCATCGACGACTCGACACCAACGTAGTACGAGCGCGCCGTGCCGCCGCGAATGCGCACGCCGCCGCCACGTCGTGCGTAGCTGAAGTAGGCCGCGCCACGCGCGACAGCCAGATCGAGATCGGCGCCTTCGAGCATGCGCGCGGGTTCGGCGCCTTCCATGTACAGCCAGTCGTTGATGGTGTCCATCACGCGCTGGGCCAGGATGCCAGACTTGAACACGCCGCCGTTGAACAGCACTGCGCTCGGATGCAGGAAGGTGTGGTCGGCCGTGACGCGGCCAGTGAAACCTTCGAGTTCGGCGGTGGCGCCGGCCTGGCGCGCGAGGAACGCGGCCAGGTGGCGCGTGATCGCGGCGTCCTGCGCATACGGCAGGCCAAGCTGGGTCAGGCCGGCGCGGGCGCGCACGGTTGGCCGCGCCGAAGCTTCCACGCGCGGGAAGAAGCCGTCGGTGATGAAGGCGGTGACTTCGTCGCGCGTGAGTTCGGTGCGGATCGAGCCGCCGATGAGTTTCGAGCCGCGGCTTGGCACCACGATCGGGTGCGTCGTCGCGTTGGCGTCGGCCAGCAGTGCTTCCTTGGCGCTGCGGCAGCCGTAGGTCAGCGCACGCATCTGCCAGGCGTCGAGCTGCGTGCCGTTGGCCGAGAGTTTGCGGGCCACGAAGTGGGCCAGCGCCAGGTCCATATTGTCGCCGCCCAGCAGGATGTGGTCGCCCACGGCGACGCGGTGCGGTTCGAGCTTGCCGTCGCGCTCGAGGATCGCGATCAGCGAAAAGTCGCTGGTGCCACCACCGACGTCGACCACCAGGATGATGTCGCCCGGTGCGACCTGCTTGCGCCAGCGGCCGCTGCTGCCCTGAATCCAGCTGTACAGCGCCGCTTGCGGCTCTTCGAGCAGGGTCGGGGTGAAGCCGGCCAGGCGCGCAGCGTCCAGCGTCAGCTCGCGCGCGCCCGGATCGAACGAGGCGGGGATGGTGACGGTGACCGATTGCTGGTCGAACGGCGCTTCGGGGTGCGCGGCGTTCCAGGCCTGGCGCAGGTGGCGCAGATAATGGGTAGAGGCGTCCAGTGGCGACACACGGGTGACTTCGTCCGGCGCGTCCGTTGGCAGGATCGCGGCGCGGCGGTCCACGCCCGGGTGGCACAGCCAGCTCTTGGCCGACGAGACCAGGCGGATCGGCGTGGTCGCGCCACGGTTGCGCGCCATCTCGCCGGCGATCGCTGTTTCTTCGGTGTCGCTCCACGGCAGCGCGCGTTCGCCGGCCGGCAGTTCGTCCGGGTGCGGCAGGTACAGGAACGATGGCAGCAGCGGCAGCGCTTCGATCGTGCCGGGGGCAGTCAGTTGCGGGATCGGCAGCACGGCGTCGACGGCCTGTTCGCCGTCGCTGGCCTGCAGGTCGACGTACGACAGCGCGCTGTGGGTGGTGCCCAGGTCGATGCCGATGGCGTAGCGCGGCTCGGCCGCATTGTTCAGCGATTCGCTCGATGGGTCGTTCACGATGTCGTTCACAGTTCCACCTCCGCCGGGGCCAGCACGCGCGCATCGTGGCGCTCGGCCAGTTGCGGCAGCGTGACGCTGGCGGCGCGCCAGCCGCGATGGCTCAGGGTACCGTTGAACGGCGCCGTGCCGACCACGTTGCCGGTCAGGCGCACGCTGGCGGCATCGAAGCCTTCGTTCAGCGTGATGCGGGCGCCTTCAGCTTCGCTGCGCACCGGTTCGATCGTGAAGTGCTCACGCAGCACGCGCGCGCAGCCTTCGTGCACGACGCGGGCGGCGGCGCCGATGTCGGCGTCCGAATAACTGGTGAGGTTTTCGTGGGCGAAGTCGATCAGGCGTGCTTCGCGCTGGAAGAGGCTCAGCAGCTGCAGGGCCGAATCCGGCGTCGGCGCGCGCAGGGGCGTCGGCGCTGGCGCCGGTTTCACGACAGGTGCAGGCGCCGGCGCCGGGGCTGGCACTGGTGCCGGAGCGGCGGTCGGGCCGACGCCGTCATCGCGCACGCGCGCGGCAAATTCGGCGTCGCCGAGCGATTTGAACAGGGCGCCGAAGGCGATCGACAAGCGGCTGAAGAAGCCGGGCAAATTGGTCTGTTGGGTCATGGTTGTTTTGATTGGTCAGTGCGAAAGCGGCGACCCGGCGCATCCGGCGCCAGAGAATCCCGCTCCCAAAAGAGGCGCATGATACCAGCAGGCGCACCGTTGGCGCACTGACAAGACATGGTCAGGGTTGGCCGACCGCGCGCGCGCCGCTCGTCAGCGCTGCTGCGTAATCGGTGAAATCGCCAAGGCCGCGCTTGATGATCGTGACAAGGGCGGGCAGGGGAGCGGCCTGGTAATCCCATTCGGCGCGGCAGAATTCACCGGTGCGCTTGAGGTTTTCGGCCAGAGTCGGCGCGATCCAGCCATGTCCGGCGAGCAGCGTGATGACCTCGCGCTCGTCCTGCGCTGGCCCCAGGCGCGCGCAGCCGATCACATAGTCGCCCATCTCGATCGCTGCTTCCCAGGCCCGGATCACGTTGAGTGTGGCCGCATCCTGGCGCGTGATGTCGTCGGTGAAGGTCGTGGGGTCGCGCTCGTATTCTTCGCGGGCGCGGTTGCAGCAGCGTTCGATGATGCCGGCTTTCTTGAGCAGAAGATCGGGACTCGTCTTGGTACTCACTGCGTTGCTCATTAACAACTCCATGATCGCGGGGCACTAGAGATATATATGGCGTCAAAGAGCCGATCTACAAGGTGCCGATACGGTAGACAAAATGAAAACCTCTTGCCAAGCCCCGTTTCAACGAGTACTGTACGTTTATACAGTACTTGCATTGTTATCACTATCATGAACCCTTCTTCCATCCTTGCCGCACCAGAGGCATTGCATCCATCGCTGTGGCGCGCATCGCAGCTGGCGCATGCCGACACGCGCTGCATCGACACGGGCCACGCCACCTTGTCGGGCCAGTTGCCCGGCGGCGGCTGGCCCGGCGGCACCCTGGTCGACCTGCTGCTGCAACAACCCGGCATCGGCGAAATGCGCCTTCTGCGCCCGGCGCTGGCCGCCTGCGCTTCGCGTCGCATCGTGCTGCTGCAGCCACCCCATCCACCCCAGGCGCTGGCGCTGGCCGCGCTGGGCCTCGATCCATCCCAATTGCTGTGGCTGCGCGCGACCCGCAGTGCCGATGCGCTGTGGGCGGCCGAGCAGGTCTTGCGCAGCGGCAGTTGCGGCGCGCTGCTGTTCTGGACCAACCACGTGCGCAGCGACAGCCTGCGCCGCCTGCATCTGGCGGCGCAGGGGGGCGAGACCCTGTTCTTCATGTTCCGTCCCCTGTCTGCGGCGCAAGATGCGTCGCCCGCGCCGCTGCGCCTCGCGCTGCGCCCGGCGGCCGGCGGCATGACGATCGATTTCCTCAAACGCCGGGGACCGCAGCGCGACGCGCCGCTGTTCCTGCCCCTTGGTTCTTCACTACTGCAACGCCATGCGCCTCTGGATCGGCCTGTATTTGCCCCAGCTACCGCTCGAAGTCTTCAGCCCACGCTGGTGCAATAGCAGTAGCAACGGCGGCGGTGCCGGTGGCGCCGTTGCTGCCGACGCTGCTGCTGTGGCTAGTGCTGCGGGTGATCCCGGCATCGTGGTTCTGGAGCAGGAGCGGGTGATGGCCTTGTCAAAGGCGGCGCACATCGAAGGCGTGCTGCCCGGCATGCGGCGTGGCGGCGTGCTGATGCTGATGCCCGACGCGCGCATCGTCCAGCGCAGCCACGAGCGCGAGGCCGAGGCCTTGCAGGCGGTGGCCATGGCGATGCTGCAGTACACGCCGCAAGTGGCGCTGGCCGAAGAGGCCACGCTGCTGCTCGACATCGGCGCCAGCCTGCGCCTGTTCGGCGGCATCCGGCAGTTGTGCGCGCGGGTGCGCGCCAACCTGCGCACACTCGGCTTTACGGGTTGCATTGCCTGCGCGCCCACCGCGCGCGGCGCCTGGCTGCTGGCGCGCCGCAATGCGGGGCGCGCGGTCAAGATGGAGTCGCTCGTGCGGCGGCTCAATCGCCTGCCAGTGACCCTGCTGCCACCGGCGCGGCCGTTCGCGGCCTGGTTCGATGGCCTCGGCTGTCGCCGGCTCGATGAATTGCAGCGCCTGCCCCGGCCCGGCCTGCAGCGCCGCTGCGGGCGCGCGCTGCTCGACATGCTCGACGCCGCATATGGCCACAGTCCCGAAATGTTGCGCTGGATCGAGCCGCCCGAACGTTTCCAGGCCAGGCTCGAACTGTTCGACCGGCTCGAGCATGCCGACCTGCTGCTGGCCGGCGCCCACCACCTGGTGCTGCAGATGACTGGCTGGCTGTGCGCGCGCCAGCTGGCGGTCGAGCGCATCCGGCTGCTGCTCGAGCATGAGCGGGGCAGGGTGGCCTGTCCACCCACGGCCGTCGACATCGCGCTGGCCGAACCCACGTGGCGCGACGAACACCTGATGCGGCTGCTCCGCGAACGCCTGGCCAAGCTCGAACTCGTCGCGCCCGTGATCGGCATTCGGCTCGAAGCCCAGCAGTTGCAGGCGATGGCGCCGCCGACCGACTCGCTGTTTCCCGATCCCGGCGGCAGCGAAGAAGACCGCATGCGCATGATCGAACTGCTGGTCGCGCGCCTGGGCACCGACAATGTGCTGCAGGCGCTGCCGCATGCCGATTACCGGCCCGAGATCGCCAATGCCTGGGTGCCGGTGCACGAGAAAATGAGCGCAGCGGCGCGCGCGGCGCAGATGCCGCCCGACGTACAAAGCCTGCCCCGGCCAAGCTGGCTGCTGGCCAAGCCGCTCGCGCTATTGATGCGCGACCACCGGCCGTTCTATGGCTCACCGTTGCGGGTGGCGTCCAATCCCGAACGCATCGAGGCGGGCTGGTGGAGCCAGACGCAAACGCGCGATTACTTCATCGCCGAAGGCAAGGACCACGCGCTGTACTGGATCTACCGCGAGCGCATCAACGGCTCGGGCGAAGATGCCGCGCCGCGCTGGTTTCTGCATGGCTTGTTCGGTTGAGGCGATGCCTGTCAACGCGTCGCCAGCGCGCGCCAGCGAACGGACCGTTTGCCCCGGTCAGGCATACTTCAGCGATCGACAGCCGACAGGAGAACCCATGAAGTCATCCATTCATCTCGCCGCCCTGGCCGCTTTTACGTTCGCCGCTTCGGCCCACGCCGCCACGCAGCAGACGCTTGAAACGGCCGGCTTTACCGTCAAAATCGTGCAGCAGTGCGAAGAGGGCAATGTCACCTGCGACGACGTGCGCTACACCGGCACCAGCAAGAAGACCGGCAAGGCGATCAAGCTGCGTGGCAAGACCATGCACTCGATGGCAGCCGATGGCGTCACGCCCGGCGCCTTCCAGGGCTATGTATTTCGCTCGGGCCGCGTGAACTACACCGTGTACGCCGATGGCCGGCTGGTGGTCACTGAGGGCAAGAAAACGCTGGTGAATCAGCGTGGCCAGTGGACGTACTGACCCACGCGTGGTGATTGACTTGACCAGCCGGCTGGTCGAGTCGTTTCCTGGCATGTTGCCCAGATGGCTCGCTTGTACCTGCGTGGGTCCAGTGATCAGGCAGGCTGTTCTTCACGGTGTGCAGTTGCTTGCAGCGGCCAGCCCTGCAGTGCGGTCATGACAATCCGGTTCAACTTTTCCCTCGCCGCGCCGTCCCGCGCCAGCGTGGACATCCCCTGAATCAACGCGACCGCCAGCGCCGCAAGGGTGTCGGCATCGGCATCGGCCGGCACGTCTCCCTGACGGATGCCCAGCGCAATCCGGTCTCGTACCTGCGCTTCGATATGCTGCCGCCTCGCGCCAAGCGCCTGGCGTACATCGCCGGCATCTGCTGAACAACTCACTGCGGCGCTGGCAAGCAGGCAACCCTTCGGCGTGCATTCACCAGTGAAGCCGGCCGCCGCACCAAGCAGCATCTGCTGGACTGCTGCATGTGCTGTCGGCGCCTGATCCAGCATCATCTGCAGGGAGCCGCCGCCCGTCATGTACAAATCGACCGCCTCGAAAAAAAGCATCTTTTTATCGCCAAACGCGGAATAAATGCTCGATGGCGTCACGCCAAGCGCAGACGTCAGCGTGTTGATCGATGTGGCTTCATAACCGTGTTCCCAAAACAGCAGCATGGCCTTGTTCAATGCCACGTCGCGGTCAAACGACAGAGGGCGTCCCTTTTTGCCTGGTACTTTCGAGGATTGTTTTGTAGCGGTCACTAGGAAATTCCTTGTGGGAGTAGCGTAAGCGGGTTACTATTTTCCTAGCAATCACTCTGAAAGTAAAGTTATGGCACTGCATGATTATCGTACGTTGGGCCGCTCCGGCCTGGCGGTGAGTCTTTTTGGACTGGGCACCATGACGTTTGGCACGTCGCGCTGGGGTTCGGATGCAGCAGATTCGCGCGCCGTATTCGACGCTTATGTAGAAGCCGGTGGCAACTTCATCGATACCGCAGACGTCTATTCAAGTGGCCGCAGCGAGGAAATGCTGGGCGAGTTTATCGCCGACAGCGCAACACGCCACCGCCTGGTGGTTGCAACAAAGGCCGGCTTTGCGTCGGGGAGCGGCCCACATGCCGGCGGTAATAGTGCAAAGCACCTGCACGCCTCGCTGGACAACTCCCTGCGACGCCTGCGCACGGACTTCGTCGACCTGTTCTGGATTCACGTATGGGATGGCGTTACGCCTGCCGAGGAGCTGCTCGACACCATGGTCGCACTGGTCCGGGCCGGTAAAATCCGCTATTGGGGCATGTCGAACTCTCCAGCCTGGTTCATCGCAAAACTGGCGACCCTGGCGCAGGTGCGTGGATTGCCGGGGCCCATCGCACTGCAGTATTTCTACTCCCTGGCCAACCGCGACATCGAAGACGAATTCGTGCCGATGGCGGCCGAGTTTGGCATGGGTATTGTCCCGTGGAGTCCGTTGGCCTTTGGACTTTTGACCGGAAAATATGTGCGTACCACCGTCGAGGCTGCCGCGCCGCGCGCGGGCGGCTTGCCACGCAACGCCGCATTGCCGGGAGAGCAGCGCAGCGCCGACGACAAGCGGCTCGACGGCGCGAATCCTTTTGGTGATTCGTTGTTCACCGATCACAACTGGAAGCTGGTCGACGCCCTGAAAAAGATCGCCCGGGAGGCTGGACATAGTCCTGCGAGCACGGCCTATGCATGGCTCAACAGTCGCCGTGGCGTGACATCGGCCTTGTTGGGCGTCAGCCGCCTGGCGCAGTTGACAGAGAATATTGCGTCACTCGACATTGTCTTGACACCCGAGCAATGCGCTGCGCTCGATGCCGCCAGTGCGATAGAGCGGGCAGCGTTGTACAGCCTGTCTTTGCCACCAGTGCGCCAGCATGCGGTGTTTGGCGGAAGCACGGTACGGGCCTGGTGGGAGTAATGCGTTTTCAATCCGGCGCCAGCAACTGTTCCAACCGGCGCGGATAGTGATTCAAAAAGTCGCGCGTTACGGCGTAATGATGCTTGATCTGTGCCCACCACGTCGAGATGTCGTTGTCGCCAGCAGGCAGCGTCCAGATGCAATGCAGATGGTCCGGCATCAACACGATGGCGTCGATCGTAAAGGCACGCCGCAGGCGCGCCCGGTCGAATGCAATGCGCAAGGATGAGCGGATCGCATCGTCACACAGGATGGGGCGACGACGGAAAGCGACCAGTGTGAAGAAATAAGTTCGGCCAGAGCGGACGCGGCCACAATGGGACTTGCTGGCGAGCGTATGCGGCAGCAGGGGGTGATGGGATGTCGCACGTCAAGCGTGACGTGCGCGTCGAATCAACCGATCATGGGCGTGCACCTCAGATCAGCCGATCCCTGAACGCGTGGATGGCGCAGCCAACCACCCTACAGCGCCTTGAACAAGGCCTCGAGCCGGTCCTTCGTGCCCGGGATGCGTTCCAGGCGCGGGTAGCGCAGGCCGTCGCGGTAATCGAGCGAGATCGTGCGCAGGTTGTTCCCCTTGCGTACCAGGAGTTCGAGTGGCGCCTTGCCATCCTTGGCCGCGCGCACCGCTGCCTTGAGCACATCGCCCTTGTAGACGCGGTTGTTGACCGCGACGATCGTCGTGTTGGCCGCCAGGCCCGCGCGGAAGCCCACGCCGTCCCAGATCACGCCCGTGATGCCGCCATCGGCGCGCACCTGGAAGCCCAGCGAGTATGTGAAGTCGGTGGTCTTGTTGCGCTCTTCCGCGCCACGCGCCGCGTCGCTTGGCGTGTCGCCGTAGACCAGCTTCCAGCCGGCGCGCTTGAGACCATCGAGCGGGGCGCCCGGGCCGTGGCCGTCCAGGCGCGCGCGCAGGAACGGCGCCCAGTCGTATTTCTGCACCTTGTTCAGCGCAGTCACCACATCGTCGAACGTGTAGTAGGTGGTCTGCGTGCTGCCGTTGTCGATGCCGAAGAAGGCGCGCGCGAAGTCCTGCAGGCCGCGCTGCTCGCCCGACATCTCGCGGATCATCGTGTCGACGTCGAGCCAGATCAGCATGCCCTCGGTGTAGTAATCCTCGCTGCGCTGCCAGTTGCCCCAGCCGATTGGCCGGCGCCCGTTGATGATCGGATCGTTGACAGTGTCCTGCACGGCGCGCCAGTCGCGGCCCTGGGTCGCGTCGTAGCGCGCCGCGTCGGCCGCCAGCGCATCGCGCGCGTGGGTTTGCGACACCAGGCCCGAACGCGCGGCGAGCACCTTGCCCCAGAACTGGGTCTGGCCTTCGTACAGCCACAGCAGCTCGTTCTGCAGCGGCGTGTTGAAGTTGGCGACATCCTGACCCGCAGGCCGGCGGAACTTGCCGTTCCACGAGTGGACGAATTCGTGCGGCAGCAGCTCGCGCCCGGCCTCGTTGCGGTTCCACTCGGTGAAGTACCCGAGCTTGACGCCGTTCTCGCTTGACTGCTGATGCTCGCGGCCGATGCCGCCGAAGTCGTCCGAGATCGCAAACAGAAAATCGTACTGGCGATAGTGGTGCGAACCGAACAGCTTGAGCGCCTGGTCGACCATCGCGCGGTGCAACTTGATCTGGTCCGGTTTGGCCTCGAGGTTTTCGGGATTGTCGGCCACCACATTGAGCATCACCGGCTGCTTCGCGCCCGGCGCCAGGTCGATGCGCTTGAAGTAGCGGCCCGCGAACAGGGGCGAATCGACCAGCGTGTCGAGATCATGCGGCTTGAAGCGCACTTCGTCGCCGGTGCGCGCTTCGACCGCGAGCGAGCTGGCGAATTGCCAGCCGGCGGGCAGGCGCAGCGTCGGCTGCACGGTGATGCGGCGCGCCTGGTAGCCGGCCGGGTACAGCGCCACCGACTGCCACTGCACGCCGAGGATATCGTCGGTCATCGTGATGCGGCCCTGTGTCGTATCGAGCGGCGACAGGAACTGGTATTCGGCTTCCAGCGTGGTTGCGCCTTCCGGCACGACGACGTGGAACGCATACACGTTCACGGGGTCGCGCTTCCACTCGACCGGCTTGCCGCCAGCGCGAAATTTCAGGCCGGCGAGCTGGGTCAGCGGGATGTTCGGGCCGTGGTTCCCCGGCGCCCACTGCGGATACAGCAGCGTCATCGGGCCAGCCTGCACGGGCATCGACAGGCGCATCCTGAAGACCTGTTGCGACAAGTTGCTCGCGTCGACATGCAGCGCGATCGTGCCGGGGTACGGCGCGTCGCCGGCGGCGGGAAGCTGGGCCGAGGCAGGCAGGGCCAGCGCCAGAGTCAGGGCCAAAGCGCTCGCCGGACGGGCAGCGCGTGCAAAGAAGGTGCGGGATGCGGTCATGGGAAAAGGCAGGGAAGGGAAGCCGGGCAGTGTAGCACCGCCCGTCGGGCTGGATTTTCCTTGATACATGATGCAAACAAAATTTGGAAAAATATTTTAAATTCCGTACTTTGCTTGCCTTGATTTCGCGATCGATGGCATTAGATTGGTACCAGCGGATGCTCAACTGAGGTCCGCACCCTTATCGCTTAACTTTACAAGGATAGACATCATGCGTACTTACGACCTGACCCCCCTCTACCGTTCCGCCATCGGTTTCGATCGCCTGGCCAGCCTGCTCGAGCAACGCGCCGAGTCGCAGCCAAGCTACCCGCCATACAACATCGAACTGGTGAGCGAAGACCAATACCGCATCGTGATGGCGCTGGCTGGCTTCACCCGCGACGAAGTCGAGATCATCACCGAGCGTGACAGCCTGCACGTCACCGGCCGCAAGCAGAAGGATGATGCCCAGCGCACCTTCCTGCACCGTGGCATCGCAGCGCGCGATTTCGAGCAGCGCTTCCAGCTGGCCAACCACGTGAAGGTCACCACGGCGTCGTTCGACAACGGCATGCTCACCATCGAACTGGTGCGTGAAGTGCCCGAGGCGCTCAAGCCACGCAAGATCGCCATCGGCGATGCTGCCGGCACCACGATCAGCGGCGACAATGTCCAGGCACTGGAACAGCGCGCTGCCTGAACTGTGGCACATGATGTGATAACGGTTTGAACGGAGGGCGCCTGCAGCATCGGGGCGCCCTTGTCCTATCTGACGGGCCTTGTGTCTGCGCAGCCGCAAGCCGTGTGCATTAAGCCGTGTCTAAGGGGTGTTGTCTGTCAACTTAAGTATGGTCTAAGACGGCTGCGCGACACTAGCCTCATCGAATCTCAAACACCGATTCACCGAATTTTCATCAGGAGCACATCCATGTCGAACCCAAGTGCCGTTACTGCCATCACTGCCAAACGCCTGACGCTGGCCCTGTGTGCTGCGGGCGTCATCGGCGGCGCGGTCGGTGCCATCGCTGTCAATCATAACAACGCTGCTGCCAACGCCGCCGCGCCGAGCGTGCCGGCTGTCGTCGCGGCCGCCCCTGGCGCTGCGCCAGCGGCTGCCGTGGGCGCGCCGTCGTCGACCGTGGCGCTGCCTGACTTCACGCGCATCGCTGCGCAGCAGGGCAAGGCAGTGGTCAATATCCGCGTCGTTGGCGGCACCAAGACAGCCGCCCGTGGTGGTGGCGGTGCCGGCGGCATGCCAAGCCTCGACCCGGGCCATCCGTTGTATGAGTTTTTCAAGCAGTTTCAGGACCCGCGCTCCGGTGGCGAGCGCGGTGGTCGTGAAGCGCCCGTTTTCGGCGCTGGATCGGGCTTCATCGTAAGCCCGGACGGCGTCATCCTTACCAACGCACACGTCGTGCAGGGCGCTGACGAAGTCACGGTCAAGCTGCAGGATCGCCGCGAGTTTCGCGCCAAGGTCCTGGGTTCCGACCCGCGCACCGACGTGGCTGTGTTGAAAATCGATGCCAAAGGCTTGCCCGTGGCGCCGATCGGCAAATCGAAATCGGTCCTGGTGGGCGAGTGGGTGCTGGCCATCGGTTCGCCGTATGGCCTTGAGAGCACTGTCACCGCCGGCGTGGTCAGCGCCACCGGCCGTTCGATCTCGGACAGCAATGTGCCGTTCATCCAGACCGACGTTGCGGTCAACCCCGGCAACTCGGGTGGCCCGCTATTCAACACCCGCGGTGAAGTGGTTGGCATCAATTCGCAGATCTACAGCCAGACCGGCGGCTACCAGGGCCTGTCGTTCTCGATTCCGATCGATCTCGCGGTGCGCATCAAGGACCAGATCGTCGCCACCGGCAAGGTGCAGCATGCCAAGCTCGGTGTGGGCGTGCAGGAAGTCGGCCAGAGCTTCGCCGATTCGTTCAAACTCGAATCGGTCGAAGGCGCCCTGGTGAGCAACGTCGAGCGTGGCAGCCCGGCCGAACGTGCGGGTCTGAAATCCGGCGACGTGATTCGCACGGCCAACGGCACGCCGATCGTCTCGTCGGGCGACCTGCCGGCCATGATGACGCTGGCCAAACCCGGCGACAAGGTGGCGATGGACGTTTGGCGCGACGGCAAGCTGGTGCGCATCGATGCGACGCTGGCCGACGCCGCCGAGAAGCCGCGCCGCGGCCAGGTGGAAGACGTGGCCAGCGCGGTCGACAACAGCGCCAAACTGGGCCTGTCGCTGCGGCCTCTCGAGCCGATCGAGCGTCGGCAGAGCGGCATCGCCGCTGGCTTGCTGATTGAAGATGCTTCGGGCGCCGCGGAGATCGCGGGCATCGAACCGGGCGACGTGCTCATCTCGGTCAACGGCCGGCCGGTGAACTCGGTGGCGCAGGTGCGCGAGATGGTGGGCAAGGCCAGCAAGTCGGTGGCGCTGCTGATCCAGCGCGGCGGCGACAAGATCTTCATTCCGGTGCGGATCGGTTAATTGGTTAAGATAGCGTAGCGTCCTCGGGTCGCACTTTTACAACGGGGGATGTATGCGGCTGCTGCTGGTGGAAGACGATACGATGATCGGCGAAGTGGTGCTCGACCTGCTCAGGGCCGAGCACTACGCGGTCGATTGGGTCAAGGACGGCGAAATGGCCGACACGGCCCTGATCCAGAACCAGAACTACGATCTGGTGCTGCTCGACCTGGGGCTGCCGCGCAAGGACGGTCTCGAAGTACTGCGCTCGATGCGCGCGCGCAAGGACCGCACCCCGGTGCTGGTTGCCACCGCGCGCGACTCGGTGGCTCAGCGTATCGCGGGCCTGGATGCCGGCGCTGACGATTACGTCCTCAAACCCTACGATCTTGACGAACTGCTGGCGCGCCTGCGCGCGCTGCTGCGGCGCGCTGCCGGCCGCGCCGAGCCGATTTTCGAATACCGCAACATCACGATCAATCCGGTCACGCGCGAAATCATGGTCGATGGCACCCAGGTGTCGCTGTCGGCGCGCGAGTGGGCCGTGCTCGAAGCGCTGGTGGCGCGGCCGGGCGCCGTGCTCTCGCGCGCGCAGCTCGAAGAAAAGCTGTACAGCTGGCGCGATGAAGTCTCGAGCAACGCGGTGGAAGTGTATATCCACGGCCTGCGCAAGAAACTGGGCAGTGACCTGATCCAGAACGTGCGCGGCGTCGGCTACATGGTGCCGAAAGCATGAAGATGACGCACTCGCTGCGCGGGCGCCTGCTCTGGTTCCTGCTCGCGGCGATCACGATCGCAGCGGTGGCGCAGGCGACGATCGCCTACCGCACCGCGCTGCACGACGCCGACCAGATCTTCGATTACCACATGCAGCAGATGGCTCTGTCGCTGCGCTCGAGCACACCGCTGTCGAACGACGAAGCGCGCGCGCGGCAGGAAGCCGAAAGCGCTGGCGGCAACGACGACATGGTGGTGCAGATGTGGTCCCCCGACGGCGCCCAGATGTTCCACAGCGTCTCTCGCGCGCGCCTGCCGCAGCGCGCGGTGCTGGGCTTTTCGAACGTACGCGCCAACAGCACGACCTACCGCGTGTTCTCGATCCAGACTTCCAATCAAACGGTGCAGGTCGCACAGGACCTGGCCGTGCGCCGCAATATGGCTGGCAACCTGGCCCTGCGTACGCTGGGGCCGATTGCGGTCATGATGCCGATCCTGATGCTGGTCGTGTGGTGGGTCGTGAGCGGCTCGCTGCAACCGGTGGCGCGCGTGCGCTCACAGGTGGCGTCGCGCCAGGCCGATGATCTGTCACCGGTTTCCGATACCGGCCTGCCCGACGAAGTGCGCCCGCTGGTGCAGGAACTGAACCTGCTGTTTGGCCGCGTGCGCACCGCGTTCGAGGCCCAGCAGCATTTCGTGGCCGACGCCGCGCACGAACTGCGCACGCCGCTTGCGGCGCTGCGCTTGCAGGCACAAAGCCTGGACCGCGCCGACACGCCCGAGGCGCGCCAGGTCGCGGTGAGCCGCCTGACGGCCGGCATCGACCGCGCCACGCGTCTGGTCGAGCAGCTCCTGATCCTGGCGCGACAAGAGGCCACCGCCGCCGAAGGCACGGCTGCCAAGACCCGGCCGGTCGACCTGGCCGATTTGGCGCGCCGCACGGCCGCCGACCTGGCCGGCGTGGCCGCTGCCAAGGGCGTCGACCTGGGCTTGCAGCAGGCCGACCCGGCCAGCGTCGACGGCCAGCCCGACGCGCTGCAGATCCTGCTGCGCAACCTGGTCGACAACGCAGTCAAGTACACCCCGGGCGGTGGCACCGTCGACATCTCGGTGCTCAGCGGCGCTGGCACGGTCGCGGTGCAGGTCGAAGACAGCGGCCCCGGCATCCCGCCGGACGAACGCGAACGCGTGTTCGACCGCTTCTACCGCGTGGCCGGCAGCGAAGCCGCCGGCAGTGGCCTGGGCCTGGCCATCATCAAGGCGATCGCCGAGCGCCATGGCGCGGTGCTGACGCTGGATTCGTCCGAGCGGCTGGGTGGCTTGATGGCGACCGTCACGTTCAAGACCCCTGTGCAGACAGCTTCCTGAGCGCACGGTAAAATAACCGGTTTGGCGGCTTTTTGTCCGCCTGTCTGCATACCGGGGAACCCATGAACAAGAACATATTGGCTGCCAGCGTACTGGCGGCAACCGCCGGCCTGGCGTCAAGCCAGGACATCGTCAAGATCGGCCATGTGGCCGGGATCACCGGGCCCGTGGCCTACTTTGGCAAGGACACCGAGAACGCCACACGCATGGCGATCGAACACCTCAACGCGCGCGGCACCACAATCGCTGGCCGCAAGGTGACGTTCCAGCTGGTGGCCGAAGACGATGCGGGCGACCCGAAACAGGCCACCAGCGTGGCGCAGAAGCTGGTCGACGCCAAGGTCAATGGCGTGATCGGGCACCAGACGTCGGGCACCACAATTCCTGCGTCGAAGATCTATCACACCGGCGGCATCCCGCAGATTTCGCCGTCGAGCACCAGCCCGAAATACACGCAGCAGGGCTTCAATACGGCGTTTCGCACGATTGCCAACGACGTGCAGCTGGGCCAGGCCCTGGGCCGTTACGCGACCGGCGCCATGAAGGTGCGCCGCGTGGCCGTCGTCGATGACCGCACCGCGTACGGCCAGGGCCTGGTGATGGAATTTTCCAGGAGCCTGCAGCAGCAGGGTGGCACGATCGTCGCGCGCGAATTCACCAACGACAAGGCGACCGACTTCAGCGCCATCGTCACCCGCATCCGCGCCACCAAGCCGGACATGGTCTTCTTCGGTGGCCTGAGTGCCACGGCTGGCCCGATGCTGCGCCAGATGAAGCAGCTGGGCATGAACGTGCGCATGATGGGCGGCGACGGCATCTGCTCCGACGAGATCTTCAAGCTCTCCGGCGGCACCATGGTCGACGGCCAGGTCGTGTGCGCGGAAGCGGGCGGCGTGCGTGGCGAAGGCAAGGCCGGCATGGACAAGTTCCGCGCCGACTACAAGAAGCGCTTCGGCATCGATGTGCAGATCAACGCGCCGTATGCGTACGACGCGACGATGGTCATGGCCGACGCGATGGTCAAGGCCGGATCGGCCGTCCCTGCGAAATACCTGCCATTCCTGGCCAAAGCCAATTACAAGGGCGTGACCGGGCCGGTGGCGTTCGATGCGCGCGGCGATGTGCGTGACGGGACGATCACCTTGTACGGGTTCAAGGGTGGCAAGCGCTCATTGATCACGGTGACCAAGTAGGGTGGACGGCTGCGCCGTCCACGCGTTTAACCAGTCATCAGGTGCCGGAAAGTCGGCTCGATATTCTTCGCGTGCAGATGGCGCACGATGTCTTCCAGCGTCGCGTCTTTCAGCAGCAAGCCTGCCGGCGGTGCAGGCGCAGTTGTAGACGCAGGCACGGGCGCCGGAGAAGCTACCGGCGCACTCACCGCGGCCGGTTCGAGCAGCCGCCACGCATGCTCGAACTGCGCCGCATCGATACTCTCCAACCCTTCCAGGAATCCAACCTGCCCGTTCGGCGGCGGCTGCATGTCCAGTCCCGGTTCGTCGGCAAACGACGCGCCCATGCCCGGGTGGATGAAGGCGGCCCACTTGCCGGTGCGTGGGTGCAGGCAGGGCGGCAGGGCAACCGGCGCGCGCACCGCGTCCGGCGCCAGCTCGACCTCGGGGAAATACGCATCGCGCAGGCGTTCCAGAAAAGCCTGCGCGCGCTCGGCCGGCACCGGCGTCGCGAGCGACAGCCACAAATAATAGGCATCGCCACCCGAGATGCTCACTGCAGGCGCGGGCAGCTTGAGCGTCGTCTGCAGTGCATTGGCGACTTCGCACAGGCGCGTCCAATGTGCTTCGCTGTCGGCGCCCCTGGTCTTGCGAAACGGGATCATCATGGCGCGCGTCAGGCCGTCGCCGCCCGTCAGGCTGACCGGCAGGGCGAGGATGTCGGACGGCAGCACATCGGCGGGAAGATACAGCCGCATCAATTCGGCAATCAGTTTGTGCATGGTGCTTTCAGGTGGAGTACGTGCTTGGACGACAGGCGCCATTCTGACACAGCATGCCCGTCCGGCCAGCGCCATAAAAAACGGCCTGCAATCGCTTGCAGGCCGTTGTTTCAACACGCACTAAGGTCAGATCAGAACCGGTGCGCCAGACGCGCGAACAGCGCCGCGCCATTCAGTCCGAACTGCACGCTCTCGTACTTGAAGCCGTTGTCGGTCTCGTTCGCATCCTGCACGGTCGGCTTGACGTCGAAGATGTTCGTGCCGCCCACCGTCAGGCGGGTCTTCTCGGTGAAGGCCCACGTGAAGGCCAGGTCGGCCGACGTCTTCGCTTCGTACTTCTGGTTCGGTACCGGTGGACCCGAGAACGTGCCCAGGGTCTGTGGACCGAAGTGGATCACGCGCAGCGCGGTTTCCAGCTTGCCCAGTGCGTAGTCGAAGCCCAGCGTGGCCTTGCGCCGTGGCGCGCCTTCTTCGATGAACAGGCGCTCGCGCTCGGACAGCAGCACGTCTTCGAAGCCGGCCAGCGCAGCCGGCGCTTTCACGCGCTGCACCTCGGTCTTGCTGAAGTTCGCGGCCAGGAACGTCGTCAGGCGGCCCGCGCCCAGCGTGGACCGGTTCGAGATCGTCAGGTCCAGGCCCTGCGTCTTGGTGTCGACCGAGTTGACGAAGAACTGCGCCTGGCCCACGCCCAGCTGCTGCAGCGTCGCGCCCAGCGCCGGGTAGTTGTCGGCGTCAAAGCGGCCCGACAGCACGATGCGGTCATCGATGTCGATGCGGTACAAGTCGGCCGTGACCGACGTTGCCTGTGTGGGCGACCAGGTCAGGCCCAGCGTGTAGCTCTTGGATTCTTCGTCCTTCAGTTGCGGGATGCCGGCGGCAGCGGCCACGCGGCCACCATTCGGCGCCAGCACGACGTCCAGCGGCTGGCCGCTGACGAAGTCGGTGAAGGTCGACGAGAAGTACGCCTGCTGCAGCGACGGCGCGCGGAAGCCCGTGCTGGCCGAGCCGCGCAGCAGCAGGTCCGGCGCCAGGCGGTAGGCGGCGGCGAGCTTGCCGGTGGTGGTCGAGCCGAAGTCCGAGTAGCGCTCGTAGCGCAGCGCGGTCTGGATCTTGAGGCGGTCGGTAAGATCGGTTTCGATGTCGACGTAGGCCGCGTTGCTGTGACGGTCGGTATCGGTTTCGTCGCCCGGCTGGAAGCCCGGGAAGCCCTGGCTGCCGGCGTTGCCGCCAATGCCCACGCCATCGGCGTCGATGTACGAACCGGCTTCACCGGCGAAGATCTGGTAGTTCTCGCGGCGGTGCTCGAGGCCGAACGCGACGTTCATGCCCTTGAACACATCGCTGTAGAAGCGGCTGATGTCGGCGTTGGTGGTCGCCTGGCGGAACGAGAACGCGCCCGCGTAGAAGCGGTCGGCGCTGCGGCCCTGGCCACCGCCCAGCAGATCGAGGTTGGCGATCGAGGCGTTGAGCGTGTTGGCGATGTCGTACTTCAAGCGGTTGTAGCCGTAGGTCTGCGACAGGTCGGCATTCCATTCGCCGGCCGTCCAGCGGTAGCCGACGGTGCCCCAGCGGTCATCGACCTTGCCGTTGATGAACGGCACGAAGCCGTCCGGGTACATCGCGGCCGAATTGCGCGACGGGATGTCTTCCGAGCCCAGGCCTTCGCGGCCGAAGGCGGCCGACGAGGCGTCGCGCTGCTGCACGCCGGCGGTGAAGTAGAACTTGCCGCCCGCGCCGGCCGGGAATTCGCCGTTCAGATAAATGGTCTGGTTGTCGGCTTTGGTGTCGCCGATGATGCGCGGGTTGCCGGGCTCCGAACGGTTGGAGCGGCCGCGATCCGAGTATTCGCCGGTGATGCCCAGCACGCCGCCGCCAAGGGCCACGCCGCAGTAGGCCGACGCCTGCCAGTTCTCGCCGTCGCCCTCGGTGTACTGGCTGTAGCCGGCCACCGATTCGCAGCCCAGGCTTTTCTTCAGGTCGATGTTGATCACGCCGGCAATCGCGTCCGAGCCGTATTGGGCGGCGGCGCCATCGCGCAGCACCTGCACTTCGCGGATCGCCATCACGGGGATGCCGTTCATGTCGGTGCCCGTGTTGCCGCGGTTGCGCGCGCCGAACAGGTTCACCAGCGCGACCGTGTGACGGCGCTTGCCGTTGACGAGCACGAGGGTCTGGTCCGAGCCCAGGCCGCGCAGGGCGGCCGAGTCGATCAGGTCGGCGCCGTCGGCGCCCGTCTGGCGCGTCGAGTTGAACGACGGCGACAGGTTGCTCAGCACCTGCGCGAGGTCGAACTGGCCACTTTGTTCGGCCGCTTTCGTCATCGGGATGAAGTCGATGGCGACCGGGGTGTCGGTGCTGGAGGCAGCGCCGACGCGGCGCGAGCCGACGACGCTCACGCTTGGCACGACGGCGTCGGTGGTGATGGCGGGTGCGGTTTGCGCCTGGACGGCGACCGGGGCGAGGGCAAGGGAAGCAAGAATGGTGCTGCCATACAAACTGGCCAACACGGAACGGGGCATGATTTTGAGTTTGAGCACAGGTTTCTCCGAAGGATGTTCGGATACTATCAATGGATCCTTCGATTACCGTTGCAATGTGGCATTAACACAACGTTCTGATTGTATAACTTTGTATTATCAATTTTGGTGCATAACTAATTTCCTAGGGTAAATAATGCGCTTGAGGTGAAAAAGGTCGGCTATACTGTGTTTTTATACAGTATTTGTCATTTGACATGAGTCCGGCGTGACACAGCCTCCGACCAACCAGCCTCCCGCAACTCCGACTCTGCCGCCCTATGCCGAGTTGTTCTGTCTGTCGAACTTCTCGTTCCTGCAAGGGGCGTCGCATGCCGAGGAGCTGGTCCTGCGCGCGGTGCAGCTCGGGTACTTTGCGCTGGGGATCACCGACGAATGCTCGCTGGCCGGCGTCGTGCGTGCGCATGCCGAGGCCAAAGAGGCCGGCCTGCCGCTCATCATCGGCGCCCACTTCCACTTGCAGAACCCCGATGGCAGCCCGGCGCCGTCGCTGATCCTGTTGGCGCAGAACCGCGAGGGTTACGGCAACCTGTCCGAATTCATCACGCTCGGACGCACGCGTGCCGGGAAGGGCACGTACCTGTTGACCCCCGATGACCTGGCCGACCCGGCGCCGGAGAACGCGCACCTGCGCCACATGCCCGATTGCCTGGCGATCCTGCTGCCGCCGTATCCGGGGCACGAGGCGCAGGACGTCGACCGACTGCACGCGCAGGCGGCGTGGATGGCCACCACCTTCCCGGGCCGCGCCTGGCTGGGCCTGACGTCGCTGCACCGCGCGTTCGACGATGCGCACCGCGCCACGGTCGAAGAAGTCGGCTGGCAGCACGGCTTGCCGATCGTGGCACTGGGCCACGTGTGCATGCACGTGCGCTCGCGCAAACCGCTGCAGGACACACTGACTGCCACGCGCCTGAACAAGGCGGTGGCCGACTGCGGCTACGGGCTGGCGCAGAACGCCGAGCAGCACCTGCGCTCACGCCTGCGCCTGGCCAATCTGTACACCCCACAGGTGCTGGCCGAGACGGTGCGCGTGGCGCGCCTGTGCACGTTCTCGCTTGACGAGCTGCGCTACGAATACCCGGACGAAGTGGTCCCGCCTGGCCACACGGCCGCGAGCTTTTTGCGCGCCGAAACCTGGATCGGCGCGCACCGGCGTTTTCGCGACGGCATCCCGGCGAAGGTGCAGGCGCAGATCGAACACGAGCTGGCGCTGATTTCTGAGATGCGCTACGAGCACTACTTCTTGACGGTGTACGACATCGTGCGCTTCGCCCGCTCGCAGCACATCCTGTGTCAGGGCCGCGGCTCGGCGGCCAATTCGGCCGTCTGCTACTGCCTGGGCATCACCGAGGTCGATCCGGCCCGCGCCAGCCTGCTGTTCGAGCGCTTCATCTCGCGCGAGCGCAACGAGCCGCCCGACATCGACGTCGACTTCGAACACCAGCGGCGCGAAGAAGTCATCCAGTACATCTACAACAAATACGGGCGCGATCGCGCGGCGCTGGCGGCGGTGGTGATCAGCTACCGCCCCAAGAGCGCGCTGCGCGACAGCGGCCGCGCGCTGGGCATCGACCTTGGCATCGTCGAGAAGGTCGCCAAGACCCACCACTGGTTCGACAGCCGCGCCGACCTGCTGGGCCGACTGGCCGAGAGCGGCCTGGATCCCGAGGCGCCGCTGTCGCGCCAGTGGGCCACGCTTGCGCAATCGCTGCTGAACTTCCCGCGCCACCTGTCGCAGCATCCGGGCGGCTTCGTCATCGCGCGTGGCAAGCTCTCGCGCCTGGTGCCGATCGAGAACGCCGCGATGGCGGACCGCAGCGTCATCCAGTGGGACAAGAACGACCTTGAGGAACTGGGGCTGATGAAGGTCGACGTGCTGGCGCTGGGCATGCTGTCGATGATGCGGCGCGGGCTGGAGCTGGTCGGCCAGCGTTACGGCAACGTGTTCGAGATGCAGGACATCCCGGCCGACGATACGGCCACCTACGACATGATCTGCCAGGCCGATACGGTGGGCGTGTTCCAGATCGAGTCGCGCGCACAAATGAGCATGCTGCCGCGGATGCGTCCGCGCGTCTTCTACGACCTGGTGATCGAGGTGGCCGTGGTGCGCCCCGGTCCGATCCAGGGCGGCATGGTCCATCCCTATCTGCGACGGCGCCAGGGCTTCGAGCCGGTGGTGTATCCGAGCGCCGAGATGAAGGTGGCGCTCGAGCGCACGCTGGGCGTGCCGATCTTCCAGGAGCAGGTGATGCAGGTGGCGATCCTGGGCGCGGGCTTCACGCCGGGCGAGGCCGACCAGTTGCGCCGCGCGATGGCGGCCTGGAAGCGCAAGGGCGGGCTGGAACACTATTACGAGCGCATCACGACGGGCATGCTCGAACGGGGCTACACGCTGGAATTCGCCGAAGCGATCTTCAGCCAGATCCAGGGCTTCGGCGAATACGGCTTTCCCGAGTCGCACGCGGCCAGCTTCGCGCTGCTGGCGTATGCCAGTTCGTGGCTCAAGTGCCACGAGCCGGCGGCCTTCCTGTGCGCGCTTCTAAACAGCCAGCCGATGGGCTTTTACAGCCCGTCGCAACTGGTGCAGGACGCGCGCCGTCATGGCATCGAGGTGCGGCCAGTCGATGTCGCCGTCAGCGGCTGGGATTCGGCGCTCGAAGAATACGATCCGCACGAGCGCATGCGCCAGCCGGCGGTGCGCCTCGGCCTGTCGCTGCAGCGCGGGATGAAGGTCGATGCGGCCGAGCGCATCGAACAGGCGCGCGCCGTGCGGCCGTTTGCCGATGTGGCTGACCTCGCGCGGCGCGCGGGCCTGGACCGCAGCGACCTGCAGGTGCTGGCGGCGGCCGGCGCGCTCCAATCGCTGGCCGGTCATCGGCGCGAGGCGTTGTGGGAAGCCTCCGGCGCTGCGCCCGACAAGGACCTGCTGCGTCCAACGGTACCGCGCGAAGAAGCGCCGGTGCTGGCGGCGCCAAGCGAAGGCGAAGAGATCGTGGGCGACTACCGCGCGCAGGGCCTCACGCTGGGCCGCCATCCGCTGGCGCTGCTGCGAGAGCGCCTGCTGGCGCAGCGCTTCCTGCCCGCGTCGACGCTGATGGATTTTCAGAACGGCCAGCTGGCGCGCGGCTGCGGCCTGGTGACGGTGCGCCAGCGCCCCGGCACCGCCAAGGGCGTCCTGTTCCTGACGCTGGAAGACGAAACCGGCAACGTCAACGTGATCGTGTGGCCATCGCTGGTAGAGCAGCAGCGCCGTGAGGTCCTGAGCGCGCCGCTGCTCGGCGTCTACGGCGTCTGGCAGCGCGAGGGCGAAGTACGCCACTTGGTTGCCAAGCGGCTGGTGGATCTGTCGCACCTGCTCGGTGGTCTCGATACGCGCAGCAGGGATTTCTGCTGATGCACAGCCGGGGTCAGGTCTGACATTCGGACACGACCTCAGCCTTAGTCACTTCCAAACAGCCGGGGTCAGGTCTGACATTTGGACACGACCTCAACCTTCGCCACTTCCAAAAGTGTCTTGCCCAGTATGCGCATGGCTCTGTGCCAGCTCGTTCCGACTACTCGACTGTCGAGATCGTGTCCGAATGTCAGACCTGACCCCGGCTTTTCTTCTGGTCGCCAACTTTCCTGTGGCGGCAGGCCGCCGCGTTGATAGAATGGTCAATGCGTCAATATCACGGGAACAGCATGGACAAGACAAGCCGGGGCAGGGGAACGGGGCGCGTGACGCTCGAGCAGGTCGCGGGCATGGCCGGGGTGTCGATCATGACGGCATCGCGCGCGCTGAGCCAGCCGAAGCTGGTGTCCGACGCCACGCGCAGCAAGGTCGAGCATGCCGTGGCCGAACTGGGTTACGTGCCCAATCGCGCCGCGCGGGCGCTGGCGTCGTCGCAGTCGCACGTGATCGTGGTGCTGGTGCCGTCGCTGTCCAATGCCGTGTTCACGGCCGTCCTCGAAGGCATCCATGACGCCGTGGCCCCTGGCCAGTACCAGCTCCTGATCGGCAATACCTATTATTCGCAGCTCGAAGAAGAAAAGCTGCTGCGCACCTATCTGCAGTCGAACCCCGATGGCATCCTGTTCTCGAGCCAGGTGCGCAGTCCCGCCGTGGCCAAGATGCTGGCGGCATCGAAGGTGCCGGCGGTGGCCATGATGGACCTGTCCGATGACCCGGCCGTGCTGTCGGTCGGCTTTTCGCAGTACGAGGCCGGCATGGCCATGACGCGCCACCTGATCGCCAAGGGTTACACACGCATCGGTTTCATCGGCGCCCAGCTCGACGAGCGCACGCTGCGCCGCGCCGACGGCTATCGCGCCGCGATGGCGGCGGCGGGTCTGGCCGATCCTGGCCTCGAGCTGATGGTGCCCGAACGCTCGACCATCGCGCTGGGCGCCGGCCTGATGGCGCAGTTGATGGCGCTGCGGCCCGACTGCGACGCCGTCTTTTGCTGCAACGACGACCTGGCCCACGGCGCCGTGTTCCACTGCCAGCGGCAAGGCATCCGCATCCCGCAGGACATCGCGGTATGCGGCTTCAATGACTTGCCCGCATCGGCCTGGATGATGCCGTCACTGACCACGGTCGACACGCCGCGCTACCAGATCGGCTTCGAAGCGGCCGGCCTGCTGCTGCAGGTGATCAGGGGCGAAGAACCGGCCGAGCGGCGCATCGACCTTGGCTTCACGCTGCGCGACCGCGAAAGCGCCTGAGCGGGATCAGTAGGTTTTATAGGGCAGGAATTTGCCCGACAAAACCACATTCACGCGGTCGCCTTTCGGGTCTTCGGTGCGCTGGATGTCCATTGAAAAATCGATGGCGCTCATGATGCCGTCGCCGAATTCTTCGTGAATCAGTTCCTTGATCGTGGTGCCGTACACGTTCACCATCTCGTACCAGCGATAGATCAGCGGGTCGGTGGGCACGGCCGTCGGCAGCGAGCCTTTGTACGGCACGATCTGCAGCCAGGCGATCGCTTCGTCCGACAGCTCGAACAGCTTGCCGACCGCTTCGGCCTGCGGTTTCGTCAGCGTCATCTGGCCCAGGCAGGCCGCGGTAGTCCATTCCTTCGACAGGCCCGTGGCCTCGGTCACGTCGCGCCATTTAATGCCCTTGCGGACTTTCGCGGATACGATCAGTTTGGTGACATCTTCACGGCATGAAATCATGTTGGCTGCTCCAGAAAGTGATTGGGATGTACGTGCTCACGCTTTACCTCAGCAAGGCGCGTGCCATGCAGGAGGTCGATGGCGAAGCAGATGGACCAGGCCGCCAAGCCAGGCAAGAGGTCACCACGACGCCCGCAAACTACGCACTGCGCGGGCGCAGCCGCCCGAAATGGGTGCACGGGTGGCGGGTTTACATTTCCAGGCCGCGAGCGCACAATCGCGGTATATTTGTTAGCGGTAACATAAGGCAATGACGACAGAACCAACGGGCGATAACAAGGGTACGGCCTGGGTCATCATGGGCGTGAGCGGCTGCGGCAAGAGCCAGATCGGCGCGCGCCTGGGCAACCAGCTCGGCGTGGAATTCATCGAGGGCGATGCCTATCACTCCGACGTGAACATCGCGCGGATGTCGGCTGGTACGCCGCTGACCGACGACGACCGCCACGACTGGCTCGTGACGCTGCGCGACCTGCTGGCCAGGCGTGAGGGCGGGGCGGTGCTGTCATGCTCGTCGCTCAAGCGCAGCTACCGCGACCTGCTGCGGGGCGCCGGCGGCGACGTGCGCTTCGTGCACCTGGCCGGCGAGCGCAGCCTGCTGGCCGAACGTGTCAGCAATCGTCCCGGCCACTATATGCCGCCATCGCTGCTCGACAGCCAGCTGGCCACGCTCGAACCACTGCAGCCGGACGAAGCGGGTATCACGCTCGACATTCGCGATACGCCGGCGCAGCTGGTGGCGCAGATTCTCGCAAGCGCCTAGGCGCTGCCTGCCGGCGCGCTCGGCGCCGGTGTCCTGAAGCGGGCCACGTCGCGCATCGGCGGCAGGCCGAACATGCGCGCGTATTCACGGCTGAACTGTGATGCACTTTCGTAGCCGACCGTGAATGCCACCGACGCCGCGTCGAACGGCTCGAACAGCAGCAGCCGGCGCGCCTTCAGCAGGCGCAGGCTTTTCTGGTACTGGATCGGCGTCATCGCGGTGACTGCCCTGAAGTGGCGATAGAACGCCGCGACGCTCATCCCGGCCAGCGCCGCCAGGGGGCCGACCCGCAGCGGCTGCGCCATGTGTTCGCGAATCCAGTCGATCGCGCGGCGCACCTGCGACAGGCGGCTGTCGGCGCGCGCGATCTGGCGCAGCAAATCGCCATGCGGCCCCTGGAGCACGCGAAACAGGATCTCGCGCTCGATCAGCGGCGCCATCATCGCCACGTCGTCAGGCCGCGCGACCAGCTGCATCATGCGCAGCCAGGCATCGATCAGGTCTGGGCCTGCCTGCGCCACGCCAACGTCCGGCCCATGCGGGACCTTGCCGGCGTCGGGCAGGTCGGCCAGCATGGCGGTAATGATGGCCGGTTCCAGCGCCAGGCTGACCGCGAGATACGGCGCAGCGCCCGATTGCGCGGTGACCTGGCCCAGCGCCGGCAAGGCCACCGGCACGATGAAGTAGCCGGGTGCCTCGATGTGCACCACATGGCCGCCGATGGACAGGCTCTTTGACCCTTGCAGTACCAGGTGCAGCATCGGGCCATAGACCTGGTTCGAACACGCTTCGGCGCGCACCATCGCCACCCGTGGCAGGCCGGTCGCGGTCCAGGTGTCGCCTGCGGTCATTGCAATGGCGCGCAGCGCATCCATCGATACGCTGCCTGCTTTGCCTGTCGCATCGGTGATCGCTTTATCCATGCCCGAATATAGCACCGGCCACGCCGGCGCAACGGGCTTTGAGAAGAATAGGCAAGCATGCGCGAAGAACCGGCATGTGGTGCACGCCGCGCCTGCGTAGCATCGTCCTTGTCGCCGGCGCCATTGGGCTTCGGGACACATCGACCAAGGACACACCATGAAACTGACCAATAAAATCGCCGTCGTCACCGGCGCATCGAGCGGCATCGGCGCCGGCATTGCCCGTGCATTCGGCGCCCAGGGCGCCACTGTCATCGTGAACTACGCCAGCAGCAAGGCGGGCGCCGATGCGGTGGTCGCCTCGATCGAGGCAGCCGGCGGCAAGGCAGTCGCGCTGCAGGCCGACATGAGCAAGGCAGCCGAGGTGGCGGGCCTGTTCGAGCGCGTAAAAGCCGATTACGGCACGCTCGACATCCTCGTCAACAATGCCGGCGTGGCCATCTTCGAGATGGTGGCCGAGATGACCGAGGACGCGTTCCATAAGCAGTTCAATATCAACGTGCTTGGCTACTTCCTGGCGATTCGCGAAGCACTCAAGGTGTTCAAGGATGGCGGCAGCATCATCAACATCAGCTCGATCCTGAGCACCGATCCGTACCTGGCCTCGAGCGTGTACGCCGCCACCAAGGGCGCCGTCGATACGCTGACGTTCGCGCTGGCGCGTGAACTGGGACCGCGCGGCATCCGCGTCAATGCGATCCTGCCGGGCCACACGAACACACCCGCCACCGCCGGCAACTTTGACGGCGATTTCGGCAAGATGCTGATTGCCGGGACGCCGCTCGGCCGCTTCGGCGAGCCGGAAGACATCGCGCCGGTGGCCGTGTTCCTGGCATCGAGCGACGCGCACTGGGTCACCGGCGAATCGCTGCGCGCCGCGGGCGGCGTGCGCGGTGTGGGCTACTAGGCCCCGGCAGGATTCCACGATGACCAGTCTCGTTCCCACCTCGCGACGGCGCTCGCTGGCCTTGCTCACCGTCCTGGCGGCGCAATGCATGTTCGCGATGGACCTGCTGATCGTGGTGGTAGCGCTGCCGCGCATCGCGCATGACCTGGGTTTCAGCCCAGCCGGGCTGACGTGGGTGCTCAATGCCTTCGGGCTCGCGTTCGGTAGTTTGCTGCTGCTCGGCGGCAGTCTGGGCGACATGCTGGGCCAGGTGCGGGTCTTTCGCAGCGGGATCGCCTTGTTCGTCCTGGCCTCGCTGCTGGGCGGGCTGGCCACGACGCCCGGCATGCTGATCGTCGCCAGGGTACTGCAGGGGGCCGGCGCGGCGTTTGCGGGGCCGGGCGTGCTGGCGCTAGTGATGGCGATGGCGCGCAGTCGTGCCGAGCAGGCGCGCGGCATGTCGCTGTTCATCGCTGTCTCGTCCATCGGCGCCTCGGCCGGGCTGCAGGTTGCCCGGTTGAAAATTCGGCGGTGGCCGCGACAGGCCGGTACCGACCTATTGCGGACGGTCGAAACGAGCATGGTTACCTAGTTGCGAGCGCGCTGTACGCAAACGAATACCTCACCTAGCGTCAGTTTTTCGCTCCAAATTTCACCTAGAATAATTCCGTGCTTAGCGTTCAGGTCATCAGTGAACGTCTCAAGCTCCAACGCGTCCGCAACCCAACGATTTGGGTATAAGTCGCGATAAATTTCCCAAACTCGGTCGTTCGGACTGAACTTCAATTTCTCACTGTCCCGAAAGGCAAATGCAGAAGTGAAAAGCAACAGGAAGTCTCGTATGTCGTCCTTGGGAACCTGCGGAAAAGCTCTACGCCACTGAGCGCCCTCGCACTTTCGAGACTGATATCTCTTCGGCAGACTAGTTCCGAACCTTAGCCAGAGTACCGATAGCAGAATCAGGAAACCCACTGCTGCAAGCATGTTCATAGCGTTCCTCCTGGTTCATTGGCGAACGACCGCTCCTGGCCGAAAGCGGAAGTTGTCAGAGCATGTCCGCCCGCGCGTCTTGTGTCAAACTTTATTGCTTTGCGTCCGACTTCATTGTTTGTTCACAGCACACCGAGCATGGCGCTGATGCTGCCCCCCGGGCAGCGCCACGTTCGCTGCCATGCCATGCACATCGGGTAATTTGCGCGGGACATACCGATTGGTTTGACGCAGGTAAAAAATCGGACTATATTTTTTACAGCAAATTGGAAAGGTTTCCAATTGCGTTTTCCGCACCAAAACCATTCGAGACCAACGCAAAGTTGGCGGCGTGTGGCACGGCAATCCGGCACGGCCACATTTTCTTGTCGTGAGAAAAGAGGAGTCAACGTGAGTCACCTACACCAGCAATACCGCTCCAAATGGAAGCCTTTCCAGATGCTAGTCGCCGGCCTCGCGCTGGCGTGGAGTGCGCAAGCCACCGCCAGCGTTACCAATCCCGTCATCGGCCAGTTGCTGTGGTCCGAGGAATTCAACGGCAACAGCGTCGACACTGGCGTGTGGAATCTGCAGGACGGGAACGGTTGCCAGATTGGCCTGTGCGGCTATGGCAACGCCGAGCTGCAGTACTACAGTCCCAACAACGCCACCATTGCCAACGTGCCGTTTGAATCGGGCACGCGCGCGCTGGCGATCCAGGCGCGCAGCCAGACCGTGGGCAGCAATCTGTTCACGTCGGCGCGGCTCGACTCGCGCAACAAGGTGCAGGTGCAGTACGGGATGATCGAGGTGCGCATGGCCACGCCGAACCTTGGCACCGGCCTGTGGCCCGCTGCCTGGCTGCTGGGCGTGAGCCCGCAGACCTGGCCGCGCAACGGCGAGATCGACATGATGGAGATGGGCCACAAGGCCGCGGCGCGGGCCGAGGGCGGGGCGCCGTCGTCGAACCACTTCGTCGGCGCCAACGTGATCACCTGGCAGCAGGCTGCCTGCGTGTCCGGCAACGAGAGCTGCGCCGCATCGACCGCGTGGCAGACCGATAACTGGCACGTACCGGCCACCTCGCTGGCGAACCGTTTCGTCACCTACCGCTTCTACTGGACCGAGAGTGAAATGCGCTTCTCGGTCGTCGACAACGGCGTCGAACACAATCTGTACAACGCGCCGCTGCCGGTCAATTCGAGCGCGCTGCAGGCGCCGTTCTACCTGCTGCTGAACATGGCCGTCGGCGGCAACTTCACCGATGCCGCCAATGCCAGTCAGGTCACGGCGCCGCTGCCGGGCACGATGTATGTCGACTACGTGCGCGTGTACCAGCTCGATGGCAAGGGGCAGGTCAAGCTGGGCAACCAGAGCGCGCCCGAAGTGGCGGGCAAATTCGGCATCTTCACCGATAACACGGCGGTCAATGCCAAGCTGGTGGCGGGCACCAGTTCCGACATCTTCCTTTGGAATGCCGCGTCCAGCGGCGCCGGCAACACGGCGCCGTACGAAGGCAGCAACGTCATCGCCTGGAACTACACGGCGCCCGGCCAGTGGTTCGGCGGCGGCATTCAGGCCCGCCAGGTGCGCGACCTGTCGAACTACCGCACCAATGGCACGGTCAAGTTCCGCATCAAGATCCCGGCCAACGTGGGCTTCCGGATCGGCGTGGGCGACACGTTCACCAACCAGAACTGGGTGAACTTCCCCGCCAATACGACCGCCTATGGGCTCACGCGCAACGGACAGTGGGCGCAGGCGTCGATCCCTGTCTCGACGCTGCTCGGGCCCCTGGTGGCGGCGCAGTCGCTGTACGACATCTTCATGATCTCGAGTATCGACGGCAGCCTGCCCACATCCAGCTTCCAGTTCGCGATCGACGATATTGTCTGGGAGTCGGGCGGTGGCGGCACCACGACGCCGCCAGCGCAGACCGGGCCGACATCGGTGAGCCAGACGTCATCGACGATGCTGCAGTTCCGCACCACCACCGGCAGCTGGGCCGACGTGCACTACACAGTCAACAACGGCGCGCAGCAGAACGTGCGGATGCAGCTGGCCAATGGCGTGAACACCTTCACGGCGGGCGGTCTGGCGATCGGCAACGTGGTGCGCTACACCTTCACGTACTGGGACACGGCGCGCAACGCTGCCGTCGATACGGCGCAGCAGACCTACACGATGCAGTGATCTAGGGCACCAGCACCTGCAGGCGATACCTGCGGCCCGCCTCGATATTGTCGATGCGGGCCGCAGCCAGTTCAACGCCGTCGCAGGTCACCGTCACGCGCCCGACTGCGCCGCGCCGGATATCCACCTCGAACGTCGCACCGCGGAAGCGCCGCGTGACCGTCATGCCGGGCCAGCCGGATGGCAGTTGCGGATTGACCGTCAAGCCATTCGCATCACCCTTCAAGCCACACAGGCCTTCGATCAGGCAGCGATAGACCCAGGCCACGGTGCCCGTGTTGAACAACTGGCTCGAGCGCCCGGCGGTGCGCGGGTACTCGTGGTACGCGCCGCGGTAGTAGTTGGGGATGAATACCGGCAGCTGGCCGCGCTGCAGATAGTCGGCCAGGTCCGGGCCGGGAATCATCTTGCGCAGTGCGTCGAAGGCGCGGTCGGCCTCGCCGATCGTGTACAGGCTGAAGATGTAGAACACGGCAGCGTGGTTGTAGACCGCGCCATTCTCGGCCGAGCCGGGATGCTTTTGCGTGACGCGCCCGATGTCTTCGCGCATCGCGCTGTAGGGCGGGGCGAACATCTGCATGCCGTAGGGCGTCTTCAATTGCGCGTCGATCTCCGGCAGCATCTGCGCGCGCTGCGCGTCGTTTGCGGCGCCCGACAAAAATGCCCAGCTTTGTGGGTTCAGGTAGATGCGGCCTTCGGTATCTGCGGCCACGCCGAACTTGACGTCGTCGTCGGTGATGCCGCGTGCGAACCAGCTGCCATCCCACAGATGCGTGTTGGCAGAGGTGTTCATTGCTGCCGCGCCGTCGCGGTAGCGTGCCTCCATCGCGTCGTCGCTGCGCGCGGCGCAGACGTCGGCCCACAGGTTCAGCGCGTAAGCGGCCGCCACGGTCAGCCAGCCCGAGACGCCACGGCCCTTGTAGCCGACCATGTTCATCGGATCGCACCAGTCGCCCTGTTCGATGTAGGAGAGGCCCCGCGCATCGCGCCGCTCCAGCAGCCAGTCCATCGCCAGGCAGATGCGCTCGAACGCGGATTTGACGTCGCCGCCGTGCGCAGCGACCGGCATGTCAAGGATGGCCGCGTCGCCTGTTTCATCGAGATAGGCTTGCAGGCACACGGGCAGCCAGACGCAGTGGTCGGTGTGCGGGATCTGGTTGATGTATTTGAGTTCGGCGCCTTCGAACAGCAGGATCCCGTCCGGCATGGCGCCATTTTCTTCCTGCTGGCTCAGCGCATGCAGGAAGGCAGCACGGGCAGCGGCCGGCTTGACGAACACCATGCCCATATTGTCCTGCAGGTAGTTGCGGGTCTGCGGGTCGGTGCTGAGACGATTGACGTCGCCGTGGTAATACACCTGGCGCGCCAGCCACGTGTTGACGAAATTATCCAGCTCGGGGTCGGGCGTGGCGATCTGCAGCACGCCGTCGCCCTCGGCGATGTAGGCGGCGTAGTCGCGCGCGGCAGCGGCGAAGCCTTCTTCGCTCAGGTAGCGCTGGCGCAGCAGGGCAATCTCGGCGTCGTTGAACGCAGGGCCGAACAGCAGGCGGCGGGTGGCGGCCTCGCCGGGCGCCAGGGCCAGGCGATACTGGACGACGGCGGCTGGCGTTTCGTAGCGCGCATCGCCGCAGGGCAGCAGCGCGGGCGCCAGCGTCGACGGCGCATGCAGGCCGCCTTCGCCTTCGAACACCTTTTGCCCGGTTTCCCAGGCATCCGGCGCTTGCTCGCACAGCAGCACCGTGCGGTCTTTCAGCAGGCGGTTCTTGAAGAAATCCTCCAGCTTCTGGTACGGCGTGATGCAGGTCGCGACGATGCCGCCCAGGTCATGCCGGTACTCTGCCGACTGGTTCATCCACGACATGTAGCCGACCGTGAAGTACGGGTAGATGCTGATGCGGCGCGGGCGCGCCGACAAATTGGTGACGGCCACGGTCCACAGTTCGGCCACGTCGTCGACCGGCAGCGCCAGCGTCAGGTCGATGCGGATACCCAGCTTTTCGATCGTCCATTGCAGGTCGGTGCGCCCGACCGAGAACGCATAGCGATCAAGGCCACCGCGTACCGGTTCGTACGGCGCCGAAAACAGCTCGCCCGTGTCTTCATCCTTCACGTACACGAAGCGGCCCGGATGGTGGGCATAGTAATTCTGCTCCGGCTGCATGAACGATTTTGCTTCCATGTTCGGGCCGTGCGAGTACTTGCCGGGTTCGGGCTGCATGAACTGCGCGGTGGCATAGCCGCGGCAGGTCGTCTGGATCATCATCCTGCGGTTCCACAGGAAGCCGCCTGCCTGCGGCATGGCGGTCGGGCTGGTGAGCACATAGCGGTCGTCTTGCGGGTACAGCATCGGGGCAATCTCCATTGGAATCATGGCGCCGCCTTGCGCGCGGCCAGTTCGGCGCCCATGCGCGCCAGGGCCTTGGCGTCGAGGTTATACAAGCACATCACCAGCACGGCCACCAGCGCAAAGGCGGCCGGCACGAACGACATCAGCCAGACGATGCCGGCCTGCGAGCCGACGCTCTGCGCCGCGTTGGGCACGTAGCCGAGCCAGGTGAAGACGGCGCCGATGACGCTGACCGCCACCGCGGTGCCAAGCTTTTGCGAGAAGGTCGCGGCGGCGAAGGTCATCGCGGTGGCGCGCCGGCCGGTGCGCCATTCGTTGTAGTCGGCGGTGTCGGCATACATCGAGAACGCCAGCGGCGACTTGGGCCCGAGCACGAAGCCCAGGCCCGCCTGCAGCACGAACATCAGGTCGATCCGGTCGGCGGGGATCAGGAAGAACAGCGATGACAGCACGGCCGTGCAGCTCATCAACAGGATCATCAGGCGCTTCTTGTCGATGAAGCGCGTGAGCAGCGGCGTGCAGGCCGCGCCGATGGCCGCAAACACCATATAGGTCGGCACGAAGGTCGCCATCAGCTCGGGGCGGCCGACGACGTACTTGAAGTAGTAGGCCGAGGTCGTGGTGCGCAGCGTGATCGTCACCATGATCACCAGGGCCAGCACGAACAGCACGACCCAGGGCCGGTTGGCCGCCAGGTCGCGGATGTCGCGCCAGACGTCGTTCTTCTGGCCGGGCGGGGGCAGCACGCGCTCGCGCGTATTGAGAAAGGTAATCAGGAACATGACCGATGCCGCCACGCTCCAGGCGAGCATCGTCAACTGCCAGCCGCGCACGTCGTCGCCAGCGCCGAGCCATGCCACCATTGCCGGCGTGGCGGCCGTTACCAGCGTGCTGCCGGCAAAAGCAAAGATGAAGCGCAGGCCGTTGATCGTCGAGCGCTCCTGCGGATCGTTCGAGATCACGCCGGAGAGCGCGTTGTAGGGAATGTTCACGCAGGTGTAGCAGACCATCATCGCCAGATAACTGCCGTAGGCCCACAGCAGCTTGCCGTTGGCATCCAGGTCGGGCGTGGTGTAGGTGAGCACGGCCGCTGCGCCAAGCGGGATCGACATCCAGATCAGGTAGGGCCGGAACTTGCCGAAGCGGGTATTGGTGCGGTCGGCAAAGGCGCCGATCACGGGGTCAGTGAAGGCGTTGATCAGCTTGATCGAGGCGAGCAGGGTGGCTGCCTGCGCCGCCGAGATGCCGAAGGTGTCGGTGTAGAAGATCAGCAGGAAGGTGGCAATATTGGCCCAATAAAAATTGAAGCCCATGTCTGCCACGCCATAGCTGATCTTTTCTCGCCAGGCGAGGTTGCCGCCCGTCGCCACAGGTGTCTCAGGCCCGCGCTTGAACATTGATTGTCTCCAGATATTTTTATAGTGATGCCAGCGTTGACTGATAACGCTAACATCGGGCAAGTATGGCGCTGCCGGGATGGCGTGTCAACACACTGCAGCGCGCCGACGTGTCGTACTGAAATATGGTGGTTTTGATCATTGCTCTACGCTGCAGGGGCAGCTTGCCATACCACGCTTTGACTAGAGGAGTTGACTGACCACCATGATCCTGTCGGCCCGGATGCAATTTCTGATGAATCGCTTGCGCGAGCGGCTGTGGGTCAAGCCCATGATCGCCTGCGTTTTATCCGTTGCCGGCGTGGCGCTGGCGCACCTGGTCGACAGCATCCCGATCGACTGGAAAGTGCCGGAGATTGCGCAAGGCTCGATCGTCGACCTGCTCAAGGTGATCGCCGCCAGCATGCTGGGCGTCGCCACTTTCGCTGTCGCGTCGATGGTGGCCGCGTATGCGTCGACCGGGCAGTCGGCCACCGAGCGTGCGTTTCCGCTCGTGATCGCCGATGACGTTTCGCAGAACGCGCTGTCGATCTTTGTTGGCGCCTTCATTTTCGCCATCATCGGCCTGAGCGCTACCACCAACGATTACTTCGGCAAGCCGGGCCGGTTCACCCTGTTCGTGTTGACCCTGCTCACGCTGGTGATCGTCGTGCTCGTGTTCGTGCGCTGGGTCGACAGCATTGCGCGCCTGGGCCGCCTGGGCGCCGTGATTGCCCGGGTCGAACGGGCGGCCGCCGAAGCGATGGCGCGCCGCACCCGGCTGCCTTGCATGGGCGGCATGGTGGCCTTCGGCCCACCGGCCGGCCTGGCCTTTCACAGCCAGGCGAGCGGCTATCTGCAGCGGGTGGACATGGATGCGCTGCAGCGCATCGCCGCCGAACGCAAGCTGCGCATCACGCTGGCGGTTGCGCCCGGCGCGCTGATCGTCTGCTCGCGCCCGATCGGGTACGTGCTGCCCGATGGGCAAGACGCCGGTACGATCGAACCGGACCTGATCGCCAAGGCATTTATCATTGGACCACTGCGCCAGTTTGACGAAGACCCGGGCTTCGGGCTGGTCGTGCTGACCGAGATCGGCAGCCGCGCGCTGTCGGCCGGCATCAACGATCCGGGCACCGCCATTGTCGTGCTCAACGCGGTCTACCGGATCTTCGATGCGTGGACCCATCCCGATTTCGGCGTCGAGCCCGACCACGACCGCATCGAAGTGCCGCTGCTGTCGCTGGACGACATGTTCAACGATGTCTTCCCGCCGCTGGCCCGCGATGGCGCGGGGGTGCTGGAAATTGCGCTGCACCTGCAGTGGGTGTGCGGTGAACTGGGCCGCTGCGGAGATCCGCACCTGCGCGCCGTGGCGCAGCGCCAGGCCGACGAGGCCCTGGCACGGTCGGCGGCAGCCCTCGACTTCGCGCCGGATCTTGCGCAACTGCGCCGCAGGTATGCTGACTACTGGGAACCGGGTGGCGCGCAGCATGCAGCTCACCATGCCGAATTCGCGCGGTATGACAACGCAGCCAAAAATGCCTGATCGCGTTGTCACGACTGACATGCAGGCGGGGCCTGCTCCTGTCAGTGCGCGGTAGCGGGTGCGGCCGCAGCCGACGCGACCGGCACTGCTGCGCGTTTGGCGGTCTTGTCGTCACGCAGTTCTTCCGGATCGCGCAGTGGAATCATCAGGAACGCACTGAGCGCATACAGCCCGGCAAAAATCCAGATGATCCCTGCCACGCCGAGCGACGCGCTGAAGATGGCGACAATGGCTGGGCCGACCCAGGTGGATGCACCCGCGCCCAGGCTCAGCACCGACAGTGCAGCGGCACGGTTTTTCGGCACCAGGAGCGGCATCAGTGCCGACAGGGGTACGAAGCCGCCCAGCGTCATGCCGTACATCGCACCGAACAGTGCGGCGATGTAGAAGTTACCGATGAACAGCTGCGGCATGTAGAAGAACAGCGGGGTCGTGATGGCGCTGCCGACGGCGCCCATCCAGATGACGGTGTTGCGCAGGCCAAAGCGGGTAGCCAGGCGGCTCGAGATGATGTTGCCGGCAATATTCGCGACAAAAATCACCGTGACCAGGCGCAGCCACTGCTCCAGCGTGAAGCCGATCACCTCCATGAAGAAGCCCGGCAGCACGATGAAGAAGCCGAACATCGATGCGGTATTGATGGTGCGCACCACGCCGCTGAGCGAGGTCTTCGGCTCTTCCCACATGATCGAGACGCTGCCCATCAGTGACGTCAACGGCTTTTCACCGACTGGCGCCAGGCGCTTCGTGCCGGCGGCATCCTTCACGCACAGCAGGGCCAGTGCGGCGCCGGCAATCACCAGGATCAGCGACAGCCAGAACGTGGCCAGCGCACCGATCAATGGCACCGAGAAGCTGGCGACCAGCGCGCCGAGGGTCGGCAGGCCGGCCGCATAGGCGACCCAGAACCAGCCCATCGCCAGGCCCAGCTTCTTGGCCGGCGTGGCGGCCACGATCCAGACCAGGAAGCCGTAGGCAAACAGCGGATAGCCGAAGCCGCGCAAGGCGTAGCCGGCCAGCATCATCGGGTAGCTCATCTGGCCGACGCCGAATGTCAGGAACACCACCTGGAACACGACCCAGATACCGGCGCCGATCAGCATGACTTTCTTCGGACCCCAGATATTCGACAGCGCACCGGCACACCAGGAACCGATCGCCACGGTCACGCCATACACGGTGAACAACACCGCGATATCGGCTTCGACCATGTTTTTCTGGGCCAGGTAGGGCGCCAGATAACCGAGTTCGACGCCATCGCCGATCATGAAGATCAGCAGGCCGACGAAGCCCCACAGCAGTGAGCGGGGAATCCCGAGCTTGTCGCACAGCCGGTCGAGGATACCCGGTTGGGAGGAGGGGAGATGTGGCGATGCCGTTGGCATGCGGTTTGTGGTTGGAGACAAATTAGCACCTGCAAAATCGTGGCGTTCGTGAACGCGATGGGCGACCCGGAAGGGGCGAAGTGCGCGCAGCGGGGGCGCGTGGTAGGGCAGTTCCGGAGAGGAACTCAGGGCAAGGATGCCCGTGACATGCCGTGGGAACGGCAAGCAACGACACGTGACCGCGCCATTACGTGAGACCGGAGTTGATCTTTCCAAATAGTATCACATTTGCACAAATGTGCTAACTTGTTAGTGAATTTGATGCGGATGTGCGACGTTGTTGAAAAATACGGTCACAAAGCAAAAAACCGCCGTGCCCGGAGCGGGGACGGCGGTTTTTGCAGGCAGTGGCTGGAAGTTTAGAACTCTTCCCACTCCGCTTCATTCATCTTGGTCGTGGCGACTGGCTTGCTGGCTGATTTGGCGATCGGCTTGCTGACAGGTTTGGTTGCTGGCTTTTCCGCAGTCTTGCTCACTGGCTCTTCGGCAGTCATATCAGCAGGGGTAACTGCAGGCGTGACAGCAGACTTGGCCTGTGCACGCGGCGCTGGCTTGCTCAGTGCCGGCCGTGCCGGTGGCGGACGCTTGACGGGCGTGCTCACCACGATCGGGGTCGTGTGCGCGGCGTCGAGCTTGAACACATCGACCACCTGTGCCAGGCGCTTGGCCTGATCCTGCAGCGACGCCGTGGCGGCAGTGGCTTCTTCGACCAGTGCGGCGTTCTGCTGGGTTGCGTTGTCCATCTGGCCCATGGCCTGGTTGACCTGGTCGATGCCGGTGATCTGCTCCTGGCTGGCCGACGAGATCTCGCCCATGATGTCGGTCACGCGGCGGATCGAGTCCACCACTTCGCGCATCGTCGCGCCGGTCTGGTCGACCAGCTTGGTGCCGGTATCGACTTTGTCGACCGAGTCGCCGATGAGGCCCTTGATTTCCTTGGCGGCCGCCGCCGAGCGCTGCGCCAGCGTACGCACTTCGGACGCCACGACCGCAAAGCCGCGGCCCTGCTCGCCGGCGCGCGCTGCTTCCACGGCAGCGTTCAGGGCCAGGATGTTGGTCTGGAACGCGATGCCGTCGATGACGCTGATGATGTCGACGATCTTGCGCGACGACTCGTTGATCGAGCCCATTGTGGCGACGACCTGGTCGACCGAAGCGCCGGCCTGCGTCGCGACGCTCGAGGCGGCAATCGCCAGTTGGTTGGCCTGGCGCGCATTGTCGGCGTTCTGGCGCACGGTGCCCGTCAGTTCTTCCATCGAGGCAGCGGTTTCTTCCAGCGCGGCGGCCTGTTGTTCGGTACGGCTCGACAGGTCGAAGCTGCCGGCGGCGATCTCGCCCGAGGCGCCGCTGATGGTCTGGGTGCCGGTACGCACTTCGTCGACGATCTTGGCCAGGCTGGCATTCATATTGCCCAGCGCGCGCAGCAGGGCGCCCGTTTCATCGCTGGCGCTGCTGTCGATGCGCACGGTCAGGTCGCCAGCGGCGACTTGTTCGGCAGCCTGCACGGCGCGGCGCAGCGGCCCGGTGATCGAGCGGGTCAGCAGCCAGGCGAAGACGCCGCCCAGCAGCAGGGCGCCGGCTGCCAGCGAACCGATGACGACGTTGCCCCGTTCGGCGGTGCGGGCAATCATCGCAGCGCTGTTGCTGATGTGCTGTTGTTGCAGGTCGACCAGGTCATGGACGCGCTCTTCGTAGGCCTTGGCGGCCGGCGTGAATTGCTGGGTCAGGATCTGTTCAGCCAGTTCGGTATTGCCATCGGCCTTGGCCTTGATGGCGCCGTCGCGCGCCTTGCTGTAAGCGGCGCGGTGTTCCATCACCGACTTGAACAGGGCGGTTTCGTCGTCACCGCTAATTAACGGCTCGATCTTCTTGACCAGGTCGGCCGACAGCTTGCCGGTGGCGGCCGCGTCTTCCTTGAAGTAGGCGGTCAGCGAGCCGTCGCTGCTCTTGACGATGGCAGCGGTGCGGCGCACGGCGGCGAAAATCTGCGTGTACCACTCGGCGATCATGCGTTCTTTCGCGAGCGGCTCGGCCAGGATGATCTGCGTTTCTTGCGCGACCTGATTCAGGCGCCAGACGCCGACGGTCGCGATAATGACCGTCATCATGAGGGTCAGTGCGAACCCTGCTGCCAGTCGCGTGCCGATATTGAGTTTGATAAAGTTGCCCATGTGTGATCTGCGTGAAATGTGTGAATGCGGCGCGGTCCAGCACCGGGAATAGGTGGCCAGCCGACGATCTCGACTGGCGTTGTCATTGACGTGAAGTTCGAGGTTACTGGTCCCGATTATTGCCCAACTGAAATTAAAAAGCACTCAAAATGGGTGGTAATTGGTGATTTTGTGATCGGCCAGCGACAGTGTTGCTAGAGAAGTTAACGCCTTGATATGAGGCGATATTTGCCGCTTTAAGGTATAATTTCTATTTCCCGCGTGTGCCGTTCGGCACCATCAGCACAATGACCAAATTCGTATTCGTCACTGGCGGCGTCGTCTCTTCCCTGGGCAAAGGGATTGCAGCCGCCTCCCTCGCCGCAATCCTCGAGAGCCGCGGTCTCAAAGTCACCATGCTCAAGCTCGATCCGTACATCAACGTCGATCCGGGCACCATGAGTCCAACCCAGCACGGCGAAGTGTTCGTCACCGACGACGGCGCCGAGACTGACCTCGACCTTGGCCACTACGAGCGCTTCATCAGCACCCGCATGAAGAAGGTGAATAATTTCACCACCGGCCAGATCTATGAATCAGTGATCCGCAAGGAACGTCGTGGCGAATACCTCGGCAAGACCGTGCAGGTGATCCCGCACATCACCAACGAGATCCAGGATTACATCCGTCGCGGCGCCGAAGGCGTGGACGTGGCGCTGGTCGAAATCGGCGGCACCGTCGGCGACATCGAGTCGCTGCCATTCCTCGAAGCGGCGCGTCAGCTGTCGCTGCGTTCGGGCCGCAAGGGCGCCGCATTCGTGCACCTGACGCTCGTGCCGTTCATCGCTTCGGCCGGCGAACTCAAGACCAAGCCGACCCAGCACAGCGTGCAGAAGCTGCGCGAAATCGGCATCTCGCCCAACGCGCTGCTGTGCCGCGCCGACCGCCCGATTCCCGACGACGAACGCGCCAAGATTTCGCTGTTCGCCAACGTCGAAGAGCAGGCCGTCATTTCGGTGTGGGACGTCGACACCATCTACAAGGTGCCGCAAGTGCTGTGCGACCAGGGCCTGGATGACATCATCCTCGAAGCGCTTGGCCTGGAAGCACCAAAAGCCGACCTGTCGATGTGGACCAAGCTGATCCACACGCTCGAAAATCCAAAGCACGAAGTCACGATCGGCATGGTCGGCAAGTACGTCGACCTGATCGAGTCGTACAAATCGCTGACCGAAGCGCTGCGCCACGCCGGCATCCACACCGAAAGCCGCGTCAACATCGAGTACCTCGATTCCGAAGAAATCGAAACCCGCGGCTGCGACCATCTGGCCAAGTACGATGCGATCCTGGTGCCGGGCGGCTTCGGCAAGCGCGGCGTCGAAGGCAAGATCGCCGCTGCCCGCTATGCCCGCGAAAACAAGATCCCGTATCTGGGCATTTGCCTGGGCATGCAGGTCGCGCTGATCGAGTACGCACGCAATATGGCGGGCCTGGCCAACGCCAACTCGACCGAGTTCGATCCTGAAACCGACCAGCCGGTCGTCGCCCTGATCACCGAGTGGCAGAACCACGACGGCAAGGTCGAAAAGCGCGACACCAATTCGAACCTGGGCGGCACGATGCGCCTGGGCGCGCAGACCTGCGCCGTCAACCCGGGCACGCTGGCCGCTGAAATCTACGGCAACGTCGTCACCGAGCGTCACCGTCACCGTTACGAAGGCAATAACCACTACCTGCCAAAGGTCGAGGCTGCCGGCCTGACCGTATCGGCACGTACGCCGAACGAAGACCTGTGCGAAATCATGGAACTGCCACGTACCGGCGCGAACTCGCACCCTTGGTATATGGGCGTGCAGTTCCACCCCGAGTTCAAGTCGACGCCGCGCAACGGCCACCCGCTGTTCACGTCGTTTATCCGGGCCGCCCTGGCGCACCAGGCATCGAACACCAACACTGCCGCCAACGTTGAACTGGCCGCACCAGCACTCCAAGGAGATGCAGCATGAAACTCGCCGGATTCGACGTCGGCCTCGAGCACCCGATCTTCCTGATCGCCGGCACCTGCGTGATCGAATCGCGCCAGATGGCGATGGACACGGCAGGCACGCTCAAGGAAATCACCGCGGCACTGGGTATTCCGTTCATCTACAAATCGTCGTTCGACAAGGCCAATCGCTCGTCGGGCAAATCGTTCCGCGGCCCTGGCATCGAGAAGGGTCTCGAGATCCTGGCTGACGTGCGCCGCGAAATCGGCGTGCCGGTCCTGACCGACGTCCATGACGCCGAAATGATCCCGCATGTCGCGAGCATCGTCGACGTGCTGCAAACGCCGGCGTTCCTGTGCCGCCAGACTGACTTCATCAACGCCTGCGCGCGTTCGGGCAAGCCGGTCAATATCAAGAAGGGCCAGTTCCTGGCCCCGGGCGACATGAAGAACGTCATCGACAAGGCGCGCGCCGCTGCGCGCGATGCCGGCCTGGAAGAAGACAATTTCATGGCGTGCGAACGTGGCGCCTCGTTCGGCTACAACAACCTGGTGTCGGACATGCGTGGCCTGGCCATCATGCGCGAATCGAACTGCCCGGTGGTGTTCGATGCGACCCACTCGGTGCAACTGCCGGGCGGGCAGGGCACGTCGTCGGGCGGCCAGCGCGAGCACATCCCTGTACTGTCGCGCGCCGCCGTGGCGTCGGGCATTGCCGGCCTGTTCATGGAAACGCACCCGGATCCGGCCAATGCGATGTCGGATGGTCCGAATGCAGTGCCGCTGGCGCGCATGAAAGAGCTCCTGACGACCCTGGTCGAGATCGACCGCGTCGTCAAGAAGTCGCCGTTCCTGGAATTCGACTTCAAGTAACCGTTCAGGTTTGGATGCACCGTGTTGCGGGTATCCCTGAGGGATCCGGAGCACGGTGGTCCCCCCAAGATTACCTACCTTCTGGAGACTGAGAAACATGAGTGCTATCGTTGATATCATCGGCCGCGAAATCCTGGATTCGCGCGGCAACCCTACCGTCGAATGCGACGTCCTGCTCGAATCGGGCGTGATGGGCCGCGCGGCAGTGCCGTCGGGCGCATCGACCGGCTCGCGCGAAGCGATCGAACTGCGTGATGGCGATCCGAAGCGCTACTTCGGCAAAGGCGTGCTGCAAGCCTGCGAAAATATCAACACCGAGATCTCCGAAGCGATCATGGGCCTGGACGCGAACGAGCAAGCGTTCCTGGACCGCACCCTGATCGATCTCGACGGCACCGAAAACAAGAGCCGCCTGGGCGCCAACGCCATGCTGGCCGTGTCGATGGCCGTGGCCAAGGCCGCCGCCGAAGAAGCGGGCCTGCCGCTGTACCGCTACTTCGGCGGTTCGGGCGCGATGCAGATGCCAGTGCCGATGATGAACGTCATCAACGGCGGCGCGCACGCCGACAACAACCTGGACATCCAGGAATTCATGATCATCCCGGTGGGCGCCCCGTCGTTCAAGGAAGCCATCCGCTACGGCGCCGAGGTGTTCCACACGCTGAAAAAAATCCTGCACGCACGCGGCCTGAACACGGCAGTCGGCGACGAAGGCGGTTTCGCCCCGTCGGTGGCCAACCATGAAGAAGCCATCAAACTGATCATGGAAGCGATCGAGCAGGCTGGCTACGTGGCCGGCAAGGACATCGCGCTGGGCCTGGATTGCGCCGCCAGCGAGTTCTACAAGGATGGCCGTTACGTGCTCGAAGGCGAAGGCGGCCTGAGCCTGTCGGCAGAGGACTTCACCAACATGCTCGCGACCTGGTGCGACAAGTACCCGATCATCTCGATCGAAGACGCGATGCACGAAGGCGACTGGGAAGGTTGGGCTACGCTGACCGCCGCACTGGGCAAGAAAGTCCAGCTGGTGGGCGACGACCTGTTCGTTACCAACACCAAGATCCTGAAAGAAGGCATCCAGAAGGGCATCGCCAACTCGATCCTCATCAAGATCAACCAGATCGGCACCCTGACCGAAACGTTCGCCGCCATCGAGATGGCCAAGCGCGCCGGCTACACCGCCGTGATCTCGCACCGCTCGGGTGAAACCGAAGATTCGACCATCGCCGATATCGCGGTGGGCCTGAATGCGCTGCAGATCAAGACCGGTTCGCTGTCGCGTTCGGACCGCATGGCCAAGTACAACCAGTTGCTGCGCATCGAGGAAGATCTGGGCGACATCGCCAGCTACCCGGGCCGTGACGCGTTCTACAACCTGAAGTAATCCCCTGGGGCCGGCGCGCGGGATGGGCTCATCCCACCCGCGCGCCGGCTTTTTCATCTCCTTCGTTTCTCACCATGCGCTTGATCACGATTGTCCTGGCTGCGCTGCTCGTGCTGATCCAGTATCCCCTCTGGCTTGGCAAGGGCGGCTGGCTGTCCGTGGCCGACATGCAGAACCAGGTCGAAACCACGCGCATCAAGACCGAGCAGCTCACCGCGCGCAACAGCAAGCTCGACTCTGAAGTCGATGACCTGACCGAAGGCACGGGCGCCGTCGAAGAGCGTGCGCGCTACGATCTGGGCATGATCAAGCAGAACGAGATTTTCGTGCAGGTGCTGCGCAAGAATGAAATTCCGGTCGAATCGATGACCGTGCCGCCACCACCGCCACCGCCGAAACCGGGCGCCAAGCCAACCGGCGCTGCTGCACACTGAACCAATCATCATGACTGAAGAAACTACCCCGATCGATCCCGCCAGTCTGGATTCGCTCGACGCGATCGCAGACTGCCTGGCCGAAGCGTTCGAAGATGGCGATGGCGCCGTGATCACCGCCGCCCTGCAGGCAGTGGCGCAGGCGCCCGCCCTGGGCGAACTGGCTGCCAGTGTAGGCATGCCGCGCGACGCGTTGCAGGCGGCAATGATGGCAGGGGAGTTCGATATGGACCTGACCCTCGAGATCATGAAGGTTGTCGACCTGCACATGAGTGGCGGGAAGTAAGACGCTTCGCCACGCACGCAAAAAAACGTCGTTCCCGCTTTCGCTGGAACGACGTTTTTGCGCTAACTTATCAGCGATACTGCGGCCCGCGAAGGGCCGCAGTGCTTCTTACTCTTTCGACTGCGACGATGCGTCGCCCTGTTCGTGGCCTGCGCCTTGCTCCAAGAATGCGCGCAGCATCCATGCATTTTTCTCGTGCACTTCCATGCGGGTCGACAGCATGTCGGCGGTCGGGAAATCGTCGATTTCGTCAGCAATACGAACAGCAGCGCGTGCGGTGCGGATCACGGCTTCCTGGCCTTCGACCAGTTGACGGATCATCTCTTTGGCCGACGGCACATCGGTTTCTTCGGTGATGGTCGACAGTTCCACATAACGCTTGTAGGTGCCTGGTGCGAAGTGGCCCAGTGCGCGGATACGCTCGGCGATATCATCCAGCGCGGTCCACAGTTCGGTGTACTGCTCCTGGAACATCACGTGCAGGGTCTGGAACATCGGACCGGTCACGTTCCAGTGGAAGTTGTGGGTCTTCAGGTACAGCATGTAGCTGTCGGCCAGCACGGTCGAGAGCGATTCGACGATTTTTGCGCGGTCTTCGGTGTTGATGCCAATATCGATGTTCATGTGTGTTTCTCCATTAGTCAGTGAGATGTATTTGGTGCCACTGTCTGAAAATACAACAGTATCAAACAAACATCAGCTTACCATCACAGACGAATCGCCGCAGGACGGTACAAGACGTGTGACGAAGGGTGAGAATTGGCGCGCGCCCGTCGCGTAGACTGATTTGTTTCTGATAATAAAGGTCATCACATGATGTCGCAACGCGCGGTAGTGGCACTGGCCCTGGTACTTTCCGGCCCGGCATGGGCGCAGGTAACGGCACCCGAAGCCAGCATGGAAACGAAGGTCGAAGTCAGCGGCGTCAAGGACCCTGAGCTACGCCCCTACCGCATCATGTCGCGTGGGCTGGACGCGTTCGACAAGCACCATGGCCTCGCACCAGGCGCCAGCCTGCGCTTTGAATTGAAGAACCAGGATGGCACGACCCAGCCGCCGGACGGCCTGGCCCTGCGCCTGTCCGGCGACACGGTGGATCTTCCGCTCGCGCTCGACAGCGATGCGACGTTCATTCTGCCGCGTAACCAGCAAGCATTCGACGACAACGCCGACCTGGTTTTGAACCGTAAAAAATCACGGATGCGCTGGCGTCCGCGCGTGCGCAGCCCCGGCGTGCCGGACAACGCGCGCCGGCTGGGCGACCTGCGTCTTGAATGCGAAGTGGCATGGGCGGTGATGAAGGACGAGATCGGTATTGTGATGCGCAGCGCCATGGCAGTGGTCGGCGGGATGTGTCATGCGCCAATGACGGCGCTGTCCTATCGCGCGCCAAAGCGGCTCGAGGCAGCGCGCGTGACATCGGGTGAGCGCACCAGGCTATTGACGCTGAGCGAAGATCATCACAGCTTTATCGTTCCGGTGCGCAGCAAGGAGTGGGACAACGAAAGCCTGATCACCTACGAATTCGCAGCCGATACACAGCAGGCCGCGCCGCTGCAGGCCGCTCAATAAGAACAGGGCGCCGAAGCGCCCTGAATAGTCCGACAGTGCCGGCGCAAGGCCGGCCTGTCGACAATCTGGTGAGTTGTCTTAGTGCGTGCTATTAGTGCGTGCTATTAATGCGTGCTGCCGCTCGGCGGAATCAGCGTCTGGGCTGCGGTATCGACGGCAAACAGCTGCGCGCAATCGACCTTGTCGAACGAATAGTGCTTGCCGCAGAAATCGCAGTTGATGCCCAGTTCGCCCAGCTCGTCCAGTGCCGTTTCCACTTCCTGCTGGCCCAGCATCTTGAGCATGTTGCCGACCTTTTCGCGGTTGCAGCTGCAATGGAACTGCGGGTGCATCGGGTCGAACACGCGGATCGTCTCTTCCCAGAACAGGCGGTGCATCAGCGTCGAGATGTCGGTCGACAGCAGCTCTTCGTGCTTGAGCGTGCCGCCCAGCGCCGCGGCGCGGTTCCAGGTTTCCAGGTCTTCTGCCTCGGATGCCTGCTTGGTCTGGTCTTCGCTACCGCTGTGACGCGGGAGCTTCTGCAGCAGCATGCCGCGCGCGACCTTGTCGTCGGCAGCAACCCACAGGCGCGTGTCGAGCTGCTCCGAACGCAACATGTAGTTTTCGATGACCGTGGCGACGTCGTCGCCGTCCAGCGGCACGATGCCCTGGTACGGCTGCTGGCCCGGCATTTTTTCGAGCGGGTCGAGCGTGATCACAAAGCGGCCCGTGCCCTGTACATTGACCAGCTGGCCGAGCGTGGCGTCGTCGGTGACGTCGACGTCCGGCGCCAGCTTGGCCGTGGCGCGCATGCGCAGGTCGGCGTCGCATTCGACGACGAGCAGGCGCACCGGGCCGTCGCCGTGGATCTGCATCACGATCGAGCCATTGAACTTGAGGTTGGCCGACAGCAGCGCGCAGGCGGCCACCATCTCGCCCAGCACCGAGCGCACCGCTTTCGGGTAGCCGTGGCGCGCCTGGATCTCGCGCCAGGTGTCGGAAATTTCGACCAGCTCGCCGCGCACGGCGGCGTTGTCGAAGATGAATTTTTGCAGCGTGTCGCCGGTGGTGCTGGTAACGTCAAGCGTGGTGTCTGGTGTCGTCATTCTTTATCCGATTCTCTTTAGCTGTGTATTGAATAGCTGGCCTCGCGCGACATAGCTCGCGGCATTGCCCTGCAGGCGCAGCAGGTCTTCTTGTGTCAGTGTCCGCACCACCTTCGCGGGCGAACCCAGGATCAGTGAATGATCGGGAAATATCTTGTTCTCGGTGACCAGCGCGCCGGCGCCGACCAGGCAACCCTTGCCGATGCGGGCGCCGTTCAGGATCACCGCGCCGATGCCGATCAGCGAGCCGTCGCCGACCGTGCAACCGTGCAGCATGGCCTGGTGGCCGATCGTCACGCCCTGGCCGATGTCGAGCGGATAGCCCATGTCGGTGTGCATCACCGTGCCTTCCTGCACATTGCTGTTTTCGCCAATGGTGATGCGTTCGTTGTCGCCCCGCAGCGTGGCGCCGAACCACACCGACGTGTTGGCTGCCAGCGTGACCTTGCCGATCAGCGTGGCCGAATCGGCGACAAACGCCGACGGATCGATCTCGGGTGCATGTTCGCCCAGCTGGTAAATGGCCATGGATGCGCTCGCAGAAGGTTGGAATGGCGCTATTTTACCGCCCCATGCCGGGGGCAGCGCCGGCTTCGCCATCGCCCGAAGACCGGCAGATGGGGCCACGGTGCGCGAATTCAACGGCCCGGCGATATAATTGCCTGAACGATCGTACTTTTTTCGAGGCCTCATGAAACTTTCACGTTCAGAATTTGTCACCGTGCGCGGCCTGCGCCTTCACGTGCGCCATTGGGGGAACGAGGGCGCGCCCAAGCTGTTCATGCTGCATGGCTGGATGGACGTGGCGGCCTCGTTCCAGTTCGTTGTCGATGCGTTGGCGGGCGACTGGCACGTGATCGCGCCGGACTGGCGCGGCTTCGGACACAGTGACCGTTCCGGTGCCGATACCTACTGGTTCCCGGATTACGTGGCGGACCTCGATGCGCTGCTCGACCGTTTCGCACCGGACGAGGCCGTGAACCTGCTCGGCCACAGCATGGGTGGCAATATCGCCGGCCTGTACGCCGGCGTGCGGCCTCACCGCGTGGGCAAGCTGATCAATCTGGAAGGCTTCGGCCTGCCGGGCACGAAAGCAGCGCAGTATCCGAAACGGCTGGCCAACTGGCTCGACGAATTGCGCGCGCCACCCGAGATGCGCGGCTATGCGAGCCTCGACGAAGTGGCGGCGCGCCTGCGCAAGACCAATCCGCGCCTGTCGTATGAGCGCTCGAGTTTTCTTGCTGCGCACTGGTCCGAGCAGGACCGCGACGGCCAGTGGCGCATCCTGGGCGATCCGGCCCACAAGATGACGGGCCCACTGCTGTACCACGTCGACGAGATGATGGCAGCCTGGTCGGCCATCACGGCGCCGGTGCTGTGGGTCGAGGCCGAGGACACCGATATGTGGCGCTGGATGGGCGCGAAGGAGCAGGCGCGCGCCGAAGTCGACCGCCGCATGGGCTATCTGAAGCACGTCACGGCGCGCATGGTGCCGCAGGCGGGGCACATGCTGCACCACGACCAGCCCGAATTGCTCGCGCGCATGATCGAAGACTTCCTCGCTGCGCCGGCAGTTTGATGCGCGTACAATGGAGCGTCCATCCCGCCTGCTGAATATTCCATGCTGAAAGTCGACCTGCACTGCCATTCCAATGTCTCCGATGGCGTCCTTGCGCCAGCGGACGTGGCCGCTTACGCCGGCAAGAGCGGCGTGAATGTATGGGCGCTGACCGACCATGACGAAATCAGCGGCGTCAAGGCTGCGCGGCAGGCGGCCACGGCGCTGGGCATGCGCTTCGTGGCGGGCGTCGAGATTTCGGTCACCTGGGCCAACGACACGGTCCACGTCGTCGGCCTGCAGGTCGACGAAGACAATCCGGCGCTGACCGCCGGCCTGGCGGCAACGCGCAATGGCCGCGAAAAACGGGCCCGCGAGATGGCAGCCCAGCTCGAGCAGGCTGGCATTCCCACACCGTATGAAGGCGCGCTGCGCTACGTCGCCAATCCCGACCTGATGTCGCGCACCCACTTTGCGCGCTACCTGTGCGAGATCGGCGTGTGCCGGACGACGTCCGAAGTCTTCCGCCGCTTCCTGACCGAAGGCAAGCCGGGCTATGTTCCCCATCGCTGGGCCACGCTTGGTGAAGCGATGGGCTGGATCCAGGGCGCGGGCGGTATCGCCGTCATCGCGCATCCGGGGCGCTACAAGTTCAGCGACACGGCCCAGGGTGCGCTGTTCGATGAATTTCGCCAACTGGGTGGCACCGCCATCGAAGTCGTCACCGGCAGCCATACGCCCGATCAATACGGCACTTACGCCGAAGTCGCGCGGCGTTACGGTTTTCTCGCTTCGCGCGGCACCGACTTCCACGCCCCCGGCGAGTCGCGGGTCGAGTTCGCCGAACTGCCACCGCTGCCATCCGGCGTGACGCCAGTCTGGCACGACTGGTTCTAACACTCCCTTCCATCCCAATGTTCGGCCAGCTGCTTCTGCGGCTGGCCGCGCTGCGCCTGTTGCTGTCCTGTTTTTATAAAGAACTTGCCCATCAGCTCTTGTAAAAGCCGTTTTATACTCCAATTGGAGTATATGCAGCGTATGGAGAGCACGATGAAAGCAGTTTTACCCCAACAGAAACTCCCTGACAGCGACAAGGTCACCGTCAACGTCGGCCTGGTCGACCTGGCCCAGGTCGACCTGCTGGTCGAGGAAGGGTTCTATTCCAACCGTACCGACCTGGTGCGCACGGCCATTCGCAACCTGCTCACGCAGCATGCCGACGTGATCCGCCAGACCATCGTGCGCAAGCGCTATGTGATGGGCCTGTATCGCTACTCGGTGCAGGAACTCGAACAACTGGTAGCAGAGGGGCAGCAACTGGATATCCATGTGCTGGGCCTGGCGGTCATCGAAGACAACGTATCACCTGAACTTGCCCGGAATGCGATCGCTTCGATCCAGGTCCTGGGCGCATTTGTTGCATCACCTGCCGTGCGCGCCGCGCTGGCAGATCGCACCCTTACCTAGACTGGATCGCTATGAAATCGCTCGACCAATTCATGAACAAGATGATGACCTCTGCCCGCCTCGTGCAGAACAAGGATGTGGCCTCGGCCACCGCCACCATTCAGCAAGCGCTGGCGCAGGCCGGCCTGATGCCGGGGCAGGGGCAGGGGCAGAGTTCCGCGCCCGCCAGCAAGGACGCCACAGCTTTTGTGGACATCAACCCGGCGCCCGATTGGCAAGCCCAGTTGCGCAAGGGCCAGGCAGCCATGCGCGCCGCCGGCGTCGGTGTGGGCGTCGGCCTGCCTGCCGGTGATGATGACGTGGCGGTCATGAACGACGCTGCAGCAGGCACCTTCACGTCAGGCGTCTTTTCGAACGCCGCCGGTCGCCGCCGCTACAAACTGTATATCCCCTCGCAGCCGTCAAGCACGCCGCGTCCGCTGATCGTCATGCTGCATGGCTGCACGCAGAATCCCGACGATTTCGCGCTCGGCACCGGCATGAATCGCCTGGCCGAAGAAGCCAACTGCCTGGTGCTGTATCCGGAGCAGGACAGCGCGTCGAACCGTAACCATTGCTGGAACTGGTTCGAGTCGGGCCACCAGGCGCGCGATGCCGGTGAGCCAGGCATCATCGCCGGACTGACGCGGCAGATCGTCAAGGAGCACGGCGCCGATCCGGCCCAGGTATTCGTGGCCGGGATGTCGGCCGGCGGGGCGATGGCGGCCGTGCTGGGGGCCGAGTATCCTGACCTGTTCGCGGCAGTGGGCGTGCACTCCGGTTTGCCTGCCGGTAGCGGGCGCGACATGATTACCGGCTTGCAGGCCATGAAGAAGCCGGCCAAGGGGCGCGCTTTGCGCGAGGTGGTGCCCGTCATCGTGTTCCACGGCAGTACCGATCACGTGGTGACGCCGGCCAATGGCGACGCCGTGCTGCAACAGTATGCAGGTGCTCACGCCGGCCTGCACGCCACGCCACTGAGCGTGCGCCACGACGACGCAGCCCATGGCGGGCGTCGTTGCCGCCGCAGTGTCTGGCGCGATGATGCGGGTCGGGCGATGGCGGAGCAGTGGGTCGTGCAGGGCGCCGGGCATGCGTGGGCCGGCGGCAATTCGGCCGGGTCGCATACGGATGCGGCGGGGCCGTCTGCATCGAAGGAAATGCTGCGCTTTTTCCTGGGCACGAAGCGCTGATGGCACGGGCATGTGGTCTGTGCCCTTGATTTTTCCGACAAGAAGCCCAATATTGGCATCCTGTCATCAATTCGGGAGTTGTCTGCCATGAAGCGCATTGTTCTTTTCCTCGCCACCAATCTCGCCGTCGTTCTGGTGTTGTCGCTGGTCATGAACGTGCTCGGTCTTGGCCGCGCCGTTTCGGCGCAGGGCATCGACTTCGCTTCGCTGGCGGTGATGTCGCTCGTCATCGGCTTTACCGGTTCGTTTATCTCGCTGTTGATCAGCAAACCGATGGCCAAATGGTCGACCGGCGCGCGCGTGATCGAGCAACCGGCCAATTCCACCGAGCAGTGGCTGGTGGACACCGTGCGCCGCCTGGCCGAGCGCGCCGGCATCGGCATGCCCGAAGTCGCCGTCTACGATGGCGAGCCAAATGCATTTGCCACCGGCGCCTTCAAGAATTCGGCGCTGGTCGCCGTGTCTACCGGCCTGCTGCAAAGCATGAATCAGGACGAAGTCGAAGCCGTCCTGGGCCACGAAGTCGCTCACATCGCCAACGGCGACATGGTCACCCTCACCCTTATCCAGGGTGTGGTCAATACCTTCGTCGTGTTCTTCGCGCGGGTGGTTGGCTTCTTTGTCGACAAGGTGCTGTTCCGTAAAGAGGGCGACGCGCCCGGCATCGGCTACTACGCCACCGTGATGGTCTGCGAAATCCTGTTCGGCCTGCTGGCTTCGATCATCGTGGCCTGGTTCTCGCGCCAGCGCGAATTCCGCGCCGACGCAGGCGCCGCCAAACTGATGGGCAGCCCGGTGCCAATGCAGCACGCGCTGGCCCGCCTGGGCGGTTTTGCGCCGGGCGCATTGCCGAAAGCGATGTCGGCATCGGGCATTTCCAGCAGCGGCGGCGGCTGGGGCGCGCTGTTCTCGACCCACCCGCCAATGGAGCAGCGCATTGCTGCGCTCCAGTCGCTGCGCTAACCAATAACAAGGACACCATTCATGGGCCAGTTTTTCCAGATTCACCCTGAAAACCCGCAAGCGCGCCTGATCAAGCAGGCCGCGCAGATCGTCAGCGCCGGCGGCATCGTCGCGCTGCCGACCGATTCCGCCTACGCACTTGTCTGCCGGCTGGACGACAAGAACGCGGTCGAGAAGCTGCGCCGCATCCGTGGCGTCGATGACAAGCACCACCTGACGCTGCTGGTGCGCGACCTGTCCGAAGTGGCGCAGTACGCGCGCGTGGACAACACGCAATACCGCTTGCTCAAGGCAACGATGCCAGGCCCGTACACGGTGATCCTGGAGGCCACGCGCGAGCTGCCGCGGCGCCTGTCGCACCCGTCGCGCAAGACGATCGGCCTGCGCGTGCCTGAAAACCGCATCACGCTGGCGCTGCTCGAAGAACTGGGCGAGCCGCTGATCGGCACCACGCTGCAACTGCCAGGCGACGAGCACATGCTGTCGGATCCCGATGAAGTACGCGAGCGCCTTGAAAAGCAGATCGAACTGATCATCGACGGCGGCGCCGGCATGCTGGAAGCCACCACCGTGATCGACCTGACCGGCCCCGAGCCGGTGCTGATTCGCGAGGGCAGGGGCGACCCGGCAGCGTTCGGCCTGTAATCGGGCGGGCTGCAGCGTGCAAGGTTGCCTTAAGTATTCCACCGGTCAAGTACGCGCTGCGCTCTGATAGAATCAGCCCCCATGGAAGAAACGATTCGCACCATCGCGGTGTATGCGCTGCCGGTCCTGTTTGCGATTACGCTGCATGAAGCCGCCCACGCTTACGCCGCCAAGTATTTTGGCGACAACACCGCCTATTCGCAGGGGCGCATGAGCCTCAATCCGCTGGTGCACGTCGATATCTGGGGCACGATCGTGATCCCGATCGTGATGTTCCTGTTCAGCGGTTTTGTGTTCGGTTATGCCAAGCCGGTGCCCGTCGAATTCGGGCGCCTGCGTAATCCGAAACGCGACATGGCGTGGGTGGCGCTGGCCGGCCCGCTGGCCAACTTCATCATGGCCGTGCTGTGGCTGATCCTGGGTGTGCTGCTGGTTTTCTTCCAGGTTGGCGAAGAATTCCCGCACAAGGTGGCGCAGGCCGGCATCATCACGAACCTCTTGATCATGGCCTTTAACCTGCTGCCGATCCCGCCGCTCGATGGTGGCCGGGTGGTCACGGCAATGCTGCCGCACCGCGCCGCCTATGCGTTTGCCCGCATCGAGCCTTACGGTTTCTTCATTGTGCTGGCGTTGGTGATGCTCAAGGTTGTTGGCTACTGGCTCACGCCGGTGATGGCGCTGGGCGGGTATCTGGTGCAGCTGGCAGCCACGCCATTCACGTTCTTCCTGCTCTGAGCCGATGACCACGAGCGTCGACATGGCGGCCTTGCCCGCTTCGCCCTGGGTGGCACGCTTCGCGCCGCTGGCCCGGTCAGGCGAGGCGCTCGACCTGGCCTGCGGTAGCGGGCGCCACACGCGCCTGCTTGCTGCGCAGGGTATCCAGGTGCTGGCCGTCGATCGCAATCCGGTAGCGCTGGCAGCCAGCGCGGGCGAGGGCGTGACGACGCTGGCCTGCGATCTCGAAGCCGATGGCGCGACCTGGCCCTTCGAGGCCGGGCGCTTTGCCGTCATTGTCGTCACCAATTACCTGCACCGGCCGCTGTTCGCGCAGATCGCGGCCAGCCTGCGGCCCGACGGGATCCTGATCTACGAAACCTTCGCGCAAGGTAACGAGGTGTATGGCAAGCCGTCAAATCCGGCGTTCCTGCTCGCGCCCGGCGAACTGCTGACGCTGGCCCAGGATGGCGGGCTGCAGGTGCTGGCGTACGAGGATGGCCACGTTGAGCGGCCCCATCCGGCGCAGGTGCAGCGCTTGTGCGCTGCCGGCCCTGCGTATGGTAAAACCGAGGCATGGCTCGACCATATTGTGGTCAGGAATGAACCATAGGGGCGGGCTATCCGCTACAATCAGATTTTTAAATGAATGGCACGGTCCAAAGATTATGATTAAGGGCAGTATCGTAGCAATCGTCACCCCGATGTTCGAAGACGGCACCGTCGATCGCGATGCACTGCGCGCGCTGATCGACTGGCACATCGCCGAAGGTACCGACGCGATCGTCATTGTGGGCACGACCGGCGAATCGGCGACCTTGTCGCCGGAAGAGCATTGCGAACTCGTCAAGCTGGCCGTCGACCATGTCGCCGGCCGCATCCCTGTCATCGCCGGTACTGGCGGCAATTCGACCGTGGAAGCGATCGCGCTGACCCGTCATGCGAAATCGGTCGGCGCGGACGCGTCCCTGCAGGTCGTGCCGTACTACAACCGGCCGACGCAAGAGGGCATGTATCGCCACTTCCGCACGATCGCCGAAGCCGTCGACCTGCCGATCATCCTGTACAACGTGCCGGGCCGCACCGTGGCCGACATGGCCAACGAGACGGTCGCGCGCCTGGCCCCGATCGGGAACATCGTCGGCATCAAGGACGCTACCGGCAATATCGGGCGCGGCATCGAGCTCCTCAAGATGGTCGACAAATCCTTCGCCGTGTACTCGGGCGACGATCCGACCGCGATGGCGCTGATGTTCTGCGGCGGCGCCGGCAATATCTCGGTTACCGCCAACGTGGCACCGCGCGCAATGCACGAGCTGTGTGTGGCCGCCATGAATGGTGACATCGCGCGCGCGCTCGAGATCAACAACCGCGTGCTCGGCCTGCATGCCAGACTGTTTGTCGAGCCCAATCCCGTGCCCGTCAAATGGGCGCTGGCCGAGATGGGCAAGATGCCGGCGGGCCTGCGCCTGCCGCTTGCGCCGCTGTCCTCCCAATACCACGAGATCGTACGTGCCGCCCTGGTGGAAGCCGGCGTTCATTCCCCATCCTGAATCCGCAAGGGTTCGGGTTACTGACCTGATATCGAACGACATGACTATTCGCAAGACTAAGAATTCAAACGGCGCATCCCTGATCAACGCTCCTGCCGCCGCCCGTGTGCTCTCGCTCACGGTCCTCGCGTTCAGCCTGGCAGCCTGCACCACGATCTTCAGTGGCGACAAAGTCGACTACAAGGGCACCAAGAAGGCCGCACCGCTGGACGTGCCGCCCGACCTGACCAAGCTGCAGCGCGACAACCGCTATGCAATTCCCGATGGCCGCGGTGTCGCCACGGCATCCGAATTCCAGCAAGGCCAGGCTGCGGCAGCTGCCGGCGGCGTGCCTGCAGTGGCCGGTGTCTCGGCATCCGGCCAGCCGATCGGCCCGATCTCGACCGATGCCGTCAGCGTGCAGCGCAATGGCGACCAGCGCTGGCTGGTGGTCAAGCAAACGCCTGAACAGCTGTGGCCGCAACTGCGCCAGTTCTGGGAAGAGCAGGGCTTCGCGCTCGAGACCGAGTCGGCCACCACCGGCACCATGGAAACCGCCTGGGTCGAGAACCGTTCGAAGATCCCGCAGGACTTCGTGCGCCGCGCCATCGGCCGTGTGTTCGACAGCGCGTACTCGACCGGCGAACGCGACAAGTACCGCACGCGCCTCGAGCGCCTGCCGGATGGTTCGACCGAGATCTGGGTCAGCCACCGCGGCGCCGAAGAAGTCCTGACCGGCCCGCAAAGCGAGACCACGACCTGGACCATGCGCCCCAACGATCCGGGCCTGGAGTCGCAATACCTGAGCCGCATCGTTGCGCTGCTGACGGGTGCGAAAGAAGTGGCCCCGGCCGAAGCCATGGTCGCCAGCGCGCCGCTGGCGCCGCAGCATGCCAAGCTTGTGGGTGACAAGGTCGAGGTCGATGAAGGCTTCGACCGCGCATGGCGCCGTGTCGGCCTGGCGCTGGATCGCGTTGGCTTCACTGTCGAAGACCGCGACCGCGTGCAGGGCATCTACTTCGTGCGCTATGTCGATCCGGATGCGGTCGATACCAAGGATGGCTTCTTCAAGCGCCTGTTCACGTTCGGCAAGTCGGAAGACGCCGCCAAGGAAGCCCAGCGCTACCGCGTGCTGGTCAAGGCCGCACAGGGCGCAAACGTGAGCGAAGTGTCGGTGCAGACCAACGACGGCAAGGCGGAAACCTCGCCGACGACCACCAAGATCCTGACGCTGCTGAACAACGAGCTGAAGTAATACTCGTTGTGGCAACAAGAAACCGGCCAATTGGCCGGTTTTTTTATGCGTGTCGGGATGGTGGCGGGTGCCCTTGCAAAGTCACCGACGTAAAAAAACCGGCCCGCAGGCCGGTTTCTTCATTACCGAGTAACGAATTACTTGGTGGTAGCAGCAGCGTCAGCAGCTTGCGTAGCCGAGGTCTGAGCAGCAGCAGCAGCGTCGGTTGCGGTGGTTGCAGCAGCAGCAGCGTCGGTTGCAGCAGCGTCAGCAGCAGCAGCAGCTGGAGCGGTTGCGTCAGCAGCTGGCATGGTTGCGTCAGCAGGAGCGACGACAGCAGCTGGGGTTTCGGTCACTGGTGCGACTGGAGCTTCTTCTTTCTTAGCGCAAGCAGCCAGGGTAACAGCGAACAGGGAAGCGATCAGCAGGGATTTTTTCATGGTTTTTTCCTTAGTATTTACAAAAGTAGAACTACTTGATACGAATAATAATTACCGGTAATTATTTCTCGATGGAATTCTCGTGCCTTCACAAATAGCAAGACTGCCACGGGCGCAACGGAACCTTCCTGATTGATATTATAGACAATTTTACAGTTTCGCAATAGCGAACACATGCTGTGGTGTAAGAATTTTCCGCTTTGATAAGCTTTATATTGTTACAAGATGCTACGCACATGACCGAATGCGCGGAAAGTAACTAGTGGGCAACGACACATGCCCGCTGGGTGAGTTAAAGCCCGGTGGTAGTCGGTTGCAGTGTGGGACGCGATGCTTCCCAGATTGCTTCAAACCGATGGTGCGGCACATCGACGGCGCGTGGATCGTCGAAGCTGGCCTCGCCACGCATGTGGTCGCTGTGAAAGCGCCGGACCACGTGTTGGTCGTCGGCGATGCAGAACGAGTCGGTCAGCTGCCGCAGATTTTTCGGCGTCTGGCGGCATTCGCAGGCATGCCCGTAGTCGCGCAGCAGGCGCAGGAAGCGCGGGAAGTGGCGCTCGATGTGGCCCGGCTCGTGCAACGCAAGGCGCAAGGTGCCGCCCCGTTGCAGGAAAGCACGCAGCGCCGCATCCACCTGGATCGTGCCCAGCGCAAACACCGCCCCGTCCGGATCGAACAGGCGCAGGCTGTGCTGCGCCGCCGTGACGATGGCGAGAAACTGCGCCTCGCATTCGCGCCGGGTGTCGAACGGAATCGCGCGGGCATCCATGGTCAGCCCAGCTCGACCCAGCCGTCCTGATACCATGCGTACAGCGACTCGGTGACGTCATCGGTGGCTTTGCCGAGCGTTGCGCCATCGATGCGGCGGTCATTGGCGAGCACGTCGAGCACCACCTTGTCGGCGCGGCCGGCAGCCAGCGATTCGCCATTGATGAACACGTTCTTGCCGCGGTACAGCATCAGCGTCTTGCTCGACAATTTGACGCCGCGCTTGGCGGCCGTTTCCATGAAGCGCCCGAAGGTCAGCGGCTTGGCGGGCGGCGTAAAGAACACATTGTGCTTCGGCTCGGACATGTGCTCGCCAAGGAAGATGGTGACGTCTTCTTCATCCCAGCGCACCTTGTTGAGTTCTTCGGTGACGGTGGCGAGCATATGCTTCGGGATCTCGGCCGGGTTCTTTGTTTCTTGCAATTCCGGATCGGCGTAGCGGCCCGGCAGGTCGATCGAATCGGCCATGAATTGCAGGAAGGATTCGCCCAGTTCCTGGAACGACGGCGAACGGAAGCCAATCGAATAGGTCATGCATTCGCCTTCGGCGATGCCGTCGTGAGCGTACTGTGGCGGCAGGTACAGCATGTCGCCCGGCTCGAGCACGAACTCTTCTTCAGCCTCGAAATTGGCCAGGATCTTGAGCGGCAGGCCCTCGATGATCGTCAGGTCCTGCTGCGCGCCGATGCGCCAGCGGCGCTTGCCGTGCGCCTGCAGCAGAAATACGTCGTACGAGTCGTAATGGGGGCCGACGCCGGCGCCATCGGTGGCGAAGCTCACCATCAGGTCGTCCAGACGGGCATCGGGCACGAAGCGGAACTGGCGCAGCAGCTCGTCGGCGCGCTCGTCATGCAGGTTCACGCCCTGGACCAGCATCGTCCAGTTCGGCTCGCTGCGGGCCGGCAGTTCGGTGAGGGGGCCGTGCTGCATGTCCCACTCGCCGTCACGCAGCGACACCAGGCGGGATTCGACATGGTTCAGCGCGGCCAGTTCGGCCAGCTTCTCGAACTTGAGCAGCGGCTTGAAGCCGGGGATGGCGCCACGGATCAGCAGCGGTTTCTTGTGCCAGTAATCGCGCAGGAATTCAGCGGGGGAAAGATTCCCCAAAAGTGGTAATTTTTTCATGCGACATTATAACCAGCCGAAGCGGGGCCCAGACCCATCGAGAGTATAATCCGCAGCTCACAATGAAAGGATGGACGATGAAGATTGCTAAAGACACAGTCGTGACGGTTAATTACAAACTGTCGGATGCCCAGAACAATCTGATCGAGGAGGGCTCCCAGCCGATGGTGTACCTGCACGGCGGCTACGAGAATACCCTGCCGAAGATCGAAGAAGAGCTGGACGGCAAAGAAACCGGCTACGCCTCGACGATCCAGGTGGAACCAGACGACGCGTTCGGCGACTACGAGCCAGAGCTGGTCAAGGTCGAGGAGCGTTCGCGCCTTCCGGAACCGATCGAAGTCGGCATGCAGTTCGAAGGCGTGGCCGAAAACGGCGACGACGAGCCGGTGATTTTCACCGTCACCGAAATCGCTGACGACAAGGTCGTCCTGGATGGTAACCATCCACTGGCCGGCATGGCTCTGCGCTTTGACCTGTCCGTGGTCGACGTGCGCGCTGCAACCGCCGAAGAAATCCAGCACGGTCACGTGCACGGCGCTGGCGGTCATCATCACGAGATCGATGACAGCGATGATGGCGACCACTTCCGTACCCAGCCGCTGCAGTAATCCGGTTGGTGCGCGGCCACCGCATCACGCGGTGGCCGCGTTTGTAATTTCTGTCCTACTGCTTCGCGTCCACCACCGTGAACGCCGCATCTTTCCCCAGCATCACATTCACCTCGACCGCCTTCGTTCCCACTGACAGCTGTCCCAGATTGCCTTTCCATGCGATCTGCGGCTTGTGGCCACCCGGCGCGTCACTGTCGACGAGCAGCACCTTCCCATCGAACTTGACGGCCTGCGCCTGGATCTGACGCCGCGCTGCCTCGAACCCGTCACGCTCGACCGGCGCGCGCCGCAACAAACCCCGCAGGCCCGCCGGCTGATCGAGATGGAACGGGCGCACCGCCCCTTCCGAGAACAGCACCAGCGCCTGCGCCTTGTCGCTGCGCGCCATCGCGAACAGGCGATTCAGCCAGAAGCGGTTGGCCACCGCCCGGTCTTCGTATTCGCTGTTGCGGCCCGCCGCCGGCAGGAAATGGTTGTTCGCGGCTGGCAGATTGATGGTGGCGTACAGCACCTTGTCCACCTTCCAGTGCGCGTTCTCGGCGTAGCTGCGAAAACGCGGACTGGCCGACAGCTGCGTCAGGTGGATCTTGGTTGCGCCAAGCGATTCGGGTTCGCCGTACAGCAGTTCGCGCAGGCGGTTCAGGCGCTCGATCGCATTGGTGCGCTTGGCGGAGTTGCGGCAGCCGGTCCAGTCGCTGCCGGACAGCGACACGATCACGGGCCGCTTCGCATGCTCGAACAGGTCGCGCCGCTGCAGGTACAGCTTGTCGCCGCAGCTTTCGTTCTCGCCCTTGATGCCCGTGAGGACCACGAACGACACCGACTTTTCGGACGAATCGGCCAGCGCCTGCTTCAGACGGGCGTCACTGTCGGCGCGCGCGTCGTTGCCGACCACGGCGAAGCGGTGCGTGGGACGCGCTTCCTTGTCCTTATCCTTGGCTTGGCCCACCAGCGGCGCGCAGGCAAGCAGCGTCGCCAGCAGCGCAGCGCGGACAACGACCGGACGCGGGATCGACATCAGGCCGCCAGCCGTTTCAGCTCGTACAACCGCTCGAGCGCTTCGCGCGGCGTCAGCGCGTCCGGATCGATCGCATCGAGCGCATCGCGCAGCCCGTCATCCTGGACCTCGGCCACGACTGGCGCCGGGGCGTCGTCGATATCATGTTCGGGCAGGGGCGCGGCGAACAGGTCGCGCTGCGGCGTGCCGCCGGCGGCCTGCGCTTCCAGGCGCGCCAGGTGCTTGCGCGCGGCTTTGATCACCGGCTGCGGCACGCCGGCCAGCTGCGCCACCTGCAAGCCGTAGCTTTGCGACGCCGGGCCATCCTGCACCGCATGCAGGAACACGATGCTGTCCTTGTGTTCGACCGCCGACAGGTGCACGTTGTAGGCGCTTGGGTACGACTCCGGCAACTGGGTCAGCTCGAAGTAATGCGTCGCAAACAGCGTGAAGCTGCGGCTGGTGTCGATCAGATGGCGCGCGATGGCCCACGCCAGCGCCAGGCCATCGAAGGTTGACGTGCCGCGCCCGACTTCATCCATCAGCACCAGCGAATGCTCGGTAGCGCCGTTGAGAATCGCGGCCGATTCGGTCATCTCGACCATGAAGGTCGAGCGGCCGTTGGCCAGGTCGTCGCTGGCGCCGATGCGCGTGAAGATACGGTCGATCGGGCCCAGCGTGGCTTCAGCCGCCGGCACATAGCTGCCGACATAGGCCAGCAGCGTGATCAGCGCCACTTGGCGCATGAAGGTCGATTTACCGCCCATGTTCGGGCCGGTGATCAAGAGCAGGCGGCGCTCGTTCGAGAAGCGGCAATCGTTGGCGATGAAGCGCTCGATCTGGTTTTCGACCACCGGATGGCGGCCTTCGACGATGTTCAGGCAGGGCGCATCGACCAGCTGCGGCGCGCACCAGCTGTGGCGCAGCGCGTGGCTGGCCAGCGCCACCAGCACGTCGGCTTGCGCGATCGCGCGCGCGATGGTTTGCAGCACGCCAATGTGCGGCGCGAGCTGGGCCAGCAGGTCGTCGTACAGGATCTTCTCGCGTGCCAGCGCGCGGTCCTGCGCCGACAGGGCCTTGTCTTCGTAGGCCTTCAGTTCGGGCGTGATGTAGCGTTCGCAGTTCTTCAGCGTCTGGCGGCGGCGGTAATCGTCCGGCACCTTGGTCGCCTGGCCGTTGGTCACTTCGATATAGAAGCCATGCACGCGGTTGTACTCGACGCGCAGGTTGGCGATGCCGGTGCGGGCGCGTTCGCGTGTTTCAAGATCGACGAGGAACTGGCCGGCATTCTCGGACAGCGCCTGCAGTTCATCGAGTTCGGCATCGTAGCCGCGCGCGAACACGCCGCCATCGCGGATCATCGCGCTCGGCTCTTCGAGCACGGCGCGCACCAGCAGGTCGAGGCAATCGGCGGGCGTGGCCAGGTCGTCATGCAGCTCGCGCAGCAGCGACGTATCGCCCGGCACGAAGCAGCGCGCCACCAGCTCGCGCAGCATCGGCAGGGCCTTGAGGCCATCACGCAGGCTCGCCAGGTCGCGCGGGCGCGCGCTGAGCAGCGCCACGCGCGTGGTGATGCGCTCGATGTCCGGCACCTGCGCCAGCGTCGGCGACAGGTTGTCGATGGCATCCGCCTGCAGCAGCGCGGCGATCGACTGGTGACGGCTGCGCGCGATCGACTGGTCGCGGCGCGCGTGGTGCAGCCAGTGGCGCAGCATGCGCGAACCCATCGCCGTGCGGCAGCCGTCGAGCAGCGAAAACAGCGTTGGTGACTCTTGCCCGCGAATGGTCTCGGTCAGTTCCAGGTTGCGGCGCGTGGCGGCGTCGAGGCCGATATATTCGTTCTCGTTTTCGCACGCCAGTCCGCGCACGTGCTGTAGCCCGCGGCCTTGCGTGGACTGGGCGTAGCGCAGCAGCGCGCCGGCCGCGCCGAACGCGGCGCCCAGGCCATCGGCGCCAAAGCCCGTCAGCGTGGCGACCTTCAACTGTTCAAGCAGCGCGCCGTGGCCCTTGACCACGTCGAAATGCCATTCCGGCACGCGCTGGGTGTGCACGGTGGATGCGCCATCGTCGAACATGTCGCCGCAATCGGCGCGCAGGATTTCGGCCGGCGCGATACGCTCAAGTTCATGCGCCAGACGCGCCTCGATGGCGCGCGCGTCGCCCGAAAATTCCATCAGGCGCAGATTGCCGCTGGCCAGTGACAGCCAGGCCAAACCCGCAGTGACGGTCTTGCGCTGGGTCTGCAGGCACAGGGCGAGAAGAGGGCGCTCGGCCTTTTCCGGCAGCAGGTCGGAATCGGTCAGCGTACCGGGCGTGACGACGCGCATGACCTTGCGTTCGACCGGGCCTTTGGACAGCGCCGGATCGCCGATCTGCTCGCAGATCGCGCACGACTCGCCCAATTTCACCAGCTTGGCCAGATAGCCATCGAGCGAGTGGAACGGCACACCGGCCATCTTGATCGGATTGCCCTCGGACTTGCCGCGCGCGGTCAGCGTGATGCCCAGCACGCGCGAAGCTTTTTCGGCGTCGTCGAAGAACAGTTCGTAGAAGTCGCCCATGCGGTAGAACACCAGCATGTCGGGGTAGTCGGCCTTGATGCGCAGGTATTGCTGCATCATCGGGGTGTGCTTGTCGGTCGCGCTGTTCTTGACGGCTGCGGCGTTGATTTCAGTGGGAACGGTGGTCATTTCTTCGGATTGGGTACGGCGAGGCAGAGGCTGGCCAGAGCTGCGTATTTTACCGCGATTGAGGTCACGCGCGCGGCACAGCCGGGGTCAGGTCTGACATTCGGACACGACCTCAGCCTTAACACGGCCGGGCTCAAGCGCAGCCGGGGTCAGGTCTGACATTTGGACACGGACTCAGCCTCGGCTAGTTCCATGGGTCTCTTGTCCAGATTGGTATGGCACCGTGTCAGCTGGTTCCAACTATTCTACTGCCGAGGTCGTGTCCGAATGTCAGACCTGACCCCGGCTTTTCCTGCCGAGATCGTGTCCGAATGTCAGACCTGACCCCGGCTTTTCGCGTGACCCCGGCTTTTCGCGGGTCGCGCGACATCACGTGTAGCCAAGCGCGCCTTCGACGGCCACGCGATCGCTGCACAGAACGACAAAGCTGCCCGGTACTTCGCAGGCCATCAACGTTGCCGAAGCACCGAGCGGTACGGCGCGTTTGAAGTGGCATGCCAGACTGGTGATGCGACGATCGGTCGATTGCTCGAACGCCGCGCAGACGCGTGCCATGGTTTCCATGCCGTGGATGATTGGCGCGTGCATCCCCATCAGCCGCGCACTCCATGGCCACAGGTGAATGGGATTCCAGTCGCGGGACAAGGCCGCATAGCGTCGCCCCGCATCCGAGGTCACGGCCCATTCTCCAATCACGTCACCCATGGGCGCGACCGACGGCGACGCAAGCGCATGCTTGCCGCGTTGCCCTCGTTTGATCAGATATCGGCTGGTGCAGGTGAAGACCGTCTGCCCATCGGCACTTGCCACTGTCTCCAGCACGCATTCGATTGCGCCGTTTGCGCCGGGTTCCGGCATCGACAACGTCGTCGCGAGCACTAGCGGCGCATCAGTGCGTACCTCGCAGTGCATCGCGAGATCGTTCGACACATGAATTAGCCCAACAATCCGAAACGGCATCGCCCGATCGAGCATCGTCGCCAGTTGCGCGCGCTGCGCCAGCAGATAAAGGTAGGTCAGCGGCACGGGGCCGGGCGGGAAGCCGAACGCGTCGCTGTAGCGCCGCACGTGATCGGCATCGAGCCGGTCCAGCCGGTAACTGGCCTGAATCGGTTGCGCCGATGTCCGCGCGGGCCGCTTGAACAACGCCCGCAGCAGCGGCCAGGCACTGGCCCTGGGCAGGGCAGGGAGGGATGACGGGGACGGGCTATTCATCGACGCAGCATACCGCGTCGTCGCCCGTCCCCGTTAATAGAGCACCGAGACTCAGGCCGCTGCCTTGACCCGCGCTGTGATATGCGCCAGCGCCTCGTCAACCTGGTCGATCAGGATCAGACACAAATCCCCATCACCCAGGCGCGAGAGCGCGCGATCAATCGCCACGAACTCGCCATTGATTTCTTCGACATGGCCGGTGCGCGTCGCGTTGCTCAGCCCCGCGCGCAGCAGCGCAATGACTTCGCCATCGGCGCGGCCACGCTGGCACTGATCCTGATACAGCAGCACGTCGTCGAACGCCGCGCCCAGAATTTCGGTCTGCTGCGTGATGTCCTGGTCGCGCCGGTCGCCGGCGCCGCTGATCACCACCGAGCGGCGCTTGGCGGGCATGCTCTCGACTGCATTGACCAGCGCGGCGATTGCATCCGGGTTGTGGCCGTAGTCGGCGATCACGGTCGCGCCCTTGTAATCGAACACGTTGAAGCGTCCCGGCGCATTGTCGCTCTCGCCGACGAAGGTCTTCAGGCCCAGGCGGATCGCATCCCACGATGTGCCCACGCCCCACGCCGCGGCCACCGAGGCCATCACGTTCTCCACCTGGAAACCCACCACGCCACCGCGCGTGATCGGCACTTCCCGCAGGTCGATGCGTTCGATGAACGACTCTTGCGCCGCCACCAGATAGCCATCTTCGACAAAGACGACGCGGCGGCCCTGGGCGCGGTGCATCGCCATGACGGGATTGCCCACGTCCTGCGCGAAGAACGTGACGTCGCCGCGCGTGCGTTCGGCCATGGCCGCCACGGTCGGATCGGCGGCATTGAGTACCGCCATGCCGCCCACGGCCACGTTCTGCACGATCACGCGTTTCAGCACCGCCAGGTCTTCGAGCGTGGTGATGTAGTTCAGGCCGAGGTGGTCGCCCGAGCCGATATTGGTCACCACCGCGACCTGGCACTTGTCGTAGGCCAGGCCTTCGCGCAGGAGGCCGCCGCGCGCCGTTTCGAACACGGCGGCGTCGACGTCAGGGTGCAGCAGCACGTTGCGCGCGCTGCGCGGGCCGCTGCAGTCGCCGCTTTCGATGCGGCGGCCTTCGATGTAGACGCCGTCGGTGTTGGTCATGCCGGTGCGCAGGCCGGAAGCGGTGAGCAGATGTGCGATCAGGCGCACGGTGGTCGTCTTGCCGTTGGTGCCGGTGACGGCCACGATCGGGATGCGGCCATCGTCGCCGTCCTTGAACAGCGTGTCGACGATGGCTTCGCCGATCGGGCGCGGTTTGCCGAACGATGGCGCCAGGTGCATGCGCAGGCCCGGTGCAGCGTTGACTTCGACGATGCCGCCGTTCTGGTCTTCGATCGGTTGCAGGACGCTGTCGCAAACCAGATCGACGCCGCAGATATCCAGGCCGATCATGTGGGCGGCAGCGACGGCGCGCGCCGCGACTTCGGGGTGCACGTCGTCGGTGACGTCGGTGGCCGAGCCACCGGTGGACAGGTTCGCGTTATTGCGCAGGACCACGCGCTGGCCGATGGCGGGCACCGAGTCCGGCGTCAAGCCGTTCTGGGCCAGCGTGCCGATGGCGATGTCGTCGAAGCGGATCTTGGTCAGCGACGTGCCGTGGCCGTCGCCGCGGCGCGGGTCCAGGTTGACCTGTTCGACCAGTTCGCGCACGCTGCGCTCACCGTCGCCTACCACCTGCGGCGGTTCGCGGCGCGCGGCGGCCACCAGCTTGTCGCCCACCACCAGCAGGCGGTAGTCATGGCCCGGCAGGTAGCGTTCGACCAGGATGTCGTCGCGGAATTCGCTGGCGGCCTTGAAGCCGGCGTCGAGCTGTTCGCGGGTGGTGACGTTGACGGTCACGCCCTTGCCCTGATTGCCGTCCTTTGGCTTGATCACCACCGGCAGGCCGATTTCCATCGCGGCGGCCCAGGCGTCGTCAGGGTCGGAGACGCCGCGGCCCTGCGGCACCGGCACGCCGGCTGCGTCGAGCAGCTTCTTGGTCAATTCCTTGTCCTGCGCGATCGATTCGGCAATCGCGCCGGTGGCGTCGATCTCGGCGGCCTGGATGCGGCGCGCGCGGCTGCCCCAGCCGAACATGACCATGCTACCTTCGGTCAGGCGGCGGAACGGGATGTTGCGGGCCACGGCGGCCTGCACGATCGAGCCGGTCGATGGCCCAAGGCGCACGTCTTCGTCCGTCGCGCGCAGTTGCGCCAGCGCGGCGGGCACGTCGAACGGCGTGTCGTTGCGGGCCGCTTCGATCAGCTGCTGCGCGAGTTCGAGGGCCTGGCGGCCGACGTCTTCTTCGCTGTATTCGACGACCACCTGGTAGGTGCCGGTTTCCAGCGTGGCAGTGGTGCGGCTGAACGTCACCGGGCAGCCGGCTTCGGCCTGCAGGTGCAGCGCGACCAGTTCGAGCACGTGGGCCAGCGGGATCGTTTCATAGTGGCCGAACGGCTGCAGGCCGCCGATCTGCGGGAAGCGCACGCGCAGGCGCGATTCGAAACCGGGCAGTTCGCCGATCGATTCTTCCTCAGGCGTGCACGTCACGATCGCCTCGACCGAGGTGTGGTGGCTCCAGAGATTGGGGCCACGCAGGGCCCGTACGCGAGATACTTCCATAAACCGTCATTCCTTTCGCGGGCCGCGCACCGTGCGCACATGCGCGGGGGCGGGCACCAGGCCCGGCAGGCTGCCGGGCAATGTCATTCAATAGGTCGTTTGTTTTGGTGTCGCGTCGAACGCGCGCAGGCCGCCGCACAGCAGGTCGCTCGGCACGCCAAGTGCCCACGCCGCCGCCACTGCCGCCAGCACGTTTTCGGGGTACTTCACGGTCGACGGCTTCATCGTGTCCAGCGTGTTCAGACGCGTCTCGGTGTCGCCTTCGGCCAGCATGATGCGTCCATCACGGACGAACACAATGCGCTCACCGGCCGCGCGGTGCGCTGCCAGCACCGCATTGTGTTCGTCGAAGGCGTAGAAAATTACGCCGCCGTCGCACAGTTCGGCCAGCGCCGCAACCTGTTCATTGGCGGCGTTGAGTACGGCCACGCCATCCGGCAGGATCACGTCGACCTGGGTGCGGATCACGTTGCGCAGCGCGTCGTCGTCGTGAATATGGAACTCGGCCAGATCGGCCAGGCCCGCCATGTCGGTCACGACGCCCACGGTGCAGCGGTCGTACGGCAGGCCGTCCTGCAGGATCGAGCGGGCGTTCGATTCGAACACCGCCGTCTGCACGTTACGGTTGATCAGGATGCGCTGGCCGGCTTCGACGCCCGTACTGTCGCGGTTCGAGATCACGCGGGCATTCAGGTACAGGCCTTCGCCGTTGGCCACGCCGACCTCTTTGCCGGTGATGTTGACCAGACAGCCGATCAGGCGCGTGATCAGGCTGCAGCCGAGCGAGCCGGTCACGCCGACCACCGGGATGCGCGCCGTGTCGTCCGGCGCGAACAGGTGTTCGATGATGTCCTTGCCGACGTTGCGGGCGGTGCCGCTGGCCGGTTTGGTGTGGGCCAGCAGGCCCGGGCTCGCGTTCACTTCAATGATCGCGCCGCGCTGTTCGAGCAGTGGGCGGCTGATGTCTTCGCACACCAGGTCGATGCCGGCGATGTCGAGGCCAACGATGCGTGCAGCCAGTGCCGCAGCGTGCGCGACGTCCGGGTGGAGCTGGTCGGTGACGTCGTCGGCGACGTTGCCGTTCATCTGGATGAGAACCTTCTGGCCGGCCGGTGGCACCGTGTCGGGCGTGAGGCCCTGGCGCTTGAGCTGCAACTGGTTTTCTTCGCTCTTGCGCGGCTCCACGGGGCTGAGCGGGAATTCTTCGCTTTCGCCGCGGCGCGGGTCGATATTGATCTGGCTGTCGCACAGCTCGGCCACATTCTGGCGGCCGTCGCCCGTCACCCACAGCGATTCGCCGCGCGCGACGGCGACCACTTTGCGGCCGACGACCAGCAGGCGGTGCTCGCTGCCCGTGATGAAGCGTTCGACCAGCACCGAGCGGCTTTCGCCTTCTTCGGAGGCGATCACGTAAGCGGCGCGCACTTCGGCTTCGGTGTTCAGGTTCAGCGAGACGCCGCGGCCGTGGTTGGCGTCGACCGGCTTGACGACCACGGGCAGGCCGATGTCGGCCGCTTCTTCCCAGGCTGCGTCGGCGCTGCGCGCGATGGCGCCTTCCGGCACCGGCACACCGCACGAGGCGAGCAGGTTCTTGGTCATGTCCTTGTCGCTGGCGATGCCTTCGGCAATGGCGCTGGTGCGGTCGGTCTCGGCGGTCCAGATGCGGCGCTGCGCGGCGCCGTAACCCAGTTGCACCAGATTGCCGTCGGTCAGGCGGATTGACGGGATGCGGCGGTCGGTAGCGGCATCCACGATGTGCGCGGTCGACGGGCCCAGGCACAGGCGGTCGACCATATCCGTGAGCGTGGCGATCGCGCCCGGCAGGTCGAACGGCTCGTCGTTGATCGCGGCCATCAGCAGGCGGTGGCTGACCTCGAGCGCAGCGCGGCCGACGACGTTGTCCCGCGTGCGGAACGCCATCTTGTAGACGCCATGTTCGCCGGTGGAGCGGGTCTTGCCAAAGCCGGTCTTCATGCCGGCCAGGCTTTGTACTTCGAGCACGACGTGTTCGAGGATGTGGCCGGCCCAGGTGCCTTCGTTCAGACGCTCGATGAAGCCGCCGTGGTAACCGACGCCGCAGTGATGCTCGATCAGGCCGGGCAACCACGTGGTCAGGCGCGTCGTGAACCCGGGGAGCAGATTCGAGGGATAGTCTTCCAGTTCGCCGATATCGAGCCAGGCCTCGAGCACGGGACGATAGGTCCAGATGTTCGGTCCTGCCAGATAAGTGATGCGCAGGAATTTGATGTCGTTCTTTTTCGTCATGTAAATACGTTGGTCACCTGGCGCTACTCCCACACCGGCGACTTGTCCTTGTATGCCTGAGGTGTCACTACGTTAGCGAAAGCTCGCCAATCGCAGCGCACATCACGCGCTGATCTGATCCAGTTGCGGCTTTTACTTAGCCGCAATATTTTCGTCAAAACACATTTCGTGTCATCCAAACTCTGCCCAAAAACGTTCTAGCGCTCTGTAGAGCGTTTCATGCCTGGCATAACAACAACCGCCGCACGCTTTACCCATACCGAATCTTTGCCGAATTAAAGCCCATATCGGGCGCAGACCATGACAACAAAACAACTTGCCAATCCGTCGTCGCTGGCAATAGCCGCCAATTTCTTGCCAGATAACTGGGAAAGTGACGTCGCGAAACAGCTTGCATCAGGGGAAAACGTTTTAAGCAGCGTGGAGGTTGACCTCGATGCGAAATTACATTTCTCAAAAGGATTAATTCTCGTGACGGACCGGCGCCTGCTGGCCCGTGCGCCGGGCGAAACGGCGTGGCGCGACTGGCCATACCGCGAAGGACTCGCGCTGCGCCACCACGATCACGCCGGTGTCGGGCATCTCGAACTGACCGATGCGCATGGCCTGCTGGCCGGCTGGCGCTTCACGCTGGGCCAGAACCTGCACGCCGTGCGCGTGGCCGACCAGTTCCAGGACCAGATGGAAAGCGCGCTGACCGGCGTGGCCATCCAGCCGCCCGAGCAGCACACTTGTCCAAGTTGCAAGGCGCCCCTCGACGCTGACCAGGACGATTGCCCGATCTGCGAAAAAGTGCTGCACACGCCACCATCGACGTGGACGCTGTTCCGCCTGTGGCGCTTCGCCAGGCCGTACCAGGGGCAATTGTTCCTGGGCTTCTTGCTGATGCTGGGCTCGACCGCGGCGCACATGATTCCGCCATACCTGACGATGCCGCTGATGGACAATGTGCTGATCCCGTACCAGAACGGGCAGCAGATCGACAAGAGCCTCGTGTATCTGTATATGGGCGGCTTGCTGGCCTCGGCCGTGCTGGCCTGGGCACTGGGCTGGGCCAAGACCTATGTGCTGGCGCTGGCCTCCGAACGCATCGGCGCCGACCTGCGCTCAACCACCTATGAACACCTGATGCGCCTGTCGCTCGAATTTTTCGGCGGCAAGCGCACGGGCGACCTGATGGCGCGCATCGGCAGCGGTTCCGACCGCATCTGCGTGTTCCTGTCGCTGCACCTGCTGGACTTCCTGTCCGATGTCCTGATGATCATCATGACCGGCGTGATCCTGTTCTCGATCAATCCGTGGCTGGCCCTCGTGACGCTTGCGCCGCTGCCATTCATCGCCTGGATGATCCATCTGGTGCGCGACAAACTGCGTACCGGCTTTGAAAAGATCGACCGCGTGTGGGGCGAGGTGACCAATGTGCTGGCTGACACGATCCCCGGCATCCGCGTCGTCAAGGCATTTGCACAAGAAAAGCGCGAAGCGGCCCGTTTCCGCGAAGCCAACCGGCACAACCTGAACGTCAACGATAAGCTCAACCGCGTATGGTCGCTGTTCTCGCCGAGCGTGTCGTTCCTGACCGAACTGGGCTTGCTGGTGATCTGGTGCTTCGGTATCTGGCAAGTCTCGCGAGGCGACATCACGGTCGGTACGCTCACCGCCTTCATCGCCTACAGCGGGCGCTTCTACGTGCGGCTCGATTCGATGAGCCGCATCGTGTCGGTCACGCAAAAGTCGGCCTCGGCCGCCAAGCGCATCTTCGACATTCTCGATCACGTCTCGAGCGTGCCCGATCCGGTCAACCCGGTGCAGGTCACCAAGGTCGAAGGCAATATCGAGCTGCGCGAAGTCGGTTTCCGCTACGGCAACCGCGCCGTGAATCGCGGCATCTCGCTGAACATCAAGGCCGGCGAGATGGTTGGCCTGGTTGGCCACAGTGGGTCGGGCAAGAGCACGCTGGTCAATCTGATCTGCCGTTTCTACGATGTGTCCGAGGGCGCGATCCTGCTCGACGGCAAGGATATCCGCTCGTTCGCCGTCGCCGATTACCGCCGCAATATCGGTCTGGTGCTGCAGGAACCGTTCCTGTTCTTCGGTACCATTGCCGAGAACATCGCCTACGGCAAGCCGGATGCCTCGCGCGAAGACATCATCGCGTCGGCCAGGGCGGCGCATGCGCACGAATTCATCCTGCGCCTGCCGCAAGGCTACGATTCGATGGTCGGCGAGCGCGGCCAGGGCCTGTCGGGCGGCGAGCGCCAGCGCATTTCGATTGCGCGCGCGCTGCTGATCGATCCGCCGATCCTGATCATGGACGAGGCCACCTCGTCGGTGGACTCGGAAACCGAGAAGGAAATCCAGAAGGCCCTCGACAATCTGGTGCAGGGCCGCACGACCATTGCCATTGCTCACCGCCTGTCAACGCTGCACCGCGCCGACCGCCTGGTCGTGCTCGACCGCGGCGTGGTGGTGGAAGAGGGCAGCCACGATGACCTGATGGCGCGCGAAGGCGCCTACCACCGCCTGTACGAAGCGCAAGCGCGCAACGTGGACCAGGACCTCGACGACAAGGACGCATGATGAGTACCGTTTCGACCACCCCGTTCCAGCTGCGCCGCGACCCTTTCGGCAAGCTGGTGATCACCCTGGCGACTGGCGAAGAATACGTGGGCATCACGCCCGTGCGCGCCTTCCCGATCCAGGCGCCGACCAAGGGCATTTCGCTCGTGCGCGACGGCGGCAAGGAAGTCGCCTGGATCGACGACCTGGCCACGATGCCGGAGGATATCCGCACGCTCGTCAGCGATGAAATCGGCGGGCGCGAGTTCATCCCCGAGATCATCAATATCAAGGATGTATCGAGCTTTGCCACGCCGTGTACCTGGTATGTGACGACCGACCGGGGCGATACCGAGTTCGTGCTCAAGCTCGACGAGGATATCCGCCGTATCGGCGAAGCCTCGCTGCTGGTGGCCGACAGTCACGGCATCAACTTTTTGGTGCGCGACATGTTCAAGATCGACAAGCACAGCCGCAAGATCCTTGACCGTTTCCTGTGACGGGCGAGTCGTCCCCGCTTTGACCCGTCAGAGGCGGTATGTGGTCCCGTACGTTCGTCGGCCAACATACCGCCGGTGCAGATGACGTTACAGTTGTCTCATCGGCCACACGGCCTTCGCTAACAGGAGACGACCATGGATTCCATCAACCGCAACCAGCCCGAAGAAAACCGCCGCGATCTGGCAGGTCTTGACGCCATCGAACGCATCAAGGACATCATCGACGATGCCGAGACCGGCTTCTTCATCACCGGCGGCGGCACCGGCGACAGCCGCGGCGTACGCCCGATGAGCGTGCGCGAGACCGACGACAACGGCGCCATCTGGTACCTGGGCGCGATCGACAGCCACACGAACCAGGAACTGCAAGCCAATCCGACCGTCAAACTGTTCTTCCAGTCAGGCGAAAACGCCGCATTTCTCGAACTCGACGGCCACGCCGAAGTCTCGCAGGACAAGGCCCGCATCAAGCAACTGTGGGAGCCGCTGCTGAAAACCTGGTTCACCGAAGGCGAGGACGACCCGCGCATCATCGTGATCAAGGTCACCCCGAAGTCCGGTTATTATTGGGACAACAAGCACGGCGGTATCGTGGCCGGTGCAAAAATGGCGATCGGCGCCGTGCTCGGCAAGACGCTGGATGATTCCATTGAAGGTACGCTGACCTTCTAAATCAAGAAGGGCGGGCCCATGCATGTAATCCTGGTGACGATGGGCTCGGCCGGGGACCTGTTCCCGTTCCTGTGGATCGGGCGGGCCCTGCGCGAGCGCGGGCACCGCGTCGATTTTCTCGGGCCCGACCTGCATGCGCTGTACGTCGATGCGGCTGGCCTGACGTTTCATGGGTTGCCGGCCGACCCGGCCGTGCTCGACCATCCCGACCTGTGGCATCCTACCCGTGGCCTGGCTGTGGTGTGGGATGCAACGCGTCCGGCGATGGCGCAGCTACCTGCGATGGTGGCTGCGCTCGACAGTGGCAAGGACACCTTGCTGCTCGTGCATCCACTGGCGCTGCCCGAAGCGGATTTGTGCCGCCTCAACCAGCCTGGGCTGCGTATTGCAGCGACCTGGCTGGCGCCGTCGAACCTGCCTACCGTACACGATCCGCTGCTGCTGGGGCCCTGGCCCGTGCCGACCTGGGTGCCGCACAGCGTGCGGCGCTGGCTGTGGCGCACGCTTGCCGCGCGCTTCATCGATCCGGTTGCCTTGCCCGGCCTGAACGCGGCGCGTGAAGAGCGGGGCTTGCCCCGCGTGCGCAGCCTGATCGACTACATCCAGACCATTCCCGACCTGTCGCTGGCGCTGTTTCCCAACTGGTTTGCTGCGCCCGTGCCGGACTGGCCGCAGCCGCTCTATCAGGCTGGCTTTCCGCTGTACGATCCTGACCCGGACGCTGCGCCGAGCGCCACGCTGCGGGCGTTTCTTGCTGCCGGTGCGCCACCGGTGGTGTTCACGCCAGGCACCGGTAACCGGCAGGCAGGGCGCTATTTTGAAGCGGCGGCGCACGCCGTTGCGCAACTGGGCCTGCGGGCGATTTTTCTGACGCCGCACCGCGAGCAGTTACCTGGCTCGCTGCCGCCATCCATCTGCTGGCAAGACTACGTGCCGCTCAAGGCCTTGTTGCCACATGTTGCTGCGCTGGTCCACCACGGCGGCATCGGCACCACGGCCGAAGCGCTGCGCGCCGGCACGCCGCAACTGGTGGTGCCGCTCGCGCACGATCAGTTCGATAATGCGGCGAGGGTGGTCGCGCTGGGCGCGGGCGTGAGCCTGCATGCGACGAAGGTGACAGCGCGCCGCATGGCCGATGCACTCTCGACACTGATCGACGATGACAGATACGCCCGCCGGTGCGCCGAGATTGCAATGTCGCAGGCGCAAGGGCCCGGGATCGATGGCTTGTGCGCGGCGCTGGAAACGCTGGTGTCGCATCCATCCCACGTGCATGGATAGTTACTTTAAAAAATTTATAAAAAGTAAATATAATTATTGAAACAATCCTGAACGGGTGAGAAAATTCCTGATTGCCGTTGCATCAGCCGTCCTGCGCTGGTGCCGAATACGTGATCATGAAAATCCTGACCTTCAGCACATTGTTTCCTAACGCCGCCAAGCCACACCACGGGATTTTTACCGAAACGACGTTACGGCATCAGCTCGAGACAGGCCAGATCACCGCGAAGGTCGTGGCGCCGATTCCCTGGTTTCCATTCAGCGGCGACATGTTTGGCGGCTACAGCGTGCTGGCCAGGGCGCCGAAGACCGAAACGCGCATTGGCGTGGACGTGCACCACCCGCGCTTCGCCGTGCTGCCCAAGATCGGCATGCATCTTGCGCCGATGAGTCTTGCCTGCGCGGCCAAAGGCGTCATCGGCCGTCTGCTCGACGAAGGGTATGACTTCGATGTCATCGATGCCCATTATTTTTATCCCGACGGTGTCGCCGCTGCGCTGCTCGGCAAGTACTTCAACAAGCCGGTCGTCATATCGGCGCTGGGCACCGACATCAATCTGATTCTCCGTTATCCCATCCCCCGGCGCATGATCCTGTGGGCGGCCGCGCAGGCAGCAGAGGTCATCACCGTCTGTGAAGCGCTCAGGACCGAGATGATCAGGTACGGTGCCGATGGCCGGCGCATTACGACCTTGCGCAATGGCGTCGACCTGCAGTTGTTCAAGCCCGTGGGCCGTGAGGAAACACGCCGCGCATTGGGCCTGGACGGGTTCACCCTGCTGTCGGTCGGTTATCTTGATCCCCGCAAGGGACACCACCTCGTCATCCAGGCGCTGCCGCAACTGGCCGGCGTGCGCCTGATGATCGCTGGCAGCGGGCCGGAGCGGGGCAGGCTCGAAGCGCTGGCCAGAGCCCTTGGCGTTGCCGGGCGGGTCACGTTCCTCGGACCACTGACGCAGGATGTCCTGTGCCAGTACTACGGTGCGGCGGACGCGCTCGTCCTGGCGTCGAGCCGCGAAGGGTGGGCCAATGTCCTGCTCGAAGCCATGGCGTGCGGCACCCCTGTGGTGGCCAGCAATGTCTGGGGCACGCCGGAGGTCGTACGCGCACCGGCGGCCGGCGTGCTGATGGACACGCTGACAGCGCAGGGCGTGGCCGATGGCGTACGACGCTTGCGCGCCAATTACCCGGACCATGCGGCCACGCGCGCCTATGCGCAAGACTTCGGCTGGGATGAGACGACCCGCGGCCAGATCCGGTTGTTCCACAACGCGGCGATGCGCCCATTACCGCTGGCGCGTCCGGCGGCCTGCAACGCGGATGCCATTCGTGACCTGCACTGAGGCCGATTTGACGGCCCCGCTCGTCGTCCATGTGCTGTACCGCTTCGAGGTCGGCGGGCTGCAGACGCTGCTGGCGCAATGTATCAACCGCATGCCGGCGCAGCACTACCGGCACGCGGTGATTTGCCTTGCAGGCCATACGGCCTATGCCAATCTCGTGCACAGGCCGGACGTCCAGTTCTACACACTCGACAAGCAGCCGGGGCAGAGCTTCTCGTCGCACCGGGCACTGTGGACGCTGCTGCGCCGGCTGCGTCCCGCCGTGCTCCACACCTACAACATCAGCACGATCGAGTATGGCCTGACCGCCTGGCTGGCCGGCGTGCCGCTTCGCATCCACGCCGAGCACGGCCGCGACAGCGTTGAAATGAGCGGCAGGCATCGCAAGTACAACACGCTCCGGCGCCTGCTCGCGCCGTTCATCGACACCTTCGTCCCGGTGTCGGCCGACCTGGGCGCCTGGCTGCGTCATACCGTCGGTGTGCCGCAGCACAAGATCCGCCTGATCGCCAATGGCGTGGACACGACGCACTTCACGCCTGGCCCCGAACATGAGCCAGGCGCGACCCGGACGATCTGGATCGGCACCGTCGGCCGGATTGACCGCATCAAGCACCATGACGGTTTGCTCGACGCCTTTGCCCTGCTGCTCGCCACGTTCCCGCTGCAACAGGCCGACCTGCGCCTGGCGATCGTCGGCGATGGCCCGCTGCTGCCGGCCCTGCGTGAGCGCGTCGCCCGCGAGGCGTGGGGACACCAGGTCTGGCTGCCCGGCGCACGCGCCGATGTGGCGCAGATCATGCGCAGCTTTTCCGTGTTCGTGTTGCCTTCGCTGTCCGAAGGCACGCCGGTGACCATCATGGAGGCGATGGCGACCGGGTTGCCGGTGGTCGCAAGCAGGGTCGGCGGGGTGCCGCAGCTGGTGCTGGACGGACAGACCGGCCTGTTGTCCGACCCCGCCGATCCGCACTCGCTTGCCGGCGCCATTGGCGCCTATATCGCCGATCCGGCGCTGGCCGGGCGCCATGGCGCGGCGGGCCGGGCGCGTGTCCAGGCCCATTTTTGCGTCGATACGATGGTGATGCAGTACGACACCCTGTATGGCCGGCACCGACGGCCGCTTTCTTCTTCACACCAGACCCATGTATAGCGCTGACCATCTTCTTGACCTGAAACTGCAATTCGACACGCAGGGCTTCGTCCATCTGCCCGGTCTTCTCGAACCATCCATGACCGAACGCGTGCGGGGTGCGTTCGCTGGCGCGCGCGAGCGCAGCAGCGCATTCATCGAGCAACAGCGCGCTGACGGGGCCCGTTTTATCGACCTGCCGGGCATTCTCGATGCCGATCCGGTCTTTGTCGATCTGGTGGATCTGCCGGCCTTGCTGCCGCTGCTGCGCATGACCGTGGGGGAAGACCTGGCGCTCAACGAAACCAGTGCGCGGCTGTTCTATCCGGGGCCGACCTTCACCAGCCCGTTTCATTCCGATCTGGCGAATGTGCTCGGGGTGAATCATGCCCACACACCGAATCTGCTGGTCAAGCTGCATGTGTTTTTCGAGGATCTGACGCCTGATCAGGGCTGCCTTGCATTCATTCCCGGCAGCCAGCACTTTCCACCACACCACGTCAATCCACACCGGGTGACACTGTCCGGATCGGCCGCCGTTGCCCGGATCGTGCCGCGCGCCGGCGACGCCGTGCTGTTCAACACGCACGTGCTCCACATGGCCGAGGACAACCGGTCCCCGCATGTACGTACGTCCCTGATCTATACCTACGGACATTTCTGGATGAAGTCGCATGGCAATGCGGCGCCGGCCGATCTGGCGCAGTTCGCCGCGTCCCCGCAGCGCCAGCAACTGTTCGGTGTGGAACTGCCCGGGATCAGTCATTTTGCCCGGCGACTGGACCGATTGACGCCGCCCACGCGCCTGCAGCGGCTGAAAGACACCGGCGCGCGTGCGGCGCACCGGCTGTTTCCTACCGTGCGCACGCCGCCACGGGCGTGACGGTGCACCATTCACCTGTCAATTGTTGAGGCGCAGTCAACGTTAAATAGAGGCTAACTTTGAACTGATGAGCAGCCCGGTGGTCGAACCCCTGTCCCCAGCACCAGGAATCGATCATGAAAGCGCCACGTTTCAAGAGCTGGTTCGCCAGTCTGCCATCGCTGAATCAGCCGCAGCGCCGGCAAGTGCTCGATGCCTTGCATCCTGCGGTCGGTCTCGATCAAGTGGTGGCGCTGATCGCCCAGGCCAGAGCGCCTGGCCGCTGCTGTCCCCGCTGTGGCAACGGGCGCTGCCACCGGCACGGCTTCGCCAACGACCTGCAGCGCTTTCGCTGCTGCGCCTGCGGGCGCACATTCAATGACCTGAGCGGCACACCGCTGGCACGGCTCAGGCTCAAGGCCAAGTGGCTCGCGTATTCCCAAGTGCTGCTTGACTCACTGTCAGTGCGCAAGGGCGCAGATCGGGTTGGCGTGCATCGCAATACCGCCTTCCGATGGCGTCACCGCTTCCTCGATTGGGTGAAGTTCGACCGGCCTGCATCCCTGAATGGCATCGTCGAGGCTGACGAAACGTTCCTGCTCGAATCACAAGAAGGATCACGCACGCTGGATCGCCCGCCACGCCGGCGCGGCGGGCGATCCAGCGTGCGTGGCATTTCAACGCAGCTCGACTGCATCCTGGTGGCGCGCGACCGCAACGGGCGCACGGTCGATGCCGTTACCGGCCGCGGTGCACTCACCGCCGCCCAACTCGAGCGCGATCTGCTTCCCCGGCTCGATCCGCAGGCGCTGCTGGTGAGCGACGGCCATCGCGCCTATCGCGCCTTTGCACGCAAGCACCGGATCGCGCACGAAGCGGTCAACCTACGCGCCGGCGTCAGGGTCCGCCATTCGGGCAACCGCGCCATCCACGTCCAGAACGTGAACGCTTATCACCAGCGCTTCAAGGACTGGCTATCGGGCTTTCGTGGTGTTGCTTCACGCTATTTGCCCAATTATCTGGGTTGGCGCTGGGCACTGGACGGCAGCCGGGTTAGTTCCGCAGAACAATTGCTGATCATCGCAATCGGCGTCATCAACAGATAACGTTGAATGCGCCATTGTTGACAAGCGCACCGACACCGTCTGCCTGCCGTCGTTCAATGCGTGATCGCTATTCACGCCGGAGGGCAGATGCCCAGCAAGAAAACCACCACCCAGAACGCTGCCGAAGACGGCTTCGTCCATGTCCGCGGCGCCCGCGAACACAATCTGAAAAACGTCAGCCTCGACATCCCGCGCGGACAGCTCGTCGTATTTACCGGTGTCTCGGGCTCGGGTAAATCGTCGCTCGCCTTCGGGACGCTGTACGCCGAGGCGCAGCGCCGCTACCTCGAATCGGTCTCGCCCTACGCGCGCCGCCTGTTCCACCAGATGCCGGTGCCCGAGGTCGACACGATCGAAGGCTTGCCGCCGGCTGTCGCCCTGCAGCAGCAGCGCGGCACGCCCACGGCCCGCTCGTCGGTCGGCAGTGTCAGCACGCTGTCCAATTCGCTGCGCATGCTGTATTCGCGCGCCGGCGATTATCCGGCCGGGCAAGAGCTGCTGTACGCCGAATCGTTCTCGCCCAACACGCCGCAGGGCGCGTGCCCGCGCTGTTCGGGCATGGGGCGCGTGTTCGAGGTGACCGAGCAATCGATGGTCCCGGACGACAGCCTGACGATCCGCGAACGGGCGATTGCCGCCTGGCCGCCGGCCTGGCACGGCCAGAACCTGCGCGACATTCTGGTGACGCTGGGCTACGACGTCGACACCCCGTGGCGCGATCTGCCGAAGAAAGACCGCGAGTGGATCCTGTACACCGACGAAAGCCCGAGCGTGCCCGTGTACGGCGGCCTGACGCCTGCGGAAACCCGCGCCGCGCTCAAGCGCAAGGACACGCCCAGCTACCAAGGCACGTTCACCGGCGTGCGCCGCTATGTGATGCAGACCTTTGCCAATACCGAAAGCGCGTCGATGAAAAAGCGCGTGGCGCGTTACATGGTCAGCACCGCGTGTCCGGAATGCGAAGGCAAGCGTCTGCGGCGCGAGTCGCTGTCGGTGACGTTTGCCGGCATGGACATCGCCGAACTCTCGCGCCTGCCACTGGCGCGCCTGGCTGAACTGCTGGCGCCATACACCCGCGCGACCAGCAAGGTCGAGAAAGGCTTGCACGCCGAGCAGCTGATCGTGCGCCGGCGCATCGCCGACGACCTGTCGGCGCGCATCGAGGTGCTGCTGGCGCTGGGCCTCGGTTATCTGGCGCTCGATCGCAGCACGCCGAGTCTGTCGCCGGGCGAACTGCAGCGCTTGCGCCTGGCCACGCAAGTGCGTTCAAGCCTGTTTGGTGTCGTCTACGTGCTCGATGAGCCGTCGGCCGGCCTGCATCCGGCCGACGCCGAAGCACTGCTCGACGCGCTCGCGCAACTGAAAGCGGCCGGCAATTCGCTGTTTGTCGTCGAGCACGCGCTGGACGTGATCCGCCAGGCCGACTGGATCGTCGACGTCGGCCCGCTGGCAGGCGAGCGCGGCGGCCAGGTGTTGTACAGCGGCGTGCCGGACGGCTTGCGCGACGTGGAAGCATCGCAAACGCGGCGTTACCTGTTCGGCGAAGCGGCCCTGGACCCGCGCACGCCGCGTGAACCGACCGGCTGGCTCAAGCTCGAAGGCGTGCGCCGCAACAATCTGCAGGATCTCGCCGTCGCGTTCCCGCTTGGCGTACTCACGAGCGTGACGGGCGTGTCGGGCTCCGGTAAATCGAGCCTGGTCAGCCAGGTGCTCGTCGAGCTGGTCAGCGCGGCTCTGGGGCAGGGTAGTGCCGTGGCCGAAGAGCAGTCCGATGAACCGGATCTCGAACGCGACGAAGCCTTGCCACTGGAAGGGCGCATCGTGGCCGGTATGGAAGGCGTGCGGCGTCTGGTGCGGGTCGACCAGAAGCCGATCGGGCGCACCCCGCGCTCGAACCTGGCCACCTACACGGGCCTGTTCGACCAGGTACGCAAGCTGTTTGCGGCCACGCCGGACGCGAAGAAACGCCGTTTCGACGCTGGCCGTTTCTCGTTCAACGTCGCCAAGGGCCGCTGCGAGCACTGCGCCGGCGAAGGCTTCGTGATGGTCGAGCTGTTGTTCCTGCCGAGCGTGTACGCGCCATGCCCGACCTGCGACGGCGCGCGCTACAACGCGCAGACGCTCGAAGTGACGTACCGGGGCAAGAATATCGCCGAGGTGCTGGGCATGACGGTGGGCGAGGCGATCACTTTCTTTAAAGATGAGGCGCTGGTCGAGCGCTCGCTGGAAGTGCTGAACGAGGTGGGGCTGGATTACCTGCGCCTGGGCCAGCCGGCCACCGAGCTGTCGGGCGGCGAGGCGCAGCGCATCAAGCTGGCGTCCGAGCTGCAGCGCGCCACGCGCGGCAATGCGCTGTACGTGCTGGACGAGCCGACCACCGGCCTGCACCCGGTCGATGCCGACCGCCTGATGGTGCAACTGAACCGCCTGGTGGACGCTGGCAACACGGTGATCGTGGTCGAACATACGATGCGCGTGGTCGCCGGCAGCGACTGGGTGATCGATGTCGGTCCCGGTGCGGGCGATCTTGGCGGCAATATCGTGGTCGCCGGGCCGCCACAGGATGTCGCACGCAACAAGAAAAGCCGCACCGCGCAGTACCTCAAGCCGCATCTGGTTGAGGCCAGGTAGCACGCGAAGCGGTGCGCCCGGCGCGTATCCATTTTGCTAAGATTACGGTGTTGTGCACGGTCGCGCTTTGGCACGACCGTGCGCATTTCGTGTGGGCGCGATGACACATTTGCGTTACACTTGGGATATTTTTTTTCTAACAGAACAACAGGCATGCCCGGTCCAACCATCGACAACAGCGCATTTCGCCGCATCCTTTCCCGCAATGTCGCACTGCCGTTAGGCATGAGCATTGTCAGTGCGGTCGTGTTCGTTGGCATCATCGCCTACCTGATCAATAACCTGACCTGGGTCGAGCATTCCCAGAAGGTGATCGGCAATGCGCACGAGATACGCAAGCTGTCGGCCGAGATGGAAGCCGGCATGCGCGGCTATCTGCTGGCGGGCGACGAAGAGTTCCTGACACCCTATCTGCTGTCGGCGCAGCGGATGGGCAGCAGCCTCGATACGCTGGGCGAACTGGTCAAGGACAATGGCGCGCAGGCCGAGCGCATTACGCGCATTGCGCAGGTCCAGAAGCAGTGGGAGGCGTTTGCCGACGAGATGATCGCGCGGCGCCGGGCCAATGACCTGAACTACATCGACGCGGTCAGAAGCGGCCGCGGCCGCTTGCTCACCGACGAGATGCGCCGCAATTTCGACCTGGTGCTGGCGGCCGAAGCCCGGCTGCTGCAGGAGCGCAGCGACAACGCGCGCAGCACGACCTTCTGGTCTGTGGCGCTGTTTTTGCTGCTCTCGGCGCTGGTTGGTGGCGGTCTGGCCATCTTCGGTCGGCGCCAGTTGATGACGCTGTCCAATACCTATAACGAAGTGCTGGGCCACGAAGCCGAGCACAATGAAAAACTGCGCCACCAGGAGTGGCTCCGTACCGGCCAGAACGAACTGACCGTACGCAGCGCCGGCATCCACCACCTCGAGCCGCTGGCCGATGCGGTGCTGCCGTACGTCGTCAAGTATCTCGACGGCGTCGTGGGCGCCATGTACGTGCGTAGCGAAGACGGCGTGCTGCGCCGCATTGGCGCGTATGGCTTCAACCACACCCCGTCCGAACGTGCCGAATTCATCCAGCCTGGCGCGTCGCTGGCCAGCCAGGCAGCGCAGGAAAACCGCCTGATGGTGCTGGACGAACTGCCGCCCAACTACATGAAGGTCAGCTCGAGCCTGGGCGAGACCGCCCCGCGCGCGCTGATCATTGCGCCGTTCTACAACCACGGCAAGGTCAAGGGCGTGTTCGAGATCGCCTTCCTGCGTCCGGTGGAACTGCGCGACCGTGAATTCCTCGGCTTCATCGCGCAGGCGGTGGGGGCGGCCATGGCGGCGGTGCTGTACCGTCAGCGCCTGCAGGATTCGCTCGAAGAAAGCCAGACGCTCAACGAAGAACTGCAAGTCCAGCAGGAAGAGCTGCGCACCGCCAACGAAGAGCTCGAAGAACAGTCGCGCGCACTCGAGGAATCGCAGTCGGCGCTCGAAAATCAACAGGCAGAGCTGCGCACCACCAACGACCAGCTGGCCGAACAGGCCCTCAGCCTGGACATGAAGAATTCGGCGCTGCAGTCGGCGCAGGACCAGTTGCAGCAACGCGCCGTGGAGCTGGAAAGCGCGAGCCGCTACAAGTCCGAGTTCCTGGCCAATATGTCGCACGAGCTGCGCACGCCACTGAACAGCTCGCTGATCCTGGCCAAGCTGCTGTCGGACAATACGCCGGGCAACCTGAGCGACGAGCAGGTGCGCTTCGCACAAACCATCTATTCGGCCGGCAATGACCTGCTGCACCTGATCAACGACATTCTCGATATCTCGAAGGTCGAAGCGGGCAAGCTGGAACTGGTGCCCGAAGACGTGCCGGTGCGGCGCGTCGTCGAAGGCCTGGCGCGCACGTTCGAGCCGCTCGCGCGCCAGAAGTCGCTCGAGTTCCGCATCGACGTGGCGCCCGACGTGCCGGCTGCGATCAACACCGACCGCCAGCGCATAGAGCAGATCCTCAAGAACCTGCTGTCGAACGCCGTCAAGTTCACCGACGCGGGCGCCGTCACGCTGTCGGTGCTCACCACGTCCGATGGCGCCGTGGCGTTCCGCGTGCAGGACAGCGGGATCGGCATCGCGCCCGACCAGCAGGACAAGATTTTCGACGCCTTCCACCAGGCTGACGGCACCACCAGCCGCCGCTTTGGCGGCACGGGCCTGGGCCTGTCGATTTCACGCGACCTCACGCGCCTGCTGGGCGGCGGCATTTCCGTGTCGAGCGCGCCGGACCAGGGTAGTGTGTTTACGTTGACACTGCCGCAGCGCCTGCCGGATTCCCAGCTCTCGTCTGCCTCGTCGATGTCGGCCTCCGTGGTGACCAGTGCGCAGCCGTACCATGCGCCGGCCCCGGTGGTCCGCGCTGCTGCGCCAGCACCTGCACCGGCACCGGCGCCAGCGCCCGCGCCGGTCGTGACCGACCATTACGAAAGCTTCCCGGATGACCGCGACCGCCCGGCCGATGGCCGCCGCAGCGTGCTGGTGGTCGAGGACGAAATGGCGTTCGCGCGCATCCTGTACGACCTGGCGCGCGAGCTCGATTACCGCTGCCTCGTGGCGATGAGCGCCGAAGAAGGCCTGGCGCTGGCGATCAGCCAGCGGCCCGACGCCGTGCTGCTCGACGTGCGCCTGCCCGACCGCTCGGGCCTGACCGTACTCCAGCAACTGAAGGACAACCCGGCCACGCGCCACATCCCGGTGCACATCATCTCCAGCATCGAGAACGGCGGCGAGGCGCTGCACTTGGGCGCGATCGGTTATGCGCTCAAGCCTGCCAGCCGCGAAGAACTCGAAGAAGTGTTCCGCAAGCTGCAAGAGAAGTCGGCGCAGAAGATCAAGCGCGTGCTGCTGGTCGAGGACGACGAACGCCAGCGCGAAAGCGTCGTGGCGCTGATCGCCGACGACGACGTGCAGATCTCGGCAGTGGGCACGGCCAACGAAGCGCTCAATCTGCTGCGCGCCGAAATCTTCGACTGCATGGTCATCGATCTGAAGCTGCCCGACATGCAGGGTGGCGAACTGCTCGAGCGCATGTCGCATGAAGAGCTGTGCTCGTTCCCGCCCGTGATCGTCTACACGGGTCGCAACCTGACCCGCGACGAAGAAGCCCAGCTGCTGCGCTACTCGCGCTCGATCATCATCAAGGGCGCGCGCTCGCCCGAGCGCCTGCTCGACGAAGTCACGCTGTTCCTGCACAAGGTCGAATCTGAACTGTCGACCGAGCGCCAGAGCATGCTCAAGGCCGTGCGCGGGCGCGACCGCGTGTTCGAAGGCCGTACCATCCTGCTGGTGGACGACGATGTGCGCAACGTGTTTGCACTGACCGCGGCGCTCGAGCAGCGCGGCGCGAAGGTCGAAGTGGGCCGTAACGGCTTTGAAGCGATCGCAAAACTCGATGAAGTACCGGGCATCGACCTGGTGCTGATGGACATCATGATGCCGGGGATGGACGGCATGGAAGCGACGCGCCGCATCCGCGCCGACGGCCGCTTCGACCGCCTCCCGATCATCGCCATCACGGCCAAGGCGATGAAGGACGACCAGGAACAATGCCTGGCCGCCGGCGCCAACGATTACCTGGCCAAGCCGATTGACCTGTCCCGCCTGTACTCCCTGTTGCGGGTCTGGATGCCGACCCTGGAGCGCATTTGAGCCATACGCCGAGCGACTTCGACATCGAGCTGCGGATGCTCGTCGAAGCCGTCTACCTGAAATACAACTATGACTTCCGCAACTACACCGGCGCGTCGCAAAAGCGCCGCGTGCTGGTGGCCATGCGCGAGATGGGGTGCACCACCGTTTCGGAACTGCAGTCGCGCGTGCTGCACGATCCGAATGGCTTTGCCCAGCTGCTGCAATACCTGACGATTCCCGTCACCGAGATGTTCCGCGATCCGGACTACTTCAGGGCGGTGCGCGAGCAGGTGGCGCCGTTCCTCAAGACCTATCCGTCGCTCAAGATCTGGGTGGCCGGCTGCAGCACGGGCGAAGAAGTCTATTCGCTGGCGATCCTGCTGAAAGAAGAAGGGCTGCTCGAACGTAGCATCATCTACGCGACCGACATCAATCCGAAGTCGCTCGAGACGGCGCGGCGCGGCGTGTACCCGATCGACCGCATGCGCCTGTACACCGAGAATTACCAGAAATCGGGCGGCAAGGCCGCGTTTTCGGACTATTACACGGCGGCCTACGGTGGCGCGCTGTTCGAGCGTAGCCTGATCGAGAACGTGACCTTTGCCGATCACAGCCTGTCGACCGATACCGTGTTCTCGGAAACGCACTTTGTCAGTTGCCGCAATGTGCTGATCTACTTTAACCGCACGCTGCAGGACCGCGTATTCGGGCTGTTCCATGAATCGCTGTGTTACCGGGGCTTTCTGGGCCTGGGCAGCAAGGAAAGCATCGACTTTTCCAGCTATTCCGGACGCTTCGAGCCGCTGGCGCGGCGGGAGCGGGTGTATCGCAAGGCCGTGCCATGAGCCTGAACGAGCAAGTGGCGGCGGCACTGGGCAAGCGGCGCATCGAGCTGGTGTTGATTGGCGGCTCGGCCGGCGGCGTCGATGCGCTGCTGAGCTTGCTGCCGTCGCTGCAGCCGGGCTATACGCCGGCCGTGGTGTGCATCCTGCATGTGCCGGGCGACCGCGAGAGCCGGCTGGCCGAACTGTTCGATGCGCGCGTGATGCTCCCGGTGCGCGAAGCACGCGACAAGGCGCCGATCGAGCCGGGCGTCGTGTATTTTGCCGGCTCGGGGTACCATCTGTCGATCGAGCAGGACCGCAGCTTTTCGCTCAGTTGCGAAGCGCCTGTCCAGTACGCCCGGCCGTCGATTGATGTCCTGATGGAATCGACCGCCAGCGTGTATGGACCGGCAATGACAGGTATACTATTGACCGGCGCCAACTTTGATGGCGCCGAAGGGATGTGCAGTATCCGTGAACACGGCGGGCTGACCATTGTCCAGGATCCTGAAGAAGCGCACGCCAGTACGATGCCGAGAGAAGCCATCCGGCGTTGCGCACCACACCTGGTGCTGCCGCTGGCTGCGATCCGCGCCGCGCTGCCCCTGTTGGAGACCCCATGAGCGCCCATGAACTAAGCAAAATCCTGATTGTCGATGACTTGCCCGAGAACCTGCAGGCCCTCGAGGCGCTGCTGCGTCACGACCAGCGCGTGATTCACCAGGCCAATTCCGGTGATGCTGCGCTGGCCTTGCTGCTCGAGCACGAATTTGCGCTCGCCATCCTCGATGTGCAGATGCCGGGCATGAACGGCTTCGAACTGGCCGAAGTGATGCGCTCGACGTCGCGCACGCGCCATATTCCGATCGTCTTCGTTTCGGCGGCCGGGCGCGAGCTCGACTACGCCTTTAAGGGCTATGAGAACGGCGCTGTCGACTTTCTGTACAAGCCGATCGATCCGGGCGCAGTGCGCAGCAAGGTCGCCGTGTTCGTCGCGCTCGACCAGCAGCGCCGTGAAACGCGGCGCCAGATGCTGGCACTCGAGCGCAGCCGGCAAGAGCAGGAGACGCTGCTGCGCGAGCTGAACCAAACCCAGCAGGAGCTGCAGCGCTCGCTCAAGATGCGCGACGAATTCATGTCGCTCGTTGCCCATGAGCTGCGCACGCCGCTCAATACGCTGTTCCTCGAGACCCAGATGCGCAGCCTGCAGATCAAGCGCGGCAATGCGGCCGCGTTCGCCCCGCAGCAGATGGAAGCGATGGTCCAGCGCGACGAGCGCCAGATCAAGTCGATGATCCGCCTGATCGACGACATGCTGGACGTTTCGCGCATGCGCAGCGGCAAGCTCTCGATCCGCCCGACGCAGGTTGAATTGATGAGTTTACTGGAACGGATCGTCAGCGACCTGTCGCTGCAGGCGGCCACGACAGGCAGTTCGCTGACCTTGCAGCCGCACGATCCCGTCAGTGGGTGCTGGGACGAGTTCCGCGTCGAGCAGGTGATCGTCAACCTGCTCACCAATGCGCTGCGCTATGGCGGTGGCCAGCCGGTGCAGGTGAGTGTCGAGCAGATGGGGGAGTGCGTGCGCATCGACGTGCGCGACGGCGGCAAGGGCATCGCGCCAGGCGACCTGGAACGCATCTTCGAGCCCTTCGAGCGCGGCGCCCGCAATGGCGAACCGAAGGGGCTGGGGCTGGGCCTGTACATTTCGCGCCAGCTGGCGATTTCGCACAGCGGTGAGTTGCGCGTGACGAGCAATCCAGGTGAAGGCTCGACCTTCAGCCTGATGCTGCCGTGCGCGGCCGTTCCGGTCTGTGCTTGACGGCATAGTCGCGGTCAAGCCGGCATGCCGTCGTCTGCTTGATAGTCAAAATCAATCAACAGTATCCAATCAATCAATTTCCCAAAAGACGAGCTGAGCGGTACACTGCTTGTCATACGTTTCATCCACCACAAACAGGAGAATACATGTCCCTTATCAATACCCAGATCAAACCGTTCAAAGCCACCGCCTACGCGAATGGCAAATTCATCGACCTGACCGAAGAAAACTTCAAGGGCACCTGGTCGGTGGTGATGTTCTACCCGGCCGACTTCACCTTCGTCTGCCCAACCGAACTGGAAGATCTGGCCTCGTTCCAGCCTGAATTTGAAAAGCTGGGCGTGAACGTGTACGGCGTCTCGACCGACAGCCACTTCGCTCACAAGGCATGGCACGACACCTCGGACGCGATCAAGAAAGTGAACTACCCGCTGATCGGCGACCCGACCGGCACCCTGTCGCGCAACTTTGAAGTCATGATCGAAGAAGAAGGCATGGCACTGCGCGGTACCTTCGTGATCAATCCAGAAGGTCAGATCAAGGTCATGGAAGTGCATGACAACGGCATCGGCCGCGATGCATCGGAACTGATGCGCAAAGTCAAAGCTGCCCAGTACGTCGCCGCTCACCCAGGCGAAGTCTGCCCAGCCAAGTGGACCGAAGGCGCTGAGACCCTGACCCCATCGCTGGACCTGGTCGGCAAGATCTAAGTAACGCGGTAGTCTGGTAGCCCCCTGACCGGGCCGCTGCGGCGGCCCGGTGCTTTTATCGCCCTCCATTTATTGATTCAAAGAGTTTAAGGAAACCATCATGCTTGACGCGACCCTCAAGAAACAGTTGCAAGCCTATCTGGAAAAAGTGGTGCAGCCGATCGAGCTGGTTGCATCCTTGGACGATTCGCCGAAAGCGCGCGAAATGGACGAGCTGCTGCGTGAAATCGCAGAGCTGAGCAACAAGATCACCGTGCGCCAGGAAGCCAATGAGCGCACCCCGTCGTTCGCGATCAACCGCGTCGGCACCGATGTCGGCGTGCGTTTCGCCGGTATCCCGCTGGGCCATGAATTTACCTCCCTCGTGCTGGCATTGCTGCACGTGGGCGGCCACACCATCAAGCTGGAGCAAGCGGTCATCGACCAGATCGCTGCCCTGGATGGTGACTATGTCTTTGAAACCTACATCTCGCTGTCGTGCCACAACTGCCCGGAAGTCGTGCAGGCACTGAACACGATGTCGGTGATTAACCCGCGCATCAAGGTCGTGACGATCGATGGCGGTGTCTTCAAGCAGGAAGTCGAGAGCAAGCAGATCCTTGCCGTGCCGATGATGTTCCTCAATGGCCAGCATTTCGGCCAGGGCCGCACCAGCGTCGAAGAGATCCTGTCGAAGATCGACGTGAGCGGCGGCGCGAAAAAAGCGGCTGCACTGAGCGAGAAAGAAGCCTTTGATGTGCTGATCGTTGGCGGTGGCCCTGCCGGCGCGGCTGCGGCAATCTACGCCGCCCGCAAGGGTATCCGTACCGGCGTGCTGGCCGACCGTTTCGGCGGCCAGGTGCTCGATACGCTGGCGATCGAGAACTATGTGTCGCTCAAGGCAACCGATGGCCCGAAATTCGCCGTCGCGCTGGAAGAGCACGTCAAGGATTACGACGTCGACATCATGAACACGCAGCGCGCCAGCAAGGTAGTGGGCGGCAGCCTGATCGAAGTGCACACCGAGAGCGGTGCGGTCCTGAAATCGAAGTCGGTGATCATTGCCACGGGCGCCCGCTGGCGCGAGATCAATGTGCCGGGCGAAAAAGAGTACAAGAACCACGGTGTGGCGTACTGCCCGCACTGCGACGGTCCGCTGTTCAAGGGCAAGCGCGTGTCGGTGATCGGCGGCGGTAACTCGGGCGTGGAAGCGGCGATCGACCTGGCCGGCCTCGTCAAGGAAGTCACGCTGATCGAATTCGGCAACGAGCTGCGCGCCGATGCGGTCCTGCAGCGCAAGCTGACCTCGCTGCCGAACGTGAAGGTGATCAAGTCGGCGCAGACCACCGAGATCCACGGTGATGGCAAGATCGTCAACGGCCTGAGCTACAAGGATCGCAACACCGGCGCCATCCACCGCATCGATCTGGAAGGCGTGTTCGTGCAGATCGGCCTGATTCCGAACTCGGAATTCCTGAAGGGTTCGATCGATCTGTCGGCGCACGGCGAAATCGAAGTCGATGCCCGTGGCCACACCTCGATGCCAGGCGTGTTTGCCGCTGGCGACGTGACGACGGTGCCGTTCAAGCAGATCGTGATTGCAGTGGGTGAGGGTGCGAAAGCATCGCTGGCAGCTTTTGACTACCTGATCCGCCAGCCGGTGGAAGTGGAAGAGGAAGAGCAGAAAGCTGCATGATGAGGCGCGGGCCGAGAGGCCCGCTGCCGAAGAAGTTGGAGCGAGCCGACAGGCTTGCTCGCAATGAGAATGAACGCCGTCTTCCCAGTGGAAGATGGCGTTTTTTTATTTAGTGCAGAGAGAACAGTACCGTCGAGGCGAGGGCGCCCGACTCCAGCAAGAACCAGGTGGCAGCGCTGGCAAGGGCCAGATGGACGGCAGTCCAGGTCATTGGGTGGCGGCGCATGGTGAATCTCCTGGGTGGTGGCAGTACGTGAATGTGGATTACATCTTAAGTCGCCAATTGCGCCCTGGGCATCGGTAAATACTCCGTCGTGCTGTAGGACTAAACCTTCCTGCGAATTTATGTCGCACAATTGAGATCTAATCGACAATATTTTTGGAAGGTGACGCTCCTACGCCCGAAGTAGGTGGCGTCCTATAGTCGAGTCGGGGCGGTCAACCTACAGTCGATATCACCATGACACGACACGACCCCACCCTCATGCACCGCGGCCTCATGGCCGTGCGTCGCCACTCCATCAAGCGCCTTCTCGACGGTGTTTTCGGCATCGCCAGGCTGCGTGACGGCCAGCAACGCGTGATCGACAGCGTCCTTGACGGCAAGGACACGCTGGCCATCATGCCCACGGGTGGCGGCAAATCGCTGTGCTACCAGATACCGGCCAAGATGCTCGAAGGGATCACGGTGGTCGTCTCGCCGCTGATCTCCCTGATGAAAGACCAGCTCGAGAAACTCGAGGAACTGGGCGTGCGCGCGGTGCAGGTCAACAGCTGTCTGAATGCTGAAGAAGAACATGCGGCGATCGCGGCGATCGAACAGGAAACCTGCGAGATCGTGTTCTGCACGCCCGAACGCATGGTCTCGCCCGAGTTCATCGCAACGCTGCAAAAGGTCAAGCTCGACATCGTCGTCATCGACGAGGCGCACTGCATTTCGCAGTGGGGGCATGACTTCCGCCCGGCCTATATTGGTCTGGGTGGAGCCATCGAAGCGATCGGCCGTCCGCCGGTGCTTGCACTGACGGCCACCGCGACCGATGAAGTCATTGCCGACATCAACAAGCAGCTGGGCCGCAAGCTCAATGTCATCAATACCGGCGTGTACCGCCCGAACCTGCATTACGCGGTGCAGCAGGTGACGAGCGTGGCCGAGAAATACCAGGCCGCGCTACGCCTGGTGCAGGCCTCCGAAGGCGTCGGCATCGTCTACGCTGCCACCGTCAAGGCAGCCGAAGACATGCTGGCCGTGCTCGAAGAAGCGGGTGAATCGGTCACCATCTACCACGGTAAACTGCCCGCCGCAGAACGCAAGCAGAACCAGGACCTGTTCATGGACGGCGAGCGCCGCGTGATGGTCGCCACCAATGCGTTCGGCATGGGGATCGACAAGTGCGATACGCGCTTCGTGATCCACCTGCAGATTCCGCCGAACCTCGAATCGTATTACCAGGAATCGGGCCGCGCCGGGCGCGACGGACTGGACGCTACCTGCACGCTGCTGTACCTGCGCGACGACAAGCGCCTGCAGCAGTTCTTCCTGATGAAGCACTACCCGTGTGCGCAAGAGCTGCAACTGGTGCATTGCACCGTGCGCGGGCTGGGCGACTCCGGTCCCGTGACCCCGGCGCGCCTCGAAGAAGCACTGGAAGATCTGGCCGAATCGAGCATCAAGGTCTGCATCAAGCTGCTCAAGGATGCCAAGCTCATTCGCCAGAACCGCAAGCTCGAATACACTGCCGCCAGCGCCGAGCCGAAGCCCGGTATCTTCGACAAGCTGGCCGCAATCTACATCCAGAAACAGGAGCACGACAAGCACGCGCTCGAACAGATGGTGGGTTACGCGGTCAGCGGCTATTGCCGCTGGAAGCTGATCCTCGACTATTTCGACGACAAAGTGGCAGGCTTCCAGAACTGCTGCAAGTGCGACAACTGCCTCAATCCACCCGAGCTGTCGCTGACCGAAGGCATCGAGATCCGTGACGACGAGTTCGACCATGAGCCGGCAGCCGCAGCACCGGTGCCGAAGTTCATCATCGGCGCGCACGCTTGTTCGGCCAAGTACGGCGAAGGTGTCGTGACTGCCGTCGCCGGCGACCAGATCACGCTTGATTTTGCCGATGGAGAAAGCCGGACCTTCATGGTCGACTTCCTCACCCCGGCGTAAGGATGGCCATGGGAGACATGGTCGTTGTCCGCAAGGAGGGCCTGTACTGCGTACCGGGTGATTTCTATATCGATCCATGGCGCCCGGTGCCGCGCGCCGTGATCACGCACGCGCATGGCGACCATGCGCGCGTCGGCCACGGCCACTATCTGGCTGCCGCGCCCGGCATTGGTGTTCTCAAGTCGCGCCTGGGAGACATCACGGTTGACGCGATGGACTACGGCCAGTCGGTCACCCACAACGGCGTGAAGATCTCGCTGCATCCGGCCGGCCACGTGCTGGGCTCTGCGCAGGTGCGCATGGAAGTTGGCGGGGAAGTCTGGGTTGCGTCGGGCGACTACAAGGTCGAGCCCGATAAAACCTGCGCGCCATTCGAGCCGGTGCGCTGCGACACGTTCATTACCGAATCGACCTTCGGGCTGCCGATCTACCGCTGGCAACCCGAGGCCGAGCTGATGGCCGAGATCAACGCCTGGTGGCGCAAGAATGCCGACGAGGGCCGTTGCAGCGTCGTGTTTGCGTACTCGTTCGGCAAGGCGCAGCGCATCCTGGCGGGGCTGGACGCGAGCATCGGCACGATCGTCTGCCACGGTTCGGTCGAGCCGCTCAACCGCGCTTACCGCGCTGAAGGTGTCGATATTCCACCGACCGTGCTGGTGACCGAGGTCGAGAAGGCGCTGCTGCGGCGCGCGATGGTGATCGCGCCGCCATCGGCCAGTGGCTCCACCTGGATGAAGCGCTTCGGCGACTACAGCGATGCCTTCGCCAGCGGCTGGATGCTGCTGCGCGGCGCGCGCCGCCGGCGCGGCGTGGACCGCGGCTTCGTGCTGTCGGACCACGCTGACTGGCCGGGGTTGATGAGCGCCATCAAGGCCACCGAGGCCGAGCGCGTGATCGTCACGCACGGCTCGATTCCGACGCTCGTGCGCTGGCTGAACCAGAACGGGCTGGAAGCGTCCGGTTTTGAAACCGAGTATGGCGATGAAGAGGCAGGCGAGGCTGCATCGGATGGCGCGCCGAAGGAACCGGCTACGCCTGAGGAACCGGTGGCGCCCGGGGAAACGATTGTGCCCCAGAAGTCGGCAGGAGCGGCCGATGCGTGAATTCGCCCGCCTGTACGCCGACCTCGACGAAACCACGTCGACCACCCGCAAGCTCGAAGCACTGCAAGCGTATTTTTCCAACGCCGCGCCCGAGAACGCCGCATGGGCCGTGTACTTCCTGGCCGGCGGCAAGCCGCGCCAGGCAGTGCCGACCAAACTGCTGCGCCAGTACGCGATCGAGTACGCGGTGCTGGACGAGTGGCTGTTCGACGAGTCGTACTCGGCCGTGGGCGACTTCGCCGAAACCATCGCGCACATCCTGCCACCGCCGACCGAACGCTCCGACATTGGCCTGGCCGAGTGGATGGAAGAGCGCATCGGCCCGTTGCGCGGCGCCGATCCGGGCCGCATCCGCGAGGCACTGTTCGGCTACTGGAACGAACTTGATTGGCGCGAACGCTTCCTGCTGGTCAAGCTGATTGGCGGCGGATTCCGCGTGGGCGTTTCGCGCCTGCTCGTCACGCGCGCGCTGGCGGCGATCGCGGCAGTGGACAGCAAGCTCATTGCGCAGCGCCTGATGGGCTGGACCGACGGACGCGTGAAACCGACCGCGGCCGGCTTCCTGCAACTGATCGCCGAGCAGTCGGCCGAAGAACACAAGCTGCGCGGCGGCCAGCCGTATCCATTCTTCCTGTCGCATCAACTGGCGGCCGAACCGGCGAGCCTGGGCGAGCCGTCTGACTGGATCGTCGAATGGAAGTACGACGGCATCCGCGCGCAACTCGTGCGGCGCGACGGCCAGAGTTTCCTGTGGTCGCGCGGCGAAGACCTGATCACCGAGCGGTTCCCTGAACTGGCTGCGGCGCGCCTGCCGGACGGCATGGTGCTCGATGGCGAAGTGCTGATCTGGCAGCCCAATGCGGCGATGCCGTCGCCGTTCGCCGATCTGCAAAAGCGCATCGGCCGCAAGACTTTGTCCGCCAAACTGCTGGCCGAACTGCCGGCCGTGCTGTGCTGTTATGACCTGCTCGAACTGGACGGCGTCGACCTGCGCGGCTTGCCGCAGCACGAGCGGCGCGCGCTGCTCGAAGTCGAAGTGGCCAAGCTCGATCAGCGCCAGTTGCGGCTGTCGCCGGTGGTCGAGGCCGACAGCTGGGAAGCGCTGGCCGAGCTGCGCGCCGGTTCGCGTGCGCGCAGCGTCGAGGGCATGATGCTCAAGGCGCGCACGGCGCAGTATGGCGTCGGACGCACGAAGGATGTCGGCACCTGGTGGAAGTGGAAAATCGATCCGTATGCCATCGATGCAGTGCTGCTGTATGCGCAGCCGGGCAGCGGGCGGCGCGCGTCGCTGTACACCGACTACACGTTCGCCGTATGGGACGGGGAGGGCGACGAGCGCAAGCTGGTGCCGTTCGCGAAAGCGTATTCGGGCCTGACCGATGCCGAGATCGGGCAGGTCGATAACGTGATCCGGCGCACGACCATTGAAAAATTCGGGCCGGTGCGGTCGGTGAAGCCGACGATGGTGTTCGAGATCGGCTTCGAGGGCATCGCGCTCTCGCCGCGCCACAAGGCGGGCATCGCGGTGCGCTTCCCCCGCATCCTGCGCCGGCGCACGGACAAACCGGTCGAAGAAGCCGACACGCTCGACACCCTGAAGGGTTTGCTGGAGGCGGCAAGGGCATGAGTCGCAATGAAGTCAAAGACCGGGTCGACGCATGGTTCGCCGGTCGTGGTTGGACGGTGTTTCCGTTCCAGCGCAATGTCTGGAAAGCGGCGCTGAAAGGCGAATCGGGCCTGCTGCATGCGAATACCGGCGCCGGCAAGACGTTCGCCGTCTGGTTCGCGGCGTTGCAGCGCGCGGGGCTGGCGTCGGGCCGTAACAAGGCGGGTTTGCGGGTTCTGTGGATCACGCCGATGCGGGCGCTGGCGGCCGACACGCAGCGCGCGCTGGAAGACTCCGCCGCCGAGCTGATGCCCGAGTGGCGCATCGGTGCGCGCACGGGTGATACGAAAGCCAGCGAGCGGGCGCGCCAGACGCGCAGCATGCCGGCCACCCTGGTGACGACGCCCGAAAGCCTGACGCTCATGATCAGCAATGCGGCGGCGCTGGAGCAGTTCCGCAACCTGGACATGATCATCGTCGACGAGTGGCACGAACTGATGGGCAGCAAGCGCGGCGTGCAGGTGCAACTGGCGCTGGCGCGGCTGCGGCGCTGGCGGCCCGAGCTCCTGGTCTGGGGCATCTCGGCGACGATGGGTAATCTCGACCTGGCGCGCCAGGTGCTGCTTGGCGCGGATGCGGGCGTGCTGGTCGAGGGCGACACGCGAAAGAAGATCGTCGTCGACTCCCTGATTCCCGAGAACGTGTCGCGCTTTCCGTGGGGCGGGCACCTGGGCCTGCAGATGCTGCAGCCCGTGATTGATGAGATCGAAAAACACGAGGCGACCCTTGTGTTTACCAATACCCGGTCGCAGTCCGAGATCTGGTACCAGAACATCCTCGAGGCACGGCCCGACTGGGCTGGCGTCATCGCGCTGCACCATGGCTCGCTCGATCGCGAGGTGCGCGAGTGGGTCGAGCTGGGGCTGAAAAGCGGCATCCTCAAGGCCGTCATCTGCACCGCGAGCCTGGACCTGGGCGTGGACTTTCTGCCGGTCGAGCGCGTGCTGCAGATCGGCAGCGCCAAGGGCGTGGCGCGCCTGCTCCAGCGCGCAGGGCGCAGCGGCCACGCGCCGGGGCGCGTCTCGCGCGTGACGCTGGTGCCGACCAACAGCCTCGAATTGCTGGAAGCCGCGGGCGCGCGCAAGGCGGTGGCGGCGCGCCGCATCGAGGGCCGCTACGTGCCGAACAAGCCATTCGACGTGCTGGTCCAGCATATCGTGACGGTCGCACTGGGCGGGGGCTTTCGCTCCGAAGAACTGTACGACGAAGTGCGCCAGGCCTGGTCGTACCGGCACCTGACGCTGGAAGAATGGCAGTGGGCGCTCGACTTTGTCGCGCGCGGCGGCCAGAGCCTGACCGTGTATCCCGAATACCGGCGTGTGCTGCCGGACGAGGAGGGCGTGTACCGCGTGCCCGATGCCGCCATCGGCCGCCGGCACCGGATGAGCATCGGCACCATCATGTCCGATGCGACGATCCAGGTGAAGTACATGTCGGGCGGGCGCATCGGCAGCGTCGAGGAATCGTTCATCTCGCGCCTGAAACCGGGGGACCGTTTCCTGTTCGGCGGGCGCATTCTCGAATTCGTGCGCGTGCACGAACTGACGGCGTTCGTGCGGCGCGCCACCGGTACGCGCGGGGCGATTGCGCGCTGGCAGGGCGCCAAGATGCCGATGTCGAACGAACTGGCGCACGCCGCGCTGGAAGAACTGCGGCTGGCCGATGCGGGCGTGTTCGACGGCCCCGAGATGCGGGCGCTGGCGCCGCTGATCGAGATCCAGCAGCGCTGGTCGGCGCTGCCCACCAGCGACACGCTGGTGCTCGAATCGATGAAGAGCCGCGAAGGGTATCACCTGTTCGTGTACCCGTTTGCCGGGCGTTCGGTGCACATGGGCCTGGCCTCGCTGATGGCGTTTCGCGTCGGGCGCGTGCAGCCGATCACGTTCTCGATTGCGATCAACGACTATGGTTTCGAGCTGATGTCGCCCGAGCCGGTGGACTGGACAGGCATGTTCGCCGCGTCCACCGGGGCGGGCGTGGCGCTGTTCGATACCGAGCGCCTGCTCGAAGACGTCATCGACAGTCTGAACGCGACGCAGCTGTCGCAGCAGCGCTTTCGCGAAGTGGCGCGCATCGCGGGACTCGTGTTCCAGGGGTATCCGGGTCAGCCGAAATCGAACCGCCAGTTGCAGGCGTCGTCGTCGCTGTTCTTCGAGGTGTTTCGCAAGCACGACGCCGGCAATCTGCTGCTGACGCAGGCCGAGCGCGAAGTGATGGAGCAGGAGCTGGAACTGACGCGCCTGCGCGACACGCTGCTCGAGCTGCACGCGCGTCGCGTGGCGTACCGCGAGGTCAAGCGCGCCACGCCGTTTGGCTTCGCGCTGATGGTCGAGCGTTTCCGCGAAAAAGTCAGCACCGAGAAACTGAGCGACCGCGTCGCGCGCATGGTGCGCGAACTCGAGAAAGCGGCCGCATGACGCATGCAACCATCCAGGTGGCGGGCGAGACGCTGCTGCTGCTGCCTGAGAAGGCCGTGTACTGGCCCGCCCGGCGCATGCTGATCGTCGCCGACATCCACTTCGGTAAAGCGGCGGCGTTTCGTTCGCTGGGCGTGCCGGTGCCGCGCGGGACAACATCGGAAAACCTGGCCGGCCTGGACGCGCTGGTCGCGCAGCACGATGCGCGCCACGTCGCGTTTCTTGGCGACTTCCTGCATGCGCGGGCGGCCCATGCCAGCTCGACCCAGCTGGCAATGCTGGCCTGGCGCGGGCGCCACCCGGACCTGGCCCTGACGCTCGTGCGCGGCAATCACGACCTGCACGCCGGTGATCCGGCCGAGGCGCTGGAGATCGAACTGGTCGATGAGCCACATGCGATCGGGCCGTTTGCGTTCTGCCACCATCCGGGCGTCGATGCGGCGGGCTATGGCCTGGCGGGCCACGTGCATCCGGTGTACGTGCTGGCCACGCGCTTCGATGCACTGCGCCTGCCGTGCTTTGTCGTCGGCACGCAGGGCCTGCTCCTGCCATCGTTCGGCGCGTTCACGGGTGGTCATGCGGTCAAGCCGGGGCCGGGCGACCGGATCTACGTGACCTCGGGCGATATGGTGCACGGCGTCGGCTAGCAGCTTCGTACGTCAGCGTACCGACCCGGCGCCGCGGTCGCGATAAGGTCGGACATGACTCAGCCGATGCCAGGAGAACACCGATGAAACTACGCCTCATGATGTGCACCATCGCCGCCGCCATGGCGCCCGCCACGGTACTGTTGACTGCCAGCGGTACTGCTCTGGCGCAGCCTGCGCCGCAAAGCCGTACTGTCACGCCGGCCACGCCGGCAATCAATGGCTTCAATGTCGAGGAAGTCGCGCGGCTCGACCAGGGTGTGCGCCTGCAGTTCGATCTGTACGGCACGCCGGGCGGCAATGTTACGCTGAACCTCGATGGCGCGAACCGTTCGCTGCACCTGACCGAAGTCGAGCCTGGCCAGTACACGGGTTCGTACGTGATCGGCACGCGTGACCGCCTGAAGGCCGACAGCCGCGTGACGGCCGAGCTGCGCATGGGGAACGAGGTCGCCACGAGCGTGCTGCGCGAGTCGCTCGTGCGCAGCGACGTGGCGCAGCCCGCGGACGACACGCGCCAGCTGGCCACGAAGGACGCCCGCATCGCCGCCGCCGCGCCCGGCGCGGCGCCACCGCCAGCCCCGCGTACGACCGAACGCCCGCGCGTGGCCCGTTACTGCACCAGCTGCGGCATTATCGAGAAAGTGGAAACCGTGCAGGGCGCCTTGCCCAATCCACGGCCATTGGCCAGCGACGCCACCGCGCGCCAGTACTTCCGCGTGACGGTGCGCATGAATACAACCGACACCACGCAGGTGCTGGAGTTTGCCAACAATCCAGGCTACCGCAACGGCGACCGCGTGCGCGTCAGCGATGGCGTGCTGACGCTCGACAAGCAAGAGTAATCCAGGCAGTACGTACCAATGACAACGCCCGCCATACTGGCGGGCGTTGGTCGTACCACGAGCCCGGGTCAGGCCGTGGCCAGCACCTGATCGTCGCCCGATTGATCGAGCTCGGCCTTCTGCTTGGCGCTGGCCTTGATGCGTGCACGCGACGGCGGCAGGCGGCGCAGCGTCTTGAGCGATTCGGCGTCCTTGATGCCGATCGTGCGCTGGTCGACGGTGATCATGCCGATCTCGTTGAAGGCCGACAGCGTACGGCTGACGGTTTCCAGCGTGAGGCCCAGGTAGCTGCCGATCTCGTGGCGGGTCATGCGCAGGTTGAACAGCTTGCTGGAATAGCCCATCGCGGCGAAGCGGTCGGCCAGCGAGACGAGAAAGCGTGCCACCCGCGCCTCGGCCGACAGGGCGCCGAGCATGCCGATCATCGTCTGTTCACGCACCAGCTCGCGGCTCATCACGCCGTACATCATGTTCTCGAGCTCGTTGTGCACGCGGCCCAGCGCGGTCAGTTTCTTGAACGGCAGCAGGATCAGATCGCAGTCGGACAGGGCCACCGCCTCGGACGCATAGTGGCGTGTGTGGATGCCATCGACGCCCAGCATGTCGCCCTTCATCGGAAAGCTCAGCACCTGCTCGTTGCCGAACTCGTCGATCAGCACGGTCTTGAGAAAGCCCGAGTTGACGATGTACAGGGTGTCGAAGGCCTGCCCGATCGTGTGGACGCGCTGGCCGGTCTTGAACTGGACGTGCTGGAACAACAATTCTTCGGAGCTTACCGAGACACTGGCCTGGATGCGCAGCAGGTCGCAGACTTCCTTGAGATTGGACCAGAGTCGTCCCTGGCGCTGGCGACCGGCCTCCATCGGGGAATGCAGGGTCGGCTGGGTGGCGTTGCGTTGTTCTGACGGTGGCTGAGACTGCATGCTCTTCTCCGGTAAGAAACTCAGGGTTTGAGGCGACCCCGGCGGCAGAGCCGATGGTGACGCACATCTGCCATGCCATTGATTGCTATCGGCTGACGCCGTGACTTGGATCGCGAGCAAGTCGAAACGGTGAATTCAGTATGCCAACACGAGCCCGGCACGACTATCAGCGTTGCCTGAATATGTAGGTAGGACAGATGGTAGGGTTGTAGGAATATTCCTACTATCCAGGGGTGTTGCCCGACTGGCGGAGAGGTAAAACAGGAAGTTCAGAACCTTGTTCCTGGACAAACGTATTCAAGGATGCAGTTGTTGTGCAACATCGCATGGCGACGATCGCAGGGGAGCGGCATATGCCGTATTCATGCTTTCATTGGCGAAAGCAGGCGGTGCGCGACAGCGTACTGGACCATTTCTGAGAGCGAACTCATCCCCATCTTCTGCATGATGCGGGTTTTGTGGGTGCTGACTGTCTTGACCGAGAGATGCAGACCATTGGCGATTTCTGTAATCGATTTCCCACCGACGAGATGGGAAAATACTTCAAATTCACGGTCAGATAACTGCTTGTGGAGCAATTGCTCGCTGGGGGCCATGATGTTGAGGGCCAATTGCTCCGCCACTTCCGTACTGATATAGGGGCGTCCGGAGGCAACCTTGCGAATGGCGCCCACCAGTTGCGTGCCTGCGCTCTCCTTCGTAAGGTAGCCCTGGGCGCCAGCCCGGATCGCGCGCACCGCGTACTGCTCTTCTTCGTGCATCGTCAGAATCAGGATGGCCAGCTTGGGCGCTTCGCTGCGCACCTGACGGATCAGGTCGACACCGCTGCGCCCGGGCATCGACAAGTCGAGCAACAGCAAATCGAAGCCGCCCTGGCGTACCAGGGCCAGCACTTCGAACCCATTGGTTGCTTCGCCGACAATGTCAACTTCTTCGGCGCCCTCCAGGATACGTTTGAGACCTTCGCGCATGATCGTGTGATCATCGGCGATGACAATTCTGACCATTTCGATTCCTCACACATTAAGAGTTTTCCTACCCCGAAAACCGTTGTTCAATTAAACACGGTTTATCGGGGCAAGTCCTGCTATCAACACTGCGGGTTGCCCTGGTGCTCTTTTGTGCGGAGTGATGACCGGTCGCGTCTGGTTCAGACGGCGGGTTCGGCAATCAGGCGGTGCACCAGCACGGGCTTGGCGGTATGCGACAACACCTTGTTCGTGACACTGCCCAACAACAGCTGGTTCCAGCCGCTGCGACCGTGCGAGCCCATGAAAATCAGGTCGCAACCATGCTCTTCGGCGACCTCGACGATCTTGAGGGCCGCCGTATCGGAAAATGCCGTCAGGCATTGGTGCGCGAGATTCGCGCTGGCGCACGAGCGTGTGATCCTGCCCATGTATTCCTCGCCCATCCGGCGCATCTGGGCCACGTATTCTTCTTCGCTGGGATAGGAGGGCGGGATGATTTCGACGTACACCGGGTACTGGTATTCGGGGGCGACGAACAGGGCCAGTACTTCAGCGCCCAACTGCTGGGCAAACTTGACGCCGGCGCAGGCCGTGTGCTGCGAGACGGCCGACCCGTCAGTTGTGATCAGAATTTTTCGGTACATGATGATTCTCCTCAGGGCCTCTCCATTCTGACAACTGTATGCCGAATGGCGGGTGTTGAAAATGCAAAGTGTTGAGCTTGCTCAAACGTCAGGTAACCGTCCCGATGCGACACTTTCTCACGGAAAACAACAGTGCGATCACAAAATACAACACCAAGCATATAAAAACGATCAGGAATTGCACGTTTTAATTGTCGCGGAACTAAGTTTTCATGCCCATTTTGTTGCATTGCCTTCTCTTAGATTTACCTACGGCAACCACGCTGATACACTCGCAGGCAACACTAGTCCCATCGATGGACCCGGAGATGACCGGCGCGATGGACGCAACACCCCCAGTATTGCAGAGCTGATTGCGAATTTATATTATGGAGAAGCAGGGATTATGACCAACGCCGCTGACGATTTCGACGCACTATTCGAGGAAGTGGCGGCGCAGCGCACCAGCGCCTCGCCAAGTCCTGCTACTTCCCCTGCTGCAGCGCCTGCCCCCGCGGCCGCTGCCAGCAACGATGAGGACGATCTCGATTCGCTGTTCGACCAGGTATCGGCCACTGCCGTATCCGCAGCACCGGTCGCCGCACCCGCTGCCGCACCCGCTGCAGCGGCAACCACCGCCACGGCCCCCGCTGCCGGCGAAGAGGGTACTGAAAACGGTGGCATGTTCGAGCGCCTTGGCGGCATCGTGCGCCTGCTGCACGATTCGCTGCGCGAACTGGGCTACGACAAGGCGCTCAATGAAGCGTCGTCGCAGATCGTCGATGCCCAGGACCGTCTCGAATACGTCGCCACGCTGACCGAACAGGCTGCCAACAAGGTCCTGAACACGCTCGACGAAGGCATGCCGGCCCAGGACGTGCTGTCGAAGCAGTCGAAGGACATGGAACTGCGCTGGGGCGACCTGTTCGATGGCAAGCTGAGCCTGGACGAATTCAAGGCGCTGGCCGGCGATTCGCGCCAGTTCGCCACCAGCGTCACGGCAGCCACCGAAGCCGAAAAAGCACGCCTGCTCGAAATCATGATGGCCCAGGACTTCCAGGACATCACCGGCCAGCTGATCAAGAAAGTGGTCAAGATCACGCAGGCCGTCGAGGGCGAACTGGCCCAGCTGCTGCGCGACAATGCACCGCCTGACATCAAGGAAAAGCTGGCGCAGAAGCAGGCAGTACCGGAACCACTGATGCAAGGCCCGTCAGTGCCGCAAGCGGCGCTGAACCAGGACAACGTTGACGATCTTCTTGCCGATCTGGGATTCTAATGGACGATATGCTGAAGGATTTCGTCGTCGAGGCGATGGATCTGGCGGTCAACGTCGAAGAGCACCTGCTGCGCCTCGAACGCGATCCCGACAACAAGGAAACCCTGAACGCGGTGTTCCGGTCGTTCCACACGATCAAGGGCGGCGCCGGCTTCATGGGCCTGCCTGCGCTCGTCGCGGCCTGCCACCTGACCGAGAACCTGTTCGATGCGCTGCGCACCGGCGCCGCGCCGGTCACGCCGATCGCGATCGAAGCAGCGCTGCAGGCATCGGGCTTCGTGGCCGACCAGCTGGGTGACCTGAACAACGGCACGCCGCCGGAAGGCCTGGCGCAGATGCCGGCCGACCTCGAACGCATCCTGATGGACGCGATCGAAGGCAAGGGCAACAGCGCACCGGCGCCAGTCGCCGCACCGGTGGCACCAGCGCCCGTCGCAGCCGCAGCTGCGCCGGTTGCTGCAGCCGTCGCACCGGTCGTCGGCGACGATGGCCTGGACTGGGTTGGCATGTACAACACCGTGGTACCGGCTGCCAGCGCTATCGCCGGCGCACCAGCTGTTGTTACCACCGTTTCTGCGCCCGTGGCCACCGCAGCGCCTGCAGTTGCGCAAGCCGCACCCGCAGCCGCCACCCCGTCCACGGCAGTCGCCACCACGACTGCCCCTGTCGCCGGCGGCAAAGGCTGGGACGGCACCGAACGCCGCAACGACGCCAAGCCGGTCGCCAATGCGCCGGCCAAGGACGAAAGCATCCGTATCGATGCGGTCAAGCTCGACGCGCTGCTCGAAGTGGCCGGTGAATCGGTCCAGGCCGCGAACCAGGCCGCCGTGCTGCTCGAACGTCTGCAGCAATTCAAGTTCGAAGGCCAGGCCGCAACGCTGATCGCCACGCTGGCCGAAACGCTGGAACGCGCCTCGCGCTATTCGGCCGAGCTGCAGCGCGCCACGCTGGCCACCCGCATGCAGCCGGTGGGTCGCCTGTTCCAGAAATTCCCGCGCCTCGTGCGCGAGCTGGCGAAAGACCTGGGCAAGGACGTCGAACTGACCATCGAAGGCGCCGAGACCGAAGTCGATCGCGTCGTCGTGGACAGCCTGTACGATCCGCTGGTGCACATGCTGCGTAACGCGCTGGACCACGGTGTCGAATCGCCTGCCGACCGCGTCGCCAACGGCAAGCCGGCCAAGGCCTTCATCCTGCTGAAAGCCTGGCAGGAAGCCAACAGCGTCATGATCGTGCTGCAGGATGACGGCAAGGGCATGGACCCGAGCCGCCTGCGCAAGATCGCCATGGACAAGGGCCTGATCGGCGAAAACGGCGCGCAGAGCGACGAAGATGCCTACCAGCTGGTGTTCCTGCCGGGCTTCTCGACCAAGGAAGTCGCTTCCTCGGTCTCGGGCCGTGGCGTGGGCATGGACGTGGTCAAGACGGCGGTGGAGAAGAACCGCGGCGCTATTCGCATCGAATCGCAGATGGGCAAGGGCACGCGCTTTGCGATCCGCCTGCCGATCGAACTGTCGATCGTGCCGACGATGCTGGTGTCGACCTCGGGCGCGCAACTGGCGCTGCCAATGGCGGTCGTCGAGCGCGTCGTCGAACTGCCGGACGAATTCGCCTGTGTCGGCGGCGCTCCGGTGCTGAAAGACCAGGGCCGTCCGCTGCCGGTGCGCTCGCTGGCGCTGGCGCTGGGCTACGAGGCCGGTTCCGAAAAGGTCGGTATCGTCATCAATGCACCACAACCGTACATCCTGGCGATGGAAGCGGTCGATGGCACGGCCGATCTGGTCATCAAGCCGATGACCGCACTGTCGGTCGAAGGCATCACCGGCACGGCGCGTTCGGCCGAGGGTGAACTGGTACTGGTCGTGGGCCTGTCGTTCCTGATGGATGGCTGCCGCAGCAGCGTGCGTCTGGCAGCGTAAAGCAACGCCAATGCCGCGCGGCGGCAAAAGCGCAGGGAAAAGCCCGGGTCACTGATCCGGGCTTTTTTTATTTGTGCATGGCAAAGCCCTTGCAAACTTAATTTGCCACATGTTATGGTCCTTGGCATAAACATGCGCTGCCCCGGCATGGTGCACCACAGCACAACTATGGCATAATCGAAAACCCGGCTGCCGGGCACCCTGTCCCGGCGACCGCGCGCACCCCCTGTGCGCCCTCACACCGCATCAATGGACTGACCATGCAAAAAACGCTCTACGACAAACTCTGGGATTCCCATGTCGTGCGTGCCGACGCCGATGGCACCACCGTCCTGTATATCGACCGGCACCTGGTACACGAAGTGACCAGCCCGCAAGCCTTCGATGGCCTGCGCGACGCTGGCCGCGGACTATGGCGGACATCGAGCACGCTGGCCGTGGCCGACCACAACGTGCCCACCACCGACCGCGCCCAGGGCATCGCCGACCCCACGTCGCGCCTGCAGGTCGAAACGCTCGATGCCAATGCCAAAGCGTTCGGTCTCACGTACTTCAACATGAACGACCTGCGCCAGGGCATCGTGCACGTGATCGGGCCGGAGCAGGGCGCCACGCTGCCCGGCATGACGGTCGTCTGCGGCGATTCGCACACGTCGACCCACGGCGCCTTCGGTTGCCTGGCGCATGGCATCGGTACCTCGGAAGTCGAGCACGTGCTGGCCACGCAAACGCTGCTGGCCAAGAAATCCAAAGCGATGCTGGTCAGGGTCGAGGGCGACCTGCGCCCCGGCGTGACCGCCAAGGACATCGTGCTGGCCGTGATCGGCCGTATCGGCACGGCTGGCGGCACTGGTTATGCGATCGAATTCGGTGGTTCGACGATCCGCGCGCTGTCGATGGAAGGCCGCATGACGGTCTGTAATATGGCGATCGAAGCGGGCGCGCGCGCCGGCATGGTGGCGGTCGACGACACCACGATCGCCTACGTCAAGGACCGGCCGCTCTCGCCCACGGCCGATCAGTGGGAACAAGCCGTGACCTACTGGCGCACGCTGCACAGCGACGACGGCGCCGCGTTCGACACGGTCGTCGAACTCGACGCGCACGACATCCAGCCGCAAGTCACCTGGGGCACCTCGCCCGAGATGGTGATCGCGATCGACGGTCGCGTGCCAAACCCGCTCGACGAACACGATCCGGTGCGCCGCGGCGCCATCGAAAAAGCGCTGGCCTACATGGACCTGGCGGCGGGCACGCCGATCGACGAAGTGGCGATCGACAAGGTGTTCATCGGCTCGTGCACCAACTCGCGCATCGAAGACCTGCGCGCCGCCGCCGATGTCGTGCGCGGCCGTCAGCGCGCGCCCAACGTCAAGCTGGCGATGGTGGTGCCAGGATCGGGCCTGGTGAAAGAGCAGGCCGAGCGCGAAGGCCTCGACCAGATCTTTTTGGCCGCCGGCTTCGAATGGCGCGAGCCGGGCTGCTCGATGTGCCTGGCGATGAACGCCGACCGCCTGGAACCGGGCGAACGCTGCGCGTCGACGTCGAACCGCAACTTCGAAGGCCGCCAGGGCCAGGGTGGCCGCACGCACCTGGTGTCGCCCGCAATGGCCGCCGCCGCAGGGATTGCGGGGCACTTTGTCGACGTACGCGCGCTCTGATGCGTTAAGGCGTATTGCGATCGATTCCACGACCAATTCCACGACCATTTTCTCGTTCAGGACATCATGAAAAAAGCTCTCGCACTCTCCCTCGTCGCCATCCTGCTGGCCGGCTGTAACACCGTTTCGGGCATCGGCCGCGATGTCTCGAAAGTCGGCCAGGTCGTGACCGGTGCCGGCGGCAAATAGGGCCCCCAAAATGGATAAGTTCACCGTACACGAAGGCCTGGTGGCGCCGCTCGACCGCGCCAACGTCGACACCGACGCCATCATCCCGAAGCAGTTCCTCAAATCGATCCGGCGCACCGGCTTCGGCCCGAACCTGTTCGACGAATGGCGTTACCTGGACCACGGCGAGCCGGGGCAGGACAACAGTGCGCGCCCGCTCAATCCCGATTTCGTGCTGAACCAGCCGCAGTTCGCGGGCGCGTCGATCCTCCTGACGCGCAAGAACTTCGGCTGCGGCTCGTCGCGCGAGCACGCGCCGTGGGCGCTGCAGCAGTTCGGTTTTCGCGCCGTCGTCGCGCCGAGTTTTGCCGACATCTTCTTTAACAACTGCTTCAAGATTGGCCTGTTGCCGATCGCATTGACCGAAGACGAAGTCGAGGCGCTGTTCCAGGCAGTCGGGCGCCAGCCGGGCTTCCAGCTGACGATCGACCTCGAACAGCAGCGCATCGGCACGCATGACGGCAGCCTGTCGTTCGGCTTTGCCATCGATGACTTCCGCAAGTACTGCCTGTTGAATGGCCTGGACGACATCGGCCTGACGCTGCGCCATGCGGACGACATCCGCGCCTTCGAACAACGCCATCTCGCGGCCCAGCCCTGGCTGGCCAACGCGATCTGATTGCAGCGCCGATACAAGAAACCAAAGCAAGAAACCAAAGCAAGAAACCAAAGCAAGAAACCAAGACAAGAAAGACGAGCATGAAGATTGCGATCCTGCCGGGTGACGGCATCGGCCCGGAGATCACCGCCCAGGCGGTCAAGGTATTGAACGCGCTCGGTGAGCGCTTCGAGATGGACACCGCCGAAGTGGGCGGCGCCGGCTACGCCGCGCATGGCCACCCGCTGCCCGACAGCACGCTCAGGCTGGCCAAGGATGCCGACGCGGTGCTGTTCGGCGCCGTAGGCGACTACAAATACGATGGGCTCGAGCGCGCGCTGCGCCCCGAGCAGGCGATTCTTGGCCTGCGCCGCGAACTGGGCCTGTTCGCCAACCTGCGTCCGGCCATCCTGTACCCGGAGCTGGCCGGTGCGTCGACCCTCAAGCCCGAGGTGGTGTCGGGCCTGGATATCCTGATCATCCGCGAACTGACGGGCGACATCTACTTCGGCAAGCCGCGCGGCGTGCGCGAATGCCCGGACGGTCTGTTCAAGGGCCAGCGCGAAGGCTTCGACACGATGCGCTACGCCGAAGGCGAAATCCGCCGCATCGCGCACGTGGCGTTCCAGGCCGCGCTGAAACGCGACAAACGCGTGACCAGCGTCGACAAGGCCAACGTGCTCGAAACGGGCCAGTTCTGGCGCGATATCGTCACCGACGTCCACAAGGAATACGCCGGCGTCGAACTCGATCACATGTACGTCGATAACGCCGCGATGCAACTGGTGCGCGCGCCGAAAAAATTCGATGTGCTCGTGACCGGCAACATGTTCGGCGATATCCTGTCGGACGCCGCCGCGATGCTGACCGGCTCGATCGGGATGCTGCCATCGGCTTCGCTCGACGCGAACAACAAGGGCCTGTACGAGCCGTCGCACGGTTCGGCCCCGGACATCGCGGGGCAGGGCGTGGCCAATCCGCTGGCCACGATCCTGTCGGCTGCGATGATGCTGCGCTTTACCTTTGGCCTGACGGAGCAGGCGGACCGCGTCGACAACGCCGTCAAGCGCGTGCTGGCCCAGGGCCTGCGCACACCGGACATTCACGAAGCAGGGTCCACCCGCGTGGGCACCGAAGAGATGGGCAATGCGGTCGTCGCGGCGCTCGGATAACACTGTAATCACACTGAAAGAAGACGATGAAATTAGTTGGTCTGGTAGGTTGGCGCGGCATGGTTGGCTCGGTCCTGATGCAGCGCATGCAGGAAGAGGGCGATTTCGACCACATCGAGCCGGTGTTCTTCACGACGTCGAATCCGGGCGGCGCCGCGCCGGCGATGGCGAAGAATGAAACCACCCTGAAGAGCGCGAGCGACATCGCCGAGCTCTCCAAATGCGAGATCATCATTTCCTGCCAGGGCGGCGACTATACGAGCGAGGTGTTCCCGCAACTGCGCGCGGCCGGCTGGAACGGCTACTGGATCGACGCCGCGTCCACGCTGCGCATGAACGACGACGCGGTCATCGTGCTCGACCCGGTCAACCGCGCCGTGATCGACGCGGCATTGTCGCGCGGCGTGAAGAACTACATCGGCGGCAACTGCACCGTGTCATGCATGCTGATCGGCCTGGGCGGCCTGTTCGAAGCTGGCCTGGTCGAGTGGATGACGTCGATGACCTACCAGGCAGCATCGGGCGGCGGCGCGCAGCACATGCGCGAGCTGCTCACCCAGTTCGGTACCATCAACAGTGCGATCAAGCCGCTGCTGGACAACCCGGCATCGGCGATCCTGGAAATCGACCGCACCGTGCTGGCCACCCAGCATGGTCTGTCAAGCGACGAAACCAAGCAGTTCGGTGTGCCGCTGGCCGGCAACCTGATCCCGTGGATCGACAAGGACCTGGGCAACGGCCAGTCGAAAGAAGAGTGGAAGGCAGGCGCCGAGACCAACAAGATCCTCGGTCGCGGCGCGGGCTTCGACGCCAAGCCCATTCCGGTCGATGGCCTGTGTGTGCGCATCGGCGCAATGCGCTGCCACTCGCAGGCACTGACGATCAAGCTGACCCGCGATGTGCCACTGGACGAGATCAGCGACATCATCGCTTCGCACAACGCGTGGACGAAGGTCGTGCCGAACAACCGCGAAGCATCGATGCGCGACCTGTCGCCGGCCGCCGTCACGGGCGGGCTGACCATCCCGGTGGGCCGTCTGCGCAAGATGTCGATGGGTGACGATTACCTGTCGGCGTTCACGGTCGGCGACCAGTTGCTGTGGGGCGCGGCCGAGCCGCTGCGCCGCATGCTGCGCATCGTGCTGGAGCGTTAAACGCCTTGTACACCGCGCTGGCTGCCTCGCGGCCAGCCCGTTATTTCCAGTTCGTCATCGCCGGTTGCATTCATTGCAACTACCATGTCTGGTGGTTATCGAACCCCGTAAAGGCATGTCTCACAGGCCACAAAATACCCCGTTCCCCCTGCTGTAAACGTGCGCATCGCTTGCGTGCCCTAGAGCATGATGTTATGTTGAGACTCCGGGAAACCGTCTTTCCCTCGGCCAACTAACTCGCTGCTCACTATGCATTTTTCGGAACAATCTCAGCTCATGGCACCTGCGTTGAAAACCCTCACTGCAGCGATCGCCAGCGCAGTGTTCGTCACTTCCGCCGCCAGTGCGGCCGGGCTTGGAAAATTGACCGTGTTGTCGGCACTTGGCCAGCCACTGCGCGCCGAAATCGTACTGACGACCAGCGCCGGGGAAGACCCGGCCAGCATGGCCGTCAAGCTGGCCACGCCCGAAGCCTTCCGCAGCGCGAACATCGACTTCAATCCGGCCCTGCTGTCGCTGCGTTTCGCCGTCGAGCAGCGCGGTGGCCGCCAGGTTATCCGCGTCGAGTCCAGCCAGCCGTTGAATGAACCGTTCGTCGACATGCTGCTCGAGCTGACCTGGAATAACGGGCGCCTGGTGCGCGAGTACACGTTCCTGCTCGATCCGGCCGAACTGCGCACGACGCAGCCGGCGCAGGTGGCTGGCAGCCCGGCGCCGCGCGCGGCGTCGCAGCCGGCGGCCGCAGCCCCTGCTGCCGCTTCTGCTGCACCGGCGGCTGACGCGGCCGAGCGGGCCCGCATCACTGCCGCACGCGAAGGCGCCCAGCGCCAGGCGGCGCAGCGCGATGCTGCCGCCGAAAGCACCTACCGTGTGCGGCGCGGCGATACGCTCAGTGGCATCGCCACCCGCGTGAAGCCGGCCCAGATTTCGCTCGACATGATGCTCGTGGCGCTGTACCGCGCCAATCCCGACGCCTTCATCGGCAACAATATGAACCGCCTGAAGTCGGGCCAGATCCTGAGCGTGCCCGATAGCGACGCGCTGCGTGGCGGCGCGAGTCAGAGCGAAGCGCGCGGCGTGGTCGTGGCGCATGCGGCGGACTTTGACGCCTACCGCAACAAGCTCGCCGGCCAGGTCGCCGCCAGCACCCCAGCCAGCGCGCCGCAGGGCGGCCAGAGCGCCACCGGGCGCGTGACCGCGCGGGTGGAAGAACAGCCGACCGCCGCCAACGAAGCGCAGGACAAGCTGCGCCTGTCGAAGGCCACGCCGGGCACCGGCGCCGCGCCGCAGGACGGCACCGCCAGCGTCGAAGACACGCTGGCCAAGCAGCGCGAACTCGAACAGGCCGAGGCCCGCGTCAAGGAGCTCGAAAAGAACGTCGGCGAACTGGAAAACCTGATGACGGTGCCAAGCCGCGCGGGCGCGGAAGCCGAGCAGGCTGCAGCGGCGCCCGTCGTGGCGACGCCGGCCAAACCGGTCACGCATCCACGTCTGAAAAAACCGGTTCCCGAACCGGAACCAGAAAAAGGCCTGGTCGACACACTGCTGGACAATATGCTCTACATCGCCGCAGCGCTGCTGGTGCTGCTCTTGATCCTGTTCGGCATCGCGCAGCGCCGCAAGCGCAATGCGAAGCCGGTGGCGCCGGCGCCGACCGAACCGTCGGTGCTGGGCGGGCAGGGCGCGAGCGCCCAGTCGCTGTTCGCCGAAAGTGGCGGCCAGAGCGTCGACACCAACAACAGCGTCTTCAACTCGAGCTTCGCGCCATCGGCCAGCCAGCTCGATACGAATGAAGTCGACCCGGTGGCCGAAGCCGACGTGTACATCGCCTACGGCCGCGACGCGCAGGCCGAGGAAATCCTGAAGGAAGCGCTGCGCACGCACCCGGACCGTCATCCGGTGCGCTTGAAGCTGCTCGAGATCTACGCCACGCGCAAGGATGCCCGCGCGTTCGAGGTGCAGGCGCGCGAGCTGCATGCGCTCACGAACGGCCAGGGCGACGACTGGGCGCACGCCGCGGCGCTGGGCCTGGGCATCGACCCGCAAAATTCGCTGTACGCAAACGCCGCGCCGGCTCCTGCGCAGACGCCTTCGGCGCAGGAGCGCAGCCAGCAGGCGATCCTGTCGCAGCAATACCAGGATGCGCTGCGTGCTGACGAGCCTTCCGCGATGTCGGGTACCAATGCGGGCACCAGCGCGGGCGTCGTCGCTGGCGCGACCGCTGCCGGTGCTGTCGCCGCTGCATCGGCGTTCTCGCTGTCGAAGGACGATACTGAGCAGACCGCAGCGCCGCATGCCGAGCCGGTGCCGGCGCCACGCCTTGATGACAACACGCTCGACTTCGACCTGGGTGGACTGGCTTTCGAGCCGGTTACGCACGACGAGACCCCGACGCCGGCGACCACGAGCCTGCCCGACCCGGATGCGACTGCCGTGCCTGACCTCGACTTCGACATGCTGCCGCCGGCAGCGGCGGCCACGTCCGCGTCGACACTGTCGACCGACGTCAACGACCTCGAATTCGACATGGACTTCGATGCGCCGCCTGCCGGGCAAACCGCTGCAGCCACCCCGGCCACCCCGGCCGTTCCGGCTGACCTGCGCGACGACTTCTCGCTCGACCTGACGCCGCAGCCGCAAGTGCAGGCCACGCCGGTCGACATGGCCGGCCTGGCCAGGGACTTCGACGGCTTGCCGTCGCTGCCGGCCAACCCGGCGCAGCCGGCGCCCGCCGCCGCCGCGCCGAGCGATCCGCTGTTCGATCTGGATTCGATGGACTTCGGCGCACCGGTCACGCCGGCCACGCCAGCGCCCGTGAATGATCCGCTGCCTGCCGTGCGCGGGACGTCGAACGCGAATGTGTCCGAAGATCCGCTGTTCGACCTGGACGCGATGGACTTCGGCCTGCCGGCCGAGCCGCGCGCTTCCGGCGGCGCCGAGCCGAAAGACTTCGCGGCCCGCCAGGACGATCCGTTCGACATGTTCGACCTGCCGGACACGCCGGCGCCCGTGCCGGCGCCCGAAGAATTGCCGGCGCCGCCGGTCAGCGATGCGCCGGCGCTGCAGCGCAATTCGCTCGACTCGCTCGACTTCGACCTGGATCTGCCGGCGTCGGCTATGGCCGATACGCCGCCGCCAGCGGCGTTCGATGCTGATCCGGTCGATGACACGGCGCCAGCCCCGGCGCCGCTGTCGCCCGAGCACATGGAAATGGAAACCAAGCTCGATCTGGCCGTGGCCTACCAGGAAATCGGCGACAAGGAAGGCGCACGCGAACTGCTCGATGAAGTCATCAAGGGCGGCAGCACCGAGCAGGTTGGCCGTGCCAGCGCGATGCGAGAGCTGCTGGCGTGACGCGGATTGTTCTGGGTGTCCAGTACATCGGCACCGGTTGGAACGGCTACCAAAAACAGCCGGAACGCAATACGGTCCAGGACCGTCTTGAAATGGCGCTCGAGAAGTTCGCCTGCACGCCGCTGGCCACCACGTGTGCCGGCCGCACCGATACCGGCGTGCACGCGATCGAGCAGGTGGTCCATTTCGACACCGATCTGGTGCGCCCGACCCAAGCCTGGGTGCGCGGCGTGAACACCTTCCTGCCCGATTCCATTGTCGTGCGCTGGGCCAAAGAGGTGCCGCTGGGCGAGGACGGGCTGGAATTCCACGCCCGCTTCTCGGCCCGCTCGCGCACCTACCACTATGTGCTGTACAACCATCCGACGCCATCGGCGCTGCTGTCGAACCGCGCCGGCTGGATGTTTCGGCCGCTCGATGTCGAGCGCATGATCGACGCCGCGCGCCACCTGATCGGCACGCACGACTTCTCGGCGTTTCGGGCCTCGAGCTGCCAGGCCAAAACCCCGGTCAAGGACATGCACGAAGTGCGCATCGAGCGCCATGGCGATATCATCGTCTTCACGCTGCGCGCCAGCGCCTTCCTGCATCACATGGTGCGCAATATCGTCGGCTCGCTCGTGTATGTCGGGCTGGGACGGCAAGAGCCGGACTGGATGCACGAGGTGCTCGAGAGCCGCTCGCGCGACGTCGCTGCGCCGACCTTCATGCCCGACGGCCTGTATTTCGCGAAGATCGAGTACGATCCTTGCTGGAAGCTGCCGCAGGAAGCGGTCGCGCCGCTGCCCTGGTTGTAAGGATACTCATGCAACGCACCCGTATCAAAATCTGCGGCATCACCCGCGAAGAAGACCTGAGCGCCGCTGTCGCGGCGGGCGCCGATGCCTTGGGCTTCGTGTTCTACCCGAAGAGCCCGCGCTATGTGACGCCAGCGCGCGCCGGCGCTCTGTGCGCCGGTCTGCCGCCATTCGTCAGCGGCGTCGCGCTGTTCGTCAATCCCACCCTGGCCGAGGTGCAGGAAGTCGCAGCGGCGATGCCGCTCGCGCTGATCCAGTTCCATGGCGATGAGACGGTCGAGCAGTGCGCGGCGATCGCGGCAGCTGTCCAGCGCCCGTTCATGCGCGCATTTCGGGTCAAGCCTGACACGATCCCTGGCACGCTGCTAGAATGTGAGCTTGCATACCGCACCGCCAGTCCATGGTTTTCAAGTCTTCTGCTTGACACCTACGTGGACGCTTATGGCGGGGCAGGAAAGGTCTTCGATTGGTCTCTCATCCCAAAAGAGCTCGCGCCTCGGGTCGTTTTGAGTGGTGGCTTGAACGTACACAACACCACTGACGGTGTCGTACGCGTTCGGCCTTTTGCCGTCGACATCAGCAGTGGTGTCGAAGCCGCAAAAGGTATCAAGGACGCCCGCAAGATGGCCGCGTTTGTCGCGGCCGTGCGGGCAGCCGATGCCACTATTCATAGCGAGACATACCATGCAGAACATCCCCTTCAAGGCAGCGCCTAACGCCGCCCCGCTGTTCAAGACCCCTGATTACGCCCTGCCGAACGCGCAGGGGCACTTTGGCCCTTACGGCGGCTCGTTCGTCGCCGAGACGCTGACGCACGCACTGGCCGAACTGAGCGAAGCCTACGCAAAGTACGCGCAAGACCAGGAATTCCTCGAAGAGTACCGCTACGAGCTGGCCCACTTCGTTGGCCGCCCGTCGCCCGTGTACCACGCGCGGCGCTGGTCCGAGATGGCGGGCGGCGCGCAGATCTACCTCAAGCGCGAAGACCTGAACCACACCGGCGCGCACAAGATCAACAACGTGATCGGCCAGGCGCTGCTGGCGCGGCGCATGGGCAAGCCGCGCATCATCGCTGAAACCGGCGCCGGCCAGCACGGCGTGGCCACGGCCACCATTTGCGCGCGCTTCGGCCTGGAATGCGTGATCTACATGGGCAGCGAAGACGTCAAGCGCCAGGCGCAGAACGTGTACCGCATGAAGCTCCTGGGCGCAACCGTGGTGCCGGTGGAATCGGGCTCGAAGACGCTCAAGGATGCGCTCAACGAAGCGATGCGCGACTGGGTCACGAACATCGAAAACACGTTCTACATCATCGGCACCGTGGCCGGCCCGCACCCGTATCCGATGATGGTGCGCGACTTCCAGGCGGTGATCGGCGAAGAGTGCCGCGTGCAGATGCCTGCGATGACGGGACGCCAGCCCGACTACGTCCTTGCCTGCATCGGTGGCGGCTCGAACGCGATGGGCATCTTCTATCCGTATATCGGCGAACCGGGCGTCAAGCTGGTGGGCGTCGAAGCGGCGGGGGAGGGCCTGGATTCGGGCAAGCACTCGGCCTCGCTGACCTCCGGCCTGCCAGGTGTGTTGCACGGTAACCGCACCTATCTGCTGCAGGACGAGAACGGGCAGATCATCGAGACGCATTCGGTGTCGGCGGGCCTGGATTATCCGGGCGTCGGGCCGGAACACGCGTGGCTGAAGGACACGCTGCGCGCCGAGTACGTGTCGATCACGGACGACGAAGCGCTGCAGGCGTTCCACGACTGCTGCCGCATCGAAGGCATCATTCCGGCACTGGAATCGTCGCACGCGATCGCGTACGCGGTGAAGCTGGCGGCAACGCTGCCGAAGGACCAGATCATCCTGGTCAACCTGTCGGGCCGCGGCGACAAGGACATGCACACGGTGGCGCAGCGGATGGGGCTTGATTTCGGCTGATGCCGGCGTCAACCATGCCATCCTGCCCCGGCCAGCCGGGGCAGTCGCCTTTTCCGATTACCAGAGGAACCCAGCATGTCCCGCATCGAACAGACTTTTACCGCGCTCAAGGCGCACAACAAGACCGCGCTCGTCACCTTCATCACGGCCGGTGACCCGGGCCCCGAACTGACCGTCCCGCTGATGCACGCACTGGTGGAGGGCGGCGCCAACGTCCTCGAACTGGGCGTGCCATTCTCGGACCCGATGGCCGAAGGCCCGGTCATCCAGCGCGCCTGCGAGCGCGCCTTGAAATTCAATGTCGGCCTGAAAGACGTGTTCGGCTTCGTGCGCGAATTCCGCAAGAACGACCCCGACACGCCGGTCGTCCTTATGGGCTACGCCAACCCGATCGAACGTATCGGCCAGACCGAATTCATCCGCTGCGCAAAAGAGGCCGGTGCCGACGGCGCCATCGTCGTCGACTACCCGCCTGAAGAATGCGCGGCGTTCGCGACCGAAATGCGCGACAACGGCCTGGACCTGATCTTCTTGCTCGCGCCAACGTCGACCACTGAGCGCGTCAAGCAAGTGGCCCAGTACGGTGGCGGCTTCAGCTACTACGTCTCGCTGAAAGGCGTGACGGGCGCCGGTACCATCGACACCGCTGACGTCGCCCGCCGCGTGGCCGCGATCCGCGAGCACGTCAAGCTGCCGATCGGCGTGGGCTTCGGCATCCGCGACGGTGTCACGGCGAGAGCCGTGGCCGAAGTGGCCGACGCTGTCGTGATCGGCAGCCGCATCATCCAGGAAATTGAAAACAGCCCGCCAGACCAGGCCGTCGACGCCGTCCGCGCCTTCACCACCACCATCCGCACCGCCCTGGACGCCCGCTAATCCGCCACCGTCATGTCAATTAGGGTCAGAGTCGAATTATTGAGCAATTTCTCCGGAAAATGTTGTCACTTAATGCGACACTGACCCTCACTGTGATTGCCTCCCGGCTATTGCAATCCAATTAGGGTCAGAGTCGAATTGTTTGACAACTTTTGGCGATTGCCCTTTGAATCCTGTCAATGTCCGGCTGCGATCGTTATGGCCGACGGGTTTTTCACAGGCATACCGCCACATCTGTCCTGCTAATTGAGAAAGCTTAAGACTTTTTCATTTTCCCTCAGTAAATTGATCTCTTCGTAGTTCAACCTGAGGGAGTGTTCGATGAAAAAGCGTGTCAAGCACATTGCAGTGGCCCAGTTCGGAAAGATGCTGGCGGCAGTTTATTTCGTCGCTTTGCTCCCCGTCCTGGCGCTATTTCTCCTCGCCATCCTGACGGGCGTAGAGATGCCGCCCATTGGTACCGGCCTGGTGATCCTGTTTGCAGTGATGTATATCATCAGCATCTATCTCGCCGGAATGCTAAGTGCATGGATCTATAACATCGTGGCTGCGCGCTTGGGAGGCGTTGAATACACCGTCAACGAAATCGCTTCGCCAGCAAAATAATCGCCGAAAATTGCCGCGCAAATAAATTAGGGTCAGAGTCGAATTGTTTGACAACTTTGAGGAATTGCCCAATAAATCTACTCTGACCCTAATTATTGAGAAATTGATTATCCAGCTGATCCATGTGACTCTGTCCCCGATATTGCAAAGAGGATCTGTTGCTGCATGAATTCAGCCGAGGATCGGTGCTATTTATTGGGAAATTATCGAAAGTTGTCAAACAATTCGACTCTGACCCTCATTGTTTGGTGGTGGTCGCCTTGGGCTCAGATGCGGGGTGATGGAGGATGTCTAGTTGGCAATATTGGTGGCTTGCTATGATTCGACAAGCTGCCTCCGAGCGGCTACACTACGCCCCACTGTAAGATTTGCCGCAAAGGAGAGAATATGAGTTGGTTGGAAAAACTGCTGCCCCCTCGGATCCAGCGCTCCGATGCCGCTAACCGCAAGACCATGCCCGAGGGCCTCTGGGTCAAGTGTCCGTCGTGCGAGTCGGTGCTGTACCGGGCGGATATCGAGTCCAACCTGCACGTGTGCCCGAAGTGCTCGCATCACATGCGCATTCGCGCCCGCGCGCGTCTGGATGCGCTGCTCGATGAAGGCGGTCGCTACGACATTGGCCAGGAGACCTTGCCAGTCGATACCCTGAAGTTCAAGGACAGCAAGAAGTATCCGGACCGCCTCAAGGCGGCGATGGAAGCGACCGGCGAGACCGATGCGCTGATCGTCCAGGGTGGTTCGATCATGAGCTTGCCGGTCGTTGTGGCCTGCTTCGAATTCGAATTCATGGGTGGCTCGATGGGCTCTGTGGTTGGTGAGCGCTTCGTGCGCGGCGCGCAGATTGCGCTCGAGCAGAAGGTGCCGTTCATTTGCATTACCGCCACTGGCGGCGCGCGCATGCAAGAGGGTTTGCTGTCGCTGATGCAGATGGCCAAGACCACCGCGATGCTGACCAAGCTGTCCGAGAAGAAGCTGCCGTTCATCAGCGTGCTGACCGATCCGACGATGGGCGGTGTCTCGGCCTCGTTCGCGTTCATGGGCGACGTCGTCATTGCCGAGCCGAAGGCCCTGATCGGCTTTGCCGGTCCGCGCGTCATCGAGAACACGGTGCGTGAGAAATTGCCGGAAGGCTTCCAGCGCGCCGAGTTCCTGGTTCAGAAGGGCGCTGTCGACATGATCGTCGACCGCCGCAAGATGCGCGAAGAAATCGCACGCCTGCTGGCCCTGCTGCAAAACCAGGCGACCGAAGTCCTGGCCTGATCGATTCACAGGCCGCCGCGAGGGCAACCCGCGAACATGATCGCCAGGGGCGACCGGCGCGGGCATGCCAGACGGCGGCCCCTGCGGTCGCCTTTTACATTCCCCGCACCGCCTGCCGATTTCCTCTTTTCTAAGCCCCATGTCCCCACTTCCGACTACCTTGCCCGACTGGCTGGCGCTGCTCGAATCGCGTCATGCCGAAACCCATATCGACATGGGCCTGGACCGCGTCCGCGCCGTCAAGGAACGCCTGCAGCTGGCGTTCTCGTGTCCCGTGATCATGGTGGCCGGCACCAACGGCAAGGGCTCGACCTGCGCGATGCTCGAGTCGGTGCTGCTGCAGTCGGGTTACCGTGTCGGCCTGTACATCAAGCCGCACTTCCTCGACTTCAACGAGCGCGCCCGCATCAATGGCGAGATGGCCTCCGATGATGTGTTGGTCGCCGCCTTCAACGCCGTCGAAGCCGCGCGCGGGGATACTGACCTCACGTACTTCGAATTCACGACGCTGGCCATTACGCACCTGCTGTCGACGAGCGAGATCGATGTCGCCATCCTCGAAGTCGGCCTGGGCGGGCGACTCGATGCCGTCAACGTGATCGACGCTGACGTGTCGATCGTCACCAGCATCGACATCGACCACACGGCCTATCTGGGCGACACACGCGAAAAAATTGGCTTCGAAAAAGCCGGCATCTTCCGCGCTGGCAAAACCGCGATCTGCAGCGACCCGGTGCCGCCCCAGTCGCTGATCGACCACGCGACCAGCATCGGCGCCGACCTGTGGCTGCTCGGCCGCGACTTCAACTACCAGGGCGACCAGCAGCAATGGAGCTTTGCCGGTCGCACCGGGCGCCGCAATTCGCTGGCCTATCCGGCCCTGCGCGGTGCCAACCAGTTGCTCAATGCGTCGGCAGCGCTGGCTGCGCTCGAGGCGCTGCGCATGACCTTGCCGTGCGGCGCCCAGGAAACCCGCGCCGGCCTCGCGATGGTCGAGCTGCCGGGCCGCTTCCAGGTGCTGGCCGGCCGCCCGACCCAGGTCCTGGACGTGGCCCACAATCCGCACGCCGCCGCGACGCTCGCGCAGAACCTTGGCAATATGGGCTTTCACCGTTTTACGTACGCGGTGTTCGGCATCATGGACGACAAGGACATTGATGCCGTCATCGCGCCGATGGCCTCGGTGATTGACCACTGGTGCGTCACGCGCCTCGATTCGCCGCGCTCGGCCGACCCTGCGGCGCTGGCCGACAAGATCGCCCAATTGAAGCCAGCAGGTGCGAAAGCGGGTGATTTTTCGGTGACTGCCTTCGATTCGCCCGCCGACGCTTACGCGAATGCGCTGAGCCGGGTTGAGGAGAATGATAGAATTGTGGTCTTTGGTTCGTTCTACACGGTTGCCGGCGTGATGGCGGCCCGTAAATCCTCACTACACTGATACCTCAATCGCATGGGCTTGTTCTCGTTCGGCACTAAAAACAAGCAAGAAACTGTTCGCGACAGCGGTCACTTCGTCAAGGACGATGAGGCCGCCTACACCGAGCGCGCACGCTCCAAGCGCGCCAGCTCGGCCGGTGAGGGCGGTCGCCGCTCCAGCCGTGGCGATCCGATCCTGCCCGAGAAAAAACGCGCGCGCCGCCGCCTCGTCGGCGCCATTGCGCTGGTCCTGGCCGCCGTCGTGGCTCTGCCGATGCTGCTCGATTCCGAGCCCAAGCCGCTGGCCACCGACATCGCGATCCACATCCCCGACAAGGACAAGGCTGCGCCGCTGCCGGTGCCGTCCGAACAGGTCGCGCCAACAGCCAGCGTCGACAGCGACGAAGAGATCATCGATCCGGTCCCGGCGCCGCCGGCCGGTACGCGCACGCCGCCGGTCGCCGTGGCCGCAGCGCCAGCGGCCAGCGAGGTGCCACCGATGCGCATGCTCGAGCCAGCCAAGCCAGTCGAGACTGTCAAGCCGAAGCCTGAAGCCAAGCCGAAGGCTGAACCCGAAGCCAAGCCGGTGACGAAGCCTGAACCCGTCAAGGCCGAGCGCAAACCGGAGCCCGAGAAAAAGCCCGAGCCCGAGAAAAAGCCGGTCAAGGTCGCCGAGAAAGCCGCCGAGTCGCATCCGAAAGCCGAGCACGTCGCCAAGCCGGCCAGTCCGGACGATGCCGCCCGCGCCATCGCGATCCTCGAAGACAAGCCGGCCGCCAAGCCCGAGCCGAAAACAGTCAAGGCGGAAGGTCCGGCACCGCGCTTCGTGGTGCAGGTTGCCGCGCTGGCCAGCCAGGAAAAAGTCACCGAGCTGCAAAGCCGCCTGCGCGCTGCCGGCGTTGCCTCGTTCACCCAGAAGTCTGGCGAACTGATCCGCGTGCGGGTCGGCCCGTTCAGCAAGGAAGAAGCAGAGAAAGTGCGCGCCAAACTGAGCGGCATCGGTCTGTCCGGCTCGATGGTGCCGCTCTGATCCTCGCTGCCGCGTGACGAGTTTCGATTACCTGGTGCTGTTCGTGCTGATCGCGTCCGTCGTGATCAGCACGCTGCGCGGTCTGGTGAAGGAAATCCTGTCGCTGGTGGGCTGGGTCGTCGCCTTCGTGGTGGCGAATGTCTATGGCGCCCAGCTCGCACCCTTGCTGCCCGAGGTCATTCCGGGCGGGAGCGCGCGCCTGATGGCCGCCTTCATCGTGCTGTTCCTGGGCGTACGAATCCTGATGGGCCTGCTGTCGATGGCGATCGGTGCGGTGGTTGCCGCCACCGGCCTGTCGCTGGCGGACCGGGGTCTGGGCGGCCTGTTCGGCTTGGCACGGGGCATTGTGATCGTGCTGGCCGGCGTCATATTGTGCGGGATGACGCAGATCCCGCAACAGGCATTCTGGCGCGAGGCGCTGTTGTCACCCATTGCCGAAACCGGCGCGCGCACCGTCAAACCATTCTTGCCCGCTGCCTTCGCGGAGCATATTAATTACTGAATCCGTATTACCAGACCAGTATTTGCTGTATTCGCAGTTTTCTGTCATTTTGCACCCAAGCTTTTAGGAGCACCTCATGTGTGGCATCGTCGGCGTCGTTTCGCAGTCTCCCGTCAACCAGCTTCTGTACGATGCATTGCTGCTGCTGCAGCACCGCGGCCAGGACGCTGCGGGCATTGCGACCAATCACAGCAGCATGTTCTCGATGTTCAAGGCCAACGGCCTGGTACGTGACGTTTTCCGTACCCGGAACATGCGTTCGCTGCAGGGCAACACCGGAATCGGCCACTGCCGCTATCCGACCGCAGGTTCGTCGAGCGAAGAGGAAGCGCAACCGTTCTACGTCAACGCGCCATTCGGCATCACGCTGGCGCACAACGGCAACCTGACCAACCAGGCCCAGCTCAGGGATGAGCTGTTCCGCAACGACCGCCGTCATATCAACACCGATTCCGATTCCGAGGTGCTGCTCAACGTGCTGGCCCACGAAATCCAGGAAGCCGCCGATGGCTTCTCGCTCGACGCCGACGCGATCTTCAAGGCGGTCGCTGTCGTGCACCGCCGCGTGCGTGGCGCCTACGCCGTCGTTGCGCAGATCGCCGGCCATGGCATGCTGGCCTTCCGCGATCCGTTCGGTATCCGTCCGCTGTGCCTGGGCGTGAACGAAACCGAAAACGGCAACGAATACCTGGTGGCCAGCGAGTCGGTCGCCCTCGAGGGCCTGGGCTTCCGCTTTATGCGCGACATCGCGCCGGGCGAAGCGGTCTTCATCACCAATGATGGCAAGCTGTCCGAGCGCCAATGCGCCGAGAATCCATCGCTCAATCCGTGCGCGTTCGAATTCGTCTACCTGGCCCGTCCGGACTCGGTGATCGACGGCGCCTCGGTCTACGCCACGCGCCTGCGCATGGGTGAATACCTGGCCGACAAGGTGCTCAGTGAAATCCCGGTCGAAGACATCGACGTCGTCATGCCGATTCCCGATTCGTCGCGTCCGGCCGCCATCCAGCTTGCACTGAAACTGGGTGTGGAATACCGCGAAGGTTTCATCAAGAACCGCTACATCGGCCGCACCTTCATCATGCCGGGCCAGGGCATGCGCAAGAAATCGGTGCGCCAGAAGCTCAACGCGATCATTTCCGAATTCAAGGACAAGAACGTGCTGCTGGTCGACGACTCGATCGTGCGCGGCACCACCAGCCGCGAGATCGTGCAGATGGCCCGTGAAGCCGGCGCGCGCAAGGTGTACTTTGCGTCGGCCGCGCCTCCGGTGCTGTACCCGAACGTGTACGGCATCGACATGCCGACCCGCGACGAGCTGATCGCTTACGGCCGCACGACCGAGGAAGTCTGCCGCGAGATCACGGCCGACCGCGTGATCTACCAGGACATCGACGCCCTCAAGCGTTCGATTTCGGACGTCAATCCGGCACTGAAGAACTTCGAGGCATCGTGCTTCGATGGCATCTACGTGACGGGCGACGTGACCCCGGAATACCTCGATCGCCAGGAAACCGCGCGTCACAATCCTGCTGCCAAGGATGAAGACCAGGTCCGTACCCAACTGAATCTGAACCCTGCCGTTCCAGCCGAGTAAGCATGAGCGAGAAAAAGACCTACGGCTTTACCACGACGATCCTGCACAACGACCGGCACAAGCCGATCGAGCACGGTTCGCTGCACAAGCCAATCCACACGTCGGTCGCGTTCGGCTACGCGGATGCGCGTCAGCTGGCGTCCGTGTTCCAGGGCAAGGAGCCGGGCTTCCGTTATGGTCGCCAGGGCAATCCCACCATCAGCGCGCTCGAGGACAAGGTCAGCAAGATGGAAGATGGCGTCGCCACGCTGTGCTTCGGCACCGGCATGGCGGCCATCGGCGCGCTGTTCCAGGCGCTGCTCAAGGCAGGCGACGCCATCGTCTCGTCGAGCTTCTTGTTTGGCAATACCAACAGCCTGTGGCAGACGGTGGCGGGGCAGGGCGTCGATGTCGCCTTTGTCGATGCGACCGATGTGGCACAGGTCGAAGCAGCGTTGACGCCGAACACGCGCATCGTATTCGTCGAGACGATCGCCAATCCGCGCACGCAAGTGGCGGACCTGGCCCGCATCGGCGCGCTGTGCCGTGAGCGGGGCATCCTGTACGTGGTCGACAACACGATGACGTCGCCATGGCTGTTCCGCCCGAAAAGCGTGGGCGCCGGGCTGGTCGTCAATTCGCTGACCAAGTCGATTGGCGGTCACGGCATTGCGCTGGGCGGCGCGCTGACCGATACCGGCCTGTTCGACTGGAGCGCGTATCCGAACATCGCACCGAATTTTCGCAAGCAGCCGGCGCAGGCCCAGGGCATGGCGCAGTTGCGGGCGAAAGCGCTGCGCGACTTCGGCGCGTCGCTCGGACCGGAAGCGGCGCATCACATCGCCGTCGGCGCTGAAACACTGGCGCTGCGCATGACCCGTACCTGCGCCAATGCACTGGCGCTGGCCACGATGCTCGAGGCTGACGAGCGCGTCGCGAAGGTCCACTATCCGGGCCTGGCGTCGCACCCGCAGCATGACATCGTCACGTCGCTGTTTCGCGCCGGTGGTTCGCTGCTCAGTTTCGAGCTGCACGAGGCCATCGATCCGTTCGATTACCTCAACCGCCTGCAACTGGCGATTCCTGCCTCGAACCTGGGCGACAACCGCACGCTGGTCATCCCGGTGGCCCACACGATTTTCTTCGAGATGGGCGCCGAGCGCCGCGCCAGCATGGGCATTGCCGAGTCGCTGATCCGCGTGTCGGTGGGTATCGAGGACACCGACGACCTGGTCGGGGACTTCCGTCAGGCGCTGGACGCGTAAGCACGGTGTACCGCGTGGCGTTACCGCGTGGCGTAAAGCCATGCAAAGAAGGCCGGCGCGATGCCGGCCTTGTCATTTTTACGGTTGAGTCTCGCTGTAAAAGGGGGCTATGATGCGCCATCGTCACCCTGTCATTTTCCTCGGATGCCCATGAAACGTTTCCTGCTCTGCCTTTCTCTGACTATTGCCAGCACCGTCTATGCGGGCGAGCTGGAAGACGCCAACGCGCTGTTCGAAAAGAAGGATTACGCGGGCGCGCTCAAGCTGTATACCAAGCTGGCCAATGCCGGTAATCCGCAAGCGCAGCAGCAACTGGGCCAGATGTACTGGTATGGCGAGGCGGGCGCGGTCGATGAGGCGGCGGCCAAGGCGTTGTTCGAAAAGTCGGCGGCCAAGGGCAACAAGGTCGCAGCCCAATCGCTGGTCGTCATGGAGCAGCGCGTCACCAGGCGCGCCGAGATCGACTACTGGATCAAGGGTTATGATGGCGCCGAGCTGCAGTCGGGCGAATACCGCTGCCCGTCGCCGCGCATTCCGGCGGTGTCGAAAGTAAACGACGAAATCGACCGCGTTAACAAGCTGGTGACGGGCTGGCAGGATTGTTACAACAAGATGGTGACCAATTTGAATGCGCAATCGCCGCTGACGAAGAAGATTCCGGCCGATATCGCCAAGCTGATGAACAAGCAGGAAGCGGACGCGTCAGCAGCCTACCTGGAGCAGGTGCGGCAGAACATCGCGGAAGGCGCGAAGGTTAGTTCAAAGATGATCCTGGCGGATTTTGCGGCATGGCGCAGTGCGACCGAGGCGTTCATCAACCAGCACAATGCGGTGGTGAAGAAGGCGTCGAAATAAGCGAAGAGGGTAGGGAAAGCGCCGGCCGGGTAGGCCGGCGCCATGACATCAGTTCCAGCTACGCATCAAGCCGACAGCCAGGCCTTCGAGCGCGAACTCTTCGTCCGGCGAGACGGCAATGATATTGAAGTCAGGGTTTTCTGGCAGCAGCTCCACCAAATCGCCCGTCTTGCGATAGCGCTTGACCGTGACTTCATCACCCAGGCGGGCAACGACGATCTGCCCGTTCTTGGCGCTGTCGATTTTCTTGACCGCCAAAAAGTCGCCATCCATGATGCCGGCGTCGCGCATCGACCAGCCCTTGACCTTCAGCAGAAAATCCGGGCGCGCCGCGAACATGGCCGCATCGACGTTATAAGTTGCTTCGACGTGCTCTTGCGCGAGGATCGGATTGCCCGCAGCGACGCGCCCGACCAGCGGCAGTGACATGAACGACGGCGGTGGCATCGGGATCGCCTCGACGCTCGCGCCGATCAGGCGGATGCCGCGCGACGTGCCCGGCGAAATTTCGATGGCGCCCTTGCGCGCCAGTGCTTGCAGATGTTCTTCAGCCGCATTGGCCGAGCGGAAGCCCAGTTCGGACGCGATTTCAGCCCGGGTTGGGGGAAAACCGGTGTTCTCGATCGCTTCCTTGATCAGGTTCAGGATCTGTTCTTGCCGTGCAGTGAGCTTTAGCATAAATGTGTTACAGCAACCGGTTATGTAAGTAACCTGTATTTTTGTACAGTATTCTGCTGCGCGCAAGGTGTATTCCAAAAAAAATCGCAAAAAAAGCCGCGACATCACGGCAAGCACCTGAAAAAGGCGCAAATCGGTGTCGCGGCTGCGTGTATTGGCGTGAATTACGTGCTGCTCAACATCGGGTGATTAGCAGTAGTCTTCTGCGGTGGTCACGACATACTGCGTCTGGATACCGGATTTGATCGTTCGACCCTGGCAGGTAAACTGCCTCCAGCCAACTTCTTGAGTGTATGTGTCGTCGGAATAATACGTCCAGGTCGTGGTGACTCCAGGACCAGCGATCACCGGCGTGGTAATTGCGCTCGACATGGCCAGTGCGGCAACGACGGCGAGAGAGGCGAGATGACGTTTCATGGAACTCCTCAATAAATTTGGATTGAACAACGCTCTGGTGCGGCGGACACTGACGGCGAAGGTCGCTGCATGGACCATCATAGGGTGACAGGCGACGGCCCTGAAGACCTGTCCTGATAGTTGCGATCAACGCCTGGACGGGTTATAATTGCCGGCTTTCCCTTCCCACACTCGTCTTGACGCCGAGGTGGGCATTTGTTAAACGTCCTCAAGGAGTAATGCATGCGTCATTATGAAATCGTGTTTATCGTCCATCCGGACCAGAGCGAACAAGTCCCGGCGATGATCGAGCGTTACAAGACCACGGTGACCAGCCGCGGCGGTAACATCCATCGCGTTGAAGACTGGGGCCGCCGCCAGATGGCATACCAGATCCAGAAGCTGCCAAAAGCACACTACATCTGCCTGAACATCGAATGCGACAACGAGACCCTGGTCGAGCTGGAAACTGCATTCAAGTTCAATGATGCGGTTCTGCGTCACCTGACCGTCAAGCTGAAAAAAGCTGAAACCGCACCGTCGCCGATGATGAAATCGGTACAGCGCGAAGACGCAGCCAAGAGCCACCGTGCCGAAGCCGCTGCGCCAGCAGCCGCTCCAGCCGCTGCGCCAGCGCCTGCTGCTGCTTAAGTTTTCCCCAGTCATTCGTAGTAACCAGTAATACCGGGTGCATAGCGCAAACCACCTCCAGCTCATGGCGACCATCGCCGAGCGCGACGTACTGCGTTACACCCCGGCCGGTGTGCCAATCGTTTCAGCCGTCCTGATGCATGAATCGCAGCAGGAAGAGGCCGGAGTCGACAGGTCGGTCGCGTTCGAAGTCCCCGCGTTCGCCGCGGGCGAGATTTCGGGCAGGTTTGCCAGCGCCGAATTGGGCGCCAGCTACAGGTTCAACGGATTTCTTGCACGGAAAAATCGCAACAGCAAAGCCCTGGTGTTTCACATCATTGATTTCAGTGCCGCTTAACCCGGCAATTTAGATACAGGAGCCTCAAATGGCATTCGGTAAAAAGTTCGACAAAAACAAAGCGAAACTCAAAGAGAAGCGCAAACAGCAAAACCCGCTGTTCAAGCGCAAGAAATTCTGCCGCTTCACCGCCGCTGGCGTTGAGCAGGTGGACTACAAGGACGTCGACACCCTGAAGGACTTCGTCCAGGAAAACGGCAAGATCATGCCAGCACGTCTGACCGGCACCAAGGCGCACTATCAGCGTCAGGTCGACACCGCGATCAAGCGCGCACGCTACCTTGCGCTGCTGCCGTACACCGACCTGCACCACGGTTAATCGTCGGTCACGACAGTCAGACATCTGGAGATCACTATGCAAATCATTCTGTTGGAAAAAGTAGTCAACGTCGGCAACCTGGGCGACGTCGTCAAGGTCAAGGACGGTTACGCACGTAACTTCCTGATCCCACAAAAGATGGCCCGCCGCGCTACCGCCGGCGCCGTCGCCGAGTTCGAAGCCAAGCGCGCTGAACTGGAAAAAGCAGCAGCTGAAAAGCTGTCGGCTGCCCAGGCAGAAGGCGACAAGCTGAGCGGCATGACCGTCACCATCGGCCAGAAGGCCGGCGTTGATGGCCGTCTGTTCGGTTCGGTCACCAACTTCGACATCGCCGAAGCGCTGACCAAGCAAGGTTTCGCTGTCGAGAAGTCGCAAGTGCGCCTGCCGACCGGCCCTTTGAAAACCACCGGCGAATTCCCGGTTGCAGTCGCTCTGCACACCGACGTCGTGTCGGAAATCACCGTCGCCGTTGTGGGCGAAGCTGCCTAAGCACACGCTGTACATGTGCTGAGCACGCAGTTCTGAAAAAGCCGGGTCCGCCCGGCTTTTTTGCTTTTTGGCTTTCCATTATTGCCAGTCGCAGGACCGGAAAAGGTATAATCCCGCCCATGAATGCAGCACCTCCAGATCCGCAACTCGACGCCCTGCGTATCCCCCCGCACTCCATCGAAGCCGAGCAATCCGTCATTGGCGGCCTGCTGCGCGATAACGCCGCATGGGACCGCATTGCCGACTTCATGAACGCGGAAGACTTCTACCGCTACGACCACCGCATCATCTTCGAACAGATGGTGCGCCTGATTAACGGCGGCAAACCGGCCGATGTCATCACCGTCTACGAAGCCTGCAACCAGCTCGGCAAGGCCGATGACGTGGGCGGCCTGCAATACCTGAACGCGATGGCGCAGAACACGCCGTCCGCCGCGAATATCCGGCGCTACGCCGAGATCGTGCGCGACCGCGGCATCCTGCGCAAGCTGATCACGGTGGCCGATGAAATCTCGGGCAATGCGTTCAACCCGCAGGGCAAGGAAGTCAAGCAGATGCTCGACGAAGCCGAGTCCAAGATCTTTGCCATTGCCGAATCCGGCTCGCGCGGCCAGCAGGGCTGGAATCCGATCCAGCCGCTGCTGACGCAGGTCGTCGAACGCATCGACGAGCTCTACAGCCGCGAGAATCAGGGCGAAATCACCGGCGTGCCGACCGGCTTCATCGACCTCGACCGCATGACGTCGGGCCTGCAGCCGGGCGACCTCGTCATCGTCGCCGGTCGTCCGTCGATGGGCAAGACCGCGTTCTCGGTCAATATCGGCGAGAACGTCGCGATCGAAGCCGGTCTGCCGGTCGCGATCTTCTCGATGGAGATGGGCGGCACCCAGCTGGCGATGCGTATGCTGGGCTCGGTCGGCCAGCTCGACCAGCACCGCCTGCGTACGGGCCGCCTGAACGACGAGGACTGGCCGCGCCTGACACACGCCATCCAGAAGATGAACGACGCCCAGCTGTACATTGACGAAACGCCGGCGCTGAACCCGATCGAGATGCGCGCACGTGCACGGCGCCTGGCGCGCCAGTGCGGCAAGCTGGGCCTGATCATCGTCGACTACCTGCAACTGATGCAGGGTAGCCAGCCGGGCGATAATCGTACGGCTGAAATTTCGGAGATTTCGCGTTCGCTCAAGGGTCTGGCCAAGGAGCTGCAGTGCCCGGTAGTGGCGCTGTCGCAGCTGAACCGCTCGCTGGAGCAACGGCCGAACAAGCGCCCGGTAATGTCCGACTTGCGCGAATCCGGCGCAATCGAGCAGGATGCCGACGTCATCATCTTCCTGTACCGCGACGAGGTCTACAACCCCGATTCGCCCGACAAGGGCACGGCCGAGATCATCATCGGCAAGCAGCGTAACGGTCCCATTGGTGCGATCCGCTTGACCTGGATCGGCCAGTACACCAAGTTCGGCAATTACAGCGGCAACCTGTCTGTGTACCAAGGTGACTAAATAACCATTTGTTGTAACACCGAGGCGGCCATTGATGTTTTAATGGCCGCCTTTACGCGTGGCCGCATTCCCGGCGCGACCGCGTAATCCCAGAGAGTCAATACGGAGAATCTATGTTTGGACGTTTCATGCCCACCGAGGGCAAGTTTTTCGATCTTTTCAACCAGCACGCCGCCTTGTGCGTGAAGGGCGCGCAGGAAATGGTCAGCCTGATGACCAATTTCGACGACCTCGAAACCCGCACCCATGCGATCGAGACGATCGAAAAGCAGGCTGACAAGATCACCTATGCCACGGTCGACCTGCTGCACAAGAGTTTCATCACCCCGATCGACCGCGACGACATCCACAAGCTGATCACGCGCATGGACGATATCCTGGACATGATGGAAGACGCGGCCCAGACGATTTCGCTGTACGACCTGCAAGCCGTGACGCCGGAAGCCAAACGCCTGGCCGAGCTGTGCCTGGCCTGCTGCCTGAAGGTGCAGGAAGCCGTCTCGCTGCTGCACAATATGGATAATGCCGCCAAGATGGTCGCGCTGTGCGAAGAGATCGACCGCCTGGAATCGGACGCCGACCACGTGATGCGCGCGGCGATGTCCAAGCTGTTCCGCGACGAGCCGGACGTGCGCAACCTGATCAAGATGAAGGCCATCTACGAGATTCTCGAGACCGTCACCGATCGCTGCGAAGACGTGGCCAACATCATCGAAGGCATCATCGTCGAAAACGCGTAAGCGTCGCAGACCTGCATAACCATGGATAATCTCAACATCAGCATCTACGTGCTGGGAATGCTCGTGCTCCTGGCACTGGTATTCGATTTCATGAACGGTTTTCACGATTCGGCAAACTCGATTGCCACCGTGGTCTCGACCGGGGTTCTGAAACCCCAGCACGCTGTCGCAATGGCGGCATTCTTCAACTTCATCGCGATTTTCGTGGTCAACATGAAGGTCGCCCAAACCATCGGCAAGGGCACGATCGACCCGCACGTGGTCGACCATTACGTGATCTTTGGCGCGCTGGTCGGGGCCATCTCGTGGAACGTCATCACCTGGTACTACGGGATTCCCTCGTCGTCGTCGCACGCGCTGATCGGCGGCCTGGTGGGCGCGGCCGTGGCGAAGGCGGGCACCGGCTCGCTGATCTCGGGTGGCCTGATCAAAACCGTGGCGTTCATCGTCGTCGCACCGCTGCTGGGCTTTGTGCTGGGCTCGATCATCATGCTGATGGTGGCCTGGATCTTCGTGAAGTCCACGCCCAGAAAGGTCGACAACCTGTTCCGCAAGCTGCAACTGGTGTCGGCTGCGGCGTATTCGCTGGGCCACGGCGGCAACGACGCGCAAAAGACGATGGGCATCATCTGGATGCTGTTGATCGCCGCCGGTTACACGAGCGCGACGGCCGAATATCCACCGGCCTGGGTCATCATCTCGTGCTACGCGGCGATCGCGTTCGGCACGCTGTTCGGCGGCTGGCGCATCGTCAAGACCATGGGCCAGAAGATCACCAAGCTCAAGCCGGTAGGCGGTTTCTGCGCCGAAACGGGCGGTGCGGTCACGCTGCTGCTCTCGAGTGCATTCGGCATTCCGGTCTCGACGACGCACACGATCACCGGCGCCATCGTCGGCGTGGGCGCCGCGCGCAAGACCTCGGCCGTGCGCTGGGGCGTGGCGGGCAATATCGTGTGGGCGTGGATCTTCACGATTCCCGCGTCGGCCTTCATGGCGGCGGTGGCCTGGTGGATCGGCACCAAGATCATGTAAGTGCGGTGTGAACGCAACGGGAAACGGCGCCATTGGCGCCGTTTTTTTATGCGACGCGGTTTGCTGCCTGACGCTGGGGGCAGGCGTTGAACCAGGGTAATGCTCGTCACTGCACAACTTTTCACTATTTAACGCTGACTGCGCCAAAAAAAAACGCCCGCCGGTGAGGGCGGGCGTTTCAGGACTGCGTCTGCGCGGCGCAGACGGCACAACAATTACAGCACGTCGCTGGCGTGATCGGCCAGGCGCGAGCGTTCGCCGCGCGCCAGTGTGACGTGGCCACCGTGGTTCCAGCCCTTGAAGCGGTCGACCACATAGGTCAGGCCGCTCGAGCCTTCGGTGAGGTACGGCGTGTCGATCTGCGCGATATTGCCCAGGCACAGGATCTTGGTGCCAGGACCGGCGCGCGTGACCAGCGTCTTCATCTGCTTGGGCGTCAGATTCTGCGCTTCGTCGATGATGAGGAACTTGTTGACGAACGTACGGCCGCGCATGAAGTTGAGCGACTTGATCTTGATGCGCGAGCGGATCAGGTCCTGCGTTGCCGCGCGACCCCAGTCACCGGCATCGCCGTCGGACTTCATCAGCACTTCGAGGTTGTCGTCGAATGCGCCCATCCACGGAGACATTTTTTCTTCCTCGGTGCCTGGCAGGAAGCCGATGTCTTCACCGACCGGCACCGTCACGCGGGTGACGATGATCTCGTTGTAGAGCTTGGTCTCGAGCACTTGCGCCAGGCCGGCGGCCAGGGCCAGCAGGGTCTTGCCGGTACCGGCCTGGCCCAGCAGCGTGACGAAGTCGCATTCCGGATTCATCAGCAGGTTCAGTGCGAAGTTCTGCTCGCGGTTGCGCGCCGTGATGCCCCACACATTGTTCTTGTTGTGGCTATAGTCGCGCAGGGTTTGCAGCACGGCGGTCTTGCCGTCGATCTGCTTGACCTGGGCGTACAGCGGCGACTGGCCATCCTTCGGCTCCATGTAGACGAACTGGTTCGCCAGCAGCGTTGGAATCAACGGACCGGTCACGCGGTAATAGGTCGCCGAGTTGCCGTTCTTGTTTTCCTGCCACGATTCGACGTCCTTGCCGTGCGTGTCCCAGAAGTTGTCCGGCAGCTGGACGATGCCCGAGTACAGCAGGTCGCTGTCTTCCAGCACGTGGTCATTGAAGTAGTCTTCGGCCGGCAAGCCGATGGCGCGCGCCTTGATGCGCATATTGATGTCTTTCGACACCAGCACGATCGCGCGGCCCGCTTGCTGCTGCTCGAGTGCGCGCACGACGCCCAGGATCTGGTTGTCGGCTTTGCCTTCAGGCAGGCCTTCCGGCAGCGGCGCACTGGTCAGGCGGGTCTGGAACAACAGGCGGCCCTTGGCATCCTTGTTGCCCAGCTTGGACAGCGGAATGCCGGACTCGATCGCGTCGTCATCAACGTTGGCGATCAAGGCGTCGAGCGTGCGCGACACCTGGCGTGCATTGCGCGCCACTTCGGACATGCCCTTCTTGTGGTTGTCGAGTTCCTCGAGCGTCATCATCGGCAGATAGACGTCGTGTTCCTCGAAACGGAACAGCGAGCTTGGGTCATGCATCAGCACATTGGTATCCAGCACGAACACCTTGGTCAGGCCCGAACGGTCGGCCTTGCGGCTGGTGGACGACTTGACTGGCGCTTCCACTGGCTTCTGCTTGGCGGAATGCAGTTGCTCGGCATCCTGCTCGCGCAGCTTGGCCGAGATCGGGGCAACGTTCGCTGCCTGAGGTGCAGCTTGAGGTGCAGCTTGAGATACAGCCTGAGATGCAGCTTTTGGTGCAGCTTCAGGAGCAGCCTGCGGCTTCGTTTCGGCAACCGGGGGAGTACGCACGGGCGCTTGCGCGGCGGCCAGGGTGTCTTCGGCTTTACGGCGGGCGCGCGACTTCGGCGTCGGCACGGCTTGACCGCTGATCAGGTCATCGACTTCAGGGTCGGGCTTGGCCGAGATCGAACGCACCGGCGAACGACCGGGTTCGGCCTTGGGGTAATCTTTGACCAGCAGCATGGTTGCTGGCTCATTCGGTATTTTTGGCAGTGGCATCAGGTTCTCAATCTAAAAAAAGTCTGGAAGACCGTGCGCGCGCGGGCCACATGGCGCTGGCGCACGAGATGACGCGACTAAACAGGGATAAGGGGAGTTGCGGTTGAACTGTTGCAACACGGCCGAGCCGGGAAATGCGCCGGCCCGGCGGGCAACCGGGTGGGGATAGTGCAGGTGCAGGACAGGTTGAATTACAGGTCGACTCAAAATAAGTGGCAGCGATCCAGCAGGTTGAACAAACTGGAGCCATCCATTGTCAGGGCTGGCTCTTCAGAAATTCCAGCACTTCAGTCACATGGTCACTGACCTTCACGCCACGCCATTCTTTCACCAATCGGCCTTGAGCGTCAATGACAAACGTACTGCGCTCGACCCCCCGCACTTTCTTGCCATACATGTTCTTCATCTTCATGACGTCGAACTGGGTGCACACGGCCTCGTCGGCGTCCGAGATCAGCTCGAACGGCAGGCCGAGCTTGGATTTGAAGTTCTCGTGCGAACGCAGCGAATCGCGGGACAGGCCGTAGATGTCGGCGCCCAGTGCCTGGAACTCGGGATACGCTTCGCGAAAGGCGATGCTCTCGGTGGTGCAGCCAGGGGTATTGTCCTTGGGATAAAAATACAGCACCGTGTACTTGGCGGGACGGCCGAGCAGTTCAAACGGTTTCTCGCCCGTCATCGGGGCGGTGAAGGGGGCAAAGGTTGCATGTTGGCTCTCGGCCACGGGATTCTCCTGACGGTCGCAGCGCAGCTGCAGGTGACCCTCCCGGCGCGCCATGGCGGGGAGCGGCACCTCATGATAATCCGTCGGTGCTATCCGCCGCTAGTACTCTTGTGGGCAGAATCGCAATATTTACCCGGATTGAAACGTTTGCGGGCCTGTTGAACCGCTGTTGTATCGATTCAGGCGGTGCGTTCGAGGATCAGGGCCAGCGTGACCTTGCGGCCTTCGCCCATCAGCACGTTGTAGGTGCGGCAGGCGGCGCCATTGTCCATGCTCTCCACGCCAATGTGCCGGCTCGACAGGCTGGTGACCAGGCGAGGGTGCACGAAGCGCTGGCGCGCCCCGGTGCCGAGGATGACGACGTCCGGCGCATCCTGCGCCAGTTCATCGAAATGGGCGGCGGTGAGCTGGTCGAAATCGGTCACGTTCCAGGGGCGTGGCGGGATCTCCGGCAGCAGCGTCAGGCTGTAATCGTAACGCTGGGCGTTGATCTCGACGCCGCTGGCATCGACGCCGGTCACGGTCTGGTATTGCTGGGTATTGTCGGAATGGAGCTTCATGGCGATAGGCGAAGTGGGCGCTGGTAAGCGGTGACTGTGCGGATGCCCATTGTAACCGGATCGGCAAGGTTGCCTAAACCGTGCGCTTTGGGCAGAATGGTATTTTTGCGCACTGCAACAGTGCAGGCGTTTTCCAGGGGATACTGTGCGACCGATTGCCAAATCGAACAAGCTCGACGACGTCTGCTACGAGATCCGCGGACCGGCCCTGGAGCAGGCGCGTCAGATGGAAGAAGACGGCCAGAAGATCATCAAGCTCAATATCGGCAACCTCGCCGTGTTCGGCTTCGATGCGCCGGACGAGATCGTCAGCGACATGATCCGCAATATGCACGGCGCAGCCGGCTACACGGACAGCAAAGGCATGTTTGCACCGCGCAAGGCGGTCATGCACTACACGCAAGAGAAAAACATCACCGGCGTGACGATCGACGACATCTACCTGGGCAACGGAGCGTCCGAACTGATCGTCATGTCGATGCAGGGCTTGCTGAATAATGGCGACGAGGTGCTGGTGCCGGCGCCCGACTATCCGCTGTGGACCGCCGCCGTCAGCCTGGCCGGCGGCGCGCCGCGCCACTACATCTGCGACGAAGGCGCCGGCTGGATGCCCGACATCGCCGACATGCGCAGCAAGATCACCCAGAACACGCGCGCTATCGTCGTCATCAACCCGAACAACCCGACCGGCGCCCTGTATCCGCGCGAAGTGCTGCTCGAGATCATCGAACTGGCGCGCCAGCACCAGCTGATCATCTACGCCGACGAAATCTACGACAAGACGCTGTACGACATGGCCGAGCACGTCTCGATGGCGTCGCTGGCCGACGACGTGTTGTTCGTGACGCTCAATGGTCTGTCGAAGAACTACCGCTCGTGCGGCTACCGCGCCGGCTGGATGGTGGTCTCGGGCGAAAAGCGCCATGCCAAAGGCTATATCGACGGCCTGAACATGCTGGCCTCGATGCGCCTGTGCGCCAACGCGCCGGGCCAGTTCGCGATCCAGACCGCGCTGGGCGGCCACCAGAGCATCAACGACCTGGTGGGTCCTGGCGGGCGTCTGCTCCGGCAGCGTGACCTCGCCTACAAACTGCTTACCGATATTCCGGGCGTGTCCTGCGTGAAGCCAAAAGCTGCGCTCTACATGTTCCCGCGCCTCGATCCGAAGATGTACCCGATCACGGACGACCAGCAGTTCATTTGCGAACTGCTGACCGAGGAAAAAGTGCTGCTGGTGCAAGGCACCGGCTTCAACTGGATTGCCCCGGACCATTTCCGGCTGGTATTCCTGCCTAATTCCGACGACCTGACCGACGCTTGCGGACGCATTGCGCGCTTCCTCGACGGTTACCGACGGCGCCACGCCTGATTCAGCGCGTCGCGCCCAGACCTCACGAGAAACAGATTTTATGAAACCGATTCAAGTTGGCCTGCTGGGCATCGGCACTGTTGGTGCCGGCACCTTCCATGTACTCAAGCGCAACCAGGAAGACATCCGCCGCCGCGCCGGCCGCGGCATCGAGGTGACGATGGTTGCCGCGCGCAATACCGGGCGCGCACGCACGGTCATCGGTGATGGCGTGGAGGTTGTCAGCGATCCGTTCGCCGTGGTGAACCATCCAGACATCGACATCGTCGTCGAACTGATCGGCGGTTACGAGCTGTCACGCGAACTGGTGCTGCAAGCCATTGCCAACGGCAAGCATGTGGTCACCGCCAACAAGGCGCTGGTGGCGCTGCACGGCAACGAGATTTTCGCGGCCGCACAAGAGAAGGGCGTGATCGTTGCGTTCGAAGCTGCCGTGGCCGGCGGCATCCCGATCATCAAGGCACTGCGCGAAGGCCTGACTGCCAACCGCATCGAATCGGTGGCCGGCATCATCAACGGCACCACCAACTTCATCCTGTCCGAGATGCGCGACAAGGGCCTGGACTTCGCCACCGTGCTGGCCCAGGCGCAGGCGCTGGGCTACGCCGAGGCCGATCCGACCTTCGACATCGAAGGCGTGGACGCCGCGCACAAGCTGACCATCATGTCGGCGATTGCCTTCGGCATCCCGGTGCAATTCGACAAGGCCTACGTGGAAGGCATCAGCCAGTTGCAGGCAGTCGACATCCGCTACGCCGAACAGCTGGGCTACCGCATCAAGCTGCTGGGCATCACCCGTCGCACGACAACTGCCGCCGGCGAAGGCATCGAGCTGCGCGTGCACCCGACCCTGATCCCGGCCGCGCGCCTGATCGCCAATGTCGAGGGCGCGATGAACGCCGTGCTGGTGCACGCCGATGCCCTGGGCGTCACGCTGTACTACGGCAAGGGCGCCGGCGCAGAACCGACCGCATCGGCCGTGATTGCCGACCTGGTCGACGTGACGCGCCTGGCCACCGTCGACCCGTCCGGCCGCGTGCCGCACCTGGCGTTCCAGCCGAACCAGATGAGCGACGTGGCAATCATGCCGATGGCCGACATCACCACCAGCTACTACCTGCGCGTGCACGTGCAGGATCAGCTGGGCGTGATGGCCGACCTGACGCGCATCCTGGCTGACGGCAACATCTCGATCGACGCCGTGCTGCAAAAAGAGCCGGGCAACCAGACCGATATCGACATCATCATGCTCACGCACCAGACGCAAGAGAAGAGCATCGATGCGGCGATTATCAGGATCGAGGCGATGCCGGCCGTGATTGGCAAGGTGACGCGGATTCGTCTGGAGTCGCTGGGCTGAGCACAGGGTGGCTGCAGGGCGGCCACCCGCATCATGTAGGCCGGGTAGTGCCCCATGATTCTTCCATGCTGTTTCGTATCGCCGGTCACGACCTTCGGTATCAGATGCGAATACGCAAGCATGAATATGAGAAACATGCTTTGTTCGGCCGTGCTTGCCGTTGTACATTACGGCATCCTAGTCACCCGAGCCCTCCAGCATGCGCCAACCGAGCCAATTCTCCCTGCTGACCCAGCGCCGTTTCGCCCCCTTTTTCTGGACCCAGTTCCTGGGCGCGTTCAACGACAATCTGTTCAAGACGGCACTCCTGGTCGTGATGACCTACGACGCGCTGAACTGGACCACGCTCGACCCGTCGCTCATCAACAATCTGATCCCCGGCCTGTTCATCCTGCCGTACGTGGTGTTCTCCGCCACGGCCGGCCAGCTCGCTGACAAGTTCGACAAGGCCAGGCTCGCGCGCATCGTCAAGATCGCCGAGATCGCGATCATGCTGGTGGCCGGTATCGGCTGGATGACGCACAATCTGTGGCTGCTGATCGCGGCCGTGATCGGCATGGGCATGCACTCGACGCTGTTCGGGCCCGTCAAGTACGCCTACCTGCCACAAAACCTGAAACCGGATGAACTGGTCGGCGGCAATGGCGTGGTCGAGATGGGGACGTTCGTCGGCATCCTGCTGGGCGAAGTGGCTGGCGCGGTGCTGGTTGGCCGGCCGAACGGCATCATGCTGGTGGCCGGCGGCACGGTGCTGTTTGCCGTGCTGGGTCTGCTGGCCAGCTGGCGCATCCCGCCATCGCCGGCGCCGGTGCCCGAGCTGCGCATCAGCCGCAACATCATTGCCGAATCGTGGCGCAACTTGTCGTACTCGCGCAAGAACCGCACCGTGTTCCTGTCGATGCTGGGCAACTCGTGGTTCTGGTTCTATGGCGCGCTGCTGCTGGCCCAATTCCCCGTGTTTTCCAAGGATTACCTGCGCGGCGATCATAGCGTGTTCGTGCTGCTCTTGACCGTGTTCTCGCTCGGCATCGGCGCCGGTTCGCTGCTGTGCGAACGCCTGTCGGGCCACAAGGTCGAGATCGGCCTGGTGCCGTTCGGCTCGATCGGCCTGTCAGTCTTCGGCATCGACCTGTATTTCGCCAGCTCGGGGTTCATGGCGGGCACGGCGATCGTCGACTGGCTGGCGCTGCTGGGCCAGCCCGGCGCCTTGCGTATCCTGTTCGACCTGGTGATGATCGGCGTGTTCGGGGGCCTCTTCATCGTGCCGCTGTTCGCGCTGATTCAGACGCGCTGCGACCAGAAGCACGTCTCGCGCACGATCGCCGGCATGAATATCCTGAACGCAATTTTCATGGTGGCCTCGGCTGGCGTGGCGATCCTGCTGCTTGGGCAGGGCTTCTCGATTCCGGAGCTGTTCCTGACCACGGCGCTGCTCAATGCGGTGGTGGCCATCTACATCTTCTCGCTGGTGCCGGAATTCCTGATGCGCTTTTTGGCCTGGATCCTGATCCACACCGTCTACCGTGTGCGCATGATCGACACCTCGCATATCCCGGCCGAAGGCCCGGCGGTGCTGGTCTGCAACCACGTGAGCTACGTCGATGCGATCGTCATCAACGCAGCCAGCCCGCGCCCGATCCGCTTCGTGATGGACCACCGCATCTTCAAGACGCCGTTCCTGCGCTGGATTTTCCGCGCCGTCAATGCGATCCCGATCGCGCCGGCCAAGGAAGACCCGTGGACGATGGAAAAGGCCTTCGTCGACATCGCCCACGCGCTGCATGACGGCGAGCTGGTCTGCATCTTCCCGGAAGGGCGCCTGACGAAAACGGGCGAGATGAGCGAGTTCAGGAATGGCATCACCAAGATCGTCGAGCGCAACAAGGTGCCGGTGATTCCGATGGCGCTGCGTGGGCTGTGGGGCAGCTGGTTCACGCGCGACCAGGGCAATCTGTTTGGCCGCCGCATCGCGCGCGGCATGCGCTCGCAACTGTCGTTGGCGGTGGGAACACCAGTGGCGCCGGAGCTGGCGACACCGGAATATCTGCAGCAGCAGGTGATGACGTTGCGCGGGGAGTGGAAGTAAGCGGAAGTCAGTGCCGGGCCATAGCACCGCGACAGGTATGGCAAAAGCGCAAGATTTTTTTTGTGGCTCTGATATAATTATTGACTAGTCGGGGCGTAGCGCAGCCTGGTAGCGTACGTGCATGGGGTGCACGGGGTCGGAGGTTCGAATCCTCTCGCCCCGACCATAAGAATCAAACACTTAGGCCAATCTTCGGATTGGCCTTTTTCTTTTCTACGGTATTTACCCCTACATTTACCCCTACAGCTTTGTTGCGCCGGTTGAAGATCATTTTGCATTCGAGTATCTATTCCCTGCTACTGCAGTTATGGTGTACGAACAGGTTTTGACACGATAAGAAGGTCAGTCTGAATTCATAACTGTTGCATTTCTATTCGGGTTGCGATGATGACTACTGATTCCAAGCAAGAATGCCGGCGCCTAGACTACGTGCGCGCAGTCGACGTTAGTGCTGCCGTGACTATCAAATCCTCTTTAGGCGTTCAACGAGCTGAGAATTATCTTCAGGACGTGGGGGTGCCTGATCAAGTTATCGTGAGAGTCCTATCCGGCGGCCCTTGTCGAGCTACTTTCGACCTTCCAGAGCATCCTAATTATCGGTTGTGCGGGTATATCAGCTCGAAGTCGTAACAGATGCGGCGATGCGAGCAGCCTGCCATTTTTCGATTGCAGTCGAATCCCAAGCTACCGAGCGCGCTCCGATCCGGATAGGCGCCGGGAAGATGCCCGCTTGGATATCGCGGTAAATTGCAGTGCGCGATTTCCCGACTAGAGAGATTACTACCGGCAGCCGCAGAAAGCGTGTGATTCGTTCCATTGTCATTTCCCTTCTTTTTGGGTTTCAAGCACGGCTTTCAGATATTCGATGGCTTCCAACGCCTTTGGCTCGGACTCGAACACGTCGCGCGCCATATCCAACGCAGCGGCCAAGCGTACGCCGTGCAGGGTGTGAATGGCTTTGATCACGTCGACGATCTCATAGTCATGGCCGCAGCCGAAGACGATGGCCGCGATGTCTCGCATGCCGCGCTGGAAGCGATCCTTGCGGACGATCTTGCCGTCGCTCCTGAACTCGTATTCGTCTGGCCTGCCGTCGCTGTATTCTGCTGCGCGCAGATCGCGCTCCGTCACTTCTCGTCTCACGATTGACCGCCTTCCTGGCGCTCGCTTGATGTAGATGCTAGAGCTGCCGCGCGGTCGACCCTGCGCGCCCATCCCCAAATCGGCCCGTCTTCGCTGTCGTGGATCGAGAAGGTGAACCAGCCGTTGCCGGCGGGTTCTTCCGGCGCCCAGCTCGAAGCGTTGCATTCGCCGTTCTCGAACCATGCGTCGTAGAGAGGGTGATCAGGATCACTCTCCAGTGCCTTGTATTTCATTTCGAGGCCGACGGCCTTCACCCATGCCAAATACGAATCGACGTCTTCGTCGAAGTTCGGGATTGCGGGATGCGACCACCAGCCGTTGTCGTCTCGATCGACTGGCACGGGTCCGATCGCCTCCCAAGATTGGCTCAGTACCGCCGGCTGGACAGATTGTGCGGCGATGGCATCGATGAGGCGGAGGTTAATCTGGTCGGCGAGCGCGCCGGCGGCAGTGGACACCTCGACCACCAGCACGCGCTCGTGCTTTTCGCCGCGATGCTGGAAGGCGCTGCCGGCCGGACCGACTTCGCCATAGTTTTCGCCGGTCATGCACAGCGACCAGATGCGCGGCATCGCTGGGCGATCAGCGTCCATCAACATATGGACGGGCATGCCAAATGCACGGGCAATTCGCTCTTTGGTGAGCTGGATGGCTTGGGTGATCGTCATCAGTTTCCCTCTCGGTCTCGGTTAATGCGGCGCGGCATTGTCATCGCCAGCTTGTTTTCGGCACGCATACGATGCGCTTGCGCGATCGTGGCTGCTGCTTCTGCGACGATCAGCTTGCGGAGCAGGTCGCGTGCCATCTCTTCGTCGCTCTGGTAGTTGATGCGCAATTCTTCATAGGTCATAGCGGCCACCCGTGAGCAATGGCCGAGGCGCACGCGGCGCAATACAGCACGACGATCGCGCACTTCCATTTGATGACCCGCAGGCGGTGCTCGTTCATGTCTTCACCGCCAGTTCGCGAATCACGTCGTGCATGCCGGAGATGGCTTGGTCGGTGGCTTTCTTGATGCGGTCCAGGCGCAGGCGCGCTTCCATGATCGGCACCAGCGCGCCGCGCGCCAGATCCTCAACGGGGAGCGTGAACAGCACGCGCAGCTCGAAGTGGTCGGGCGATGCCCGCACTTCAGCCAACCGCTCCTGCGTTTTGATTTCGGCCCACAGGGCGAAGCCACCCGCGTGCGGCCGGTAGAAGTAGACGATGCTCGATGCTGGCAGCGGCGTGCCGTCGCTGCCCCAGTCCAGCGGGCAGTCGGGCAGTCGGGCAGGGCATGTTCGTCGACGCGGCGCTGCAGCTCTGGCGCCAGTACTTGTGTGGTACTAGTCGTGGTCACTTTATTTGCTCCTTTGGGCGTGCTGATGCGAAAGCTTTTTCGATCGCCACCGCGCGCTGGTGGCGGTTCGACTGCGCATTGAATCGAGACTGCTGGACAGCCGTGCGGTCGGCTGGCGTCCACGTCTGCAAATCGGCGCTAGGTGCGCGACGGGCGCGACGTTTCATGCCCGCGCCTCACCGCCCATCGCTTCGACAAGGTCCGCCAGCAGCTTGGCCAGTTCGCCAGACATGAGAGCGAAGTCGCTGTCGAAACGCTCGTCGGAGTCATACACGCCGGTACCGTTTTCCTTCAGCACGTCCAGCGGCTTGACGCTCTTGATAGCCAGCGACTCATCCAGCACGAAGCTGACGCGGTCGTTCCACGTCAGTGCCAGGCGGGTGCACTGTTTGCCAGCGGCGATGTGGCGCCGGGTGTCCTGTGGATCCAGGGTGTGGCGTTTGTATCCGATCTGGGCACGACTCTCGCCGGTAGCGCGAAGCGTCGCATCCTGGTCGATCGTAAAGCCGTACGGCGCTTCATCGGCTTCGAGCCAACCAGTCATTACGGCCACCGGCGAACGCTGCACGCGTAGCGATTCCAGCGGCATCTTGTCGACCGCCTTGAGCAGCAGCTTGACGACGTCATCAGCCTTGGCCGGGCCCGACGCATCGACCACGAGCCAGCCATTGACCGGATCGATCCATACGAGCACGGCCGAGCGGATCGGGAACGCGCGCGGCAGCAGCTCGTCGGCAACGCGCTCTTTCAACTCGCGCATCGCCTTCTTCCCTGGGCGGAACCCTTGCTGTTCTTCCAGCTCATCGGCGCGCGCCGTGGCGACCTGGTTGATCACCTTTGCGGGTAGTACCTTCTTCTCGGTAGCGAGCTGCAGCAAGAATTGGCCGTTCACTGCATGCACGAGTAGCGCGCCGGCGCCGCGCGGCGATTGCCACCCTTGGCGCAGCAGCTCGCTGCTTGAGGCCGGCTCGAAAGCCTGATGCGCAAGAGCGGTCGCCAGTGCGCCGGCGGTCATTGCGTATGGCGTCGGCAGGCGGTAGATCTGGAGGTTTCGGAAAAACATCGTAGTTCCTTCGTTATCGGGAAGTCAGTTACAGGTGTGGCGCGATCGGATCGATTGCGCCGGCCAGGCATATCAGCAGGGCCAGCAAAGCGAGCATCACGCCTGGGTGGCGCTCGGCCCAGTCCATGCCGAAGAAGAGGAGAAAGCGGATCATGGTGATCTCGGCATCAGTGCGCGGCGCGCAGGTCGGCCAGGCGCTGGATTGCGGCGCGGACAATTGCTGCGAGCGTCGCGGCGTTCGCGTCCGGATGCTCGGCATAGGACTCGGTTACGTTGCGCCGCCCGACGCCCACTCCGACGGACACGGTGCCCTCGTCAGCATCGTGGCGAATACTCAGGCCCAGCTCGGTGCTGAGCGCGCCGGCGGCATCCCATGTCCGGCGCCAGTGCGGCGGCACCTGCGGAATCTTCGTTGAGAAGGTCAGGCGTGGCGAGCTAGCGCTGTTGCCGAAAGTGCTCGTGCGCGGGCTGTAGATGAGTGACTCGCTCATGCCCAAGAAGCTGGGCGCCTTAAATGTGCGGCGCCATTGCGGGTGAAGTTTCGCCAACGCGATCTCGTCAGCAAAGGCTGCCGCCAAATATTCGTTATTCCATTGCTCGGTCATGTTGTCTCCAATTTCGCAGCTCAAATCTTGAGCTCGCCTCGATGAAGCAACTTTACCAATAAGATAAATAACGCGCAAGAACTATTTATCAAAAAGATTTATGGCGTGTACAATTGCCTCCATTGGCCGATTTTGGCTGATTGCAGGCTTGGGGCAGGGAGGGGAAACCGCCGACGCTCAGGCTCAAGTGCCAAGGACGACCGGAAGGGCAACGCGTGGGTGGATCGTAGAGCGCGCCGGGGGACAGGTAGAGATGCCTGGGAAGTCTGCGAACAAGCGAAAGTGTCCGAAGGCGAAAGCATGGGATGCGGTAGCCCACCACGGAGGTCGATAAACGTCGACCGCTTTAGGGAGGGTTACGCTCTGGAACCGAGGCTCCGCTGGGATAAAGCGAAGCCGATAACTTAGAAATACCTACCTGAACAGCCAAGAACAGAACCTGAACAGTACCTATAGAGGGTGCGTTGTAAAAAAGGCCCGAAAATGTCGCAAAAATTGACTCTCGAGGTTTACCTTGAAGCAAGGGGAGAAATAAAGTCGCTGACCCGCATCGAGGCGGAGGCTTTTGGCATCCCTTATCCACTGGTTTCCGGCTGGCCAGCTTTCTACGGGACTATGGAGATCACGTCTACAATGCTCGAAAATTTGTCAGCTAATACTATAACTGCCAAGCGGTCGACCGCAAATAGAGCACTCCGGGGCCTCGAGGGAGCGAGAAAGGCTATGGCACAACTATCGACGCTTTGCACTGTCGAAGCAAATGTTGCAATGGTGACAACTAAGCCTGAAATAATTCAAGGCTTTGTTTTACGCTGCCCTCGCAGACACACTGCCAGGCGGTGACTGACTTGATCGTAAAAAAGCCCGCTAGAGCGGGCTCTCATTTTTGAACAGCAGAAAACGGGTACAACTCTCGGTACCGCGTTTCTAGTCCCCGTATCAACGCATTGCTAGAGGCTGAGACAGATCTCAGCACACTATCCAATTCGGCACCTTTGGGCGGTACCGATGTCGGCCCAGGCATCGCTTTATCAGTGATTGCTTGCCTGTACTGCCGCAGCAATTTGTCAATATCACTGGTCTTGAATAGTTTGCATAAAACTACTGAAGAGTTGACCTGATGCACACCAAAATGCACAGTCCAGTAACTTGAGTCCCGACTTGCTTCAAGGTCCGTCAAATAGCTAACTACATTTGATTCGACCTCCCGAAGGGAATCTGTAACTGAGCTGATCTGGTCACGTAGCTCTTTCCGTTCATCTCGCCGCTTGTTTTGTGTGTTGCTGACCCGCCAACCGAACAAAACGATAGCCCACGTAACTACGTAGCCCGTGATCTGAATGCCAAGTTTCGTTACCTCGAGCCATTCGGTAGGACTGTTTGCTGGAGGAGCAGTCATCACGTGCGTAGAAGACTCGATCGCTGTAACGACCGACATGCATTGGTGATGTACTCGATCGTTTCCGCGAGATAGCTCTGGTCCATGGGATCATCATCTGCCACTAGCTTAAGACGATTTTTTACATCATCTTGGGTAAGCTTCAACTTCCGAACGATACCTCCAAATGCCTCTTCTAGGAATGATGACCCAAACCCTTCCGTACCGCTAAGATGTACCTCAACGACCTCCCCAGAACTCAAGGGAGCTTCCAAGAACTCATCTCTAAACCGTTCACCACTATCTGGACCATCCCCATAAAATCGTCCAACTGGATAAGCAGAGAACTCTTTGGCGATATTTATCACTTTCATTTTTCCTCGATTCCGTTCTCAGTGAAGGCCAAGAACGGCAATATTGCACTAAGTGGAATTGTCCACTCTACGAGTGTACCATTGAGCGGAACGTCCTGCCCGTACACGACTGAGCTAGAGATCCCGTCACGGACACGGTACACGTACTCTCCCTTCTTGCTCAAGATCCGTAGAGTCCCTGCTTGACATATATCTATGATCTGTTTCAGATCATTCAAGCCCTTGCCGCGGTGAGTTTGGCCCATGCGGGAGCGTCCAACTTCCATGGCAGCATGAATCATGGCACCCTCGTTGTTCTCCAGATTTAGCGCCGCAAGTATTGCTGGCAGTACATCACGATGTGTGCGCGGCAGACTACGCGGAATGCCGATACCTTGGTCAACAATCATGATCTTCAGTTCTTTCCGAAGCTTGTTGATATGGCCAAGCATCCACCATCCCTTCTTGATGACCTTGATCGGTCCAACCTCCCAATCATCAGGATAGGCGTGCTGAGAGACGTTGGTCATTGCTTCAGTCAGACCTCGGAAGACCGAACTCCGCTTGTCCTTCGTAAGCTGCCCCTCATGGGGGCCGAGCAAAGCGGAGCGCAACTCAACAGCTAACCGACCATCAGCCTGCGTACCTTTACGGACCTTAATGTACTCTAATGGAAAAGATTTCGGCGCAATGTCAATTTCGCTACGCACGCCCAGGGCTTCGAAAAAGCCACTGTCTCGCATTTGTCGATGTAACCGCTTGTCCCTCGGGTAGGTGCCCGTGAGCATCAAAACCCCAGCGACAGTTCTGCATCGATCGAATTCCGCTACAAGGTAGAGAATGGCAGCAGACGAAATCACCTTAGTTTCTTCAAAATCCAGAATCATGCGTTTTTTCAAGATTAAGCAGTTAGTACGGCATGCCTCAGCGAGCTCGTAAGTAGCCGTCCGATTCCGCGTCAAGTCTAAGATTTCTGGGACTTTTACCATAAGGCGCCTATCGCGCCAGCTGTATTCACCGACCGGGCCGTGGCGACGTCGATGTTTCGTGGTTGCAAACGCCTTCCTTCGCTGCCTCTCATAGGCAGTGCGCTGTTCTCTGATCTTTTGAGCTACATCATTAACTTGTGATGACATCGTGTCTAATTTGAAGTAGTTCTGTAGGTGGTGTGCTTGAGTTTCGCGGATGGTTGGTGACGCGAGGCCAATCTTTGTAAACCATCTTTGCCATAGATTCCACTGCACCGCAGAGCGCTCAGCTCTCCGCCGAACTCAACATGCGATGCGTAGGTGCTTTTTAGCTGCGGTGCAGTTCAACGCAAGCTCAACGGAGCGGCCTTCTTTCGGGTTGAAGATCGCGAAGACAAGAAAGTTCGTGCCATTGCACTGTGCTCTGATCGATCCATCAGCGTGACGTGTCGCTCCGGATACCTTCTTGCATGCTCGATGGTTCTCTGTGATGATTTTGGTAGCTACGGCTTGGGCATCGCCTTGGGGGGCAGCTCCAATGCTGATCCCGGCAGCATCCACGACGGCTGGCGCCAACACCGAGCTCACGAGGATTGCGAGGGCGACAAAGGTTTTCTGCATTTTGGACTTTGAGTTGGCATCTAAGCGTGCCGTTTCGCTCGCGCGAGTATAGCTGGGCGCAGGCGCCGAAATCTCGCCAAAACCCACCGGAGGTATGGAGCAAGTTCGCGGCCTTCTGGCTGTCACAAACCGTCGGTTTTCTCGACTGTTTTCACGGTGGGCTTTTCGTTCAAGAAGTCGAGTAGCCCTTCGCCCTCCTTCAGGATGACCGGCACAGGTGCAGGTGCCGCTGGACGCATTGAGGCAAAACCGGTCAAGATCGCGCCGACAACTGCGAGCACGCCTGAGAAGATTAACAAGTTCTGGCGCTGCTCCATAAGATTAACGTTCGCAACGCTCATTGCCGGGGTACGGACCCCGTAGCCGAAGTCTCTCGACTCCACTTCGACATTGACCTTCATATTGAGAGCGAAAACACTGAGCGCCAAGCCGACCACCAAAATTAAGATGCCGAAGAATTTCATGTTAAAGGCCTGTGCAAGGTTGGAATTCCCGACATCTAAGCGTGCCGTTTCGCTCGCGGGAGTATAGCTGGGGCGCAGGCGCCGAAATCTCGCCAATAGTCACCAGAGGTAAGAAGGAGCGATCGCGTGTTCGCTGATGATCACGACTTGTTGGGCTGCAGCACTGTGGTTACGTCTTGGCCGTTCATGAACAGCTCAACGATTTGGCCTGACCGCAAATCGCCCCGGCATGTCGCAGCGGGAACATTAAGGTCGTTATCAGAGGGGAAGTAGTAGAGGGTGTCTTTCGGCCAGACAAAATAGAATTCTGGATAGGTGCCTTGATTTCTCGCATCGGGCAATGGCGGGACCTCACCGGCACGAGACAGCGTCTTTATCTGATCTTGACAGGATGCGAGTGCTTGATATGCTCTCCAGGTGTGATCCGCTTCTGTCGCCGGAATTATCCGGGTGTAGCCCACAAAAACTAGGCAACCTGCAGTGCCGAGCATTAGCGCAGCTGCTGCCCAGCCTCTCCAGCTTGGCCAAATTCTACATTGCGCGCCTGGCGAAAAAGGCCGTAGTGCGTCTGCGGCTGCTAGTTGCGTACCACACCAGGGACAGCTCGCGCTTTGCCTACGGGAAGACAAGATAACCTTGCACCCTGGACACTTGATCTTCGTCATCGTTGCCCTCACAAGTAGCTGTCAAAAAACAGGGAATTTGAACTAATGCTACTAAGGAATTATTTCGGAAGGCTATCCATTTGTCACATCGGGCGAGATATTTAAGGCTGTTATTTAAGCGTCTCGTGGCCGTGTACATGCGTTTGTTGGCTAGCTGGCCTTGCCGAGATGATCGTTACTGATACGATGGTGAGGTGTCTTGTAACTGGTGCAGATAATAGGTAAATTCCATCCCAGCATCGAGTAATGAGTCGAGCCAGTTTGCAGTGATTGGGTGCGAACTGATCTTGGGCCGCAGTGAAATGGCCGCTTTCCTCATCGCAGGGACGAAATAGTATCGCTCCCAGTCGGTTTGATCGTGAATCCCATCTTGAACCTTGCCCCGCTTACAAGCAGCCCTTACGTCAGATTTGAGTTGACGGTAGAGAGTCTGCAGGTAACCTTTTTCAAACGGATTGACCTGGCTTCGTCCATCGATTCGATTCGCTATCTCATTTATGCGTTGCGAAAATGATTCAAGCGCGCTGATCACCGTATCCTTGCCAATGTCCGTTGACATTCCATGTTCCTTACATTCTGCCGGTCAGCATTCGACCAGGTTGATAAACCACGCGTCCGACAATAGAGAGCCAGCCGCTGCGCGCATTTAAGGGCTTAAAATCAGGGTTGATGAAGCTGAGGTACCACTGACCACCACGCCGCTGCAGTTGCGTGATGCACGCCTCCCCATCCCAGTTCACCGCGTAGACTTCACGATCGCGCCGCGCCGTGTCCGAGGTGTCGATCACAATCCAGTCATCCTCGAAGACCAATGGTTCTAGGCCCCGATCTCTCACCTGCATCGCAAGCAGGGCGTCGTGTTCAGATCCGAGGCCCTGGAAATCGCTAGCTGGAATTTGCAGATGCTCGCCTAGTGCCAACTCCGGCTCCGTCTCGAAGCCCTGTACGCCGGCGCGCAGCCGCAGCGTAACCCGTGGTACGCCAACCCATCCGTATCCGCATACGTACTTTTCTGTACCTCCGCCGTCTCTCAAGCGCGTGAGCGGCGATACCGCTTCCGGTGCTCAACCATCACGCCGATGACGATCAAGTGATGTGTATCACTGCGTAGCGTCGGGAAGTCATCGTTCAGCGGTGTGAGCTCAAACACTACGTTGCCACCAGCATCCATTCCGCGAGGCCGGTACTTCTTGAACGTGGCTTGGTCACCACCGTTTTTTGCAACCACGAAGTCGCCAGGGTTGGGGCAAATTTCTGGGTCGATGATGACTCGATCCCCCTCGCGAAACTCCGGCATCATTGACAGCCCTTCAATTTCTAGGCTGAACGCCCAGCGTGAGAGGTTGTCGTCGTCCGTGTACTCGACTGCAAAGCCGGCGCCAAGTGGATAGGGGTTCTCCATATCCTTCAGTGCTCCGGCCTGCACAGCCGAGATCACAGGAATTGGGCGGCCACCAAGGCGCGCTGGCGAAACATTTTCATCAAACTTGTTCGTACCTTCTAAGCTGATTGCTGACGCGGCGGTGCCGGTCATTTCCGGGTGCGGCACATCCAGCCAGCCCTCTGGAAGGTGATGCGCTTGTTCGATCCGTCTTGCAATCGAGTTGCCGATGTTCTTGGAAGGAGTCGGGCCAATGATCTGGCTTACCTGAGACGCATCCATCCCCACGAGTCGCGCGAAAGCGCTTTTTTTCCCAGCGCTTGATGCGAGCAGTCGTGCATTCTCTCGGCGGATTTCTTCTCTAGTCATAAACACATCATCCGGGTTTTTATCATTCAGATAAACAACCAAAAAGATAAATATCTACTTGTGCGTGCTTTATCTTTTTGGTAAAGTAAGTCGCATGGACATGAAAACATACTTGCAGCAGGCCACGCCGGTGGAACGCGATGCGCTCGCAGCGGAGGTTGGATCGTCGGTTGGCTACTTTTACCTGTTGGCTGGAGGCCATCGGCGTGCATCACCGCGGCTATGCCGCCGCCTGATCGCCGCTGAGCCGAAGCTGACTCTCACGGATCTACGTCCGGATATCTGGTCTTCAGCGGCCCAGTTTGCTGAAAACCAAGCTCGCCGGTCAACCGACTCCGCGCCCAGCTAGAGCCAGTCTTTGCTGTGTTCGCATCGCTTCATCCATTCCTGTAACCCGCATCACTAGGAGAAAACCATGAACAACCCGAACGCCAAGACCATCTCGGTCAAAGGCTACCTTTCGCCGGACGTCTATCTGGCCAACAAGGCCGTTTTCGATCCGGTCGGCCTGTCGATGAGCGCTGCGATCGGCCTGGGCCTTCAGCAGTTGGCAGCTTCGATCCGCGAACTTGACCCTGCACATCGTACCCGCAGGGAGGCCGCAGGTCGTATGTCCAAAACGGGCCTGCAACGGACCTGGCCGCAGTCGAGCGCGCGCCGGGCACGTGGCGGCGCCCCGAAGCCTTTCATGCGGGTTTAAAGGGTTTCGGGTGCTAGGCGTATCGAAAAGTGAATAAGGAAAGGGGCCGAGATGGACGATCAGAAGGAGAAAGACAAGGTGCTGGCCAAAGCGAGCAAATGGGTGTCGAGCCGACGCGCTAAGGCCGCCGCGAAGGGGCCGGAAAAGGAGCGTGCGCAGTCTCGCCACCATCAGGACGGAAACGAGCTGGCGGAGGCGGTGGAGAAGCTGGAGAAGAGCTTCCTGCAAGGCGCAACGTAGGCAACACCCAGGCGGCGGGTCGGCGCCGTCACCAACATCACATCAGGGAGCGGAATTGACGAACGTACCAAAGCTGCTGGACACGCTGCGCGAGCGCTTCCAGATCAAGAGCGACGCGGCGTTGGCGCGTGAGCTGGAAGTCTCGCCAGCGCAAATCAGCAAGATGCGCGCCGGATCGGCCTTGGGCCCGTCGACGATCTTGAGCATCCACGAGCACCTGGGTGTACCGGTGAAAGAAATTCGCGAGTTGGCGCAGTAAAGAGAAGTACCAGCGAAGCATCGCTGAACGGCAGAAATGGAAAAGCCCGGGTGCGACCGGGCTTTGATGAAGCAACTACTTGGAGAACGCATGTTAGCACAATCAAATATCACGCCGGTGCACGCCGGTGAAGACCAGTCTTCGACTGCGCGCTTCGCACCTGTGCAAGGGTATTCGATCAACCCGGTTGATAGCGACGCCCAGTCGCTGCTCGAGCTCGTGATCGACAACGACTGGCTGCGCGCGGGCGACGTCGTGTACGTCACGGCCACCAGCCGCGTCGTGCTCACCGATTCCGACCTGAATGCGGCCGCTCGCGCCGTGATCGGGGGTGAGCAATGAGCGAAAACAAACACGCCAACTTGCGCCTGACCGCCAAGCTGCTGCCATTGATCCTGCCGTTCATGGCTAAGAACGAGATTCGCTATTACCTGAACGGCATCAATGTGCGTCCCCATTCGAGTGGCGGTGCCATCATCGTCGCTACAAACGGCAATGCGCTGGGTGCTATCCATGATCGAAATGCAGTTTGCGAACATGAAGTCATCTTGCGCTTTGACACCCGTATGCAGCAGGCTTGCGCCGTAGGTCTGAGCGATGACCGCGAGATCGTGATGATCGGCGATCGACTTGCCGTGATCGACAAGTCTGGGGCGGAAATTTATATCCAAGCCGGCCTCCCTGAGATCGAGGGCAATTTCCCTCGCTACGAGCGGGTGATACCTAAGACAGACACTTTGCAGCCTGGATTACTCGGTACGTACAGTGCATCGGTGCTCGCGCCGGCCGAAAAGGCGGCATTGGCAGCTTCAAAGCGGAACAGCGGGCGCTATAGCGCTATGCAGTTTTTCAACGTGAATGGCGACCCAAATGGAAGTGCTGTCATCCGTCTTCCCACGGAGCAGGATTTCGTAGGGGTACTGATGCCCATGCGCTCGGAGCCTTTAAGATCGGCCACGCCAGACTGGGTTCCAGTGCTGCACGCTGCCGACGCTGCAGCCAAAGAAGCACGGAGCGCAACATGACGCGCGCCAGTTACGTCACCCCTGGCCAAACCGCCGCGCGCATCGACAACCTGCGCCGCCTGGTGGCTGAACTTATGATCCGCCCATTGCGGCGCGACGAGATCGGAAACCTGCTGCAGATGGGCCCATCCGGCGTACGCAAGTACCTGGTCGATCTCGGCAGCCGCATCACGACCGCGCGCGTCGACAGTGAATCGATGTGCTTCCTCGCGATCACGCCCGAGCAGGCCCAGGCCTATCTCGCTCAGCTGGCTACGGCGCCGGTGGCGCGGCCCACCGGTGTGCCGAAGCGCCCGAGCGATATCGTAAAGCTCGGCGCCGGCCGCCTCGTACATATCATGGAAGACGACGTGCACTACTCGGTGCGCCTGAGCTTGGTGACGCCCGCGCGCGACCCGCTGGTAGCTGCGCTGTTCGGCGCACGTGATCCGGAGGTGCGGGCATGAAGCGCGACCTCATGACAATGGGCCTCGACCTGGGCAGCGAGCTGATCATCGACAACTTCGCTGGCGGCGGCGGCACGAGCACCGGGCTTGAGGCCGCGTTCGGTCGCCACGTAGACATCGCGATCAACCATGACCCCGAAGCGCTGGCCATGCACGCCATCAACCACCCGCGTACGAAGCACCTGTGCGAGAGCGTGTGGGACGTCGATCCGATCGTGGTGACCGGCAACCAGCCGGTCGGCCTGGTGTGGCTCAGCCCAGACTGCAAGCATTTCAGCAAGGCGAAGGGCGGGAAGCCGGTCGAGAAGAAGATCCGTGGACTGGCCTGGGTGACGCTGCGCTGGGCAGCAAAGTGCCGGCCGCGCGTGATCATGCTCGAGAACGTCGAAGAGTTCAAAACGTGGGGTCCGCTGATCCAAGACGCTGACGGCGCCTGGAAGCCGGATCCGGCGAAGCGCGGTAAGACGTTCGACAGCTTCGTTCGCCAGCTCAAGGCGCACGGCTACAAGGTCGACCACCGCGAACTGCGTGCGAGCGACTACGACACGCCGACCATTCGCAAGCGCTTCTTTCTGGTGGCGCGCCGCGACGGCTTGCCGATCCTGTGGCCAGAGCCGACCAACGGCGCGCCGGATTCGATCGGCGTCCGCGCCGGCAAGCTGCAGCCGTACCGCACCGCGGCGGAGTGTATCGACTGGTCGCTGGAGTGCCCGAGCATCTTTACCCGCAAGCGCCCGCTGGCCGAGGCCACGCTGCGTCGCATCGCCAAGGGGATCATGCGTTACGTGGTCGACGCGGCCGACCCGTTCATCGTGGGGCAGGGCGGCCCGGTCTACGCCGGCAAGCCAGTAACCGCATGCCAGCCGTTCGGTACCTTGACCACCGAGAACCACCGCGCCGTTGTCGTGCCGAGTATCGTCCCGGTCACGCACCAGGGCAGCGATCGCAGCGAGTCGATACACGAGCCATTCCGTACCATCACTGGCGCGCAGCGCGGCGAGAAGGCGCTGGCCACGGCCACGATGGTGCAGGTCGGCTACGGTGAGCGCGAAGGGCAGGCGCCGCGCGCTCTGGATATCGAGAAGCCGCTCGGCACCGTCGTTGGCTCGACGAAGGCCGCTCTCGTAACTGCATTCCTCAACGAGCACGCCAATGCCAGCAACCAGCGGGTGATGTCGGCAAGCGAGCCGCTGCGCACGGTATGCGCCCAAGTAAAAGGCGGGCACTTCGGCCTGGTGTCGGCCGTGCTGGTCGATGCAGCGCACGGTGAGCAATCGCCATCTGGCGTGAAGCGCTGGGGCCAGGGCGTGAAGGATGTCGACCAGCCACTCGGCACCGTGGTCGCCAGCGGCAACAAGGCGCTGGCCACGGCATTCCTCGCGAAGCATTACACCGGCGTGGTTGGGTCCGAGATGGTGCAGCCGATCGGCACGGTAACCAGCACAGATCATCACAGTCTGGTGGTGGCGCACGTCCAGCGCGACATGGGCAAGAGCATCGGCCACGCCGCCGGCGCGCCGCTCGGCACGGTCACGGCCGGCGGTGGAGGGAAGTCGGCTCTGGTTGCCAGTAGTCTAGTAAAGCTGCGCGGCACGAGCACGGCCGCCGGCGCCGACGAGCCGCTGCACACGATCAGCGCCGGCGGGCAGCATCACGCCGAGGTGCGCGCCTTCCTGCTGGCGTACTACGGGACGGATCAAGACCAGGCGCCGAGCTCACCGCTCGCGACAGTCACCAGCCGCGACCGCTTCGGCCTAGTGACGATTCACGGCCAGGATTACGAGATCGTGGACATCGGCCTGCGCATGCTGGCACCACACGAGCTCTACCGCGCTCAGGGCTTCCCGGCTGGGTACGTCATCGACGAGATTCCGGATCCTGCGCTGCTATTCGCCGACGGCGCTCAGATCACAGCTGATCCGCTCTCGCTTCCGCGCATCCCGCTCACGAAATCGGCCCAGGTGCGCATGTGTGGCAACAGTGTCTGCCCGCCACTGTCCGAAGCACTCATCCGCGCGAACTTCGCGCACGAGCGGCAGATCGCCGGGGTGGCCGCATGACGTACATCCGCCACTCCGCGCCGCGGTGCACTGCGTGCGGTCGCCCACAGGGCCGGCCCCACGCCGACGACTGCCAGTTCGCAAATTTCATTTTTCGGAGCCTTGGTCATGACCGAGCATAGTAACTACCGCCAGCCTACGCGCGGCACTGCGGCCTTTGCCGCAGGCGAGCACCTTTACAAACATGGCCCGATGAAGGAGCAAGACCTCGAGGCTGCACTGGATGCCATCGGTGAGGCGAAACTCAAGGGCGATGCACTGCAGCGCGCGCTGCGCACCGGCTGGCTGACCGTGCAGCAGGACGGCCGAATCGCCGTCAGCCTGTACGCCCGCATCTCCTACGACCGTCTGGCCGGCATCGTGCATGTCAAGCACGTAGGCCAGGTCGCGGCACCACGCCATTCGGATGTCTTTGCGCGCCCGGCGCTGAGCAAGAAGTACATCCCTGACCGTCGTGGCCTGCGCCAGGACATACCTGCGTGGTCGGTGCGTAGCGAGACCTCGTTCAAAACCGTTGGTGGGGGTGGGGCATGAAAGAGCGCCCGATCCTATTCAGCGGCGCCATGGTGCGCTCGCTGCTCGCCGGCTCGAAGACGCAGACGCGGCGCGCGGTAAAGCTGCAGGTGCAGCACGACGATAGCTGGGTCGGCGGCTGGAAGATCGTACACAAACGCGTCACGCAGGCGCTGTTAACTTTTAACCAGCTGGGCGGCAAGCCGCTTGGCAGCGATGCCGCTATCTGTCCCTACGGACAGCCGGGCGACCGCCTGTGGGTGCGCGAAACGTTCTGCGATCTCGATGACGGCGAATTCGAATACCGGGCTGACGGCGAGTGCGATCCGAACGTGGTTCCGCGCTGGACGCCCAGCATCCACATGCCGCGCGCGGCCAGCCGCATCCTGCTCGAGATCGTGTCGGTGCGCGTCGAGCGGCTGCAGGACATCAGCGAGAAGGACGCGCGTGCCGAGGGCGTAACGATCGAGGACCGGCACATGGCCGGCTACTGCGCCGGCCAGTTCCTGCCGCCATCGATCCGCGCGTACCGCGACCTGTGGGAATCGATCAACGGCGCCGGCAGCTGGGATGCCAACCCATGGGTGTGGGTGGTCGAATTCAAGCGGGTGGCAGCATGTTGATGTCACGACTCCAAGCCATCGCGCAAGCGGACTCGATACACGCCATGGGATACGCCCATGATCTTGGCAAGCTCCTCGGAGTCAAAGGACCGCGCCTGGATTTCATGCAGCCCGACAACTTCTTTGGGAGCGTCGGGAATTCCGTGAATCCTCTCAATAGAGTACGCCGGCCAAAAGCCACCTCCGGAAGCAAGAATCGCGAATCCGTAGACACGGTAGTCGCCTTCATCCCAAGGGTTCACAGAATCGCGGGTTGTAAATGTGCTCATGTATGTTTCTCAAACGAAATTAATGGCCGACACTATATATCGAAAAGCCAAAAGCCGTTTGGAGGGCTTCAGAAATCAGCCCATGGTCATGTAATGCGATTCGACTCAGCCCCGTCTCGGGCTGAAAGTCTTTATGTTCACTGCTTACGACCCCTACGCCATGCGCGCAATCCTTACCGTACCAATGTACGGTGCGATGACCGGGAAATGCAGTGGCCTGTGCAGTGGCGTGCGCCGGTCCTAGATGTTTTGGATGGGATGTTCGTCAATCCATCTTTCTGCACGCTCGGCGACTGCTCGATGCGCCGCATCTATAGTGTTGTGGACCACGGCAGCATTGCGAGCCTCTGTGTGGACCGAAAAGTTCGGGTGCCAGGTTTTTTTGGGAAGAAGCGCACCTTGGCGCAACGAAAAGATGCTGCTGTACTGGCCTCCCGGCTCGGGAAGATAGTAAACATCGACGACGTAGCCTTGATATGCATAAACGGGTGTAGCTCGCATTTCCCATCCTCAAGTTGTCAAGAGGCGATCGTAGCATGATGCGCCGCACACCTCTTAAGACGGGCGGTTCATTGTCCCGCAAGACCCCGATGGCACGCGGCACCGGCTTCAAGACACCCGCAGCTGGCGCTGGCCTGCTGCGGGTCACTGCAGTGCAGACGAAGGCCCGGGCCGGCGCGCTGAAGCTGCCGAAGCTGCCGAAGCCTATGGCCTCGCGCGGAATGAAGGGACGCCCGCCGACCGCCGACGAAGCGCGGTTCATGAGCGCGATCGCCGACCTGGGTTGCGTGGCATGCCGCAAGGACGGGTGGCACAACCCTGACGTCAGCGTGCACCACATCGACGGCCGCACAAAGCCGGGCGCGCACCTGCTGGTTCTGCCACTATGCGCTGGCCACCACCAGGACGGCACCGGCCCGAACCCGACACTGATCGCGGTTCATCCATACAAGGCGCGCTTTGAGGCTCGCTACGGCGCCCAGTTGGCGCTGCTGGCCGAATGCACCGCCATGCTCGCAGATAACGAAGCCGTGCCGACTGCACCAACGGATCGAGAGGAAACAACATGGGAAGCATGCTGAATTTACAGACCAGCAACGGCGACGACGTGACGATGTCGAGCCGCGAGATAGCCGATCTGGTGGAGAAGCGGCACGACAACGTGCTGCGGACCATTGAAACGCTGGTGGCGCGCGGCGCGATCACACTCCCTCAAAATGAGGAAGTCATGAATGACGGACCGGGTCCGCGCACCATTGGCCAGTACCGTGTCGGCAAGCGCGACTCCTACGTGGTCGTCGCTCAACTGTCGCCAGAGTTCACCGCGCGCCTGGTCGACCGCTGGCAAGAGCTGGAAGCGCGGGCGCCGGCGCCGGCCGTGCCGCAATCGTTCGCCGCGGCGCTGCGATTGGCCGCCGAGCAGCAGGATGTAATCGATGCACAGGCCGCCCAGCTCGCCGCTGCAGCGCCCGCCGTCGATTTCGTCGAACGTTACGCCGACTCGACCGGAACGAAGGGCTTCCGCCAGGTGGCCAAGCTGCTCGGCGCGAAGGAGCCCGAATTCCGTCGTTTCCTACACAGCGAGAAGATCATGTATCCGCTGGGAGGGGAGTGGACCCCACACGCGCATCACATCGACGCCGGCCGTTTCTGCGTCAAGGCCGGCACGGCGCAGGTCAGCGGGCATGCCTACAACGCTGCGCGCTTCACCCCGAAGGGCGTGACCTGGATCGCGGCCGAGTGGGCAAAGCACCAGGTCGCGCAGCGGCAGAAGGGGGTGGCCCATGCCGCGTGATTATTCACCACTACGCGCGCTTGCGGCCGGTGCCCTGACGGTGCATCTCAAGTCGACCACGGTCACCGAACTGCTTGACGAGCTCGATCTGCTGCGCGCTGGTGGCCGCCCTGCGAAAGTGGCTCGCAACGACTACCCAGCTGATTTCGAAGTCGTGTGGGAGGTCTACCCGGCGCGCCCAGGCGCGAGCAAGAAAGCGGCGCACAAGGCATGGGTTGCTCGGATCACGATCGGCGCCACGCCGGGGGAGATGCTCGCTGGCGCGCAGGCGTACGCCCATTACGTCAAGGCGATGAAGATCGAGCCGCAGTTCATCAAGCAGGCGGCTACGTTCTTCGGGCCGGGGGAGCACTACGCTGCCGACTGGACGCCGCCAGTCAACCAGCCGAAGCCGGCTGGCGGAAACTGGTGGGTGACCGATGCAACCATTCTGGCTAAAGGTGCGGAGCTGGGCCTGTCGCCGCGCTCGGGTGAATACATGGGTCAGTTCAAGGCCCGCATCGAGCTGGCGCTGGACCCAGCGCTCAAGCAAGCGACTCCCACGTTTACGGCGATCATGCCGACCGTGGCTGCGCCAACCCTGCCGGAGCGGCGCGCCCCGAAGCCGCAGGGTATCGGGTCGCTCAAGGATCTGGTGCGCCGCGACCTGCCGCCCGCTAGGCCAGCATGATTGGTGACGACGTCGAGATATGCGCGCGCTGCGACCGCCTCAAGACAGAGGGCTACCCCGACAAGCTCAAGCAAGGGCAGGGGTATTGCCTAGGCCACGAGGATGACAGCCCATCGCACTGGCCGTTCGCTGCCTGGAATGACCGTGCATGCGTGCTGTTTATCCGAGCGAAGGACATGGCGCTGCGCGAGCGCTGGGTCGAGCGGCGCCAGGCCAAACTGAAACAATTGCAAGATCGAACCGTAACGAAAGGGTGAGATGCACGAATTATGGGAGAAGCTGGCCAGCTCGTTGGCGATATCACTCGAAGGGTGCCAATGACCGCGCAGCGCGCGCTCCAGGCGCTAGGCCGGCTGAAGGTCGGCTCCATGAACAAGACTGAGGCCGCTTACGCCTCCACGCTCGATTCGCGGCGCTACGCCGGTGAAGTGGCATGGTTTAAGTTCGAGGGCGTCAAGCTGAGGCTCGCCGACAATACCTTCTACACGCCGGACTTCGCCGTAATGCTGGCCAACGGAGCATTAGAGATGCACGAGGTCAAGGGCTTCTGGCAAGACGATGCTCGCGCAAAGATAAAAATTGCGGCTGATCTCTACCCAATGCGATTTATTGCGATCAAAGCAAGAGCAAAAAAAGATGGTGGTGGGTGGGCGGTAGAAGAATTTTAATAGCAGGCAACCGGATTCGGGCAGCGCTGGGAAAAATCCCTTGACTTCAACGGGACGCATGGTTTGTCTTAACATGTTGGCCAGGCTTGCTGCTGACATATCTGATCGAGAGCGGGCATTGGTCGATCCACTAGGTTTTCTAGCTGTTCTGCGATCTTTTTGTTCACACGCTGTTGCACCAAGGCACTACCATGGGCATGCAATCTAACGAATTGTCACGCTCGCAAAAGTGGATGCATGCGAGAGGTGCATACCAAGGAAACATCATGCAACGATCGCGCGGCAACTGGACAGCACAGATGGTGCGGAGACTGGAGTCGGATGGCATAAGTATTTGCCAGTCCGATAATACGGTACTTGGCGCTTATTTACGTAGCGAGATTAGCGGAAAAGATCTTCTCGCCCACGTATGTCAGTTCAAAGATTTGTCCTCCTACCAACAATGGCTGCACCAATGTTTCGGTCCGACTGCAATAAGTATCCAATATCCAATGTCGATCGAGCTTTTGATGCGAGAGGTCGAATATGGATTTCGGCGCAAGCACATAGAACTAACTTGACCGTCGACCGGCAAGGCGGCTGTTTTCACTCTTCTAAAGAACTAGTAAAGTAACCATATCGACTGGCTTACCGTATATTTGCAGTTGATGGGTTTGTCAACGCTTCAGGTGAGCAGGGTCTGTTAGCACCACGCGCCTGGGTTTTTTCGCTACGCGAGGCTCGTTAGGGGCGGAACATCCTAATGTAGCGCCGCCGTAGGGAACTTCTGTAAGATCCCCGTTCCAAGGCTGAATTAGACAGTCCACCTTACGATGAGCAAGAAATAACGCCTTTTTTTGAATGCAAAGTTGCATTTGAGAGATGGCGATGCGGCCCATCTTGAACAGAAGATCACTCCCTGTCTCAGCATGGGATTCCACGCATTGAGGCGATGCCTTCAGTTGTACGCGATGAAGTCCTGTTCCAGCACTGTAGAATTCAACATTGACAAAAATGCATCCGCTATTATCGGGGAGAACCCGGATAATGCCGCGTCCGAGCCTACGATCTATAAAATAACGTTTGAGTTCTTCCATATATGACTATGCAAAAGCAAAATTTTATCTTGGGTGATCGTAATGAATCACACGATTGAACATAGGAGGTGACATTAGATGGCAAAGCACGCCCGTAAGTACAGGCTATAGGTCTGATTAACGATACGGAGGAGTATGTTAACAGTTCTTGAAGTCGTGTGGCATCGACTATTGCTGATTCTTGTCTCTCACAGATGAACTTGCCATTTGGAAAATCTCGGGCTCAACTCAGCAATTGTGATCAGCTGGTAATCTGTCCGAATTACCACGGAGAAAACATGTTCGCCGAACGATATCTGCAAGCACTGACTACTTCCAATCTGCAAGATGACGATCAACATCACCAGACAGAGCCATTGGTCGCGGCAGCGATTGCCGATTTGTCAGGAGGATCCGGCGCTTTGTTCGGGACCATGCTTCTGCGCGCCAGTATCGCCGGCGTGCCTCGGCAGGCGATCGAAAGCAGTGCTCGTGACCTAGGCGTATTGCTGCGTGTGTGGACAGGCGAGGTAGCACGCAAGGGTTTTGACCGGAAATGGGTGAACATCAAGGCTGAGTGGGACATCAAGGCTGCATATGCCATATATGCAAAGATCGCGCGTCTCAGCCTGGCGCACTGGTTGGGCGGGGAGTGTTCGGCATGCAACGGAACAAAGGTCGTGGCCAACCGGGTCTGCACCCACTGCGCTGGCAGTGGCCGTGAGCCGATCCAAGGCGGCGCGCTCGAAGTTGAGCGCGTTAAGGACATGGTGTCGGAGTTGCAGGGGATGTACCAAGCTCACAGCGCACGCGCTTCAGCGAAAATGCGGAGAGCGGCATAGTAGGGCAACAGAACATGCTTGATGTTCTGCTACCATTCGGAATGATAAAAATTCTTTTAGTCGACGACGCAACGGTCGACGTTATGTTGACCACTATCGCATTAGAGGACAGCCACGTTCCACATGAGCTGTGCGTAGCACGGGATGGTGAGGAGGCCTACGAAATCTTGACGAATCAGTCCGTTGACCTGCTTCTGCTGGACATTAAAATGCCGAAGGTAAGTGGATTTGATCTTTTAAGGCGCTTGCGTGATGTCAGCCGAGACGCACCTACGACGATCGTGCTTTCTGGTTCAGGCTTACAGACTGATCGTGCCCAAGCGCGGGATCTAGGCGCTGTTCAGTTCATTCAAAAGGCCGTCGATTTTTCAGCTTTCAAGATGGAGCTCAAAGAAGCCGTAGTGAAGCATGGAGTCTGTTAGGCTGCTCGATGACTTTGCTGTTGCGCTGTTGAAAAAGGCGGCGTAAACTACAGCCTTTACATATCCCTCGATCCACGTAATGCGCGCTTCGGCGCCAACGTCACCCGAGGCAGTCGAGTACCCGGCCCGCAATACAGCCGGCGCTCGTCTAGCAAAAGGCCCACCAACCCGGTGGGCCTTTTGCTTTTGCGGCCTACCTAGCAGATAGCTCCGAGGCTCGCCGCCTGGCCCACGCACCGGCCAACCGATCAATGCGGACGCAGCTGTATGGACGCACGTTATTCGTCTATCATGCAAGCCGCGGGTGAGAGCCCCGCCGTCTGCTCCCGTTTCCAGTCCTGTGCCAACAGGATCTTCGCCGCCCCTCGCATTCATGCGCCGGGCGGCTTTTTTTTGCCAAGGTAACGCATGAAGCACAGCACCGTCATCAAGTCGTCGTCCCTGCCAATGCGTTCGCCGCTCGGCTTCGCCATCCTGTTCTGGCTGCTGCTCGATCGACTGGGCGCGCCGGGCTGGGCGTTCGGCGTGCTGTGGCCCCTGGTCGGCTTGCTCGTACTTATCTGGGTCATATCGTTCAAGACCGAGTCCGCACAAGACGTGCCGGCTTCGGGGAGAAATAGCATGACGGTCGCGCAGGAGTTGGACTGGCTGCGCCATCGCTTGCTTAAGCTGCAGGAGCAAGCAACATTCAATCGGATTCGAGGTATCGCATGAACGACATCGCACGCATCTATCGCGCCGAGATGCTTCGCGCCGTGCTCGGGCCTGGCGCGCACTCAGCCAAGGCCGCCGACCTTCATCGCTTGAACCAACTCGCTGAACACATGGCTGCTTGCGAAGAAGCCCAGACTATCCTGCGCGCCAAAGGCCATGGCGGTCCAGGCACCAGCATTGTCGAGTCGGCCCGCCAAGTGCCTGCCAATGTGAAGCAGGTTATCCGCGCGCTGTTCTCGGCGCCTGCGGTTCTGAGTGAGCAGGGCATCAAGCATGCACATGAGCCATGGAAGGCCACCTGATGGTAACCGTATCCCTTGCATTGCGCACCTATGTCGCTTGGTGGGTTCGTCCTGCGCTCGCCGTCGCGTTCCTGTGCGCGCCGCTCTGCCCAGCTCGCGCCGATCAGATGATCGACGCTATCGTTGATCGTGGAATCAAGATTGAGCTGACGTGAAGCTGCAGCAGCTACGAACTCAACTGCGGCCAGCCGCAAGCAAAGTCACCATGCTGCCGACGCAGCGCCCTGAAACCGTCGAGCGCAAGCGTGGGTCGGCTGGTGTGCGCGACCGTGACCGCATCCGGGCGCGCGACTGCGGCTTGTGCCAAGAGTGCAAGCGCAAAGGCCGCGCCACCATCGGTGGCCCGGTCGATCACATCATCCCGCTCTGGAATGGCGGCAGTGACGACGAATCGAACAAGGAAGTGTTGTGCGTTCCGTGCCATGACGCCAAGACGGCTCGTGAGGCTGCGGAGCGGTCGCGCGGCTGACGATGGCCGGAAAGGGGAGGGGGTGTTGTAAGTCTACAACGCCCCGGACCCGGACACCGACTAGCAACTCACGCGCAGAAAAAAATCCCCCTGGAGGAAATTGTTAATGGCTTTAACAGGCAAAAAGCGAGCCTTCGCCGATGCCGTTTTGGCCGGGTTCTCGAATAAGGAAGCGGCAATTCGTGCCGGTTTCAGTGAAAAAACGGCATCAGCAGCCGGGTCCAGAAATGTTAAAGACCCGGATGTTAAAGCCTACCTTGATCAGCGGCGTGGCACTGGCGCCACTAGCGGCGCGAACGTCCCCACGCCACCACCGCAGGCTGACGACGTGGTCGACATCCCATCGACCACAGACCCGATGGAATTCCTCACCAATCTGATGAACGAGCCGGCCGCTGATATCCGCATCCGCGCTGATGTCGCCAAAGCACTGATGCCGTTCAAGCACCAGAAGCTGGGTGAGGGCGGGAAAAAAGATCAGAAAAACGAAGACGCCAAGAAGGTGGCCAGCCGCTTCGCGGCGGCGGCCCCGCCTCAGCTCAAGGCAGTGAAGTAAGGACGACAATATGGAATGGTCTACCGCCTGTCCGGATTGGGAAGACAGGATAAAGGCCAAGCTGTCGATCATTCCCCCGCCGATTTTCCCGCAACAGGCCGAGCAGGCGCTGGCCATCTTCAAAGAATTGAAGGTGACAGACTTGCCTGGCAAGCCGACGTTCGGCGAGTGCAGTGAGCAATGGGTGTTCGACTTCGTCGCTGCGATCTTCGGTGGCTACGACGCCGAAACTGGTAAGCAGATGATCCGCGAGTACTATCTGCTGATCAGTAAGAAGAACACGAAATCGACGATCGCCGCCGGCATCATGCTGACTGCAGTAATCCTGTGCTGGCGCGACGAAGAAGAGCACCTCATTCTGGCGCCAACCAAGGAAGTAGCCGACAACAGCTTCAAGCCCGCCGCCGCGATGGTTCGCGCCGACGACGAGCTACTGGCGCTTTTTCACGTCCAGGACCATGTTCGGACGATCACGCATCGCGTATCGCGCGCCTCTTTGAAGGTCGTAGCAGCTGACACTGACACCGTGTCCGGAAAAAAGTCCGGAAAGGTGCTGGTTGACGAGCATTGGTTGTTCGGCAAGCGTGGCAATGCCGAGGCGATGTTTATGGAAGCGCTGGGTGGCCAGGTTTCTCGTGATGAGGGATGGGTCATCTACCTGACCACCCAAAGCGACGAGCCGCCAGCCGGCGTCTACAAAGATAAGCTGAACTATTTCCGTGATGTACGAGACGGAAAGATTCACGATCAGAAATCGCTGGGCGTGCTCTATGAGTACCCGGCAGCCATGGTAAAGGCCAAAGCCTACCTCGACTCCTCGACCTACTACATCACTAACCCAAACATCGGGCGCTCCGTGAGCGCCGAGTGGTTGGAAGATCAGCTGCGCAAGATGCAGCACCGGACGGACGGCAAGTTCCAGCAGTTCCTGGCCAAGCATCTGAATGTCGAGATCGGCTTGAATCTGCGCTCCGATCGTTGGGCTGGCGCGGATTTTTGGGAGCAACAGGCCAAGGTGCCGGGCTTGACGCTCGAACAGCTGCTCGAGCGCTGCGAAGTGATCACAGTTGGCATCGATGGCGGCGGCCTGGACGACTTATTGGGCCTGGCTGTTGTCGGGCGCGAGCGCGCGACCCGAAAGTGGCTAGTTTGGACGCGCGCCTGGGCACATCCGATCGCACTCGACCGGCGCAAGAGCGAAGAGAGCCGTTACGAAGATTTCAAGGAACAGGGCGATCTGATCATCATCGAGCAGTTGCCCGGTGACGTCGCCGCCGTGGCCGCTGTCGTCAAGGAGATCAACGAGTCCGGGTTGCTTGCATCGGTTGGCCTGGACCCGGAAAAGACGCACAAGGTGATGTTCCAGGCACTGATCGATGCCGGAATTGACGAAGCCATGTGCTTCGGCATCCCTCAGGGCTGGAAACTCGTTGGCCCCATCAGCGTGACAGAGCGAAAGCTGGCAGAGGGCGTGCTCCTGCACGGTGGCCAGCCTCTGATGAACTGGTGCGTAGGCAATGCGAAGGTCGAGCCGCGCGGAAATGCGCTCCTCATCACGAAGCAGGCATCGGGCATCGCGAAGATCGACCCGCTGATGGCGCTCTTCAATGCCGTCTCACTAATGGCACTGGATCCAGTCCCGAATCAGACCACATCAATCTACGACGAGGGCGTTTGCATATGAGCTTTATTGACTGGGCGACCCTCGTCGCCGGCATCATCGGCCTGCTTTCGATTACCGTCGGCGCCGGGATGATCTTCCTCCCAGCAGGCTTCATCGTCGCTGGCGCTGGCCTGCTGTTTTGGTCTTACACCGTTGCCCGCGCCATGGCGCGCGGTGGCATCAAGGAATAACGGATGTTCGCCAAACAGTTTTTTAGCCCGCAGGTTAGCGCCGGCGGCGGCAGTTGGCTGTCCGGCCTGGGTGGAGCGCGCTCTGATGCGGGACCGCTGGTGACGGTCGAGTCGGCCCTCACGCTGACTTCGCTGCAGGCGTGCGTAACTTTGATCGCCGAAAGCATCGCGCAACTGCCGCTCGAGCTGTTCCGCCGTACTGAGGACGGTGGTCGCGAGCCGGCCAAGGATCATCCGCTTTACAGGATCCTGGCGTATGCCCCGAACGAGTGGCAGACGCCGTTCGAATACCGCGAGAACAGCCAGCTGAAGGCTGGCACCCGAGGCAACTCGATCAGCCTGATCGGCCGGGACGGCGACGGCACTGTCACCGGCTTGTACCCGGTCGACACCGAGAGTGTGCAGGTGCTTAAGGGCCCAGACCTGCTGCCGTACTACCGCATCGATGGCCAAGAGCCGATTCCGCAGCGGATGGTGCATCACGTACGGTGGTGGAGCCTGAACAACTACGTCGGCATGTCGCCGATCATGCTGCACGCGAACGCCATCGGCCACGCCCAGGCGATCCAGCAGTACGCCGGCAAGTCGTTCCTGAACGGGACCGCGCTGTCGGGTGTGATCGAGCGGCCGCGCGAGTCGTCGCCGATCAAGGACCAGAGCGTCATTGATCGAATCACCGACCGTTGGCAGCAGATGTACGGTGGCAGCACCAACGCAAAGCGCGTGGCGATGCTGCAGGAGGGGATGACGTTCAAGCCCCTGTCGATGACCAACGTCGACGCGGAGCTGATCCCGGCCCTGAAGCTGACTTCGCTCGATATCGCGCGCATCTACAAGGTGCCGCCGCACATGATCGGGGAGCTGGACAAGGCCACGTTCTCGAACATCGAGCACCAGGCGATCCAATTCGTGATCTACACGCTGCTGCCATGGATCAAGCGGCACGAGCAGGCGATGATGCGCGACCTGCTGCTCCCGAGCGAGCGGGACGAGTACTACATCGAGTTCAACGTCTCCGGCCTGCTGCGCGGCGACCAAGGATCACGCTACGCCGCATACGCGGTCGCCCGCCAGTGGGGATGGCTGTCCGTCAACGACATCCGTCGCCTGGAAAACCTGCCCCCTATCAAGGGTGGCAACACGTACCTGCAGCCACTCAACATGGTCGACGCGGCCAAGCCGCTGCCGGTTACGCCCGTCAAGGCGAGCGCTGAGCAAGTCGCCGAAATTCAAGGAATCCTTGCATGAAGAACCGTTTCCGCATCGCCGGCATGATTTTTAATCAGCCACTCATGGTGACCGAGTCGATGCTAGACCAGGCTGCGGCATGGGCCAATCAGCAAATGAGCCTGAACATCGTCAACCTGAGCCTCAACGGCGCGCAGCCCCAGATGATGGATGACGATAATGGCCCGTACGAAACGGCCGCCATGCGGGCCGAGTCATCGCGCCGTCAGATGATTGCAGATACTGGCGTGGCCATCATCCCAGTGCATGGCGTGCTGGTGAGTCGCAGCATGCAGATGAACCCATGTGAAACCATGACCAGCTACGAGCAGCTGCGTGGCCAAGTCAGCGCAGCGCTCGCAGATCCAGCGGTTGAACAAATCGCTTTCGACATCGACAGCCCTGGCGGCAGCACCGTCGGCGCTTTCGAGCTGGCTGACTTCCTCTTCGAAGCGCGCGGCGTCAAGCCGATGAGCGCGATCACCCACTACAGCGCCTACTCGGCCGGTTACCTGATCGCGTCGGCAATTGGCAACGTCTCCATGTCGCGCACCTCAGGCGTTGGTTCTGTCGGTGTGATCGCCAAGCACATGGATGTCTCGGCCCGAAACGAGCAAATGGGCGTGAAGGTGACAACGGTCTACGCTGGCGCGCACAAGAACGACCTGAGTCCGCATGAGCCGCTGACTGACCAGTCACTCAAGTTTCTGAATGACATGGTGCAGGGATATTACGGTCAGTTTGTTGACTCCGTCGCCCGGTACCGTGGTATCGGCGCTGACGCGGTGCGCAGCACCGAGGCTGGCGTGTTCATGGGTCAGCAAGGTATCGATGTCGGTTTCGCCGATCGTATCGAGACGCCCCAAGCTGCCATTGACCGCATCGCTGCCCAGGCGCGTGAGGCGCGCGTCTCCCGCAATTCGAAGCAATCCATCGGCGCCCGCGCAAAAGCAATGGCGCTCCAAACCCAAATTTGACCGCGTTCGCGGGACAAGCAACCAAGCCGCCCTCGAGGCGGCTTTTTCAATTCTAGGAGAGGCAATATGCCAACCATTAACGAACTCCGCAGCGAACGCGCCAAGGTCAACGCCAGCGTGCAAGCCCTGGCCCTGATCGAAGCCGGCGGCGGTCAACTGACCGCGGAACAGCTGGTCGAGTTCACCGGTCTGCAAACCAAATTCGGCGAGCTCACCGCGCAGATCACCCGCATGGAAGCGTCCGAGAGCATGGCCGCTGCGGCCGCCGTGCCTGTCGACCGCGCCCTGTCGGCGATCCACCAACCCGCGGCACCGCCTGCCGCCGCTGCAAGCATGCCGGCGACGCCGCGCATGCCAAGCGCGCCTGGTACCGGCATGTCGCGCATGGTGCGCGCACTGGTTGTCGCTCAAGGCAATCAACAGGTGGCCGCCAAGTTTGCGATGGACAATCACTTCGGTGAAGACGTCGCGATGGCACTGAACACCCTGACGCCTGGCGCCGGCGGCGTGCTCGTCCCGCAAAACATGGCCCGCGAGGTGATCGAGCTGTGGCGTCCGCAGTCGGTTGTCCGCCGGCTCGGCGCGCGCACGCTGCCGCTCACGAACGGCAACATCACCCTGCCGCGCCTGAAGGGTGGTGCAGTCGTTGGCTACACCGGCAGCGATTCGGATATCGGTGTGACTGGCCAGACCTTCGACAACCTGAAACTGTCAGCGAAGAAGCTGACCGGCCTGGTCCCGATTTCGAACGACCTGCTGGCCTACGCCGGTACGAGTCCGAACGTTGACAAGCTGGTGGTGGATGACCTGACTGGTGCCATGAGCTCGCGCGAAGACAAGGCATTTATCCGCGACGACGGCACCCTGGAAACCCCGAAAGGCCTGCTGGCCTGGGCGCTGGCCGGCTTCAAATTCGCGGCGTCCGCAGGTGACACGCTGCAAAAGATTGAAACCGATCTGAACAAGCTGATTCTGGCTCTGGAAAACGTGAACGCCAACATGGGTGCGCCAGGCTGGATCATGTCGCCGCGTTCGTTCCGCTTCCTGGAAGGCCTGCGCGACGGCAACGGTAACAAGGTCTACCCCGAGATGAAGGACGGGAACCTGAAGGGCTATCCAGTCGGCAAGACGACCCAGATCCCGAACAACCTGGGCGCCAGCTCGAACCAGTCGGAAATCTACTTCGTGGACTTCAACGACTGCTTCATCGGCGAAGACGAAACGCTTCTGATCGATTACTCGAAGGAAGCGACGTACAAGGACGAAGGCGGCAATCTCGTGAGCGCCTTCCAGCGTGATCAAACGCTGGTGCGCGTCATCGCGAAGCACGACTTCGGTCCGCGCCACGTCGAATCGATCGCAATTCTGACCGCGGTCACCTGGGGCGCCTAAAGCGACCTGACTGCCGGCCTGCTGCTGCAGGTCGGCCAACCCTTCATCAAGGAACCGCATCATGCAAACAGTCGAATTCATCAAGCCCTGGAAAATCTACAGTCCAGGCGACGTCGCCGGATTCGAGGCCGATCAGGCCAAGATCCTGATCGACGGGAAGGTCGCAAAACCGCACGAAGAAGACACCAAAGCTGCGAAAGCAGCGAAGTAATCTTCCGCATCTCCGGCGCCGGGCAGGCACGCACCGCGCGCGTCGACCCGGCACAGCGCTAAGAGAAAGCAACCGTGATGACCCACCTGCACATGGAAACGACCGTCTCGACCATCCGCGCGTACGACGGGCCGGGAGGCTACGAAGCACGCAGGCCGTATGACGGCATCATCACGGTCGACCACCTGACAAGCAACACCGTGTATATGCATGGCGCCGTCGGCAAGATCGACCGCGCGACGCATGCACTTGCACTGGACATGCTCCGCGCGCGCGGCATCACTACGGTGATGTACGAGCGGCGCGGGCAAATAAAAACCATCTATCTGTAACCGATCCCCCACGAAAGACCGCGCCCCATGAAATTTGCTGACCGCTTGAAATTTACTGCTACCGGCACGAGCGCCGCAACGATCACGCTGAGCGCGGCAGTGGCGGGCTTCCGCACGCTGGCGCAGGCCATCATTGATGGGGCGCTAGCGGTCGGCGACACGGGCGTGCCGTTCATGGTCGACGATGGCGCCGGCAATAAGGAAACGTCGCTGTTCACCGTCACCAGCGCGACGGTGCTCACCCGCACGTCAGTCCTGTCCAGCTCAGCGGGCGGCACGACGGCGGCCACGTTCGCCGGCGCAACCCTGAGCGTCTTCAACTCGATGCCGGCGTCGTTTGCAGCCAAGCTGGCGGCTTTCGAGACCGATATCGCTGGCGCTGTTCCTGGCTTCGTTTTGTCCACCGCTGCGCCGAGCAATTCTGACGGCCGCCCGAACGGCACGATCTACATCCAGGTGTCGTAATGGGCATCAAGGTCAAGAAGGGCGGCGCGTACGTCAGTCCAGTCGGCACGTTCATCAAGAAGGGCGGTGTGTATGCGGCTGTGACTGGCCTGTTCGCGAAGACCGCTGGTGCACTTCAGACAATCGACGGCGCCAATCCGATCCTGGTCCCTGTGAACCCGACGATCACGATCGCGCCATCCAAAATGGCAGTCAGCACCGGTTCGCCATATACCGCCACGGACGTTGACGGGGCGGCCAGTTACGCTTTCCCGAACGCACAGGGGCAAATCCATTTCACGGCAGATACCGCAGTCGTGGGGCAAAAGTACGACGTCTACATGCTGTGGTCGCTGGCCGGCACGCCGAATCAGCCATCGCCTGCATCGGTTAAATTCTATGGGGCCTATGAGCCGTGGACCGAATCTTCAAAACCTGTCTACGCGAACAAAGTGATCAACCTCGTCCCGCCTCAAGCGGCCGGTATTGTCGAGCGGTCGCAACTGCCGTTTTCGTTCACCCGCGAAGATGCCGGCCGCATTTCGCACTTCAAGATGGGCCGCCAGCAGGACACCGTCGGCGGCACGATGCGCATCCGAGGATTCGAGCTTGTCCCAAGCCCTGTGTTGGTCGAGGCGAGCGTCTCGCCTGCAGGCAACCTGTCGCCAACGAGCTTCAACACGCCGTACTCAGGCACCAAGGTGATCTCGCTGCTGTCGCTATACACGCCGATCTGGACGACGGTCAACGCGGTCTATGTTGTCGCCCCGGTGACCGTTGGCGGCGTGCAGCAATCGCGCCTTGCCAAGCTGAACAAGAACACGTACGAGATGATCCAGGACGTTCAGCTGGCCACCGGCACGCACGATACGACCATCGGGCACCGGGACGGCAGCGTGTGCGTGACCGATGACGGCAAGGTCATAGCTTACGGCGAGGCGCACCACACTTCTTGGAGGGGTGTTGCATCGCCTACCGAGGACATTTCGGCATTGGCTGCAACAACTGCGCCAACCGGCTTGGACGGGAATTGCTCGTACCGCCGCTTCTTCCGCAACCAGTTCGACGGCAGTATGTGGATGGGCGCGCGGGGCAATGGCTACCTGGCCGGCATCTACAAGTGGAATGGCACCACGTTCGACCGCAAAGGCGCTGACTTCCTCGCTGGTAATGCGGCCTCGTACCTTGGCTCTTACGGTATGGAGATTGCCTTTGCGAGCGTCGACACGCTGTACGTTACGACTGAGTTCCTGCAAGGCAATGGACCGTTCGAAATGTCGGGCTACCCGCGCCAGAACATCAACCTGGTCAAGTCGACGGATGGCGGGGCGACCTTCACGACCATGCGAGGCAAGGCGCTGAATCTTCCCTTGGTCAGCGGCACGGACGACAGTGACATCGCGTTCCCGAACAACAACTACAACCACAATTCAAGCGTGGCACGCATCGCGATCGGCGCTGATGGGCAACCCCTGCTGGTCGCAAGCTGGCAGCACCCTGACGAAGCCTTCCGCAGCCTGTGGGTGGCCAAGTTCAACACGACCACCAACAAATGGGTGCGCACGCGTCTGATGGCGCACAACGGCGCGCAGGACGCGGGCACGCCACACGTCGCGTACCACGGCGGAAAGATCATCGTGACGGCAGCGACTACCGACGACAACATCACGGCGACGCTCGGCACGAACAACCAGATGTACCTGTTCACGACCACTGATTCCGGCACGTCGTGGAAGAAATACACGATCACGCACCCGGTCGGCGCGTACAGCGGCGCTTACATTGACTCGGCAGCGCTTCGCTTGGACAACAAACTGCGCCTGCTGCCTGATCTTGAGGCGCAGCCGAATTCGGTTATTTGGGAACTGCCGGTTCCGGCGTAAGCAAATGAAATAGCAATATTGCGATAGTTCTCAATGGAAATCCCATGATAAAATAGTAATATTCTAGGAGAACGTAAATTGAGACCTGTAGTCAACGCTAAGCATATCCTTGGACTTGATGTATTGCGATTCGTTGCAGCATGCCTAGTACTCGCCTTCCATTACTGTTTTCTGATGGGCACTAACCCTCATGGATTGGTTGGAAGTGCGAGTAGAGGCATTGTGAAATTTCCTGAGCTTTACGAAGTCACGGAATTCGGATGGGTCGGAGTTCAAATTTTCTTTGTCATTTCAGGATTTGTCATTGCATTTTCTGGCGAGAAGGCCAGTGCATTCTCATTCGTTCGGAGTCGGATTGTTCGGCTTGGGCCGGCTGTATGGATATGCGCACCCATTACGTTATTAGCTACGATTCTTGTTGGTTTCCGACAACATGAGGACATGTATCGCGCGTTCAGGCACAGCATGGCGTTCTTGCCTTGGGCGCCGTGGATTGATGGTTCGTACTGGACGCTTGGGATTGAAATTTCGTTTTATGCAGCGGTTTTTCTTGTCATCAAATTCTTTCGGTTTGAACGCATTAAATTGCTAGCGGCTGTGGTTGGAATATTCAGCTCAATGTATGCAATCTTTCGTGCTAGTTATGCAATCGACGAAATCCATGCGTTCGCACCGAAATTGGCTTGGGCACTAGAGGGGAGGGTGCCGCAGTTGCTCTTGATGGAACACGGCATGTTTTTCGCACTGGGAGTGTTCCTTTGGTCAGAGCTAATAAAAAAGCATGATACGGAAAATATTTTTTGGATTATTTTGTTTTGCATCACGGGTTGCGCTCAGATAGCTGTGGCATCTGATCATTCTGCCGCGATCCCTTGCGTTATCTGGCTTGCATCCATAGCGCTGATCGTCGTTTCCGTGCGTGCAAACGCAAGTTTGCATGCCCTCCCAGTTGGCATGGTTAAAGCAATTCAAATCGCAGGCATGATGACCTACCCTTTGTATCTGCTCCATCAAATTGTGGGTGCCGCAATGATGGGCTGGGTGGCCGCGAATGGTATTAACAGATGGCTTGCGCTGGCAACTACAACCACCATAATCTTTGTCTTCTCATGGGCGATAGCTACGCGTGCAGAGCCGTGGCTTCAGGGTTGGACCAAGTACCTAATTGATAAAGTGCATGATGGCTACAGGACACTACGACCCAGATTTTCGAAGTAGCAAACGAGACCCGCCCCGAGCGGGTTTTTTTACGTCCAACGGAAGCGATTAAGCAATGACTGGATTTGGGACTAGCGCCTTCGGCGAATATGCATTCGGAGAGCAGCAGGTCGCCGCTGCTCCACCGGCGCAAGACAGCGTCATTGCCGCGACGGTGGCAGAATCCCGCCGGGTCGCATTCCCGGGCGGCACCCGTGTGGTGAAGTTCGGCACTGTGCCGAGCGTACGGTTACCCAATGCCCCGTACCTGGAGGCAGGGCGGTGGTGGAGCGAGAAGCATCCGCTCGACGAGCGCTACTGGGTAGCGAACATCACGGTTGACCTGGACGAGCGTAAGACCACGGCTGTGTCCGTCGAGCCGCTCGTCGCCGGCGTAACAGTGCTTCAGCAGCCCGTCATCCAAGGCAAGCTGATCCCGGTGAAGCTGGGCGGTTTCAATGCCGCCACCGGAGCGGCCAACTTCTGCACCTTCCGCGTCACGTGCGCGAATGGCGAGCGGTTCGACCGCACGATCTGGTTCAAGCAGCAAGTGGGCGTGTACTCGCTCAACAAGGATGCTGACGATCAAAGCTACTACGTCGGCGATATCGGGAACGATCTGGCTGACAGCAACACGACTGCGATCGCGGTGAAGGCGCTCCCGGTCGGCGTGGAGGAGCTCGTGCCGGCGGTGATCCAGGGCCCCTTGATCCTGGTGAAGCTGGGTGGCATGGACACCTTGCCGGCCGGCGTCAATTACTGCGACCTGCGCATCGACTGTGCGAACAGCGAGCGCTTTTACCGAACCATTCAATTCAACAGGGTGGACAACTGATGATCGATGCATCGCAACTGCCGAGCGTGCCGAATACCGAGCTGCTCAAGCAGCAAGAAGAGGCCGCTGTCGAGTATGCCCGCGCGCCGGCAGCGCCTGGCACGCAGCACGGCGCCGGCCGCCCGCCAGCAGTGCAGGGGACGACACGATGAGCTGGAAGCTGATTACTCCTCCTGTCGGATTGGCGGTTTCGATGACCGAAGCACGCACCGCGGCGCGCGTGGACGTCGGCGAAGACGGGACGTCGCCCCTTGACGGAGAAATCCAACGTGCTATCCGGACCTACACCACTGAAGCTGAAGGCGAAACGAACCGCGCGGTGATGGAGCAGACCTGGCGCCTGACGCTGGACGGCTTCAACGGTGCGATCGCGCTTCGCCGGCCGCCGCTGCTCCAAGTAGTGCACTTGAAGTTCTACGATGCCGGCCTGGTCCTGCATACGCTCCACCCGGAGGACTACCAAGTCGACGGCGAAAGCGAGCCGGGCTTCATCATTGCTGCGCCGGGCCGCGCCTGGCCGGCAACGGGACGTTCGATCAACTCGGTCGAGGTTCAGATCCGGTGCGGCTACGGACCCGACCATACGACGGTGCCGGACGCCATCTCCGGCTTCATCCTAGCGCGCCTGAGTGAACACTTTCAGTCCGGCGGTCAGCCGAAGAACGAGCACGTTAAGCGGCTTTTGTGGCCAGAGGTGGTGATCGCATGAACATGAACGACCGAATCACGCTGCAGCGCCGGGACTCGGGTAAGGACGCGTTGGGCCAGCCGATCGAGAGCTGGCCCGATATCGCCACCGTGTGGGCCGACGTTCTGTTCCAGTCGGGCGCCGAGGTGATGCGCGCCGGCGCCGATACGGCGATCGTCAAGTGCTCGATACGGATCCGCGCGCGGGCCGACGTCGACACCGGCGCCCGGGTGCTGTTCAAGGCGAAGATCTACGACATCAAGTCGGCGCTGCCAGATAGCCGGGATTCGGCATTCATGTTCCTGGTCTGCGAGTCGGCATCGTGATCCGCTTCGACACATCGCAGCTGACGGCCGCCGTGCAGCAGACCGTCGACCAGGTCGCCAGCGCGATCGACGAGGACGGGCTGCGCGCGGTCGGGTTCTCCGGCGCCGAGCCATTCTGTGACGAAGCGAAGCGCAACGCGCGGGCACGGGCGAAGACCTACACGATCCACAACAACATCATCGTCAAGCGGCTCGAAGAAGAATCGGATGGCGCGCGGCGCCAGGTCTACCTGGTCACGGTGCGCGCCGGCACGTACGGCGGGACCGATGCCTTCTACTGGCGCTTCGTCGAGCGCGGCCACAAGTTCGTGCCGCGAAACAAGAAGCTCAGCAAGAAGACCGGCAAGACGACGGGGTGGGAAGCTCACCGCCGCGCTGCCGAGCTCGAGTATGGCACGGCCAGCGCGCCGGCGTACCCGTTCATGCGCCCGGCGTACGAGAGCAAAAAGCAGGTTGCCGTCGATGCCATGACGAGCACCTTGACCCAGCAACTTGCGAGGAACCGCACAGAATCATGACACCCGAAGAACACGTACACAGTGCGCTGAGCAACCTGGCCGGCGGCCGGATATTCCCCGATCTGGCCGAGGTCCACACGCCGACTCCGTACATCACCTACCAGGTGGTGGGCGGGGAGCCGCTGAACTTCCTCACGGGTGACCGTCCGGACAAGCAGCGCGTGCGCATCCAGGTCAACGTCTGGGCCACGCGCCGCATCGAAGCATCCGAGATCGGCATGCTGGTCGAAGACACGCTGCGCTCCGCCAGCGCGCTGCAGGTCGAAGTGGCGACCGGGCGCGTGGCCACCTACGACGAAGGAACAGACCGCCGCGGCGTCATGCAGGACTTCATGCTGTTTTGCTGACCCGTACCAGTTTTACCCACAAGCCGCCCCGCGAAAGCCGGGCGGTTTTTTTATGCCCGGCTTCCGGGCTTTACCCCTGAAAGGCCGATATGCAATTGCCAAATAACATCGCGTTCGCTCTGGCGTCCGCATTCTCCGCCGCCGTTCTCATCAGCGCCGCGAGCAACGCTTCGGAAGCGGTGTTCACCGCCACCAACGCATTCGCCGCCGGCGACTTCGTCGAATACACCGGCGGCTGGAGCAAGGCCAACGGCCGCGTGTTTCGCCTGAAGGCGGCCGCAGGCACCTCGTTCACCATCGAGGGCCTGGACACGACCGACACCAGCCAGTACCCGGCCGGCGCCGGTACTGGCAGCGTCCGCAAGATCACCACCTGGGTGCCGATTACCGGCGTGACCGCTGCTGAGATCTCGGGCGGTGATGCCAAAAACGTCGAGGTTCCGCTGGTGGACACTGACGTTCCTGTGGTGCTGCCCGACGGCTTCACTGCCACCACCGTCACACTGACGACCGCCGACGATAAGTCGCTGCCACACCACGCTGCACTGAAGAAGGTCTCGGACAGCGTGACGCTGACCTGCCTGCGCGGCCTGCTCCCAGGCGGCGGCGTGCTGCTGTATGCCGGCTACTGCTCGTTCAACGAGTCGCCGAGCCTGTCGAAGGGCAGCGTCATGGCTGTGAAGTCGATGTTCTCGCTGCAGAACAAGGTCGTCCGCTACTGATCCGTGTTGCCAGCTGGCGCCGAATGATCGGCGCTGGCCTTTTCCCAGCCCGCGGGGTAGCGCCTCGCGGGTCTTTTTTTACCTCCCCACTGAAAGAAAAACATCATGGCAAAAGCAAAACTCTCCCTGGCCGTCGCCGCAACTTTCAAGGCGATCGTGTCGATCCCGGTCCCTGGTGGCAAGGCTGCCGACGTCGAGTTCATCTTCAAGCATCGCACCCGTGATGACTTCAAGGAGTTCGTGGAATCTCTGCCCGGCGCCGAAAACGCGGACGCGCTGATGGACGTCGCCAGCGGCTGGGATCTCGACGAGCCCTTCGGCAAAGAAGCTGTTGAAAAGCTCGAGCAGCGCTACATGGGTTCGACCCGTGCCGTGCTCGACGTTTACATGGCCGAACTGACGGGCGCTCGCGCAAAAAACTGAGCGACGTTGCCACCGCCCTCTACGAAGCCGGGCCCACCGACGCCGAGCTGGCGACCGCGGGCCTGACCCGGGACGAGGTGGCAACGTCGGTCGAAATCTGGCCTGACAACTATCAGGCCTACCTGCTGTTCTGCACGATGGATACGCAGTGGCGAATCGGCATGTCCGGGCCCACGGGCATGGACTATGCCGCGCTGCCGATGGCGCTGCGCATGATCGCCGCGCCGCGCACCGACTGGCAGCAGCTGATGGCCGACGTTCGCGTCATGGAGTCAGCGGCGCTGCAGGCCATGCGAGGTGGTAACTGAGCACGCACTGGTGTAACATTGCACCACGTTAATTCGGAGGTGCGATGGAAATCTTTTTGCTCTTGTGGTTCGGCTGTGCCATCGCCTGCTGGGCGATTGCCAATAGCAAAGCGCGGCTCGCCGGAGGGTGGTTCTTGCTGGGGTTGCTGTTCGGCTTCTTTGCGCTCATCGTTGTGGCGGTTCTGCCATCACGAGAGCGAGACAAAAATGCACCGTCGCCGGATACGCATGTGAAATGCCCGGACTGCCGGGAGTTCGTGTTGCGCGACGCGCGCATCTGCAAGCATTGCGGCTGCAAGCTGGTTCCTCAATAGAACTCGAAAACCATACCCGCTAAACGCGGGGCTAATCACCAAGCCACCCCTGAGGTGGCTTTTTTTATGGGCGGGACATGAGCGATATCGTCAACAACGCAACAATCATGATCACCGCCGACGCGAGCGGTGTCGAGGCAGGGCTGCGCAAGGTCGATGATGCAACGGCCAAGACGGGCCGGAACCTCGACAACCTCGAGTCCAGCGCGAAGAAGACGACGGCCGCCCTGGAAGGCGTCGCCAGCACACCGGGCATGGAGACGGCGGGCGATGGCGCCGTCGTGGCAGCTGGCCGCATGGACCGCGCCACCAAGAACATGGCCGACTCGATCCAGCGCACGCTGGCCACGATGAATGCCGGCGCCAAAGGATCGGCGCAGTATTACGAAGCGCTGGCGAACTCGCGCGGTCTGAACGTCAACGCCCTGCGTCCATACCTGGAACAGCTGGACGAGATGACGAAGAAGAGCGCGCTCGCGGCCGATGCCCAGCGCAAGCTCGACGATTCGACCCGGTTCCTGGACAGCCTGCGTTCGCGCACCGAGGGCATCGGAAAGTCCGCGTCCGAACTTGCTGCGCTGCGCGCCGAGCAGCTGGGCGTCAGCGACGCCGCAGCCGAAATGATTCAAAAGCTGCGCGAACAGGAGCAGGCTGGCGAATCCTCGTTTGGCAGCCTGAAGGAAAAGGCGGCTGAGTACAAGGTCGCCATATTGGCAGTCGCCTCAGCTGCGGCCGCAGCAGCGGTTGCCGGCGCGGTGCTCGTCAACGGGTCGATCAATGATCTTGCCGCACTTGACGACATGGCGCAAAAGACCGGATCGACCGTCGAAAGCCTCTCGAAAATTCAGAAGCTGGCGAGCGTCTTCGGCGAAGACATGGGCGGAATCGATGGAGCCCTGACGAAACTGTCGCGCGGTATGGCAGGCCTGGACGACGACAGCAACAAGGTGCAGAAGGCGCTCAAGACGCTCGGCGTTTCGTCGCGCGACGCGGCAGGAGCGCTGCGTGATCCTTCGGTGGTCCTAGTCGATGCCGCAAAAAGTCTTCAAAATTACAGCGACGGCGCCGGCAAGGCCGCTTTGCTTACCGACCTTCTGAGCAAATCGGGGCCTGATCTGCTGCCATTCCTGAACGACCTGGCAGAAAATTACGACAGCGTCACTGGCACGTCCAGCGCGGCCGCATCGGCTGCTGCCGCTTTCCAGGATCAGATGGGATTCCTTGGTCTTGAGGTAAAGGGCTTCGTGACATCGGCCACCAGCGACCTGCTGCCAGCACTGGTTGATCTCACCGGTGCGTTTTCCGACGTCAACAAGCAGCAGTCTGCGCTCAGTAAAAGCGACTGGTCCGAATGGGCTGACCTCGCGGGCATCGGTATCGCGAAAGCCGCTGATGCCGCAACGATTCTCGCGCGCACGATCTCCGGTATCTGGAACAGCATCAAGGCGGTGAAGGCCGACATCAATCTGGCGCGCGAGGTGATGACGAACGCCAATCCGTTTGTCGCTGGATACAAGGTTTGGAAAGGAGAGTCGCCGACTGAGGACATTAAGAAAGCGCTGGCCGCTCGCAACAAAGAAGTCGAAGACGCGAACAAGGAGCTCGAAGATCTTTTGGCTCGCCCAACCGGCCAGGTTGAGGCGGCATACCGTGCGCGCATGGGTGCAAGAGACGCATCCGCCGCAAAGGGCGATGACAAGCCAAAACCAGCCTTGCCGCCTGCAACTACTGATAAGGGTGCGAAAGAAGCCGCGAAGGCGCTGGAGGAATATGAGGCTTTGATCGATCGGATCAACGGGAAGTCGGTTGGTCTGGATCCGGCTTTTTACGACAACTTGGCCAAGCTGTACAAGGGTTATCAAACCGGCAAACAGACCCTCTCCGAATATGTCGGTACCGTCGAGAAGTACATCGGCATGCAGCCGTTCGTAAAGCAGGCCGAAGATGATCGCCTGCGCGCACTGAAAGAAGTGAGCGATTTTCAGGACAGCTATTCGAAGGGGCTGGAAGCGACGAGCGCTGTCTACGCGAAGCGCGCACAGGACGCAGAGGACGAGGCTAAGCGCAACGAAGAGTTGGCCAGTACTTACGGCCTGACCAAATCGGCGATCGAGGCGCTGGAGCCGGCGCGCCTGCAGGAGCAGCTGGCGCAACGTTCGACGCTGGGGCTGACGCTTGACGAGATCGAGAATCTGGAAAAGCTGATCGGCCTGAAGCAGCGCAACGCAGCAGCTGTCGCCGCGATGGAGCAGGTCGACGCCGCGAAAAAGGCGGCAGAGGAGTGGAAGCGCGCATCGGACTCGATCGAGCAGTCGTTGACCGACGCACTGCTGCGCGGGTTCGAATCGGGCAAAGGCTTCGGCCAGAACCTGGTCGATACGCTGAAAAACATGTTCAGCACGCTGGTGCTGCGCCCGACGATCCAAGCTGCTCTGTCGCCGGTGAGCAATAGCGTATCGAGCATGCTCCCTGGCATGCCTTCAAACAGCGTATCAGGCAGTACCGGCAATCTGACGCAAACCGTTTCGAGTCTCTACAACTCGTTCAAGAGCGGGGGCTCGTTCGAAAAGTCGGTCGCTGAAGGCGTCCAGACCGGATTCGACAAGATTGGCCTCTCGTCTGGAAGCGGCGCGCCAGGTCAAGCGGCGCAATGGGCAGGTCGCGCTGGCGGCGTCGTTGCGGGCTACATGGCTGGCAATGCGATCAACGCCGGGATCTCGGGCGGATATGAGACTGGCAGTGGCTTCATGACTGCGCAGAAGGTGGGGACAGCTGTTGCCAGCTTCATCGGCGGACCAATCGGTGGCGCGATCGCCGGGGCCGTCGGTGGCCTCATCAACCGTGCTTTCGGGCGCAAGGACAAGGAAGTCACCGGGACGGCTTTGAACGGCACGTTCGGCGCCGCGGGGTTTGCTGGATCGACCGACACCTCTTGGAAGCAAGACGGTGGATGGTTCCGCAGCGACAAGCGCGGTGTGGACAAAGTCTCGGTAGACGCTGCCACCATCCAGCAATTCACCGCGGGGTACGACGCGCTGAAGTTTGCCTCAGCGGACTTCGCGAGTACGTTGGGGATTGATGCTGAGTGGATCAAATCCCGCTCGCAGTCGATGAGCATTGCGCTTGGCGCCGACGGGGAGGCGAATAAAAAAGCGATCGCCGATTTCTTCGTCAACGTGGGCGACACGATCGCGCGCGAGGTTCTGCCAACGATCAGCCAGTTCGCCAAAGAAGGCGAGGGCGCCAGCGCTACGCTTGAGCGCGTGGCCGTCAATTACGCAATGATCGAGACCGCTTTGTCGTCGTTCGGCAAATCGTTCGGACCCGTCGGCGCCGGCTCCATCGCGGCACGTGGGCGTCTGATCGAGCTGTCGGGCGGGCTGGAGGCATTCGCGCGCAATACTGCTGCCTTCGAGGAAAACTACTTCACCGCTGGCGAGCGCAATGCACAGGTTCTCAAGCGGGTTACGGAGCAGATGGCGGGGCTGGGGCTGGCTGGCGTGGACACGCGCCAAGAGTTCCGGCAGATCGTTCTCGGCCTGGACCTGGCAACCGACGCAGGGGCGCGGCAGTATGCAGCCCTGATGGATTTGCAGGGAGCATTCGCCCAGGTCACGCCGGAAATTCAGGACGTGACGAACGACTTGACGTCCTACCGGGCCAGCCTGACCGATGCCTATAACGCCGAATCTGAGGCGATCCAGGGAACGGTTTCCCGCATGGGGTCGTTCGCATCCAGTCTGCGAGAACTGAACAAGAGCGCGCTCTTGGGCGATCTGTCGCCGCTGTCGCCGCAGGAGAAATACGCCGAGGCGAAAGCGCAGTACGAGACGGTCCTGGCGGCGGCGCGCAGTGGTGATGAATCGGCGCAGTCGAACTACTCGGCCGCGTTCAACTCGTTCCTCACGGCGTCGCGCGCGGTGTTCGCCAGCAGTGGCCAGTACCAGGCCGACTTCGCGTATGCGCAAGCATCCACGGCAGAGGCGGAGCGCTGGGCGGGCGCGCAGGTCGACGTCGGCCAGGCGCAGCTGGACGCGCTGAAGCTGTCGGTGAATGGCCTGATCACGATCGACAAGTCGGTGCTGTCGGTGCGCGATGCGATCCTGCAAATGCACCAGGCCATGGGCACGACGGCACCGCCAGCACCGGGCGCCATGGCCGCGCCGCAGATCAACATGCCGACGCCGGTCATGTATGCCTCGTACGGGGCAGACAACACCGTCGCCCTGGTGGCCGAACTCAAGTCGGTGCGCCAGGAGCTGGCCAGCCTGCGGGCAGAGCAAGCCGTGCAGACCGGGCATTTGATCCAGGCGAACGCCAAGGCGGCCAGCGATTCTGCTGACCAGATCTCGGGCGCCACCACGACGGCAGTTAAAGCCGTCGCCAACAGCGAACAGAGGGTTCCATTCGAATGACAGATGCAGCGTTCTTGGCCTGGCTGAAAAGCTCGGCCGCCTATCGTGTCGTCCTCATCGAGGCGGCCGTGCAGATCGGTAGCGTGGAGTCCGTCGTGTACCTGGCGACGAAACCATTTACCACCGGGCCCGGCGACGCGCCGGCGAATACGACCTACCTGCCCATCGCCACCGTCGGCCGGCTGTTCACCGAGCGGCTGTCGCTGGACGGCGAGGGCGGGCTGTCGGCTGGCGAGCTCGCGATCGAGAACGTCGGTGGCGCGCGCGATGCTTGGGCCGCGCCTGGGTACGTCTGGAAGAACCGCGCCGACGGCGCTTACATCGGCGATGTCCGTTGGCCGCGTGCGGAATATCGCCAGATATTCGACGGGGTCACCGCCGACCTGGTCCCAAGCGGCCGCCAAGCCCTGGCGCTCAAACTGCGCGACAAGTTACAACGGTTGAACACGCCAATCAGTGAGGTCAAGTTAGGCGGCACGACCGAGCAGCGGGACGCATTGCTGCCGATCGCGATGGGGCAGGCCTTTAATGTGACGCCGCTGCTGGTCAATGCGGCAATCCTGAAATACCAAGTGCACGCAGGCGCCATCCATTCGATCATCGAGGTGCGCGACAACGGTGCGCCGGTGGCGTTCACCGCTGACCTGGCGGCTGGCACATTCCAGCTGCACGACGCCCCGGCTGGCGTGGTCACCGCCTCGGTGCGCGGCGCTGCCGGCGGCGGCTACGTCGACACCGCGGCGCAGCTGGTCAAGCGCCTGGTGACCGGTTACGGCAAAATCGCCGACCGCTTCACGGAGGATGATCTCGACTTAAGCAGCTTCGCCGCGTTTGATGCAGCACACCCGCAGTCTATGGGGCTGTATTCGAAAGAGCGCCTGAACGTGCTTGAGGCGTGCCGCATGCTATTGAGCAGCTTGGGGGCACAGATGGTCATGTCCCGCCTCGGGAAGCTCAGGCTGGTCAAAGTCGCACTGCCGGCAGCCGGTACGCCGGTGGTGATCCAGCCTGAGCACATGGTCGATGGCACGCTGCAGCCGGCGGCTCGCACGGACGTCGTCGGGGCCGTAAAGCTGGGGTTTGCCAAGTGCTGGACCGTGCAGGACGCCGGCACGCTGGCGAACCTGCCGGAGGTGCACAAGGCGCTGTTTGCCGAAGAATGGCTGTCGACCACGAAGACCGACCAGGCCACGCTGGCCACCTACCGTCTTAACGCCGAGCCGGTCCAGGTCGACACCATGCTGCTCACGCGCGCTGACGCCGACGCCGAGGCGCAGCGCAGGCTCGACCTGTGGAAGGTGCCGCGCACCACGTACGAGTTTGAGGGCGTGCCAGAACTGCTCTCGCTCGAGCTGGGCCAGGCCGTCACGGTCTACGCACCGCGCTTCGGTATGGACGCCGGCGTGAACGGCATCGTTATTTCACTCGCACCTGACTGGGAAACCGGCCGGGTCACCGTTGGATTCCTCGTATGAGCACAGCACTGAACGACCGCGACGCGATCCTGCAAGCCGCCTCGGTGCGGGTCATCAACCCGAAGAACGCCTCGATCCTGCTGAATGCTTCGTCGTCGCTGTTTCACCTCAATGCTGCTGGCGCCGTTGACGTGGCCACCGTTACGGTCACCGCGACGCTGGTCGGCCTGGACGGTGACGTGACCTTCACGGCCGACGGCGCGGCACTGACCAGCGTGACCGGAAAGAGCACTGACGTGCGCTACGCCGACATGCAGGGCCCGGCCGCGATCGTCACCGCGCGCATCGTCGCGGGCGGCCAGACCTTCTCGCAGAGCTGCATCATTGCCGTCGTGCGCGATGGCGCACCAGGCAATGGCACGCCCGGCGCGCGCGGCCCGGGCCAGCATTACGCTTTTGGCGACGCTTGGTCTGACGGCGCGGCTGATGCCGCTACGCCTGGTGGCAACGTCGTCAACGACGTCGTGACGATCTCCAACGGCGGCAGGTGGGCGATGACAAAGCGCTGGGACGGTGCGAGTTGGTTGCCAATGGGCGCGATCTTCGATGGCAGCTTGTTCGTGACAGAATCGATCAACGGTGCGGCGATCCGTGCCGGCACACTTGATATCCGTGCACCGGATGGCAGGCTGCTGCTCGGCGCAAACGGTGACTTTGGTGGAATTGTCCGAGCAAGCAATTTGCAAATTGGTGAAGATCAAAATAACTTGATCCGCGATCCACGGTTTAAAGACCTTCCGTGGTGGGGGCTAATCCATCCCAGCAACACGGGTGTCAACACAGGTGTCACCCCTGTTGATTGGAATGGCACTGCCCAAAGATCGTGGCCTAGGTACAATGTGTCCCTATACCTTCAGTCAACTGGTGGCGCACAGTACAACACCGAAACAAAGAAAATGCCGCTAATCCCCGGCGCGACATATCGTATCGAGTACGATATTTTGTTTCATAACGATTGGGACGGCGACTTATCAATCTGGTTTTACGCCTCAAATTGGACCGGCAATCTTTTGGGGGGGCTTGGGATTATCCCTGACTCACCGTACAAGTTTGCAGATGGTAATGGTATTCAATATCCTGCATACACTCGTGAGTGGGTCAGAGTTTCAACTGAAATCACAATCCCTGCCGACTTGGCATCTGTCACGGAAGGTTCCTTTTTCATTCTGCGTAGTATTCGTTCGGGAACATGCGAACTTGGGGCATTTAATCTAATCCGCTTGACGGACGAAGTGCTTATTAAAGACGGAGCAGTCACTGCCCGAAAGGTCAAAACAGACAGCTTGTCTGCTTTAAGCGCCAACGTCGGTGAATTGACCAGCCGCGTTAATGGGCAAGGCGCTGGTACAGTCATCCGTGGCGATCAGACTATCGTGTATGACGAAGGCGGGAACATCCGTGAAATGTCAGGGAGGTTGTGGTAATGGCTCGTTACGGACACATCAGCTATCGACAAGGTCGCGCTGTACTGACCCCGGATGGGTTCGGAGGCGTTTTCGTCGAATTAGTAACCTTCCCTGCAGGTGGTGGGCGGCGAACATTCACTAACCTGGACAGTATGAGTATCTTCGGAAAAATTGTGCGGGGCTGCTATGGTGACGTGTCGTATGGCCGCGATAGGAATGGGTATCCCTACGTTGAGGTTGCACCATACACACCACCAGCCGGACAGTGGGCACCGACCTATATTGACTACAGTACCCAGATAGGGATCTTTGCGACATGAGCGATTATGGGACACGGATAATCAGTGCGGACGGTCGACGACAAGTTGACAACAAGCACATGGTTCCGCAATTGATTGCGACAAGTTGGTGCGGTGAGTTCCCTGCTTACGACGCGCTGGCTCAGAGTGGATTTTGGACGCGTGTATGGGTCGTGCAGAGGCCCCAGGCAGCAATAGACAGGCCGTGCGTTGTGTTCTTCAGCTTACCGAAGGCACAAAACGAAGTTTACTACACAGGTTCCCGGTGCATTTTCAAACCGGGCGCTACCCCTGAGCCGCCTACGATTTACTACTTTGCTTTGGATTACGTGAGCTACGGCAATCAGCGGTACGGGAAAAGGACGTGGGGGCCGACTGGACAGCTGTTGTATGACAGCGGAAACTGCCATTTGAATATCGACCAGATGTTCACTGGACTGAACCACAATATGACTTGGGCAACTCCAGAAGCAGGCTTCATCTTGAACGGCTTCGGTCCGCCCAAGGGTGCAATACCTGATAGCCCGGCGATATGCGTGGACGAGGCCGAGCTATACGCAAGTTGGGGCAACAAGTCGGGGATTGCGCAAGCGCGCGCTCGAATTTTTTACCGATTCCTTGGCGATCAATTGCAAAGTATCTTTTCGCGCTACGAGTTCACAGAGGACGAATCTATTAAAAACCGCACTCCATACAGTCACATCGTCATGCCTGCGCAGCCGCGCAATTTAATGGTCATCGACCGCTATCAACACCAATTATAGAAATAAGATGCCAGTTCTCGCAAAGGTACTATCCCCGACAGGTATCCCTCTGGAGTACCACCGCATCGTCAAGGCTGATGTCGATCTGACACAAGACTTCGCGTTGCTGGGTGTGCTGTCATATATGAATGAGGCTGCCTTCCTATCCGGCATGCCCCACACCTACTCGTGGCAACACAGTATTGGCATAGCCGATTTCAGTGGTGGCGGCGGCATGCTGGAAGGCTTGGAACAGACGTTAGTTGCCAAAACCCATCTACCATTCTTTGGCGGGCAAGTAATTGCTGACCTGTCGAAGGATATCGAGACACTCAAACAGCGTCGCCGGACTTTGATCAATGCGTGGTGGCAAGATGCGAACAACAGTTATTTTGAATTCAGGGGTGAGCGTATTCGGTATGTCGAGTCAGACCGAGTCAGTATCCAGGGCATCAATAATATCGTCATGCTCACCGGAGCAATGCCAGCCAATCCGGATTGGCCTAGTGCGTGGAAGACATTCAACGATGGGTGGGTACCGATTCCTGACCTGGCCACATGGGTTGAATTCAACGTCGCTATAGGCGACCGAGGTACAGCGCATTTCAAGCATGCGCAGGAACTGAAGGCGCAACTGGACCTGGCGACTACCGCCGCCGAAATCGAATCAATCACCTGGTAGAGACTGCATGCCCAATCTGAGAATCGTTTCCGACAACGCGATCGAGCGCGCGACGCTGACCGCCTCGAGCGCGGCCGGCGCGCTCGCCGTCACCAACCTGGCCGCTGCGCAGGTCCACCCTGTGTGGCGCGCCACCGCGCGGGATGCCCGGGTCACCGCCGTCTTCGACAATGTCGAGCCGATCGGCTTCGTCGGACTCCCGTTCTGCAACCTGTCGCCGACGGCGCGGGTGCGCGTGCGCGTGTCGGGTGAGGCGGCCATCACGAACAACCACATCCACACGGAGGCATTCGACAACGCCGCCTGGACGAAGAGCGCGGTCACGGTGGCGGCCAACGCGGCAGCGGCGCCCGACAGTGCGGTCACGGCCGATCGCATCATCGCCACTACAACCAGCGGCGCCCACTACGTCCAACAGTCGATCGGCGCGGTGGCCCTTAACGGGCTGCACACCGAATCGTTCTTTGCCAAGCGCGACACCGGGGAGCGGTACCTGCGCCTGCAGTTCGGTTCCGGCTTCACCAACTCGTTTGCCGACTTCGACCTCGACAGCGGTGATGTGGTCGCAACCTCGAACTGCACCGCGCGGGTGAATGCGCGCCCGGGCGGCTGGTACCGATGCAGCATCACTGCATCGGCCACGTCAGCGGCCACCTCGTTCGTCCAGGTCTACACCAATCGCTCGACCAACGGGGCTGCTTACGCTGGCAATGGCACGGCCGGGATCCTGTTGTGGGGGGCGATGGGCGTGGCGGGGCCCGTGGCCGGGTCGTATTACCCGAGCACGAGCGCCGCGGCGACGCGCCCGACAGGTCACATCGACAGCTGGCAGTCGTACGACTACGACAGCGGCCTGGTGCTGGCCTGCCCAGCGCCGGCGGTTCGGCTGCGCGGCTTCACGCCAGCGCAGGCCGCCAGCGCGTACGCCTACGGTGGCGGTGCATACGCACGCCACTGGCTGCCGGTCGAGATCGCCGCGCGCGCCGTGGCGGTTGACATCACGGATCCGGACAACCTGCAGGGTTACATCGAGGCCGGCTGCATGGTGGCCAGCTCGTTCTGGTCGCTGACCTACAACGCCTCAGCCGCGTCGGTGGGAATGGTCGACCGCACCGCGATCACGCGCGGCGGCGGCGGCCAGCTGGTCGACCCGGGCACGATGAGCCGCAAGGTGCCGGTTGAGTTGCGCGCCATGCCGCCGGCGGACCGGGCCACGTTTCTCAACCTGGTGCGCAACAGCCGCGCGCATCCAATTCTGCTGTCGGTGTTCCCGATGGATGCTGACGCCGCGCTCGAGCGCGACTTCATGGTGTACGGCCGGCGCACGAAAGACTCGGACCTTGCCTACCAGTTCATGAATGCGTACGCGACCACGCTCGAGGTCGAGGAAATATAGGTCGCATTCGCGCCCATCCAAACCAACCCGCTTCGGCGGGTTTTTTATTGCTCCAAAAAAGGAATTCATTGGACACGACGACTGAACGACAAAACGCGACCTCGATCGCAGCCATCCAGGTGGAGGTCAGCTATCTCAAGATGGCTGTCTCCGACCTGCGCGCCACCAACGCGGAGCTCGACCGCAAGCTCGACCAGGTGCTGTTCCAGATGGCCGAGGCGCGCGGCGGCTGGCGCACGCTGATGCTCATCGGCGGCGCAGCTGGCTCACTCGGGGGCGCCCTGACTTGGATCGTCGGCCAATGGCGCGGCTGACCCACCTGCAATAACTTATCCAGTGCCGGCCTGGCCGGCGCACAACCCGAAAGGCTCATCGTGAAATTCATCGAAGACGCGCGCGCGCAATTCCCCAAACTCTGGTCGGTACGCTTCGCGCTGCTGGCCGCCATCGCTTCGGCCATCGAGGCCGGCATGAACCTGTACGCCAGCGGCACCGCGCCGCTCCTGGTGGTGGCTGCCGGCCTGACCTCGCTCGGCGCCGCGATCGCGCGCGTCGTGGCACAACCGGCGCTGACGGGCGATGAATAAGCGCGCACCCACCCAGCGGCGCGGGCTGGTCGCGCTGGTCGGCGCCGTGGCCGCGACGGCGCTGCTCAGCTTCACTCCGGCATTCGAAGGCACCGAGCTTTCCACCTATCGCGACATGGGTGGCGTGCTCACGTACTGCACCGGCGCCACCGAGAACGCGGCATGGGGCAAGACGTACACGCCCGCGCAGTGCCGCGCCCAGCTCGACCGCGACCTCGAGCGGCACGCCGCCGGCATCGCGATGTGCATCCCGCTCGCGCGCCTGACCGACGGCCAGAAGGTGGCATTCGTCGATGTGGCCTACAACATCGGCGTGAGCGGCTTCTGCGGCTCGAGCATGGCGTGGCGCACGAACGCGGGTGACATGGTCGGCGCTTGCAATGCGCTGCTCATGTGGAACAAGGTCGGCGGAAAGGAAGTGCGCGGCCTCACGCGCCGGCGCCAGGCCGAGCGCGAGCTTTGCTTGAAGGGGCTGCCATGATCCCGGCCCAGTACCGCGCACTGGCGGCCGGCCTGGGCCTGCTGCTGATGCTGGCGCTTTCCGGCGCTGCCGGCTGGTTCACGAACGGCTGGCGGCACGACGCCGAGATCGCCGAGCTGCAGCGCGCGCACGCGGAGTTCCGCGCCACGCTGTCGGAGGCTGCACTCGCCGACGTCCAGGCCGATGCTGCCAAGATCCGCCAGGCGGCCGCTGAGTTCGCCACAATTCAATCCACCCTGGCGCCGCGCATGTCGGCGCTCACCAAGGAGCTGCGCAATGCGAAACCTCTGCCTGCTGGTTGCATGCCTGATGCTGACCGCGTGCGCAACCTCGACGCCGCAATCGATGCCGCCAACAAAAGCATCCCTCGATAGCGCGCTCGCTGCGCCGTGCCCGAAGGTCGAGCCGCCCGGCGCCGACGACTACGACGCGTGGCAAGAGTGGACGATTGGGCTGCTGCGCCAGTACGCGGAGTGCGCTGCGCGCCACGCGAAGACGGTCCAGGCTTGGCCGAAGTGAGGCGGGATTGCCTTGATGACTTCTAGCACACCACGAGAGGCTGCTATCGACCCATTGCAGACGTTCGCATACGTGGAGGTTTCTTATCAGGAATTTCGGCGAAATGCGCATTTCGCAATGCAACAAACATTCATGCGTGGCCAGCGTGAATGTGGTTGAGCTCTAGCGGGTATCGATCGTCGTGAAGAACGATCGAAGGTGGTTAGTGAATTCTTCCAAGCTGAATGGCTTGCAAAAATGTACGTCGAATCCCGAAGCCATCATCCTGCTAAAATTTTCCTGTGTATCGAGCCCAGTCATTGCGATCAAGTGTGTGCCAGAGCTGTGATTGCTCTTTCTTAATGCTAACGCAAGCTCGAATCCAGACAATCCCGGCATATTGAGATCAGAACATGTCACATGAGGATGGAAGTCTGCAGCCTGTCTGAGGCCCGACGCTCCATCAAATGCTACTCGCACTTTGTAGCCTTCTATTTCGAGGATCATCTGCAGCAGCTCCGCAGCATCTTGGTTATCATCGACGACGAGTATTCGGTGCTGCCCAGCTGAATTTTCCATAAGTGCAGGAGACGGAATGAATGTTAATTCAGAACTCTATCACGTCACATTGGCAACGAGTGCCGTCAATGTTTATGTCGACCGACTATAGGACCTTCGAATGAGTGCGCGACTACCCAACCGAAGCAAGGCGGTGTAGGAGGAGACCCGCTAAACCGGCTAGAAGAGCATAGCCTGCAGCGCGACGCTGTCCCAGTAAGACGAGCGCGACTGCAATAAACATGCCAGCGATAAGAGAAAACATCAGGTTTTCCAAATCAAAACTCTACTGCTCTTAAAGGAATCCGCAGAGTGCCGGGCTGTGCCCCTTTGATACATCTTTCCGACGATAAGCGCTATGCACAGCCTTAATCATGCACCACCTATGGGTGACTGAGTGCGGTCGAACAGGTCCGGCTAAGTCTGAACTGCGGGACCCCAGTCCGCCGCTCGCATGGTGCCACCAGATAGCACGCGTCCAATGACGCTTCCTGGAACGTTAAGTGCTTTCATGCACTCGACTGCGCTGCGCGTGCCAGTTCGATTTTGCAGGAGTAGACCTTGGCGGATCGCGTTAGAGATATGAGACGAGTCTACTGGATGCGCCTCATCAACTTGGTTTGAACGTCGTTCAGTAATCAGAGTATTCATCTTGGCCTCAATGTGTGTTCGTAAAAGCGCATCGTGCTAGGGCAGACACGCGTGCTCACCAAAAAAATAGCCCGGCAACAATGTGTCAGCGGGCAGAAAGTAGAACATCTAAGAGACACTTGAAGATAGACGAGAAATATTACAGTTCCGTGACAAACGGTATGTTGAAGCGAGCCATGAAACGGTGATAAGTTGCACGACGCCATGACCGAACTCTGCAGTTCAGCTAAACCTAGCACGTCTAGATCTAACGCTAACGTCCGCTTCTGGCCGATTCCTGCCTGTCGAAACTGGCCGGATGCGACCCAATGCAGACATAGGATCAAGCATCGTGGCCTGTTACTGCGCTTTGCCGGCACGGATGTCAATCGCACTTTTTAGGCTCCTGACGTCATGGGTCCATTTCGGAAGGACTAGTGAAATCAAAATACCTTCCAGTTCCGACAGAAGGCCTACGAACAAGGAGATCCAGAGCAAGGGTCCCGCATAATCGACCATCACAATCATACTGACTGCGACCAGCAGTGAACCTCCAAAAAGCTTTGCGCTCAACGCATGGTAGCTCGCGCCGCGCCCAAATCGCCACCAATCCAATGGATAACGAAGTAGCTCCAATGTGATCACGATGCCGATACCCCAGCGATGCGCATAGATAATTTCAGGATGACTCACCCAGAGACTGATCGCGATCCCAAAAGCGTAGATCGTGTCCGCTATGCTGTCAGCCTGGCGCAAACCTGGTGTTGCAGTTCCCCAGCGGCGGGCCAGCTTCCCGTCAAACCAATCAGACATCGCAGCCACGACGAACTGCCCCATCCACAGCGCTGCAGGTAGTCCTGCAACTGCGATCCATATTGCGACCGGAGCGAGTAGTGCCCTGGCAATGACCAATAACCAAGGTATGAGTCGTGTCAGCGGATACATCGGTAATCTCTGCGGCGGTTAGCCGCACCCTCGGTAACTGTGAACAGGAATTCTCTCAGGTCGCTCGTATACCTTGTCGCGTCCACTCATGGCCTAACCTAGGCGGTGGGCTCAGCATAGCAGGCCGCCAAGGCTTAAAACCTCTGACTGTCATGAAGACCGTTTTCGACCCGAAGCAGACGGTCACTTTCAGGCTTCGAAGCTAAGTTCTCCTTCCAGATCAATGACATAGTGACCGAGCGGTGTTCCAAACGTATAGCAATCTTCGTAATCCCTTCCGATGGCGCCACAATGAACGACGAGCGAGTGCCTGTTTTCAAACTCGAGACGCAGGTCAAAAGCCGGAGTGGAACAAGTCACAGCCATGATTCGTTGTCCACAAATAGATTGGCTGCCGTTGACCATTGGACCATCGTTGGCGTTCGACATATAGCTTCCAGCAACGACTTTCGAGTCTGAATCGATCCGCCAAGGGCACCAGACCAACAACGAATAGGCACCGTCATATAGCCGAACTAGCTCACTCAAATGAGGATTGTTAACGGGCTTACGTGCGAGTGTTCGGAGGCCCATGTGCAGCCCGAGGACAGACCCTGAGCCTTCACCGCAAACGACACCCCAACATTCTTCCCCAATCAATGCTGAAAGGTCACGCACGAGTGCATCGCATAAGGACATACTGACTTCCCAGTTGATTGTTGAGGTGTCTATCGTGACCGTCCGCTCTTGGCCGATAGCGGCCTCTTGCCTTAAGCTTACGCGAACATTTCTGTAAAGGAAACAGCGTCGACTCTATAGCGCTGGTTACCCCATGCCGACGGCTGAGCGGCCTATAGTTCTGAAGACGACGCGTGGCAGGCTTGCGATATAGAGCTGCTGCGCCAGTATTCGAAGTGCGCAGCTTTCCACGCGAAGACGGTCCAGGCGTGGCCGAAATAGGGCGCTAGTTCTCGGCCGCGCCCGCAGCGCGGGTGATGGCTCGCCGAGTGGCGGCGACGGCGTCGTCCCCGTGTTGCTCGCTTGCCCATTCCAGATCGGCGTTCATCACCAGCGTGGCCTGCTCCTGTACGTAGACCTGAAGTCGGCGCCTCACGACCAAGTCGAGCGCATCGTCGCTGAAGACGAGCGGATTCCAGCTGTGCACGACCGATCCGTCGGCGAAGTGCACATTGACATAACCTTCGCCATCAACCACGTCCAGGCGCGAGGCGCCGATCGCGCGCGCGGCCCGTTCTAGTATCACCAAGTCGGCGTCCGGAATGTCAACGCGTGGAGCCGCCGGCAGTTCGTCCAGGTGGTCGCAAATCTCGTTGCCCATAATCACCCCCGATAGACAGCAGCTTTAATGCGCCGCACCGGCGCCACCGACGCGCTCACGGCTGGCGCTGCGCAATAGTCGGCTCACACTTGCATCAGCATCTTGCGCGTATTGAGTACGTCATTACGCTGGCGTGGCCTCGACAGAATAGCCTGAAGCCTATCGAAGAAGTGTCTGTTTGCTTCGTCTAGTCGCGTTGCTATGAGCCGTTATAGTTAGGAACATGAGCGCTCTTGTCGCCGGTCTGTGTCATCTCCCAATAAAAGCCGTTCCACTCGTCACCATCGAGGTACTGCTCCCTACGTCCACAAACGCTGCAATAGCGGCGTTCGAGGTCATCGGACAAGATCCACTCATGGCGTGGCGGGTTCAACCACCTCAGCACTGCTCGCAACATATCTTCTCTCGTAAATACCATGTCAAGCGAGGATAATTTCGCCACTCTTCGTTGACAATAGGTAGTTACGCGAGACAGCAATATATACAGTGCCGAGGCTGCTGTTGTTGCTAAAACGTAGCCTGTATACCGGATGCATGAGTAGTACTCTTGTCATGCGGCTCAAGGCCATGCTCGCCACTAACCCGCGTAATGGCACACCTGTGCCCGCGGGTTAGGTGCCTGATGCTGACCGCCTGCGTAACCTAGACGCCGCGATCGAAGCTGACAACAAAAGCATCCCTTGATAGCACGCTGGCGTTACCACGCCCGGTAGTCGAGCGTCCGGGCGCCGACCACTACGACGCATGGGAGGACTAGGCGATCGGCCTGCTGCGGCAGTGCGCTACGTGCCCGGCGCGTTATGCGGCTGAAGTATCTCGGAGAGCTTATCACTCAAGACTCGCCATGCTTGGCGTTTCTCGTCAGCATAGTCGTGGTGCAAGTAATGCCGACGGACCTTGCTACCGCTGAGCACGTGATTCTGGCAACGATCGATCGTGTCGAGCGGCACGCCTAGTGCCTGCATCATAGTGGCACCAGTCCTGCGCAAGTCATGCGGCGTCCAGTCGCCACTCTTGCCGCCGGCCAGCACTAGGGTATTGTCGCAGCGCCGGTTCTTCATCGGCTTGCGCACACCACCGTCCTTCGATTTCTTAAACATCGATTGCCGATCGCCTATCTGCTTCGTGATCGATTTGGTGTCGATATGCGACTTTTCATCGGCCGACGGGAAGCACCAGGGCGAATGTCCGGTAACGGCGTGGAGCAGCTTGAACTGAGCGAGCGCGAAGGGCGAAAGGTAAATTCGCATGTCGCCCACATTGTCCTTTACGTTCTCCTTCGGGATAAACCATTCTGCACCGGCCAGGTCGACGTCGTCCCAGCGGGCCATGCTCAGCTCTCCCACGCGACACAGCGTCGACAGCATGATCCAGATCGCCCGTTGCGTCGGCTTCGCCAGCGGCCGGCGCGCGCGGCGCTTGTCGGCCGCGTTGGCGAATTCGTCTTCTCCGAGCTGCAGTAGGTCGCGCAACTCGGTGATTTCTGCCGCCGACAGTACGCGGTCGCTCTGGTTGTGCATGTCGTAGTCGGGTGACACGATCTTCTCGATCTCGATCAAGTCCATCGGGTTGCCATCTATCATGAGCTTGCGCCACGGCTGGCGCTTCTGGGCCCAGGCGAACATCTGCACCAAGCTGCTGTAAAGAATGACTGCGGTTCGGTTGACGCCGCGGTCGACCTGACAGCGGAGAGCATCGCGGATTTCGTGTTCGGTCAGCATCTTGATACCGATCGCCCCGATGGCTGGGATCACGTATGCGCCAAACAGGCGCATGAGCTGCGCATTGCCGTCCTTCCGCCGCACCCCATCCTTGATCCAGGCGTCGAACATATCCTCGACGGTGAGCTCGCCTACGCGCGCGACTTCGATCTCGACAAGCTTCGCTGCGACGGCCTGCTGCTGCTCGTGGCGAGCCACTTTCTTGTCGGCGCCTGGATCGATGCCGGCAGCGACCTTTGAACGCGCTGCATCGCGCGCAGTACGGATCGCGGACAAACTGTCGGCTGGCCAAGTGCCGCAGGATTGGTCTTTCGATTTTCCGTCGAAGCGGTACCGGTAGTAAAATGAAACGGTGACTCCACCTGCCGCCTTCACCCGCACGCGGCCGAGCAAGCCGCCTTCGTCGCGTACCGTGGTGCCGGCCTGGTCGGGTCGAATTGCCTCAAGTGTTCTTTGTGTCAGCTTGGCCATTTGGATGCACGGGGTCGGGTGAAAAGATTTTTACCCCTACAATTACCCCTACAGTTTGTCTGGCTCGTATGGTACAGCTTGGGACCATTCGGGACAAATGGAATTCTCAAGCAATTGATTTAAAAAGGGAAAACTATTTTATTGGGATTTCTCGGGATTTCGTGGAACGCTATAGAAATTGCATGGGGTGCACGGGGTCGGAGGTTCGAATCCTCTCGCCCCGACCAATCGAATCAAGAAAAGGCCAATCTCCGGATTGGCCTTTTTTCTGCCCAGCTACAGCATCCACGCTGCGGCCAGCCCACCTTCAAGGCGTCTTCGCGACGCTGTCCCCAAGCCAGTGATGGTCGATGTCGTGCAAGCCCCAGTCCGCAGCGTTTTCGCATCCGACAATCGCATCGCGCGCGCCTGGCGCCGCCAGGTCGATCAACTCCGGCCGGATGTACGCCCGTGCCCGGGTCGAGAAAAACACCTTGATCTTCGGCAGCAGCAGCGATTTGCCGCAGGGTTGTTCCGCGACGACGCCGAGGCGGCCTGACTGCAGGCGCACCAGCGTGCCCACGGGGTAGATGCCGAGGCACTTGACGAAGGCGGCGAACACCGCCTCGTCGAACTGGCCGGCGCGGGCCCATTCGGCCATGCGGCGCAGCGACTCGGCCGGGCACCAGCCGGCCTTGTAGGGCCGGTTCGAGGTGATGGCGTCATACACGTCGCACACTGCGCCCATGCGCGCGTACAGTCCCAGAGCGTCACCGGACAGCCGGTGCGGATAGCCCCGGCCGTCGGGCCGTTCATGGTGGTGCAGGCACACTTCCAGCGCCATCGGGCCGACGTCGGGTGAGGCCAGCAGCATTGCGTGGCCCTTTTCCGGGTGACCGCGTACGACGCAAAACTCGTCCTCGGTCAGGCTGCCCGGTTTGTTGAGCACTTCGGCCGGGATCGCCATCTTGCCGACATCATGCAGCAGACCGGCCAGGCCCAGTTCGCGGGTGAGATGGTCGTCCAGACCCATCTGACGCGCCAGTGCAATCATCAGCGCACACACGGCCACCGAATGCATATAGGTGTAGTTGTCGGCCGTCTTCAGGCGTGCCAGACCGATCAGCGCACCGGGATTGCGCAGTACCGAGTTGGCGATGGATTCGACCAGCGGCATCGCGTGGCGCATCTCGACTGCGCAGCCCATGCGCGCCTCGTTGAACATGTCGCACAGGGCACGCTTGGATGCATTGAGCAGCACGGCGGCGCGGCCGAGTTCATCTTCCATGGTGGAATGCGCAGGGGTGCGGAAGCGAAACGCTGGCCCAGCTGCCGGAGGCGGGGCGGCCGACGCCGTTGCGCTATTTTCCGGAGCAGGCGCCACATCGAGGCCACGCTCGGTGTCGATCCAGGCATCGACAGCGCGACTGGCCGCGATGCGTTCGAGCTGCGCCGGCGATTCGATCAGAAACGACGATTGCCAGAACGGCGTATCGATCCACGAACAGCACAGTTGTTCCACATACATCCCTAACCGCAACTGCTTGATGGCGACTTTCTTCAAGCCGTGACGCGCGACCGGCGCGGCCTGTCGACCGCTGCCGATCATGGCATGGCCAGTTGCAGCGCAGGGGTACGCTTGGCGCCCACATGATGACGGGGCGCTGGCGCTGGCGTTGCAGTGAGTGCTGCGGTGGTGGCCAGCTTGAACACGGCCAGCGCCTGCACCACCTTGCGCGTCTGTTCCTGCAGCGCGGCGGCGGCGGCGGCCGACTGCTCGACCAGTGCGGCGTTCTGCTGGGTCACGCCGTCCATTTGCGTGACGGCGTCGTTGACCTGGCCGATGCCGGCAACCTGCTCGCGCGAGGCGGAGGCGATTTCGTTCATCAGGCCGCTGACCTTGCGCACGGCTGCCTGCACCTGTTGGGTAGTCTCGCCGGCGCGCGCAGCCAGTGTGGCGCCGGCCTCGACCTGCGCGATGGAGGCGGCGATCAACCGCTTGATTTCCTGCGCCGAGGTGTTGCTGCGCTGGGCCAGGTTGCGCACTTCGCTGGCGACGACGGCAAATCCGCGCCCCTGCTCGCCGGCACGGGCGGCCTCGACGGCCGCGTTCAGGGCCAGGATATTGGTCTGGAACGCGATGCCTTCGATGATGCCGATGATGTCGCCGATTTTGCGCGATGCCTCCGAGATCTGGTTCATGGTTGCGATCACTTCGCTGACGATCTGGCCACCGCTCACGGCGGTGCCGTCGGCTGCCTCGGCCATGGTGCTTGCCTGGCCGACGCTGGCGCTGTTCTGCTGGACGGTCGAGGCCAGCTGTTCCATGCTGGAGGCGGTCTCTTCAAGTGCCGAGGCCTGGGATTCGGTACGCCCCGACAGATCCATATTGCCGGTGGCGATCTCCGCGGTCGCCACGCTGATCTGCTGGAAATTGCTGCGCACGTCGCCCACGATGGACTGCAGGTTGACGCGCACCTGGCGCATGGCGCGCACCAGCTGGCCCATTTCGTCCTGCCGGTCGCTGCTGAAATCCGAAGTCAGGTCGCCACCCGCCATGACCTGACACGCCTGGCGCGCGGCTTCCATCGGACGCAGCAGCGTCGCGTGCAGCGCGTACCAGAAATACAGCAGCGACGTGATGGCAGCACCGGTCAGGACAGTGAGCATGGTCTCGAGATTGGCAAACTGGGCTGCGCCGTCGAACACGTGAAATCCCAGCAGAAGCAACAGCACCGCGCACTGGCCCGTCAGGTTCAGCGCGATGCGGCGGCGCAGCGACATCCTGGTCAACGCGGCCAGTCGGCCGCGTAGTCCTGTGGCGCGCACCATGCCCTGTTCGAAGCGGATATTGCCGGCGGTGCCGGCCTTCATATTGCGATAGAGTTCGGCCGCTGCCGTGATCTGTTCGCGTGTAGGCTTGGTGCGCACAGACATGTAGCCCACGGCCTTGCCGTTCTCCATGACCGGTGTCGCGTTTGCCATGACCCAGTAAGCGTCACCGTTCTTGCAGCGGTTCTTGACCATGCCCGTCCACGACCGTCCCGAGCGGATGGTGGCCCAGAAGTCGGCGAATGCCTCCACCGGCATGTCGGGATGGCGCAGGATATTCTGCGGGGCGCCGATCAGCTCCTCCTCGGTGTAGCCGCTGATGGCGATGAAGTACGGGTTCGCGTACGTAATATTGCCCTGCAAATCGGTGGTCGACACGATGGTGTCCGTGTCGCTCAGTTCGATTTCAACGTTGGTAACTGGAAGATTATTGCGCATGAAAGACTCCTGCTTGACGTGGGGCGGGCGTGGTGCGCCACCGATTTGATTCACTCCGGCAACAATTTTAAGTCATAAAAATCGAATGCCGCAAATAAAACGAATAAATTGAATTATTTTTGCGGTTGTGTTGCGATTTTTCACGTTCAGTGGCGCGGCGAGCCGCATGTGGTGCACCATGGAAGGACGCATGACGACAGCAACGCGTTCATTGCAATCCAGACATGATTTTGTTTGTTCTCGCCAGCCAGGTGCAGCATGAGAAAAATGGTCATTCCACCCCTCGGGTCCGTCAAGCGGCGTCGGTATGTCGAATTCGCCATGCTGGCGAGCGCACTCCTATTGCTCGGCGCCAGCCTCGCGTACCTGCATCTGACCGAGGTAGCGCGCGTCGAAAGCAACGAGCGGGCCCGGCTGCTGTCGCTCACCACGCTGTTGGCCAGCAACATCCAGACCGATCTCGAGGCCACCAATGTGGCGCTGGAAGGGATCGTTCGCGACTATCTGAGCGAGCCGGACGGCATCGTCGCCGATGCCGCGCTGTCCGGTCGCCTTGCCGCGCTGGTCGGTGCGATGCCCGGGCTGCGCGCGATGATGGTCTTCGACCGCGACGGCCAAGTGCGTGCTGCGAGCCACCAGGATCTGTATGGGCGCGATTTTTCCCGGCGCGACTATGTGACAGCAGTGCGCAGCGCGCCCAGCAGCCGCACGCTGTACGTGGCCGAGCCATTCCGCTCGATCCGCGGCGACCAGGTGGTGACGGTGGCGCGCATGGTGCCGGACGCCACCGGCAGGTTTGCGGGCCTCGTGCTCGCCACCCTCGACCCCGAATATTTCACCGGCCAGTTTCGTACCGCGATGTATGCGCCCGACGTCTGGGCACTGGTGATCCACGGCCGCGGCCGGCAATTACTCAACTATCCGCGAAAGGGGAACATCGACGGTACCAACCTGGCGCGGCCAGGCACATTCTTCCAGCGCCACCGCAGCAGCGGCACGGTGGCAGGCATACTCGAAGGCAAGGTCTACACCACGGGCGAGCAGCGGGTCATGGCGATGGTCACAATCGCGCCGGCGGCGCTGGCGATGGACTATCCACTCGTGATCGGCTTGAGCCGCGACGTGACTGCGGTCGCTGCACCGCTGCGGCGCCAGGGACTGACGCTGGCCGTGCTGTTTATCGTGCTGGCAACGGGCGCCTGCGCGGCGCTGGCGGTCCTGCAGCGCAAGGGGGCGCAGTGGGCACGCCAGGATACCGAGCAGGCGCGGGCGCGCGTCGCCATGCAGGGCGTGTATGACAGCGAAGCGCGTTTTCGCACGCTGATCGAAGACGCGCCGCTGGCCATTGCCATCCTGCGCCACGGCCGCTTCATCTATTCCAACCCGCGCTACCGGGCCTTGCATGGCTATGCGGCAACGGACGATCTGACCGGGCTGCGCTGGCGCGCGATGATTGCTTCACAGTCGCTGGACGACCTGGCGCGGCAAGAGGCCCTGATCGAGGCCGACACCCCGACCGAGCAGCATTTCGAGGCCATCGGCCTGGGCAAGTGGGGCTACAACGTGCCGGTCTACAAGACCACCGCCCAGGTGAAGCTGGCGGATGGCCCGGCAACGCTGGTCTTCGCGCAGGATATTTCGGCGCAAAAAAGCGCCGAGGCCGAAATGCAGCTGGCCCGTGATGCGGCCGAAACGGCCAGCCGCAGCAAGGCCGAGTTCCTGGCCAATATGAGCCACGAGATCCGCTCGCCACTTAACGCCGTGCTCGGTTTCGCCTATCTGCTCGAGCAGCGCGCGATCGACGCCGACGCGCGCAGCATGGTGCGTAATATCCGCGTGTCCGGCCAGTCCCTGCTGGCCATCGTCAATGACATCCTCGATGTGTCGAAAATCGAGGCCGGGCACATGCTGATCGAGACTGCGCCGTTCTGCCTGGCCGAGTTGCTGGACAAGGTTGCCATCAGCATGCGCATCGGCGCTGCCGACAAGGATCTGCAACTGATCGTCGACACGCCGCCTGACGGTGTCGGCGTTCTGCTGGGGGACGCGTTGCGGCTCGAGCAGGTGCTGCTCAACCTGACCGGCAACGCCGTCAAGTTCACACCAAACGGCCAGGTCGCGCTGCGCTGCACCTTGTTGCGGCGCGACGGCGATGCGCTGGTGCTGCAGTTCAGCGTGCAGGACACCGGTATCGGCATCGACCCCGCCGCCCAGGAGGCAATCTTTTCGCCGTTCACCCAGGCCGACAGCTCCACCACGCGGCGCTTCGGCGGTACCGGCCTGGGGCTGACCATCTGCCGCCAGCTGGTCGCGCTGATGGGCGGCGCGCTGGTCGTCGACAGCGCGCCCGGGCGCGGCAGCGTGTTCAGCTTCAGCCTGCCGTTGCAGGCATCCACCGAGGTCGATGCCACGCCCGTCTGCGCGACCGATGCTCCCCAGGAGCAAGTCCTGCGCGACGTGTGCGTGCTGGTCGTCGACGACAGCGACATCAACCGCGAAGTGGTCCAGCGCATCCTGCGCGACCAGGGCGCCGAGACCGTCGGCGTCGGCGATGGCCGGCAGGCGCTGGACTGGCTGCTGGCGCATCCGGAGCAGGCCGACGTCGTGCTGATGGACGTGCAGATGCCGGTCATGGACGGCATTGAGGCCACCCGGCAGCTGCGCCGCATGCCGCAGTTCGACGACCTGCCGGTGATTGCGCTCACTGCCGGGGCGTTCAAGGAGCAGCAGGAGGCTGCGCTGGCGGCCGGCATGTGCCATGTGCTGAGCAAGCCCTTCGACGTGCCGGCGATGCTCGCGTTGATTGCGCGCTTGTGCCATGGCCAAGCCATCACGACCGGCCAGGCGCCCTCGCAGAACGACGCCGAAGCGCTCGACGTGGCCGCCGGACTTGCGCTGTGGTTGGACGGCGCGGCCTACCGCCAGTATCTGGCCCAGTTTCTCGACCTGCATGGCGACAGCGCGACGGTCATCGGCGCCAGCCTGGCTGCCGGCCGGCCGGCAGAAGCGGCGGCGCTGGCCCATAAACTGGCTGGCGTGGCCGCCAGCCTGGCCCTGCCCGCCACGCACGCTGCAGCCCATCAGGCCGAAAGCATGCTGTACGCCGCGATGCGCGATCCGGGCGCTGACGCCGCCGCAGTCGACCTGGCGCCACTGACCGAGGTGCTGGCGCAGGCGCGGCGCGCCATCGACCAGTACCTCGGACCGGCACCGGCCGTGGCGGTCCCAACCGTGGCAGCGCCACCGGAAGTGCTGCACGCGTATCTGGCCGGTTTGCTGGATGCACTCGAGGCCGACGCGCTGGAAGAGGCCGAGGCCTGTCTGGCGGCGCTGGCGCCCATGCTGGCTGCGGCGGTGCTCGATCGTGTCTGGCATCCGCTGCGCCGCTTCGATTTCCGCGCCGCCGAGGCCGCTGCGCGCTCGCTAATGGCAACCGTACCGGTGGCGGTAGCGCACTGAGCCAACGTGCTGCGGCTGCGGCTGTCTTTCAGCGGCCCGGCTGCGTCCAGCGACGCACGAGGTCCCCAAGCTGCTGCGCCGTGAATGGCTTGCTCAGATAATCGTCCATGCCGGCCGCCAGGCAGCGTTCGCGGTCGCCGTCGATGGCGCTGGCGGTCAACGCCACCACCGCCAGGCGCGGCGCGCCGGTCGCGTCTTCGCGCTGGCGCAGCTGGCGGCAGGCCTCGTAGCCGTCCAGCACCGGCATCATGCAATCCATCAGCACCAGGTCGTAGGTGCTGGTCGCCAGCGCCGCCAGCGCGACCTCGCCATTGACGGCCTCATCGACCCGGCAGCCGAGTTTTTCGAGCAGGATCCGCAGCAGTTCGCGGTTGATCTCGGTGTCCTCGACGACGAGCACGCGCGGCGAGCCTACGGCGGCGCGCAGGCCGGATGCGGTAACGGGGTCGGGCACTGGCGTCGTCGCCAGGCTGCACGGCACGAGCAGGCGGAAACAGGCGCCGGGGCCGGTGCGCGGAACCAGGTCGATACTGCCGCCCATCAGGTCCGCCAGCCGCCGGCAGATGGCCAGCCCCAGGCCGGTGCCGCCGTAGACGCGGCTGATGGTGTTGTCGGCCTGGCTGAATGGCTGGAACAGGCGCGCCTGCGCAGCTGGCTCGATGCCGATGCCGTGATCGGTGACCTGGTACAGCAGCACCCAGCCGCCGGCTGCTTCCGGATCGCGCCGCGCCAGCACGGTCAGTTCGATCGGGCCGCCGCCGGCTGGCGTGAACTTGATGGCATTGCTGAGAAGATTGCCCAGCACCTGGCCGATGCGATCGGCGTCGGCCATGACGGCGGGCGGCAGCACGCCCGGTCGCAGCACGATCGCCAGGCGTTTGCGCTCTGCGCTCATGCGGTACGAATCGACCCGCTGCGTCGCATGGCGCAGCGGGTCGAACGCCTGCGGCACCATCTCCAAATTGCCGGACTCGACCTTTGAAAAGTCGAGGATGTCGTTGATGGTACGCAGCAGCTCGAGCACGCTCTGGTGGACGGTGCGCGCATACCGGTCCAGTGGGGCCGCCAGGCCGGCGCCCAGCAGCAACTCGGACATGCCGACGATCCCGTTCATCGGCGTGCGGATCTCGTGGCTCATCATCGCCAGGAACCGTGACTTGGCCTGATTGGCGGCTTCGGCCTGGGCTTTCAGCGCCAGCGCCTCGATGGCATCGCGCTCGCGCTGGCGTACGATGCGCAGGACCGTGGCAAACGCCAGGGCCACGCCGATCATGCCGGTCAACGCAATCGCGCCCAGCGGGCGCAGATTGCGCCACCAATGGCTCGTCAACAGCGCTTCGGGCACGGACGCTTCGATGATCAACGGGTAGTTGCGAACCGGCCGCTGCGCCACCATGCGCGGCGCAGCAGCGCTTGAGCCGGTGTCGTGCAACTGGCCGAGCATGGCGTCACGCTGCGGCCACGAGGCCAGCACGACCCGGTCGCTCGACAACAGCGAGATCGCTGCCTCCTGGCCCGGGCTGACGGAATGGAAGAAGTCGTTGAACGATGCGCACGAAATGCCGACCACCGCCACGCCGGCGAAGCGACCATCCGGCGTCTCGCGACGGCGGCTCAGGTAAAACGTCCAGGCGCCGTTGACCTTGTTGCGCACCGGCCGGCTGATGTGATGGGCGGTGCCGCGGTGTGCCCGGTGGTAAGCGAAGTAATCGCGCTCGGACAGGTTGATGACCGGGGCTGGCCAGGCGCGGGTGGAATTGAGCATCGCACCATCCGCGCCGATGATGCTGGCAACTGCGGCCTGGGGAAGGCCACTGATCTTGTCGGTCATGGTGCGAAAGAGGGCTTCCCCGCCCATGGCCGGATCGTCGTTCTCGGCCGGCAACGCCGCAATGATGCTGTCGAGCGCGAGGCTGGACGAGGCCATCGACTGCGCCGTGCTTTCGGCCAGCACCAGTGTCAGGTTGTCGAGGTCGCTCGCCCAGTCGTCGAACTCGCGAGCGCGCAACACCCATGCCGAGCTGACCAGCCCGAGCGTGAGCAGCAGCACAAGAGCCGCGCAGATCATGCCACTGGTGCTGCGCGTGTCCAGTTGCTGCAAGCGGTGCCACCATGGCACGCCGTTCATCGATGTGTCCGCGATCACCCATGCCCCCGTCGGTTTTGGTCGGCACGAGAAGTATAGGGTAAAACCTTTAAATCCGTTAATTTAATTTAATAAATTGTATTTAACGAATTTGTTGATTGGGCATGGCGTGTCCGTTACGCTGGCCTCAGGTTGCGGGAGCGTTGCGCGAGATTGGCACGCAGGTACCCGCGCAATTCGTCGTAGTTGATCGGTTTGGGGAAAAACACCACGCCCGCCGGTACGCCACCACGCGCTGCCAGCTCGTCGGCAGGCAGCCCGGACAGGATGGCGATGCTGACGTCGGCCAGCTCCGGGTCGGTCATGACGGTGCGGATAACTTCAAAGCCATCGATGCCATCCATGACGATGTCTGCGAGCAGGATGTCGGGCGGACGGCGGGCAATCTCCAGCAGCGCCTGGTAGCCGTTTTCACAGAAGATGAACTCTGCCGGCAGATCCCAGCCGCCGAACTGGCGCTGGTACAAGGCGCGCTGGATGGCGTTGTCCTCGATCACGAGAATGGTCGCGCGGCCGCCGCCTTCGCGCGGTGTGCTACCGGCCAGCTTGTGCTTGTAGTCGAGGATGGATTTGAGCGGAATCCGGCGGTGCCCGCCCTGGGTTTTCCAGGCCTCCAGCACACCCGTTTCGGCCAGTTGCTGCACCAGCGATACCGATACGCCGAGCATGTGGGCGGCAACCTGCGTGGTACACACCTCGTCGGACATCACTGCACTTTTCTTCGTTGCCACCAGAACCACTCCCCGCCAATCTCGCCATCAATGAGAATTCACTGAATTCGTTTTAATTGCTCGTATTGTATCGTACCCCTGGATCACAGATCAGCACGCTATTGCGTCGGCCGGCTGGCAGCGTTTGTAGAAAAACGTCGTTGCGCACAGCGGGCCATCGGGAAGGCGCGCGAAATCCGGTATCACTCCGGCACGTTGCCATCCCGACCGTTCGTACAGGCGCTCGGCGACCGCGTCGGCGGTGTCCAGAACGAGCACACTGCGCCCCTGGGCACGTGCTGCATCTTCGACCGCTTCCATCAGGCGCCGGCCGACGCCTGCACCGCGCGCCCGGCGCCGCACCAGCAGCTTAGCCACGTCAGCGCGATGTTGCTGGTTGTCCGGCATCGCCGTGATCAACTGGACGGTGCCAAGGATGCCGGCGCTGTCTTCGGCCACGATGAGCGTTCGTTCTGCGCGCCCCACACCGGCGGCGACGTCGTGCCAGAACTGCAGCGCCGTCGTTCGTGCGAGCGGCAGCATGAAGCTGACCGACGCGCCGCCTTCGACGCAATCGATCAGCACGTCGGCCAGTTGCTCGCTGCAGGCAAGCGCCTCGTGCTGCGAGAGCGTGCGTAGCGTAATGGCATGCTTCATGTCAGTTTCCCTGTGGTGGTGCTGCAGCCGCGCGTCGGTTGGCATCAAGTGCCCGGCGTTCCGGTGACCAGCGTCGGTCTCCCGCCATATGCGCGCCCGTCGATCGGGATATCGATGAAGAAGTTCGTTCCACGCTCGTGACTGCTGTCCAGACCGATGCTGCCGCCATGGCTTTCGGCCACTGCGCGCACGTAGGGCAGGCCGATGCCCCAGCCTTGCGGATCGCCCCGCTGCGCCAGTTCGGCGCGGCGGTACATCTGGAAGATGCATTCCTGCTCGTGTGGCGGGATCGGCGGGCCGTCGTTGTGGACCGACACCTTCAGGCGTTCGTGAAGCTGCGCCACCTTGACGGTGATCGGTGTATCCGGCGCCCCGTATTTCACGGCGTTGGACACCAGATTCTCGATCGCCCGCCTGAGGGCAGGGCGATCCCACCAGCCATTGACCGGCTGTGCATCGAGCTCGAAACGCGGTCCATGCGCGGTGCGCGCGTCGGCCAGCACCTCGGCCACGAGATCGCCCATCGCAATGTCCGTGATGGTCAGCGGAATGTTCTCGCCACTGTGAAACGCCATCGTATCGAGCAATTCGTCGACCATGCCGCTCATGCGCCGGGTATTGGCCAGCGCCTTGCCGGCCACCACGCGGATCTGGTCCAGGTCATTGCTGCGCAGGATGAGTTCAAGCGCCGTCACCGTGGCGCCCAGCGGACCGCGCATATCGTGCGTGAGCGCGGCGGCGAAGCGTTCCCGAAAACCGCTGTGCACCAGTGAGAACGCTTCGACCGCTTCCTGGATGCCGGAATCGATCGATGCGTGGATTGCATGGACTTCGCGACGATCGAGGGCAACCTGTTCGCGGTGTAGCACCTCGAAGATGGCCCAGCGGAAGATCTGGTACTCCTCGATCAGCGCACTGTGATCATACGAGGTGATGCGTGCGCGCTCGCCGCCATGTTCGGCCGCCACGGTGGTGCCGTCCACGGCGGACGCGCGCGGGTAGTCGGGACTGATGCTCTGGACGATATTGTCGTAGAACACGGGCAGCGTATCGATCAGGATCGGATGCTGCACGTGGCGCGCCTGGGCCACCTGTTCGCGCACGCGTGCCTCCCAGGTCGCGAAGACGGCCTCGCGCAAGCCCAGCATTTGCTTTGCATTGGCCGACAATTGTCCGGAAGCGCTTTGCTGGTCGGTGGCGAAACTCACTGGATGGTGTCCCTTCCCTGGCGGATATCGTATTGACGAGCGGCCATCTTACGCCGCTCCAAGAGAGCGTGCCGTCCGATTGTGGTCAGGTCGGCAGGCGCCCCGGGCCCGGTGCCAGTTCGTCGAGCAACGCCAGCAGACAAGGAATGTCCACCGGCTTGACCAGGTGCCGCGCAAAGCCGGCGGCCTGCGACGCAGCCACGTCCTGTGGCTGCCCATAGCCGCTGAGCGCCAGCATGACTGCCCCGGCCGCGCGTGGCGTGGCCCGCAGCCGCTGCGCGAGCTGGTAGCCGTCCATGTCGGGCAGGCCGATATCGAGCAGGCAGACATCGAACGCCTCGGCTTCGGCCCGCACCAGCGCGCCATGGGGCGATTCCTCGACCTGCACCGTGTGGCCCACGGCCGCAAGCACCATGCCCAGCGACTCGGCGGCGTCGCGGTTGTCGTCGACGATCATGATGCGCAGCGCCGTGTGCGAAGCCAGCGCGCTGTCGTCGTGCGTGGCGGCGGCGGGACCGGCCCCGCCCGGGCCCAGCGGCAAGGTGACGGCAAAGCAGCTGCCGCGGCCGGGGCCGTCGCTGTGCGCCTCGACCCTGCCGCCATGCAGCGTCACCATGCTGCGCACCAGGGCCAGTCCCAGGCCCAGCCCGCCCTGTGCCCGGTCGGGCGTGCGCCGGGCTTGGGTGAACAGCTCGAAGATGTCGGGCAGCAGGCTGGCCTCGATACCGATCCCGTTGTCCCTGACCGACAGGGTCACGCAGCCGGTAGCAGCGTCGGCTTCGGCAAACACGGTGATTTCGCCGCCATCCGGCGTGTACTTGGCCGCGTTGCCCAGCAGGTTGGTCATCACCTGTACCAGCCGCTTGCGGTCGCCCGTGACAGTGACGTTGGCCGCACCCAGGCGCGTGGCGAGCGTGTGGCCTTTTTTTTCGATGAGCGGGCGTGCCTGCTCGATGGCGCTATGGATCACGGTCTTCAGATCGACCGGCAGGCGCTCGAGTTCGACCAGGCCGCGCGTGACGCGCGAGACGTCGAGCAGATCGTCCACCAGCTCGACCATGTGCCGCACCTGGCGGCCGATCACGTCGGCCGCATGCGCGGTGCGTTTCGGATCGAGGTTAGAGAGCTTGAGCATCTGGGCAGCGGTGCTGATCGGGGCCAGCGGATTGCGAAGCTCATGCGCGAGCATCGCCAGGAACTCATCCTTGCGGGCATTGGCGGCCTTGAGCTCTTCGGCGGCCAGCCGGTGGTCGTGCATGTCGGTGACCGTGCCCATCCAGCGGATGATGGCGCCGGTCTCGTCGCGCACCGGCAGGGCGCGGTTGAGCACCCAGCGGTAGTCGCCGCTGTGGTGGCGCAGCCGGTGCTCGATCTCGAACAGCGCGCCGCTGGCCAGGCTGGCCATCCACTGCGTCCGCAGCGCCGACAAGTCGTCGGGATGGATGGCGCGGGTCCAGCCACTGCCGGCCAGCGCCTGGCTCGACATCCCCGTGAATTCGCACCAGCGCCCGTTTGCATAATCATTGGTGCCATCAGGCAGGCCCGACCACACCATCTGCGGCATCGCTTCGGTCATCGTGCGGAACTTACCTTCGCTCTCGCGCAGCGCGCGCTGGACCTGCACTTGCGCCGTCAGGTCCATTGACGCCGCCACGGCGCCGGTGATGTTGCCGGCGTCGTCGCGAATCGGCGCGGCCCGGGTGAGCAGGGTATGCCGCTCATGCGGCCGGCCAAATGGTTCGATCTCGACAAAGTCGGCGTCGACCTGCTCGCCGCGCAGCGCGCGTACCAGCGACCAGTCGCGGGCCTGCACCAGCTGACCGTGACGTGCCGAACCATCGGCCCACCAGCCACGCCAGTCGGCGTAACCTTCGGTGCTGGTGGTCATCGGGTACTCCCCCCACAGGACGTGCATCATCGGGTTGGCCGACGAGAGCGCGCCCTGGGCGTCGGCATAGACGATGCCCACGGGTGCCGAACTGAGCAGCGCATCAAGACGCCGCCGGTCGGCCTCGGCCTGGGCAAGGGCGGCGCGCGCGGCCGCTTCGCTCGCCTGCAGGGCGCGCTCGGCGTTCTTCTGGTTGCTGATGTCGGTAAACAGCAGCGCCACGCGGCGCCGGGTCGGGTGCGCGATGCGGCTGGCGTAGACGGTGAACCAGCGCCCCATTGCTTCCGAGCCTTGCTCGAAGCGGCGTGGCACGCCGCTGCGCGCGATATCGTCATAGATGTCGACCCAGCTCTGTTCGATGCCGGGCACCAGCGCGCGCGCCGTCTGGCCGATACTGTCGACCAGGCCCGTGTGGCGGGCAAACGCGGGGTTGGCTTCGACGAACAGGTAATCGACTGCCTTGCCGTTGGCATCGTCGATCATCTCGATCATGCCGAACCCTTCGTCCATCGTGTCGAACAGCGCGTGGTGGGTCTGTTCGAGGCGCTGGCGCAGCAGGTGACTGTGCGTGACGTCGTTGACGATGGCGAGCACGCCGCGCACGCCGCCTTCGTCCTCGATCGGGCTGTAGCCGTAGGTCCACCAGAGGTCTTCGCGCCGGCCATGGCGGGTAAGGGGGATCAGCCGGTCGTCATGCCAGGCGGCGGGACCGCCAGTCATGATGCGCTCGATCTCGGGGCCGATCAGGTCCCAGGCTTCCGCCCAGCAATCCCGGCCGGGCTGGCCCAGCGCGGACGGATGGCGTTCCGGACCGAGGGTCTGGCGGTAGCTGTCGTTGTAGAACTGGATCAGTTCGTCGCCCCACCAGATGAACATCGGGTGATTGCTCGACAAGACGACCCGGACCATGGTCTTGAGCGCCATGGGCCAGGTATCCGGCAGCCCCAGCGGGGTAGCTTGCCAGTCGTGGGCGCGCATGAGGGCGCCCATCTCGCCGCCGCCGGCCAAAAAACTGAAGGGTGAATTCAAGGGGTTCGATGGTGGGATGGTCGAACGTTCAAGATACGGGCTGGCTGCGCAATGCGCAATGCCAATGGCGTGCGGCAATCATGTGTTGCGTTGCAGGCGCAGCAGCAACCAGGCCGCGACCGTGGTGAAGGTCGCGATCAGGCCACAGACGATCCAGAATCCATGGCTGTTTTCCGCCAGCGGCACACCCCCCACGTTCATGCCGAGCAGGCCCGCGATCAGGTTGATCGGCAGCGCCATCACCGTCACGATCGTGAGCAGGTACAGGCTGCGCGCATTGTCTTCGTTGACGCGCGCGGCGATTTCTTCCTGCAGCAGCTTGATGCGTTCCTGCAGCGCGGCCAGGTCGCTCAGCACCACGGTGAATTCTTCAGTGGCCTGGCGCAGGTCTTGCCGGTCGTCGCCATCGACCCAGACCGGCGGGCGCTGGAGTAGCCGGAACAGCGCCGCCGGTTCCGGCGCCAGCAGGCGTTGCAGCCGCACCAGCACACGCCGCAATGCCCCCAGTTCTTCGCGCTGGCGTGTCAGGCGTCCGGCCAGCAGCCGGTCTTCGATGGTGTCGACGCGCGTTACCGCATCGCGCACGATGTTGACCAGCACATCGGCCTGGTCGCGCAGCAGGTGCACCAGCAACTCGCTCGACGAGCGCAGCGGCGCACCTTCCAGCACGTCCTGGCGCAGGCGCTCGATCGAGGCCAGCGGCTTGCGGCGCGCACTGATGACGGCGTGCGGCGTGACGTGGGCCCACAAGGTCGAGATCTCGGCGCTGTCGAGCGAAAAGCCGTGCAGCACGTCGTTGATGACGGCGATCAGGGCGTCATCGGCGATTTCGATGCGGGTCGAGCGCGAGCCCTGGTGCAGTGTGGCGTAGAACTCGTCGGCCAGGCCGGCGTGCTGGCGCAGCCAGCGCTCGCTGGCGGTATTCGACAGGTTGAAGTGCAGCCAGATGAACTGGTTCGGCTGCGGCGCCGCCATCCAGCGCACCGCGTCGGCCACGCCGATGGGCACCGCAGTGGGTGCGGCGGCAGCCTCGGGATCGATCAGGAAACCCCACACCAGGCCCGAATTGTCTGAGCCGTAATTGAAGCTGGATGCCGCCATTTCCCGTCCAGGTTGAATCAACGATGGGCAATTGTAGAGCCATCCACGCGCGCCATGTGCAGGATCAGGTGCGATGTCGGCACGCTAGCGCGATGTCATCAAGCTGAAATGTAGCGCCGCTAAGATCGGTGCTGTGTCTCTCTCTCGCGTGATCCCCGACGGATTTCGCGTTATTCCGTCGGCGGCAATGCCGACGGATTTTTTGTGCTCGCGCCCCACGAAAGAAATCAGATGCAAACATCACAGATTGATCGCCGCTATGTCGGCCTGCCGTACATGCAATCCAATCCGTACGCGGATGCCACCCACATCGTGCGCCAGGGTATGCAGATCCAGGCCAGCCTGGGCACGCTCAGCGCTGTCGAATTTCTCAAGCAGCATGGCGTGCAAGGCGCCGTCATCCACCGCGTGCTGATGGGTTATCACGTGCGCATGGACGACCAGGTCGCGATCGACGATCCTCGCATGTAACTGGCAGGGAGCAGCGACCGGCGACCGGCGACCGGCGCAGCCTCAGGCGGGTTCGGTCAACTCGCGCAGGATCGCGCACTGACCGGCCGTTTGCACCGAGTCGCAGCGCGCGCGCACGGTCGACAGGGCAGTGCGCAGCTGCTGCAGTTCAGCGATCTGGCGATCGATTTCAGACAGCTGGTGGTCGACCAGCGCATTGACGCCGCTGCATGAGCGCTCCGGCTGGTCCTGGTAGCCCAGCAGCGTGGCGATTTCCGCCAGCGACATCCCCAATGCCCGGCAGCGCCGGATGAAATGCAGCCGCTCGGCGTGGCTCGCATCGTAGACCCGGTAGTTCGCCTGCGAACGCACGGGCGGCGGCAACAGCCCCTTCAGTTCATAGAACCGCACCGTTTCGGCCTGACACCCGGTCAGCTTCGCCAGTTCACCAATTCGCATTCTCGTTCACCTTGACGTTGACGTTGACGTTGACATAGACGTTGACCTTGTAGTTACTACAGGGATTCTAATGCATCCATTGTTTTTGGAGGTGCATATGTCGTCATGCTGTTCCGGATCGTGCAGTTCTGCCACGCCGCCGCCCGACGGGCGCTATCGCAAAGTGCTGTGGGCCGCCCTTGTGATCAACTTCGTGATGTTTGGCGTCGAGATCGTCAGCAGCCTGGCCGCCGGCTCGGTGGCGCTGCTGGCCGACTCGGTCGATTTTCTGGGCGACGCCGCCAACTACGGCGTTTCGCTGTTCGTGCTGGGCCTGGCGGTCGTATGGCGTTCGCGCGCAGCCTACGCCAAGGGTCTTGTGATGGGCGCCTTCGGGCTGCTGGTACTGGGACGGGCAGTGTGGCTCGGCACGGGGGGCCACGTGCCACAGGCGCAGACCATGGGCCTGGTCAGCGTGCTGGCGTTTGCCGCCAATGGCGCGGTGGCGGCGTTGCTGTACGCATTCAGGAACGGCGACGCGAACATGCGCTCGGTATGGCTGTGCACGCGCAACGACATGATCGGCAACGTGGCGGTGATGCTCGCTGCGCTGGGCGTGTTCGGCACCGGCGCCGGCTGGCCCGATATCGTGGTGGCGTCGATCATGGCGCTGCTTGGCCTGCATGCGGCGCGCGACATCATCCGGCAGGCACGGGGCGAATTGCAGCAAGGGGCGCTCGTTCGCATGCCGGCCCGTTAGCGCTGGTCGCCATGCCCGGCGATCAGCATGGCCGCGTGGTACAGATCGGGCGCGATGCGGGTGGGCAGCCGGCGCGGACCCAGGCGCCACTCGGTTTCGTTGCCGTTGTCGATCAGCAGCGTGCGGCAGCCGGCGCGGTTGCCGGCTTCGACGTCGTGCAGGATGTCGCCGATCATCCACGATGCGCGCAGGTCGATGTCGTGCTCGTGTGCGGCGCGCAGCAACATGCCGGGTGACGGCTTGCGGCAGGTGCAGGCATGGGCGTAGTTGCTGACAGTGCCCAGCGGATGGTGCGGGCAATAGTAAAAGCCGTCGAGCGTGAGCTGCTCGCGAAACAGCAGGTCGCGCAAGCGGTCGGACATCGGGGTCATCGCGTCTTCGCCAAAGCAGCCGTGCGCGATGCCGGACTGGTTGGCGACGACAAATAACCGGTAATCGAGGCCAGAGAGCAGCCGCAGCGCGGGCCCGGCGCCGCTGACCAGGCGGATGCGGCGCGGTTCGGCAGCGAAGGGCATGTCGTCGACCAGCGTGCCGTCGTTGTCCAGGAAAATGGCTTTCATGCGGGCGCCTTGCACGGTGCGGTCAGGGTCACGCGATTGGCGTCGCCCGTTACCTGCGCCGGGGCGCGCCGGCGCTGTAGCCTGGCCAGATGGGCCGTCAGCGTCTCGGCATCGCGCGGCGGCAGGACGACGGCGGTAGCCCGCCCGCGCGCCGCATCGCGCCCGCCGTCGATCGCGATGCCGGTGCCTGCCATGCGCCACGGCGTACTGACCAGCACGTCGGCCGCCGCATGCCAGTCGCGCAAACTGTTCAGCGACGCGGCGACCATGAAGCGGACATGCGCTGTCATGGCCAGCGCGCGCACCAGTTCGCGCAGTCGCGCCAGTTCTGCGTCAGCATCTGTATCAGCCATGGCATCGGCATCAGCCATGGCATCAGCATCAGCATCAGCATCCGCACCGGCGCCCACGGCAACCAGCAGCATCGCATCGATACCATGCCGCTGGCGCAGCCTGGCAACCCCCACGATCACGGTGTCGAGGCCGGCGCGTGGCGCGAGGCGACCGGCATGCAGGTGGCTGGCAAGCACGACGAAGCATGCAGGATCGATGCCCAGCCGGCGCCGCGCCAGGACGGGCCGCGGCGGGTGCGCGCCGAAAGGCGGTGCGGCGGCAGGGCAGGGTGGGGCGTGCAGCGCTGGCATGGCAAGTCTCCGCTGGTTGCGTGCCACCGCACATGGGTGGCGATGGCGAGCGGTTCGACTGCCAAGGGCGTGCACTGGTTCCAGCGGTGGCGGGCGGCTTGGCGCTGGATCAAGCGCGCCCGCATGCAAACCGGGGCGCCAATGGCGCCCCGGAATGTGTTATTGCGAACAACCTGCGCGATTACTGGCGTGAAAAGCCCGTGTCGTCGTCCATCTTGCTGTCGCCAGCGAGTTTGTTGGCGCCGCCCGGGCTGCGCGGATAGCCGCCTGCCGCATCGTTCGATTCATGCACCGGGTTCGGTTCGGCGTTCATGCTGCCGCCCGTCTGGTAACCCTCGCCCTCGGTGCGCGGGCCACTGTTGCCGCCGCTGCGTGGCAGGCCACCGGCCAGATCGTTGGATTGGTGGAAGCGGTCGGCCGGCACTTCGCGGGGAGTTTCGCCCGTCTGCGTTCCGTTGCGATCAGTGCTTTCCTGGATCTTGCTGGAGCTGGCGTCCTGGGTATCGGCGCGATTGTCGCCGTTGGCATTGTCCACGCTCTGGCGGTTGCCATAGATGTCGCCATGTTGCACGCCGGGCACGCCGGCTTCGGTGCCGCGTGCATTACGATCTTCGGTACCGGTGCCAGGGACGATGCCGGTATCCACGCCCGTGCCAACCGTCGTGCCGCCGGCATGCGCTGGCTGGACCGACGCCGGTGCGTTCGGGTTATCGACAGTGCGCGTCTCGCCCTGGCGATTGCCCACGGGTTCGTTCAACTGACCCCATTCGCCGGAATGCGCTTCCATTGCACGCTGGTGGCTGTCGGTCGTGCCTTGCTGCGCGCCGGTCGTGGCCAGCTGGCCCTCTGCCGCGCCCGGGCGATCGGTTTGCGCCATGCCGGTGCCGGATGGTTCACGTTGCTCGGTGGCGCCGTCACGCGTTGCGCCCTTGGCGTTCGCATTCCACTTTTCGTTGGCGCCGTTATTGGTCTGGTTATTCACTTCGCTACGTTGGTTTGCATCCATGTCGGTCTCCTGTGTATTGGTGAACTGCCAGGTCGATGCCTGCCGCATGGGTCCATCATGCGCGCACCCGGGGGCGCACAGAATAGGAGCACGTAGGGGGTGTATGTAGGACTGTTCCTGAGCCGAAGAATGAATGGCAGAAATTTAATTTCGTAACTGCACTAATTCTCGCGCGTTGTCCTACAAAGTCATCTGGACTACTCCTATAGCAGCTTCCAAAAGGCGTGCCTACTATGGATTTGGGCTCATCGTCGCCGCCATTCTGGCGTCGGCAGGCCTCAAGCCTGCCGCAGGACGCGGCGGTTTCCAATCGTGGATATGGGAGAAACCTCATCATGGCCTCAAGCAATCAGGGTAACAAGCAATCAGGCACGGCGGGTAACAGTCAAAGTGCCAGCGGCACGCGTAATCGCGGCTTTGCATCGATGGATCCTGCACGCCAGCGTGAAATCGCCAGCCAGGGCGGCAAGGCCGCACACGCAAAGGGAACGGCGCACGAATTCACGTCCGAAGAAGCCCGCCGCGCAGGCAGCCTGAGCCACGGTAATCGCCAGTCAGCAAGCGCCGCCGACATGGTAAGCAGCGCGGTCAAGAGCGGTAACCGCCAGAGCGCAGGGAGCGGTAGCCGCAGCGGTGGCGCCAAGGAATAAGCGCGCTGTCGCCAACAGCGCGCCGGCACAGCAATTCACGGGGAGCGTCATGCTCCCCGTTTTGCTGTCCAGCGGTGCAAACTGCCCAAAAGGCCGGGGGGATGCGGTAGAATCGCAGCGCCTTTTTCAACCTTCCCCCGAGGATCAACGTCGTGAAACCAGCGGTCATTCGTCAAGTCAAGAGCCTGTCCATGTCCTGCGACCGGGTTGGTAACCTGTTGCTAACCAAGTTCTCCACCATCGGTGCGAGCGATGTCGCCGTGCATATCCCGGCCAATGTCGTGTTCTGGCTGCTCAAGCATCTGCCGGCCAACAAGGATCCGCAGCTCAAGGCGCCCCCCGCCGGCCCCGTGATCGGTGAGGCCGACTGGCAGAATCCGAACACGCCGCGCGTCCAGTACGTCAATTGCAAAGAGCTGCCAGGCATGATCCGCATGACCTTTGCCCTCGAGACCAAGCCGGACCTGACGGTCGTGCTCGATCGCGGCAATGTCGAGTTGATGCGCCAGATCATGGCGATGTATACGAAGGATCTGATTGACCTCGACGCGCAGTAAATACTGTTCGTCCGCGCCTCTCGCCGGGCTCGCGTCCGGCGCTTTGTCACCCTGCGCCGCCTTCCACGGCGGGCCATGAAAGGATCACCATGTCCATCAAGATCAGCACGATGTTCGACGCCGGATCGATCGATGTCGTCAACGCCGAGCATCCGTCCCGGATCGACCTGAACCTGCGCGCCGACTCGCACGCCGACATCCACCAGTGGTTCCATTTTCGCCTGCAGGGTGCGCGCGACCAGGCCGTGACGATGCGCTTCTTGAACGCGGGCCAGGCCACGTATCCGAAGGGGTTCGAGGATTACCAGGCAGTGGCCAGCTATGACCTCGACAACTGGTTCCGCGTGCCGACCACGTTCGATGGCCAGGTGATGACGATCGAGCACACGCCGGAAACGGACAGCGTGTATTACGCGTACTTCGAGCCGTACAGCTGGGAACGCCACCTGCGCCTGCTGGGCGAAGTGGCCGACAACCCGATCGCACGCGTGGTCGACCTCGGCAGCACGGTCGAAGGGCGCGACATGAACCTGGTGGTGATCGGCAATCCGCAGGCCGAAAAGAAGATCTGGGTCATCGCGCGTCAGCACCCGGGCGAATCGATGGCCGAGTGGTTCGTCGAAGGCATGATGGATGCGTTGCTCGACAGCGCCAACCCGGTGGCGCGCACGCTGCTGCAGCGCGCCGTGTTCTACATCGTGCCGAACATGAACCCGGACGGCTCGGTGCGCGGCAACCTGCGCACGAATGCCGCCGGCGCCAATCTGAACCGCGAATGGATGAACCCGTCGCTCGAGCGCAGCCCCGAGGTACTGTGCGTCAAGCGCAAGATCGAAGAAGTCGGCATCGACATGTTCTTCGACATCCATGGCGACGAAGCGCTGCCGTACAACTTCGTGGCCGGCTGCGAAATGCTGGCTGATTTCACGGCCGAGCGCGCCATGGAGCAAACCGCCTTCATCGACCGCTACATCGCCTGCAGCCCGGATTTCCAGAAAGAATTCGGCTACGCCGCCAGCAAGTACAACGACGAACTGCTCACGCTGGCGTCGAAGTACGTCGGCCACCACTACAAATGCCTGTCCCTGACGCTGGAGATGCCGTTCAAGGACAACGCCAACCTGCCCGACGCGCACACCGGCTGGAACGGCGCGCGCAGCGCAGGCCTGGGCGCCGCCATGCTGCAACCGATCCTGCAAGGGCTGGGCTGACCCGATGGGCATCGAGATCGAACGCAAGTTTCTGCTGGCAGGCGATGGCTGGCGCACGCTGGGCACGGCCACGCTGCTGCGCCAGGGCTATCTGTGCGCCGACCCGACGCGCACGGTGCGCGTACGCATCGAGGGCGAGCAGGGCGTGCTGACCATCAAGAGCAAGAGCGAAGGCGCTTCGCGCGGTGAGTGGGAGTATCCGATCCCGCTGCTTGAAGCCGCCGAACTGCTCGAGCGCCTGTGCGAGCGGCCCCTGGTCGAAAAGACCCGGCGCCGCATCGAGCATGCCGGTTTTACCTGGGAAGTTGATGAATTTCTGGGCGAGAACGCGGGCCTGGTCGTGGCCGAGATCGAACTCCCGGCCGAAGACGCCGTGTTTGACAAGCCCGACTGGATCGGCCAGGAAGTCACTGGTGACAAGCGTTATTACAATTCAAGCCTGATCAGGGCGCCGTATTCCACCTGGACCGATACCCCGACATGACCCATCGCGCGCGCCGCAGCCTCATCCAAGTTGTCATCGTTACCGCGCTGAGTCTGGCGTTTTCCGGCGCCTCGGCCGCGCCGGCCTCAGCAGTCGGGGCGGCTTACTTTCCGCCTGCCGGGGAGTGGGCGCGCAAGGACCCGGCGGCGCTCGGCATGGATCCGGTGGCGCTCGCCGCCGCCATCGCGTTCGCACAATCGCGCGAGACCGAGCGGCCGCTCGACCTGTCCGACCAGGAAGCCATTTTCGGCACGCGTCTGGGCTCGATGCCGACCAAACGCGCCGCGACCAACGGTGTGGTGATTTACAAGGGCTATGTCGTGGCCGAGTTTGGCGACACGCGCTTTGTCGATCCGACCTACTCGGTGGCCAAGAGCATGCTGGCCACCGTGGCGGGCGTGGCCGTGCGGGAAGGGCGCCTGCAGGTCGATGAGCCGGTGGCGCAGCGCGTCACCGATGGCGGCTACGCGACGCCGCATAACGCGGCCGTGACCTGGAAGCAGCATCTGCAGCAAGAGTCCGAATGGGATGGCGAGCTGTGGGGCAAGCACAGCAACTTCATCGGCAAGGCCGCTTTCGGCAAGGGTGAAAAGAAACCGCGCGCCATCAAGACGCCGGGCACCTTCTACGAATACAACGACACGCGTGTGAACCGCCTGGCGCTGTCGCTGCTGCGCGTGTTCGGCCAGTCGGTGCCGGACGTGTTCCAGCAGCAGGTCATGGACCCGATCGGCGCCTCGTCGACCTGGAAATGGGTTCCGTACCACAACAGCTACGTCGAATTGAACGGCAAGCAGGTGGCCTCGGTCAGTGGCGGCACGCGCTGGGGTGGCGGCATGTGGATCGACAGCTGGGACATGGCGCGCTTCGGTTACCTGTGGCTGCGCCAGGGCAACTGGGCCGGCAAGCAGATACTTCCTCCGGCCTACGTTACGGCGGCGCTCACGCCGAGCGCGAATGGCCCGGATTACGGCTACCTGTGGTGGCTCAATACCAAGGGCAAGAACCTGCCGGGCATGCCGGCCACGACGTTTGCCGCGCTGGGCGCGGGCAGCAACGACATCGTCGTCTCGCCGGAGCACGACCTGGTCATCGTCTGGCGTTGGCACGCGGGTAACGCTGCTGAATTTGCCACACGCGTGGTGGGCGCGATCCGCAAATAGATCGTCATTCGGTAGCACATCGTACGCCTTTTCGACCTCACTCAGACCGCATCCGGACGGCATTTTGCCCCATGGCTGCATCCCCGGTTTCGTACAAACCCCCTTGTCCAATTGTGCGGGGCAAAAGGGGGTTTGGGTGATATTCTTTTGCCACTAAATACACTCGCGATGCGGCGACGCGTGCCACGGCCTTGACAGGGGTCCGGCGCAAGCCTCCCCCGGCATTGCCAATATCACCAGGACACAAGAATGAAAAAGAACATCGCCATTGTTGGTGCAGGATTCTCCGGGGCAGTGATCGCCAACCAACTGGCACAAGCGGGCTACACGGTCGACGTCTTCGAGTCGCGTCCGCACGTGGCCGGCAATTGTTATTCCGAGCGCGATGCCGAGACCGGCGTCATGGTTCACGTCTACGGCCCGCACATTTTCCACACCGACAATGAGCGTGCGTGGGAATTCGTCAACCGTTTTGCCGAGTTCAAGCCGTACGTCAACCGCGTCAAGGCCATCACCGACGGCAAAGTCTTCACCCTGCCGATCAACCTGTTGACCATCAACCAGTTCTTCAACAAGACGATGGGCCCGGCCGAAGCGCAGGAATTCTTGGCGAACCTGGGCGACAAGACGATCGAGAACCCGACCACCTTCGAAGAGCAGGCACTGCGCTTCGTGGGCCGCGACCTGTACGAAGCGTTCTTCAAGACCTACACGATCAAGCAGTGGGGCCTGGAGCCAAGCGAACTGCCGGCCAGCATCCTCAAGCGTCTGCCAGTGCGTTTCAATTACGACGACAACTACTTCAACCACAAATACCAGGGCATGCCAGCCGAAGGCTACACGCAACTGGTGCAGAACATCATCGACACGCCAGGCGTGACGGTGCACCTGAACACCACGTTCGATCCGGCCACCAAGGGCGAATACGAGCACGTGTTCTACAGCGGCCCGATCGACGCCTGGTTCAAGCACACCGAAGGCCGCCTGCCTTACCGCACGCTGGACTTCGAAGTCTTCCGCGCCGACGGCGACTTCCAGGGTAACGCTGTCATCAATTACTGCGACAACGAAAAGAAATACACCCGCATCACCGAGCACAAGCACTTCTCGCCGTGGGAAAAGCACGAAAAGACGATCTGCTACGCCGAGTACAGCCGTCAGTGCGAAGAAAAGGATATCCCGTACTATCCGATCCGCCAGAACCGCGAAAAGGCTATGCTCGAGCTGTACGTGAACAAGGCGCAGAACGAACCGAACGTCACGTTCGTCGGCCGCCTGGGCACCTACCGCTACCTGGACATGGACGTCACGATCGCCGAAGCACTGGCCACATCCGACAAGTTCCTGGAAAGCGCCCGCACCAACGCCCGCATGCCGGCATTCACCATCGACCCGATGGCGTAATGCACTAACGCAGTCATAAAAAAAGGCCGGCCACGATCAAGTGCCCGGCCTTTTTTTGCATGTGTGAAAAGCCGGGGTCAGGTCTGACAATCGGACACGATCTCGACAGTCGAATAATCGCAACTAGCTGGCACCGGGCCGTCCTGCTTCTGAGCACGACATCGTTGAAACTGGTTAGCGAAAAGCGAGGGTCAGGTCTGACATTTGGACACGATCTCGACAGTCGAATAATCGCAACTAGCTGGCACTTGGCGATCCTGCTTCTGAGCACGACATCGTTGCGAGCGGCTAGGGCTGAGGTCGTGTCCGAATGTCAGACCTGACCCCGGCTGTGAAATCGGCTAGAGCTGAGGTCGTGTCCGAATGTCAGACCTGACCCCGGCTGTGGGATATCAGTGGAAGTGCTCGCTGCCTGTCGGCGTGTCGTCCGGCATTTCGGCATGTACCAGTTCGCCGGTTGGGTCGGCGAAGAGGGGGGAGCCGCAGTCGTCGCAGTACTCGGCGGCGTAGCGTTCGTTGATGCGCTTGATGTGGGCGATGCCTGCTTCGTTCAGGTGCGCGACGATTTCGTTCAGCGGGCTGAGCGCATCGTGCGTGATGGCCAGCGGGCCTTCCACCGGTGTGCCGGACTCGTCTTCTTGCCCGTACAGCGGCCAGACGATGCCATACACGACATCGGCGCTCTGGCGCATCGTGAAGGCCACGCGGTATTCGTCGATCTGGATGTCCGGTGCTTCTTCGCCAAAGCCGGCGACGACGGCGCGCAGGTCGGACGGTTCCACGCCCAGCGTGTTCGTCAGATAGTGGACGGCGGCGCGGATCGAGATTGGACGGATCAGCTTATCGGCTTCGCGGCAGGCGACGTAATACGCTTCCGGCAGCAGCAGCTCGATGCCACAGCCGGGCATCAGGCGCGCGACGTTGGCGGTGGCTTGCGTGCGCCACTGTTCCAGGCTGCGTTCGCGCTCTTGCACGACGTGCAGCTGATGCTGCGGCTCTTGCCAACGGAACAGCGGGTCACCCGCTGGCGCCACGATCGTGATCAGCATGTAGCGCGTGTCGGCCAGGAACGGTGCGGTTTCCTCCAACTGCGGCGCCGGCTTGATCGTGCCGCCCTTGTGCGCGGCGGCGGCCAGCTTGTGCGTCAGCGCGTAGGTTTCGGCGTGGGTGCGCGGCAGCTGGTCGATCGAATACAGGGTAGGGGCGATCGCCATCTTCGTGCCGCCTGCGAGCAGGTGGGCCGAAAAGTGCGCGCCGAGCGTTGACAGCAGGTCGGCCGGGATGGCGCCGGTGGCGATCGAAAACCGGGTCCAGGCCAGGATCGGGGCAGCGATCAACAACGCCTGCCAGGTGACGTCGACGCCGTCTTTTTGCTCGACCATCATGGCCGATTCGCTGACCGCTTCGACGGTGTCCATCAGGACGTCGTACGAGGCCAGATCGCTCTTGAACAACGCGTTCAGCGCACTGTCGATGCTGTCCTGGTGATTGGTCTTGAGCAGCTTTTGCAGTTGCGTGTCGAGCTGGCGTTCCCACGCCCGTTCTTCGGCACGGCTGGCAGCTTGCATGAGGGCTTGCGAGAGGCTGACGAGGCGCTGGCTTTCTGCGGAAAGTTTGGGTGTTGAATCTTTGGAAGGACGACGCATGGGGCGAGTGAGTCTCTTGTCAGTTAGTGAATCGAATGTCAGTGGAGCGGGCCGGAGCCGGATAATGATGATAATCCCTTATCCCCGGTATTGTAGTTGATTCGGCCATATGCCATGAACAATGGGGGCCTGGCGCGCCCCGTATGCACCGATTGCACCAAGACGCTTGCCAAGTACGCACCTAGCGGCCATAATGAGAACAATTCTCATTCAAACATCAGTGGGAAGACGGAAGGAATGTTGGACTCTGCCGGCGACCGGGAAAGCGCTGGCAGATGCTCTTCACGGAGTACCACCCCCGCCGGGAGACCGGATTCGCCCCTCCTGGCTCTGCCAGGGGGGATTTTTTTGTTCGTTGCACCAACCACGATCTCATCATGATGCTGCATATCCCCGGCGTGCTGACGCCAGAACAGGTCTCGGCAATCCGCGCCCGTCTCGACCAGGCGCCGGAGTGGATCGACGGGCGCGAGAGCGTCGGCGCCCAGGGCGCGCAGGTCAAACGCAACCGCCAGCTGGGCGAGGGCACGCCGCTCGCGCTCGAGCTGGGTCAGGTGGTCAGCGGCGCGCTGATGGCCAACCCGCTGTTCTTCGCGGCCGTGCTGCCGCTGCGGGTGCTGGCGCCATACTTCAATGCGTATGCCGGTGGCGAGCATTACGGGCTGCACGTGGACGGCGCCATCCGGGCCCAGCGCGGCGGCATGCCGGCGGTGCGGGCCGATGTGTCGACCACCGTGTTCCTGAGCGAGCCCGACGAATACGACGGCGGCGAACTGGAAGTGGTGGACCTGTATGGCACGCACGAGGTCAAGCTGGCGGCCGGGGATGCGATCGTGTACCCGTCCGGCAGCGTGCACCAGGTGCGGCCCGTGACGCGTGGGGAGCGGGTGGCATCGTTCCTGTGGACGCAGAGTATGGTGAGGGATGACGGCAAGCGGGCGATGTTGTTTGACCTGGACACGCATATCCAGGCGCTGCGGGGGGAGCACGGCGATTCAGCCACGACGGTTGGGCTGACGGCGCATTATCACAATCTGCTGAGGATGTGGGCCGAGGTGTAATCGCGCCGCAGAAGCCGCGACGAACAACAAAAAGGGCTGGAACCCGCGAGGATTCCAGCCCTTTGTCGTTGGACGCAGCCCGCTCGCGCGGGCCCGGCCAAACCGCTTACGCCAGCAGCTGACGCAGCACGAACGGCAGAATACCGCCATGCTTGTAGTAGTCGACTTCGATTGGCGTATCGATACGCAGCAGAACGCGCACTTCCTGCGACTCGCCGTTTTCACGGTGGATCACGAGCGTGGCCAGCTGTTGTGGCTTGATCTCGCCTTCCAGGCCCTTCAGGTCGTACGTTTCTTTACCGGTGATGCCCAGGCTGTCGACGCTGTCGTTGCCGATGAATTGCAGTGGCAGCACACCCATGCCGACCAGGTTCGAGCGGTGGATGCGTTCGAACGAACGCACGATCACGGCCTTCACGCCCAGCAGCTGGGTGCCCTTGGCTGCCCAGTCACGCGACGAGCCGGTGCCGTACTCTTCGCCGCCGAAGATCATGGTCGGGGTGCCGTCAGCCACGTACTTCATGGCAGCGTCATAGATCGACATCTGTTCGCCGGTTGGCTGGAACTGCGTGATGCCGCCTTCGATTGCCGAGCCGTCCGGACCGACCGGGATCATGCGGTTCTTGATACGCACGTTCGCGAAGGTGCCGCGCATCATGATTTCGTGGTTACCGCGACGCGAGCCGTACGAGTTGAAGTCGGCTTTCAGGACGTTGTGTTCCTTGAGCCACTTGCCCGCTGGGCCGTCTTCCTTGATCGAACCGGCCGGGGAGATATGGTCGGTGGTGATCGAATCGCCGAACACGCCCAGTGCGCGTGCGCCGGTGATGCCGGTAGCGACCGCTTTCGGGGTCATCTCGAAGTCAGCGAAGAACGGTGGTTCGGCGATGTAGGTCGACTCAGGCCAGTTGTAGACCTGACCTTCGGTCGTCGTGACGCGTTCCCACAGCTCGCCCGGGTTGCCCTTGACGTCGGCGTAGTTCGACTTGAACACTTCCGAGTTCATGGCAAAGCGCATCAGCTCGCCGATCTCCTGCGAGGTCGGCCAGATGTCGCCCAGGTACACGTCCACGCCGTTGCTGTCCTGGCCGACTGGCTCGGTCATCAGGTCGCGCGTCATGTTGCCGGCGATCGCGTAAGCGACGACCAGTGGTGGCGAGGCCAGGAAGTTCGAACGGATGTTCGGGTGGATCCGCGCTTCGAAGTTACGGTTGCCCGACAGGATGGCCGAGGCGACGATGTCGTTCTGGGTGATCGCGGCGTTCAGTTCCGGGGTCAGGTCACCGGCATTGCCGATGCAGGTCGTGCAGCCGTAGGCGGTCACGCCGAAGCCCAGCTTTTCCAGGTATGGCAGCAGGCCGGCAGCGGTCAGGTAATTGGTGACCACGCGCGAGCCAGGGGCCAGCGACGACTTGATGTGCGGCGCCACGGTCAGGCCGCGCTCGACGGCTTTCTTGGCCAGCAGACCTGCGGCCAGCAGCACGCTCGGGTTCGACGTGTTGGTGCACGACGTGATGGCGGCAATCAGGATGTCGCCGTTCTTCACGTTCACGCCGTTGGTCGTCGTGTATTGCTTGTTCAGGTCGTCCGGGTTCTTGTTGAAGCCGTTCTGGGTCGTTGGCTTGCTGAACAGTTCGGTGAAGTTGTTCTTCACGTTGCCCAGTTCGATACGGTCCTGCGGACGCTTCGGGCCTGCCAGCGATGGCGTGACGGTCGACAGATCCAGCTCGACGACGCGCGTGAAGTCGATTTCGCCTTCTTGCGGGATGCCGAACATGCCCTGGGCGCGGTAGTAGCCTTCGAACGCCGCCAGCTCTTCTTCGGTACGGCCGGTGCCGCGGAAGTAGTCAACGGTGGCTTCGTCGACTGGGAAGAAGCCCATCGTCGCGCCGTATTCAGGCGCCATATTGCCGATGGTCGCGCGGTCGGTGGTCGACAGCGAGCGGGTGCCGGCGCCGAAGAACTCGACGAACTTGCCAACGACTTTTTCTTTGCGCAGCAGTTCGGTGACGGTCAGCACCAGGTCGGTCGCGGTGCAGCCTTCGCGCAGCTTGCCTTTCAGGTTGACACCGATGACGTCCGGGGTCAGGAAGTACACCGGCTGGCCCAGCATGCCGGCCTCGGCTTCGATGCCGCCCACGCCCCAGCCGACCACGCCAACGCCGTTGATCATGGTGGTGTGCGAGTCGGTGCCGACCAGCGTGTCAGGGTAGTACACGTCGCCTTGCTTCATGACGCCGCGCGCCAGGTATTCCAGGTTAACCTGGTGGACGATGCCGAAGCCCGGTGGCACGACGCCGAAGGTGTCGAAGGCTTGCATGCCCCACTTCATGAACTGGTAGCGCTCGTTGTTGCGCGAGAATTCCAGCTTCATGTTCAGGTCGAGTGCGTTTGGCTCGCGGAAGTGGTCGATCGTGACCGAGTGGTCGACGACCAGGTCGACCGGCACCAGTGGCTCGATCTTCTTCGGATCGGCGCCCATCTTGGCGGCGACGTTGCGCATCGCGGCCAGGTCGGCCAGCAGCGGCACGCCGGTAAAGTCTTGCAGCACGACGCGGGCCACGACGAACGGGATCTCGTCGGTGCGCTCGGCGGTGGCTTTCCAGCCGGCGACCTGCTTGACGTGCTCTTCGGTGACCTTCTTGCCGTCGCAGTTACGCAGTACGGATTCCAGGACGATACGAATCGACACCGGCAGGCGCGACAGGTTCACACCCAGGGATTCCGCCAGCGCTGGCAGCGAGTGAAACTGGCCGCTCTGGCCTGCGCCGATCGGGAATTCCTTCAGTGTATTCAGGGTGTTGCGAGACATAATCTCTCCTTCAGTGGAATATTGTTATCAACAACGTTGTTATTTCAACAGTATCAAATAACATCAGGCGACAGGACGGTCTGGATCCGGGAAACCCAGGCCGCGGCTCAAGTCTTGCTCGCCTCCGGCGCCGCGGTCGCCACGATCGCGGACTGGGTGGCGTTCTTGCATTCATTGGCCAGCTGGCGGTTGAGCTTCGAGTCGAGCAGGATGCCCTTGGACGGAATGCCGATCCAGATCAGGCCATAGTGCGGATTTTCGAAGCGCAAGGCGCCGGTGGTGGTGCCGATGCGGGCCAGGCGGTGCAGCCGGGTCTTCCAGCGCAAAGCGATATGGGCCGCATCGTTGTCGTTCGTGTAGATCGTGATCTTGTTGCCCAGCTCGCAATCGTACTCGGTGGTCTTGGTATCGGTGATGTCCGGTTCGTCGACCTCGAGCGGGTCGGCGGCCATCACGGCGGCCGTAACGGCAGCGGTGGCAGCAGCAGCTTTCGCTTTCTTGCCCGGCTTCTTGGCGGCAGCCTTCGCCGGCTTTTTGGCGGCTTCAGCAGCGAGTACGGCGGAGGCTTTCGGGTGCGCTACCGGTGTGGCGGCGTTGGCCGGTGCACAGGCGACGGCGGTGGCAAGGGCAAGTGCGCAGGCAGCAACGATTGGAGAGAGGAGGGTGGCCATGGTCGGGATTATCGGGAGTCGGAGAGGTTGACGATGGCTGCAGCTGCCTCGGGCAGTGCGAGGCCGGCCAGCTTGGCCCGCTGCAACACCGACCAATAGTATCGGTAGCTCGCACGGTCATGCAAGCGGCCGTGTTGCGCAATCGGTCCCCAACCCGCCACCATCGCTTCGGTCAGGATATTCGTGGCTTCATTGACTTCGGACAAACGCGGCGTGAACGCCTTGAGGATCGGCTTGATCTGGTCCGGGTGGATGCTCCACATGCGGGTGAAGCCAAACTCGGCGCCGGCGCGCTGGGCATCGTTTGCCACCGTCGCGCTGTCCTTGATGTCGGTCGTCACATTGTGCGACGCCACCTTGCCGTGCGCGTGGCAGGCCGCCACCATCTCGAGCTTCGCGCGTACCACCAGTGGATGCGTGAACTGGCCCGGCGTGCGCATCGCGCTGGCGGGAATCGCGCCGTAGTGGGCCGAGACGAAATCCATGATGCCGAACGACAGGCACTCGACCTGCGGCAGCGCCGCAATCGCGTAGGCGTCGCGCAGCGCGCCGTGGGTTTCGATCAGCACGTGGACGGGCAGGGCGGCGCGGCCGGCGGCGAGCGCATACTTGTTGATCAACTCGATGGCGCCGCGTACTTCGTCGACGCCGTCGACTTTCGGCAGCACCACGTACGCCAGGCGCGCCGCAGCGGCGCCGACGATGAGGGCGACGTCGTTGGCAAAGTGGATGCTGGCCGGCTCGTGCAGGCGCGCGCCGACGCGGTTAAAGCGGTTCTCTTCGCTGTTCAGCAAGCTCGCCACCAAAACAGCGTGCTCGTGCTCGACGCCGGCCTGGGCGCCGTCTTCGCAGTCGAAGGTGATGTCAAACAAGGGGCCAAGCTCTTGTTGCAGGGTCAGCGATTTGCGCATCAGTTTCTCTGAGCCGGCGTAGTGATCGCAGGCAGGGAGAAGCAGCGGCTGGCGTTTGCCCTGGAATAAAACCTCGGAAGGATGCATAGATTTCTTGACAACGCTTGGTTGCATAAAACACCGCCGTGCCGGTTGACGGGCACGGCGTGGTTGGCGCATGGCAACTGCCATGCGCCTTGTACTGATTAGCCCAGCAGGTGTGCGACGCCGGCTTTTTCTTCTTCCAGCTCTTTCAGGGTCAGGTTAATGCGCTCTTGCGAGAACGAATCGATGTCCAGACCTTGCACGATCGTGTATTCGCCATTCTCGGTCGTGACCGGGAAGCCGAACATGGTGCCTTCAGGAATGCCGTACGAACCGTCCGACGGGATACCCATCGTGGTCCACTTGCCATCCGTGCCCAGGACCCAGTCACGGACGTGGTCGATGGCTGCGTTGGCGGCCGAGGCTGCCGACGACAGGCCGCGCGCTTCGATGATCGCAGCGCCGCGCTTGCCGACGGTTGGCAGGAAGGTGTTGGCGTTCCATTCCTGGTCGTTGATCAGGTCCTTGACCTGCTCGCTGCCGGCGGTGGCGAAGCGGTAGTCGGCGTACATCGTTGGCGAGTGGTTGCCCCAGACGACCATTTTTTCGATGTCCTTGACGGCCTTGCCGGTCTTGGCAGCCACTTGCGACAGCGCGCGGTTGTGGTCCAGACGCAGCATCGCGGTGAAGTTTTTCGCTGGCAGGTTCGGTGCCGATTTCATGGCGATGTAGGCATTGGTGTTGGCTGGATTGCCGACCACCAGGACCTTGACGTTGCGCGACGCGACGGCGTCGAGTGCCTTGCCCTGCACGGTGAAGATCTGGGCATTGGCTTCGAGCAGGTCCTTGCGTTCCATGCCCGGGCCACGTGGACGGGCGCCGACCAGCAGGGCGACGTCGACATCCTTGAACGCGGTCATTGGATCCGAGTGCGCGGTCATGCCTTCGAGCAGCGGGAATGCGCAGTCGTCGATTTCCATCATGACGCCCTTGAGCGCCTTCTGTGCTTTTTCGTTGTCGATTTCGAGCAGCTGAAGGATGACCGGCTGGTCCTTGCCGAGCATGTCGCCGTTGGCGATGCGGAACAGCAGGGAATAGCCGATCTGGCCGGCAGCGCCGGTCACAGCGACGCGCATTGGGGTTTTAGCCATGATGAATCTCCAAAAGTGGGAATGAAAACGGTTTGCACCGAGGTCGACGCCGAGCATACGCTTGTAGGGCTCAGCTGCAATCAGACTTTAATCAGACTGCAATGATAACAAAAAGCGTCGGCCGGGCTATTCAAAAGTCAATCGCGGGTGTCGCGCGCGTACTCTGGCAAGAGTGCCACCGACTCCCGGTCGGGCATGAGTGTATGCCTGCCCCATGAACGCTGTCAATTCATATCTTATGTCTTATATAAGACAGATATCTGAATGCCTCAAAAGCTGGACGGTATGTCACTTTTGTGGTGAAATCCCGGTCTATGAATTCCACCTCGTCCAATCCGGCTGCCGACCCTGCCGCCAGCGGCTCGCCGTCCTTCCGGCCGCTGTACCAGCAGATCAAGGCCCTGATCACCAAAAGCCTGCAGGCTGGCGAGTGGAAACCGGGCGAGATGATGCCGAGTGAAGTCGAGCTGGCCGGCCGTTTCAAGGTCAGCCAGGGCACGGTGCGCAAGGCTATTGATGAGCTGGCGGCCGAAAACCTGGTCTTGCGCCGCCAGGGCAAGGGCACGTTCGTTGCCAGCCACGCCGAAGAACGCGCGCATTTTCGCTTCCTGCGCCTGCGGCCCGACGAAGGCCTGCCGCACCATCCCGAAAACCGCTTCCTCGAGGTCAAGCGCATCCGGGCCCCGGCCGAGGTGGCGCGCCTGCTCGACCTGAAAGCGGGCGACGCCGTCGTCTACATCAAGCGCGTGCAGTCGTTCGAGGGCAAGCCCACCATCCTGGAAGAGCTGTGGCTGCCGGGCCAGTTGTTCAAGGGCCTGAGCGCCGAGCGCCTGGTGGAATACAAGGGCCCGATGTATGGCCTGTTCGAAACGGAATTTGGCACCCGCATGATCCGCGCGACGGAAAAGATCCGCGCGGTGACGGCCGATGCCGCCACGGCCGAGTATTTGAAAGTGCCCGAGGGCACGCCGTTGCTGTGCGGCGAGCGGGTCTCGTTCACGTATGGCGACAAGGCAGTCGAGCTGCGCCGTGGCATGTACTTGACTGAACAACATCACTATCAGAACGAGCTGTCCTGACAAGTAGCTCAGCAGTATGGGAAAACTTTGCAGCGGTAAATTTTGCCTGCAGCGAAAGTCGGCAAGAGAGACTAAAATAGTTTGGTTTTGGGTGTGCGGCGGACATGACCCGGTCCTACGCCCGCTGTCCCGCCCACCTGGCGTCGCGTGAACGGACCAGGACAGGGAAATCAGCGAAAATCCATAGGGCTCACATAAAAATTGTTGTCATAAGGGAGGTGTACCATCATGTCCGAAGCCGTGAGAGAAGCAAAGCAGAAGGGGCGGCCGGAGTTCCGCAATATCGGCATCACCGATATCACCAGCAAATATCGCATGCCGCCATCGGCGATCGTGTCGATCCTGCACCGCGTCAGCGGCGCCGGCATGTTCCTGGCCTTGCCTTTCCTGTTGTACCTGTTCCAGCAAAGCCTGTTGTCGGAATCGTCGTTCGTCTATTTTGCCGGCATTGTTTCGCACCCGCTCGCCAAGCTGATTTTGCTGGGCCTGTCGTGGGCTTACCTGCACCACTTTACCGCCGGCATCCGTCACCTGTTCATGGACAATCACATTGCCCTGGACAAGGATGCAGCCCAGTCGACCGCCCGCTGGGTCCTGGTCATCAGCCTGGCGCTGACCGCGTTGGTCGGCCTGAAACTGTTCGGAGTGTTCTAAATCATGGCAACCAAGAATAATATCGGCCCGCGCCGCCTTGTCGTTGGCGCACACTACGGCGTCAAGGACTGGCTGGCGCAGCGCATCACCGCCATCGTCATGGCGGTCTACACGGTCATCCTGCTGGTCGCGTTCCTGACCGGGCAGAATTTCACGTACGAAGGCTGGGCAGGCCTGTTCTCCCGCCAATGGTTCAAGCTGTTCTCGCTGGTGACCTTCCTCGCGTTGTACTACCACGCCTGGGTCGGCATCCGCGACATCTGGATGGACTATGTTAAATCGGCAGGCCTGCGTCTGTTCCTGATGCTGGCAACGATCTTCTGGCTGCTCGCTTGCGCCGCCTGGACCGTGCAAATTCTCTGGAGTGTGTAATCGTGGCAGCTATCAAAACTGCAATTCCTACCCGTCGTTTTGACGCGGTCATCGTGGGCGCCGGCGGTTCCGGCATGCGCGCATCCCTGCAACTGGCCGAAGCCGGCCTGAACGTTGCTGTCCTGTCGAAAGTCTTCCCGACCCGCTCGCACACCGTGGCGGCGCAGGGCGGCATCGGCGCTTCGCTCGGCAATATGAGCGAGGATGACTGGTACTGGCACATGTTCGACACCGTCAAGGGTGGCGACTACCTGGGTGACCAGGATGCGATCGAATTCATGTGCCGCGAAGCACCGAAGGTCGTGTACGAGCTGGAACACTTCGGCATGCCGTTCGACCGTAACCCTGACGGCACGATTTACCAGCGTCCGTTCGGCGGTCACACGGCCAACTTCGGCGAAAAGCCGGTCCAGCGCGCCTGCGCAGCAGCCGACCGTACCGGTCACGCGCTGCTGCACACGCTGTATCAGCGTAACGTCCGTGCCCGCACCCACTTCTTCGTCGAATGGATGGCGCTGGACGTGATCCGCGACGCCGAAGGCGACGTGGTCGGCGTGATGGCACTGGAAATGGAAACGGGCGACGTGATGATCCTGGAAGCGAAGACCACCATCTTCGCTACCGGCGGCGCAGGCCGTATCTTTGCCGCATCGACCAATGCCTTCATCAACACCGGTGACGGCATGGGCATGGCGGCGCGTGCCGGCCTGCCGCTGCAGGACATGGAGTTCTGGCAGTTCCACCCGACCGGTGTGGCGGGCGCGGGCGTCCTGATCACCGAAGGCGTGCGCGGCGAGGGCGGTATCCTGATCAACAGCAACGGCGAACGCTTCATGGAGCGCTACGCGCCGACGCTGAAGGATCTGGCGCCACGCGACTTCGTGTCGCGCTCGATGGACCAAGAGATCAAGGAAGGCCGCGGTTGCGGTCCGAACAAGGACCACGTGCTGCTGGACCTGCGCCACATCGGCGCCGACACCATCAAGAAGCGTCTGCCTTCGATCCTCGAAATTGGCCACAAGTTCGCCAACGTCGATGCGACCAAGGAACCGATTCCTGTCGTGCCGACGATTCACTACCAGATGGGCGGCATCCCGACCAATATCCATGGTCAGGTCGTGGCACCGGACGGCGCGGGCGGTCAGAAGATCGTCAACGGTCTGTACGCGATCGGCGAATGCGCCTGCGTCTCGGTCCACGGCGCGAACCGCCTGGGCACGAACTCGCTGCTCGACCTGATCGTGTTCGGCCGCGCGGCCGGCAACCACGTCGTCGCATCCGACCTGAAGAAGAAAGTGGCCAAGCCGATGCCGGCTGACGCTGCCGACTTCGCGCTGGATCGCCTGAACCGCCTGGAAACGTCGACCGGCACCGAAAAAGTGCAGCACGTCGCCAACGATATCCGCGCCACGATGCAGAAGTACTGCGGCGTGTTCCGCACCGACCAGCTGCTCACGCAGGGCGTCAAGGAAATCATGGTACTCGACGAGCGTCGCAAGAACGTGTCGTTCAAGGACAAGTCGAAGGTGTTCAACACGGCCCGTGTCGAAGCGCTCGAGCTGGACAACCTGATCGAGACCGCGAAAGCGACTATCGTTTCAGCCCAGGCGCGCAAGGAATCGCGCGGCGCCCATGCCCACAGCGATTACGAAACCCGTGACGACGCGAACTGGATGAAGCACACGCTGTTCTTCTCCGAAGGCAACCGCCTCGAGTACAAGGGCGTTGTGCAAAAGCCGCTGACGGTCGAGACCTTCAAGCCGAAAGCACGTACTTTCTAAATATTTTGTGGCTACCGGGCGATTGTCGCCCGGCGGCCGTGATGAGATAGGTAAAACATGGCACGCACTGTCCAACTGAAAATTTACCGCTACGATCCGGACAAGGATTCGAAGCCTTACATGCAAGACGTTTCGGTCGAGCTGCAAGACACCGACAAGATGCTGCTGGACGTCCTGCAGCGCATCAAGGCGGATGTCGATGACTCGCTGGCGCTGCGCCGCTCGTGCCGTGAAGGCGTGTGTGGTTCGGACGCGATGAACATCAACGGCAAGAACGGCCTGGCCTGCACGACCAACCTGAACGAGCTGACTCAGCCGATCGTGCTGCGTCCTCTGCCAGGCCTGCCGGTGGTGCGCGACCTGATCGTCGACATGACCAACTTCTTCAAGCAGTATCACTCGGTCAAGCCGTACCTGATCAACGAGTCGATCCGCCCTGAAAAAGAGCGTCTGCAGTCGCCTGAAGAGCGCGAAGAGCTCGACGGTCTGTACGAGTGCATCCTGTGCGCCTGCTGCTCGACTTCGTGCCCGTCGTTCTGGTGGAACCCGGACAAGTTCGTCGGTCCTGCCGGCCTGCTGCAAGCGTACCGCTTCATCGCCGACTCGCGCGACGAAGCGACCAACGATCGCCTGGACAACCTGGAAGATCCGTACCGCCTGTTCCGCTGCCACTCGATCATGAACTGTACGGACGTGTGCCCGAAGGGCCTCAATCCGAACAAGGCGATTGGCAAGATCAAGGAACTGCTGGTGCGTCGCGCGATTTAAGCGATGCAATGCGTGCGGCGCCCCAAAGGACGTCGCACGCGTTCCGGTGTCCAGACGTGCGTCGAGCATTGCGCTCGACGAATGTGTGCATTACCGTAAAAGTACCGTACTGCCGAATCATGGCAGCCGGAGTATGATGTCGAACCAACAACGGATTTTAATGTGATTACACATCAAGCCGATCCTGCCAACCGTTCACGCCTGCGCTGGCGTGCACGTCGTGGCCTGCTCGAGAACGATCTGATCCTGACGCGCTTTCTCGACGCGCACGAACAGGACCTGACCGACGACGAGGTCGATGCGCTGACGCGCCTGCTTGATCTGGCTGACAACCCGTTGCTGGACCTGCTGCTGGGGCGCAATGAGCTCTCCGGCGAGCTCGACCTGCCGCACGTGCACGCCTTGCTGGCGAAGCTGCGGCTAGCGTAAGCGAACTATGGGCATCCGATTCGCCAACGCGGCACGTTGCGGCGCCCCCCGGTTTCGTTTTATTTTGTAGACCCACTCCCACAAGAAGGAAGTGCCATGAACATCTCTGATACCAAAGCCACCCTGTCGTTCTCGGACGGCAGCCCGTCGATCGACATGCCGATCTACAAAGGCACCATCGGCCCGGACGTCGTTGACATCCGCAAGCTGTACGGCGCGACCGGCAAGTTCACGTACGATCCTGGCTTCATGTCGACCGCCGCCTGTAACTCGAGCATCACCTACATCGACGGTGACAAGGGCGAGCTGCTGTACCGCGGTTACCCGATCGAGCAACTGGCCGTCAACTGCGACTTCCTGGAAACCTGCTACCTGCTGCTGAACGGCGAACTGCCGAACGCTGAACAGAAAGACCTGTTCACCGACACCGTGACCAAGCACACGATGATCCACGAGCAGATGAACTTCTTCTTCCGTGGCTTCCGTCGCGACGCGCACCCGATGTCGGTGCTGGTCGGTACGGTCGGCGCGCTGGCGTCGTTCTACCACGACTCGCTGGACATCAACGATGCCAAGCAGCGCGAAATCTCGGCAATCCGCCTGATCGCCAAGCTGCCGACCCTGGTCGCCATGGCCTACAAGTACAACGTCGGCCAACCGTTCGTGTACCCACGCAACGACCTGTCGTACAGCGCCAACTTCATGTACATGATGTTCGCCAACCCGTGCGAAGAGTACAAGGTCAACGACGTGCTGGTGCGCGCCCTGGACCGCATCCTGATCCTGCACGCAGACCACGAGCAGAACGCATCGACCTCGACCGTCCGTCTGGCCGGTTCGTCGGGCGCCAACCCGTTCGCCTGTATCGCAGCCGGCATCGCCTGCCTGTGGGGCCCTGCCCACGGCGGCGCGAACGAAGCAGCGCTGAACATGCTGAAGGAAATCGGTAGCGTCGAGAACATCCCGGCCTTCATCGAGAAGGTCAAGGACAAGAACTCCGGCGTCAAGCTGATGGGCTTCGGTCACCGCGTGTACAAGAACTTCGACCCGCGTGCCAAGCTGATGCGCGAAACCTGCCACGAAGTGCTGGAAGAACTGGGCCTGCAGGACGACCCGCTGTTCAAGCTGGCGATGGAACTGGAACGCATCGCTCTCGAAGACGAATACTTCGTGTCGCGTAAACTCTACCCGAACGTCGACTTCTACTCGGGCATCGTGCAATCGGCGCTGGGTATCCCGGTCACCATGTTCACCGGCATCTTTGCGATGGCCCGTACCATCGGCTGGATCGCGCAGTGGAACGAAATGATCGCCGATCCAGAGCAGAAGATCGGCCGTCCACGTCAGCTGTTCGTCGGTTCGCCGGCGCGTGACGTGCCGGACATGGACAAGCGTTAATCCGCCCGTTCGATCGCTAAAAAAGCGGGCTGCGGCCCGCTTTTTTCATGGCGCATGCAACGAAAATATTTCGTTGACCGACCCCTGGCGTTGCCGCTGAAGCGGTCTATACTGAGCTCATCAGTATCAATTTCCACTATGAAACATTCCATGCATTCACGATCAGGCGACCCCATTGGTGCACGCACGCTGGCGCGGCTGGGATTACTCCGCGCAGCCCATGGCCGAGCGGCGTACGGCATCCGTTCGTAGCACCGCAGCCAGGCGCCGCCATCGCAGCGGCAAGCCGGCTCTTTCAACGCTGATCGTGGAGACTGAAATGAGTGATGCAATGGTTGTTTCCTGGCTGGATCTCGAGCGCCTCGAGCGCGCACTCGACCGGCTTTCGCCAGCACAGGCCAGGGCGCGCGACGCGCTGCTGGGTGAACTGGAACATGCGCAACTGGTCGAGCCGTGGGAGATGCCGCTCGATGTCGTGACCATGAATTCGCGCGTGCGCTTTCGCGTGGCCGGCGCCAGCGAAGAAGAAACGATGACGCTGAGTTACCCCAACGATATGCAGGACACCGCCGAACGGCTCTCGGTGCTCACGCCGGCCGGCATGGCACTGCTGGGTGTGCGCGTTGGCGGGCGGATGTCGTGGCAGCAGCCGGATGGCCCGCATGAGGCCACGGTGCTCGGCATCGAGCATCAACCCGAACCGGCGAAGCGGTAGTGCCACGGCCTGTCGCGTGCATGTGTAGAATGTTTTCCTCATGATCGTCATCGAGGGAACCACCATGCACCGTTTTTTCGCCGCCTGCTTCCTGTGCCTTTCTTTGTCGCTGGGCTTGGGCGGCGCTGCGCACGCCGCCACCGATGCGACCCTCACGCGCGAAGTCAACGCCTTCGTCGACGGTTGGCACGATGACGCCGCCAACACGCGCATGGCGTACTTCGACAAGATCGCCAAGGATGGCGTGTATATCGGCACTGACCGCACCGAGCTGTGGACGCGCGACGAATTCAAGGCATGGTCGAAGAAGTACTTCGATGCCAAATCCGCCTGGACCTTCAAGGCCACGCGCCGCAATGTCTATGCGTCGGCCGACAAATCGTTGATCTGGTTCGACGAGCTGCTCGATACCAAAAACATGGGGCCGGCGATGGCCAGTGGCGTGCTGCGCAAGACCAAGTCAGGCTTCGAGATCGTCCACTATCAGCTGTCGCTGGCGGTGCCCAATGCCGTCAACGACCAGGTCGTCGGGATCATCGCCGACCACGAAAAGCAACCAAAGAAATAAGCAGCTTGCAGTGAAGACGCATTACATAGGCCGCTTTGCGCCATCGCCTTCCGGGCCGCTGCATGCCGGTTCGCTGGTTGCGGCCATGGCCAGCTACCTCGACGCCCGCTGGCACGGGGGCACCTGGCTGATCCGCATCGAAGACATCGACGAAGGCCGCAGCGTACCCGGCGCGGCCGACCGCATGCTGCAACTGCTGGCCGCGCTTGGGATGGGGCATGACGGCGACATCGTCTGGCAAAGCCGGCGCAAGCATTTGTATGAAGCCGCTGCCGCGCGCATTGAGCGCGACACGTATCCGTGCGGCTGCAACCGGCGCGAGATTGCCGATTCGCGCATCGGCGTAGCACCCGACGGCAGCGCCATCTATCCGGGCACCTGCCGCCATGGCCTCGGCCCGGGACGCACCATGCGCAGCCTGCGCGTGCGCGTGCCGGCGGCGGGCGAGGATGCCATTACCTTTGTTGACCGTTTTGCCGGACCAGTCACGCAGCACCTGGCCCGTGATGCCGGCGACTTCGTGCTGAAGCGCGCGGACGGGTTCTGGGCCTATCAACTGGCGGTCGTGGTGGACGATATCGAGCAAGGCGTGACCGACATCGTGCGCGGCGCAGATCTGCTCGACTCGACGCCGCGCCAGATCCATCTGCAGCGGCTGCTCGGCGCACCGACGCCGCGCTACCTGCACGTGCCGGTGGTACGCAACAGCAATGGAGAAAAATTGTCGAAGCAGACGGGTGCGCTTGCCGTCACGGCAGGCGATGCGCCTGCCGCAATCGACGTTCTGATGGAGACCGCGGCGTTTCTGGGGCTTGTGCTCGACGGGCCAGCGCCGGATTCCATCGAGGCATTCTGGCGCGCCGCGATTCCCGCCTGGGGGCAGCTGCTGGCGGAGCGCGCCGCAAGCTGATCTACTGCGGATTCTGCATGATGCTGATGGAGCCGTTCACTTCGAGAAACGCGCACTTCATCTTCGGGCGCGGGCAATCGGCGCCGCGCAGCGCTTCTTCGACATCGTCCTGCGACAGACGGCAGCGCTTCATCACATCCTTGAAGAACACGCCATCGCGCCCAATCAATACGGGACTGCCCTCGACGAACGCCTCGAACTTGCGGCTGCGCGATGTGAGGAAGGCGATCAGCACGGTCAGCGCCACCAGTGTCGCAGCGATGACCAGCCCGCCGAGCAGTGATTCGTCGCCACCGGTCATCGAATTGGACACGGATTCGGACAACAGCATCACCACGAGCAGGTCGAACGGCGTGAATTGCCCGACTGTACGGCGGCCTGCAATGCGCATCATGGCGAGCAGGGCGCAGTAGACGATCGCGCCGCGCGCGATCAGCTCCCACCAGGGTAGATCGAAGTCGAACATGGCGCCTCCAGGGGCATGAAATAGGCGCTGATTGTAATCAATCTGCCAACCTCATGACGCCCGTCTGCGCCACACTCTGATCAGTGACCGGCCAGCATGTCCTCGGCGCCGTCCTTGTCGTGGATGGCAAAGCGGGTCATCAGGGTGGCGCTGGCCTCGTTCAGGCCATGCACGACCACCTGCGCACCGGCGCGGCGCAGTTTCAGCACGACCTTGTCGAGCGCGCCGATGGCAGTGATGTCCCAGAAATGCGCGTCGCTCAGGTCGATGTGCACGGTCGCGCGCGTCGGGCTGTAGTCGAACGCATGGACGAGCTGGTCGGACGACACGAAGAACACGTGACCGCTGACCAGGTAGTGACGGACCTCGCCGCCATCCGTGCCAGTCTCCACGCGCGACGTCACGCTCAGCATCCGGCTGACTTTCTGCGCAAAGAACACGCCCGACAACAGCACGCCCGCCAGCACGCCCTTGGCCAGGTCGTGCGTGGCCACGGTGACGACGACCGTGGCGAGCATGACGATGCTCGAGCTGGCCGGATGCGCGCGCAGGTTGCTGATCGAACTCCAGCTGAACGTGCCGATGGCCACCATGATCATCACGGCAACCAGCGCCGCCATCGGGATCTGGCGCACCCAGTCGCCCAGGAACACGACCATGAGCAGCAGCACGACGCCAGCGGTCAGCGTCGACAGGCGGGTACGGCCGCCCGATTTCACGTTGATCACCGATTGGCCGATCATCGCGCAGCCGGCCATGCCGCCGATGAAGCCGGTAGCGACGTTGGCGATGCCCTGACCGACGCATTCACGGTTCTTGTCGCTGCGGGTATCGGTCAGGTCGTCGACGATCGTGGCGGTCATCAGCGATTCAAGCAGGCCCACGAGCATCAGCGTGGCCGAGTACGGCAAGATGATCTGCAGGGTCTCGAGACTGAACGGCACGTTCGGGATCAGGAACGACGGCAGGCTGTCCGGCAGCTCGCCCATGTCGCCGACGGTGCGGATGTCCAGGCCCAGTGCGATGGACGCGCCGGTCATGACGACAATCGCGACCAGCGGCGACGGCACGGCGCGCGTCAGGTACGGCAAGCCGTAGATGATGGCCAGCGCGGCCGCAGTGACGGCGTACACGTGCCACGTGACGTTCGTCAGTTCAGGTAACTGGGCGAGGAAAATCAGGATCGCCAGGGCGTTGACGAAGCCCGTGATCACCGAGCGCGAGACAAACCGCATCAGGCGGCCAAGCTTGATCCAGCCGGCGACGATCTGCAGCACGCCGGTCAGGATGGTGGCGGCCAGCAGATAATCGAGGCCGTGCTCCTTGACGAGCGAGACCATGATCAGGGCCATGGCGCCGGTGGCAGCGGAGATCATGCCTGGCCGCCCGCCGAAAAAGGCGATCAGTGTCGCGATCGAGAACGACGCGTACAGGCCGACCTTCGGGTCGACGCCGGCAATGATGGAAAACGCAATGGCCTCAGGGATGAGGGCGAGGGCGACGACGATACCTGCAAGCAGGTCGCCACGGACGTTGGAGAACCAGTCCTGGCGGATGTGTTGAAATACCATGAGGATACCTTCCCGGGCTGTAACAGCCGAGTGCAAGAAATGGAAACGCCGTGCACGAAGCAGGGCGCAGCAAGACGAACGACAACGCACCGGCGTCGTGATGACGGCGGTGCATGGACGTGCAATGGGGAAGGGGTATTACGGGGGTGTTACTGAGCAGAAATAACCGCGTGGCAGTCCGCATCCCGGGAAGGATGCCGCAGCCAGCCGCAGTACGGCGCGACGCGTGCTGTAAGCACGTTAGGCGCTGCGGAGCTGGGTGGCGGGGAGGGACAATACGGTCATAGCCAGCTATTTTGCACCGCAACATAACATCAGTCAAGTCGCATGCTGCGGTGCGTCCGGTTACCTTGCTACCGGTTTGGGGACTGGTCCATCAGCCGGTGCGGGTGGCGCAACGTCAGGCATCTCGGCGACTGGCGGTGGTGGCGGCGGCGGTGCGATCCGCTTGCCGTTCGCCGGTGACGCCGGTGGTGCTGGAGGTGCCGGTGGCGCTGGCCTGTCTTTCAGGGCGTGACCGCCCAGTGGTGCAGGCGGCGGCGGGGTGCCAACCGGCGGCGCCGGCGGTGCCGCTGGTGCGACTGCACCCACTGGCGGCGCCGGTGGCGCAGGCGGTGGTGGTGGCGGTGCACATTTGCTGCTGGTGCCACGGCAGTCGGGTTGGTCGGCGGCGTGCGCCAGGCTGGCTGACAGTGGCAGGGTGATGGCAAGGCCGAGGGCCAGGCTGGATCGGATGATGCGGTTCATGGTGTTCTCCTTGGTGGGCATGAAACACATCGTGCGCCCACAATGTGGAGAAATCATGGAGACGCGCGACAGCTTACACGCGCAATGAAAAATTCCTGGAAGAAAATTGTGCAGTCGCCGTTTACTAAACGGCACTAAACTTCACGCAAACCGCCAAAGTTTGTTGAGGCTTCACACACTACTTGTATAAATTTGCGGTACCGGTTTGCACGACCCCTGCGATATGCAGAAGAGATGCCCGCCGTTTAGTAAATCTGCGACAGGCCGGCAGGCGACACCCTGAGAATGTGTCGCGCTGGCGATGACATCGGGACGCTTCACGTTGCGGTGCGCAAAGGCTGCCGGTTGACGGCCGCCTGAACCTGCTGCCGCCATAAAAGATAGCCCATACAGGGCACGACCAGGAGACACACATGCATTCACACACCCACCGCGCTTCACGGCAGCGCTGCAGCGTCACGCCCATCGCCATGGCCGTCAGCCTTGCGCTGCTGTCGCTCTCGACCGTTCACGCCCAGACCATGCCGGCCGACCAGCCGGCCCAGCCGCCGGCCGCGCAGCCAGGCGCAGTGCAGACAGCCCCGGCTGCAACTGCAGTGGCAACTGCAGCCACCGAGGCGCCGTCCGCCGACCAGCCTGCCGCTGCAGGCCCGTCGACGGTGGTGGTGACGGGCTTTCGCTACTCCATCGAGAAAAGCCTCGACCAGAAGCGCGAAGCCAATTCGATCGTCGAGGTGGTGACCGCCGAAGACGTGGGCAAATTCCCGGACAAGAACGTGGCCGATGCGCTCCAGCGCGTGCCGGGCGTGGTCGTCACCCGCAGTGGCGGCGAAGGCAAGAACGTCAGCGTGCGCGGCTTGTCGTCCGACCTGACCCTGACACAGCTGAACGGCAACTACGTCGCCACCGCCGAATCGAATGGCGATCCGTCGCGCTCGTTCAACTACATGCTGATGCCGTCGAACATGCTGGCCAGCGCCGAGCTGTACAAGACGTCCGAAGCGCGCTTCGACGAAGGCGGCATCGGCGGCACGGTGATCCTGCGCACGCGCCGGCCGCTCGATGTCAAGTCGGGCACGGGCTTCGTCAATGCGGAAGGCACTTGGGCCGATACCACCAAGAAGACCGACCCGCAGTTCTCCGGCCAGTACGCGTGGCACGACGAGAGCAACCGCTTTGGCGTCCTGGTCGGCTACACCCAGCAAAAGCGCACCACGCGTACGATGGGCGCGAGCACTGAAAACTGGCAATGGTATGCCGACGACTACAAGGCGCAGCCGCCGGTGGGCGCCGATGGCCAGCCTTCCAACCTGAATTCGTTCTGGTGGGGCCAGTCGGGCTTTTATGACCAGTCCGGCAAGTACTACACCAAGTTCGCGATGCCGACCGCCGTTGCGCTGGACGTGCGCACCACCGAGCGCGAGCGCAAGGGCGGCCAGCTCACGCTGCAGTTCAAGCCGCTGCGCAACCTGAACATGACGGCCAACTACTTCCGCTTCGACCTGCAGCAGAATTCGCAGCTCAACCAGCTGAAGGTCCCGGAATGGAATATCGCGCGCTACGACGGCGATGGCAATTGGCCGGGCGGGCGCCTGCTCGACGGCCTCACGTTCGACCCGAGCGGCACCGTCGTGACCGGCGCGCAGTACAGCGTGCGTCCAGGCAAGGCGTACTACTGCAACAGCGCGCAGGCTGGCGCTGCCGGCTTGAGCAACACCGGCGGCTTCGGTCCGGACGATTGCACGATCCCGACCCCGCAGATCACCGGTGGCTACAGCCGCGAGAAGGCGCTGTCGCAAACCGCTGACTTTGAAGTCGAATGGAAGGGCGAGTCCGTCGACGCCACCTTCAAGCTCGGCCGCACCTGGGCCGAGGGCGGCCCGGAACTGCAATTCGGCATGCCGATCAAGCCGCGTCGGCAGAATGCCGACGGCAGCTGGTCGCTTGGTAACACGGCCACATCGTGGGACGTGAGCGGCAAGCCGACGATGACGTTCGCGCCGGAGCTGATGCAGAACCTGCGCAACGGCATCGGCGAGATCGACCTGGGCTCGACCTCCTCGTCCTGGACCCGCAACAGCACCGACCAGAACTACGCGCAGGCCGACCTGACCTGGCACGCCGACAGCAGCTGGCTGGACTCGGTGCAGTTCGGCGCCAAGTACCGCGATGGTGGCACCAGCCGCAGCACCGGCAACAATTACTGGGTCTGCAAGGGCGCCAATCCTGGCGACTACGACAGCCGCTACCAGAACGGCTGCGACGCATCTGCCAACCAGTTCCGTCCTGAATTCCTGTACGACGAATCGCTGGGCAACCTGACGGGCGGCCTGAAAGCCAGCGCCTTCCCGGGCATCAACTATCCGGCCTATATCTCGTACCTGAACCAGACGTACGGCGAGATGCAGACCCGCAACGAAGAAAACTTCATCTACAACGTGGATGAAAAGATCACGTCGATGTACTTGCAGGGCAATTTCAAGACGGACCGCCTGCGCGGCAACCTGGGTGTGCGCGTCGTGCGCACCCGCCAGCATGCCGATTCGACTGACAAGGTCGACTACTACAACGACTACTTCTTCGACGGTCCTGACGGCACCCCGGCGCCATGCCTGGCCGGTGGCCTGCCCGCTGCCGGTGCACCTGCCGGCTCGGGTTGCACGAGTGGCTTCACGGTCGTGCCGGACAGCGAAACCAATCCGGCCACCGGCCACGTCTCGACCTATGTCGTCAGCTCGCTCGATCGCACCTACACCGATGTGCTGCCAAGCCTGAACGTCGCGTACGACCTGACCGACACGCTGCTGCTGCGCGGCGCCGCCTCGAAGGTCGTGGCGCGCCCGAGCTACAACGACATCGGCGCACCGGGCGCCCTGAGCAACTTCAGCCAGGAATACGTCAATGATCGCCGCCTGATCGGCGGGGGCGACCGCCAGGGCTGGTTCGGCTCGGGCAGCAACAAGGATCTGGAGCCGTACCAGGCCACGCAGTACGACCTGGGCCTGGAGTGGTACTTCCACCGCGGCTCCGTGCTCGGCGCCGGCATCTTCCGCAAGAACGTCCAGAACTTCGCGGTGCCGGTCGTGCGTGACGTGAACCTGAACCTCGGCGGCGAGGCGATCGCGGTGCAGAACTACGCGACCAGTGCCGGCGGGCGCGACGCGGTGTCGAAAGGCATCGAGTTGTACGCGCAGCACACGTTCGACAACGGCATCGGCTTCCAGGTCAACTACACGTACAACAAGACCAACCAGGCCGCGATCACGCTGGCCGACGGCACCGAGATCGGCACCTCGCCGCTGGTGGGCAGCGCCAAGAACCAGGCCAACGTGACGGTGTTCTACTCGACCGACCGGCTCATGCTGCGCGCGTCGTATAACCGCCGCGGCCTGGTGGTCAACGGCCTGATGAACGGCTTGAACGTGTATGAGGCGCCGTACAGCCAGGTCGACCTGAACGCGTCGTACAACTTCACGCCGGAGCTGAGCCTGACCGCATCGGTCCTGAACGCCACCGAGGAAGAGTCGCACTCGTACCTGGGCAACGACACCAAGTCGCGCTTCTACAGCAACAACTACGCCGGCCGTGTGGCGTATGTGGGCCTGAACTACAAGTTCTGAGTCCGCAGCGACCCTCTCCGCCACCCTGGCGGGGAGGGTGTCTTCTTTCCAGGATCACGCCATGAACGCTCGGATCACCACGATCGCGACGGCCGGCGGCTGGCGCGCGCTGTGCGCCGGCCTGCTTCTTTTCTTCTGCGCAGGTCTCGCCCTGGCCAACCCATCCGACAAGCTCGTCATCGACGGGGGCTGGCGCTTCCACCTGTTGCCGGGCGACGCGCGCGAAGCGGCGCATCCCGACCTCATGCCGTGGCGCGCGGCCACCGTGCCGGGCACTGTGCATACCGATCTGCTGGCACACGGCCTGATTCCCGATCCCTACGTCGGCGCGCCCGAAGCGGGCCTGCAGTGGATCGGCCTGGCCAACTGGGAATACCGTACCGCCTTCGATGTGCCGCGCGCCGTGCTGCAGCGCGCGCGCAGCGAGCTGGTATTCGCCGGACTCGACACCTTTGCCGAAGTCTGGCTCAACGGCGTCAAGCTGCTCGACGCGAACAATGCGTTTCGCACCTGGCGCGTGCCAGTGGCCGGCCGGCTGCGCGAGCACGGCAACATCCTGCGCATCGTGTTTCGCTCACCCATCAACACGATGCAGCCGCAGGTCGCTGCGATGCCACACAAGATCGCCGGCAACTACGCGTCGCCTTACGGGGATGAACCCAAGGATGTGCTGAGCGCGAACTTCGTGCGCAAACCCGGCTACCACTATGGCTGGGACTGGGGCCCGCGCTACGTCACGGCCGGTATCGGCAAACCCGTCGTGCTGCACAGCTGGGATGCAGTGCGCATCGACGACCTGCAACTGCGCCAGGACCGCGTCGATGCAGCGCGCGCCGACATCGCCGCCATCGCATCGCTCGACGCGGTGCGCGCCGGGCGCTTTACGCTGCGCCTGTGGCAGACGGCGCCCGGCGGTCAGCGCACGCTCACCGCAACGAAGCAGATCGACCTGCGCGCCGGTGCCAACCGCATTGAATTGCCGGTGCGGATCGACGATCCGCAGCGCTGGTTCCCGAACGGCTACGGCAAGCAGCCGCTGTACCGCTACCAGCTCGACGTCAGCCATGGCAACAGCACGCTTGCCACGCACGCTGCACGCACGGGCCTGCGCAGCGTCGAGCTGCGGCGCGACCGCGACGCCGCCGGCCAGGGCTTCTATTTCGTCATCAATGGCATTCCCGTGTTTGCCAAGGGCGCCAACACGATCCCGTTCGACATGTTCCAGCCGCGCGTGCGCCGTGAGCAGCTACGGCACGTGCTGCAATCGGCCGCCGACGCCAACATGAACATGCTGCGCAGCTGGGGCGGTGGCTATTACGAAGACGAGGATTTCTACGACCTCGCCGATGAACTGGGCCTGATGGTCTGGCAGGATTTCATGTTCGGCGGCGGGATGCAGCCGGCGTACGATCCGGCGTTTCGCGCTAATGTCGTGCACGAGGCGCGCGACCAGGTGCGGCGCCTGCGCAACCGCCCGAGCGTCGTGCTCTGGTGCGGCAATAACGAGCAGGAGATCGCCTGGAAAAACTGGGGCCACCGCAAGACGCTCGAGCGCGCCGATCCGGTCTTTGCCACTCAGGTCTGGGACGGTTATGTCGCGCTGTTCGGCGTCGACCTGCGCCGCGTGGTGGCCGAAGAAAGCGGCGGCATCGGCTACTGGTCGAGCTCGCCCGGCAACGATTTGCAGCAAGCGGCCAATACCCCAGGCAGCGGGGACATGCACTACTGGGAAGTGTGGGGCAATCCGGCGCATCCGGTCTCCAACTACCTCGACATCACGCCGCGCTTCATGTCCGAGTACGGGCTGCAAGCATGGCCGGTGCAGCGCACGATCGATGCGTTTGCCACGCGCGTCGAGCAGGGCGTGGCCACGCCCGTCATCGAAGCACACCAGAAATTCATGGCCGGCAAGGGCAATGAGCGCCTGACGAAATACGTGCAGGCGCAGTTCGGCGAGCCGGTCGATTTCCCGGCGTTTGCTTACCTGAGCCAGGTGATGCAGGCCGACGGCATCGAGCTGGCCGCGCTGCACCACCGCCGCAGCCGCCCGCACACGATGGGTTCGCTGTACTGGCAGCTCAATGATGTATGGCCGGGCGCGTCGTGGTCGAGTATCGACTGGTTCGGCCGGCCAAAGGCGCTGCAGTTTCATGCGCGCCGCTTCTTTGCACCGGTCGCCGTCGCGGCATTGCGCGACGCCCGCGGTGCTACGCGCGTTAGCCTCATCAACGACCGCACGCACGCCGTGCAGGGAACCTTGCACACGCGTGTGATGTCGCTCGATGGCGCTGTGCTGCGCGATACACGCGAGGCCATTACGGTCGCGCCGCTGTCAGCTAGCGACGCGGGCGCGTATGCCGATGCCGACCTGCTGGCCGGCGCCGATCCCGCATCGACCGTTGCCGTGTTCACGCTGCAGGTAGAGGGCGAGCCGGCATCGACCGGCGTCGTCTACTTCGTGCCGGCGAAAGACGTCGCCTGGCGCGATCCCGGCCTGCACACGACCGTGCACCGCGATGTTGACGGCTACCGCATCGAGATCACGGCAGCGACACTGGCGCGCGGCGTCTGGCTCGATGCCGGCGACGTCGATGCGCAGTTCCACGACAATGCTTTGACCATCCTGCCGGGTGAACCCGTCACCGTGCGCGTGACGTCCACTGCCAGCGACAGCGTGCTGCGCGCCGCCCTCCATGTCCGTTCGCTGCGTGATGCCATGCGCGCGACCAACCCAACTTCCTGGAAGATCACCCCATGAACAAGACCCACACCATCGGCGCCGCCGTGGCCATGCTGCTGGCCAGCATGGCCAATGCCGCCGAACCCCGCACTGCAAACGTTTTTGCCACGTCGTTCGAAGCGAACGAGCCCCTTCCTGCCACCACCGCGGGCGAGGGCATCCGGGTCACGCCGGGTAGTGGCCCCGACAAGCCGTATGCCGCCAAGGCGAAGACCGGCTATACCGGTTTGCGCGCGCTGCAGTACCACAGCGACGGCAAGGGCGGGCGCCTGCCGCTGTTCGCGGTCGATCTGGCGATCAAGGCCGACACGGTCCTGTCATGGAACGTGCTGCCCGAAATCGTCGATGGCGACATTGCCACGTCCACCGGCGTGGCGCTGGACCTGGTGCTGGACGACGGCCGCCGCATCTCGAACCTGGACCTGCGCGACAACCACGGCGTGCGTATCGACGCGGTGGCGCAGGCCAGGTCGAACACGCTGTATCCGCAGCAGTGGGCGCACAAGTCGGTGCGCCTGGGCAGCCTGGCGGGGCGCCGCATCAAGTCGATCGAGCTGGCGCTGCAGCCCACTGCGGCCGCCGGCGCCAGCGGCTGGCTCGATGACATCGTCATCGGCGAGCAGGCCCGCGCCGAAGCCAAGCGCCCGACCGACCACGTGCTGACCACGCGCGGCACGCAAGCCAACGGCACCTTCTCGCGCGGGAACAATATCCCGGCCACGGCGATGCCACACGGCTTTAACTTCTGGACGCCGGCCACCGATGCCAGCACCCTGAGCTGGCTGTATCGCTGGAACGAACAGAACGACGAGAACAACCGCCCGCGCCTGCAGGCGCTGTCGCTGAGCCACCAACCGAGCCCCTGGATGGGCGACCGCCAGACCTTCCAGATCATGCCGTCGAACGCGAGCGGCAAGCCCGATCCCGACCGCAAGCGCCGCGCACTGTCGTTCTCGCACGATAACGAAGTGGCGCGTGCGCACACCTATCGCGTGGACTTCGACAACGGCATCCGCGCCGAGATTGCGCCGAGCGAACGGGCGGCGATCTTCCGCTTCCGCTTCCCGCAAGGGGGCGATGCTAACCTGCTGTTCGATAACGTTGATGCACGCGGCGGCCTGCGTCTGGACGCGGCCACGCAGACGCTGCGCGGCTACACCGACACGCGCAGCGGCCTGTCGAACGGCGCGACGCGCATGTTCGTGTTCGCGCGTTTCGACCAGCGCTGGCAGGCCAGCGGCCCCCTGGAGACGGGCCGCCCGACCGGCTACATCAAGTTCAAGGCCGACGGCGGTGAAGTGCGCATGCGCATCGCCACGTCGCTGATTTCGGTCGAGCAGGCGCAGAAAAACCTCGCGCTGGAAATCGGCGACGCCGGTTTCGACACCGTGCGCGAACGCGCGCAGGCGGCCTGGGACAAGGAACTGGGCCGGGTGAAGGTGGACGGCGCCAGCGACGACCAGCTGACGACGGTCTACTCGAACCTGTACCGCCTGTTCCTGTACCCGAACGTCGGCCACGAAAACGTCGGCAGTGCGCAGCAACCCGACTGGCGCCACGCCGACCAGAGCGGCTGGTCGCAGGCCAAAACCGGTGGCGACGACGACAGGACCTCGGCGCCCGTCGTCGCCGGTAAGGTGTATGTCAATAACGGCTTCTGGGACACCTTCCGCACCACCTGGCCCGCCTACGCACTGCTGGCGCCAACCCGCGCCGGCGAGATGGTCGACGGCTTCCTGCAGCAATACCGCGACGGCGGCTGGGTGGCGCGCTGGTCGTCGCCGGGCTACGCCGACCTGATGGTCGGCACCAGTTCCGACGTCGCTTTCGCCGACGCCTGGCTCAAGGGCGTGCGCGGGTTCGATGCGCACCAGGCCTACGAGGCGGCGCTGAAGAACGCGACGGTGGTGCCGCCCGTGTCGAACGTCGGGCGCAAGGGTTTGGGCAAGTCGATGTACCGCGGATATGCCGATGCGTCGGTCCATGAAGGCATGTCGTGGACGCTCGAAGGCGCACTCAATGACTTCGGCCTGGCGCAGATGGCCACGGCCCTGGCTGGCGGCGAAGGAGATACTGCGCGCGGTCGCCGCTACCGCGAGGAAGCCGCGTACTTCGGCGCGCGCGCCACCGATTACGTCCACCTGTACGACCCGGCCACGGGGTTCTTCCGCGGCCGCGACGCCAAGGGCGCGTGGCGCGAACCGGCCAAGGCGTTCGACCCACGCCGCTGGGGTGGCGACTACACGGAAGCCAATGCCTGGAATTTCGCGTTCACCGTACCGCACGACGCCGAAGGACTGGCCAGCCTGATGGGCGGGCGCGCCGCGCTGGGCAAGCGCCTCGATACCTTCTTCGCCACGCCCGAAACGGCGCAGGCAGCGTTCTCGGGCAGCTACCGCCAGGTGATCCACGAAATGACCGAAGCGCGCGACGTGCGCATGGGGATGTACGCGCACAGCAACCAGCCGTCGCACCATATCCCATGGATGTACGCGGCGGCCGGCCAGCCGGCCAAGACGCAGAAGATCACACGCGACATCCTGGCGCGCCTGTACCTGGGCAGCGAGATCGGGCAGGGTTATGCAGGCGACGAAGACAATGGCGAGATGTCGGCCTGGTACACGTTTGCGATGATGGGCCTGTATCCGCTGCGGATGGGGTCCCCAGAATACGTGATCGGCTCGCCGGCGTTCGCGCGCACCGACGTACGCCTGGAAAATGGCCGAACGTTGTCCGTGATCGCGCATGACAACAGCCCGGAGAACGTCTACGTGCAGTCGCTCACGGTCAATGGCAAGCCGTGGACCAAACCATGGATCCGCCACGACGACATCGCTGGCGGCGCGACGCTGGAGTTCACGATGGGCAGCACGCCATCGACCTGGGGCACTGGGGCCGGCGCCTTGCCGGCATCGTTGACGCCTGTTGGCAAGCAGCCCGCGGGTCTGGTTGACCGCAGCAAGGGTGCCACGCTGACGCTGGACGGCAAGCGCGCGCCCGCGCCGCTGAACGACGACGATGCAGCGACGGCCGTGGAAGTGCCGGCGGCAGCGAACATCGGCATCACGCTGGCAAAAAGCGCGCGCATCAGCCACTACACGCTCACCGGCGGCAAGGCGCCGCTGGGCAAGGTGTCATGGACGCTGGAAGGCCGTGATGCCAAGGGTGGCTGGGTTGCACTGGACACGCGCGAGAACGAAGTCTTTGCCTGGGAGCGTCAGCTGCGCCCGTTCGGCATCGCCAAGCCCGGCGTGTACAAGGCGTACCGCTTGCGCTTTGCACAAGGAGCCGCGTTCGAGCTGGCCGAAGTGGAGCTGCTCGAAGCGCGGTAAACACACCGCACTCTGGGGCGCTGCTTGTTTACTAAAACGCGCTAAAACACGGGCAGTTTAGTCTGCCCGCGTTGACGCTCCGGAGGCGCGGCTGTTATAAAACGCACTGGAACAACGCGCGCCGGATGCCTTTTCGGACGACGCAAAAAACGCCCACAGAGGCGTTTATTAAACCAACGATTGGAGACCGATCATGTCCATGATCACGATGCCCGGCATGCCGGAGGCGCGCCTGTGAGCCAGGTCACGCTGCGCCACATCGCCAGCGCCACCGGGCTGTCCATTGGCACCGTCTCGCGCGCGCTGAAGAACCAGGGTGGCATGACGGAGGCCACGCGCACGGCCGTGCGCGACGCGGCGCTGCGGTTGGGCTACGACTTTTCGCTATTGAAGAAAGGCCGGATCCGCCGTATCGCGTTCCTGCTCCACAGCCAGCACAACACCCTCACGTCCAGCCCCTTCTTCACGCCCGTGCTGCACGGGGCCGAAGAAGCGTGCCGGCGCGAGGGGATCGCGCTGTCGCTGATCGTCGTCGGGCCGGCCGAGCCGGTGCTGGAACAGATCCGCCTGCACCAGCCCGACGCGATCCTGTGCGCCGGCTTTTTTGAGCCGGAAATCCTCACTGCCCTGCAGCAGACCGGCAAGCCGATGGTGCTGGTTGATATGCACCGGCGCGGCTTCACGTCGATCAACCCGGACAATATCAGCGGCGGCTACCTCGCCACGCAGCACCTGCTGCGGGTCGGGCGCAAGCGCATCGCGATGCTGTCGGGGTCCCTGGCCCACTACAGCATCGGACAGCGCAACCGCGGCTTTCGCCAGGCGCTGTTCGACGCGAAGATGCATGCCGATCCGAACCTCGAAGTGAGCGTGCCCACCATGGGCGAGGGCGACGACGGCGTGATCGAGGCGATGCGCAGCCTGCTGGCGCTGCCGAAGCGGCCCGACGCGCTGTTCTGCTACAACGACAGCACGGCGCTGGTCGCGATGAAGTACTGCCTGGGCGAGGGGCTCAAGATTCCCTACGACCTCGCCATCGTCGGCTTCGACGACATCGCCGCTGCCGCTGCGGCCATCCCGCCACTGAGCACCGTGCGCGTGGACAAGGAGGCGCTGGGTCGCGCCGGCGTCGATGCGCTGCTCGCCAAGCCCGAGCTTCAACAGACCAACTCTCAACAGCCCGGCCTCCAGCAGAGCGACGTGGACGCCACCCAGATAACCCTGCCAGTCGAGATGATCGTGCGCGAGAGCAGCTACGACGACTAGCGTACAACCACCATTCCCCACCATGACCACGTTCCCGAACTTTCGCAGCCCGGACCAGCTGCTCGACCACGCGCGCCACACGATGCGCTTTTACCACCCGCGCGCGATCGATCCCGCCGGCGGCATGTTCCATTATTTCAAGGATGACGGCGCCGTCTACGACCCGCGCCACCGCCATCTGGTAAGCAGCACGCGCTTCGTGTTCACCTACGCGATGGCGTACCGTCAGTTTGGCGACGCGGCTTACCTGGACGGCCTGCAGCACGCGGTGCGCTTCCTGCGCGACGCGCACCGTGCACCGGACGGCAGCGGCTACGCCTGGATGCTCGACGGGCGCGATGTCGAAGACGGCACCCAGCATGCCTACGGTCAGGCCTTTGTGCTGCTGGCGTATTCGCACGCGACGATGGCGGGGCTGGACGAGACGCGCGCCTGGATCGGCGAGACGTTCGACCTGATGGAAGCGCGCTTCTGGAGCGCGGCCGATGGCCTGTACGCCGACGAGGCGAGCCACGACTGGCGCACGCTGTCGACGTACCGCGGCCAGAACGCGAACATGCATGCGGTCGAAGCGCTGCTGGCAGCGCATCAGGCCACCGGCGAAGCGCGCTACCTCGAGCGCGCCTATCTGGTGGCCAGCAACATCACGCAGCGCCAGGCCGCGCGCTGCGGTGGCCTGATCTGGGAACACTACGACGAACAGTGGCAGCCGGACTGGAAGTTCAACATCGACGACCCGGAAAACCTGTTCCGCCCGTGGGGCTACCAGCCGGGCCACTTCACCGAATGGGCCAAGCTGCTGGTGCAGCTCGAAGCACGCGCCCCGGGTGTTCTGACCGGTGACCTGAGCTGGCTGCTGCCAACCGCCGAGCGCCTGTTCAAGGTGGCGGTGGAGAAGGGTTGGGACAACGAGTTCGGCGGCGTCGCCTATTCGCTCGCGCCCGACCTGACCGTCTGCGACAGCCACAAGTACTTCTGGGTGCAGGCCGAAAGCGCCGCCGCAGCTGCGCTCCTGGCCACGCGCACCGGCAACGACGCCTACTGGACCTGGTACGAACGCCTCTGGCAATACAGCTGGAGCCACTTCGTCGACCACGAGCACGGCGCCTGGTACCGCATCCTCGACCGCGAGAACCGCAAGCTCAGTGACGAGAAAAGCCCGGCCGGCAAGGTCGATTACCACACGATGGGCGCGGTCTACGACATCGTCGCCGCGATGAAAGGACCCCGCCATGGTTGATGCGCCGTTCATGCTGTGCGCTGGCGAAGCGCTGACCGACATGATCCACCAGGGCGACGAGCGCTGGGTCAGCCGCGTGGGCGGCTCGACCTGGAACGTGGCGCGCGCGCTGGCGGTGCTGGGCGAGCCGACGGCGTTTGCCGGCGCGATCAGCCGCGACCGTTTTGGCGACGCGCTGTGGACCGCCAGCGAAGCGGCGGGCCTGGACCTGCGCCTGCTGCAGCGCGTGGACCGCGCGCCGCTGCTGGCCGTGGTCGAGGGCGGCGAGCCGCCGCGCTACTTCTTCATCGGCGACGACAGCGCCGACCTGCATTTCGATCCATCGGCACTGCCGGCCGGCGCCTTCGACGGTCTGTGCTGGGCGCACTTCGGCGGCATCAGCCTGGCGCGCGAGCCGCTGGCCGCCACGCTGGTGGCGCTGGCGCGCACGCTGAAGGAACGGGGCGTGTCGATCAGTTTTGATCCGAACTACCGCAACCTGATGGATGCGCGCTACACGCCGACGCTCGAAGCGATGGCCTCGCTGGCCGACCTGATCAAGGTGTCGGACGACGACCTGCGCGGCCTGTTCCCTGGCCTGGGGCTGGACGACGCCCTGGCGCGCCTGCGCGCGTTCAACCCGGCTGCTTATTGCCTGCTCACGCGCGGCGGCCAGGGTGCGAGCCTGTTCCATGGCGATGAGCGCTGCCACGCGCTGGCGCCGAAGGTGGCGGTCGTGGACACGGTGGGCGCGGGCGACGCCAGCGCCGCTGGCCTCTTGCACAGCCTTGCACGCCATCCGCAGCGCGCCTTGCAGGCGCACCTGCACGCCGCACTGGCGGCCGGCTCCGCCGCCTGCCTGCAGGCCGGCGCCACCCCACCGCCACCGGCGGCCATGCACCAACTGTTCGAACTGCTCGAAGGAGAAGCATCGTGATGCCGCATTTCCGTACCCGTTTCAGTGTCCCTACGCTGGTGCTGGCCTGCCTGCTGCCCCTGGGCGCACAGGTCGCGCTGGCGGCCGACAGCATGCCGGTCAACACCTTCATCGGCACCCAGGATGAAGGCAATACCTTCCCCGGCGCCTCCGCACCGTTCGGCATGATCCAGGTCAGCCCGATCGCCGACCACTACGCCGGCTACCGCTACAGCGACAAGCGGATCCGGGGTTTTGGCCACTCGTTCCTGTCCGGCGCCGGTTGCTGGGAGCAGGGCGGGCAGCTGTCGGTGCTGCCGGTTACCGGCACCATCGGCCCGGGCGGCGATTTCGACACCGCCAAGAAAGGCACGTTCGACCACAAGCGCTACGCTGCTGACTACACGCATGACGGCGAAGTGGGCCAGGCCGGCTACTACAAGGTCAAGCTGACCAGCTACGGCGGCATCACGGCCGAAGCGACCGCGCTGACCCGCGCCGCCGCCGAACGCTATACTTATGCGCCGGGCACCAAGACCGGCCACGTGCTGCTCAACGTCGCCCAGGCCAACGAGCGCCATGGCGTCATCGGCAGCGAAGTGCAGGTCGTCGGCGAGCGCGCCGTCGAAGGCAAGATCGTCACCCGCAGTTTCTGCGGCGGCGCCAAGTACACGACCTGGTTCCGCATGGAGTTCGATCAGCCGATTGCCGCCAAGGGCGTCTGGGATGATCGTGGCGGCTGGCCTGGCGCTGCCGGCCCAAGCCAGCAGGGCGAGGCCAAGCCGCATGGCGTCTGGCTGACCTTCGACCTGAAAAACGGCCAGGCCGTGACCGCCGTCAGCGCGATCTCGCACGTGGATGCCGAAGGCGCGCGCATCAACCTCGCCGCCGACGGCAAGACGGGCGACAAAGCCCTGACTTTTGATGCCATGAAGACGAAAGCGCAGGCCACCTGGCAGCGTGAACTCAAGAGCGTGCGCATCAAGGGAGGCAGCAAGGATGACCGCACCGTGTTCTACACGGCGCTGTACCACGCGCTGCTGCAGCCACTGACCGGTAACGACGCCGATGGGCGCTATCGCGGCTACGACGATGCGATCCATACCGCGAAAGACTGGACCTACTACGAATTCTTCTCGCTGTGGGACACCTACCGCGCGCAGAACCAGTTGCTGGCGCTGATCCGCCCCGAGCGCGCGCGCGATATCGCGACCTCGGTGCTGGCGATCCGCGACCAGGGCGGCTGGCTGCCACGTTGGGGCTACGCCAATTTCGAGACCAATATCATGACGGGCGATCCGGTCACGCCGTTCCTGGTCGATCTGTGGCGCTTCGGCGCGCTGAAGGGCCGCGAAGCCCAGGCCTACACGGCGCTGCGCGAAAACGCGTTCGGCGTACCGGCCCACGGCATCCGTCCACAAGGCCGCTCGGGCAACCCGAACTACATGAAGCAGGGCTTCGTGCAGTACGACCGCAGTTTTGTCTCGAAAGGGATGGACACCGACCCGCACCACGGCGCCTCGGCGACGCTCGAATACGCGCTGGCCGACGGCGCGCTGGCCGAGATGGCCAAGGCGCTTGGCCACGAGGACGATGCCCGTGTGCTGGCGCAGCGCGCGCTGAACTGGAAAACGATCTGGGACGCGAACGCGGTCGACGAACCGACCGGCCAGCGCGGCTTCCCACGGCCACGCCTGATCGACGGCAGCTGGTTCGCCGATGTCGGCAGCGGGTTCGACCCGCGCGGCGACCATGGCTTTCATGAAGGCACGGCGTGGCAGTACCAGTGGCTGGCGCCGCAGGACGTGCCGGGTCTGGCGGCAGCGATGGGCGGGCAGGCAGGGGCGCTGGGCCGGCTTGACCAGTTCTTCGACTATCCGGCCGTGCTGGCCGACCCGAACGCCGTGCGCAAGTCGTGGGTGGTGGGGCCGTACAGCTACTACGCCCAGTTCCGCTACAACCCGAACAACGAGCCGGACCTGCACGCACCGTGGATGTACACGCTGATGGGCCAGCCGTGGAAGACGACCACCGTGCTGCGCGCCGCCGAAACGCTGTTCACCAATGGTCCGGGCGGCGTGACGGGCAACGATGACCTGGGCACGATGTCGGCCTGGTACCTGTTCAGCGCACTGGGCATCTATCCGGACATGCCGGGCAGCGGCCGCTTCCTGCTGCACGCGCCGCGCTTTGCCGGCGCCGAGATCGACCTGGCGCAGGGCCGCACGCTGCGCATCGACGCTGCTGGCGCCAAGCCGGGCCAGCGCGGTTTCGTCAAGTCGGTCAACTACGGCGGCCGCGCGGTCGAACGCGTCTGGCTCGACTGGGAGCAACTGCAGTCGGGCGGCGCGTTGAAGTACCAGCTCGCGCCGCAGCCGGATGCGCAGGGCTGGGGCACCCGTGCCCGCGACCTGCCACGTCCGCCCGCCGGCATGGCCCGTTAAGCACCCCGAGCACAATAACAATCATCAGGAGACAGCATGGCCAATATGGCAACGGGCGCGGCACCGGTCGCGCGGCAGGACGGTCCCCCCGGGACGCAACAAGGCAGTAACACGGGGGCGCTCGTCATCGTCACCATCCTGTTCTTCATGTGGGGCCTGATCACGTCGCTCAACGACGTGCTCATTCCGCACCTGAAGGCGGTGTACACGCTGACGTATGTGCAGGCGATGCTGGTGCAGTTCTGCTTCTTCGGCGCATATGCGATCGTGTCGCTGCCGGCCGGCGCGCTGATTCGCCGCATCGGCTACCAGAAGGGCGCCGTCACGGGCCTCTTGGTGGCCGCTGGCGGCTGCACGCTGTTCTATCCGGCCGCTTCCGGTGGCTACGGCATGTTCCTGCTGGCGCTGTTCGTACTGGCCTCGGGCATCACGGTGCTGCAGGTTGCGGCCAATCCGTATGTGGCCGTACTGGGCCCGGCGCGCACCGCGTCGAGCCGCCTGACGCTGACGCAGGCATTCAATTCGCTGGGCACGACAATCGGGCCGGCCGTGGGCGGGGTGTTGATTCTGTCGGCGGCCGGTGCTGCCGCCGTGGCGGGCAGCGATGTTGTTGCAAATGCGGCTGCGGAAGCCGCCAGCGTACGCGGGCCGTACCTGATGCTGGCCGGCCTGCTGGTCGTGCTGGCCGTGCTGTTCCTGATGGCGAAGCTGCCGAAGATTGTCGCGGCAGAGGACGATGGCACGCCGGTGGCAGGTGCCGCCGGCTCGGTGCTGGCGCATCGCCACCTGGTGCTGGGTGCCATCGGCATTTTCCTGTACGTGGGCGCGGAAGTAAGCATCGGCAGCTTCCTGATCAACTTCATCGGCGAGCCGCAGATCGCTGGCCTGGCACACGCCGACGCTGCCCATTACGTCAGCATCTACTGGGGCGGCGCGATGGTGGGGCGCTTCATCGGCTTTGCCGTGATGCGCGTGGTCAGCCCCGGCAAGACGCTGGCGTTCAATTCGGTGGCGGCAATCGTGCTGGTCTTGGTTGGCACGTTCGCGCAGGGCGACATCGCAATGTGGGCGATCCTGGCGGTTGGCCTGTGCAACTCGATCATGTTCCCGACGATCTTCAGCATGGCGCTGCACGGCCTGGGCAAGCACACGGGCCAGGGTTCCGGCATCCTGTGCATGGCCATCGTCGGCGGTGCGCTGGTGCCGTTTGCGCAGGGCGCGCTGGCCGATTCGCTGGGCGTGCAGATCTCGTTCCTGCTGCCGGCCGCATGCTATGCGTTCATCCTGTACTTCGGCGCCCGCTACGCGTCGATGTACGCGCCGAAGTAAGCTTCACGCGTCGTAGCGGTAGCCGAGGCCGTAGATCGAGCGGATCGGCTCCAGCCCCGGGGCCGCCCCGTCAATCTTGCGCCGCAGGTTCTTGACGTGGCTGTCGATGGCCCGGTCGGTGGCGTCGAGATTGTCGGCGCGGGCCGCGTCGAGCAACTGGGCGCGCGACAGCACCTGGCCTGGCCGGCGTGCCAGCGCGGCCAGGATCGCGTACTCGCTTGGCGTCAGGTCGAGGGAGCGGCCGTTGACCTTGACGCTGCGCGCGGCCTCGTCGAGCAGCAGCGGCGCCGGCGCGACGTCGCCGCTTCCGGCGCGGCGCAGGATCGCCTTGATGCGCGCCATCAGTTCGCGCGGGCTGAACGGCTTGCACAGGTAGTCGTCGGCGCCCAGTTCCAGTCCCAGCAAGCGGTCGATTTCTTCGACGCGCGCTGTCACCATCACGATCGGCACCTCCGAAAATGCGCGCACCGCGCGGCACAGCGCCAGACCATCCAGGCCAGGCAGCATCAGGTCGAGCACGATCAGATCCGGTGGCGCCGTGCGGATCGCGGCCAGGGCTTGCGCGCCGTCGCCATGCACGGTCGGGAGATAGCCAGCCGCGCGTGCGTAGTCGGCGATCACGGCGGCCAGCTCCGGTTCGTCCTCGACGATCATGATGGTGCTGTTCATGGCGTGTCCTTTTCAAGCAGCGGCAGCGACACGGTCACGCGCAGGCCGCCCAGTGGCGAATGGGCAAACGACAGCGCGCCGCCCTGCGCGGCGAGCAGGCGCCGGCTCAAGGCCAGACCCAGGCCGGCGCCGCCGTGCGCGCGGCTGCGCGATGCATCGACGCGGTAGAAGCGCTCGGCCAGTCGTGCCAGTGCCGCATCAGGCACGCCCGGCGCGCTGTCATCGAGCGTCAGGTGCAACTGGCCATCATGCACCTGCGCGCTTAGCCGCACGGCGCCGCCGGGCGTCGTGTAGCGCAGACTGTTTTCGAACAGGTTGGCCAGCACCTGGCGCAGGCGGTCCGGGTCGCCCAGCACCTGTGATTGTGCCGGCGCCGGGGCGGTCTCGAACGCCAGGCCGGCCGCCTGGAAGCGCGCGCTGAATGCCTGCGCTTCGGCGGCCGCCAGTTGCCACAGATCGAGCGGCACGCGCTGGCACGCCAGCTCGCCGACATCGGCCCGCGCCAGCGCATACAGCTCGTCGATCAGCTTCGTCAGCGCGTGTACCTGCAGCACCATCGCATCGACAGTGGCTGGTGTGGCCTGGCGCACGCCATCCTGGATCGCCTCTAACTGTGCGCGCAGCACGGCCAGCGGCGTGCGCAGCTCGTGCGACGTATCAGCCACCCATTGACGGCGCGCCGCTTCGGCCTGATCGAGCCGCTCGGCCAGCACATTGAAGTGGCGCGCCAGGTCACCCAGCTCGTCGCTGCGCTGGACCGGCAGGCGCACGGCGTAGTCACCGGCCGCCAGCGCGCCAGCGCCGCGTGCGAGGCGGTCGATCGGGCGTCGGAAGTGGCGCGCCAGGCCGATCGCGGCCAGCGCACTGAGTACAAGGGCCAGCCCGCCGATCAGCCACAGGCTGCGCTGCAACTGGTCGAGAAACGCGAACGCCATCGCGTCGCTGGGCCGCGCGCTGCGCGCAACGCCGAGATAGCCGATCGTGCGGTCATCGACGGTGATCGCGCGCCGGGCCAGTGGCAGGTTGCCCGGCGGGCGGCCGGCGAGATAGCCGCCATTCGCATCGAGCAGCGTGATGCGTGTGTGCAGGTCGGCGATCACGCCGGGTGGGGCGGGTGGAGGCGGCGGTAGCGGTGGCATGGGCGGGCCGGCTCGCGTGTGCAGGGGAGCGGCGGGTGCCGCAGGCGCTGCGGGGTCCACTGGCGGCACTGGCCTGACCGGCCCGACCGGCGGCGCCGGCTTCCCGCGTACGGACTGCAGGCGCGTCAATTCGCCGCCGATCCAGTCGCGCCGGTCGTCGCCAAGCGGCAGGAATGTCCAGTCGCCATGCTGGCTGTACTGGCGCGCTACCGCGCCGGAGAGTTCATCGAGGCGATCCAGTTCGATCGCCACCGCGTAGTCGCCGAAACTGCCCAGCACATTCTGGCGCAGCAGCAGTACGGCGGCGGCGGCCACCGTCAGCATGGCAAGGAGCACGGAGGCAAAGAGGCGGTGGCCGATGGCGATTTTCACGGGCGGGCAAGGAAGTGGTAATGGTGCATGGTAAGCCATCAGCATCGCGACGCGGCATGTTGAGTGCGCATGAGGTTTGGCGGCGACTGTCAGCCTTTCTGGACTAGCCCCTGATCGAATGACCAGCGGGCATCGCCGCGCCCGTATGATGCGTTGTTGATGTGCCAGCCGGATACCAGCGCGCCCGCAGTTGCATGAACGGCGTCTCAATCACGCGGTACAGCACCCAGCCGCCCAGGATGCCGGCCGCCATGACCGCTGCAATGGTCAAGGGTGCGCCGGGATCGATGCGCCTGCTGATCAATTCCGGCCGCAAGGCCATGAACACCGGCTTGTGCATCAGGTAGATGGCGTAGGACCACAGGGCCAGGCTGGCCGCGCCGGGAATGCGCGCCCGGTTCAGGATCGAGCCGGGGCTGAGCGCTGAACAGGTCAGCAGCGCGAAGCTGGCGGCGACCAGTGAAAACCCGAAGGTGGATGCCGCGAAAGCCGTCGGCACGTCGTTCGTTATTCCGTACAGCACAGCTGCCGACATCGCCAGGCCCGCTACCAGGAGCGCATTCCCGTGGCGCAGGATGCGTGCAAAGGCCGCCGGATGGAAATTCTTCAGCATCGCGATGGCGACACCGGGCAGCAATTCGTCGAAGCGGGAAAAGCTCGAGTAGTACACCGGTGCCGCAAAGGCATCCATCCCATCCAGGAACGCCGTGCCGCGCACCGTCATGCCGGTGCAGATGGCGGCAAGCAGGGCGCACCAGAGCAGGCGCGGCGAGCGCCCGCTGCCGACCAGTATCAGCACTGCCAGCGGGAACACCAGGTAGAACTGCTCTTCGATGCACAGTGACCACGAGTGCGTGAAGGTTTCCCCGTAGTTCAAACCGAAGTTCTGGGTGAAGGTGAGGAACTGCCAGACCGGCGCCATGCTCTTGCCGGCGATGGGACTATCCGGCAGCAGCAGGTACACGGCCAGCACCGCGTAGTAATTCGGCAGTGTGCGCAGCAAGCGGCGTGCGAAGAAGGTTGTCAGGTCCAGGTGGTCGCCACGTGCGGCCGGCGCCAGCAGCTGATTGCCGATCAGGTAACCGCTCAGCACGAAAAACAGGTCGACGCCGGCCCAACCGATTTTCCCCATGAAGCCGAAGGTCGGCGCGTGGCTGACGAAGCCCTGGTAGTGCGACATCAGGACCAGCGCGATGGCAAGCGCGCGCAGGGTGTCCAGCCCGGCGAACCGGGCGGAAGGGGATTGAAGCTGCATCATGCGGATGTCTTGTCGAGGTGTTGTAGCGCTTCCGCCAGGGCGGGCATATAGGTGCGGCTGGCGCGCAGCACGCTGCCGTCATGCAGGCGCAGCAGGGCGTCGCGGTTGGTCAGCGAGCGCAGCTCGGCGATCATGTCCAGCCGCACGATGGTCGAGCGGTGCACACGGTGGAACTGGCGCGCATCGAGCTGCATGGCCAGGTTGTGCAGGCGCTCGCGAACCAGCCAGGTCTTGCCGTTCGCGTGCAGGGTGGCGTAGTCACCGTCGGCCTCGATGCGCTCGACCTGCGCCACCGGCACCAGCACCGTGCGCGCGCCGACACGCACGGTAAAGCTGCGCAGCGCCGGCGCGGCTGGTGGCAACGTACGGCCATGGGCGCGATAAGGAAAGGCCTGCTGCGCGCGGTCCAGGGCTTCATCCAGGCGTTCGTCATCGACCGGCTTGAGCAGGTAATCCAGGGCGGCCAGATCGAACGCCTGCAGGGCGAAGCTGTCGTAGGCGGTCAGCAGGATCGCCATCGGCCGCTGTGCCGGCGGCAGCGCGGCCAGCACCTCGAGCCCTGTCTTGCCTGGCATCTCGACATCGATGAATACCAGGTCGGGCCGCAGCGCCAGGATGCCGGCATGGGCGCTGTCGCCGTCACCGAACTCACCGACGAGCGCGAAGCCGCTGCGCCGCGCGAGCCTGAGCTTGACCGCCAGCCTGGCCAGCGGTTCGTCGTCGACAATGACGACCCGCATGTTCATGCTGCCGTCTCCATGCTGCGTAGCGGCAAGGCGATACGCACGCCGAAGCGGCCGTCCTGTCCCCATCCAGCCTCTACTTCCTGCTCGTCGCCGTACAGGTGGCGCAAGCGTTCCCTCACGTTGGCCAAGCCGATACCGCAGCCCGGCTGCGCCGGCTGCTGACCGTCGTTGCGCACCTCGACCAGCAGGCGCCCGCCGACATGCTGAAGACGGATGTCGAGCCGCCCGGGAACCGACAGCGGCGCGATGCCGTGACGGATCGCGTTCTCGACCAGGGGCTGCAGCATCAGGTAGGGCATGACGTTGTCGAGCAGGTCCGGACCGGCTTTCATGCTCAAGCACAGGCGCTCGCCCAGGCGTGCCTGTTCGATCTTGAGATAGGCGTCGAGCAGGGCCAGTTCTTCCGCGAGAGAATGCTCGTGGCGGCCGTCGTGCGCAAGCGTGGCGCGCAGAAAGTCGGCCACGCAGCCGAGCATGCGGTTGGCTTCGCGGTTGGACTGGGCCGACACGAGCGCGGAAATCGCGTTCAGGGAGTTGAACAGGAAATGGGGGTTGACCTGCAGGCGCAGCGCGCGCAGCTGGGCGTCGCGCGCTGCGGCCTGCGCCTCTGCCAGATGCAGGCGCACTTGTTGCAGCGACAGGTAGTAGGCCGCCACTGCATGCACGGCGCAGAACGCGATCAGGGCCAGCCAGCAGCCGTCCAGACCCTCAGCCAGTTCATTCCAGCGGTAGTGCTTTTGCAGCCCGAGCCAGATGCCCAGGCCCTGTCCCAGCACGGCGTTCAGGATAGACATGGCGTAGCTGGCGGCCAGCAGCACCAGCGCCATGCGCAGCCAGGGCCAGTCACGGCGCCACATGGCGCGCTGCAGCAGCGCCAGCGGAATCAACCACACCAGGCAGGCAACGAAGTACAAGCTGCGGAAAGCCGCAGCATACTCGTAGCCAAAGACAGGCAGCCCGAGGATGGCCATGCAGGCGGCGACCGGCAGGGCGGCCAGCACGGGGACGAACAGGGGCGTTTCGACTTTCATGCCGGCTTTTCGAATTGTAATGTTGCTATTCTATCGTCTCAGTCGCCCATGGAAAACAGCATCGAGCTGATCTTCCAGCCATCTTCCGCGCGCACCATTTGCCAGCTCTCGCTGCCGCGGTTGGTCACCTTGCCGTCGTCGAGAAAGTCGAAATCGAACCACACCGAGGCGACGGCGCCATTGGTGTCGACCCGCACGTTGTAGAAACGTTCTTCGATCGGCTTGTCTGAGGTCTGGACGAGCTCGGCGAACTTTTTCCAGCTCGAAGGAACCACTTTGCGTGCCTTCGGATTGCGCGCCTTGACTTTGGCCCAGACCGCCTCGTCGGCCACCGACAGCCAGCTGTCGTGATCTTGCAGGAACAGGCTGCCGAGGGTCTTGCCGTCACGGGCGATGATCGCCGCCTTGAATTGATCGACGACCGCGTGGATCGCCGCCACGTCGGCCGCTCGGGCGCCTGGGGCGGCGCCTTCGGTGGCATGTGCCGGACTCGCCAGGCAAAGTGCGAGAAGAAGGGAAGACAGTAGAACGCGCATGGAAACTCCCGGGGGTTGGAAAGTTTCCACCTTAGGCAGCAGCCACACAGCGGTCCAGTGGAATGCGCCGACCCGTGCATACCCTGCGACGAAAGGGTTGAGCCTCAATTAGGAATTTCAAAGAAACGACTGGCTTTCAAGATGGGTTCGAAATGCGCGCGCTCATCGCACAAACATCCGCATCAACTTTCTCGCGCAACCGGTGTAGACTGGTCCGCGCTTCAGATCCGAAGCGCTACCGGAGTGCATATGAAAGCAATATGGAATGGTGAAGTGCTGGCGCAATCGAACGATACTGTCGTCGTTGAAGGGAACCATTATTTTCCCCCCGCCTCTTTAAACCGCCAGTTTTTCAGCGACTCGAGTACGACAACCAACTGTCCCTGGAAGGGGACCGCGAGCTACTACAACATTGAAGTAAACGGCAAGGTCAACAAGGATGCGGCGTGGGTGTATGCCACACCAAAATCCGCTGCGTCAAATATTACTGGCCACATCGCGTTCTGGAAGGGTGTGGGTGTAAAGCCCTGACGCGGTGCATTTATCGCATTGTTCTGCAAGGTGTTTCAGGTATGGGGCGTCGGGTGTCTGGTCGATCTGATTTTGGCCGAACCCGACCGTTCGCGTCAGATTATCAGGTTGCCGGGCTGAAAAAGATTACAGGCTGTTTCGACAGGCAACTGTCGACCCGAAGTGAACGCTTAACTGCTCGGTTTTGCGAGGCTGTCCAAAGCCCGAATTTCTTCTATCCGTGGTTCCGTGAGCCAGAGCGAATCGACCAGCGAAAATACTTCGTTCGCTAACGGCGTACCAACGACGTTCTCTCTATCGAGTGCGCGGCTGCAGAGGCTGCGGTCATCCGCACGCCTTCCTTTGGCGTTAGTCACCATAAATGCCCCACCACCTGGTCGAGGCTGGTAAAGCAGGGAGACCAGCATGCGGTCAGTTGGCGATGTGCCATCTCCCCACGGCCCAATGACCATATCGACAATGGGCATGTGCTCTGGCCCGTCAATTGTCCAATGCACAAAGTAGACAGCCTTCGATCCAGACGAATCCGCTAAATCTCCCCAGATGGTCCTGGATTGCTTACCGCAGCAATCGCAGTGTCCTGTTGACTCGTTCCAGAAGTTCGCCCGTACGATGTCATCGTTACCCATGCTTACTCCTTGTCACCACGGCTTACACGAAAGGCCTAGCCTGCATTCAGGCCAGCATAGATAGTTGCTCGTTGAATGTCGAGCAGCAGGCACCACAGTCCGGAATTGATCCGAACCGGTCGTTCGTTCTTCAAAAAACGATGAATTCAGGGTTGGATTGGAAGGCTCTCTGGCTCGGCGGCATTTGTTCAAATTCGACCGAATTGGTGATGGCAAGAATCCGCTCGGGCTCTTGCGCCGTCAACGCGTGAACCGGCCGCTGATGCGTGTGGCACGCCCATCCGGCGCCCCTCGCTTTGCCCCGTCATGCTGACATCGCGGGAAACCGTCAGACGCACATACGTCCATTGCATTATGCGAGCCTGTTGCCTGGCTTGCTTACTCGGGCCAGGAACCCAGTTGGCTGAACTGCCCGGCCTGATCGACAAGCACCGATACCAACATCGTCTCGTTGGCGTGCCTGAAGCGGTAGCGCAGGCTGTGGCCCCCTTCCTTGGGTTCGCTGGACAACAGTTCGACCGTTTGAAGCGGCCCCTTTTCATCGGCGCGTTCCTTCAGGTAGGTCAGGTGGGCAGGCGTGAACCTGGCGCCCAATTCAGGGGTCAGACCGGTTGGCGGCTTGCCTGCTCCAATGCTGGCCATCAAGGCGCGCACTTGCGCCGTCAGACCAGGATTTGCGTCCGCAATCGCTTTTGGTGGGGCGTCGAACAACGCGGGCACGTAGTGCGCCGCGATCATGTCGGCAAACCTGGCCGGGAGCGCAGTCGTCGAATTGGCCAGCACGACCACCGTCAGCTTGTCATCGACATAGCGACACAGCTGCGTGCGAAACCCTTGCCAGGCACCGCCATGGGAGATGTGCCGGCGACCTTTGACCGTATCGACGAACCAGCCCAATCCATAGGGGGCGTCCGACCCATCGTTCAACCTGGCCGGCGTGAAGCTGGCAGTGCGCAAGCGCGCATCCAGGATCTTGTCGCCGTACAGGGCCTGGTCCCAGGCCGCCAAGTCGCGCGCGGTCAGGTATAGACTGCCGTCCGCCGTCGTATTCAGCCTTGGCGCCACCCAGGACTGGTTCTTGTAGGCGTCTTTTTTCCACTCGTAGCCGGCAGCGCGGTGGGGAACGATGTCGGCTTCGCTGATCGCGCGCGTGCCCATGCCGAGAGGTGCAAAAATACGTTCGCGCAGCTGGTCGCCGTAGAATTTGCCGCCGGCCCGGTTGGCGATGAAGCCCAGCAGATGAAAGCCCATATTGCTGTAAGCCCATTTCTCGCCCGGCGCGGAGCGCACCGGGACTGTCGCTTCGAGCGCGATCAGTTCTTCGTCGGTGTAGTCCTTGCGGAAGTCAATGACATCGTAGGGGTCGCCCAGCCCGGAAGTGTGACTGAGCAGGTGACGAATCGTTATCGATGACCAAGCCGCCGGGGTGTCGGGCAAGTGGCGCGAGATCGGATCGTCGAGCCTCAGCTTGCCATCCTGTTCGAGCAACAGGATCAGCGCCGCAGTGAACGTCTTGCCGATCGAGCCAGACTGGAACACCGTCTGCGGTGTGACCGGAACGCCATGCTCGAGGTTGGCCGTGCCATAGCTTTTTTCCTTGATGACTTTGCCATCCTTGAGCACCAATACACTCAAGCCGGGCACGTGGCGCCGTTTCATTTCGGCCATCACAGCGTCATCAAGGCTATCTGCGCGGACGGGACTGGCCAGTATCAATGAAACGAGGGCGAGGTGAATGAGACGCATAAAACTCCGGTCTGGTGAGGATGAGTATCGGTGGCGACGCGATGCAATTCTGGTCTCAACATGATGGCTGGTGAACGCGTGCAATTCGCCTTTCGCTACAACGATCAGCATTACGACGCCGTCATGCGTTTTGCTTCGGAGCTCCCCAGTAATGAGATGAAGCCTCCAGTCGCATGCCTGGATAGCGTCTTAGCTCGAATGAATGGCGACGCGCCAAGGGCAGAAGGCTAACCTTCCTGTGAACGGTATAGTGTGTCGAGTCCCAGCAGATACCATCCTGCAGTACTACCATGAACAATTGTTTTACGAACGATGGCAACTCGACAGCAATCTTCGGGGCCTTTAAACGACCGTTCACGATCCTCAGCGGTCACTCACGAAAATGCCTCACCGATCTTCAGCGTTTGGACGCTCGCTTTTTATAAGCAACTACACCCCAAATTGAAGCGGCACCGAGCACTGCTAGCGCCGCCACATGTTGCTTGTTGGAGAGCATGAGACCGGCACAGCACAGGAAGCATAAACATGCAAGTAACGCAGCGCGTGCGTTGATATTGGTGTTTTTCATAGCTGACTCATCGAATTTAGCGGTTAGCGAAATTGACAATGCCTGCTTCTGGCCGAAGCTGGATGTCGAAATTAGCATAGCAGGTAGTCATGCTTGAATAATCGCCGAATGTCACGAAGGACGGGAACCGACCCACAGCGCACGCCGCTAATTCAGACCCAAAAGGCAGCAGATCTCTGCTCCAAAGGACAATACCTAAGTCTCCACAGGGCACCTGAAGGATGCCCTGCTCGTGTCTTCATGGCGCCTCGTACTCTTCACACACGAACAGTTGTTCACAAAGGGACCCACCTGATGAATGATCTCAGGCATAACGTGGATTGTATGGCTGCTTCTCGGCCAAGTCAGCAGTTCGCGTTAGCTTCGCAGGTTGCCTGGCTCGAAAAGTCACTGACTGTTTCGACAGACAGCTATCGGCCCTTAGCCGACGGTGGTAAACAGTTCGGCTGTCCAATCGGCAAACGCGCGCATCGCCGGAGAGAGAAAGCGGCGATGAGGGTAAAGTAGTGATACAGGAACAGGTGCTGGCCGCCAGTCGGCCAGCACCTCGACTAATTCTCCGCTCCGCAATTGTTCCGCCACGAGCATCTCAGCCAACTGAATCAGGCCGCGTCCCTCGATGCCAAGCTTGATGTAAAGCCCAGTCTCGTTGACTGCTACCTTGCCGGACACCGGAACGGTGACGCAATGCCCGTCTTCGACAAAATGCAGCTCACTTCCCCGCCGCGTCGTGCTGGAAAAGTAGTGGACAGCCTGGTGTGCTTGCAGATCCAGCAGCCTCTTGGGAGTTCCCTTTTCTTCCACATAGGACGGCGCTGCGCATGTGACCCAGCGCAACGCCCCCAAACGGCGCGAGACCAGTGTTGAGTCATTGAGGTTGCCGGTACGGATCACACAATCGACGCCATCCTGGATCAGGTCCACCTGACGATCATTTATACCGATCATGAGATAGATATCCGGGTAGCGTTGCTCAAATTGCGCCAAACGCGGCAGGATCAGGGCATGCGCGATGCCCCCCGGCATATCCACCCGCAGCCTTCCTTGCGGGCGCTCGGCAGAGCCGTTCAGGCTCGCCTCCGTGTCGTCAATCAGGTCGAGTATCTCGCGGCAACGGTAGAAGTACTGCTCGCCTTCCGGTGTCAAGCTGAGGTTTCTCGTTGAACGGTTGAGCAGCCGAATTTGCAAATGTTTTTCAAGCCTTTTGATGATGCCGGTGACGGATGATGGCGGTAAGCCGAGCGTCTGCGCTGCGCGTACAAAGCTCTTGCCTTCGACGACCCGGACAAACACCTGCATTGCTTGTACGCGATCCATATGTCGGCCTGATAGCTATAAGGAAAAGGCACTATAACCCACCATTGTTCGCATTTTCTGCACGATGAAAACCTTCAGGACCACTTTTTCCGCATCGTTGCGCCCCCTATAGTGCAGGTATCAACGCTAGAGGAGAAATCAACATGGCCAACCAAGCCCGCCAATTATCGGTACCGCTAACGATGAACCAGGCAGACCCTGACGCGACGTCTAAAAAGATTCTTGTACTCGGTGCCGGGGAACTCGGGATGCCGGTACTGCGCAGTCTTGCGCAACGTGCGAAGGACGTCGATGGTGTGACCATCAGCGTGTTGCTGCGCGCAAGCGCCGCAGCGTCCAATGTGCCAGACAAGCAGCGTGATGTGGCCGAAATCCGAAACCTTGGGATTGACATCATCATCGGCGATCTTGTAAAAAGCTCGATCGACGAGCTGGCCGTGGTGTTCGGCCAATATGACACAGTCATAGGATGTGCTGGCTATGCAGCGGGTATCGACACGCCAATGAAATTGGCGCGTGCTGCCCTGCAAGCGCGAATTCCCAGGTACTTCCCATGGCAGTTCGGCGTCGATTTTGACGTCATCGGTCGCGGCAGTCCGCAGGACATCTTCGACGCCCAGTTGGACGTGCGCGAATTGCTGCGGGGTCAGCACCAGACTGAGTGGGTGATCATCTCGACCGGTATGTTCATGAGCTACCTGTTTGAGCCAGAATTCGGCGTCGTCGATCTTGAAGAGCATGCGGTGCACGCTCTTGGCAGCCTCGACACTGCTGTCACGCTGACTACGCCAGATGACATTGGCGTTCTGACTGCCGAGGTCGTTTTCACGCAACCCCGTATCCGCAACGACATCGTTTATTTGGCTGGCGACACTGTGACGTATCGGGAGGTGGCCGACAAGCTGCAAGCTGCGCTAGGCAAACCCTTCAGCCGTTCAGCATGGAGCGAAGAATACTTGCTGGGCGAGTTGGCCCGCGACCCACATAATATGATGCGCAAGTATCGCGCCGCCTTTGCGCAGGGAAGGGGTGTTGCTTGGGATAAAAGCGACAGTTTCAATGCCCAGCGCGCTATTCCGGTTACCGACGTGGCATCGTGGATCAATGCAAACTTGATTTCTGGCCGTAGCAATGACGCCAGGGGTGCGTAGCGCACCTTGGGCAATCCAATAAAGGTGGACACAACCTGCGGATTGCCTGGACCTATCCGACCCGCAGTCGTCGATCCATCGCGAAACTTGGACTTCAGTTTGCCAGGTAGAACCCAAGAGCAAGGGCAATCTCAACGGTCACTGCCAGCAGAATGCCCGGACCAGCATGGCCAATAACGAGTTCAATGATGCCCAATAGGGCGAGCATGAGACAGGTGAGCATGAGGCCCGACGATACGGCTGTGCGAGCGGGGCACGGCCCGACGTGCCTCAACTTGAATAACATCAGGCCCATGCCAGCGAACAGGGGCGAAGCGCGTCTGCTGACGAGCCCAACTGGCTCAGAAAACTCCACGGCCCATAGAGACAGTAACAGATTCGGCGTGAGCAGCCAGATGAGCGCAAGTGCAACGCAGATTGATGCCGACAATAGAGCGATATGTTTGAAATCGATTTTCACGCAGTCCTGTCGTCCTGTGCATCAAAGTCCGCATTGACTAAATCCGGCAGCAGTAATCGTACCGAACACCCGCACTCATCCTCGCTCAGCAACCAGGGCTCTGGGCCGAATCCGGCCTCTCGGAGCACGATAGCAGCTTCCTGGGTAGAAAATTCCTCAGATTGTCACGAGTGACTGGTTGAATCCAAGGCCGAACCCGGTCGTTCACGTCAAATGAGTCATCGCAGAGCTTGTGTCTGAATGTCAGACCTGACCCCGGCACGGACATTGGCAAGTGCTGAGGATATCCGTCAATGACTCGTAAACATCGCCACCACACTGTGAGGCGCTTCGTTACCAAAAAAGCGCAGGTGATTCTGCGCACTCTCCATGGCGACAGCGGCGCTGCGTGAGAAGAGCGCTAGTTCGTACGTTGCCAATGCGGCCTCAATGTCATCGGGATGATTGCAAAGCGCATGTGCGAGTTCAGCACCGTCAAGGAGTGCGAGGTTTGCGCCTTCGCCGGCAAATGGCGACATTAGATGCGCAGCATCACCAACCAGCGTGACGCCACGGATTCGTTTCCATTGATGGTCTACCGGCAACGCATGGATGGGCCATACGACTGGCGCGGTATCGCTCGCAGTTACCAGCGCGAGAAGCTGCGCATCCCAGCCAGCAAACTCCATGGCGATTCGGTTGAGAGCCTCTGCTCTCCGACTAAAATCGATGGCATGGATCCATGGACCAGGCTTATTCAGAGCAATATAGGTGTGCAGCATGCCGTTCGCATGGTGATGCGCCAGGATTGCCCTGCCTGGTGCCACTGCCATCAACGTACCCGAGCCAATGGCCGCCGTGTTTTCGGGATGCCGGACCGGGCCATCAAACAGGCGGTTCTCGACGAAGAACGTGCCGGTATATTGTGGCGTGGCGGATGAGACCAGGGGCCGCACTCTCGACCATGCGCCATCTGCCCCAACGAGCAGGTCCGTCTCAACCGTAGTGCCGTCTGCAAACACGAGTTGATGCCGCCCATTGGCAAGTGGAATAGTCTGGGTCAGCTTTCTTCCCCATTTTATGGCGCAGGCGGGCAAGGAAGCGACTAAAAGGTCTCGCAAGGCACCTCGCTCTACCTCGGGCCGTGCACCAGAGCCCGAGCTCGGCCTGTCAAATAATAGGGCGCCGTGTTTGTCAACGATACGCTTCGCATCTTCGCCAGGTAGTGCAAGGGCGAGAAATGCCTCGTAAAGGCCTGCCGCTTTCAGCCCTGACTGGCCGTTGTGCTCGTGAATATCGAGTAAGCCACCTTGGGCCCGCGCTGTGGGTGACGCTTCGCCCTCGTAAATGGTGGCCCGTATGCCGTTGACGTGCAAAACACGTGCAAGCGTTAAACCGGCCAAGCCAGCCCCGACAATAGCAATACGCGGTGAGCTTGGATGAAGGGGGCGTGCAGAGTAGGCCATTTGGATGCGTTCCGATCTGAGATTACGCGACGAAAGCGCGCAAGCTCGAAAATTTCCGATAAAGTCGGAGGAAACGCTGGCCTGCCTTGCAGAAGTGCAAAGCGACGTGTCGGCGATTGGCTAGCTGCGCGACCATGCAGTCACGCAAAGTTAAGCCATCGTTTTTCGCATTGTTCGAGACTGGAGTTTGTCGCAAACAAGGCATTTCTGTCAAGAACCGCTTCTGGCCGGAAGCAGCGCGCCTTGTCTGCACTCGCTTTTATTTCAGCGACCTGCACCATTTCAGCAAAGTTCGCAGACGCCGAGTTCGCTGCTTGGTCTGCTCCGTTCCACGTGCATTTACGTATATAAACGCGATCGGCGCCCAGCACAGCTGCCTATTGAACTACGGGCATGCAAACTGTGCTTCCCAATCGTCCGCTCCAAACTCCCGCCAGGATTGGTAAACACGCGCACGCCTTTCCATGAGCATCGCGTTTGTTCTAGAACGGCCAATATGTAGGTGCGGTAAGCCAGTTTAGCACTGGTTTAGAGCCTCCTTGAGATAATCCATCAAGGCTCGTACTTTGGGCGTGAGCGACGTATGGTCGGTTACGCAGGCAAATATCTGCATTGGCTCGGGCATGGCTTGTCCGGCGGTTTGATGGAGCTGGTCAAATAATGTTACAAGCAGGCCGCGTTCTATCAGTGGTTGCGCGACAAAGTCTGCCAAGCGCGTAATGCCTCCCCCATTGACCGCCATCTGCGCCAGCATATCGATATCGTCACTGATCATGGATGGATTAACTGGCGCATCAAAGTGCACTCCATCGCGTACGAATTCCCACGGAAGGAAGCGGCCGTTGGTAGCGTAGCGCAGTACGAGGCAGGAGTGAGATCGCAGCTCTTGAGGCGAAGTCGGTGTCCCGGCATCTTTCAGATATTCAGGCGAAGCACAGATTAGAAACGGGCGCGACGCAATAACCCGTGCCACAAGTCGGTCGTCGAGTTGCGCAGCAATACGTATGCTGACGTCGATTTTTTCTCGTAGATGGTCGGCACGGTGGTTGGCGCTTACCAGCTCGATTGCCAGGCGTGGATAGCGGCGGCCGAATGCCGGTAGCAAGGGCGCAAGGAGATGGCGGCCAACTGAGGACAAGGTTGCGATAGTGAGATGCTCCTGCAAGTCCAGCCCTTTGTCTACAGCCTGTTTTGCCAGATCGAGTTCGCGCGGAATATGACGAACCTTGTCGTAATAGACGCGACCGGCTTCGGTCAGTGCCATTTGCCGAGTGGTACGCGCCAGTAAACGGACACCGAGATGTTCTTCAAGGCGTGCGATGTTTTGGCTAACGGATGCCGCGCTGACGCCTAGAGAACGGGCGGCTGAGGCAAGAGTTCCGGATTCGACGACACAAGTGAAGTTGGTGATTGCGCCCACAATGTTCACGGCATTCCCTAAAAGCATTCATAAATTTTTCTTGGTGAAGACTTAAGCTGCCGGCGTCTTCTGTTGGCCAGTGCTGAATGATAACCTGAATTATCTCTTGCATCTTAGATAGGTCAATACCAATGAATCATTCAAATCGGTGGATTGCAAAACGCAGGTTGCCAAAATTTTTTGCGCCCTATGTATTTGCACTATATATGGCAATAGTGATGTCATTTCTGATGTCCATGGTAATTACATTCACGGAATTTGGATACGATAGAAACTACTTGTGGAACGTGATGTCCGCCTACCGCGTTGCAATGCCGGCAGCCTTCATTTGCATCTTGATAGTGCGTCCGCTCGTTGCGCGACTTGTAGCGCTGAGCGTAAGTTCCGATGTTTGAATCTCAGCTGCTAGTAAAGCTTCTTCAAGCGATCCGTGGCTGGGTGGTGTGAGCTATTTCTATTATGAGATCGATCATCTCGATAAAAGCCACCAGAATTCTGACGAGCTTTCAGCGTGAATCGTCGCCGTTATAGACAGCGATGCGAACCATAACAATGTTGGGAGGAGTATTCTCGGCTCAAAAGTGCCTGTGCGACTCCAGCAAGAGCAGGGTCAGGTCTGACATTCAGACACGAGCTTAACAGAAAGAGTGTTTATAGATGCTTCGGTGAAGGTGCTAAGGAAGAGTTCGTGTCCAAATGTCAGACCTGACCCTGGCTACGCAAATGTCAGACCTGACCCTGGCTACGTGTCTGACCTTATCGTTCGTCCATACTCATGCTCAATAAGTGATAAATGAAAAGAAGTGTGCTGAAAAAAAATAGAACTTGATCAGGGCATTAGTACACATCGCGCCGGTAGCGGCCATCGGCCATCATCGCCTCGACCGTGTCCACTCCCAGCACCTCGACCAATGCATCATGCACGCCGCCAGCCATCCCCTGCAGGCTGCCGCAAACATAGATCGCCGCGCCATCGTGCACCCACTTGCGCAGCAGCTCACCCTGCGCGGCGACCAGGTGCTGGACATAACGCGCCGTGCTCCCGTCGCGCGAAAACGCTAGGTCGAGGCGGGTGAGGGCGCCGCTGTCGCGCCATGCTTCCAGTTCGCCTCTGCACAGAAAATCATGAGCCGCATTACGCTCACCGAACAGCAGCCAGTTGTCGTGGGTGCCGGTGTCGATGCGCGCCTTGAGCAGCGCGCGCAGCCCAGCCAGCCCGCTGCCGTTGCCGATGGCGATCAGTGGCCGCAGCGCGTTCTCGCCCAGCCGGAAGCGTGCATGCGCGAGCACCCGCAGCCGGATCGTGTCTGTCGCAAGCGCGTCCGTGCACAACCAGCCGGACGCCGCGCCCGGCGTCCCGTCGGCACGCTGCTGCAATCGCACCAGCAGCGTGAGCTGGCCTTCTGCTGGCACTGACGCAATCGAGTATTCGCGCGGATGCGCCGGGGCGGCCGGTGCGCTCACCTGCGCCAGGTCACCCGCTTCCCAGCCCGGCAGCGCGCCATCCTGCGGTGTCAACGCGAGGCGGTACAGCGGTGCACCGGCGCTGCCGGGATTGAGCAGCGTGCGTTCGGCGATGCGCCAGGCGCCGTAGGCGGGCGCTTCCCAGTCCGGTGCGTCGCTCGTGCCGGCCAGATGGCTCAGGTGGTGTTGCCAGGCGGCCAGCGCGGTTGGCGCGCCGCGGTCGACGTCGATCCGCTCGAACAGGCTTGTTGCGCCGCGCTCACGCAGCCAGGCGTCGAGCGCGCGGCCGAAGCCGCAGTAGTTGGTATAGGTGATGTCGCCCAGGGCGAGCATGCCGAAGTGCAGCTGCGACAGGTCCGGCGCCGCGTCCATCGTCTGCGTGGCAAAGCGCGCGGCGGGATCGGGCGCGTCGCCTTCGCCGTAGGTGCTGCAGATGAACAGGATGCGGCTGGCGCTGGACAAGGTCGCCAGGTCGAGCGTCGAGATGCAGGCCGCGCGCGCGTCCAGGCCCCCGAGCGCCAGTGTGGCGGCCGTCCGTTCGGCCAGAAATTCTGCGCTGCCGGTCTGGCTCGCGTAGACCACGAGCCAGTCGGCTGCTACGCCGCTGGGACGTGCCTTGGCCAGATGCATGCGCCACAGTCCCAGGCACATCGCAAGATAGGCGCCGGACAGCGCCAATGCGCTGCCCCAGCGCAGCGGTTCGATCGTCATCATCATTGCAGATTCATTGCATCATCAGGCGCCAGGTGCCTGTGGTGGTTTCTTTCAGGCCGGCTCCGGCGCGCACGAGAAAGCGCGCCGCAATCCCGCGTTGTTCCGCAAACGCCAGCCCGTCGTCGGGCCCCAGCACCGTCAGCGCAGTGGACAGCGCATCAGCCGCCATACAGGTCGGCGCCAGCACCGTGACCGAGGCCAGATCGTGATTGACCGGGTAGCCGCTGCGCGGGTCGAGCGTGTGCGCCATGCGCCGCATGCCATATTGAAAGCTGCGCCGGTAGTCGCCCGAGGTGGCAATCGCCATCCCGTGCAGGGCAACAACCGTCTGCCCGACACCTTCGCAATCCGGCACGCCCTCGACCTCGACCCACCACGGCTGGCCATCCGGTTTAACCCCGGCACCACGTAATTCGCCGCCTGCTTCGACGACGAAGTGGCGCACGCTGCGCTCCTCGAGGCAGGCGGCCATGCGATCGACTGCATATCCCTTGGCGACAGATGAAAAGTCCAGCATCGCGCCGCCCGGTTGCAGCAGGCGCCGCCCCGCATGGTCGAGCATCGGCTGGCGTTCAACCCGGCGCGCGATAACAGCAGCAACCAGCTCAGCCTGCGGCGCCTGGAACCCCGGCTGGTCGTAGCGTCCGTGGGCGCCAAAGCCCCACAGATCGACGAGGGCACCGGCGGCCGGATCGTAAGCCCCGCTGCTGTCGGCCGCTACCTGCAGCGCATACTCGGCGACCGCAAAAAACTGCGGCGGCAGCGCGTGCCAGCTCCCGGCCGGGGCGCGGTTGTAACGCGACAGCAGGGAGCCTTCGTCCCAGTGGCTCATTTGCGCAACGATCTCATCCAGCTCGCCTTGCAGCGCGCGGGTGACTACCGCGCCATCGGCGCCCGGCGGCAGCATCAGCCGCGCCGACCAGGTCGTGCCCATCGACATGCCGGATGTGGTGAACAGCGAGCTGCCGCCGGGCGGCATGGCCGCGTCGACGTTCAGGGGAACAAGAATGGTACGCATCGAGCCTTTTCGCCCTTATTGCGGCAGGACGTCGAGCGTGGCCGTGTAGCTATAGCGCTTGGCGCCCGGCGCTGGCGGACCTTTCTGCGTCTCGAGCGGGAACTTGGCCGAGAGCCAGTACATATTCGCTTCCGGCACCGTGAACTTGACCTCGCCCTTGGCATCGGTGGTAAAGCGCAGCTCGCCCAGCGTGCCGCGGTACTTGACGGCGCCCGGCACCATGCTGAACGGGAAGTTCGGCAGCGGCTTGCCGTCGAGCTGGAAGCGGAAGGTGATCGGTTCGCCCGCGCGCAGGTCGGACGGATTGGTGACCGGGATCATTTCGAGGCCGACGCCGCTTGGCTTGAGCGCCGTGTCGTTCATGTCATTGGCCGAGACGAAAGTTTCCAGGCGCGTGTGCGTGGTGCTGGTGGTTACGTCGGTCGCGCCAGCCGGCACTTGCGCGCCCGGTGTGCCTTCGACGCCGCGGAAGCGCTTGACCTCGCCGCCCAGCTTGTAGCTGCCCATCACATTGTTGCTGACGATGGCCAGGCGATAGGTACCGTTCTTCGGCAGGGGAATGTCGATCGTGCTGCGGAACTTGCCGAGCACGGCGCCTTCGGCCTTGGTCGTCACGCCATCGGGCCCCGTGATCGTCAGATTGTCCAGGCGCAGCGGCACGTGGTGGAATTCGAACAGGCCTTCCGAGATCGCGCCGTCGAGCGTGACCCACGGCTCTTTCGCTTCGACCATGGCCGTGCTGGGCAGCAGCCAGCCGCGGTGCGCCTGCGCGCTCATCGACATGCCGGCCAGGGCCAGGCCGAGCAGGGCGCCCTTGAGGATACGGTTGTGCATGGGATTCTCTCTGGATTGTTGTTATTGGAGCTCGAGGGCGACGGCGCCCAGTTCTTCCTTGCCGGCCGCATTCGCCGCGACCTTGCCCTTGCCGGTCCACGTGAACGGCACTTTGACCAGTTCACGCCCGCCCGCTTCGCGCGCTGCTTCCACGACCAGCTTGTAGTCGCCGGCCGGCAGTTTGTCGAGGCCATGCTTGGCGCCGTCGAATTTCATCGTCTGACTGCCTGCCGGACGTGTGGCGCCGCTGACGCCATCGAGCGGGAATTTCGCATCACGCCCGGCCTTGCGCCACCACGTACGCAGGTCCTTGACCCACTTCTCGCCGGCAGCATCCTTTTTCAGGTCGTACAGCACGGCGAGATTGGCCGCGACGCTCTGGTCGGCGCGTTCGAGCCAGATCGCCACATACGGCTTGTGGTATTCGGCCACGTTCAGTTGCGGCAGGTCGAATTTGACGGACAGGTCGGCGGCCATGGCCCAGCCGGAAACGAGCGGCAGCGTCAGGACGAGCGAGTGGGACAGTTTCATTCTTGGTCTTCTCTCAGGTTGGAATTAGATGAATAGCTCAGTTGGCCAAACTTCAGTGGACAAACAACAACGCCAGCACGGCTGGCAGCACGATGCCGAAGCCGATCACCGGCCAGGTCGACGGCCGGTTGGTCGCGTGGTATTTCATGATCAAAAAGCCCGTGATGCAGAACACGATGCACGCGACCGAAAAAATGTCGATGAACCAGCTCCAGACGGCGCCCGTGTTGCGGCCCTTGTGCATGTCGTTGAGCCACGAAATCCAGCCGCGGTCGGTGCGCTCGAATTCGGCGCTGCCGTCGACGGCGATGCGCAGCCAGGCGTCGCCGCCGGGGCGGGGCAGCGCGATGTAGGCGTCTTCCTCGGTCCATTCGGCGCGCTGGCCGTGTACATCGACAGGGAACGCGCTGTTGGTCCAGTCGGCGATGCTGCTCGGCAGCGGCACCTTGGCGTCGGCGTGTTCTTCGGCCCACTGCCTGAATTCGGGAAGCAGTGGCGCCGGCAGCGTGGCTTTCAGGCGCGTGACTTCAGGCGTGGCCTTGATCAGCGCCGCGTTGTTCAGCGTCAGCCCCGTAAAACTGAACAGCAGCATCGCCATCAGACAGATCGCCGAGCTGATCCAGTGCCATTGGTGCAACTGCTTGAGAAACATGGCGCGGCCCGCGCCCGGGAGGCGCTGGGGCATGCCGCTGGCAGCGGGGGCGGGCGTACTGGTTGCTTTGGCCGATGCCGGTAACACCGGCTGGACGACATCAGGGGACGGGGCGGAGGTGGACATGCGTTAAATGATAACGATTATCATTTACAAGGTCAACGTGGTATTGACGACAACCGCACATTTGCCGGTGTGGTGTGAGTGTTCAAAAACACATTTGGTAATAAATTATTCTAGGAATGTAATCTGCCCCGCATGGGATCATGCGTTACAATCATGAGCGCAAACAGGCAGGATTTTGCACATGTATCGGTACTGAAACAGTCCTTCCCCCACAACTTGATGTCTTGAAGTGCAATCCGCTAAACGGTCAGGCCGTGTCGCGGAAGGTTAAATAACCCGCCCAACCCTCGCGAAGCGCGAAAAGAAAGGTGAGCAAGAATGATGCAACAACAAAACGCCAACTCATACCTGTTCGGCGGCAATGCCCCGTACGTGGAAGAGTTGTACGAGGCCTATCTGGACAATCCGACGTCGGTGCCAGAAAACTGGCGCGCCTACTTCGACCAGATGCAGCACGTGCCGGCCGTCGATGGCTCGAACCGTCCTGACGTCGTCCATTCATCGGTCATTGCGTCGTTCGCCGAACGCGCCAAGCAAGGCCCGATCCGCACCGTGGTTGCTTCGGCTGACTCCGAACTGGGCCGCAAGCGCGTCGCCGTGACCCAGATCACCGCCGCCTACCGTTACCTCGGTTCGCGCTGGGCCAACCTGGATCCGCTGCAGCGCCAGGAACGTCCGCTGTTGCCAGAACTCGATCCTGCGTTCTACGGCTTCACCGAGTCCGACATGGACACGGTCTTCAACATCACCAATACGTATTTCGGTCAAGAAACCGCGCCACTGCGCGATATCCTGAACATGCTGCGTGACACGTACACCCGCTCGATCGGTGCCGAGTTCATGTACATCAGCGACCCGACCGAAAAGCGCTGGCTGCAAGAGCGTCTGGAATCGATCCGTTCGACCCCGACCTTCTCTGCCGAAAAGAAAAAACACATCCTCGAGCGCCTGACCGCGGCCGAAGGCCTCGAGCGCTACCTGCACACCAAGTACGTCGGCGCCAAGCGCTTCTCGCTCGAAGGTGGCGAATCGTTCATCGCGTCGATGGACGAAGTCATCCAGCGCGCCGGTGAAAAGGGCGTCCAGGAAATCGTTATCGGCATGGCCCACCGTGGCCGCCTGAACGTCCTGGTCAACACCCTGGGCAAGAGCCCGGCCGACCTGTTCGAAGAATTCGAAGGCAAGCACGCCGACGACCTGCCAGCCGGTGACGTCAAGTACCACCAGGGCTTCTCGAGCGACATCACGACGCCAGGCGGCCCGGTCCACCTGTCACTCGCCTTCAATCCGTCCCACCTCGAGATCGTCAACCCGGTGGTCGAAGGTTCGGTCAAGGCGCGCATGGAACGCCGTGGCGACCGCAAGGGCAAAGAAGTCTTGCCGATCCTGGTGCACGGCGATGCTGCATTCGCCGGCCAGGGCGTGGTCATGGAAACCCTGAACCTGGCGCAGACCCGCGGCTACGGTACGGGCGGTACGGTCCACATCGTCATCAACAACCAGATCGGTTTCACGACGTCGGATCCGCGCGATGCGCGCTCGACGCTGTACTGCTCGGACGTCGTCAAGATGATCGAAGCACCGGTGCTGCACGTGAACGCCGACGATCCTGAAGCCGTCGTACTGGCCAGCCAGATCGCACTCGACTACCGCGCCGAATTCGGCAAGGACGTCGTCGTCGACATCATCTGCTACCGCAAGCTGGGCCACAACGAGCAGGATACGCCAGCGCTGACCCAGCCGCTGATGTACAAGAAGATCGCCAAGCACCCGGGCACCCGCAAGCTGTACGCCGAAAAGCTGGCAGCGCAGGGCACCATCGAAGCCGATGGTGGCGACAAGCTCGTCGCTGCGTTCCGCGATGCGATGGATGCCGGCAAGCACACGGTCGATCCGGTGCTGACCAACTTCAAGAACAAGTACGCCGTCGACTGGGCACCGTTCCTGAACAAGAAGTGGACCGACGCGGCTGATACCGCCGTGCCACTGACCGAACTGAAGCGCCTGGCGCAACGCATCACCACGACGCCAGAAAACTTCAAGCCGCACTCGCTGGTCGACAAGGTGCTGGCCGATCGCGCCAATATGGGCCGCGGCGAAGTCAACCTCGACTGGGGCATGGGCGAACACCTGGCCTACGCGTCGCTGTTGTCGTCGGGTTACGCCATCCGCCTGTCGGGCCAGGATGCCGGCCGCGGTACGTTCGTGCACCGTCACGCCGTGCTGCACGACCAGAACCGTGAACGCTGGGACCAGGGCATCTACCTGCCACTGGCCAATGTGTCCGAGAACCAGGCCAACTTCACCGTGATCGACTCGGTGCTGTCCGAAGAAGCCGTGCTCGCGTTCGAGTATGGTTTCTCGACCGCCGAACCGAACACGCTGACGATCTGGGAAGCCCAGTTCGGCGACTTCGTCAACGGCGCGCAAGTCGTGATCGACCAATTCATCGCTTCGGGCGAAGTGAAGTGGGGCCGCGCGTCGGGCCTTGTCATGATGCTGCCGCACGGCTATGAAGGCCAGGGTCCGGAGCACTCGTCGGCACGTATCGAGCGTTTCCTGCAACTGTGCGCAGACAACAATATGCAAGTGGTCCAGCCAACGACCGCCGCCCAGATCTTCCACCTGCTGCGTCGCCAGATGGTGCGCCAGTTCCGCAAGCCACTGGTCATCTTCACGCCGAAGTCGCTGCTGCGTAACAAGGATGCCGGTTCGCCGCTGACCGACCTGGCCAAGGGCGGTTTCCAGACCGTGATCGGCGAATGCGACGAGAAGATCGACGCATCGAAGGTCAAGCGCGTGCTGGTCTGCTCGGGCAAGGTCTACTTCGACCTGGTCAATGCACGCAAGGCGCGCAACGTGACCGACACCGCGATCATCCGCATGGAACAGATGTACCCCTTCCCGCACAAGTCGTTCGGCGCAGAACTCAAAAAGTTCCCGAACGCCGGCGAAGTGGTGTGGGTGCAGGACGAGCCGCAAAACCAGGGTCCTTGGTTCCAGATCCAGCACAACATCTTCGAAGGCATGGAAGATGGCCAGCGCCTGGCATACGCCGGTCGCGCCGCCTCGGCGTCGCCTGCGGTCGGTTATGCCGACAAGCACATCGCGCAGCAGAAAGAACTGCTGGAGACGGCGTTCTTGAAGCTCAAGGGCTTCATTCTGACGAAGTGATCACCAATAAGTAAGACCACGACCCCGGCGCTGCGCGTCGGGGTTTCTTGCAAAGAATAATTACTGGAGTTTTAAATGGCACAAATCGAAGTCAAGGTCCCTGTATTGTCGGAATCGGTTGCTGAAGCAACCCTGCTGTCCTGGCACAAGAAAGTCGGCGAGTCCGTCGAGCGCGACGAGAACATGATCGACATCGAGACCGACAAGGTGGTCCTGGAACTGCCAGCGCCAAGCGCCGGCGTGATCGTGCAACTGCTCAAGGCCGACGGCGCAACCGTCGTCGCCGGTGAAGTCATCGCCGTCATCGACACCGAAGCATCGGCGCAGACCAGCCCGCTGCCAGTGAAAGCCATTCCATCGGCCGCGCCAAACGCACCGATCGCTGCCGCGCCATCGCAAGCCGCTCCGGAAGCTGCATCGAACCAGTCGAAAGCCGGCGTGGCAATGCCTGCCGCTGCCAAGATCCTGGCTGACAACAACATGAACGCCGCCGGCGTTGATGGTTCGGGCCGTGACGGTCGCGTGACCAAGGGCGACGCCCTGGCCGCAGTCGCCAACAAGCCAGCCGCTGCAGCAGCACCTGCGCCAGCCGCCGCCCCTGCCAAGGCACCACTGCAGCAAGTCGCTGCCGCCGCGCCAGCCAGCCAGGGCGACCGTCCGGAAGAGCGCGTGCCGATGAGCCGCCTGCGCGCCCGTATCGCCGAACGCCTGCTGCAATCGCAGTCGACCAACGCCATTTTGACCACGTTCAACGAAGTGAACATGGCGCCAGTCATGGACCTGCGTAACAAGTACAAGGACAAGTTCGAGAAAGAACACGGCGTCAAGCTGGGCTTCATGTCGTTCTTCGTCAAGGCCGCTGTTGCCGCACTGAAGAAGTATCCAGTGCTGAACGCGTCGGTCGACGGTAACGACATCGTCTACCACGGCTACTTCGACATCGGTATCGCTGTCGGTTCGCCACGTGGCCTGGTGGTGCCGATCCTGCGCAACGCCGACCAGATGTCGATCGCCGACATCGAAAAGAAAATCGGTGAATTCGGCCAGAAAGCCAAGGAAGGCAAGCTGACCCTGGACGATCTGAACGGCGGTACGTTCTCGATTTCGAACGGCGGCGTGTTCGGTTCGATGATGTCGACCCCGATCATCAACCCACCACAGTCGGCCATCCTGGGCGTGCACGCGACCAAGGACCGCGCGGTTGTCGAAAACGGTCAGATCGTGATCCGTCCGATGAACTACCTGGCCATGTCGTACGACCACCGCATCATCGACGGCCGCGAAGCCGTCCTGGGCCTGGTCGCGATGAAGGATGCGCTGGAAGATCCGGCCCGCCTGCTGCTGGACCTGTAAGTCTCAACCTGGCCGGCGCCCCGTGGCGCCGGTCATAGTTTGCCGGAGAACGACATGCTGTCAGACGAAATCAAGCGGCTGCACGAGCTGCACCAGGCCGGCGCGCTGTCCGACGCCGAATTCGAGCAGGCCAAGGCGCGCATTCTCTCTGGCGCGTCAACCGTCAGCCTGACGAAGGAGAGCGCGTTCAAGAGCGGCTCGTCGTTCGACACGCACCGCGACGACCTGCTCAGCGGCCTGCGCCGCACGCGGCTCGATCGCTGGCTCGGCGGCGTGTGTGGCGGCCTGGCGAGCACCTATGGCCTCGAGTCGTGGGTCTGGCGCCTGATCTTCGTGCTGTTCGTCCTCACGTTCGGCTTCGGCATCCTGATCTACCTGCTGCTGTGGGTATTTGTTCCGGAAGAATAAAAAAGGAATCATGTAATGAGCGATAAACAATTTGACGTCGTCGTCATCGGCGGCGGTCCTGGCGGTTACATTGCTGCCATCCGCGCAGCCCAGCTGGGCTTCAAGGTTGCCTGTATCGACGAATGGAGCAACGCCGCCGGCAAGCCTGCCCCGGGCGGCACCTGCACCAACGTCGGCTGCATCCCGTCGAAAGCACTGCTGCAGTCGTCGGAGCACTTCGAGCACGCCGGTCACGCGTTTGCCGACCATGGCATCAACGTCTCGGGCCTCGAACTCGACCTGGGCAAGATGCTGGGTCGCAAGGACACGATCGTCAAGCAGAACAACGATGGCATCCTGTTCCTGTTCAAGAAAAACAAGGTCAGCTTCTTCCACGGCCGCGGCGCGTTCGCCGGCACTGCTGAAGGCGGTTACACCATCAATGTCAGCGGCCCGACCACCGACACGCTGACCGCCAAGAACGTGGTCATCGCGACCGGTTCGAACGCACGCCAGCTGCCAGGCGCCGAATTCGACGAGAAACTGATCCTGTCGAACGCCGGTGCACTGGCGATCGACGCAGTTCCGGGCAAGCTGGGCGTGATCGGCGCCGGCGTCATCGGCCTGGAAATGGGCAGCGTCTGGCGCCGTGTCGGCGCTGACGTCACCGTGCTCGAAGGTCTGCCTACTTTTCTCGGCGCAGTCGATGAGCAGATCGCCAAAGAAGCGCACAAGCTGTTCGTCAAGCAGGGCCTCAAAATCAACCTCGGTTGCAAGATCGGCGCGATCACCAAGGGCGAGAACAACGTCACCGTGGCGTATGCCGACAGCACCGGCGCCGAACAGAGCACCACGTTCGACCGCCTGATCATCTCGATCGGCCGCGTGCCGAACACGATCGGTCTGAACGCCGAAGCCGTGGGCGTGCAGCTCGACGAGCGCGGCTTTGTCGTGGTCGATGACGAGTGCCGCACCAATCTGCCGGGCGTGTGGGCAGTGGGCGACGTCGTGCGCGGCCCGATGCTGGCGCACAAGGCCGAAGAAGAAGGCGTTGCCGTGGCCGAGCGTATCGCCGGTCAGCACGGTCACGTCAACTTCAACACGATTCCTTGGGTCATCTACACGTCGCCAGAGATCTCGTGGGTCGGCAAGACCGAGCAGCAGCTCAAAGCCGAAGGCATCGCCTACAAGGCCGGTACCTTCCCGTTCATGGCCAACGGCCGTGCGCGCGCGCTGGGAGACACGTCGGGCATGGTCAAGTTCCTGGCCGATGCCACGACCGACGAAATCCTGGGCGTGCACATCGTGGGTCCGATGGCGTCCGAGCTGATTTCGGAAGCTGTCGTCGCGATGGAATTCAAGGCCTCGGCCGAAGACATCGCCCGCATCTGCCACGCGCACCCGTCGCTGTCGGAAGCCACCAAAGAAGCCGCACTGGCGGTGGACAAGCGTTCGCTGAACTTCTAAGCAGCAGAAACTTCGCCGGCATGCGTGCCGGCGCGTGAATTCCATGGGGTGGACGGCGTCGCCGTCCACCCCATGTTTTTATCGGTATCCCATGAACGTTCAAGAATATTATGTGCACGAGCTCAACGCGCGTGGTTTCACATCCGACCCCGCGCAGCAAATGGCGGTGGACCGCCTGCAGCAGGCGTACGACGACTGGGTCGCCTACAAGGCCCAGCGGTCGTCCGCTTTCAAGCGCCTGATCAACCGCCCCACGGTGCCGAAAGGCGTGTATATGTGGGGCGGGGTGGGGCGCGGCAAATCGTTCCTGATGGACTCGTTCTATTCGGTCGTGCCGGTGGTGCGCAAGACGCGCCTGCACTTTCATGAATTCATGCGCGCCGTCCACGGGCAGCTGGATGAACTGAAAGGTGTGGCCGATCCGCTCGACGAAGTCGCCAAGCGCATCGCCAAGAAATACCGGCTGATCTGCTTCGATGAATTCCACGTCTCGGACATCGCCGACGCGATGATCCTCTACAACCTGCTCAAGGCGCTGTTCGACAATGGCGTGAGCTTCGTGATGACGTCGAACTACGAGCCGTCGACGCTGTACCCGGACGGCCTGCACCGTGACCGCATGCTGCCGACCATTGCGCTGCTGCAGGCCAAGCTGGACGTGCTGAACGTCGATGCCGGCAACGATTACCGCAAGCGCGCGCTCGAGCAGGTCGAGGCGTATTACACGCCACTGAATGCCGCGTCCGACCGCGCGTTGCGCGACGCCTATGCCAAGGTGGCCGACATCGCCGACGAAGCGCCGGTCGTGCACATCGAGAACCGCGAAATCCGCGCGCTGCGCCGTGCCGGCGGCGTGATCTGGTTCGATTTCGCCACGCTGTGCGGCGGCCCGCGCTCGCAGAACGATTACCTGGAACTGGCCAGTCAGTTCCACACGGTGGTGCTGTCCGGCATTCCTGCAATGTCGGCGGCGCAATCGTCCGAAGCACGCCGCTTTACCTGGCTGATCGACGTGTTCTATGACCACAAGGTCAAGCTGATCATGTCCGCGGCCGTCGAGCCCGAAGAGCTCTACACGCAGGGCCAGCTGGCCAATGAATTTCACCGGACCGTATCGCGTATCATCGAGATGCAGTCGCGCGAATACATGCTCTCCGAGCGGCGCGGCGCGGCCGACAAGATCGCCTGATGCGGCCAGGCACGACAACAAGGATCCACATGACATCACATTCCATGCTGCGCGCCGGCGCGCTCCTGGCCTTCGCCAGCGTGCTGGCGGCCTGCTCGACGACCGGGCCGGCCGCGCCGGACGTGCCGCCGCCGGCATCGACCTCCACTGCGCAGGCCCAGGAGCGACTGGCAGCCGTGGCCGCCGAGCGCCGCGCCATCGACACCCGCTACGCTGAACGCGAAGTGGTCTGCTACGAAAAATTCTTCGTCAACAATTGTCTGGAGGAGGCTAGTGAGCAGCAGCGCATCGCCTTGCTCGAGCAGCGCGCCATCGAGATCGAAGCGTCGCGCTATCTGCGTCAGGCCAAGGTCGATGAGCGCGATCGCGCGCTGGCCGTGGCCGAAGCCGCCTTCCAGAAAGAAGAAGCCGAACTGGCCGCCAATCCACCGGCCGTCAAGGCGCCGCCAACCGCGGCCTTGCCAACGCCGCGCACGACGCCTGAATCACGCGCAGCCCGTACCAAGCGCCTGCAGGAAAACGAGGCACGTGCCCAGAGCGCCCAGGCGCGCGCAGCCCAGAATGTGGCGGCAGCCGAAGCACGTCGGGTGGAGTCGATCGAGCGCCAGAAGCAGGTGGCGCGCCGCGTTGCCGACCGCGAGGCAAAAGCAGCCAAGCGCGCGGCCGATGAGGCGGCGAAGAAAGCGGCTCAGCCGCCTGCAGCGAGCAACTAGGCGCTGGCCGGTTTGGCCAGCTTGACGATCGCCATGGTGCAGTTGCCGCCTTTGCCCTGCGAGCGTTCACCGGCTTTGCTGATGAGCTTTTCAGCGGCCTGGCGCGGCGTGGACTTGGCGGTCACGGCGGCCAGTTCGGCATCGGTGAAGAAATGCCACAGGCCGTCGGAACCCAGCAGGAAGCTGTCGCCGGCGACCAGGCCGGTGTGGCTGCCGGTCGTGACGAATGGCTCCTTGCGGCTATTGCCCAGTACATTGAGCAACAGCTTGGAGCGGCGGTGGTTGCGCGCCGCATCGGCCGGCAGGCGGTCGCTCGAAATCAGGTGCTCGACGTAGGCGACGTCGCTCGTGCGCATTGCACACTTGTCGTGCTCGAAGCGATACAGGCGCGAGTCGCCCACATGGGCCCAAACCGCTTCGCAATGCGGACTGATCACCAAACCGACGAAGCTGGCGTGCAGTTCGGTCTTGCCGGCGATGGCGTTCATCTTGATCACCGTGTGGGTTTCGCTGATGATCTCGTGCAGCAGCTGCGCCAGTCGCTCGATGTCCGGATGCTCGCCGGGCTTGAATTCGTCGAACACCTGACGCGCCGTGTGCAGCACCTGTTCCGCGCCGGCGGGGCTGGCGATGCCGTCGGACAGCACCGCGAGCACGTAGCCGGGCGCGCGCGCGCCCGTGAGCAGGGCAGCGCGATCGTTCTGTTGGGGGCGGTTGCCGATGTGTTGCGCAGTGCCCGCTTCGATCCTGTAGGAAGTCATAAATGCTTGTTTTCTTTAGCCTAACGCCAATCTTTGTTGGCGGCAATGACCGCGTGGATTAAACTATGCACCGAGAACCAAGCAACAAGCAAGAAGATTTGCTTAGAGCAATACTGGAAGGCCCGCTGCGCCAGCGCCGACCGGCTCCCAATTCCGCAATCCCATCTGCAACCACTGTTTGGAACAGACCATCATGATCGATGTCCAGGACATCCAGCGCCGTATTATTGAACTCGATGTGGAACACCGCGACCTCGATGCCGTCATTGCCCTGCTGACCGCGGACGGCCACGCGGACGGGTTACAACTGCGCCGCCTCAAAAAGCGTAAACTGCAGCTCAAAGATCATATTACGCTGCTGAAGATGCAGCTGGTCCCCGATATCCCGGCCTGAGCCAATTGCCTCAGGCCCTACTACGACACATACATTGACCGACCATCTCCCTGTTCCCGGCCCTGCCGCAGAGCCGGTCGGGACGGCTGGGCCGGCCACTGGCGCCGCGGAAGCAACTTCCGCCGCGTCGACCGACTCCGTTATCCCTGCCGGCAAGTACGACGCTGACCTCGACCGCCTGTTCGGTGCGGGCGGCCCGCTCGCGCCCGCCGTCGGCACCTTCAAGCCACGCCAGGCCCAGACCGAGATGGCCAAGGCCGTCGCCCACGCCATCGACAACCAGCAAGTGCTCATGGCCGAGGCCGGTACGGGCACGGGCAAGACCTTCGCCTACCTGGTCCCGGCCCTGCTGTGGGGCGGCAAGACGATCGTCTCGACCGGCACCAAGAACCTGCAGGACCAGTTGTTCATGCGTGACATCCCGACCATCCGCGCCGCGCTGCGCGCGCCGGTCTCGGTGGCGCTGCTCAAGGGGCGCTCGAACTACGTCTGCCATTTTCACCTCGAGCGCACGCTGCAGAACGGCCGCCTGACGTCGCGCGACGACGTCGGCCACTTGCGCGAAATCTCGCGCTTCATGAAAATGACGAACTCGGGCGACAAGGCCGAGCTGGCCAAGGTGCCGGAAACCGCCACGGTCTGGAACCTCGTCACGTCCACGCGCGACACCTGCATGGGCGCCGAGTGCCAGTACTACCAGGATTGTTTCGTCATGAAGGCGCGGCGCGAAGCGCAGCAGGCCGACATCGTCGTCGTCAATCACCACTTGTTCTTTGCCGACGTGGCACTGAAGGACACCGGCGTGGCCGAGCTGCTGCCGTCGGCCAACACCATCATCTTCGACGAAGCGCACCAGCTGCCCGACACGGCGACACTGTTCTTCGGCCAGTCGGTGTCGACCTCGCAAGTGCTCGAACTGTGCCGCGACGTGCTGGCCGAAGGCTTGGCGCATGCACGCGGCGGGCCGGACTGGGCCAAGGTCGTCACCGTGGTCGAGAAAGCGGCGCGCGACCTGCGCCTGGCGTTTGGTGAAGGTAATCTGCGCCTGTCGCTGCCGCAGATCATGCCGACCTCGCAATTCTTTCCGGCGCTCGACAAGCTCAAGGCCGAGCTGGCGGGGATGATCACCGTGCTCGAGGAAAACGCCGCGCGCGCCGAAACGATCGAAGCCTGCCGCGTGCGGGCGCACGATCTGGCCGCCGCCATCGACGGCTGGAAACCGGACGCCAAGGCGCCCGCCGCCGAGCAGGCGGTGCTGTGGGCCGAAGCGTTCGCGTCGTCGCTGCAGTTGCACAAGACGCCGCTGTCGATCGCGCCGATCTTTTCCAACCAGCGCGAAGGCACGCCGCGCAGCTGGATCTTCACGTCGGCAACGCTGGCGGTCAAAAACGACTTCAAGCATTTCTCCGACCAGCTGGGCCTGACGGGTGAGCCGGCCAAGACCTGGCCAAGCCCGTTCGACTATGTGAACCAGGGCTTGCTGTACGTGCCGACCGGCTTGCCGGAACCGCAGGCGGCGGTCTATACCGACGCCGTCGTCGACGCGGCGCTGCCGGTGATCAAGGCCGCTGGCGGGCGCACGTTCTTCCTGTGCACGACGATTCGCGCCGTGAACAAGGTGGCGGAACGCCTGCGGGTCGAATTTGCCGAGCGCGGCTGGGATTTCCCGCTGTTCGTGCAGGGCGAGCGGGGCCGCACCGAATTGCTCGATTCGTTCCGCACGGCCGGCAATGCCGTGCTGGTGGGCAGCCAGAGCTTCTGGGAAGGCGTCGACGTGCGCGGCGATGCACTCTCGCTCGTGATCATCGACAAGCTGCCATTCGCGCCGCCGGACGATCCGGTGCTGGCCGCGCGCATCGAGGTGATGGAAAAGCAGGGCCTCAACGGCTTCATGCACCACCAGTTGCCCGAGGCGATCATCACGCTCAAGCAGGGTGCCGGCCGCCTGATCCGCGACGTGGACGACCGGGGCGTGTTGATGATCTGCGATCCGCGCATCATTACCAAGCCGTACGGACGCCGCATCTGGCAGAGCCTGCCATCGTTCAAGCGCACGCGGGTGCAGGAAGAGGTGCTGCGCTTCTTCGATCCTGTGGTGGCCGATGACGCTGATGCCGACGCCGGCGCGGCCTGAGCACGCTTACGGCGTGATCACGACCTTGCCGGTCACCTTGCGCGCCGCCATGTCGTCCAGCGCCTGCGCGGTGTCGGCCAGCGCGTAGCGCTTCGACACCAGCGGGCGCAGCTTGCCCTCGGCCTGCCAGGCGGCCAGTTGCGCCATCGCCGCATGGTGCGCATCGATTTCCTTGCGCGTGAAATCGCCCCAGAACACGCCCACCACGGACGCGCCTTTCAGCAGCATCAGGTTCCACGGCAGTTGCGGAATGCTCCCCGCCGCGAAGCCGATCACCAGGTGCCGGCCGCGCCAGGCAATCGAGCGCAGCGCCGGTTCGCTGTACTTGTCGCCGACAGGATCGACGATCACGTCCGGCCCGCGCCCGTCGGTGGCGGCGCGGATCGCGTCGCGAAAGTCGTCCCGTTCATAGTTGATCAGCGCGTCGGCGCCGTGGGCCGCGCACAGCGCCAGTTTGTCATCGGTCGAGGCTGCTGCGATGACGCGCGCGCCCAGCGCCTTGCCGACCTCGATCGCCGCCAGTCCGACGCCACCCGACGCGCCCAGCACCAGGATCTTCTCGCCCGGCTGCACGGCGCCCCGGTCGGCCAGCGCGTGATACGCGGTGCCGTAGGTGAGCGTCAGCGCGGCGGCCACGTCGAAATCCATCGTGGCCGGCATCGGCAGCAGCGCGCTCACGGGCGCCAGCGCCTGCTCGGCAAATGCGCCGGTGCGCGTGAAGCCGATCACGTGCTGACCCGGTGCAAACGCGGTCACGCCAGGGCCGGCCGCGCGCACGACGCCGGCAAACTCGTTGCCGGGCGTGAAAGGCAGGGGCGGCCGGAACTGGTACTTGCCCTGGATCGTCAGCACGTCCGGAAAATTCACGCCGGCAGCGCGGACATCGACCACGACCTCGCCGGGGCCCGGCACCAGGTCGGGCAGGTCGGCAAGGATCAAGTTGCCGGGCGGACCCCAGGCGGTACAACGGATGGCTTTCATGGCTTCTTTCAACGATACCGGCGCGGCGCATTATGCCTGTTCGACCGCAACGGCAGGTCCACAAAGGCACGCTAGGATCGGCAGGACCGCGTCGTGCTTCGTCCTCTGGCGCGACGTTCCGGATGGCCTTTCTCCCCACGCATGAGGCATCGCATGGACCAATCCAGCCTGTCATTCGCGTCGCCTGCAGCGCTCGATGCCCACGAAGCGTTCGCGCAGACGCTGGCGCGGCAACAAGCGTTTGCCCATGCGCGCACGGTGCTGGAAAGCGTCGTCGCGGCACGCCAGTGCCAGCAGGGCAGCGAGCATCGCGACACGCTGCGCTGGAGCTACCGGCTGGCGCTGCTGTTGGTCCAGGCCGGCGAACTCGGAAACGCACGCCGCTTGCTCGAAGCCGTACTGCGCGCCTGCGCACGGCAAGTCACCTGTGATGTCGCTGCCCGCCTTGCGGCGCGCAGGGCGCTGGCAGACATCTTCGCCACGCAAGGCGACATGGCGGGGTTGAGGCAGTTGAACGACAGTCAGTGAGCGTGGTTTTTTGGCCGTTGCCGCTCTTGCCATGCTGCTTGTCGATTCAGCAAGTCGTTCCCCTCGGGCGCTTGTAAAAGCACCATTCAACGTTCCGGATGATGAAATCCGGATGCATTTTTCCGCCACCAGGTGTCGATACAAGCGTTGCTTCAGGTAAAATCGCCTCCATGCGGATACTGATTAGCAACGACGATGGCTATCTCGCGCCAGGCATCCAGGCGCTGGCGGACGCGCTCGCGCCGATCGCCGAGATCGTCGTGGTCGCGCCGGACAGCAACCGTTCGGGCGCGTCCAACTCGCTGACGCTCGACCGTCCGCTGTCGGTGCACAAGGCGGCCAACGGCTTTTACTTTGCCAATGGCACGCCGACCGACTGCGTGCACATCGCGCTGACCGGGATGTCCGACGCGCTCCCCGACCTGGTGGTTTCCGGCATCAACAATGGCCAGAACATGGGTGACGACACGCTGTATTCGGGCACCGTGGCCGCTGCCACCGAGGCGTATCTGTTCGGCGTGCCGGCCATTGCATTTTCGCAGGTCAACAGCGGTTGGGCCCACATCGACGATGCGGCGCGCGTGGCGCGCGACATCGTCGAACGCTTCGCGGCGGGCGGTTTTGCCGCCTTGCCATCGCCGTTCCTGCTCAACGTGAACATCCCGAACCTGCCGTACGACCAGATCGGGCCGTTGACGCCGGCCCGACTCGGCCGTCGCCACCAGGCCGAGCCCGTCATCCGCGCGCAGGATCCGCGCGGGCGCGAAATCTTCTGGATCGGCGCGCCCGGCGCCTGCCTCGATGCGGGCGAGGGCACCGATTTCCACGCCACGTCGCAGGGGTGCGTGTCGATCACGCCGCTGCAGATCGATCTCACCCACAAGACCCAGCTCGACCTGCTGGCTGGAGCCTTGCCATGAAGGACGCGCGTCCGAACTTCCCGTTGCCCCTGTCGTCGACGACGGGCGCCGCGCGCAAGCCCGGGACCCCGTCGCCCGTGTTCACGCCGCAGACCGCCACCCGCAACGCCGCCAGCGGCAGCATGGCGCCGCCGGCACCCGGACCGGGCGCGCGTGCCCCCGGTTATGTGCCGGCCGCTACCGGCGCGCCGACGGCCCAGCGTTCGGACCTGGCCGCCACCGAAGCGGTGCGCCGCGCGATGGTGATCCGCATCGCGCGCCAGGGCGTGAACGACCCGCAAGTGCTGCGGGCCATGGAAATCGTCCCGCGCCATCTGTTCCTCGAGCCCGCCATGTCGGGCCAGGCGTATGTCGATGCGTCGCTGCCGATCGGCCATCAGCAGACGATCTCGCAGCCGTACATCGTGGCGCGCATGATCGACATCCTGTGCGCGGGCCGCAAGCTCGATCGCGTGCTCGAGATCGGCACGGGCTGCGGCTACCAGGCCGCGGTGCTGTCGTTTGTCGCGAAAGACGTGTATTCGATCGAGCGCATCAAGCCCCTGCACGAGCTCGCCAAAACCAATCTGCGCCCGATGCGCATATCGAACCTGCGTTTGCAGTATGGCGATGGTATGTTAGGCTTGCCGCAGGTGGCGCCGTTCGACGGTATCATTCTCGCGGCCGCCGGCCTTGAAGTGCCGCGCGCGCTGCTCGAGCAGCTGGCCATCGGTGCGCATCTCGTGGCGCCCATTGGCGCCGAGGTGCAGCACCTGCACCGCATAACCCGCACCGGCAAGGCCGAGTGGACCAGCGAAACGCTGGAAGCGTGCCACTTCGTGCCACTGCGTCCGGGCACCATCTAATTTCAATCCGGGCCGCCAGGCTCGCAGTACGACGACAAGACTAAAGAATGCCAATGACACAAGCACCGCGTTTCGCTCTCCTGACGATTTTCATCGGCCTCGTGGCCGGCTGTTCCACCACTTCCCGCCAGGCGCCCGTCGTCGAACGCGGTACCCCGCCTGTCCAGACCCGTCCGGCCCCGGTGCGTGTCGACGAGACGCCCAAGCATGACGATCGTGGCATGTACACCGTGCGCAAGGGCGACACGCTGCTGCGCATCGCCTTCGACTTCGGCCAGAACTACCGCGACCTGGTCGACTGGAACAAGCTGGCCAATCCGGACGACATCAAGGTCGGTCAGGTGCTGCGCGTGAGCGCGCCGGGCGGCGAACGCACCGCCAACGTCCAGACCCAGCCGATTCCGATGCCACCGGCCGCCACCACGCCGCGCAAGACCGAGCCGCGCGTCGACAAGAAGCCGTTCACCGAGAGCGCCGCAGCCGACACGCGCCCGAGCGTCCCGGCCGTCACGCCGGTCGTGCCGGCAGCGCCCGCCGCCCCGGCGGCTGCCGCCAGCGACGAAGCACGCCTGAGCTGGATGTGGCCATCGGACGGGCGCGTGATCGCCACGTTCGACGATGGCCGCAACAAGGGTCTGGACATCGCCGGCAAGGCCGGTCAGCCCGTGGTCGCCGCCGGTTCCGGCAAGGTCATGTACGCGGGCAGCGGGATCCGCGGTTATGGTAACCTCGTCATCGTCAAGCATAGCAACAGCCTGTTGTCGGCCTACGCGCACAATCGCAAGATTGTCGTGAAGGAAGGCGACAATGTGGCCAAGGGCCAGCTGATCGCCGAAATGGGCGATTCCGATGCTGATCTGGTCAAGCTTCACTTCGAAATCCGCCAGCAGGGCAAGCCGGTCGACCCGACGAGGTTCCTGCCCGTTCGATAGGATGGTATGACGCAGCCGCCGCACTCGCTCGATTTGCAGGACACCGACGAGTTTCCGGACGATCCGGAAAGCGATGCGGCGCCTGCTGCGGACGACGGCGAACCGGCGGCGGTTGCCGTGGTCGTCGACACGGTCGACGAGCTGCGCAAGGTCTTGCAGGCCGAGCTTGCGACCGACACCACCCAGCACTATCTGAACCAGATCGGCACCCGCGCGCTGCTCACGCACGCCGAGGAAGTCCATTTCTCCACGCTGGCCAAGGCGGGGGATTTTGACGCGCGCCAGACGATGATCGAGCACAATCTGCGTCTGGTCGTCTCGATCGCCAAGCACTACATCAACCGCGGCGTGGTGCTGCTGGATCTGATCGAGGAAGGCAATATCGGTCTGATGCGCGCGATCGACAAGTTCGAACCCGAGCGGGGCTTTCGCTTCTCGACCTATGCGACCTGGTGGATTCGCCAGAGCATCGAGCGCGCGATCATGAACCAGGCACGCACGGTGCGCCTGCCGGTGCACATGGTGCGCGAACTCAATGGCGTGCTGCGCGCCAAATACCATCTCGAAGCGCAAACCCGCAACGGCAAGGACGCGTCGAGCGAGGACATCGCCAGCCTGATCGGCCGCCCGGTCGAAGAAGTGCAGGATATCCTGATGCTGTCCGAACACCCGACCTCGCTTGATGCCCCGCTCGACAATGATCCGCAATCGAGCCTGATGGACGTGCTGCCCGACGATGGCGAAAGCAGCCCCGACGCCCACGCCGAGCAGCAGGAAGCCGCGCTGCTGGTGCGCGACTGGCTGGCGCGGCTGCCGGACAAGCAGCGCCTGGTCGTCACGCGGCGCTTTGGCCTGGACAATGACGAGCCGGCCACGCTCGAGACGCTGGCCGACGAGCTGGGCGTCACGCGGGAGCGGGTACGCCAGATCCAGCAAGAGGCGCTCGTCAAGCTCAAGCGTGCAATGGCCGCCCGCGGTGTCCACCGCGATTCTTTGCTGTAACGGAGCCTGGGCCACTGGTAGCGCCTCATCCGTTTCCTTGCTATCATGCGCCGCCTGTACGGCCGCGCCGCCAGCGCATCCTCCTCCCGACGTTCACTCCTTTCTGATCGCCCATGCACGACATTTTCATCGACATCAAATCCCTCGACATGGACGGGCGCGGCGTTGGCCACCTCGAGAACGCCGACGGCTCCCCGGGTAAAGTCGTCTTCGTCGAAGGCGCGCTGCCGGGCGAGCGCGTCAGTTACGAGACGCTGAAGAAAAAGAAGAACTGGGAAGCGGGCCGCATGGTCACGCTGCAGCGCGCGTCGTCGATGCGGGTCGAGCCGAAATGCATCCATTTCGGTGACTGCGGCGGCTGCTCGATGCAGCACCTGGAGCCGGGCGCGCAGGTGGCAATGAAGCAGCGCGTGCTCGAAGATAACCTCAAGCACATCGCCAAGGTGAAGGCCGAGACCATCCTGCGGCCAATGTACGGCCCGACCTGGGATTACCGCTACCGCGCGCGCCTGTCGGTGCGTAACGTGCCGAAGAAAAACACCGTGATGGTGGGCTTTCACGAGAAATCCTCGGCGCTGGTGGCCGATATCGTCACTTGCGAAATCCTGCCCGACCACGTCGCGCGTCTGATCGTGCCGCTGCGCGAATTGATTGCCGCGCTGTCGGTGATCGACCACGTGCCGCAGATCGAGCTGGCGATCGGCGAGGCATCGACGGTGCTGGTGCTGCGCATCATGGCGCCGCTGAGCCGCCAGGACGAAACCCTGCTCAAGGCATTCGCCGACACATGGCAGATCCATTGGTGGCTGCAGCCGAAGGGCCCCGATTCGGCGCATCCTTACTATCCGCTGGGCACCGACTTGTATTACACGCTGCCCGAGTTCGGTATCCGCATGCCGTTCAAGCCGACCGACTTCACCCAGGTCAACCACCAGATCAACCGCGTGCTGGTTTCCAAGGCGCTGCGCCTGCTGGACGTGCAGCCGACCGACCGCGTTGCCGACCTGTTCTGCGGCCTGGGCAACTTCACGCTGCCGCTGGCGACCCAGGCGCGCGAGGTCGTCGGCATCGAAGGCAGCACGGCGCTGACCGAGCGCGCGCTGGACAATGCCCGCGCCAACGGCCTGGCCGCGAAAACGTCGTTCTCGACCCGCAACCTGTTCGACATCACCAAAGAAGACCTGGTGGCGCTGGGCCGCTTCGACTGCATGCTGATCGACCCGCCGCGCGATGGCGCAATGGCGCTGGCGCAAGCGCTAGCCGAGCTGCGCGCGACCCACGAGCACCTGATGCCGCAGCGAATCGTCTACGTCTCGTGCAGCCCGTCGACACTGGCACGCGACGCCGGCATCCTCGTGCACGAAGCCGGCTACGTGATGACAAAAGCAGGCGTCGTCAACATGTTCCCGCACACGTCGCACGTGGAATCGATCGGCGTGTTCGAACTTGGCGAGAAACCAGTCCCCGCAGAAGACTGGACCTGAACAGCCGGGGTCAGGTCTGACATTCGGACACGAGCTCGACTGCAAAGCCGGGGTCAGGTCTGACATTCGGACACGGGCTCGACAGTTTAGCAGTCGGAGCTAGCCGGCATCGGGCCATGCTAATTATGGGCTAGACACCATTGCAGGTAGTTGAGGCTGAGGTCGTGTCTGAATGTCAGACCTGACCCCGGCTGTGGGTGAAAAGTAGAGGGCGAAAAAAAACCGGCCAGTGGCCGGTTTTTTTATCGGGGCAGGGGACGATCAGTCGTCGCCGCCCACGATGCCCAGCAGGCGCAGCAGGCTGGAGAAGATGTTGAAGACGTTCAGGTAGATCGACAGCGTGGCGGTGACGTAGTTGGTTTCGCCGCCGTTGACGATGCGTTGCACGTCATACAGGATGAAGGCCGAGAAGATACCGATCGCCAGGACCGAGATCACAATCGACAGCACCGACATCTGCAGGAAGATGTTGGCGACGACTGCCAGCAGCAGCACGACCACACCGGCCATCAGCCAGCTGCCCATGCCCGAGAAATCGCGCTTGGTCGTGGTGGCGATGCTGGCCATCACGGCGAACACGATCGCGGTGCCGCCAAAGGCGGTCATGATCAGGCTGCCACCGTTCGAATACTTCAGCGTGTGCGTCAGCAGCGGGGCCAGCATCAGGCCCATGAAGAACGTGAAGCCCAGCAGCAGGGCAACGCCCAGACCGGAATCCTTGTTCTTCTCGATCGCCCACATGAAGCCGAATGCGACGGCCATGAAGATCACGAAGCCGAGGATACCGCTAAACAGCGCCACGCCCATGGATACGCCAAGGAAGGCGCCTGCCACGGTCGGGATCATCGACAGCGCCAGCAACCAGTAAGTATTGCGTAGCACTTTGTTACGCGAGGCCTGGCCACCTTTGGTCAGGTCGATGGTACTTTGGGTACTAGGATACATAGTGCCTCCGGAGAAATGAATAACTGCAGGTACTGTACAGCAACTACCTATCATCCTATAACATGTGACTTAAACGAGCATGAAGTTTAATCAAGAAGCTGGACGTAAGTTTGCCGCCACTGTACCACCTTGCCGACCGCCACCGCAATATGAGCTTTTCGGGTCGGATATGGTAAAATTGAAGGTTAATTGAGTCCCAAAGTTTGTTTTCATCGCTCAGTTCTAAACCTTTCATTTTATTGGAGTTTTCTCATGGCAATCGAACGCACCCTGTCCATCATCAAGCCTGACGCAGTCGCAAAAAACGTGATCGGCAAAATCTACAGCCGTTTCGAAGAAGCTGGCCTGAAGATCGTCGCTGCACGCATGGTGCAACTGTCGCGCGCTGAAGCCGAAGGCTTCTACGCTGTGCACGCTGCACGTCCATTCTTCAAGGACCTGGTCGAGTTCATGATCTCGGGCCCAGTCATGGTCACCGCCCTCGAAGGCGAAGGCGCGATCCTGAAAAACCGCGACCTGATGGGTGCAACCGATCCAAAGAAAGCTGACGCCGGCACCATCCGCGCTGACTTCGCCGATTCGATCGATGCCAACGCTGTTCACGGTTCGGACGCTGCCGAAACCGCTGCTGTGGAAATCGCTTACTACTTCCCGGCACTGAACGTCTACTCGCGTTAATTAGTAAGGGGGAGCGCAGTCCGGGCGCGCCCCGGAGCATTCTCCCCGGACTAATGCAATGAGTAACCCGCTCGCCTGCGGCCAAGGGCCGATGCGAGCGGGTGCTGAAACTGAGGAATTTTTGCCATGACGACGCTCACCAACCTGCTGGACCTCGATCCCGCGCAACTCGTCGCGTATTGCGCCGACTTGGGTGAGAAGCCGTTCCGCGCCAAGCAACTCCAACGCTGGATCCACCAGTTTGGCGCCGCGGACTTCGACAGCATGACCGACCTGGCCAAATCGCTGCGTGAAAAGCTGAGCACGCGCGCCGAAGTGCGCGCACCAGCCATCGTCAGCGACAACACGTCCACCGACGGCACGCGCAAGTGGTTGGTCGATGTCGGCAATGGCAATGCGGTCGAAACCGTGTTCATCCCGGAAGAAAACCGCGGCACGCTGTGCATCTCCACGCAAGCCGGCTGCGCCGTCAATTGCCGCTTCTGCTCGACGGGCAAGCAGGGCTTCAACCGTAACCTCACAGTCGCCGAAATCATCGGCCAGCTGTGGATGGCCGAGTTCGAGCTGCGCCGCACCAAAGGCATCGAGCCGGGCCCGAAAGGCGAACGCCAGATCACCAATGTGGTGATGATGGGCATGGGCGAGCCGCTGCTGAACTACGAACCCACCGTTACCGCGCTCAAGCTGATGCTCGACGATAACGCCTACGGCCTGTCGCGCCGCCGCGTTACCTTGTCGACCTCGGGCGTGGTGCCGAATATCGACAAGCTGTCGCAGGACGTGCCGGTGGCCATGGCCGTGTCGCTGCACGCGTCGAACGATGCGCTGCGCGATATCCTGGTGCCACTGAACAAGAAATACCCGCTGCGCGAATTGATGGCCGCCTGCAAGCGCTATCTCGAGTTTGCACCGCGCGACTTCATCACCTTTGAATACTGCATGCTCGACGGCTTCAACGACAGCGACGAGCACGCACGCGAACTGATCGCACTGGTCAACGACCCCGTCGTGGGCGTGAACTGCAAGTTCAACCTGATTCCGTTCAATCCGTTCCCCGAGTCCGGCCTGTTCCGCTCCAAGAATCCCCGCATCAAGGCGTTTGCCCAGGTGCTGATGGATGCCGGCATCGTCACCACCGTGCGCAAGACGCGCGGCGACGATATCGACGCTGCCTGCGGCCAGCTGGCCGGTGAGGTCAAGGACCGCACCCGGGTGGTCGAGCGCATGGAAAAAATGGCCGAGTACCAGAAAAAGTTTGGCGCCGACTTCGGGCGCATCGTGGAGATCCCGACCTGATGAAGCTTGCCGCCGCCGCGCTTGCACTCGCCTCGACCCTGACCCTGCTGGCCGGATGCGCCAGCAACGCGGGCAGCGGGTCGGGTAGCACAGGCGAGCTCAAGACGGCGTCGGACCAGACGGCGGGCGAGAAGCGTGCGTCGATCCGCATTCAACTGGCGGTCGGTTATTACCAGCAGGGCAAGTACGAGATCGCGCTCGACGAGATCAAGAAGGCGCTGGCGGCCGATGCGGCTTACGCCGATGCCTACGGCTTGCGCGCGCTGGTCTACACGTCGATGGGCCAGTATCCGCTGGCTGAAGAGAATTACCAGCAGGCGCTGCGCCTGCGCCCGAACGACCCCGAGTTTTCAAACAACTTCGGTTCGTTCCTGTGCCAGTCGGTCAACCGCCCGGCCGAAGCGATGCGTTATTTCGATGCCGCACTGAAGAACCCCACGTACCAGACGCCGCTCAGCGCGCTGGTGAATGCGGGCGTGTGCAGCATCAAGAACCGGAACAACGATGCGGCCGAGCGCTATCTGCTCGAAGCCTTGCGTCTGAACCCCGGTCTGCCGACGGTCAATACCGGATTGGCGCGGGTGTACTACGAGCGGCGCGACCTTGAGCGCGCCGGTTTTTTCATCAACCGCCTGCTCGAGACAGCCAAGCTCGAGACGCTGCCGGCTGATGCGCTGTGGCTTGCTATGCGCATTGGCCGCAAGGCGGGTGACCGGACCCATGAAGCGTCGCTGGCAGCCCAGCTGCGGCGCCGCTTCCCCGGTTCGCCCGAGTACGCAGCGTACGAGCGCGGGGCGTTTGGTGAGTAAAGAAGAACAAGGACAAGGACAAGGACAATGAACGAGCAAGCAGACCAGCCAGCCGCACCGGGCAACGCGTCCGGCATCCCTGGCAAGACCCTGCAATCCCAGCGCGAAACCATGGGCTGGAGCGTCGAGCAGGTTGCCGACCAGCTCAAGCTGGCGCCGCGCCAGGTGCTGGCGCTGGAAGCGGGCGATTACGCCTCGCTGCCCAGCCCGGCCGTCACGCGCGGCTTCGTGCGCGCCTACGCCAAGCTGCTGCGCATCGACGCGGCGCCACTGGTGTCGATGATCGAACTGAACATGCCGCCGGAAGCCCGCGCCGGCGCCCAGTCGGCGATGGCTGCTGCGCGCCGTGAACAGAAACCGGCGGCGTTCTCGGAAACCCGGTTCCCGATCAATGGCAAGCGCCGCAGCCTGCCGCTGGGCTGGATCGCCGCTGTCGTGGTGGTCGCCGGTGCCGCAGTTGCGGCCTGGCAGTTCAACCTGATACCAAGTCTGAACCGCGATGTCGAATCGGGCGATACGATGGTGCTCGAGAATCCGGCTGCCGGCGTCGTGGCGCCAGGTGTTGCTGCCCCAGGCGCCGCTGCGCCGGTCCAGCAGGGCCTGATCAATCCGTCCGTGCCGCTCATCTCGGTGCCGTCGCCATCGAGCCAGGGTACGGCCCCGGCTGGCGCGCCAACGACGAAGACACCAACCACGCCGAGCGCGCCTGCTGCTGCGCCTGCCGCGGCGCCGGTCACTGCACCGGCTACCGCGACGCCGGCACCGGTTGCCGTGGCACCGGCTGCGGCCGGCGTCAACACCCTGGTGCTGAACGTGCGCGCCGATTCGTGGATCGAAGTGCGCCCGAGCGGCGGCGGTCGTCCACTGATCTCGCGCCTGGTCAAGGCCGGCAGTACCGAGTCGGTCGAAGTCGCCGGTCCCGTGAATCTGACCGTCGGCGTGCCGGGCGCCGTGACCGCGACACTTCGCGGCACCAACGTCCCGCTGCCACAGCAGCCGGGCAAGACCATCGCACGCGTGGCCCTGAAATAAGCTGATCACTCGCTGGAACCAACATGAATTCCTTGAACGAAGCCCCAATCCCCGAGTTCGCATCGGCCGCCGCCATTCCGTCGGGCCCGATGGCCCGCCGCGCCAGCCGCAAGGTCCTGGTCGCGCACGGCGCGCGCCAGGTGTGGGTCGGCGGCGATGCACCCGTTGTCATCCAGTCGATGACCAATACCGATACCGCCGATGCGATCGGCACCGCGATCCAGATCAAGGAGCTGGCACGTGCCGGCTCCGAGATCGTGCGCATCACCGTGAACACGCCGGAAGCCGCAGCGGCCGTGCCGGCGATCCGTGCCCAGCTCGACCGCATGGAAGTCGATGTGCCGCTGGTCGGCGACTTCCACTACAACGGCCACCTGCTGCTGCGCGACTATCCCGAGTGCGCGCAGGCGCTGTCGAAATACCGGATCAATCCGGGCAATGTGGGGCAGGGCGCCAAGCGCGACACCCAGTTCGCCCAGATGATCGAGATCGCCGCGAAGTACGACAAACCGGTGCGTATCGGCGTGAACTGGGGCAGCCTGGACCAGTCGCTGCTGGCGCGCATCATGGACGAGAACGCCTTGCGCGCCAATCCATGGTCGGCCCAGGCCGTCATGTACGAAGCCTTGATCACGTCGGCCATCGAAAACGCCATCCGCGCTGAAGAAGTGGGCCTGGCACGCGACAAGATCATCCTGTCGTGCAAGGTCTCGGGCGTGCAGGACCTGATCGCCGTGTACCGCGAGCTGGCCCGCCGCTGCGACTACCCGCTGCACCTGGGCCTGACCGAAGCGGGCATGGGCAGCAAGGGCATCGTTGCCTCGACCGCCGCGCTGTCGGTGCTGCTGCAAGAGGGCATCGGCGATACGATCCGTATTTCGCTGACGCCGGAGCCGGGTGGCGATCGTACGCGCGAAGTCATCGTCGGTCAGGAAATCCTGCAGACGATGGGCCTGCGCAAATTCACGCCGATGGTCATCGCGTGCCCGGGTTGCGGCCGCACGACGTCGACCGTGTTCCAGGAGCTGGCGGACAATATCCAGACGTTCCTGCGCGACCAGATGCCGGAGTGGAAAAAGACGTATCCGGGCGTGGAAGGCATGAACGTGGCCGTGATGGGTTGCATCGTCAATGGTCCGGGCGAATCGAAGCACGCAAACATCGGCATCAGCTTGCCGGGCACGGGCGAATCGACGGCGGCGCCAGTGTTTGTCGATGGCCAGAAGTTTGCCACGCTGCGCGGCGAGCGGATCGTCGAAGAGTTCCAGACGATCGTGCTCGATTACGTGAAGAAGAATTACAGCCGCGAGTCGGTCGCACAATAAAATCCGCCGCGGCGCCAGCACGCGGTGATCGAAGAGTTTACTTACCATGTCCAAACCAGAAAAAATCGTCGCCATCAAAGGCATGAACGACATCCTGCCCAGCGATGCACCGCTGTGGGAATTGTTCGAGAACACCACTGAAACGATCCTGAAAAGCTACGGCTACCATAAGATCGTCACGCCGATCGTCGAGCAGACGAGCCTGTTCTCGCGCGCCATTGGCGCCGTGACCGACATCGTCGAAAAAGAGATGTACTCGTTCGAAGATTCGATGAACGGCGACCAGCTCACGCTGCGCCCGGAAGGCACCGCCAGCGTCGTGCGCGCGGTGCTCGAACACAATCTGGTCTACGACGGCCCGCGCCGCCTGTGGTACAAGGGCCCGATGTTCCGTCACGAGCGTCCGCAGCGCGGCCGCTATCGCCAGTTCTTCCAGTTCGGCGCCGAAGCCATCGGTTTTTCGGGCCCGGACATCGACGCCGAGCTGATCATGATGTGCCGGCGCCTGTGGGATGACCTGGGCATCGAGAACGTGCGCTTGGAGCTGAACTCGATCGGCAATGCCGAAGAGCGCCAGCGTCACCGCGCTGACCTGATCGCCTACCTCGAGCAGCACGAGGGCATCCTGGATGCCGAAGCCAAGCGCCGCCTGCACAGCAATCCGCTGCGCATCCTCGACACCAAGAATCCGGCGATGCAGGAGATGGTCAACGCGGCTCCGCGCCTGCTTGATTATCTGGGCGAAGAATCGCTGGCGCACTTCAACGGCGTCAAGTTCCTGCTGGACCAGAACGCGGTGCAGTACACGGTGAACCCGCGCCTCGTGCGCGGCCTGGACTATTACAACCGCACCGTGTTCGAGTGGGTCACCGATGCACTCGGCTCGCAAGGCACGATCTGCGCTGGCGGCCGCTACGATCCGCTGGTGGAAACCTTTGGCGGCAAGGCCACGCCGGCCGTCGGTTTCGCGATGGGCATGGAGCGCATCATCGAGCTGATGAAGGCGATGGGCGAGCCGGCCGAGCCGAACCAATGCGACGTCTACATGGTCCATCAGGGCGAGAAGGCGCAGCTGCAAGCCTTCATCCTGGCCGAGCGCATTCGGGATGCCGGGCTGGATGTTGTGTTACATTGCGCAACGCCAGCGGGTGCCGGCAGCTTCAAGAGCCAGATGAAGAAGGCGGACGGGTCCGGCGCAGCGTTTGCCGTGATCATTGGCGAGGACGAAGTCGCCAACGAAACCGCCGCCGTGAAGACGATGCGCGGCGAGATCGGCGAGCAGCAGCAGAGCACCGTGCAGTTCCTGGAAGTGGTCGATTATCTGGTCGACCAGATCACCGGCGCGCACGTGCATGACGAACACTGCGGTCACGACCACGATCACATCCATAAGCATTAACACCCGTCGTACGACGCATTCCATCCACTCACTACAAGAAACGCACATGGCATACGATCACCAAGAGCAGGAACAGCTTGATTCCTTCAAAGCGTTCTGGTCGAAATACGGCAACATCATCGTCTGGGTCCTGATCCTGGCGCTCGGTTCGTTCGCCGGCTGGAATTTCTGGAAGACCCACCAGGCCAACAAGTCGATCGAAGCTTCGGCGCTGTACGACGAACTGCAGACGTCGCTGCTGGCCAATGACAATGCCAAGGTGCAGCGTATCGCCGGCGACATCCGCGCCAAGTACGAGAACTCGCCGTACACGCAGATGGCAGCTCTGGCCGCGGCCAAGACGGCCTTCGATGCGAACGACCTCAAGACTGCCAAGGCCCAGCTGCAATGGGCGGCCGACAACGGCAACGACGAATACAAGTCGATCGCCAAGCTGCGCCTGGCTGGCGTGCTGCTCGACGAAAACGCCTTCGACGAGGCGCTGAAAGTCTTGAACGGCACGTTCCTGCCGCAGTTCACCGCGTCAGTCAACGACCGCAAGGGCGATGTGCTGGTCGGCCAGAACAAGCTGAACGAAGCGCGCGCTGCGTACGTCGCCGCACTGGCCGCGATGGATGCCGCCAGCCCGGCCCGTCAACTGGTGCAGGTCAAACTCGAAGCCATTGGCGGCACCGTGCCGGCAGACAAGAAGACCGGCCAAGCGCCAGCCGCAGACCAGAAAGCGGCTGCGTAAATTTTTCGCATGAGATGGCCCGCGTCCGCCTCCCAGCGGCCGCGGGCTTTGCGTCCTTTATAGTCCAGGAACAAGGTAGAACATAATGCGTATTAGCAGCAAGCTTGTTGGCGTCGGCGTACTGGCCCTGATGACGGGTTGCTCGACCCTCAATTCGCTCAATCCATTTGCATCCGACAAGAAGGGCGATCAACCCGCCAAGCTTGTCGAACTCAAGGGCAGCATGGCCGTGCGCACCGCATGGAAACTCGACATCGGCAAGGCCAAGGGCTACCAGTTCTCGCCTGCGCTCACCGGCAACACGCTCGTCGTGGCCGCGGCCGATGGCGCCATTGCGCGCGTCGATGCCGCCACCGGCAAGCAGCTGTGGCGCGTCAAGGCCGACAGCGACCTGTCGGCGGGCGTGGGCACGGATGGCAACCTGATCGTCGTCGGCGGCGAGAAGGGCATCCTGATGGGCTACAACATGGATGGCAAGCTGCTCTGGAAAACACAGCTGTCGAGCGAGATCCTGTCGGCGCCGGTCGTGTCGCAAGGCATCGTCGTTGCCCGTTCAATCGACAACCGCATCGTCGGTGTCGATGCAACCGACGGCAGCAAGAAATGGACCGTGCAGAAGGTCGCGCCGCCGCTGACGCTGCGCAATGCGCCGGGCATGATCGTGGCCGGCACCGACGTCATCGTCGCGCAGCCAGGCGGCAAGTTGTCCGCACTGATCATCGCGACCGGCGCACCGCGCTGGGACGTCGAGGTCGGCATCTCGCGCGGCGCGACCGAACTGGAGCGCGTCACCGATATCGGCGGCGCCCCGGTGCTGTTCGAAAACGAGGTGTGCGCCGCTTCCTACCAGGGGCGCGTAGGCTGCTTTGACCTGGTGACCGGTTCGGCGCGCTGGACGCGTGACCTGTCTTCCAGCGTCGGCGTGGCCGTCGACCAATTGTTCGTGTTCGCACCGGACGACAAGGGAGCACTCAATGCATTCACCCGCGACACGGGCGCCAGCAGCTGGAAGAACGACAAACTGTCGTTCCGTCGCCTGTCGACCCCGCTGTCGTATGGCCGCGCCGTCGCGGTCGGCGACTACGAAGGCTATGTGCACTTCCTGTCGCGCGAAGATGGCTCTTTCCTGGCGCGCGCCGCAACCGACGGGAGCCCGATCGTGGGCACGCCGCTGGTGGCCGGCACAAACCTGATTTTTCAAACACAAAACGGAACTGTGACCGCCATCGCGGTCGAATAAGAAAACATGAAGCCGGTAATCGCACTCGTAGGTCGACCCAACGTCGGGAAATCGACCTTATTTAACCGCATGACCCGTTCGCGCGACGCGTTGGTGGCCGACATGCCAGGCCTGACGCGCGACCGCCACTACGGCGAAGGCCGCATTGGCGAACGACCATTCCTGGTCATTGACACAGGCGGTTTCGAGCCGGTCGCCAAAGAAGGCATCATGCACGAAATGGCGCTGCAAACGCGCCAGGCCGTCGCCGAAGCCGACGTGGTCGTGTTTATCGTCGACGGTCGTCAGGGCTTGACCCCGCACGACAAGACCATCACCGATTTCCTGCGCAAGAGCGGTCGCAAGGTCATGCTCGTCGTGAACAAGTCCGAAGGCATGAAGTACACGGCCGTCACGGCCGACTTCTATGAACTCGGCATGGGCGACCCGTATGTCATCTCCGCCGCCCACGGCGATGGTGTGACCGACCTCGTGGTCGAAGCCCTCGACGCTGCGTTTGCCGCACGGCCGGACGAACCGGCTGAACTCGAGCACGTCGACCATGGCATCAAGATCGCCATCGTCGGCCGCCCGAACGTGGGCAAGTCGACCCTGATCAACACGCTGGTGGGTGAGCAGCGCGTGATCGCCTTCGACATGCCAGGCACCACGCGTGACTCGATCGAAGTACCGTTCGAACGCGACGGCAAGAAGTTCACGCTGATCGACACCGCGGGTATCCGCCGTCGCGGCAAGATCTTCGAAGCCATCGAGAAGTTCTCGGTCGTCAAGACGATGCAGTCGATCGCCGACGCCAACGTCGTCGTGCTGCTGCTCGATGCCCAGCAAGACATCTCGGAGCAGGACGCGCACATCGCCGGCTTCATCCTGGAGTCGGGCAGGGCGCTGGTCGTGGCCGTCAACAAATGGGATGGCCTGAAAACCGACGAGCGCGACGAAGTCAAAATCGATCTCGACCGCAAGCTCGATTTCCTGAGCTTTGCCAACACGCACTTTGTCTCGGCACTGCGCGGCACCGGCATCACGCAACTGATGAAATCGGTCGAGGCTGCTTACGCCGCCGCCACCGCCAACCTGTCGACGCCGCGCCTGACGCGCGCGCTGCAAGAGGCCGTGGAGAAGCAGGAGCCGAAGCGCAAGGGCTCGGGCCGTCCAAAGATGCGCTACGCCCACCAGGGTGGTCAGAACCCGCCGATCATCGTCATCCACGGCAATGCCCTGGACGGGATCAGCGAGCCGTACAAGCGCTATCTCGAGAAGCATTTCCGCGAGACGTTCAGCCTGGTCGGCACACCGCTGCGGATCGAACTGCGCAGTGGCAAGAACCCGTTCGCGAAGCCGTAGCAGTACGACAAAAAGTGGCGAAACAGGTTACAGTAGTTCAGGGCCGCATTCGCTTTGGCAGAATATGGCCTCACCCATGTGGCATGACTACTTGAAAATCGGCAAATCGCCTCAAACTTTTAACTACAACAACATCACGGAGCTGTTATGAGCAACAAAGGGCAACTGTTACAAGACCCATTCCTCAACGCCTTGCGCAAGGAACACGTCCCTGTCTCGATCTACCTGGTCAACGGTATCAAGCTGCAGGGTCATATCGAATCCTTCGACCAATACGTCGTTTTGCTTCGCAACACCGTGACCCAGATGGTCTATAAACACGCCATCTCCACCGTCGTGCCGGCCCGCGCCGTCAACCTCAATCTTGACTCCAGCGAAGCCGAGTAAGGCCGATGGCTGACGCCCCCGGCACGCCGCTCATGCGCGCAGCCCTGGTCGGCATCGACTTCGGGACTGGCGACTTCAACGCCAGTCTCGAAGAGTTGTCCCTGCTTGCACGCTCCGCTGGCGCCGACCCGATCACCACGATCACGGCCAAGCGCTCGAGCCCCGATCCCGCACTCTTCATCGGCAGCGGCAAGGCCGATGAAATCGCCCTCGACGCCAAGGCACTTGGCGTCGACATCGTCATCTTCAATCACGCACTGTCGCCTGCCCAGCAGCGTAACCTCGAGCGTCGTCTCGAACTGCGCGTTGTCGACCGTACCAGCCTGATCCTCGATATCTTTGCGCAGCGCGCCAAGAGCCACGAGGGCAAGCTGCAGGTCGAGCTGGCGCAGTTGCAGCACCTGGCCACGCGCCTGATCCGCGGCTGGACCCACCTTGAACGCCAAAAGGGCGGTATTGGCCTGCGCGGTCCGGGTGAAACCCAGCTCGAGACCGACCGCCGGCTCATCGGCGAGCGGGTCAAGGCACTGCGCGCGCGCCTGACCAAGCTGCGCAAGCAGCACGAGACTCAGCGCCGCCAGCGCGGCCGCAATAACACGTTCTCCGTCTCGCTGGTCGGCTACACCAACGCCGGCAAGTCGACGCTGTTCAATTCGCTGACCAAGGCCGGCGTGTACGTGGCGAACCAGTTGTTCGCCACGCTCGACACGACCAGCCGCCGCATGTATCTGGGCGACGACGTCGGCAGTGTCGTGATCTCTGACACGGTCGGCTTCGTGCGCGACTTGCCGCACCAGCTGGTGGCGGCGTTTCGCGCCACGCTCGAAGAGACGATCCACGCCGACCTGCTGCTGCACGTGGTCGACAGCGCGTCGCCCACGCGCATGGAGCAGGTGGAGCAGGTCAACGAGGTATTGCGCGAGATCGGCGCCGATCATGTTCCCCAAATTTTGGTCTGGAACAAGATCGATGCGGCGGGCCTGGAGCCCGAAGTCGAGCGTGATGAGTATGATAAGATCAACCGGGTGTTTATCAGTGCCCATAGCGGCGCCGGCCTGGATCTGCTGCGTTCGGCGATCGCCGAAACGGCCCGATCCGCGCCTGGCCAAAGCTACCGGACCACCCCGGAAAACGAAGAACAGGACGAAGCTTTCGAGCTCGCCGAGGACGATGCGTCGGTGGACGCACTGCCTGGCGCGCTACCCGAAAGTCCTGCCGACCATCTGCCAACTTCCACCCTTGTCGGGCCACGCTAAGCCTATGTTTGTTTCCATACTAAAAAGATTCGGCGTCAAACTGTCGCTGAACGACCCACGCTGGGGCCGTAACCCAGAAGATGACCGCAAGGCTCAGGACGGTCGCCGTCCGGGTGACGGTCCGCCCGACCTCGACCAGATGTGGCGCGATTTCAATGCGCGTCTCAACAAGATGTTCGGCAACCGCGGCAACAACAACGGCGGCGGCGACAGCGGTGGCCCGAACCGAGAGATGCGCGGCGCTGGCATCGGTGCCGGCGTGATTGCCATCATCGTCGGCTTCATCTGGCTGGCCTCCGGCGCGTTCATCGTGCAAGAGGGTAAGACGGCCGTGGTCACGACATTCGGTCAATTGAGCCACACGACCACGCCGGGTTTCAACTGGCGTTGGCCATACCCGATCCAGGCGCACGAGATCGTCGATGTGTCGACGATCCGTACGGCCGAGATCGGCTACCGTGGCACGGCGAGCAACAAGCAGTCGCAAGAGTCGCTGATGCTGACCGATGACGAAAACATCGTCGACATCCAGTTCGCGGTCCAGTACACGCTGAAAGACCCGGTTGCCTGGGTCTTCAACAACCGCGATCAGGACGACACCGTGCGCCAGGCAGCCGAGACGGCCATCCGCGAAGTGGTTGGTCGCAGCAAGATGGACTTCGTCCTGTACGAAGGCCGCGAGAAAGTCGCAGCCGATGTGCAGACGCTGATCCAGACGATCACCGATCGCTACAAACTGGGCGCCCTGATCAGCAACGTGACGATGCAGGGTGTACAACCGCCGGAGCAGGTCCAGAACGCGTTCGACGACGCCGTGCGCGCCAGCCAGGACCGTGCACGCGCGCGCAACGAAGGTGAAGCGTATGCCAACCAGGTGATTCCGGCCGCGCGCGGCCAGGCGTTCCGCCTGCAGCAGGACGCCGAAGCGTATCGCTCGATGGTGGTTGAAAACGCGACGGGTAATGCATCGCGCTTCGATCAGGTCGTCGCTGCCTACGCCAAGGCCCCGGGTGTGACCCGTGACCGCATGTATGTCGACACGATGCAGCAGATCTTCTCCAGCACCACCAAGGTGATGATCGACTCGCGTGCCAACAACAATATGCTGTACCTGCCGCTCGACAAGCTGATGCAGCAGGTTGCGGCCAACGATGCCCAGGTCGGCAGCAAGTCGGGTCCGGTGCAGGTGCCAAGCACTGCCCAGCCGGCCGAAGTGACCCAGGCCCTGGAAGCGGTGCGCCAGCGTGATGAGCGCAGCCGTGATTCCTCACGTGATCGGGAGACCCGTTAATGAACCGCCTCGTTACCATCTTCGTGGCCGGCTTCATCGCACTGATGCTGCTGTCGTCCACCATTTTCGTCGTCGACCAGCGCCGCTTCGCGATCGTGTTCGCGCTCGGCCAGGTCAAGGAAGTGATCGACACGCCGGGCCTGCATTTCAAGTTGCCGCCACCGTTCCAGAACGTGGTCTACATGGACAAGCGCATCCTGACGCTCGACACGCCTGACGTGAACCGCTTCATCACGTCCGAGAAGAGCAACGTGCTGGTCGATTCGTTCATCAAGTGGCGCATCAGCGATCCGCGCCTCTACTACGTCAGCTTTGCAGGCGACGAAACGCGCGCGCAGAACCGGCTGTCGCAGGTCATCAAGGCAGCGCTGAGCGACGAGATCACCAAGCGCACCGTGCGTGAAGTGATTTCGGGCCAGCGCGCAGCCGTGATGGCAGCGGTGCAGGCCAAGCTGGTGTCCGAAGCCAAGGAAGTGGGCATTGGCATCGTCGACGTGCGCCTGAAGCGCGTCGAGTACACCGAGCAGAACATCAACTCAGTGTACGAACGCATGCGCGCCGAGCGTGTCCGCGTCGCCAACGAATCGCGTTCGACCGGTGCTGCCGAATCCGAGCAGATCCGCGCTGACGCCGACCGTCAGCGCACCGTGATCATTGCCGAAGCGTTCCGCGACGCTGAAAAAGTCAAGGGTGACGGCGATGCCAAAGCATCGGCCATCTACGCCGAGGCGTTCGGCAAGAACCCGGAATTCGCGCGCTACTACCGTTCGCTCGAAGCGTACCGTGCGAGCTTCAAGGATCGCAGCGACGTGCTTGTCGTCGATCCGAACTCGGAGTTCTTCAAGTACTTCAAGGCGCCGGCAGGCGGCGGTAAATAACGCTGTTCCCGCATCGTTGCGGGGGTAATTGGACAAGCTGGGGGAGCAGGGCCATCGGTCTTGCTCCCCCAGTGTCGTCTGCGGCAGGCAGTGCCCGTACTGTCCGGCATCGTGGCAGATTATCAACCTTGACCCCCGCCAGTCCCGCTTTCGCTGCCTCAATCTGGTGGTTTTCGGTTAAAATCACCGATTCGGCGTTCGCGTCGTGCGCTGGCACGCCTGTCGTACGAAGCTTGCCATTGACTACCCCAAACCCATAACGTCGTTGCCCATGCCGAATTGGCTATTGCCTGAAAATATCGCCGATGTCTTGCCGTCCGAAGCGCGCAAGATCGAAGAGTTGCGCCGACTGATGCTCGACAACTTCCGGCTCTACGGTTACGAACTGGTCATGCCGCCGCTGCTCGAGTATCTCGACTCGCTGCTGGCCGGCGCCGGTGCCGACACCGACCTGAAAACCTTCAAGGTCGTCGATCCGCTGTCGGGCCGTCTGCTCGGCCTGCGTGCCGACATGACCACGCAAGTCGCGCGCATCGACGCGCACCTGCTCAACCGCGACTCGATCACCCGCCTGTGCTACGCCGGCAGCGTGCTGCATACCCGCCCGTCGGGTCTGCACGCCACGCGCGAGCCGATGCAGATCGGCGCCGAGATCTATGGCCATGCGGGCCTGGAAGCCGATGCCGAGATCCAGGAACTGGCCCTTGGTTCGCTGGCCCTGGCCGGTTTCACGAACGTGCGTCTGGACCTGGCCCACGTCGGCGTGCTGCGCGCACTGCTCGACGACGACCCGGCCGCCAAGCGCGACGAGAACCAGCTCTACAGCCTGCTGCGCGCCAAGGATGCGCCGGGCCTGGACGCCATCTCGCAGAATTACTACCCGCAGACCCGCAAGGCGCTGCTGGCCTTGCCGCGCCTGTACGGCAATATCGACGTGCTGGCCGAAGCCCGCGACGCACTGCCGGCCCTGCCGGGCGTGCAGCGCGCACTGGCCGAACTGGCGGCGCTGGCCGCCGGCGCGCTGGGCCGCGCCGAGATCGCGATCGATCTGGCCGACCTGCGTGGCTATCAGTATGAAAGCGGCGCCATGTTCGCGCTGTACGTGACGGGGCTGCCGAATGCGGTGGCGCGCGGCGGTCGTTACGACCATGTGGGCGAAGCATTCGGCCGTGCACGTCCGGCGACGGGCTTCTCGCTCGACCTGCGCGAACTGGCCCGGCTGTTGCCGATGGCCGAGCGCAAACATTCCATTCGCGCGCCGTGGGGCAATGCCCCCGAGCTGAAGGAAAAAATCGCTGACCTGCGCAAGGCAGGCGAAGTCGTGATCCAGAGCATGCCGGGTCACGACAATGTTCAGGACGAGTTCGAGTGCGACCGCGTACTCGTCCTCGAAAGTGGAAATTGGATTCTCAAAAACTTAGGTTAAGTGATGTCAAATACTAACGTGGCAAAGAACGTCGTTGTCATCGGCACCCAGTGGGGCGATGAAGGCAAGGGCAAGATCGTCGACTGGCTCACCGACCACGCCGCTGGCGTGGTGCGTTTCCAGGGCGGCCATAACGCTGGTCACACCCTGGTGATCAAGGGCCAGAAAACCGCGCTGCAACTGATCCCGTCGGGCATCATGCGCGAAGGCGTCGCCTGCTACATCGGCAACGGTGTCGTGGTCTCGGTGCCGGACGTCATGCGCGAAATCGACAAGCTGGCCGCGGCCGGCGTCGAAGTCGTCTCGCGCCTGATGATCTCGGAAGCCTGCCCGATCATCCTGCCGTACCACGTCGCCATCGACAAGGCACGCGAACTCAAGCGTGGAGAGAACAAGATCGGCACCACGGGCAAGGGCATCGGCCCGGCCTACGAAGACAAGGTCGCCCGCCGCGCCATCCGCATCGCCGACCTGCTCAACGCAGAGCGCTTTGCCGAGAAGCTCAAAGAGAACCTGGATTACCACAACCACGTGCTGGTGAACTACCTGGGCGCGGAAGCGATCGACTTCCAGACCACGTTCGACGACGCGATGGCCCTCGTGCCACGCCTGCGTCCGATGGTCGGCGACGTGTCGTCCGCCCTGTACGCCGCGCACAAAGCCGGCGGCAAGCTGCTGTTCGAAGGCGCACAGGGCTCCTTGCTGGACGTCGACCACGGCACCTATCCGTTCGTCACCTCGTCGAACTGCGTGGCCGGCAATGCCGCTGCCGGCGCCGGCGTCGGTCCGAACATGCTGCACTACATCCTGGGCATCACCAAGGCCTACACCACCCGCGTCGGTTCGGGCCCGTTCCCGGCCGAACTGCCAACCGACGCTGGCGTCGGCGAGCACCTGTCGCGCGTGGGTCACGAGTTCGGCACCGTCACGGGCCGCGCCCGTCGCTGCGGCTGGTTCGATGCCGCGCTGCTGCGCCGCTCGGTCCAGATCAACGGCGTGTCGGGCATGTGCCTGACCAAGCTCGACGTGCTGGACGGCATCGAGTCGCTCAAGCTGTGCACCGGCTACAAGATCGACGGCCGCGCGGTCGACATCTTCCCGGTCGGCGCTGAAGACGCAGCCCGCTGCGAGCCAGTGTACGAAGAGATGCCAGGCTGGACCGAAAGCACCGTCGGCGCCAAGTCGATGGAAGAGCTGCCGGCCAACGCCCGCGCCTATATCCAGCGCATCGAAGAACTGGTCGGCGTGCCGATCGACATGGTCTCGACCGGTCCTGACCGCGAAGAAACGATCGTGCTGCGCCACCCGTTCGCGGCCTAACGACAAAATCTGGAGTCAAAAAAGATGAATTCCCCTGTATCGACGGAAAAAGACCTGTGGGTCTCGTGGGACGAATACCACCGCCTGATCGAGCGCCTGGCGCTGCAAGTGTATGAGTCGGGCTGGAAGTTCGACCAGGTGCTGTGCCTGGCGCGCGGCGGTGTGCGTCCGGGCGACGTGTTCTCGCGCATTTTCGATGTGCCGCTGGCGATCCTGTCGACCAGCTCGTACCGCGAAGAAGCGGGCACCAAGCAAGGTGACCTGGACATCTCGAAGTACATGACGATGACCAAGGGTCCGCTGGCCGGCCGCGTGCTGCTGGTCGACGATCTGGCCGACTCGGGCGTGACGCTGCGTAAAGTCAGCCAGCACCTGACCGAGAACTACCCACAGGTCACCGAAGTCAAATCGGCGGTCATCTGGGTCAAGGGTACGTCGTCGATTCGTCCGGATTATTTCCTGGACGACTTGCCGCACAACCCATGGATTCACCAGCCGTTCGAAGAATACGACGGCCTGCGCCCGCACCAGCTGTCGGCCTGGCTGAAGAAGTTCGAGAAGTAATTCACCCGCTCAAGCGGGCGACGAGCGGGGAAGGGCAGATGCCTTTCCCCGCTTTTTTATTCGCGCTTCACTGTAGCAACCGAGCTCACCAATAGGTAACGGTTACAGCGCTTTCTTTTTCTTCTTGGGCAGCGGCAATTCCTGCTCGGTAATCCGCACCAGCTGGCTCAGCCAGTCCCGGTCTTCGCACAGGTCGCCGTCAATCTGGTAACACGGTTTCGCACCCGGATAGGGTGGCGCCTCGACAGGCGTCCCGATATGCGCCAGACCACCCTTCGTTGGCTTGACGAAGAGGACATCGTCGCACACCAGTGCGACCATCTTTTCGTCGAGATAGATGCCGTATTCGCCGAACATCTTCTTGGCGCTCACCGCTCCGGCAGCGCTCATCTGGTCGAGGATGAAGTCGACCGTGCTTTGTTGTGATCCCATGTCTGCTTTCGATGGGGAGGTGATCGGCCTTCGTGCCAGATCGTCCGGCACGTTGATGCACTCTGGTAAGATTACGCCTTTACTGTAGTCGCGTATCCTAAGAATAATAAGCCATGACCCAAAGCTTTTTCTCCACATTCATTCTGCTGATCCTCGTGACCGACCCGTTCGGTAACGTCCCGCTGTTCGCCGCCGCCCTGAAAGACACCCCGCTCGAGCGCCGCAACCGCATCGTGATCCGCGAGTGCGCCATCGCCTTCGTGCTGCTGCTGGTGTTCATGTTCTTTGGCAAGCACTTCCTGGAAGCGTTGCACCTGAGCCCGATCGCGCTGCGCATCGGCGGCGCCGTGATCCTGTTGATGATTGCGATCCGCATGATCTTCCCGCATCCGGATGGCGTGCTGGGCAAGAGCGAGGGCGGCGAGCCGTTCATCGTGCCGCTGGCGATCCCTGCGCTGGCCGGGCCATCGGCGCTGGCCACCGTCCTGCTGCTGTCGGCTACCAGCTTTACTGAGACGATGGTGCACGTGGCCGCACTGGCGGCGGTCGGCATCGTCTGGCTGGCCGTGTTCCTCAGTGCCGAAAAGCTGCAGCAAAAGCTTGGCCCGCAAGTCATGACGGCCTTCGAGCGCCTGATGGGCCTGATCCTGACGGCAATGGCGGTCGAGATGCTGCTGGGCGGTATCCGCGAGTTTGTGCGCACGCTGTAACGCTCGCGTCACGCTCGTTTTACGCTGGCGTGCGTGAGCGGAGCGGCAAATCTGGCACACTTCGCTTGCGCGATGTGCGCGGATCAACACGAAGCATCATGGGTATGAATCAGGTAGTGGGAGCGCCGACTGGCGCGCGGCAAGGACTGTCATTATTCCTCGGCGACGGCACGGTGCGTGCGCTGATGCGCGAACACGACTGGACTACCTCGCCACTCGGTCATCCACGTGACTGGCCGCAGGCCTTGCGCACGACCGTTGGACTGATGCTCGACTCCAAGTTCCCGATGTTCGTCGCCTGGGGCGACGAGCTTGGCTTCCTGTACAACGATGCCTACAGCGTGATCCTGGGCGCCAAGCACCCGGCGTCCCTCGGTCTGCGTTTTCGCGATGTGTGGCCCGACATCTGGGACGAGATCGCGCCCCTCGTCGATCGCACGATGAACGGCGAGTCGATTTATCTCGAGCGCTTCCCGCTGACCATGCGCCGCCATGGATACGACGAAGAGACCTGGTTCCGCTTTTCGTATTCGCCCGTGCGAGGCGATGACGGCATCGTCGCCGGCATGTTCTGCGCCTGCGTCGAAATCACCAACGAAGTGCTGGCGCAGCGTTATCGCGAAGAGGAAAACACGCGCCTGGTGAACCTGTTCGAAGAAGCGCCCGGCATCATCGCCGTGTTGCGCGGCCCCGACCACGTATTCGAACTGACCAACCGTTCTTACCTGGCACTGGTCGGGCATCGCGATCTGATCGGTAAATCGGTACGCGATGCCTTGCCCGAGGTGCAGGGGCAGGGTTACTTCGAGCTGCTCGACCAGGTGTATGCCAGCGGCCAGCCGTTCGTCGGCCATGCCGTGCCGCTGCGCGTGCAGCGCGAGCCGCACGGCCCGCTCGAGGAATGCTTTCTCGATTTTGTCTACCAGCCGATCCGTGACCAGCAGGGCAGGGTGACGGGTATTTTCCTGGAAGGCAGCGATGTCACCGTGCGCAAGCGCATCGAGGACGAGCTGCGCGAAGCCAACCGCCAGAAGGATGACTTCCTGGCGATGCTCGCGCACGAATTGCGCAATCCGTTGGCACCCATCACCACCGCCGCGCAACTGCTGCAGCGCGGCCAGATGGACGCGCCCGGCATTGCGCGCGCCAGCGCGATCATCGCGCGCCAGGCTGAGCACATGACGGCGCTCGTGAACGATTTGCTGGACGTCTCGCGCGTCACGCGCGGCCAGGTCACGATCCTGCAGGAAACTGTGGCCGTCGACCCGCTCGTACAGGAAGCGGTCGAGCAGGTGCGGCCGATGATCGACAGCTGCCACCATGAATTGTTCGTCGAGATCGAACCGGGTTTGTACGTGCTGGGCGACCGCACGCGCCTGATCCAGGTGCTGTCAAATATCCTGAACAACGCTGCCAAATACACACCTGCCAGAGGCCGCATCGTGCTGAGCGTGCGAATGGATGGCGGCGACGTGCGCATTGCCGTGCGTGACAATGGCCAGGGTATCGAGCCGCCGATGCTGCCGTATATCTTCGACCTGTTCACGCAGGCGGAGCGCACGCCGGACCGCTCGCAAGGCGGACTGGGCCTGGGCCTGGCACTGGTCAAGAGCCTGGTGCTGCTGCATGGTGGTCGGGTCGATGCGCTCAGCGACGGGCTGGATGAGGGCAGCGAATTCGTCGTGTATCTGCCGCTGCTGGAACCGGTCGCGCCCGTAGTAGCTTCAGAGCCAGATGCGCCCGCGACGGAAGCGTCGGGCCTGCGCGTGCTGGTGGTGGATGACAATGTGGACGCCGCCGAGATGCTGGCCACGCTGCTGGAAATGAATGGGTATGACGTCCGGGTCGAGTTCGATGGCGCGAGCGCGCTGGCGACGGCATTGCGCGAACCGCCCACCGTGGCGCTGCTCGATATCGGCTTGCCCGATATGGATGGTCACGAACTGGCGCGCCGCCTGCGCGCCGAGCCTGCGACGGCGGGGGCCGTGCTGGTGGCGCTGACTGGCTACGGCCAAGCCGAAGACCAGCAGCGTGCGCACGACGCCGGCTTCGACCATCACATGGTCAAACCGGCCGACCTGGACCGGTTGTTGACGTTGCTGGCCAGCATAGAACGCTAAGCCGCTTTGATGAAAGCAGTATCTTACTGATTTTCATGCGCGCTCGGTGCAACTTTGTTCTGCATATGAGATATGTCCAACTGCGGTAGCGACTAATAATTCGAATTTTCGCCAAGCGTGTAACGAGTAAGTTTGACTTGCTGTGTATGCGCGATGCATATTATCTCCTACTTTTAGACGATTGCCCAAAACTAATCATCTAGATAGTATTTCCTTGTGATAGCATATTTTCCTTCTGGAAATTGATCTTACAGGGTGTCAGCTATGGAGAGAATACGAGAATTTTTATTTCTTCGGTATTCATTGGTAGAAGAAAGTCAGGGTGTACTCGATTCATTACCCCTCCCTTCTCCAAAAGGCGAGGCAGTAATTGGTGCAATAAATCAGGAGCGGGAGTTTTCGGTCAACGGAGTCTCGTATAGTTTTGTAGGATTCTCGGCTGTCGAGCCGACTGAAAACTCAGTTTTTCCAGAAGGTCGATTTTGGATGGGAAAATTGGCCAAATTACGACAAGCTCACGTTGGCAGAAAAGTCCCAGGAGACATAGTAGAAACGCGGGAGGACGACTGGCAACCAGTATTAGCAATTTTCGATCTGCAAAGACAATTCATAGTCGTTGAAACAGATTGGAGATTCGGAACCTCGTATCAGACTATTCGAGCATTGCAAGGAGGGCTTAGGCAGCCAATTTTACGCGACTACAACCACTCGATTTTTGTCGAGGGTTGCGTAAGAAAAGAGCATTTCTGGAATATAGTCGAATCTCATCAAAAAATATATAAGCTAGAGGTAAAACTTATTTCTCCAAATATCTTGGAGACGAATTTGTCTGCACGAGATGCTTTGAAGGCACTAAAAGAACTATTTGGCCAAGACCAGATAAAAATTAACTTAATAAACGAACAGGGCGAGCTGTCGATTCCACAGAATCCTATAAACGATTACATCGAGTACATCCAAGAGGGCGAGGGAACGTGGTCGGTGACCACTGAGGGCGATCATGGAGGAAAAAAGACGCACTCAAGCACTGATAATATTGATAAAGTTGAAGTGGTTGACTCGATTCCGGATGGGGGAATAGCCGGAAATGAAGACCCGAATTATGTTGAGAGCAGAGACCGAGATGCAACAGTAGTAAGTGAGATATTTAGGGCAATTAGAAAAAACTATGAGTAAAAAGCAATTTTTCAAAATTGTACTATTAATTTTAGGGGCTTGCACTCTAACTTGCTCAGCTATTTATTTATTAGGTGATGCCGCGAGTAAGGCCTTGGTGAAGCTGAATGAAGTACTCCCCTATTTGCTCGCGATAATGGGCGCTTTGTCATTCGCGATGTTTACTTACGTTGATAACACAGCCAAAGATTTAACTGACCTCCGCAATGATTTTCCTGATCGAAATAAATATTTCATATGTCAAGAAAGCCTCACAAGGTTAAAGAAAGAAATAATTTCAAATATCGCATTAGTTACGGTTGTGTTTATAGCTGATCGAATCGTTCAGGCTCTTGCAATGGCTTTGGTAGCTAAATTTTCTAATTATGAAAAATGGATACTTGAATCCATTTCTATTTGTTTGGCAGCCTCATGCTTTGCAATCGTTATTTGTGCTTTGATATCACAAATTTCTGGATATATTATTGCTGCAGAGTATAGAGAAATAATCGCGAAAAACAGAAAATAAAGAAGGCTAAAGACTTTAGCCTTCTTTAATTTATTTGCCCAGCATCGAGACGACGTTGTCGGCGCCCGGCGCGCCGAACGCCTGCTGCTTGAGCACATGCAACTGGTCGCGTACCTGCGCGGCTTTCTCGAACTCCAGGTTCTTGGCGTGATCGACCATCAGTTTCTCGAGGCGCTTGATCTCTTTGCTGATCTGCTTCTCGCTCATCGACTCGATCTTCGCCGTTTCCTTGGCGTCTTGCAGCACCTCGCGCTCCGTGTTCGGGTTGTACACGCCGTCGATCATTTCCTTGATCTTCTTGTGCACGCCTTTCGGGATGATGCCGTGTTCGAGGTTGAACGCAACCTGCTTGGCACGCCGGCGTTCGGTCTCGTCAATGGCGCGCCGCATCGAATCGGTAACGCGGTCCGCATACAGGATCGCCACGCCGTTCAGGTTACGCGCCGCGCGGCCGATCGTCTGGATCAGCGAACGCTCGGAGCGCAGGAAACCCTCCTTGTCGGCGTCGAGCACCGCCACCAGCGACACTTCCGGCAAATCGAGACCCTCGCGCAGCAGGTTGATGCCGACCAGCACATCGAACGTGCCCAGGCGCAGGTCGCGCAGGATTTCCACGCGCTCGACCGTGTCGATATCGCTGTGCAGGTAGCGCACCTTGATGCCGTGGTCGCCCAAGTATTCGGTGAGCTGCTCGGACATGCGCTTGGTCAGCGTCGTCACCAGCACGCGCTCGTCCTTGGCGATGCGGTCATTGATCTCGCCCATCAGGTCGTCGACCTGCGACAGGGCAGGGCGCACGATGATCATCGGATCGACCAGGCCGGTCGGACGTACCACTTGCTCGACGACGTTGTCGGCGCGGCCCTGTTCGTACTCGGCCGGCGTGGCCGAGACGAAAATCGTCTGGCGCATCTTGCCTTCGAACTCGACGAATTTCAGCGGCCGGTTATCCAGAGCCGATGGCAGGCGGAAGCCGTACTCGACCAGGTTTTCCTTGCGCGAACGGTCGCCGTTGTACATCGCATTGAGCTGGCCGATCATCACGTGCGACTCGTCCATGAACATCAGCGCGTCTTTCGGCAGGTAGTCGATCAGCGTCGGCGGCGGCTCGCCCGGCATCGCGCCGGACAGGTGGCGCGAATAGTTCTCGATGCCCTTGGTGAAACCGATCTCGGCCATCATCTCGAGGTCGAAGCGGGTGCGCTGCTCGAGGCGCTGTTCTTCGATCAGCTTGTTCTGCTGACGGAATTCTTCGAGGCGGTCGCGCAGCTCGGCCTTGATCGACTCGACCGCGCGCAGCACGGTCGAGCGGGGCGTGACGTAGTGCGAACCCGGATACACGGTAAAGCGCGGGATCTTCTGGCGCACACGGCCCGTCAGTGGATCGAACAATTGCAGCGATTCGATCTCGTCGTCGAACATCTCGACGCGAATCGCCAGCTCGGCGTGCTCGGCCGGGAAGATGTCGATCGTGTCGCCGCGCACGCGGAACGAGCCGCGCGAGAAATCCATCTCGTTGCGCGTGTACTGCATCTGGATCAGGCGCGCGATGATGTCGCGCTGGGCCACTTTGTCCTTGTGGCGCAGCGTCAGAATCATCTTGTGGTATTCGTTCGGATTACCGATACCGTAGATCGCCGAGACGGTGGCCACGATGACGACGTCGCGCCGCTCCATCAGCGACTTGGTGCACGACAGGCGCATCTGCTCGATGTGCTCGTTGATCGACGAGTCCTTTTCGATGAACAAGTCGCGCTGCGGCACGTAGGCTTCGGGCTGGTAGTAATCGTAGTACGAGACGAAATACTCGACCGCGTTTTGCGGGAAGAATTCGCGGAACTCCGAATACAACTGGGCCGCCAGCGTTTTATTCGGCGCAAAAATGATCGCGGGCCGGCCGGCCTGCGCGATCACATTGGCCATCGTGTAGGTCTTGCCGGAGCCCGTCACGCCCAGCAGCGTCTGGTACATCAGGCCGTCGTCGATGCCTTCCATCAGACCCTTGATCGCGGTGGGCTGGTCGCCCGCCGGCTCGAACGGCTGGTGCAGTTTGAACGGCGAATCCGGGAACGTGATGACGGTCGGTTCGGGAGAAGTTGCGATGGATAATTCAGCCATGCTTACAGACCTTTGTTAGAATGAGAATCCGCTCGCGGCCCTGCAGGTTCAAGGGCCGCTGTCTATACAATTGCAAACCCCGCCGCTGTCAATCCAGCCAACAAAACCGAGTTTATCAGATGACTTCCACTGCCTCCGCCAGCTTGTTCAGTGCCATTGAAATGGCCCCACGCGACCCGATCCTGGGCATCACCGAAGCCTTCAACGCCGACACGAACACCGCGAAAATCAACCTCGGCGTGGGTGTCTATTATGACGACAAGGGCAAAGTGCCGCTGCTCGAGTGCGTGCAGAAAGCGGAAGCGAAACTGATGGAGCAGCCGACGCCGCGAACCTACCTGCCGATCGAAGGCCTGGCAGCGTACGACAAAGCGGTGCAAGAGCTGGTATTTGGTGCCGACAGCCCGGTAATTCAAGAGAAGCGCGCGCTGACCGTGCAAGCCATTGGCGGCACCGGCGCACTCAAGATCGGCGCCGACTTCCTCAAGCGCTTCCTGCCAGCGTCTGATGTGTATATCAGCGATCCGAGCTGGGAAAACCACCGCGCGCTGTTCGAGAGCGCCGGTTTCACGGTCCACAACTACGCCTATTACGACGCGGCCACCCGCGGCGTGAACTTCGACGGCATGCTGGCCGCTTTGACGTCGATGCCTGCAGGTTCCATCGTCGTCCTGCACGCGTGCTGCCACAACCCGACCGGCGCCGACCTGACGCAAGACCAGTGGGATCAGGTGATTGCTGCCGTCCAGGCCGGCAATCTGGTGCCATTCCTCGACATGGCGTACCAGGGCTTTGCCAATGGTATCGATGAAGACGGCGCCGTCGTGCGTCGCTTCGCAGCCACCGGCATGGCAATGCTGGTGTCGAACTCGTTCTCCAAATCGTTCTCGCTGTACGGCGAGCGCGTGGGCGCGCTGTCGATCGTGGCCACCACGAGCGAAGAAGCCACGCGCGTGCTGTCGCAACTCAAGCGCGTCGTGCGCACCAACTACTCGAACCCGCCAACCCATGGCGGCAAGGTCGTCGCCACCGTGCTGGCAACCCCCGAGCTGCGCAAGCTGTGGGAAGAAGAGCTGGCCGGCATGCGCGTGCGCATCCGCGAGATGCGCGGCGCGATGGTCGAAAAGCTCAAGGCCAAGGCCCCGGGCCACGACTTCGAATTCGTGCGCGAGCAGGTTGGCATGTTCTCGTACTCGGGCTTGACCAAGGAGCAAGTGGGCAAGCTGCGCGACGAATCGATCTACGCAGTGGACACGGGCCGCATCTGTGTGGCTGCGCTCAATTCGACGAACATCGATCGCGTCGTTGACGCCATCGCCAAAGTTCTCTAAAATCCTGGCTCTCTTGATCGCTGCAAGCGCAAGAGAGCAGCAGTAGATGGAGAACGAAACGCCTGTTCTGATTTGACAGAAACGTTTCATGAACCATATAATGCCAGCTTCAATTCCCTGATAGCTCAGTTGGTAGAGCGACGGACTGTTAATCCGCAGGTCCCTGGTTCGAGTCCAGGTCGGGGAGCCAGAATACAAGAAGGCCGCATCGAAGGATGCGGCCTTTTTCGTTATGCGGCGTTATGTCGTCTTTTTGGAGAGTTCGCGTGAAGCAACCACTCAAAAGCCACGCCACCCTGATCGAAGGGCAGATGTTCCGCTTCGCCAGAGCTGGGCAGGGCAGTCCGTCGATCGTGTTGATCGGTGGCGCCGGCGGCCCGCTCGATGGCTGGTTCAAGCTGTATCCCGAGATCGAGGCGCTGGGTACCGTGTTCAGCTACGACCGGCCGGGTACGGGCGGCAGTCCGAAGCCGACTGAAGCGCAGTATGGCGAGACCGTCGTCGCGCAGCTGCGCCTGTTGCTGCAGTTCGCCAAGGTACCGCCGCCATTCGTGCTGGTGGCGCATTCGTTTGGCGGCCTGCACGCCAACCTGTTCGCGCGCGAGTTCGCCGATGAGGTGGCGGGTGTGCTGTTCATCGAAGCGACGGCACCGCAGGACGTCGACAACCTGAAGCAACACCAGTCGGCGCTGCAGCGTGGCTTCGTCAAGCTGCTGGACCGCGTGTCGCCGCGCGATGCGTTCGACGAACTCCGCAACGAGCGCGAAACCGTCAGGGATATTCTCGAGGCGCCGGCATTCCCACCCGTGCCGGTGACGGTGCTGTCGGGCACGAAGCGCCTGCCGAGATGGCTGGTGCCGGCGGCGCTGGTGCGTGAACGCGAGCGTTCGCAGCTGGCGCTGGCAGCCTTGTCGCCATTGGGCGAGCGCGTCGTGGCCGAGCGCAGCGCGCATTTTCCGCAATTGTCCGAGCCGGAACTGGTGATCGATACGCTCAAACGCCTGCTGGCGCGGATCGGGCGTTAGATTTTCTTTTGAAAAATTTGCGAAATCGACACCAGCAGGTATAATGCGGCCTCAATTCCCTGATAGCTCAGTTGGTAGAGCGACGGACTGTTAATCCGCAGGTCCCTGGTTCGAGTCCAGGTCGGGGAGCCAGAATACGAAGGGCCGCATGCAAATGCGGCCCTTTTTGTATTCGGGCCCGTAGATTCCTACTTGCCCGATACCGGCTTGACCTTCGCCGCTGCCGCCAGCGCACGTTCACGCGCCGTGGCGATATCGTCTGCCGTGGCCAACGCCACGCCCATGCGCCGCCGTGCAAACGACTCCGGCTTGCCGAACAGGCGCACATCCGCGCCAGGCACTTGCAGCGCCTCGGCCACGCCCTCGAATGCAATCCCCGTTTCATCGAGCTGACCGTAGATCACCGCCGATGCACCCGGTGCGCGCAGGGCCACGTTCACGGGCAAGCCGAGAATCGCCTTCGCATGCAGTTCGAACTCGCTTTGCACCTGGCTGGCCATCGTCACCATACCCGTGTCGTGCGGACGCGGGCTCACTTCCGAGAACCACACCATGTCGCCCTTGACGAACAGTTCGACGCCGAACACGCCCAGTCCGCCCAGATTGCCCGTGACTTTGGCGGCGATCTCGCGCGAGCGCTCCAGTGCCAGCGGCTGCATCGGATGCGGCTGCCACGATTCGACGTAGTCGCCCTGGACCTGCTTGTGCCCGATCGGATCGCAGAAGCTCGTTACGACCTGGCCATCCGCGCCCAGCGAGCGCACCGTCAGCAGCGTGATTTCGTAATCGAAGTCGATGAAGCCTTCGGCAATCACGCGTCCGGCGTCGACACGCCCGCCGCTGGCAGCGTAGGCCCAGGCCGCGGCTACATCATCCGCGCCATCGAGCTTCGACTGGCCCTTGCCCGACGACGACATCACCGGCTTGACCACGCACGGAAAGCCCACGGCAGCGCAGGCATCCTGCAACTCGGCCAGACTGCTGGCGAACTGGTACGGCGACGTGGCCAGGCCAAGTTCTTCGGCGGCCAGGCGGCGGATGCCTTCGCGGTTCATCGTCAGTTGCGCCGCGCGTGCGGTCGGGATGCAGGTGATGACGCCCGCCGCTTCCAGTTCGGCCAGCTTGTCCGTGGCGATCGCTTCGATTTCCGGCACTACGAGGTGAGGGCGCTCCTGCGCGATCAGCGCTTCGAGCGCTGCGCCGTCGGTCATGTCGATCACGTGCGCCCGGTGCGCGACCTGGTGACCCGGTGCATTTGGATAGCGGTCGACCGCGATCACCTCGACACCCAGGCGCTGCAGCGAGATGATCACTTCCTTGCCCAGTTCGCCCGAGCCGAGCAGCATGACGCGGGTTGCGGAAGGAGAGAGTGGGGTGCCGAGGGTGCGTGAGATGGTCATGGTCGTTCGGGGATCAGGGAGGGTGGTGGGAAGCTGCGACTATATCAAAAGCGCCCCTTGCCAGCGGCCGGCCAGCCGATTCACACACTGCGCTGGTCAAACCGCAAATGCCCGGCTATAATATTGCCTCAATTCCCTGATAGCTCAGTTGGTAGAGCGACGGACTGTTAATCCGCAGGTCCCTGGTTCGAGTCCAGGTCGGGGAGCCAGAACAAGAGAAGGGCCGCATGCAAATGCGGCCCTTTTTGCATTTCCGGTGCCGGTTCGTCAGCGCCCCTTCTTCTTGTTCGCGGTGTACGTGCGCGTATAAAACCCCGCCGGCTTCTTCGCCACCCACAGGATGAACGCCGCGATATCGGCGTGCCCGCGCAGCGCTTCCCACGTGTGATAGGTCTGCAGCAATTCGCGCTCGGTGAACGCCGAATGGATCTTGCGGTGGCAGATCTTGTGGATCGGGTACTGGTCGCGCCCCTTGAACGTCTTCGGGATCAGGTGATGGCGGTCGACGTGCTCGGTTCCCAGCGGCCGTCCGCACAGCGGGCAGGGGTCATCAGGCGTGGTCGTGGCGTGGTGATGTGGCATGCGCGCCATATGCAGGGCGATTTTTTACCGCACAAGTCTTGACCCGAGTTTGCCGGAATGATACCGAGCGGGACGAACCCTTGTTAAATGGTATTAGTGTAGAATTAACCCTGAATTCTCGCGCAGCACGTTACCCCTCCAGCCCTGAAAGCGACGCAGTTTGCAATGATCGAAGACAACTCCACCGTTTGTTCCGTGCTGTTGATCGACGACGAGTCGTTTGCTCAGGACATCATCGCCCATGGCCTCAAGAGCTGTGTCGGTCACCAGCTCCGTTACGAGTCCAGCCCGGCCCGCGCCGTCGAGGTCGCGCGCGATGTCGCTGCGACGGTGGTGATCGTCGATTTGCGCATGCCTGGCGGTCTGGATGGCTTTGATGTGATTGCCATGCTGCGCGCGCATCCGGACACGCATGACGTGCCGGTCATCCTGCTTTCTTCCGAAGACGACCCCGACACCAAGGCCAAAGCCTTTGCCATCGGCGCAAACGACTATATGGTCAAGTGGCCCGATCCCCGTGAGCTCGTGGCGCGTGTGCGGTATCACAGCGGTGCCTGCGTTGCGCGGCGTGAACGTGATGAAGCGTTTGCATCGCTGCGCCTGAGCCAGGAGCAACTGGCGGCAAGCCAGCTGGCGCTGCACCAGGCGCAAAAGATGGAAGCGATCGGCCAGCTCACCGGCGGCGTGGCCCACGATTTCAACAACGTCCTGCAAATCATCGGCGGCAATCTGCAATTGCTGAAAATGGTCGGCAACCTGAACGACGCGGCGCGCACGCGCGTCGAGATGGCGCTGTCGGGTGTCGAGCGCGGCGCCAAGCTGGCTGCGCATCTGCTGGCCTTTGCACGGCGCCAGCCGCTGCAGTCGGTCGTCATCGACCCGACCCACCTGGTGCGTGAGCTCGACGACATGGCGCGCCGCGTCCTTGGCGCCGGTACCCGTGTCGAGACCGAGGTCGCGCCTGAACTGGGCAGCACCATGGTCGATCCCAACCAGCTCAACAACGTGCTGCTGAATCTGGTCATCAATGCGCGCGACGCGATGCCCGATGGCGGCACGCTGACCATCCGCGCCGTCAATGCTGCCGCCGACGACAATTTGCCGCCCGACGTGCCGCACAACGATTACGTGATGCTCGAGATCGCCGATACGGGCAAGGGCATGCCGCCGGACGTACTGCGCCGGGCGTTCGAGCCGTTTTTCACCACCAAACCGACGGGCCAGGGCACGGGCCTGGGGCTGTCGATGGCGTATGGTTTCGTCAAGCAGTCGGGCGGTGAAATCGTGCTGCGCAGCGAGCCGGGCAAGGGCAGCAGCGTGCGCATCTATCTGCCACGCAGCAGCGCGGTCCCGGCTGAGCAAGCCGAGGCAGCCGTGCACCCGTCGCTGACGGGCGGCCTGGAAACGATTCTTGTGGTCGAAGACGAAGACGACGTGCGTTCATCGACCTGCGGCATCCTGTCGGCGCTGGGCTACGACGTGCTGGAGGCGCGCGATGCGGCCAGCGCTGCGGCGCTGGTGGAAGAGGGCCGGCATATCGACCTGGTGTTTACCGATGTGATCATGCCGGGGCCGCTGTCGAGTCTGCAATTGGGCGAGATCGTGCGGCGCCACCTGCCGGAGTGCGAAGTGCTGTACACGTCGGGCTATGCCGAAGGCGTGCTGACGCACGAAGGCAAGCTGGACGCGTCGGTCCACCTGCTGCAAAAACCCTACCATCCGGATGCGCTCAGTGCGCGCATCCGTCATTTGCTGCGTCGTTCGCGGCGCGCCTCAGGCAAGCCGCAAACGGCCAGTCACTTCGGCTTGATGTAACGGTGCGAGCCTGGCGGCGGCTCGTTGAGCACCGCCCAGAAGATTCCCAGGTCGGCAATGGCGCGCACGAATTCATTGAAATCGACCGGCTTGACCACATACGCATTCACACCCAGCTCGTAGCTGCGGATCACGTCCTGTTCTTCCTTGGACGACGTCAGCATCACCACCGGCACCGACCGCAGTTCGGCGGTGGTGCGGATTTCCTTGAGCACTTCCAGGCCATCGACCTTCGGCAATTTCAGGTCGAGCAGGATCACGGCTGGATTACCGAGCTGGCGGCCGTCGAATTCGCCGCGCCGGTGCAGATAGTCGAGCGCCTCGGCGCCGTCGCGCGCGACCACGACTTCGTTGGCCAGCTGGCTCTTCGACAGGGCGATGAGGGTGAGCTCCAGGTCGTGGGGATTGTCTTCTACCAGGAGGATGGGCTTAAGCATGGGTGCCTTGTTCTGTGATGGCTTGTTTGGGGAGGGTGAAGGAGAACGTTGCACCTTCGCCCAGGATCGAGTCGGCCCAGACGCGGCCGTTGTGGCGTTCGATGATGCGGCGCACATTGGCCAGGCCGATGCCGGTGCCCTGGAAATCTTCCATCCGGTGCAGGCGCTGGAACACGCCGAACAGTTTGTGTACGTACTCGCGGTTGAAGCCGGCGCCATTGTCGGTCACGTGGAATGCGTAATCGTCGCCGGCATCCTCGGCCCAGATCCGGATCACGGCCGGGTCGCGCCCGTTCGTGAATTTGACGGCGTTGGACAGCAGGTTGAACATCGCCAGGTGCAGGAAGCTTGGGTCGCCCTGCACGACGGGCATGCGGTCGATGTGCCAGTCGACGCGGCGCTGGCCGATCTCGATGCCCAGTTTGTCGATGCAGCCCGACACCAGGTCGGTCATGTCAATGCTGGTCGGGCGCAGCGCGGCGCGGCCCATCTGCGAGAACGACAGCAGATCGTCGACCAGCTTGCCGGCCAGGCGCGCCGACTCCTTGATGTTTTTCAAAAAGCGCTGGCGCAGGGCCACGTCTTCGCTGCCGGCCGATTCAAGCAGCAGGTCGGAAAAGCCCGCGATGTGGCGCAGCGGCGCGCGCAGGTCGTGCGAGACCGAATACGAAAACGCTTCGAGTTCCTTGTTGGCGCGGCCCAGTTCTTCGGCCAGTTCGGCCATCTGCTCGGCGCGCTCGAGCGCAATGCCCAGCAGTGCGGTACGGAACTCGGTGGTCATCTCGATTTCGGCGGCATGCCATGGCAGGCTGTGGCCGTGGATGGTTTCGCGCCAGGTGGCAAAGCTCTGGCGCGGCGATAACCGGCTCGGCGCACCGGGGGCCGCTTCCTTCTCGTACGGATTGCCGGCCCATTCCACGGTCTGGATCATTTCGGGGCGGAACCACAGCAGATAGTGCTGGTGAATGCGCGAGATCGGCAGCGCCAGCAAGCCGCTGGCATTGTGAATGAAGGTCCTGGCCGGCGGATACACGGCTCCCAGCTCGCTGGTGTGGAAGACCTCGGTGTGGCCATGCACGGCAAGCCAGGTCGACAGATCGCGAATGGCGGCGTCGTCCGGCGTATCGCCGTACGTGAAGATGCGTTCGTCCGCCACGATGGCCACGCCGCCAGCGCGGGCAAAACGCAGCAGCTCACCAGACACACCGCGCAGATTGTCGATGAAGTCGGCGCTCTTGGTCAGGCGCCCAAGGATTTCGACCATGATGCGGCGCACGTCCAGACGGAACTGCAGCTCTGCGCTGTCTTCGCGGCTCTCGACGCACAAGGCGAGGATCTGACCGAGTTGTTCGCAGGCCGTGCGTTTTTCGACCGATACCGCGCGCGGGACGGCGTTGTGGCATGCAATCAGGCCCCACAGCTTGCCACGCACGATCAGCGAGACCGACATCGAGGCCAGCGTGCCCATGTTGCGCATGTATTGCAGGTGCACGGGCGAGACGCTGCGCAGCGCCGCATACGTCAGATCGTTACGGGTGCCCGTGGCTGGATTGAACTCAGGTACCAGCGGTGAGGCATCGTAGTCGGCATCCTGGATGACGCGGATCGGCGAGCTCAGGTACAGCTCGCGTGCCTGGGATGGAATGTCGCTGGCCGGAAAAGACTGGTTCAGGTACGAGTCGTAGTCGGGCGCTTTGGCTTCGGCCACCACGCGGCCATGGCCATCTGGATCGAACCGGTACACCATCACGCGGCCGTAGCCAGTGACGGACCGTATATGGTGGGCCGCGAGCTCGGTCAGCGCAGGGATCGATGCGTGCTCGCCGACCTTGGCGAGAAAGTCGGTAATGAGCGGATACAGGTGCCGAAAATCGGCGGGCTCGGCACGCTCGACCGCTTCGAACTCGGCGATCACAAGGCCGTCCCAGACGTGGCCCATCACATCGAAATGGCGGTCGTTGCCAAGCGTGACGGTGCCCAGATACATGGGGCGCTGGCCAAGCATATCGGTGGCCAGTTCGCGCGCCATGCGCTCGCCACAGGCCTTGCCGATGACGGCTGCCAGTGGCAGGCCGATCGCGGCTTCTGCCGCAATACCAGCCATTGGCAGCAGATTGGCACTGGCCTGCAACACGTCGAGTGCAGGCGATAGCGTCAGCATGAAGCCGTGCGGCTGGATACCGCCAGGCGTGCGGATGGGCTCGCTGGCGCAGCTGGAAATGTCGAGTTGGTCGGGAGATGCCTGGGTCATGGGCCGTCGGGGTAACGCACAGGTGAGCAGGGCCATATTGTATCGTGAAAATTTGTTCTCACGTCACGATGTGTCGATTTGTCCCCCTTCGACGTGCCCTTGAAATGAGAATCGTTCTCATCTAAGATGGGTGTTGGTTCAGGAACAGGAGGTGCAGATGGCCGCATACCGGGAAGCCGATGGCCTGGCTGGCGAACACGTGACGTTGCTACGGGCACATGCCGACGCGCAGGCGCGCTGCAGTGTGCTGCTGCAGTCGCAGGCCGTGCGCATCGCCGCCATCGAAGCGCAGCTGATCCGCGCGCGGGGTGCGACGATCCGCGCTGCAACGGCACTGGGCTGGGAACGCGAAGACCGCGCAGCCCTCGATGCGGCGCTGCCGGGACTGGGCCGACGCGTGGCCTTGGGCCGCCAGGTGGCCGCGTTGCAGACGCGCGTGCGTGAGCTGATGCGCACGCTGCAGCGCCGTGAGCTGGCCGGGCAGACGGGCAGCGCGGGCCATCCGGGGCATACGCCAGCTGGCGTCGCGGCGGACCTGGAAGCGAGCCTGCAGGCAGCCGACCTGGTGATTTGCCAGACCGGGTGCATGAGCCACGGCGACTACTGGCGCGTGCAGGACCATTGCAAGCGCACCGGCAAGCTGTGCATGCTGGTGGACCAGCCAGACGGCTTGCAGATCGTGCGCATCCATCGGCCCCATGAGGTGTTGTCATCCTGAGCTACAGCGCAAAGAGGATGTCGCTGATCCGGTCGTACAGCGGATCAGCCGATGGCCCTTGATTGGGCCAGTTCAGGATATCGAAGTGGTCGTATCCCGGGTAGTTGCCCAGAAAGTTCCACGTTCCGCGCAGCGCCGTGCCGTTGTAGTCGCGTACCGTATGCCCGCTAGGTGCGCGCATGCTGACCGTGTTGACGACGCCATCGCTTGGGAACCAGTCGCTGTCGATGCGCACCCGGTTTGGCACATTGACGGTGTAGCTGCCCATGCCGCGCTGGGCGGCCGAGGGCACGATCCACTCGCCGGCGAACGATTTGAAGTAGGGCATCATGTCGGCGCGCGCGTACTGGAACGCCGTTGTCTGGATCGGTGCGATCGCGCGGTCGGTGCCGTTGCAGCACCAGCTGCCGCTGGCGGTGGCCACCGTGCCCACTGAAAAATAGTAGACGTTGGTGGAGGTCAGCGCCCACCGGTTGAATTCGCGGGCGCCGTCTGGCGCGAGTTCCCAGCTGGCAGCCCGGTTGCGCAAGATGTCGCGCAGCACGATCGGAACATTGGGCAGGATAGTCAAGACCGCGTCACTGAGCGTGGTGCCATCGTGTGGCGCCGAGATCGTCGTCGCGCTGCGGATCCAGCCCGTCTTGCCGCCCTTGAACAGCGCGCCATCGCCTTCGTCCGTCGTTGCGCCGTGTTCCAGTAGCTGGATCAGTGCACGGATGGTCGTGCCGCCCTGGCTGTGGCCGATCATGTGGATCGGGTGGTCACGGCCCCACTGCGGATAGAGCGCCGGCGGATAGGCGTGCGGATTGTCGCGTGGGTCGGCGGCCCAGCATTTGCCAGGCGGCTTTTGCACCTGGCCCGGCACGCCTTGTGCGGCAACGTGCGCCTTGCCATAGTCGACGCAGCCGCCCTTGATCTGCGCATACAGCTCGGCGGCGCGGTCCCAGTTCGACGCGATCGGGCTGACGGCGGCGGCAACCACCGTGTGCGGGCCGCGGTAGACCTGCATGTGCGCCGCGATGTCGCCATAGCCGCCCCAGTAGTTGAAGCCGCTCTTCTGGAACTCGTCGGGGCCAAAGCCCAGAAAGCCGTGCACCAGCACGACGGGATCGTTGTTCGCGCCATGGGCGACGGGCGCGGCCAGCAGCCCGAAGACGACGACGAGGAGCGCGGCAGCGCAGGCGTGGACGAGACGAACCATTGGTATGCTCCGGACAATGCGACAGCCGCATTGTCTGATGCATCACCAAGCTGCGGTTTGCGCTGGATCGACCGGACGCACAGTAAAGCGAACTCATGCAGGAAGAACTGCGCAGGCCGCTTGACAAGCCTGCGCGATCAGCGCGCGGTCGTACTGCCCACCGATGTCGTCGGGTCGGAGTCGGCCATCAGGTTCGGCGCCGGCATCAGCGCTGCCGTGGCGGCCGCTTTTTCGGCCCGGTCGATGCGCTCGTCATGCCAGACCACATAGTCGTCGACCGAGTACAGCCGGCATGGCTCCCTGCTCTTGGCCGAGCAGGTCGCCAGTGCGCGTCCGTCCGGATCTTCGCCTTCCTCGGCCCAGGTCCAGCCGCCGCTGGCCGACACGGCAAACGCGCGCGGCGTCATCTTGGTCAGGTAGTCGCGGTAGGCGCGGCGGCCGTTCTCGGACAGGAACGGTACGGCGGCGATATCGTCGACCTGCGCATAATCGGTGCGCGCCGGGGAGGGCGGGGCAGCGACGTCGACCACGACGGCGGTCGGCATGCCGATCTCGCGCAGGAACTGTTCAGTATCTTGCAGCCAGACTTTTTCGCCGTCGCGGCTGGCCAGCATGCCGTGCGCGTCGCGCTTGAAGGCGGGAAATTCGACCAGGCGGCCACGGCCGCCGGCCGCCGCATAGGCGGCGTGCATGCGGCTGGCCAGCTCCGGGCCGAACAGTGAATCGTTCTGGCCGTACATCCACAGGCTCGGGACTTTTGCCTTGGCGCCGTAGTCGGCGAAGGCCGCCACCAGTTGCGAGCGCCACGCGCAGCGGTTGCTGTCGTCGCGCAAGCCGCCTGCAAAATTGATCAGGCCGCGCACGCCCGGTAGCGCCTCGGTCCCCAGTGCGATGGCCGCCAGCCCGCCGTACGACTGCCCGGCCACGATCATGCGCGTGCCGTCGATCCACGGTTGCTGGCGTGCATAGGCGAGGGTGGCGCGGATGTCTTCGGCCTGCGTGTAGCCGTTGGCCGTCATGTCGCAGCCGCGATCGCGGTAGCGTCCGCCCGACTTGGAAAAGCCCTGGCGCATCGGCACCATCACTGCGTAACCGCGCTTCACGAACACGGACGCCATATGATAGAAGCGGTCGCGCGACTGCAGGTTCGGGCGGCCAGGGTCCTTGCCGTGATTGATGACGATCAGGGGGAACGGGCCGGCGCCATCGGGCTGGAAGACGGTGGTCTCGAGCAGCACATCGTCCAGGCCGGCCGGCACCCGGATGACGTGCTCGTTCATCCGGTAGTCGAGCGTGCTGGCGACGGGCGGTGATGCCGGTAGTTCCTGCGAATGTGCAAATGCGGGCAGCATGGCCAGCGCGGCAAGCGAAGCGGAGATCAGGGTGCGGATGGCGTGGATGTTCGACATGGCTGACTCTGGAAATGCTGCCTTACGAAACAATTTCCGTACGGAACAATTTGAGTCTAGAGCCAATAAATCCGTAGGGCAATATCTGGTTGACTAACTTTCAGATTAAATGTTTCGGGTGTGGCGAAAGCGCCATCCGACGTGAATTTGAGCAAAGGCGTAAGATAGCGAGCCTGACAACTACGGTGAAACAGCAGGATGAGCAAGTACGCGCCACGCGAATGGGCACCCGACGAAAAGCCGATGCTGCCCGGCTCTCCGTCCACGCCAGCGCACACCACAAAGCTGCGATTGGCCTATCTGGCGGTCGGCATCCTCGTCACGATCACGGGCGGCCTGGGCAATGCGCTGGTTGCCGTCAACCTGATCAATCTGCAGGGCGTGCTGGGCGCGTACCAGACCGAAACGGCCTGGCTGCCGGCCGCCTACGTGATGGCCAATGCATCGATGAACCTGCTGCTGGTGAAATTCCGGCAACAGTTCGGCCTGCGTCTGTTCACCGAGTGCTTCCTGGTGCTGTACGCACTGGTCACGCTGGCCCATCTGTTCGTCAACGATCTCGGCTCGGCCATCGCCGTGCGCGCCGCCCACGGCATGCTGGCCGCCGCCGTCAGTCCGCTGGGTCTGTATTACACGCTGCAGGGGTTCAAGAAGGAGTGGCGCCTGAAAGGCATCGCGATCTCGCTCGGCACGGCTCAGCTGGCGCTGCCGCTGGCCTATATCTTCTCGGGCGACCTGCTGCGCATTGCCGAATGGCGCGGCCTGTACATGTTCGAGCTGGGCCTGGCGCTGGTGTCGCTGGGCGCCGTGCTGCTGCTCAAGTTGCCACCGGGTGACCGCATCAAGGCGTTCCGACCGACCGATTTTGTGACGTTCGCGCTGTTCGCGCCGGGGATGGCGCTGCTATGCATGGTGCTCACGTTCGGGCGCATCTTCTGGTGGACCGAGCAGGCGTGGATCGGCGTGGCGCTGGCGGTGTCGATCTTCCTGCTTGCTGCCGCGATGTGCGTCGAGCACAACCGGGCCAATCCGCTGCTGAACCTGCGCTGGCTGACCAACCGCAGCATCCTGCGCGTCGCGCTGTCCTTGCTGCTGGTGCGCATCGTGCTGTCCGAGCAGAGCGTGGGCGCGGTCGGCTTCTTGCGCGCCGTGGGCCTGGACAATAACCAGATGCAGTCGCTGTTCCTGTGCGTGCTGGCGGCTACCGTCGCCGGCATCGTCGTGTCGGCCCTGACGGTCAATGTGAAGCACCTGATGGCGCCGCAGGTCATTGCGCTGGTGCTGATGGCGCTGGGCGCCTGGATGGATGCGCATGCCAATAACCAGACCCGCGCCGAGCAGATGTACCTGAGTCAGAGCCTGCTGGCATTTGGCGGCACGCTGTTCATCGGGCCGTCGCTGATTTCAATGATCGTCACGGTGATCGGCAACCCCGGCGCCCTGATCAGTTTCTCGGTGCTGTTCGGCCTGACCCAGAATCTGGGCGGCCTGATCGGCTCTGCGCTGGTCGGCACGTTCCAGATCATGCGCGAGAAATTCCACTCGTCGACGATCGTCGAGGGCCTGAGTCTGCTCGATCCGCTGGTGGCCGGGCGCATCCAGTCCGGCGCGGCAGCGGCCGGGCAATTGCTGGCCGACCCGGCCGCGCGCACGCGCCAGAGCCTGGCGTCGCTGGCCGCCAGCGCCACGCGCGAAGCCAACATCCTGGCCTACAACGACGTGTTTTTGATGATCGCCCTGATCGCCGCCACGAGCGCGACCTGGATCTTCCTGCACGCCGTCTGGATGCATTACAACCCGCCGGAAGCGGCAGCGGCACCAGCGCCGGCACCCGCAGTCCCTGTCAATAACATTCCCGCACCCATTACCGTCACCGATTGATATGTCAGAACCTGTTCCTACCCCCGCGCGCCCGAAGCGCAAGATCATCCTCAGTGCGCTGGCCTTTGCCGCCATCGCGCTTGCCGGCATCCTGATCGTGCTGTACGCCTGGAACCTGCCGCCGTTTCGCAGTGCTCTGCAGGCGACCGAGAACGCGCTGGTGCGCGGCCAGGTGACGATCATCAGTCCGCAGCTGAGCGGCTACGTGACCGAGGTGCGCGTGCAGGATTTCCAGACCGTCAAGAAGGGTGAGCTGTTACTGCGCATCGATGACCGGATCCCGATCCAGCGCCTGGCGCAGGCACGGGCCGAACTGGCCAACCGCAAGGCGGCGCTGGCCAACTTCGCGCAGACGAACGCCAGCGCCCGCGCGACCATCGCCCAGAACCAGGCGCTGCTGGCATCGAACGAAGCGCAGGCCCGGCGCAGCAGCGCTGACCTGCGCCGCGTGGAAGAGCTGGCGGCCGACGGCTCGCTGTCGGCACGCGAACTCGATGCCGCGCGCGCCACCCGCGCCCAGTCCGCGGCCAGCCGCGACCAGGCGCGCGCCTCCGTCGAGATCGCCCGCCAGAGCCTGGCGTCGGTCGGCGTCAACCGCGCCGCCCTCGAAGCCGCGGTTGCCAGCGCCGAAGCAGCCGTCAAGCTGGCCGAAATTGACCTGGCCAATACCAACATCACCGCGCCGCGCGACGGCCAGCTGGGGCAGGTGACCGTGCGCCAGGGGGCTTTCGTGAATGCGGGTGCGCAGCTGACTGCGCTGGTGCCGAACCAGATGTGGATCATCGCCAACCTGAAGGAAACGCAGATGGCGGGGGTGGCAGTCGGCCAGCCGGTCAGTTTTAGTGTCGATGCTTTGGGCGGCGCGAAGCTGCGCGGCCACGTCGAGCGCATCGCGCCGGCCACCGGCTCGGAGTTTTCGGTGATCGCACCGGACAACGCCACCGGCAACTACGTCAAGATCGCCCAGCGGATTCCTGTGCGTATCAGCATTGACCCGAACCAGCCGCTGGCCAACCGCCTGCGGCCCGGGATGTCGGTGGTGACCACAATAGATACGGCCGCTGCCACCACGGCGAACGCGGGGCAGCGGTGAAGCGGCGCTTGGTGGTTCTGGCGGCGCCACTCCTGTTGGCTGCCTGCGCGATGGCGCCGCAGCCGGCGCCGCCGTCCTCGGTGACGGTGCCGGTGGCATGGCGCATGACCTTGCCCGGCGCGAATGCCAGCGTCGAACGTGACTGGTGGCGCGCATTCGGCGATCCGGCGCTGGACGCCCTCGTGCAACAGGCGCAGGCGAACAACGGCGACCTCAAGGTGGCCCGCGCGCGGCTGCAGGAATACCAGGCGCGCATTCGCGTGGCCGACAGCGCGCGTCTGCCGGCGCTGAACCTGTCGCTGGCGCCGACGCGGGCGCGCGCCATCGGCCCGCAAGGCACGCCGATTGAATCGACGTCGCTGGTGGGCGCGGTGCAGGCCAGCTACGAGCTGGACCTGTTCGGCCGCGTGGCCAACACCGTCGAGGCAGCGCAGTTCGAGGCGCTATCGCAAGAGGCAGCGCTGGAAGCAGCGGCGCTGGCGGTGGCGGCCAATACGGCATCGGGCTACCTGAACCTGCTGGGTCTGGACGCCCAGCTGGCGCTGGCCAAGGCCACGCTGGCCTCGCGCGAGCGCTCGTACAACCTGGCGCGGCACCAGTTCGAGGTGGGCTACAGCTCGCGCCTGGAAATGTCGCAGGCCGAAGCCGAATTGCACGCGACGGCCGGCACCGTGCCGCAACTGGAGCGGCAGGTGGCGCAGCAGGAGCAGGCGCTCAATCTGCTGCTGGGTGCGAGTCCAGGGGCGATTGCGCGCGGTACCGATCTGCTGTCGCTGCGCGAGCCGACCCCGGGGGCCGGCTTGCCATCCGAACTGCTGCGGCGCCGGCCCGACATCGCCCAGGCCGAGCAGGCCATCGCGGCGGCCGACGCCAGCCTGGCTGTGGCGCGCGATGCGCTGCTGCCGTCGATCCGGCTGACGGCGTCGCTCGGGGCAGGGGCGGGCGGCATCACGCAATTGCTGCGTTCGCCAACGGAATTGTGGAGCATCGGCGGTAGCGTTCTTGCGCCCTTGTTCGACGCGGGCCGCCTGCGTGCGCAGGCGGAGATCGCCGGCACGGTGCGCGATCGCGCCATCTATGGCTATGAGACCGTGGTGCGCACCGCGTTTGCCGAGACCGAGAATGCGCTGGCGTCGATCGATGGCCTGCAGCGGCAACTGGTGGAAGCCGAGGCACGACGCGCGGCGGCCGGTGAAGTGCTGCGCGTTGCCCACAACCGCTACACGAATGGCTATGCGTCGTACCTGGAAGAGCTCGACGCGCAGCGTACGGCGTTCAGTGCCGATCTCGCGGCGCTGCAGCTGCGCACGAGTTTGCTGGCTGCGCACGTCGATCTGTACCGTGCACTGGGCGGTGGCTGGACGCCGGCGCGGTGACGGGTGCGGCTGGCTTGAAACGTGCTGTCTGTGTGAGGTGTTTGCGGGCGCAGTCGGCCTGCATCTGTCGCTGGATCACGCCGGTGCAGGCGCAGGCCCACTTGCTGATCCTGCAGCATCCGCTCGAAGTGGGCAATGCCAAGAACAGCGCGCGCTTGCTGCATTTGTGCGTCACCGGCAGCGTGATGGCGACCGGCGAAGCCTTCGATACCGGGGTGCTCGACAGCCTGCTGCATGCGGATGGGCGCACGCCCGTGCTGCTGTATCCGGCCACGCCGGGCGACGCGGGCTTGCCGATGCCGCCACAAATGCCGGTTCTGCCCGCCGAGGCCCTGCGGCTGGTGCTGCTCGACGCCACCTGGCGCAAGAGCCGCAAGATGCTGTACTTGAACCCGGCGCTGCAACGGCTGCCGCGGCTGGCGTTGACCGACGTAGCGCCGTCGAACTACCGCATTCGTAAAGCGCACGCGCCGCATCAGTTATCGAGCCTGGAAGCGGCGGCGCAGGCGCTGGGGCAGCTGGATGGCGCGCCTGGACACTTCGGTCCGCTGCTCGACGCCTTCGACGGGTTTGTCGCACAACAAGCAGCCTATACACACGCTTGCGCTGCCGGATCACTCGCAGGCAACATAAGTCAATCTGATGAACAGGACGTGAACCGTTTAGTGGGTCGTTAGAACGAAACACTCGTGACGGTGAACCGCATTTTGACCTGTTTCCTGTATGATCAAATCATGCAAGAACAATCCTCTACCTCCCCCACGGTGTACTACGACGGCGGCTGTCCGGTATGCACCCGCGAGATCGCCCTCTATCAGCGTCAGGACGGAGCAGACCAGGTTTGCTGGGTCGACGTCGCCCACTGCGCGCCCGAAGCGCTTGGCCCGGGACTGAACCGCAAGGCCGCCATGGCGCGCCTGCACATGCGTCGTCCCGATGGCACCCTGACCAGCGGTGCGGAGGCTTTCACCCTGCTGTGGCGGTCCCTGCCGCGCTGGGCCTGGCTTGGACGGCTGCTGGGGTCCAGGCTGGCATTAGCGTTGCTGGAGCCGGCCTATCGCCTGTTCCTGGTCATGAGGCCGTTATGGCGCGGCCGCGGCAGCAAGCGATGAGCGGCACGAGCCTACGGGTGGCGGTGGTGGGGGCCGGCATTGCCGGCGCCACCTGCGCGCGCGCGCTGGCCGATGCCGGGCATGCGGTGCAGGTGTTCGACAAGTCGCGCGGCGTTGGCGGGAGGATGTCCACCAGACGCGTAACGCTCGCCGAGGCCGTGCTGGGCCTGGATCATGGGACGCCGGGCTTTGCTGCCACGAGCATCGACTTCGTTGATTTCGTGCAGCAGGGGCAGCGCACCGGGCTGCTGGCGCGCTGGACGCCTCACCTCGCCCCGCACAGCGCAGCCCTGCCTGGCGGCGCGATGTGGGTTGCCACGCCCGACATGCCGGCCCTGTGCCGCGCGTTGTTGAAGGACCTGCCGTTGCATACGTTATGCACGGTCGATGGCGTGCGTCGCAGCGGCGCAACGTGGTCTCTGGAGGTTGCTGGTGTGCCCCTGGCCGATGGCTTCGATGCCGTGGTGTTGGCAATCCCGCCGCAACAGGCGGCCGTGCTGCTGGGCGCGCATCGCCCGGATTGGGCCGCGCGCGCGCAGGCCGTGCCGATGTTGCCCGTCTGGGTCTTGATGGGCACAACCGATGCGCCCACAACGGGCTGTGACTGGGACCTGGCGCTGCCCGCATCCGGCCCGTTGGCGCTGGTGCTGCGCAACGATGTCAAGCCGGCGCGCACAGTGCTGGCGGGGCAGGCCCAGTGGGTGGTGCACGCAACGCCCGACTGGACCGGCGCGCATCTGGACACGCAAGCCGACCAGGTGCAGGCGATGCTGCAGGCGGCGCTTGCCGATTGTGTCGGCGGTGCTCCGGCCTGGCGTTTCGCGGCCGTGCATCGCTGGCTGTATGCAACGCTGGCAGCGGTGCCCGGTGACGAGCCGGCCGCTGGCGCCTGGTGGGACGCGGGCAAGGGGCTTGGTGTGTGCGGCGATGCCCTTGCCGGCGGCGGTGTGGAAGGCGCATGGCGCTCCGGTCGCGCGTTGGCAGCGCTGGTGTCTGCTGCTGCGAGCGGAGACCAAACATGAGCGCGCTTGCCGATGAAATCGCGCGCTTCGACCGACTTGGCGCCACCTGGTGGGACCCGAACGGGCCAATGCGACCGCTGCATGTCACGAACGCGTTGCGCCAGGCCTATCTGCTGGCATGCATGGCGTCGCATTTCGGCCGCGCCGAGATGTCGCTGGCGGGGCTTCGCATCCTCGACGTCGGCTGCGGCGGCGGACTGCTGTCCGAACCGCTGGCGCTGCGTGGCGCGCAGGTGGTCGGCATCGATGCCTCGCCTGGCAACCTGGCGGCGGCGCAACGCCACGCCGCTGCCAGCGGCGCGGTAGTCGATTATCGCCTGGGTGAACTGGAGACTGTCCTGCGGCCCGATGAACGCTTCGACGTCGTATTGGCGCTCGAGGTGGCCGAGCATGTGGCCGACCCCAACGCCTTCATCGAAGAGGTAGCCCGGCGCGTTGCGCCCGGTGGTCTGCTGCTGGCGTCGACAATCGACCGCAGCTGGAAGAGTTATCTGTTGGCCATCGTGGCCGCAGAGTACGTGTTGCGCGTGCTGCCGCGCGGCACACACCAGTGGCGTCGCTTCGTCAAACCCGCCGAGATGCTGGCTGCCGCCACCGGCGCCGGGTTGCAGCGGATCGATCTGCGCGGCATGCGTTACCTGCCGGTGTTGCATCGGGCCTCATGGTGCAGCGATACGAGCGTGAACTATCTGGCGACCTTTGCCCGTCCGCATAACTAGCGGCTTGCGTGCGTCTTGAATTTGGTGAGGTAGCGGCGTAATATACTGTATAAACATACAGTATGGAGCAGCGGCCATGATCGACACCGATGAGCCCATCCGCCGCGAGCGGGTAGAAGAACACATCATGCTGGCGCCGCCGCGCGTTGCACGCAAGGGGCGTGGTGCGGTGTCGAATATCCAAGGACGCTATGAGGTCAACGGTCGCGAGCGTTTTGACGATGGCTGGTCTGATGCCGATTCTGAATCGGCTGCCGGGTCGACCGGTGAATCGGCCGCGTTCAAGACCGTGGTCACCGACGAGTTCGCCAAGACGATCCTGTCGCGCAACACGTCGCCTGATATTCCGTTCAGCGTGTCGCTCAATCCCTACCGGGGTTGCGAGCACGGCTGCATTTATTGCTTCGCGCGGCCCACGCACAGCTATCTCGGCCTGTCGCCGGGCCTTGATTTTGAATCCCGGCTCTTCGCCAAGGTGAATGCTCCCGAACTGCTGCGGCGCGAACTCGCCAAGCCCGGCTACGTCCCCGAGCACATCGCCATTGGCGTGAACACCGACGCCTACCAGCCCTGCGAGCGTGAGCGTCAGATCACGCGCCAGGTATTGGAGGTATTGTCCGAATGCCGCCACCCGCTTGGCCTGATCACCAAGTCGTCGCTGATCGAGCGCGACATCGACCTGCTGGCGCCGATGGCGGCCAACAACCTGGCCTGCGCGGCAGTAACGCTCACGACACTCGACGCCCAGATTTCGCGCACGCTCGAGCCACGCGCGGCCGCGCCAATGCGCCGTCTACGCACGATCCGCACGCTGACTGACGCCGGCATTCCCGTCAGCGTGAGCGTGGCGCCGATCATCCCGTTCGTGACCGAGCCCGAGATCGAACGCATCCTCGAAGCGGCGCGCGATGCCGGCGCGGTCGGCGCGCACTACACGGTGCTGCGCCTGCCGCACGAAGTCAATCCGCTGTTTCAAGAGTGGTTGCAGGCCCATTTCCCGGACCGCGCGCAGCGGGTGATGAACCGCATCCGCGAGATGCGAGGCGGCAAGGATTACGATGCCGACTTTGCACAGCGCATGCATGGTGACGGCGTGTGGGCCGACCTGATCCGTCAGCGCTTTGAAAAAGCAGTCGAGCGCCTTGGCTTCAAGTCCTTGCGCGGGCGTTTCGGGCGGCTCGATCGCTCGCAATTCCGGCGGCCGGTGGTCGTGCCCGCGACGACACGCCGCGGCAGTGCGCAGGGGGCGGGGCAGCTGGACCTGTTCTGAGAATGCAGCTGATGCGCCAGCGCTGAACGCAGATCTGCACAGCCTCCTGCTTACACCTGCTTACAAGCGCTTAACCGCACACAACACCTGGTCAGCAGAGAATCGGTCGATCATCAAGGACACCGACTCATGAAACGACTTCGCGCCACCATTCTTTGCCTTCTCTTTCCCATTGTCGCCGCAAACACCTGCCGGGCAGGCGAGCCGGTCGTGGTTCCCGCTGCCGAATTCCAGGCTTTGGTCTCGGCCTATGCGCTGGTAAAAACCCGGTATGTCGACGCGCCGGACGACAAGAAGCTGCTCGAAGGGGCGATCGCCGGCATGCTCGCCTCGCTCGACCCGCACTCGGGCTTTCTGAACAAGGACGAACTCGATGCCGTCCGCAAGGACGAGGCTGGCGAGTACACCGGCATCGGCATCAGTGTCGATTTCGCTGCCGCAGACATGGTGGTAACGGCCGTCACCGCAGACTCACCGGCATACCTGGCCGGCATCGAGCCGGGCGATACGGTCGCTTCGATCGATGGTGTGACGCTCTCAGGCATGCGCTTGCCCGAGATTGCGCGACGGATGCGCGGCGTGCCCGGCAGCGCGCTGGACATCGGGTACCGGCGGGGCGGCAGCGGCGCCGTTCGTACCGCCAGGCTGCACCGGGCCGCGTTGCTGGCGCAGACCGTCACGACACGTGCGATGCCAAACGGCGTCGCGTGGATCCAGGTGTCGGCATTCGAAGGGCGCACCGCGCACGATCTGGTTGCCGCCTTGAAAACGCTTGATGCAAGCGGGGCGCCGCGCGGCATTGTGCTCGACGTGCGCAATGATCCGGGCGGTTTGGTGTCGGCCGCGGTCGGCGTGGCCGGCGCGTTCCTGCCGGCGGGGACGCCATTATTTCGGCGCGCGGGCGTGCCACCGCTGCCGATCCTGCTGCCCCTGCCGCTGCCGCTGCCGAAGCCACCGTCACGGTCGATCCGCGGTTCTACCAGCGGCCAGATGAGCCGGACGTTCTGGCCGACCTGCCGACATGGGCGCGAACGGTACCGCTGGCGGTGCTGGTCAACGGTGCGTCGGCATCGTCCGCCGAATTGCTGGCCGGCGCATTGCAGGACCACCGCCGCGCCACCGTGCTTGGCTCGCGCACGTTCGGCAAGGGTTCGATCCAGAGCATCTTTCCGCTGACCGGCGACAGTGCCGTCAAAATCACGGTGGCGCGCTACTTCACGCCCAATGGCCATGAAATCCAGGCACGCGGGATCACGCCGGACGTGATCGTGGCGCCGGATCCCGCTCGTCACGATGCGTTGGGGCTGGCATTGCGTGAAGAAGACCTGGCGCAGCATCTCGCTGCAATCCTGCCTGCACCGGATGACACGCCGCCCGCAACACGTGCCGGCGTGGAAAGCACGCGCATGTTCGGCACGCGCGACGACAAGGCACTGTCGGCTGCCGTCAGCTTGCTGGGGCCGGGGCCGCAATTAGGGAAGGTTCGCCATGTTGACAGCGTGCTGGGCGCACTGGCTCCCGGCCTGAAGCAACTTGGCGCAGCGCTGAAACGGTGGTGACGCGCCGGTTAAGTTTCGGTAAAGCAGCACGACAGCCATCTGCCTTGCGCTTATATTCGTGATCGTTCTTTCTGACCATGGGTATCGTATGCCATTTCCAAACACGTTCTCACGCTTGCCTTGTTCGCTGCGCATCTGCCTGCTGTCACTGGCCATGGCCGGCGCCGGCACGGCGCATGCGGTACCACTGACCGATCTGCGCGCCGAAGACCTGCTGCCAATGGCGGGCGACCTGAAACAGTCGCTTAATTTGAGTCCCAACCAGCAAACCCTGTGGAGCAAGGCCGAAGCAGAATCGCGCACGATCCTGCGCGATCGCGCCCGGCGCCGCACCGCGCTGCAGGAATGGGCCAGGACCTTGCTGGCCAGCCCGGACGCCGACCTGCGCAAGCTGGACGCAGCCACCGACGCCGAAAGCGCGACGGCAAACGCCGAGGACCGGCAACTGCGCACGCTGTGGCTCGACGTGAACGATGGCCTCGACGACAACCAGCGCCGCCGGGTCGCGGGCCGCCTGGGCGAGCAGTTACTGCGCGTGGTACCCGACGGCGGCGGGCGCGGCGCGGCGCCCGCTGGGCCGCGTGACGAGCAGAACCGGCGCGGCGGGCCTGGCAACGGGCGCGGCCCGGGCGGCGGTTCGGGACCGGGTGGGCCGGGCGGCGCGTCGTTGAACTTCGGCGGCTGATCAGGCGCCGACAATGGGTAAAATGTCACTGATGAGCGCGTTTTATTCTAAGATGCGGCATTGACAGGCGCCGATGCGCGCGCCGTCCAGTCGCCTCGATAAGAATCCATGACCACACCAGTGACACCAGGGCAGGCCGGCTTTCCCGGTAGCCGCCCGAACGAGGCCGGCGCTGCCGCCGTGACGATGGAGCAGGGCTTGCAGGCTGCCGGCGTCGGCAAGTTTCAATACCGTATTTTCCTGATCTTCGGCCTGGTCTGGCTGGCCGACGCGATGCAGGTGCTGTCGATCGGTTTTTCTGCGCCATCGATCGCGAAAACCTTCGGGCTGTCGATGCCGCAGGCCTTGCAGACGGGGACCGTGTTCTTTGTCGGCATGCTGATCGGCGCCTTCGTGTTCGGGCGCCTGGCGGACCGCATCGGCCGCCGGCCCGTGCTGCTGATGGCAGTAGTGATCGACGCCTGCTTCGGCGTGGCGTCCGCATTCGCGCCCGATTTCACGTGGCTGCTCGCGCTGCGCCTGATGACGGGCATCGGCGTGGGCGCAACGCTGCCGGTCGATTACACGATGATGGCCGAATTTTTGCCCAGCGACCGGCGCGGGCGCTGGCTGGTGCTGCTCGAATCGTTCTGGGCGCTGGGCACGATTGCCCTGGCCGTGCTGGCCCTGTGGGCGGTCGGTTGGGGTGACGATGCGTGGCGCGTGATCTTCTTTGTCACCGGGATTCCGGCGCTGATCGGCATCGTGCTGCGCTGGTATATCCCCGAGTCGCCGATGTACCTGCATCGCAGCGGCAAGCCGGAGCAGGCGCGCGCGGTGCTGGAACGCGTGGCCAGGACCAATGGCCGCGCGCTGACGATGCCGCCGTTGCTGCCCGAAGCGCCGGTCAAGACGACGCTGCTGTCGCTGTTTTCGGGCGGACTGCGGCGGCGCAGCGTGGCGCTGTTCGTCGCCTGGGGCCTGATCTCGATTGCCTATTACGGCGTGTTTGTCTACCTGCCGATCCGGCTGAGCGCGGAAGGCTTCGGCTTCATGCGCGGCCAGGAATTTTTGATCGTGCTGGCGCTGGTCCAGTTGCCCGGCTTCGCGCTGGCCGCGTATGGCGTCGAACGCTGGGGCCGCAAGCCGACGCTGGTCGGGTTTCTGCTGCTGAGCAGTGTTGGCTGCCTCGGCTACAGCCTGGGCAGCTCGACCGTGCTGGTCGTCGGTTCGACGCTGTTGATGAGCTTTGCGCTGCTGGGCACGTGGGGCGCGCTGTATGCGTTCACGCCCGAGGTCTACCCGACCCGCCTGCGCGCCAGCGGCATGGGCATGGCCGGCGCAGTTGCCCGCTTCGGCGGCCTGTTCGCGCCGGCGATCGTCGCGCCGGTGATGGCGACGCATTTCACGCTGGCGCTGATCATGCTCTCTGGCTTTTTGCTCATGGGCGCGATCGCCATCCTGTGCGTGGACACCGAGTCGCGCCAGCGCGCGCTTGACTGAATCGTTGAGTTGTCGCGGCGGCTCGGCTAGGATGTCGCATCGATCATTACAGGATGCAGGCATGGGTGAGCAGGGGGCAGATAGTCGGCTGGTGGTGTTCGTCGGCGCCGAGTCGACGGGAAAATCGACATTGGCCAGCAAGCTGGCGCGCGAGCAGGGCGCGCAGTTCGTGCCCGAAATCGGCCGCGTCATCTGGGAAGAAAAGCAGGGCCAGCTGGTGGCAGCGGATTATGTCGAGATCGCCGAACGGCACCGCGCTGCCGAAGACGCCGCTGTCGCGAACGCGGGCGGCGACTACGTCTTCGTCGACACCAATGCACTGACCACGCTGCTGCTCGGCCTGCGCTTCGGCCAGGTCACCGAGCCGGTGCCACCGGCCCTGCTACGCTATGCGCGGGAATGCCGCACGCGCTACCTGCACCATTTCGTGTGCGCCGACGATATTCCCTATGAAGAAGAGCCCGGCGTGCGCGAAAACGCGGCGTGGCGCACGCAGATCCAGCAGCTGGTCCTGGAAGACCTGGACCGGCGCGATATCGGCTACACGATCCTGACGGGTTCGCTCGAACAGCGTGCTGCGCGCGTGCTGGCCACGCTTGCAGCCATCGCGCAGCAGACCGACTCAAACGCTGACCCCGTCACGCGTACTGCTGCGTAACGCCCATGGCCGCCAGATGCCGCTCGATCTCGAACACGTGCGGATCGGGCTTGCCCAGCGCGCGCAGTGACTGGGCCAGGCCCAGCAGGTAGTCGCTGTTCGGGCCGCTCGGGCCGCGCGCCGTGGCGATCTGGCGCGCAATCGCGTGCTCGTCGGCCGGCCCAAGGTACGCTGCATTGTCGTGCGTGGCGATGTAGACGATGCCTTCGTCGCTGCTGCCGTCGTCAAAACGCATTTGCGTCGCCAGGCGCAGGTAGCCGTTCTTTTCGCGATGGTCGAGATGCGCAAATTCTTCGGGCGTGACGAGAAACGCCATGCCATGGCAGACCGCGTCCGGGTCTGGCACGAGCGTCACCACGCGTCCCGGCGCCGTCTCGGTGCCGCGGTGATCGTGCGAGCCTTGCCAGAAGCGTCGCGTCCAGCCGCTGATCGAGGCGGCCCGCTGTTCAAGAAACGGGAAATCAGGTTTGAAGATCAAAGAGCCGTAGCCAAACAGCCAGACGCTGGCATGGCCATCGAACTTGTTCATCTGGCGGTTGATCGCAATCGTATCGAGGGACATCGCTGGTCCGATAAAAAAAGACACGACCCATTGTAGCGTGCCTTTTTGTGAGAATCAGCCCTCTCCTTGCGCCCGTTTTACATATGCAAACAGGAAATCCAGATAACTCTCGACGGCCGGCGACAGCGACCGCCCTGGCCGCGTGTAGACAAAAAAGCGGCGCTGCACGGTCGGCGCATCGAGCGGGCGCATCGTCAGCCCGTACAGCGTGGCCAGCGGTTCGGCGTAGGGCAGGCACACCGTCACGCCCAGGCCCGCACTGACCATCGCCAGCGCCGTTGTCATGAAGGTCACCTCATGCGCCGGCGTGAGCGCGATGCCCGTGCGCGCGTCCTGCACCGCGTCGAGCAGCAGCTCGGTGAACTGGCCCTGCAGCGAAATGAACGGGTGGCCTGCAGCATCCTGCCATGTCACGCGCTCGAGCGCGGCCAGCGGATGCTGGTGTGGAAACACCAGCGCGAACGGCATGGTAAACAGTTCGCGCGCCAGCAGCGGCGGCGCGGGCGTGCGTTCCGGGCCGATGCCCACGTCGGCTTCGCCCGACAGCACGCGCGTGATGACGCCCTCGACTTCGGTATCGGCCAGGCGCACGACGATCTCCGGGTGCTGCGCGCGGTAGGCGGCAATGCTGGGCGGCAGCAGTGTGCACGCCATCAGCTGTGGCGCCGCGATGCGCACGACGCCTTTCTTCAGGCGCGTATGGTCGGCCACGTTAGCCAGCGCACCGTCCAGGTCATCGATGATCTGGCTAAATAAGGGCAGCAATTCGCGGCCGATGTCGGTCAGGCCGATCCGGCGCGTGCTGCGGTCGACGACCCGGGCGTCCAGCGTCTGCTCGAGTTCCTTGATCAGGCCAGACAATGCCGACTGCGTCACGTGCAGGGTCTGCGCGGCCAGCGTGAACGTGCCGGTTCTGGCCAGCGCAACGAAGGCGCGCATTTGTCGCAAGGTTGGATTCATCAGATGGATTGATTAGATAAACTGATATATCGAGCTGAAAAATATCGTTTGTATGATAGTGCGTTTTACCTTGTAATGGCGGCTACTCAGCAATAACAAAAGGATAGTCCATGAAACTCGCCACCCTCAAAGCCGGCGGCCGCGACGGCACTCTGGTCGTCGTCAGCCGCGACCTGGTCACCTGCCAGCAGGTCCCGGCCATCGCGCGCACGCTGCAGGCCGCGCTCGACAACTGGGATGCGTGCAAGCCGCAGCTCGAAGACGTCTATGCCCAGCTCAACGATGGCAACGCCGACAGCGCCGAATCGTTCATCGAGGCCGCCTGTCACTCGCCACTGCCGCGCGCCTACCAGTGGGCCGACGGCTCGGCCTATATCAACCATGTCGAGCTCGTGCGCAAAGCGCGCGGCGCCGAGGTGCCGGCGTCGTTCTACACCGATCCGCTGATGTACCAGGGCGGTGGCGATTCCTTCGTCGGCCCGATGGACCCGATCGCGGCGCTGTCTGAAGACTGGGGCATCGATCTCGAAGCCGAGGTGGCGGTGGTCACGGGCGACGTGCCGATGGGCGCCGACGCAGCCGAGGCCGCCAGCGCCATCCGTCTCGTCATGCTCGTCAACGACGTGTCGCTGCGCAACCTGATCCCGAACGAGCTGGCCAAGGGCTTCGGTTTCTACCAGTCCAAGCCGGCCAGCGCGTTCTCGCCAGTGGCGGTCACGCCCGACGAATTGGGCGACGCGTGGCAGGGCAACAAGCTGCATCTGCCAATCCTGGTCACGCTCAACGGCGCCGCGTTCGGCAAACCCAACGCCGGCGAAGACATGACCTTCAGTTTCGCCCAGCTGATCGCGCACGCGGCGACCACGCGCGAGCTGTGCGCGGGCAGCATCATCGGCTCGGGCACCGTGTCGAACAAGCAGGGCGGGCTGTATGGATCGAGCGTCGAGCATGGCGGCGTCGGCTATTGCTGTCTGGCCGAAGTGCGCATGTATGAAACCATCGAAGGCGGCGCCCCGAAGACGCCGTACCTGTCATTCGGCGACACGGTGCGCATCGAGATGCTGGATGCGGGCGGGGCCAGCATCTTCGGCGCCATCGATCAGGAAGTCGTCCGTTACCACGAGAGGCAACCATGAAACTGTATACCTACTTCCGCAGCTCGGCCGCCTACCGGGTGCGCATCGCGCTGAACCTGAAAGGGCTGGCGTATGACGCGGTGACGGTGCACCTGCTCAAGGATGGCGGCCAGCACCTGCAGGACGCTTATCGCCAGATCAACCCGAGCGGCCTGGTGCCGTCGTTCCAGGATGACCGCATCACGCTGTCGCAGTCGCTGGCCATCATCGAGTATCTCGAAGAGGTCTTTCCGGACGTGCCGCTGCTGCCCAAGGATGCGCCGGGCCGGGCGCGCGTGCGCGAGCTGGCCCAGATCATCGGTTGCGACATCCACCCGATCACCAATCTGCGCGTGCTCAATTACCTGGCGCGCGAGATCGGTGTGCCCGACCAGGCAAAGAGCGAGTGGTACCGCCACTGGGTGATCGAGGGACTGCAATCGCTCGAAGCCCATCTGGCACGCGATCCGGGCGCGGGGCCATTCTGCCATGGCGCCCAGCCGACCATCGCCGATTGCTACCTGGTGCCGCAGGTATTCAATGCGCAGCGCTTCAATATCGATGTGTCGGCCTATCCGAATATCGACCGCATCAATGCGCTATGCGTGGCGCTGCCCGCGTTCCAGGCCGCGCACCCGTCGCGCCAGCCCGATTCCGAATAGCGCGCGGGTGGATGAGAAAGGTGGCGGCGCGCTACAATCGCCGCCTCTTTCCATTGCCATTTCGCCATGACCGATAACGCCGCGCCTGCCTTCAGTCCTATCGCCATTCCTGCACCGATCCTGCAGGCCCTCGACCTGGCCGATGCTTCGTGGCGTCCGATCCTCGAAGCGGGGCTGCAGGCGGTGGCCCGCGCCAACCCTGATTATTTGCCGGCGCTGGCGCAGGACGATTACGTCCCCACCGAACACCGCATGTTCGCCGCCTTTGCCCAGCCGCTGGACAAGGTACGCTACGTGCTGGTGGGGGAGGGGCCGTACCCGCGCGCCGCAAGCGCTACCGGCGTGAGCTTCATGGACGGCGCCGTGGGTGATCTGTGGAGCGATGCCGGCCTGTCCAAGCCCGTGAACCGGGCCACGTCACTGCGCAACTTCATGAAAATGCTGCTGGTGGCCAGCGGCCAGTTGCAAGCCGATGCGACGAGCGGCGAGGCGCTGGCGCCAATTGCCCGGGCCGCGCGCGTTGACGGCTCGATCCAGACGCTGGCGCAGTTGCAGGACAATCTTGTGCAAGAGGGTTTTTTGCTGCTGAACGCTGCGCTCGTGTTTCGCAAGCATGTCAAGCCGGTCATCGACGCGCGCGCCTGGTTGCCGTTCCTGCAGACGGTGCTGGCGGCGCTGGCCGCCCAGCCGCAGGTGCCGACGCTGGTTCTGTGGGGCAAGATCGCCGAACAATTGCAGAAGTTGCCAGAGACGGCCGCGTTCCCGCAGGCGGTGGCCGAGCATCCTTACAACCTGAGTTTCATCGGGCATCCGGGCATGCAGGCGCTGTTCGGGCCGATGGCGTTGTTGCGGGCCCGTTGACAGGGCCTGGCGACCGCGTATTCGTCATGAACATGACCCGCCGTTTTTGGGGTGGTCCAAGACAAGATCACCACGATTTGCTATACTTGACTAAATCGTTCAACTAATCAGGTCTTTCCCCAGCTTCACAGGGAAACATGCCGCAAGAGGCGGCGCCGACTTGGTACTTGGACAAGAGAAATATTTTATCATTCACCGGGGTTGAAATGCGTCTGACCACCAAAGGCCGTTTTGCTGTCACTGCGATGATCGACCTTGCCATGCGTCAAGGCAATGGTCCGGTCACGCTGTCGGGCATCAGCCAGCGCCAGGCCATTTCGCTGTCGTACCTCGAGCAGCTATTTGGCAAGCTGCGCCGCCACGAGATCGTCGAATCGATCCGTGGGCCGGGCGGCGGCTACAGCCTGGCGCGCGCGGCGGGCAAGGTGACGGTGGCGGACATCATCATCGCCGTCGACGAGCCGCTCGATGCAACCCAGTGCGGCGGTAAAGAGAACTGCCATGGCGCTCACACCGACGGCGCCCGCTGCATGACCCACGAACTGTGGACCACGCTGAACGAAAAAATGGTCGACTACCTCGATTCGGTATCGTTGCAAGACCTGGTCGACCAGCAGCGCCAGAAAGAACAGAACGTCGTGCACGTGCACCGCGGCGCCCCCGCCGCAGTCGGACATAACTAAAGCTACCGGAGTAAATCAGATGAACGCGCCAATGGACAAGACCACCGAGCAGAGCTTCGCGCCAGCTCCACATTTCCCGATCTACATGGATTACTCGGCCACGACGCCGGTCGATCCACGCGTCGCCGACAAGATGATCCCGTTCCTGCGCGAGCAGTTCGGTAATCCTGCGTCGCGCAGCCATGCCTACGGCTGGAACGCCGAAGCGGCTGTCGAAGAAGCGCGCGGCCACGTTGCCGCGATGATCGGTGCCGATCCGCGTGAAATCGTCTGGACCTCCGGCGCGACCGAAAGCAACAACCTGGCCATCAAGGGTGCGGCCCAGTTCTACAAGACCAAGGGCAAGCACATCATCACGGTCAAAACCGAGCACAAGGCTGTGCTGGATACCGTGCGTGAACTCGAGCGCGTCGGCTTCGAAGCGACCTACCTCGAGCCGCAAGCCAATGGTCTGATCACCGTCGAGCAGCTGGCAGGGGCGATCCGCCCTGACACGATCCTCGTGTCGGTCATGTTCGTGAACAACGAAATCGGCGTCGTGCAGCCGATCGCCGAAATTGGCGAACTGCTGCGCTCGAAGGGCATCATCTTCCACTGCGACGCGGCCCAGGCTGTCGGCAAGGTCGAGATCAACCTCGAAGCGCTCAAGGTCGACCTGATGACCTTCACCGCGCACAAGGCCTACGGTCCGAAAGGCATCGGCGCGCTGTACGTGCGTCGCAAGCCGCGCGTGCGCCTCGAAGCGCAGATGCACGGTGGCGGTCACGAGCGCGGCATGCGTTCGGGCACGCTGCCGACGCACCAAATCGTCGGCATGGGCGAAGCCTTCCGCCTGGCCAAGGTCGAGATGGACAGCGAGCTGGAACGCGTGCGCGCACTGCGCGATCGCCTGGCCCGTGGCCTGATGGAGATCGAAGAAGTCTATATCAACGGCGACATGGATCACCGCGTGCCGCATAACCTGAACGTCTCGTTCAACTATGTCGAAGGCGAGTCCCTGATCATGGCGATCAAGGACCTGGCCGTGTCGTCCGGTTCGGCCTGCACTTCGGCCAGCCTGGAACCATCATACGTGCTGCGCGCCCTGGGCCGCAGCGACGAGCTGGCGCACAGCTCGATCCGCTTCTCGATTGGCCGCTTCACGACCGAAGAAGAAATTGATTTTGCCGTCAACCTGCTCAAGAGCAAAGTTGGCAAGCTGCGTGAACTGTCGCCGCTGTGGGACATGTTCAAGGACGGGATCGACATCAGCTCGATCCAGTGGGCTGCACACTGATCTGCTCATACCGAGCGCGCATTTTCTAAACATACTGGAGCATCACCATGGCATATTCGGACAAAGTACTGGACCACTACGAAAACCCACGCAACGTCGGCGCGTTCGACAAGGGCGACGATGACATAGGCACCGGCATGGTCGGCGCGCCGGCCTGCGGCGACGTCATGAAGCTGCAGATCAAGGTCAACGATCAGGGCCTGATCGAAGACGCAAAGTTCAAGACGTATGGCTGCGGTTCGGCCATCGCATCGAGCTCGCTGATCACCGAATGGGTCAAGGGCAAGAGCCTGGACGAAGCACTGGCCATCAAGAACACGCAGATCGCCGAAGAGCTGGCACTGCCGCCAGTCAAGATCCACTGCTCGATCCTGGCAGAAGACGCGATCAAGGCCGCTGTGGCCGACTACAAGGCGAAGCACGCCGACAAAACAGTCGCAGCAGCGTAATTCCTGGAATAGAACTGAGCTGGAGAAGCACAACATGGCAATCACCCTGACCGAAAAAGCTGCAAAGCACGTCAACCGTTACCTCGAACGCCGGGGCAAGGGCATTGGCTTGCGTTTCGGCGTGCGCACCACCGGCTGCTCCGGCCTGGCCTACAAGCTCGAGTACGTCGATGAAAGCGCCAACGAAGACAGCGTCTTCGAATCGCATGGCGTGCAGGTATTCGTTGACCCGAAAAGCCTGCCATACATCGACGGTACCGAGCTCGATTTCGCCCGCGAAGGCCTCAACGAGGGCTTCCGCTTCAATAATCCGAACGTCAAGGACAATTGCGGCTGCGGCGAGAGCTTCCGCATCTGATCGCGCATGCAGAATCACTTCGAACTGTTTCAACTGCCGGCCCGCTTCGAGGTCGACCAAAACGCCCTGGATGCCGCCTACCGTGAAATCCAGGGCCGCGTTCATCCTGACCGGTTTGTCGGCAGCAGCGACGGCGAAAAACGCGTCGCGATGCAATGGGCGACGCGCGCCAACGACGCCTACCAGACCCTGCGCAATCCGCAAAAACGCGCGCAGTATCTGTGCGAACTCAATGGCGTCGACCTGCAGACCGAATCGAATACCGCGATGCCCACCGCGTTCCTGATGCAGCAGATGGAATGGCGCGAAGAACTCGGCGATGCGCGCGCTGGCAAGGATGCCGCTGCACTAGACGCACTCGATGCGCAGGTACGTGCCGAACGCAAGCAGATGCTGGTCACCGTTGGCCAGCAGCTCGATGCGGGCGACTACGCCGCTGCCGCGCAGGGCGTGCGCTCGCTGATGTTCCTCGACAAGTTCGGCGACGAAGTGCAGTACGCCTTCGAAGCGATCGAGGCATAACCTTCCCGCACTTCATCGTGGACGGCGGTGTCGTCCACGCCCCGCTATGCCGGTCGGACGCGTAAAATAGCGTCCGCACCGTCCCCGGCACGCAAAAATAACACTGGTATCACGACTATGGCACTCCTCCAAATCGCCGAACCCGGCATGTCCACCGCCCCGCACCAGCACCGCCTGGCCGTGGGCATCGACCTGGGCACCACCAATTCGCTCGTTGCCACCGTTCGCAGCGGCAGCCCCGAAGTGCTCAGCGACGAGGAGGGCCGCTCGCTGCTGCCGTCGATCGTGCGCTATCTGGACAACGGCCACGCCCACATCGGCCACAAGGCGCGCGCGCACCAGACCACCGACCCGAAGAACACGATCGTCTCGGTCAAGCGCTTCATGGGCCGTGGCCTCAAAGACATCACGCATGCGGAAAACCTGCCGTACGACTTCGTCGATGGCGAGGGCATGGTCCAGTTGAACACCGTCGCCGGCGTAAAAAGCCCTGTTGAAATCTCGGCCCAGATCCTGGCCACGTTGCGCCAGCGCGCCGAAGATTCGCTGGGCGACGACCTGGTGGGCGCCGTGATCACGGTGCCAGCCTATTTTGACGATGCCCAGCGACAGGCCACCAAGGATGCGGCCCAGCTGGCCGGCCTGAACGTCCTGCGCCTGCTGTCCGAGCCAACCGCCGCCGCCATCGCGTATGGCCTCGACCAGGGCAAGGAAGGCGTGTACGCCGTCTACGACCTGGGCGGCGGCACGTTCGACATCTCGATCCTCAAGCTGTCGAAGGGCGTGTTCGAAGTGCTGTCGACCGGTGGCGATTCGGCCCTGGGCGGCGACGACTTTGACCATCGCCTGTTCTGCTGGATCATGGAAAAAGCGCGCCTGGCCCCGCTGTCGGACCAGGATACCGCGACGCTGATGGTCAAGGCCCGCCAGGCCAAGGAACTGCTGTCGACCAACGAAGAAACGACGATCGAGGCGATCCTGAAATCGGGTGAGCTGGTACAGGTGACGATCACGGCCACCGAATTTGTCGAGATCACCAAGCACCTGGTCGGCAAGACGATGAATGCGATCCGCAAGGCGATGCGCGACGCCGACACGAGCGTCGAAGACGTCGACGGCGTGGTCATGGTCGGCGGCGCGACGCGCATGCCGCACGTGCGCCGGGCGGTGTCGGAATTCTTCCAGACCATCCCGCACGCCAATATCGACCCGGACCGCGTGGTGGCGCTGGGCGCGGCGATCCAGGCCAATCTGCTGGCCGGCAACCGCGCCGATGGCGAAGACTGGCTGCTGCTGGACGTGACCCCGCTGTCGCTGGGCATCGAGACGATGGGCGGTCTGGTCGAAAAAATCATTCCGCGCAATTCGACGATTCCGGTCGCGCGCGCGCAGGAATTCACGACCTTCAAGGATGGCCAGACGGCGCTGGCGGTGCACGTGGTGCAGGGCGAGCGCGAGCTGGTGTCGGACTGCCGTTCGCTGGCGCGCTTCGAGCTGCGCGGCATCCCGCCAATGGCGGCTGGCGCCGCGCGCATCCGCGTGACCTACCAGGTCGACGCCGATGGCTTGCTGGCCGTGGCCGCGCGCGAGATGCGCTCGGGCGTTGAGGCATCGATCACGGTCAAGCCGTCGTACGGCCTGGCGGACGATCAGGTGGCGCGCATGCTGCAGGATTCGTACACGTCGGCCTCGAGCGACATGCAGATGCGCGCACTGCGCGAAGAGCAGGTCGAGGCCGAGCGAATCCTGCTGGCGACGCAGTCGGCGCTGGACAGCGATACCGATCTGCTGTCGCCTGACGAGCAGGCCGCCATCGCTGCGCAGTTGCAAATGGTGCGCGACGCGGTGGCGATGTCGAACGACACGACGCTCGAACCGGGCCTGCGCCAGAACGTGGTGCACGATGCAGTCCAGGCGCTGGCCCACGGCACCGAAGAATTCGCGGCGCGCCGCATGGACAAGAGCGTGCGCAAGGCCTTGTCGGGCAAGTCGCTGGACGAGATTTAAGACGCAACCCGGATCTGCACACCGCACCCTACAAAACAATCAACCGAGGTAATCCAAGTGCCACAAATCGTCATCCTTCCCCATCCCGTGCTGTGCCCAGAAGGCGCCGTGCTTGACGCGCCAAGCGGCAAATCGGTCTGCGACGTCCTGCTCGAAAACGACATCGACATCGAACACGCGTGCGACCGCGTCTGCGCCTGCACCACCTGCCACGTGATCGTGCGCGAAGGCTTCAATTCGCTGAACGAACAGCAAGAACAGGAAGAAGACATGCTCGACAAGGCCTGGGGCCTGGAGCCCAATTCGCGCCTGTCGTGCCAGGCGATCATTGCCGACGAAGATCTGGTTGTCGAGATTCCGAAGTACACGATCAACCACGCTGCCGAAAAGAACCACTGATCTTCATGAAGCGTGTCGAGAACGTCAAGAAAGCCCCGGCTGCCCCGGAGCTGCCACCCGAGGTTCGCACGGGCCAGTCGATCGAGCTGCTGAAAGAGCTGCACATCCTGACCCGCGACGGCAAGTTGAACCAGGACAGCCGCCGCAAGCTCAAGCAGGTCTACCACCTGTACAACTTCATCGAGCCGCTGCTACGCGATGTGCAGGGGGCGAAGGGCAGCGTGTCGCTGGTCGACCATGGCGCAGGCAAATCGTACCTTGGCTTCATCCTGTACGACCTGTTCGTCAAAGCCCAGCAGGCTGAGGAAAACGAAGGTTCGCACATCTACGGCATCGAGACGCGCGAAGAGCTGGTCACCAAATCGACCGAGCTGGCTGCGCGCCTGGGCTTCAAGGGCATGTCGTTCCTGCCGCTGTCGGTGGCCGAGTCGACCACGTCGAGCGCGCTCCCTGAATCGATCGACATCGTCACCGCGCTGCACGCCTGCAATACCGCCACCGATGACGCCATCGACTTCGCACTGAAGAAGAACGCGAAGCACATGGTGCTGGTGCCGTGCTGCCAGGCTGAAGTCGCTACCGTCCTGCGCAAGAACAAGGGCAAGGACGTGAAACGCAGCGCGCTGACCGAAATCTGGCGCCACCCGATCCACACGCGCGAATTCGGCAGCCAGATCACCAATGTGCTGCGCTGCCTGCAGCTCGAGGCGCATGGCTACCAGGTCACCGTGACCGAGCTGGTGGGCTGGGAGCACTCGATGAAGAATGAACTCATCATCGCTACCTACAAAAACCTGCCGCGCCGCCGCCCGACCGAACGCCTGCACGAGGTGCTGGGTGAACTGGGCCTGGCAGAGATGACCGAACGTTTCTACGCCCCACAAGCCGCCACCACGGAGTGACAACAAGCATGAGCGACAACACGCAAGGCTGGATCGACCTGCGCAGCGATACCGTGACGCAGCCGAGCGCTGCGATGCGCGCCACGATGGTGGCCGCCCACGTCGGCGACGATGTGTATGGCGACGACCCCACGGTCAACCGCCTGCAGGATTATGCAGCGGAGCTGTTCGGCCATGAGGCTGGCATGTTCGCCCCGAGCGGCACGCAGACGAACCTGATCGCCCTGATAACGCACTGCGGTCGCGGCGACGAATACCTGGTGGGCCAGGAAGCGCACACCTACAAGTACGAATGCGGCGGCGCTGCGGTGCTGGGCAGCATCCAGCCGCAGCCGATCATCAACCAGCCGGACGGCTCGATCCTGCTGGCCGATATCGAGGCTTACATCAAGCCTGACGACATGCACTTCGCGCGTACGCGCCTGCTGGCGCTGGAAAACACGATCGGCGGGCGTGTGCTGAGCCAGGAGTACGTGGCTGCGGCCACGACGCTCGCGCACGAAAAAGGCCTGGCCACGCACCTGGACGGCGCGCGCATTTGCAACGCCGCCGTCAAGCAGGGCATCAGCCTGGCGGACGCGGTCAAGGGCTTTGACACCGTCTCGGTCTGCCTGTCCAAAGGCCTTGGCGCGCCGGTCGGCTCGGTGCTGCTTGGCCCCAAGGCCTTCATCGAACAGGGCAAGCGCTGGCGCAAGATGCTGGGCGGCGGGATGCGCCAGGCCGGTGTGATCGCCGCTGCCGCGCATTACGCGCTCGAACACAATGTCGCGCTGCTGGCGCAGGATCATGACAACGCCGCCGAACTGGCGCGCGGCCTGGCCCAGATCCCGGCGCTCAGCGTCAGCACCCCGCAAACGAATATCTTCTGGATCGACGTGCCGGCTGCCGCCTGCGTACCGCTGTGCGCGGCGCTCGAACGGGCGCAGATCCGCGCCACGGTCGGCCCCAGAATGCGTCTCGTGACGCACCTCGATGTCTCTGCGCGCGATGTCCAGCGCGCGGTCGACGTCTTCACCGCATTTTTTACTGATTGGCGTGCATGACAACTGAAGAAGCAATCCGCCTGGCCAAACGCGTCGCCGACGTGGCAGGGTGCTCGCGCGCCGATGCCGAGCGTTATATCGCCGGCGGCTGGGTCAGCATCGACGGCGCCGTGGCCGAAGATCCCGCCACCCGCGTCACGCCGGAGCAAAAGGTCGAGCTGCTGCCCGGCGCGACGCCGGTTGAACCGGACCCGGTAACGATCCTGATGCACAAGCCGGCTGGTATCGAAATAGAAGCGGCGCTCGCGACGATCAATGCTGACACCCAAGTGCTGGAACACGGGCGCGGCAAGCCGTTCCTGCGCCGGCACCTGTTCAAGACGACGGCTGCCACGCCGCTCGAGACCATGGCTTCAGGCCTGATCGTGTTCAGCCAGGATTTCCGCGTGATCCGCAAGCTGGTCGACGATGCATCGCGCAACGAGTCCGAGTACGTCGTCGAAGTCGACGGCCAGATCGCCGACAATGGCATGGCCAAGCTTGGCCGCATGTTCAAGGCCAGCTGGCAAAGCGAGCAGCGCCTGCGCATCGCAGGCAAGAACATCCAGCGCGGCCAGATCGAGCGCCTGTGCGGCGATGTGGGCCTGCGCGTGACCGCATTGCGCCGCCTGCGCATCGGCCGCATCTCGATGGGCCCGATGCCGGCCGGCGGCTGGCGCTTCCTGCGCGACACCGATCAGTTCTGATCCGGTGACGGGGAACGTGTTGATGACATGTCATGCTGGTGTCATCGGCGCGTCCTATGCTGGCGGTTTTTCTTCCCTGGAAAACCGACCATCATGCTGCAACGCACCTCTGCTGCCCCTGCTACTTCCCGCTACCTTCCGATGATTGCCACGATTGCGCTGGCGTGCACGCTTGCTGCCTGCGGCGGCGACCATGACGACGAACCGACACCCACCACGCTGACGCTGGAAAAAATCGGCAGCTACAACGGCGGCGCCGTCGGCGCGGCCGAGATCACTGCCTACGATGCGGCCAGCAAGCGCCTGTTCGTCGTCAACGGCGCCAATGGCACGGTCGATGTGCTGGACCTGAGCGCACCGACTGCACCCAAGCTGCTGGGCACGATCAGCGTCGCGGGCCTCGGCAAGGCCGTCAACAGCGTCGCCGTGTACGACGGCCTGGTCGCCCTTGCCATCGAAGCGGCGGTCAAGACCGATCCGGGCACCGTGGCGTTCTACAACGCCGCCGACCTCAAGCTGGTCAACAGCGTGAAGGTCGGCGCGCTGCCCGACATGCTGGTGTTCACGCCGGACGGCAGCAAGGTGCTGGTCGCGAATGAAGGCGAGCCAAGCGGCTACGGCGTTGCCGGGACCAGCGACCCGGAAGGTGCGGTCAGCATCATCACCGTCAACCGCGGCGGTGCACCAAGTGTCGCCACCGCCGACTTCCGCAGCTTCAATGGCCAGGAAACGGCGCTGCGCGCGCAGGGCATCCGCATCTTTGGCCCCAAGGCCACGGCGGCGCAGGACTTCGAGCCGGAATATATCACCGTCAGCGAAGACGGCAAGACGGCCTGGGTCACGCTGCAAGAGAACAATGCCATTGCCATCGTTGACGTCGCGAGCGCGAAAGTCACATCGATCAAGCCGCTTGGCTTCAAGGACCACAATGTGGCCGGTTTCGGTCTGGACGCGTCGGACGAAGATGGCGGCACCAATACCAACAGCGGCACGCCGGCCACGAAGATCGGCCCGCAGCCAGTCAAGGGCATGTACCTGCCGGACGCGATTGCCGGCTACACGGTCGACGGCAAGCACTACCTGCTGACCGCGAATGAGGGCGATGCCCGCGCAGACTGGCCGGGCTTCAATGAAGAGACGCGTGTCCGCGCCTATTGCACGGCAGGGTTGGATCCGAGCGTGTTCCCGAATGCCGGCAACGCGACGTTCGACTCGAACCTGGGCCGGCTGCGCGTGACGACGACGCCGAATGGCGGCGGCATGACCGGCAAGAACGCCGCCGGCCAGTGCACCGAGCTGTACACATTTGGCGGGCGTTCGTTTTCGATCTGGGACACGGACATCAAGCGCGTCTACGATTCGGGCGACGAATTCGAGCGCCGCACAAGCGCGCTGCCCAACGCGCGCTTCAACGCCAGCAACGACAACAACAATCTGGAAGACCGCAGCGCCTCGAAAGGCCCGGAGCCGGAAGGCGTCGTGGTCGGCAAGTTCGGCGACAAGCAGTATGCGTTCGTCGGCCTGGAACGCATCGGCGGCGTGATGGTCTACGACATCACGAAACCAGCGTCCGCGTCGTTCGTGACCTACCTGAACACGCGCGATGGCGACAAGGGCGACCTTGGACCGGAAGGCTTGACGTTCATCCCGGCGAGCAAGTCGCCCAACGGCAAGCCGTTGCTGATCGTCGGTAACGAAGTCAGCGGAACGACTGCCGTCATGCAGGTCAATCTGACGTATTAATTGTCAGAGCGCTCGCCCAGTAAGGACAGGCCAACGGCGGCCGCGATCAGCACGGCGCCCACGGCAAGCGTGCTGTCATTCGATGGCACGCGAGGCCGCACGTCGCGCCGCGGTCGTGCAGAGGCAGGGGCATGGCGCTTCACCATGCCGCTGTGCATGCCGCTCGCGCCATGCTGCGGCTCGTACAGCGCGCCTACCGTATCGTCGGTCCGGTCAGCCCGCTTGGCCCAGGTTTCCATGAAGCGGTTCATGCCGGAGGCCAGCAGGTCTGGCGCCAGTTGCGTGAGCTTCTTGGTCACGTCCGGCGCGCCCAGCAGCGTGACGGCGCGTGGCTTGCGCACCAGGGCGACGACGGCGTTGGCCACTTTCTCGGGGGCCAGCACGCCCGGCGGATACGACAGCTTGGCGCCGGTATAGTTGGCAGCGTGCTTGAAGCCCGGCGTGTCGACGAAGGACGGGTAGATGTCGCACACGTGGATGTCGCGCTTCTTGCCCAGTTCGGCGCGCAGCGCCTCGCTGAAGCCGCGCAGCCCGAATTTGCTGGCGCCATAAGCCGCTGCGTACGGCGTGGCGACGAAGCCGCCCGACGAAATCATGTTGACCCAGATACCGTAATCCTGTTCCAGGAAAATCGGGATCACGGCATGCGCGTCGTTCATGTGGCTGATCAGGTTGGTTTCGATGACCTGGCGATGGTGCGCGATTGGCACATCGGCGAACTTGCCGACCACGCCACTGCCCACATTGCTGAACCAAAGGTCGATCTGGCCAAGAAGGTCGCGCGCATCCTGCGCGAACGCGGCCACCGCATCGGCATCGGTGGCGTCGACAACGAGCACGTCGGCATGGCCGCCGGCCTGGCGGCAACGCCGGGCGACGTCGTCCAGGCCTTCCTTGCCGCGGGCGCCGAGCACGAGGTGGGCGCCCTGGCGGGCAAAGGCGATGGCAGTAGCGGCGCCGATGCCGCTGGAGCCGCCCATGATGACGACGCGAAGATGTGATTGGTGCATGGCGTACCCTTATTCAATAATTGACGAGTTCGTAGACCGTTCAATTATTGGGGTATTTCCGCGACGACGTATTTCGAATTCCGCGTGACAAGTTAACGTTGTTGCAAGCGCAGCGCATCCGTCGCATCGACGGCGCCGGTGACCGTGTCCGCAATGGCAAGCCGGACCGTGAACGTGCTGCCGCGACCGATACCATCGCTGGCGGCGATCACGTCGCCGCCATGCAGGTCGATGATGCTCCTGACGAGGGCCAGCCCGATGCCCAGGCCCCCCTGGGCCCGGTCCGGCGAGCGTTCGGCCTGGGTGAACAGGTCGAACATGCGCGGCAACAGCGACGCATCGATGCCGACGCCATTGTCGTGCACAGTAATCGCCACGGCGTCCGGTTCGCGCGTCACCGTCAACGCGATCTGTCCACCGTGGGACGTGTACTTCGCCGCATTGTTGAGCAGGTTGGCCAGCACCTGGACCAGGCGGTGCGCATCGCCGGCGATGTGGGCGCCGGCGGCATCGCCCGTCACGGTCAAGGTATGGCCGCGCGCCGTGATCAATGGCTGCGACTGCTCGACGGCATTGGCCACGAGCTGCATCGGGTCGAGCAGCGCCCGGTCCAGCTTGATCAGGCCCCGGGTCACGCGCGACACGTCGAGCAAGTCGTCGACCAGCGACGTCATGTGGCGGACCTGGCGGCTGATCACTTCGCTGGAACGGCGCACCCGCTCTTCGTTGGCGGTGCCGAACTTGAGCATTTCTGCCGCCGCCGCGATCGGCGCCAGCGGGTTGCGCAGTTCGTGCGCCAGCATCGCCAGGAACTCGTCCTTGCGGCGGTCCTGATCCTGCAGCGAACTGTACAGCCGCGCATTCTCGAAACCGGTGGCGGCGATCGACGCCAGTTGCACGAGGATGGCTTCGTCCTCGTCCGTGAAGTCGCCCTCGAACCGGTCGGATGCCTGGATCAGGCCGATGTTCTTGCCCATGCGGTCGATCAGCGGCACGGCCAACCAGCCGCGCAGCCTAGGGTGCGCACCGGCATGCTCGCCAAAGCCGCGCCAGGCGGGATGCGCCTCGAGCTGCGCCTGGGTCAGGCGCATGACGCGGTTGTCGCGGCACACCTGCGCGTAGATTCCGGAGCCGTCCGTCTTGGCATCGTAGCTGCGGTAGGCGGCGTACTTGTCCGACAGCGAGACGGCATTGATCGCCTGCGTCCAGCCGCCCGCTTCGGTCAGCGAAACGACCGCCTGGTGGGTTTGCAGGATGTCGCGCACGGCCGTGACCAGCGCCTGCGCGATGTCTTCCGCTGCCAGCACCGTGTGCAAGGTGCGGGCTGCCTGCGCGACCTTGGCCAGCAGGGCGCTGTTGCGTTTTTCGCGGTCAAGTCGCTGGGCCAGTTCGAGCTCGGCCGCGATCATGTCGTGGATGTCGGTGTTGGCGCCGATCCACTCGCGGATCGTGCCGTCGTCGGCCAGGATCGGGATGCCCTTGACCTCGGTCCAGCGGTAGCTGCCGTCGGCACTGCGCAGCCGGTATTTCGTCTCGAACACCGAGCGCGCGGCCACGCAGGCCAGCCACAGAGACTGGGCCGGTTCGCGGTCATCGGGGTGCAAGGCATCGACCCAGCCGAAGTCCTTCCACTCGTCGTAGGTCTGGCCGGTATAGGCGCGCCAGGACGGCGAGTCTTCCAGCACCCGGCCGTCCGGGGTATTCGACCAGACGATCTGCGACGTGGCCATCACGAGCGAGCGGAAACGCTGCTCGCGCAGGCGCAGCGCGCTGTCGGCCGCCATGCGCTCGGTGATGTCCTCGTGCATGAGCATGACTTCGAGGGTATTACCGGCCTTGTCTTTGATCGGTCGCGCCTTCGCGGTAACCCAGCGCTTCGGACCGTTGCCATCAAGCGCGCTGACGTCGTACAGCATCGCCGGCAACTCAACCCGCTCACCCTGCAGCGCCCGCGCCAGCAGCGCGGCGATGCCGTTGTCGATCAGTTGCGGGTCGTGCAAGACGTTATAGTCGCCCAGCACGTACGCCATCAGCGGCGTGCCTTCGTGGATCTGCCACAGGTTTTCCCATGCCTTGTTGACACGCGTGGTGTGGCCCGATGGCGCGAGGATCTGGATGCTGATTGGTGCCTGTTCGAACAGGGCCTGGAAACGGGTGTCGGGCATGCTGGCTGCTTCTGCTTCTAATTCTGATTCGGAGAACGTACCGTGCGCAGTGGAAGACAAAGCGCACGTGGACTGATGTTTGTTGTTGGACCCGCATGATGTCACAGCTTGGCCGTCTTGATGCGACGATCATCGGGTCGCGCCGGCTTGTGCGTGTCAGGCCAGCTTGCCCTTGCCGTTACCCTTGCCGTTACCCTTACCGGACACGGGCTTCGGCAGGCCGATCTGGCGCGTGCCGGCCAGGCGGTCATGCAGGAACTGCCGGTCGGGGTCGAGCCAGGCCGTCGCGGCCCAGGCAGCAACGCCGAGTCCGAGCGCGATCGCGATATCGGCCTTTGCATGCAGCTCCAAGGTCGCGCAGACGATCAGCGCGGGCGCAAACCAGCCCCAGGCTGCCAGGTAGCGCACGATGGCGACGCGCCAGGGCAGGCGGGCATGGCCCGGCGTGACGAGCTTGATGCGCCAGGTCTTCATCGCCAGCGTGTGCCCGCTGTCGCGCCAGCACCAGGTGAAATACAGGCCCGTAATCACGAACAGGTACACCTTCAACCCGTGCTGGAAGGATGCGTCCTGGCGATTGCCTGTCATGAACAGATACAACAGGACGGCCAGCATCTCGACCGCGAACAGCAGGAAAAATTCATACACCATCACTGCCAGGCGCCGCTTGATCGTGGGCGTACCAGAAAGCGCCAGCGCAGCTTCGGGCAGCACGACCGGCGGCTCAGTTGCTGGCATTGGCGGCCTGGTTGGCGGGCTGAGACGCGCCGGGCTGGACGCCCGACGTGGCGACTGCGCCGCCATTTGCTGTCGCCGCCGGGACAGGCGCGAGCGGTGGCGCGGTGGTAGGCGTCGGCGTGGACGTAGTGGGCGCCGGTACGACCGCAATCGCCGACGGCGGCGGCGTGTCGGGCGTGCCGATCAGCACGCACTCGGCGCCGCGGCGCGTCGTGTTCGCCGCGCACGGCATCGGCACGACCAGCAGCGGCGTATCGGGCAGCGCGATCGGCGCGCTCTTTTGCAGCGTGGCCGGCTTGCTGGCCAGCTTGCGCTTTTCCTCGGCCGACAGCTGCTTGTAGTTTTCCCAGTTGGCGGCCTTGTCGCCCTGCGCCAGTTTGTTGGTCTTGCTGAAGTTTTCGCGCGCCAGTTCACGCTGCTGGGGCGTGAGTTTCATCCACTGGCGCATGCGTTCCTGCACGCGTTGCTGCTCGGCCGGGGCCATCGAGGCGAAACGGGCGGAGACTTCGATCCAGCGGCGCTTGCGCGCGCCTTCCATGCGGTCCCATTCGGGGGCGAGCGGGGCAAGCGCCACCTGTTGCGCATTGCTCAGGTCACGCCATAGCGGCTTGTCGGGGGCCTTGCGCAGCGGGCGCACGCTCGCGATTGTCTCGGTGGCTGCCGGCAGGATGGACGGCGTCTCGAGGCGATCGACGATCACCCAGGCCAGTGCAGCAGCGGCCACGACGCCGATGACTGTTTTCAGCACGGGGAAGCGCGATGTCGAGACGTTCTTCTTGGTCATTGCTGGCGCTGCTGCGACTCCAGATAGGCGTTGAAACCCGGGTCGAGATAGGCCGTCAGCGGCAATTCGTCGGCCAGTACGGCGGCGTCGATGTCAGCCAGTGCAGCCAGTTGCTGCTGTTGTTCATGCTGGTAGAAGCCACCCATGCCAATTACCAGTGCCATGAGCGGCACGGCGATGGCCAGGCGCGCCACGGTCGGCCCGGCCAGGAATGCGCCAATGCCGCGCCAGCCGGCGCCAGAAGCAAAGCCGAAGCGGGCGGCGTCGGGTTTCTTGCGCGCCATGGCGGCAGCGCGTGCAGCGGCCAGCCGGTCGACGGTGGAAGCCGGCAGGTGGTCGAGCTGTTCGTCCAGCGCGTGGCGTATCTTGTACGCCAGATTGATGTCGTCGGTATTCATAGTGTGATTCCCTTGGCCTGGAGTGCTGCCGCGAGGGCGTGGGTGGCGCGCGAGCAATGCGTCTTGACGCTGCCCTCGGAACAACCCATTGCTGCCGCCGTCTCGGCGACGTCCATATCTTGCCAGTAACGCATGAGGAAGGCTTCCCGTTGACGCGTCGGGAGTTTTTGTACTTCGTCATCGATCAGGCGCAAGGTCTGGGCACGCTCGACCTGGTCCGCGCTCGACTCTGCGGCCGCCGAACCCTGCTCGGCCTCGAGTGAGGCAAGGATGTCGAAGTCATCATCGTCGTTGCCATCGCCCCGCCCGAAGCCCGAGAACAGGCTGACCCAGGTGTTGCGCACTTTTTCGCGGCGGAAGTAATCGAGGATCGTCGTCTGCAGGATGCGCTGGAACAGCATCGGCAGCTCGGCGGCTGGCTTGTCGCCGTATTTCTCGGCGAGCTTGATCATCGCGTCCTGCACGATGTCCAGCGCCGATTCGTCCTTGCGAACCGCATAGACCGCCTGCTTGAACGCGCGCCGTTCGACATTCTGCAGGAAGTCGTTAAGTTCTTTGTCTGTGGCCATGCAGGTTCAGGGGGAGGCGCGCGAGTGGGTCGTGCTTTAGGGAAAACTGTCGCATCCTAGCAAAAAACCATCCGGCCTGCATCGAAATCGCTCAGGGTGGACTTCCGCCATGCGCCGTGCATGGGGTGCAAAAACTGCATGACGATAGCTGAAATCATTCGTTGTTGGGGCTGGTGGGCGTGGTTATCGTAACAACACGATCATTCAGCCACGCCATTGCCATGCCACTCGATTCTGCCCGCCAGTCCTTTGCCATCCATCCATTCGCCGGTGCACCGCTGGGCGCCGAAGTCATCGGCCTCGACCTCTCGCTGCCGCTGGCCACGTCCGATCTTGCGCGCCTGCACCGCGCACATCTCGATTACCACGTGCTGGTGTTTCGAGACCAGCACATCACGCCCGCGCAGCAGGTGGCCTTCAGCCGCCACTTCGGCGCCCTGCAGATCCACGTGCTGCGCAATTTCCAGCTGCCCGAGCAGCCCGAGGTGCTGGTGATTTCGAACATCCAGCAAGACGGCAAGCCGGTCGGGCTGGGCGACGCCGGCCACTTCTGGCATTCCGACCTGTCCTATAAAGAAACGCCGAGCCTGGGCTCGATGCTCCATGCGCAGGAGTTGCCGGCCGAGGGCGGTGACACGCTGTTCGCCAACCAGCATGCGGCGTGGGATGCGTTGCCCGATGACCTCAAGCGCGAGGTGGAGGGATTGCAGGCCGAACACTGGTATCTGGCGCGCTACGACGAACTGCGCCAGCGCAACCCGTACCGGCCGCAGCTGACCCAGGCGCAGATCGACGAAGTCAAGCCGGTCAGCCACCCGGTCGTGCGTATGCATCCCGAGACGGGCCGCCGCGCGCTGTTCGTCAGCGAGCATTTCACCACCCGCATCCTGGGCGTGTCCGCACAGCGCAGCCGCGAACTGCTCGACCTGCTGTTCGATTACGGCACGCGCGCCGAGCATGTCTACCGCCACCAGTGGCAGCCACACGACATGGTGTTCTGGGACAACCGTTCGCTGATGCACCTGGCCGCCGGTTGCCCGGACCACCTGCGCCGCAAGCTGTACCGCACGACGATCGAAGGCGACGTGCCTTTCTGACCTTATTCCAGGACACCCATGAATCTCAATAAAAAATTGTTGGCACTGGCTGCAGCGCTGACGTTGGCGCTGCCGTCAACGGCGCAGGCCGAAGGCAAGATCCGCGTGGCCGAGCAGTTCGGTGTTGTGTACCTGCTGCTGAATGTGGCGCAGGACCAGAAGCTCATCGAAAAGCACGGCAGGAAGCAGGGGATCGATGTCGACGTGGACTGGGTCAAGCTGTCGGGCGGCGCGGTCGTCAACGACGCGCTGCTGTCCGGTTCCATCGACGTGGCCGGCGCCGGCGTCGGCCCGTTGATGACGATCTGGGATCGCACCAAGGGCCGTCAGAACGTGCGCGGCATCGCGTCGCTGGGGAGCTTTCCGTATTACCTCGTCAGCACGAATCCGGCCGTGAAGACGATTGCCGACTTCAGCGCCAAAGACCGGATTGCGCTGCCGGCCGTGACGGTATCGGTGCAGGCGCGCATCCTGCAGATGGCGGCGGCGAAACAGTGGGGCGTGGCCGAGTTCAAGAAGCTCGATCCGCTCACGCAGACGGTGCCGCATCCGGATGCGGCCGCTGCCCTCATCGCGGGCAAGACTGAGCTCAACGGGCATTTCGCCGCGCCGCCGTTCCAGCAACTCGAGCTGGCCGGCAATCCCAATGCGCACGTCGTGCTCGACTCGTACCAGGTGCTGGGCGGGCCGTCGTCGGCCACGGTGCTGTATGCCACCGAGAAGTACGTGAAGGACAATCCAAAGACCTACCGCGCCTTCATCGATGCGCTGGCCGAAGCGGCCCAGTATATTGCCGCCAATCCGGAAGGCGCGGCCGATGCCTATCTGCGCGTGAACAAGGGCAGCGTCGACCGGGCGCTGCTGCTCAAGGTCATCAAGGATCCGAAGACGCAGTTCAGCGTGGCGCCGCAGAACACGCTGGGACTGGCGCAGTTCCTGCACCAGGTCGGTGCCATCAGGAACAGGCCGGCATCGTGGCGCGATTACTTCTTCGCGCATCCGGCCATCGCCAACGGAAGCTGATATGCGCGCCACTGCCCCCTTCAATCTGGTGCCGCCGGAACCGCTGCTGCGCGCCGAGCATGTCACGCTGGAATACGCCAGCGAGCGCGGCATCGTGCGCGCGACCGACGATGTGAGCTTCGACGTCTACCGGGGCGACCGCTTCGTGCTGCTGGGACCGTCAGGTTGCGGCAAGTCGACGCTGCTCAAAGCCATCGGCGGCTTCATCGCGCCGCGCGCGGGCAGCTTGCACCTGGGCGGCACGCCGGTCACGGGGCCGGGCCCGGACCGCATCGTCGTGTTCCAGGAATTCGACCAGCTGCCGCCGTGGAAGACGGTGAAGCAGAACGTCCTGTTCCCGATGCTGGCCGGCGGTGTGGCGCGGCCCGAGGCCGAGGCGCGCGCCCGCCACTGGCTCGGCAAGGTCGGGCTGGCGCGGTTTGCCGATGCTTATCCGCACACGCTGTCGGGCGGCATGAAGGCGCGCGTGGCGATTGCCCGCGCGCTGGCGATGCAGCCGGCCGTGCTGCTGATGGACGAGCCGTTTGCGGCGCTCGATGCGCTGACCCGGCGCAGCATGCAGGAAGAACTCCAGTCGCTGTGGGACGAGATCGGCTTCACGATGCTGTTCGTGACGCACTCGATCGAAGAGGCACTGGTGGTGGGCAACCGCATCCTGCTGCTCTCGCCGCACCCGGGGCGCGTGCGGGCCGAGCTCAATAGTCACCAGTTCAGCCTGGCCAGTGCGGGCAGCCACGAGTTTCAGGCCGCCACGCAGCGCATCCACGCGCTGCTGTTCGGTGCCGACGCCGATGCGCCCGCAGTGCAACCACAACCGGCGCTGGTGCAACCATGAGCGCCGTGCACGAACCGCCGGTCCGGCCGGAATACGTCGCGCCGCAGCGTGCAGCGCCCGCGCCCGCCCTGGTCAGCACGGGCGCGGTCGACCGCTTGAGCTGGCTGAACAAGTCCGCGATCCTGCTGGCGCTGGTCATCCTGTGGGAGTTGCTGGCGCGCTGGGTCGACAACGATCTGCTGTTGCCGGGCGCGCTGCAGACGGCTCGCGCATTCATCGACGGCATCGCGTCGGGTGAACTGATCGGTTATGTGACGGTGTCGCTGGCCATCCTCGTGCAGGGATTTCTGTTCGGCGTGGCCATTGCGTTCCTGCTGACCTGGCTGGCCGTGTCGAACCGCTTCGGGCGCGAGCTGATTGACACGCTGACGTCGATGTTCAACCCGCTGCCGGCCATTGCGCTGCTGCCGCTGGCGCTGCTGTGGTTCGGCCTGGGCAAGGGCAGCCTGCTGATGGTGCTGGTTCATTCGGTCGTGTGGCCGCTGACGCTCAACGCGAGTGCCGGCTTTCGCGCCGTGCCTGAGACACTGCGCATGGCCGGGCGTAACTATGGCCTTGGTGGCTTGCGCATGGTGGTGCAGATCCTGGTGCCGGCGGCGCTGCCGTCGATCCTGTCGGGCCTGAAGATCGGCTGGGCCTTTGCCTGGCGCACGCTGATCGCGGCGGAGCTGGTCTTTGGCAGTACATCAGGGCAGGGCGGCCTGGGCTGGTACATCTTCCAGAACCGCAACGAGCTTTTCACCGATAAGGTGTTCGCGGGCCTCGCCACGGTGATCCTGATTGGCCTGGCGATCGAGCGTTGCGTGTTCCAGACGCTGGAGCACGTGACGGTGCGGCGCTGGGGCATGCAGCGCTGAAGCGCAAGGCCAGTGGGGTTAGTTCGCCGCTTGCAGCGCGCTTAGCGTCGCAATGCGGTACGTCGCTTGCTGTCCGCCATCGTCGGTCGTGATGAACTCGGTGCCGTTGGCGCCCATGTTGAACATGCGCCCGGCCCCGGCCGGAATCAGCGACTGCACGCGGTGCACGATGTGGCCGGCCAGCCCGTGCGCGCCCTGCGCCACCAGCACCGTGCCATCCGCGCCATCCGCATCGGGTGCCTCCCCACGCAGGTTGATCAGCGGGATCGCCGCCCCCTGCCAGGCCATGGTGGAGCCCAGCGGCACGTCCAGCGGCACGATCTGCTCGATCGCGGCGAGTGGCAGCGCCTGCAGGCCGGCGGCATCGAACACGATATAGGCTTCGGCATTGCTGGTGCTGGTGCTGGTGATAGTGTTGGCGGAAGCGGTGGCCGTGACCCTGTCGCCGCGCGCCAGGGCCGCCTCGGGATGCCGCGCCAGCAGGCGCGCGACGTCGACCAGCAGCACCGTGGCACCGCTGGCGTCGATCACGTTCTCGCCAACCCCGTCCGTGCTTAGCACGCCGGGACCGAATTCCTCGAGCCGCAGCACGGCCTGCACCGGCACACCCAGCGCCAGGTCAGCGTGCTGCAGAACGGCGAGCAGGGGCGCAGCAGCGACGCGCGTGTCGACGCCAGGCGCCTGGAACAGCGCGGTGCTGGCAATCAGCGCGAGCTGGCTGTCGTGCCAGCGGCACCAGGCGCTGCTGCCGATGTGCGTCAGCGGCGGCAGGGCCAGCACTTCGGCCAGCGCCGCTGGTGGGACGCCGATCAGGCCGTGGCCGGTGTCGAGCAGCGCGTAGCAGGTGCGTTGCAGCGTGTCGGCCACGGGCGGGGCAGCGGATGCAGCGCCCGTGGCGGCCGTCGGCGCCGTGCTCCAGCACTGCGCCAGATCGGCCAGCCGGGTCACTTCCAGCAGACTCAACAGTACGCCGTTCCCGGCTGGCACGGCGCTGTGGAACACGTCGTCCGGATCGTTGCCGTGATGCAGGCGCTGCAGCGCCGCTGCCTCGACCTCGACCAGCTCCTCGAGCGCATCGACGCGCAGGCCGACGGTGCGGTCACCTTCGCGCAGCAACAGCAGTTGCGGGACGGCGCCCGCCGGCGCCGCGCCGACGTCGAGCCAGCGCGCCAGGTCGACCACCGGTACGGCCATGCCGTCGTGGTCGACCATCCCGAGCAGGGCGTGGGTGCGCAGGGGCAGGCGACTGAACGTCTCTGGCAAGGGCAGCGCCTGGAGCACGGCTTCGATCCGTATGCCGATCCCGACTTCGCCGATCCGGATGCGCGCCAGCGTCAGCCGCGCGCTGCAGGTGGCCGGCATGGCCTAGCGCTCGCGCGCCACTGCCTCGAGCTCGGCCAGCAGGCGCGAAGCGTCGCGGGTGGAGTCGGCCTGATGGTGGGTGGCGCTGCCGATGCCGGCGATCGAGCTGCTGGTGGCGGCGACCGATTCGAGGATGCGCTCGAATGCATCTTCCACATCCCCGGCCAGGCGGGTGCCTTCGTCGACGCGGCTGACCGTCTCGTTGATCAGCTTGGAAATCTCGCGCGCCGCGAGGGCCGACTTTTCGGCCAGCTTGCGCACCTCGTTGGCCACGACCGAAAAGCCGCGCCCATGCTCGCCCGCGCGCGCCGCCTCGATCGCCGCATTGAAGGCCAGCAAATGGGTCTGACCGGCGATGCTGGTGATGGTGTCGATGATTTCGCGCACGTCGCCGGACGACGTCTGAATGGCTTGCATGGCGCCCTTGGAGCGTTCCAGCAGGCGGCTGCCGCTAGCCGCACCGTCCTGGGTGCGCGCCGCCATCGCGGCTGACTCACGCGCGCCGTCGGCGATCGTGGTGATCGAGCGGCCCAGGCCGTCGAGTGCCGTACCGATGGCGTCGATCTTGGTGCTCACCAGTTCTTCGCGCCGCACCTGTGCCGTGACGTCCATCGCGAACTTGACGACCTTGTACGGTTTGCCATTGGCATCGAGGATCGGATTGTAGGTGGCCTGGATCCAGATGTCGGCGTCGTGCTTGCCACGGCGCTGGAAGCGCCCGGCCTGGAACCGACCCTGGCCCAGGTCGGCCCAGAAGTGACGGTATTCGGCGCTTTTGGCCAGTTGCGGGTCGCAGAACAGTGTGTGGTGGCAGCCGACGATCTCGTCTTCGGTATAGCCCATGGTGCGCAAGAAATTTTCATTGGCGGACAAGACATTGCCGCGCATATCGAATTCGATCACCGCCTGTGAGCGTCCGATTGCGTCGAGCTTGCCGCGCGATTCGGCGGCCAGCAGCTTCTGCTCGGTGATGTCGGTGGCGAACTTCACCACCTTGACCGGCTTGCCATCGGCGTCGAAGATCGGGCTGTAGGTGGCCTGGATCCAGACCGGTGCGCCGTCGCTGCGGATGCGCTTGAATTCGCCGGTATGAAACTCGCCCTTGGCCAGGCTGTGCCAGAACATCTTGTATTCGGGCGAGCGCTGGTAGGCGGGTTCGCAGAACATCGCATGCTGGCGCCCGATGACCTGATCCTGCTCGTAACCGAGGGTGAGCAGGAAGTTGCGGTTGGCATGCAGGATGCGGCCTTCGAGATCGAACTCGATCACCGCCTGTGCGCGATCGATGGCCGTCATGGCGGCCATGGCCATTTCCTGGAGAGTTTCGTTGGGCGCTTGCATAGCTGAATCCGGAACAGAAGGTAAGCAAAAAACTGAATCTTCGAAGAAATAATCTTAAGCGTTTTTTTCTTTGAAGGTCGATTTCCATGTGGCAATAAACTATATTTTAATGCGGTGCACCGGATTTACAACACACGCACTGTACGTGCACCAGAAACGAGCGGGTCAGAGCCCGCGCGCTACGTCGCAGTGCGGTGCGTTGCCCCCAGCGGCTACCCGGCAGGCGCACCGTCACAGCTATGTGCGCCAATCGAGGTGGCATCTTGTCGAAGAACAAAGCTTGACCAGAATGGTGCGGCGCGGTATGGTGTTCCTCACGCTTTGCACCCTCAAAGCATCAACGTCATGCGGGAGTCGCCCACAACGCCCCGTCCGCCATGGCACGCTTTCATTTGTAGGCAGTTTGCTCCGACCCGTGCCACAAGCGCGAGAGATGCGTCCAACCGCTACAAACACTCAAGCCTAACGAGTTGCGCCCAGCGTCAATGCGTACGGTCCCTACGGCGACCCGAACCATCGACGTGCACGCAGAAAGAAGTGGAGCCTGAGGGTTGTAAGCGCAGCACGCATATCGCCAGGAACGAGCATCCGATCAATCAACCCTATGGGTTTTGAAAGGAATGGTTATGAGTTTCGATCCAACAGTCCCCATCACGGGCGCTGAAATCGTTGTCCGTTGTCTGGCAGAAGAGGGCGTCAAGCACGTTTTCGGTTATCCGGGCGGCGCGGTTCTGTATATCTACGACGCGATCTTCCAGCAAGATAAATTCCAGCACGTTCTCGTTCGCCACGAGCAAGCCGCGGTGCATGCTGCCGATGCGTATTCGCGCAGCTCGAACACCGTGGGCGTTGCCCTCGTCACGTCCGGTCCGGGCGTCACCAATGCCGTCACCGGCTTGTCGACCGCCTATATGGATTCGGTGCCGATGGTCGTGATCTCCGGTCAGGTGCCGAGCCACGCGATCGGCCAGGATGCGTTCCAGGAATGCGACACGGTCGGCATCACCCGTCCGGTGGTCAAGCACAACTTCCTGGTCAAGGACGTGCGCGATCTGGCGTCCACCATCAAGAAAGCCTTCTTCATCGCCCGCACCGGCCGGCCCGGTCCCGTGCTGGTCGATATCCCGAAGGACATCACGGTCAACAAATGCCTGTTCGAGTACCCGCGCGAAGTCGACATGCGCTCGTACCGCCCAGTCGACAAGGGCCATGCCGGCCAGATCCGCAAAGCCGTCGCGCTGCTGCAGAACGCCGAGCGGCCGATGATCTATGCTGGCGGCGGCGTCATCCTGGCCAATGCCTCGAATGAGCTCAACCGCATGGTGGAGACCACGGGCTTTCCGATCACGAATACGCTGATGGGCCTGGGCGGGTCGCGTTCGTCCGATCCGCACTTCGTCGGCATGCCGGGCATGCACGGCACGTACGAAGCGAACATGGCGATGCAGCACTGCGACGTGTTGATCGCCATTGGCGCCCGCTTCGACGACCGCGTGATCGGCAACCCGAAGCACTTCGCCTCGCATCCGCGCAAGATCATCCATATCGACATCGATCCGTCGTCGATTTCCAAGCGGGTGAAAGTGGATATCCCGATCGTCGGCAACGTCAAGGACGTGCTGATCGAACTGCTCTCGCAGCTCGATGCCGGCAATGGGCACGCGAATGCGCCTGCGCTGCAAAGCTGGTGGAAGCAGATCGCCGAATGGCGTGGCCGCGATTGCCTGGCGTATGCGAGCTCCGACACGCTGATCAAGCCGCAGTCCGTGATCCAGCAGCTGCACAAGGTCACCGGTGGCGACGCGTTCATCACGTCCGACGTCGGCCAGCACCAGATGTGGGCTGCGCAGTACTACCCGTTCGACAAGCCGCGCCGCTGGATCAATTCCGGTGGCCTGGGCACGATGGGTGTCGGCCTGCCGTTCGCGATGGGCGTGCAGATGGCCAATCCGGATGCCACCGTGGCCTGCGTCACCGGCGAAGGCTCGATCCAGATGTGCATCCAGGAGCTTGCCACCTGCAAGCAATACCACCTGACGCCGAAGATCATCCTGCTCAATAACCGCTTTTTGGGCATGGTCCGCCAGTGGCAGCAGATCGATTACGGCTCGCGCTATTCCGAGTCGTACATGGATTCGCTGCCCGACTTCGAAAAGCTGGCCGAGGCCTATGGGCACGTGGGCATGAAGATCGAGAAACCGGGCGATGTCGACGGCGCGCTGCGCGATGCGTTCGCGATGAAAGACCGCCTGGTATTCATGAACTTCATCACCGACCAGAGTGAAAACGTGTGGCCGATGGTCAAGGCGGGCCGCGGCCTGAACGAAATGCTGCTTGGCTCGGAGGACCTGTAAATGCGCCATATTATTTCTGTCCTGCTGGAGAACGAAGCCGGTGCGCTGTCGCGCGTGGTTGGCCTGTTCTCGGCGCGCGGCTACAACATCGAAACACTGACCGTGGCGCCGACCGAAGACGCGACGCTGTCGCGCATGACGATCGTGACGTCCGGCTCGGACGACATCATCGAGCAGATCACCAAGCACCTGAACCGCCTGATCGAGGTCGTCAAGGTGGTCGACTTGACCGAAGGCCAGCACATCGAGCGCGAGCTGATGCTGATCAAGGTACGGGCGGTCGGCAAGGAGCGCGAAGAAATGAAGCGCACCGCCGATATCTTCCGGGGCCGCGTCATCGACGTCACCGAAAAGACCTACACGATCGAGCTGACCGGCGCCAAATCGAAGCTGGATGCCTTTATTGACGCCATCGACCGCGCCTCGATCCTTGAAACGGTGCGCACCGGTGGCTCGGGCATCGGCCGCGGCGAACGCATTCTGAAAGTTTGAGCAAAGCTCAACATCACACAATTCAAATCAAATAACAGGATAAAAAATGAACGTTTTCTACGACAAGGACTGCGACCTCTCCCTCATCAAGGGCAAGAACGTTGCCATCATCGGTTACGGCTCGCAAGGCCATGCGCACGCACAGAATCTGAGCGAATCGGGCGTCAATGTCACCGTCGGCCTGCGCCGCGGCGGCGCCTCGTGGGGCAAGGTCGAGCAAGCCGGCCTGAAAGTGGCGGAAGTCGATGAGGCAGTGAAGAACGCCGACGTCATCATGATCCTGCTGCCCGACGAAAACATCGCCGAAGTCTACAAGCAGAACATCGAGCCGAACGCCAAGCAAGGCGCCGTGCTGGCCTTCGCCCACGGCTTCAACGTGCACTACGGCCAGGTCGTTCCACGCGCCGACCTCGACGTCATCATGGTCGCGCCGAAGGCGCCGGGCCACACGGTGCGCGGCACCTACACGCAAGGTGGCGGCGTGCCGCACCTGATCGCCGTGTACCAGGACAAATCGGGCGCCGCCCGTGATATCGCCATGTCGTACGCGATGGCCAACGGTGGCGGCCGAGCCGGCATCATCGAGACGAACTTCCGCGAAGAAACCGAGACCGACCTGTTCGGCGAGCAGGCCGTGCTGTGCGGTGGCGCGGTCGAGCTGATCAAGGCGGGTTTCGAGACGCTGACCGAAGCCGGTTACGCGCCGGAGATGGCGTACTTCGAGTGCCTGCACGAACTCAAATTGATCGTCGACCTGATCTATGAAGGCGGCATCGCCAACATGAACTACTCGATCTCGAACAACGCGGAATACGGCGAATACGTCACCGGCCCGCGCGTCGTGACCGAAGACACCAAGAACGCGATGCGCCAGTGCCTGAAGGACATCCAGACCGGCGAATACGCCAAGAGCTTCATCCTGGAAAACAAGGCCGGCGCACCAACGCTGATCTCGCGTCGTCGCCTGACCGCCGAGCATCCGATCGAAGAAGTCGGCGCGAAGCTGCGCGCGATGATGCCGTGGATTGCCAAGAACAAGCTGGTGGATCAGTCGAAGAACTAAGCTTGCGGCCAGACCATCGCGTGCGGTGGTGTGGCGTTGGCGATCGACGCGTGGACGGCAGAGCCGTCCACCCTACGAACATGTGTGCGGTGGAAAACCGGTCGCGCACACCTCGTAGGGTGGACGGCTCGCCGTCCACGCGTTCATCTGGCGACTGCGAACACGTTTCAAAACCTACTCATTTGCAACTGTCCATTACAAAATACCGATGTTTTCCCTGTGCAAGGTATCGTATAACTACGCCGGACATACGTCGCAACTCACAGGAGAACAACAATGGCATTCACCAAATCCCTCGTCGCTGCCGCCCTCGTGCTGGCCTTCAGCGCTGCCCAGGCGCAGACCGCCCCGTCGACCGCGACCACCGGCACCATGGTCATCGTCCCGGCCTTCGGCGAAGTCAAACATGCCAATGACGAAGCGACGATCACCTTCGCCGTCGAAGAACACGACAAGGACAAGAACGCCGCCGCCGACCGCGTCAACCGCAAGATGAAAGAGGGCACCGAGATCGTGCGCCGCGCCGATCCGAACGCCGAACTGAAAACCCAGGGCTACTACACGTACCCGGTGTATCCGGAAGTGCAGCCACAGCCGGTAGGCCGCGTGGTCGCGCCAGTCAAGCCGGTGCCGATCGCCTGGCGCGTCGGCCAGTACCTGGAAGTCAAGACCACGAACCTGGCCGCGCTGCCGAAAACCGCTGCCGCCGCGCAGAAGGTCCTGCAGATCAATAACATCAACTTCGGCCTGACCCCGGCGACCGAGAAGCGTCTCGACGACCAGCGCATCGCCGCCACGTACCAGAACCTGAACGAGCGCATTGTCTCGATTGCCAAGGCCATGGGCCGCCAGCCGGGCGACGCCATGCTCGATACGGTCGACTTTGAAGGCTCGGGCAATTATGCAGGCGATGCGCGGGGTGCGCCGGCCATGATGATGCGTTCGAGCGCCAAGCGCGAGATGGATGACGGCGTGGCCGAACCAAGCTTCGAGCCAGGCGAAACCACGCTGCAGATGCGCCTGGTGGGCAAGGTCAAGTTCAAATAAGCCACCATCCGGCACAGTCGTGTTCAAGTAGGCGCAGTCAGCGTTGTCTGTTGATGACGCCGATTGCGATGCAAAACAATTGTTCTGCGGAACTGACCCGCCCGCCATCCAGTGCCCAGCGCCACCCCAGGTAGTTGGGCAGGTAGCGCGATGCCACTCCGCGAAAGCCCAGTAGCCAGGCCTTGAAGCGCCCGTGGTACGCGTTCACGTTCTGTACGTGGATGGCGCGGCTACCCAAATGCCTGACGCGCACACCGGCGCGCAGATTGACCGTCTCGTGCGCAATCCTGTGCTTGCGTGCGAAGGCCCGGTACGCGGCGTGGCTGTCGCTGACCAGGAGTGCCTGCGGATCAAGTCTGGGCAGCAAATCGCGTTCGAGTTGCGCGGCCGTCAGTGCGCCACGGCCAGTGACGGCATCGATGGTGCGGCCATTTCGGTCGCGTGCTACCAGGATGCAATCGAGATGGCGGGAAATGCCCCGCATGGGCGCGCGCCCACCCCGTCGGCGTGGCGGGCGGTCGAGCGTGCGCGATCCTTTTTGCGATTCGAGCAGGAATGTCTCATCGGCCTCCACGATGCCGTTGAGCGATGCAGGCCGGTCGAGCTTGACCCAATCGAGAAAGCGGTGACGCCACCGGAATGCTGTGTTGCGGTGCACGCCGACCCGTTCTGCGCCCTTGCGTACGGATACTGAATCGAGCAGCACCTGCGAATAGGCGAGCCATTTGGCTTTGTGCCGGAGTCGCGCCAGCGGTGTGCCGCTCAGGTCGTTGAACGTGCGGCCACAGGCGCAGCAGCGAAAGCGCTGCAGGTCGTTGGCGAATCCATGCCGATTGCAGCGTTCGTTGCCACAACTGGGGCAGCAGCGCGCTGGCGCTCTGGCCTGCGCGATCAGCGCGACCACTTGGTCGAGGCCGGCTGCGGGATGCAGGGCGTCGAGCACTTGCTGGCGCTGTGGCGGATTCAGCGCTGACAACCTGGCAAACCAGTTCTTGAAACGGGGCGCTTTCATGGGCGATTCCTGATGCTGGCGACAGGCGTTGGACCACGAAACTGCTCATCAGTTCATGGCTCGGCTCTACTTAACGCTGACTGCGCCTTCAAGTAGGCGCCATGCAATTGCCAGCTGGGTTAGCGTAGTGTTTCGCTAACACGGGTCCCGCCTCTATAATGGTTGGGAACAGTCGCTCGGCGGCTCACTTGAATACGATTGCTTATGCCAACTTTTCCACGAAGAAGAAAGCTAGGGACCCCGCCCAAAGGTCCACGATTCTCCCGCCTGAAAAAGCGTTTCGCGCCCCGTACGCAAGCACGGGCGGCCGGTGAGCGCAGCCGTGGCATCTACCTGCTGCCCAATGCCTTTACCACTGCCGCGCTGTTCTGCGGCTTCTACGCCATCGTTATGGCGATGAACCAGCGTTTCGACCAGGCGTGCTGGGCCGTGTTCATCGCGATGATCCTCGACGGCCTGGACGGGCGCATCGCCCGCCTGACCAATACCCAATCCGAATTCGGCGCCCAGTACGACAGCCTGGCCGACATGGTCTCGTTCGGCGCCGCGCCGGCGCTCGTGATGTACGAATGGTCGCTCAACGGCCTTGGCAAGGTCGGCTGGGTCGCCGCCTTCATCTACTGCGCCTGCGCCGCCTTGCGCCTGGCACGCTTCAACACCAATATCGAAGTGGTCGACAAGCGCTTCTTCCAGGGCTTGCCCAGCCCGGCTGCAGCGGCGCTCGTGATCGGCTTCATCATGATGATGATCGATCCCGATATCAGCGTCATCCCGCGCAAGGTCGAGTGGGTGTCGTGGTGCATCACGGTCTTCGCCGGCCTGACGATGGTGTCGAACGTGCCGTTCTACAGCTTCAAGGACATCAACTTCCGCAAGTCGGTGCCGTTCATCGCCGTGTTCCTGATCGCGCTGGTGCTGGCGCTGCTGGCGATCGATCCGCCCAAGGTGCTGTGGCCGATCTTCGTGATCTATGGCCTGTCGGGTTACGCCGTGTACGTGTGGCAGCGTGCGAAGGGCAAGCGGGTCAGCATCATCCCGCTTGACGATGCTGACGACGACCTTCACCGCTGATCACAGGCTGCCCGAACCATGAGAGCTCCTTATTTCGCGGCCTGCGCCGCTGCTGTTCTGGTCCTGTCAGGCCTGCTTGCTGCCTGCTCACCGCTGTCGCTGGTCAACGCGGTCTCGCCGAGCGGTGCCACGCGCACGGTGGCCTCGGCCGCCTACGGCACCAATCCACGTCACGTGCTGGATATCTACCGGCCCGAAAACTGGACCGGTCCGGCGCCCGTCATCGTGTTCTATTACGGTGGCAACTGGGTCGACGGCGAGCGCGCCGACTATGCTTTTGTGGGCCGCGCGCTGGCGGCGCGTGGTTTCGTGGTGGTCATTCCCGACTATCGCCTGTACCCGCAGGTGCGCTATCCGGACTTCCTGACCGACAGCGCCGAAGCACTGGCCTGGACGTCGCGCCGGATCAAGGCCTATGGTGGCGATCCGAAGCGCATCTACGCGATGGGCCACAGCGCCGGCGCCTATAACGCCGCGATGCTGGCGCTCGATCCACGCTGGCTGCGGGCGCAGGGCACGGCCCCGAGCATCCTGCGTGGCTGGATCGGCATGGCCGGCCCCTATAACTTCCTGCCCGTAGAAAATGAAACGACGCGCCCGGTGTTCCTGTACCCGAATACGCCGCGCGATTCGCAGCCGATCAACCACGTGACGGTCAATGCGCCGCCCGCGCTGTTGATCGCGGCGCGCAACGATTCGACGGTCGACCCTGAGCGCAACACCGGCGCGCTGGCGGACCGCATGCGCGCGACGGGTGTGCCGGTGCGCGAGGTGAGTTTTACGGGCGTGAACCACGTCACGCTGCTCGCCACGCTATCGAGCTCGCTGCGCCGCCTGGCGCCGTCGCTCGATGCGATCGAAGACTTCGTGCTCAGCGACGGCGGGCGCAAGCTGCCGCCGGCGCGCTAACCCGCCTGATACCGCAGCCCCTACCAGGAGCTGCGGTCCCTTGGCTCGTACATCGGATCCGGTCCGTTCATCATCTGGCGCACGACGCCCTGCTCGTCGAAGTGCACGTGCATCAGCGAGTTCCAGACGCCGGCCTCCTTGTAGCGGTACGACCAGACCTCATAGTTCTGCATCGCCACGCGCGAGCGTTCGGCAGGGCGCCCGATCGTGCGCAGGACCTGCTCCTTGGTCGCCTGGTCGACCTTGAGCGTGGCAAATTTTTCGCCAGTCAGCACTTGCTCGTAGGCCGTCAGGCGACCATCCGGTCCGAGGCGCGCCATCCACGTGTATTGGCCCATCGGCCCCGTCGCGTACTCGAGCGAGCGCGCTGCGCCATCGGGATCGACATAGACGGACGTTGGCTTGCCGAGCTTGGCCTGGACCACATCGGCTCTTTCGCCTGGCAGCGGGGCAGGGCGCGTGGCGCACGCCGCCAGTAGCAGCGTGGCGGCCAGCGTTGTTATTTTCATCATTGGGTGCATTATTTTGTCCTTTACTTGGCGGCAGGGCGGGCAAATGCTGGTGGGCACCCGCGATTTGCACTATACTTGCCGGTCTGTCCGAATCCGGGCAGGCATTTTAATCAATCACGGTGCGCTGGGTTGCGACTCTTGCACCGCATGTGAAAGGTAACATCATGACCGTAGAAACTCTGAACAAAGCCGCGATTATCGCGGACAACGCACGCGGCGAAAAAGACACCGGTTCGCCAGAAGTGCAAGTTGCACTGCTGACCGCACGCATCAACGACCTGAACGGCCACTTCAAGGCCCACCAGAAAGATCACCACTCGCGTCGTGGTCTGATCATGATGGTCAACCGTCGTAAGAGCCTGCTGTCGTACCTGAAGAACAAGGATCTGAACCGTTACCGCGACCTGATCGCCAAACTGGGCCTGCGTAAGTAATTCGTTTGCGCCAGACGGTTTAAGTCTGAAGATGCCTGCGCCAGTTCTCTGTCGCGGGCATTTTTCGTTTTTGAGCGGTTTGTTTGTTGTTGCAAGGCTGTTGTGCTCGTGAACGGCCCGTGGTGAGAGGTGAACGACAGCACCTGAAAATCTGTCGGCAAAATGAAAGGGATACCCCATGTTTAACAAAGTTACGAAAACCTTCCAGTACGGTCAACACACTGTCACCCTGGAGACGGGCGAAATCGCGCGCCAGGCAAGCGGCGCCGTCGTGGTGTCGGTCGAAGATACCGTCGTGCTGGCAACCGTGGTCGCACGCAAGGATGCCAAGCCGGGCCAGGACTTCTTCCCGCTGACCGTCGACTACCTCGAGAAAACGTATGCTGCGGGTAAAATCCCGGGCGGTTTCTTCAAGCGCGAAGGCCGTCCTTCCGAAAAAGAAACGCTCACCTCGCGCCTGATCGACCGTCCAATCCGTCCGCTATTCCCGGAAGGCTATCTGAACGAAGTCCAGGTCATCATCCACGTGCTGTCGGTCAACCCTGAAATCGATCCGGATATCCCTGCAATGATCGGCGCGTCGGCGGCCCTGTGCATCGCCGGCATCCCGTTCAGTGGCCCGATCGGCGCCGCGCGCGTCGGCTACGCAAATGGCCAGTACATCCTGAACCCGACCACCACCGAGCTGAAGACTTCGCAGATGGACCTGGTCGTGGCCGGTACCGAGACCGCCGTCCTGATGGTCGAATCCGAAGCCAAGCAACTGTCCGAAGAAATCATGCTGGGCGCCGTCGTGTTCGGCCATGACCAGATGAAAGTCGTGATCGATGCGATCCACGACCTGGTCGCCGAAGGCGGCAAGCCGGAAGTCGAATGGGCGCCGGCGCCAAAGAACGAAGAACTGATCGTCCGTATCGGCGAACTGGCCGGCGCGAAAGTGCGCGATGCGTACCAGACCCGCGAAAAATCGGCGCGTCAGCAAAAGCTGAAGTCGCTGTCGTCCGAAGTGATGGCTGACCTGAGCGCCGCTGGCGTCACGGCCGATGCTGGCGACGTCGGCAACATCCTGTTCGACATGGAAGCCAAGGTCGTGCGTTCGCAGATCCTGGAAGGCGAGCCACGCATCGACGGTCGCGACACCCGCACCGTGCGTCCGATCTCGATTCGTTCGAGCGTGCTGCCACGCACCCACGGTTCGGCCCTGTTCACCCGCGGTGAAACGCAGGCGCTGGTCGTTGCCACGCTGGGCACTGCCCGCGACAGCCAGAAGATCGACGCGCTGATGGGCGAGTACACCGACTCGTTCATGATGCACTACAACATGCCTCCGTTCGCCACCGGCGAAACCGGCCGCGTCGGTACGCCGAAGCGCCGTGAAGTCGGCCACGGCCGTCTGGCCAAGCGCGCGCTGATCGCTGCGCTGCCGGATCCGGAAGACTTCAGCTACTCGGTGCGCCTGGTCTCGGAAATCACCGAGTCGAACGGTTCGTCGTCGATGGCCTCGGTCTGCGGCGGCTGTCTGGCACTGATGGACGCCGGCGTGCCGATGAAATCGCACGTGGCCGGTATCGCCATGGGCCTGATCAAGGAAGGTGGCAAGTTCGCCGTGCTGTCGGACATTCTGGGCGATGAAGATCACCTGGGCGACATGGACTTCAAGGTAGCCGGTACCGCAGCAGGCATCACCGCGCTGCAGATGGACATCAAGATCCAGGGCATCACCAAGGAAATCATGCAGGTGGCACTGGCGCAAGCCAAAGAAGGCCGTCACCACATCCTGGGCGAAATGCAGAAGGCCATGCCAACCGTGAAGACCGAGCTGTCGGACTTCGCGCCACGCCTGATCACCATCCGCATCAATCCAGAGAAGATCCGTGACGTTATCGGCAAGGGCGGCGCCGTCATCCGCGCGCTGACCGAAGAGACCGGCACGCAGATCGACATCAGCGACGAAGGCGTGGTCACGATCGCGTCGGTCGATGCTGCTGCAGGCCAGGAAGCCAAGCGCCGCATCGAAGAGCTGACCGCATCGGTCGAAGTGGGCAAGACCTACGACGGCACCGTGCTGAAACTGCTGGACTTCGGCGCGATCGTGCAAGTCATGCCAGGCAAGGATGGCCTGCTGCACATCTCGCAGATCGCCAACGAGCGTGTCAACGCCGTTGCCGACTACCTGAAAGAAGGCCAGCAAGTGCGCGTCAAGGTTCTCGAGACCGACGAGCGCGGTCGTCTGAAGCTGTCGATGAAGGCTGCCGATCCGGTCGAAGGCGCAGCGGTGTAATCACGCTGCAATGTAAAAAAACCGCCAGTGCGTGAGCCTGGCGGTTTTTTTTATGTCGGTCGGTAGCGGGAGAAATCGACGATCGCGCGCAGCGAGAACGACCTGCAGGCATTTTGTTGGTGACCTGCCTGTTGTTGCGGCTTGTATTTGCTCGACTATGTCTGTTTCCGCACGGATTACTTGTCGACACAACCGTATGCTGCGTACGTGAACTGGGTAAATACAGTTTGCAGGTTTGCAGGCATCGGCGATCATCGCTGTCGATGCCAGCACGAATCAACGTACCACCGGACGCGTTTTCGTGGTCGGACGCGCCGGGAACAGGCATTGCAGAATCATGACGGACCATACACAGACGCTTGACGAGGGAACGCCGCGCGACATTCCCGGCAACACGAAGAAAAAGCGCAGAGGCCCGCCCTTGTCGGTGGCGGCATGGAAACAGTTCGTCAGCGTCGCCAAGCCGTACTGGCTGGGCGATGAGCGCAAGCGGGCCTGGCTGCTGCTGGCGCTGTTGATCGTGCTGATGCTGGTGGAAACCAAGCTCGCCGTGATGCTCAATGACCAGGCTGGCGAGCTGACCTCGGCGCTGGCCGGCAAGGACCGGAACCGCTTCTGGGGCGCGGTCCAGGCCTGCCTGATCGTGCTCGCGTTCGCCGTCCCAATCTACGCGTTCTACTACTATATGCGCGACCTGTTCGCGAACAAGTGGCGGCGCTGGCTGACGCGGCGTTTTCTCGATGGTTACGTGGGCGGCCGCAAATATTACGAGCTGGGCTCGAACCAGGAAATCGATAACCCCGACCAGCGCATCTGCGAGGACGTGAACACGTTCACCGGCCGCTCGGTCCACTTCATGCTGATCTTCCTGGGTTCGGTGATGCAGCTGGTGGCGTTCAGCGCCGTGCTGTGGTCGATCTCGCATGTGCTCGTTGGTGTCCTGGTCGCCTACGCCGTGCTGGGCACGATGATCGCGCTGCTCGTCTTCGGCAATCCGCTCATCCACCTGAACTTCTGGCAATTGCGGCGCGAAGCCGATTTCCGGTTCAGCCTGATCCGGCTGCGCGAGAATGCCGAGTCGATCGCGTTCTATGGCGGCGAAGCGCAGGAGCGCGCGCACATCGACAGCAAGTTCAACAAGGTCATCCATAATTTTTCGCGCCTGATCAAGAAGCAGCGCGCGCTCAACTTGTTCCAGCGCACCTTCAGCCAGCTCACGCTGGTGCTGCCGTTCGTGATCCTGGCCGATGCCGTCCTGTCGGGTGAGCTCGAAGTGGGGCGTGCGGTGCAGGCAGCCGGCGCCTTCACCGCGGTGCTGACGGCGGTCGGCGTCATCGTCGACAACTTCGAAAGCCTGAGCCGCTTCGTCGCCGGCATTGGCCGCCTGCAAACCTTGTCGATGCACGTGATGCCCGAGCCGCCGGCTGGCAATCCATGCGACATGCAGGCCCGCATCACACGCACGCCAGGCGACCGTCTTGCACTCGAGGCGCTGACCTTGTGCCCGCCGCAGTCCGACCGCGTGCTGATCAAGGACCTGACACTGTCGCTGAACCCCGGCGACGCGCTGCTGATCAACGGCGACAGCGGCTGCGGCAAGAGCTCGCTGCTGCGCGCCATTGCCGGGCTGTGGCACAAGGGCAGCGGGGTGATTCATCATCCGCCGCGAGAGGATTTCTTCTTCCTGCCGCAACAGCCGTATCTGCAACCGGGCACATTGCGCAGCCAGCTCATCTATCCAAGCACCCGCACGTCGCTCAGTGACGAGCAATTGACCGCCATTCTGGAGCAGGTGCACCTGCCGTATCTGGCCGAGCGTGTCGGGGGCCTCGACGCCACGCTCGACTGGGAAAAGCTGCTGTCGATCGGCGAGCAGCAGCGCCTGGCGTTCGGCCGCGTGCTGGTGCACGAGCCGGCCATCGTGATCCTGGATGAAGCCACCAGCGCGTTAGACTCAGCCAATGAATCGTCGCTGTACAAGCGCCTGCGCGACAAGGGCACGACGCTGGTCAGCGTCGCGCACCGCGCCGGCGTGCTGCGCCACCATACGCATGTGCTGTGGCTGACGGGCGACGGCGGCTGGGAAGTGCATGCCGCGGCCGATTATCAGTTCGATGTGCCGGTGCCTGCGCGCGGCAGTGCGCAGGAAATCCAGGCGGCCCCCCAGCCTAGCGCAAGCCTGCTGGTGGATTAATCCGGCGAAGCGTTCTTCACGTTTTCAGGTCCGCGTTCAATGCAATGGCCTGTTGCGCTTCGAGCCTGGCCAACCGGTCCGTCAGCGCGGCGTGGATCGACTGGTACGCGCTTGAACCGAGTGCGATGCGACGGGGCGCCGGCGACTGGTCGGCCGAGTCGATCATGGATCGCACCATCTGTACCGGATCGCCGCTCAATTTGAAGCTGCCATCGGCCAGCGCGCGCCGCACCGCGCCCGATGGCGTTGCGTCGTAGTCCGCCATGGCCGGCGCCGTGTCCAGGCCGGCGGCAAAATTGGTGGGCGTCGGCCCCGGCTCGGCCAGCGTGAATTCGATGCCGAACGGTGCGACCTCTTGCGCGACCGCTTCGACAAAGCCTTCGATGCCCCACTTGGTCGCGTGATACACGCTGAAGTTCGGGTAGGCGATCTGCCCGCCCTCGGATGACACCTGGATCACGCGGCCACCGCCCTGCTTGCGCAGCCAGGGCAGGGCGCTGCGAATGAGGTGGATCGCGCCGAGCAGATTCGTGTCGAGCTGGCGCCGCACCTGCGCGCCGGCGAGTTCTTCGGCCGCGCCGAACAGGCCGTAAGCGGCATTGCTGACGACGACGTCGATCCGTCCCAGCTCGGTGAAGGCGCGCGCCAGCACCGCATCGATCGCCGCATCGTCAGTGACATCCAATTGGGCCACCCAGAGTTGTCCCGGATAGCGCGCCTGCAGGTCGGCGAGCGCCGACGGTGTGCGCAGGGTGGCCGCGACGCGGTCGCCGCGCGCCAGTAGTTGTTCGGTCATGATGCGGCCAAAGCCGCTGGACGTGCCGGTGATGAACCAGGTGCGTTGCATGCTGTTCTCCTGTCAGGGTAAATGGAGCCGCCACGATAGCGAACTAATCTGCTGCTATCATCGGATGAATCTCGCATGCATTCGTGAAGGATCACCAGCAATGTCCCAGCCCGACCTCGATGATCTGCGCGTCTTTGTCGCCATCGCCAACCGCCGCAGCTTTCGCAAGGCAGCCGATGAACTGGGCGTATCGCCGTCGACGCTGAGCCACATGATGCGCGTGATGGAAGAAAAGCTCGGCGTGCGCCTGCTTCACCGCACCACGCGCAGCGTCGCGCCGACCGAGGCGGGCGAGGGGTTCCTGCGCCGCATCGAGCCGGTCCTGCGCGAACTGGGCGCGGCCTGCGAGGCCGTTAACGGTGTCGGTCAGCAGCCCGGCGGCCTGCTGCGCATCAACACGGCCGAGCCGACCGCACACTGGCTGCTGCAGCATGCGGTCCCCGTGTTCCAGGCGCGCTACCCGGCTGTTGCACTCGACCTGTTCGTCGACAATGGCCTGGTCGACATCGTCGCCGGCGGCTTCGATGCCGGCGTGCGCCTGGCCGAAGCGGTGCCGCAAGACATGCACATGGCGCGCTTCGGTGCGCCGGTGCGCTTCATGCCGATGGCCTCGCCCGCCTACCTGAAGGTGCATGGCGTGCCTGCCGTCCCGGACGACCTGCTCGGCCACCGCTGCATCCGCATGCGCATGCAAAGCGGGAAGATCTACCGCTGGGAGTTCACGCGCCACGGCCAGGCAATGGCGCTCGACGTCCCGGGCACGCTCATCCTCAACCAGGTCGGCCTGATGGTCGATGCGGCGCTGGCCGGGCAGGGCATCGCCTACGTGCCGGACACCAGCGCGCGCGACCATCTGGCCGCCGGCCGCCTGGTGCCCCTGCTGCAAGACTGGTGCGCACCGTCGAGCGAGCTGGCCTTGTACTATCCCGGTCACCGCCATGTGCCTGCCGCATTGCGCGCGTTCATCGATGTGCTGCAAGACGTCTTCCAGCCAGAAGCGGGCCAAAAAAGGGACGGCAGACGCCGGGCCGCCGATAGTGCTTGACCCTCCAGCGGCTACAGGGTATTTAATACACCAATGCGCCGTCTTTTCCTCATCCTGCTGTTGTTCGCCATGCCCTTCCAGGCTGCCTGGGCGGCGGGTGCTGCCTATTGCACGCACAATGAAAAGACGATGCACCCGGGCCACCACACCCACAAGCATGTTTCGTCGGCCACGTCGTCATCCACGGCAGCCAGCCAGGACGACGCCAGCCCGGCCGATCCCTGCAACGACTGCGACGCCTGCCACCACCTGTCGGCCAGCGCGGTGCTGTCGTCGCAACCCAATCTGCCCCTGCCCAAGGGGGCGCCGCACATGCGCGGCGAAACACGGCGCTACGTCTCGCACGTGCCCGACCTGATTCCGCCACCCGACCGCCTGCTGCGCATCTAGCGCGGCGAACCTCCATCGCCGGCCCGCCAAGCGCGGCCGCCCGATTGCCTTCGCCGGACATTCACCCGTTCGGAGCATCATCATGAAATACCGTTTGACACCGCCGCTGGCGGCGTTCGCCATGGCGTGCGCGCTGGCCTCCATTGGCCTGCCGCCCGCAGCCCATGCCGCGCCCATGGCCGCCGCCGTGGCGGCCCCCATGCAGCCCTTGACGCTCGACGCCGCCATCGCACTGGCCCTGCGTTTGAACCCGACGCTGCGCGCGGCCGGCCAGGAAGTCGCCGCGCAGCAGGGCGCACTGACCCAGGCCGGGGCGCGGCCCAATCCCGAACTCGAGCTGCTGCGTGAGGGCACGCGCAGCGATAGCCGCACGACCACGGCGCTGTTGACCATTCCGGTGGAGCTGGGCGGCAAGCGCGCCGCGCGCATCGATGCGGCGCGCCAAGAAGGCCAGCTGGCGGCGCTGGCGCTGAACGCCGAGCAGGCGCGCGTACGCGCCGACGTGATTGCTGCGTTCCACGATGTCGTGGCGGCGCTGGCGCGCGAACGCATGGCGCAGGAGCTGGTGCATCTCGCGGGCCGCGCGCTCGACGCTGCCGGCAAGCGGGTCGATGCCGGCACCCTGTCGCCCGTCGAGCAGACCCGCGCCCGCGTGGCGCAGGGGGGAGCGCGTATCGAGGCGCTGCAGGCGGCGCGCGCGCTGGAAGCCGCGCGGATCCAGCTCGCGGCGCTATGGGCGGGTGACGGGCGCGGACTCGTGGTCGTCGAACCGGACGCCGTCACGCTGCCCACGCTGCCGCCGCTGGACCGGTTGCTGGCACAACTGGACGCCGCACCCGGCATGCGCCAGGCCGGCGCACACCTCAAGCACCGCCAGGCGCTGGTCCGGCTTGAACAGGCGCGCCGCACGCCGGACGTCAGCGTGATCGTCGGTGCCCAGCGCGAAGGGCCGGATGCCCGCAACCGCACCGTGCTGGGCCTGTCGGTGCCGCTGCCGCTGTTCAATCGCAACGACGGCGCCGTCCTCGATGCGTTGCGCCGCGTCGACAAGGCGCAGGACGAACAGGATGCGCAAGCTGCGCGCCTGCGCGCCGAACTGGGGCAGGCCCATGCGCGCCTTGCTACAGCGCTGGCCGAATGCGCGCTGATCGCGACCGACATCCTGCCCGGTGCACAGGACGCGCAGCGCGCCGCCAGCCGCGGTTTCGAGCTTGGCAAGTTTGGCCTCATCGACGTGCTCGACGCCCAGCGCGTGCTGGCGCAATCCACCTACCAATACCTCAATGCCGTCGCCGAGAGCCATCGCGCGCAGGCCGATATCGCACGCCTGCTGGGACAAGCAGCCGTGCAGGAGAACCCATGAACAAGCAGCAAACCCGCATCATTGTCATCATGCTGGCCATCGCGCTGGCGCTCGCCGCCTTTGTCATGCTGCGCGACCGCGCGCAGCCAGCGAGTGAGGAACACGACGAACAGGCTGAACACGCCGAGGAAAAAGAAGCCGCGCACGCCGACGACGGCGTCATCCACTTCACGCCGGGCCAGATCACCGTGGCCGGTATCACGGTTGCCACGGCCGGCCCGAAGCATCTGGACACCTTCATCCGCATGCCGGGCCAGATCGCGCTGAACGAAGACCGCACTGCCCACGTGACGCCGCGCGCGGCCGGCTCGGTACGCGACGTCAGCGCCGACCTGGGCCAGCAGGTACGCAAGGACCAGGTGCTGGCCAGCATCGCCAGCGCCGACATCGCCGGCCAGCGCGGCGCGCTGACGGCGGCGCAGAAGCGCGTCGACTACGCGCGCAGGATTGTTGCGACCGAGCGCACGCTGTGGGAAGAAAAGATCACGGCGCGCCAGGATCTGCTGAAAGCCGAGCAGGAACTGATCGAGGCCGAAGTCGCGCGCGACACCGTGCGCCAGCAACTGCAGGCGCTGGGCGCAGGTGGTGGTAGTGGTAGCGGCGGCTCGAACCTGCTCGCCATCCGCGCCCCGTTCGACGGCATCATCGTCGAAAAGCACATCACGCTGGGCGAAGTGGTGGGCGCCGATACGCGCGTGTTCACGCTGACCGACCTGTCGACCGTGTGGGCCGACGTGGTGGTGCCGGCGCGTGACCTGGACATCGTGCGCGTCGGCACGAGCGCCGTGATCCGCTCGATCGCCTCGGAGACGACCGCGCCGGGCAAGGTCAGTTTTGTGAGTTCGCTGGTGGGCGAGGCGTCGCGTTCGGCCAAGGCGCGCGTGGTGCTGGCCAATCCGGGCGCCGCGTGGCGGCCTGGCCTGGCCGTGAACGTCGACATCGTGACCGGTTCAAGCGATGTGCCGGTGGCCGTCGCGCGCGAAGCCATCCAGACCGTCGATACCCGGCAGGTAGTCTACAAGCGCGTCAAGGAAGGCTTCATCGCGCAGCCTGTCAGCACCGGGCGCGCGGATGGCCGCTTCATCGAGATCACGGCCGGCCTGAATCCGGGCGACACCTACGCCGCCAGCGGCAGCTTCACGATCAAGGCCGAACAGGGCAAGGGTGAGGCCAGCCATGAACACTGACCTGCAAGCTTCCACCTGGTTCGATCGGCTCATTGCGCTCAGTATCGAGCGGCGCTGGCTCGTGCTATTGGCGGTGCTGGCGATGGCCGCCATCGGCATCTACAACTATGGACGACTGCCGATCGACGCCGTGCCCGACGTGACCAACGTCCAGGTGCAGATCAACACGGCGGTGCCGGGCTACTCGCCGCTCGAGGTCGAGCAGCGCATCACCTACCCGGTCGAGGCGGTGCTGGCCGGGCTGCCGCACCTGGAAACCTACCGCTCGCTGTCGCGCTATGGCCTGTCGCAGGTGACGGTGGTGTTCGACGAGGGCACCGACATCCACTTTGCGCGCCAGCTCGTGAGCCAGCGCCTGCAGGATGCGCGCGAAAACCTGCCGGCCGGCGTGGTGCCGGCACTGGGCCCGATCGCCACGGGCCTGAGTGAAATCTACCAGTGGACCGTCGAGAGCGAGCCGGGGGCGAAGAAGCCCGATGGCACGCCGTACACGCCGACCGACCTGCGCGAGATCCAGGACTGGATCATCAAGCCGCAACTACGCACGGTGCCGGGTGTGACCGAGATCAACTCCATCGGCGGCTTCGACAAGGAATACCTGGTGGCCCCGAACACGGCGACACTGTCGTCGTACGGGCTGGAACTGATCGACATCGTGCACGCCCTCGAGCGCAACAACAGCAATGTCGGCGCCGGCTACATCGAGCGTGAGGGCGAGCAGTACCTGGTGCGCGCGCCGGGCCAGGCTGCATCGATCGACGACATCGGCAATATCGTCGTCACCAGCGTCAACGGGATTCCCGTGCGCGTGCGCGACGTCGCCGAAGTGGGCATCGGGCGCGAGCTGCGCACCGGTGCGGCCACCGAAAACGGCGTCGAGGTGGTGCTGGGCACCGTGGTCATGCTGATCGGCGAGAACAGCCGCAAGGTGGCGCAGGCAGTCGACGCGCGCATGCTCGAGATCAACCGCAGCCTGCCCAAGGGCGTCAAGGCGGTCACCGTGTACGACCGCACGGTGCTGGTCGAAAAGGCGATTGCCACCGTGCGCAAGAACCTCGTCGAAGGTGCAATCCTCGTCATCGCCGTGCTTTTTTTCTTCCTCGGTAATCTGCGCGCTGCGCTGCTCACGGCGCTGGTGATTCCGCTGGCGATGCTGTTTACATTTTCCGGCATGGTGGCCGGCGGCGTCAGCGCCAACCTGCTCAGCCTGGGCGCGCTGGACTTCGGCATCATCGTCGACGGCGCCGTCGTCATCGTCGAGAACTGCGTGCGCCGGCTGGCCGGCGCGCAGCACCGGATGGGGCGCCTGCTCACGCGCGAAGAACGCTTTGCTGAAGTCTTCGCCGCCGCGCGCGAAGCCAGGCGGCCCCTGATCTACGGCCAGTTGATCATCATGATCGTGTACCTGCCGATCTTTGCGCTCACCGGCATCGAGGGCAAGATGTTCCATCCGATGGCATTCACGGTGGTGTTCGCGCTGCTGGGCGCGATGATCCTGTCGGTGACGTTCGTGCCGGCCGCTGTGGCGCTGTTCATCGGCCGCAAGGTCGACGAAAAGGACAGCCGCGTGATGCTGGCCGCGCGTCGCTGGTATGCGCCGGCGCTCGACTACGCGCTGGCCAACCGCGCCGTGGTGCTGGTGTTTGCGGGTCTGGTGATCGCTCTGGCCGTGCTGATGGCCACGCGCTTGGGCCTGGAGTTCGCGCCGAATCTCGACGAAGGCGACATGGCCGTGCTGACGGTGCGCGTGCCTGGCACGAGCCTGACCCAGTCGGTCAAGATGCAGCAGCAGATCGAGACGACGCTGATGCGCGAGGTGCCCGAGATCGCGCGTGTGTTCGCCCGCATCGGCACGGCCGAAATCGCGTCCGACCCGATGCCGCCCAGCGTGGCCGACAGCTACATCATCTTCAAGCCCGAGTCCGCGTGGCCCAGGCCGAAGCGTTCGCGCGCCGCCGTGCAAAGTGCGATCCGCACCGCGCTCGAACGCCTGCCCGGCAACAGTTACGAATTCAGTCAGCCGATCCAGTTGCGCGTGAATGAACTGATCTCGGGCGTACGCAGCGACGTCGCCGTCAAGCTGTTTGGCGACGATCTGGCGGTGCTGGAAGCGACTGCGGGTCAGATCGCGGCCAGCCTGCGCACGGTCGCAGGCGCGGCCGAGGTGCAGGTCGAGGCGACGTCCGGCCTGCCGATCCTGCAGATCCGGGTCGACCGCGAGCGCGCCGCGCGCATGGGCCTGAACATCGGCGACGTGCAGGAAATGATCGCGACCGCCACCGCCGGGCGCGTGGCCGGCACGCTGTTCGAAGGCGACCGCCGCTTCGACATCGTCGTGCGCCTGCCGGAAGACATGCGCGCCGACATCGATGCGCTGCGCCGGCTGCCGGTGGCCTTGCCTGGCACGAAGGAGGGCGGGCACAGCTTCATCACGCTGGGCGAAATCGCCACCTTCGACGTGGCACCTGGCCCGAACCAGCTCAGTCGCGAAGAAGGCAAGCGCCGCGTGGTCATCACCGCCAACGTGCGCGGGCGCGACATCGGCTCGTTCGTCGCGGCGGCGCAGGCGCGCATCGCGCAGGATGTCCGCATCGCCCCCGGCTACTGGACGGCCTGGGGCGGCCAGTTCGAGAACCTGACGACGGCCGCCGAGCGCCTGCGCCTGATCGTGCCGGCCTCGCTGCTGCTGGTGTTCGTACTGCTGTACCTGGTCTTCAACAACCTGCGCGATGGCCTGCTGGTGTTCACGGGGATCCCGTTCGCGCTGGCCGGCGGCGTGGCGGCGCTGTGGGCGCGCGGCATTCCGCTGTCGATGTCGGCGGCGGTCGGCTTCATCGCGCTGTCGGGTGTGGCGGTGCTCAATGGCCTGGTGCTGATCACGTTCATTCGCAGCCTGCGCGAGGAGGGGATGCTGCTTCCCGAGGCAGTGCGCGATGGCGCGCTGGCGCGCCTGCGGCCGGTGCTGATGACGGCGCTGGTCGCTTCGCTCGGTTTCGTGCCGATGGCGCTGGCGACGGGCACCGGCGCTGAGGTCCAGCGCCCGCTGGCCACGGTGGTCATCGGCGGGGTCTTGTCATCGACCGTGCTGACCCTGTTATTGCTGCCGGTGCTGTATGAATGGGCGCACCGCGCAGGTGTACGCGGGGTGCGCAAAAATATCCTCTAGTCAACAGAACAATGCCGATTGTCTACATCGGAAATGGTATAGTTGGATACTTGCGAGCACCCTGCCAAATCAGTCCAAACTTGATGAAACATTGTGCTGCGCCACTTAATATTTGAGGATACGACAGATGAGCATGAACGATTATGCGGACCGAATCAGCCAGGCGATTCTTGCAGAAGAATCGGGGATTGGCGCAGAATGGCTCGCCCAGCTGGAGTCGATCACGCTGCGCAGCAGCGGCGCGGCGCGCGAGCAGTTGCGCGCGCACTGCCAGCAGCTGCTCAAAGCGTTCGCTGTCGCGACCCGCAGCGGTGAACTCGAGAACATCGAGCACCGTTCGTGGGACGAAGTGCGCGATCTTCTCAGCGAAATCTCGGCCACCCGCGCCAAGGCCGGCTCCACCCCGGCCGAAACGGCAACGCTCGTGTTCTCGCTCAAGCAGCCGCTGTTCGCGCGCCTGCGCGACGTGTTCGAAGCCGATGCCGATGGCCTGGCGATCGCCTCCTGGACCGTCAACACGCTGATCGACAAGCTGGGCCTGTTTACGATCGAAGTGTTCCAGAAAACGAAGGACCAGATCATCGTGCGCCAGCAGCAGGAGCTGCTCGAGCTGTCCACGCCCGTGGTCAAGCTGTGGGACGGCATTCTGGCGCTGCCGCTGATCGGCACCCTCGATTCGGCCCGCACCCAGGTGGTGATGGAAAACATCCTGCAAAAGATTGTCGACACGGGCGCCATGATCGCGATCATCGACATCACCGGCGTGCCGACGGTCGACACGCTCGTTGCGCAGCACCTGATGAAGACCATCGCTGCGGCGCGCCTGATGGGCGCCGACTGCATCATCAGCGGCATCCGGCCGCAGATCGCGCAAACCATCGTGCACCTGGGCGTGAATCTGGAAGACGTCATCACCAAGGCCACGCTGGCCGATGCGTTCCTGGTCGCGCTCGAGCGCACCGGCGCGTCGATCATGGTCAAGAACGCAGCCTGAGGCGATCGCTATGGAACGTATCCCGATCCTGCGCATGGGTGACCTGCTGCTCGTGACGATCCAGGTCGACATGCACGATCGCCTGGCGATGCAGCTGCAGGACGACCTGACCCAGCGCATCGTGAGCGACAGCGCCAAGGGCGTCCTGATCGACATCTCGGCGCTTGATCTGGTCGACTCCTTCATCGGCCGCATGATCAGCAACACCGCCGCCATGGCGCGCGTGCTCGATGCGCGCACCGTGGTGGTGGGCATGCAGCCGGCGGTCGCGATCACGCTGGTCGAACTCGGCTTGACCCTGCATGGCGTGCAGACGGCGCTCAATGTCGAGAAGGGCATGGCGCTGCTCGGAAAGAGCTATCGATAATGGTCGACGCGCAAACCCGGACGGTGCTGTTCGAAACGCCGTTGCTGGAGCACCGCTGCGCGCAGCGTACCGGCCGCGTGACCTTGCGCCTGCGTACCGATGAAGACGTGGTGGGCGTGCGCAAGCAGGTGCGCGAGCGCGCGGTGGCAATCGGCCTGTCGCTGATCGACCAGACCAAGCTGGTGACGGCGGCAAGTGAGCTGGCACGCAATACCATCAAATACGGCGGCGGCGGCGAGGTGCATCTCGATGCCTTCGACGACGGCGCACGCCCTGGCATCGGTCTGTTGTTCATCGACGACGGCCAGGGCATCCCGAACATCGAGAGCGCATTGCGTGACGGTTTCACCACCGGCGGCGGCCTGGGCCTCGGCCTGGGCGGCTCCAAGCGGCTGGTCGACGAGTTCGACATCGACAGCCGTCCGAATGAGGGCACCGCGGTGCTGATTATCAAATGGAAACGCTGATCAGTTCTCAGTCGTCGCACTTCGTCTTCAACCTGACCCATGCCAGCGATGTCGCGGCCGTGCGCCGCGCCGGCCAGAAAGTGGCCGACTCGCTGGGCTTCAATGACCTCAAGGCCGGCCAGCTGGCTCTGATCATCACCGAAGCAGCCACCAATATCCTCAAGCACGCCGGCGAAGGTGCCATGCACGTCGGCCCGGCCCAGTCGCCGGCCGGCATCGGCGTCGATGTGCTGGCGCTCGACAAGGGCCCCGGCATCGCCGACATCGACAACTGCCTGCTCGATGGCGTCTCGAGCGCCGGCACCGCCGGCACGGGCCTGGGCGCGCTGGTGCGCCTGTCCGATGAATTCGACGTGTACACGCGGCGCGGCGAAGGTGCCGCGTTCTTCATGCGTCTGTGGCGCGACGAACCGGCCCCGCATCCGCGCGGTGTCGAAGTGGGCGCGCTGTGGGCGCCGATCGCCGGTGAAGACGAATGCGGCGACGGCTGGGCCGTCTCGTGCGGCGACGATGGCGCCACCATCCTGGCGTGCGATGGCCTGGGCCACGGCCCGAATGCAGCGGCGGCCACGAATGCGGCAATCGATGCACTGGCCGGGCGCGGTCCGGTCGGGGCCGGCGAAATGGTGCACGCAGCGCACGAGGCGCTGCGCGGCACGCGGGGCGCTGCGCTGGCGGCGGCGCGCATCGATTTCTACAAGGACGAACTGAGTTTCGCCGGTGTGGGCAATATCGCCGGTGTCGTGATCGACGACGACCGGCGCGCGCTGGTCTCGCACAACGGCATCGTCGGCGCCAATATGCGCAAGGTGCAGGAGTTTACCGTGCCGTTTCCGCCCGGCGCGCTGTGCATCCTGTGCTCGGACGGCATTCAGACCCAGTGGGACCTGCACAAGTATCCGGGCCTGCACGGGCGCGCGCCGGCGCTGATCGCGGCTGTGCTGATGCGCGACTTCATTCGCGGGCGCGACGACGCGATGGTTGTCGTCGTGCGCCGGGTAGCAGGCCTCGCATGACCGCCCTGCGCATCCTCAGCGTTGGCCTGGACCGCGAACAGGATGTGGTGCTGGTGCGCCAGCGCGCGCGCCAGATTTCGGCCTTGCTGGGACTCTCGCAGCAGGACCAGGTGCGGGTCGGCACGGCGGTATCCGAAGTCGCGCGCGGCGCCAGCTACCAGGGCCCCGGCGGGCGCGCCGTGTTCCAGCTGTGCGAACGCGACGGGCGCCAGCATCTCGAAGTCCTGATCAGCGCCGGGCAGCCCCTCAGCGCCGATGCCGGCGACCCGGCGGACCGCGAGATGGGACCCGAGTCGCTGCGCGAACTGGCGATCGTCACCGCCCATCGTTTGATGGACGCGTGCGAAGTCGACCCCGGCGAAACCGGCGCGACCAGGGTCACGGTGCGCAAGGCGCTGCCGGCGCACGAGCGCATCACGCCGGCGCGCCTGGCTGAAATCGGCGCGCGTCTGGCCGACAGCCCGGACGCCAGTCCCCTGCACGAGCTGCAGATGCAGAACCAGGAGCTGCTGTCGACGCTGGCCGAACTGCGCGAGCGCCAGGAAGACCTGATCTCGCTCACGCGCGAGCTGGAGGACACCAACCGCGGCATCGTGGCGCTGTACGCCGAGATCGAAGACAAGGCCGAGCGCCTGCGCCGCGCCGACGAAATGAAGTCGCGCTTTCTGTCCAACACAAGCCACGAACTGCGCACGCCACTGTCGTCGATCCGCGCGCTGGCCCAGTTGCTGCTCAACCGGATGGATGGCGACCTGACCGAAGAGCAGGAGCGCCAGGTGAGCTTCATCGCCACCGCGGCCAACGATTTGTCAGAGCTGGTGAATGACCTGCTCGACCTGGCCAAGATCGAAGCGGGGCGGGTACAGGTACAGGTCGAGCCGGTGGTGGTCGAGAACCTGTTCCGCGCGCTCAAGGGCATGCTGCGCCCGCTGGTGGACGAGGGCCGCGTCGAACTGGTGTTCGAGCCATCCGGCGTGCAGGCGCCTTTGCTCTCGGACGAAGGCAAGATTTCGCAGATCCTGCGCAACTTCATTTCGAACGCACTGAAATTTACCGAGCAGGGGTCGGTGCTGGTGTACGCCGCGCACGATCCCGAAGCCGACACGATCGCGTTTGCCGTGGCCGACACGGGCATCGGCATCAGCCACGAGAACTTGCAACTGATCTTCGAAGAATTCAGCCAGATCGAGCATCCGCTGCAACGGCGCAGCAAGGGCACCGGTCTCGGTCTGCCCCTGTGCCGCAAGCTGGCCGAACTGCTCGGCGGGCGGGTCGATGTGGCCAGCACCGTCGGTGTCGGTTCCACCTTTACCCTGACCCTGCCGCGCACCCTGGCGCCGACGTCACCAGCATTTGACCCCACAGGATCATGAACTCCCATCCGACCCAGATTCTCAACGTTGACGACAACGACGGCGCGCGCTACGCCAAGACCCGCATCCTGCAAAGCGCCGGCTTCGAGGTGCTGGAAGCGGCCAACGGCACCGACGCGCTGGAAATCGTGCGCAGGACCTTGCCGGCGCTGGTGCTGCTCGACGTGAAGCTGCCCGACATCAACGGCATCGAAGTGTGCCGCCGCATCAAGGCCGAATCGGACAGCAGCACGGTGCTGGTGCTGCAGACGTCGGCCGCGCTGACGGGCCGCGCCGACAAGATCCGCGGCCTGGAAGGCGGCGCCGACAACTATCTGGCCGCGCCGATCGAGGCCGATGAACTGATCGCCAACGTCAACGCACTGCTGCGCATGCGCCAGATCCAGGTCGACCTGCGCGACAGCGAAGAACGTTTCCGCCAGTTAACCGACAACATCGACGACGTGTTCTGGATGTTCTCGGTGCCGGCGCGCGACGTGGTGTATGTCAGCCCGGCGTATGCCACCGTGTGGGGCCGCAGCGCCGAGGCGCTGGGCCAGCAGCCCGACGACTGGCTCGCTGCTGTGCACCAGGACGACCGTGCGCGCATGGCGGCGCGCTGGGAGCGTGTAGCGTTCGAAGCCCACTACGACGACGAGTTCCGCATTGCCGGCGCCGACGGCCAGGTGCGCTGGGTGCGCGACCGCGTGTTCCCGGTGCGCGATGCGCGCGGCCAGGTGGTGCGGGTGGCGCGCGTGACCAGCGACATCACGGGCCGGCGCGAAATGGAGGCGCTGCTGCGCGCCGCCGACAGCAACAAGAACCAGTTTTTGGCGACGCTGGCGCACGAGCTGCGCAACCCCCTGAGCCCGATCCGCAACGCGGCCGCGCTGCTGGGCGCCATCGGCGAAGGCGCGGCCGAGCGCCAGGCGCATGCGCGCGACGTGATCACGCGCCAGGTCGATCACCTGGCGCACCTGGTCGACGACCTGCTGGACGTGGCCCGCATCTCCGAAGGCAAGATCGTGCTGCGCAATGAAGAAGTCGACATCAACGGCGTGATCGCCCAGGCCATCGAGACGGCGGCGCCTTTGATCAACGCGCGCGGGCACCACCTGAGCGTCGAGCAGCCGGACCACCAGATCTGGGTCTCGGGCGACCCGGTGCGCCTGGCCCAGTCGGTCGGCAACCTGCTGCACAACGCGGCCAAGTTCACGCCCACCGGCGGCGAAATCCATCTGGCCGTGCGCATCACCGACAGTGCGCGCGTGTGCATCTCGGTGCGCGACAACGGCATCGGCATCGCCAGGGACAACCTGCCACGCATCTTCGGCATGTTCACCCAGGTCGAGGTGCCGCCCGACCGCGCGCCGGAAGGCCTGGGCATCGGCCTGTCGCTGGTGTCGCACCTGCTCGAACTGCATGGCGGCCACCTGTCGGCAACCAGTGACGGCATCGGCCTTGGCAGCACGTTCACCGTCGACCTGCCGCTGCTGCATGTCGGCGCCGGCGCGGCCGATGCGACGGCAACGCAACCAACCCCCGAGTCGCAGAGCGGCGGCATGCGCGTGCTGCTGGTGGACGACAACGTCGATGCGATGGAGATGATGGGGTTCCTGCTGGCCGAGATGGGTTACGAGGCGCACACCACCGCCGACGCCAACGAGATCGAAGCGTTGGCCGCGCGCCACGAGCCGCACGTGATCGTGCTCGATATCGGCTTGCCAGGTGTGGATGGCTACCAGGTAGCGCGTCGCATCAAGAGCAATCCGCAACTGGCGCATATCCGCCTGGTGGCGCATACGGGCTACGGTTCGCCGGAAGACCGCCGCCGCGCGCACGAGGCCGGGTTCGATGCGCACCTGGTCAAGCCGGCGGAGTTGTCGGATCTGGAAGCGGCGCTCCGGGGCTAACCCGGTTCAGGGTCAGGCCAGCAAGGCCACGGCCTTCACCTGCGCCCACACCGCGCTGCCCGGCGCGATCGCCAGTTCGCGCCGCGAACGCTCGGTGATCCGCGCCAGCAGCGCCGTGTCACCGACCAGCAGGCGCACCAGCACCTGGCCGGGCGTGCCGCTCGGGCCGACCGCATCGACCCGCGCCGGCAGGATGTTCGTGATGCTGCTGCCGCGTGGCCGTTCCAGCGCCAGGCTCACATCGCGCGCATGGATGCGGCAGCGCACGCGGGTGCCGATGGCGACGTCGCGCTGGCCCACCAGCAGCACGCCGCCGGCGAACGCCAGGTGCGACAGGCCATCGGCGTCGTGCGCTTGCAGCGTCGTTTCCAGCATCACACCGGCGTCGTCCTGAAAATTCGCCGCCAGGTCCAGCCGCGCGAGCGTCGCAGCCAGCGGGCCGCTGGCCAGTACGCGGCCTTCTTCCAGCACCACCAGGTGATCGGCCAGGCGCGCCACTTCGTCGGCCGCGTGGCTGACATACACGACCGGCAGCGCCAGTTCGTCGTGCAGGCGTTCCAGATACGGCAGGATCTCGAGCTTGCGTCGCATGTCGAGCGCAGCGAGCGGCTCGTCCATCAACAGCAGGCGGGGCGAGGCAAGCAGCGTGCGCGCAATGGCCGCGCGCTGGCGCTCGCCGCCCGACAGCGTGGCGGGACTGGCATCGAGCAGGCGTTCGATGCCGAGCAGTTCGGCTACCGCCAGCAAGTCGAAGCGGCGCTCGGCGGGCTTGAGGCGCTTGCGTCCGAACTCGAGATTGGCGCGCACGGAGAGGTGCGGGAACAGGCTCGCTTCCTGGAACACGTAGCCGATGCCCCGCTCGTGGGTCGGCACGAATACCTTGCGCGCATCGTCCTGCCACACTTCGTCGCCCAGCGCGACGCGCGCACCGGCCACACGCTCCAGGCCCGCCAGCACGCGCAGCAGCGTGGTCTTGCCGGAACCCGAGTGACCGAACAGCGCGGTTACGCCGCGCCCGGGCAGGGCCAGGTCGACATCGAGGTTGAACGTGCCGCGGTCGATCCGGCATGCGAGCGAGATGGGTATCATCGCTGCGTCCCCCGCATCGACTGGGGATACAGCGTGTACAAGGTAAGCAGCACGACAAAGCTGAACACCAGCATGCCGCCGGCCAGCCAGTGGGCCTGCGCATATTCCATCGCTTCGACGTGATCGTAAATTTGGGTGGAAACGACGCGCGTCTTGTCGGGGATGTTCCCGCCGATCATGAGCACGACGCCGAATTCGCCGATCGTGTGCGCAAAGCCGAGGATCGCACCGGTGACGAAGCCGGGGCGCGCCAGCGGCACGACCACCGACCAGAACGTGTCCCACGGCCCGGCGCGCAGCGTGGCGGCCACTTCGAGCGGGCGTTCACCGATGGCCTCGAACGCATTCTGCAGGGGCTGCACGACGAACGGCAGCGAATAGAACACCGATGCAATCACGAGGCCCGTGAAGGTGAAGGCAAGCGTACCGAGCCCCAGCGCGCCGGTCAGCTGCCCGAGCGGACCGTTCGGCCCCATCGCCAGCAGCAGATAAAAGCCGATCACGGTCGGGGGCAGCACGAGGGGCAGGGCGACGAGCGCGCCAACGACGCGCTTGGCGCGCGAGCGGGTGCGCGCCAGCCACCATGCCAGCGGCGTGCCAAACAGCAGCAACAGCAGCGTGACGAGAGTCGCGAGCTTGAGCGTCAGCCAGATCGCGGCGAAGTCGGACGCGTCGAGCATGTGCCTAGACTTCGTAGCCGTAGGCGCGGATCAGCGCCTTGGCCTTGTCGCTGCGCAGATAATCCAGCAGCGCCTGCGCGGCCGGGTTCTTCGCGCCGCGGGTTAGCAGCGCGGCATCCTGGCGGATCGGTGCATGCATGGTCGCCGGAACGATCCAGCCCGAACCGGCCGTGAATCTGCCGTCGCGCCAGACCTGCGCCTGCGCCACGAAGCCCAGTTCGGCGTTGCCCGTGCTGGCAAACTGGAAGGCTTGCGCGATGTTTTCGCCCTGCACCAGACGTGGTTGCAGACGCGCGGTCAAGCCCAGCTTGTCGATGACGGCCGTTGCCGCCGCGCCGTACGGGGCCGTCTTCGGATTGGCGATGGCCAGGTGCGTGAAGTCGCCCGTCTTGAGCACGGCGCCAGCCGCATCGACGTAGTTGGCCTTAACCGACCACAGCACGAGGCGGCCAATTGCGTAGGTAAAGCGGCTTTTGGCGACGGCCTGGCCTTCGGCTTCCAGCCGCGCCGGCGTTTCATCATCGGCCGACAGCAGCACCTCGAACGGCGCGCCGTTGCGGATCTGCGCATAGAATTTGCCGGTGGCGCCACTGGCGACGACGGCCTTGTGGCCCGTGTCCTTCTGAAATTGCGCGGCCAGCTTTTCCATCGGGCCGGCGAAATTGGCGGCCACCGCCACCTGGACGTCGCCAGCATGGGCCGTTCCCAGGCAGGTCACCACGGCAAGCACACTGGCAAAGAATTTCATGTCGTCCTCGAGTCGTAAAAAGCGCTATAGTCGCAAGTATATAACGGATTCTGGAGCGCACATGGATGACAGGCACATCGCTCTCGAGGGCACCGTCTGGATGACGATCGGTGGTGAGCAGCTCGGCGGCACGAACCGGGTCGGCTTGCTGGCGGCGCTCGCGCAATGCGGTTCGATCACGGCGGCCGCAAAACAGGTCGGCCTGAGCTACAAGGCGGCGTGGGAAGCGATCGACACGATGAACAACCTGGCCGGCGAACCGCTCGTGCAGCGCTCAACCGGCGGCAAGGGCGGTGGCGGCACGCGGCTGACGGCGCGCGGCGCGCAACTGGTCGAGAACTTCACCATGGTCGAGCAACTGCACCATGATTTTCTGGAACGGCTCAACCGGCAGGCAGCGGGCGTGGCCGACGATGTCGCCCTGTTTTCGAGGTTCAAAATGCGAACAAGCGCACGCAATCAGTTCTTTGGCACCGTCACGCGCGTGCTGCCGGGTGCGGTCAATGACGAGATCGAACTTGCCATCGCCGGCGGGCAGAAGATCGTTGCGATCGTTACGCGCGAGAGCGCCGACAACCTGGCGCTGGCGCCGGGCCGGCAAGTGTTTGCGCTGATCAAATCGTCGTCGGTGATCGTCATGACGGCGGGCGAGGGCGTGCGGCTGTCGGCGCGCAATCAGCTGGCCGGCACCGTTGCGCGCCTGACGCGCGGCGCCGTCAATGCCGAGGTCGTGATTGCGCTTGGCGGCGGCGGCACGGTTGCCGCGACCGTGACAAACGAAAGTGTCGATACGCTGGGGCTGGCGGAAGGGCTCGCTGCAACCGCCGTGTTCAAGGCGTCGAGCGTGATTCTTGGGGTGCCCGAATAAACGGTGGTAATGTATCTTTTTTCCCAACACTGAAAGGCGATCATGTTCAAGCGTATGGCGGCAGAAGCACTCGGCATCAGCGATATCGGCGTCATTGTCGGCCCGGCCGACTACGGCAATGTCGATGCGGATGACTACCTGTTCACCGAAGACGGCGAGCAGATCTTCTTTCTCATCAAAAGCAAGAAGGATGAATACTGCTTTACCAATCTTGGCCTGATCCATGTGGATGGCGAATCGGCCATGTCGTCGAAACGCGCGATCAAACGCTACGATTACGCGTCGTACCAGATCAGTGGCGTGACCATCGAAACAGCCGGCACGCTCGATATGGATATCGAGCTCAAATTCAATCTGGACGACACGAAGTTCTCCATCGACGTCAAGAAAGCGTTCATCGAACAGCTCAAGGACATCTATAAAGCGCTAATCTCGATCGGTAAACAGCAGCAACGCGATGCGGTTTGCCGCGGCAACGCGCTGCGTACGCTGGATGCCACTGCATCGGTGCACAAGCTCAATATCGCACCGGGCGCCGGTGGCCTGGTCAGCCAGTTCGACGAATTGCTCACCGCATTGAATACGGCAATGCTCGAGACCTACACCAAGCGCGATTTCAGCGACGTGTACACCAAATACATTCACAACTGACCAGATTGAAAGACGCCGGGCCTGGAGCATGCACTCCAGGCCCGGCGTCCGTTACTTCGGGCGAACTGAAAACGTTCAGGGTTCGCGCTTGACGGTGCCCTGATCGTACTGATCGTCATCGGTCTGGCTAGGGGGCAACTGGCCCTGCTGATTGGCGTTTTCGCCGGACTCCTGCGTGTCGGGCTGGATCTGGCCGCCCTGGCTGTTGCCGCTATCAATATTTGCTTTGGTATCCTTGCTTTCGTTCTGCATCGACATGGTGACCTCGCTGTTTGGAATGTGGCTTCATCATAGTTCCGGCTCTTGCGCGCACGAATAGTCCCATGGCGGCCAGGGGTGTAGGACAACGCTGGCGAACGTTGCCAGCAAGCGACGTTGCTGATGTGCTCTGGATAGACGCACCCAACCCGTCTTGGCCCGCATTGGTTAACCAGCGCACGGGTTTCAGAAGTCAGACAGGTTAATGTGAGCATTAACTACCGTCCGGGCCGCCCATGCTGAATCAATCTCTTTATCATTCATTTTTTCTGAATGCCCCCATCGGTGCGTATATCCTGTCGCCCAGTTCAGACCCGATCATTTTGGATGTCAACGACGCATTCTTGCGCAATGTGGCCCATACCCGTGAGGAGCTGGTCGGGCGGCCCTTGTTTCAGGCGCTTCCGTCGGATCCGAACGACCGCCTGGACACCGGGGTCGAAGCGCTGCGTGCCTCGATCGCACGCGCCATCGACACCGGCGAGCCGCAGTCCATGCCGACCCAGCGCTACCCGATTCGCTCCACCAACGCGGACGGGGTCGAGATCTTTGTCGAACGATTCTGGAATGCCGTCAACACGCCGATCTTTGACGACAACGGCGTCTTGCTGTGCATCTATCACGTGACGATGGAAGTCACCGAGGGCAAGCGGGCCGAGGAGGCATTGCGCTTGAGCCAGCAAGAAGCGCTTCTTGCCGCACGGGAGGCCGAGGCCGGACATGCGCGTCTGCATGCGGTGCTGCAGGCAACGCCAGTGGGCATCATGATGGCCGACACGCAGTCCCAGGTCCTGGAATCGAATGCGGCCCACGATGCGCTGTGGAGCCGTCGTTCGCTGCCCAGGCATACCCGGATCGATTTTTCGGAGTGGAAGGGCTGGTGGGCCGATCATTCGGAGCGCCATGGCCGCCGCCTTGCGCCGGACGAATGGCCATTGGTGCAGGCACTGCGCAGCCGTCCGCAAACACATGTAGCCAGGTGGTGGCCGGCGTCGTGGCGATGCTCGATATGACTGAGCGTCTGAAGGCAGAAGAAGGCTTGCGCGACGCCGATCGCCGCAAGGACGAATTTCTGGCGATGCTGGCGCACGAACTGCGTAATCCGCTCGCGCCGATCATGGTCGCAGCCGAGTTATTGGGCCGCAAATCGACTGATGCCGCTCAGGTGGAGCGCACCAGCGCAGTCATTTTGCGGCAGGTGCGGCACCTGACCGGGTTAGTCGACGACTTGCTCGATGTGTCACGTGTCACGCGCGGACTGGTCGTCATCGACAAGCAGCGCGTCGACCTGCGGGTGCTGCTCGAACAGTCGGTGGAGCAGGTGATGCCGCTCGTGCAATCGCGGCGCCACCGACTCGATGTGCCGCCGCAGGCTACTGCCCTGATCGTTTGCGGCGATGCCAAGCGGCTGATCCAGGTATTGACCAACCTGCTCAACAATGCGGCCAAGTACACCGCGCCGGGTGGTGTCCTGCGCGTCGAGACAGGCATCGAAGGCGGATGCGTCCATATTGCCGTCAGCGACAACGGAATCGGGATGAGCGAGGAATTGATCACGCGCGCATTCGACCTGTTTGCCCAGGCTGAGCGCAGCGCCGATCGTGCGCAGGGTGGCCTGGGCATCGGTCTTGCCGTCGTCAAGCGGCTGGTCGAGCTGCATGATGGGGCAATCAGCGCCAGCAGCAGTGGGCTTGGTAAAGGGAGCCGCTTCGTGGTGACGTTGCCGCTGGCACCGCCGGCCACCACGTCGGACTCCCCGACGCCGGTGCTGGTGTCGGTCGACCCGGCAGGCTCGCTGCGCGTGATGGTTGTGGATGACAATATTGATGCGGCTCAGATGCTGTCGCTGAGAATCGCGGCAGATGGCCACGAGGTCAGCACTGAACACACCGCAAGCGCCGCCTTGCACGCTGCCAGGGTGGCGCCGGCCGATGTCTACCTGCTCGATATCGGTTTGCCGGAAATCGATGGTTTCTCGCTGGCGCGGCGTCTCCGCGCGAATCCATCGACCGCCGATGCCGTCCTGATCGCCGTGACGGGATATGGCCGCGATGAGGACCGCGCAGCATCGAAGCAGGCCGGGTTCAACTTTCATTTTGTCAAACCGGTCGACGGCGGCGACCTGGTATCCCTGCTGGCAGAAATCTCCGACAGCCGGCGTCGTGCCTCGCTGCGACAGCACGCGACCTAACGCTGGCGATGCGCGCGTGGCCCGGCTGGCGGCGCCCGCGTTGGACAGGGCATGTTCGTGAGCCCGGTCCCACGTAACAACGTGAGCGCGTCAGCCGTCCACGAGTTCCGGCGCCGTTTCAGCCGGCCGGGCCGCCACCAGGCGCTCGACCAGATCGGACAGCGCCATGGGCCGGCAGAACAGGTAGCCTTGCATGCATGGGCTGCCGTGCTCGTTCAGGAAGTGCGCCTGTTCGGCTGTTTCAATGCCCTCGGCAACCACGCGCAGTTTGAGATGGCCTGCCATGGCCAGGATCGACTGGACAATCGCGGTGCCATTGATGTCATGCGGCATATCGCGCATGAAACTCTTGTCGATCTTGAGTTCATACAGCGGCATGCGGCGCAGATAGGCCAGGTTCGAGTAACCGGTGCCGAAATCGTCGATCGAAAAGCGGATGCCGAACTGCGCCAGCTCGCCCATGCGTGCAATCGTCAGGTCCAGGTCGTCGACCAGCAGCCCTTCGGTCACTTCGAAAATCAGCTGCTGTGGCGGCACGTTGCAGGCGCCGATGATCGCCTGAACCTGTGACACGAAATCCGGCTCGCGGAACTGGCGCGGGCTGATGTTGATCGACAGCGGCAGCGCATGGCCCACCCGGTCGAGTTCGCACCAGGTCAGACAGGCCTGGCGCAACACCCAGGCACCGAGCGCCACGATCTGGCCGGAGGCTTCGGCGACCGGGATGAAGACGTCGGGCGGTATCAGCACACCGTCCGCCCGGCGCCAGCGCAGCAGGGCTTCGGCGCCGATGGGCGTTCCCTCGGGGTCCACCTGCAGCTGCAGATGCAGTGCCAGTTCATCGTTGACCATGGCATTGGCAAGGTCGCGCTCGAGAATCAATTTGTTTTCGGCTTCCGCCAGCATCCCGGGTTCGAACAGGGCTACCTGATTGCGCCCGCCGTCCTTGGCGTGATACATCGCCGTGTCCGCTTCGCGCAGGAGGTCCGGTACGGTATGGCCCGGTCTCGTCGGCAGGGCAATACCGATACTGCCCGACAGCCGGTACAGCTGGCCGTCGATCAGGACGCTTTCGGTGATGGCTGCGCGGACCCTGCCGGCAAGCGCCAGGGCGGCACCGGTGGCGCTCCCGGTGCTGCAGTCCAGGTGTTCGGCCAGCACGACAAATTCGTCGCCACCGAGCCGCGCCACCGTATCCTGCTGGTGCACGGCACGCGACAGGCAGGTGGCGATATGCCGCAGGACGGCGTCGCCGGTCGCATGGCCGCGCGCATCGTTGACATGCTTGAAGTTGTCCAGGTCGATGTACAGCACCGCGCCCATGCCGTCGCCCGCATGCGCCCGCGCCAGCATCAGGTCCAGTCGTTCCATCAGCAGCCGCCGGTTCGGCAAGCCGGTCAGGACGTCGAAGAATGCCAGCTGGTGGATGGCATCGGCAGCGCGGCGCCGTTCACTGATGTCACGTCCGACGGCAACCCAATGGGTCACCTCATGGCTTTGATTGGCAAACGGCACCATCTCCACCTCGATCCAGCACGGCTCGCCGGACTTGGTGTAATGGATCATTTCACCCGCAACCGGCTCCTGCCGGGCCATCGCACCAGCGATCTTGCCGACAATCGCCGCATCGGTATCGGGTCCGTGCAGAACACGCAGGCTGCGTCCGATGATTTCATCGGACCGGTAACCGCTGCGGCGCTCGAACGCAGCATTTGCAAAGATGACCGGGTGCTCCGGGCTTTTCTCGTCGCCAACCCTGGCGATCAGCACCATGTCGTTCAGCCCGGCCAACGCTGCGGAGGTCAGGCGCAAATCGTCGTTGGAGGCGGCCAGCGCCTCGGCCACGAAGCGCTGGCTGTTCAGCGAGGTGGACAAGCCCTTCAGCAATTTGCCGCAGGTGAGCGTGATGAACGCGCCGACGCACGTGTAGTTCAGGGTGAAGATAGCCACCGTGGCGAATGAATTGGCATCGCCGTTCTGTATTGGAAAGTGGATGTAGCCGGCAAGGCCAAGCACCATCATGGCGACGGCGCCGAGTGCCAGCATGACCAGTCCCGCAGGCAAGCCCAGCAGGATGACCGACATCACCGGCGCCGACAGCAGGTATAACAGGCCCAGGGTCCCGACCGTGATCATCGTGCAAACCGCCGCGCTGAACAGCATGACGAGGTAGTTCAGGACACGCAGCCTGTAATCGAGCGCATCCATACGCGAGATGACAAGGATCCAGACCAGTGCCACTGCATCCATCAATGCAACGGCCGGCAAGTCACGATAGACGGCCAGTGCTGCGCTGGGTACCACGCCGACGAGCACAAGAACGCGCAAGGTTGACATCAGGGAAGCGAAGATGCGGACGCGCCATTGGGCAATATCGGCGAGATCGGTCATGACGGGACAAAGACCAGAGATATTGTTCTTTGGTCACAATTGTTGTATAAGGGAAATATGGTATCATTTTGTGGAAAATCACGCGCTGGACACGTCCATTGTTGTGCGCAATAAACACGAAGTTGTAAAAATGGCGTGGATATTGAACAACGCCACGTCATGATCAACTGCGCGGCCACCCGCCCATCGCATTTGCACGACGCGTTGACTCTGGTGCGAATGCACTGACATCAAGAACACCCATACCATTTCTTTACGGCAAACTAGCGCTGCTGTTCCGGATCGCGTGCGAGGATCAATTCCCGCTACGCAAAAGGAATCCTCATGAAGCACGATCAGCCGCCGCGCCGCGATTTTCTGCGCTATGTCGGCACCATGGCCGCCTTGTCCACACCAGCGCTGCAGGCCGCGGCCAGCGAGCAGAACAGGGTCAGCTTCCCGCCCATCTTCGACAAGTCCGAAAAGCCGGAAAAGACCGAACCGCCGGGCGATTCGTGGGGTGAGCGGGTGGGCGTCGCCGTGGTCGGGCTCGGCCGCATCGCCATCGACGAGATGCTGCCCGCCTTCCAGCGAAGCAAGCATGCAAAAGTCGTGGCGCTGGTCACGGGGGACCGTGACAAGGGGCTGAAGGTCGCACGCCAGTACAACATCCCCGAGAGCGCCGTGCTCGACTACAAGGACTACGACAAGCTGGCGCAGATGGCGGACGTGAAAGGCGTGTATATCGCGCTGCCCAATCATCTGCACCTCGACTACACGGTGCGCGCAGCGCGTGCCGGCAAGCACGTGCTGTGCGAAAAGCCGATGGCCAACAGCGCAGCCGAGTGCCGCCAGATGATCGACGCTTGCCGCAAGGCCGGGCGCCAGTTGATGATCGCCTACCGCAGCCAGTACGAAGCGCTGGATCGCACGCTGATCAAAATGGTCGGCGACAAAAAGCTGGGCGCGCTGAAGGAATTCAACTCGGTCAACTCCCAGAACATGGGCGACCCGCAGCACTGGCGCCTCAGGAAGGCGCTGGCGGGTGGCGGCGCGCTGCCGGACATCGGTATCTACTGCATCAATGCCGCGCGCTTTCTCAGCGGTGAAGAACCGACCGAGGTGTTCGGCAGCATCTGGTCGACGCCAGGCGACGCGCGCTTTCGCGAAGTCGAGGAATCGTGCCAGTTCGTCCTGCGCTTTCCAAGCGGTTTCTCGGCCACCTGCAGCACCAGCTATTCGGCGCACAAGTCGCAGATGTTCCGCCTGAACGGGTTCGAAGCATGGGCCGACATGGACCCTGCGTATGCCTATCACGGCAACAAGCTGCGGATCACACGCGTGGTCGACGGCAAGGACCAGACCAGCGAGATCCCGGCCGGCAAGACCAACCAGTTCACGCTGATGATCGACCACTTTGCCAGCTGCATCCAGCAAAACAAGGACGTGCACACGCCGGGCGAGGAGGGACTGCAGGACCAGCGCATCATGGATGCGATCTACGAATCGGCGCGTAGTGGCCGGGTCGTCAAGCTCAAGCCGCCCGCAGGCAAGACGCGTGGGCCTGAGCCGGACAGCGCCGATTGAACACCTTTGCTGCCTGCTGCACCGCAGCCAGTGGAAAATCGCGGCTGCGGCGTTCATGTTATGTTGAAAACTCATTCCCTTCGAGATAAAAAACACCATGAAATTCAACCTGCAATTTCTTGAACACGATGTATCGATCGACCAGGATACCTGGACTGCATTGGCCACGACGGGCAGTGATGTGTCGCTTGAAAATGTTCGGGCCGCCGTTCTGGGCGTGCTGGAACGCGGCGGGGTATTCACGGTAGACGACAGCAATAACCAGGTCGTGCGACGCATCGAGACGTCTGCCGAGTTCGAAGGTTATATGCAGGAAATCGGGACCCAGCGCACCCAGTTCCAGCAGGAACAAGCCTGAGTTCGCTGGCGCGCCGCCATCCCCGTGCGCGCCAGCGCGCAGTCAGAATGAATCAGGAACTGCCTCTTCCCAACTCTTGAAGCGAGTCACGATGCCATTTTCACGCACTTTCCGCAGCACGTTCCGCAGCACATTCCGTCACACCGTCCTCGCCGCCAGCCTGCTGGCTGGGCTGTCCCAGGCCGGCGCGCACGCTGCGTCGCTTCCGGCGCCATTCGATACCCAGCTGGCCGCTGACTTCCCCAAACTCGAAGCCTTCTACCGTGACCTGCACGCCAATCCCGAACTCGGTTTTGCAGAGCACAAGACCGCCGCCAAGCTGGCCGAACGGGCCAAGGCGCTCGGCTTCGAGGTGACCACCGGCGTTGGTGGCACCGGCGTCGTGGCGATCCTCAAGAATGGTCCGGGGCCGACCGTGATGCTGCGTACCGAGATGGATGCGCTGCCGGTGCTGGAAAAGACCGGTCTGCCGTTTGCCAGCAAGGTCACGACGAAAAATGCCGCCGGTGACACCGTGCCGGTGGCGCATGCCTGCGGTCACGATCTGCACATGGCTGCCTGGTATGGCACGGCAAAACTGATGGCGGAAAACCGCAAGGCCTGGAGCGGCACGCTGATGCTGATCGGCCAGCCGTCCGAAGAAGCCTTGACCGGCGCGGCCGCCATGCTCAAGGACGGCCTCTTCACGCGCTTCCCGAAACCGGATTACGCGCTGTCGATGCATGACGACGCGTCGATGGCGTCGGGTACGGTCATGTGGCATGCCGGGCCATTCCGCGCGTCGGCCGACACCGTCACGATCACGATGTTCGGGCAGGGCGGCCATGGCGCCGTACCGCATGAAACGCGCGATCCGGTGGTAATGGCGGCGCGGCTGGTGATGGCGCTGCAGACCCTGATCTCGCGCGAAAACAATCCACTCGACCCGGTCGTGATTACGGTTGGCAGCGTCCAGGGCGGCACCCAGGCCAATATCGTGCCGGATCAAGTGAAGCTGGCGCTGACAGTGCGCACCTTCCGGCCCGAAGTACGCCAGCGTGTCCTGGCCAGCATCGCCCGCGAAGCCAAGGGCGAAGCGCTTGCCGCCGGCGCGCCGAAGGAGCCGCTGGTGGAAGTCAAGACCGGCACCGATTCGGTGGTCAACGATCCACAGCTGGTGGCGCGCGCCGTCAAGGCGGTCGAGCAGGCCGTCGGCCCTGATTTTGTGAAAGAAATGCCGGCCAAGATGACGTCTGAAGACTTCGCCATGTATGGCCAGCAGCCCGGTGTGAAGGCGCTGCTGCTGCACGTGGGCGCGGTCGATGCTGGTCGTCTCGAGGCAGCGAAAAAGGCTGGCAAGCCCTTGCCGGGCACCCACTCGCCACAATGGGCGCCGGATCTCAAACCAACGCTCACCAATACCATCAAGGCCGAGACGGCGATCCTGCTCGACCTGATGGCGCCACAGCGCTAGGCGCATCTTCACAAGGCCCGTCATGCATTTTCCTGTCTTCGCAGCTGCATCCTCGCTTGTCCTTGCCGTCGTACCATTTGCCCAGGCCCAGCCTGCAGGCAAGGTGGTGCAAGTCAAAATTGGTACGGTGTCTCCGCTGTCCGGCCCCAGCGCCCATGCGGGCAAGGACATCGAAAACGGCGCCCGCATGGCGATTGATGACCTCAACGCGAAGGGCATCGTGCTGGGCGGCAGCAAGGTCCAATGGGTCTTGCAGCCCGAGGACGACGCTGCCGATCCGCGGACCGGCACGACGGTCGCGCAAAAGCTGGTCGATGCGAAGGTGGCGGCCGTCGTCGGGCACCTCAATTCGGGTACGACCGTGCCGGCCTCGAAAATCTATGCGAACGCCGGGATTCCGCAGATTTCGCCAGCGGCCACGACGCCCGTCTACACCAATCAGGGATTCAGGACGGCGTTTCGCGTGGTCGCCAACGACAACCTGATCGGCCGCACGCTGGCCACGTATTCGCTCGGCACCCTGAAAGCCAAAAAGATTGCCGTGATCGACGACCGCACCGCCTTCGGCCAGGGGCTGGCCGACGAATTCGTCAAGGGCGTCAAGAAGGCGGGGGCGGGCACGAGCGTGGTCAGCCGCCAGTTCACGACCGACAAGGCAACCGACTTCAGCGCCATCCTGACCCAGATCCGTGCGCGCGATCCGGACGTGATTTTTTATGGCGGCATGGACGCGGTGGCCGGGCCGATGCTCAAACAGATGAAGGCGCTCGGTCTGCGCGCCAAGCTCATTTCGGGCGACGGTGTCTGCTCGGAAAAAATGCCGCTGCTGGCCGGCGACGCGCTGGTCGACGACAAGGTGTACTGCGTCGTGGCGGGGGGCGTTGGTGCTGCGCAGGAAGCGGGCCTGAATACATTCACACAGCGTTATCAGCAGCGCTACAAGCTCCCGATACAGTCCTATGCGCCTTATGCCTACGATGCGGTGATGGTATTCGCAAAAGCGATGCAGACCACAAATTCGAGCGATCCAGCCAGGTTCCTGCCGGCCTTGGCCGCCGTCAGGCACGAGGGCATTACCGGCAGTATCGCCTTCGATCAGAAGGGCGATTTGCGCGACGCGGCGATGACGATCTATACCTTCCGCAAAGGCAAGAAAGTCAGGTTGGCAGTGCTGCGCTGACGCGCAGAATTCAAACGATCGCCATGCCGACAATGGCTGTTGTAATCCTGACGTTATCCAAGTTTGGCTGTACCAGACGCAGGTGCTGACGGCCATTGCCTATTGCGGCCAGCAATTTGCTGCTGATACATCGAGATTTCAATGCAGGGCCAATGAAGGTCATTGTGACATTCTGTGACTTATGGAACTTGTGTGTCTGCTATGCTGGATAAAACATGATGACGCAAGCGCGTATTTCTGAAACAAGAAACAATGCAGATTCAGTAAAGAAAACAGGGCATGAACATTACAAAAAAATTGATTATCCAGAGCGTGCTTGCTGGATTGCTTGTAGGTCTGTTAGTTTTCGTCTATGAGTACATGGTTGGACCGATATCTGCCAATTTCTTGGTGCGAGGTATCGGTATAGGAATACTTTGCGGTTTTGCATCGGTCGCTTTTTTAATACTTGGAAATCGAAAAAGATTTTGAATATCTGCTCTTGGTGGCTAACTGCCGGTTGAGCGACTCATTGGCTGTTGCAGGATGGTTGGCTGCGGTACGATATTCAGATCAAGATGACTTTCGCAAACGATGATTTTTTTTTCTTAATGCGACAGGAGTTGCCGTTGGCACACTTCTTTACACCGGTTTCCTGAGCAGTACAGACGAGTTCGATTGGGGCCGTGCTGCATTCGTGGGGATTTTCTGTGGAATATGCTTTGCTATATGGCCTGGCAAAAACAGGGAAAAGTAAGCCAAGAGACGCAGTGTCATTGAATTTTCCAGCGTAGCATCTGGGTTTTTGCCTGTGTTGCCAGCTGGCCGGCTGCATATCGGCCGACGACATGCTGCAGTTGCACGACGAACTCACCGCACGCGGTATCGATACCCGGCGCACGCTGGATGACGCCATACTGTACGCCTTGCTCGCTGCGCGTCGTTTCGCGAATGCGCAGGCGTCGGCTGCCATGCGTCCCGATCTCGCCGCGAGGGCCGTTCCTCAGGTGGTGGATTCGCTCGGCCCAGCCTTCGCAGGCCGCAGCGCGTTGGCGTACGACGCGAAGCACAATACCCTGATCCGCATTGCCATGCCGAGTCGGCCCGGTACGAAACTCGTGATAGTTGTCGGCGCTGGCTGCCATCATTCTGCCAACGCACTGCGAGCGCTACAGGCTGACCCCGAACTCCAGCGGCGTTTGCAACAGGCGCGTCTCGTGTTGGCCACTGCCCCCAACGCACCCATCGACACATATCTGATCAGCGAGTGGAACGGCGTCAATCCGTCGATGCCAATCCACGCGCCATATAGTGCCACGCAATGGGAGAGCATCGACGTGACAGGCATACCGTCTTTTTATCTGCTCAGGAACAGCAAGGTCGTCGAACGGCGCACCGGCTGGTCAGACACCGGCAAGGCGGATCTCCTCAAATTGATCGATGCCGCCAAATACGCCGATTTCCATGCGGCGACGATCAATCGGCGTTCAGGCAGCGCGCCTGCGATGCATCATGCGTGGCGAGGTTATGCGACGGTGACCGGTGGTAGGATGCTGCTTTCGTTCAGAAGTCCAGAGGAAGCAATGACCATATTCGCCATGTCCGTCTTCGATGCAACCGTGATTTACGACGGCAAGGAACTGTTCAAGGGGCAGGGCGCCGCCACTGGCTGGGCCGAGAAGCTTGCCAAGGAAATCGAGAGCCGCGTCACCGTCGAAAAGATCGGCACCGGTTGGGCGCTGGTGGGACGGGTCGACGGCGTGGATTGCCGCTGGGGCATCATGGGGCAGCGCCTCAAGCGGCTGGACTGACCACGATGCGTAGTTCGAATGGCGGTCTCGTCTATTCCACGGAAACAGGCCGCATGTGCCCGACCTGTCGCCAGCCCGTCGCGCAGTGCACCTGCAAGACGGGCGCCAATGCCGCGCCGGTTGGCGATGGCAATGTGCGCGTGTCGTTGCAGAGCAAAGGGCGGGGTGGCAAGAGCGTCACGCTCGTCAAGGGCGTGGCGCTCGACCCGATGGCCCTGGCCGTGCTCGGCAAGCAATTGCGTACTGCCTGCGGTGCCGGCGGCACCGTCAAGGACGGCGTGATCGAAGTGCAGGGCGATCATTGCGACACCGTGCTGCAGGCATTGGCCAAACTCGGGCACCGGGCAAAGCGGGCCGGCGGCTGACGCCGGCCCGGCTGTATCAATAGTCGCGTGCGGCGCGCGTTGCCAGCGCCACGACGGCTACGCCGGCAGCGACGATCAGCGCGTCTTCGATCAGGCCGCTGCGGGTCTGGCCGATCTTGGCCATTGCCTGCTTGCGGGCGGCCAGCGTGGCATACGCCAGCGGTACGGCGGTCGCCACAGCAACTGCAGCGCCTGCCTTTTCACGACCCTCTGGCGCGAGCGCCGCACCGGCGATGCCCGCGCTGGCAATGCGTGCCAGCAGGCCCAGGAACACGGTGCGGTCCGGCGCCGACTTCATCTTGTCGCCGTACAGTTCACCGGCGCCCATGGCCAGTGCGCCGTACTTGAACAATGGGCGATCCAGCAGGACGAGGTTGCCCGACGTCTGGCGACCGGCCAGGCGTGCAGCGGCAAGGGTGGCCATCGGCGTCATCGAGCGGGCGCTGGCGACGGCGCCAATCAGGGCGGAGGAGAGCAGGCTGGTAGATTTCATGTTTAGTCCTAAGTAAATTGTGTTGTTCGATACATTGTTCAACCGAATACAGGATTGATTCAGTTGCCTTATTTTTAACACAAAATCGAAATCCCGCCTGTTCTGTAAGGACGCTAGATCGTACGGCGTGGGGCCGCCGTGGCTGGGTCGCCGCTGTTCGGCGTGCCGGTGCGTTCGATCAGCATGATGTGCGCTTCGAGGGGCGCGCGGGGCCGATGCCGCACGCCTTGCGGTACGACATACAACTGGCCTGGCGCCAGTGTCACGGTCGTGCCGTCGTCGAGGTCGATCTCCAGACTACCCGCCAGCACCAGGAAAAAATCGTCCGAATCGTCGTGCACATGCCAGTGGTATTCGCCACGCAACTTGGCGACCATGACGTCGTGGCCGTTGAACAGGCTGACCGTGCGCGGTTGCCAGGCTTCGTTGAAGGTGGCCAGCTTGCCGGCAAGGTCGATTGCAGCGCTCATGCGTTCTCCTTAAGTTAAAAAGTGAAAACATCATGGTGCGCCTGCGAGTGGCCAGGGGTCTTGTACAATTGTTGCATGCATACCGCACCCGCCCGGCCAGTGAACGACACCACCTTTTCGGCGCTGGCGGGCGGCATCACGCTGATGCAGGCCAGCTTCACCGATCACGCATTCGAGCGCCACAGTCACGATGGTTTCGCGATCGGCGTGACCACCGCCGGGGTGCAGCGGTTTCGCTGCAAGGGCGCGCAGTACGACAGCCAGGTGGGCGACCTGGTCCTGTTCAATCCGGACGAAGACCATGATGGCAGCGCTGGCACGGCCGACGGGTTCCGCTATGCGATCTGGTATGTGCCGGATGCGTTCGTCGCGAGCTGCATCGCGCCCGAGGGCGAACGCGCCGATGGCCGGTATTTCACCCGGCCATGCGTGACCGATCACCGGATGGCTGCGACGTTTGCGCGGCTGTCCGGCAGCCTGTTGGCAACGTCAGCCGAGTCGCTGCGGGCAGAAACGCTGCTGCGTGCATTCCTTGGCACGATGCTGGCGCGCCATGGCGAGCGTCCCGGGATGCCTCCCGAACGGACCGGCGCATTCGCCGCCGATGCGCGCATGGCGCGAGTCAGGGACTATATCCGCATGTATTTCCAGCGCGATCTCACGGTGGCCGACCTGGCCGCCGTGGCCGGCATGTCGCGCACGCATCTCACGCGCGCGTTCAGCGCGGCGTATCACACGCCGCCGCACGTGTACCTCAATTCGGTGCGCGTGGCCCATGCCTGCACGCTGATCCGGGGCGGGATGCCGCTCGCGGCGGTGGCGATCGAATGCGGCTTTGCCGACCAGAGCCACCTGACGCGGCGCTTCAAGGGCTGTGTCGGCGTGACCCCGTCAGGCTGGCGCGACAGGCTGCGGCGCTAGCGCATCCGCTGCATCAGTTGCATCAGCTGCGGCAGGCCGGATCGTCAACGTCTGCGCAAAGTGTGCGATCAGCGCCGTTACCTTGGGCGCGTGCTGGCGGCTGCGCTGCCACACCAGATACAGCGGCAGGCCGGCCGTGGCCAGCTCCGGCAGGATTTTCACCAGGGTGCCGTCGCGCAGCTGCTGCTCGACGAGCCAGGTGGCCAATTGCGCGATCCCCAGTCCCATCTCTACCGCCGTGACCTGCGCCTCGGCCTGGCCCAACACGATGCGCCCGTTCACATGCTGGCGCGCCAGAGGCAGGTCGCCATCCTTGATCAGCCATGGACTCGTGCTGCCGTCCGCGCGGCCGTACAGGATGGCGTCATGACCCAGTAACGCTTCCAGCGTCGTCGGGGCGCCGTGCCGCGCCACATAGGCGGGCGACGCGCAGAAGACAAGCTCTTCGTCCCCCAGGTGCTGGTAGCACAGCGCCGCCGGCCACGTGTCCGAGCCGCCGATGCGCACCACCACGTCCAGGCCATCCTCGACCGGATCGACGAAGCGGTCGGTGAACGACACGTGCGGCTGCACCTGCGGATACTGCTCGGCAAACGCCAGCAGCGACCGCACGGCATGCATGCGGCCGAAGGTGGCCGGCATGTCCACGCGCAGCCGGCCCGACGGGGCGATATGGTCGTGCGCCAACAGGCGCTCGGCCGCTTCAAGTTCGTCCAGCACGCGCACGCAGACCTTGTAGAACACGTTGCCGGCGTCCGTCATCTCGAGCTTGCGCGTGGTGCGGTCGAACAGCGGCCGCTTCAATCGCCCTTCGAGCCGGGCAATGGACTTGCCAACGGCGGAGTTGGTCAGATTGAGCCGGTCGGCGGCCGCCGTGAAACTGCCGGCGTCGGCCACGGCAACGAAGGTTTCAAGGCCTTTCAGGCGTTCTGCGGGTGTCATTGGCTAATTCCTGGAAATTTATTCCACATGATGCAGGAATTCTTATCCAACATGCGAATTTTTATCTCTTATATGATGACAGTCAGATAATTACTGGAGTTTTCCGCAATGCCCAATTCATCTACTACCACCGTCGATACGATGGCGGACAAGCCTCAGGCGACTGGCGGCATACTCTCCATCACGATTCTGGCCATCGCCGCGTTTGTCATCGTCACCACCGAGTTCCTGATCGTCGGCCTGCTGCCGGCGCTGGCGCGTGACCTGTCCATCACGGTGGCCACAGCCGGCCAGCTCGTGACGCTGTTTGCCGTGGTCGTCATGGTATGCGGCCCGTTCCTGACGGCGTGGCTGGCCAATGTCGACCGCAAGAAGTTGTTCGTCGCCGTGCTGGTGCTGTTTGCAGCAACCAATGCGCTGGCCGCTGTTGCACAAAACATCTGGGTGCTGGCGCTAGCGCGCCTGCTGCCGGCGCTGGCGCTGCCCGTGTTCTGGGGCACCGCCAGCGACACCGCAGCCCAGATCGCCGGCCCTGAAAAAGCCGGTCGCGCTGTCTCGACCGTGTATCTCGGCATTTCGGCCGCGATGCTGTTTGGTATTCCGCTCGGCACGCTGGCAGCAGACGCCATCGGCTGGCGCGGCGCATTCGGCCTGCTGGCCGCGCTGTCGCTGCTGGTGGCCGTGCTGATGTTCTTCAGCATGCCGACGGTGCGTGCATCGCAGCCGGTTGCCATGCGCGAACAGGCAAAAATCCTGAAAAGCCCGTTCTTCATGGCCAACGTGGCGCTGTCGATCCTGGTGTTCACCGCCATGTTCACCGGCTACACCTACCTGGCCGAGATGCTGGAGAAATCGGCTGGCGTCGCACCCGCGCAGGTCGGCTGGTGGCTGATGGGCTTTGGTGCGGTTGGCCTGATCGGTAACTGGCTGGGTGGTCTCTGGGTAGACCAGAAGCCGCTGGCCACCACCGCGATCTTCAGCCTCGTGCTGGCAGCCGGCATGGCCGCATCGATGCTGTTCGCCGGCCTGAGCATCGGGTTCGCCATCGCGCTGGGCGTCTGGGGCATTGCCAATACCGCGCTGTATCCGATTTGCCAGATCCGCGTGATGAAGGCGGCAACCGGCGCCCAGGCGCTGGCCGGCACGATCAATGTGTCGGCAGCCAACGGCGGCATCGCGCTGGGCGCCGTCATCGGTGGCCTTGCAGTGGCTAACTGGGGCGCGGGCAATGTCGGTTATGTGGCTGCGGGCATCGCCGTGCTGGCTGCGCTGGCGACCAGCCTGGTAGCACGCATGACGCCGGCTGCAACTCCAGCAATCAAGGCATAACGATCATGGCACTCGCACCCATTGGGCCGTTGCCGGCCGAACTGGCAAGCCATGCCGGCTATGGCCGGATTTTCAAGCCGGGCAAGCTGACCTTCGGCTTCATCATGCCGCTCGAAGGCTATCCGGATTCGCCGTTTCCGACGCTGGCCAATCACCAGACGATGGCGCGCATGGCCGACGAGGCTGGCTTCTCGACCCTGTGGCTGCGCGACGTGCCGTTCTACGATCCCAATTTCGGCGACACCGGCCAGGTGCTCGATCCGATGGTGTACATGGGCTTTCTGGCGGCGCACACGAGCCGCATCGCGCTGGGCACCGCCGGCATCGTGGCGACGCTGCGCGAGCCATTGATCGTGGCCAAGCAGGCCGTGTCGGTCGACCAGTTGCTGGGCGGGCGCCTGGTGCTGGGCCTGTCGACCGGCGACCGGCCGGTGGAATATCCGGCGTTTGGCCTGGATTTCGACAACCGCGGCGAGCGTTTTCGCGAAGCGTTCGGGCTGATCAGGACCGTCACCGAACAGGACTTTCCGCACGCGCGCACGGCGCACTACGGCAACCTCGACGGGGGCATCGACCTGGTGCCCAAGCCGGCGGCGCCGCGCCTGCCGATGATTGTCGTGGGCCGTGCGCGCCAGGACATGGCGTGGATTGCCCGGCACAGCGACGGCTGGATCTGGCACCTGAGCGACTTCACCCGCCTGCCGCAACTGATCGAGGCATGGCGCGCCAGCCACGAGCCGGGGCAGTGGGTGCGCCCGTACGGCTACGGCACGATGTTCGATCTGGCCGAAGACCCGGATGAGCCGATGCGCTTCGTGCGCAATGGCATTCGTAGCGGCCGCCATGCATTGGTCGAGCTGTTTTACCATCAGCAGGAACAAGGCGTGAGCCACGTGGCGCTGAACCTCAAGCCGCTGCGCCGGCCGGCGCAGGATGCGCTGGCCGAACTGGCAGAGCACGTGCTGCCACTGTTTAACGCCAACTGATTTTTTACCATTGTCTTTTAACGCACGATCAAGAAAAAGGAATGTCATGACCATTGATTTCGACCGTAGCGACAACCTGCAGCGACCACCGATGGGCCAGACCCGCGATCCGATTACACATCCACTGATCGTCACGGCGACCTTTGTCAGCCGTGTCGACAGCACGCCGCGCAGCGAACGGCCGCAAGATGCCGGCTCGGCCAAAAGCAAGCACGGCAATGAGGTGCATCTGCCGAACTGGCGTCCCGGCGCGCTGGCGCTGGAAGGCAATGAAAACCTGGCGTTCGAGCACTGGGACGAATACTGGCGCAAGGTCCACGGCCCGAAATTCGCGTGGGATGAGCCGGGCAGTTCGTCCGAGCGCGTGCTGCGCTACGACCAGGTGCACCGTATCGCGTCGGGCCCGTCCTCGTTCTTCCCGCCACCGTACCGCGCGATGATCGGCGACGACGGCAAGCTGCCGGCCGAGCCAGAAAAGTGCGTGCCGCCGTACGGGCGTCCGCGCTGGGATGGCCTGGCCTACATCACGTATGCCGAGCAGGACGACATCGAGCGCGTGCTGGGCCAGGAGAAATTTGCCGAGCGGATCATCGCCGACGAGCAGGTGGCGTTTCGCATGGTCACGCGTGAAATCACGCGCGAATACATCCTGATCCCGAGCGCGCGCCACCGCGATCCGGTCAGCCTGGTCAAGATCCACATGCGCAACCCGGACCTGTCACGCGAAGAGTTCCAGCGCCGTCTGCTGGACGAGCACGCGCCGCTGGTCATGGGCCAGCCGGCGACGACCGAGTTCGTGAAGCGCTACGCGGTGCTGCTCAATATCGGCTCGACTCAGAAAGACCCTGAAGGCAGCAAGATCGATGCGGTCTCGATCCTGTCGTTCGCGTCGCTGAACGATGTCGAGGATTACCTGGTCAGCAGCGACCATGAGGCGATCGCGCAATCCGAAGCGGCGCTGACCGGCGAAGGCTCGGAGTGGTGGACGGCGATCAACTACAGCGTCATGAATCGCCTGATGCCGGAAGTGGCCACCGAGCGCTGACCGGCTACGGTAGAATCACGCCAACGCCGGTCGCGCCGACCGGCGGTAACGTGATACGGGGATTTGCCATGGCCAAGAAGGAAGAAGAACTCGACGAAGAAACGCTGGCGTTCGTCAACTGGTGTATCGAGGTCGAGGGGTTTTTAGTCGCGGGCGGTGCTACCGTACGGCAGGCGCAAGACCATATCGAGGAAGAAATCGAATGGTTCACCGACCAGTTCTACGATTCGCTCACGCCTGAAGAGGCGGCCAAGGAAGCATTGGCGTAACAACAGTACTGTCAATGAAAACAGGCCTGCACCGCGTCACCGCAGTGCAGGCCTGTTTGCTTATCGCTGTCGGTAATTATGCGCGGGCGCCCGTGCGGCGGCGACGCAGCGCGGCGGCGCCTGCCAGGCCGGCGCCGAACAGCAGGACGCTGGCCGGTTCCGGCACGTCAACCGGTCCACCCGGGTCAGCGAGCACGACGCCCTGACCCGACAGCGCAGTCAAGCCGGCGATGTCATCGCCAACTGAATCGAGGAAGATCGCGTCAGCGAACGACAGCGCGGACGTGCCCGCACCGATCGCTTCGAAGGTGATGCTGGCCAAGAGGCCGCTGCCCGAGGCGCCCGGGATCGGGCCGAGCAGGCTGCCGTACACGAAGTCGATGAACCCTGTGTCCATGCCAAGAACACCGCTGACCGTGCTGCCTGCCGTGCCCAGGAAGGCGCCTTCGGTCACGTTCAGTGCGCGCAGGTAGCGCGCATCGTAGTTGATCGAGAACTGGTACGAATACAGGTCGGCGATGTCGTCGATCGCGATGTTATACGTCACGGTCGAGCCGACTTGCGCGGCTGGACCGGTGGAGAACGACAGGATGGGGGCGGCCCAGGCCTGGGTGCTGGCGCCCAGCAGGACGGCGGCGATGAAGTGCTTCCATTTGCTCATGGTGTGATCCTAAAGTTGAGTATGCAATCAATGGTTCTGGCGGGCCGGATACGTTGATCCGGCCCGCCGCCTGGATCAGTTGCAGACCGTGCCGGCTGGCACGCGCTGCGTGACGACGTTCAGGTCGCGGATATTGACGATGCCGTCGCTGTTGACGTCGGCGCGCGGATCGAATCCGGCCTGGCCAGTGCGCTTGTTCAGCGAAGCACGCACCACCGCCACGTCGGCGCAATCGACCACGCCGTCACCGGTCACGTCACCCACGACCGGCGCGTTGGCCAGCGTGAAGTTGGCGTCCGAGACGTCGAAGAACACATTGCCCACCGCCTCGATCTTGATGCGGCCCTGCGTGGTTGCCACTGCCGGGAACGTGACGCTGGCGCTGCCCGTGTTCGGCACACTCGCCGCCAGCAGGTATGGCCAGGTCGCGCCGCCGTCGGTCGACAGCGTGATCTTCACGTTGGCGGTGCTCACTGGCGCCGCGTCCGTGTTGGCCACGCTCCAGGTCACGGTCTGCGGGCCGGCGTTGATGGTGGCCGCCGTGTTGGGCGAGGTGACCAGGAACGGGCCGGCTGCAGGCGCCAGCACCAGCGTCGTGGTGGCGCTGTTGATGCCGCCACGGCCGTCACGCGCCGTCAGCTTGAAGTTCAGCGACGCTGGCGCGGCGTTGGTCCCGAAGCCCACGTAGGCGGCCGTTGGCAGGAACTCCGAGAAACAGTCGATTTCGGTTGCCGTTGGCGCGGTACTGGCAGTCGGGCAGGCGCCGGTGACGGCATTGGTGTTGTTCGCCAGGATCTGCGCCATGTCCGGGAACACGCGGGTCGGATCGGTGGTCGCCTGGTTCTGACCTGGCGACGAGTACTCGAGCGTGCCGGCGCTGGTCACGATGGCGCGCGTGCCGAACTGGCGGAACAACGGGCCGTTGAGCTTGACGTTACTGATCAGCGAGGTACCAGTGCTGCCGCCCCGGTCGTTCTGCTCCCACATGTACGTCACGGTGTCGTCATCGCCATCGACGGCGCTGCCGGTCAGGGCAAATGGCGTGCGCACTGGAATCGTGAAGCTTGGTGGCACGGTGACGCTCGGGGCCGAATTGGTCGTGCCCGTCACGCTGCCACCGCGGGTGGTCGGGCCGCCGCTGGTGACTTCACCGATGAAGCCGGCACCACCGCCGGTGACATTGCTTACCACCAGTGAAGGCACATTGGTGCCGGCGAGCGTGCCGCCGAACGTGACGGTGAAGGCGGTGTCGGAGAGCGTGCTGACCGTTACCAAGCCGCCGCTTGGCCAGCCGGCGATGCCTTCGATGGCCGCCTTGACGCCAGCCGTGGTGTAGTTGGCGCCGCGCACGATCGGGGCCGACAGATTGCCGTTATAGCTCAGCTGGAACTGCTGGCCATTGGTGGCAAAACCCGTCAGGGCGCCGACCTGTACTTCGCTGAGGTTGGTCTCGGCGCCCGAGGTATAGGCCACGATCTCGTCGAAGCTGCGCTGCGACCAGTACGGATCGCTGTGCGGCTGCAGGTTGTCGGTGCCGCAGATGCCGGCATACGCCATGATCGACGAGCCGCTGCCCGGTTCAACCGACGTGGTGGCGCTGCGGTTGCCGCCGCTGCAACTGCCGATCGTGCCATTAAAGGTATGGTTGCCCGAGAACTGGTGACCGAGTTCATGCGCGACGTAATCGACGGCGAAGAAGTCGCCGACGGGGGTCGGGATGCCGGTGCAACCCTGGGCCTTGGCGTTGCCACCCACGACCCCCAGGCTGGCGATGCCGCCGCCATTCAGGCCGAGGGCGATGTGGCCCACGTCGAAGCTGCTGGCGCCCACCAGCAAACCGGTGACGATGCGGTTGCGGGACAGGGTGCCGCTGCCGCAGGTGGAGGCCTGCGTGGCGGTATAGCAGGCCGCGCCGCCGCAGGGGCCATTGGCGCCGGTCATTTGCTCGGCGGTATTCAGGTTGAGCGCGTCGGTGCCGTCGATCAGCACCAGGCTGATCGAGGTTTCGTCTTCATAGACCTGGGTCACGCGGTTGATCAGCGTGACCTTGGCGGCGGTGACGTTGGCAGGGCCGAAGTAGGTCGCGTAGCTGGGGTCGGTCACCAGGGCCAGGCGGTAGGTGCGCAGCGCGCTGCCGACGACGGCATTGGCAGCCATGCTGGCATCGACCACGCGGTAGGGCGCGCTGGTGCTGTTGCGGCCGTCGGTGGCAGTGATGTCGAATGCGCCCTGACGTGCTGCGGCGGCCGGCAGCGTCACGCTGATCGCGCCGTTCTTGTCGGCCGTGGCCGTGGCGTTGTGCAGCGCCACCCCATCGCCATCGGCTGCGATGTTCAGGCTGACGCTGGCGCCCGGGGCAAAGCCTGCGCCGTTCACCACGACGCTGTCGCCTTCCTGGTAGAACGAACGCGACAGGCTCAGTTGCGGCTCGATTGCGCCTTCGACCAGAGGCGTGCGTGGGTTGATCAGGTCGGCACGTGTGTAGCTGGCGTAGACGCTGGTGTCATTGCGGTAGTACGGATCGACGTACCAGCCGCCGTCCGGCGAACGCACCGATGCGTGCAAGCCGAGCTGCGTGATGTCCATGCGCAGCGTGGCGCGCGGATCGTCGACGCCCTTGCCGCGATAGGTCTTGATGTCGGGGTGCTTGGCTGCCAGGCCCGGCTCCATCACCGGCGATTCTTCGAGCGTGAAGCGCTGGTAACCGCCGTCAGGATGCGGCAGCGAGATCGTCAGGCTGCTCGCCGACAGGTCGCCGCTGCGCGCCATCGGTGCTTCGCGGGTGACGCCACGGATGCCTGCCAGGTCGAGACTGGCAGCGCGCACCCGACGCAGTTGCAGGGCCGGGGTTTTGGCGCTGCTGGTGCGCGCGGTTGTCGATGCAGCCGGTACCGTCACGTCTTGCCAGAATGCGGCCGCGCGCTGGTTCTGCACCTGGATCGGGCCGACCTGCGCCGCCAGCACGGATGGGGTGCCGACAACCAGGGCCAGCGCGACGCACAGCGCGAGCGAACCTTTTTTCAGGGGGGCGGTGTGCAGCTGGCTTTGCTTGCCGTGGTACGGCGAGCTCGAAGGCTTCGTTCTCATGCGTAGTCCTTTCGCGACTGGTGGGCGTGGGTCGTTGTGGTAAGCAGTGATGCGTCTTCCGGGAGCTTCCTCGTGGTGCCAGCGATGCGTTGCACATCGAAATTCACGATGCAAATAATGCAATGCGAGCGCATTGATATTATTGCTGCATTGATATCCGACGCAAGTAAATACTTTCTTGTTGTAATCTTGTTGAAATAATTGGTTTGATAAATCTTGGCGCTGGCTTATGGCGTTTTATCATGCTAAATATGCACGGCTATTCTCTTTGCATACTTGTCGATAAATAAAGATCGAGACGAAAAAAATGGCGCAGTCAGAGTTATCTGTTGATGACGCTGATAGCAATACTAAGCAATTGTTCTGGCGAAATGATCCGCTCGCCATCTAGCGCCCAGCGCCAGCCCAGGTAATTAGGCAGGTAGCGCGACGCCACGCCACGAAAGCCCTGTAGCCATGCCTTGAAGCGCTGGTGGTAGGCATTCACGTTCTGCACATGGATGGCAAGGTTGCCCAGCCGCCTTGCACGCACCCCGGCACGCAAATTGACCGCCTCGTGCGCGATCCTGTGTTTGCGTGCAAAGGCGCGGTACGCCGGATGGCCGTCACTGACCAGCAACGCCTGCGGATCGAGCTTGGGTAGCAAATCACGCTTGAGTTGCGCAGCTGTGAGCGCACCGCGGCCAGTGACGGCATCGACCGTGCGCCCTTCGCGATCGCGTGCGACCAAGATGCAGTCCAATTCGCTGGAAATGCCTCGTTTGGCAGCATGGCCGCCGCGGTGGCGTGGTGGCCGATCTAGCGTGCGTGAACCTTTTTGTGATTCAAGCAGAAATGTTTCGTCAGCTTCGACGATGCCATTGAGAGCTGCCGGCCGGTCGAACTTGACCCAATGCAGGAAACGGTGCCGCCAGCGAAAGGCCGTGTTGCGGTGTACCCCAACCCGATCTGCTGCCTTGCGTACAGGGAGTGAATCGAGTAGCACTTGGGAATACGCGAGCCATTTGGCCTTCAGTCTGAGCCGCGCCAGTGGCGTGCCGGTCAGGTCGTTAAAGGTGCGGCCGCAGGCACAGCAGCGGTAGCGCTGCAAATCGTTGGCGAACCCGTGCCGGTAGCAGCGTTCATTACTGCATCTGGGGCAGCAGCGGCCTTGCGCTCTGATCTCGGTAATAAGCGCTACCACCTGACCGAGCCCAGCTGCCGGATGCAGGGCATCGAGTACTTGCCGGCGCTGTGGCTGGTTCAGTGAAGGCAGTTTTGCGAACCAGACCTTGAAACGTGGCGCTTTCATGATTGACTCCTGACGCTCGGGACAGGGGTTGGACCATTGGAGTGCTCGTCAGTTCAAAGCTGGTCTCTATTTAACGTTGACTGCGCCAAAAAAATGCCCCGTGAGTGACACGGGGCATGCATGGGTACTGCGCTGATCGGGTTACTTGTCCTGCACCGTAAATTCGCCATACGGCGCCAGCTGCGCATCGAGCTTGGATGGGTCGCCGACGATCACGATCGACTGCTTCTCGGGCGCGAAATATTTCTGCGCCACCGTGCGCACCTGCTGCGGCGTGACCTTGCGCATCAGCGGCACATAGTCGCCCAGGAACTCGGGCGGCAAGCCGACCAGCCAGTTCGCGGCCAGCGTGTTGGCCACCGAACGCTGCAACTGGTTGTTCAGCAGGTAGCCGCCCGCGACGTAGCGCTTGTTCATCTCCATCTCGGCTGCCGGAACCAGTTCGCTGCCCAGGCGCTTGTATTCCTTGAAGTATTCGGCCAGCGCCGCGCCCGTCACCTCATTGCGCACGTCGGCCCCGCCGACCATCATGCCGCCCGCGCGGCTCATGCGTGCCCCGGCCGATGCGCCGTAGGTATAGCCTTTTTCTTCGCGCAGGTTGGTGTTGATCCGGCTCGAGAAACCGCCGCCGATGATGGTGCTGGTCAGGCGCAGCGGGATCTGGTCGGCGGCGCTGGCCGCGATGCCGGGGCTGCCCACGCGCAGCGTCGACTGCACGCTGCCGTCGCGCTTGAGCACGATGCGCGCCGGCGTCACGGTCGTGGCGACGGCAGGCGTGTCCGGCAGTGCGGCGCCGCTGGCCTTCCAGTCGCCAAACGCGGCCTGCGCCAGCTTCAGCGCCTCCGCTTCGGTGATGCGGCCGGTGATGACCAGCAGCGCGCGATCCGGACGGAAGCGCTTTGCGTGTTCGGTGTGCAGCATTGCGGCGCTCACGGCATTGATCGACTCGGCGGTCGGATCCGTGCGGCTGTACGGATGGTCGAGGTAGACCGCTTTCTTGATCGCGCGCTCGGCGCGGAAACCCGGCTGGGTCTCGGCCACGCGCAGCGCCTGCAGCGCATTGGCCTTGGCCAGCGCCACTTCGTTCTCGGGGAACGACGGCTGACGCGCGATCTCGGCCATCAGCGCCAGCATGCCGCCCGCCTGCGAGGCGACGGCGTTGGCCGACAGGATGATGCCGTCCGCGGCCGGGCTGGCGGCCACTTCGCCGCCCATGCCTTGCGCGGCTTCGGCAATGGCGCGCGAATCGCGCCTGGTCGTGCCTTCGTTGAGCATCCCGGCGAGCATCGCGGCGAAGCCGCCCTGGGCCGGCGCGTCGGCGGCAAAGCCAGCGCCGCGCAGTGCCAGCACGAAGTCCACGCGGGGCAAGCCCTGGCGCGGCACGACCCACACGGTCAAGCCGTTGGCCAGCGTCTGCTTGCCGATCTTCGGTGCGGGAATCGATTTTTCCTGGCCATACGCAGGCATGCCGTTCGGCGCTTTGGTTTGTGCATGCAGCGTCGGCGCGAACGCCAGCGAGACGGCAAGTGCGAGCATCAATTTGTTCATGATGCGCTCCTTATTTGTTCACGCCGGCAGGCGCAGTGGTGGTGGGGGCAGACGTGGCGGCGGTCTTGGCGGCCTCGATCATGGCGGCCGGCTTGCGGTCGATGACGGTGCGGTTCGTTGGCACGAGATACGTCTTGACGACACGCTGGATGTCGCTCGAGGTCACGCCATCGATCCAGCCCGGAATCTTGTTGACGACATTGGCGTCGCCCCACAGCACCTGCAGCTTGGCCATCGTGTCGGCGCGGTTGACGAAGCTTTCCAGCTTGTTGTTCCAGTCGGCCAGCATGCGCGTCTTGACGCGCTTGAGGGTGGCATCGTCGACGCCGTCCCTGGCCACCTTGGCGATTTCTTCATCCATCGCCTTGAGGATGGCGTCCGCGCTGCTGTCGGGCTTGTACAGCGCGTGGACGGTCATCAGGGTAGGGCCGTTGTATTCCCAAGGGCTGGTCAGGCCAAACAGGATGTCGACGTTCAGCGCGATTTCGCGGCCCTTGACCAGACCCTGGTAGAACAGCGACGCATCGCCGCCGCCCAGCAGTTCGGCCAGCACGGCGACCGGCGCCTGGTCGCGGCTGCCGCGCTCCGGCACCTTCCAGGCCGCGGCAATTGCCGGCACCTGCGCCAGCGCATCGCTTTGCTGCAGGCGTTTTTCGGCCGTGTTCAGGGGCTCGCTGAAATCCGTGCCCTTCGGTACCGGCCGCGCGGGAATGGCGCCGAAGTATTTCTGGGCCAGCGCAAAGCCCTGCTGCGGCGTGATGTCGCCGGCGATGGCCAGCACCGCATTGTTCGGGCCGTAGTAGTCGCGGTGGAATGCGCGCACGTCGTCCAGGCTGGCGTTTTCCAGGTCTTCGAAGCTGCCGTAGCCGTCGTGGTTGTTTTCCCATTTCTGGAACGCATGCTGGCTGATGTCGATCCACATGAAGCCGCCATACGGCTGGTTCTTCACGTTGACGCGGATTTCTTCCTTGACGACATCCTGCTGGTTCTTCAGCGTGGTGGCACTGAAGTCGAGCGTCTTCATGCGATCCGCTTCCAGCCACAGGATCGGTTCGAGCGCCGAGCTTGGTACGGTTTCGATGTAGTTGGTGAAGTCGGGCCGGGTCGAACCATTGTTCCAGCCGCCGCCGCCCGTGATTGTCGTATCGAAGACGCCCTTCGGCGCGTTCGGCGTGCCCTGGAACATCAGGTGTTCGAACAGGTGCGCGAAGCCCGTGCGGTTCTTCGGCTCAAGGCGCATGCCAACGTGGTAGACGACCGAGACGCCGACGGTGGGCGAGGTGCGGTCTTCCGACACGATCACGGTCAGGCCGTTGTCGAGTTTTTTCATGGTGACCGGCAAGGTCCACCCGTCGGCCGGTGCGGCAAATGCCGACATCGACAGGGTGAACCCGGCCAGCAGGGCGGGGTAGTGGCGCAGGCGCATGGGGACCTCGAAATGGATCGCAATGAAATGGGTGTCACCGGGGCGGGGTGCGCCACCGGCGAAACATCTTAGCGCAATGGCATGCTTAAAAAGAATGTTTTTGTTGTGCCAGCGCAGGGCAACGCGGGGTGATGCGTGCTGCATCGGCCCCCGGTCGTTCTGCCCCAAACCGCCACCGCTGCGCAGTTCGGACGCCGTTTTGTGCAGTTCATCGCACGCATGACGGGAGGGCCGGCGTTTCCGGCTATAGTTTCATCATGACAAGTCCCGGCACCCGCCCGGGCCGCAACAGACTGGAGAACCTCGATGAATCACCTTTTCAAGCTGGGCGCCGTGGCCGCCTTGTTGGGCGCGACGGCGGGCCTCGTGCGCGCCGCGCCGGACACGGCCAGTGAAACGCGGCCAGTCGATGCGCAAGTCGTGCGCGTGACGCTCGAAGGGGTGGGGGACCTGGTGATCCGCCAGGGCGCGACGGCCACGCTGGTGCTCACGGGCGACGCGCGCCTGCTGGCGCGCACCACCACCACGCAGCGCGGCGACACGCTCAATATCGAAACCGAAGGCCGCCGCGCCGGCTTCAACTTCGGCCGCTCGTCCGGCATCCAGGCCGAGCTCGTGCTGCCGAACCTGCGCGCGGTTTCGTCCGAAAGTATCGGCGCCACCACGGTCAGCGGCTTTGCCGGCCAGTCACTGGACATCAATCTCGATGGCGCCGGGTCAATGTCGGTATCATCATCGAATTACCGCTTCATCACCGCGAACCTGGGCGGCGTGGGCAACCTCAAGATCCACGGGATCGACAGCGAGGGCATCGACCTGAACCTGGGCGGCGCCGGCTTCGTGACCCTGACCGGCCGCAGCAAGCGTTTGAAGGCGGAGCTGGGCGGCCTGGGCGGACTCGATGCGCAGGGTTGCAGCGTCGACTCGGTGGCGCTCGATCTGTCGGGGCTGGGCAATGCCACCGTCAATGTGCGCCAGAGCATCAATGTGTCGCTGTCGGGGATGGGGTCGGTGACGGTACTGGGCAAGCCGGTCAACCGCAAGGTGGCGCTCGACGGGCTGGGCAAGGTCAACTGGAAATGACAGTCGCGCGACCACCACGCCGGCCGGGGGCATCCCGGCGCCATCGGCAACGACCTGGATTCTGTGTGCGAACCATGACGACACCATTCTTTGCAATCCTCCTGGCGCTGTGCCTGCAGTTCGGCCTGCAGGGCAGCGCCCAGGCCGGTTTCCCCGAAGGCGCCAGTGCCTACAACGCGCGCAACTACGCGCTTGCCCTGAAGGAAGTCACGCCGCTGGCCAAGGCCGGCAATGCCGAAGCGCAGCATCTGCTGGGGCTCATGTATTACATGGGGCGGGGCGTGCCGCGCGACTACAAGCAGGCATTTGCCTGGCACCAGAAGGCCGCGCTGCAGGGCAAGGCCGATGCGCAGTACGTGGTCGGCGCGATGTTTTACACGGGCAATTCGGTGCCGCAAGACCAAAAACACGCGGTAACCTGGTTCCGCAAGGCCGCCGAGCAGGGCCACGCCGAGGCGCAGAACGCCCTCGGGCTGATGTACCGCTACCACGTGGCCGGCGTGCCGCAGGATGTCGTGCTGGCCTACATGCTCTATAACCTGGCCGCGGCCGGCGGCAACCGCAACGCCGTCGACCAGCGCGCCGCCATCGCCAAGCGCATGACGCAGGAGCAGATCGAAGAAGCGCAGGCGCTGTCGCGTACCTGGAAGCCGGGCACGCCGCTGCCGGCGACGTCAAAAACGGGCGGCGACGCCTAGCAGGCCAGCCCGGTCCCGGTAACGCCAGCCAATCGTCCTGTTATGCGGGTTGGCGAACCGAGCCGGGATGCAGCGCAGGCCATGATGGTGTGAACACACTGTCAAGGAGTCCCGGATGGCCAAGGTTACACTGACGATGACGACCATAGTGCCGGTTTCGACCGGCGAGGCCTGGGCCTGGTCGACATCGCTCGAAGGTGTGCGCACCGAAATGCGCCCGCTGCTCAAGGTGGTCTTTCCCAAGGCAATGACGCATATCGGCCCGGATACTGCACTCAACACCGTGCTCGGGCGCTGCCAGTTCCTGCTGTTTGGTCTGTTTCCGATCGATATGTCCAAACTGCGCTTTACCGAGATGGAACCGGGCCACCGCTTCGTCGAGGAATCCGACCTGCTGTCGATGCGCTCGTGGCGCCACGAGCGCGTGATCACGGCGTCGCCCGATGGCCGGGGCGTGCAGGTCACCGACTATCTGGCATTCACGCCGCGCCTGGCCACGCCCGTCGTGCGCTATCTGGTCAAGCTGTTCTTCGCGCACCGCCACAAGAAGCTGACACAGGCACTGGGTGCCCGTGCGGCGACCGTTGCGCACCGCGGCGAAGCTGGCCGGGCGCGCTGAGATAGTCTGAAATGCGTGCTCGCATGGTAGGCTTCGGCTTTGACTCACTCGCGCGCCCGAAACCATCGCGGCGTAGCGGCAATTTGGAGCTTGTATGTTGATTGCCACTCACGGCGGCAAATTCCACGCAGACGATGCGTGGGCAGTCGCCGTCCTGAAGGTGCTGTTCCCCGACGCCGACGTCATCCGCACGCGCGAGCAGGCCCGGATCGATGCCGCCGACTTCGCGATCGATGTCGGCGGGGTCTGGGACCCAGCCACGGGCCGGTTCGACCACCACCAGAAGGAATTCAATGCCACCCGGCCGTCCGGCGTGCCGTATGCCAGCGCCGGTCTCGTCTGGCGCGACCATGGTGCGCAGTGCGTCGCGGCGCTGGCGCTGCGCCACACGGGCGAGACGTTATCCGAGGATACGGCCCAGCAGATCGCGTATGCCATCGACGTCGATATCGTCCAGTACCTGGATCTGTCGGACGTCGGCGTGGCCAAGAACGCGCCGGGCAGTTATGGCTTGTCGGCCGTGGTGTCGGGCTTCAATCCAGGTTGGCTCGACGAACAGCGCCTTGGCTACGGCGAAGCGGTCGACGAGTACCGGATGGGCCAGTTCATGCGCGCCGTGGAATTTCTTACTGACATCATGGGCAATGCAGTGCGCTACCGCGTGGGCGCCATGCTGGCCGTCACGCAGGTGCGCCAGGCCGAGGTGCTCGAGGGCGGCAAGCTGCTGTTCCTGAAGAACGCCGCGCTGCCGTGGAGCAGCATCGTGCGCAAGGAAATGCCGAAGATCCTGTTCGTCATCAGCCACAGCCTGACCGAAAACCGCTACATCCTGCACACGGTGTCGGTCGATACGGAAAGCTTCGATGCGCGCGCCGATCTGCCTGAAACCTGGGCTGGCCTGCGCGAAGCGGATCTGGCGGCCGTGACGGGCGTGCCGGACGCCGTGTTCTGCCATACGGGCCGCTTCATTGCTGCCGCGCGCAGCTACGACGGCATTCGCACGATGGCGCGCCAGGCGCTCGATGCGGTCGAGCAGGGCGTGACGGTCACGACCTATTCATAGGCATCATTCACGGCGCGCACGATCGCCGGGGTCGTCGGCAAGCCGCCGCCGAGTCCCGTACAATTGCGGTTTTGCTAATGCGGGAGCTTTCCATGCGCGCCATCGAGATTACCAAGCCGGGGGAACCCGACGTCTTGCAACTGTGTGAACGGCCATTGCCGGTCCTGAAAAGCGGCGAAGTCCTGATCAAGGTCCATGCTGCCGGTATCAATCGTCCGGACGTGTTCCAGCGTCTGGGCAAGTACCCGGTGCCACCGGGCGCCTCTGACCTGCCGGGCCTGGAAGTGGCCGGAGAAATCGTCGACGGCGACCTGGGTGACAGCGGTTTTGCCAAGGGCGACCTCGTCTGCGCACTGGTGCAGGGTGGCGGGTACGCCGAATACTGCGCCGCGCCACTCGAACAATGCCTGCCGGTTCCTGAAGGGCTGACCCCGCTGGAAGCGGCCACTTTGCCGGAAACCTATTTCACCGTCTGGAGCAATGTCTTCGAGCGCGCCCGACTGAGCGAAGGTGAAAGCCTGCTGGTGCAGGGCGGCAGCTCGGGTATCGGCGTGACGGCCACCCAGATCGCCAGCGCGCTGGGGCACCGCGTGTTCATCACGGCAGGCAGCGACGACAAATGCCGCGCCGTCGAAGCGCTGGGCGCCGAGCGGGGCATCAATTACCGCGACGAAGATTTCGTCGCCGTGGTCAAGGAACTCACGGACGGTCGCGGTGTCGACGTCATTCTGGACATGGTGGCGGGTGACTACGTGGCACGCGAGATCGAGTGCCTGGCCGACGATGGCCGCCTGGTCGTCATCGCGCTGCTGGGTGGCGCACAGGCCAATTTGGACATGAACCACGTGCTGCGCCGCCGTCTGACCATCACTGGTTCGACGCTGCGTCCCCGTTCGGTCGCCTTCAAGGCAGCCATTGCGCGCCAGTTGCGCGAGCAGGTCTGGCCGCTGTTTGCGCAGAAGAAGATCAAGCCGGTGATTCATCACGTGTTCCCGCTGGCAGAAGCTGCGGCGGCGCACACGATGATGGAATCGAGCGCCCACGTGGGCAAGATCGTGCTGCAGGTACTGGCCGACTGACCATAAAAACAACAGGCGCGCCGGCGGGGTCCAAGGGCCCTGCGCGGCGCATCCACAGGCGGTTTCAGGCCGGTTGATGCAGTCAGCCATTGTTTGACCGCCACAATATCGACCGCTAGAATAGCGGGTTATTTGACATGGGGTAGTATGCGTCCCACACTCGTAGTAGGTAACTGGAAGATGAACGGCAGCCGGGCAGTCAATGCCGAGCTGCTGCAAGGCATTCTCGCTGGTCTGGCCGCTGATGCTGGCGCTGGCACGCAGGCGTCGTGCGCGGTGTGCGTCCCCGCGCCGTACCTGTTCCAGTGCGAGCAATTGTTGGCTGGTAGCAGTGTGGCCTGGGGCGCGCAGGATGTCGCGACCGAGCCGTGCGGCGCCTTCACCGGCGAAGTGTGCGTCTCGATGCTGCACGATTTCGGCTGCCGGTACGTGATCGTCGGCCACTCCGAGCGCCGCGGTTATCACGGCGAGTCGAACGAGCTGGTCGCACGCAAGGCGAAAGCGGCGCTGGACGCCGGCCTGACCCCGATCGTGTGCATCGGTGAAACACTCGAGCAGCGCGAAGCGGGCGAGACCAACGACGTTGTCGGTGGCCAGTTGCACGCGGTGCTGGAACTGGTGGGTTTTGAGGATGTATCACGCTTGGTGCTGGCCTACGAGCCGGTATGGGCGATCGGTACCGGCAAGACAGCCACGCCCGAGATGGCGCAACAAGTCCACGCTGACATGCGCGCGTTAGTGCGCAAGTGCAACGTTGATGCCGCAGAAACCGTACAAATCCTTTACGGCGGCAGCATGAAGCCGGAGAATGCACGCGAGCTGCTGGCGCAACCGGATATCGATGGCGGCCTGATCGGCGGGGCGGCACTGAAAGCCGACGACTTCCTCGCCATTCTGCGTGCTGCTTAAAGACTTAATCTCGCGCATTTAGTTTTGCGAAGATTTTGGAATTACAAAAAATTTGAAACGCTGTTAAACCTTGGAATGGAATTGCAATGATCTGGTCTAATCTTATTATCGTCGTGCAGGTTATCTCGGCCCTGTCCATTATTGGCTTGGTCCTGATGCAGCATGGCAAGGGCGCTGATATGGGTGCGGCCTTCGGTTCCGGGGCATCGGGCAGCCTGTTCGGTGCATCCGGATCGTCGAATTTCCTGTCCAAGGCAACGGCAGTGGCCGCCGCCGTGTTCTTCGGCACCACGCTGACCCTGGCCTACATTGGCAACACCCGCACCAGCAGCGACAACGCCGGCGTGATGGGCCGCGCCCAGGCGCCTGCGGCCGGCATCCCGGTCACGACCCCGGTGCAGACGGCCCCGGCCGATGTGCCGACGCTGCCAGCCGGCAGTGCGGTTCCGGCAGCCCCGGCGCCAGCGCCGGCCGTGCCTGCGCCAGCGACCAAGTAAGGGATCAGATAGTCGACCTGGCAAGCGCTGCAGCAAGCGTAAAACCAGGTCACGCTGACCCGGCGCCATGCGCGCCGTTGTGGTTCAAAAACAATGCGCCTTTTATCGGGCGCATTGTTGTTTTTAGGCGTAGAATACTGCGGCGCGTGACAGGGTTAGGCAGCCTGCATGTGCAGCCTCGCAATATTGACGATTGCGTCGCAACGAACTTTGTCATGCTCATGTCAGTAAAAGAGCGTCCAATAGATTGTTCGGCGATATGATTCAAATAAATGGCAAATATCTTTGTGATTGCGCAATTTGAGCATTGAAAGATAGTGCTAAAGCAGGTTAAAATACTGTTCTCCAGCCGACGTGGTGAAATTGGTAGACACGCTATCTTGAGGGGGTAGTGGCGCAAGCTGTGCGAGTTCGAGTCTCGCCGTCGGCACCAAAATTTAGAAAGAAAGCCAGCAAGGGCGCACGAGTCTTTACCTCATGCCTGAGCTGGCTTTTTTACGAGGATCTGTCGTACGATCCTGGCGGCAGGCTCGAAGCCAGGTTCGCACGATTCGGTGCTGCATCTCTGCAGCGTTCCATTAACCGATCGTTCAGAAGGCTTCATCGTGAACCTCGAAAGTTATCTCCCCGTTCTTCTCTTTATCCTGGTTGGCATCGGTGTCGGTGTCGCCCCGCAGGTGCTTGGTCGCCTGCTCGGGCCGCACAAACCCGACGATGCCAAACTGTCCCCGTATGAATGCGGCTTCGAAGCTTTCGAAGACGCGCGCATGAAGTTCGACGTCCGGTACTACCTGGTCGCGATCCTGTTTATTTTGTTTGATCTTGAAACGGCATTCTTCTTCCCATGGGGCGTCTCGATGCGCGAACTGGGGTTCACCGGTTTCATCACGATGATGGTGTTCATCGCCGAATTCGTCGTGGGCTTCTGGTACATCTGGAAGAAAGGTGCCCTTGATTGGGAATAAGCCATGGCTATTGAAGGCGTACTAAACGAAGGTTTCATCACCACCACAGCCGACAAGCTGGTCAACTGGGCACGTACCGGGTCGATGTTCCCGATGACGTTCGGTCTGGCCTGCTGCGCGGTCGAGATGATGCACGTGGGCGCGGCCCGCTACGACATGGACCGCTTCGGCATCGTGTTCCGCCCGTCGCCACGCCAGTCCGACGTCATGATCGTTGCCGGCACGCTGTGCAACAAGATGGCGCCGGCGCTGCGCAAGGTCTATGACCAGATGGCCGAGCCGCGCTGGGTCATCTCGATGGGCTCCTGCGCCAACGGTGGCGGCTACTACCACTATTCGTATTCGGTCGTCCGTGGCTGCGATCGCATCGTCCCGGTCGATGTCTACGTGCCAGGCTGTCCACCGACCGCCGAAGCTTTGCTGTACGGCATCATGCAGCTCCAGAACAAGATCAAGCGCACCAATACCATCGCGCGCTAAAAACGGACGGCGTACTCCATGACGACAAAACTCGAAACCCTTCAACTCGCCCTGCAGACTGCATTGGGCGAGGGCGCCGCTATTTCCAGCGCGCTGGGTGAAGTCACGGTGGTGGTCAAGGCCGCCGACTACATCCGCTCGATGACGGCCCTGCGCGATACCCCTGCGCTGGCGTTCGAGCAGATGATCGACCTGTGCGGCGTCGACTATTCGGAATACGGCGAAGGCACCTACGAAGGACCGCGCTTTGCGGTCGTCGTGCACCTGCTGTCGCTGACCCACAACTGGCGCGTGCGCGTGCGGGTGTTCTGCCCGGACGACGACATGCCGCTGGTCGAATCGATCACGCCGATCTGGCGCGCCGCCAACTGGTTCGAGCGCGAAGCGTTCGATCTGTTCGGCATCCTGTTCGATGGCCACGGCGACCTGCGCCGCATCCTGACCGACTACGGTTTCATCGGCCACCCGTTCCGCAAGGACTTCCCGATCTCGGGTTACGTCGAGATGCGCTACGACCCCGAGCAGAAACGCGTGATCTATCAACCCGTCACGATCGAACCGCGCGAGAACATTCCCCGCGTGATTCGCGAAGAGACTTACGGGACGAAATAATGGCTGAGCTTAAGAACTACACCCTGAACTTTGGTCCGCAGCACCCCGCAGCGCACGGCGTGCTGCGCCTCGTGCTCGAGCTCGACGGCGAGGTGATCCAGCGTGCCGACCCGCACATCGGCCTGCTGCACCGCGGCACCGAGAAGCTGGCCGAAACCCGCACCTACCTGCAATCGGTGCCGTACATGGACCGTCTCGACTACGTGTCGATGATGTGCAACGAACACGGCTACGTGCTGGCGATCGAAAAGCTGCTCGGTATCCAGGCGCCGATCCGCGCCCAGTACATCCGCACGATGTTCGACGAAGTCACCCGCATCCTGAACCACCTGATGTGGCTGGGCGCGCACGCGCTGGACATCGGCGCCATGGGCCCGTTCCTGTACTGCTTCCGCGACCGCGAAGACCTGTTCGACGTCTACGAAGCCGTGTCGGGCGCGCGCATGCACGCGGCCTACTATCGCCCAGGCGGCGTGTACCGCGACCTGCCGGACACGATGCCACAGCACAAGGCTTCGCCGATCCGCAGCGCCAAGGCGATCGACGCACTGAATGAACACCGCCAGGGCTCCGTGCTCGACTTCCTCGACGCGTTCACGAAGCGCTTCGACGGCTATGTCGACGAATACGAAACCCTGCTGACCGACAACCGTATCTGGAAGCAGCGTACGGTCGGCATCGGTGTCGTGACGCCGGAAGACGCGAAAGCGATGGGCTTCACCGGCGCGATGCTGCGCGGCTCGGGCATCGCCTGGGACCTGCGCAAGACGCAGCCGTACGCAGCGTACGACAAGGTCGAATTCGATATTCCAGTGGGCACCAACGGCGACTCGTACGACCGCTACCTGGTGCGCGTAGAAGAGATGCGCCAGTCGAACCGCATCATCAAGCAATGCATCACCTGGCTGCGCGCCAATCCGGGCCCGGTCATGATCGACAATAACAAGATTGCGCCGCCGAACCGGATGGACATGAAGTCCAATATGGAATCGCTGATTCACCACTTCAAGTTGTTCACCGAAGGCTTCCACGTCCCAGAGGGCGAGGCGTACGCTGCGGTCGAGCATCCGAAGGGCGAATTCGGCATCTATATCGTCTCCGACGGCGCCAACAAGCCATACCGCCTGAAAATCCGCACGCCGGACTATGTCCACCTGCAGAGCCTCGACGAAATGGCACGCGGACACATGATCGCTGATGCCGTCGCCATCATCGGTACGCAAGACATCGTGTTCGGCAGTATTGATCGCTAGTCCGAAAGGCAGAGAAGAATATGTTATCCCCGCAGTGCTATCAAAAAATCGATCGGGAGCTGGCCAAGTACCCAGCCGATCAACGCCAGTCGGCCGTGATGGCCTCGCTCGCCCACGCCCAGGTCGAACTGGGCTGGCTGTCGCCAGAGACGATGCAGGAACTCGCCGATTACATCCAGATGCCGGCGATTGCCGTGCAAGAGGTGGCGACTTTCTACAATATGTTCAACGTCAAGCCGGTTGGCCAGCACAAGATCACCGTGTGCACCAACCTGCCATGTGCACTGTCGGGCGGCGAACGCGCGGCCCAGCGCATCAAGGACGCCCTGAACATCGACTTCCGTGACACCACGGCGGACGGCAAGTTCACGCTGATGGAAGGCGAGTGCATGGGCGCGTGCGGCGACGCACCCGTCATGCTGGTGAACAACCACCGCATGTGTTCGTTCATGAGCGACGCCAAGATCGACGCCCTGCTTGAGGAACTGAACAAATGACCAGCCTGCACGATCGTCACATCAAGCCACTGATCCTGAAGGATCTGAACGGCACCAACTGGCACCTGACCGACTACGTCAACCGTGGTGGTTACTCGGCGCTGCGCCGCATCATCGAAGAAAAGATCACGCCCGAGCAGATCATCGCCGACATGAAGGCGTCGGGCCTGCGCGGCCGTGGCGGCGCCGGTTTCCCGACTGGCCTCAAGTGGAGCTTCATGCCGCGCCAGTTTCCGGGCCAGAAATACCTCGTCTGCAATACCGACGAAGGCGAGCCGGGCACGTTCAAGGACCGCGACATCATTCGCTACAACCCGCACGCGCTGATCGAAGGCATGGCCATCGGCGCCTACGCGATGGGCATCACCGTGGGTTACAACTACATCCACGGCGAAATCTTCGAAGACTACCTGCGCTTTGAAGAAGCGCTGGAAGAAGCACGCGCCGCGGGCTTCTTGGGTGACAACATCCTGGGCAGCACGTTCTCGTTCCAGCTGCACGCGCACCACGGTTACGGCGCCTACATCTGCGGCGAAGAAACCGCGCTGCTCGAGTCGCTCGAAGGCAAGAAGGGCCAGCCGCGCTTCAAGCCGCCGTTCCCGGCCTCGTTCGGCCTGTACGGCAAGCCGACGACGATCAACAACACCGAGACCTTCGCTGCGGTCCCGTTCATCCTGAACATCGGCGCCGAGAACTACATGGCGCTGGGCAAGCCGAACAATGGCGGCACCAAGATCTTCTCGATCTCGGGCGACGTCGAGCGGCCAGGCAACTACGAAGTTCCGCTGGGTACGCCATTTGCGACCCTGATGGAACTGGCCGGTGGCATGCGCGGTGGCAAGAAGATCAAGGCCGTGATTCCAGGCGGTTCGTCGGCGCCGGTGGTGCCGGGCGAGCAGATGATGCAAACCGATCTCGACTACGATTCGATCGCCAAGGCCGGCTCGATGCTGGGTTCGGGCGCCGTGATCGTGATGGACGAGACGCGCTGCATGGTCAAGTCGCTGCTGCGCCTGTCGTACTTCTATTACGAAGAATCATGCGGCCAGTGCACGCCATGCCGCGAAGGCACGGGCTGGATGTACCGCATGGTTCACCGCATCGAGCATGGCCAGGGCCGACCGGACGACATGGATCTTCTGAACAACATCGCTGACAACATCAAGGGCCGCACGATTTGCGCGCTCGGCGATGCGGCCGCGATGCCAGTGCAGGCCATGATCAAGCACTTCCGCGAAGAATTTGAATATCACATTGAGCACAAGCACTGCCTCGTGCCCTCATACCTTTAAACCAGGTCAGGTAACGATCCCATGGTTGAAATTGAATTAGACGGCAAGAAAGTTGAAGTCCCACCGGGTTCGATGGTGATGGACGCCGCAAACAAGCTCGGAACGTACATTCCGCACTTCTGCTATCACAAGAAATTGTCGATCGCTGCGAACTGCCGCATGTGCCTCGTCGAAGTGGAAAAGGCGCCGAAGCCTTTGCCAGCGTGCGCGACCCCGGTCTCGCCGGGCATGATCGTGCGCAGCCACAGCGACAAGGCCGTGCAGGCCCAGAAGTCGGTGATGGAATTTTTGCTCATCAACCACCCGCTCGACTGCCCGATCTGCGATCAGGGCGGCGAATGCCAGTTGCAGGATCTGGCCGTGGGCTACGGCAAGAGCGGTTCGCGCTACGAAGAAGAAAAGCGCGTGGTGGCCCCGAAAGAAGCGGGTCCGCTGATCTCGATGGAAGAGATGTCGCGTTGCATCCAGTGCACCCGTTGCGTGCGTTTCGGCCAGGAAGTGGCCGGCGTCATGGAATTCGGCATGCTGGGCCGCGGCGAGCATTCAGAAATCACGACGTTCGTCGGCAAGACGGTCGACTCGGAAGTCTCGGGCAACATGATCGACCTGTGCCCGGTCGGCGCGCTCACCAGCAAGCCGTTCCGCTACTCGGCACGTCCATGGGAACTGCAGCGCCGCAAGTCGGTCTCGCCGCACGATTCGCTGGGCGCGAACCTGATCGTCCAGGTCAAGGGTGGCCGCGTCATGCGCGTGCTGCCACTCGAAAACGAAGCGGTTAACGAGTGCTGGCTGTCGGACAAAGAGCGTTTCTCGTACGAAGCGCTGAACAACACCGACCGCCTGACCAAGCCGATGATCAAGCAGGGCGGCATGTGGCAGGAAGCCGAGTGGCAGACCGCCCTCGAATACGTCGCCCACGGCCTGCGCAATATCCGTCACGAGCACGGCGCCGATGCGATCGCTGCTGTCGCCACTGCGCACTCGACCGTCGAAGAACTGCACCTGCTGAACAAGGCCGTGCGCGGCATGGGCTCCGACAACGTCGAGTTCCGCCTGCGCCAGAGCGACTTTTCGCTCGACGGCCAGGTCACGCCATGGCTCGGCATGCCGATCGCCGAGCTGAGCACGCTCAAGCGCGCACTGGTCATCGGTTCGTTCCTGCGCAAGGATCACCCGCTGGTCACGACGCGTCTGCGCGCCGCCACCAAGTCGGGCCTGCGCCTGTCGCTGGTGGCTGGCGCGGACGACGAACTCTTGATGAAGGTCGCGCACAAACTGATCGCTGCACCGAGCGACTGGCTCGTCGCGCTGTCGGAAATCGTCGTTGCCATCGCTGCCGACAAAGGCATCGCGGCGCCAGCCGGTTTCGAGCAGATCGAAGCGTCGGACATCGCCAAAGCCATCGCCGCCTCGCTGGTCGTCGTTGGTGACGTTGAACTGCCAGGCGCGATCCTGCTGGGCAACGCTGCTGCGCAACATCCGCAAGCCTCGAAAATCCACGCCGCCGCGCAGTGGATCGCCGAGCAGACCGGTTGCTCGTTCGGTTACCTGGTCGAGTCGGCCAACACGATCGGCGGCCACCTGGTGGGCGCTACGTCGGGCAAGAACGAAGCACCGTTCGCCACGCCGAAAAAAGCCTATGTGCTGCTGAACGCCGAGCCGCAACTGGACGCTGCCAATCCGCAGCAAGCCAGCGCGGCACTGGCCGGCGCCGAGATGGTCGTCGTCATGTCGGCCTTCAAGCACGGCCTGGACTACGCCGACGTGCTGCTGCCAATCGCACCGTTCTCGGAAACTTCGGGCACGTTCGTCAATTGCGAAGGCCGCGCACAGAGCTTCAACGGTACCGTGCGTCCGCTGGGCGACACCCGTCCAGCCTGGAAAGTGCTGCGCGTGCTGGGTAACCTCCTGGGCCTGCAAGGCTTCGACTACGACACGTCCGAATCGATCCGCGATGAGCTGTTCGGCAAGGGTGTCACCGATCTGTCGGGCAAGCTGAACAACAAAGCCACGCTGGCACCGACCGTTGGCGCCTATGCGCCGGCGGGCCAGCTCGAGCGCGTGACCGACGTGCCGGTGTACTTCACCGATGCGCTGGCACGCCGCGCCGAGCCGCTGCAGCGCACCGCCGACGCGAACGCGCCGCTGGTCACGCTGTCGAAAGCGGTGGCTGAATCGATCGGCGTCAAGGCCGGCGACAGCGTCACCGTCACGCAGGGCGCCGGTTCGGCCGTGCTGGTGGCCGATGTCGACGCCACGCTGCCATCGAACGCAGTGCGGGTCGCCGCCGGCCATCCGGCCGTGGCAGGCCTGGGCGCCATGTTCGGTTCCATCCAAGTTGCAAAAGCAGGGGAGAGCAAGTAATGGCCGCGCCCGGTTACATTGATTCATTCAACGCCGGCGGTGCAGACCTGCTCGGCCCGGTCTGGCCGATTGCCTGGACCCTGATCAAGATCATCGCGGTGCTGGCACCGCTGATGATCGCGATCGCCTACGCCACGCTGTGGGAACGCAAGTTCATCGGCTGGATCCAGATCCGCGTCGGTCCGAACCGCGTCGGTCCTGGCGGCCTGCTGCAGCCGATGGCCGACGGCCTGAAGCTCCTGATCAAAGAGATCGTGATCCCGGCCAAGGCCAGCAAGAGCCTGTTCGTGATCGGTCCGGTCATGACGATCATGCCGGCGCTGGCCGCCTGGTCGGTCATCCCATTCGGTCCGCAGTTTGCGCTGGCCAACGTGAACGCCGGCGTGCTGCTCCTGATGGCGATCACCTCGGTCGAGGTCTATGGCATCATCATCGCCGGCTGGGCGTCGAACTCGAAGTACTCGTTCATGGGCGCCATGCGCGCATCGGCCCAGATGATCTCGTACGAAATCCCGATGGGCTTCGTGCTGGTGGTCGTGCTGATGGTGACGGGCAGCCTGAACCTGTCGGACATCGTTGCCGGTCAGCAGATGGGCACGTTCGCCGGCTGGGGCGTGAACTTCCTGTCGTGGAACTGGCTGCCGCTGTTCCCGCTGTTCATCATCTACCTGATTTCGGGACTGGCCGAGTGCGGCCGTCACCCGTTTGACGTGATCGAAGGTGAATCCGAGATCGTTGCCGGCCACATGGTCGAGTACTCGGGCATGTCGTACGCGATGTTCATGCTGGCCGAGTACGGCAACATGATCCTGATCGCCTGCCTGGCGTCGCTGTTCTTCCTCGGCGGCTGGTCGGCACCATTCAGCTTCCTCGAAGTGGGCGGCACCCTGGGCGGCTTCATCGGCTTCTTCTGGCTGTTCCTGAAAACGTTCTGCCTGGTTACGTTCTTCATCTGGGTGCGCGGTACGTTCCCACGTTACCGTTACGACCAGATCATGCGTCTGGGCTGGAAAGTGTTCATTCCGATCACGCTGGTCTGGCTGGTGTTCATCGCCGCCTGGATGCAGACGTCGTGGAATATTTGGAAGTAAGGGGACGCACATGTCACGTATGAAAGAAATCCTCGGCAGCCTGATGCTGACCGAGCTGATCAAGGGCCTGGCCCTGACCGGCCGCTACGCTCTGTCGCGCTCGATTACGGTCCAGTACCCGGAAGAAAAGACCCCGATGTCGAACCGCTTCCGCGGTCTGCATGCGCTGCGTCGCTACCCCAACGGGGAAGAGCGCTGCATCGCCTGCAAACTGTGCGAAGCAGTCTGCCCGGCCATGGCGATCACGATCGAGTCGACCCAGCGCGAAGACGGCACCCGCCGCACCTCGCGTTACGACATCGACCTGACCAAGTGCATCTTCTGCGGCTTCTGCGAAGAATCGTGCCCGGTTGATTCGATCGTCGAAACGCACGTGCTGGAATACCACGGCGAAAAACGCGGCGACCTCTATTACACCAAAGAGATGCTGCTGGCCGTGGGTGACCGCTACGAAACCGAGATTGCCGCTGCCCGCGAGGCGGACGCCAAGTTCCGCTAAGTGTTAATTACAAGAGGCTCCTGGGTTAGTCATGACATTTACTGATATTTTGTTCTACGTGTTCGCGGCCGTGATGGTGCTGGCAGGCCTGCGCGTCATCACCGCCAAGAACCCGGTTCACGCCGCGCTGTTCCTGGTGCTGGCCTTCTTCAACGCAGCCGGTATCTGGCTGCTGTTGAAGGCCGAGTTCCTCGCCATCGTGCTGGTGCTGGTCTACGTCGGCGCCGTCATGGTGCTGTTCCTGTTCGTCGTCATGATGCTCGATATTAATATCGACCGTATGCGCGAAGGCTTCTGGGGCTTCCTGCCACTGGCAGCCGGCGTTGGCGCCCTGATCGTGCTCGAGATGGGCGCGGTGCTGTGGCACGGCTACAGCAACTTCCAGCAAACGCCGGAAGCGGCTGCCCTGAACATCGGCGGCACCAAGGAACTGGGCATGCAGATCTATACCCGCTACATCTACGGCTTTGAAATCGCTGCCGTGGTGCTGCTGGTGGCAATCATCGCTGCTGTTGCCCTGACGCTGCGCCGCCGCAAGGACAGCAAGGCCATCGATCCGGCCGACGCCGTGCGTGTAAAACGCAACGACCGCCTGAAGATCATCAAGGTTGCGACCGTGAACCAGCCGGCCATCGATGCCGCGAATGTGGCGAAGGCCGCTGCAGCCGCTGCTGCTGCCGCGCCAGCTGCCCCAGCCGAACCGAAGGAAAGCAAATGACCGTCTCCCTCGCACACTATCTGATCCTGGGCGCGATCCTGTTCGCGATCTCGGTGGTCGGTATCTTCCTGAACCGGAAGAACATCATCATCTTGCTGATGGCCATCGAATTGATGCTGCTGGCGGTGAACCTGAACTTCATCGCGTTTTCCCACTACCTGGGCGACGCGGCGGGGCAGATCTTCGTGTTCTTCATTTTGACCGTCGCGGCCGCCGAAAGTGCAATCGGCCTGGCGATCCTGGTGGTCCTGTTCCGCAATCTGGACACGATCAACGTGGAAGACCTCGACAGCCTCAAAGGCTGATCGGTCTCGCTCGATAACTTATAACGAATAAGGTTCAACATGGCGGGGCAAATTTCAACCTCACTCTTACTGGCAGTGCCACTGGCACCGCTCGCAGGCTCGGCAATTGCCGGTCTGCTGGGTACCAAGTTCCTGGGCAATGTCGTCGGCCGCAAGGTGTCGCATACCGCGACCATCCTCGGCGTGGCGATCGCGCTGGTCATCTCGGTCATGACCCTGATGGCCGCGCTCGACGGCTTCAAGCTCAACCAGGACCTGTACACCTGGATGACCGTCGGCACGCTCAAGCTGGCCGTCGGCTTCCAGATCGACACCCTGACCGCGATGATGATGTGCGTCGTCACGTCGGTGTCGCTGATGGTGCACATCTACACGATCGGCTACATGGCCGAGGATGACGGCTACAACCGCTTCTTCTCGTACATCTCGCTGTTCACGTTCGCCATGCTGATGCTGGTCATGTCCAACAACTTCCTGCAGCTGTTCTTCGGCTGGGAAGCAGTGGGCCTGGTCTCGTATCTGCTGATCGGCTTCTGGTACACGCGTCCAACGGCGATCTTCGCCAACATGAAGGCGTTCCTGGTCAACCGCGTCGGCGACTTCGGCTTCATCCTCGGTATCGGCCTGATCCTGGCCGCCGCCGGCACGATGAACTACGCCGAAGTGTTCGCGCAGGCCGACCAGCTGGCCCTGATGACCGTGCCGGGCACCGACTGGCCGCTCTTGACCGCCTCCTGTATCTGCCTGTTCATCGGCGCGATGGGCAAGTCGGCGCAGTTCCCGCTGCACGTCTGGCTGCCTGACTCGATGGAAGGTCCGACCCCGATCTCGGCACTGATCCACGCCGCAACGATGGTTACCGCCGGCATCTTCATGGTGTCGCGCATGTCGCCGCTGTTCGAGCTGTCCGATGGCGCGCTGTCGTTCATCATCGTCATCGGTTCGATCACCGCGCTGTTCATGGGCTTCCTGGGCATCATCCAGAACGACATCAAGCGCGTGGTTGCTTACTCGACGCTGTCGCAGCTGGGTTACATGACCGTCGCACTGGGTGTGTCGGCCTACTCGGTCGCCGCATTCCACCTGATGACGCACGCGTTCTTCAAGGCGCTGCTGTTCCTTGGCGCCGGCTCGGTCATCATGGGCATGCACCACGACCAGGACATGCGCAACATGGGCGGCCTGCGCAAGTACATGCCGATCACCTGGATCACTTCGCTGATCGGTTCGCTGGCCCTGATCGGTACGCCGTTCTTCTCGGGCTTCTACTCGAAGGATTCGATCATCGAGGCAGTGCACGCAAGTAATCTGCCAGGTACCGGCTTCGCGAACTTCGCGGTGCTGGCCGGCGTATTCGTCACGGCGTTCTACTCGTTCCGTATGTACTTCCTCGTGTTCCACGGCGAAGAGCGTTTCGGCAAAGCTCATGCGCATGATCATCATGATGCTCACGCAACTCACGCAACTCATGCTGCTCATGACACGCACCACAAGGCGACCGCTGGTCACGAGCATGACGAGCCGCACGCACTGCACGATTCCGGTTCGCATCACGAGGAAGACGCGCACGACGACCACGGCCACCACGGCCTGGCCCCGGGCCAGAAGCCGCACGAGTCCCCATGGGTCGTGACGGTGCCGCTGGTCCTGCTGGCGATTCCATCGATGCTGATCGGTTTCTTCACGATCCAGCCGATGCTGCATGGCACGTTCTTCGATGGCGTCATCACCGTGAACCCGAACCACCCGGCCATGGCCGAACTTGGCGAGATGTTCCACGGCGCTGCCGCGATGGCCTTGCACGGCCTGCAGACCGCACCGTTCTGGCTGGCACTGGCTGGCGTCGTTGCCGCCTACTACTGCTACATGATCAACCCACGCGTGCCGGCCTGGTTCTATGCCAAGTTCAAGCCGCTGCACACCCTGCTGGACAACAAGTACTACATGGATGCGTTCAACCAGAAAGTCTTCGCCGGCGGCTCGCTGCTGCTGGGCGGTGGCCTGTGGAAAGTAGGCGACCGCGGCCTGATCGACGGCCTGGTCGTCAACGGCAGCGCCAAGGCAGTCGGCTGGTTCTCGACCATCACCCGTAAAGCACAGACCGGTTACATCTACCACTATGCGTTCGTGATGATCGTTGGCGTGCTGGCGGCCATGCTGTACTTCTTCCCGTTCTGGCGCGGTTAATCACAGGCAGAGATAACGAAAAATGATGCAGTCTACAATTTCAACATTTCCACCGTACCTGAGCCTGGCCATCTGGCTCCCGATCCTGTTCGGCGTACTGGTCCTGGCCGTCGGCCGCGACAAGAATGCCGGCATGGTACGCATGCTCTCGCTCGTGGGCGCCATCGTCAGTCTGTTGCCGACGATTCCCCTGATCACGAACTTCGACAACGCAGCCCACGGCATGCAGTTCTTTGAACAAGCGGCCTGGATCGATCGCTTCAACATCTTCTACCGCCTGGGTGTCGATGGCCTGTCGCTGTGGTTCGTGCCGCTGACCGCCTTCATCACGATCATCGTCGTGCTGGCGGCCTGGGAAGTGATCCAGGAACGTGTCGCCCAGTACATGGGTTCGTTCCTGATCCTGTCGGGTCTGATGATCGGCGTGTTCTGCGCGCTGGACGGCCTGCTGTTCTACTTCTTCTTCGAAGCGACGCTGATCCCGATGTTCATCATCATCGGCGTGTTCGGCGGCCCGAACCGCGTGTATGCAGCGTTCAAGTTCTTCCTGTACACGTTCTTCGGTTCGCTGCTGACGCTGGTCGCGATCATCTACCTGTACAACGCGTCGGGCACGTTCAACATCCTCGACTGGCACCTGCTGCCGCTGACGATGAAAGAGCAGATCCTGATCTTCTGCGCGTTCTTCATGGCATTTGCCGTCAAGGTGCCAATGTGGCCGGTGCACACGTGGCTGCCGGATGCCCACGTCGAAGCGCCAACCGGCGGTTCGGTCGTGCTGGCTGCGATCATGCTGAAGCTGGGCGCATACGGTTTTCTCCGATTTTCGCTGCCGATCACCCCGGACGCAAGCCAGTACCTGGCGCCGGTCGTCATCGTGCTGTCGCTGATCGCCGTGATCTACATCGGCCTGGTCGCGCTGGTCCAGAAGGACATGAAGAAACTGGTAGCGTACTCGTCGATTGCTCACATGGGCTTCGTCACGCTGGGCTTCTTCATGTTCAACGACCTGGGCGTGCAGGGCGGCCTGATGCAGGCAATCTCGCACGGCTTCGTGTCGGGCGCGATGTTCCTGTGTATCGGCGTGCTGTACGACCGTGTGCACTCGCGTGAAATCGCTGCCTACGGCGGTGTCGTCAACACGATGCCAAAGTTCGCTGCCTTCGCCGTGCTGTTCTCGATGGCCAATGCCGGCCTGCCGGCGACGTCGGGCTTCATCGGCGAGTTCATGGTCATCCTGGGCGCGGTCGAGTTCAACTTCTGGACGGGCCTGGCTTCGGGTACCGCGCTGATCCTGGGCGCTGCCTATTCGCTGTGGATGGTCAAGCGCGTCATCTTTGGCCCGGTCGCCAACAAGCATGTGGCCGAACTGGTCGACCTGAACGGGCGCGAGTTCGCCATCCTGTCGGTGCTGGCCATCGCCACCCTGGCCATGGGCCTGTACCCGGCGCCGATCGCCGAGACCTTGCAGGTGTCGGTCACCGATCTCCTGCAACATGTCGCAGTCAGCAAAGTGCCTCAATAAAACGCCATGAATGAGATGACCCCAACCCTGTTATCGGCAGCCGACACCAATCTGGTGCCGGTGTATGCCGAGATCTTCCTCCTGATCGCGACATCGGCGATCCTGCTGATCGATATGTACCTGAAGGCCGGCAAGCGCAATCTGACGTATGCGCTGTCGCTGCTGGCAATCGCCGGTTGCGCCGTGTTCTCGTTCGTCGATTTCAATGCCGGCACGACCGTCTTCACGTTCAGTAATATGTACGTGTCCGATCCGATGTCGAACCTGCTCAAGCTGTTTACCTACCTGGCCACGGCCATGACCCTGGTCTATTCGCGCCAGTATGTCGGTGCGCGCGACATGATGTCGGGCAACCTGGGCGGCGAGTTCTATGTGCTCGCACTGTTCTCGATGCTGGGCCAGATGATCATGATCTCCGGTAACAGCATGCTGTCGATCTACCTCGGTCTGGAACTGATGTCGCTGTCGCTGTACGCGCTGGTGGCGCTGCGCCGCGATCACGCGATCTCGACCGAAGCGGCAATGAAGTACTTCGTCCTCGGCGCACTGGCATCGGGCTTCCTGCTGTACGGCATGTCGATGATCTATGGCGCAACCGGTTCGATCGATATCGACACCATCGGCCGTGTCACGAGCGCCGGCGAAGCCGACCGCATGATTCTGGTCTTCGGCCTGGTGTTCCTGGTAGCCGGCCTGGCGTTCAAGCTCGGCGTCGTGCCATTCCACATGTGGGTGCCGGACGTGGTGCAGGGCGCCCCGACGGCTGTCACGCTGCTGCTGGGTGGCGCGCCGAAGCTGGCAACGTTCGCCATCGTCATCCGCCTGCTGGTCGAAGCACTGCCTTCGATGGCGTTCGACTGGCAGCAGATGCTGATGGTCGTGGCCGTGCTGTCGCTGGCGTTCGGTAACATCACCGCGATCGCGCAGACCAATATCAAGCGCATGCTGGCTTACTCGACCATTGCCCAAATGGGCTTTGTCGTGCTGGCCCTCGTGGTGGGCAATACGGGCAGCGATCTGACCGATGCTGCTGCCGCCTACAGCGCCGGTATGTACTACACGATCATCTATGTGCTCACGACGGTCGGTACCTTCGGCCTGATCATGATGCTGGCACGCGCCGGCCATGAAGCCGAACTGATCAGCGACTTCAAGGGTCTCGGCAAGCGCAGCCCATGGTTCGCCATTGTCATGACCATCCTGATGTTCTCGCTGGCCGGCGTGCCGCCGATGGTGGGCTTCATCGCCAAGTACGCGGTGCTGCAGGCCGTGGCCAATACCGGCATGGTGTGGCTGGCGGTCGTGGCTGTCATGTTCTCGCTGATCGGTGCGTTCTACTACCTGCGCATCGTCAAGACCATCTGGTTCGATGAAGCCGCCGACACCTCGGCCATTTCGACCCCGCTGGACATGCGCATCGTCATGTCGCTCAACGGCGTGGCGATCGTGGTGATGGGCGTGATCCCGGGCAGCCTGCTGGCCGTTTGCTACAGCGCCATGCAGGCCACGCTGGCCAAGTAAGGCGTGGATCTGAACCTGGCCACCTGGCTGGTGGTGCTTCTCGCACTGGCCGCTGCCAACCTGCCGTTCATCAACGAGCGCCTGTTCGGGCTCGTGGCGCTCCCCAGCCGCAAGCCGGCCGGGGAGCGGCGCACCAAGCCGTTCCCGGTGCGGCTGCTCGAGCTGATCGTCCTGTACTTCGTGGTGGGCTTCATTGCCCGCCTGCTCGAATCGCGCATCGGCTCGGTGGCCGTGCAGACCTGGGAGTTTCATGCCGTGACCGGGTGCCTGTTCCTGGTGCTGGCGTTTCCCGGCTTCGTGATGCGGTATCTGCACAAGCCACGCAGGTAGAAATCGAGAGGTTCGCTTATGATGCTCCGTATCGCAGCCTCAACGATAAGGAGCACATAGTGTCGGAACTGAAAGAAACCCGCCTCGACGGCAGCGTCGTCTACGATGGTCCCTTCCTGAAGGTCGAACGCGACCGGATCCGCCTGCCGGATGGCAAGGAAAGCCACCGCGAATTCATCCGCCACCCCGGCGCCGTTGTCATCCTGCCGCTGCTGCCCGATGGGCGCATCCTGCTGGAACGCCAGTTCCGCTACCCGAATGGCAAGGTCTTCATCGAATTCCCGGCCGGTAAAATCGATCCGGGCGAAGACCACCTCGATTGCGCCAAGCGCGAACTGGTCGAGGAGACCGGCTACACGGCGGCCAAGTGGCGCTTCGTCTGCACCATCCACAATGCCATTGCCTACTCGGACGAGCACCTCGAGATCTTCCTGGCCGAAGACCTGACGCACGGCGAGCAACAGCTCGATGCCGGCGAATTCCTTGAACTGTTTTCCGTCACGCTGCCCGAACTCCTGGACCTCGTGCGCAGTGGCGAGATCACCGACGTCAAGACGATCATCGGCACGTTCTGGCTCGAGAAAATCCTGGCTGGCGACTGGACGCCTGCCTGATCACGATGCAGCACCTGTTGTTGGCAGCAATGCTGTCGTTATTGATCTCGGCGGCGTCGGCCCAGACCCGCACGCCGCTGCAGGCGCGCTGCGAAGACACGATCGGCGAAAGCATCTCGGTACTGTCGACGCGCGAGCAGGGCTATCGCATCGACAACACGCGCTCGTACTATGACCTCACGCGCCTGATGCCCAGCGTGCGGCGCGGCTCGTGGGTGCTGGGCCTGACCCACACCGAAGCACGGGTGCGCATCAATGTCGGCGGGCGCATGCTGGCCGACCCGGCCACCGGTTACGAATGCGTGGCGCCGCGGATTGACGTCAGTCTCGATTACGCGCCCATCGTCGTGTATGTCAGCCGCGAATTCCCACCCGCATCGTGCGCCTACCGCGAAGTGCTGGCCCATGAAATGCGTCACCTGACGACGTACCAGAGCTTCATGCCCAAGGCCGAGGCGACCGTGCGCGCGCGGCTGGCGGGGCGCTTTGCCGGCAAGCCGCTGTACGCGCCCATCGGCCAGGCGCAGGCGCTGCTGCAGCGCGAGATCGACCGTAGCTGGATGCCTTATATCAAGGGCGAGATGGCCAGGGTCGAAGTGCTGCAGGCGGCCATCGACACGCCGCAGGAGTACGCCCGCCTGGGCAAGGTTTGTGCAGGTGAGGTACAGTCGTTGCTGAGAACCGCACGCCGCAATGGATGACAACCAGCTGTTGATGACAATGAACGAACAACCCGACGCAAGCCGTCGCCACGTGGCCCTGATTCCGGCCGCCGGCGTCGGCGCACGCATGGCTGCCCGCAGCCCCAAGCAGTACCTTGCCATCGGCGCCAAGCCGATGCTGCGCCACACGGTCGACGCCTTTCTGTCCAGCCCGCTGATTGCCCACACCTACGTCGTCGTCAGTCCTGACGACCCGTTCATCGACGCCGTGCTGCCCGACGCAATGACTGGCGCCAGCCGCGTCACCGTGTTGCGCTGCGGTGGCGCGACGCGCATGGAATCGATCCGCAACGGCTTGCACGCCGTACGCGCCACGCTGGCCGATACCGACCACGTGCTGGTACACGACGCCGCGCGCCCCGGCCTGAACGCGGCGCTGATCGAACGCCTGATCACCGGGACGGGCGACCATCCGGCCGGCGGCCTGCTGGCCCTGCCAGTGGTCGATACCGTCAAGCGCAGGGGCGAGGGCGGCATCGCCACCGTGGACCGCGCCAACCTGTGGCTGGCCCAGACGCCGCAGATGTTCACTTACGCGCTGCTGTGCCGCGCGCTCGACGCGGCGACCGATCCTGCCGCGATCACCGACGACGCCAGCGCGGTCGAAGCCCTTGGCCTGGCCCCCAGGCTGGTCGAAGGGCACCCGCGCAATCTCAAAGTCACGCTGCCATCGGACATCCGGATCGCCGAGATGTACCTGGCCGCCGACGCCTCCATCTGACCAAGACAAGAAACGACCATCATGGCACTCGCATCCTACAATCCCACTCCACCGTTTCGCATCGGCACCGGCTATGACAACCACGCGCTCGTCGAAGGGCGCAAGCTCATCGTCGGCGGCGTGACAATCCCGCACCGCCTGGGCCTGCAAGGCCATTCGGATGCCGACGTGCTGCTGCACGCGATCATCGATTCGCTGCTGGGCGCGGCCGCGCTGGGCGATATCGGCAAGCACTTCCCGGACACCGACCCGATGTTTGCTGGCGCCGACTCGCGCACGCTGCTGCGCGAAGTGGCGAACCGCGTGCTGCACGCCGGCTACACGATCGGCAACATTGATGCGACCATCATTGCGCAACAGCCGAAGATGGCGCCGCACATCCCGCTGATGGTCACGCGCATTGCCGAAGACCTGGGCGTCTCGCCGCAGCAGGTCAATATCAAGGCCAAGACCAACGAGAAGCTCGGTTACCTCGGGCGCGAAGAGGGCATGGCCGCGCAATCGACCGCATTGCTGATTCGCATGCCAGCCGACTAATCTGTCGACTGATCGTCGCCTGGGGCGGGGCGGTGGCTCTATAATTGCCAAATGACAAACGCCCCCGCCCACCTGTCGCCCCGCGCGGCCTGGACCCTGATCCTGGTTGCCAGCGCCGTCATGATGATCACGACGGGGACGCGCCTGACCAGCGGCCTGTTTCTGTCACCCCTCAACACGGCCACCGGCCTGGGTGTCGCCACGATCAGCTTCGTGATGGCGGTGGCGCAGCTGATGTGGGGCGTGGCGCAGCCGGTCTTTGGCGCCGTGGCTGACAAGTACGGCCCGGGCCGCGTCATCGCCCTGGGCGGTGTGATGCTGGCGCTCGGCACGGCGGCCACGCCGTTCGTCGGCTCCGAATGGGCGCTGTTGCTGACGATGGGCTTCCTGTCGGCGGCCGGGGCAGGGGCGGGCAGCTTCTCGATCCTGATCGGCGCCACGGCCCAGCGCCTGCCGCCCGAGCGCCGCGCGTTCGCGTCCGGTTTCATCAATGCCGGTGGCTCGTTCGGCCAGTTCGCGCTGGCCCCGTTGATGGGCGCGATCATCGCCGGTGCCGGCTGGATCGTGGCGATGCTGACGCTGGCCGCGACCGCCTTGCTCACCATCCCGCTGGCCTGGCCGCTGCGACGCAAGCGCGCTGCCGTTGCGCCAGCATTGCCGACGGCCGCATCGGCAGCACCGGCCGCATCGGCAGCACCGGCCGCATCGGCAGCACCCACCATTGCCCTCGGCCAGCAACTGCGCCAGGCACTGCGCGACCGCAGCTACCTGTGCCTGCATGCGGGCTTTTTCACCTGCGGCTTTCACATCGCCTTTCTCGTCACGCACTTGCCGGGCGAAGTCGCCATGTGCGGCTTGCCGACGACGGTGTCGGCCACGGCGCTCGCGCTGATTGGCCTGTTCAACATCGCGGGCAGCCTCTCGGCCGGGATGCTGGCCTCGCGCTATCGCATGAAGTCGCTGCTGTTCTGGATCTACGCGAGCCGCGTCGTCATCGTCGGCCTGTATCTGCTGGCGCCCAAGACCGCGGGGACCTTTTATATTTTTGCCGGCGCGCTGGGCTTTACCTGGTTGGCGACGGTGCCGCCAACGGCAGGCCTGGTGGGCAAGCTGTTCGGCGTGCGCTACCTGGCCACGCTGTTCGGCATGACCCTGCTGTCGCACCAGATCGGCGGCTTCTTCGGTGCCTGGCTGGGCGGGCTGGCCGTCGTCCACACGGGTGATTACAGCTGGATGTGGTACGCCGACATGGCCCTGGCTGCAGCCGCCGCGCTGATCAATCTGCCGATCCGCGAGGCGCACGTGGTTCGCGCACCCGCGCTGGCGAAGGCGTAACGATGGCGCGCGATGCCTGGGCCTACCGCGAGGTGGCGGTGGAATCCAGCCTGGACTGGCGCGGCCGGCCGTGCATTTCGCCCGTCTCGGGGCAGGCGTTTTCGACGGGCATGCGCGTGCAGTGCTCGCGCCGCCTGCTCGATCTGGCGCAGTACCCGCTGGGCACGTGCTTTTTGCTGTCGGTGCGCATCAGCGACCGCCAGGGCGGCGCGCCGTTCCTGTATGCGTGGCACGGCGATCCGGTCGTGGTCTTGAGCAAGGCGGCGCGCAAGCGCTTCCTGCAGATGTACCGGCGGCTGCGCCTGTAGCCGCCCAGCATCGGGGTGAAACTGGTTATCATGAGCGATCGACAATACACATCATGCATAACCAAGGAATCCCCATGACCACCAAGAAAATCGCCGTCCTCGTCGGTAGCCTGCGCAAGGAATCGTTCACCCGCCGCGTTGCCAACAGCCTCATCGACGTGGCACCGGATGGCTTTGAACTGACCATCGTCGAACTGGGCGATCTGCCGCTGTACAACGAGGACGACGACACCGCCACGCCGCCGTCCGCGTTCACGGTGTTCCGCGAAGCGATCGGGGGCGCGGACGGCATCCTGTTCTGCACGCCCGAATACAACCGCTCGGTACCGGGTTCGCTCAAGAATGCCATCGACGTCGGCTCGCGCCCGTATGGCAAGGCGGCGTTCGCCGACAAGCCATGCGCCGTGGTCAGCGTTTCGCCCGGCGTCCTGGGCGGTTTCGGCGCCAACCACCATCTGCGCCAGATGCTGCCGTTCCTGAACATGCCGACGATGCCGGCGCCGGAAGCGTATATCGGCGGCGTCGCTGCCAAATACGAGGGCGACAGGCTGATCGACGACAGCACGCGTGCGTTCTTCGAAAAATTCATGGCTGCCTTCGGCGCCTGGGTCACGCAGCACGCCCGATGAGCCGGGCGAGCGACAACCAACCTGTCCCCACTGCGCCACGCGATATGCCAACCCTGCTGGGTCGCCCGGCGGGTGGTTGGCGTGCGCGCATGTTCGACGTCATCTTCGGCACCGACACGCCGGCCGGGCGCCGCTTCGACCTCGCGCTGGTCGCGATCATCCTGCTCAGCATCCTCACCGTGGTGCTCGACAGCGTGCCGGCCATCGGCCGGCGCTATGCGGTGCAGATGTCGGTGCTCGAATGGACGTTCACGATCTTCTTCACCCTCGAGTACATCGCGCGCCTGGTCTGCGTGCAGCGCCCGGTGGGCTATGCGCGCAGCTTCTATGGTGTGATCGATCTGGTGTCGGTGCTGCCGACCTGGATTTCGCTGCTGGTGCCGGGCAGTCAGGTGTTTCTCGACGTGCGCATCCTGCGCCTGCTGCGCATTTTCCGCATCCTCAAGCTCACGCGTTATGTCGACGAGTACACGCGCCTGGGTGAGGCGCTGGTGGCCAGCAAGCGCAAGATCATGGTGTTCCTGTCGGTCGTGCTGATGCTGATCCTGATTCTCGGTACTGTCATGTACGTGGTCGAGGGGCCCGAAAGCGGCTTTACCAGCATCCCGATGGCGATGTACTGGGCCACGGTGACGATCACCACAGTCGGCTATGGCGATATCACGCCGCACACACATCTGGGCAAGGCAATCGCGTCGTTCATGATGCTGCTTGGCTGGGGCATCCTGGCGGTGCCGACGGGGATCGTCAGCGCCGAAATGACGTCACAGAAGCTGTCGCGCCACGCGCCGCGCGGCGAACCGCGTACCTGCAGCAGTTGCGGCAGCACGGGGCACGATCCGCGCGCGCAGTTCTGCAAGGATTGCGGCGCCGGCCTGGCGGCAGACCAGGCCTGACGGCAAGGCATCAATCGAGCGTAATGTTCGCCTTCTTGATGACCTTGTTCCAGTAGTCGAGCTCGCCCGTTACGAGGCTGGCGACGGCAGGCGGATTCAGGTAGTGGATTTCGACGCCTTGGGCATCGGCCTGCTTTTTCGCTTCCGGCGTGTCCAGCGCACCCTTCACGCCATTGGTCAATTGCGTGACGAGAGCCGGCGGCGTGCCCGCCGGCGCGAACAGGCCCACCCAGGCTTCGAGCGTGAAGTCGGGGAAGCCCGCTTCGGCCGTCGTCGGTACCTGCGGCAGCATCGGATGACGCGCCTTGCCGGCGATGGCCAGCGCCTTCAGCTTGCCGGACTGGACATGCTGCATCACCGATGGCGGCGTCGTGATGAACACGTGCACGCGTCCCGATAGCACGTCCGCAACCGCCTGGCCGGAACCCTTGTACGGAACGTGCAGCATATTGGTGCCGGTCTGCTGCTTGAACAGCTCGGTCCCGATATGCGACAGCGAGCCGTTGCCCTGCGACGCATAGCTGAACTTGCCGGGGTTCTTTTTCAGGTAGGCCACCAGTTCACCCAGCGTATTGACCGGCAGGGACGGGTGCACGGCCACGACATTGGTCGCGGTGACCAGCAGCGCAACGGGCGTGAAATCCTTGGGCGCCCACGGCAGCTTCGTCATCAGCGACGGATTGGCGGTGTGATACGCCGAGTACGATACCAGCAGCGTGGCGCCGTCGGGTGCCGAGCGCGCCACCGTCTGGTAGGCGATATTGCCGCTGCCGCCGGGCCGGTTGTCGACGACGACCGTGTGCTTGAGCAGCTGCCCGAGCGGTTGCGCGACCACGCGCGCGGCCGTGTCGACCACGCCGCCGGGCGGGTTGGGAACGATCAGCGTGATCGGCTTGGATGGCAGCGATTGGGCAAGGGCTGTGGCTGAAGCGAGCAGCAGCATGCTGCCGGCAAGGGTGCGAAGCATCGTAGGTCTCCTGTGAATGTGTCTGTCATGACCCGCTCTCCGGGGCGGGCTTTGGGTGCAGCAAGGTACAAGCCAATGTACTGACTTCTCGCGCGTCCGGCATTCGTATTATCGGTCGTGCAGGTTTCGCATTCCGCGAAGCCTTCGCCATCCGCGAAACGGGAATTGCCGATTCAGGGATTCCCCGGTCACGCGGTTTCGGGCCACACTCGGTCCACCGGCAACGCCGCCGCAGAGCGGGCAGTGTCGGCAATCGAACGATCGCGATGGAGACGACAGATCATGGCATACACGCTGTACGATAAATTGTGGTCACGGCACGAAGTGCACGTCGAGGACGACGGCACGACGCTGCTGTACGTCGACCGCCATCTGCTCAATGAAGTCATGAGCCCGCAGGCCTTTGAAGGCCTGCGCACGCACCGCCGCAAGGTCTGGCGCATCGCGTCGAACCTGGCCGTGGCCGACCACAATATCCCCACTACCGACCGCGCGGCCGGCATCGATGATCCCGTCTCGCGCCTGCAGGTGGAGACACTGACGAAAAACTGCGGCGAATTCGGGATCGACGAAATCGGCATGACGGACCGGCGCCAGGGCATCGTGCATGTGATCGGGCCGGAGCAGGGCGTCACGCTGCCGGGCCTCTCCGTCGTCTGCGGCGACAGCCATACAAGCACGCACGGCGCGTTTGCCTGCCTGGCATTTGGCATCGGCACGTCCGAGGTCGAACATGTGCTGGCGACCCAGTGCCTGCTCGGCAAGAAGTCGAAGAACCTGCTGGTGCGCTACGACGGCGTGCTGCCGCCTGGCGTGACGGCCAAGGACATGGCGCTGGCCATGATCGGCAAGATCGGCACCGCAGGCGCGACCGGTTATGCGATCGAGTATGCCGGCGCGGCAGTCACCGCCTTGTCGATGGAAGGCCGCATGACCCTGTGCAATATGACGGTGGAGGCCGGCGCGCGCTGCGGCATGATCGCGGTCGACGACAAGACGCTCGCCTACCTGGACGGGCGCCCCGAAGCGCCCCGCGGCGCACAGTGGGAGCGCGCCGTCGCCTACTGGCGCACCCTCGCGAGCGACCCCGGCGCCGTGTTCGATGCGGTGGTGACGATCGACGTGGCCACGATCAAGCCCCAGGTCACGTGGGGCACGTCGCCCGAGATGGTCACGACCGTCGACGGCATGGTGCCCGATCCGGCGCACGAGCCGGACCCGACCCGGCGTGCCGGCATCGTGCACGCGCTGTCGTACATGGGCCTGGCGCCCGGTACGCGCATCACCGACATCCATGTCGATGTGGTCTTCATCGGCTCGTGCACCAACTCGCGCATCGAGGATTTGCGCGCTGCCGCTGCCATCGTGCGCGGCCGGCAGGTCGCGCACAACGTGCAACTGGCGATGGTGGTGCCGGGCTCGGGGCTGGTCAAGCAGCAGGCCGAGGCCGAAGGGCTCGACGCCATCTTCCGCCAGGCGGGCTTCGAATGGCGCGAGCCGGGCTGCTCGATGTGCCTGGGCATGAACGCGGACCAGCTGCAGCCCGGCCAGCGATCGGCCTCGACCTCGAACCGCAATTTCGAAGGGCGCCAGGGCGCGGGCGGCCGCACGCATCTGGTCAGTCCGGAAATGGCAGCCGCCGCGGCCGTCATGGGGCATTTCGTCGATATCCGGGAGTGGAGCTGATGGAACAATTTACCGTACACGAAGGACTGGTCGTGCCGCTCGATCGCGGCAATGTCGATACCGATGCCATCGTCCCCAAGCAGTTTCTCAAGTCGATCCGCCGCGCCGGCTTCGGCGTGAACCTGTTCGATGCCTGGCGCTATCTCGATATCGGCGAACCGGATCAGGACTGCAGCGGCCGGCCGCTGAACCCGGATTTCGTGCTGAACCAGCCGCGCTACCAGGGTGCCAGCATCCTGCTTGCGCGCGAGAATTTCGGCTGCGGCAGTTCGCGCGAACATGCGCCGTGGGCGCTGGCCGACTACGGCATCCGCGTCCTCATCGCGCCGTCGTTTGCCGAGATTTTTTATAACAACTGCTTCAAGAACGGCTTGCTGCCGATCGTGCTCGCGGACCACGAGGTCGATGCGCTGTTCACGGCGTGCGACGCCACGCCCGGCTTTTCGCTGAAGGTCGACCTGCCGGCGCAGACCGTCACCTGGCCAGGCGACGAACGCATCAGCCGGTTCGAGGTGGACCCGGCGCGCAAGGACCGGCTGCTGCATGGCCTCGACGATATCGCGCTGACGATCGGCCACGCTGACAAGATCCGGGCCTATGAAGCATGGCGCAGGAAGGAAGAAGACTGGGTGTTCTGAACCCGCGCGCAACGCTGCCACGTGCTTGTGGCAAGATGCACGCTGTCTACCCTGTCGTCATCCAAGGAGAGTGCTGTTGAACTACGCGCGTTTTGATCTGGTCACGCTCAACTTGTTCATCGAGATTGCGCGCACCGGCAGCATCACGCGCGGCGCCCAGCAATCCAATCTCGCCGTCGCCGCAGCAAGCAAACGTGTATCGGACCTTGAGGCGCATCTGGGCACCCGGCTGCTGTACCGCCACGCCAATGGCGTCACGCTGACCGAAGCGGGCCGCTCGTGTTTTCAGCACGCGCTGGGCATCCTGCAGGATGTCGACAGGATGTCCGGCGACCTGTCCGACTTCGCTGCCGGCGGCCGGGGTCAGGTGCGCATCTGGGCCAATACGTCCGCAGTCACGCAGTTTCTGCCGGACGACCTGACGCGCTTTCGGCGCGAGCATCCGGGCATCCGCGTCAGCCTGGAAGAGCGTAACAGCGGCGACGTCGTGGCAGCCGTGCGCGAGAACCGCGCCGACATCGGCCTGTTCGCCGACCGCACCGCCGTCGGCGACATCGACGTCTTCGATTACCGCCAGGACCGGCTGGTCCTGATCGTGTCGCACGATCATCCGCTGGCCACGCACGACAGCGTGCGGCTGGCCGATGCGCTGGACTATGAATTCGTCAGCCTGTCCGAAGCCACGTCGCTGGCCGAACGGCTGCGCACCGAATGCAGCCGCCTTGAAAAGCCATTGAAGCTCAGTATCCAGGTGCGCAGCTTCGACGCCGTCTGCCGCATGGTGATGGTGGGCCTGGGCATCGGCGTGCTGCCGCGCCTGGCCGCCGAACCGCACGTGCGCTCGATGGGCCTGAAGCTGATCACGCTGACCGACGACTGGGCCGAGCGCACGCTGCTGCTTGCGCTGCGCAGTACGCTGGCGCTGCCGGCCCCGGTCAGGTTGCTGGCCAGTTGCCTGAGCGCCGATGCGGCCCGCGCGATCAACGGGCCCTGAATGCGCCCTGAACGCACACCATTCCAACCCATTCAAGAAAAAGCCAATCCATGTCGATCCATTTCTACGAACCCCGTCAAGGCCACGGGCTGCCCCACGATCCCTTCAATGCCATCGTCGGCCCACGGCCCATCGGCTGGATCTCGTCGCTGAGCGCATCCGGCGTGCGCAACCTGGCCCCGTACAGCTTCTTCAACGCCTTCAATTACGTGCCGCCGATCGTCGGGTTTGCCAGCATCGGCGCCAAGGACACGCTGCGCAATGTGCAGGAGACGGGCGAATTCGTGTGGAACCTCGCGACCCGCCCGCTGGCCGAGGCGATGAATGCGTCGTGCGCCGCCGTCGGCCCCGAGGTTGACGAGTTCGCGCTGGCCGGGCTGACGCCCACGTCATCGCGCTTGGTGGCGGCCCCGCGCGTGGCCGAAAGTCCGGTGGCGTTCGAATGCAAGGTCACGCAGATCATCCAGCTGCAGCAGGCCAGCGGCGAGACGGTGCCGACCTGGCTCGTATTGGGCGAAGTGGTGGGTGTGCACATCGCCGCAGCGTCGCTGAAGGATGGTGTCTACGACACGGCCAATGCCGGCCATATCCTGCGCGCGGGCGGGCCGGCCGATTACTTCTCGGTCGGGCCGGAACAGCTGTTCCAGATGCATCGGCCGCGCTAGACGATCATCCGGTGCGCACCACGGTGGCGTGCGGCGCACCGGATTGGTGGGTTACGGCATGGCGGCGTGATGGGCAAAGCGTGGTGCAGCGCGGCCCGGCAATGGTGCAGACGGGCGTGTCAGCGTGACCGCTGGCGGGGCAGCAGCGTCGCGTTCGAGCCAGTAGTTGAACTGGCCGAAGCTCGGCAGGCCGCCCGCGTCCTGGCCCTGGAAGAAGTCGCCCAGCATCTGGCGATACGCTGCGCGGCGCGAAAAATCGTCGTGGCTGGCGGCGTAGCGCGCTGCAGCGGCGCGGAAGATTGCGCGCATCCGTTCGTCGGCATTGGTGCCGGTGGCCTCGCCCTTGCGTGGCCGGCCACGCTTGATGCCGGCAGTGACGGCGCGCGTGCGCCCCGGTGCGCCCGAGTTGCCGTAGTCCGGCAGCAGCGCATCCGGCGTCTGGCCCCGTTCCCAGTAGCGGCGCAGGTAGCGCAGGATGCTGGACTTCGAGATGCCATGGGCCGCAGCGTAGCCAGCGATCAGGATGGCGCGCTCGCGCGGCTGGTACAGCGCCTGACGATCGGCGTGCAGGGTGCGCACGGCCGACCAGGCCTTGGCTTGCAGGGCCAGGTAGCCTTGCGGTACCGGCTCTTGCGGCGGCGCGGCCGCAAACGGATCGACCAGCAGGCGGCGCGCGCCACCGCTGCGCAGTTCGTCCTCAAGGTCGTGCAAGGGCGTCGGTTCGGGCAGGGCCGAGGGGCTGGCCAGCCGGTACGTCCAGGCCAGCGCCTGGGCGCGGTCGATCCACAGCACGCGGATCATATGGCCATGCATGCCCGTGTATTCGAGCACATCGTTTTGGGTCAACATCGACTTCTCCCGCAGTTCAGTGTGCTTTAGTACATGCAAGGATCGGGCCAGCCCGGTTGACCGCTGGCGCTCACCAAGGCGTACTCATATGGTGCACCCCGAACGTGCGGATGACGCTTACTGCCGCAACGCTGTGGCAGTCAGGGATTCGGTCGTCCGTGGCATGCGCACTTGCCGCGCCAGACCGAACAACGGCCGCACGAGCGGCACGCGCCGCACCATCTCGTACAGCGCGAAGCTGCCGCAGGCGGTCAGGATCATCAACAGCGCCGCTTCGAAGCCGGGCGCCAGCTGCAGCGGCTTGAAGGCATGCGCCATCACGACGATCAGCGTCTGGTGCGCGATGTAGACGGGGAACACGGCGTCGGTCAGGTAGCGCCGGGCCGGCCCGTCGCGGTTCAGGTGACAACGTGCAAAGCCGCAGGCGGCGATGATGGCGCTCCAGGCGCACAGCGCGTACACGAACCGCATCCCGGTGCGCCAGCGTTCGATCTCGTGCGGCGCCATGGTCTCGTGCGACCCCAGCAGCCACAGCACGATTCCCGCCCAGGCCGCCAGGGCAAGGCACAGCGCAGGCCAGCGCTGCGCCGTCATCGTGGCCCAGATCCGTGGCGTGCGCGCCAGCAGCGCACCGAGCACGAAGACGGGCAGGTAGGTGGCATGGTTGTACCAGTCGTTTGTCAGCGAATGGTCTTGCGGAAAACGGTCGAGCAACAGGATGCGTACCACGCCCAGAAACACGACCGGCAATATCAGCAGGCGCCACCCGTCCAGCAGGGCGCCAACCCGGCGCGCAAGCGCAGCAATGCGCAGTTCTCCCAGCAACGCCGCGCCGGCGGCAAGCACCATCGTATAGCACCACAGGTACAGCACGAACCACAGGTGGTTCCAGGTTGGCAGCGACAGGCAATCGTCGCGGCAGAAGCCGTCGTAGCCCACCAGGTACAGCCGCATGAACGCCAGGTAGTCGCCCGTGTAGCCGAGTTTTTCAACCACTTCGAGATAGGGCTGCGGCGGCACGATCACGAGCATCCCGAACAGCAGCGGCACCAGAAGGCGCAGGCTGCGCCGGCGCACGAAGATCTGTGGGCCCAGGCGTGTCAGCAGGAAGTGCGAGGCCACCCCGGCCACGAAGAACAGCAGTGTCAGGCGCCAGGGCGACGACAGCAGCATGAAGGGTTCGGCCGCTTCGCTGGCGTGCGCACTCTTCACGTGCCAGTCCCAGCTCACGTAATACATGCCCACGTGATAGGCGATCAGCACGAAAAACGCCAGGATGCGTACCCAGTCGAGAAAGTACAGGCGCTGGCTGGTGGCAGGAACAGATGGCTGCATGGGGAGTCCTTGGAATTTGAAGACCCCAGCATCGCGCAGCCTCGCATGGCGGCGCCAGCGCCATGGGGCGAACCGGACTTCAGGCGGGGCGAAGCGGATCGAGCAGGGCCGCCCGGTATTGCCGGCTGCATGGGACGACGGCGCCGCTGTGCAGCACCAGCGTGCAATCGCCCCTGCTGTGCGGGACGATGCGCTCGACGGCAGTCAGGCGCACCGCCGCGCAACGATGGCAGCGCACGAACGCGGGACCGAGCTGCGCGAGCAGCGTGCCCAGGGACTGGCGCAGCAGCGGTGCGCCGTTGCGGGTGTGCAGCGCGACGTAGTTATCGGCTGTTTCGAGCCATTCGATATCGGCGACCGGCACGACGCGGGTGGCGCCGCGCTCGGTCACTAGCAACTGGCGTGGCGGGGTGGCGCTGCTTGTCGGCGCGTGTGCCGCTGCGCTCAGCCGACTCTGCAGCCGATCCAGTGTGCGCCGCAGCCGCGCGCCATCGAACGGCTTGAGCAGATAGTCGACCGCCTCGGCATCGAACGCGCGCAGTGCGTAGTCATCGTAGGCGGTCACGAATACCACCAGTGGCGCCGGCGCCGGCAGCGAAGCGGCGACGTCGATGCCTGACAGTTCCGGCATCTCGATATCGAGCAGCAGTGCGTCGGGCGCATCGCGTGCGATCAGCGCCAGCGCTTCGACGCCATCGGCTGCTTCCATCACCGACGTGACGCCCGGCTCGTGCGCGAGCATGCGGCGCAGGCGCTCGCGCGCCGGCCGTTCGTCGTCGACGATCAGGAGGCGCATGGCACCCTCAGTTCGGCGCGCACGCCGGCCGGCAGCAGCGCATGCAGGGCAAGGTCCGCGCGCGCGCCGTGCAACGCGGCCAGCCGGGTGCGCAGGTTGATCACCGTGATGCCCGGCGTGCCCGGCGTGCCGGATGGCGCCAGCACGCCGCCATCGTCCTCGATGCACAAGCGCAGCGCGCCGTCCACGATCCTGGCTTCGACCCGGATCGCCGTCGGTGCGCGCCGGTGCGCCACCGTGTGCTTGAACACGTTCTCGAGCAGCGGTTGCAGGCTGATCGCGGGCAGCAGCACTGGCAGGGCGGCCGGCTCGATGTCCCAGGCCAGCGTCACGCGCCCGTCGAAACGCTCCTGCATCACGGCGGCGTAGCCCTGGGCCAGACGCAATTCGTCACCCAGACTCGCCTGCGGTTTTTCACCCAGCGCCAGCGTCGCGCGCAATACGTCGGCCAGCCGCGCGAGGGTCGCATCGGCGCGTGCCACATCGGTGTGCATCAGCGAGGAAATCGTGTTGAGCGCATTGAAGAGGAAATGCGGCTGCATCTGGCGCGTCAGGCGCTCAAGCTGGGCTTCGCGCAGCAGGGCGCTGGCCTGCTCGGCGCGCACGCGCTCCTTCATCATCTCGCGATACGACAGCAGGCCGAAGCCGATCATCGTGAACAGGCCGAAGAACAGCGAGATCTTGAGCGCCTCGTAGACGAACACCTCGGACCAGGCCTCGTGCTCGTAACGCGTGCCGGCCAGTGCATAGACCGCGTGGCGCAGCGCGAACACGACCGGCGTGAAGCCGAACCAGTACAGCGGCAGCCAGCGCGCCTGCTGCCCGAACCAGCGCCACGGCGTGGCAACCAGCACGTCATGCTGCGCGCTGAAGCGGCGCTGGATCACGAACAGACAGGTGGCCACCAGTGCCGATGACGTTTGCCACAAGACTGGATGCCAGAGCGCGGCGCCCCCGTCGCGCCGGTAGTCTTCGACGGCGACGAGCACCATCAGCGTCCAGAACAGGAGCCAGGCAATACCGGCGACGAGCAGGGTGCGGCGTGAGGGCATGGGACAGGCAAAATGGGAGACGGTCGATCTTCCAGCATTCCCTGGCGCGTGTCAAAGCGGCATGCATGGTGACTGCCGCTGCGATGACATCGCATCACCCGAGGCGCAATTGCCGACTGTCAATTCGAGTTCATGCGACAATTCAACCATGAGCGATCCAGTCCGACCTTCTTCCATTTCCTCCGACGATGGGGGCATGCGCGCCCTGGTGCGCCGCCATGATTGGGCAGCCACTGTACTGGGTGACGCGGCCAGCTGGCCGCCCGAGTTGCGCGTCGCAGTCGATCTGATGCTCGATGCGCGGCATCCGGCGCTGGTCGGCTGGGGCACGCCTGCATCGCCCGCCATGCCGGTGCTGTTCAACGATGCCTATGCCAGGCTGCTGGGGGCAGAGTACCCACAGGCGCTGGGCCAGCCGCTGTCCGGCATCCTCCCCGCCGCCTGGCCGCGCTTGGCGCCGCTGGTCGACAGTGCGCTTGCCGGCGCGCCGGCCTGGCTCGACGATGTGCAGCTGGTGCCGGCAGTCGACACACGCCATTTCAGCGCCGCCTTCTCGCCACTGCGCGACGCCACCGGCACCGTGCACGGTTTCTTCCATACGGCCTTCGAGATCGACGCCGGCGAGCACCACCGTGTCGAGGCGGCGCTGCAACGCCAGGCGCACGAGTCGGCCGAGGCCACGCGTCATCGCAGCGAATTCCTGGCCGTGCTGGCGCATGAACTGCGTAACCCGATGGCGCCGATCCGCACCGGCCTGGAAATCATGCGCCTGCGCGCCGACAGTCCCGAAACGATCGAGCGCGTGCGCGAAATGCTGGAGCGCCAGACGCGCCAGATGACGCACCTGATCGACGACCTGCTCGATGTCGCCCGCGTCACCAGCGGCAAGATCGATATCCGCAAGCAGCTGGTCGATCTGAACCGTGTGGTGGCAAGCGCGGTCGAGACCAGCACGCCGATGATTCAGGGCGCGCGCCACATGCTCGATGTCGCCATGTGGGGTGAACCGCTGCTGCTCGACATCGATCCGACCCGCGTCGCACAGGTGATCAACAACCTGCTGACCAATGCGGCCAAGTACACGCCGCCCGGCGGCAGCATCCGCCTCACGGTGCGCAAGGAACGCGACAGCGGCAGCGGCGGCAGTGGCGGCGGGCAGGCGGTGGTATCGGTGACCGACAGCGGCGTGGGCATTCCGCCCGAGCACCAGGACACGATCTTCGAGATGTTCAACCAGGTCGGTCGCAATATGGGTCTGGCGCAGGGCGGGCTGGGCATCGGCCTGTCGCTGGTGCGCCAGCTGGTGGCGCTGCATGGCGGCAGCGTCAGCGCCGAGAGTCCCGGCGCCGGCCTTGGCAGCACGTTCACCGTGCGCCTGCCACTGGGCGCGCGCATGGCGGTGCCTGGCGAGGACACCGCGCGCCAGGATCGCCGCACGGCGCAGCGCCGCACCTACCGCATCCTGGTGGTGGACGACAATATCGACGCGGCCGAAAGCCTGTCGCTGCTGCTGCAACTGAACTCGCACGAGATCCGCACCGCGACCAACGGCCGCGATGCGCTGACCCTGGCCCGGGAGTTCGTGCAGGACGTTGCGTTCCTCGATATCGGCATGCCCGGCATGACGGGCTTCGAACTGGCCACGCGCCTGCGGGCCATGCCGGAACTGGCACGGATGACCATCGTCGCCGTCACCGGCTGGGGTTCGGAAGAAGACCAGGCACGCTCGCGCGAGGCCGGGTTCGACCAGCACTTCACCAAGCCGATCGCCGCCGAAACGGTGAGCCGCCTGCTGGCGGCGCTGGACTAGGCCTTTACCTTACTCGGCGTCACCACGGCGCTCGGCGTCGATCTCGCGCTTCATCGCGCCCACGCTGCCCATGTACTCGGCCACAGGCACATCGGGACTGGCGCGCAGCTCGGGCGGCAGCAGCACCGGCATGTACAACTCGTCGGCGGTGCGGCCATTGCGCTGCATGTTCCCGGCCAGGATCAGCAGCGAGACCAGGACCGCGATCCCGGCGCACGAAATGCGCAAGCGGCGCCGGAACTGCGGCGTGACGGTGGCCAGGTGGAAGTAGATCATCAATGCCACCGTCACCACGACCGCATGCGAGCCATAGCCGGTCAGCCATTCGAACGACCATGCATAGGCCACCACGCTGGCCAGCAGGCGCACGCCGACCAGCGCGGCCAGCCCGAAGCCGACAATGAACAGATGCCGTCCGAGACGCGCGCGGCGGCCGAACAGGCGGTTGGAAAACGCCCACATGCCGCTCCAGGCCAGGCCCGCGCCCACGGCCAGCGCCGGATACAGCGCGTAGCGTTCGGGGTCGGCGCCAGCGTCGAGCAGCCAGGCGACCAGCAGCGCGGTCAGCACGCACAGCACGATGCCGGCGCCACCCGGCAGCATGCCTTCCCAGCCGTGCATCGTGCGGTCGACCAGTTCGGGCGGCACCGGGTGCGCGGCCGGGCGGATGCGCAGCGACGTGTGCCCCATGCGCACGACGGTGTCGCCGCCCAGCGTCAGTTCCTTGACGCGCCGACCCTTGTGGTTGATACCGTTCCTCGTATCGAGGTCGCGCATCAGCAGCGCGTCGTCGGGGCCCAGTTCCACCAGCGCGTGGTGCGCCGCGGCGTACTCGTCATCGACGATGAAGTCGTTGTCGTAGGCGCGGCCAAGGCGGATCGGCAGCGTGGTCACGCGGTGCCGGTGCAGCACCTCGCCGTTGCGCGCCAGCGTCTCGATGGTCCAGGGGCCGCTCATTTGCGCACCGTGCGTCCGAAGGCGCCGAGATAGGCGCGCGTGACGCGCATGCCGTTTTCGTACGACACGCCCGACACATCGAGCCGGCTTTGCAGGCTGGCCTGTGAGGCGTCGGTGCTGGCCGTGAGCAGCGTGAAGTTGTACAGGCCTTCGAACTTGCGGTAGGCGCGCACGCAGGTCACGGCGCGCAACGGCAGGGTGCGGGTGTGCACGAAGCGCTCGGTGCAGAATGGCTTGGTCAGGCGCGGGTCGCCCGTGCTACCCAGGTTATCGACCTGGAAGATGTCGGTGGCCAGCGCGGCAAAGCGCATCGGGTCCATCGTCCCCGAGCGGATGTAGCGGTGCGTCATCGACACGTTGCCGGTCTGCTGGACGTCCGAGACGAATACCGCCGATTGCATCACGCAGCTCATGGCGTCGACCGCGTACGCGGCGCCGCGCGAATTGGAGCGGCCCCAGCAACGTACCTGGCCGGACTCGCGCACCGGCACCAGGTACGGCCCCATGCCCTTGAGCGTCAGCGGTTCTTCCAGCAGGCGGTCGACCATGCCGCCCTGGTGCGCCAGCAACTGCTTGCCGATCAGGGGATTGAAGTCGGGCGGCGGCGCGGCTTGCTCGGCCACCTTGCGCAGCAGCTCCTGCGCGTACATCACGGGCACCAGGAAGCTGACCGATTCGCCGTCGCGCCGGCGCGAGACGTTGATGCCGGCCACGGTGCCGCTGGCGGTCACGCTCGGACCGCCGCTCATGCCCGAGTTGATCGGGCCACTGAAGATCAGGCGATCGTAAAAGCTGCGCTTGAGCACGCCGTTGTAGGCGCCCTCGGAAATCGCAAAGCCCAGGTCGAGCGGATTGCCCAGCGAGTACAGCGGCTGGCCCTGGCGCAGCTTCACTTTCTGTTCGGGGACCTTGAAGAAGCCGCTGCCATTGCGGTTGATGCGCACCACCGCCAGGTCGTGAAGCACGTCCACCGCCAGCAGTTCGACCGGGCCGGTATTGCCGTCGGTGTCGATGTATTCGGCCGTGTAGATGGCCGGATCGAGCGCCATCTGCGACACCACGTGGTAATTGGTCAGCGCCAGATTGCTGGTGCCGACCAGAAAGCCCGAGCCGACCGTGGACTGGGTGCGCCCGTTCTTGAGCAGCATGCGGATCTGCAGCAGGTCGCTGCGCGCCGATTCGTACAGGTCCTGCGCGGCCGACGAAGGCTGGGGCAGAGCGTCCTGCGTATCGACTTCGCCCGGCAGCAGCTCGGTGGGCGTGGCCGCCGGTGGTGTGTCGACCGCGATCTGCGGGACTGGCGCGGGGGCATGCGCCGCTGCCGGGGTAGCCAGTGCAGCACGCGCGACAGCGCCGGCGCCCGTCTGCGCGACCGCCGGCGGCGTGAAGATGGCGGGCGCAGCGACCAGCGCCAGGCCGGTCAGCAGGAGTGCGAACGAGCGTGCAAGGGTGACCCAGTTCATGCGGTTGCCAGGGAACAGGTAGAAACCGCTATCTTGCCATCGCAGCGGCCGGACTTGCGCGCGTTAGCGCGCCATGGGCTAGGCAAACGGCGTGACCGCTGCCGGTGCCACCGGCTCGCCCTGCTCGACGGACGTCAGGGGCGCCATCATATGGCCCAGCTTGGCCTCTTTGGTATTGAGGTAGCTGTTGTTGTGGGCGTTGCGGTTCACCAGCAGCGGCACGCGTTCGGTGACCGTGATCCCCAGGCGGGTGAGAGCGTCGATCTTGCGCGGGTTGTTGGTCATCAGGCGCACCGCCTTGATGCCGAACTGCGCCAGCATCGGCCTGCACAGTTCATAGTTGCGGGCGTCGGCGTGAAAGCCCAGTTGCAGATTGGCTTCGACGGTGTCGGCGCCGGCTTCCTGCAGGCGGTAGGCGCGGATCTTGTTGAGCAGGCCAATGCCGCGGCCTTCCTGGCGCAGGTACAGCACGATGCCGCGGCCTTCTTCGGCAATGCGGCGCAGCGCGCCTTCGAGCTGGGCGCCGCAATCGCAGCGTTGCGAGAACATCACGTCGCCGGTGAGGCATTCGGAATGCACGCGCGCCAGCACCGGTTCACCGTTGCCCAGGTCGCCAAGCGCCATCGCCAGATGTTCCTTGCCGGTGGCTGCCTCGACCCAGGCATGCAGCGTGAACTCGGCCCACGGGGTCGGCAGCGCGCACGAGGTGGCGTAGTCGAGCAGGGCTGGCGGAAGGTTGGCGGGAATGGCGGCGGCTTGCATGACGGTGTTTCCAATCGATGACGATAGACTTGTAGGGCGCAAGTTTATCGGAAATCCGGCGTGTCCGTGCGGAATCGGCCAGCTCGCCGTTCCGGAGGGAAGACCTGTCCGACAGTTCTGACAATGCGGTCTCGCAACACATTTACGCAGATCGGGTATTTCTACGGGGTTTTCCTGTAACTATCGGTCAATTACCAAGTGTAGTATTGCCCTGAGCCATCATCTGCATGCTACGCTGGAACCATCGACACTCTCATGTTTTCCATGCCGAATTCCCCATCGTTCTGGCAGCGCCTGGTCCCGCGTGGACTGGGTGCACGGCTTGCTCTCGCGTTTACGCTGATGAGCGGCATTCTCACGCTGCTGCTGGTCGAAGTGGTCGAACGCTCGGCGACGGCGCAGGTCAAAAGCAGCATCGGCGGGGGCCTGGGCGAAATGGCGATGCAGACCGCCGACAAGCTCGATCGCGGCATGTACGAACGCTTCCGTGAAGTGCGACTGATGGCGCGCCGCAACGACCTGATTTCGCCGGCGACCAGCCAGACCGAGCGGCGCCGGATCCTGGCCGACATGCAGTCGACCTACGGCTATTACGAATGGATCGGCCTGGCCGACCTCGATGGCACCGTGCTGGTCGAGGCGCGTGGCCTGCTCGAAGGCAAGAATGTCTCCAAGCGACCCTGGTTCAGCAACGCGCTGGCAGGCAAGTATGTCGGCGACGTGCACGAGGCGGTGCTGCTGGCCAAGCTGCTACCGGTGCAGGAAGGCGAGCCGCGCCGCTTCGTCGATGTCGCTTTTCCTTACCTGGGTGCCGACGGCCAGCCGGCCGGCGTGATGGGCACGCACCTGTCGTGGGAATGGGCGCGCGACGTCGAGCGCTCGATCATCGCGCCGGTCCAGACCCGCAACAAGGTGCAGGCGCTGATCGTCAGCGCCGAAGGCGTCGTGCTGCTCGGGCCGCAGGACGTGCTCGACACGACCATCAAACTCGGCAGCCTGAGCGCGGCGCGCGAAGGACATACCGGGTACGCGGTCGAGCACTGGCCGGATGGGCGCGACTACCTGGTCGGCTATGCGTCGACCAAAGCCGTGGGCGACTACACTGGTCTGGGCTGGCACGTACTGGTGCGCCAGGATCTCGACGATGCCTATGCGCCGGTGCGGCAGTTGCGCGCACGCGCCCTGTGGAGCGGTGGCGTGCTGGCGCTGCTGTTCTCGCTGGGCGGCTGGCTGCTGGCACGCCGCATCACGCGCCCGCTCGCGGCGCTGGCCAGTTCGGCCGACGGCCTGCGCCGCGGCGACACCCATGAACTGGTGCCGGCCGGGAGCAGCTATACCGAAGTGCATCAGTTATCGGGCGCGCTCAATGCGCTGGTGACGGCGCTGGTACAGCGCCGCGCCGACCTGCAGACCCTGAATGACACGCTGGAACAGCGGGTCGATCGCCGCACCCAGGAGCTGGAACGTGCACTGGTCGCCGTGCGCGCCAGCGAGGGCCGCATCATTGCCATCGTCGAAGCGGCGCAGGATGCGTTCATCGCGGTCGACCTGCGCGGCATGATCGTGGACTGGAACCCGGCCGCCGAGCGCATGTTCGGCTGGACCCGCCACGAGGCCGTCGGCTGGCCGCTGGCGGAAATGATCCTGCCCGAACGCTACCGTGACAGCATCGGCAAGGCCTTGCAGTCGTTCCGCCACAACGGCCAGTTCATGCTCGCCCGCCGCATGGAGCGCACCGTGATCAACCGCCAGGGCTTCGAGTTCACGGTCGAGAGCACGGTGACGCTGGCCGGCGAGGGCGAGGATGCGTTCTTCTCGATCTTCCTGCACGATATTTCCGAGCGCAAGAAGGTCGAGCGCATGAAGAACGAATTCGTCTCGACCGTCTCGCACGAGCTGCGCACGCCGCTCACGTCGATCCACGCATCGTTGTCGATGCTCGACGGCGGCATGGCCGGCAACCTGCCGCCCGATGCCGCCAGGCTGGTCGCGATCGCCAGCCAGAGCTGCGATCGCCTGATGCGGATGGTGAATGACCTGCTCGACATCCAGAAGATCGAAGCGGGCCATATGGAATACCAGCGCACCGCCCAGTTGCTGGCGCCGCTGATGCATCACGTGGCCGATGCCATGGAAGGCCAGGCGCGCCAGGCGGGCGTGACGCTGCGCCTCGACATGCCGCCGGGCGCCGAACGGGTGCAGTCCGAGATCGACCATGACCGCATGGTGCAGGTGCTGACCAACCTGGTGTCGAACGCGATCAAGTTCACACCGGGCGGCAAGCACATCACACTGGGCCTGGCACAGCGCCCGGGCTGGGCGCGCCTGAGCGTGACCGACGAGGGGCCCGGCATTCCGCCGGCCTTCCAGAGCCGCGTGTTCGAACGGTTCGCGCAGGCCGACGCGGCGGACTCGCGCCAGCGCAGCGGCTCGGGCCTGGGCCTCTCCATCAGCAAGGCGATCGTCGAAGAGCACGGCGGCTCGATCGGGTTTGAAACCCGGGCCGGCGCGGGGACGCGGTTTACGGTGGAGTTGCCGTTGGCATGACCTTGGTCAGCGCACACCGTCAGCGCAGGTCGTGCAAGGCCATGCCGCCGAAGCTCTCCCAGGCCCCGAACGTGCGTTCGAGCTGCGGCAACAGCCGCATCAGCGCGCCCTTGTCTGAATGGAAGCTGGCGTCGGCCGCGTCGATCTCCTGGCTGGCGGCCAGCGCGTAGGCCTGCGCCTTGTCGTGCGCTGCCGGGACTTGCTGCAGCAGCAGGATCTTCTGGCCACTCAGTGTGAACACGAGCAGGTCGCCGCGCGCGCCGGGTGGACGACGTTCATAACGGCGCTGGACACCGGCGCCGATCGGCCCCGCATCGAGCGCCACGCGCACCGTCTTGCCATGCTCGACGCCCCAATCCAGGAACGGCACGGCCAGGCGATAGATCTGCGCCGGATCCGTGCGCGGACTCTTGACCGTCAGGATGTCGGCGTGCTTTGCCAGTCCGTCCAGCAGTGCCTTTTTGTCAGCCCACCAGTGCGGCACCACGAAGTCCAGCGCCAGCGGACCTGCCACCTGGCGCAGTCTGGCCGCCAGTTCGAGGTAACGGCGGTCGCGCTGCGCCTGTGGCAGCACGTGGGCCGGGACCAGGTACGGTTCGATGTGGTACTGGACACCTTTCAGGCGCGCGCCCTCGGCGGCAGACGCGTTGTAGGCGGCATAGGCGCGCAGGCGGGCGATGGCCGCGTCCTGCGACGCAGGCAGCACCATGTCGGGCGCGCCTTCCATGGCGCTGACTGCGATGCCGCGGCTGCCCGCCTGACGCACGAACGCGCCCAGCTGCGCCGCGTCGTCGACACTGCCATCCTTGAGCGGGACCGTGATGAAGACCGCGCCGATCTTTTGCTGGACTGCCCAGTCGAGCAGCGCTGCGCCGCGTTCGCGCCATTCGTTCGGGCTCCAGGTCCAGGTCGCGCGGGGCGCTGCGGCCGCATCGGCTTCAGCGGCGCCCTGGAGCGTCAGCGCGTCGAGCCGCAAGGTTGCCGCGCCTTGTGGGCAGGCCAGTGACAGCGCGCGCCAATTGGCACGGTCGAGTTTTTCGGGCAAATCGAAGCGCGTCGTCTGCACGCGCTGTTCACCGCTTAGTGTGCCGAGATCGAACGACTGCCCGGACTTGCCCGATGCGCCGCTTGCAACTTGCAGCGCAAAGCGGCCTTCGCCGGCGAACGCCGCCTGCATGACAGCGCGTGCGCGCGGCAGGAACCACGGGCCAAGCAGTGTGACGCCGGCCGGTTTGGCGCCGGCGCGGCAGGTCAGGTACAGGCGCCCGTCCTTGATGTCGGCGCCCACGCGCGCCGTGTCGCCATGGGTGCGCGCCTGCATCGCCCCCAGCAGGCTGGCGCCGAACGGCATGGGTGCTTGCGGCCGTGGCGCGGGCTGGTCACTGACCAGCGTGTGTTCGCTGACGCTGAACGACTTGCCCTTGTCAGCCTCGATCCCACGCAGCAGGATGGTCTTGCCGGGACTGGCGTCTGGCGGCAGGAAGTGCAGCGCCTGCACACCCATGACGGCCGTCGGCAACGGCAGCACACTGCAATTGGCCTGCTGTTTGCCGGGTTCTTCGGTGACGATGGCATGCAGGATCGTGCCATCGCGCGCGGTGGTCTGCGCGGTGATGGCGCCAGGGGACACGACCAGCGGACCCGGACACAGCTGCAGGCTGGCAGCAAGCGCGGGTGTGGTCGACAGCGAAAGAACAAACAGGAGTGGGAGCGAACGGGACATGACTTGATTTTAAGTCAATAGCCCGAATCGGCGCGTACGGTTCGGCCCCGTCAGGCGCCCTGGCCCTGGATCAGGCGCCGTACGCGTGCCAGCAATGCATTGGGCTCGAACGGCTTGCTGACGAAATCGTTGGCGCCGGCATCGAGCGCGCGCACCGTATCGCGTTCGGTATTTTTTGCGGTGAGCATCAGAATCGGTACTGCATGCCAGTCGGGCCGTGCACGCACCAGCGCAACCAGCTCGAAGCCGTCGAGGTAGGGCAGCATCACGTCGAGCAGGATCAGGGCCGGCGTTTCGGCAGCGCCAGCGATATGCGCACTCGCAGCGCGGCCGTCGGCCAGATGGGTGACACGGTAGCCCTGGCGCTCGAGCATGAAGCGCAGTACCTGTGCGATGTGGTCATCGTCTTCGACAACCAGAACCAGTGGCGATGATGCTTGTTCGTTCGGCATGATGAACTCGTCAATGAATGTCCGATTATACCGATGCGCATCGCCGGTATGTCGCCTTAATTGCCAAAAAGTATCAATTACCTGTGGCGGCCCGGCGGGCCGCGCAGCGGATCGAGCAAGCCGCGCAGATCGTTGTGATCGAGCTCGTACATCAGTGCCAGCAACTGGCCCAGCTCGCCGCGTGGAAACCCCTCGCGCGCGAGCCAGCCGAGATAGTGGCCGGGCACATCGGCAATCTTGCGGCCCTTGTATTTACCATAGGGCATTTCTCGAACCAGGAGGAGGGCTAAATGGTCAGCATTCATTGTGCGGCACTTTAGCAAACAACGGCGACGTTGTACGATTCCGGTGACAGGGGAGGCCATCATGGACAATCAATTCGATCTCGACCGCTTTGTGCAGGCACAGGAACCGGTGTATACGACTGTGCTGACCGAGCTGCGCGCCGGTCACAAGCGCACGCACTGGATGTGGTTCGTGTTTCCGCAGATCGCCGGCCTGGGCACGAGCGCCATGGCGCAGCGCTACGCGATGGCGTCTGCCGACGAAGCGGCCGCGTATCTCGCGCATCCGGTGCTGGGAAAGCGCCTGCGTGAGTGCGCCGGCATCGTCGCCGCGCTCGACGGCGAATCGGCCGGCGCCATCTTCAGCCATCCGGACGAGCTGAAATTCCACTCGTCGATGACGCTGTTCGCGGACGTGGCGCCGGATGAAGCCGTGTTCCAGGCCTGCATCGACAAATACTTCGACGGCCAGGGCGACCCGGAGACGCTGGCCCGGCTCTGATGGTGGTACTGCAAATGCGCTCAGGCCTCGGCCAGCTGCGCCAGCAGTTCGTCCGGCTGGCCGCGCACCGCCACGTGCAGGATGACCGCCGTACTCAGGCGCAGTGCCGGGTGGCTGGCGCGGTGGCGCGCGAACCAGAACACCTCGTCGAGGTCTTCGTCGGCATGCTGCGATACCGTCACGATCTGCTCGGGCGGGATGTCGTCGTAGTCGAAGGCTTCGAGCGCAGCATCCTCGACGGCGTCGTGCCAGCTTTCGCATTCCTTGCCCCAAGCCAGCATGCTGCGGCAGCCCGACGCGACGAGCCAGCGCGCCACGTCCCAGCGCCACATTTCGTCGCTGTCGTCATCGATGACGACGATCGCCATGAATGGTGCCAGAGCGGTCAGGTCGGGCAGGGCGTCGTGGGGCCGTAGTTGCAGGTAATGGGCTTTGGCTTGCATGGCGTCGTTGTTGGGTCGGTGATTCAAAGACGTCATTATCGCAGGCTCCAGGCCGCAACATGCGGCAGCCTGCAGCTGATGCGGACGAACAATAGAGTCGGACAGAGAACAATAAAGTTCGACACCAAATGATCATGTTTGACACAAGAGGCCGAGACGGACATGCTCCCGGGAACTTGTGCTTTCGGCCAGGAGCAGCCGTTTGGATCTGGTGGGGTATCGCACAAGATCGACCCGGACCGTTAGTGAGCGCACCGAGATCGGGATTGATCTATTTATTCAGTTGGCTCATAAAACATGCGACTTCAAGGAAGAATCATCGAGTGGATGATGAGCGCGGATTTGGTTTCGTCGTTCAAAACGGGGCAAGCGCGCGGATGTTCCTGCACGTATCTGCATTTCGCAAAAAGGTAGATCGACCTCTTTTGGGGAGCTTGATAACCTATGAAATTCGACAAGATGAGAACGGTCGTCCCCGGGCCGCAAATGCTGAGTTAGTCGGCACTAAAACAATCAGGAAAAGTTCCGCAGGAGCATTCTTATACGCGATGGTTGGCTTGGCGCTTCTGCTTGTGCTTGGGTATGTGGGCCATGTCCGCCTCTCCAACCCGAATAGCACGATTCCTGCAAGCGCATACAAGATCGTTTCTGCCAAAGATGCGCTTAAGCCACAACCAGAGTTCGGGACGCAAGACCCGGATACATCGCTCTAGACGTGTCGCAAGGTCCGCGCCCCGCCCACTGCTCAACCGGGCTAGTGTGCCGGCCTCGATGCTAAAGCAACGGGTAAGCACACTCAGTTAAAAGCGTCTGCAGGAAGAGCGGTAAATCGCGCGGCGATAGCTGTTCCAGCCAATTTTAGGCCCCGCCACGGCGTTTTCACGTTGAGGTACATGTCGCGCATCTATCTCACTGGCGTTAGCTCCGAGCAGGGCGTCGTCGGAGAGGAAGAATGTGTATGCTTTGCAGGGCGTTGCGGCGTGCAGTTGGCCGAAGTGCTTTTTTTCTATCGCGAACACGGGAGGTTTTGAATGGAATCGAGCCGGCTGGAACAATTGGAGCAGGGTTTGCGCAACGTGCTGCGCCTGATCGAGCGCGACGAGACGGGACAATCCGGTGAACTGGCGCGCGAGCACCCGGCCGCGCGCGCCGCCGAGGAATGCGAAGTGATGCTCCCGGAGCCGCTGACCCTGGCCGCGTTATTCGAGACTGTGCACCATAAAATCGACACGGTACAAGTGCTCCTCACCCGCGCGCGCGAACACGAGCAGTTGCCGCCGGACGCGCAGCTGGCCGCCGATGAGGGCTACATGGCTAGCACCGACGAGCTGGCAGACGCCAAGGCGGCCCAGAACGGTTGAGGATCGCCAAGAATGATCATCGCCGCCTCGATTCACCCTATCGTACGATTTCCGTCTCTTCCTGTAGATGCTTTTGGCTGAGCGTCAAGATCGTTATCGCCATCCAGCAGCGTATACAGCTGCGCGATATCGATCGGCTTGACCAGGTGATGGTCGAACCCGGCCTGCAGGATCTGCTGGCGGTCGCTGTCCTGGCCGTAGCCGGTGATCGCGATCAGCAGCGCGTGGGCGGTGCCGGGGCGGGCGCGCAGGCGGCGCGCCAGTTCCAGGCCGTCGATGCCGGGCAGGCCGATATCGAGCAGGCATACCTGCGGCGGGTTGGCCAGTGTGGCGGCCAGCGCCTCGAGCGGATCGTGTTCGACCTGCACCTGGTGGCCGCTCGCTTCCAGCAGCATCGCCAGCATGACGGCCGCGTCGACATTGTCGTCCACGACCAGCACGCGCAGCAGCGCTGCGTCCGCGCCCGGCTGCGCATCGGGCACTGGCGCAGCCGCCTCAGGTGCATGCAGCAGTGGCAGGCAGACCGAGAACCGGCTGCCCTGGCCCGGCCCGGCGCTGTCACAGGAGACCTCGCCGCCATGCAGCTCGATCAGACTTTTCACGAGCGCCAGGCCCAGCCCCAGGCCGCCCGATGAGCGGTCCGAACTGCGTTCGGCCTGCGTGAACAGATCGAACGCGCGCGCCGCCAGCTCGGGCGCCATGCCGATCCCGTTGTCGAGGACATCGATGTGCAGCCGGTCGCCGCGCGCGAAGGCGGTCACGGCCAGGCGCCCGCCCTCGGGCGTGTACTTGGCGGCGTTGCCCAGCAGGTTGGCCACCACCTGCACCAGGCGCTTGCGGTCGCCCAGCACCTGCGTGCCGGGCGGGGGCAGCGTCAGCGCCAGCACATGGCCGCGCGATTCGATCAGCGGCGTGACCTGTTCGACCGCTTCGTGCAGCACGGCGCCCACGTCCAGCACTGTCTGGTCCAGTTCCGCCAGCCCGCGCGTGACGCGCGAGACGTCGAGCAGATCGTCGATCAGCGCCGTCATGTGCTTCACCTGGCGCCCGATGATCTGACTGGTGCGCTTGAGCATGCCATCGTCGAGCTTCGCGCGCTGCAGCAGTTCGGCGGCGGCGCCGATTGGCGCCAGCGGGTTGCGCAGCTCGTGCGACAGCATCGCGAGAAATTCGTCCTTGCGGCGGTCGGCCTCGCGCAGCTTGTCTTCCCATGCCTTGCGCTCGCTGATATCGCTGGCGGCGCCGATCCATTCATAGAGTTGACCGGCCGCGTCGTACATCGGTACGGCGCGCGACAGCGTCCAGCCACAGCTGCCATCGCTGCGCCAGACCCGGTGCTCGAGTTCAAGCACCGCGCCGTCCTGCGTCGCGCGCGCGATCCCGGCCTGGACCAGCGCATGGTCGCCCGGCGGAATGTAGTCGTCGAGCCAGTTGCCCGTGGGGGAATCCGTGTCCTTCATGAAGCCGCGCCCTTCGAGGCGGCGCATCTCGGACCAGTCGGCGCTCATGCGGTAAATGACGTCGGCCGTCGCATTGGTCAGCGCCCGGAAGCGTTTCTCGCTTTCGCGCACGGCGGCTTCCAAGTTGACCTGGTTGGTGACGTCGATATTGCTGTGCGAGATGCAGACCAGCTCACCATCGGCGCCGAAGATCGGTGTACTGGTCGCGGTCCAGAAGCGTTCTTCGAAGCCCGTCTCGCCATTGGGCAGCACGACCGGAATCGGATAGCGGACCGCAGGCAGGGTGTCGGGGCGGCTGCTGGCGCGCACCCGGGCCAGCGAGTCGCGCAGGCGCGCCTCACCGGTGTCGGTGGGGTCATCCGGATCTTGCGGGAAAGCGATGAACAGGCTGACGCCCACCAATTCGTTGCGCGTGCGCGCCGACGCTTTCAGGAACGCATCGTTGACAGCGAGGATGGTTGCTTCCGGCGTCGGCGAAAGCAGGTAGTGCCCAAAGGGCGATCGGTTGAAGACAGACTCGAACAGGTTGTTGGGCAGCATCGATGTTCGACTAACGGTTGCAAAGGTTAAATAATTATAGGCCACATTTGACGGATGACGGGTAAATGCCGGACGGCGCAGTCCTGTTGGACGCCGACTGCGCCGCACCAAAAGTCACTTGTGGTGTGTAATTATTCTGCGACGCGCACCACCAGCTTGCCGAAATTCTTCCCGTCGAGCAGGCCGATGAAGGCTTCCGGCGCTTTATCCAGACCCTCGACGATGTCTTCGCGGTAGCGCAGCGACCCATCCTTGATCCAGCCAGCGGCTTCTTTCAGGAAGGTTGGCTCGAGCCGCTCGACAAATTCGTTCTGCAGGAAGCCGCGCACGGTCAGGCTCTTGAACAGCGTGAGGCTCAGGTCGATCGACGCGCCCGCGCCGGCATCGTTGTAATGCGACACCAGGCCGCACACGGGAATGCGCGCGAAGTTGTTCAGCAATGGCTTGACCGCTTCGAGCACCTGGCCACCGACGTTCTCGAAATACACGTCGATGCCGTCCGGGCAGGCCTTGGCCAGCTGCTCGGCGAAGTCCGGTGCGCGGTGGTCGACCACGGCGTCGAATTTCAGCTCGTCCTTGACGAACGCGCACTTCTCGGGCCCGCCGGCGATGCCCACAGCGCGCGCGCCCTTGATGCGGGCGATCTGGCCGACGACCGAGCCGACGGCGCCACTGGCGGCGGCCACGACGACGGTTTCACCTGCCTTTGGCTGGCCGATTTCCAGCAGGCCGGCATACGCGGTGAAGCCCGGCATGCCGAGCACGCCGACAGCGGTGGAGACGGGCGCGCTGTCCGGATCGACGCGGCGCAGGTTGCTGCCGTCCGAGATGGCAAACGACTGCCAGCCGGAGTAGGCGACGACGACATCGCCTTCTTTCCAGTCCGGGTGGTTCGACTGCTTGACGCGGGCGACGGTGCCGCCGACCATCACGTCGCCCAGCTCCAGGGCGGCGGCGTAGGTGGCGGTGCCGTTCATGCGCGTGCGCATATACGGGTCGAGCGACAGGAACAGGGTTTCGAGCAGCAGTTCGCCGTCGCCCGGCGTCGGGATCGGTGCATCCTCGATGCGGAAGTTCTCTGCGGTTGGCTTGCCTTTCGGGTGCGAGACGAGGACGACGCGGCGGTTGGTTGTTGCGGTCATGTGTTGAGCTCCTTCAAGTGGATCGGATGGCATAGCATAAAGAACGTTGGCCGATGGTGCCCACGCGCCACACCCAATCGCTGAAACTGGCCGCAAGGCAATGTCATACGGCGCGAAACGGAAGGGCGTGCGTATAATCGCCATACGTTTGCCCTATCACTACAGAAAAAACAACTCATGGCCTCTTCTTCCGACAACATCAGCATGGCGGTGTTCTGCGACTTTGAAAACGTCGCACTAGGCGTTCGCGACGCCAATTACGAAAAATTCGACATCAAGCCGGTGCTGGAACGCCTGCTGCTCAAGGGCAGCATCGTGGTCAAGAAGTCGTACTGCGACTGGGACCGCTACAAGGGTTTCAAGGCAGCGATGCATGAAGCGAACTTCGAGCTGATCGAGATCCCGCACGTGCGCCAGTCGGGCAAGAATTCGGCCGACATCCGCCTCGTCGTCGATGCACTCGATCTGTGCTACACGAAGTCGCATGTCAACACCTTCGTCATCATCAGCGGCGACTCGGACTTCTCGCCGCTGGTCTCGAAGCTGCGTGAAAATAACAAGCAGGTGATCGGCGTCGGCGTCAAGCAATCGACCTCCGACCTGCTGGTGGCAAACTGCGACGAATTCATCTTCTATGATGACCTGGTGCGCGAACAGCGCCGCACCGCTGCCAAGCGCGACGAGCGCAAGGCTGCGCCGCAACCGCGCCGCTCGAACGCCAGCAACAACACCAACACCAATGTCGGTGACGACAAGCGCAAGGAAGAACTCGAAGCGCGCAAGGTGCAGGCGCTCGATATGGTGGTCGAAACGTTCGATGCGCTCACGTCCGAGCGCGGCGATACGGGCAAAATCTGGGCTTCGCTGCTGAAAGACACGCTCAAGCGCCGCCGTCCCGATTTCTCGGAAACCTATTACGGCTTCCGCACCTTCGGCAATCTGCTCGAAGAAGCGCAGACGCGTGGCCTGTTCGAATTCGGCCGCGACGAAAAATCCGGTACCTATGTGTTCCGCAGCGCGCATGCGGGCAATGCAGCAGCGGGGCAGGAAGCCCAGCAGGACGGCACCCAGGCGCCGGACGCCGTGGTGCAGGACATGCTCGATGCGGCAGCGCCGGTCGAAGGCAATGACGAGGCGGTCAAGAACGATGGCCGTCGTGGCCGTGGCCGCGGTGGCCGCAAGGGCGGTAACCGGAACGATGCGCCGAACGTACAAGCACTGCCGGAGCCGGTTGCGGTCGAGGCGGAACCGCAGGAAGAACTGTTCGAAGAACCGGCAGCGCAACCCGCAGTGCAGCCGGCCCGCACCGATGGCCGTCGCGGCCGTGGCCAGGGTGGCCGCAAGGGCGGTAACCGCAACGACGCATCGAACGTGCCAGCGCTGCTGGAGCCGGTTGCGTACGAGCCGGAAGCACAGGACCAGACCTTCGACGAACCGGCATCGCAACCGACGCTGGTCGTGAGCGACGCCGAGCCGGTGGAAGCTGAAGCAGCACCGGCGCCGGTCGAGAAAGAACGTCGCCGCGCGCCACGCAAGCCGTCGGCCAAGAAGCTGGCGGAGCAGGCTGCAGCTGCTGAAGCCGAAGCTGCTGCAGCAGCTGAAGCCGCAGCGCAGGAAGCTGCGGCTGCCGCAGCGCAGGAAGAGGTCGCGCCTGAGCCAGAAGCCGAAGTGGATGCAGAAGCATCCACACCGGCACGCACCAAGGGCGCCCGCCCGGTGCGCAAGGCTGCGCCGCGCAGCCGTCGTCCGGCCAAGCCGAAGGCCGGTTCAGACAACGGCTGATCACAGACTGCCGCGCGCCGCGCACCATTGCGCGGTGCCATAATCACGACGCCTGTCCGGTTTTCGGGCAGGCGTTGTCGTTTGATGGAGCCTCGCATGCGCGCACGTGCCGTTCTGTTCCTGTTGTCCTGCCTGGGCGCGCCGGCGCTGGTCGCCGCACCGGCAGTTGCATCGGCGGACGTCGCCGCGGGTCATCCGATCCTGGGCATCTGGCGGCTGACGGTGCCGGGCACCGAATGCGCCGAAACCTACCGCTTTCGCGCCGACGGCACCACGTTCGTTACCAGCGCCGCCGAGGTCTCCGAAAGCGTCTACACGGTTTCCGCCCAGCCCGACAAGCAGGGCTTCTATCGCCTGCAAGACCGCATCGTGAAAGACAACGGCAAGCCCGATTGTTCGGGCAACGTGATGAAGCCGGGCGCGCAGGTCATCAACTTCATCCAGTTCCACCCGTCACGCACCATTTTCCTGATGTGCGCCGACCAGACCATGCAAACCTGTATCGGGCCATTCCGGCGGGTACGCAGCGAAGAGGTCTGAGCGCCGCCTGCCGGGCAGGGCGGGGCCCACTGGCTGCGGCTTCCAGTGCATTCCGGTGTATATTGCTGGGCAAAACGATCATCCCCGGCTTTTCATGTCCCCGCTTCTCCTGTTTTGCATCCTCATCGGCTACTTCGCCTTGCTGCTGGCCGTGGCCTGGGCTACCTCGCGCGGCGCCAACAACGACAGCTTCTTCATCGGTAACAAGAGCAGCAACTGGGTGCTGGTCGCCTTCGGCATGGTCGGCACCACGCTCTCGGGCGTGACCTTCGTCAGCGTGCCGGGCGCGGTCGGCGTCGACGGTTTCGGTTACGCGCAGATCCTGATCGGCTACGTGATCGGCTACCTCGTCGTCACGTGGCTGCTGCTGCCGCTGTACTACCGTCTGCAGCTGACGTCCATCTACCACTACCTTGACGTGCGCCTTGGCCGGCGCGCCTACCAGAGCGGGGCCGGGTTCTTCATCATCTCGCGCCTGCTGGGCGCCACCGCGCGCCTGTACTTGGTGGTCAATATCCTGCAGGCAGTCATTCTCGACAGTCTGGGCGTGCCGTTCTGGCTCAGCACCCTCGTCGTGCTGGGGATGATTCTGCTCTACACCTACCAGGGCGGCGTCAAGACCATCGTCTGGACCGACACGCTGCAAACGACCGGCATGCTGTTCGGCCTGTTCGCGTGCGCCTGGTTCCTGCTGGGTGAACTGAACCTGTCGGTGCCGGACAGCCTGGAGCAGATGCGTTCGAGCGGCCTGGCGAGCGTCTTCACCCTTGACGTGAACAGCCCGAATTTCTGGCTCAAGCAGATCGTGGCCGGTGCGCTGATCACCATCACCATGACGGGGATGGACCAGGAAATGATGCAGAAGACCATCTCGGTCAAGACGCTGGCCGACTCGCAAAAGAACCTGCTGGCGCTGACGGCCGTGCTGGTGGTCGTGCTGCTGTCGTTCCTGTTCCTGGGCGGCCTGCTGTACCTGTACGCGCCGACCGTGGGCGTGACGGCCACCGGCGACAAGATCTTCCCGGCCGTCGTCATGGGCCACCTGCCGCCGGCGCTGCAGATCATCTTTCTGATCGCACTGATCTCGGCGCTGTTCCCGAGCGCCGACGGCGCGATCACGGCGCTGACCTCGTCGACCTGCATCGACCTGCTGGGCATCAAACGCCGTACCGACTTGACCCAAACTCAGGCCGAGGGCCTGCGCCGCCGCGTGCACCTGGGCTACGCGTTCCTGTTCCTGTTGCTCGTGATGGGCTTCAAGGCGGCCGACAATCCCAGCATGATCGGCGTGATCCTCAAGCTCGCGGCGTACACCTACGGTCCGCTGCTTGGCCTGTTCGCGTTCGGCATGTTCACGGCGCGCGTGCCGCGCAATCGCCTTGTACCGCTGGTCACGATCGGCGCGCCGGTCCTGTGCGCGATCCTTGAGTACAATCAGGCGTATCTGCTCGGCTCGTACCGGCTCGGGCTGGAACTCTTGATGATCAACGGCATGCTGGTGTTCGCGGGGCTGTACGCGATCTCGCTGCGCACCGGCAGTCGTCCTTCCATGCAGTCCGCTTAACCTTTGCAGTAACCTTTTATGGAGTTTCGATGGCCTTCAAGCCCCTGAGCGCTTTGCGGCGCGGGTTCGTCATGCTGTGGACCGCGCTCGACGTGACCCGCCGCACCTTCGTCAACCTGTTGTTCCTGCTGATCGTGATCCTCGTGGTCTCGCTGTTCTTCAGCGGCGGCGTCAAGCCGATCGCGAACAAAACGGCGCTGGTGCTCGAGATCCGGGGCGACCTGGTCGAGCAGTATGAAACCACGCTGCGCGACACGGTACTCGACAATGTCGGCGGCGATTCCAAGCGCACCGTGCGCCTGCGCGACGTGATCGTCGTGCTCGACGCGGCGGCGCGCGATCCCAACATCTCGAGTGTCGTGCTGCTGCTCGACGAGATGCAGGGCGGCGGCATGGCCATGCTGCGCGAGATCGGTGCCGCAGTCGACCGCGTCAAGAAGAGCGGCAAGACGGTCGTCGCCTGGAGCGGCAGCTACGACCAGAAGCGCTACCTGGTCGCCTCGCACGCCAGCGAAGTCTATGTCCATCCGATGGGCATGGTCATGATCGAAGGCTTCGGCGGGCGCCGCAACTATTACCGCGATGCGCTCGACAAGGTCGGCGTTACGGTCAACCTGATCAAGGTCGGTACCTACAAGAGCGCCGCCGAGCCGTACATCGCCAACGGCCCGTCCGATGCCGCGCGCGAAGCCGACGCCTATCTGTACAACGCGCTGTGGTCCGGCTACACGGGCCTGGTCGAGAAAAACCGCAAGCTGCCCGATGGCGCGATCGCCGGCATGATCGAATCGCTGCCCGAGCGCATGGACAATGCCGGCGGCAGCGCCGCAAAGGTGGCGTTGCAGGCAAAACTGGTCGATGGCCTGAAAACCCGCGACGAACTGCGCGACCTGATGATCAAGCGCGGCGCGCCGGACGACGACAACAAGTCGTTCCGCCAGATCGGCTTTTACGACTACCTGTCGCGTCATCCGCAGAAGCAGTTTGGCGATGCGGTCGGCGTGGTGGTGGCATCCGGCTCGATCACCGATGGCGATGGCGGCCCCGGCGTGATCGGCGGGCGCAGCATGGCCAACCTGATTCGCCAGGCGCGCGAGGACGACAATATCAAGGCGCTCGTGCTGCGCGTCGATTCGCCGGGCGGCAGCGCCTACGGTTCCGAATTGATCCGGCGCGAGCTCGAACTGACGCGCGCCGCCGGCAAGCCGGTGGTCGTGTCGATGGGCAGCGTGGCAGCGTCCGGCGGCTACTGGATCTCGATGGCGTCCGACGAAGTGATCGCCGACCCGGCCACCATCACCGGTTCGATCGGCGTGTTTGCGCTGCTGCCGACGGCTGACAAGGTCGCCGCCAAGCTGGGCATCCACACCGATGGTGTGACCACGACCTGGCTGGCCGATGCCTACAATCCGTTGCGTCCACTCGATCCGCGCTTCCAGCAGCTGGTCCAGTCGAGCATCAACAACGTCTACAGCGACTTCACCACCAAGGCGGCGGCGGCGCGCAAGACCACGCCGGCCAAGATCGATGAAGTCGGACAGGGCCGTGTCTGGACCGGTGTCCAGGCCAAGGAGCGCGGCCTGGTCGATCGCCTGGGCGGCTACAACGATGCGCTGGCCTCGGCTGCCGGTCGCGCCAAGCTGGGCAAGGATTACCGCGTCGTGTATGTCGAGCGACCAGTGACGCGCGTCGAGCGGTTCCTGCAGATGGCGGGCGCCTCGGCAGTGCAGGCGATGACCATTCAGGTCAAGCTGGGCCTGATCGAGAACGCGATTCCTGCCGGGCCGGTGAACCAGGTTGCGGCCGACATGGCCTTCTTGTCGGAACTGACGACCGAGCGCAAGCCGTTTGCCGCCGTTACGCACTGCTTCTGCGGCAACTGGTGACGCACGGCAGCACATGCATGCTGCACATGTAGCGACTTTGTAACTGATTGAGACAAAGGCGGGACGGGCGCAACACCCTGGTGTTGCGCCCGTTTTCCGTTTACTGCCGTCATTCAGGGGCTAACCGTGTAAATCGATGTTAAGTATGGCGGCGGGGCGCCGTTTCAAGGCCGGTTCGCCCGGTATTCTATGTACGTTACGAAACATTCCATGTGAAATTCGCATGCTACAGTCGCCGTGAGTAGTAGTGCGTAGCGCGCATTGACAAAAAAAATCGACAAGGACAAGCATGGACCAGCATTCTCCGATCCCTCCCGCCACCAGCCGCCCGGCGCGTAAAAAGCGCACCCGTGTCATTGGCGGCACCATTGCCGTGCTGTCGATGGCCGCCCTGGGCTACCTGGCCTGGACGCTGATCAACCCCGCCCCCGGCGGCGGGGGCGGGCCGGGTGGCCCGGGCATGTCGGCAGGCGGGCCTGGCGGTGGTGGTGGCGGAGGTGGCGGCGGTGGTCGTGGCCCTGGCGGCCCGGGCGGCGGTCGGGGTGGCCCGGCGACGACGGTCGGTGTCGCGACCGCGACGGTGGCCAACATCCCGGTCACGCTCGAAGCGCTGGGCACCGTGGTGCCGGCCGCGATCGTGACGGTGCGCCCGCAAGTCTCGGGCGTGGTCCAGAAGATCCACTTTACCGAGGGCGAGCTGGTCAAGCCGGGTCAGGTGCTCGCGACGATCGACCCGCGCCCGTTCCAGATGGCCTTGCTGCAGGCGCGTGGTCAGCGCCAGCGCGACGAGGCGCAGCTCGACAGCGCGCGCGTCACGCTCAAGCGCTTCCAGACCCTGCTCGAACAGGATTCGATCGCGCGCCAGGAAGTCGATACCCAGGCCGCACTGGTCAAGCAGCTCGAAGGCACGGCGACGATCGACCGCGCCAATGAAGGCACGGCCCAGCTCAACCTTGATTACGCCACGGTGCGCGCTCCGATCGGCGGACGCGTCGGCCTGCGCACGGTCGACGTGGGCAACCTGGTGGGCAGTGGCGACACTGCCGGCATCGCCGTGATCACACAGCTGGCCCCGATCGACGTCGAATTCGCGGTGCCGCAAGATGGCTTGCCGGTGCTGCAGCAGCGCATCACGCAAGGCGCAAAGCTGCCGGCCACCGCGCTGGACCGCACCCGCACCGATGCACTGGCCACGGGCAGCTTCATCGCGCTGGACAACCAGGTCGACACGTCGACCGGCACCGTGCGTGCCAAGGCCCGCTTTGCCAACACCGACGCCAAACTGTTCCCGAGCCAGTTCGTCAACCTGCGCCTGACCGTCAACACGATCCAGAATGCGGTGCAGGTGCCGGTCACGGCGCTGCGCCACGGCACCGACGGCGACTTCGTCTACGTGCTCGACGCCGCCAAACGCACCGTGTCGCTGCGCATCGTCAAGCGCGGGCAGGCGACCGTGGACAAGGTGCAGATCGCCAGTGGCCTGAAAGCCGGTGAGCAGGTGATTACCGAAGGTGCCGACCGCCTGCGCGATGGCGCGAGCGTGGTGCTGCCGGGCGACAAGCCGGGCGGCGCGCGTGGTGCAGGGCAGGGCGGGCGCGAGGGCGCAGGCCGGCCGGCGCGGGGAGCACCGCAATGATGGTGCCGTATCCGGCGCACGGGAGTATCGCGTGAGTCCGTCAACCCCCTTCATCCAGCGGCCGGTCGCCACGGCCCTCCTGATGCTGGCGATCGTGCTGTCCGGCCTGGTGGGCTACCGCTTCCTGCCGCTGGCCGCGCTGCCGCAGGTCGACTTCCCGACCATCCAGGTGCAGACGCTGTACCCGGGCGCCAGTCCCGAAGTCATGGCGCGTACCGTCACCGCACCCCTCGAACGCCAGTTCGGCCAGATGGCCGGTTTGACCCGCATGAGTTCCACCAGCGCTGCCGGCGTGTCGATGGTCACGCTGCAGTTCGCGCTGGGCGAGACGCTCGACGTGGCCGAGCAGGAAGTGCAGGCCGCGATCAATGCCGGCGGCTCGCTGCTGCCGACCGATCTGCCAGCGCCACCGGTCTATGCCAAGGTCAATCCGGCCGACGCGCCGGTGCTCACGCTCGCGATCACGTCCGACACGCTGCCGCTGACCGAAGTCCAGAACCTCGTCAACACGCGCCTGGCCCTGAAGATCAGCCAGGTGTCCGGTGTGGGCCAGGTGTCGCTGTCGGGCGGCCAGCGCCCGGCCGTGCGCATCCAGGCCGATACCGCTGCCCTCGCATCGTACGGGCTGGGCCTCGACACGCTGCGCACCGCGATCACCGCCGCCAACGCCAACAGCGCCAAGGGCAGTTTCGATGGCCCGACGCGTTCGTACGCGATCAATGCCAACGACCAACTGGTCACGGTGCCCGATTATCAGAACCTGATCGTCGCCTACCGCAACGGCGCGCCGGTCAAGCTGCTCGAGGTGGCGAAGGTTGTCGACAGCGCCGAGAACGTGCGCCTGGGCGCCTGGGCCAATATGAAGCCGGCCATCATCCTGAACGTGCAGCGCCAGCCGGGCGCGAACGTCATCGCCACCGTTGACGCAATCAAGGCGCGCCTGCCCGAACTGCAGGCGGGTCTGCCCAGCGCGCTGCGCATGGATGTGCTGAGCGACCGCACCACGGGCATTCGCGCCTCGGTCAAGCACGTGCAGATCGAACTGGTGCTGGCCGTGATCATGGTCGTGCTGGTGATCTTCGCCTTCCTGCACGATCTGCGCGCGACCGTGATTGCCAGCCTGGCCGTGCCGATCTCGCTGATCGGCAGTTTCGGCGTCATGTACCTGCTTGGCTACAGCCTGAACAACCTGTCGCTGATGGCGCTGACGATTGCGACCGGCTTTGTCGTCGACGATGCGATCGTCATGATCGAGAACATCGCGCGCTACATCGAAAAAGGCGAGGCGCCGATGGCCGCTGCGATCAAGGGCGCCACGCAGATCGGCTTTACCATCATTTCGCTGACCGTCTCGCTGATCGCCGTGCTGATTCCGCTGCTGTTCATGGGCGACGTGGTCGGGCGCCTGTTCCGCGAATTTGCGGTCACGCTGGCCATCACGATCCTGATCTCGGGTGTCGTGTCGCTCACGCTCGTGCCGATGATGGCCGGGCGCTGGCTGCGCAGCCACGACAATGAAAAACCAAGCCGCTTCGCCGTCAAGTTCCAGGCGTTCTTCGACCGCGTGATCGCGCGCTACGACGTGATGCTGGGCTGGGTGCTGAAGCGCCAGGGCCTGACCCTGCTCGTCGCGCTGGCCACCGTGGTGCTGACCGCCGTGATGTGGACGATCATCCCGAAAGGGCTGTTCCCGACCCAGGACACTGGCCAGTTGCAGGCGCGCGTGCAGGCACGCCAGTCGATCTCGTACACGGACATGGCCAAGCTGCAGCAGGAAGCGGCGCGCCGCATCATGCAGGATGCGGCGGTCGAATCGGTCGCCTCGTACGTCGGCGTCGACGCGGCCAATAACACGATGCTCCATACCGGCACCATGCTGATCAACCTGAAGGCCGATCGTGGCGACCAGGCCGAAACGATGGTGCGCCTGCGCGAGCGTGTCGCCAATGTGGCGGGTCTGCAGCTGTTCCTGCAGCCGACGCAGGATCTGACGATCGACGCCGAAAGCGGTCCGACCCAGTACCGGTTCTCGGTCGAAGGCGCCGACACTGACCTGGTCAACGAGTGGGCGCGCAAGCTCACGACCAAGATCGGCACCTTGCCCGAGCTGCGCACGGCCGTTACCGATGCCGGCGCGACCGGCGCTGCCGCCTTCATCGACATCGACCGCGACACCGCGTCGCGCCTGTCGATCACGGCCGCGTCGATTGACGATGCGCTCTACAGCGCCTACGGCCAGCGCATCGTCTCGACGATCTTCACCGAGACCAACCAGTACCGCGTGATTCTGGAGGCGCAGCAGGACAAGGCGATGTCGATTGCCGCGCTGGGCCGGCTGCAACTGCGCACCGGCTCGGGCCAGTCGACGCCGCTGTCGGCGGTGGCCACCATCAGTGAACGCCAGGCGCCGCTGCAGGTGATCCACGTGGCGCAGTACCCGGCGGCCACGGTCGGATTCGATACGGCGGCTGGCGCGTCGCTGGGCGATGCGGTGGCCGCGATCCGCGCCGCTGCCGTGGACATCAAGATGCCGGCGTCGGTCAGCATGACGTTCCTGGGCGCGTCCGGCGCCTACGAGTCGTCGCTGTCGAACCAGCTGTGGCTGATCATGGCGGCCGTCGTCTGCGTCTACATCGTGCTGGGCGTGCTGTATGAAAGTTATATCCACCCGCTGACCATCCTGTCGACGCTGCCATCGGCTGGCGTGGGAGCGCTGCTGGCGCTGTGGGTCAGTGGCCAGGGGCTGGGCGTGATCGGCATCATCGGCATGATCCTGTTGATCGGCATCGTCAAGAAGAACGCGATCATGATGATCGACTTTGCGATCGAGGCCGAGCGCGAAGAAGGCAAGTCGCCACTCGACGCGATCCGCCAGGCGGCCTTGCTGCGCTTCCGCCCGATCCTGATGACGACACTGGCAGCGCTGTTTGCGGCCGTGCCGCTGATGCTGGGTACGGGCGAGGGCGCCGAACTGCGCCGCCCACTGGGCCTGGCGATGTTCGGTGGCCTGGTCCTCAGCCAGCTGCTGACGTTGTTTACCACGCCGGTGATCTACCTGGCGTTCGACCGCACCGCGCGGCGCCTGACGGGTAAGGCGCAAGGTGACGCTGAAAGCAAGACCGAGGGAGCGGGCGCATGAACCTGTCGCGCCCCTTCGTCGAGCGGCCGATCGCCACGGTGCTGCTGACCATCGGCATCGCGCTGGCCGGCATCGCCGCCTACTTCGTGCTGCCGGTGGCGCCGCTGCCGCAGGTCGATTACCCGACCATTTCGGTGTCGGCGTCGCTGCCGGGCGCGAGTCCGGAAACGATGGCGTCGAGCGTGGCCACGCCGCTCGAGCGGCGCCTCGGCGCGATTGCCGGTGTCAATGAAATGACATCCAGCAGCGGCACCGGCTCGAGCCGGATCAACCTGCAGTTCGAGCTGAATCGCCAGATCGATTCCGCCGCGCGCGAAGTGCAGGCGGCGATCAGCGCCTCGCGCGCCGACCTGCCGGCCACGCTGCGCAGCAACCCGACCTACCGTAAAGCCAACCCGTCAGATGCGCCGGTGCTGATCCTGGCGCTGACGTCCAAGACCAAAGAGCCGGCCGAGATCTTCGAGTCGGTCTCGAACCTCGTGCAGCAGCGCCTGGCGCAGGTCAAGGGCGTCGGCGAAGTCGAAATCGGCGGCGGCTCGCTGCCGGCCGTGCGCGTCGAGCTGGTGCCGTATTCGCTGAACCGCTACGGCGTGTCAGCAGAGGATGTGCGCGCCGCGATCCAGGCCACCAACCCGAACCGTCCCAAGGGTGAGATCGATGGCAACGGCAACCGCCTGCAGATCTACTCGCAGCCGGCCGGGGGCGACGGCCGCAGCGCCGCCGATTACAAGGACCTCGTGGTCGCGTGGCGCAATGGCGCCGCCGTACGCCTGTCCGACGTGGCCACCGTGTTCGACGGCCCCGAGAACGTCTACACGCTGGGCCTGTTCAACGGACGGCCCGCCGTCATCGTGCTGGTCACGCGCCAGCCCGACGCGAACGTCATCGAGACCGTCGACGGCATCCGCGACCTGTTGCCATCGCTGCAGGCGCAGCTGCCCGGCGACATCCAGCTGGCGATCGCATCGGACCGTACCAATTCGATCCGCGCCTCGCTGCACGAGATCGAATTCACGCTGGTGCTGTCGATCGTGCTGGTGGTGGCCGTGGTCAGCGTGTTCCTGCGCAGCCTGCGCGCCACGGTGATTCCTGCGGTGGCGACGGTTGTCTCGCTGCTGGGCACCTTTGGCGTCATGTATGCGCTGGGCTTTTCGCTCAACAATCTGTCGCTGATGGCGCTGACGGTTGCCGCCGGCTTTGTCGTCGACGATGCCATCGTGGTGCTGGAAAATACGGCGCGCCATATCGAGAACGGCATGGACCGCATGGCCGCCGCCTTGCTCGGCGCGCGCGAAGTGGGCTTCACCGTGCTGTCGATTTCGCTGTCGCTGGTGGCCGTGTTCATCCCGCTGCTGTTCATGGGCGGGCAGGTGGGCCGCCTGTTCCGCGAATTTGCCGTCACGCTGTCGGCGGCGGTCATGATTTCGCTCGTGATCTCGCTGACCACCACGCCGATGATGTGCGCCTGGTTGCTGCGCGCCGAAGACAAGGACAAGAAGCCGGGACGCCTCGCGCGCTGGTCCGAAGGCGGCTTCGCGCGCGTGCTGCGCGTCTACGAGCATGCGCTGGACTGGGCGCTGGCCAGCAAGGTGCTGGTCATGATCATCCTGCTGTTTACGGTCGGCCTGAACATCTACCTGTTCACCAATGCACCGAAGGGCTTCTTCCCGCAGCAGGATTCTGGCCAGATGAATGGCGGCATCCGCGCCGACCAGAGCATCTCGTCGCAGGCCATGCAGAAGAAGATTTACCAGCTGGTCGAGATCATCCGCAAGGATCCGGCGGTTGAAACGGTCGTGGCGTTCACGGGCGGCGGGCGCGCCGGCGGCGGCTTCATGTTCGTCAACCTCAAGCCCGTGAGCGAGCGCGATGTCGCAGCACAGGCCGTGATCGCGCGTCTGCGTCCGCAACTGGCCAAGGTCACCGGCATCTCGATCTTCCTGAACCCGGTGCAGGACTTGCGCATGGGCGGGCGTTCGAGCAACTCGACCTACCAGTACACGCTCAAGAGCGACAACGCGGAAGACCTCAAGCTGTGGGCTGCCAGACTGGCCGAGGCCATGAAAGGGCAGCCCGCGCTGGTCGACGTCGACACCGACCAGGCCGAGAACGGCGTGGAAACCTATGTCACCATCGACAAGGAGAGTGCGGCGCGCATGGGCATCAGCACGCGCGACGTGACCAATGCGCTGTACAACGCGTTCGGCCAGCGCCAGGTGGCGAACATCTACGATGAGCTGAACCAGTATCACGTGGTGATGGGCGTGGCGCAGAAATATGCACAGTCGCCCGAGGCGCTCAAGGACGTGTACGTGCCGGCGCGGGCCGCCGGCGGGAGCCAGAACGTGGTCTCGTCCAGCACCGGCACGGCCGCCGCCGCTGGCGCTGCGGGCGCGGCGACATCGGCGACCGCGAGCCTGACGGCCGCGCGCGATCCGTCCGGCGGCCAGGCGCTGGCCGACAGCGCCGCGACGATGGTGCCGCTGTCGGCAATCGCCAGCTTCGCCGAAAGCGCGACCGCAACTTCAGTCAGCCACCAGGATGGCGAACTGGCCACCACGGTGTCGTACAACCTGAACGAAGGCTTCACGCTGACCGACGGCGAAGCCGCCGTGCGCCAGGCCGAAGCCGACATCGGCATGCCGACCAATGTGCGTGGCAGTTCCCAGGGCACCGCCGCAGCGGCGCAGGCCTCGAGCCAGGAGCAGCCGCTGCTGATCCTGGCCGCCATCGTGGTCATCTATATCGTGCTCGGGATTCTGTACGAAAGCCTGATTCACCCGATCACCGTGCTCTCGACGCTGCCGTCGGCCGGTGTGGGCGCCGTGCTGGCGCTGTTGCTGTTCAAGATGGAGTTCTCGATCATCGCGCTGATCGGCGTGTTCCTGTTGATCGGCATCGTGAAGAAGAATGCGATCCTGATCATCGACTTCGCGCTGGAGGCCGAACGCGCGCGGGGCCTCACCGCAATGGAAGCGGTGCGCGAAGCGTGCATGCTGCGCTTCCGCCCGATCCTGATGACGACGCTGGCCGCCGCGCTGGGCGCGTTGCCGCTGGCGATCGGCTTCGGCGAAGGCTCCGAACTGCGCCGGCCGCTGGGCATTGCCATCATCGGCGGCCTGGTCGCGAGTCAGCTCCTGACACTGCTTACCACGCCGGTCGTGTATGTCCTGCTCGACAAGCTGCGCACCCGCAAACCCGATGAACACGCGTTGACCCGCCACCCGCACGACGTCGATCCGACGCCGGGGACCGGTCCATCGCTCGCCAAACCATGATGCCCATGCAAATCTCTGCTTCCCTGCGCCTGACCGTCCTCGCACTGGCCCTCGGTCTTGGCGGCTGCGCCGTCGGCCCGGCCTACGAACGGCCTGCGGCGCTGCCTGCCGGTCCGCTGCCCGAATCGTACAAGGGCGTCAACGCGCCCTTGCCGGGCTGGGCGCCTGCCGCGCCCGCCGACACACTCGAACGCGGTCCCTGGTGGCAGCTGTTCAACGACCCGGAGCTCGATCGCCTGAGCCGCCAGGTCGAGGTGGCCAACCAGAACATCGCGGTCGCCGTGGCCAACTATGCCCAGGCGCGCTCGATCGTCGCGCAGCAGCGCGCATCGCTGTTCCCGGTGGTGTCGCTTGGCGCTGGCGGCGACCGTGCCGGCGGTGGCGGTAGTGGCGGCAGCGGCGACACCAACCGCGGCGCCGCCAGCGCCTACCGCCTGCAGATCGGCGCGAGCTGGGAGCCGGACGTGTTCGGCCGCCTGCGCACGGCGGTCGACGCGGCCGAAGCCAGTGCCCAGGCCAGCGCCGCCGACCTGGCCAGCGTGCGCCTTGCGGCGCTTGGCGAGCTGGCGATCAACTACTTCTCGCTGCGCCAGACGGACGCCCAGATCGGCATGCTCACGGCCACCATCGAGGGCTATGAACGCGTGCTCCAGATCACGTCAAACCGCTTCGCGGCCGGCGTCTCCGCGCGCTCGGACGTGCTGCAGGCGCAGACGCAGCTGGCCACGGCGCGCAGCGATGCGCTTGGCCTCGAGCGCTCGCGCGCCGAACTCGAACACGCGATCGCGGTGCTGGTCGGCCAGAGTCCGTCGAGCTTTGCGCTGGCAAGCACGCCATGGCAGGTCGTGGTGCCGGCCGTACCGGTGGGCGTGCCATCCACGCTGCTGCAGCGCCGGCCCGACATCGCTGCCGCCGAACGGAATGTGGCCGTGGCCAATGCCGACATCGGCATCGCCCGCTCGGCCTACTTCCCGACCTTCGGGCTGTCGGCTTCATATGGCAACAACACGAGCCGCGTGGGCGACCTGTTCTCACTGTCGAACGCGGCCTGGTCGTTCGGCCTGTCGGCGGCGCAGACGCTGTTCAATGCCGGCGCCACGCGCGCCAGCGTCGAAGGCGCCGAGGCGCGCCACCAGGCCACGGTGGCCAGCTACCGTCAGGTGGTCCTGACGGCGTTTGCCGATGTCGAGAACGGCCTGGCCGCCACCCGCGTGCTCGAGCAGCAGCAGCAGTTGCGGGTCGAAGCCGCCGAAGCTGCGGGCCTGGTCGAAGAGCAGATCCTGAACCGCTACAAAGCGGGGCAGGTGAGCTATACCGAGGTCGTGCAGGCGCAGGTCACGGCGCTCAATGCGCGGCGCCAGCTGGTGCAGGTGCAGGCCGACCGCCAGACGGCGGCCGTGTCGCTGATTCAGGCGCTGGGCGGTGGCTGGGTCGAGGGCAGCAACGCCAACGCACCGGCAATTGTCAATTGAGGCGCGCCAGGGCTTACAATGACGCATCCGAGGCCCGAGCGACTTTATGAAAAAATGGATTGACCGTATGCTGGGCGCCGACAAGACGCCAGCCGTGGACGTGAGCGAACCGCCGGCCGGTGAACCTGCGGCCGACCTGGCCGTGCAGGTCGATGGTGCGTATTACCGCTGGCTGACCGCATCGGCCGGTTACGAGGCCACACCCGACGTCGAAGAACACCTGCTGGACCTGGTGCGCACGCTGGCGCTCGATCCGAACGCGGCCAGCGGCTTGGTGCCCCGCATCCCCGAACTGATCCCGGAACTGTTGCGCGACCTGGCCGACGACGCCGTCTCGCAGGGCGCGCTCGCGCGCTCGGTCGAGCGCGACACGGTGCTGGTGGCCGAAGTAATCCGCGAAGCCAACAGCGCGTATTACCGCCCGCTGCAGCCCATCAAGTCGCTCGATGCCGCGTTGTTGATGCTCGGTCAGAACGGCCTGCGCATGCTGCTGGCCAGGATCGCGTTTCGCCCGCTGTTGCGCATGGCCGACACCGGCTTTGCACGCCACGCGGCGCCGCTCGTCTGGCATCAGGCCGAGAAGTGCGCGCTGGCGTCGAGCCTGATGGCGCCGGGCATGGCTGCCGGCGTGTTCGAAGCTTACCTGGCGGGGCTGATGCAGAACCTGGGCTTGCTGGTGGCGTTCCGCCTGGCCGAACGTGCAGCCGAAGCGGGCAAGATTCCCGGCTCGAGCGAATTCGGCGCCCGTTTGTTTGCCGTCAGCCGCGCTCTGTCGGCGTCGATCGCAGCGCATTGGGAGTTCCCGCCGGATGTCGTGCATGCGATCGCCAGTACCGGCACGCCGGCCGCATCGGCGCTGGGCCGGGCGCTGGAGCGGGGCGACCAGATCGCCAAGCTGCACGTGCTGATCGATGCCCATGTCGTCGCGGAGGACGACAACCTCGTCACCGATGGCCTGAACAGCTTCGAACGGCGCTGCCTGGGCAAGCTGGCCGACGTTCGAGGCTAGCTCAGGGCGCCGGGCAAATCCGGTTGCGCCCACCCTGTTTGGCCGTGTAGAGCATCGCATCGGCCTGCACGAACAGTTCGTTTTCGCTGCGCTGCGCCGGAAACGCCGCCAGGCCGCCGCTGAACGAAAAGTGCCGTTCATCGCCCGGCGCGACCTGAAACGCAATGGCCCCGAAGGCCGCCCGCAGCGCATCCAGGCGGGGCCAGGCCTGCGCCAGCGTGCAATCCCAGAACACCACCACGAATTCTTCGCCGCCAAAGCGGCTGAGCAGATCGCGCTCGCCCATCTGCGGCGCCAGGCACAGGCATAGCCGCTTGATGACGATGTCGCCGAAATGGTGGCCCCAGGTGTCGTTGATGGTCTTGAACTTGTCGATGTCGATGACGCCGAATGCCAATGGCTTGTCTTCCAGCGTGGCCTGGCGGATCAGGTCCTGTGTTTTACGCCGCAGCCCGACCTTGTTGAGGAGGCCCGTGGCGCGGTCCTTGCCGATCAGATCCTTGTTGACGCGGATCTTGGCCGCGCGGTTGGCCAGTTGCGCTTCGAGCATGCCCGAGCCGGTGTCGGGCAACACCGCATCGAAGCCATCGCCCAGTGCGCGCCGGGCCAGGGCGTCGTCCGGGCGGCGCTGCAACAGCACGATTTCGCGCACCGGATCGGCCTCGATATTCTTTTGCAGTACGCGCGCCAGGGCGTCCACCCGCAGGTAGTCACTGTCGGGGATCAGCACGAGGTCGGGCTGCAATGCCTTGACGCGCAGGTGCAATGTGCACGGGTCGGCGTGGTAGCTGACATCGATGCGCTGGTCGCGCAGCGCCGCGTCATCGAGGCTGCCGGGCAGGCCGAGCGTGACCAGTGTGACGGCGTCGCCCCGCTTGCTTTGCACGAACAGGTTGAACAGCTTGTCGACCAGCACATCGTTGGCGATCGGTTTTTCGGCATACGCCAGGCAATGGCTGTCGACCAGCCGCTGCTGCAGCAGGAAGCGGCTGCCCTGGCGGCTCGATTGCAGGTACACATAGCTGTGACCGGGCGGCAGACGCGCCAGCAATTCACCCAGCATCAGCGTCTTGCGCGCATCCTGCAGGTCGGCCTGCATATTGTGCAGGGTGTCGAGGTCGATCACGAACAGACTGAGGCCGCGATCGGCGTCGACGGCCGCGACATACTGCCCCAGCTCACTGAAGAAGCGGATGTCGAAATCGTATTTGTGGGCATGCAGCAGCAACTCTGCCCGGTTGTCCTTGATGAAGAAACTCTGGCACAGATACAGGACAGTATGTCGGTACAGTGGCGACTCGCTTGTCATGTTTGCATGCCTTCCCTGGATGCCTGTCTTGCAAAACGACAATATTACATCCTGCCAGACCAATATGACCGGGTGTTGACGCGACCGGTACGGCGGTCGCATCGCCATAAATCGCCACGGCCGGGATACAACGGCGATATACTCCCGCATTGCTTTTTTCATCCAGGGTGTTGTCTTGTTCAAATCGATTTTCCTGCCTGTCGCCCTCCTGGGCGCCGCGACCGCCGCCTTTGCCGACGAAGGCCAGTGGCAACCGCACCAGCTGCCGCAGCTCTCGTCCGAACTCAAGCGCATCGGCATCACGATGCCGGCTGCGAAGCTGGCCGACCTGAGCAAGCATCCGATGAGCGCCATGGTGTCGCTCGGCGGCTGCTCGGCGTCGTTCGTCTCGCCCGATGGCCTGGTGGTCACGAACCACCACTGCGCCTACGGCGCGATCCAGCGCAATTCGACCCCGGAGCAGAACTACATCGTCAATGGCTTTTTGGCCAAAACCCGCGCCGAAGAACTGCCGGGCGGCCCGAGCACGCTGATTTACGTGACCGAAAAGGTCGAGAACGTCACCAAGCGCGTGCTGGATGGCCTGAGCCCCACGCTGTCGGGCAGCGAGCGCCACGCGCTGGTGGCCGCACGCGTGAAGGCCTTGATCGCCGAATGCGAGACCGACAAATCGACGCGCTGCTCGGTGCCGGCGTTTCACCGCGGCCTGGAGTATTACCGCATCAAGCAGCTGATGATCCGTGACGTGCGTCTGGTGCACGCGCCGTCCGACCGCATCGGCAACTTCGGCGGGGACATCGACAACTACGAGTGGCCACGCCAGACGGGCGATTACTCGTTCCTGCGCGCCTACGTCGGCAAGGACGGCCGCCCGGCCGACCCGTCGCCGGACAACGTGCCATACCGCTCGAAGGACTTCCTGGTGGTGTCGGCTGAAGGCCTGAAGAACGGCGATCCGATCCTGCTGGCGGGCTACCCGGGCCGCACCAGCCGCTACAAGCTGCCAAGCGAGATCCGCTTCGCGCGCGACGTTGATTTCCCGGCCAAGGCAGCCACGATCACGGCCGATCTGGCCACTATCGCCGCCGCAACCCAGGGCAATCCGGCCTGGGACGTGCGCTACGCGAGCGTGGCCAAGAGCCTGAACAACGTGCTGAAAAAGACGCAGGGCCTGATGGACGGCTTCGCGCGCAAGGACATCGCCGCCATCAAGGACGTGCAGGACGCAGAGTTCCGCACCTGGCAGCAAAGTCACGCCGGCGCCAACAAGAACCTGCTGACCGAACTGGACGCCGTGATCGCCCGCGACATGGCGCTGCAACGCCAGGAAGCCGCCTGGAATGAGGCGACCCACAGCGACCTGCTCAAGAGCGCGCGCACGCTGTACCGCCTGGCTTTAGAGCGCCAGAAGCCGGACGCAGAGCGCGAAGGCGGCTACCAGGAACGCGACCTGTCGTTCATCAAGGCGCGCCTGACGCGGCTCGAGCAATCGTTCGTGCCAAGCGTGGACGAAGCGCGCTACAAGGCCGCGCTGGGCCGCTACGCGCGCATCGACGGCGCCGTGCGCCCGCAGGGCCTTGACGCACTGCTGCCGACCGAAGCGGCGCTGCCGGCAATGTACCGCAGCAGCGAGCTGGCCGACACCGCCAGGCGCCTGGCCTGGATCGGCAAGGACCCGCAGGCGTTCCGCACCTCGAACGATCCGTTCATCGCGCTGGCCGTGCGCCTGCACGACGCCGGCATGGCGCTGGAAAACGGGCGTAACGAGATCGACGGCAACCTGGAACGCGTGATTCCGCAATACATGGCGGCCGTGATCGCATTCAAGACGTCGCAGGGCAAGCCGGTCTACCCGGACGCGAACTCGACGCTGCGCGTGACCTACGGCACGGTGTCGCCGTACGCGCCGCGCGACGGCCTGCTGAAAGGGCCGTTCACGACCGTCGAAGGCATTCTTGAAAAAGAAACCGACAAGGATCCGTTCATCGTCCCGGCCGCGCTCAAGGGAGCCATCCAGGGCAAGCGCTACGGCGTGTTCAAGGACAAGGCGCTGGGCACCGTGCCGGTCAACTTCCTGTCGAGCGCCGACACCACGGGCGGCAATTCGGGGTCGGCCGTCATGAACGGGCGGGGCGAGCTGGTGGGCCTGAACTTCGATTCGACTTATGAATCGATCACCAAGGACTGGTACTTCGACACCGCCATCACGCGCGCGATCCACGTGGATATCCGCTACATGCTGTGGGTGATGAAAGAGGTCGATCATGCCGATAACCTGCTCAAGGAAATGACGATCAAGTATCCGAAGAAGTAATCCGGGTACGTCCGCATGAACGAACCCCTTGTCCTCGCCGGCCTGGTGACGTCACCGCTCGAACTGATCTCGTTCCTGCTGGCTGTCATCACGGTCGTGCTCAACATCCGCCAGAAGCACTGGGCCTGGCTGTTTTCGATCGTGTCGTCGGCCACCTACGCGGTGGTGTTCTTCGAGGCGCGGCTGTATGGCGACATGGGGCTGCAGTTCGTGTTCATCGGCGCGTCGATCTGGGGCTGGAGCATGTGGCTGCGCGGCGCCGGCAATGGGCCGCTGGTCGTCAAGCGCCTCAATCCCGGCACCCGCGCCTGGGTGCTGGTCGCCTGGTTTGCCGGCTTCGTGCTGCTCTCGACCTTCCTCGATCATTTCACCGACACCGACGTGCCGCACGCCGATGGCTTCCTCACCGCCGGCAGCCTGATGGGACAACTGCTCCTGGCGCGCAAGAAGCTCGAGAACTGGCACATCTGGATCGCGGTCGACATCCTGTATGTCGGCCTGTACGTCTACAAGGGCCTGATGCTCACGGCCGTACTGTATGGCGTGTTCGTGCTGCTGGCCATCGCTGGCCTGCGTGCCTGGTCTGCGCATGTGGAGCAGCGGGCGTGAAGATGCCCGTTGCCGGTGTGGCCCGGATTGCGATCCTGGGCGCCGAATCGTCGGGCAAGTCCACGCTGTCCGAAGCGCTGGCACGCCGCTATGACACGGTCTGGGTGCCGGAATACCTGCGCGAATTCGTCGAGGTTCAAGCCCGCGTGCCGCGCGAGGACGACCAGTTCGGCATCGCGCGCACGCAACTGGCACGCGAGGATGCAGCAGAGCGCGTCGCGCGGCGCTATCTGTTCTGTGACACGACGGCCCTGATGACGGCGTTGTACAGCCTGGTGTACTGGGGCAGGGTGGATGCGCAACTGGCGCAGCTCGCCGCGCGCCATGCCTACACCGTCACATTGGTGACGGCGCCCGACGGCCCGTGGGAGCCGGACGGCCTGCAGCGCGAATCGGAGGAGGTGCGCCAGATGGTGCACCGGATGCTGCTCGAGACGCTCACCGCGCGGGGCATCGCCTACACCATCCTGGCAGGCGACCTCCCGCAGCGCATGGCGCAAGTGGAACAGCTGCTCGCTGCGCCCTGATGATGCTTGCGGCACGCATGCCGTCTCATTGATTCCCGTCATGCGTAGGTTCAGCGCTGCGCCGTTATGCAAAGACACGGTGGATCGGCGGCAAATAGTTCGCTCGACCTGACTATTTGTTTCTTTGTGGCATTACAATATGCCACTTTCTGAACACGGGACGGGATGCGATGAAAAATTGGATTGGTCGTTTGCTGGGCGGCGCGGAGAAGGAACCCGTCGCGCCCGCAGCCGTCGGCGCAGCGCTGACGGGCGAAGACAGTCAAGCCATGGCGACCGAGGTCCACGCCACCTATTACCGCTGGCTGACGGCCAGCAGCCGCTGCGCGGCGTCACCCGAGCAGGAGGCCCAGATCCTGGACGAAGTGCGCTCGCTCGCCGCCGATCCTGTCTGTGCTTCCGGCCTCGTGCCACGCATCCCTGAACTGATCTCGCAGCTCCTGACTGCGCTGTCGGACGAGAACATCTCGACGGGCGCATTGTCGGCCCAGGTAGGGCGCGATCTGGTGCTGGTTGCCGAGGTCATCCGCGAAGCGAACAGCGCCTATTACCGCCCCGTGACGCCCATCGAAACGCTGGAAGGCGCCGTCACGATGCTCGGCCTGAACGGCTTGCGCATGCTGCTCGCGCGCATCGCGTTTCGCCCGCTGCTGCGCGTGACGACGCAGGGCGTGGCACGCAAGGTGGCGCCCGTCGTCTGGAAGCATGCCGAACGCTGCGCATTCGCTGCCAGCGTCATGGCGCCAGGCCTCTCGGCCGGCGTGTTCGAGTCCTATCTGGCGGGCCTGATGCACAACCTGGGATTGCAGGTGGCGTTCCAGGTGGCCGACCGCGTCTGCGAAGGCAAGGTACCCGGTTCCGGCGAATTCGGCATCGCGTTCTTTGCCGCCAGCCGCGAGCTGTCGGCGGTGATTGCCAGTCACTGGGATTTTCCGCCGGATGTCGTCAAGGCGATCGCGCATGCACATGAGCCGGAGGGTTCGCATCCGGCGCAGGCGCTGGCACTGGGGGACCGCATCGCGACGTTGCGCTTGCTGCTGGACGCTGGTGTGATCGGTGATGATGACCCGCTGGTGATGCAGGGGTTGAATGGGTTTGAGCGGCGGTGTTTAGGGAAGTTGCTGGAGTTGTCGGATTAGAGCGCCTGACAAAAACTATTTAGTTACTCAGCAGACAGCGGCCGATTACACTGACCTGTTCCGACTGTTCGTAACCGCCCGGCAGCGAACGAGTGAAGGCCCTCAATTGCCCAACATAGTCCGGCAACCAAACGAAGGAGTAACCTTTGAAGACGGTTATTTTGTACCCCGGCTCAGGTCGTTTTGCAGGAAAAACAAGCTTCGACTGGGCTAGTCCAATAGCAGGTAGCACCCATCGTTTCATTCTGTTCCTCGCGCAGAGCGACAGTGTCCCAGATCTCAATGCCGCCAAATGCGCAGTCGAGTTATTCGGGTTTTTGGAAGTTGAGTTGTGCGAAGGGCGTAAAATTGATGTTGAGAGCATGAATGATCCAAACATGGCAGCTTTCCGACGACACTACGAAGGTGCATTCGCCGAAGGAAGCTCGCTCGTCTGGTATCCGTAGCGGCCAACGTCCGTATATGATTTTGGTCGAAGCGACCTTTGCAAACCTGCATACCCTGCGGGCTGTGGCCAACTTTATTGTTGAAACCGACAGGTGCACGACATTTGCCGGCGCGGCGTGGCAAACACTATTTGCAAGGACAGCGTGCTGTGATTATTCTGTCTGATAGAAGGAATTGTGGCCGACTTTATTGTTAGTCGGCAGCAAGCCCTGGAACACGCAAGTTTTCCAGGGCTTCTTTTTCTCAACGCAAGTTTTTTCCAACGCGGAAGCGCCAAAAAGCAGCCGCGCTGGCCCTCAAATAAGCGGTGATCGATTCCTGAACATCAAAAATCAATCTGCGCCGACAGCCTGAACGTCCTCGGCGCCCCCGGCAGCAAATACCCACCCAGCGACTGCGTCACATCGCGCCAGTAGAACTTGTCGAACGCATTGTCCATCCGCGCCCGGATGATCGTGTTCAAACCGCCCGCGCGCAGCAGGTACGATGCGCCAAACCCGGCCACGTGGTACCCCGGCACCTTGACCCGGTTGGCCGGATCGAACACCTTGTTGCCCGAGTACTGCCACTGCGCGTCGAGCTTGAGCCCTGCCACCTGTGGCACCACGTATTCGACCCAGGCGGCCGTGCGCAATTCCGGCACATTGGTCACGCGCTTGCCTTCGGTGCTGGCGTCGCCCGTGTCCTTCTGGTCCGTATCGAGCGCCATCAGCGACAGGTTGTAGTTCAGGCCGGGCAGGGCGCGGCCCTGCGCCGACAGTTCAACACCGCGATGCGTCTGCTCGCCCGCGCGCACGAAGACATTGGCGGCGTTCGTGTATTCGAGGCCCTGGGTGATTTCGAAGAGGGCGCCGGACAAAGCCAGTTGCTCGTTCACATTGCGCTTGACGCCAAATTCGAACTGCTTCGAGCGGCTTGGCGAGAGCACCGTGTTCTGGTTGACCGTCTCCATCGGCGCGATGCCGCCGTATTGCAGGCCATGGCTGATCGAGCCGTACACGCGCCAGTCCGGCGCCGGCGCATAGACCAGCGCCACGTTCGGCAGCGCGAACGAGTCTTTCGATGTCACGCGCGCCTGGTCGATTTCTTCCAGCGCATCGAGCTTGAGCTGGACGTAGCGCACGCCGGCGTGCAGCGTCCAGGCCGGTGACAGGGTCAGGATGTCCTGCACAAACAGCGAACGTTCTTCGGTCGCGCGGCGTTCCATCACGGGGCCGGTGACGCGGCTGCTGTCCACCGGCGGCACGATCTGGTTCTGCCAGATATTGCTCGAGCCGACGTAGTCGTACACGTATTCGCCGAAACTGTCGTGGCGTTCGGCGTAGGCGCTGCCGAGCGTCAGTGCGTGGCGCACCGCGCCCGTGTCGAAGCGGCCCTGCAGCATCGCTTGCGCGCCCCATGGCGTCTTGCGCTCGCCGGTGCTCTGGAAGTCATACACGTCATAGTCGCCGTTCGAGCAATAGCCCGGATAGTAGCCATCACCCTCATTGCTGCAGCCGTACGGGAAAGCGGTGAAGTCGTCGCGCTTGAACCAGTGCTTGTTGGCGTTGACGGTCGCAGTCCAGGTGTCGCTGATGCGGTACTCGAAGCGCAGCCCAAGGTTGCTGCTGTCGGTGTCGACGGGGCGTGTCCATGGCTGGTCGTTGAGCAGCGTTTTCGCCGAGATCCCGGTGGGCAGGACTTCATTGCGCAGCAGCTGGTAGCCGGGGGCGGTGACCTGCTCCTTGTGCTGGTGGTCGACGTCGATCTGGAACAGCGCATCGGGCGACATCTGCCAGTCGAATGCGGCCGAGATGAACTGGCGCTTGCCGTCGGCGCCGCGCACGTACGATTTCAGGTCTTCTGCGGCCGCATTGATGCGGTAGCCGAAGCGGCGGTCGGCGAAGCGTCCGCCCAGGTCGACCGCGCCGTACACGGTGCCGCGTTCGCGCACTTCGACGGTGGCCGAGCGCAGCGGTGCATTGGTCGGGCGCTTGGTGACGAAGTTGAGCATGCCGCCCGGTGCTGCGACGCCGGCCTGCAGACCGGCCAGGCCGCGCAGGATTTCAATGCGCTCCTTGTTCTCGAGCGGGATTTGCGTGTCGCCCGAAATGGCGATCATGTCCTTGCGGTAGCTGGTCGCGTTGTCGAGCGTGAAGCCGCGCACCGAGAACTGCTCCGCGTAGCCGATGGCGTTGTAGGCGTCGCCGATCGACGCGTCGTAGCGGCTCGCATCGCTGACGCTGCGGATCGACAGATCCTGCATCTGGCCCTGGCCGATCGAGGTAATCGACGCCGGCGCGTCGAGCAGCTGCGTGTCGGCGAAACCGCCGACGCTGGCGCGGTCGAGCGCGATCCATTTGCTGCTGGTGACGACGACCGAGGGGATGGCGTCCTGCGCAAATGCAGCAGGCGTGACAACGAAGGCCTGCACGATGGCGCAGGCAAGTACTGGGTGCTTCAGAGTGAAGGTCATGGTGTGCTCGTGTTTGCGCGCCACAGAGGCGCGCCGCTTTGAAATCAAGCCGGAGCCAACGTGGGGGAAGGGCAAACGAACGGGAGGGCTGCTTTGCGCTTTCCTTCGCTGGCATTATCCAGATCAGGTACGAAGGGTATGTCTCACCCGGAACAACGTTCCAGGACCCCTAGCGAAGGCGCGAGTGTAGCACGGCGCTTGACGGCCGTGGTGAATCTGGCAAGCGTCGAGGTGGAATCAGGCTTGCGCGGTGGTGGGCGCTCTGGCCGCGGCCGCGGTCGTGGCGACGGGCGCCATATGGTGCAGCAGCGTGGTGCGCGCAGCCTCACCGATTGCGCGCCACTGATCGCGGCGCTGGGCGGCGCGCTTGCGGTGCTTCGATGGCATGTCGGCCAGCGGCTTGAGGTAGAACGGCAGCGTGATCTGGTAGTGGCGCGCATCGTATTCGGCGCCGCCGAGAATGCGCCAGAAGCCGTCGTAGCCGCTCTCGAAGGTCGCGTGCTGGTCAGCCTGATAGGCCGGGTGCGCGGTAGCGCGCAGTGCGAGCACGCGGTCGATGCCCAGCGCCTGTGCCGCGCCCTGCAGGGCAGCAAACGCGAAAAAGCTGGGCGAATTATTCGGGAACGCGCGTTCGAACGCATCGAAGGCCGGTCCGGCATCGCGCCACAGGCCGGCGTTGTGGGTCACCAGCGGCACGCTTGCCACCGGAAGCGCGAGCTGCGCACCGTCGGCCCAGTTCCAGGACAGGCGATGCAACACGGCGTCATTGGCGAGCAGCGTCAGGGTCAACCCATTCTGCGGCTCGTCGTGCTGCGCGGCGCGCAACTGCAGCGCGAACTGGCCATGTTCGCCGTCGTGCTGCCACAAGACCAGACCGGCGTTGCCATGCACCGCATCCCGGTATGCCCGGTTGAAGGTCGTGTCCTCGAAGCGGACGTGGGCATTCAGGGACTGGTGCTCGCGCCAGCGGCGCAGGGCGTGCCAGCCTTGGGTCAATCGCGCGAAAATCATCGAGCGCTCCATGGGGCAAAAAGTGGCGGGCGAACTTTATTAAATTAGTTCCTCAGTGCAATTATGTTCCCTATCGCCAACGTGTGCTTGGAGAAAGTTTAAGGATTCGTCAGGAACCAACACGATTGGGGGCAGTCGCCCTGTTGACAGGGTTTAGCGGCATGATGGGTGTTGCTCAATAACGACAATCGGGCGATGCCTGTGGCGCACCACGCGGGTCGCGTCATGTAGAACGCCTCGAATGCGGGGTCGCGATCCGGAGCAGGTCATAATGGCGGCACTCATTTATCAGCACGAAAGAACATCCATGACGCACAACCAGCCGCCGGAAGCCGCCCTCGCGCAGGGCCCTGGGACCGAGAACGACTCTGTCGACGACAGCGTGTCAGCTACTAACACCGCTGCGGAGATGGCGCAGTCCCGCAGCATGCACCGCACGGCGTCAAGTCGCGTCGTCGGTCAGGCATCGCGCGCTGCGACAGCCAAGACGGCCAAGAGCAAGGACAGCACGGGCATTCCGCAAAGGCCGAACGCCAGTCAGGTCTCGGCATGGAAGAAAGCAAACAAGGCCTCGATTGCCGAAACGGCGAAGCATTTCAACCTGCCGCCGACGATCGCCAAACGGTGGTGCGCAGTCGCCTGAATCGAGGGCAAGTCCGCATCGCCGGCGTACCGTGCTTCCCGGCCTTCCGGTTCGGTCTACCATGACTTTTCTCCATCAACAGGAAAGGCGATCATGGCGCATCCCTACCAACTGTATTACTGGCCGTCGATCCAGGGCCGCGGCGAATTCGTGCGCCTGGTGCTGGAGGAAGCGGGCGTCGACTATGTCGATGTGGCGCGTGGCGATGGTGGCGTCGACCAATTGATGGCTGCGCTCGAAGTCGGCGACCATCCTGCGTTCGCCCCGCCATTTCTGAAAGCGGGCGAACAGACCATCGGCCAGGTAGCCAACATCCTGCTGTACCTGGGTGAACAGCATGGTCTGGCGCCACGCACCGAGCCTGGCCGGCTCTGGGTCCACCAGCTGCAATTGACGATCGCCGACCTGGTCACCGAGGCGCACGACACGCATCATCCGATCGCCTCGATGCTGTACTACGAAGACCAGAAGCCCGAGGCCAAGCGCCGCGCGGCCGATTTTGTCGAGACGCGCATCCCCAAATTCATGGGCTATTTTGCGCGGCTGCTGGCAAATCCCGAGCCACGCGACTACCTTCTGGGCGAGCGCGTGAGCTACGCCGACCTGTCGCTGTTCCAGGTCATCGAGGGCTTGCGCTACGCATTCCCCAACGCGATGAAGAAGGTCGAGCAGGAGCATCCCGAGCTCACGGCCTTGCGCGACCGGGTGGCGGCGCGGCCGAAGATCGCGGCCTATCTGGCATCGCCGCGCCGCATTCCGTTCAACCAGGACGGCATCTTCCGTCGGTATCCCGAGCTGGACGCGTAAGCAGGTCAGTGCAGTGCGACCGTTGCGGCGGTTATGTCTTTTGCAGGCACGCCGTCGCGGCGATCGAGCCAGCCAGCCAGCGTCGTGAGCAGCAGGGCGCCCACGACCACCAGCGCGCCGATCCACGGCGTGGCCATCAGGCCGAGGTGCGCGACAATCAGGCCACCGCCCCAGGCGCCCAGCGCAATGCCGACATTGAAGGCGGCGATGTTCAGGCCAGAGGCCACATCGACGGCCTGCGGTGCATCGCGTTCGGCGCGCCGCACCACATACACTTGCAGGCCAGGCACGTTGCCGAAGGCGACCGCGCCCCAAGCCAGGACCGTGATCAGCACCAGCGGTTTGCTGGGCGCCGTAAACGCCAGCACCAGCAGCACCAGCGCCAGCAGCGCAAACACGATCTGCAGCGCGCGCACTGGCCCGAGGCGATCGGCCAGCTTGCCGCCCCAGATATTCCCGGCCGCGACCGATACGCCATACACCAGCATGACCAGGCTGACGGTCGACGCCGCAAAGCCGGACACTTGCTGCAGGATCGGCGCCAGGTACGTGAAGGCGATGAAGCTGCCGCCGTAGCCGAGCGTCGTGATCGCGTACACCAGCAGCAGGCGCGGCTTCTTCAGCACGGCCAGTTGCATCAAGAGTGGTACCGGCTTGCTGCCGGCGATATCGGACGGCACCAGGATGGCGCTGCCGATGACGGCAATCACGCCCAGCAACGACACCGCGAGGAACGTCGCCTGCCAGCCGAAGTGCTGGCCGATGAAGGTACCGAGTGGTACGCCAGTAACCAGCGCTACGGTCAGGCCGGTGAACATCAGCGCGATCGCGCTGGCCGCTTTTTCCTTCGGGACCAGGCTGGTGGCGATGGTCGAACCGATCGAAAAGAACACGCCGTGCGCCAGGCCCGTGAGCACGCGCGCGGCCATCAGCGCCGTGTAGTCCGGCGCCATCCAGGCCACCAGGTTCCCGATCGTAAACAGCACCATCAGGCCAAGCAGCAGCTGCTTGCGCGGCACGCGGCCCGTCATGGCCGTGAGCAGCGGCGCGCCGATGGCCACGCCCAGCGCGTACAGGCTGACCAGGAGGCCCGCCGAGGGTACCGACACCTGCAGGCTGGCGGCGATGGTAGGGATCAGGCCAACGATGACGAATTCGGTCGTCCCGATGGCAAAGGCGCTCAATGCGAGTGCCCAGAGTGCGAGTGGCATGGTGTTCTTTCTTCAGAGATGGCAGGCATGCAGTGTGCCGCCTTTGCCAGCCCGGAAAAACAGGTCCGGCTACAATGGACTTTTGATTCGGAGTCATCAATGATCGACGTGGATGCCTTGATTGTATTTTCCGCAGTCATGGACGCGGGCTCGTTTTCACGCGCCGCCGAGCGCCTGGGGCAGACGCCGTCGGGCGTCTCGCGCACCATCTCGCGCCTCGAGGGCAGCCTGGGCATGACGCTGATCCAGCGCACGACGCGGCGCCTGCAACTGACCGAGGAGGGTGCCTGGCTGCTGGGCCGGGCGCGGACGATTCTGGCCGACCTGGCCAACACCGAGGCCGAAGCGGCGGCGCGCCGCTCGCAGCCAGCGGGCCTGGTGCGCGTGAATGCCGCCACGCCGGCGCTGGGCCACCTGCTCGCGCCACTGGTCGCCGAGTTCCTGGATGCGTATCCGCTGATTGGCTTGGAACTGGTGAGCGGCGAAACCTATATTGACCTGATCGAAGAACGGGCCGATCTGGCGATCCGCATCGGCGCGCTGCCCGATTCGACGCTCAATGCGCGCCGCCTGGGCGCGGCGCGGCTGCGCGTGCTGGCCTCACCTGCGTATCTCGAACGCCATGGCGCGCCGCCCGACACGGCGGCACTCGCAGGGCATCGCACGCTGGGCTTCACGGCGCCGGCGCTGTTGAATACCTGGCCGCTGCGTCATGGCGGCGGCGAAGGCTGGACGATCACGCCGCAGGTGGTGGCGTCGAGCGGCGAGACGCTGCGGCAACTGGCGCTGCATGGCGCGGGGATTGCATCGCTGTCGGATTTTCTGACGCGCGCGGATGTCGCGGCGGGGCGGCTGGTGCCGGTGCTGGAAGAACACACCCTGCCGTGGACACAGCCCGTGTGGGCCGTGTTCTACAAACAGGGTGCACTCGCGCCGCGGGTGGCGGCGCTGGTGGACTTCCTCGCCCACAGGCTGGGCGAGGTGCTGGAACGCTAACTCAGAACGCGTAGGTGGCGCGGCCGTAGATATAGCGGCCCGACCGACCGAACGGCGCATACGTCGAGAACGGCGTGTTGCCGGTGGTGTTGATGGACGGCGGCTGCGTTTCCGGATACTGATCGAACACGTTGTCCGCGCCCAGCGCCAGGGTCAGCTTCGGCGTGACGGCCAGGCGGCCTTCCAGGTCGACCGTGGTCTTGGCGCCCATCTCGAAGTCGAATGCCGCCGTGGTGCCCGGCGACAGCACTTCGCCGTAGCGCGTGGCGCGCAGCGTCGCGCCCCACTGGCCCAGCTTCCAGTTCACGTTGGCGCTGACCTTGTTTTTTGGCTGGCCTTTTTCAAGCGACAGCACGTTCAGGCGATCGAACAGCACCGGCGCCGGGCTCAGGCTCGAGAGCTGCGTCGTGGTCGGCGTCTTGGTCACTTCGGTGTCGGTAAAGTTGGCCGCCAGCGTGAAGTCAAACTTGCCTGCATCGCCGGCGTTGTACGGCATGCTCAGCACGATGTCGACGCCCTTGGTGGTGGTGTCCACGCCGTTGATGAAGAAGCGCCCGCCACCCACGCCGATGAAGCCCTGGCTGGCGATGTAGTTGCGTACGTTCGTCTGCGTCAGGTTTTCGGACAGGATAATGCGGTCGTCGATGTCGATGCGGTAGGCGTCCACCGTCAGGCTGACGGCGCCCAGGCGCATCACGGCGCCGAGCGACGCGTTGATCGATTTCTCGGCGTCGAGCGGCTTGGCGCCCAGTGCGACGGCGACCGGATCGTCCGGGCGGAAGGTCGTGATCTCGAACGGCACGCCGTTGATGAAGTTGGTCGAGGTCGCGGTGAAGTTCTGCTGCTGCGGCGAGGGCGCACGGAAGCCATTCTGGATCGCGCCGCGCACGGCGAAGTTCGGGTTGAAGTCGTAGCGCAGTGCGAGCTTGCCGGCCAGGCTGTTGCCGAAGTCCGAATAACGTTCGCCGCGCACGGCCACCGATGCCAGCAGCTCGGGCGTGACATTCGCTTCGAGGTCGATGAAGGCGCCGATGGCGTTGCGGTGCGCATCGACTTCATTCGATGGCCGGAAGCCCGGGAACACCTGGGCGCCCGGCGCCGTCGGCGTACCGTTTGGCAGCCGCGCGCCGCCGAAGCTGTACGACTGCTCTTCGCCGGCGAACAGCTCATAGCCTTCGCGGCGCGCTTCGATACCGACGGCCACGTTCAGCGGCGACGAGAACGACGCCATCTCGACGCTGCGCACGCCGGTCAGGTTCAGCACCGCCTGGTCGTACGAATAGCCACCTGCATAGAACGCCGTCTTGCTGGACGGGCCGAGCGAGCGGTTCAGCGTGTTCTCGATGGTGTATTCCATCTTGTTCTTGCCGTAGCCGAGCGAGGCGTCCATGTCCCACGCGCCGGCAAGCCAGGTCACGCCGCCCGTGGCCGAGAAGTCCTTCACGGTCGGCGAGATCAAAGGCAGGAACCCGTCCGGGTAGATCGACTGGATGTTGCGCACGTCCTGCGGGATGCGGGCGTAGCCGGCCGATGTGGCCTCGCGGTCCTGGTGGCTGGCCCAGCCATACACCTTGACGCCACCGCCCAGGTCGTTGCCGGCGTTGGCAAACAGCGTGGACTGCTTCATGTCGGGTTCACCGGTCCACGCATTGAAGCGGTTGATCGTGTTCTCGCGCGGATCGAACGCACCATTGACCAGTGCGTACTGCTGACGCATGTCGTAGCCGGCACGCTCGGTGCGATTCTGCTCGCGGAATTCGCCGGCGATCGTCAGGTAGCCGGTCTCGCCCAGTGCCAGGCCTTTCCAGATGCTGACCGTGGCAGTCTGGCCGTCGGTGCGCTTGCGCGACGCCGGGGCGGTCCAGGTGCCGCCGGCCGGTGGCGCCGCGTTGTTCAGATCGTATTCGGTCTTGTTGGCGCCGTAGTTGACGGTCGCTTCGCCGCCCGTGCGGTCGGTGCGCAGGCGCATGTTGACGACGCCCGAGATCGCGTCCGAGCCGTACTGGGCTGCGGCGCCGTCACGCAGGACCTCGACCGTTTTGACGATCGCGGTAGGGATGGTATTCAGGTCGACCGCTGCCGAACCGCGGCCAATCGAGCCGTTGACGTTCACCAGCGACGACGCATGGCGGCGCTTGGAATTGACCAGCACCAGGGTCTGGTCGGGCGACATGCCGCGCAGCGTGGCAGGGCGGATGGTGTCGGTGCCGTCGGTCAGCGCCGGACGCGGAAAATTCAGCGAAGGCAGAGCCATCGACAGCGCCTGCGTCATTTCGGTGCTGCCCGAGTTCTTCAGGGTCTCGGCCGAAATCACATCGACGGGTGCGCTGGTGTCGAGCACGGTGCGGTTGGCCACGCGGGTACCGGTGACGACGACCGTCGCGGACGCTGCCGTGGTTTCGGCTTGCGGCGCCTCCTGGGCGTGGGCAAAGCCTGCGCACAGCGCGGCAATGGCAAGGGCAACTGCTGTCTTTTCGGTCTTGGCTCTCTGCATGGTGCAATCCTTTGATATTCAAACGCGGGTGTTCCACTGGGAAGGGCGAGGCCGGGACCTCCATTCCATACTGCGCAGCGCTTGCCATGGTGTCAATTCGTGCTGATCGCAAATGACGTAATTACAACAATGGCGGGATGTCAGGTTCATGTAAGTGGGGTAAGCAACGCGCGGGCGAGTGCATGCCGATGCCTGCTGCATAAGGTGATGCAGCGTGATTGCCAGCGCGCCGGATTCACGGCACGATGGGGTCATGATTCAGCCCATCCAAGTAATGAGCCAGCCAACGTCAGCGCCCCGGGCCGAGCCTACATTTCCACCGGACCCCCAGCTTCATTCACTCCTCGGATGGGGTTTTGTGCTCGTGGGCATGGCGATCAGCGTGTTCATGTGCGTGACCCTGTTCGACAAGTACGCGGCCTGGGACTGGCCAAAAGCGCAGGCGCAGATCACCAGCAGCACGCTCTACAAGTCCACAGGCCGCTCGACCCGCTGGTGCATACAGCTGCGCTATCGCTACACCGTGGGTGGCCGGGAATTTACCGGCAGGCGCCAGGCCACGTCGTGGCTGAGCGGTGTGCAGTGCGACCGCGTGCATGCCGTCATGCAGGCGCGTTTCGCCCACCAGCAGCCGGGTGATCCGATCACGGTCCGCTATCAGCCCGGCAAGCCGGGGCGCGCCATCGTCTACGCGGATGGGATCAATCCCACGGAGTGGTTTTTTGTGGCGCTGGCGATCGTGCTGGTTGCAGGCGGCATCGGAACGCTGCGCACCGCGGCCCGGCTGCGACGCGAGGCACTGGCGCACGCAGCAGAGCGCACGGCAAGGATGCAGCGTGCCGCCGCACTGCAGGGGCATCCGCTTGTATAGTGGTGGCACGACGAGACCCATCAAGCCTCCACATCATCACGCCAGTAACGAAATCATTAACGAGACACCATGACAGACCTGTTCCCCCATTTTCGCGCCCTGCAAGTCGACGTCGACCCGACCGTCACCATCAACGCCATCGTCGGTGGTTCCGGCCCGCCGCTCCTGCTGCTGCACGGCCACCCGCAAACGCACGCCATCTGGCACCGCGTCGCACCGCGCCTGGCCGAGCAGTTCACGGTCGTGGCCTGCGATCTGCGTGGTTATGGCGATTCGTCCAAACCGCAGGGCGCACCGGACCACGCCAACTACAGCAAGCGTGCGATGGCGGCCGACATGGTGGCGGTGATGCAGTCACTGGGATTTGCCACCTTCCGCGTGCTGGCCCACGACCGCGGCGCGCGCGTCGCGCACCGGCTGGCGCAGGACCATCCGCAGGCCGTCGAGCGGATGGTCCTGCTGGACATCGCGCCCACGCTCGCGATGTACGAGCAAACGTCGGACACGTTTGCGCGCGCCTACTGGCACTGGTTCTTCCTGATCCAGCCGGCGCCGCTGCCCGAGCGCCTGATCGAGGCCGACCCGGCCGCGTATGTGCGCGATGTGATGGGCAAGCGCAGCGCAGGCCTGGCGCCGTTCCACCCGCGCGCGCTGGCCGAGTACCAGCGCTGCCTGGCGTTGCCGGGCGCCGCGCACGGCATCTGTGAAGACTACCGCGCTGCTGCGACGATCGACCTCGAGCACGATCGGTTTGACCGCGATGCCGGGAACCGTCTGGCGCTGCCACTGATGGTGCTGTGGGGTGAGCAGGGCGTGGTGGGGCGCTGCTTCGATCCGCTCAAGGAGTGGCAGCGGGTGGCGGCCGATGTGCAGGGTGGGGCGCTGCCGTGCGGGCATTACATTGCCGAGGAAGCGCCGGATATGCTGCTTGAACGGGTGTTGCCGTTTTTGGTGCAAGGCTGACAAAATCAGGCTGCGCGCGGCGACTACGAATGGATGTCACCAGCGACGCATCTACTTCGCCCACGCAAAGGCCAGCAAGGTGAAATGCGATTCTGTGCGAGCGCCTTGTTGGCCAGTAGATCTGTCGGCGGAAACCTGATCGGCCAGGCCGCCGTCGACCCCTCGCTCTGCGCGCACCAGGTCGACGTGGCTCAGCTCAACGCCAACGACGACGGTAGCGCTGACGATATAGAGGCCTGCAAAAGTGCTCCTACTTGTTCTCCCGAGACCGCATAGTCCGGGTCCGGGTTAGGTGGGAGGTAACTTTGACCATGTCGGCGCTGCTTTAGCAGGGCACGCTAGGAATGCCCTTTCCACTGATTAGATCGACACCGACCCAGCACCGATAGCCCATGCCCGTCTCAGAAGCCTTGAGCGCTGTGAAGGTACACTGAACTGCCCCTTTCGCCCGCTCACGGTCGCCGTTCGATGTGCTGCACATATCTTGCGCACGTGCGTCGGGACCAATCGAGTCAACAATTTCCTTGGCCGCCTGCCCCCTGAACAGGATGCTCAATTTGCGATCTTTAGCCGTAGGGGCCTCACTGTATGCGACAGTTTCGCCGGAAAATATTCGATAATTTGCCCCGGGTATCGGAGTCCACCCGCCTAGCGTATCGGACGCCAGCGCAGACAGCGTGGCCAATCCGCACACGGCGATTGCTGAGATAGCGCGTCGCATATTATCCCCTTAGTCCGACATGAAAGTGGTCGTGATGGCCCCGCATAGGGCGAACGAACGGTATCGACATGTCGTTGAACCAGACCACTTGGACTGGTGTGAATGCACGAAACAACTCGATAATTTTGGTAGTTGCTGCTCGGTCATACTCTGGAGAGAAGCAGCTTACCGGACATTCGACGCCGTCTTTGCCAATAGGTCGTAAGTCAACTTGTAGCCCATCCAAATGAGTAGCATGCTCGCCATCGTCGCGCATGTCGGCTCGGCTGATGTTGCCAACACCAACGCGGCGCGGATCTATCTTCTGCTATTCGTGCGCTACACGCAGGATGGTGGTCATCATGATCGGGTGGGCATATTGGTATCCGCCACGATCAGGTCTTTTATCCATCGTGCCGTAGGTGTAATAACCAACATCACGAGCCGCTCGCGGCAGCATGAAGAACCCGCGCGAATCTTGGGTGGGCCGCAGCGGATCAGGTTTCGGGTCAGTCATGATTACTCCGGCTAAGCGCACAATTTGTGGCAGGACAGATCCCATCCATCAGCAGTTTGGCCAACTACGCCGCCGCCGATTCTCTGCTGCGAGTTTTTCCACTTCACTTTGCTAAATTGCAGGGAGACGTGGTCAATCAGAAGCATCCCCTCTCTCGCCATCTGTTCCATGTCCGCGATCATTACATTCTCCAGTTCGACCTCGTAGTAGTTCACGCGCCTGTCTCCATCGGCACGCATGAATTCGAGCTTAGCCTTAGGGATTGTCTTTCCGTTTGCGCAATGCTGCATCAGCACCGGTGACGCTAGATCCGACAGCCATCAACGCCAGCGCCGGGCCGGGCAAACCGGTTATAGACCCAGCATCCTGCGCAGCCGCAGCGCATCCATGCTGTCGTGGTAATACGCACCATAACGTCCGAACACAACGTAGCCGCGCTTGCGAAACAACGCGAGCGAGGCGGCGTTGTCGGTGCGGACCTCGAGCCGCACTTCCACGCAGCCGTGGACCGCAGCCCAGCGCTCGGCCGCAGTCAGCAGGCGTGCGGCCACGCCGCAGCCCAGGTGGGCCGGATGCGTGGCTATGGAATAGACGCGCGCACCGCGCCAACCTGTGCGTAGCAGCAGCATGATGTAGCCCCGCACGACGGCCCCGTCTACGTCGACGAAGGTCACGCTGTTGGCCTGTGTGAGCAGGTAGCGAAAGCGGCGCCGGTCGAGCCGGTCGCCGGGAAAGCTGGTGTTTTCAATGGCCACCAAGGCCACGATGTCGCTCGTTGTTGCTAGCCTGATGGCGCTGTCCGTGTAGACGTTCGTAGGCACGTCTGCTGCGCGTTGCGCGGTCGGACCATCAGGTGTTGCGTGCCGCATGGTCACTCCCTTCGCGTTGCAGTCTTACGGATAAATGAATTGCAAATAGTGGCGCGCCGCGCGTAAAAACGCCGTCAGCACGTTCAACGCCAAAGCGCATGACCCGCGCCCATCTGCGCTTCCATTGAATGCGCCATCGTCGGCAGCGCGGCATACACCTCGTCGTACAGCGCCTGCATCTCGGCGGCGGCGTCCGGGTCGCATGCCGCCGCATCCGACACGCAGCGCCCCAGGCCGTAGTCGAATTCGGCCGGCGCGTGCAGGACGGTCGAGGCCAGCTTGGCATTCTGCACCCGGCTCACGTGCGCGAGCACGGCGGCGCGCTCGTTGGCGTCCGGCCCGGCCTGACCACTGACGGCGACGAACAGCACCCGCAGGCCAGGATTCAATACGCGCGCACCGTTCAACCGGGCCAGCAGGCGGTATTGCAGGTCGAGGTCGAGCGCGCCGCCTCGCACTGGCACCACCACCAGGTGGCTGGCTGCCAGCACGCAACGGCAACCGTCGGTATCGCGCGCCCCGGCGTCGATCAGGATGTCATTGAACAGCGGGCGCAGCGCGGCCAAACGCGTTTCGACGGCGCGACTGCCCACATGGCGCGTGTCGATCCAGGGCCGCACGCCGGCGCTGCTGCGGTCATTGCACCAGTCGCTGTCCGCACCTGCGGAGGTGGTCATCAGGCATACGCGTCTGCCGCTGCGTGCGCGCAGAACCGCCAGGTTGCGCGCCACGACGGTGCGTTCAGGGCTGCCGTGCTGGTTGACGATGGCGATGATCATTGAAACCTTCCGAAGTTGATGCGATGTTCGCCAGCGTAGCGGGGCGCCCGTAAAAACAGGAAAAAAGGGGCGGGCAACTCCATCAATGCCGTGTAAACGCGGCCTGTCGCGCCCTACGGTGCGGGGCTAAGCTGCGCGTTTTCCACCTCGGAGCGAGATACGCCATGATCCCGATTGACCCCGCCAGCCTGGTGACCCCGCGCCTCTGCCTGCGCGTGCCGACGGACGCCGACACACACGGCTTGCTGGCGCTGTATGGCGACCACGAGGTGATGCGCCACTGGAGTCACACGGTGTGGACGTGTCCTGGGCAGGCGCGCGCGGCGATCGCCGAAGCGCAGACTGACCTTGAACGGGGAAGCGGGCTGCATCTGGTCATTGTCAGCCGCAGCGACGGCGGCCTGGCGGGCAGTTGCGCGCTGTTCGACATCCATCCGCAGCACCGGCGCGCGACGCTCGGCTATCTGCTGGCGCGGCCGTACTGGGGGCAGGGCCTGGCCGGCGAAGCCGTGCGCGCGCTGCTCGCTCACGGCTTCGATGCGCTCGACCTGGCCCGCATCGAAGCCGAAGTCATTCCCGGCAACGACGCATCGACGGCGCTCCTGGCTCGTCTCGGATTTCGCTGCGAAGGGTTGCTGCGCGCGCGCTGGCGTGTCGATGAACAAGCGATCGACGTTCAGTTGTGGGCGTTGCTGCGTACTGAACGGGCTGAATGACACCTGCGCGAGGCGATGACCGCGTCATTTACGCGGGCTTGTCGCGATGCGCCGTGTTCTTTACGCGGTTTTTACGGGCCAGTCGCTAGAGTCTGGACAGCGCTGGCCATCGTGCCAGGCGCGCGTTTCGATCCACCCCCGATCAACTCCGATACCTCCAATGACCACGCTTCGCATGATTTCCCCCGCCGTCACGGCGACCCAAACAGCGCCCGCCGAACCCGACCCCGAACCTGATGCCCCCGCCTTCCTGATCATCGTCGACCGTGCCGGCGACTGGCGCGCCGCGCGCCCTGGCTGCACCGTCATCGAAGCCGACGCCTTCCTGGCAAACCCTGTGCTGGACGCAGACATCCTGGTCATCAACCTGTGTCGCAGCTACAAATACCTGTCGGTCGGCTACTACTGCTCGCTGATGGCGCAGGCGCGCGGCCAGCAGGTACTGCCGTCGGTGAAGACGATCAATGACCTGTCGCGCAAGGCGATCTATTCACTCGACACGGGCGAACTCGATCGCGCCCTGAGTGATGTGCTGGGCGCCGACGGCAGCGGCCCGATGCCGGTCGAGTTTTCGATGGACATCCGGTTCGGCCGCACCGACTACACGCCGTTGGCTGCGGTGGCGCGCAGCATTTTCGAGACCTTTCCGGCGCCGCTGATGCGGGTCGAATTTGCGCGCGGCGATGAGCGCGGCGAAGCGTGGCATATCGCGGCGATCCACACCCAGGGGCTCAAGGCGCTGGGCGAACATGGCCGCGCGGGCTGCGAGGCAGCTCTTGGTGCATTCGCGGGCTTGCCGCAGCCGGCACCCGGGGCGCGGCGCTACCGTTACCGCATCGCGGTGCTGCACGATCCCGATGAAGAGCTGGCGCCAAGTAACACCGGGGCGCTGGCGCGACTTGGCGCAGTGGGGCGCGAATTGGGCCTCACCGTCGAACTGATCGACCGTCATGACTTTGCGCGCCTGGCCGAATTCGATGCGCTGTTCATCCGCGAAACCACGGCCGTCAACCATCACACCTACCTGTTCGCCAAGAAAGCCGAGAGCGAAGGGCTGGTGGTCATCGACGACGCCGGCTCGATCCTGCGCTGCACCAACAAGGTGTATCTGGCCGATCTGCTGCGCCTGCACGGGGTGCCCACACCGCGCACGTTCACGCTGCAGCACGCCGACGCCCAAGCGCTGGCCGCGATCGAGGCGCAGATCGATTATCCGATGGTGGTAAAAATCCCCGACGGCGCTTTTTCGCGCGGTGTGATGAAAGTGAAGGATGCGGCCGAATTCACCCGCGTGGCCGAAGAACTGCTGCAGCAATCGGCGCTGATCCTGGTGCAGGAATACATGTTCACCGAATTCGACTGGCGCATTGGCGTACTCAATCGCCAGGTGATCTTCGCCAGCAAATACTGGATGTCCAAAGGCCACTGGCAGGTCGCCAAGCGCGACGCCAATGGCAAGGCCGAATTCGGCATGGCAAGCGCCGTGCCGCTGGACGAAGCGCCGGCCGACTTGCTGGCCCATGCACTGCACGCGGCGAACCTGATCGGCGACGGCCTCTACGGCGTTGACATGAAGATGACGTCGCGCGGCCCGGTGGTGATCGAAGTAAACGACAACCCGAACATCGATGCCGGCGCCGAAGACAGCGTGCTCGGGGACGAGTTGTACCGGATCGTGCTGCGCGAATTCGTGCGCCGGCTGGACGTGCTGCACCGCCCCGCGCCGGGAGCGCCGTCCTGACAGTTTTGCCGCATTTTTGACAAAATTTTTACGCGGCGCTGCGTAGAATCGCGGCCACGATCAATTTTGCACGAGAGACCGCATGACTATCCGCCGGGACATCGCCAGGGGCCGCAACCCTGGCCAGCTCGCATTGAAGGAGCCGATCCGTGAATGAAGTGGCGGCGCGCATCAACTGCACTGTGTACCGCAAGGGCGTCAAGCTGGAAGAGATCCGGATCGAGGACATCAGCGTCGCGCTGGAAGACGACGACACGTTTGTCTGGCTTGGCTTGTTCGAGCCGGACAAGGAACTGATGGACATGGTGCAGGACGAATTCGACCTGCACGACCTGGCGGTGGAAGACGCGCGCAAGGCGCACCAGCGGCCCAAGATCGAAGAGTATGGCGAGAACCTGTTCGTCGTGCTGCATACGGTGTCTCTCGTCGAGCAGGTGCTTCACTTTGGCGAGACGCACGTGTTTGTCGGGCCGCGCTTCGTGATGACGATCCGGCACGGCAAGTCCAATGGCTATCGCGCGGTACGCGAACGCGCCGAGAGCGTGCCGGCCAAACTCGCGACGGGCCCCGGGTACGTGCTTTACACGATCATCGATTTCATCGTTGACCATTACCAGCCATGCATGGACATGCTGCAGGACCGGTTCCGCGAAGTGGAGAAGGCGTTGTTTCTGCCGAATCCATCGTCGGATAACCTGGAAGAGTTCTACAACCTGAAAAACGAGCTGCTGTCGGTGCATGGGGCGGCTGCACCGTTGATCGACATCTGCAACGAACTACTGCGTTTTCACAGCGACATCATTCCGGCCGGAAACCGCATCTATTACCGGGACATTCTCGACCATGTCGCGCGCGTGACGCAGACGGCAGACCGGATCGGCGAGATGATCAATGCCGCGATGCAGGTCTCGCTGGCGCAGGTGACGATCCGCCAGAATGACGTCGTCAAGCGCCTCGCCGGCTGGGGCGCGATCCTGGCGGTACCGACGATGGTGTTCAGCCTGTATGGCATGAACTTCCAGCACATGCCGGAGCTGGCCTGGCGCTGGAGTTATCCCGCGGTGATGTTCGGGATCGTCGCCGGTTGCACGCTGCTGCACCGGCGCCTGAAGCGCGTTGGCTGGCTGTAGGCACCGTTCTGAAAGCTACCCCACCGCGCCACTGAACGTGATGGTCGCGCACACGCCGCATCCATGCTCGCCATCCTCCAGCGAGATCGTGCCGCCGTTCCTTGCGGCGCCCCGTTCCGCAATCGCCAGCCCCAGCCCTGAACCCAGCTGCTCCTGCCCCGGCACCCGGTAGAACCGCTCGAATACCTTGTCGCGCAGGTCCGGCGCAATACCCGGCCCGCCGTCGCAGATCGCCAGCCGGTAGCCAGAAGGGGCGCGCGTCAGGTGCACGGTGATGCGGCCATCCGTCGGTGAATACTTGATCGCATTGCTGATCAGGTTATCGACCGCCGACGCCATGCTTTCCAGGTGCAGCGGCAGCGCGCCACCGGCGTCCAGGGCAGCGTCGAATTCGATCTCGATATTGCGCTGCACCGCCAGGTGCGCAGCCGTCGCCACGCGCTCGCGCACGAAGTCGGCCACGTCCGTCAGCGGGCACGCCTGCGCCACCTGCGGTTCGGCCCTGGCACGCTCGAGCGCCAGCAACTGGTGCACCGTGTGCGTGGCGCGTGCGACGCCGCTGCGCAGACCAGCCGCCGGCTCGGCGCAGCGCTCGGCCATCTCGGCACCGGCGCGGCTCATCAGGACGTGGGCGTTGATCTGGATGGCCGCCAATGGCGTCTTGAGCTCGTGCGCAGCGTCGGTCAGAAACTCGTGTTCGTGCTCGATGCGCTGAGAGAGGCGGTGCATCAGTCCGTTGATCGCCACCACCAGCGGCGAGAGTTCCTTGTACTTCGAGTCGGGCAGCGGCGTCAGGTCGGCATCCGTGCGCTGGGCGATGCTCGACGCGATCGAGCGCAGTGGCCGCAGGCCGATGCCGACGATCAGCCACGCCGGAATCAACAGCAGCGGCAGGCTGAAAAAGGTCGACGACAGCAGGAAGCTCACGCCCCAGATGGTCAGCATCCACTCGTCGTCGACTTCGTGGCGGCGCTCGACGACGATGCGGTTATCGGCGTCATGCGCCGTCCAGCGCACCCACGCGTAGGCGCCGCGCGCAGCCACCTCGGGCAGCACATCCGGCAGCTCCGGCATCGAGTTGTAGAGCAGGCGGCCATCGAGCCAGACCCGGACGCGCACGCGCGAGTGGTAATCGAGCTCCCTGAACATGCGTTCGCGGTTCACCTCGATCGCGGCAAGGGCAGGCAGCATGCGCTCGGGCCGGGCGCCGGTGTCGACCAGGTGCGACAGGATATTGAGCGTGTGCGCCTTGTTTTCGCTGAAGGTGCGCGTGCGCTGCGTGACCTTGGCCTCATAAAACATCCACAGCACGCCGATGATTGCGACGCTGACGATCACGCCGGCAAAGCTGAACATCAGGCGCCGGAACAGCGAGGACTGTCTAAACGTCACGCTGCACCATGTAGCCGACGCCGCGCACGGTGCGGATCACGCCTTCGCCCACTTTCTTGCGTAGATTGAAGATATGCACGTCGAGCGTCTGGCTCTGGCCTTCGCCGGAGGGCAGGGCGCGCCGTTCGAGTTCGACGCGCGTGAGTACGCGGTTGGCCTGCTTCATCAGCGTGAGCAGCAGCGCGAATTCGGTTTTCGAGAGCGTGACGCTCTGGCCGGCGCGCGTGACCAACATGCGGTTTTCGTCCAGCTCGATGTCGCCCGCCACCCACAGGTTTTCTTCCAGCGCGCCGTGGCTGCGGCGCACGATCGCGCGCAGGCGCACCAGCAGCTCGGGAATCTCGAAGGGCTTGATCAGGTAGTCGTCCGCGCCCAGGTCGAACCCCTTGAGGCGGTCCTGCAGGCTGTCGCGCGCGCTGATGATCAACACCGGCAGGCGCACGCCCTCATCGCGCAGCGCGCGCAGCACATCGGTGCCGTCGCCATCCGGCAGGCCCAGGTCGAGCACCACCGCGTCGAACGATTCGCTGCGCATGCGCGCGGCCGCGCCCTGAGCCAGGCGCAGCCAGACTGCCGTGTGGCCTTCGTCCTGGAACACCGACAACAGTGCCTGGCCGATCGCCAGATCATCTTCGATCATCAGAATTTTCATGCCGCGAGTGTATCAGTGCGCCGCGCTTCGGGCGCCGCGACGAATCTTCAGATTCGCTTCAGCCGCACATTGACCGCGCATCCCCGATGCCGGACTATCCGGGGCGACCGCTTTCAGGTTGAAAATGCAACAGAAAACAAGACGAGACAGGAGACGTAGGATGCATACCAGTTTATTGAAGATGAGCCTCGTGGCGCTGGGCATGGTGATCAGTACCGGCGCGTTCGCCGCCGAAGACCTGATGGCAACCGTCGAGTCGCCCGGCAAGGTGCTCAAGGTGTCGCTGCAGGTCGCCCCGGACGGGCGCCTGTCGTACCAGGTCGAGCGCAATGGCCAGCCGGTCATCGCGCCGTCGCGCCTGGGCTTCGTGCTGGCCAGCGACAAGCCGCTCGATGCCGGCTTCGCGATGGAGCGTCACCTGGTCACGGCCCATGACAGCACCTGGGAGCAGCCTTGGGGCGAGCGCCGCACGGTGCGCAATCACTATAGCCAGCTGCGCGTGGACGTGCATCAGAAAAAGGATGGCCGGCGCCTGGCGATCGTGTTTCGCGTGTTCGACGATGGCGTGGGCTTCCGCTACGAATTCCCGAAGCAGGCCAATAACCGCGCCGTGCACATCGCCGACGAGCTGACCGAATTCGTGGTGGCCCAGCCGGCCACCGCCTGGTGGCAGCAGGCCGGTGAAGTCTGGGCGCTCGAATACCCGATCCAGAAAACGCCGCTGCGCGAAGTGGGCATGGCCAACACGCCGATGACCGTCAAGATGGAAAACGGCACGCACATCGCCTTCCACGAAGCAGCGCTGGTCGACTACGCGTCGATGTGGTTGCGCCGGGTCGAAGGCCAGCGCCTGCGTGCGCACCTGACCCCGTCCGCCAATGGCGCGCCGGTCGTGCGCACCGGCAGTTTTACGACACCTTGGCGCACGATGCAGATCGCGGGTGACGCGGCGGGCCTGTATATGTCCGACCTCGTGCTGAACCTGAACGAGCCGAACAAACTGGGCGACGTCTCGTGGGTCAAGCCGTCGAAGTATGTCGGCGTCTGGTGGGACATGCACCTCGAAACCAAAACCTGGGCCGCAGGCGACCGGCTTGGTGCGACGACCGACTACACGAAGCGCTACATCGACTTCGCGGCCAAGAACGGCTTCCGCGGCGTGCTGGTCGAAGGCTGGAATCCGGGCTGGGACAGCGACTGGGCTGGCAATGGTGCGGACATGGACTTCACCCGCTCGAACCCGCGCTTCGACCTGCCGGCACTGGCGGCGTACGGCAAAGCGCGCGGTGTCCACATCATCGGCCACCACGAAACCGGCGGCAATATCGCGCACTACGAAAAGCAGCTCGATGCAGCGCTGCGCCTGTATGCGAAGAACGGCGTGGACAGCATCAAGACCGGCTACGTGACCGATGGCGGCGCGGCGCAGTTTATGGGCAAGAACGGCAAGGTCCATTTTGGCTACACGGATTCGCAAGAGGGCGTGCGCCACTACCAGAAGGTGGTCGAGGATGCGGCGCGCTACAAGATTGCGATCAACACGCACGAGCCGGTGAAGGACACGGGCCTGCGCCGCACCTATCCGAACTGGATCTCGCGTGAAGGTGCGCGCGGCGTGGAGTACAACGCCTGGGGCAATCCGGTCAACAGCGTCGAGCACGAGGCCAATCTGGTGTTTACCCGCATGCTCAGCGGCCCGCTCGACTACACGCCGGGCATCCTGAGCCTGGAGGGCAAGGACAAGAAGCCGTTCAACTCGACCCAGGCCAAGCAGCTGGCCAACTTCGTGGTGATCTATTCGCCGGTGGTGATGGCGGCTGATCTGATCGAGCATTACGACCGCTATCCGGGTGCGTTCAAGTTCATTCGCGACGTGCCGACCGACTGGGACGATACGCGCGTGCTGCATGGCGCTGTCGGTGAATACGCGACCATCGCACGCAAGGACCGCAACTCGAGCGCCTGGTATGTCGGCTCGGTCACCGATGGCAATGCGCGCACGCTCGATCTGCCGTTGTCGTTCCTCGATGCGGGCAAGTCGTATGTGGCCGAGATCTACCGCGATGGCGACAAGGCGGACTATCGCAGCGAGCGCCGGTTTGATCTGGTGATCGAGAAGCGCACCGTGAAGAGCACCGATACCATCAAGATGGTACTGGCGCCAGGCGGCGGGCAGGCGATCCGGCTGGTGCCGGCCGGCTGATCACCCGTAGTTAAAGAACTGGTAGTCAAAGAACCGGCGCCCGTGGGCGCCGGTTTTCGCATATCCTGTCGGACTGTTCTGTCTACCAGCGTCGTCCATGTCCACATCTTCCTCGCCGTCCAGCACCACCTCCGCTACCACCCCGGCCGTCCCGGGTGCGGTCATGCAAATCCTTCTCTCGGTTGCCTTTGTCCACCTGCTCAACGATTGCGTGCAGGCGGTGCTGCCGTCGATCTACCCGCTGCTGAAGCACGAATTCAACCTGACCTTTACCCAGGTCGGCCTGATCACGCTGACGTTCCAGTGCACCGCGTCGCTGCTGCAGCCGTGGATCGGCCTGTACACCGACAAGCGGCCGATCCCGTTCCTGCTGCCGGCCGGGATGTGCGTGACGCTCCTCGGCGTCGGTCTGCTCGCGTGGGCGGGCAGTTATCCGATGCTGCTGGTTGCTGCCGGCATGATCGGCGTGGGCTCGTCGACCTTCCACCCGGAAGCCTCGCGCGTGGCGCGCCTCGCGTCGGGCGGGCGCTTCGGGTTTGCGCAGTCGGTGTTCCAGGTCGGCGGCAATGCCGGCTCGGCCCTGGGGCCGCTGCTGGCGGCGGCGATCGTTGTCGGGCGTGGGCAGGCCGAGATTGCCTGGTTCATGCTGCTGGTGCTCGTTGCGGTGGCGGTGCTGGTCGGCGTGAGCCGCTGGTACAGCCATCACCTGATGAACATGGTCAAGAAGGCCGCGCTGCATGCCGGTCCGGCGCTGCCGCGCAAGAAGGTGATGCAGGCGCTGGTCGTGCTGGCGCTGCTGGTGTTTTCCAAGTACATCTACATGGCGAGCCTGCAGACGTACTACACCTTCTTCCTGATCGAAAAATTCAAGCTGCCGGTGGGCACCGCGCAGATGTACCTGTTCCTGTTCCTGGCATCGGTGGCGCTGGGCACGTTCGCAGGCGGGCCGATCGGCGACAAGATCGGGCGCAAGCGCGTGATCTGGTTCTCGATCCTAGGCGCGGCGCCATTCACCATCGCGCTGCCGTACGCCGACCTGTTCTGGACCGGTGTGCTGTCGGTGATCATCGGGCTGGTGATGTCGTCGGCGTTCTCGGCCATCGTCGTGTTCGCGCAGGAGCTGGTGCCGGGCAAGGTCGGCCTGATCTCGGGCATCTTCTTCGGCCTGATGTTCGGTATCAGCGGCGTGGGCGCCGCCGCGATGGGCAGCATCGCCGACGTGCACGGCATCGCGCAGGTGTACCAGATCGCCTCGTTCCTGCCGCTGCTGGGCATCCTGGCCGTGCTGCTGCCGCGCATCGACGCCCGGCGCTAGTACCGTGGCGCTATGATGGATGTTTCCAACGACTGAGGAAGCATCCATGCGCCAGGACATTGAACGACTCGCCGCCTTCGACGACCACGGCGAGGGCGGCAATCCGGCCGGCGTCTGGATCGGCGCGGCCTTGCCGCCAGCGGTCGAGATGGCTGCCATCGCACGCGAGGTCGGGTTCTCGGAAACCGTCTTCGCGGCGCCCGAAGGCGAGGGCTGGCGCGTGCGGTATTTTTCGCCCGCCTCGGAAGTGCCGTTCTGCGGCCATGCGACGATTGCCCTTGGCGCCGCGCTGGCGCGCAGGCAGGGCGACGGCCGTTTTGCGCTGACCCTGAACGCCGCCGCGATCACCGTCGAGGGTCGGCACGATGGGGCGCGGCTGCAGGCAGCGCTGCAATCCCCACCCACCCGCAGCAGCCCGGCACCGGCCGCGCTGGTCGATGCGGCGCTGGCACTGTTTGGCTACAGGCGCGCGGACCTCGATCCGCGCATGCCTGCTGCCTGCATCCACGCCGGTGCCGACCATCTGCTGCTGGCGCTGACCAGCCGCGCCACGCTGGCACGGATGGATTATGTGCTCGATGCAGGCCGGGCACTGATGCAGGCACACGGGCTGGTAACGATCGTGCTGGCCTGGGCCGAACACGATCAGCTGTTTCATACACGCAACGCTTTTGCGTCCGGTGGTGTGCTGGAAGATCCGGCCACGGGCGCTGCCACGGCGGCGCTGGCCGGCTACCTGCGCGATATCCGCTGGCCGCATGGCGGCCGGATCGCCGTCGTGCAGGGCGAAGACATGGGCATGCGCTCGCTCATTACGGCCAAATTCGGGACCGACACAGGCGGCCCGGTACGGGTCTCGGGCAGCGCGCGGATGCTGTGACCGTGGCCGCGATCATGCGGGGCGCATGGCGTGCGGAACCTGATCAGTTGGCGCGGTTTCCCGCTCATTGAAACTGAAGGTGAAAAGTAGGCCTGCTCAGCAATTAGAATGTCCATACGCCGATTGATAATTGAAACCAGTCAATTTCTGTTTCAACTAATCAACCCAAGGAGTTTCGTCATGGAGCAGTTCAACGCCGCCGTCATCAACCCAGCCACACTGTCGCGACCACGTCCGGTGCGCCTCCAGGTCGCCGGCAGCGCGACTGAACGACTGCCGTTCACGATTCGCCGGGTAGAGACCCAGGCCGACCTGCTCAAGGCCGTGCGAATCCGCCATGCGGCCTATGCGCGCCACGTGCCCGATTTTGCACGGAGCCTGTCGCAGCCTGAAGCGGCTGACTACGACGCCGACACCATCGTGCTGCTGGCCGAGTCCAAACTTGATGGCACGGCGATCGGCAGTACCCGTATCCGCACCAACCTGCACCGGCCGCTGGGCGTCGAAGAATCGGTGGTGCTGCCGGACTGGCTGCAGGGCAAGCGGCTGGTCGAAGCCACCCGGCTCGCAGTCGATGAAGGGCGCACCGGGCGCATGGTAAAAATTGCATTGGTCAAGGCCTGTTTCATGTATTGCCAGGACAACGCCATCGACTACTCGGTGGCAACGGGTCGCCCGCCCGTCGACCGCCAGTACGAGCAGATGCTGTTCGTCGATGTGTTCCCGGAAGACGGCCTGGTGCCGCTGCGGCATGTCGGGAATATCCCGCACCGCGTGATGGCGTTCGAGATCGCGACCTTCCAGCAGCGCTGGACCGAAGCGCGTCATCCGATGCTCGACTTCTTCTTCAACACGGTACACCCGGACATCGACATCGGCCCGGTCGTGCGCCCGGCCATGCCGGACTGGTCAGCGCGGGAAGAACTGGCCGTCGCCTGAGACCGCTTTCACCACGCAAGATCGACGTTTGTTCAACTACGAACGGCATGACGGCGCTACGCTAAAGCTGTATCCTTGCGCTTTAGGAGCCGTCGTTGTCCGCACGGTGGTCACGCGCATTACCAAGGCCGCTCATGCCCAAGCTTTCTCATCAGTTCCGTGCGTCGTTACCAGCCGCGTTGCAAGCGGCTGTCGAACTGGTTCTGAAGATGTTTTCGTATTACCTCATCCCGATCGGGATTGCGGTCGTCTCGCTCATCGCGCTCGTTTTCTGGCACGACGAATACCGCACCAGCGGCGACGTGCCACTGACGATGCATGTCATGGCCGATGCCGCCGGCACGCTCGATGCGGCCAGCGCACTCGGGCCAACGCGCGAGCGTCCGCTGACCAATACCCATGACACCCATCTGTCCGAAGCGCCGGTCTGGTTCGTCGTCGAGCCGATGCCCCGTCCGGGCGAGCAGGTGCTCGAATTCCCGTCCCGTCATGCACTCGATATCGCCTGCTGGAACGCCGCCTCGCTGGCGCCCATGGGCGGCGCCAGCCGCAGCGACAGCAGCGGCCTGATGCGCGCAGACAAAGCCGGTTTCGCACTGAGCGTCGCGCCGCTGCCGCGCCAGTTGCTGTGCCGCGGAACGTTCGCGGGCCCGGCGCGCCTGACAGTCGTGCAATGGCCGCTCGAGCAGTACGCGCTGTCGGTCAAGCAATACCATCGCAAGTCGGGCCTGCTCGACGGCGGCATGATCGTGCTGGCGCTGTTCATCCTGATCACGGCGCTGATCAACCGCGAGCCGGTGTACGTGATGTTTGCCGGCTGGCTGATCCTGAACCTGCGCGTGGGCGCGCTGTCGGCCGGCTGGGACATCCAGTGGCTCGGCCAGGCGGTGCCGTCCGACTGGCTGCTGCGCAGCCGCGCCGTTACCTTCACGATGTACGGCATCGCCACACTCACGCTGTACCACGCGCTGCTCAAGGACCACCTGGCCGAGATGCGCTACGTGGTGCCGATGCGCGTCATGCAGTGGTTGTGCATGCCGATGCTGGCCGCCGCGATCCTGGTCCCGTACGGCATGTACCTGCCGCTGATGTGGGGCATCCTTGCATGCTGCTTCTCATTGATGACGATCGGCCTGTTCAAGATCATCGTCGAATCGCGCACGCGCGTTGCGGGCTGGTTCGCGGCGTCGTTCGCTGTCACCTTCATGGCCTCGCTGGCTGAAGTGGCGTCGGCCGCGTTCGGCATGCGCGAGCTCCTGGGCGTGATCAACAGCGTCACCGCCGCGCTCGCCTCAAGCCTGCTGGCAGCGCTGGCCGTGGCCGAACAGATGCGCATGGAAACCGAGAAGCGCCAGGAAGCCCAGGAAGAACTCGAGCATGCGTACAAGGCCATGCCCGTCGGCCTGTTCACGCTCGATATCTATGGTCACTTCCTGAGCGTCAATCCGGCGCTGCAAAAGATGTTGGGCATCACGGACTTCACGGCAGGCCGTACGGCATGGCGCCAGTTCTTCACAGAAGCGAGCTGGGCCGCCTTGCACGAGCAGGTGCATGCGAAAGTCGAGGCCGAGATGGAGCTGACGAGCCGCGATGGCACGCAGCGTTTCCAGGTCAGCGCCACGCTGGCCAGATCCCGCATCGAGGGCGTGCTGCAGGACACCACCGAAAAACACAAGGCCACCGAGCAGTTGCGCTTCATGGCCAACAATGACCCGTTGACCAAGGTCTTCAACCGGCGCGGCATCGAGCGCGAGTTCAGCAATGCCATTGCGAGCCTGACTGCCGGTCGACCGATGGCCATGGCGTATGTCGACCTTGACCGCTTCAAGCTGATCAACGACCTGTTCGGGCATGCGGCCGGCGACGAAGTGCTCAAGCAGGTCTGCGAACGGATGGGGGCAATGCTGGCCGGCGGCCAGCAGCTGGGGCGTGTGGGGGGCGACGAGTTCGTGATCGTGATGCCGGAAACGGCCATTCCGCTGGCCTCGATCATCATCCGCGGCATTGTCGACCGGCTGGGCAGTACGCCTTATCGTGTGGGTGACAAGGCCTTCCACGTGCGCGCGTCGGTCGGCCTGATCGAGGTGGTGCCGGGCATGCCGATGAAGGATGCCGTTTCCACCGCCGACCGCGCCTGCCGCGAAGCCAAGACCGGCACGGGCGATGGTCTGGTCGTGTACGAACGCGGCGCCGATGCATTCCGCCAGCGCGCCGCCGAACTCGACCTGGTCGAACGCCTGTCGGGGCCGGCCGCCACTGACGGCCTGCTGCTGGAGATGCAGCCGATCATGTCGCTGCGCACGCCGTTTGAATCGCTCAATTTCGAGGTGTTGCTGCGTATGCGCGAGCCCGATGGCCGTGTCGTGCCAGCGGGGGCCGTGATTGCCGCTGCCGAAAAAAGCGGGCGCGCGAGCGTGATCGACCGCTGGGTGCTTACCAGCACGCTGGCCTGGATTGCCGAGCACAACGACGCACTGGTCAACACCCGCTTCGTCTGTATGAACCTGTCGGGCGCATCGCTGAACGACGAGCGCTTCGTCCAGGACACGTTCGAGATACTGGGCCGCTACGTGCATGTGGCCAGCCGCCTGTGCCTGGAAATCACCGAGAGTGTGGCCTTGCACGATCTGGACAACACGCGCCGCTTCATCGATCAGGTGCGTGGCTTCGGCGTGAAGGTAGCGCTGGACGATTTCGGCGCCGGCTACACATCGTTCTCGTATCTGAAAGAATTGCCGGCAGATGTCCTCAAGATCGATGGCAACTTCATCGTCAATATCAATGCGCATCCGGCCAATGTGGCGATCGTCGAGGCGATCGTCAGCCTGGCGGTCAACCTGGGCATGAAGACCATTGCAGAATGGGCCGAGGATGCCGCCACGGTCCAGACGCTGCAGGAAATCGGCGTCGATTATGTGCAGGGATTCGTCGTGGCGCGCTCGATGCCGCCCGACCGCCTGCTGGAAGGGCGCTCGAGCGCCAGCTTCACCCAGGATGCAGCCTTGCTGGCACTGCTCGGCGAGTGGGACAAGCCACCGACGTCGCATCTGGCCAGCGTAACGCGCTTGCATTAGCCGCCAACCACCCTGATGCACAGGCAGCGCCACTTGTTGCCAACCCGTTGACCCAGTAAAAATGCCGTTCAGCTTGCACTGAACGGCATTTTTACTGAAAGGTGCCTCGCTGTGTGGATGCAGGATCGCTCAGGCTGCGGTCTTGACCGCGTTGCGACGGCGGCGGGTCGTATAGCCCATCAGCGCCAGGCCAGCACCGATCAGCATGCCGGTTGCCGGCTCTGGCACTTCGCCGCCAGGCGGGACGTCCACGGCATCGGTATTGAACGTGATGGTGCCGAAATTCCAGACGCCGTCAGGCGAAATCGATTCGTCATCCAGGTCTTCGTAAAACTCGAGGCGCAGGATGCCGTCGGCATCCACACTGAAGCTCAACCCCTCGGCAATCAGATCCACCACGTCCGTGAAGTTGCGCGTACCTGGCTGGTCAATGCCAAGACCCGGGTTCAGCACAACGCCGTCCGTAAAAGCGCCATTGGTGAAGGCGAAACCCATTTCAGACAACCAGCTCGGGGTGAATGCAGTGACGTTGAAGTTGTAGCTGACGCTGGTGATGGTCGCGTTGGCGCCAACATTGATTTCATACACGTCGTTACCGTCGGTACCGAGCTCACCGATACTCTGTGCGCCTGTGACGTCAAAGGTGAAGGGCGTCGCGAAGGCAGAGGTGCAGGCGAGGAGTGACAGGCCGACCAATGTTTGTTTGAGTGAGCGCAGTGACAAGATAACCTCCGATAAGTGTGTGCTCATCAATAACGCAAGTTACGTGCCAATCTTCCAGAAATTAATAGGTTGTTGATTTAACTACCTATTTTGATCATACTCAAACTGACAACTTATTCAGTGTAAATTGTATCGACAGTTTTTGATGGCATCTGCACGTCGTGCTCAATCGAGCCCGGCCAATGCTGGCGTCGAACGGACATCGCTCAATACGAACTGGGCGCGTGCTGCCTTGAGGGTGGCGATGTCACTGGCCAGGGGGCGGGCAACGATCCGGGCAACCGGCACGTGGATTCGTTGCGCCGCGCGCGGTGGCGGCAGCACACTGGCTTCTGCAACCAATGGATGCGCGTGCACACGCGTCACGCCATCGTTGGCGGGTTCGCTGGCCATGCGCACGGTGGTGGCGCCGGCCTCGCAAGGGCGATCGGTCAGGGTCACGCGGCCTGCGTCGTCAACGCACTTGACGATACTGGTCTCGGAAAAGGCAACTGGTGCAGCCATCGTGGTGGCGGCCAGCAGGCACAGTTGGCAGATATGACGCTTCATGATCGACTCCTCGGTTCAGATATAAATTCAACAACTTTATTGTCTTATTTGCATTATTCGCCTTCTGTGCGCCATTTCACATTCATTTGTAGGCCTGCGCGCCGTTCGTTTGCCAGTCTGCGACGGTAAGTCTGTGCTTATGGCGGGCAAGAGCGTATAACGGCTTGACCGTGACCTTGCCAGGAGAACCTTTTGAAAACAGCCGTATTCAGTGCACGTCGCTATGACAAGACCATGCTGGCGCAGGCCAACGATGGGGTCGGCCACGCGCTGCTGTTCATCGAAGAGCGCCTCAGCGTCGAGACGGCACGCCAGGCGGCGGGGTGTGTTGCCGTGTGCGTGTTCGTCAATGACACCGTCGATGCGGGCGTGCTGGATATCCTGGCGCGCCAGGGCACACGCCTGGTGGCCACGCGCTCGACCGGTTACAACCACATCGATGCTGCAGCCGCACGCCGGCTCGGTATCGAGGTCGTGCGCGTCACCGACTATTCGCCGAACTCGGTCGCCGAGTTTGCGGTCGGCCTGTTGCTGGCCGTGAACCGCAAGATTGCGCGCGCCAGCGTGCGCACGCGGGAAGGCAACTTCGATCTCGACGGCCTGATGGGGTTTGACCTGCACGGCAAGACGGTCGGCGTGATCGGCACCGGCAAGATCGGGCTGATTTTCGCCCGCATCATGGCCGGGTTCGGCTGTACGCTCGTGGGCCATGACCTGTATCCGACGCCGGCATTCGAGGCGCTCGGCGGCCGCTATGCCAGCGTGGACGAGCTGCTCGCCTGCAGCGATGTCGTCTCGCTCCATTGCCCGCTGCTCGATACGACGCACCACATCGTCGATGCGGCCGCTCTGGCGCGCGTCAAGCGTGGCTGCGTCCTGATCAACACCAGCCGCGGTGGGCTGGTCGATACCGACGCCGTGGTGACGGCGCTCAAGACCGGCCAGCTGGGCGGGCTGGCGATCGACGTCTACGAACAGGAAGCGAGCCTGTTCTTCCAGGACCTGTCGTCAACGGTCATTCTGGACGACGTGATCCAGCGCTTGGTGTCGTTCCCGAACGTGATCGTCACCGGCCACCAGGCGTTCTTCACGGTCGAAGCGATCGGCCAGATCATGCGCACGACCATCGACAGCATCAGCGCATTCGAGCGCGGCGAGCCGCTCGTCAACCGGATTCCTGGCTGATGCAGCGCGCATGAATCGTCCCGCTTGCTGGACAGGTCACCCGGTCTGCGCTACGGTGCACGGGTCAAGGCAGCCATGGGGGAGAGCACATGCACATCGAGACGGTCCGCTTCGAGCGGGTATTCGACGTCCAGTCGGGAACGTTCAGTTTTGAAGCGGGCGGCAAACGCCAGTTCTCCGTCATCTTCGATCACCATGCGGTGCCAGCCGCAGGAGCGAGCTTTGCCGTTGTCCTGGACGAACCGGGCAACTGGCAGACGGTGGCCGGCTGGCGCGATCTTTCCACGGTCACCGTAGGGCTCAAGCGCAGCGCCTGGGACATTGCAATCGGTTTGCTGTTCGATTTTTATTTCGTCCTCATCCCCATCCCTGTGCTGGCGCTGCTGTTGGGCGGCCCGTGGGCCGGCCTGGGCGCCCTCGGTTTGATGGTGCTGGGCGCCTGCGCCATCGTTGTAGGCTCGGCCAGGCACAACCGCCAGATCACGCGGGCGCTGCTTGCCGTCCCCCCGTCGTCGCCCTGCGCGGTCACAGGGTCCGACACGCTGGCACGGCAGCCCGATCCCACGGCGCCTGCGCGTTGAGCAAGGTGCCCCTGGGGGCGCTGCCTGGCGGATCGAGCACGAACCGCGGTATCCACAGCGTCAGGCCCGACTGCGGCAGCGGCACGCCGTACACACCGCCCGACTGGCTGCGCCGGACGGCGCCACCGGTCCCGATCAGGGTGGCAAAGCCGAAGTCCTGCATCACGTTCGCAAACAGCACGCCCGACGAGTAGGTCAGAGGCCCGATCGCTACCTGCACCTTGCCATTGAAGCGGGCGGGATGATCGGGTTGCGGTTCGCGCCAGGTGGCGATCTGCGTATGGCTGATCTGGCCGACCTGTTCGCCGCGCTCGGGGTTGGCGCGCAACACGCGCTTGACGGCACTGGAGCCGGTGCGGTAACGCGTCGTCGCCAGGTACGGCATCAAGCCATCGAGCCACATCACATCGTCGCCGCCACCGTTGGCGCGGATGTCGATGACGAGGTCCCGGATGTTTTCCTGCCGCAGGCGCGTGAACGCGGCGTGTGTAAAGGCGACGAAATGCGCCAGGTGGGCACTACTGAACGAACTGACTGTCAGGACCGCCGAGCAGCCCGGCACGGTGTCGAGCCGGTACAGGCGCGCGGTGTCGACCTCGTCCTGCAGCATGCGCGGCTGGTCCGTGCTGCCGGGGACAGCAAGTTCGCTGCGCTGGCCATCGCGTTCGATCACGAGCCGGTACTGCTGCGCAGCCCCGAGCGTCTTCCAGTAATACAGCCACCAGCGCTGCGCCAGCAGTGCCATGCGCATCGCGGGGGTATCGCCGTGGACGCGTGAGCCCAGGCTGGCCACGAGCGTATCGACCGGCATACCGTCGATGGCGACAATGCGCGCGCCGGCCAGGGGTGATGCTGCGCCTCCCAGTGCGGCATCGATGACGAGCCGGCCCTTCGGATCGAATGCCACGTCGAACGGGAACAGGGCGCCGCCGGCGGCGCGGTGCGCTGCGGTATCGGCGCGCCAGTCGGTCAGCGCAATCGCGAAATGCCCGTCGGCCAGCAGCGGATTGAGGCGGGCCAGCTGACGCCACGCTTCATCGCGCGTCATCGACGGCGGCAGATCGCGCCCGATCGCTTCCAGTGCAGCGGTCATGGCCGCATCGCTCGTCGAAAAACCCAGGTCCGGATGCTGGTCGCGCACGGTCCTGAGCACGAGATCGATATCCTGTTGCAGCGCTTGTTTCGTGATGACGGGGGCGGCTTGGGCAGCTTGGCCGAACAGCAGCAACGCGAACAAACTGGTGACGGCAAAATGCAACGGATACATATGCTTCCTCGGTGTATGCAACGTGGCGTCTTCTGGGACGATCGGTCACTGTACCAACAATCACGTCGTAAAACGATCTTATCGGCCACGTCTGCATACGATTTTCCGGCAGCCGACCCGTCGGGTTTGACGATCTTCCGGGTGGCCGATAGACTGCGCCAATGCCTCCCTTACCCGTTGCTCCTGAAAGGACTACCCGCATGACCATGCTCCAGCTTCCCACGTATGACGACGTCGTCCAGGCCGCCGAACGCATTGCCGGCGCTGCGCACCGCACGCCGGTGCTGACCTCGCGCACCGTCAACGAGGAGTTCGGCGCCGAGGTGTTCTTCAAGTGCGAAAACATGCAGCGCATGGGCGCTTTCAAGTTCCGCGGCGGCTACAACGCACTGGCCAGGTTCAGCCCTGAGCAGCGCCGTGCCGGTGTCGTGGCTTTCTCGTCGGGCAACCACGCACAGGCGATCGCGCTGTCGGCGCGGCTGCTGGACATCCCCGCCACGATCATCATGCCGGAGGATGCGCCGGCGGCGAAGGTGGCCGCCACGCGCGGCTATGGCGCCACCGTTGTCACCTATGACCGCTATACCGAAGACCGCGAGCAGATCGGCCGCGCGCTGGCCGAGCGCGATGGCCTGACCTTGATCCCGCCATACGATCACGCCGACGTGATCGCAGGGCAGGGCACCGCAGCAAAAGAACTGTTAGACGAGATCGGCCCGCTCGACGCGTTCTTCGTCTGCCTGGGCGGCGGCGGTCTGCTGTCGGGCTCGGCACTGGCCACGCGCGCACTGTCGCCGGGATGCCTGCTGTACGGCGTCGAGCCGGAAGCGGGCAACGATGGCCAGCAATCGTTTCGCAGCGGGCAGATCGTGCACATCGACACGCCGCGCACGATCGCCGACGGCGCGCAGACGCAGCACCTGGGTCAGCTGACGTTCCCGATCATCCGGCGCGATGTGGATGACATCCTGACCGTCAGCGATGACGAACTGGTGGCGTGCATGCGGTTCTTTGCCGAGCGCATGAAGATCGTGGTGGAGCCGACGGGGTGCCTGGGTTTTGCAGCGGCGCGCAAGATGAAGGATAGCTTGCGGGGCAAGCGCATTGGCGTGCTGGTCAGCGGCGGGAATATTGATCTGGCCCGGTTTGCGAGCCTGATCGGGGCTTGAATCTTCTACACGCTCAGGCCGCCAGCGGCAACGCCACCTGCAGCAGGAACCCGCCACCTTCGCGGTTGCTCACTTCGAGCCCCGCATTGTGGCGCGTGAGCACCCGCTCGACGATCGCCAGGCCCAGCCCGGCGCCATTGGCCTGGCCGCGCGCGCTGTCCAGGCGCGTGAAGGGCTTCATCAGTTGCGCGATCTGGTCCGGCGGCACACCCACGCCATGGTCGCCGATCTCGATCACGGCGCGCCGCCCGTGGCCTGTTGCTTTCACGCGCAGCACGATGTCGATCTCGGTATACTCCTGCCCCGGCGTGACGCCGTAACGGCGGGCGTTCTCGATGATGTTGTTGATCACGCGCCGCAGGTCGGTGGCGTTGCCCTGCACGTGCACGTCCGGCACCAGGTCGGTCCTGATGCGCAGGCTCGGAATGCGGCCCGCGTGGTGGCCGATGTCCGCCAGCAGCTCGGATAGATCCACCGGCACGAACGTGGCCGCTTCGGTTGGCTTGGCGTAGTCGAGGAACTGGCCGATGATGGCGTCCATCTGTGCGATGTCCGATTGCATGCCGTCGCGCGCTTCCTGCGACAGGTTGGCCATCTCGACCTCGAGACCCATGCGCGCGAGCGGCGTGCGCAAGTCGTGCGAAATGCCTGCCAGGATCACCGCGCGGTCCTTCTCGACCTGGGCCAGGTCTTCGACCATCTGGTTGAAGCTGCGATTGGCTTCGATGATCTCCTGCGAGCCTTTTTCGGGCAGCGGCGCCGGGCGCTCGCCCTTGGCGATGGCGCGCGCCGCCGACGTCAGGCGCGCCAGCGGCCGGTTGACGAGGCTCGAGATGAGCGCTGCGCCCAGCACCGACAGCAGGCCGACCACCACCGCCCAGCCCAGCCACTGCACGCGCGTCAGGCCTGCCAGGCGCTCGCGCTCGAGCATCAGCCAGTATTTGTCGTCCTCGATATCGAAGCTGATGTAAAAACCCGGCACGCCGTTTACGCCGCTGGAAAAGCGCGTGTCGGCGCCGAGCCGTTCGCGCACGATGGCGGCGATCTCGGGCATCAGGGGATTGTGCGGTGGCGGGTCGATGACGTCGGTGTCTTCGAGCGTGAAGATGCGGATGCCTTCGTTCGAGGCCAGTTCGAGCAGCAGTTCGAGGCGCAGGTCGGGCGCCGAGTGCGTCAGTGCGGCCTTGGTGATGGTGACCACGGACACCACTGTTTCGGCCGTCTGCTGCACTTGCGGGCCGCGCTGATAGACGTTGATCATGCCGATCCAGGCGCCCATCGAGACGGCGGTGAGCACCGACATCAGGAAGAACGTGCGCCAGAACAGGCCGCTCTTGAACCAGGCGAAGCGCACGGCGCGATGCGCCGCCGCGAGCGACGTAAATGCAGGAGGCTTCACTAGCGCGGCTGACCCTCAGGGATGAACACATAGCCCAGGCCCCAGACGGTCTGGATGTACAGCGGGCTCGACGGATCGGGTTCGATCAGCTTGCGCAGGCGCGAGATCTGGACGTCGAGCGAGCGATCGAACACTTCGTATTCACGGCCGCGGGCAAGTTCCATCAGTTTTTCGCGCGACAGCGGCTGGCGTGCGTGGCGCGCGAACACCTTGAGTACCGAGAATTCGCCGGTGGTCAACGGCACCGTGTCACCGTTTTTCTTCAGCGTGCGCGTGCCCAGGTCGAGGATGAAGTCGCCGAACTCGAAGGTTTGCGGGGTTTCCGATGGCGCGCCCGGGATTTCGTCCGGGCCTTTGCGGCGCAGCACGGCGCCGATGCGCGCCACCAGTTCACGCGGGTTGAACGGCTTGGGCAGGTAGTCGTCGGCGCCCATCTCGAGGCCGACAATACGGTCGACGTCTTCGCCCTTGGCGGTGAGCATGATGATCGGGGTCTGGTCGCCCGCGCCGCGCAGGCGGCGGCAGATCGACAAGCCGTCTTCACCGGGCAGCATAAGGTCGAGCACGAGCAGGTCGTAGCGCTCGCGCAGCCACAGCTTGTTCATGGCCGGTGCGCTTTCTGCGGTCACGACCTGGAAACCCTGTTCGGTCAGATAACGGCGCAGCAGATCGCGCAGGCGCACGTCGTCGTCCACGACCATGATCTTGGCGGAGTGGCCGCCCTGCGTGCCGGTACCCACGTTAATGTTCGGAGTCGTTGAAGTCATGGAACTGTCCAGAATTGTCAGATGAATGTCGCTATGGTAACTTCTTATGGCTACGTCGCAGGTACGACTCAGCTCAGCCATTACAATGTGTTACAAACTTTACCCAATTAGTCTTACCCCGTATTCGGTATCAACCTACACTGGCGTCAAGTGATCAACACAGCTTATCCGTTTATCAGGCATCACGGAAGAGGAACACCATGAACCACGCGCTCAACGACAATCCAGCAGCACCCGGCACCGCTTGCGGCCGGTTCGCCCGGCTTGTGCGCCTCGGTGTTCTCGCCTGCGCCCTGGCGGCGACCGGCGCCGGTGCATTGGCCCAGGACCAGGATCGCAACCGTCGCACCGACGACGCTCAGGCACGCGAGCGTTACGAGATGCAGGCGCAGCGCGATGCGAGAGCATTCGAAGTACGCGAGCAGGGGCGCCGCAATGCCGACGTCCCGCAGGAGTCGGCACGTGACGAGCGTCCGCGCGGGCGCCTGTCGCCGGATGAGCGGCGCGATCTGCGTCGCCAGATCAAGGAAGGCGCGGATCTGTACCCCAGTTCGCGCCGCCGCTGACCAGCGGCGACTTCAGCAAACGACGGCGCCGGTGGCGCCGTTGTCACGTCTGGTGGATGCATGGTGACCATTTCAGACCTTGCCCCACAACTTGACCAAAGGCTGTGAATTTTCTTTTTTGCAAATTTCATTGCCATATATTTATTTAATTTGCGCAACATGCTATGTTCTCGGGCGCCTTACTCTTGGTAAGGCATGTGCCGACAATATCAGCCACCTGGAGCGTGAACGTGCCCGACCTTGCCATCCCTGCCGCAGCGCGTTTTGTCTCTGATGGCCCGGACCACTGCATTACCCGGCGCGCTGATGGCGTGTATGCCGATTCCGCGCTGCCGGGCGCGACGCTGGTGGCGGCGCTCGACAGCATTCTGCGCTCCGGGCACTACCTGGCGGGGCTCGATTACGCTGTCCTGATCAAGGTGCTCTACGGCCACGGCCCGGCGCTGCCGCGCGATGCGGCCGGCCAGCTGCAGGCGCGCATCGCCGATCACATCCTGCCGTTCACTCCGGCACGGCAGGCGCTGTACCGCCCGGTAAAGATCACGGATGGCCAGGCAGAGTACTATTTCGAGCCGGTCGTCGAGTCCGACCCCGAGGGCAATGAGCGGCCAACCAGGCTCAATGCCGACGAGTTCGTCGCTGACATGTGGATGAAGGGGATCCGCTTTGGCGCTGATGTCGATGCCATCCGCGACGCCATCGGCAAGGGCGCGACCGGACGCTGCATCGTGGCGCGCCAACTGGCGGCGATCGACGGCGACGCTGCGCGTGTCGAAGAAGTCACGAGCGAACTGCACCGCAGCGATGCTCCGCTCCAGCTGGCCAACGGCAAACTCGACCTGATGAGCTTCCAGAACCGCTTTCCGCAGGTGCAGATGGGCACGCGTCTCTTGCGCAAGGTGCCACGCACGGCGGGCAGTCCGGGATTCGAACTGACCGGCATCCCGATCCTGGCCGAGATCGGCAAGGACCTCGACCTGGCCTTGTACGCATCCGAAGGCACTGGCATCGATATCGTGCCGGCCGGCGAGTTCCTGATCGCGCGTCGCGACGGCTTCCTGAATGTCGACCCCAAGAGCAGCCGCATCGCTATCTCCGACAAGATCGTCAGCCACGACGGCGTCAGCGCCCGCACCACGGGCAACCTGCACCTGAGCGGCGACTACGAAGAATTCGGGGACGTGCAGGAGCAGCGCACCATCGAAGGCGACAGCATTACCGTGCATGCGGACGTGTATGGTCACGTGCTCTCGCGCGGCGGGGCGATCCGGCTCGAGCGCAACCTGGTCGGCGGCAGCGCGCGCAACCTGAACGGCGGCGTGCGCGTTCTGGGGGTGGCGTCCAGCGCGACGATCCAGGCTGCCAGGGGCGACGTGATCCTGGGGCGGGCCGAGAACTGCGTGATTTCCGGTGCGCGCATTCGCATCGACACGGCGATCAACTGCGAGATCATGGGCGACGACGTCGAGGTCACGCGCGCCGAGGGCAGTGCCATCGCGGGCCGGCGCGTGAAGATCGGCAGCGCCGCTCCGTGGAAGCAGGGCGAGATGCTGGTGTACCTGCTGCGGCCCGATTGCGCGCGCATCGACGATGCGATGGCCCAGGTGCGTGAGCGGATCGGGCAATTCGATCAGCTCGCGGCGCGTCACCGCGCGTTGATCGACACGCTCGCAGCGCAGCCGCACCTGAGCAAATACCTGAAAATCGCGCCGCGCATCCGCAGCGGCGATCTGGTGCTCAAGCCCGAGCAGGTACCCCAGTTCCAGCGCATGACCGACACCGCGGGGCCGGCGCTCAAGGAGCTCGGTCGCCTGTCCGACGAAACGAAGAAGCTCGACGCCGAACGGCAGTCGGGCATGGAGGTACTGGGTCGCCTGGAAGCGCAGCGCTACGACCGCGTCGGCGCGGCGCAGATCGCGCTGGAGGCCATTGCGGGCGAGGTGCAGGTACGTGCCTTGCCGTACGAGCCCGATCTTGGCTGCATCTGGGACCAGGGGCCGCGCGACATCCGCCTGCGCCTGCGCGATGCCGTGGGCACCGAGTTGCTGCACGCCGGGCGCGACGGCGCCTGGGCCTGGAATTCGGCGTCACCCACACCGCTGGGTTGAGCCACCGCATCCGCAGGGGCGGGTGGTGCGAATTGATTGCAGTCAACATCACCGTGACCGGCAGGCTTACGATGGTGGTCGGACTGATCGAGGATCCACCATGCACAACACAGCGCGCGCGCCACGGTCTGGCGCACCAACGGATTACCTCAGCTTCATGCTCGATGGGCAGGAGTACGGACTCGATTGCGCGCGGGTGCAGGAACTCAAATTGCTCAAATCCCTCGAGCGCTTCGCCGAAGACGGCGACATCATCGGCGGCGTGGCGTTGTCGCATGGCGTGATCCTGCCGGTGATCGACATGCGTACCACCGCCACTCAAGGCGCAGGTGCAGGCGCAGGCGCAGGCGCAGGCGCGGGCATCGTGCACCCCGATACCGACGTGATCATCCTGCGCCTGTCGAGCGGCCTGGTGGGGATGGTCGTGGAAGGGGTGACCGGTATCGTGCACGTGCGCCCGGAAGCCGTGCAGGCCGTCCCGGACAAGGCCGGCGCCAGCTACCTGATCGGCATTGCCCGCATCGACGGCCGGTGCGTGGTGTTGATCGACATCGATGGCCTCGTGTCGTTGTCGCCGCGGCGGCCGCTCAGGGCCGCCTGACGGCGTCGTACTGCTTATCCCACTGGCTTATGCCAGCGCTTCCAGCTGTTCCTGCAGCGTCAGCCACTCCACCTCGAGCGTTTCCAGATCCCGCGCCACGAACGCCTGGTCGGCCACCAGCGTCTTGAGGCGATCCTTGTTCTGCGCATCGTAGATCGTCGGGTCGAGCAGGGCGGCATCGATCGTGGCTTTCTTTGCCTGCAGCTTGGCCATCTGCTCATCCAGACGCTTGACCTTGCTTTCGATCGGCTTGCGCTGCGCGGCGTTGCGCTGGCGCTCTTCGGCGCCCAGGCGCTTCTGTTCCTTACGCTCGGCCGGCGTGGCGCTTGGCACCGGCGCGACGGGCGCGGCGGTCTTGGCCAGCGGAAGGATGTCGGTGCCTTTGCCCAGCTTGGTCTTGAACAGCCAGTCCTTGTAGTCGTCCAGGTCGCCGTCGAACGGTTGCAGGCGGCCGTCGGCAACGATGATGAATTCATCGGTCGTCGCGCGCAGCAGGTGGCGATCGTGGGACACGACGATCAGCGTGCCTTCGAACTGCGCCAGCGCCATCGTCAGCGCCTCGCGCGTTTCCAGGTCCAGGTGGTTGGTCGGTTCATCGAGCAGCAGCAGGTTCGGGCGCTGCCAGACGATCAGGGCCAGCGCCAGACGCGCCTTTTCGCCGCCCGAGAACGGCTTGATCGAGCTGGTCACCATATCGCCCGGGAAGTTGAAGCTGCCCAGGAAGTTGCGCAGTTCCTGCTCGCGCACGGTCGGCGCGATCTTGGCCAGGTGCCACAGGGGCGACTCGTCATGGCGCAGCATCTCGACTTGGTGCTGGGCGAAGTAGCCGATCGACAGGCCCTTGCCGATGGTCGCTTCGCCGGTCAGCGGCATCAGCTCGCCGGCGATGGTCTTGATCAGCGTCGATTTACCAGCGCCGTTCACGCCCAACAGGCCAATGCGCTGGCCGATGGTCAGCGAAAAGTCGATGTGGTTGACGATGGTTTTCTTGCCGACCTTGTCGCCATGCTCGTCGAGCAGGAAGTAGCCGGCGTCGACCTTGTCGAGCACCAGCAGCGGGTTCGGGGCCGACAGCGGCTCGCGGAAGTCGAACGAGAACTCGGCCGCGGCGCGCAGCGGCGCCAGCTCTTCCATCTTGGCCAGGGCCTTCATGCGGCTCTGGGCCTGGCGCGCCTTGGAAGCCTGCGCCTTAAAGCGGTTGACGAACGACTCGAGGTGGGCGCGCTGGCGCTGCTGCTTCTCGAGGGCGCCGGCGGCCAGGATCATCTGGGCGGCGCGCTGGCGCTCGAAGCCCGAGTAGTTGGCCGTGTAGCGCTTCAGCTTGCGCTCGTCGATGTGCACGATCACGTTGACCACTTCGTCAAGGAAGTCGCGATCGTGGGAAATGATGATCAGGGTGCCCGTGTAGCGCTTGAGCCAGTCTTCGAGCCAGATGATCGCATCCAGATCCAGGTGGTTGGTCGGTTCATCGAGCAGCAGCAGGTCGGACGGGCACATCAGCGCCTGCGCCAGGTTCAGGCGCATGCGCCAGCCACCCGAGAAGCTCGCCACCGGCTGGTTCATCTGCGCCAGCGAAAAGCCCAGGCCCAGTAGCAGCTGTTCGCCGCGCGACTGCACCGTGTAGCCGTCAGCGTCGGCCAGCATGCCGTGCAGCTCGCCCAGGCGCATGCCGTGGGCGTCGACATCCGGGTGCGATTCCAGTTCTTCCAGCTCGGCCTGGAGCTTGCGCAGGCCGACGTCGCCGTCAATGGCGTAATCGAGCGCCGCGCGGTCCAGCGCTGGCGTCTCTTGCGCCACGTACGCCATGCGCCATTTGGCCGGGAAGTCGATCTGGCCCTGGTCCGGGTGCAGCTCGTTACGGAGCATGCCGAACAGGCTCGATTTGCCGGCGCCGTTGGCGCCGATCAGGCCGATCTTGTCGCCCGGGTTGAGGGTCAGGTCGGCATCGACGAGCAGCGGCTTGGTGCCGCGCATCAGGCTGACGTTCTGGATACGGATCATGGTGTGGGACGCTTGAAAGTTGACGTGCAGCGTGGGGTGGGCAACCGAGTCGCCCACCCCACGGATAAAAGAAGGATGCGGATGATTACGCGTTTTGGAGCTGTTCGGCCGTCAGCAGGAACACGGCGTCGTCGCCGATGCTCGTGGTCAGCCAGGTCAGGCCCAGGTGGCCGAACGCGGCTTCGGCGTACTCGCGCTCGTTGCCGATTTCAACCACCAGGATGCCTTCCGGCGTCAGGCGCTCGGCGGCGCCGGCGATGATCTTGCGCACCAGGTCCATGCCGTCTTCGCCGCCGGCCAGCGCGATCTGCGGCTCGACCATGTATTCCTGCGGCAGCGTGCGCATCGATTCAGCGTTCACGTACGGCGGGTTGGTGATGATCAGGTCGTATTTCTTGAACGGCACGTTCTCGTACAGGTCGGACTCGATCGGGTTCACGCGCCCTTCGAGTTTGTATTCGCGGATATTCGTCTCGGCCACGGCCAGCGCATCCTTCGAGATGTCGATCGCATCGACCACCGCATTGGCAAACGTATCGGCCATCATGATCGCCAGGCACCCGCTGCCGGTGCACAGTTCGAGCACGTTTTCCACGCCATCCGGGTCCACCAGCCATGGGCTGAACTGCTGCGGAATCAGCTCGGCAATGAACGAGCGCGGCACCAGCACGCGTTCGTCGACATAGAAGCGGTACTCGCCCAGCCACGCCTCTTTGGTGATGTAGGCAGCCGGTACGCGCTCGGTCACACGCCGCTCGATCACGGCCAGCACCTGCAGCACTTCGTCGTCCAGCAGCTTGGCGTCGAGGAACGGCTCCAGGCGGTCGAGCGGCAGCTTCAGGGTGTGCAGGATCAGGTAGGCGGCTTCGTCGAACGCTTCGATGCTGCCGTGGCCGAAGAACAGCTTGGCACCGTTGAAACGGGTGATCGCATAGCGCAGCAGGTCGCGCGGCGTGGAGAATGAGGTGGTGGTCATGGCCTGGATGATGGGTTGTAATGCTTCAAGCGGCCAGCAGGCGCTGGAGCGTACGGCGATAGATATTCTTCAGGGGATCGATGTAGCGCAGTTCGATGTGCTCGTCGATTTTGTGAATGCTGGCGTTCGGTGGGCCGAATTCTATCACCTGAGGGCAGATGCGGGCGATGAAGCGGCCATCCGAGGTCCCGCCCGAGGTCGATAATTCGGTCTGCACGCCCAGTTCGTCGCTGATCGCGGTGCAGACGGCGTCCGACAGCGTGCCTTTCTCGGTCAGGAAGGGCAGGCCCGACAGGGTCCAGTCGAGATCGTAGTCCAGGCCATGGCGATCGAGGATCGCATGCACGCGCGCCTGCAGGCCTTCGGCCGTGCTGGCGGTCGAGAAGCGGAAGTTGAAGTCCAGGCTCACGCTGCCCGGGATCACGTTGTTGGCGCCGGTGCCGGCGGCGATGTTCGATACTTGCCAGCTGGTGGGCGCGTAGTACTCGTTGCCTTCGTCCCACACTTCCAGCGTCAGCTCGGCCAGTGCCGGCGCCATCTGGTGAATCGGGTTGCGCGCCAGTTGCGGGTAGGCGATGTGGCCCTGGACGCCGTTGACGGCCAGGTGCCCCGACAGCGAACCGCGCCGGCCATTCTTGATCGTGTCGCCCAGCACGTGGTTCGAGGTCGGCTCGCCCACCAGGCAATAGTCGGGCGCGACGCCCCGTTCTTCGAGCAGGTCGCAGACGATGGCGGTGCCGTCGACCGCCGGGCCTTCTTCGTCGCTCGTGATCAACAACGCGATCGAGCCGCGGTGGTCCGGATAGGCGGCGATGAACTCTTCGCAGGCGACGACCATTGCCGCGATCGACGTCTTCATGTCGGAGGCGCCGCGGCCGTACAGCTTGCCCTCGCGCTGCGTCGGCATGAACGGCTCGGATGTCCACTGGTGCAGCGGACCCGCCGGCACCACGTCGGTATGGCCGGCAAACACGAACAGCGGCGCATTCTCGCCCTTGCGGGCCCACAGATTGGTCACGCCGTTCGAGACGATCGTCTCGCACACGAAGCCCAGCGGCGCCAACAGCTCGATCAGGCGCTGCTGGCAACCCTTGTCCTGGGGCGTGATCGAGTCGAGTGCGATCAGCTCTTCGGTGAGCAGCAGGGTGCGTGATGGCCTCATGCTGCCGCCCCGAATTTTTCTTCAAACGCAGCCGGCGAAAAACCGACCGTCACAGGCCCGGCGCCTTGCAGGACCGGGCGCTTGATGACCGATGGGTTCTCGAGCATCAGCGCCATGGCGCTGTCGGCATCGACTATGGCCGCCTTGCGTTCGTCCGGCAAGTTGCGCCAGGTGGTGCCCTTGCGGTTGACCAAGGTGGTCCAGTCGAGGTCTTGCAGCCAAGTCGTCACCAGTTCAGGCGTGAGCCCTTGTTTCTTGAAATCGTGGAAGGTGAAGTCGATGCCGTGGTCTTGCAGCCAGGTGCGGGCTTTCTTGACGGTGTCGCAATTGGGGATGCCGTAGAGGGTAAATTTATTCATTAAATCAATAGTTTATTGAATTCTGTGGATTCGTGGTGGTGCTGAATTCTACGTCGTTGTGGTACGTCGTAAGGGGTAAGACGGACATGATAGTGGAATGCTCAGTTGGCAGCAAAAGAAACAGATACAGTGCGCATCTCGGCAACTTGATCGTATGAGTGCAGTTGGAGATTAAAAGCAAAGTTACCCAGTGATGAAAGGGTTGGGAATCTTGGGAACTTGTTTATATTCCTTCGTGACGATAGCGTAAGGTACTGAATATAAACAGAAAAAATCTTTCATGGATTCTTATTAGGGACTATTAAAAAGATTCTTAAGATTTTTTTATGATCATCGTTGATTATTCTTCTGCTGTTGGGGTACAATGGCATCACTTAGAGAAATGGCTTGCAAATGGACAACGATAACAAGCGTAAAAATAGCCCTCGAGCGCCAAGCATGGCTTTGGAAGAGGCGCTATTAAGAGCGATAAAGATGTATCAGGCTGAGCGTCGACACGTGGCGCGTGTTGAGGTCGCTATGGGGCACATTGGTTATAGCTCGAAAAGCGGCGCGGCACTTCAGGCTATGGCCTCTTTGGGCTACTGGGGTTTAATCGAGCGTCCGAAGGATGGGTGTGTGGCGGTATCGAAAGATGTGGAAGACTATCAGTTCACTCCGGATTCAAATCACAAGCGTGCTTTGCTCCGAAAGTTCATGCTTAATCCGCCGCTCTTCGCTGCCATGCTGGATCAGTATGGAAATCACTTGCCCTCAGATCAAACGATCACGTTCGAGCTTATCCAGCGTGGATTTGCTCCTTCGGCAGCTAGTGCATGCCTGAGTGTGTTCAAGAAGTCACTTGAATTCTCGCACTACTTTGCTGGCGACGAGAATGACGTCCATTTGCACGGCAGTCAACAGGATGATGATCCGCCTAATGGCGGTATGGTTCAAGAGGTCGAGTCGAATAATAGAGACGTAGTGGCTGCAATTGCAAGCTCGGCTGTTGCTCCAGGGCATCGACTGCCGGTGAAATTGAGTGGTGGTAGGACGGCTTGGATCGAGTTCCCTGATCCGTTTTATAGCGCAGACAGGGTGCGGCTAAAAGGGTACATCGATCTGCATCTGGCAGATGACGAAGAAGAAATGTAATCAGTTAGCTAACGGCCTATTGCTTTTAGTCTTCCGTGTAAGGACGTATCTCATCACAGGGAAGGCAAGCAGTGGCGTCTATAAGTAATCAATAGTAAAGCGCATGCTTTGGCAATGAAATATTTCTATATTGCAATAGAAATAACCGCAAATACGGGTTTGCGGTTTAGCTCTCGCTGAGCAGAGTCAGCGAGTTATCAACTGCGCTCAGATGTCTAGGAAACATCGTGTGCTACAGCTTATGTGGCCTTACTCAAGTCGAACTGAAGGTTAGCGGATTGCTTGGCGATCGTCAAGTGCTTTTCACCGGAGGTTGAGAGGTCACAGTTAGCTTCCAACTAAAGGAAAAAGTATGTTCTATAAAGGTACAAACATCAGGTCTATTTCGAAATTGCTTGCTGTCACGGACAAGCATCCCAAGGTCAGGTTTGCTGTCAACGCAACCGAGGTGCCACCAGGAACTTGGGCTAGACTGGGATTTAGTCTGCATATCGCACCAGGAGAGTGCATTATTCCGTCCTGCGTCGGTCGAGTGACATCGTATAACGCAAATGGCAAGGAGTTAGTCCGGAAGGATCTTCCGAAGGTTGTTAAATCCTTCGAGTCCTACCGCACTTGGCGTGACTGGCACGGCCGTGAACACACTGGGACTCAGTGGCGAGACATGGAAGTATATCCAAGGGACTATGTATTAGCTCCGTCGGAGCAACTTTATGCCAGCATCATTGCGGGCGAAACCTATATTGTTACGCGGGAGATTGATCTCATTAACGGGAGCACAGATGGTGCGCTCCATCTCGCAAACATGATGCTTGAATGCTTTGGAGAGTTCCAGGCAATCGATGTGGCATCGGGGATTGGGGTGGGTGTAAAGTTGAAGAGTTTGCAGTGGGAGGTTCTTCCCCCGGGAACTTCGCCGTGGACGAAAGCAAAGCCCTTTGTCGAAAGGTTGACGGAAAATCTAAGTGAGTCAGCGCGGGAGTTGATCCGTGGACGTATGGGCACTATTGCAGGCTTCAAACCTGATTTCTTAGCCATGGGTAGGGGAGGTTTCAGCGCATACTTCGTTTATGGCTTTGAGAGCAAGGAGATCTTTATTCTGGAGAGCGCGCATCTTGACAATGCAACATACGTGTTTCGACATGACTGGGAAACGTTGTCGCAGCTTACCAAAAACGAAATCATTAATGGGAAGCTCGCGCATGACCGCGTTGTTCACGATCACAAGTGGGAGTCTCGCTTAAGGCAAGTCCTGAACCGGTAGAAGTGATGTAGCCAGGGGTGTTTGAACGCTCCTGGCGTTTAGCATCAACAGACTGAAGCGGGGTCTTCATGAAGTAGTGCAGTGCCTGCACCTATTCGCGGGATTTTACTCGCGTCGTTTTTGCTGACACCGCCCTATGGTTGTGATATTTCATCACTATATCCGACTCTAAACGCTGACTTGTTCAATATATCCAGTTCTAGCAAGTCGGACTTGGCAATCACGGTCGCAACTCTGATGGGATCATCGACAGGACCGTCTGCTTGCGACCTCTGGTCGATAGCGGGATTAGACCTGCTTCATCCTTCGCCCTCATTGCAACGCTCCATGGCCTTACCATTTTTACCCGACTCTTATTTGGAAGAAACTAGGACTACATTGGGGTAGATATGGCTAAACAGTATTGCTTGACCGTCGAGTCGGAGAGATCAAAGTGTTCAGCTGGCTTGCGAATGCTAGCGTCATGCTTTATGCGCTACTTCTTTACAACCTCGGGATCATACCGTGCTGGCCGCCCCAAACTGACTTTCCCCCTATGAGCCTTCCCGGTGAGTTCCAGAGACTTGCGCGCGATTTCACGACCTGCGGTGGTTTGTTCGCGGAGGCGTTGTCGCTCTATCTAGGCGAATTGTGCGAGCACCGCAATGATCAGCTCACCGACTCCCTTTTCAATCCTACCAAGTCCACGCATCTCAACGACTACAATTGGGGATGCCGTAGAGGGTAGTCGTCATGGATATGCGGGGAAAAAGGGCGGCAGCGCCGCCCCGGAAGATTAGGAATTGAGCGTGAACTCGGTGAACGAGGCGCCGCCCTTGGGTTCGCTGGGCTTGTCGTCCAGTTGCTGCTGGACCTGGCTATCGGGCCCGTTGTTGAGCAGCCAGAGCAGGTTGGTGGCCGAGTCGGCGTTGGCCAGGCCTTCGTCCTGCGTCACGTGGCCTTCCTTGATCAGGTGGAACAGGGCGCCTTCGAACGATTGCGAGCCAGCCGACAGGCTCTTGTCCATCGCTTCCTTGATCTGGCTGATTTCGCCCTGTTCGATCAGGTCGGCGATGTAGCGGGTATTGAGCATGACTTCAACTGCCGCGCGGCGCGCACCGCCGGCAGCCGCCTTGACGAGCCGCTGCGACACGATGGCCTTGATGCTCGAGGCCAGGTCCTGCAGCAGCGCGTTGCGGTTTTCCAGCGGGTAGAAGCTGATGATGCGGTTGAGCGCGTTGTAGCTGTTGTTCGCGTGCAGCGTGGCCAGCACCAGGTGGCCTGACTGCGCGTACGCCAGCGCCGCCTGCATCGTTTCGCGGTCGCGGATTTCGCCGATCAGGATGCAGTCGGGCGCCTGGCGCATCGAGTTCTTCAGTGCGATGCCGAAGTCGTGCGTGTCGCTGCCGATCTCGCGCTGGTTGACGATCGATTTCTTGTTCTTGAAGAGATACTCGATCGGGTCTTCCAGCGTCAGGATATGCCCGGTGCGCAGGTCGTTGCGATGATCGAGCATCGATGCGATGGTGGTCGACTTGCCCGAGCCGGTAGCGCCCACGATCAGCATCAGGCCGCGTTTTTCCATGATCAGTTCGGCCAGCACGGGTGGCAGGCCCAGCTCGGCCAGCGGCGGGATGGTCGCCGGGATGAAGCGGAACACGGCCGAGATCGAGCCGCGCTGGCGGAACGCCGACAGGCGAAACCGGCCGACGTTCGCGACCGACACGCCCATGTTCAATTCATTGTCGCGCTGGAGTTCGTCGATCTGTTCTGGCGTTGCGATCTCGGACAGCAGCGACAGGATGTTCTCGGGTTCGAGGCGATGCTGGTTGATGGGGATGAGCGCGCCGTTGATCTTGATATGCACCGGGGAGTTCACGGCGAAGAACATGTCGGACGCGTTCTTCTCTTTCATCAGCTGGAACAGGCGGTCCATGGCCATCGCATCGTCTCCGTCAATCGGGGGAGTTACAAGAGCTGGTTGAGCGGGGCAGGCATGCCGCCCCGTTCAACCGGCCGTACTGACTACGTGCGCAATCAGTCGCCGCGCAGCAGATCGTTGATGGCTGTCTTCGAGCGCGTCTGTGCATCGACGCGCTTGACGATGACGGCGCAGTACAGGCTGTACTTGCCATCGGCGGACGGCAGGCTGCCCGACACGACGACCGAACCCGACGGCACGCGGCCGTAGGACACTTCGCCCGTGGCGCGGTCATAGATCTTGGTCGACTGGCCGATGTAGACGCCCATCGAGATCACCGAGTTCTCTTCGACGATCACGCCTTCGACGATCTCGGAACGCGCGCCGATGAAGCAGTTGTCTTCGATGATGGTCGGGTTGGCCTGCATCGGTTCGAGCACGCCGCCGATGCCGACGCCGCCCGACAGGTGGACGTTCTTGCCGATCTGCGCGCACGAACCGACCGTGGCCCAGGTGTCGACCATCGTGCCTTCGTCGACGTAGGCACCGATATTGACGTACGACGGCATCAGGACCACATTCTTGCCGATGAAGCTGCCGCGCCGGGCCACGGCCGGCGGCACCACACGGAAGCCGCCGCGTGAGAAGTCTTCGGGCGTGTAGTCGGCGAACTTGGTCGGGACCTTGTCGTAGAACTGAATGTCGCCCGAGGCGACCGGCACGTTGTTCTCGAGGCGGAACGACAGCAGCACGGCTTTCTTGATCCACTGGTTCACGACCCAGGTGCCGGTGTCCTTCTGCGCGACGCGCAGGCTGCCGTCGTCGAGGCCCGCGAGCACGTGGGCGACTGCGTCACGCAGTTCGGCGCTGGCGCTGTTCGGGCTGATGTCGGCGCGCTGTTCCCAGGCGGTGTCGATGATGTTCTGGAGTTGTTGGGTCATGGTGCTGGTCTTGGTTGGAATGAGTTCAAGGGTGCAGAGGCGTCAGGCGAGGCCCTGGCAGAACTGGACGATGCGGTTGGCCGCTTCCAGTCCTTCGTCGACGCTGGCCACGAGGGCCATGCGGATGCGGTCCTGGCCCGGGTTCTGCCCGTGCGCATCGCGCGCCAGGTAGCTGCCCGGAAGGACCGTGACATTATAGTCGGCGTACAGGCGCCGTGCGAAGTCGACATCCGACAGGCCGGTGCGGCGCACGTCGGCCCACAGATAGAAGCCGGCGTCGGGCAGTTCGACGTCCATCACGTTCTTGAGCAGCGGCGTGATGAGATTGAATTTCTCTTTGTACAGCATGCGGTTGTCCTGCACGTGCTGCTCGTCGTTCCAGGCCGCGATCGACGCTGCCTGCACCGGTGGCGACATCGCGCCGCCGCAGTAGGTGCGGTACAGCAGAAAACGTTTCATCGCCACCGGATCGCCTGCCACGAAGCCCGAGCGCATGCCCGGCACGTTCGAGCGCTTCGACAGGCTCGAGAACACGATCAGGTTGCGGTAAGGCTGCTCGCCGCTGCTGCGGCCCAGCAGGTGCGCGGCTTCGAGCGCGCCCAGTGGCGGCGTGCTGCCCGTGTAGATCTCGGAATAGCATTCGTCCGCCGCGATCAGAAAGCCCCAGCGGTCCGACAGCGCGAACAGCTCGCGCCAGTCGTCCAGCGTGAGCGTGGCGCCGGTCGGGTTGCCGGGCGAGCAGACATACATCAGCTGCACGCGCGGCCAGACATCATCTGACACGCTGGCGTAATCGGGCGCGAAATTGCGGCCCGGTTCCGAATTGACGAACCACGGCGCCGCGCCGGCCAGGTAGGCCGCGCCTTCGTAGATCTGGTAGAACGGGTTCGGGCACACCACCAGCGCATCGGGCTTCGATGCGTCGATCGTGCACTGTGCGATGGCAAACAGCGCCTCGCGCGAGCCGTTCACCGGCAGCACCATCGTGGCTGCGTCGAGCGCCGGCAAGCCGTAGCGCCGTTCAAGCCAGCCGGTGATCGCGGTGCGCAAGGGCTCGCTGCCGATCGTGCTTGGATAGCTGGCCAGGCCCGATACCGCATGCATCAGCGCTTTCTCGATGAACGCGGGCGTCGGATGCTTCGGCTCGCCAATGCCAAGACTGATGGGCGTGTAATCCGGGTTCGGTGTCACGCCGGCAAACAACTGGCGCAATTTTTCGAACGGATAGGGATGGAGTTTGTCGAGGTGGGGGTTCACGGCGATACCAGTGTGCGCATTTGACTAATTTTTCATTATAGCGCCAGGAATCGCCGCCACGGCGCATACGCTTAAAGTGATTTGCGGTAACATCTGACGTCAATATCCACCCGCAATGTTCTCGTCGAAAGCCGATTTTCCGTGCCGATCAATTACGCGCGCAGCCTGACTGGACACGCCCGCACCCCCGGGGCCAACCGCCACCTGGGCGTGGCGCTGGCCTTCGTCGCCGGGGCCATCAATGCCGGTGGCTATCTGGCGGTGCGCGAGTACACGTCGCACATGACCGGCATCGTCTCGAGCGCGGCCGACCATCTGGTGCTCGGTCACACCGACCTGGTGCTCGCGGCGTTGGGCGCCTTGCTCAGTTTCATGCTGGGCGCGGCCTGCACCGCGATCCTTGTCAATCTCGTGCGCCGTCAGGGTCTCTACAGCGGTTATGCGCTGCCGCTCGTGCTCGAAGCGATCCTGCTGCTGGTGTTCGGCATCCTGGGTGCACGCCTGAACGACATCGATGCGCTGTTCATTCCGCTGACCGTGATGCTGCTGTGTTTCATGATGGGTTTGCAGAACGCCGTCATCACCAAGGTCTCGCACGCCGAAATACGCACCACCCACATGACCGGCATCGTGACCGACATCGGCATCGAGCTGGGCAAGCTTGCGTACTGGAATATGGATGGTGGCCGGCACCAGCCCAAGGTCACGGCCAACCTGGGCCGCCTGGCCCTGATGGCGGCGCTGCTGGTTGCCTTCTGCATCGGCGGCGTGGTCGGCGCGCTGGGCTTCAAGCACCTGGGCTATCTGTCGACGATTCCGCTGGCGGCCTTCCTGTGCGTGCTCGGCATCGTGCCGGTGGTCGACGATGCGCTGCACGTGCTGGGTCGCGGCCGGCGGGCCGGGCACGACGCTTGACCGCTCAGGCCGCCTGTTCGCGCCAGGCCCCTGGATTGATGCCGCTCCACTCGCGAAACGCATGGGTGAACGCGCTCTGGTCCTGAAAACCCAGCAGGAAGGCGATATCGGCCAGACCCAGCTCGCGTCGCTGCAGATAGTCCTGCGCCAGCGCGAAGCGCACTGCATCGAGCACCTGCTGGAAGCTCGATCCGGCATCCGCCAGCTTGCGCTGCAGCGTGCGCGCCGACCATCCCAGGTCGGCCGCGACCGGTGCCAGGCGGGCCTGGCCGTCCGGCAAGCGCGCCATGACCGCCGTCGTCACCTGCGCCACGATGCCGTCGACGGCCATGGCGCGCTGCGCCAGCAGCCGCTCGGCATGCTGGTGCAGTACCGCAAACAGGCTGGTATCGGCGTTCGGCACCGGCATGGCCAGCAGCGCCACGTCGAAGGCAGCGCCATGGCACGGCGCGTCGAACGTCGGCGCGACGCCCAGCACGCGCAGGTAATCGTCGTGGCCGTGGCCGGGATCGGCATGCCTGAAGTGCATCGCCTGCGGCGTCAAGGCTCGTCCGGCCATCCAGCTGCCGAACACGCGAATGCCGGCGTACACGCTCTCGGCCAGGTGGCGCGTGGCGTCCGGATAGCGGCTGATCCATTCATGCAGTGCGTGCGGGCCTTCGATGGCAAGCCGGCTGCGCCCCAGGTCGTGTGCCAGCGATTCATAGCGCTGGGCCAGCGCCAGCGCGTGACCGAAACTGCTGCTGGCCAGCAGCATCAGGCCATACGCGCTGTACGTGGCAGGCCGTACATTTTCGCCGACATGCAAGCCAAAAAACGGATCGTTCGCCAGCCGCGCGCCGGCATCGAGCAGGGCGATGTAGCGTGTTGTTGACAACGTGTCGGGAAGCGGCGAGAGTGCATCGGCGGCCAGGCCGGCAGCGCATGCGAGCTCGGCCAGCGTCACGCCGCGTTCAAGGGCGGTGTCGAGCAGGGTCTGGAGATACGGGCCGGTCACGCGGGCGGTATCCGGCGGGCGTGGCGTGATCGAGCAAGGCAGTGTCATGAATGCGCAATACAGTTGGCAAGGCCCTGACTAATCTGGCAAAAAGGGCAACTTGTGTCCAAGTATAACGAAGAAGGCGGTTTGATGCGGCGTTGTAATGGCTGGGGTGACGAGGCAATCTGCATGCGACTGTGCCAGCAGGGCACTTGCCGGGGCTGGCCCGGCGGCGCCATGGCTCCCGTCAGCCGGGTGACATCATGACGACCTTCCCGCCACCGCGCGACTGGGACGTACTTGTCATCGGCGGCGGCATCACCGGCGCCGGCATCCTGCTCGAAGCAGCGCGGCGCGGCCTGAAGGCACTGCTGGTCGAGCAGGCCGACTTTGGCTGCGGCACCTCGAGCCGTTCATCCAAACTGATGCACGACGGCCTGCGCAATGTGGCCGCCGGCAGCCTGCGCCGCACGCGCGACGCGGTGGCCGAACGCGAAGCGCTGCTGCGCGCCGTGCCTGGCCTGGTCGATGCGCAGCCGTTTGCGTTCGCCAACCATGGCGCGGACCTCACGCGCCGCCTGGGCTTGCTGTCGATGCTGCGCGTGGTCGACCTGCTCACGGGCCGGCGCGAACCGCAATGGCAGCGCCAGGACGCCTTGCGCACCCCGTCCCCGGATGCACCCGATCCGCGCAGCGCCGGCAGCATCCGCTATACCGACGCCAAGACCGACGATGCGCGCCTGGTGCTGCGCGTGCTGGCCGAAGCGCGTGCCCATGGCGCGGTGGCCTGCAATTACATCACCGTGCAGTCGCTCGTGCGCGATGGCGGCAAGGTGCATGGCGCCTTGCTGAGCGACGAACGCACGCGCGCTGAGACGGCAGTGCGCGCGCGGGTGGTGATCGACGCCACTGGTGCACCGCCAGCGCCCGCCTGCGCCGGCGTCAACGACGCAATGGCGCGTTTGCGCTGGCTGCGTGGCAGCCACCTGCTGCTGCCGGCTGACCGCCTGCCACTGACCGACGCCGTCAGTCTGCTGCATCCGGTCGACGGTCGCCCCGTGTTTGCGTTTCCGTGGGAGGGCGTGACGCTGGTCGGTACGGCCGACGTCGACCAGACCGACGACGTCAATGCCCAGCCGAGCATCACGCGGCGCGAATTCGATTACCTGATGGCGGCCGTACAGGCCCAGTTCGCATCGCTGGCGCTGACCGACGCCGACGTGCTGGCTACGTTTGCCGGTGCGCGCCTGGTGTTCGACAGCGGCAGCGACGGTGTATCCACCAGTGAGAAGCGCGAGCACCTGGTGTGGTCCGAACCCGGCCTGGTCTCGGTCGCGGGTGGCACGCTGACCACCTTCCGCCTGGCCGCGCGCGACGTGCTGCGCGAGGCGGCGCGCCAGTTGCCGGGTGCGCCGCTGCGCACCGAGCGCGGGACCGTGTTCGCACGGGCCAGCGTGCCGGCGCGGCGCGACCTGCCGCCCACCGTGCTGCGCCGGCTGACGGGCCGTTACGGCGTGCACGTCAAGGCGCTCCTGTCCGCCGCGCAGGCAGGCGAGCTCGAATGCATTCCGGGCACGCACACGCTGTGGGCCGAGCTGCGCTGGGCGGCGCGCGCCGAACAGGTGTACCGGCTCGACGACCTGCTGCTGCGCCGCACGCGCCTGGGCATCCAGCTGACCGATGGCGGCGCCGCCCTCATGGGCCGGGTGCGCACGATCTGCCAGAAAGAACTGGGATGGGACGATGCGCAATGGGATACGCAGGAAAAACGCTATATGGCTGCGTGGCGCTTGCAGCACGCGGTGCCGGCAGCCATCTGACGGACAGGCTCAGGGCGCGCGTGAGCCGCGCACGGTTTCCAGCGTTGTCCCTGCCTGCAGCATGACGACTTGATTGCGACCGCGCGCCTTGGCTTCGTACATGGCACGGTCGGCCGAAACAAACAGCGAGCGGATATCGTCGAACAGCGTCGGCACGATGCAGGCCACGCCCACGCTGGCCGTGACCACGCCGGCGCAGTCGGCACGGGGATTCGGCATGGCCAGCTGCTCGATATGGGCACGGATCGATTCACCCAGGCGGGTGGCGCTCGGGCCGCTGGTATCGGCCAGCAGCACGACGAATTCCTCGCCGCCATAGCGCGCCGCCAGATCGGTCGGGCGCATCGCATGCGATTGCAGCGCTGCGGCGATCGCCTGCAGGCAGGTGTCGCCGGCAGCGTGGCCCAGGCTGTCGTTGTAGCCCTTGAAGTGGTCGACGTCGATCACGATCAGCGACAGCGGCTGGCTGCTCCTGATCGCGCGCTGCCATTCTTTTTCCAGGAAAGCGTCGAAGTGGCGGCGGTTGGCAATGCGCGTGAGCGGGTCGACCAGCGCGGCATGCTGCAGCGCCGTTTCGGATTGCTTGTGGTGCGTGATGTCGTGCAGCAGGATGACGAACAGGCCTTCGTCGCCAGCCATCGGCGACAGGCCCAGGTCGATCGCGCGCAGCGTGCCATCGGGCTGGCGCAGCCGCACTTCGCGCGTGCCGCGGCAGCGCGCTGCAGCCTGCTCATCCGACGGGTTGGCGAAGAACGCGGCATAGTCCCGGTCTGCCGGCGGCTCGATCAGGTCGCACAGTGGGCGACCGGTGAGCAGGCTGCGCGGCTGGGCCAGGAAGCCTTCGCTGGCCGGGTTGGCAAAGGCGATGCAGCCGTCGGCGTCGACGAGCATCAGGCCTTCGTCCATGCCATCGACGATCAGCTGCAGGCGCTCGGCCTGTTGCTTCTGGCTGTCACTGCTGCTGCGCAGGCGCAGCTGGGCCCGCACGCGCACGCAGACTTCGGCCATGCGCACCGGTTTGGCGATGTAATCCGCAGCGCCCGTGTCGAAGCCGGCGACGACGTCTTCGGTTTCACCGCACTCGCTGATGAATATGACGGGAATATGGGCGGTGTCGGGCGCGCGCTTGAGGCGGCGGCAGATTTCCAGGCCATCGAGGTCGGGCATCCGCACGTCGAGCAGGATCAGGTCGGGCTGCACGCGCAGCGCGATATCGAGCGCGCGTTTGCCGTTGCTGGCAACAAAGGTCTGGTAACCCTGCTGTCGCATCATGTCCTGCAACAGGCCGACGCTGTCGGGCGCATCGTCAACGATCAGAATGGCGGATTGGCGCGCCGGAGCTGCAAGCGCTAGAGCAGGGTGCATCATCAGTTGCAGTAAGACCTCATCAATGTGACGAAATCATACCCGCAATCCGCGACAATCAGACAACTGATCTTGCCAGAATCCTGACGTGTGATGATGTTGTTGCAATAATGCAACCTCACTGTGATCGACCCGCGCCGTGGGCGCGGGTCGATCGGGTATTACAGCATGCCGGCGATGAGCTTGCCGAGGATGGCGATGCCTTCGCGGATGCGTTCCGGCGGCACCGTCACGAACGACAGGCGCAGCGTGTTCGACGCCGGATCGTTGGCGTAGAACGGCGCGCCCGGCACGAAGGCCACTTTGGCGGCGAGCGACTGCTCGAGCAGTTTCATCGCGTCGATCTGCTGTGGCAGCGTGACCCAGATGAACATGCCGCCTTCCGGTTCGGTCCAGCTGACGCTCGCCGGGAAGTGTTCTTTCATCGCGTCGAGCATGCACTGGCACTGGTCGCTGTAGAGCTTGCGGATGGTCGGGATGTGCTCGTCAAGGAAACCATCCTTGACAACTTCGTGCACGACCATCTGCGTGAGCTGCGCGGTGTGCAGGTCGGCGGCCTGCTTGGCCAGCTCGAGGCGGCGCACCAGCGGCAGCGGAGCGCACACGTAGCCGAGGCGGATGCCAGGCGTGAGCACCTTCGAGAACGAGCCCATGTAGATGACGCCGTCCGGGTTCATCGCGACCATCTTCGGCATCGGCTCGCCGCGGTACGACAGCGAACCGTACGGATCGTCCTCGATCAGCGGGATGGCCAGGCGCGCGCAGGTTTCCACCAGTTCGCGACGGCGCTCGAGCGACAGGCTGCGGCCGGTCGGGTTCTGGAAGTTCGGCAGCGAGTACAGCATGCGCGCGCCCTTGGCGACGGCATCGATCGACGACGGCACCAGGCCATGCTCGTCGGTGTCGACCGATTTGAATTCGGGACGGTACACCGAGAACGCCTGCAGCGCGCCCAGGTAGCTCGGGGTTTCGACCAGCACGCGGCTGCCTTCGTCGACCAGCACCTTGCCGAGCAGGTCGAGCGCCTGCTGCGAGCCGGACGTCATCAGGATCTGTTCCGGCAGGATGGTCGAGCCTTCGGTCGACAACGAGTTGGCAATCCATTCGCGCAGTGGCGCGTAACCGTCGGTCGGGCCGTATTGCAGCGCCACTTTGCCGGCTTCGCTCAGCACCTTGTCATAGGCCGCTTTCATGCGCTCGACCGGGAAGGTCGCAGGCGATGGCAGGCCGCCGGCAAACGAAATGATGTCCGGACGCTGGGTGATCTTCAGGATTTCGCGGATGAAGGAGCTTTGCAGCTGCGCGGCGCGTTCCGAGAACTGCCACTGGATAGGATTGGGGTTGTCGATTTTCATACTTGTCTCGCAGGAAGGGGCACGGTCGTGCCGGGCCATTATATAGAACACGCCGGGTAGGCGATCTCTTGTCGGCGGACGGCGCCGGGTCAGCGCCACCCGTCATGACAGTAAAGGAAACACCGGCGAATGTGCGCCGGTTATTGCCGCGCAAACGCTGTGTTTATGCCACTTCGACGATCATTTCGATCTCGACGCAGGTGCCGCGCGGCAGCGAGGCGACGCCGAAGGCCGAACGCGCGTGCTTGCCGGCGTCGCCGAACACTTCGCCGATCAGTTCCGACGCGCCGTTCGTGACCAGGTGCTGCTCGTTGTACTCCGGGGTCGATGCGACCAGGCTCATCAGCTTGACGATGCGCTTGACGCGGGTCAGGTCGCCGCCGACCGCTTGCTGCAGCGTGCCGATCAGGTCGATGGCGACCGAGCGCGCAGCCGCCTGGCCGTCCGCGGTGGTCTTGTCGCGGCCCAGGATGCCAGCGTTCGGCGCACCGTCGGCGTTCTTGGCGATGTGGCCCGAGATGAACACGAGGTTGCCGGTCTGGACGTACATGACGTAGGCCGCGGCCGGGGTGGCCGGGGCTTCCAGCGTGATGTTCAGTTCTTTGAGTTTGTCGTAGACGGTCATGGAATTTCCAGGGTGCGTGAATGAATCCGGTATTGTACGTCGAGCCGGCGGCGCTGCCCAATGCCCGGATCGGTCGCGTCCATATTCAGGAATATGGGCACCGCGCGATATTGCTTATCAAAAATATCTCTTGAAATCCCCCGGCAGGGCCACATATGCGTCCGGGTCTGACCAACCCCTATTTGTCTTTAACGAGGAACAAGATGGCCCACGCCGAAAAAGAAACCCTTGGATTTCAGGCTGAAGTAAAACAGCTGCTGCAACTGATGATTCACTCCTTGTACTCCAACAAGGAAATCTTCCTGCGCGAACTGATCTCGAATGCGTCGGATGCGTCCGACAAGCTGCGCTTCGAGGCGATCAACAATGACGCCCTGTATGGCAACGACCACGAACTGAAAATCAAGGTGGCGTTCGACGCCGCCGCCAAGACGATCACGATCTCGGACAACGGTATCGGCATGAACCGTGACGAAGTGATCTCGCACCTGGGCACCATCGCCAAGTCGGGCACCAAGGAATTCTTCAGCAAGCTGTCGGGCGACCAGCAGCAGGACGCAGCGCTGATCGGCCAGTTCGGCGTGGGCTTCTATTCGGGCTTCATCGTCGCCTCGAGCATCGTCGTCGAGACCCGCCGCGCGGGCGCCGACGCCTCGGAAGGCGTGCGCTGGACGTCTGCTGGTGAGGGCGACTACACGATCGAGCAGATCGAAAAAGCCGGTCGCGGTACCGACGTGATCCTGCACCTGCGCGACGGCGAAGAAGAACTGCTGTCGGTCTGGAAGCTCAAGTCGATCATCCGCAAATACTCCGACCACATCTCGCTGCCGATCGTGATGCAGAAAGAAGAGTGGGACGAAGAAAAGAAGGAAACCGTCCTGAAGGACGACGTCGAGACCGTGAACCAGGCCAGCGCGCTGTGGGCACGCTCGAAGAACGACATCACCGAAGAGCAGTACAACGAGTTCTACAAGCACGTCTCGCACGACTTCCAGGAACCACTGACCTACACCCACAACCGGGTCGAGGGCCGCAGTGAATACACGCAACTGCTGTACGTGCCGGCGCACGCGCCGTTCGACCTGTGGGACCGCAACAAGCGTGGCGGCATCAAGCTGTACGTCAAGCGCGTCTTCATCATGGACGACGCCGAGCAGCTGATGCCGACCTACCTGCGCTTCATCAAGGGCGTGATCGACTCGAGCGACCTGCCGCTGAACGTCTCGCGCGAAATCCTGCAGGAGTCGCGCGACGTGCGCGTGATCCGCGAAGGCTCGACCAAGCGGGTGCTGGGGATGCTGGAAGAAATGGCGAACTCGGACGAGCAGGCCGGCAAGGACAAGTACGCGACCTTCTGGAAGGAATTCGGCCAGGTGCTCAAGGAAGGCGTGGGCGAAGATGCGACCAACAAGGACCGCATCGCCAAGCTGCTGCGCTTTGCCTCGACCGCCAATGACTCGGACGCCCAGACCGTCTCGTTCGCCGACTATATCGGCCGCATGAAGGAAGGCCAGGACAAGATCTATTACGTCACGGCCGACAATTACAACGCCGGCAAGAACAGCCCGCACCTGGAAATCTTCCGCAAGAAGGGTGTCGAAGTCATCCTGATGACCGACCGCGTCGACGAGTGGATGCTGTCGTTCTTCACCGAGTTCGAAGGCAAGGAACTGGTATCGGTTGCCAAGGGCGGCCTGGACCTGGGCGCGCTGGAAGACGAGACCGAGAAGAAGGAGCATGCCGAGACCGAAGCTGGCTACAAGGAACTGGTCGAGAGCATGAAGGGCGCGCTGGGCGAGAAGGCCAAGGAAGTGCGCGTGACGTTCCGCCTGACCGATTCGCCGGCCTGCCTGGTGGCGGACGACAACGAGCTGTCGGGCAACCTGCTGCGCATGCTCAAGGCCGCAGGCCAGGACGCGCCGGAATCCAAGCCGATCCTCGAGATCAACCCGGACCACCCGCTGGTGCAGCGCCTGAAGTACGAAGACACGACGAGCCCGCGCTTTGCCGACTGGTCGCACATCCTGTTCGATCAGGCGATGCTGGCCGAAGGCGGCAGCCTGAGCGATCCGGCGTCGTTCGTGAAGCGTTTGAACGAAATGCTGCTGGCGGGCGCGAAGTAAGCTTGATCCGTTAGTGTGAAAGCCGCCGTTCCCGTTACAGGGAGTGGCGGCTTTTTTATGGGCGCTGATTGTGCGCTGCTGCTCCACCTACAAGTGACGCACCTCGGCTGGCGCTGTATGCCAGTTGTCGTTGCGCCCGTCGATGTAGCGCACCGGGGCCGCCATCAGCGCATCGACCGGCAGATCATCCAGGCTTGCAACCGTCACCGCAACGAACGGTCCCGCAGCGACAGTCGTGAAGACATGGACGCCGCACACGCTGCAGAATGCATGGCCGTCACGGTGCGCGCCGAAGCGGTAGTCGCGCAGCGTCTCGTCGCCCTGCAGCAGGCGAAACGCCGTCGGCGCGATGACACAGGCCCAAAACCGCAGCTTGGTGCAGATCGAACAGTTGCACTTGACCGTGCCGGTGGCCAGGTCGATGTCGGCCTCGTAGCGTACCGCGCCGCAGTGGCAACTGCCGTGATAGGTCGTCACGCCGTTTCTTTTTGCGCCGTCATGTCAGCGCAAAACCCATCCAGCAAACGCAAGCCTTCGGGCCAGTCGCCATACCCCGCGTCGGTGGTGATGTGGCCGGCGTCGCCGATCTCGACCAGTTTGCTGCCCCAGGCGTCGGCAAACGACTGGGTGCGCTCCATGCTGGCATAGGGATCGTTCGTGCTCGCCACGATCATGCTGGGAAACGGCAGCGGCGTGCGGGGGACCGGTGCCCAATTACCGGCAGGGATCGGGAACGATGGCCGTTCGACGTCGCTGGGCGCCACCAGAAAGGCGCCCGCCACTTTCAGGGGTGAGCCGGACAGTGCCCAATGCGCGACCAGCATGCAGCCGAGGCTGTGCGCCACCAGCACCGGGGCGCCGCTGCAGCCGGCAATGGCTTCTTCCATTTCAGCCACCCACTCGTCACGGTCGGGGTTGGTCCAGTCGCGATGGGCCGCGCGGCGCCATTCCGGATGACGCTCGTGCCACAGCGATTGCCAGTGCTGGGGACCGGAGTTGAACAGGCCAGGCAAAATCAATACATCACACGTCATCTTGTTTCTCCTTGATGGGGTTAAGCGGCGCCGGCGCCAGTGCTGCCCGTTGCGCAGGGCGCCGCAGCGGGCCCAGCACGCGCTCGAACAGGCGCTTGAACGCGTCCTTGCGCTGCTCGGTCAGCATGCCCAGCAATGCGGTTGCGGCGGCGACGGCGACCGACAGGGCCAGCACGTCGGTGATGCTGGCGGGATCGTGCGGATACAGCTCGGGCCAGCCAATCAGCACCAGCGCATGCGACAGGTACAGCGTCAGCGTGTAGGCGGCGAACAGCCGGATGGGCCGCGCCACGCGCAGCAGGCCGGTAAAGCCGGCGAAGCGGGCGCAGGCGAAATTGAGGACGACGATCACGCCAAACGCATAGTCGGCCAGGAAGCGGTCGGCATTGCCGAGTGCGACATGCTGGCCTAGCCAGCTGGCGCGGCCTGCGCCGCGCAGCAGTTCTTCGACGCCGTAGGCCTCGTACGCCACCAGCAGGACCATGCTCAGCACCCAGCCGGCGCGCGCTGCGCTGCGGCTCATTGTGTAGCGGGCCTGCCAGTGGTACAGCGCGACGCCGGCCAGCCAGACGGGCAGCAGCAGCCACAGCTTGTAGCCCATGACAGCCAGCAGCAGGCCGATCGCCGGCAGGCGCCATGGCCGGCGCACATAACAGGCGACGCCAAACAGTACGTAGAACCAGACTTCGTAATTGAGCGACCACCAGGGACCGAGCCAGGGCGGGTGCTCCGACAGGCGCCACAGGTCGCCCATGAACAGCAGGTGGAACGGAATGTAGAACCAGGGCTTGGCCACCTGGTAGCTCGCATCCATGCCGGGCACATGCGGGCCCTGGCTCACCCAGGCGCACAGGAAGCCCAGCAGCAGGACGGGCAGGGCGACCGAATAGATCCGGGCGGCGCGCGCCACGGTGAAGTCGAGTGCGTCAGGGCGGCGCATCTGCGTGGTGTAGGCAATGACGAAGCCGGACAGGACAAAGAAGGCCATCACCGATTCACGTCCCAGCAGCGTCCAGTGCTGGGAGCCGGGAATATCGACCAGCCTGAACATGCGCATGTGCATCAGCACCACGGCCAGCGCAGCCAGGAAGCGGACCAGGTCGAGGTATACCGAGAACGGCTGGTTGAGGGGAGTAGGGGTAGTGCGCATTGTGTTAATAGTAAAGCAAAACATCGTTTGCACGAATTTTGGCCAGGGCCGAGCACTTCGAAAAAAAGTTCAAATTATTTTGCAGCGAACCCTAAAGTTCCTCCAGGGACGTCCGATAACAATTTCAGATAGGCAGGAACCCGCCAAAAATAAATGAAATTTTTTGTTGGATCACCCTAAAGTCGGTAGCAAGGCTGCCGTTAATGGATGGACAGGCGGGGGCAGGCAGGTAGTGAGGTCAGAAAAAATGTCGAAAATTTCTTCAAACTGACCCTAAAGTTGTTCCGCCAGCTGCCGTTAAAGAGATAAGCGGCTGTTGCCAAGTGGCAAAATTGCGACAAACGCGTTTTGTTGCTGCGTATCATCAAGGCGCTTTCCTGCGCCGAACAGCCCTGGTTTTAGCCGGGGTTTCATAGGGAACCAGATGGGTTTGTAAGACAAACTCCTATGGGTCCGTCTCGTCGTTCACTGACCGAAAATACAGACTTTCTCCAATTTGAGAATAGTTTCCCCACGGTCAGAATCTATCTCATCGGCAACACAACGGCAGCCGACACAACGACTGGAGAGAGAAAATGACGATGAACGACATGATGGCTGAAATTCGCGACGCTAACCTGAGCTACCTGATGCTGGCCCAGCAAATGATCCGTGCTGACAAGGTCACTGCCATTTTCCGCCTGGGCGTCTCGGCCGACATCGCCGACCTGATCGAAGGCATGAGCAATGCGCAGATCCTGAAGCTCGCCGGCGGCAACATGATGCTGGCCCGCTTCCGCTTCGACGACAGCGCGATCCTGTCGATGCTGACCAGCCACACAAAGGAGCGCAGCCTGGCCCAGTCGCACGCCGCCATCCTGATGGCCGGCCAGCCAGTCGAAGAGATCGTATAATCGCTGCCAGCGGTCTTGCTGTAAGGCCGACAGAGCCGGGAGCCGTATCGCCATGAGTAAAAAGAGCGTTGTCACCGAGGCGCAGGAAATCCAGCTCGCCATTGAACTGATCAACCTGGGCGCACGCCTGCAACTGCTCGAGACCGAAGTCTCGCTGTCGCGCGAACGCTTGCTCAAGCTGTACAAGGAGCTCAAGGGTGTCTCTCCACCCAAGGGCATGCTGCCGTTCTCGACCGACTGGTTCCTGACCTGGCAGCCGAATATCCATTCGTCGTTGTTCATCAATATCCACCAGTTCCTGGTGGAGCATGCCGGCGCTGCCGGCATCCAGGCCGTCATGAAGGCCTACAAACTCTATTTGGAACAAATGCCGCCGGCGCCAAACGAGGAGCCGTTGCTCTCGCTCACGCGCGCCTGGACGCTGGTGCGCTTCTTCAACGGCGGCATGCTGCAACTGGCGCCATGCAGCAAGTGCCAGGGCAAGTTCATCGTCAATTCCCTCGACCTCAACAGCGACTACCTGTGCGGGCTGTGCCACATGCCTTCGCGCGCTGGCAAGACCCGCAAGGCCAAGGAAGCGCTCGACCAGGCGCGTGCCGATGAGCAAGCCGAGCAGGCCGAAGGCAAGGCCGCCGGTCTCGACCCGGCCTGATCCAGCGCGCCGGCAGCCGCCCTTGCCAGCCTCACCTTCCTCTCCATCGCCCCGCCGCTTGCTGCGCGCGCCCGCGATCCGGGCGCTGTTGCTCCAGCTCGCCGCCTTTCCTCTTACGCTCGCCGTCATCTATCTGCTCGCCACGGGCGGCCTCGTCGTCTCGTACTGGCACGTGGCCCTGGTCCAGGGTCTGCTTGCGGCTGGCCTGACCTGGTGGCGCGGTCTGGCGATCTGGTGGCGCGCGATCCAGTTCGGTTTCCCGCTGGCCCTGCTGGCCACCAGCACGCTGGCGATTCCGCCGCTGGCGTTCCTGGTCGTCTTTCTGTTCCTGCTGCTGCTGTACTGGTCGACCTACCGCACGCAGGTGCCGTATTACCCGTCCGGGCGCAAGGTGTGGGAGGCGGTGGACGCCGCGCTGCCGCAGGGCAGGACGCTGCGCGTGATCGACATCGGCAGTGGCATCGGCGGGCTGGTGCTGGCGCTGCAGCGCCGCCGGCCAGATGCGCGTATCGAAGGCATCGAGCTTGCGCCGCTCCCGTGGCTGGCCAGCTTCGTGCGCGCCCGGCTGGCGCGCAGTCCGGCCGCCTTCATCCGTGGCGACTACGAACGACTCGATCTGGGCGACTACGACGCCGTGTTCGCTTACCTGTCCCCGGCTGCGATGAGTGCGCTGTGGCGCAAGGCCGCGCGCGAGATGCGACCCGGCACGATGCTTTTCAGTTACGAATTTATCGTTGTCGGACAAACACCGACGCGTGTTGTGCATCCGTACACAGATGGTCCCGCTTTGTATATATGGGACTTTTAAGCGACAAATGGTGAGTTTCCGGGGTGGTTTTGCTTGCCGGACAGCACTTCTCCAGCTAAAGTAATTCCCTGAATAAACATTTTCTGACATTACCGGTTTCGAGTCGTCATGTCGCGACACGATGCGGGTTTTCTGGAGCGAAATCCTTTGCTAGTTATTGTTGGTTACATCATCGTCTGTGCCTGCGTGTTTGGCGGCTTTGCCCTGGCGGGTGGTCACCTTGCGTCGCTGTGGCAGCCGATCGAGCTGTTGATGATTGGCGGCGCCGCGTTCGGCGCCTTGTTCGTCGGTAACAGCGGCAAGGCGATCAAGGCGACGCTCAAGGCGTTTCCCAGCATTTTCAAGGGCTCCAAGTACACGAAAGACATGTACATGGAACTCATGGCGCTGCAATTCGATGTGCTGTCCAAGGTGCGCAAGGAAGGCCTGATGTCGATCGAGGGCGATATCGAAGCCCCGGACGCGTCGCCGCTGTTTTCCAAGTACCCGGCCGTCGTGTCCGACCACCACATCATCGAATTCATGACCGATTACCTGCGCCTGATGGTGTCCGGGAACATGGACGCGATGCAGATCGAAAACCTGATGGACAACGAAATCGAGACGCACCACCACGAAGGCGCCATTCCGGCCCACGTGATCGCCAAGATCGGTGACGGCCTGCCGGCCTTCGGTATCGTGGCGGCGGTGATGGGCGTGGTTCACACGATGGAATCGGTCGGCTTGCCGCCGGCCGAGCTGGGCATCCTGATCGCCAAGGCGCTGGTCGGTACCTTCCTGGGCATCTTGCTGGCCTACGCATTCGTCAGCCCGCTGTCCACCGTGCTGGAGCAAAAGCTCGAAGAGTCGACCAAGATGTTCCAGTGCGTGAAGGTGACGCTGCTGGCGAGCCTGAACGGCTATGCGCCGGCGCTGGCCGTCGAATTTGGCCGCAAGGTGCTGTACTCGACCGAGCGTCCGACCTTCGCCGAGCTCGAAGAACACATCAAGAAGAAGAAGTAAGCCGCGATGACCGCATTCGATCTTTCGCCGCAGTACACCATGGAGAATGAGCGTGGCTGACGACAACGCACGTCCCATTGTCATCAAGCGCATCAAGAAGGTGGCCGGCGGTCACCACGGCGGCGCCTGGAAAATCGCGTATGCCGACTTCGTGACCGCGATGATGGCGTTCTTCCTGCTCATGTGGCTGCTGGGCTCGACCGCCAAGGGCGACCTGGTGGGCATCTCCGAATACTTCAAGACCCCACTGAAGGTGGCGATGCAGGGCGGCTCGGGTTCGGGCGACTCGTCGTCGGTGATACAGGGCGGCGGCGAAGACCTGACGCGCACCGCCGGCCAGGTCAAGCGCGGCGACTCGGCACCCGTCAACAAGAGCTACGACCTGCAGGCGGCCAAGGCTGCGCTGGCGCGCGAAGAAGGCGAGCGCCTGAAAAGCCTGAAGGCGCGCATCGAGTCGGCCATCGAAGTCAATCCGATGCTCAAGAAGTACCAGAACCAGCTGCTGCTCGATATCACCAGCGAAGGCTTGCGCATCCAGATCGTCGATGAAAAGAACCGCCCGATGTTCGCGATGGCCAAGGCCGAGCTGCAGCCGTACACGAAGGAAATCCTGCACATCATCGGCATGGTGCTCAATGAAGTGCCGAACAAGCTGGGGATTTCGGGCCACACCGATTCGACGCCGTACCACAGCGACGCCGGCTACAGCAACTGGGAACTGTCGGCCGACCGCGCCAATGCCTCGCGGCGCGAAATGGTGCTGGGCGGCCTGCAGGATGACAAGGTACTGCGCGTGGTGGGGCTGGCCTCGGCCGCGAACCTGGACGCCAAGGACCCGTTCAGCCCCATCAACCGGCGCATCAGCATCATCGTCATGAACAAGCGCACCGAAGACGCGGTGCGGCGCGATGCATCCACGCTGGATGTGCCGGCCGAGGACGCCGAGGCGGCAGCGACGGCGACGTTAAATGCGGTGAAACCGCGATGACCGACGCCGTGCGGGCAGGTTTGGAGAGAACACGATGACAAGAAAAAAGATACTCGGATCGCACGTCAAGCGCCTGCTCTCAGGCGTGTCGGTGCATGGCCGGCGCCACCTGACCGAGGTGGAAGCCGATCTGCTCCAGACCGAATTGCTGCTCGAAGAAGCCATCGACAAGCTCACCGGCAGCTTCGTCGCGGTGCACGCGGTTGTTGGCGCGCGCCAGGAAGCGATTGACCGCATGCTGGCCGGGGGCGTGCTGTCGCTTGAAGATCGCGCTCTGCTGGGCGCGATGTCGGACGACGTCAGCGCGCACGTGAACACGGCGATCACCAGCATGCAGTTTCAGGACCTGACGGCGCAGCTGATCGAACGGACGCTGCGCCGCGTGTCGGGCTTGCGTGACTTTCTGGGCACGCTGAACGATCATGGCGCGGAGATCGCGCCGGATACCGGCAGCGACGAAATCGTCGACCGGCTGGGCCAGGTCAGTGTGGCGCTGGCAATCCAGTCGCTGCAACTGCGCAGCACGCTGCGCAGGTCGGTCGAACAGAAACACCTGGAAAGCGGCGACGTCGAGCTGTTCTGACCGCGCCGCCGCAGTCCCGTAGTCACCCAACAACCAATTCAACCCGGGTCCGCCCGGTGTAAAACAGCAGGAGCACAAGATGGCAAAAACGATTCTCGCAGTCGACGATTCCAGTTCACTACGCCAGATGGTGGCTTTCAGTCTGAAGGCCGCCGGCTACCATGTGGTGGAAGCCGTGGACGGCCAGGATGGCCTCGACAAGGCGAAGCTGCAGGCCGTTGACCTGGTGCTGACCGACCAGAACATGCCGAAGATGGACGGCCTGGCGCTGATCAAGTCGCTGCGCACGCTGCCTGGCTACGCCAAGACGCCGATCCTGATGCTGACCACCGAGTCGTCGGACGAGATGAAATCGAAGGGTCGCGCTGCCGGCGCCAATGGCTGGCTGGTCAAGCCGTTCGATCCGCAGCGCCTGATCGAGGTGGTCAAAAAAGTGATCGGTTAAGCCATGAATTTTGGCTTAGGCAACCACGAGCGGACATCCCCATGAGCATCGACATCAGCCAGTTTTACCAGGTCTTTTTCGACGAAGCAGAAGAACTGCTCGCCGAAATGGAGCGCCTGCTGCTGGGCGTCGATCTGGCAGCGCCCGACGCCGAAGATCTGAACGCGATCTTCCGCACCGCGCACTCGGTCAAGGGCGGCGCATCGACTTTCGGCCTGACCGACATGTGCGACGTGACCCACGTGCTCGAGTCGCTGCTCGACCGTATCCGCAAGGGCGAGATGGCGCTGACCTCGAACCACGTCGACGCGTTCCTGGCGGCCAAGGATGCGCTCAAGATGCAGCTCGACGGCCATCGCCATGGCAAGCAGGTCGACCAGGAAGTCGTCGCCAACGTGCGCATGGCGCTGCACGATCTGGCCGAAGGCGTCGTGCCGGTGGCGCCGGTCGTTGCACCGTCCTACCTGTCGGCGCCGGCGCGCGTTGAAGTGCCCACCGAAGGCGCGCACCGCTACAAGATCGAGCTGCCGCAAGTGGCGCAGCGCGACATCGATGCGCTGGTCGACGAGCTGGGCCTGATGGGCCGGATCTCGGTCGCACCGCTCGATGGCGGCCGCACCGCCGTCATCATCACGACGCTGGAAAGCCTGGACGACATCATCGCCATCTGCTCGTTCGTGCTCAATCCGGATGACCTGAAGATTTTCGAAGCACCGGCGCTCACGCCCGAGCAGCGCCTGATCGAAGCGGCCGAGCGCAAGCGTATCGAAGACGACCAGGGCTACGGCTTCTTCGGTCCGGACGACGACGTGGCGCCTGCCGCCGGCGAGCCGTCCGAAGACGAACTGGGCTACGGCTTCTTCCAGCCGATCGAACAGATCCGCGCTGCGGCCGGCATCGTCGACAGCGCGCCGGAGCCGGTTGTCGCCCTCGCCACGCAAGCCCAGAACGTCGTGGAGCACCTGGCCGAGCTGGCGCTGGAAAAGAAAGCTGCGCGCAAGGACGACAAGAACGAGTCGTCGTCCATCCGCGTATCGGTCGAGAAGGTCGACCAGCTGATCAACCTGATCGGCGAACTCGTCATCACCAATGCGATGCTCGAGCAGCGCAGCGCCGTGCTCGATCCGATCCTGCACGAGCGCCTGCTGTCGTCGGTGAGCCAGCTCGACCGCAACACGCGCGAGCTGCAAGAGGCGGTGATGTCGATCCGCATGATGCCGATGGACTTCGTGTTCTCGCGCTTCCCGCGCATGGTGCGCGACCTGGCTGGCAAGCTCGGCAAGAAGGTCGACTTCATCACCAATGGCGCCGCGACCGAACTGGATAAAGGGCTGATCGAGCGCATCGTCGATCCGCTGACGCACCTGGTGCGCAACTCCATTGACCATGGCGTCGAGATGCCGGCCGCGCGTATTGCTGCGGGCAAGAGCGAAGCAGGGCGCCTGTTCCTGTCGGCCGGTCATCAGGGCGGCCATATCGTCATCGAAGTGGCCGACGACGGCGCCGGCCTGAACCGCGAAAAAATCCTGGCCAAGGCGGCGCAGAACGGGCTGGCAGTATCGGACACGATGACGGATGCCGAAGTCTGGCAACTGATCTTCGCACCGGGCTTCTCGACCGCCGATACCGTCACCGACGTGTCGGGCCGCGGCGTGGGCATGGATGTCGTCAAGCGCAATATCACTGCGATGGGCGGCACGGTCGACATCCGTTCCGCGGCCGGCTTCGGCACGACGATCTCGATTTCGCTGCCGCTGACGCTGGCCATCCTGGACGGCATGTCGATCCGCAGCGGCGAAGAAATCTATATTTTGCCGCTGTCGTTCGTGGTCGAGTCGCTGCAGCCGACGCCGCAGGACGTGCGCGAGATCGCCGGCCGCGGGCGCGTGCTGAAAGTGCGCGGCGAATACCTGCCGATGATCCCGCTGTACCAGATGTTCGATATCGAACCGGTGCACCGCGACCCGTCCGACGGCATCGTCGTCATCCTCGAGACCGAGGGCAAAAAGGCGGCGCTGTTCGTGGACGAACTGGTCGGGCAACAGCAGGTGGTGGTCAAGAACCTGGAAGCGAATTACCGCAAAGTCGCCGGAATTTCCGGCGCAACCATCATGGGCGACGGTGGTGTCGCCCTGATTCTCGACGTGGCAGCGCTGGTGCGCTCGTCGCGCCAGCTGGCCGACGATCCCGTCGTTCAATAAATTTTATTTTCACTGCAAACAAAGGAATACCATGTCCAACCTGGCAAACACTCTCTCGACCGACGGCACCGCGCACGACGGCGCCGGCAGCGAATTCCTTGCCTTCACCCTGGGTTCGGAAGAATACGGCATCGACATCCTGAAGGTGCAGGAAATCCGCGGCTACGAAGCCGTGACCCGCATCGCCAACGCCCCCGAATTCATCAAGGGCGTGATCAATCTGCGCGGCATCATCATTCCCGTGGTCGACATGCGCATCAAGTTCAAGCTGGGCACGCCGGTGTACGACCAGTTCACGGTCGTGATCATCCTGAACATCGGTGGCCGCATCATGGGCATGGTCGTCGACAGCGTGTCGGACGTCACCACGCTCACGCCAGACCAGATCAAGCCGGCCCCGGAAATGGGCAGCGCCTTCAATTCGGACTACATGATTGGCCTGGGCACCGTCGACGAGCGCATGCTGATTCTGGTCGACATCGACAAGCTGATGTCGTCGAGCGAAATGGGCCTGATCGACAAGCTGGCGGCGTAAGCCACCTTCTGCGTCGGCACCAAGCACAACAATCCGGCCGGCTCGTCGAGCCCGCCATCGTATTCAAGAAAGTCACGCACAGTGCCGCAGCAGAAAACAGAAACCAATAAAGAGTTCGATTTCACCCGCCGTGATTTCGAACGCGTGCGCGCGCTGATTCACCAGCGCGCCGGCATCTCGCTGGCCGACAGCAAGCAGGAGATGGTCTACAGCCGCCTGGCCCGGCGCCTGCGCGCGACCGGCATCCAGTCGTTCACGCGTTATCTGGACGACCTGGAAGCAGGGCGCATGGACCGCGAGTGGGAGTCGTTTACCAACGCGCTGACCACCAACCTGACGTCGTTCTTCCGCGAGGCGCATCACTTCCCGCTGCTGCTCGAGCACCTGGTCGCCCTGCACAAGAAGGATCCGCGCCCGCTGCGCATCTGGTGCTCGGCCGCGTCCACCGGCGAAGAGCCGTATTCGATCGCGATGACAGCCTGCGAAGCGTTCAACACGCTCACGCCGAAAGTCGAGATCATCGCCACCGACATCGACACCAACGTGCTTGCCACGGCCTCCAATGGCGTGTACCCGATGGAGCGCATCGAGAAAGTCTCGCCGGAACGCCTGCGCCGCTTCTTCTTGCGCGGCAAGGGCGCCCATGAGGGCATGGTGCGCATCCGCCCCGAGCTGCGCTCGCTCGTCACGTTCAAGCCGCTCAACCTGCTGGCCGATGGCTGGCCGCTGGACGGGCAGTTCGACGCGATCTTTTGCCGCAACGTGATGATCTATTTTGACAAGCCGACCCAGCGCACCATCCTGAGCCGCTTCGTGCCGCTGATGAAGGGCCACGGGCTGCTGTTTGCCGGCCATTCCGAAAACTTCCTGTACGTGTCCGATTCCCTGCGCCTGCGCGGCAAGACCGTGTACGAACTCGACGCGCGCACGGCGTAAGAACGAAGGGCGACCATGAACAGCCAATTCGCAACCAATCTGTACCACGATCGCACGTTCGCGATCGATGCCGCCAAAATCCTGCCCGGTGAGTATTTCTACACCAAGGAGAACATGCTGATCTCGACCGTGCTCGGCTCGTGCGTGTCGGCCTGTATCCGCGACCGCGTCACGGGCCTGGGCGGCATGAACCATTTCATGCTGCCCGACGGCGCGGCCGAACCCAACAATCCGGTATCGGCGTCGATGCGCTACGGCACGTTCGCCATGGAGATCCTGATCAACGATCTGCTCAAGGCCGGCGCGCGCCGCGAACACCTGGAAGCCAAGGTGTTTGGCGGTGGCGCCGTGCTGCGCGGCTTTACCGCGATGAACGTCGGCGAGCGCAATGCCGCGTTCGTGATGCAGTTCCTGAAGACCGAACGGATTCCGGTGCTGGCCGAAGACCTGAATGACATCTACCCGCGCAAGGTGTTTTTCTTCCCGCGCACGGGCAAGGTGCTGGTCAAGAAGCTGATGCAGACCCATAACGACACGCTGGCCAAGCGCGAACTCGATTACGCCAAACGCCTCAAGGTCGAACCCGTCGGCGGCGCGATCGACCTGTTCTGAGCAATTACGGAGACACCATGAAAATCAAGGTCCTGATCGTCGACGACTCGGCACTGATCCGCAGCGTGATGAGCGAGATCGTCAATTCGCAACCCGATATGGAAGTGGTGGCCACGGCGCCCGATCCTCTTGTCGCGCGCGAGCTGATCAAGAAACACAATCCGGACGTGCTGACGCTCGACGTCGAGATGCCCAAGATGGACGGCCTCGACTTTCTCGAAAAACTGATGCGCCTGCGCCCGATGCCGGTGCTGATGGTGTCGTCGCTGACCGAGCGCGGTTCGGAAATCACGATGCGCGCCCTCGAGCTTGGCGCCGTCGACTTCGTCACCAAGCCCAAGATATCGATCCAGAGCGGCATGCGCGAGTACGCCGACATGATCGCTGACAAGATCCGCGGCGCCGCGCGCGCACGCATTGCCCCGCGCAGCCGCACGCCCCAGGTGGCCAGCACGCAGCTGTCGGCGCTGAGGAGCCCACTCATTTCGTCCGAAAAACTGATCATCATCGGCGCCTCGACCGGTGGCACCGAAGCAATCCGCGAATTCCTGATGCAGATGCCGTCCGACTGCCCGGGCATCCTGATTGCCCAGCACATGCCGGAGGGCTTTACCACGTCGTTCGCCAAGCGCCTCGATTCGCTGTGCAAGATCAGCGTGGTCGAGTCGGCCGGCAACGAGCGGGTGCTGCCCGGCCACGCGTACATCGCGCCCGGCCACTCGCACCTGTTGCTGGTGCGCTCTGGCGCGAACTACATGACGCGTATCGAACAGAGTCCGCCCGTCAACCGTCACCGGCCATCGGTCGATGTGTTGTTCCGTTCCGCTGCGCAGGCGGCCGGTAAAAACGCCGTTGGTGTTATTCTGACCGGGATGGGCAAGGACGGCGCGGCGGGCATGCTCGAGATGCGCGAAGCGGGCGCTCACAACTTCGCTCAGGACGAAGCGAGCTGTGTGGTGTTCGGCATGCCGCGTGAAGCAATTGCCATCGGCGCTGCCCACGAAGTCGGTCCATTGCAGGCTTTACCGCGCCTCGTACTCGACCATCTGGCCGCCCAAGGCAGCCGGGCGTTGCGTGTTTGAACTGAATTCATCATCCTTCCATGCTTTGTGGGCTATTTTATCGCCGCAGAGCAACAAAAATGCTATTCTTGCGTCTGTAAAAGTAGCTTACCCAACAAACCAAATTAGTAGATTCAAACGGAGTAATTCATGGCTGATCCAAAGATGCGTTTTCTGGTTGTTGACGATTTCTCGACGATGCGTCGCATCGTCCGAAATCTGTTGAAAGAACTGGGTTATGCCAACGTCGACGAAGCAGAAGATGGCGTCATGGCGCTGGCAAAACTGCGCAGTGAATCGTTCGACTTCGTCGTGTCCGACTGGAATATGCCAAACATGGACGGCCTGACGATGCTGCAGCACATTCGCGCTGATCCTGCACTGGCCAAGCTGCCGGTACTGATGGTGACGGCCGAAGCGAAGAAAGAAAACATCATCGCGGCAGCACAGGCAGGCGCCAGCGGCTACGTCGTCAAGCCATTCACAGCTGCGACGCTGGACGAAAAGCTGAACAAGATTTTCGAGAAACTGGACAAAGCCGGAGCCTGAAATGGTTGACCAGAATACCGCGCCTGTTACCGGCGCGTCATCGCACGATGAGGTGCTGAGCCGGGTCGGTCACATGACCCGCGCGCTGCACGAGAATCTGCGTGGCCTGGGTCTCGACAAGCTGATCGAGAAAGCCGCAAGCGACATCCCCGATGCGCGCGACCGGCTCGACTACGTGGCGCATCTGTCCGAACAGGCTGCCAAGAAGGTGCTGGACGCCACCGACGCGGCCGGTCCGCTGCAGGATGCCATCGAAACGCGTTCGACCGACCTCAAGGCAGGTTGGCAAGCGCTGCTCGATGCGCCTGCAAGTGAGGCAACGGATGCGCAGTGGCGCGCCATGGCGCAACGCACGATTGCCGGCCTGGACGAGTCGCGTGCAGGGGCGGTTGCCACCCGCAGCGAGTTGATGAGCATCATGATGGCCCAGGACTTCCAGGATCTCACTGGCCAGGTCATCGGGCGCATCACGGGCATTGCCCAGAACCTCGAAAAGCAGCTGGTTCAGGTCCTGATCGATTTCGCACCAAGCGAGATCAAGCGCGAACTGGACAATGGCCTGATGAACGGCCCGCAAATCAAGCCGACGGGCACCGAAGTCGTGGCAAACCAGGGGCAGGTCGACGACCTGCTCGACAGTCTCGGGTTCTGAGCTTGCGCCGAGCAATTTGAAACGGCGCCTCCATGCATCGCACCAACTTCATTGTCCGTGAACCGCTGCTCGATCCCCGGCAGCGCGTTCTCGGCTACGAGCTGTCGTGGCAACAGCACGATGGCCGTATCCCGACCGGCCTCGATCTCGAAGGCCTGGTCGGCTTCGTTGCCGAGCACGTCAATCATGTCGACCAGGGTTGGCTGCTGCGCGACAAGATCCTGTTCCTGGACGCCGTGCCGGCCATGCTGTCGACCGATGCGCTCCACGCGCTACCGCCGGAACACACCGTCCTCGCGTTCGATATCCGCCAGTTGACCGACGTCGATGTGCGCTCGGCCGTGCAGGCGGTGCGCGCCGGTGGCGTGGGCGTGGCGATCCGCGGTTGCGACCTCACGCTGCTGGGGCGCAATCTGGCGCCGTACGCGTCGTACGTCGAAGTGCGCTTTACCGGAGTCGACGTGGCCGATCAGGCCCGTACGTATGCCAGCGCCAAGCATTCAGCGCTGCGCATGGTCGGGCGGCCGGTGGGCACGTGGGCCGATTTCGATGCCTGCGCCGCACTTGGCATGGATGCCTTTGTCGGCAAACTGCACCTGACGCCCCGGCCGGGCAATCCGGTCAAGGGCATGAACCCGAGCCAGCAAATCATCCTGCAACTGATGCAGATGGTGCAGGCCAATGACGATGTGGGGCGTCTCGAAAGCGTCCTCAAACGCGATCCGGCACTGACCTACAAGCTGCTGCGCTACATCAATACCGCCGGCTTTGGGGCAGGGCGCGAAGTGCAATCGCTGCGTCAGGCCATCTCGTTGCTCGGCTACGCGCCGCTGTACCGCTGGCTGGTGCTGCTGCTGGCCACGGCCAGCGCCAGTGGCTATTCGCCGGTGCTGATGGAAACGGCCGTCGTGCGCGGCCGCCTGGCCGAATTGCTGGGGCAAAAAGCACTGGGCCGGGGCGCAGCCGAACACCTGTTCGTGGCCGGCATGTTCTCGCTGCTCGACCGCTTGCTGGGCTTGTCGATGCAGGAAGTGCTCGATGCGATTCAATTGCCCGACGAAGTCGTGAAGGCATTGACGACACGCGAAGGCAGTTACGGGCCGTATCTCGCGCTGGCCGAAGCCTGCGAGCTCAATTCGAATCTGGTGGCGTCGCTGGCGGCAGCGGTCGCGCTGAGCCCGTCCGACGTCAACGAAGCGCATCTGTCGGCGCTGGCGTGGGCGCAAAGCGTGGGGCTGGACGGGTAGGGGCGCTGGCCTGCTACCGCCTGTGCATACGTGGCGGCGTCCATCTGACGGCTCTGCTAGCATGCCGGATGAAAAACATTCTACTGGTCGACGATCTGGGCATCGACGTCATGCTGACGCGATTGGCCCTGCAGGAGTTCGCGTTCGACCACCAGCTGGTCGTGGCAAATGATGGCGCTGAGGCGTTCGAGATGATTCGCCAGCAGAACTTCGATCTGCTGCTGCTTGATATCAAAATGCCGCAGGTCGACGGGTTCGAGCTGCTGGCGCGCCTGCGCGCCGAGGCCCTGGCCGCGATGCCCGTCATCATCGTATCGGGCTCCGGCCTGGCTGCAGACCGTGAGCGCGCCGAGGCGCTGGGTGTCGACGACTATGTGCAGAAAGCCGTTGATTACACCGGGTTCAAGCGGGAGTTGAAGGCAGCGCTGGTGCGCCAGGGCTGCCCGGCGGGCTGAGGCCCGCAAGGCGCCCCAAACAATCAGATTTCCAGATTGTCGATCAGGCGCGTGTTGCCCAGCTTGGCTGCTGCGAGCACGACCAGCGGTTCGCCATTCGTCAGGTCGGCCGCGTCCGGCGCCTGCAGGTCGCCGCGCTTGCGCACCGAGATGTAGTCAGGCTTCCAGCCACGCTCGGCCAGCGCCGCCATCGCGCGCGCTTCGACCTGCGCGATATCGCGCTCGCCGCCACGCACGCTGTCGGCCACTGCATTCAGATTCTGGTACAGGGTCGGCGCTTCGGCCCGCTCGCTTTCCGTCAGATACCCATTGCGCGACGACAGCGCCAGGCCGTCTTCGGCGCGGTAGGTTTCGGCGCCGATGATTTGGGTCGGCATGGCGAACTGGCGCGCCATGTTCCGCACGATCATGAGCTGCTGATAATCCTTCTTACCGAACACTGCCACACGCGGCTGCACGCACGAGAACAGCTTGGTGACGACCGTGCAGACACCTTCAAAGAAGCCGGGGCGGAATTCGCCTTCCAGCGTGCTGCCCAGGCCGTCAGGCGGGCGCACACGGTACTCTTGCGGCTCCGGGTACAGATCCTTCTCGGTCGGCGCGAACAGCACGTAGACGCCTTCTTTTTCCAGCTTGGCCACGTCTTCGTGGAATGTGCGCGGGTACTTGTCGAAGTCTTCGTTGGGGCCGAATTGCAGGCGGTTGACGAAGATCGAGGCAACCACCGGGTCGCCATGGCGGCGCGCCAGGCGCATCAGCGACAGGTGGCCTTCGTGCAGATTGCCCATCGTCGGCACGAACGCCGTGCGCAGTTGGCCGCTGAGCTGGTCGCGCAGCTCGTCAATGGAAGAGATGATTTTCATGTCGGATCGGTTCAGGAAAGGCCGGCTTCAAGCCGGTGAATAGGCCAGGCGCACGTAAATCGGTGCGAACGGTTCGGCCTGGGTAATTTCAATCAAGGTTTCTTTGGCAAGTTCGAGCATCGCGACAAAGTGCACGACGACGATCGGCACCGTGTGCTGGCCCGCGAACAGGTCGCCGAATTCGACGAAGCGCTGCGACTGCAGCGTGCGCAGGATGGCCGACATGTGCTCGCGCACCGACAGTTCCTGGCGCCCGATCCGGTGATGCTGGGTCAGCTTGGCGCGGCGCAGTACATCGAGCCAGGCGCGCTGCAAATCCCAGGGATCGACATCAGGCAACGGCTGGACCAGGCCCTGTTCCACGAACAGCTCGGGCCGGACAAAATCACGGCCTTCCTGCGGCACATTGCCCAGCGCGACAGCGGCAGTCTTGATCTGCTCATAGTCCAGCAGACGGCGCACCAGCTCGGCGCGCGGATCGCCCGCATCCTCGATCAAGTCGTCCTGGCGCTTGGGCAGCAGCATGCGCGACTTGATCTCGATCAGCATTGCCGCCATCAACAGGTATTCCGCGGCCAGTTCAAGATTGCTTTTGCGGATCTGTTCGACATAGACGAGGTATTGCAGGGTGACCTGCGCCATCGGGATGTCGAGGATGTTGAAGTTTTGCCGGCGGATCAGGTACAGCAGCAGATCGAGCGGTCCTTCAAAGGCGTCAAGAAAGATCTCGAGCGCATCGGGCGGGATATACAGGTCATTCGGCAAGCGCGTGAGCGGTTCGCCGTACAGGCGTGCCAGGGTAGCGTCGGCCGGCGCAGGATGCGGTGTGTCGTTGGCGGGCTGGACGGGCTGAGGATGCACTTCGTGTCCGTCAGCCGCCCCGTCGGGCATCATGCGCGCGTCCGTCCTCAGACCTTGTTCTGGTACGGATAGGCTCGCTGGCGCAGGCGCGATTCTTCAGTGCGCGCCTGTTCGTCGAGCGAGACGGGGGCCTTGTCCCACAGCAGCGCGCGACCGGCCACCTGGCCGGCATCCATCTCTGGATGCTGTTTCTTCAGTTCCGAGATGAACTTGGTATGCTCGGATTCGTAGTTCACGTGTTTTTTTGAGAAGATCATGATTGGCTTCGTGGATGCAATGGAACAGCGGCTTGATGACAACGGCAGCGGGGCAGATTCCTGCGCCCCGCGCCAGTCGCGTCAAGTATGACGATGTTGCGCTTACTTGTGCAGCGCGTTCAGCTGGCGCGCGATGATGTCGTGGTTCAGCCACACGACTGGCGCGATCTTTTCCGACGCGCCATGGAACATCAGCGGACCGGCGCCTTCCAGCACCAGGCTCGACAGGTGATCGGTGATCAGCGCTTTCTTGTCCTTGTGCAGGGCCGTGATCGCTTCCGAGGTGCCGATCATCACATCGGCCAGGGCCGGCGTGTTGTCCATCGGCCATGCCTCGAAATTGCGGAACTCGGCGCTGGTGGCGTCGTTGTTGTAGCCCTCGATGGTGTCGAGCAGTTGCTGCAGCGACGTGCCTTCGCCCAGCAGTTCTTCGCAGATGCGCCATTGCTCATCAGCCCAGGCGCCCCCGCCTTCGCGCTTGAGCGCGACCAGCAGCGGGAACAGCGACAGTTCCACGCCGACAAAGATGTCCGACGAATTCGTGCGGATTTCCGGGCAGTTGAACACGGTGGCATTGATGCCGTTCTTCCATGCTGCTTCGGCCACCGACTCCAGGCGCATCTTGGCGTAACCCTGCGTGTAGTTGGTGTAGGTCTGCCAGTGGTACTCGCCGCCGATCAGGATCTCGGTGCCATGGTAGCCATAGGCCGTGTAGCGCACTTCGCCGCCGCCCTGCGTGACGCGGTCGCGGATGCTGGCAGACGCGTCGATCAGGTACTTGAGCGTGTTGGCCGAAACTTCGTCGAAGTTCATCAGGATCAATTTGCCCAGATCGCTCTCGAGCAGGGCGCGCGAGGACATGAAGCGCTCGCCGCGGCCTTTGTAGATGCGATTGGCAATGGCCAGGAAGGCCTTGATCTTCGGAATGCCACCGGCCATCGTGTGGGCGAAGAACACATTCGCACCCTGTGGCACCAGCTTGTCGATTTCCTGCATGACCTGGGCGGCCGAAGTCGTGAAGCGGCGCACGCCGGCTTCGCGGCAACGCTCGATGTGTTCCCAGTCCAGCGTTTCTTCTTGCCAGGTTTTCAGCGTGATCCCGGACAGCATTTCGGTCGGGTTCTTTTCGCCTTCCGGTGCATCCATATCGAAGCCGGCCATCAGCGGCACATTGATGATGCGCCCGCCCAGTTTTTCTTCGGCTTCGGCCAGTTCGGCGGCGTCCAGCGGGCGCAGTGCGCCGGTCTCGTCGCGGCGGCCGACGGTGATGCCGACGATCGTCATGCCGGCGGCGCGCGCTTCGTCGATCAGGCCATTCACGTAGCCGCGGCCGAACAGTTCACCGAACAGGACGAACACGTCGCCTTTGCGGAACACGTTGGCGGTCGGAATATGGCGCAGGGGAGTCAAATCGGTCATGGTTCTTGGCTACCTATCAAAAGAGTTTGTAGGGCGTCTTGTCATAGTTTAAACATGGCATTGTACACCCGGTACTGACCCCGGAAATTGCGTCCGGGGCCGTCCGGCGGCTGGCTGGCGGCCACATCATCGTGGCACGCCAGGCCAGGCGCCGGCGTGGAACATCAGCGGATGCGCATGCCTGGCGTCGCGCCCGGCATCGGGTCGAGCAGGTACAGGCCCGGATTGGTTTTCTCGTCAGCGGCGGACGCGCACAGCACCATGCCTTCGGACACGCCGAACTTCATCTTGCGCGGGGCCAGGTTGGCCACCAGCACCGTCAGCTTGCCGATCAGGTCTTCCGGCTGGTACGCCGACTTGATGCCCGAGAATACATTGCGGTGACGGCCTTCGCCGACGTCGAGCGTCAGGCGCAGCAACTTGGTCGAGCCTTCGACGTGTTCGCAGTTGACGATTTTCGCCACGCGCAGGTCGATCTTGGCGAAGTCGTCGATCGTGATGGTCGGGGCCAGGGCTTCGATGTCGCCTTCGCCTGCGCCGGCATCGGCCGCTGGCGTTGCTGCGGGAGCGGATGCCGCGGCTGCCGGTGCGGCGATCGCTGGAGCCGTTGCCGCCGGGGCAGGCTTGTCGAACAGGTTTTCGACCATCTTGGCATCGACGCGCTGCATCAGGTGCGTGTAGGTGCCGATGGTGCGGCCGAGCATCGATTCGTAGACGGCGGCGCCATGCGTGTCGGCCCAGCTCAGTTCAGCGTCGCCCAGGAATTCGGCGACGCGCGCAGCCACTTGTGGCAGCACCGGCTGCAGCATGATCGTCAGTTGACGGAACAGGATCAGCGCCGTCGTGCAAACGTCGTGCAGTTCGGCTGTTTTTGTCTCGTCCTTGGCCAGGATCCATGGCTTGTGTTCGTCGACATACTGATTGATGACGTCGGCGATTTCCATGATTTCGCGCAGCGCGCGGCCATACTCGCGCGCCTCGAAACTTGCCGCCACCGATGCCTGGCGCTCGGCGCCGTCGTGCATCAGCGCCTTGCAGATCCAGTCGCGGCCCAGCGGCGAGACGCTGTCGGCCAGCTTGCCGTCGAAGCGCTTGGCGATGAAGCCGGCGCAGCGGCTGGCGATATTCACGTACTTGCCGATCAGGTCGCTGTTGACGCGGGCCACGAAGTCGTCGCCGTTGAAGTCCAGGTCTTCCACCTTGGCGTTGAGCTTGAAGGCCAGGTAGTAACGCAGCCACTCCGGGTTCATGCCCAGTTCGAGGTAGCGCAGCGGCGAGATGCCGGTGCCACGCGACTTGGACATTTTTTCATTGTTCACCGTCAGGTGGCCGTGGACGGCGACCTTCAGGTTGTCGATGATCGGATGGCCCGAGAAATTGAGCATTGCGGGCCAGAACAGCAGGTGGAACGAGACAATATCCTTGCCGATAAAGTGCAGCTGCTCGGCGGCCGGGTCGTTCAGGAACGCCTCGACATCCAGGCCCTGCTTGTCGAAGTAGTTCTTCAGGCTGGCCAGGTAGCCGACCGGCGCGTCCAGCCACACATAGAAGAACTTGCCCGGTGCATCGGGAATCGGGATGCCGAAGTAGGGCGCGTCGCGCGAGATATCCCAGTCGGCCAGCTTTTCACCGGCGTCGCCCAGCCACTCTGACACCTTGTTGACCATTTCCGGCTGCAGGCGGCCCGGGGTGTTGAGCCACTCCTTGAGGAACGCGAAGCAGCGCGGGTCGGACAGCTTGAAGAAGTATTGCTCCGACGGCTTGAGCACGGGCGTGGAACCGGTAAACACCGAGAGCGGGTTGATCAGTTCGGTCGGCTGGTAAGCGGCGCCGCACACTTCGCAGTTGTCGCCGTACTGGTCCTTGGCGTGGCATACCGGGCACTCGCCCTTGATGTTGCGGTCGGCCAGGAACATGCCCTTGACCGGATCGTAGAAGCGGTCGACCGTTTTGGTGACGATCAGGCCGGCATCGCGCAGCTTGCGGTAGATGCCTTGCGAGAGTTCGACGTTTTCGGGCGAATCGGTGGAATACCAGTTATCGAAGGCGATATGGAAGCCATCGAGGTATTGCGCACGGCCGGCGGCGATCTTGGCCACGAATTCCTGCGGCGTGATGTTGTCTTTTTCGGCCGCGATCATGATCGGCGTGCCGTGGGTATCGTCGGCGCAGACGAAATGCACTTCGCGTTTCTGGCCGCCCTGCGCATTGCCTTCGCGCTGCATTCGCTGGAAGCGGACCCAGATGTCGGCCTGGATGTACTCCATCATGTGGCCGATATGGAAGGCAGCATTGGCGTAGGGCAGTGCGGTGGTGACGAACAGCTTGCGGGTCATGGTTGAAACGCTTCGGTTATATGAAAAGAAGCATTTTAACAGCGGATGGCCCTGTGCGCGCAGGGGGTATTGCCCGTGGTTTACCACCAACAGGCTGGCTGCCCCGCCGTTTTGCGCTACACTTCGCCCCAATATCAATCGGAGAACACCCGGAGAGCACCATGAGCATCACTGAAAGCGATATCAAGACGGCATTGGCGAGCGTGATCGACCCCAATACCACCAAGGATTTCATCACGACCAAGTCGATCAAGAACATCAATATCGACAATGGCCAGGTCACGTTCGAGCTGGAACTGGGCTACCCGGCCGCCAGCCAGGTCGAGATGCTGCGCCAGATGGCGGCCAGCGCCGTGCTGGCCCTCCCAGGCGTCGAAGGCGTGGCCATCCGCGCCTACAGCAAGATCGTGTCGCACACGGTCCAGCGCGGCATGAAGGTCATGCCGAACGTGAAGAACATCATCGCCGTTGCCTCGGGCAAGGGCGGGGTCGGCAAATCGACGACGGCCGTGAACCTGGCCCTGGCGCTGCACGCCGAAGGCGCCAGCGTCGGCATCCTGGATGCGGACATCTATGGTCCGTCGCAGCCGATGATGCTGGGCGTGAGCGGTCGCCCGCTGACCAATGACGGCAAGAGCATGGAGCCGCTGGAAAACCACGGCATCCAGGTGTCGTCGGTCGGCTTCATGATCGACCCGGATGAGCCGATGGTGTGGCGCGGCCCGATGGCCAGCGGCGCGCTGCAGCAACTGCTCGAGCAGACCAATTGGCGCGACCTCGATTACCTGATTGTCGACATGCCGCCAGGCACCGGTGACATCCAGCTGACGCTGTCGCAGAAAGTGCCGGTCACGGGCGCCGTGATCGTCACCACGCCGCAGGACATCGCCCTGCTCGACGCGCGCAAGGGCCTCAAGATGTTCGAAAAAGTCGGGATCCCGATCCTCGGCGTGGTCGAGAACATGAGCACCCACACGTGCACCAACTGCGGCCACACCGAAGCCATCTTCGGTCACGGCGGCGGGGAAAAGATGTGCGCCGACTTCGGCATCGAGTTCCTCGGCGCGCTGCCGTTGACGATGTCGATCCGCGAGCAGGCCGATGCCGGTCGTCCGACCGTCGTCGCCGATCCGGATGGCGCCGTCGCTGCGGTCTACAAGCAGATCGCCCGCAAGGTCGCGATCAAGATCGCCGACAAGGCCAAGGACATGAGCAGCAGGTTCCCGAGCATCGTCGTCAAGAACGACTGACGTCCAATCGGCCAGGCGGCATGCCTGGCTGGTCTCCGCAAAGCCCATGCGCAACGCTGTTGTGCATGGGCTTTGTGCATTTCGTCGCCTCATCCCTTGCGCGCAGGTCAGGTTTTTCTTGCGGACAATTTGTTTGAAGATAAAGCCTTCAGAAAACTCCCTACCTACACTGTCAGGTTGCGCGGTCTGGCACGCGCGTGACCGCATGCACGAAGCATGATGTCCGATGCGCGGCAATGCGCTGGCTGGCCGAGTGTCGCCAGGCCGCCGAGTGCTGCCATGCCCTGGGCCCGTCACCAAGCCGGCATGACGCGGTCGGCAACGAACATGCCTGCTTTTTTCGATTGTCGACCCGTCCCGGAGGCGCCGTGCACAACGAATCCATTCCCTTCAGCCCAACGCTTCACGCGGTGGCCGCAGTAGCCGGTCATGGCGGCCAGGAAGCGCACGGCATCGATTTCACGTCGCCGGACTATCTGGCGCTGGCCACCCACCCGGGTGTGCATGAGGCGGTGCGGCGCGCGCGCTGCAATGCCGGTCCGCACGGCGCCCGTTCGATCGTCCCGGCAGGGCATGCCCGTTCCGCGCAAGCGCTCGAAGAAGCGTTGGGCGCGCTCGTGGGTCTGGAGCACGTGGCGCTCTTCCCGACGGGCTGGACCGCTACTCTCGCGGCCATCACGGCGCTCGTGCGCGAGGCCGACCATATCGTGATCGATGCCCAGGCCCAAGACTGGCTGCGTCATGGCGCGGCCGGCGCCACCCGTCGGGTCCTGCTGCACCAACATCTCGATTGCGACCACGTGCGGGAATTGCTTGACCGCATCCGCGCGGTGGACGCAGTCAACGGCATCCTGGTGGTGACCGAAGGGCTGTTTGCCACGGAGGCGCGCAGTCCCGACCTGCCGTTGTTGCAGCATCTGTGCCGCGAATACAACGCGAGCCTGCTGGTCGATGTGACACACGACCTGGGCGCACTGGGTGCGGGCGGCGGGGGCGTGCTGGCCAGTCAGCGCATGACGGGGCAGGTCGATATTGTGACAGGGGGTCTGTCCGTGACCTTCGCCACCGAGGGTGGCTTTGTCGCCTGCGCCGATCGTTCGGCATGGGGCCGCATGCAGCGGCTCGCCGGTCAGCGCATGCGGTTCGATGCCCTGTCCCCGCTGCAGGTGGCGGTGGCCACGGCGAGCCTGGAGATTGCCGTCTCGGCCGAGGGCGAGGCGCTGCGCGCCGACCTGCTGCGCAATGTCATCGGACTGCGCGCAGCGCTGCAGAGTACGGGCCAGCATTGCCTGGGGGCGCCTGCCCCGATCGTGCCGGTCTGGACTGGCTCGGAAGCCGCGGCGCGTGTGGCCGCTGCGTGGCTTGCGCATGAAGCGGTGCTCGTCCAACCGGTGGAATTTCCCGGCGTGCCAGCGGGCGCCGCGCGCTTGTGCCTGCATGTGATGGCGCGGCACGCACCGGCGCCTTTGCAACGCGCCGCGCACCTCGTGGCAAGCGCCTGCGCGCGCGCCGGCGCGGGGGCCGCACCCCGCGCCTTCGGCCAGCAGCGTTATCGTGACTGAGGGCATGTTGCGGCCAGGCTGACTGCCGGTGCTGGCCGGGCGGGCAACGGGGTAGAATACGCCTTTTACCTGATTGCTTTCTGCCATGACCGTCCGCACCCGTTTTGCTCCCAGCCCGACCGGCTACCTCCACGTTGGCGGCGCGCGCACCGCGCTGTATTCGTGGGCCTATGCCCGCCACTTTGGCGGCACGTTCATCCTGCGCATCGAAGACACCGACCTCGAACGCTCGACGCCCGAAGCCGTGCAGGCCATCCTCGACGGCATGAAGTGGCTGGGGCTGGAGCACGACGAAGGCCCGTTCTATCAGATGCAGCGCATGGACCGCTACCGCGAAGTGGTCGCCGGCATGCTCGACGCCGGCACCGCCTACCTGTGCTATTCGTCGCCCGACGAGGTCGAAGCAATGCGCGAACGCATGCGCGCAGCAGGCGAGAAGCCGCGCTATGACGGCACCTGGCGCCCGGAAGCCGGCAAGACCCTGCCGGCCGTGCCGGAAGGCGTCAAGCCGGTCGTGCGTTTCAAGAATCCGCTCGATGGCGACGTGACATGGACGGACGTGGTCAAGGGCACGATCACGATCGGCAACAAGGAGCTCGACGACCTGGTCATCGCGCGCCCGGACGGCACGCCGACCTATAACTTCTGCGTTGCGGTCGATGACTGGGACATGAAGATCACGCACGTGCTGCGCGGCGACGATCACGTCAACAACACGCCACGCCAGATCAATATCCTGCGCGCGCTTGGCGCCGAGCTGCCGCTGTACGGCCACCTGCCGATGATCCTCGGCACCGATGGCGCAAAGCTGTCCAAGCGCCATGGCGCCGTGAGCGTCATGGATTATCCGGAGCAGGGCTATCTGCCCGAAGCGATGCTCAATTACCTGGCGCGCCTGGGCTGGAGCCACGGCGACGACGAAGTGTTCTCGATGGCGCAGTTCACCGAGTGGTTCAACCTGGAGCACCTGACGGCATCGGCGGCCCAGTTCAATCCGGAAAAGCTGAACTGGCTGAACAACCACTATATCAAGGCAGCCGATAACGAACGCCTGGCCGCACTGGCGCTGCCGAAACTCGAGCGGGACGGTGCGCGCTTCGATGGCGCGCCAGCGCTGCCAACCGTGCTGGGCCTGATGAAGGAACGCGCGAACACGATCAACGAGCTGGCCGATGCCGCCATGCTGTTCTACCGCGATCCGCAACCGGACGCCGAGCAACTGGCATTGCACCTGACCGAAGCCGTGCGCGGGGCGCTGGCGCTGTTTGCCGAGCGCTGCGCTACGGTAGCATGGGACAAGGCGTCGCTGGCGGCGATGATCAAGGAAGTACTGGCGGCCCACAGCCTGAAGATGCCGCAACTGGCCATGCCGCTGCGTCTGTTGTTGACGGGGCAGTTGCAGACCCCGGCGATCGATGTGGTGCTCGAGTTGTTTGGCCGCGACGTCGTGCTGGCGCGCGTGCAGAAGGGGCTGTAAAAGCCTGCGGTGGGCACCCCGCTTCGACGTCTTAAAACGTAGTTTGCGAAATGCAAGGGTGTCCTATATAATGCTCGCACTTCAGCGCTGCGGGGGTATAGCTCAGCTGGGAGAGCGCTTGCATGGCATGCAAGAGGTCAGCGGTTCGATCCCGCTTACCTCCACCAACTCTGAAGTGTGACAGTGGTTTTGTCGCGGTAGTGATGTGACGCTGTGTAGCCAGCAGCAAAGCAGTAATCGGTTGTTCATGGTCCCCATCGTCTAGAGGCCTAGGACATCACCCTTTCACGGTGAGTACCGGGGTTCGAATCCCCGTGGGGACGCCAGCTTGCTGGTTAGAATGGCCCGGCACAGTATGCGAGCATCATCAGCTACTGGTCGAAGCAGGTGCAGTGTAGTAAAATGTTGTTTTCCCGTGGGGGGTATAGCTCAGCTGGGAGAGCGCTTGCATGGCATGCAAGAGGTCAGCGGTTCGATCCCGCTTACCTCCACCACGTAAAAGAAAACGACATTCGGCAGTAAAAAATGTAGCATTGCAGGTCCAGGGTCCCCATCGTCTAGAGGCCTAGGACATCACCCTTTCACGGTGAGTACCGGGGTTCGAATCCCCGTGGGGACGCCAAGAATTTGGCAGATGTGCCGCGCCAGCGGCGGTGCATCGAGGTCATCAGCATCATGTAGTGGCAGTATGCTCGTCAGAGCAAAACAGTTTTAGGTCCCCATCGTCTAGAGGCCTAGGACATCACCCTTTCACGGTGAGTACCGGGGTTCGAATCCCCGTGGGGACGCCAAGAATTTGGCAGATGTGCCGCGCCAGCGGCGGTGCATCGAGGTCATCAGCATCATGTAGTGGCAGTATGCTCGTCAGAGCAAAACAGTTTTAGGTCCCCATCGTCTAGAGGCCTAGGACATCACCCTTTCACGGTGAGTACAGGGGTTCGAATCCCCGTGGGGACGCCAGTTTAAAACCGGGGTAGACCAACGCGCTTGCGCGGAGAGGTGCTCCGGTTTTTCTATTGTGGTCATACAGCTGTGTGCGCAATGGTTTGGTAGTAAAGCAGGTCGCACCATCATTGTTGTGATGGTTGCGAAGGTTTGTAGTGGTGCGATTGCAGCCAGCCGTATCGGGTACAGCACATTCAGTAGTACGCAGCACCAGTTTTAGGTCCCCATCGTCTAGAGGCCTAGGACATCACCCTTTCACGGTGAGTACCGGGGTTCGAATCCCCGTGGGGACGCCAGACAGAAAGCCGGAGCCGGCCACGACAGTGGGGCTCCGGTTTTTTTTCGTCTGCGACAGCGTCGCGCGACGCCCTCCATTTCACCAGCCCGAGACCCGCATCGTGCCAAATGGATAGGGCAAACCCTGCCCTTGAGGCTGCATGCCCTGGTGCTGCACATTCTGGTGCTGCGTGCTCTGGTATTGCACGCCCTGGTGCTGCATCGCGGTTCCGGCCGCGCTGGGCCATCCACCATCATGTGGCGACATCGCATGCATGCCGCCTGATGCACCGTACCCCGCTGCCGTGCCTTGCCACGGCATGGCCTGCTGCGCCATGGGCAAGCCCAGCGCCACCAGCGCATCGGGCAAGCCGTAGCCGATGTGGTTAGGATCGTTCAGCGTGACAGGGCGCGCGCTCATTCGCAGGACCTGAAACAGCCGTTCGACCCGTTCCGCGGAGCGGGCCTGCACCATCGACCCGAATTCTGGCCTGTGTGCCAGCACGAGTGCGGCCAGCCCCGTCACGTGCGGCGCCGCCATCGAGGTCCCGTCCCACGCGGCGAAATTATTTGGCGGTACTGACGACACCACCGCGACCCCCGGTGCACACACATCGACCTGCGGCCCGAAGCAGCTGAAGCGCGCCGTGAAGTAGCCATACATGTCGATGTCGGCGCCGATGGTTTCGGCGTGGTAGCTGTCGGGCGGGAACTCGCCGATCTTGCCAATGGCTGCGACGGCCAGCACATGCGGTGATGATGCCGGGTATCGCACGGCAGCGGCCGAATTGCCGGCAGCGGCGATGCAGGCGACGCCGGCCTGTTTGGCGCGCACGATCTGTCGCTCGAGCGTTTCGGACGGCGCCGAGCCGCCCAGGCTCATGTTGACGACATCGATGCCTTGCTCGATGCAATATTCGAGCGCGTCGATCAATTGGCTGACCTGGCCGCCAGGGAACAGCTTGCAGACGTGGATTTCGGCTTCGGGCGCGAAGCCGCGGATGCCCCAGGCCGGATCGGTGGCGGCAATTACGCCGGTGCAGTGCGAACCATGCCCGAGCGTGTCGACGTTCCAGGTGCTGCGGTCGGTGCGCTTGTTGATGACGTCGAAGCCTTCGTGGATGGCGTTCAGGTTGCCATGCGTGGTGGCGGCTCCGGAATCGATGACGGCCACCTTGATCCCACGCCCCCGATAATGCTGCGGCACGCCGTCAAGGCGCATGGCCCGTGCGCCCCAGCCCATCGCGTTTTGTTGCGGCAGGCCGCGCAGTGCGGGCCACTCGGCGATAGGGCGTAGCATGACGATGTTGGCCTCTTGCAGACTCAGGTCGGGATCGCGCTGATAGAAGCTCCAGTAATCGGCGCGTGGCTTGACATACAGGCCGCTGATCGTGTGCGCATCGTCGCCATACAAACGCAGACGCGCCACACCGTCGGCGCCCGTGATGGCAGTGCTGGGCAGCACGCCGCCGAACAGCGAGACCTCCACCTCGGGCAGCGGTGCACCGTCGGTGCCCACCACTGCCAGCAGCAGTTCGCACTGCGGTCCCTGGTAGGGCGTGAGCGAGCTGACCAGGTCGGGACGGCGCAGCATGGGGTCGAGCAGTTCGAGGTGCTGGTCGCGTTCGACGATCAACTGACCCTGGCCGCGCTGCAGCAGTTCGCCGGCCTTCTGGTCGGTCATGCGCGCCACCACCACACCTTCTGCGCCGTCGCCCATCGAGGATGGGCCGAAGCCGGCCGTGGCCAGTCCGGCGCGGGGTGTGATGGTATCGATTACCTCGATATCGGTCATCGTGGTGAGCGCGTGCTGCACTGTCGAGAGGCCCAGCGGCGCCCCCCAGCTGCTGATGCCGAAGCCGCTGAGTACAGCACGTGGCGCCACCAGGTATTTTTTCTTGCGTTCGGTGACCAGGCGCCCCTGCATCGGGGCGGGGCCGCCAGTGGAGTCGGTGCGGGCGTCTGCTGCGCCATCATGCGACGCCGCGGGCGTCTGCGGCGGATCGGCAGCGCCACTTTTTGCGTGTTTGGCCATAGTGTTTCCTTTGCCCGACGCTGCTCAGTCGGACAGTGAGAGCGGTTGGTCGGGTTCGATCGTTAGCTGGTCAAGAGTCTGTTGCCGCAGCCGCTCGGCCGTGGGTGCGTCGGTTTCGACGACCGCCGTGTGCGGCGGGCCGGACGATGGCCCGATCAGGTCGACAACCTGCACGCCGGGTTCGGTGCCCAGGGTCGCCAGGAACCGGACAAGTTCGTTATCGTCGTGCGCGGCGCGCACGATGTAGCGAGTGATCGGGGCAGGGGGCAGGGGCGCCGGCATGGCAAGAACTCCTCGATGCCAGGTCATGGCCGGCAGCTACCGGCAATGGCCTGGCGGGTGGGGCATGGTGTTGTGTGCGTCAGGCTTCAGTGGACGGTTTGCTGACCGAACTGGCTCGCCTGGCCGTACTGCGCTTGCTGACCGGGGAATTGACCGCCGAATTGACTGCCGGGTTGACCACCGGGTTGACCATTGAATTGCGCGCCGAACTGCTGCCCGTACGGATCAGCCATCGCCGGCACATACCGACCAAGCTGCGCGGCCACGCCGCCGATCGCAGCGCCCAGTCCCTGGTTGCCCAACTGTTCGCCGATGAAGCTGCCGACTGGCCGCGCATACTGGGTGATAGCATTGCTCAGCCAGCCTTGTGGCGCCAGCTGGCCGCCTTGCTGCACGATCTGCTGTTGCAGCATGGCGGCCTGTTGCTGCACTTGTTGCAATAACTGCTGTAATTGCTGTTGCTGGGCCTGCAGTTGCTGCAGCTGGACCAGCGGATGTTGCAGTGGCGTTTGCTGCTGTGCCTGCTGCTGTGCTTGCGGATCGGCGCCCAGTGGCAGCATTCGTGCATACCCGGAATAGTCGCTGATCATGTTGCCGAGGTGGCGATTGCCGCTGATGTGCCCGACCAGCGCACCGGCGGGCTTGCCGATCGTGCTGATCAGATTGCCAAAGAAGCCGCCCTGCGGTGTCAGCTGACCCTGTTGTTGCAACTGCTGCATCTGTTGCAGCTGCTGTTGCTGCTGAAGTTGTTGCAGTTGCTGGAGTTGCTGCAGCTGTTGCAACTGCTGCAGCTGTTGCGGATCGACCTGCTGCTGCGCGCCCATGCCGCCGGAAGGATCGGCTGAAAATGGCGACAGGTGCCCGAGGAAGTTGCCAGCCATTTCACCAATGCGCCCGCCCGCGCCGCTGTGGCCGACCCAGCCACCGATGCCGCGCCCGACGATACCGCCGAGCGCCCCGCCGAACATGCTGCCCAGACCCTGTGGTGCAAACTGTGGTTGCGCAAATGGTTGTTGAAATTCATTCATGGTACGAGCCTCCGGTTATTCGGTCGCGCTGAGGCCGGCTTGAAACAGCAAGACCCCGCCACACACGACCGTGTTCATATGATTCGCGCGCCGGTTTGACCGGTAGCGCGAGGGAAGGGCAGGATGGCCGCCTTTCGAGGCTGCTTTTCCTGCAGGTAGGCGTTCGACCGGTGCCTCGCGGTGAAGTTTTGGCGTAATGGCGATGTAGCCAAGGTTAAATTCGCACCTTGCGATAGCGCAGACGCGCGTAAGAAAAGCCCGATTTTCTTTGTAATGCGCACTGGGGCTTGAGAAAAATCACCATGTCAATTCGGGGTAGAATGACGGCCCCCGCATTCGCGCGTCACGGCGCCGCCCGCATCCATGTCCCTGTCCTCCTTTACACCGTCGCTGGCAATTTTCTGCAAGGTCATCGATAACTATGGCGACATCGGCATCTGCTGGCGCCTGGCGCGCCAGCTGTGCCACGAGCACGCCGCAGGGGTGACGCTGTGGGTCGACGACCTGATCAGTTTCAGGCGCATTTGTCCCGAGGTCGATCCGGCAGCTGCGCAGCAACGCATACAAGGCGTCACGGTGCGCCACTGGCAGGATCAGGAGGGCGAATTCCACGCGCACGACATTCCCGACGTCGTCATCGAGTTCTTCGGTTGCGAGCTGCCGCCGGATTATCAGCGGGCGATGGCTGCGCGCACGCCGCGTCCGGTATGGCTGAACTTCGAAGGCTTGACGGCCGAGGACTGGGTCGAGGGCTGTCATCGCCTGCCGTCGATGCATCCGCGCCTGCGCTTGACCAAGCATTTCTATTTCCCCGGATTCAATACGCGCACTGGCGGGCTGCTGCACGAAGCCGGGCTCGAGGCGCGCCGTCATGCATTCCAGCACGATCCCGCTGCGGTCATGGCGTTCCTGGCCCGCTTCGGCGTGACCGCAGCCGAGGCGGCGGGGCGCAAGGTGTCGCTGTTCTGCTACCCGGGTGCACCGGTCACCGCGCTGTTCGGGACATGGTGCAGCGGCGCCGCGCCCACGCTCTGCCTGGTGCCGGAAGGCGTGGCGCCGGAACAAGTCGCCGCCTTTCTGGGCGCCGCGCCAGTGGCAGGCGCGAGCGCGACCCATGGCCGGCTGACCGTGCGGGTGCTGCCATTCCTGCCCCAGGACGATTACGACCTGCTGCTGTGGGCCTGCGACGTGAATGTCGTGCGTGGTGAAGACTCATGGGTGCGGGCGCAATGGGCCGGTCGCCCGTTCGTCTGGCACATCTATCCGCAGGACGACAACCTGCACCACAAGAAGCTGCGCGCATTCCTGGCGGTCTACGCACAACAGGCGCCGGCACTTGAGGCGTACATGCTTGGCTGGAACGGCGCGCAGCCACTGCACGACCACGCAGCCGCCTGGAATGCACTGGAGAGCGTGTTGCCCGAGATCGCGGCGCAGACTGATGCCTGGCGCGAGTCAGTACTCGCGCAGGGCAATCTGGTCACGCAACTGCTCGATTTCGTGCGCGATCTGCGGTTGGCCCAGGAAAACAGCGTATAATGCCCGGTTAGTTTCTAACGGATTCCGACGATCAAACGCAGGTCCGGGGCCTTCGGCCCACCAGCCGGCGATGATTTAATGCAACTATCTTTTTACGTAAAATATCTATGAAACCCGCAAAAGAAATTCGTGTTGGCAACATCATCATGGTTGATGAAAAGCCGTTCATCGTGCTGCGTTCCGACGTCAACGGCTCGAGCCGCACGGGCTTCACCTACAAGTGGAAGATGAAGAATCTTCTGACCAATGCTCCGCTGGAAAACGTGTTCCGCGGCGATGACAAGTTCGACGTCGTCGTTCTGGACAAGAAGCCAGTGACCTACTCGTACTTCGCCGATCCGCTGTATGTCTTCATGGACGCCGACTACGAACAGTTCGAAATCGAAGAAGAGAACCTGGGCGACGCGCTGCACTACCTGAAAGACGGTATGGAATGCGAAGCCGTGTTCTATGACGGCAAGGCCATCTCGGTCGAACTGCCAACCACGATCGCACGCCAGATCGTGTACTCGGAGCCGGCAGTCAAGGGCAACACGTCGGGCAACGTCCTGAAAGAAGCCAAGATCGAAAACGCCATCGAAGGCAAGCAGCACACCGTGATGGTGCCGTTGTTCGTCAGCGGCGACGACATGATCGAAATCGACACCCGTACCAACGAGTACAAGAAAGTCGTGCGTAACTAAGCACGGTTTTCCCCATAAAAAAACGCTGCCTTGGCAGCGTTTTTTTATGTCCGTGCCGACTGTTACCGGCGGCGCAGCTGCGCCAGATCCCGCACCGCACCGCGATCGGCCGACGTGGTCAGCGCCGCATACGCCTGCAGTGCCTGCGAGACGTAACGCTCGCGCCCCAGCGGCAACCAGGCGTCCGCACCCAGCGCATCCATCGCCGCGCGGCGGTGCGCCAGTTCCTCGGTCGTCACACGCAGGTTGATGGTGCGCTCGGGGATGTCGATGTCGACCATGTCGCCTTCCTGCACCAGCCCGATTGCGCCGCCTTCGGCCGCCTCGGGCGATGCGTGCCCGATCACCAGGCCCGACGAGCCACCCGAAAAACGGCCATCGGTAAACAATGCGCAGGCCTTGCCCAGGCCCTTGGACTTGATGTACGAGGTCGGATACAGCATCTCCTGCATGCCCGGTCCGCCTTTCGGGCCTTCGTAGCGGATGATGACGACGTCGCCCGCCACGACGTTGTCGCCGAGAATCGCTTCGACCGCCGCATCCTGGCTTTCGAACACGCGCGCCTTGCCCGAGAACTTGAGGATGCTTTCGTCCACGCCGGCCGTCTTCACGATACAGCCTTTTTCAGCGATGTTGCCGTACAAGACCGCCAGGCCGCCATCCTTCGAATACGCGTGTTCGCGGTCGCGGATGCAGCCCATCGCGCGGTCGAGGTCGTTCTTCTCGTAGCGCTCGGATTGCGAAAACGCCACCTGGGTCGGCACACCGCCCGGGGCCGCACGGAACCACTGGTGCACGGCTTCGTCGGTGCTGACCGCGATGTCATACTTTTCGATGGCCGCCGCCATCGTCGGGCTGTGGATCGTCGGCAGCGATGTGTCGAACAGGCCGGCGCGCGCCAGTTCGCCCAGGATCGAGAAGATGCCGCCGGCGCGGTGCACGTCCTCGATATGGTATTTGTCGGTCATCGGCGCCACCTTGCACAGGCAGGGCACCAGGCGCGAGATGCGGTCAATGTCGGCCATCGTGAAGTCGACTTCGGCTTCGTGCGCGGCGGCCAGCAGGTGCAGCACCGTGTTGGTCGAGCCGCCCATCGACACGTCGAGCGCCATCGCGTTCTCGAACGCGGTCTTGGTCGCGATCGAGCGCGGCAGCACCGAGTAGTCATCCTCTTCGTAGTGGCGCTTGGCGGTTTCGACGATCAGGCGGCCGGCGCGCAGGAACAGTTCCTTGCGGTCGGCGTGGGTAGCGACAATCGTGCCGTTACCTGGCAGCGCCAGGCCCAGCGCCTCGGTCAGGCAATTCATCGAGTTCGCCGTGAACATGCCCGAGCACGACCCGCAGGTCGGACAGGCCGAGCGCTCGATCTCGGCCACATCGGCGTCCGACACGGTCGCGTCGCCGGCCTTGATCATCGCGTCGATCAGGTCGAGCTTGATGACCTTGCGTTCGTTGTTGACGACCTTGATGACCTTGCCGGCCTCCATCGGGCCGCCCGAGACGAACACGGTCGGAATGTTCAGGCGCATCGCGGCCATCAGCATGCCGGGCGTGATCTTGTCGCAGTTCGAGATGCAGACCATCGCGTCGGCGCAGTGCGCGTTGACCATGTATTCGACCGAGTCGGCAATCAGGTCGCGCGAGGGCAGCGAGTACAGCATGCCGCCGTGGCCCATCGCGATGCCGTCGTCGACGGCGATGGTGTTGAATTCCTTGGCCACGCCGCCGGCCGCTTCGATTTCGCGTGCGACCAGCTGGCCCAGGTCTTTCAGATGGACGTGGCCCGGCACGAACTGGGTGAACGAGTTGACCACCGCGATGATCGGCTTGTCGAAGTCGCCGTCTTTCATGCCGGTGGCGCGCCACAGGGCGCGGGCGCCTGCCATATTGCGACCTTGGGTCGTGGTGTGTGAACGGTAAGTCGGCATGGCAATCTCCCAGAATAATGCAAAAACAATGATTGGATCAGGGTGACGGCTGACGCTGGATTTGTCCAATATATGATCGGCTCGTCTGTGAGTCATTTCACCTATCACAGCCGGGCAGTCCGCCTGTCACGTTGCTGCTATTCTATTGCTTGGCTATTTGATGGAGTACACAGGCATGGAGCGCAGGGATTTTGTACGAATGGGCGTGGCTGGCACGGTATCGGGTACAGTTGCCGGCACGAGTGTGCTGGCGCATGCCGCACCATCGAAGACGGCGGCAGCCGCCATGCTCGAAGCCGGTGTCCACGCGCAGGGGCAGGCCATGCGCGCCGGCAAGCTGACGGCGCACGAGCTGGCGTCGCGCTATCTGGCCCGCATTGCGGCCATCGACCGCGCCGGCCCACGCCTGCGCTCGGTCATCGAAACCAATCCCGATGCACTCGAGATCGCCCGCGAGCGCGACCGCGAACGCAAGGCCGGCAAGCTGCGCGGCCCGCTGCACGGCATTCCGGTCCTGCTCAAGGACAATATCGCCACCGCCGACAAGATGAGCACGACGGCCGGTTCGCTTGCGCTGGACGGCGTCAAGGCCCGGCGCGACGCCCACATCGTGGCCCGCCTGCGCAATGCCGGCGCGGTCATCCTCGGCAAGACCAATCTGTCCGAATGGGCGAACATGCGCTCGACCCGCTCGACCAGCGGCTGGAGCGGGCGCGGCGGCCTGACCCGCAATCCGTATGCGCTTGATCGCAATACCAGCGGCTCGAGTTCCGGCTCGGCCTCGGCAATCGCCGCCAGCCTGGCCACGCTGGCCGTTGGCACCGAAACCGATGGCTCGATCGTCTCGCCGGCGTCGACCTGCGGCATCGTCGGCATCAAGCCGACCCTGGGGCTGGTCAGCCGCAGCGGCATCATTCCCATCGCGCATTCGCAGGACACGGCCGGGCCGATGACGCGCAGCGTGGCCGACGCGGCGCTGCTGCTGGCGGCGCTGGCCGGTGCCGACCCGCAGGATGGCGCCACGTCGCGCGCTCCCGTCATCAACTATGCGAACGCGCTCAACAAGGATGGCTTGCGCGGCAAACGCATCGGCGTGGCGCGCGACTTTTTTGGCGGGCACGACGGCGTGAATGCGCTGATCGAGAAGGAACTGGGCGTACTCAGGGCGCAGGGCGCGGTGCTGGTGGATGTCGCGGTGCCCAATACCGACAAATACGGCGCGTCCGAACTGACCGTGCTGCTGCACGAATTCCGGCCCGATCTCGAAGCGTGGCTGGCGGCGTACGCGCCGCACGCGCCGGTCAAGACCATGGCCGACATCATTGCGTTCAATCTGCGCAATGCGGCGCGCGAGATGCCGTTCTTCGGTCAGGAGCATTTGATTGCGGCGCAGGCTGCCGGCGGCCTGCAGGCACGCGAGTACGTGAAAGCGCTGGCCAACAACCAGCGCTATTCGCGCGACAAGGGGATCGACCAGGTGCTGCGCGCTTACAAGCTCGACGCACTGGTGGCGCCGACCGGCGGACCAGCCTGGCTGACCGACACCGTCAACGGTGACCATTACGGTGCGAGTTTTTCATCGCCGGCAGCGGTGGCCGGCTATCCCCACATCACGGTGCCCGCGGGCTTCATCCACGGTTTGCCGGTCGGGCTGTCGTTCGTCGGCACGGCGTGGAGCGAGCCGGCGCTGATCGGAATGGCGTATGCGTACGAGCAGGCCAGCCGGCGCCGCCGCGCGCCGACCTACCGGGCGCGCGTGGGCGTCTGAACCACTAGCGGCGCGCCGCCTGCTTGGCCTGGCTGAACACCGGGCCCCACAGCGGGTGGCCATGCTCACCGGGGCTCAGGTCGAAGGCCGGATCGAGGCGGAAAGCGGCGTCGAACGTCTCGCGGCACAGCGCCTGGCGTCCGCTCACGCAATAGCTGAACGCTGTGTACTTGGCGGCCGACAGGCGTTCGCGTGGATTGCCGCTTTTCATGTCGGCGCTGCTCAGGCGCCGGATTGCACCGTTGTAATCGCCGTCGTTGTACAGCGCGATGCCTTCGCGCAGCGCGACGTCGCTGCGGTCGACCGTGCCCGCTGCGGGGCGGTTCGTGCGGTCGGCGCGCTGGGCACGTTCGGCGCGCGGGCGCGCATCGTCGGCACGGGGATGGGCGCGCGCAGCTTCCTTGCCGCCCAATGCCGGACCGAATTCGGCGCAGCCCGTCGTCATCACGGCGATCAGCGCCGCCGCAGGCAGGTGTTTCATGAAACAAGTACTCAAGGCGTTTTCTCCTCGGTGAAATCAAGTTCGATCGTGCCGCTCTGGCCCTCGACCGATTGTACGGTTACGGTGTGCTCGGGAAAGCCCGGATTGACGATGCGGATCGTGTGTTCGCCCGGCGGTAGTGTGATGTGCTTCAGCGGCGGCGTGGCGCCACGCTCGACGCCATCCACGACGATCGTGCCCCACGGCTGGATCAGGAGTTTATAGGTGGTGCCGGCGATGGCCGCTTCGGGCGGGGTGCCTTGCGGCGCCAGACGCACTGCGGTCGGTGGCACGGCGACATCCGGTTTGGCCGGCGGCGGGGTGGTCGTGGCTGCGCGCGGTTCGGTCTCGTCGATGACCGGCGCGTCGCGTTGCGCCGGTTCTTCGGCGAGCGTGACCAGCGGCGCCGGGGCGGCCGCCGGCACCGGCGCCTCGGGCGTTGCCGGCAACGCGGACCTGTCTTTCATGCCGCTCAGGTCGGCCTGGGGCATCAGTGCGAACAAGGCTGCCAGCGCGGCCAGGATCAGGATGATGGCGCCGATGATCAGTGGCCAGCGTGTCTTGGTGCGCCGGGCAGCGACCGGCGTTGGGGCGGGCGCCATCGGCGTCGATGCATTGGCGGCGGCGCGCATCGGGAGCGGGCCGGGGGCGGGGGTAGGGACTGGCGCTGCCGGCGCTGGCTTTGGCATCGCTACTGGTTCAGGCGCGCGGACAGATTCGGGCGTCGCCGGAGGGGTTGGCGTAAGTGATGGCGTCAGGGCCGGCGCTGGCGTTGGCAGCGGCACCACTGGCGCCACGGGCTCGTCGTCGATCGGCGGCAGCGACATGGCGGGCTTCGGTGCGATGACGGCAATGCCCAGCAGGCCGCGCATCTGCTCGATGGTTTGTGGCCGTACGGCGGGATCGGGCGACAGGCAACGGTCGAGCGCCGCAAGAAAGCCCTCGCTGTAGTCAGTCAGGCCCAGCGTGCGCAGCTGCGCGACTGGTGCCAGTTCCTGCGAAATCGCGTAATGCATCACGGCGGCCAGGTCGTACAGGTCGCGCGCTTCGTACTCGGCCGGTACGGCGGTGTCGGGCAACTCGCTGTAGCCCGGCACCAGCATCGGGTCGCCGGCCTCGAGGATGTGCAGGCTGTCGGGCGTGATGCGGCGGTGCGGCACGTTCATGCCGTACTGGACTTCGAGCGATTGCAGCACCTGGCGGATGATGCGGCGGCACCATGGCTCGCTGACCATCTCGTGGTTGTACTCGACGATCTCGCGGACCGTACGGCCGTCGAGGTGCTGCGGGGGAGTGCTGGGGTTCATGGCATCTTGCCGGTCGCCGCTTGCGCGGGCCGAACGAATGTTTATTTATTGCAAATAATGCCAGATTTGTGAGGAAGACGGTACCCCCATCTTAAGCGTGCGCGGCAGATGGGGTGGCAGATGCGCGGCAAACGCGCAGCAAATGCGCCGCCGCGCAACCGTTCAGGCGTCGAGAAAACGCATCTTGAACCAGCGGCCCTTGATGACGCCAAAGCCCGGCCCCGGCGCATCGCCTTCGCCCAGGCGCTTGACAGCCGCCTGCGCCACGCTGCGCTCGAGCGCGACGTAGCTGTTGAATTCGCCGATATTGATCTTGCCGACCTGGTCTTTCGTCAGGCCGGCGTCACCCGTCAGCGCGCCCAGCAAGTCGCCGGGACGCAGCTTGGCCTTCTTGCCGCCAGCGATCACCAGCGTGACCATCGGCGCCGGTGCGGCGGGTTCGGCGTCGTCGCCCAGCGTAGCCAGGCTTTCCCAGACGGCCGGCTGGTCCTGGTACTGCTCGATCAGGCCAACCCATTTCTTTTCGTTCGGCGCGCACAGCGTGTGCGCCATGCCGCTGCCGCCGGCGCGGCCGGTGCGGCCGATGCGGTGCACGTGCACTTCGGGGTCTTTCGACACGTCCACGTTGATCACGGTGCCGAGGTCGGCGATGTCCAGGCCGCGCGCGGCGACGTCGGTGGCTACCAGTACCGAGCAACTGCGGTTGGCGAACAGCACCAGGATTTCATCGCGCTCGCTCTGTTCCAGTTCGCCATACAGCGCGCGCGCCGAAAAGCCTTGTGCCTGCAGGGCGTCGGCCAGTTCGCGGCAGCGCGCCTTGGTGTTGCAGAAGGCGAGGGCAGACACCGGGCGGTGATGACGCAGCAGCTGCCCGACCGCATCTTCGCGGCCTTCGAAGCCAATCTCGTAAAAACGCTGGTCGATCTGCTCGAAGCTGTGCTTGCCCTCGACCTTCACTTCCAGCGGATCGCGCAGGAAGCCTTGCGTGGCAAAGCGGATATCGTCCGGGTAGGTGGCCGAGAACAGCAGCGTCTGGCGATGCTTTGGCGTGGCCGACACGATGCCCGCGATCTCGTCATAAAAGCCCATGTCGGTCATGCGGTCGGCTTCGTCCAGCACCAGCGTCTGCACGTTGGCCAGATCGAGCGTCGCGCGGCCCAGGTGATCGCGAATGCGGCCCGGCGTGCCGACGACGATGTGCGCGCCATGTTCGAGCGATGCAATTTGCGGGCGCATCGACACGCCGCCGGTCAGCGTCAGGATCTTGACGTTGCCCACGCCGCGCGCCAGCCGGCGCAGTTCACCGGCGACCTGGTCGGCCAGTTCACGCGTCGGGCACAGCACCAGGCCCTGGATCGCGAACCAGGCCGGATTGAGCTTGTGCAGAATGCCGATGCCAAATGCGGCGGTCTTGCCGCTGCCGGTCTTGGCCTGGGCGATCAGGTCGCTGCCAGCCAGGACGGACGGCAGCGTTTCGGCCTGCACCTGCGTCATGTGGTCGTAACCGAGGGTGGTCAGATTGGCGAGAAATTGCGGCGTGAGGGCCAGCGAGGTAAACGAATCGGATTGCATGGAAGCCTCCAGCCGGCAGGGCCGACGCTATTGGGGATCGGGCGCCCAGACCGGCAGGCCGGTCAGGTCGAGCTTGTCGTCGCGGCGCCAGACAGGCAGGCCGGAGTTGTCGGTTTCGTCGATCAGGCAGAGTTGTTCTTGCTTGAGCGAGCTGCGGCGGGGACGAGGGCCGGTGCGTTTGGGTTCGGTGACCGTATCGAGCGGCGCTGCCGGCTCGAAACCAGGCAGGTCGAACGTTGCGTGGTCTTTCTTGTCTCTCATCCTCTGCCTTCGAGGTTGCATTTTGTTGCCATAGAAAACAAAAGCCCGGCTCTGTGAGTCGGGCTTTTGTATTGAATTGGTTGCGGGGACAGGATTTGAACCTGTGACCTTCGGGTTATGAGCCCGACGAGCTGCCAGACTGCTCCACCCCGCAGCGCAATTATAGCGCGCTGCGCAGCAATATGCAATGCGCGACGTGCAGAGGGGGTAAATCCCTCAGATGGCGCTGCTGCGCAGGCGCCACAGCGACGTGACTTCCTGCGAGCGGGCCGCGTGCAGCGGATCGTCGGCATCGGTCGCGCGCGGGTGCACGGGCCGTGTATCGTGGCGCTCGATCACTTCCAGGCCGCCCGCGGCAATCCATGCCAGCAACTGGTCACGGCTGCGCAGGCCCAGGTGCTCGGCAAAGTCCGACATGATCAGCCAGCCTTCGCCACCGGCCTCCAGATGCGCGCCGAGGCCCGCCAGGAATGCACGCAGCATGCGGCTGTCCGGATCGTAGATCGCATATTCGATGGCCGAACTCGGCTTGCCTGGCAACCACGGTGGATTGCAGACCACCAGCGGCGCGCGGCCTTCCGGGAACAGGTCGGTCTGTGCGATCTCGACTTGTGCGCCCAAGCCCAGGCGCGCGATGTTCGCGCGCGCGCAGCCCAGCGCCCGCGGATCGACCTCGGTGGCCAGTACCTGCAAGCCGCGCCGCGCCAGCACGGCCGACAGCACGCCGGTACCGGCGCCGATGTCGAACGCGCGCTGTGCGCCGGCAGGCAGCGGCGCCTGCGCGACGAGCTCGACGTATTCACCGCGCACGGGCGAAAACACGCCGTACCACGGGTAGATGCGGTCGTTCAGCGCAGGAATCATGACGCCCTTGCTGCGCCACTCATGGGCGCCGATCACGCCCAGCAGCTCGCGCAGCGAGGCGACATACGGCGCGTCGACCGGCCCGTACGCTTCCAGGCAAGCCTGCTGGGCATCCGGCGCACGGCGCAGGGGGATGCTGTGGTCGGCCTCGAACGGCAGCACCAGCATCGCCAGCGTGCGGGCCCGCTGCAACTGCGACAGGCGATGGCGGTGGAAGGCTTCGAGGGGCGTGGGCGCCGCCTTGCCGGCCTTGGCGCGGCGTGGCCGCTCGCCTTTGTGGTCGATCCGGCGCGCCAGCGCCTGCACCAGCTGGCGGGCGTTCTGGAAGTCGCCGCGCCACAGCAGCGCCGTGCCGTCCAGTGCCAGCCGGTACGCGGCGTCGGCGCTCATCGTGTCGTCGGCCAGCACGACCTTTTTCGGTGCCGGCCAGCCGCTCTCCGAGCGCCAGACGGCCGAGCGTTCGACGCCGTCTTCGACCCATTCGATGCGTGCCATCGCTTGATCCCTATTAGTATTAGTGATGGTGGTTCCAGTTGCCGTCGCTCGACGCCAGATAGGACGCAACGGCATCGGCATTGCCGGTGGCGTGGCGCTTGACTTCACCGCAGCCGCAGATGCCCTGGTAAGGCTGGATGTGCGAGCAGGCGGAGACTTTTTGCAGATAGACGGTGACGGGCTTGGTGCATTTTGCGCACTTGAATGTCAGGGTACGGGCTGGTTTCATGATCACGGAGCTGGGAAAGGAAAGGAGGGCGGCATTTTACACCGCCCGACTATGCTGGCTGACTCGGTTCATTCGACCACCACGGCGCTGCTGCCGCCACCTGCCGGGCGCACCAGCACCTTGGTTGCGATGCGCTCGGTCATCTCCTGCACGTGCGAAATGACGCCCACCTTGCGCCCCAGCGATTGCAGCGCGTCCAGGGCGTCCATCGCCACGCCCAGCGTGTCGCTGTCGAGGCTACCGAAGCCCTCGTCGATGAACAGCGACTCCACCCGCACCCGGTTTGACGACAGCGAGGCCAGGCCCAGCGCCAGCGCCAGCGAGACCAGGAACGATTCGCCGCCCGACAGCGAATTGACCGAGCGCACTTCGCCACCCATGTCCTGGTCGCGCACCATCAGCGCCAGCGACGGCATGCCCGCGTAGCTGACGCGCTCGAGGCGGTAGCGTTTGGCCAGCTGCGCCAGGTGCGCGTTCGCGTAGCCGAGCAGCACGTCGAGCGTGAACTGCTGCGCGTAGTTGCGGAATTTCTTGCCGTCGCTCGAACCGATCAGCTCCGACAGCTTGCCCCAGCGCTGTTCCTGTATCTGCTGCTCTTCGATCTCGCGCAGGCTGGACGCGGCGGCCACGCGCCGCTCGTCGTCCTGCATGACGCGCAGGCGCGCCGAGGTCGATGCTTCGATGGCAGCGTGGCGCTCGGCCTGGATCGCGTCGAACGCCGCCGTGACGGCCTCGACCGGCTGGCCGTCCGGCGGGGCCGACGCCAGATGCGCCAGACGCTGGGCGCGCCGCTCGTTCAGGATCGCCGTGGCCTGGCCGACGGCGGTGTCGATCGCATTCAGCGCCGTGCGTTCCTGCGCCAGCCAGGCCGCGCCCACTTGCAGCAGGCGGGCCAGTGCATCGAGATTGGCGATGTCGTCCACGCCGTCGGGATCCTTGCGGTAGTCCTCCAGCCAGTCGGCCAGGGCAGTAGCCGCCGCGGCGCCGGCGTGGTCGAGTTGCGCCACGCGCTCGACCAGGCCCGCCAGTGCGGTACGCGCCGTCGTTTCGCCCTGGGCCGCGTGCTGCGCCACCAGCTGGCGCGCCGCGAGTAATTCACGCGCGCTGGTGACGGCGGCGTTCAGTTCGCGCTCGACGTCGCGTGCCGGGCGGCCTGCCCACAGCGTGGCGCGCGCCGTGCGTTTCTGCGTGAGTTCGGCATCGATGCGTTCGAAGTCGAGTGCACTGCGCGCGCTGGCAGCGTCCGTCTCGGCGATGCGCTTGGCCAGCGCCGTCGTTTCCACGTCCAGTGTCGCAATCGCGGCGGTGGCGCGGGCCAGTGCGTCGGTTTGCTCGCGCCACGCGGCGGCTTCCTGCGCACGCGCCGCGCGCCAGGTGGCCGGATCGCGCCGCCATGCCGCTTGCCAGCCGTCCCCATGCGCTTCGGCCAACGGGCCATCGAGTTCGGCCAGCAGCGCATCTAGTTGCGCGCTGGCTGCCTCGTGGCGCAGCGTGTGGGTCTTGAGCGCGGCCTGCAGCCCGGCTGCGGCCTCGCGCTCGCTTTCTGCTGCAGAGCGCAGGCGGGCCAGGTCAGACTGGGCAGCATCGACGTCGTGCTGGGCCGCGTCGCGCGCGGCGGCAGCGGCGCGCCACTGTTGTTCTTGCCGCACCAACGCATCGACCGCGTCGCGCAGCGCGCTGTGCTGGGCGACGAACCAGTCGGTGCGTTCGTCGGCCGGCGGCGCGGCCACGGCCAGCGGGTCGGCATGCCAGGCCTGTTCGAGGCTGGCGACGCGCTCGCTCAGCGTGAGGCGGTCGTGCGCGAGCGCCGCCAGCCGCTCGTGCGCCGCGCCCGCTGCCGCCGCATGCTGCGCCTGCAGCGCGTTGTTGTCGCGCACGCGCAGGCGGCAGCCGTCGACCTCGGCGCGCAGGCTGGTCAGCATGTTCTGTAGTGGCGCAGCCTGATGGGCATACGGGTGCTCGTGCGCGCCGCAGACGGGGCAGGGCGCGTCGTCCTCCAGGTTCGCTCGCAACTGTTCGACATCCGCCGCGCACGCGAGTTCCGCTGCCGCCAGCGAGCGCTCGGCCTGCGTCATCGCCGCTTCCAGTGTTGGCGCATTGGCGCGTGCCTCGGTCAGCCCCTGTTCGGCGCTGGAGCGCGCTGTCTCGACACGGTCGCTGTCGCGCGCGACGCCGGCCAGTGTGGCGCGCGCAGCCGACAGGTCGGTCCAGGTACGCTCGGCCTGCGTCAGGCGTTCGCGTTGCACGTCGAGTGCCTGGCGCCCGGCGCCGATGGCCTCCGCATCCAAGCCGGCCAGAGCCGCCATTGCTGCGCGGCGCGTCGTCTCCAGCGCATCGAGGCGTGCAGTACTGGCCACCAGCGCGCGCGTGGCTTGCGCCTCGCGCCCGGCAGCGCCCAGTGCCTGGGCCTGGATTGTCTCTGCCGCCGCCTTGTTGGCAGCCAGCGTGGCGAGCGTGTCTTCGCCCTGGCGCAGCAGGCGTTCCCATTGGCCCCAGGCGCCGGCCACCGCGTCGAGGCGCGACTGGTCCGTCAGCCAGGCGGCAGCGCCATCGCGGGCTTGCTGCGCACGTGCCAATGCGGTCGATTTGGCCTGGTGCTGCTCGCGCGCCTGGCGCGCCTGCGTGCGCGCGGCGTCGAGTGCGGATTGCGCCTGCACGTGGTTCGGCGCCAGTGTCGCCAGCGCCGCATCGAGGGCCTTGGCGTCGTCCAGTTGCGGCGTGGCTGTACGCAGCGCAGCTTCGGCGGCATCCAGCTGCGCGGTAGCCGCATCGGTCTCGGCCACGCTGGTGCGCCGCACCTCGAGCGCTGCCGCCAGCTGGGCTTGCGCATGTTCGATGGCCGAGTGGGCCTGGCGCCGCTCGGCTTCCAGGCGCTGTACTTCCAGCGTGAGGGGCCGCGCCGCCTGCACCGCGTCAAGCGTGGCCAGGCGCTGGCGCCGCTCGCCGGCATCCACGCTTTGCGCGTTGGCCGTCGCCAGGACTTGTTCGGCCTGCGCTTCGCTGCGCGTGAGCTTGTCCAGTTCCTGGTGCCAGCGCAGTTGCCCTTCGAGCAGGGCGTGGCGATCGTCCAGCGCCTGCCGCGCCAGATCGGCGCTTGTGCGCTCGCTCTCCAGCAGCGCGCGGTCCTCCGGCGACAGCGGCGCGGCATTGGCCAGTTTCGATTGCAGGACTTGCGTGCGGACCTGTTCGGCCTTGTAGCGCTCGAACGCCCGGCGCGAGATGTCGCTGTAGATCGTCGTGCCGGTGAGGGTTTCGAGCAGTTCGCCGCGCTCGTTTTCGTCGGTTTTGAGGAATGCCGAGAATTCGTTCTGGGCCAGCAGCACGGCGCGCGTAAACTGTTCGAACGACAGGCCAATGCGTTGCACGATCTCTGCTGCGGCCTCCGTATTGGTGCCGCCCACGGGGATCAGTTCGGGCAGCCGGTTCAGCGAGATCTTGACCGGCTGCAGGGCGCCATTCGGCTTGTTGCGCGAGCGTCGCACGGCCCAGCGGGCGCGGTAGCGCCGGTCGTCGCTCCCGACGAAGTCGACCTCGGCCCAGCCTTCGGCCGCGCCCCGGCGCAGCAGCGTGCGGGCATCCTGCGCGGTGACCGTTTCTTCGCCCACATCGGGCAGGCGCGTGCTCGATCGTTTCAGCAGGCGTGGCGTGTCGCCATACAGCGCCAGGCACAGCGCGTCGAGCAGGGTGCTCTTGCCGGCGCCGGTCGGGCCGCTGATGGCAAACAGCCCGGCGGAGGCGAGCGGTTCGGACTCGAAATCGATGGCGAACTCGCCCGCCAGCGAAGCGAGGTTCTTGCCGCTGATACGCAGGATCTTCATCGCGGCTCGCCTTCCACCGCGTGGAACAGTTCGGCGAACGACGCGATCTGCTCGGGCGGTGCTTCGGCGCCGTATTTCTGCAGCCACAGGCGGCGGAAGACATCGTCCGGCTGCAGCTGCGCCAGTTGGTCCAGACTCAGCGCGAGTTCGGTATCGTCGACGGCCACGTGCTTGCGCGTCGGTTCGATTTTGGCCAGGCGCACGGGCTTGCCGGCCAGCACCGCCTCGATGCGCGCGCGCAGGCCGGGTTCTGGCCCGTCGAGCAGCACCCTGACTTCGAGAAAGGGCCAGGCGTGCTGCGGCAGGTCGGGATCGAGTTCGAGTGCCTCCAGTGCCGCGAGTGCCTCGTCGAGCGGCGCAGGTTTGGCCGGCACGCGCAGCAAGGCCACCGCGCGGGGCACGAACAGCGGCGTGATGTCCACGGCATGATCCCCTTCCAGGTCGATCCGCAGCACCTGGTGCTGGTAATTGACTTCCGAAAAAGACAGCGGCAACGGGCTGCCGCTGTAGCGCACATTCTCGCGCCCGCCAACCTTCTGGGCCAGATGCAGGTGACCCAGCGCCGCGTAGGCGATGCCTGGATCGAACATGCTGCTGGGCAGCGCCTCGGTGCCGCCGATGACGATGCGGCGCTCGGAGTCGAGTGACGCCTGGCCATCGACCATATGGCAGTGGCCCATGGCGATGATGGCCTGGCCCTCCGTAGCGCGCTCACGCGCCAGCGCATATGCCTGGCGGTAGAGCAGAGTTGTGCCCTGCAGATAGGGATCGAGGCCAGGCTCATCGCCCGCTGCATCGCCCGCTGCGGCGCGCAGGCGCGGCACGTCGCCGGGACGCAGGAACGGCACGGCCAGGCACCAGGCAGCCACCTTGCCTTCGCGGTCATGCAGCGGCACCAGCAGGCGCTTGAGGTCGACCTCGCCATCGCTGCTGCGCAATACGTTGCCCACGACAATCGTGCCATAGGCTTCGAGCAGCGGCGTGGGCGCTTCCAGCCGGCCGGCGGAATCGTGGTTGCCCGCGATGACCACCACCTGCAGATGCGGCACGCGGCTGCGGGCCTGCTGCAGGAAGCGGTACAGCTGGCGGTGGGCGGCCGAGGACGGATTGGCGTTGTCGAAAATATCGCCGGCGATCAGCAGCACATCGACACGTTCTGCGTCCAGCGTATCGACCAGCCAGTCGAGGAAGCACCCGTGTTCGTGAATCCGGTCGAAATTGTGCAGGGTCTGGCCAAGATGCCAGTCGGAAGTGTGCAGCAGCCGCATGGGGAGTTCTACCGTTGGGAAAGCCGAAATCGGGGCCTACTATAACGCAGCCGGCGACCGGTCGTGGCGCGCCGTGCAATACCATCTCGCAAGCATGTTGTGTGGGGAAATTCGTCGTGCCTGACCCCGCTCTTGTTGTCAAATCGCATTTGACGAACATCAAACCTGACTAGGACCGTGTCTCTACACTAGCTAGTTCTTGTCGCCGGCTACTACTACAACATCCAGCGCCGGCTACCCCGATACCCGCACCCCCAGCCGATCCGGCATGGCCTCGCCATGCGCGCTGGCGGCGCACCGAGAGGAGACATCATGCTCACTTCCACCTACACGCTGGTAGCACTGTCCGTCGAACAGGCCCGGGCACGCGTCGAGCTGCAGGCGCTGCTTGACCGCTGGCGGCCTGCCGCCTGGTGGGGCGAACCCCCGGCGGCCCACCAGTACGAGGCAGCCTGCGCGGCGCTGCGCCAGGTCAGCGACGCCTGCCAGTGGCGTAAACTCGACAAGTTCGTGCTGCCGGCGCTGCGCCGGCGTGGGGCCGATGCCGGCGTGTTGCTGGCCGAACTCGATGCGTTGAGCCGGCGTGCGCACGCGGCGCGCATGGCGGCCCAGGCCGCCGCTGCCGATGGCGATCCCGGGTGTCTGGGCGCGCTCGAAGAATGCTGCGAACTGCTCCTCGAGCGCCTCGAACGCGAGGAGCGCGAGTTGCTGCCACTGGCGCGCACATTGATCTCCGGCGACCACTGGTTCACGATTGCCAACCAGATGCTTGCTCACGATACGGTACAGAACGAACACCGCGACGCCGGGCGCGGCGCGGTGCGGGGCATTGCAGGCCCAGAAGTTTCAGTCAGGAAATCGGCCGTCTCGCCGCCCGTCGCGCCCATCCTCAATTAGCCGCCGCAGCAGGCCGTGCGCACCGGTTGACGCCATGTTCTTTGCTATGATGGCAGTTTTAGCGGTGCGAATTTTCTATGTTCGATTTTCTCTTCAAGCGGCAGGGCAGTAAGCCGGCCGCGTCCGGCGAGCAGCAGAGCGCCGCCAAGCCGGCCCCGGCGAAATCGGGCGCAGCCCAGCCAGTCGTTGGCAAGACCGGTAGCAAGGCCAACAACAAGGCCAGGGCGGCAGCGGCCGCCGCTGCAGAGCAGGCCGCCAACCAGGCTGCAGCCCAGGCCGCCGAGGCACGCGCCGCCGTGGCCAGCGCCCGCGAGCGCCAGGCTGCGCAGATCAAGGCGCTTGGCAGCGACGAAGCCGCCGCCGCCGAGTTCATCCTGCAATCCCCGTTTTCCGAATTGCGCCTGGCCGCCGCCGAGCTGCTCCATGGCCGCGAGCATCTCGAGCGTGTGTATGGCGCGATGCGCAATGTCGATCGCCGCGTTGCCAAGCTCGTGCATGGCCGGCTCGACGCGATCCGCCATCACGAAGCCGAACTGCGCCGGGGTGAAGACACGCTGGCGCAGGCGCGCACCATGCTGGCCGACGTGTTGCTCACGCCCAATCATGTTGCCGAACTCGACCGCAAATGGTCGGTCATCCGCGCGCCAGAGCTCGCTGCTGACTTCGCGGCCGTGCGCGCCCAGCTTGGAGCCCGTCTCGAAGCGCAGGTGCAGTTGCAGCGCGCCATGATCGATCGCCTGACCGCGCTGCGCCAGCTGGACGGGCAGGGGCTGAACGCTGCTGCGCTCGGCGAGGCGCTGGCCCGCCTGCAGCAGGAACAGGCAGCGGCACTGGCCGATCCTGGCCACCCATCGCTGCCGCGCGCACTGGTGGGCGAGGTGAGCAATGAAATGGCACGCCTGACGGCCAGCCTGGCCACCGCCGAGAAGGATGCTGCAGCGCTGGCCGCCCGTGATGCGGCACTGACCGCATGGGCGGCGCAGCCGCAAGAAGCATTGACGCCGGATGCCCTGCGCCGCGAATGGCAGCGCCTGCCGGCCATGCCTGCCAACGCCGCCGCCACTGAATCGCTGCAAGCGCGCTTCGACGCCTTGCTCGCGTCGTTCCCGCAAGCGATCCGCAAGCCGAGAGCCGTCCCGACGACAGTCCCGGGTGCAGCGCCAGCTGACAGCGGCAGCGTGCCTGCCAAAGACAAGGGCGCCGACCAGGCCTTCCTCGACCAGCTGGAAGCGCTCGAAGCCGCCCTGCAGCAGGGCTCGCTCGGCACCGCCGCCGAAATCGACAAATCGCTGAAGGAAGCCAAGGACAAAGGCGTGCGCCTGACGAGCGCCCAGCTCGAGCAGCTGACCCATCTGCGCGCCGACCTGAAACGCTTGTCCGACTGGGCGCGCTGGGGCGGCAACGTGTCGCGCGAAGAATTGATCAAGACAGTCGAGACGCTGGCCACGCAGAACCTGGCGATGGGCGAACTGGCCAAGAAAGTCGGCAGCATGCGCGAGCGCTGGAAGGCGCTCGACACCTTGTCCGGCCCGGCGCCGCGCAGTCTGTGGGAGCGCTTCGACGCTGCCTGCAGCGCTGCCTACGCGCCGGCCGCTGCGCATTTCCGCCAGCTGGCCGACGAGCGCCACGCGAATGCCGCGCGTGGCCAGGCGCTGGTCGACGAAGCCCAGGCCGAGATCGCCAACCTGCAGCAGGACAACGCCGACTGGAAGCATGTGTCGGCCACCGTCCAGCGCCTGCGTACGGCCTGGAGCCATCTGGGCGCGGTCGACCGCAAGGAAAAGAAACGTCTCGACGGCCTGTTTGCCGAGGCGCTGACCACGCTGCAGCGTCCGCTGGAAAACCAGCGCAAGGTCGAAGTGGCCGTGCGCGAGCAACTGATCGAAGAAGTCCACAAGCTCGATCCGAACGAACGGCACGCGGTCGACATGCTGCGCGAGTTGCAGAGCCGCTGGCAAGAGCATGCGCGCGCATTGCCGCTCGAACGCAAGGCCGAGCAGGCGCTGTGGCAGCGTTTCCGCACTGCCTGTGACGCGCTGTTCGCGGCCCGCAAGGAGCATGCGCATGCGGCCGACAGCGAACGCCGAACCCACGAAGCGGCCAAGGAAGCGCTGTGCGCGCGCCTCGAAGCGGCCGCAGGTGATGCCACGCCGTCCAACGTCGCGAGAATGCTGCGCGAAGCCGCCGCCGAATGGCAGGCGATCGGGCCGGTGCCGCGCGCCCATGAGGCGCGTGTTGAGCAGCGCTATCAGGCTGCCGTGGCCCAGGTGCAGGCGCAGGTGGCCCAGGTGCGGCGCGCTGCCGACACGGTCCTGGCCGGCGTCGTGCGCGACAAGCTGCGCCTGATCCAGGCGCTCGAAACAGCAATCGCCGATCCGGACAGCAACGCCGGCACCCACACGCAAGGAGACGACTGGCGTGCCCGCTGGGCGGCACTGGCCCCGGTCGACGGTGGTTACGAGCCGATCCTGCAGAAGCGCTTCGACGCGGCGCTGGCGGCGCTCGAAGGCGATCGCGCCGCGTATGCGCGCCAGCTCCATGAAAACCGGCCACGCCTGTTGAACGATCTGCTGCGCCTGGAAATTGCCGCCGGCATTGACAGCGGCGCCGAATTCGCCCGCGACCGCCTGCGCCTGCAGGTCGAGGTGCTGCAAAGCTCCCTCAAGTCGGGGCAGAAGCCGGGTGGCAATACGGCCGAGCTGCGCGCATTGCTGGCGCTGCCGGCGCTGGCCGACGTGCGCACCGAAACGCGCATCGAGTGCCTGATGCTGCGGCAGCCGATGCTGCGGCAGCCGATGCTGCGTCAGCCGAAGGACGCATCATGAACCACGTGCGTGTGCAAACCGGCGACTTCGACCTCGGCCTCGAAGTCGCGCGCCTGCGCGAGGGCGATGCCCGCGTCGGCGCCGTCGTGGCATTCGTCGGCACCGTACGCGACCTGAACGATGGCGCGCAGGTCGCGGCGATGGAGCTCGAGCACTATCCCGGCATGACTGAGAAAGCGCTCGACGACATCGCCGCGCAGGCTGCCGCGCGCTGGCCGCTGTTCGCTACCTTGGTGATCCACCGCGTGGGGCCGCTGCTGCCGCTCGATCAGATCGTGCTGGTGGCCGTCACCGCGGCGCACCGCGGCGATGCATTTGCGGCCTGCGAATTCATCATGGATTACCTGAAGACGGACGCGCCGTTCTGGAAGAAGGAAGACACGCCGGACGGCGCGCGCTGGGTCGATGCGCGCGTGACGGACGATACAGCGCGGGCACGGTGGCAAGCCCGCTGAATTTTCTCGCGATCGGGCTCGGCGCCGCCATCGGCGCCTGGCTGCGCTGGGGCCTGGGCCTGTGGCTGGGCAGCCTGCACGGCTTTGTCCAGATCGGCACGCTGGCGGCCAATCTGCTCGGTGGCTTTCTGATCGGCTGCGCGCTCGCGTTCTTTGCCGACCAGCCCGGGCTGGCGCCGCACTGGCGCCTGTTCATCGTCACCGGCTTCCTCGGTGGCTTGACGACCTTTTCCAGTTTTAGTGGCGAGTCGATGACGCTGCTGCAGCGCGGCGATATTGGCTGGGCGCTGGCGCACACGGCGTTGCATCTGATCGGCTCGCTCCTGTGCTGCATGGCCGGTTTCGCGCTGCTACGTACCCTGCGCGGGTAAAGTCGACGGGGCGGGGCGGGTTTGCCTGACAACGCACAAATGGCCCGGTTGAAGCATGCTAAAGTTTCCGTCCAGTAAATGCACAGGAGCTCGTTCATGAATACCAATTACCGGCCGACCGCGGCCTTCGTCGGCGCCTCCTGGGGCGCGCTCATCATCGGCATGGCCGCTTATCTGATCGGCCTCTGGAACGCCCAGATGCAGCTGAATGAAAAAGGTTATTACCTCGTGCTGCTGCTGTATGGCCTGTTCGCCGCCATCTCGCTGCAAAAAACGGTGCGCGACCGCGCGGAAGGCCTGCCGGTCACGGGGCTGTATTCGTCGTTGTGCTGGTTCTCGCTGGCAGCATCCATCGGGCTGCTGGGCATTGGTCTGGTCAACGCCACGCTGGCGCTGAGCGAAAAAGGCTTCTATGCAATGTCGTTCGCACTGTCGCTGTTTGCCGTGATCGCTGTGCAAAAGAACGTGCGCGATCTGCAGGCGGCCGGGCCGATGCCGGAGTCGAAGTTGTCTGACAGTTAAGCGCTTTTCTGTTTGTAGGTATTTTTCTTACGTCAGCCTCGACGCTGCGCTTGAAAAGCCCCCCGTCATCCCAATCTTGTATCGCAACCAAGAACCAACTCAGGAGTCACACCATGCGGCAAGATAAACTGACGACCAAGCTCCAGGAAGCGCTGGCGGATGCCCAGAGCCTGGCGGTCGGCAATGACAACCAATACATCGAAACGGTCCACCTGCTGGTGGCGCTGTTGAACCAGGACGACGGCAGTGCGCGCTCGCTGCTGCAGCGCGCCGGCGTGAACGTCGGTGCACTGTCCAATGCGCTCAAGGCGTCGCTCGAGCGTCAGCCAAAGGTCACCGGCACCGGCGGCAACGTCCAGGTCGGGCGCGACCTGATGGGCCTGTTGAACCTGGCCGACCGCGAAGCGCAAAAGCGCGGCGACGGTTTTGTCTCATCCGAAATGATCCTTCTGGCGCTGCTGGAAGACAAGTCCGACGCCGGCCGCCTGGCGCGTGAAAACGGCCTGGCGAAGAAGTCGCTAGAGTCGGCGATCCAGGCCGTGCGCGGTGGCGAAAGCGTCAATTCGCCCGAAGCCGAAGGCCAGCGCGAATCGCTCAAGAAATACACGCTCGACCTGACCGAGCGCGCCCGCGCCGGCAGGCTCGATCCGGTGATCGGCCGCGACGATGAAATCCGCCGCGCGATCCAGGTGCTGCAGCGTCGCAGCAAGAACAATCCCGTGCTGATCGGTGAGCCGGGCGTGGGCAAGACGGCCATCGTCGAAGGCCTGGCGCAGCGCATCGTCAATGGTGAAGTGCCCGATTCGCTCAAAGGCAAGCGCGTGCTGTCGCTCGACATGGCGTCGCTGCTGGCCGGCGCGAAGTTCCGCGGCGAATTCGAAGAACGCCTGAAAAGTGTGCTGAAAGAGCTGGCGCAGGACGAAGGCCAGACGATTGTCTTCATCGACGAGCTGCACACGATGGTGGGCGCCGGCAAGGCCGAAGGCGCGATGGATGCCGGCAATATGCTCAAGCCGGCGCTGGCGCGCGGTGAGCTGCACTGCGTCGGCGCGACCACGCTCGACGAGTACCGCAAGTATGTCGAAAAGGACGCCGCCCTCGAGCGCCGCTTCCAGAAGATCATCGTCGACGAGCCAAGTGTCGAGGCGACGATTGCCATCCTGCGCGGGCTGCAGGAGAAATACGAACTGCACCACCAGGTCGACATCACCGACGCGGCAATCATTGCGGCGGCCGAGCTGTCGCACCGCTACATCACCGACCGCTTCCTGCCCGACAAGGCCATCGACCTGATCGACGAGGCAGCGGCTAAGATCAAAATCGAGATCGACTCGAAGCCCGAAGTCATGGACCGCCTCGAGCGGCGGATGATCCAGCTGAAGATCGAGCGCGAAGCCGTGCGCCGCGAAACCGACGAAGCGTCGCAGCGCCGCCTCGAGCTGCTGGGCGATGAAATCACGCGCCTGGAACGCGAATACAACGACTTCGAAGAAATCCTGAAAGCCGAGAAGGCCGCAGTACAGGGCACCACGCACATCAAGGAAGAGATCGAGCGCATCCGCTACCAGATGGAAGAAGCGCGCCGCCAGAGCAACTGGCAGCAGGCCTCCGAGCTGCAATACGGCCGTCTGCCGGAACTGGAAGCGCAGCTGCGCGAGGCTGAAGCGAGCACCGCGCGCGCCGAACTCGACGGACAGAAGCCCAAGCTGCTGCGCACGCAGGTTGGCGCCGAGGAGATCGCCGAAGTGGTCTCGCGCGCAACCGGCATTCCCGTCACGCGCATGCTGCAGGGCGAGCGCGACAAATTGCTCCACATTGAGGATGAGCTGCACAAGCGCGTCGTGGGCCAGGACGAAGCCATTGAAGCGGTGTCGGATGCGATCCGTCGTTCGCGCGCCGGCCTGTCGGACCCGGATCGCCCGTATGGCTCGTTCATGTTCCTGGGCCCGACCGGTGTCGGTAAAACCGAGCTGTGCAAGGCGCTGGCTGGCTTCCTGTTCGATACGCAGGACGCGATGATCCGCATCGACATGAGCGAATTCATGGAGAAGCATTCGGTCGCCCGCCTGATCGGTGCGCCGCCGGGGTATGTGGGCTATGAAGAAGGCGGTTACCTGACCGAGGCCGTGCGGCGCAAACCATACAGCGTGATCCTGCTCGACGAGATCGAAAAGGCGCACCCGGATGTATTCAACGTGCTGCTGCAGGTGCTGGACGATGGCCGCATGACCGATGGCCAGGGCCGCACGGTCGACTTCAAGAACACGGTGATCGTGATGACCTCGAACCTGGGTTCGCACCGGATCCAGGCGATGGAAAGCGATGAGCCGGCCGTCGTGAAGATGGCGGTAATGGCCGAGGTGCGCGGTCATTTCCGTCCCGAGTTCATCAACCGTATCGACGAGATCGTCGTGTTCCATGCGCTCGATGAGAAGAACATCGGCGCCATTGCCCGCATCCAGCTGCAGATCCTGGAAGCGCGCCTGGCCAAGATGGACATGACGCTCGACATCGACGAAGAGGCGCTGCAGAAGATCGCGGGAGCAGGATATGACCCGGTGTACGGCGCAAGGCCGCTCAAGCGCGCGATCCAGCAACAGATCGAAAATCCGCTGTCGAAAGCGATCCTGTCGGGCCGCTTCGGGCCGAAGGACGTGATTCCGGTGCGGGTGCGGGGGGGTGAGCTGACCTTCGGCGAGCAGACGGTCGAACTGGCGAAGTAAGCCGGGTCGGTGACATGAAAAGGGCGCGGCAATTGCCGCGCCCTTTGTCGTTTCTTGACGGGAAATAAGACGCCATATTTCAGGATGCGAAATGATCGTCGTGCAATGCGGAATGCGCAGCATGCCAGCGATGCAATTCCTTACCATCGTGAGAAATTTCATTTCGTATCATGATATGCAAAGTCCAAGTCATTGATATTGATGGTAATTATTTCAGTCGTATGTCTTATAGAAGACTGATGGTGCCGCGCACAAACGGCTATATGATTGTCTCAACGGATTCGCAAAGTTGATCAAACGTCTTACCACCCTTCAGGAGAACACACCATGACTACCCGTGAACAGCAAATCGCCGAACTGCAGCAAGACTGGGACACCAATCCACGCTGGAAAGGTGTCGTGCGCAATTACACGGCCGCCGACGTCGTCCGTCTGCGTGGCTCGGTGCGCATCGAGCACACGCTGGCCAAGCGCGGCGCCGAGAAGCTGTGGAACCTGGTCAATGATGAGCCGTACGTGAACGCCCTGGGCGCGCTGACCGGCAACCAGGCCATGCAGCAGGTAAAAGCGGGCCTGAAGGCGATCTACCTGTCGGGCTGGCAAGTGGCGGGCGACGCCAACGCCGCTGGCGAAATGTATCCGGACCAGTCGCTGTATCCGGCCAACTCGGTGCCGCTGGTCGTGCGCCGCATCAACAACACGTTCCAGCGCGCTGACCAGATCCAATGGTCGGAAGGCAAGGATGACATCGATTACTTCGCCCCGATCGTGGCCGATGCCGAAGCCGGTTTTGGCGGCGTGCTCAATGCCTACGAGCTGATGAAGTCGATGATCGAAGCCGGCGCATCGGGCGTGCACTTCGAAGATCAACTGGCCTCGGTCAAGAAATGCGGCCACATGGGCGGCAAGGTGCTGGTGCCGACCCGCGAAGCCATCGAGAAACTCAACGCAGCCCGCCTGGCGGCCGACGTGATGGGCACCACGACGCTCGTCATCGCCCGCACGGACGCCGAAGCGGCCGACCTGCTCACGTCGGACATCGACGCCAATGACCAGGAATTCTGCACCGGCGAGCGCACGGTCGAGGGCTTCTTCCGCGTCCAGCCGGGCGTCGAGCAAGCGATTTCGCGCGGCCTGGCCTATGCGCCGTTTGCCGACCTGGTCTGGTGCGAAACCGGTAAGCCCGACCTCGAGTTTGCGCGCCGCTTTGCCGATGCGATCCACGCCAAGTTCCCGGGCAAGATGCTGGCCTATAACTGCTCGCCGTCGTTCAACTGGAAAAAGAACCTGGACGACGCGACCATTGCCAAGTTCCAGCGCGAGCTGGGCGCGATGGGCTACAAGTTCCAGTTCATCACGCTGGCCGGCTTCCACTCGCTCAATTACGGCATGTTCAACCTGGCCCATGGTTACGCCCGCACCGGCATGTCGGCCTTCGTCGAGCTGCAAGAGGCCGAATTCGCCGCTGCCGAAAAAGGGTTCACGGCCGTCAAGCACCAGCGCGAAGTGGGCACCGGCTACTTCGACGCCGTGACCCAAGCCATCCAGCAGGGCCAGAGCTCGACCACGGCGCTGCACGGCTCCACAGAGGACGAGCAGTTCTTCGAAGAAAAGAAAGTCGCCTGACAAGCACATTGGTGGTGCACTGGCCGCAACCTCACGAGGGTTGCGGCTTTTTTTATGTGGCGCAGTCAGCGTTAAATAGAGACTAGCTTTGAACAGACGAGCAGTCCAGTGGTCCAACCCCTGTCGCCAGCGTCAGGAGTCGATCATGAAAGCGCCACGTTTTAAAGGTTGGTTCGCAAAACTGCCTTCGCTGAACCAACCGCAGCGGCGGCAAGTGCTCGATGCCCTGCATCCTGCCGCCGGGCTCGATCAGGTGGTTGCGCTAATTACCGAGGCCAGAGCGCCAAGCCGCTGCTGCCCCAGATGCGGCAACGAGCGCTGCTATCGGCACGGGTTCGCCAACGACTTGCAGCGCTACCGATGCTGCGCTTGCGGGCGCACCTTTAACGACCTCACCGGTACGCCACTGGCGCGGCTCAGGCTCAAGGCCAAATGGCTCGCGTATTCGCAGGCACTGCTCGATTCACTGCCCGTGCGCAAGGCTGCAGACCGCATCGAGGTACACCGCAACACGGCCTTTCGATGGCGCCACCGCTTCCTGCACTGGGTCAAACTCGATCGACCCGCAGCGCTCAACGGCATTGTCGAAGCTGACGAAACATTTCTGATCGAGTCACAAAAAGGTTCGCGCACGATCGATCGGCCACCGCGCCGCCGGGGCGGCCGCGCTGCCAAGCGGGGCATTTCCGATGAACTTGACTGCATCCTGGTCGCGCGCGACCGCGAGGGGCGCACCATTGATGCCGTGACCGGCCGCGGAGCGCTCACGGCTGCGCAACTCGACCGTGACTTGCTGCCCAGGCTGGATCGGCAGGCCTTGCTGGTCAGTGACGGCCATCCCGCTTACCGCGCCTTTGCACGCAAGCACAGGATCGCGCACGAGGCGGTCAATGTGCGCGCCGGTGTGCGAGCGAGGCGTCTGGGCAGCCTTGCCATCCATGTGCAGAACGTGAACGCCTACCATCAACGTTTCAAGGCCTGGCTACAGGGCTTTCGTGGCGTGGCATCGCGCTACCTGCCCAACTACCTCGGCTGGCGCTGGGCACTGGATGGTGAGCGGGTTACTTCGCCAGAACAATTGCTTAGTATCGCTATCACAGTCATCAATAGATAACGCTGACTGCGCCTTTTATGTCGACCGCAGATCGCACCGATTCCCAGCCGGGCCCGGTTGTAGTGGATAATGGCGCCTAATATCGCCGCCAGTTTCGCGCGGCAACGTCACTTTTAGGAATTCCAGCTTATGTTGAGCTACCGCCACGCCTTCCACGCGGGTAACCACGCCGATGTCCTCAAGCACTTCATCCAGGTGCAATTGCACCAGTACATGAACCAGAAGGATGCCGCCTATACCTATATCGATACCCACTCGGGCGCCGGCGTGTACGCACTCGACAGTTTTCAGTCGACCAAGACCGCCGAATTCGATACCGGCATCGGCCCGTTGTGGGCGCTCACTGACGTTCCGGCACCCCTCAAGGAATACCTCGATCTGATCAAGGGCATGAACCCCAGCGGCAAGATGCGCTATTACCCGGGCTCGCCATATGTCGCCGAGCAGATGGCGCGTGAGCAGGACCGCCTGCGCCTGTTCGAGCTGCACCCGGCCGATTGCAAGATCCTGGCCGATAACTTCCGCAAGCTCGACGCCCACAAGGCCGAGCAGGGCGAGCGCTCGCGCGGCCGCCGCGTGATGATCGACCGGGGCGACGGCTTCGACAGCATGAAGGCCCTGCTGCCGCCACCGTCGCGCCGCGCGCTGGTGCTGATCGATCCGCCGTACGAAGTCAAGGATGACTACAAGCGTGTAAAAGAAGCACTTGACGACGCGCTGCTGCGCTTCCCGAGCGGCATCTACGCCGTCTGGTATCCGGTGCTGCAGCGCATGGAATCGCGCCAGTTCGCCGATCGCCTCAAGCGCGTGCCGGCCAAGGAATGGCTGAACGTCACACTGACGATCCAGACGCCGACCCCGGACGGCACCGGCCTGCACAGCTCCGGCATGTTCATCCTGAACCCGCCATACACGCTCGAGCCGATCCTGCGCGAAGTGCTGCCGTACCTGGTGCGCGTGCTGGGCAAGGACGCCGGCGCACGCTTCACGATCGAAAAGGGCACCCAGGTCACGGGTACCGCCCTCGGTCGCAGCGCCAGCCGCACCGATGGCGCCGCCGGCATGCCGCGCCAGCCGATCGGCAATGCGCGCCGCGCCAGCCCGCTGTCGGGCAAGGGCAGTCTGCGCCTGCCGGGCCAGGTGATGCCGCGCGAAGGCGACGAACCGGCAGCGCCGGTCAAGCCATCGCGTACGGGTACCGCCACCGGCGCGGGCCGTCCTACGCAGGGCACAGGCCGTCCGACGCAGGATGCGGGTCGGCCGAGCGCTGCACCGCGCTCGACGACGCCACGGAGCGCGGCGCCACGTGCTCCTGCTGCGCGCGACGGGGCGCCGGCCACGCCGCGTGCGCCCCGCACCGGTGGCGATCGCCCGGCGACGCCAGATGCACCGCGCACCGGTCGCACCCGCCAGGGCGGCGGTCGCAGCTAGCGTTCGATTTGATGTCGAAATGCTAAGATTGATGTTTTTGTAGTATAGTCGGTGCTGATGGTTCGCGGGTGCGTGCCGCCAGCGCGCCGCGATCTGCCGCGACAGTTTCCAGGAGTAATATTTCAATGCATGCTGATGCAACGGCAGCGGTCTTGGTGCCGTCTGACGATTTTTTCCTCGCACGGCAACCCATTCTCGGGCGCGACCAGCAATTGCTGGCGTTCGAACTGCTGTTTCGTGCTGCCGGCGAGGACGAAGACGCCAAGCTGACTGACGGCGCCGCCGCGACGGCGGCTGTCATTTCGCATGCTTCCCAGCTCGGCATGGAGCAGGTGGTGGGCGATCAGCTGGCTTTTGTGAATGTCGACGCCGTCGTCCTGATGAGCGATTTCGTGCGCTTCCTGCAGCCGCACAAGGTCATTCTCGAAATCCTGGAAACCGTCAAACCCACGCCGGAGTTGCTGGCGCGGGTGGACGAACTCAAAAACCTCGGCTTCAAGTTCGCCGTGGACGACGTCATCGAACATTCGCCCGAACTCGATCAGCTGATTTCGCTGATCGACATCATCAAGGTCGATATCAAGGGCGTGGCCCCGGACGCGCTGGGCGGTCTGGTCGCGTCGCTGAAAAAGACCGGCAAGCGCCTGCTGGCTGAAAAAGTCGAGACGATCGAAGAGTTCAAGCTGTGTATGGAACTCGGTTTCGAATACTTCCAGGGCTATTACTTTGCGCGACCGGTGATCCTCAGCGGCCGCAAGATCGCCCCGACCGAAGTCGTGTTGCTGCGCTTGCTGGAGCTCGTCAATTCCAACGCCGACAACCAGACCATCGAGACGGCCGTCAAGCGCGACGCGCTGGTCAGCCTGAACCTGCTGCGGCTGGTCAACAGCCGCGCGGTGCCGGGTCCGCGCATCGAATCGCTGTCACAGGCGCTCGCCGTGCTGGGGCGCCGTCAACTGGGCCGCTGGCTGCAGATCCTGCTCTACACGGCCGCAGGCGCGCAAGTCTCGCTGCACTCGCCGTTGCTGCAACTGGCCACCACGCGCGGCAAGCTGCTCGAACTGATGACGCTGCGCGTGCGCCCCGGCGACACGGCCAGCGCCGACCGCGCCTTTACCGTCGGCATCATGTCGCTGGCCGAAGCGCTGTTCTCGGTGCGCATGGCCGACATCCTCGTGCATGTCGAGGTTGCGCATGACGTGCGTGACGCGCTGATCGACCGCGATGGCGACTTCGGTACGATGCTGCGCATCGCCGAGCTGCTCGAAACGGCCGTTGGCGGCCGCAAGCTCAATGCCGAACTCAAGAAGATCGGGCTGACGGTGCCCGAGGTACGCGAGATCGAACTGGCAGCGTTCGACTGGGTCCGCGAGCTGACGCACGACGTGCGCTGAGTCCGGCTGATTCTTTATTGACCCAGCAGCAGGAATACGGTCGGCTTCTTGTGGAAGTCCGGCCCCTTGTCCGTCCCTAACGCCGCCTTCCATTTCGCCGCCGTCATCGTGCGTACCGACTCGCTCGGCAACGACAGGTCGGTGGCCACACACACCAGCGTGCCCGGCTGGCAACCAGCCACCAGCGCCTCGAGCATTGCGCCATTGCGATACGGCGTCTCGATGAACAGCTGCGTCTGGCGCTCGCCCCGTGAACGGGTTTCCAGCTCACGGATGCGTTTCGTGCGCAGCGCCGCATCGGTCGGCAGGTAACCATTGAAGGCGAAACTCTGGCCGTTCAGGCCGCTGGCCATGACGGCCAGCAGCAGCGACGACGGGCCGACCAGTGGCCGCACGGCGATCCCGTGCTGATGCGCCAGGCGCACGAGGTCGGCGCCGGGATCGGCCACCGCTGGTACGCCTGCCTCTGACACCAGGCCCGCATCGCGCCCCGCCAGCAACGGCGCCAGCAATTGCGTCAGCGCGGCGGCTGGCGTGTTCACGTTTAGTTCGGCGATCTCGATTTCCTGCAGCGGCTTGGCCAGCGGATGGTCGATGGCGATCAGTTTGAGGAACGCGCGCGCGGTCTTGGCGTTTTCGGCCACAAAATAATCGAGCGAGCTGGTCATTGCCTGCACCTGCGTCGGCAGCAGGCCGTTCAGGCAGCCGGGCGCGGCGTCGAGTGGGCCGAGGGTATTGGGAATCAAGTACAGGGTGCCGGGCATGGGTCGTTTCAGGTAAGTGGTCAGGTGCCGAAGAAGCGCACGCCGGCGCGCCGCAGCATGCCGGTCAGGGCGATGAGCGGCAGGCCGGTGAGGGCGGTCGGATCAAGCGAGTGGATGTGGTCGATCAAGGCAATGCCCAGGCCTTCGTTCTTGGCGCTGCCGGCGCAATCGTACGGCTGTTCGATGCGCAGGTAGGCGTCCAGTTCGGCGTCTGGCAGGTCGCGAAAGCGCACGCGGACCTGCACATTCTCGACCTGGACAGCATCGGCGGGGATGGGGGCGCGTCCGTCCCACAGGCACAGGGCCGTATGGAACACGACTTCACGGCCCCGCATCAATTGCAGCTGCGCCAGCGCGCGCGCATGGTCGCCCGGCTTGCCGATCTGCAGATTGTCGAGTGTGGCGACTTGGTCGGAGCCGATCACGAGCGCACCCGGATGCAGCTTTGCCACGGCCTCGGCCTTGGCGCGCGCCAGGCGCAGCGCGGTTGCCGGCGGCGTTTCGCCTGGCAGCGGGGTTTCATCGAGATCCGGTGCGATGGCCTCGAATGGCAGGCCGAGCCGGCCCAGCAATTCGCGCCGGTAGGCCGAGCCCGAGGCGAGAATCAGGCGGGGCGGGGTGGAACTTGGTAGCATGCGGCCCTCGGGATAAATCGGCAGCGAAGCCACAGTTTCATGGCGCTGCGGTGAAAAGCCTGCTATTATCGCAGGTTTTCCGGGACGACTTTCTAAATGAGCGCTTTCATTATTGATGCCTTCGAGTTTTGCAAGAGCGATGGTTTTCGTGAAGGCAGCACGCCCCTGGTCGAGATGACCCGGCTGGCCGAAGAGAGTTCCGAAAAAGGCGGTGACATCCGCTGGACGATGCAAGGTGGTCAAACCCGTCACGGTTATCCGTCGCTGACCCTCGAGGTCGCCGGTCACGTGAAGCTGGAATGCCAGCGTTGCCTGCAACCCATGGATTACGAGATCGATTCGTCGACCATGCTGGTGCTGGGCAAGGATGACGAAGAAGCCGATGCCATCGAGATCGTTCTCGACGATGACAGCATCGATGTGATCGTTGGCAGCCATACCTGCGATATTCGTCAGTTGCTCGAAGACGAAGCGCTGCTGGCGTTGCCACAGTCGCCGAAGCACGATGTCTGCCCAGAAAACAAGCTGCTGGACAGCCTGAAGAACGAGAAGCCGTCGCCATTTGCCGGCCTCAAGAATCTCAAGACAGAATGATGTAGTACCAAATACAGCAGGATCGGTTTCGCAGTACGGTGGCGGCAGCGTAGAAAGAATGTCGCCCAAAATTTGCAAAGAATGTGTCAGACGCGTGCAGCGCTCGAGTATGGCATTGGTAGTAGAAGTAGACGGAAACGTGTCGGCAATCCCGGGGGACATCCTTGAAGATTGCTGCTGGGATACTCGATGCGCAAATCGTTGCACGTCGAATGTGTTAAAATTTTAGAACTTAGTATTAGGAGTTATCATGGCTGTTCAGCAGAATAAAAAATCCCCATCGAAGCGCGGTATGCACCGTTCGCACGACTTCCTGGTTGCACCAAACCTGGCAGTCGAGCCAACCACCGGCGAAACGCACCTGCGTCACCACATCAGCCCTAACGGTTTCTACCGTGGTCGCAAAGTTCTGAAGACCAAAAACGACGAGTAATCGACGTCCTGGCTTTTAGAACCATGAAAGCGGCGCAACGTATGTTATCTGCGTGGCGCCGCTTTTTCTTTGGCATCTGCTCAGGCATTGTTGGCATCACGGGCATGCATTTCGCCCCGTCATGTTGAGCAGCGCGGATCCTGTGCGCCTCCTGGCGACGAATCGATCCCATCTGGCCGCCAGTCCTGTGTGAGCCGCGGCATCCCCAATACATGACCATAAAAATTTCCATTGACTGCATGGGTGGCGATCACGGCCCGTCAGTAACTATTCCGGCAGCAATCTCGTTCCTCAAGAAGCAGGCTGACGCCGAGCTCGTGCTCGTGGGCGTCGAAGAGGTGCTGCGCGCAGAACTCAAGAAACACCACGGCGACAAATTGCCGCGTCTCACGATCAAGAACGCGACCGAAGTTGTCGCGATGGACGATCCGATCGAGGTGGCCCTGCGCCGCAAGAAGGATTCGTCGATGCGCGTGGCGATCGAGCTGGTGAAAGACGGCAGCGCCAATGCCTGCGTCTCGGCCGGCAACACCGGCGCCCTGATGGCCGTCTCGCGCTACGTGCTCAAGACGATGCCCGGCGTCGACCGTCCGGCGATCTGCTCGATCATGCCCAACCAGAAGAACGGCCCGACCTACATCCTCGACCTTGGCGCGAACGTCGATTGCGAACCGCATCACCTGCACCAGTTCGCGATCATGGGCTCGGTGCTGTGCTCGGCGATCGAAGGCATTCCCCGCCCGACCATTGGCCTGCTCAATGTGGGCACCGAAGACATCAAGGGCAACGAGGTGGTCAAGGCCACCGGTGTGTTGCTGCGCGACGATGCTGCCCGCGGCAAGCTCAATTTCTACGGCAACGTCGAAGGCAATGACATCTTCAAGGGCACCGTCGACGTCGTCGTCTGCGACGGTTTCGTCGGCAACGTGATGCTCAAGGCGATCGAAGGCCTGTCGCGCTTCATGAAAACGACGTTCAAGGCCGACATCATGTCGATGGTCGGCGCCGTGTTCGCACGCAAGGCCCTGAAGAAACTCAATCCCGAGCGCTACAATGGCGCCGGTCTGCTGGGCCTGAAGGGCCTGGTGTTCAAGAGCCACGGCGGCGCGACCGCCTATTCGTTCGAATGGGCGATCAAGCGTGCCTACGAGGCCGCGCACAATAATGTGCAAGAACAGTTGTCGGCACTAATTACCGAGCTGATGCCGAATTCAACGGGCGCTGCCGAAGCGCCCATGCCGGTGCTCGAGCCCGTGTCCACGATCGAGCGCCAGGCGCAATAACCGAGCGGATGGTGAAGCAATGACCCTGTACAGCAAAATCACCGGCACCGGCAGCTACCTGCCGGCCAACCGTGTCACCAATGAAGCGCTGGCCACGCGGCTGGCTGCGCAAGGTGTCGAAACGTCGCACGAATGGATCGTTACCCGCAGCGGCATCGAGGCGCGCCACTTCGCCGCCGCCGATGAGCTTTCATCCGACCTGGCCGTGCACGCCGCGCGCCGCGCGCTCGAGATGGCCGGCCGCGAGGCGGGCGACATCGACCTCGTCATCGTCGCCAGTTCCACTCCCGACTTTCACGGCAGCTTCCCGAGCACGGCCTGCATCGTCCAGCAAAAGCTGGGGATGGCCAATGGCAGCGCCGCCTTCGACGTGCAGGCGGTCTGCAGCGGCTTCGTCTATGCGCTGTCGACCGCCGACGCGTTCATCCGCGCCGGCAACCACAAGCGCGTGCTCGTGATCGGCTCCGAAATTTTCTCGCGCATCGTCGACTTCAATGACCGAGGCACCTGCGTGCTGTTCGGCGATGGCGCCGGCGCCGTGCTGCTGGAAGTGTCGAACGAGCCGGGTATCCTGGCCACCAAGCTGCACGCCGACGGCAGTCACGCCGACATCCTGTCGATTCCGGGCAACCTGGCGGGCGGCGCCGTTGCCGGCAGCGGTTTCCTGCACATGGACGGCCCGGCCGTGTTCAAGCTGGCCGTGTCGGTGCTCGAGAAGGTTGCGCACGAAGTGCTCGATACCGCCGGCGTCACGCCGGACCAGATCGACTGGCTGGTGCCGCACCAGGCCAATATCCGCATCATGAACGGCACTGCCAAGAAGCTCGGCCTGCCGCTGGAAAAAATGGTCGTCACCGTCAACGAGCACGGCAATACCTCAGCCGCCTCGATCCCGCTGGCACTCGATCAGGCGGTGCGCGATGGCCGCATCCAGCCGGGCCAGAACGTGCTGATGGAAGGCGTGGGCGGCGGCTTTACATGGGGCGCCGTGCTGGCGCGCATGTAACGAGTCGAACACCGCGTCGCACTCACTGGCGGCACTCCCAAGAACCAATTACTACGGAACTATCACGATGAGCAACTTCGCATTCCTGTTTACCGGACAAGGCGCCCAGGCAGTGGGCATGCTGAACGGTTTCGCCGGCAACCCGGTTGTCGATCAGACCGTGCAGGAAGCTTCCGACGCCCTCGGCTTTGATCTGCAACGCCTGATCGCCGACGGCCCGAAAGAAGACCTCGATCTCACCACCAACACCCAGCCGGCCATGCTGACCGCCGCCGTGGCCGTGTACCGCGCCTGGATCGCTGCCGGTGGCCCGCTACCGTCCGTCGTTGCCGGCCACAGCCTCGGCGAATACTCGGCGCTGGTCGCCGCCGGCGTGATCCAGTTTGCCGACGCCGTGCCGCTGGTGCGCTTTCGCGCGCAGTCGATGCAGGACGCGGTGCCGGTCGGGCAGGGCGGCATGGCCGTCATTCTAGGCCTGCAAGCCGACGACGTGCGCGCCGTCTGCGCCGAAGCCGCGCAGGGCGAGGTCGTCGAAGCGGTCAACTTCAACGAACCGACCCAGATCGTGATCGCCGGCCACACGGCGGCGGTCGAGCGTGCCTGCGAGATCGCCAAGGCCAAGGGTGCCAAGCGCGCCATGAAGCTGTCGGTCTCGGCGCCGTTCCACTCGTCGCTGCTGAAACCCGCATCGGACCGTCTGCGCGAGTACATGCGCACGCTGACCTTTGCCGTGCCGCAGATCCCCGTCATCAACAACGTCGATGTCGTCGTGTTGAATGATCCGGAGCAGATCAAGGATGCGCTGGTGCGTCAGGCCGCAGGTCCGGTGCGCTGGGTCGAGACGATGCAGAAGATGGCGCAGGACGGCGTCACGCAGGTCATTGAATGCGCACCGAGCAAGACGCTGGTGGGCATGGCCAAGCGGATCGATCCGGCGCTGGTCGGCGACGCGCTGGTCGACCAGGCCGCGCTCGAACGCGTGCTGGACACGTTCAACGCGTAACGCCGGCGCAGCACCACTAACCCCAACAAGAGGACCACCATGAATCTGGAAAACCAAGTCGCCCTGATCAGCGGCGCATCGCGCGGCATCGGCAAGGCCATCGCTCTCGAACTGGCCCGCCAGGGCGCGAAAGTCGTCGGCACCGCCACCAGCGATGCCGGCGCGCAGGCGATCTCGGACTACCTGGCGCCATTTGGCGGCAAGGGTGTTGTCCTGAACGTGCTCGACAGCGAACGCTGCACGGCCGTCGTGGCGGATGTGCAGAAGGAGTTCGGCAGCCTGTCGATCCTCGTAAACAATGCCGGCATCACCCAGGATAACCTGGCCATGCGCATGAAAGACGAAGAGTGGGATGGCGTGATCGCCACCAACCTGACCGCCGTCGGCCGCCTGTCGCGCCTGGTGCTGCGCGGGATGATGAAGGCCAAGGCAGGCCGCATCATCAACATCACGTCGGTGGTGGGCGCCTCGGGCAATCCGGGCCAGATGAATTACGCGGCGGCCAAGGCCGGCGTGGCCGGCATGACCCGCGCGCTGGCGCGCGAAATCGGCAGCCGCAACATCACCGTCAATTGCGTCGCGCCGGGCTTCATCGATACCGACATGACCAAGTCGCTGGGCGACGACCAGCACGCTGCACTGCTGACCCAGATTCCGCTGGGCCGCCTGGGCCAGCCGGAAGACATTGCCCATGCGGTGGCGTTCCTGGCCGGGCCGCAAGCGGCCTACATCACGGGCACCGAGCTGCACGTGAACGGCGGCATGTACATGAATTAAGTATATTAAGCATCAAGTAAGAAAACAGTAGCAATAGAGGGAAGGATTGCACGGTGATTGGCCCTGTTTGAACAGGACGATATCGGTGCAATCCCGACTTTTAGCAGGACTTTCCGGCGAGTTAGGCGCAGTCGCCGAAAATAGTTTTTCAGGTCGCAAACCTGATAAAATGCGCGCACTTTCCGCAACACATACCTTAATGGAGCTACAACATGTCGGATATCGAACAACGCGTTAAAAAAATCGTCGCTGAGCAACTGGGTGTTGCTGAAGCAGACATCAAAATCGAATCCTCGTTCGTTGACGACCTCGGTGCTGACTCGCTGGACACCGTCGAGCTGGTGATGGCTCTGGAAGATGAGTTCGAAATGGAAATCCCTGACGAACAGGCTGAGAAGATCACCACCGTCAAGCAAGCCATCGACTACGCTACCGCGCACGTCAAAGCCTGAATCGGGTCTGAGTAGTCGCTTTACAGTTTTTGGGAGAATCGCTTGAGTCGTTCACGCAACCGCCGTGTCGTCGTCACTGGCCTGGGTTGCATTTCACCAATCGGTAACACCGTTACCGAAGCGTGGGATGCAGCGCTGGCTGGCAAGTCGGGTATTGCCGCCATCACCAAGTTTGATGCGTCGCAATTCACGACCCACTTCGCTGGTGAAGTAAAGAACTTCGTCGTCGAGGATTACCTGCCGGGCAAAGAAGGCCGCCATATGGATAGCTTTATCCATTACGGTATGGCAGCCGGGATCCAGGCCCTGCAGGATTCGGGTCTGGTTGTCACCGAAGACAATGCGGACCGCATTGGCGTGGTGATCGGCTCCGGCATCGGCGGCTTGCCGCTGATCGAAGCCACCAAAGAGGAATACACGAACCGCGGCGCACGCCGTATTTCGCCATTCTTCGTGCCAGCCTCGATCATCAACATGATCTCGGGCGATCTCTCGATCAAGTTCGGCCTGCGTGGTCCGAACCTGGCCATCGTTACCGCTTGCACCACCGGCCTGCACAGTATCGGCGCGGCAGCGCGCCTGATCGAATACGGCGACGCCGACGTGATGATCGCGGGCGGCGCCGAGTCGACCGTGTCTCCACTGGGCCTGGGCGGTTTCGCCTCGGCACGCGCGCTGTCGACCCGCAACGATGATCCGGCCACGGCCTCGCGTCCCTGGGACCGCGACCGCGACGGCTTCGTGCTGGGCGAGGGCGCCGGTGTCATGGTCGTCGAAGAGTATGAACACGCTGTCGCGCGCGGCGCCCGCATCTATGCTGAAGTCATCGGCTTCGGCATGAGCGCGGACGCCAACCACATCACCTCGCCGGTCGAGGATGGCAGTGGCGCGGCACGTTGCATGGTCAATGCCCTCAACAACGCTGGCATCAATGCCGACCAGGTGCAGTACGTGAATGCGCACGGCACCTCGACGCCATTGGGCGATGCGGCAGAAGTGCGTGGCATCAAGCGCGTGTTTGGTGACCATGCCAAGAAGATTGTCGTGAATTCGACCAAGTCGATGACCGGTCACCTGCTCGGTGGCGCAGGCGGCCTGGAATCGGTGTTCACGGTGCTGGCGATCCATAACCAGATCTCGCCGCCAACGATCAACATCTTCAACCAGGATCCCGAGTGCGACTTGGACTTCTGCGCCAACACGGCGCGTGAGATGAAGATCGATTACGCGGTAAAGAACTCGTTCGGTTTCGGCGGTACCAACGGTACGCTCGTTTTCGCGAAAATCTGAACCTGACCAGCCCCATCCCGGTCGAACGGGATGGGCGCTTCTGCAGCCCGGTGCATTGTCCGCTTGTTGTTCTACAGCGGTGATGTTCCGGTGCTGGCGGCAACGTCCGCAGCTTGTCCGCCGGGCCAGCCTATCCAGTTTCCCCTCGTTGTATGCACTGTGCGGTGTCTGTCATCGTCCGGCCGTCGCGTTGCCTGCTTTGGCTGTGCGCCGGGTTCGGCGGCGCCCTCGTTGCGACCGCTTTGGTCGTCGGTCTCGGCACGCCTGAACGCTTCGCATTTGGCAGGCTGACCGCTGTCGCGCCGCTGCTGGGCGCCGTGGCACTGGCCTGGTCACTGGGCCGTGTACACCGCTTTTTTCGGGGTTGCCCGCAGGCCCATTCCCAGGCGCTTTTGCATGGATTTGGAACGGCGCACCGCCTTGATATTTCTGGACTTGGGCAGCTACGCCTGACGGTACAACAAGAGATGGGCGCAGTGGATGCGGCAGGCGCGTCGCTACCAGCAGGTTCATCCTGTCCGCCATCCGAGGGGGTTGCGGTGACGCTGCTGCCTGGCGCAACGGTCTGGCCTGTGTGCATGCTGCTGCGTCTGCGCACGGCGGCTGGCGACACCATCGCGCTCGCCGTGTTGCCCGACAGCGTGTCGCCAGGTGACTTTCGTGCGCTGTCCGTGGCAGTGCGGTCATTGGCGCAAGGTGCGCGCAACGCAGCGACAAAAATACTTTGAACTTATTGCAGGGGATCAACTCTTAGGAGAGGGTCGCCAATGGGGCATGGTCCGTGACGACAGAACGCGAGAGTGATCAGTTGCTGGTGGAGCGCGTGCAGGCAGGGGACCAGAAGGCGTTCGATCTGCTCGTCTCCAAGTACCAGCGCCGCCTGATGCGTCTGGTGTCGCGTCTTGTTCACGATCCGGCCGAGGCAGAAGACGTCGTGCAGGAAACGTTCATCAAGGCGTACCGGGCACTGCGCCATTTTCGCGGTGATTCCGCATTTTATACGTGGCTTTATCGGATAGGCATCAACACGGCGAAGAATTACCTGGTGACTCAGGGCAGGCGTGCGCCGACCTCGACGGAAACGGATGCCGAAGGCGCCGAAGGCTTTGATGAGGCAGACAGTCTGCGTGACATCAATACACCGGAGTCGATGCTTGCCAGTAAGCAGATCGCCCACACGGTGAATGCGGCCATGGAAGCACTGCCCCAGGAACTACGCACGGCCATTGTCTTGCGTGAAATAGAAGGACTCAGCTACGAAGAAATATCCGAAGTCATGGCCTGTCCCATCGGTACGGTGCGCAGCCGTATTTTTCGGGCGCGCGAAGTCATCGCCGATAAATTGCGGCCCTTGCTTGAATTTCCGGTTGACAAACGACGGTAGGTAGCGGGATCGTACGAACACAGCATTAACATTGAACTTACCGTGAACACACCGACGTCGACGGACACCCCGATGGACACCAACGAAACACTCCGCGCGCATATCTCGGCGCTGGTCGACGGCGAATTGCCGCAGGCCGATGCCGAGCTGGCACTGGCCGCACTGCAAGAGGAGGATGGCAAGCAGGCGTGGGACCGGTATCACCTCATCCGGGATACCTTGCGCGCCATGCCGGCGCCAGACCTGTCGCCCGGCTTCGCCGAACAGCTGGCCACAGCGCTGGCGCACGAACAGGGGCGGTTGCCGTCCGATCGTGGCGATCGTGGCGATCTGGCCGATGGCAACGGTAGTGGCAGCGGCGGTGCGAATGCCGTGACCGGGTCAACGGGCCAGGCGGCCATCCTGGCCAACCCCGGCGCTTCCTGAACTGCGCTGCCTTCATGGCCTGCCTGTCAGGCACTGCAGCGCGAGCCGTCCTGCACGCGACGCCTGACGACGCGACAAAGCGCCGGTTTTGGCTTACCATTTGGTCAATCTTAGCCATTCAACAGCGAATCCATGACCAGTAAAACTGCCAGCCTGCTCTTGTCGGCACTGCTCGTGTCCGGCACCTCCGTACTCTCCCTCTCGCCAGCGCATGCCGCCGGCGCGGCCCCGGTGTCCGCACCCACCGTGACCGGCTTGCCCGACTTCACCGATGTGATCGACAAGGTCGGTCCGGCCGTCGTGAATATCCGCACCACCGAGCGCGTCAGCACGCGCGGCGGCGCGCCCGGTGAAGAAGAAATGCAGGAATTCCTGCGCCGCTTCTTTGGCGGCCAGATGCCGCCGCGCGGCGGCCGGCGCGGCCCGCCGCAAGCCGAAGAAGAGCGCGAAGTCCAGCGCGGCGTCGGCTCCGGCTTCATCATTTCGGGCGATGGTTATGTGCTGACCAATGCCCACGTCGTCGAAGGCGCCGACGAAGTCACGGTCACGCTGACCGACCGCCGCGAATTCAAGGCCAAGGTGCTGGGCGCTGACCGCCGCTCGGACGTCGCACTGCTCAAGCTGACCGCGACGAACCTCCCATACCTGCGCACGGGCGACTCGAGCAAGATCCGCGTCGGCGAATGGGTGCTTGCGATCGGCTCGCCATTCGGCCTCGAAAACACCGTCACGGCCGGCATTATTTCGGCCAAGTCGCGCGACACGGGCGAATACCTGCCGCTGATCCAGAGCGATGTGGCGGTCAATCCGGGCAACTCGGGCGGCCCCTTGATCAATATGCGCGGTGAAGTCATCGGCATCAATTCGCAGATCGCCACGCTGTCCGGCGCCTACAACGGCATCTCGTTCGCGGTGCCGATCGATGAAGTCACGCGGGTGTCCGAGCAACTCAAGGCCAGCGGCAAGGTCACGCGGGGCCGCATTGGCGTGCAGATCAGTGAAGTCACGCGCGACGTGGCCGAGTCGCTGGGCCTGGGCAAGGCGCGCGGCGCCGAAGTGTCAATGGTCGAAGCCGGCGGGCCGGCCGAGAAGGGCGGCATCAAGGTCGGCGACATCATCCTGGCATTCGACAGGCAGCCGGTCGAGACCACGCGCGACCTGCCGCGCCTGGTCGGCGCCGCCAAGGTTGGCAGCCGCGCCAGCGTCACCGTCTGGCGCCGCGGCGCGCAGCTCGAGGTGCCGGTCACGATCGTCGAGCTGCAGGACGACAAATCCACGCCGGGCAAGCCGGCAGCAAAGAAACCGGCGCCGGGCGCGACGGCCAATACACTTGGCCTGACCTTGTCGGCCATCGCGCAAGCCGACCGCCGTCAGCTGGGCGTGGAGGGCGGGGTGCTGGTCGAGAATGCAACGGGCGCCGCGGCCAGCGCGGGCATCCAGCCGGGCGACGTGCTGCTGCAGTGGAACAACACGCCGCTGACGAGCATTGAACAGTTCGCCGGCTTGCTCGCCAAGCATGACAAAGCGAAACCGGTGGCGCTGCTGGTGCTGCGCGATGGCACTACGCAATACCTGACCGTCAAGCCGCGTCCCTGATGCGCGCCATGCCCGCCGCACCTTGCGTGCCGTTCACGCTGTACGCGCGCGGGTATTGCCACCTGTGCGATGACATGCTGGCAGCGCTGCGGGCGCTCGAAACCCTGGCGCAGCCGTTCGCCATTACCGTGCTGGACGTCGATGCCGATCCCGCACTGGTGGCGCGCTTCGACGAGCTGGTGCCGGTACTCTACGGCGCGCTCGACCGGCCCGAGCTGTGCCATTACTTCCTCGACCGCGCCGCGGTGCTGGCCTACCTCGAGGGGCAGGCCCGAAATCCCGTTGGGCGTCCCGAAATCCGGTAAAATGCCGGGTTGGCGTGTTTCAAGACGGCCCTCCCCAGAATTGTTTGCTTTGCCATGGCGCTCGCCTGGGGACCGGCACGGCCCCGGCGCGGCGCTTTTTCTGTTTGCCGCGCGCGGCACGTGCACCCTGATTCAGTCGTATCCGCCGCATTCGCGGTCTATTTGGTTTTGAGCTCTGTTAATGAACAACATACGTAACTTCTCCATCATCGCCCACATCGACCACGGTAAATCGACCCTGGCTGACCGCATCATTCAGCTGTGCGGCGGCTTGTCGGACCGTGAAATGGATGCCCAGGTGCTCGATTCGATGGACCTGGAACGCGAGCGCGGCATCACCATCAAGGCCCAGACCGCGGCCCTGCATTACAAGGCGCGCGATGGCCAGGTCTACAACCTGAACCTGATCGACACCCCGGGTCACGTCGACTTCTCGTACGAAGTGAGCCGCTCGCTGTCCGCCTGCGAAGGCGCGCTGCTGGTGGTCGACGCATCGCAGGGCGTGGAAGCCCAGACGGTCGCCAACTGCTACACCGCGCTCGACCTGGGCGTTGAAGTGGTGCCGATCCTGAACAAGATCGACTTGCCGCACGCCGATCCGGACAACGCGCGCAAGGAAATCGAAGACGTCATCGGCATCGACGCCAGCGACGCGACCATGTGCTCGGCCAAGACCGGCCTGGGCATTGAAGACGTGCTGGAAACGCTGATCGCCCGCGTGCCGCCGCCGAAGGGCGACGCCGATGCGCCGCTGCAGGCGCTGATCGTCGACTCGTGGTACGACCCGTACGTCGGCGTCGTGATGCTGGTGCGCGTGATTAACGGCACGCTGCGCCCGAAAGACAAGATTCTCCTGATGGCGACCGGTTCGGTGAACCTGGTCGAAAGCATTGGCGTGTTCACGCCGCGCTCGGTCTCGCTGCCGTCGCTGTCGGCCGGCCAGGTGGGCTTCATCATCGCCGGCATCAAGGAGCTGACCGCCGCGAAAGTCGGCGATACGGTGACCCTGGCCAACAAGCCGGCGGCCGAACCGCTGCCGGGCTTCAAGGAAGTGCAGCCGCAAGTGTTCGCCGGTCTGTTCCCGGTCGAGGCCAACCAGTACGACGCGCTGCGCGATTCGCTGGAAAAGCTCAAGCTGAACGACGCCGCCCTGATGTACGAGCCGGAAGTCTCGCAGGCGCTGGGCTTCGGCTTCCGCTGCGGCTTCCTGGGCCTGTTGCATATGGAAATCGTGCAGGAGCGCCTCGAGCGTGAATTCGACATGGACCTGATCACGACGGCCCCGACCGTGGTGTACGAAGTCGAAATGCGTGACGGCACCATGATCCGCGTCGACAATCCGTCGAAGATGCCGGAACCATCGAAGATCAACGAAGTGCGCGAGCCGATCGTCGACGTCAACCTGTACATGCCGCAAGAGTACGTGGGCGCCGTGATGACGCTGTGTAACGGCAAGCGCGGCATCCAGATGGACATGGCTTACCACGGCCGTCAGGTCAAGCTGCACTACGAAATCCCGATGGCCGAGATCGTGCTGGACTTCTTCGATCGCCTGAAGTCCACGTCGCGCGGTTACGCGTCGATGGATTACGAGTTCAAGGAAAACCGCGCTGCCGACGTCGTCAAGGTCGATATGCTGATCAACAGCGAGAAGGTCGATGCGCTGGCGATCATCGTGCACCGCGCCAATGCGCCGTACCGTGGCCGCCAGGTCGCCGCGAAGATGCGCGAACTGATTCCGCGCCAGATGTTCGACGTGGCGATCCAGGCCGCGATTGGTGCAACGATCATTTCGCGTGAAAACGTGAAGGCGCTGCGCAAGAACGTGCTGGCCAAGTGCTACGGCGGCGATATTTCCCGTAAAAAGAAACTGCTCGAGAAACAAAAGGCAGGTAAGAAGCGCATGAAGCAGGTCGGTTCGGTGGAGATTCCACAAGAAGCGTTCCTGGCGATCCTCCAGGTGGAAGACAAATAATGAACCTGCAACCTGTGTTGAGCAATTTCGCCCTGATCCTGTTCGTGCTGATGGTCATCACGGGCATCATCTGGTGCCTGGACCGGTTTGTTTTGGCAAAGCAACGCCGGCGCGCCGCCGATGCCGCATTGCGCGAGTACGATGCGCGCAACGCAAAGATGGTGGCCGAGGGCATCAAGGTTGATCACAACGGCAACCGCGCCGCGATCGAAGCAGCGCACATACGCCAGCCCACCTGGGTCGAGTATTCGGGCAGCTTCTTTCCGGTGATCGCGATGGTGTTCATCCTGCGCTCGTTCCTGTGGGAGCCGTTCAAGATCCCGTCGTCGTCGATGGTGCCGACGCTGCTGGTGGGCGACTTCATCCTGGTGAACAAGTACACCTACGGTATTCGCCTGCCAATCATCAACAAGAAAGTTATCCAGATCAATGACCCGCAGCGAGGCGACGTGATGGTGTTTAAATATCCAAAGGACATGAGCCAGGATTACATCAAGCGCGTCGTCGGCGTGCCTGGTGATACCATCACCTACGAAGACAAGCGCCTGACCGTCAATGGCAAGGCTGTCGAGTACACGCCGCTGGACGATTACCTGGACGACCAGCATCCGGTCTACCACAAGCAGCTGGAAGAAAAACTGCCAAGCCCGGGCGGGTTCACGCAGCACCGCATCCTGAACACGGCCGATCGCCGCAACTTTGACTTCCCCAGCGTCGAGCAGTTCCCGCTGCGCGAAGCCTGCGACTATACGGAAGACAAATTCACCTGCGTCGTGCCGGCCGGCCAGTATTTCATGATGGGCGATAACCGCGACAACAGCGCCGACAGCCGCTACTGGGGCTTCGTGCCGGACCGGAATATCGTGGGCAAGGCATTCGTCGTCTGGATGAACTTTGGCAACTTCAAGCGCGTTGGCGGCATTCATTAAAGGGGTGCATATGGTCCGGAGCAAACAGCAGGGCGTCACCTTGACCGGCCTGATCGTGGCCCTTGCCGTGATCGGCCTCGTGCTGGTCTTTGCGATGCGCATGATTCCGGCCTATATCGAGTACAACGCGATCAAGACCGCCATCGTCAAGACCAAGGCCGAAGGCGGCACCGTGCGGGCGATGCAGGCGGCGTTCGACCGCAATACCAGCGTCAACGACGTCGAAGCCATCCGCGGCGCCGACCTGGTCTTCACACGCGACGATGGCGACCTCGAGATCAGCTTCGCCTACGAAAAACGCCTGCCGCTGGCCGGCAACGTCAGCATCCTCATCGACTTTTCCGGCACCACGGACCCGAGCGGCATCGTCGCCGAGGCCAGCACCGCCGCACCGTAACCGTACTTTCACGCCATATGGACTTCGTGGCAGGGCGCCTGGCGCCGGCCACGCACACGACACCGACAATGAATCATCAGTTATTGCAGACGCGCTTGGGCTATACATTCCGGGATGCCGGGCTGCTTCAGCAAGCCCTGACCCACCGTAGCCATAGCGCGCTGCATAACGAGCGCCTCGAATTTCTGGGCGACTCGATCCTGAACTGCGTCGTCGCCTCGATCCTGTACGAACGCTATCGTGGCCTGGATGAGGGCGACCTGTCGCGCCTGCGCGCCAATCTCGTCAAGCAGCAGGCGCTGTTCGAGATCGCCCAGAAGCTCGACCTGTCGCAGTTCCTGCGCCTGGGCGAGGGTGAGCTGAAATCGGGGGGCTTTCGCCGCCCGTCGATCCTGGCCGACACGCTCGAAGCCCTGCTGGGCGCGATCTTCCTCGATGCCGGGTTCGACAGCGCGCGCGACGTGATCCGCGCCTTTTACATTCCGCTGCTGGACACGGTCGACCCCGGCACGCTTGGCAAGGACGCCAAGACGCTGCTGCAGGAATTTTTGCAGGCCAAGCGGATCGCGCTGCCGACGTATAATGTGGTGGCCACGCACGGCGCCGCGCACAGCCAGGAATTCGAAGTCGAATGCCTGGTGCCCAAATTGAGTGTGCAAGTGTTCGGCCGCGGTGGCAGCCGCCGCGCCGCCGAGCAGGCCGCAGCCAGCCTGGCCCTGGGCGCCGCCCAGAAGGCGCTGGCCAAGTCGCCCGTGAGCCGCAAGGCGAAGCCGCGCACGGCCCAGCTCAAGCTGGCCGGCATCGCCACCACCCAGAGTGGCGCCCCAGACCAATCCTTGGCGCCGGCTGCGGCAAAGCCAGAACAACCAGGAAGCAAAAAAGCATGAACGCCATCCCCGACAATTTCCGCTGCGGCTATATCGCCATCGTAGGCCGTCCGAACGTCGGCAAGTCGACGCTGATGAACGTCCTGATCGGCGCCAAGGTGTCGATCACGTCGCGCAAGGCGCAGACCACCCGCCACCGCATCACCGGCATCCAGACCCGCGACGACGCCCAGTTCATCTACGTCGACACGCCAGGCTTCCAGACCCGGCACGCCAACGCGCTGAACAAGACGCTCAACAAGACGGTCTCGAACACGCTGATCTCGGCCGACGTTGTGCTGTTTCTGCTCGAAGCCGGCACGTTTGGTCCGGCAGATGAACAGGTCCTTAATCTGTTGCCAAAGAACGTGCCGGTGATCCTGGTGCTGAACAAGTCCGACCACGTCAAGGACAAGGCCGTGTTGATGCCGTTCGCGCAGAAGATCGCCGCGATGCGTGAATTTGCCGCTGTCGTGCCGGTCTCTGCCAAGCTGCGCTTCCAGACCGATGCGCTGGAAAACGAAATCAAGAACCACCTGCCGCAGAATGCGCCCGTGTTCGGGCCGGACGACATCACTGACCGCAGCGAAAAGTTCCTCGCCGCCGAGATCGTCCGCGAAAAAGTGTTCCGCCTGTCGGGCGACGAATTGCCGTACACCAGCACCGTGCTGATCGAACAGTTCCTGCAAGAGGGCAATCTGCGCCGCGTGTTCGCCGCCATCCTGGTCGAGCGCGACACCCATAAATCGATGATCATCGGTAACAAGGGCGCGCGCCTGAAAGAAATCTCGACGCAGTCGCGCCTCGACATGGAAAAACTGTTCGGCGGCCCCGTGTACCTGGAAATCTGGGTCAAGGTCAAATCGGGCTGGGCCGACAACGAAATGGGCCTGCGCGCCTACGGTTACGAGTAAGTTCCCGGAGCGCGCCCACATAGCATGCCGAGCCACGATGACCTGATCGACGACGCGCCCGAGCAGGCGGCGCCACCGCCCGCCAAGCGGACCCGCGCGTCGGCCAGCACATCGGCCGGCGCACCTGCCAGCGCATCTTCCAGGACATCGGCGCGTGACGGCCGTGTACTCGGCCAGCCCGGCTTCGTGCTGCACAGCTATCCCTACAAAGAAACCAGCCTGATCATTGACATGTTCACGCGCGATCACGGTCGCGTGGGACTCGTCGCCAAGGGCGCCAAGCGCCCGTTCTCCAAGCTGCGCGGCGTGCTGCAAACCTTTCAGCCACTGTCCGTATCGTGGAGCGGCAAGTCCGAACTGCGCACGCTGATCGACGCCGAGTGGGTCGGCGGCATGCTGCCGCTGGAGCGCACGGCGCTGCTGTGTGGCTTCTACCTCAACGAACTCCTCGTCAAACTGCTGGCGCGCGACGACCGCCATCCGGCCCTGTTCGATCACTATGTCTCGACCTTGAACCAGTTGGCGCATGGCGAACCTGCGCAAATTGTCTTGCGAAAATTCGAACGGGCCTTACTTAAGGAGACAGGGGTTGCTGCCGACCTGAGTCGCAGTACGACCACGCGCAGTCGTGTGGAGGCGGGCGGTGACTATGTGGTGGACCCCGAACGCGGCGCGCGCGAGGCCGGTGCAGGCGAAGTCTGGCCGGTGGTACTGGGCAAGACGCTGCTGGACATGGAGCGCGAAGACTATACTGACCCGGCCACGCAGGCGCAGAGCAAGCAATTGATGCGCTTCCTGCTGGCGCACCACCTGGGCGGCCAGCCGCTCAACACGCGCCAGATCCTGATCGACTTGATGCAACTGTAAAACAGACCAAAACACCATGAGCTTCCTGAATCCCGTTGGCCAGGTGATCGACCTGGGCGTGAACATCGACCACATCGCCACCGTGCGCAATGCGCGCGGCACGACCTACCCGGACCCGCTGCGCGGCGCGCTGCTGGCCGAGCAGGCCGGCGCCGACCTGATCACGCTGCACCTGCGCGAAGACCGCCGCCACATCCGCGACGCCGACGTGATCGCGCTGCGCCCGCTGCTGGCCACCCGCATGAACCTGGAAGCGGCCGTCACGCGCGAAATGATCGATTTCGCCTGCCGCGTCAAACCGCAGGACGTGTGCCTGGTGCCCGAGCGGCGCGAAGAAGTCACGACCGAGGGCGGCCTGGATGTCGTGCGCTACTACAACGAGGTTGAGGCGGCGGTGAAGCAGCTGAAGGACGAGGGCATCCGTGTCTCGCTGTTCATCGATGCCGATGCGCGCCAGATCGAAGCCGCTGCCGCCGTCGGCGCGACCGTGATCGAGCTGCACACGGGCCGTTATGCCGAGGCCACGCCCGACGAAGTGGCGCACGAGCTCGAACGCATCCGCATTGGCGCGCGCGAAGGCGTTCAGCGCGGCCTGCGCGTGAATGCCGGCCACGGCCTGCACTACACCAATGTCCAGCCGATCGCGGCCATCAAGGACCTGCATGAGCTGAACATCGGCCACGCCATCGTTGGCCACGCCCTGTTTGTCGGCTTCGAAAACGCCGTGCGCGAGATGAAGGCGATCATGGTCGCGGCGCGCCTGGGCACGGCCTATACCAGCGGGACCGAGCCGGCATGATCTACGGCATCGGCACCGACATCGTCCAGATCTCGCGCGTGGAAGCGGCGCTCGCACGCAGCGGCCCGCGCTTTGCCGAAAAAGTCCTCGGCCCGCAAGAGCTGGCCAAGTACCACGCCCGCAGCGCCAAGAATGCGGTGCGCGGACTGCGTTTTCTGGCCACGAGGTTTTCGGCCAAGGAAGCGTTCTCGAAAGCCATCGGCACCGGGATCCGCATGCCGATGACCTGGCGCTCGATGCAGATGCTCAATGCCCCGAGCGGCAAGCCGATGATCGTCTGCAGCGGGGCGCTCGAAGCATTCATGCAAGAAAACCGGCTCAGCGCCCAGGTGTCGATCAGCGACGAGGCCGATTACGGCGTCGCGTTTGTCATCGTTACCCAGGCCCCTGCGCCAGCAGCCTGACCCCTTTTCAAGAGATTCATGTCCGAAGCAAAGCCCGTCGTACCCACCACGCTGACCGGCAGCGGTGTCGAACTCACGCCCGAACTCACGCCCGAACTGACGGCGCGCCTGGGGCGTGAACGCCTGGCGGAGGCGCGTGATCAGTCGCGCGCCGAGGCCAACCGCGAACTGAGCCCGAAGGTCGAACCCGACGTGCGTGCGCAGGTGCTCGCGACCGTCAATCGCCTGCCGGGCTTGCCTGGCGTCTACCGCTACTTTGACGCGGCCGAGAACGTGCTGTACGTCGGCAAGGCGCGCAACCTGAAGAACCGCGTCTCGAGCTATTTCCAGAAAAACCTGTCGAGCCCGCGCATCGCGATGATGGTGTCGCAGATCGCGCGCCTGGAAACAACGGTCGTCAGCAGCGAAGCCGAAGCGCTGATCCTCGAAAACAACCTGATCAAGTCGCTCAAGCCGCGCTACAACATCCTGTTTCGGGACGATAAATCGTACCCGTATATCAAGATCACGGGCGGCGAAGCACCGCGCATGGCGTATTACCGCGGCGCGCTGGACAAGCGCAACCAGTACTTCGGCCCGTTCCCGAGCGCCTGGGCGGCCAAGGAATCGATCCAGTTGCTGCAGCGCGTGTTCATGCTGCGTACCTGCGAAGACAGCGTGTACGCCAACCGCACGCGGCCGTGCCTGCTGCACCAGATCGGCCGCTGCAGCGCGCCGTGCGTCAAGCTGATCGAGCCGGAGCAGTACCAGCTCGACGTCGAGAACGCCGCGCGCTTCCTGCGCGGGCGCCAGAGCGAAGTCATGGCCGACCTGCAGAACAAGATGCAGACCTACGCGATGGACCTGAAGTTCGAGCAGGCCGCCGGCGTGCGCAACCAGATCCAGGCGCTGTCGAAAGTGCTGCACGCGCAAAGCATGGAAACCGTGGGCGATGCTGATGTCGACGTCATTGCGGTGGTACTGCAGGGCGGGCGCGCCTGCGTCAACCTGGCGATGGTGCGGGGCGGACGGCATCTGGGCGACCGCGCCTACTTCCCGAGCCATGTGGGGGAATCGCTGGGCGAATGCCCGCTCGACGTCGAGGTGCTGTGCGCGTTCCTGGCACAGCACTACGCGGGCCAGTTCATCCCGGGCACGCTGATCCTGAACGTCGAGTTCGACCAGCCCGAGCTGATCCTGGCGCTCAGCGAGCAATGTGGCCACCGCATCAACCTCGTGCTGCAGCCGGGCGGGCAACGCCGCCAGTGGCTCGAGATGGCGCAGAAGGGCGGCGAGATCGCGCTGGCGCGCCTGCTGTCCGAGCAGGGCTCGCAGCAACTGCGCACGCGCGCGCTGGCCGACACGCTGGGGCTGGAGACCGACGATCTCGACTCACTGAGGATCGAGTGCTTCGACATCAGCCACACGGCGGGCGAGGCAACGCAGGCCTCGTGCGTCGTGTTCCACCACCACGCGATGCAGAACGGCGAGTACCGGCGCTTCAACATCAACGGCATCACGCCGGGCGACGATTACGCAGCGATGCGGCAGGTGCTGATGCGCCGCTACGAGAAAGTAGCGGCCGAGGTCCTGGCCGGCGCCGGGGTGATGCCCGACATCGTGCTGGTCGATGGTGGCAAGGGCCAGGTCGAGATGGCGCGCCAGGTGTTTACCGAGCTGGGGCTGGACCTGTCGATGATCGTCGGCGTGGCCAAGGGGGAAGGGCGTCGCGTTGGCCTGGAGACCCTGATCTTCGCCGATGGCCGTCCGGCGCAGGAACTGGGCAAGGAATCGGCCGCGCTGATGCTGGTCGCGCTGATCCGCGACGAGGCGCACCGCTTCGCGATCACCGGCATGCGTGCCAAGCGCGCCAAGGCGCGCCAGGCGTCGCGCCTGGAAGAGATCGAGGGCATCGGCGCCAAACGCCGCCAGCGCCTTCTGGCACGCTTTGGTGGCCTGCGTGGTGTGATCGACGCCAGTGTCGAAGACCTGATGACGGTAGAAGGTATTTCGAGTGCGCTCGCTGAAGAGATTTACCGGCAATTGCACTGAACATCGGTGGCATACCGGCGGCGCCGCCATGGCGCCGCCAATCTCTGCAATCAGTGTCAACCAGCATTGCACCACAGCCGTTGAGCTTGCACGCACTGCAGTCCCCGCTGATCGTCCGCCGTACAGACGAGTCAACTGGCCCAAACTCCCTTAGCCATGTAGACTTACGGCCAAGCATTTTTCCACGGTAATCAGCTCCCCCATGCCCTTAAATATTCCGATTCTCCTGACCTGGTTACGCGTCGCCCTGATTCCGCTGGTGGTCGGATTGTTCTATCTTCCTTCTGACTGGATGAGCATGCCGGACCGTAATCTGGCCGCCACATCCGTCTTCATCGTGGCCGCCATCACCGACTGGTTCGACGGTTTCCTGGCCCGCCGCTGGAACGAAACCTCGGCCTTCGGCGCCTTTCTCGACCCGGTCGCCGACAAGCTGATGGTGGCCGTGGCGCTGCTGATGCTGGTCCAGCTCGACCGCGTCGACGTGATCATCGCCGGCATCATCATCGGCCGTGAAATCACGATCTCGGCGCTGCGCGAATGGATGGCCCAGATTGGCGCGACGCGTTCGGTCGCGGTCAGCTCGATCGGCAAGATCAAGACCGCCGCCCAGATGACGGCGATCCCGATGCTGCTGCTTCATGACACGCTGTTTGGCATCGATTTCCAGTTCTGGGGCGAGTACCTGCTGTGGGTCGCGGGCGTGCTGACCGTGTGGTCGATGTTCTATTACCTGCGCCGCGCGTGGCCCCTGATCAAGGAAAAAGCGGGTCCGATTTAATTAGTTTCCGGGCATCCTTGACGTACGGAATAGAATCTCTATAATGCCTGCCTGTTGCGACAACAACGCGACAGATTGAAAGACGAAGCGGGAGTAGCTCAGTTGGTAGAGCGCAACCTTGCCAAGGTTGAGGTCGAGAGTTCGAGCCTCTTCTCCCGCTCCAAAGATTGCAAAGTTGGCACGCGATCTTGGAAAAACGTCTGAAACCTGTCATAATCGTTGTTCTGTACGCGGGAGTAGCTCAGTTGGTAGAGCGCAACCTTGCCAAGGTTGAGGTCGAGAGTTCGAGCCTCTTCTCCCGCTCCAGTTTCGGCTGATTGTTGCAGAACGTAGCATTGGCGTAGTAAAGCAGTAGATGTGATCAGTAATTGCATGGCTCCAAGCGGGAGTAGCTCAGTTGGTAGAGCGCAACCTTGCCAAGGTTGAGGTCGAGAGTTCGAGCCTCTTCTCCCGCTCCAGTGTCCTGCAAATGGCGTCGTAACGTAGTACTCCCCAGCGGGAGTAGCTCAGTTGGTAGAGCGCAACCTTGCCAAGGTTGAGGTCGAGAGTTCGAGCCTCTTCTCCCGCTCCAGAATTCCAGGAAGATCCATTCTTCCCTTGTCGATGCGGTGCATAACCGCCCGCATCACGAGTGCATCAAATCCTCTGGCGAGGTAGCAAAGCGGTTATGCAGCGGCCTGCAAAGCCGTCTAGGTCGGTTCGACTCCGATCCTCGCCTCCAGATTGTCATCGCGCGGGCCCCAATCGGGGCCCGTTTGCTTTTGGGCTTGCCTTCCCGGTGTGGTCGGTGCATGCGCAGTCACATCCCATCTTGCTACGCAATCGAACCGTCTGCGATCAATGGCTGGTCAGCACCGGCACGACCGTCCCGGCGAGCACAGTCTCGGTCACGCCGCCCAGCACCAGTTCGCGGAACCGCGAATGGCCGAAGTTGCCCATGATTATCAGGTCGTGCGCCCCCGTGGCGGTCAGCGCGAGCAGCGCATCGCCGATGTTGCCAGTCGGTGCCAGTGCTGGCGCAAGTACCTCGACGTCGATGTCGTGACTGGCCAGGTAAGTGGCGAGCTGTTTGCCTGCCAGCCCCTGATCGCCACCGTACTTCTGAGGATGAAAGCACACCGCCGTCACGCTGGCCGCGCGGCGCAGCAGGGGCAGGGCGGCGCGCACGGCCCGGCTCGCTTCCATGCTGCCGTCCCAGGCGATCAGGGGCCTGGTGGGCACGCCGGTGACAATGGTGGTCGACGGCACCACCATGACAGGGCAGGGTGCATGGATGAGGATATGGCGCGCCAGCGAGTAGTCGTCGGCCAGGATCGCGTCGGGGTGGGTGACCTGGCCGATCAGCAGCAGGTCGCAGTAGCGCGCTTCCAGCGGCAGGGCGTGGATGGCTGATTCATCGCTGAGCTTGCTTTCCAGCGGGACGACGCCTGCGGCGCGCACCGCGTGTTCAAAGTCCGTCAACGTGCGCTTCGCGTTGTCGGTCAGGAAGTTGTAGTCGTCCGGGCCGATGGGCGCCACGCCGGCAGCGGCGCTGCAACGGACGATGAATTCGATCGCGCCCGAGAGAGCGATGCCGGTCAGGCGCGTGTCTTCGGCCAGCGCGATGGCCGCTGCCAGCCGGTAACGTGCCTGCGCCAGTTCCGGCTGGCACGCGTGGACGAGAATGGATTGGTAGGACATGGTTTTCCCCTTCGGTGGGTAACGTGGCGAACCTGGCTGAGCGGGCCGGCCGTCAGGGCGTGATCGCGACTTTCAGCACCCCGTCGCGCTGATTCGCGAACAGCTCGTACGCCTGTTCGATCTGCTCGAGCCGGAAGCGGTGCGTGATCAGCGGTTGCAGGTCGAGCCGGCCGGAGGCGACGATGGCCATCAAACGGCGCATGCGCTCCTTGCCGCCCGGGCACAGCGTGGTGACGAGCGACTGGTCGCCCAACCCGGCCGCGAAGGCCTCGACCGGCAGCGACAGCTTGCCGGAATACACGCCCAGGCTTGACAGCGTGCCGCCCGGCTTGAGCGCGCGCAGGCAGTGTTCGAACGTCTGCTGGGTGCCGAGCGCCTCGATGGCAACGTCGACGCCCTGGCCCCCGGTCAGCCGCATGATCTCGTCGACCGGGTTGGTGGCGCGGTAATCGACCGTGTGATCGGCGCCCAGTTGGCGGGCCATCTTCAGGCGCTCCAGGACGCTGTCGACGGCGATGATGCAACTGGCGCCGCGCAGCCGTGCGCCGGCAGTGGCGCACAGGCCGATGGGGCCCTGGGCAAAGATGGCGACCGTGTCGCCCAGCCGGATGCCGCCATGTTCGGCGCCGCCAAAGCCGGTGCTCATGATGTCGGGGCACATCAGTACCTGCTCATCGGTCAGGCCGTCGGGGATGGGCGCCAGGTTGGCCATCGCAAACGGCACCTTCAGATAGTCGGCCTGGCAGCCGTCGATCGTATTGCCGAAGCGCCAGCCGCCGATGGCGCGGCCACCGCACTGCGACTGGTGGCCATCCAGGCAGGTATGGCACTGGCCACACGGCGTGATGGCGCCCACGACTACCCGCTGGCCAATCCGGTAGCCCGTCACGCCGGGGCCCAGTTCGTGGATCGTGCCTACCGGCTCGTGCCCGATCGTCAGGCCCGGCTTGACGGGGTATTCGCCTTTCAGGATATGCACGTCGGTGCCGCAGATTGTCGTCAGCGTGATCCGGATGACGGCCTCGCCGGGACCGGCAACCGGAACGGGTTTGCGGTCCAGGATGATGCGGCCGGGCCCGGTGAAGACTGCTGCGTTCATCATGTTCATGAAAACCTCCGAGGTCGTCGTGCTTGCTGTCGCGCCGGCCGCCGCTGTTTGGCGTTGTTTGGCGTTCCTGGCAACGATGACCGGGAGGGGACGCAAAATCCATGACATGCATCAAACCGGCCAGCTTGCCCTGGCGGCCGTACGGGCGGTCAGACCATCGGACTGCAGGGCGAGAAGCCGTTTGCCATCGCGGCGATCCGTTGCGGATCGGTCAGCACGATGGCGCGCTTGTCGACCGTGATCAGCCCCAGCTTGGTGAAGCGGCCCAGCAGGCGGCTGATGCTTTCGATGGTCAGGCCGAGATAGCTGCCGATGTCTTCACGCGACATGCGCAGCTGGAATTGTGCGGGCGAATAGCCACGCGCTGCGTATGCTGCCCCCATGTCGGCCAGAAACGTTGCCATCCGCTGCTCTGCCCGCATATGGCCAAGCAAAAGCATCAGATGCTGCTGCCGGTTGATTTCACAGCTCATCAAACGGTAGAAGCGGCGATGCAGGCTGGGAATGTCCTCGAACAGGCGCTCGAGCGCCGCGAACGGCAGTTCACACACGATGCTGTCCTCGAGCGCGATCGCGTCGGACTGATGGATGCCCGTGCCCACCGCTTCCAGCCCCATCAGTTCACCGGCCATCGGGAAACCGGTGATCTGGTCCCCCGCAGCACCAGGCCGGCGGGTCTTGAAGAAACCGCAGCGCAGCGCGTACAGGCTGCGCAGTGGCTGGCCGGTGCGGTACAGCGTGTCACCGGCCGCAATGCGGCGATGCTGGCCAACCAGGCGATCGAAGCGCACCTTGCTGCCCGAATCCAGCCCGGTGGACAGACACAGGCCACCGGTGTTGCAGTCGCCGCACTGGCCTTTCATGACCGGCAGGGAACCGCGTGGGGCCGGAAAAGGGGCCACGCGTAACGGTGCATTCATGGTGGTAGTACCTTATGGTGGTGACGCTTTCCGCCTGCCGGACTGGCTGCGGAAACATGGATGGCGCACGCGCCGCCGCGCATTGCACGTTTGGCGGCATACATCGCGGCATCGGCATGGGTAATCAGTTGCGCCGCCGTGGTGCCATCCCGTGGAAACAGCGCCACCCCGATGCTGGCTGACAGGCAGATTGCCTTGCCATCGACGAGGATCGGCGCGCGGGCGGCAGCGGCCACGCGTGCGAGCAATGCAGCCAGTACCGCGTCGTCGTGCATGCCGGGGAGGGCGGCGACGAACTCGTCGCCGCCGAAACGTGCCAGCGTGTCCGACCCGCGCAGTGCAGCGCGCAGGTTCTGCGCGATGCTGGCCAGCAGGCGGTCGCCGGCCGGATGGCCCAGGGTGTCGTTGACCTGTTTGAACCCGTCCAGGTCGATAAAGGCAAGCGCCACCCCGGACGCCGTGTCGCGCGCGCATGCCAGCAATTGTTCGAGCTGCTCGTCAAGCAGGACGCGGTTGGGCAGACCGGTCAGCGCATCATAGTTCGCGCGTTCTTCGAGACGCTGGCGCTGGATGCTGGCGCTGGTGACATCGGCGAACATGGCAAGGTAGTGATGCGGTGTGCCATCGGCGCCCGGGACCGCAATGATCGTCAAACGCTCGGCAAACAGCGTGCCATCCTTGCGCCGGTTCCAGGCTTCGCCCTGCCAGTAGCCCTGGCTGGTGATGGCCTGCCACATGCGGGCATAGAATGCGCGGTCTTGCAGCCCCGACTTGAGGATGCGCGGATTCTTGCCGCGTACGTCGTCTTCGGTGTACCCGGTGATGGTGGAAAATGCGCGGTTGACCGCCAGGATCGTGCCATCCAGTGCCGTGATCATGATGGCGTCGCGGCTATGGTGGAACACGGACGCTGCCAGTTCCCCGGCAGTGCTGGCGCAAGCTGGCTGGATGGCTGGCGTGGATGTCATGACGTTCCGGCGTGGTGTGCTGAATGTATTGACAATAGGCCTATCACTGCGCCACGTCGAGATTAAGTTGCTGAAGAGGTCATATATCTTCTTAATTCTTGATTTGCATCAAAAAAAACTGATTGGTTATTGATGTAAATCCTTATGTGCAGCGAGCTGGTCAATGTCGATGCCGCCGCAACAGCAGTGCCGGCAGCAACGCGCCTGCCAGGCCGATGACGCCTGCGCCAGCGATGGTTGCCGGCGCCAGCACCGCAAACTGGAACAGCGCCGCCAGCCACGGCACGTACAGCGCCAGGGCCAGCAGGCCCAGGGCCGCCGCCACGACCAGCCAGAGGATCCGGTTAGGCTGGCGCAGTGAACCGAGCAGGCTCGCGCCCGCTGCGCGGTTGACCAGGATCAGCGACAGGTTGGCAAACACCAGCGTGGTAAATCCGAACGCGCGTGCCTCGGCAGGCGCCAGCGCGCCCAGCGCCCAGCCATACGCGCCGGCCACTGCCACCAAAGGACCCAAGCCCATGGCCAGCGTGCGGGCCAGGGCGGCAGGTGTCAACAGCGGCGCGTGCGGATCGCGCGGCGGGCGCAGCATCGCACCGGGCGCCGACGGCTCGTTTTCGAACACCAGCGTGCAGGCGGGATCGATGATCAGCTCCATGAACACGATGTGCATCGGATACAGCAGCGGCGGCCAGCCGGCGAGGATCGGCAGGATGGCCATCCCGGCGATTGGCGCATGCATCGAAATGACGTAGCGGATCGACTTGCGCAGGTTGTCGTGGATCCGGCGGCCGGCGCCGATGGCATCGACGATCGACGCGAAGCGGTCGTCCAGCAGGACCAGCGCCGCCGCCTCGCGCGCCACATCGGTGCCGCGACCGCCCATCGCGATGCCCACGTGGGCGGCCTTGAGCGCCGGCGCATCGTTGACCCCATCGCCCGTCATGGCGACGGTGGCGCCGCTCCGTGCGAACGCCTGGACCAGGCGCAGTTTCTGTGTCGGGGCAATGCGCGCGCAGATGGTGAGCGCCCCGATGCGCGCATCCAGCGCCGCATCGCCCAGCGCATCGAGCGCCGCGCCGGTGAGCACCGGCGTGTCAGACAGCCCCGCCTGTCGCGCGATGGCGCGCGCCGTGTCCGGATGGTCGCCCGTGATCATCACCACCCGGATGCCGGCCCCGGCGCAGCGGGCGACACACGCGGGGATCTCGGGCCGCAGCGGGTCGGCCAGGGCCAGCAGCCCCGCTGGCGTGAACGCGATATCGGCTGGCGCGACCGGCCAGCTGGTGCCGGGCAGGGTGGCCTGCGCGACCGCCAGCATGCGCTGGCCTTCCTGCGCCATGGATGATGCTGCAGCCAGCAGCGCGGCATCGGCATGACACCATCCGAGTACGGTTTCCGGCGCGCCCTTGGCGGCAGCGATCAGGATGTCGTCGGGGCGCCGCCATACCTGCACCAGTGCACGCTGCTGCGCGCTGACGCTGTATTCGTGCACCAGTAACCAGTCGGTGTGGCGCTGCGCCGGCGGCAGGCATGATGCACCAAGACGCTGCACGGCCCGGTCGATCGGGTCCGGCCCCGTCGCGGTGCTGGCCAGTACCGCCGTTTCAAGCAGCGGCAACAGCGCGGCCGGCAGGGCCTGCGACGTGACCGGATGGCGCGCGCCGTGTGCGTACAGCATCGCAACGGCCATCCGGTTGGCCGTCAGTGTGCCGGTCTTGTCGACGCACAGGACCGAGATGGCGCCCAGCGTTTCGATCGCCGGCAGGCGCCGCACCAACACTTGCTGGCGCGCCAGGCGCCAGGCCCCGATCGCGGGAAACACCGTCATCACGATCGCGAGTTCCTCGGGCAGCATCGACATGGCCAGCGCGATGCCGGCCAGCACGGCTTGCAGCCAGTCGCCGCGCATGAGGCCATAGACCAGCACCAAGATGACACTGAATGCCATGCCCAGCACGGCAAACGCACGCGCCAGCGCGGCGCTCTGGCGTTGCAGCGGGGACGGCGCCGGCCGCAGCGACTGCAGTGACGCGGCAATCCGGCCCAGCTCGCTGCGCGCGCCGGTGGCGGCCACGCGGGCGATCGCGTGGCCCTGCAGCACCAGTGACCCGGCATACAGCATTGTCGTCGCGTCCTTTTCGACCGGCATCGATTCGCCCGTCAGCAGCGACTCGTCGGCCTGCAATCCGGCGCTGCTGAGCACGTGGGCATCGGCCGGCACGCGGTCGCCTTCGTTGACCGCGACGAGATCACCGGCCACGATGCCGGCGCTGTCGATGATGTGCCAGCAGCCGTCGCGCAGGACATGCGCGCGCGGGCTGGCCAGGTCGCGCAGTGCGGCCAGCGCGCGCTCGGTCTTGCCTTCCTGGTACAGACCAAGGCCGAGGCTGACGGCGACCATCAGGCACAGCAGCAGCCCTTCATCGGGCTGCCCCAGCACCAGATACAGCACGGCGGCGCCCGCGAGCAGCAAAAACATCGGCTCGCGCGCCGCATCGGCAGCGATGCGGCGCCAGGTGCGACGCTCGGTCGTGGCCAGCGTGTTCGGTCCGTCCGTGGCGATGCGGTGCGCGGCCTCGGCTGCGCTCAGGCCATCGGCGGTCGGGTCGGGGACCATCAGTGCGCCATCAGCACCGGCACCGTCATCCGGTCGAGGAGGGTTTCCGTGACGCCTCCCAGGACCATTTCGCGCAGGCGAGGGCGCCCGTACGCGCCCATCACGATCAGGTCGGCGTCCAGGCAATCCGTGCAGGCCAGCAAGGCGGCGCCGTCGTCGATCGGCGACGGTTCGACATGCACCTCGCAGCGCACCCCCTGGCGTGCCAGGTACAGCGCGAGATCGGTGCCCGGTTCGCGCCCGGTGGCCTCGAGCGGCTGGAACAGGACGATCGCCACCAGGCCGGCATCGCGCAGCAGCGGCAGGGCGCCAGCGACGGCGCGCGTGGCCTGTAGACTGCCGTCCCATGCCAGCATGATGCGTCCGCCGATCGTCGCGTGCCGGCGTGCATGGGGCAGCACCAGCACCGGACGCGCGCTGCCCTGGACGACCTGCGCCGGTACTGGCCCGGCCAGATGCGCCGCCGCCGGATCGTCGAGGTCCGTCTGGCTGACGACGACGAGATCGGCGTAGCGGCCTTGCAGCGCCAGTCCGCCAGCCGGCTCGTCGTCGGCATAGCGCCGCTCATGACTGGCCACGCCCTCGGCAATGGCAATCGCGTCGAAGCGTGCCAGCGCGCTGTCGTTGTCGCCCCGACGTTCGTGCTGCTGCGCCAGCAGCATCGTGCTGCCCGCCTCGGCATAGCGCGAAATGCCCGAGAAGGCGCTGCCGACGAGGTGCGCGCCGCAGCGCGCGGCCAGTTGCGCCGCGTACCGCATGCGCGCCTCGGCATGCAGCGAATGGTCGACGTGGACGACGATGGTCTTGTAGCACATGGTGCACCTCCGGATGGCTGTGACTGACCAGCGTACGGCGCGTCGATGCGGTCAGTCCAGCGCAACGTTCGCGCTTGGCGCAACCGGTTTGAACGAATTTGACTTGCATCAAACTTGCCGGGCGTGGCATGGCGCGCACGCCCGCGACGCTGTGCATTCCCGTGATTTTTGATGCATGTCATATCGGTGTTTGCAGCGGCACGACTAGGATCAACCCGATGCCCGCCGCTTGGTCTGCGGCCAGGCGCTGACAATCTTTTTTTGGAGAATGACCGATGTTCCAGCGCATCCTGTTGCCGGTCGACGGGTCATTGTCGATGACGCCGCTGGTGGCCACCTGCCTGGCGTTTGCCGCCGGTATTGGCGCGGCGGTGGTCGCCGTGCATGTCGTCCCGCCTTCCGACAACGCTGATGCCGGGTTGGCATCGGCCACGCTGGCGCATGCAGAGCGCATTCTGGAACAGGTCGCCGACACCGCGCGCACGCTGGGCGTGCCGTGCAAGTGCCAGGTCCTGACCGGCGCCGAACCGTGGCAGGCCATCGTGCGCGCCGCGCTCGACCATCACGCTGACCTGATTTGCATGAGCTCGCACGGCCGTCACGGCGCCAGTGAGCACATTCTTGCGAGCCAGACCGCCCGAGTGATCGAGCACGCGCATCTGCCTGTTTTGCTGTTTCGCTGAGAGGAGGGTAAGCGCATCGCAGATCTGCCATCCCTGCCTGCGACCGGTTCTGCCACGCCTGGCGAGGCGCCGGTGCGCGAACTCGACCGTGCACTGCATGCCCAGATCGCATGGTGGACGCAGGGCCTGTCCCCGGCTTCACTGGCGGCCGCCGCCACCGACTGGCTGGTGCATCTGGCCGGTTCCCCGGACAAGCAGTGTGAACTGGTCAGCAAGGCGCAGCGCAAGCTGCTGCGCCTGGCCGCAAGCGCCGCAGCCGATGCCGGCCAGAAGTCTGTCCCCTGCATCATCCCCTTGCCGCAAGACCGCCGCTTCGCTGCGCCCGAGTGGCAGGCGTGGCCGTTCAACCTGATCTACCAGGCATTCCTGCTCGAGCAGCAATGGTGGTACAACGCCACCACCGGCGTGCCCGGGGTAACACGGCATCATGAGCAATTGTGGACCTTTGCCGTGCGCCAGGTCCTGGACATGTTTTCACCATCCAATTTCTTGATGACGAATCCGGTCGTGCTCAAGGAAACCTGGCGTTCCGGCGGCATGAATCTGGCCATGGGGTGGCGCAACGCGATCGACGATGCGAGCGGCGCCGCGGCGACGGCGCCAACGGGGTTCGAGCCGGGCCGGGGTGTCGCCCTGACACCCGGCAAGGTGGTGTATCGCAACCGCCTTATCGAGCTGATCCAGTACGAGCCGGCGACCGCCACCGTCTGCGCCGAGCCGGTCCTGATGGTGCCGCCATGGATCATGAAGTACTACATCCTCGACCTGTCCCCCGCCAATTCACTCGTGCGCTATCTGGTCGACCGTGGCCACACCGTCTTCATGATCTCCTGGAAAAATCCCGATGCGATCGACCGCGATCTCGGGATGGATGATTACCTGCAGCTTGGCGTAATGGCGGCCATCGAGCAGGTCGCCGCACTGCGGCCCGGGTACGCGATCCAGGCGCTCGGCTACTGCCTGGGCGGCACGCTGCTGGCCATTGCCGCGGCCGCCATGGCGCGCGACGGCGACGCTCGCCTGGCCAGCCTGACACTGCTCGCGGCGCAGGTCGACTTCAGCGAGCCCGGCGAACTGGGCCTGTTCATCGACGAGAGCCAGCTGAACTTTCTCGACAACGTGATGGCCGGTAAAGGCTATCTCGACGGCACGCAGATGGAAGGCGCGTTTGCGCTGCTCAATGCGAAGGACATGGTCTGGTCGCGCATGGTGCAGAACTATTTGCTGGGGAAGGGCCGGCGCGTTACCAGCGACCTGGCGGCCTGGAACGCCGATGCCACCCGGATGCCATACCGCCAGCAAAGCGAGTACCTGCGCAGCCTGTATCTCGACAACGATCTGGCGCAGGGCCGCTACCGCGTGGGCGGCAGCCCGGTCGCGTTGTCCGACCTGCACTGGCCCATGTTCGTGCTCGGCACCCGGCGCGATACGGTCGCGCCCTGGCTGTCGGTCTACAAGCTGCACCTGCTGGCCGACGCCGACATCACATTCTGCCTGACGGGCGGCGGGCATAATGCCGGCGTCGTCAACCCGCCGCTGGCAAGTGGCGGGCACGGCTACCAGATCGCCACGCGCGCCCACGATGGCCGCTATCTCGATCCCGACGCCTGGTGCGCGGCGGCGCCGCAGCACGCCGGCTCATGGTGGCCGGCATGGGAGCACTGGTTGCGCAGCCATGCCACCGCGCAGATCGCCGCCACCGCTGTGACGGCGGTCGATCCGGACACGGTGCCGGACGCTGCGCCGGGCCGCTACGTGCTGGTGCAGTAGGCGCGGCGTCAGCAGCAGGGATATTCCACCGATGGGCCACGGTAACGGCAGTCTTTGACTTGCATCATTGAAATTGCGGGCTCGTCTCTGCACACTGCATGCCGTGACTGCCATATGCATGGCGCTCATCCATCAACCAGCGAGCCCCCATGAATACCAAACAAATGCGCCGCATGAACTCGATTTTTTACGCGCTGCTGGCGCAGGCCGCCGCCGTCCACGGTGCTGCGGCGCAGGCGCCGGCTGACACCACCTCGTCGTCCGTCAAGCAGGAGACCATCGACAGCGAACAGGTGAGTGACGCAGTCGCCGTGGCGTGACCCAGGGTGCCGCCGGCGCCGCGCGACGGCGGCATCGCAATCATTCCAGCTGCAGCGCGGCGATCAGCGCAGCGTCGCGCCCATAGATATCGGGGGCGAACAAGGCCCGGCCTTCACGATCGACCAGGGCCGTTGCATAGAACAGCACCACAGGCACTGGCTCGGCCAGCCTGACAAAACGGTTCTTGCCCGCGCTCATGGCGGCAGCCACCTGTGCACCGTTCCACTGCTGCGGATCGGCGAGCACGAATTGCGCGAGCTCGGCCGGTTGTTCGACGCGGATGCAGCCATGGCTCAGGTCGCGGTGCGTACGCTTGAACAGTTCCCTGGCCGACGTGGAATGCAAATAGATATTCATCGGGTTGGGTAGCGCGAACTTGACGTCGCCCAGCACATTGCGCGGGCCGGGGCGCTGCCTGACCCTGGCACTGCCGGCCTGCAGGCGGCTTGCCGCATCGCCGACGCCAACCTGCAGCACGCGCCCGTCCGATCCCACCAGTTCCATGTTATTTTGCTGCAGGTAGGCAGGATTGCGCGCCAGCTTCGGGACGATTTCATTCTTCTGGATGCTGGCAGGAACATTCCAGTAAGGCGCAAATTCCAGATAGCGCATTTCTCCGATGAACAGTGGCGTGGGCGTGCGGCCACGCGCGCCGACGATCACGCGCATTTCCAGCGTTGGCGCGGCAAAATTGTCGCTGGCATCGAAGGCCCACAAGCGGTAGGTGGGCACGTTCACGACGACGACGCGCCCGTGCACCGGGGGCGGGGGCAGCCAGCGCAGGCGTTCGAGCGTCAGCGCCAGCTGGGCGATACGGTGCGCGGGCGGCACCGACAGCGCCGTGACCGTCGCGGCGCCCAGTACGCCGTCTTCGTCCAGCCCGTGCCGCGACTGGAAACGCCGCACGGCGCCAGCCAGTGCCGGCGTATAGATGCCGTCGCTGCCCATGGGTGCCTGCGCGTCCAGATCACCCAGCAACTGCAGCCGCGCCTGCAGCATGCCCGTGCCCGCGTAGGGCTCGCCGGCGTGGATGGCGGCCCGTGCGACCGGCGGCAGCGCGGGCCAGTCCGGTGCTGCCAGGGACAGCGTGCGGTACTGTGCCAGCGTGGCCTTGACCCGGCCATACAGCGGAATGGCGGGCACGGCTGCATCGATGGCCTGTACCAGCCCTTGCGCGTCGCGCACGGTGGCCAGGCGCTGGCGCGGGTCGAAACCGGTGTCGGGCGCTGCGGACACCCGGCTGGCCCAGGCCGCACGGCCGCCGTGCAGATCGCACAGGTACTGGACCATTGCGCGGTCGAGATCGCGCACGAATGCCGCCGATTGGCCCTCGGGGCCGGTCAGCCGTTGCGTGAGTTCGTCGACCTGATAGCGGCGGACGTCGAGGCCGTGTGCGGGCGCCGCGCGCAGCAGTTGCAACGCCCCCTCTGCCATCCCGTGCGTACCGGACAACCAGGGCACGGCGGATGAGGGGAGCGGGACAGCACGCGCAACCTCTGGCGCGCACGGGTTGGCCGCGTTTGCCTGTGTGTCCGCAAGCGAATCGCGGGCAAGCGCGCCGTTGTTAGTGGCAGCCTGGAGCAGCAATAACAGGATGAGGTGTGCGGCGCTGCTATGCGCTTTGGCGGGCCGGGTCAGACGGGGAAATGCCATGGGGTGTGGTGCATGCGGTGTAATGGAGAGTGAACGTGATGGGCATCAAAATTACACCTTACAGCGCCTGGCGGTCATTGACCTGTATCAAATTTACGGTATTCGCAACCACGCAGTCATGGCGCATGGTGCTGCTTCGATCGATGCGCCCGTGATGCTGGCATCATTTATTTCTATTTCTCTTTGTTGTTTATTACGTCCTATGATGGCCGGAGCAAGCACGCGACGCCGCACCCTGGCGACCGTCGAACTCGTCTACCAAGGAGACCACATGGCTGATCACCAGCACCCGAGCCAGCTGCTCGCCAGCTTCGCCGCCACCCTGCGTTACGAGCAGATTCCCGACGCCGTGCGCATGCGCACCGAAGACCTGTTCCTCGACTGGATCGGTTCGGCGCTGGCCGGCCGCACTTCGCGCGCCGTGCAAACCATCGATCGCTACGCGCAGACGATGGGGCCGGGCAGCGGCCCCTGCGAGGTGCTGATCTCGCGCCGCACGACCACGCCGATGTTCGCTGCCATGGTCAACGCCGCTGCCTCGCACGTCGCCGAACAGGACGACGTGCACAACGGCTCGGTCTTCCATCCCGGCGCGGTCGTGTTTCCGGCGGCGCTGGCCGTTGCCCAGTCGATCGGCGCCAGCGGGCGCGACTTGCTGACGGCGGCCGTCGCCGGCTATGAAGTCGGCATCCGCGTCGGCGAATTTCTTGGCCGCTCGCACTACCGCATTTTTCATACGACGGGCACCGCCGGTACGCTGGCGGCTGCGGCAGCGGCGGGCCACTTGCTCAAGCTCACGCCCGAGCAGATGCTGCATGCGTTCGGCTCGGCCGGCACGCAGGCGGCAGGCCTGTGGGAATTTTTGCGCGACGCCGCCGACTCGAAGCAATTGCATACGGCCGCCGCAGCCGCGAATGGCTTGACCTCGGCCTACCTGGCCCAGGACGGCTTTACCGGTGCGCGCCGCATCCTCGAGGGCGCGCAGGGTATGGCGGCGGGCATGTCGAGCGACGCCGATCCGGCCAAATTGACCGACCGCCTGGGCGAGCGCTGGGCACTGGCCGAGACGTCCTTCAAATTCCACGCGTCGTGCCGGCACACGCATCCGGCTGCCGACGCCTTGCAGCAGGTGATGCGAACCCACGGCCTGCAACCCGGGCAGATCGCGCGCGTCGTCGCGCACGTGCACCAGGGTGCAATCGATGTGCTGGGCGCAGTCGTCGATCCGCAGACGGTGCATCAGGCCAAATTCTCGATGGGGACGGTGCTGGGGCTGATCGCACATTACGATGTGGCCGGCCTGAGCCAGTTCGAGGACAATTTCAATGCGGCGCCGATTGCCGCGTTTCGTGGCAAGGTGGGCATGGAGTTCGACGACGAAGTCGACACCGCCTATCCGGCGCGCTGGATCGGCAAGGTCACGGTCGAGACCACCGATGGCCGGCGCCTCACTGGCCGGGTCGATGAACCGAAGGGCGACCCCGGCAACACCTTGTCGCGCCCTGAACTCGAAGGGAAAGCGCTGCGGCTGGCGCTGTTTGGCGAAGCCGCGAGCGAAGCCGAGATGCATGCGCTCGCCGCGCGCATCTGGAACCTGGCGGACACGCCCAGGGTGGGAAACCTGTTTGCCTGAGCAGACCTGATACAGTCGTGACACTCTCGTCTCCTGCTGTATCAGCTTTTCCGATGGCACTGAACAATATCCTAAGAAGGCTGGATCTCACCAGCCTGCAGCTTTTCCTGGCAATCCACGAAGAAGGTTCACTCACCCGCGCCGCCGAGCGCGAAGCCATTGCCGTCTCGGCCGCCAGCAAGCGGCTGGCCGACATGGAGGGGGCGCTGGGCGTGGCGCTGATGGTGCGCACCGCGCGCGGCATGACCTTGACCCCGGCCGGCGAATCGCTGCTGACGCATGCGCGCCGCATCTTGCTCAGCGTCGACAAGATCGGCCAGGAACTGGCCGAGCACGCCCAGGGCTTGCGCGGCTATGTGCGCATGGTGGCGAATCTGTCGGCCATCGTGGAATTCTTGCCGGAGGATCTGCGCGCCTTCCTGAACCTGCACGAGCAGATCCGGCTCGACCTGGAAGAGCGCCCCAGCGGCGATGTCGTCAAGGGCGTCGAAGACGGTTTCGCCGAGATCGGCATCTGCTCGGGCGACACCGATACCCGCGACCTGCACAGCCAGTTGTACCGGCGCGACCGCGTCGTGCTCGTCATGCGCCACGACCACGCGCTGGCCGGGCGCGGCCGCGTGCCGTTCGCCGACACGCTCGACTTCGACCATGTGGGCCTGCACGCGGACAGTTCGATCAACAAGCGCACGCACCTGGCTTCGCGCGCCTCAGGCCGGCCACTGAAAACCCGCATCCATGTGCCTGGCTTCGACGCCGTCTGCCGCATGGCGCAGGTGGGCATGGGCCTGGGCGTGATTCCCCACGAAGTGTTTACGGCCATCGGCCAGCCGCTGGGGCTGGTGGCTGTCGAGATCGACGAGCCGTGGGCCGAGCGCGAGCTGCGCATTGTCGTGCGGGAAGAAAAGGGCTTGTCGCCGGTGACGCGGGCGCTGCTCGCGCATCTTGGAGCTGCCGAAGAGCGTTCGCGGTTGACGAAGGCTCGTTGAAAAGAAACGGTTGGACGGGCAGGGCCCGTTGTCTCTATGCTGGGTCGACAAGCTACCACCATCGACGAGACCAGCATGAACCTCAACAGCAGCATTCCCGACGGCGCCCTGCGCGGCGTGCGCGTCATCGAAATGGGTCAACTGATTGCGGGCCCGTTCGCCGGCAAGACCCTGGGCGAATTCGGCGCCGATGTCATCAAGATCGAGGCGCCCGGCAGCGGCGACCCGCTGCGCAACTGGCGCATGATCAAGGAAGGCACATCGGTCTGGTGGCAGGTGCAGTCGCGTAACAAGCGCTCGATCGCGCTCGATCTACGCAGCGCCGAAGGCCAGGACATCGCCCGCAAGCTGATCGCCGAAGCCGATGTGCTGATCGAGAACTTCCGCCCCGGCACCCTGGAAGGCTGGGGCATGGGCTGGGACGCGCTGTCCGCTCTCAATCCGGGCCTTGTGATGCTGCGCATCTCGGGCTATGGCCAGACCGGTCCGTACCGCGACCTGCCGGGCTTCGGCGCCATCGGCGAAGCGATGGGCGGCCTGCGCCACCTGACGGGCGAACCCGACCGCGTGCCGGTGCGCTGCGGCGTGTCGATCGGCGATACGCTGGCCGCACTGCACGGCACCATCGGCGTGCTGACCGCGCTGTACCACCGCAAGGTCAATGGCGGCAAGGGCCAGGTGATCGACGTAGCCCTGCACGAGGCCGTGTTCAACGTCATGGAAAGCCTGCTGCCCGAATACAGCGCGTTCGGTGCCGTGCGCGAAGCCGCCGGCAGCGCGCTGCCCGGCATCGCGCCGTCGAACGCCTACCGCTGCAACGATGGCTACGTGCTCATCGCCGGTAACGGCGACAGCATCTTCAAGCGCCTGATGGCCGTGATCGGGCGCGACGATCTGGCCCACGACCCGGCGCTGGCGGACAATGCCGGCCGCGTCGTGCGCGTGGCCGAGATCGACGCCGCCATCAGCGTCTGGACCGCAACCCGCCCGATCACCGAGGTGCTCGACCTGCTGGGCGGCGCCCGCGTCCCGGCCGGCAAGGTCTATACGGCGAAAGACATCGCGGAAGATCCCCATTACCGGGCGCGCGACATGATTCTGGCCCAGTCCACGCGCGACGGGTATGAGCTCGAGGTGCCCGGCGTCGTTCCCAAATTGCTCGGTACCCCGGGCACCGTACGCAGCTCTGCCCCGGGCCTGGGTGACGACACCGATGGCGTGCTGCGCGAACTGGGATTGAGTGAGCCGGACATCGCCGCCTTGCGCACCAAGGGAGTGGTCGCATGAACCGGTGGAACGGCGCTGGCCGCCGCATCCACATGCAGGAAGTCGGCACGCGCGACGGCTTGCAGGCCGAGTCGGTGTTCGTACCGACCGCCGACAAGATCGCGCTGGTGAACAGCCTGTCGCAGGCCGGCATGGCCAAGATCGAAGTGACTGCGTTTGTTTCGCCCAAGGCGATTCCGGCGCTGGCCGATGCACAGCAGGTCATGCTTGGCATCGAGCGCGTGCCGGGCGTGATCTACAGCGCGCTGGTGCCGAACGTGCGTGGTGCCGAGCGCGCGATCGAGAGCCACACCGACGAACTGAACCTGGTGATGTCGGCCAGCGAAACGCACAACCTGGCCAATTTGCGCATGACGCAGGCGCAATCGTTCCAGGGTTTGTGCGAGGTGGCGGCCCTGGCGCGGCAAGCATCGCTGGCTGTCAATATTTCGTTGTCGTGTTCGTTCGGCTGCCCGATGGAAGGCGACGTGCCGGAAGACACGCTGCTGGCCTGGTGCGCGCGCTTCATCGATGAGGCGGGCGCCAGCGGCATCACGCTATGCGACACGACCGGCATGGCGTACCCGAGCCAGGTCGCGTCGCTGACGGCGCGTTTTCGCGCAGCCTGGCCGGATACCGAACTGAGCCTGCACTTTCACAATACCCGCGGCATGGGCCTGGCCAATGTACTGGCGGGGATCGATGCGGGCGCCGACCGCTTCGATGCGTCCCTCGGCGGCATTGGTGGCTGCCCGTATGCACCCGGCGCCTCGGGCAATGTCTGCACCGAAGAGGTGGTACACGCGCTGCAGCTGATGGGTTACGACACGGGGGTCGATCTGGACCGCTTGCTGGAGGCATCGACACGGCTGCCGGCGCTGATCGGGCACGAGACGCCGAGCCAGATCGTCAAGGCCGGCCGCCGGCTCGATCTGCACCGGCCACCCGGGGATTTTGACGCGATCAGGGAGCGTGCAGAAGCGCGCCCGGCTTGAACCCAGGCCATCGCCGGCATGCAAAAAACTATTTTAATAATTCAGGAGACACCATGAAATCGATTCATTCGCTGCGCATGCGCGCCAGTATGCTCGCCGTCGGCGCAGCACTTGCCAGCATCGGCGCGCACGCGCAGGCGCAGGACAACTACCCCGCGCGCGCCATCACGCTGATGGTGTCGGCAGCGCCAGGCGGTACCACCGACCTGGCCGCGCGCATGATTTCCGATCCGCTGTCCAAGGCATTAGGCAAACCGGTTGTCGTCGAAAACCGGCCGGGCGGTGCAGGCGCAATCGCCGCCTCGGCCGTCAAGCGGGCCAGGCCGGACGGCTATACCTTGCTGGTGCAGTACTCGGGCTTTCACGTCATCACGCCGCATGTGGTCAAAGCCGGATTCGATCCGATCAAGGACTTCACCCCCGTTGCCAACCTGATCGTGGCGCCGCAAGTGTTCGTCGTGCGGCCTGATCTGCCGATCAAGACGCTGCCCGAACTGGTCAGCTATGCCAAAGCACACCCCGGCAAACTCAATTACGCGTCGTCCGGCAACGGCTCCCTGCAACACGTGACGGGCGAAATGCTGAACCGGATGAGCGGCACGAACATCGCCCACGTGCCCTACAAAGGCACGGGCCCGGCGATTACCGATCTGCTGGGTGGAAACGTTGAGATGACCTTTACGACGGCGCCGCCGCTGCTGGCCCACATCCGGTCCGGCAAGCTGCGCGCCATAGCTGTGACCGGCAACGTTGCGCTGCCGAGCTTGCCCAACGTGCCAACGACGGCGACGATCAAAGGGTACGAGAAGCTGGACGTGAGCTCGTGGTTTGCCGTGTACGCGCCCGCCAACACGCCCAAGCCGATCGTGGACAAGCTGACGGGCGAGATCAAGAAAATCATGGCGACCGATGCGTTCAAACGCAAGGCGCAGGAGCAGGGTGCGTACGCGGTCTACATGACGCCGCAGGAACTGGCAGCGCATACGAGCAAGGAATATCAGACGTGGGGCAAATTTGTGAAGGATGCGAAGATCACGGGGGAGTGAGTGCCCGTGTCGTCCAGGGATTGCGTGGTAGGGGCTTTGTTGCGCGAATCAGCTTACTGGGTGGATCAACGTCAAGGGAATGATCGCGGCGAAAAGCCGGCAGTCCATTCATCGAACATCGGTTTTGCACGAAACAAAGCCGTACTGCGACGAGGAAACGATTGCAGGAACTGAAAATTTACAACATGCCTTGCGACAATCGGTGAGTAATTTCCAGAAATTTTCCGTTAGGATATATCTGCGTCTTTACTTATCCGCTTCGTCGGCCTTTTCATGAGCAGGCCAGTTTGTTGATGTTCTCGATGATGCCGTTCTTCTTAGTCGTAAAACCATAAAAATGGGGTTGTCTTTGCAGCGTCAAGATTCATTACCAGGAATTGGCGCACTTTTTATGCGTGTCAATTAAGAATCCCGAAGGTCTCGTGACGATCAAGAAAAAAATATGTTGGTGCTAATTGGAATTGCTGTTGCATTGATCCTATCGAGCATAACGTCACATGTTTATGCAGAATCCAAAGATATGGCAGTGGCGCGAACGCTGTTCCAGCAGCGTTGCAATACGGCTGGAGAGACAATCAAAAGGACCGTCGAGGATGTGGATGGTCTGCTGCTACTGAAGATTCGTTCTCGCGACATCAACTACAGCCAACAGTTCGTCCTTGATGATCCGTATGGGAGAGACCTTACCGGAGATGGCTATATCGAGAGTTTTCTTAGGGCGCACCATGATTTGCCTGGCCATATTGAGCGCGCAGAAGGGCGGATCGCTCCTCTTCAGAGGCAAGTTGGATATATGTACGTGGACGCCAGTGACCCTAAGGATGGGAAACGATATCGCTACACAGGGTCCATCGAACAACCAGGTTTGAAGGACCCACGCTATTTGAAGGCTTATTTCAGAGTGGTACTGGTGTCCAGCCCTACAAGTGAGCCAGCACCACGCTATGGCGTTACTTATGAGGATATTTCGACAGCCGATGATCGTCGTTACTGGATTGCGGGTAGCTCGCTCAAAGTTATTGACCTACTCCGCAACGAAGTCATTGCCGAGAGGATCGGATACATGATGGATCCCGGCCAAGGTGCCGACGGAGGCGGCAGGTCGCCCCGGCTGATGGCCGCTGCCCATGCGTGCCCTGCCTTCAAGGGCCGGCGCGCCTTTTCTAGTCAGGCAGGTCAAACGGCCCGCTTCGTTGAGAAAGTATTGCGGCCACGGCCAAAAAACCAGTAACAAGCCCGCGAGCCGGCCGTACGCCATCGCTGGAACATTGGCGGGAGTCGACGTGCAATCGGCGTAGACGGTGCTGTCGGATCAGCGCTTCGGTGCCCAGGTCCAAGGCTGCAGGACACGATGTGGCTGGAGGGACTGCTCCCCATGGTGGCATTGCGGGCCGTCGCGCCAGGGTGCCGGGCCTTCCATGGCCTGGCGCCACAATGCTACGAATTGAGCACGTTGACAAAGCCCCCCAACGGCATCGGCCGGTGGAACAAAAATCCCTGCATCGTCGAACACCCGTGCGCGCGCAGATAGCGAGCCTGCGCCTCGGTTTCCACGCCCTCGGCCACCAGGTCCAGATTCAGGCCGCGTGAAATTGAGATGATCGCCAGCACGACGGGGTAATGCCCATCCTCGTCGCTGATCTGCTGCACGAACGACTGGTCGATCTTGATGGTCTGGATCGGAAACCGGTGCAGATACGCGAGCGACGAATAGCCGGTGCCAAAATCGTCGATGGCCACCGAGACACCCAGCTGCCCGAGCTTTTTGAGCTGCTCGATTGCGTACTGCGGGTTGCGGATGCAGATATTCTCCGTGATCTCGACGGCGATCCGCCCCGGGCCGATGTCATAGCGCTCGAGGGCATTGCGCATCGTCTCGAAGAATTTGCTGTGGTCGAGATAATGCGGCGACAGATTCAGCGACAGCGTCAACGCGTTCGCACCGTCCGTGCCCCATTGCGCCATGTCGCGGCACAGGGTGTCGATCATCCACTCCGAGATCGGCACGATCAGGCCGCTCTCTTCGGCGAATGGCAAAAACTCGGCAGGCATGATCAGGCCGCGCACCGGATGGTTCCAGCGCATCAGCGCCTCGGCGCCGATGATGCGGCCACTGGCAGCGTCGATCTGCGGCTGGTAGTACATTTCGAGCTCGTTGCGCTCGAGTGCGCGGCGCAGATGCTGTTCCAGCGCGACGTTCTGGTGCAGCGCGTCGTGCATCGACGGATCGTAGAACGCATGGCCATTCTTGCCGAGGTCCTTGACGCGGTACATCGCGATGTCGGCATTGCGCAGCAGCTCGTCGATCGACTCGCCGTGCTCGGGGTAGATGGCCACGCCGATCGATGCGGAAATATGCACTTCGGTGCCGGCCAGGTCGAATGGCTGATGCAGCTGCTCGATGAACTTGTCGGCAACCACGCGCGCATCGTCGCGCGAGCGCAGATCGGGCAGCACGATCGTGAACTCGTCGCCACCCTGGCGCGCCAGCGTGTCACCCTTGCGCAGGCAGTCCTTCAGGCGCTGCGCCACTTGCTGCAGCAACTTGTCGCCGTGACCGTGGCCGAGCGTGTCGTTGACGAGCTTGAAGCGGTCCAGGTCGATGAACATCACCGCCAGTTCGGCGCGCTTGCGGCGGGCCTGCAGCATCGCCAGGCCGAGCCGGTCCTTGAACAGCACGCGGTTGGGCAGGTCGGTCAGGATGTCGTGGTACGCCTGGTGATGGATGACCGCCTCGGCACGCTTGCGCGCGCTGACGTCGCGCGCGATGCCGTAAGTGCCGACATAGGTCTGCGTGTGCGGATCGCGTTTTTCGCGGTGCATGCCGATCGCGTTGAGCGAGATCGTCATCACGGATGTGTCGGCGACGGTGGCGTGTCCGTGCATCGGGCTGGCCCGGCACGTTACGCGCAGCTCGACGTCACGCGAGGCCCGCTCGCCGACACGCCGCTCGTTGAACACGTACAGTGCGCGCTCGTGGTCTTCGGCATGCAGCAGCGCCGTGTAGTGCTGGCCCAGCAGCTCTTCGCGTTCATAGCCCAGCATCTGGCACGCACGGTCATTCACGTAGGTAAAGCGCCCTTCGTGACCGAGCATGTAGATCATGTCGGGCGAGGCGTCGACCAGATAACGGTATTTTTTCTCGGACAGCGCGAGCGCTGCCACCATGCGACGGTTGATCTGCTGCAGGTCACGCTGCTTGAGCGCGTTTTCGACCGTGCGCAGCAATTCTTCGCGGCTGAACGGCTTGCGCAGGTAATCGTGGGCGCCGCGTTTCAGGGCGCCGATGGCCGAATCGATCCCGACGGTACCACTGACAACGATGACGTCGGCCTTGATGTCGCGCTGGTTGATGAAGTCCATGACCTGGTGGCCATCGACATCCATCATGAGCAGGTCGAGCAGCACCAGATCGAAGCGCATCTCTGCCAGGCACGCCAGCGCGGCGGTCCCGCTGTCGGCCGTCGTGATGGCGTAGCCGCTACCTTTGAGCATTTCCTGCAATGAGGCCAGTACGCGCGGCTCGTCGTCGACCAGCAGCAAGCGGGGGCGGTGGGGAGGGGTGGTGGGGGAAGCGTCAAGATGAGCGGGCAACGTGCCCCGGATGCTGGCCGGGAGTCCGGTAGTTCGAAATCGATTCATCGTCATTCTGTCAAAGCCGTGCGATTTTCTGTGCCTGACGCCCGTGAGCGCTGCAGACGTTCATGTCTAATCTTTCACATAATGCCAGCTTATCCGTTGCATTTGAGGCATGACAATGCAATCGTGTGCAGAAATGTCGGGTGTCAGAGGATTTTCGTTCCTGTATGGCGACAGAACAGCTGATGCACGTTCCCATTTTTCGTGATGACGACCTGTCAAGGTGACCTGGCCGACCGTGTTCAGGACGCCGTTGCTCTTCTGATAGACTTGGGCACTGGTTGCGAGGCAAGCGCGGCGGTCGATCCATCGGCCGCCAGCCGGCTTGGTCGCGGCGCGCTATTTCTGAGGGAATCGATCGGGGAGGTCAATGTGGGTGGTTTGGACAAGCTAAGCTTCGCGCTGCTGCTGATGGCAGCAGGTCATGGCCAGGCGGCGCAGTTGAATACGCAGTCGGATGCGCCCGCGACCACGTCGGCGTCCGTTTGTCCGGCCCAGGACATTTCGTTTTTCATCCAGCGATTTTCCAGTGACGAGGCGGTGCAACGCAGCTACACGGCGGTGCAGTCGGCTGAATTTCCCGTCATGCCTCTGGTGCAGGAGCGCAAGGACAACGCGCTCGTTCTGCAACTGGAAGAGGTGACGACAGCGACGGCGCGGGTCAATCTGGCCAAGGCCGACACCGATTACCTGGTGTCGTATTACTTCAAGATGGACGATTGCTGGAGACTGGTTCGTATCGAGAACCAGTCCCTGTGACGCAGCTGCCAGGCAACTGCGCCAGGTTGCGGCTTACACCATGTTGGCGCCGGTGCGACGGCGCCGCGCCGTAAAGCCCATCAAGGCCAGGCCGGCGCCGAGCAGCATGCCGGTTGCCGGCTCAGGAATGTCCGTGCCCGGATCGACAGGCCCGCCCACTTCCGTCACACCAAAGGTGATCGTGCCGAAGTTCCAGATGCCGTCTGGCGATACTAATCCATCATCGAAATCCTCGTAGAACTCCAGACGCAGGATGCCATCGGCGCCGACCAGGAAGTCAAACCCGAGGTCGATCAGGCTGGCCGAGCCGGCGTAGGTGGCGGTGCCAGGGTCCGGGTTTTCAAAACCCGGGTTGAAATACACGCCAGTCGACTGCGCTGAATCGCTGAAATACAGGCCGATCTCGGACAGATAGCTCGGTGTGAAAGCGGTAATGTTGACGTTGAAGGCGACACTGGTGATCTGGGAGCCTGCGCCCACATTGAACGTGTAGACCGTATTGCCTGCCTCTCCCACTTCACCAAAGCTCTGGGCACCAGCGATATTGACCACCAGCGGTGCAGCGAATGCAGAAGTGCAGGCCAGCAATGACAGCCCGACAAGCAGCTTTTTCAGGGTACGCAGGGACATGGTTTTCTCCGGTTAGTGTGAGCCTTGTAACTAGCAGTAACCGTGCCACATCTTAATTAAATTACAAGTGCTTGATTTGGATCGAGATTGTGATCAGCGCCTGTTGAGTGTATTTACGCTTGTAAGTTTTCCCGACATGGCGAGGTGGTGCTCGATGAACGGGGGGACGTTGGCAGACATCCGGGATTCCACGGCTCGGTGAAATCCCGGAACAAGCCATCAGACGCTATCTGAACGAGTAATTGGCACTGGCATAGAAACGGCGCCCGCGCGGATCCGTATAGCTGGGGTCGTATCCCGACAAGAAGTAATAAGCCTGGTTGGAATAGGGCGGACTCTTGTCGAACAGATTCTGGATGCCCACCCGCAGCTTCAGGTGTGCATCGACGGCATACGCGCCCGACAAATCCCACAGCGAATAACGCTTGACCCGGTTGGCCGCCACCACGCTGCCGTTATCGATATTGATCGCCGTATTCTGGTCTTCGTAGCCGCTCGAGAATGTATTTTGCAGGCTGGCCGACAGCGGGCCGCGATCCCAGTCGAAGCTCACCGTGTGCCGCCAGCGCTGGACCACGCCGTCGGTCACGAAGCGGTTCAGGTTGCTCACGAATTCGTCCCCTGGTGCATTCTGGATGTCCGACGTCAGCACATAGGTACCGTTCAGGCGTCCGCCGAAGCGACCGATGGCTGTATCGACCCCACGCACCGTGAGCGCCAGGTCGATGCCGCGCGCCAGTTGCGCGCCGCGGTTGTCCTTGCGCAGCGCGATGTAGTCGATCAGGCCGTCCTCGTCCCGATACACGAGATCGCCGTACTTGGCGAGGTTGCCCAGAATAATGTCATCGCCGATTTCGCTGATGAGGTTCGTGCGCTTGATGTTCCAGTAGTCGAGCGATGCGCTGACATGCTTGCCGGCGGCAAACACGGCGCCCAGCGAGAACTGGCGGCTGCGCTCGGGCTTCAGGTTTTCGTTACTGTAGCGACGCGTGTCCCAGTTGTCGGCGCAGTCCGAATAATTGTTCTCGACCGTGGCGCAGTAGACCGGATCGGGCAGGGTGGCCGTGCTGCTGTAGACGGTCGGGCGATACAACTCCGTCATTGACGGCGCGCGGAAGCCCCGGCCGGCCGAACCGCGCAGCAGCAGCGCCTCGCTTGGCCGGTAGGTCAGACCGATCTTCGGACTGACCGCGCCGCCAACGTTTTCGTAATGGTCGTAACGCGCCGACAGCTGCGCTTCCCACTGTTTCGCGAACGGCATCAGCACTTCGCCGTACACCGCAGCCACATCGCGGCTGTCGCTGGTCGCGCGGCCGCCTTCGGGCGCGGCGTCATTGTTGATGTTGTCGCTCAGTAGCAGGGCCGATGGCGTGAAGCGGTTCTTTTCGCGCCGCGCTTCGCCGCCAATGGCCACCGCCAGCTCGCCGCCCGCCATCGGCATCAGGGCGCGTGAAAATTTCACGTCGACGGCGTCGAGTGTGCCGCGCGCGCGGCGCACGACATCGTCGACCTGGATGCTGTCGATCAGCGCCTGGCCTTCCGGGCTCGATGCACCGAACGGGTTGATGCGGCCGTCGGCGATCCCTTCGAGCAGCTCGTTGTACAGCACGTAGCCATGGGTATCGCGGTCCTTGACCGTGTTGACGCTGTGGTTGTACGCAGTGTCGTAATCCCAGCCGCCCACGGTGCCCGTCATGCCAACCACGAAACGCACGCCTTCGCTGGTGAGCGTGCTGGTGCGCTGGCCCGCTTCGTTCAGGCGCATGCGCAATTCCAGTTCGCCCGGAATGTCGTCGTCCAATTGGTCCAGGCCGGTGCCAGCCAGTTGCGGCACGCGCGAATAATCGATGTAGCCGGTCACACGTGCCGAAGAGCCGGTGTAGTCGGTCTTGGCACGGCTGAGCGCGACTTCGGCATATGCCTGGTGCGAGCCGCCCAGCTTGATGACGGCGCGGCTGAGCAGGCTGGCTTTTTCGGATTTCGGATACAGCTCGGTATCACCCATGTAGTTATAGGTACAGGCATCGACGCCGCCGGTGCCCTCGGGCAGGTAGACATTGGCCGGCGGCGCGCAGTTCGGGACCGACAGGTTGATCAGGCGGTTCGTGATCGGCTGGCCGTTCAGCGTGAAACCGATCTCCTGCAGGCGATCGCGCTGGGCCGAGGTCAGGCGGATATTGGCCGGGCTGGTGTAGCTGGAGAGCAGGTGGCCGAGGCGCTGCTCGACCTGCAGGCCAGGAATGAAGCTGCGCTGCGACGTGTTGAGGGGATTGGCGCGCTGGAAGTCGGCCACGGCAAACACATTGTAGCCATCGCGCTCGAGCACGCCCTTGCCGGCGCTGAGGCTGGCGGTGCGCTTGCCGGCGCCGCCTTCGTCCGTCGTGCCGACGTACACGTTCGCTTCGAGTCCCTGGAAATCCTTGCGGGTGATGAAGTTGATGACGCCGCCGATGGCGTCAGTGCCATACAGCGCCGATGCGCCGTCGAGCAGCACTTCGACGCGCTCGAGGGCGGCGGCCGGAATATTGTTCAGGTCAACGCCGCTGTCATCGCCGGGCGACGCAAAGTTGGCCATGCGCCGGCCATTGAGCAGCACGAGCGTCGACGAGGTGCCGATGCCACGCAGGTTGGCGCTGTTGAAGCCGCGCTGGTCGCCGCCGACATTGATGCTGGCGCCGTCGGTCAAACCATTGCTGTTGGCCGACACGCGTCCCATCAGTTCGGCGGCGGTGGTCACACCCGTTTTCTCGATCTCGGCACGTGAAATCGTTTGCACTGGCAGCGCAGTTTCAGACTGCACGCGGCGGATCGCCGAGCCCGTGACTTCGACGCGCGGCAATTCAGTTGCCGACGTCGCTGGCAGCGTTTGCGCGGCGAGAGGCAGGCTGGCCAGGGCAATGGTCGTCCCGGCGCAGGCCAGGAGGACGCCGCGCACGGCGCGTGCGCCTGGTTTCAAATTCGTATTCATCCATTCTCCGTGATTACATCAAACTTATTGACTGATATTAAACGTGCGCTGGGTTGAATGGATGCAACAATCGGAGAGGGATGAATGGATGTTGTAAATATGGTACGCGCACGCGTAAAAAAACCGCCGCGTCGTTAGACGGGCGGTTTATCGAAGCATCAACTGGCGTTTAATTCGCGAACAGTACCTGGGCAATAATGCCGCTGGCGATCGCTGCCAGCACATAATCGTTGCCGGTCTGGACCCAGTGATAGCCACGCGGTGGCGCGCTCAGGTGACGGCCGCGCCAATCATTCACAACATAACGATTATTCCGGTATTCCTTGTGCAGCTTGCCGCCACGGCGCAGGTCGTGGCGCGGACCGCCACCGCGGTTATCGTCACGGCGATAATACTGGGCGCTGTCGTTGCGATGCTGGTTGTCATGGGCACGCGGGCCGCCGTTGTTGCGGCGATCGTCGTCACGGCGGTCATCGTCGCGGCGGTCGTCGCGTTGCTGCGAATAGCCGTTGCGGTCGTGATCGCGATCGTTTCCGTGATCACCGCGTTGTGCAAAAGCGCTGCCACTCACGGTAAAGGTCAATGCAATCAATGCTGCGATGAACTTGGTTTTCATTTTTATTTCTCCTGGTGGCCGATCCGTTGAATCGATGAGTTCATTAGACTACGGCCACCGCCTAACATGTTAAGAATTCCAGTAAGCAATGCTACAAAGTGTATCTGCGCCAGCGCTCGTCATAATGTGTGAGAAATAGCGTGCTGGCGCTCGATATGCCCGATGCCATGTGTGGCATGCAGAAGCGGGGCGGCGCGGACCTGACGGACAGGCACCTGGTGCAGGGGTATGGCTACCTGCTCGCGGTTGGCCTGATCGACACGGAGCTTGCGCAGCCTGGCGACCCGTCGCTGCTGATGTTCGCCGAGGGCAGCGGGTTGCTGACGGCGCTGGGCGGCCAGCTGACCCTGGCGCAACGCGCGGCCGCTCTGACCGAGACGCGTCGCATTGCTGCGGCGGCGAAGGCCCGGCGCGCGCGCGACGACAACAAGTCGGGCGCGATGCCGGCATCGATGCCGACCTGCGCGTTGTCGGCTACGCCGGTGGGTCGGCAGGTCTGACAGTCGAGCTGACAGGCGGGCTCACCGTTGCGCTCAGGGTCGGACTCAGGGTCGGGCTTAACAACGACGACACATACAGCAGCAGCTTGTCTTCGCTCGCGCCGAGGTCCAGGCCCGTGAGCTCGCCGATGCGCCGCAGCCGGTAGTCGAGCGTGTTGCGGTGGATGCCCAGCGCCTTTGCGGTGGCGGCCGAATTCTCGTTCTGCGCAAACCACGCGGATAGCGTTGCGCGCAGCATGGCGCGGCTCTTGTCGTGCGCAAGCCGCGCGATCGGCATGCGCAGCTGGTGCGCCTGCCAGCCGCTGTCCAGGCCGGACAGCAGCACCGGCAAGGCCATCTCGTAATAACTGAAGACCTGCTGCTGCGGATCGCGCGCACGCCCCAGCCGGCTGGCGGTGCGCGCACTGCCATACGAGATGGCCGCGCCGTCGATGCCGGGCAAGGCGATTCCCATCGACAGCGTGAACGGCAGCGTGCATTCTTCGCGCAGCAGCTGGGCCAGGGCGTCGAGGCGGCGCTGCGGCGGTGTCTCGAGTCCCTTGCGTGACGGCTCCCACGCCTCGAGCAGCACCAGTTCGGCCGGCCCGACGGTGGCGGTGAGGGCGTCGTCGCGTCGCGCGAGGATCCGCATCTGCAGCACCTGCACGGCGCTCGGCGCATGGTCCACTGCTGGCGGCACGCCCTGCAGTTCTACCAGGAACACGAGCTGCATGCGCTCGACGTCGATCCCGAGGCGCTGCGCCCAGCCTTCGAGTTCGGCGCGCGCGCCCGGCTCGTAGCGGATCAGGTTGAGCACGAACGCTTCGCGGTAGCGTGAATGGCTCTGCAGCGCCTGGGTCAGGGCGGCCTGCTCGAGGATCATCTCGGCACTGAGGCGTACCAGCTCGCCGAACTGGCGCACGTCGTCGGGCGCGCCGGACAAGCCCACCGCGCCGCAGATCTCGCCGCCGACGCACAGCGGCAGATTGATGCCCGGCTGAGCGCCATGCAGCTTGTGCGCGGCCGCTGCATCGATTTCGGTGGTGAGCTTCTTGGCCAGCGCCAGCAAGGCGCCGGCATGCAGCTCGCCGACCCGCCCCGGATTGCCGCTGGCGAGGATGACGCCGTGGGCGTCCATCACGTTGACATTGAACGGGATGATGCGCATGGTGCGCGAGACGATCTCCTGCGCGAGGCCGGCGTCGAGGATGTGCATGGCGATATCTGAAGGGGGGAATCGTTTGTGATTATGCACAATTTGTCGGGGCTGCGCCTGCGTCGGGCGGGTGTTGCCAGGGTCCGATAGCAGACGCTGGCCTGTTCGGGAGAACCATATTCGGCGGCCAACTTGTGCATATGTCTGAAAAAAGGCGTGAACGTGGTACTGAATCTTGTGCGTGTCGCCGACGCTGTGTGGCCCTTGTTTGGTTGATAATCTCGATGATTACATGACCATATATTCGGAGACAGCATGAGTACCATTGCCAGCACCCCCGGCGCGAGCCTGCTCGACGGCGCCTACCGCAAGGCCACGTGGCGCCTGATCCCCTTCATCTTCGTCTGCTACTTCTTCAATTACCTGGATCGCGTCAACGTCGGTTTCGCCAAGCTCGAGATGCTCGATGCGCTGCAGCTGAGCGAGACCGTGTATGGCCTGGGTGCCGGCATCTTCTTCATCGGCTACGTGACCTTCGGCGTGCCGAGTAACCTCATCCTGCACAAGCTCGGCGCGCGGCGCTGGATCGCGGTGATGATGATGACCTGGGGCGCGCTGTCGGCCTGCATGCTGTTCGTGAGCACGCCCGTCGAATTCTATGTGCTGCGCTTCTTTACCGGTGTGGCCGAAGCGGGCTTCTTCCCGGGCATGGTCCTGTACTTCACCAAGTGGTTCCCGGCGCACAAGCGCGGCCAGGTGATGGCGCTGTTCATGTCGGCCATTCCCGTCTCGGGCCTGATCGGCGGCCCGCTGTCGGGCTGGATGCTCAGTCACTTCTCGGCCGGGCAGGGCGGCATGGCTGGCTGGCAGTGGCTGTTCCTGCTGCAGGGGATTCCGACCGTGCTGCTGGGCGTGGCCGTGCTGTTCTACCTGAACGACAGCCTGGCGCAGGCGCCGTGGCTGACGGCCGAGGAAAAAACCGCGATGCAGACGGCGCTCGACGAGGACGAAGCGCAGCGCTCGAGCGGCACGCACGCGGTGCATTCGTTCGGCGCCGTGCTGCGCGACTGGCATGTGTGGATGCTCGGCTTCATCTATTTCAGCATCCAGATGGGCGTGTATGCGATCAACTTCTGGCTGCCATCGATCATCAAGTCGCTGGGCTTCGAGAGCGCCACGACGGTCGGCTGGCTCAGCGCGATTCCGTACCTGTTCGCGGGTGTCTTCATGGTGTTGGTGGGCCGCTCGGCCGACCGTCGCCGCGAACGCCGCTGGCACCTCTCGGCGCCGCTGCTGATGGCGCTGGCTGGCCTGCTGCTGGCCGCGAACTTCTCGGATAGCGTGGTGCTGGTGATGATCGGCCTGAGTCTGGCGACGATGGGCGCACTGACCGGCTTGCCGATGTTCTGGCCGCTGCCGGCAGCGTTCCTGGGCAGCGCGGCGGCGGCCGCCGGCCTGGCGCTGATCAATTCGATGGGCCAGATCGCCGGTTTCCTCAGCCCCTTCCTGGTCGGCTGGATCAAGGACGCCACCGGCAGCACGGACATGGCGCTGTACATCCTGTCGACCGTGCTGTTCATCGGCGCGATGCTGGTGCTCGTGGTGCCTGCGCGCCTCGTCAATCGTTGATCGGAGCGCAGTATGCACATCGTGATCGCACCCGATTCATTCAAGGAAAGCCTGTCGGCGCTGGAAGCAGCCAGCGCCATCGAGGCGGGTTTCCGCGAGATATTCCCTGACGCCAGCTATGTCAAGATCCCCGTCGCCGATGGTGGCGAAGGCACCGTCGAGGCGATGATCGCCGCGACGGCCGGCCGCCGCGTCGACCTGCGCGCCACCGGTCCGCTGGGCACGCCCGTCGACGCCTTCTACGGCCTGACGGGCGGCGACGTCATCGCCGTGATCGAGATGGCCGCTGCCAGCGGCCTGGAACTGGTCCCGCCGGCCGCGCGCGATCCGCTGCGCGCGACCAGCCGTGGCACGGGCGAATTGATCCTCGCCGCGCTCGACGCCGGTACGCGCCGCTTCATTCTCGGCGTGGGCGGCAGCGCCACCAACGACGGCGGCGCCGGGATGCTGCAAGCACTGGGCGTGCAGCTGCTCGACGCGCAGGACGCGCCACTGGCGCCGGGCGGCGCCGCGCTGGCAAACCTCGCGCGCATCGACATCACGCAGCTCGACGCGCGCGTGCGGGACGCGGTATTCGAGGTGGCGTGCGACGTCAGCAATCCGCTGGTCGGTCTAAATGGCGCCTCCGCCATCTTCGGCCCGCAAAAGGGCGCCACGCCAGCGATGGTCGCCCAACTCGACGCCAACCTGCGCCACTACGCCGCCGTCATCGCGCGCGACCTGGGCCAGGACGTGGCCGACGTGCCGGGTGCCGGCGCCGGTGGCGGCATCGCCGCTGCAATGCTGGTCTTCCTGAAAGGCCGCCTGCGGCCGGGCAGCGAAATCGTCGCCGACGCGGTCGGACTGGACGCCGCCGTCGCGCTGGCCGACCTGGTCATCACGGGAGAGGGCCGCATCGACAGCCAGACCGTCAACGGAAAAACGCCGATCGGCGTGGCCCGCGTCGCCGCCCACCATGGCAAACCGGTCATCGCCATCGGTGGCTGCCTGGGCCACGACGCCAGCGCCGTCCACGCCCACGGCATCGACGCCACCTTCAGCACCATCATGAAAGCCGGCACGGTCGCCGAAGCCCTCGCCAACGCCGAATTCAACCTGCGCACCACGGCCCGCAACGTCGCCGCCACGCTGAAACTCGGCCAATCCCTCTAACCCCAACCCCTAATTAGGGTCAGAGTAGAATTATTGAGCAATTGATCCGATTTCTCCGCAATGAGGGTCAGAGTCGAATTATTGGGCAATTGCTCGGGCCCGCCAACAAATAGGGTCAGAGTCGATTTATTGGGCAATTCCCAAAAGTTGTCAAACAATTCGACTCTGACCCTAATTATTGTTTTGAGTGTCGAGGCTGCCTGACAATTAGGGTCAGAGTCGAATTATTGGGCAATTTCTTTGGCAGCCAGCCAGCCAGCCAGTGGCTGCGGCTGGTGCGGTCAGCGGCCGATCCAGGCGGCGCCGGGCCAGGCGCCGCTCAGGACCATTTCTTTCATCAGGCCGACCAGTTCGGGGGCGGCTGCCACACTGACCGGTGAAGCGCGACGGGTGGCGGCGCGTGCCAGGACGATGCGGCGTGACAGGTCGGGCGTGCCGACCGGGGCGCCCGACAGCGTGCCCTCACGCAGTTCGTCGAGGATCGCTGAGCTGGGCAGGATGCTGTAGCCGAAGCCTTTGTTGACCAGCGATTTCTGCAGGTCGAGGGCATTCGTTTCGGCCACCACGTCGACACTGATGCCGGCCACTGCCAGCGCGTGTTCGATGATGCTGCGCAGGCCATGCGGGGCGTTCGGCAGGATCATTGGTCGGTCGCGCAGCTGCTTGAGCGGAAACGGCGTCGACGCATCGATCTCGCCCGGTGGGCCGATTACGTACAGGCGTTCATCGAGCAGCGCTTCGACCTGCAGGCCATTCGAGGCGCGTGTGTCGTACAGCAGCGCGAGTTCGACTTCACCGGCTTCCAGCCACTGCACGACATTGCCCGCATACCCGACATTGATGCCGACCGTGACCGCAGGGTGTCGGGTGCGCACGCGCGCCACCAGTTCGGTCGCCAGCAGATTGCTGGTGCTGGCCAGCAGTCCGATCATCAGCCGGCCCGAGATCGCATTGGCGGCCGGGCCGATTTCGGCGCGTGCCTTGTCCAGTTCACGCAGCGCGCGGCGGCCGTATTCGGCCAGCGTGCGGCCGGCGTCGGTCAACACCATGCCGTGGCGCTCACGCTCGAACAGCAGGGCGCCGCATTCTTCTTCCAGCATCCGGATATGGCGCGACACGGCTGGCTGCACCAGGTGCAGCAGTTCCGCAGCCTTGGTGGCGCTGCCCGTTTCGGCAATGGCGATGAGTGTGCGGATCTGCTTGATATCCATGGTTGTCCTTCAAGTGGTCGTGCCATCAACATAAGCTATTCCTCCGCTGCCTGCAATACCGGGGCGTGATCGCTGCCAGCCATGCACTCACGTGATCGTCGAATCACGTTTTTCTATTTCTGAGTCGCCTGCATTCAAATTTATGATGGGCCTCAATCCCACCACGCGACTGGTTCGTCATGGCAGCCATCCCCCGTTCCTACCTGTTCGTCCCCGGTAACCGCCCCGAGCGTTTTGTCCGCGCGTTGGATAGCGGAGCCAACGCCGTTATCGTGGACCTTGAAGATGCTGTCCCGCCCGCAGACAAGGACGCGGCGCGCATGCAGGTGGCAGCGGCACTTGACCCATCGATGCCCGTCATCCTGCGCATCAACGCCGAAGACACCCCCTGGTTCGAGGATGACCTGGCCCTGTGTCGCCACGCCGGCGTGGCCGCCATCATGCTGCCGAAGGCCGAGTCGGTGGAAAATCTGCAGCGCGTTGCGCAGCTTGGCCTCCCGGTACTGCCGCTGATCGAGACCGCCGCCGGCATGGCAGCGGTCGATGCGCTGGCGCGTGTGAAAGGCGTCGCGCGCCTGGCATTCGGCTCGATCGATTTCCAGTTCGACCTGGGCATCGAGGGCGATGACGAGGAACTGCTGCATTTTCGCTCGATGCTGGTGCTGGCCTCGCGCGTGGCCGGTTTGGCGGCGCCCATCGATGGCGTGACCGTGGCGCTGGACGACGACGCCCAGCTGCGTGCGGACACCGTGCGCGCCCGCCGCTTCGGCTTCGGCGCCAAGCTATGCATCCATCCGCGCCAAGTGGCGTCCGTCAACGCAGGCTTTCGGCCCACGGATGTCGAGCTGGCCTGGGCCACGCGCGTGCTGGCCGCAGCGCGCGAGGCCAACGGCGCCGCCGTCGCCGTGGACGGCAAGATGGCCGATCGCCCCGTGATCCTCCGGGCCCAGCGCATCGTCGACGACGCATTCGACTAGAACAAGACAACGACAGGAGACACCCCATGGACAAGTTGACCGCCTGGCAGGGCCGCACCGAAGAACAGCTGGATGCCATCACCGCAGCGCCGCTCGCGGCGATGGCCGCGCTGCTCGACCGCGATGACCCGGCCCCGCACCCCGGCAGCGCCGTGCCGCCGCTGTGGCACTGGCTGTACTTTTTGCCCGTCCACCGGCAATCGCAACTCGGACCGGACGGCCACGCACTGCGCGGGGGCTTCCTGCCGCCGGTCGATCTGCCGCGCCGTATGTGGGCCGGCGGGCGCCTGCGCTTCATTGCGCCGCTGCAGGTCGGCGATCAGGCACGGCGCGTGTCGACCATTGCGGACATCACGAGCAAGGAAGGCCGCAGCGGCAAGCTGGTGTTCGTGCTGGTGCGCCACGTGATCGAAGGCGCAGCCGGCGTGGCGATCGAGGAAGAACATGACATCGTCTACCGCGCCAATCCGCAGCCTGACGATCCGGCGCCGGTCCCGGTAATGGCCGACCTTGACCACGACTGGATCCGCGAGATCACGCCCGACCCGGTGCTGCTGTTTCGCTACTCGGCGCTGACCTTCAACGGCCACCGCATCCATTATGACCAGCCCTACGTGACGCAGGTCGAAGGCTATCCGGGCCTGATCGTGCACGGCCCGCTGATCGCGAGCCTGCTGCTCGACCTCGTGCGGCGCGAACGGCCGGCCGCCGTCGTCAGCGCGTTTTCGTTTCGCGCCGTGCAGCCGCTATTCGACATCCACCGCTTCAGCGTTTGCGGCCGCGTCGAGCCGGACGGCCACACGATCACGCTGTGGGCCAAGACCCACGACGGCCAACTGGCCATGCGCGCCGAAGCGCTGCTGGCCTAAGCCACCCCAATAAAAACCAGGAGACCGCCATGCACACCGACCACGATTTTGAAGACATCCGCGACGCGCTGCGCGCCCTGTGCGCCGAATTCCCGGCCGAGTACTTCCGCAAGGTCGACGACGAGCGGGGCTACCCCGAAGCTTTTGTCACCGCACTGACGCAAGCCGGCTGGCTCGCGGCGCTGATCCCACAGGAATACGGTGGCTCGGGCCTGGGCCTGACGGAAGCCTCGGTCATCATGGAAGAGATCAACCGCTCGGGCGGCAACGCCGGCGCCTGCCACGGCCAGATGTACAATATGGGCACGCTGCTGCGCCACGGCTCCGAAGCGCAGAAGCGCCACTACCTGCCGCGCATTGCCAGCGGCGAACTGCGCCTGCAATCGATGGCCGTGACCGAGCCGACCACCGGCACCGACACCACCAAGATCAAGACGACGGCCGTGCGCAAGGGCGACCGCTACGTGATCAACGGCCAGAAGGTGTGGATCTCGCGCGTGCAGCATTCCGACCTGATGATCCTGCTGGCGCGCACCACGCCCCTTGCCGAGGTCACGAAAAAATCCGAGGGCATGTCGATCTTCCTGGTCGACATCAAGGATGCGATCAAGCAGGGCATGGTCGTGCAGCCGATCCAGAACATGGTCAACCACGAGACCAATGAGCTGTTCTTCGAGAACCTGGAAATCCCGGCCGAGAATCTGATCGGCGAAGAAGGCAAGGGCTTCAAGTACATCCTCGACGGCCTGAATGCCGAGCGCACGCTGATCGCTGCCGAATGCATCGGCGACGGCTACTGGTTCATCGACAAGATCAGCAAGTACGTCAATGAGCGCGTCGTGTTCGGGCGACCCATCGGCCAGAACCAGGGCGTGCAATTTCCGATTGCGCGCGCGTATATCAACGTCGAAGCGGCGAACCTGATGCGCTTTAAAGCCTGCGCGCTGTTCGATGCGCACAAGCCGTGCGGCGCTGAAGCCAATATGGCCAAGATGCTGGCCGCCGAAGCATCGTGGGAAGCGGCCAACGCCTGCCTGCAGTTCCACGGTGGCTTCGGTTTCGCGTCCGAATACGACGTCGAGCGCAAGTTCCGCGAAACGCGCCTGTACCAGGTGGCGCCGATCTCGACAAACCTGATTCTGTCGTACGTCGCCGAGCATGTGCTTGGTCTGCCACGTTCGTTCTGAGGAGGCGCGCACATGACACCTGTGACACCAATGCGACCTCTCGACGGCATCACCGTCGTCACGCTGGAACACGCGATCGCAGCGCCGTTCTGCACGCGCCAGTTGGCCGACCTGGGCGCGCGCGTCATCAAGGTCGAGCGGCCCGGCAGCGGCGACTTCGCGCGCGGCTACGATGAACGCGTCAATGGCCTGGCCTCGCACTTCGTCTGGACCAACCGTTCGAAGGAAAGCCTCACGCTCGACGTCAAGCACGAACAGGCCGACGCCGTGCTGGCCGGCCTGCTGGCAGAAGCCGACGTGCTGGTGCAGAACCTCGCGCCCGGCGCGGCCGAACGCCTTGGCTTGTCTTATGAAGCGCTGAAAGAACGCCATCCACGCCTGATCGTCTGCGACATCTCGGGCTACGGCAGCGACGGTCCGTACCGCGACCGCAAGGCCTACGACCTGCTGATCCAGAGCGAATCAGGTTTTTTGTCGATCACCGGCACGCCGGACGACCCGTCGAAGGCTGGCTGTTCGATTGCCGATATCGCAGCCGGCATGTACGCGTACACGAACATCCTGGCCGCGCTGCTGCAGCGTGGCCGCACGGGCGAAGGCTGCCGCATCGATGTGTCGATGTTGGAGAGCATGGCCGAGTGGATGAGTTATCCGCTGTACTACGCATATGACGGCGCGGCGCCGCCAGCGCGCACGGGCGCCTCGCACGCGACCATCTTCCCGTACGGGCCGTTCCTGGCTGGCGACGGCAAGTCGGTCATGCTGGGCATCCAGAACGAACGTGAGTGGACGGCCTTTTGCGCCATCGTGCTGCAGGCGCCCGACCTGGCGAACGATCCGCGCTTCAACGCCAACGCACGCCGGGTCGCAGCGCGCGATGAACTGGCGGCGCTGATCGTGGCGGCGTTTTCGACGTTGACGGCGCAGCAGGTGCGCGAGCGGCTGGAGCTGGCCCACATCGCCAATGCCCAGGTCAACGACATGCACGAAGTGTGGGGCCATCCGCAACTGAAGGCGCGTGGGCGCTGGACCGAAGTCGACACCGCCAACGGCCGCGTGCCCGCCATGCTGCCGCCCGGATTACCGCACAACGTCACGCCGCGCATGGACGCCGTGCCCGCGCTGGGCCAGCATACGGATGCGATCCTGGCGGAGCTGGGCTACGACCCAGCGGCCATCGCAGCCATGCACGCGCAAGGCGCGGTCTAGCGAACAGCGATAAAAAAAGCCCGCGCTGCCGTGATGGCAGCGCGGGCTTTTTGCGTTGCGCGTATCAGTCGGCGAACGCGCCGTTCTTCTTGTAGATCGGGCCCCACTTCTCGATCTCTGCTTTCAGGTGCGTCCGCAAGCCTTCCGGTGTGGCCTTCGCATCCGACACCGGCTCGGCGCCCAGTTCGGCAAAGCGCGCCTTCACGTTCGGATCGTTGAGCGCCTCGCGCAGCGCGGTGCCGATACGCGCCACCACCGCTGGTGGCGTGCCTTTTGGTGCGTACATCCCGTGCCACACATACATCTCGAAACCGGCCATGCCCTGCTCGGCCAGTGTCGGCACGGTCGGCAGCGACGGGATGCGGGTCTTCGTCGTCGCGCCGTACACCTTCACGCGATTGGTGCGGATGTACGACGTCGTCTGCGTCGTCTGGTCGCACAACAGGTCGATCTGGCCACCCAGCATATCGCTCAGTGCCGGCGCCGTGCCCTTGTAGGGAACGGTCGTCAGTGGCACGCCGATCGCGCTCAGAAACAGCATGCCGCACTGGTGCGACACGGCGCCCAGACCAGCATGGCCCATTGTCATCGCGTCCTTCTTCGACTTGATCATCGCGATCAGCTCGGGCAGCGTATTGGCCGCCAGGTCCTTGCGCGCCATGAGCACCATCGGCACGTCGGCCACCTGGCCGATGTACTCGAAGTCGGTCATGGGGTTGAAGGCGAGCTTGCGGTACAGCGTGGTGCTGGTGGCCATGCCGTTATGGTGCAGCAGCAGCGTGTAGCCATCCGGCGTGGCGCGCGCGATGCGGCCGGCGGCCAGCGTGCCGCCCGCACCAAGGGCGTTTTCCACGATGATCGATTGCTTGAGCGACTTCGCCATGCTCTGCCCGAGGATCCGGGCCACGACGTCGGTAGGCCCGCCGGCCGAGAACGGGACGACGAGGGTGATGGTTTTTTCCGGATAGTCGGCGGCCAGGGCGGCGCTTGAAGCGAGCAGCGCGATTGCGGCGGTCAGTACCCTGCGTGTGATTGCGTGTGTCGGCATGCGTGTCTCCTGTTATAGGCTTTTGTGCTCGAGGCTGCCCCGCGCGTGGCGTTTGATGCAGTCAAGTCATCATAGAATTGAATGACATGCACATGTAAATAGCGTTTTCTGATGCCTGCATCACAAAAGGCGATAGGTACGCCAAGTACATGGTGTGCATCTGCAGCAAGTCACGGTGTACCTGCCGTCGTCATTGAAAATGATTCTCATTCACGATAGAATCCTGGTTTGCTCCTCGTCACTGCTTCTTCTCATGTCCTCGTCCCTTTGCCTGCGTCCGTCGCGTCTCGTTCTTGCCCTGTCCCTGGTGTTTCCGCATGCGTTTCCGACGACAGCGATGGCGCAGGAAGCCGATGGTGGCGCGATGCCGGCAGTGCGCGTAACGGCCGTGAAGGCGCAGGGGTTCATGCCCAATACAGTGGAAGCCGGGAGCTTTCGCGGCAGCGACGTGATGGACGTGCCGTCGACCGTTAACGTCATCACCCGCGACGTGCTCGACCTGCAGGGCGCCGCCGGCCTGTATGACGCAGTGCGCAATACGGCCGGCGTGACGCGCCAGCAGAACGGCGGCGACACGTGGGACCAGTTGGTCATCCGTGGCATCGCTGTCGAAAACCGCACCAACTACCGCCTCAATGGCTCGCTGCCGATCATGAACTTCGGCCAGGTGTCGATGGAGAACAAGGAGCGCGTCGAGGTGCTCAAGGGCGCAACGGCCCTGTATTACGGCTTCACGTCGCCGGCCGGCGTCGTGAACTTCGTCACCAAGCGCGCCGGCAGCATGCCGCTGAACACCGTCGGCGCCAACGTCGACAGCAATGGGACCGTCGTCGCCACGCTCGATGCTGCGCGCCGCTTCGGTGTTGATGACGCGTTCGGCGTGCGGATCAACGCGGCCGGCGGCACGCTCGGCTCTCACCTCGATGGCGTCGGCAACGGCAACCGCGGCTTCGCCTCCGGCGCATTCGACTGGCGCGTGAACGCGCGCGTGCGCCTGCGCGCCGACCTCGAATACGACAAGCGCCGCGTGACCGAGCAGGCCGGGATCAACCTGCCGCCGGCCGTGGGCGGCGTGATCACGCTGCCGCGCGCGGTGGATCCGCGCCGGCTCGTCGGCCCCGACTGGGCCAGGTTCGAAACGCATGCGCGCAACGCGCAGCTGCGCGCAGACATCGCACTGAATGACGCCTGGGCGCTGACGCTCGAAGCGGGCCACGCCGAAACGAAGCGCGACCGTTCGCTGCCGATCTTCCGCTTCAATAATGCAGCGAGCATCGCGACCGGGGCAGGGCGCATCACGGGCAATCTGCAGCATGCCGACGTGGATTCGCGCATGCTGCGCGCCGAACTGGCCGGCCAGTTGCGCACGGGCTCCCTGACGCACGAGGTGACGATCGGCGCGAGCGATACCGACAAGGGCCAGGCCCCGATCTTCCAGGCCAACTACACGATCCCCGCACAGAATCTGTATGCGCCGCTGCCGGTGACGAACGTCTCGGTCGGTGCGCGGCCGGCGACGCCCACGACGGCGGCACTCGATTCGCGCGACAAGGGCCTGTACCTGGTCGATCGCATCAGCCTGGGCGCCTGGCAATTCATCGGCGGCGTGCGCCGCGTCGACTACCGCAGCACGCAGGGCGTGAACGACTACGACGCGAGCGAGACGACGCCGATGGCAGCCGTCATCTACCGCCTGCGTGACGATCTCTCCGTGTATGCGTCAGCCGCCGAAGGCCTGGAAGAGGGCGAGGCCGCACCGGCCGGCACTGCGAATGAAGGAACCCGCATGGCGCCCGGCGTGAGCAAGCAACGCGAAGTCGGCGCGCGCTGGCGCACGCCTGGCGGCTTGCTGACACAGGCGGCACTCTTCGAGATCGAGCGCCCCGGTTACTACACCAACGCCGCGAATGTCTTCACCGCCGATGGCGAGCAGCGCTATCGCGGTCTGGAGCTGTCGTCGCAGGGCCGCATTCTGCGCAGCGTGGCCTGGCAGGCGTCGGCCCAGTGGCTCGATCCGGCTTTCCGCAATATCAACGCGACGTATGACGGCAAGCTGCCGGAAAATGCAGCGCGCCGCACCGCCAGCACGTTCGTGGCCTGGGACCTGGATGCGGTGCCCGGCCTGGCGCTGACGGGCGGCGCGTACTACACGGGCCGGCGGCCCGTGAATGACCTGAACCAGGCCTGGCTGGGCGGCACCACCGTGTTCAGCGTGGGTGCCCGATACATCGACCAATTCGCCGGCAAGCGCACCACGTGGCAACTCAATGTCGACAATGCTGCAGACAAGCAGTACTGGGCCGGCGCCGGCACGCGCCTGAGCGCAGGCTTGCCGCGCCTGATCAAGCTGTCGATGAAGGTCGCGCTGTGAGCCGCTGGCGCCTGCCGTCGCTGCGCACGGTCTGGTTCCAGCTGCACTGGTTCGTCGGCATCACGGCCGGCACGCTGCTGGCCGTCATTGGCCTGACCGGCGCCATCATGGCGTTCGAGGACGAACTGCTCGACGTGCTCAATCCGGGCGTCATGACGGTCGATGCCGAAGCGCGTGCGCGCCTGCAGCCGGCGCAACTGCTGCAGGCCGCGCAGCGCGCGCGACCCGGGGAGCGCGTGGTGAGCATCGTGCTGGAAGCGGATCCTGCCAGCACGGCGCTGGTGCGCTTTGCCGCGCCGGAGGGTGAGCGGCGCGGTCCGGACGTGCGCGTGCACCCGTACAGCGGCGCGGTCTTGCCGGCGCTGCGCTTCGAGGCCGCGTTCAACTGGGTCGAGGAACTGCATCGCTGGATGCTGCTGCCGCGCGCCCCGGGCCGCCTCGTGCTGGGCATCCTGGCGCTGTGCCTCGTGGGTCTCGCGCTCAGCGGCCTGTATCTGCGCTGGCCGCGCCAACCCGCCAACTGGCGCACCTGGCTCACCTTCAATACCAGCCTGCGGGGCCGCTCGTTCCTGTGGGCGCTGCATGCGATTGCCGGTACCTGGGCGCTGGTGGCTTACCTGATCGTGGGTGGCACCGGCATTTACTGGAGTTTTGACGTCGTGCGCGACACGGTGCAGGGCTGGGCCGGCAGCGAGCGCCGCGCCGCGACCGAAACAAAGGCGCAGCCACGCAAGCGCCCAGCAACGCCGGATGGCCCGGCCGCACTCGATCCGGCCTGGAACACCTTCCTCGCGCATGCCCCGAACTGGGCCAGCGCGACGATCCGCCTGCCGGAACGCGGCAGCGGCGCCTACCAACTGACGTGGATTGCGCAGGACGGCCCGCACGAGCGCGCCCGCAACCGCATGTCGCTGCGCGCCAGCGACGGCGCACTGCTCAAGAACGAACCCTACGACGCGCAAACCGTTGGCCAGCGCGCCTTGAGCACGATCCGGCCGCTGCACACGGGCAGCTACTTCGGCCTGCCGGGGCGGGTCATCATGATGCTCGCCAGCCTGGCCTTGCCCGGCTTTGCCATTACCGGCTGGCTGCTGTACCTGGGCCGGCGACGCCAACAGCGCGCCCTGGCGCGCGAACGGGCGCTCGCCATGACGAGCGGACCCACCACGCCAGGCGCCGGCGCACCGATCCTGCTGGCGTTTGCAAGCCAGGGCGGCCAGGCCGAACGGATCGCGCTGCACAGCGCTGCGGCGCTGCGCGCCGGTGGCCGCGCGGTCGACCTGCGCGCGGTGTCGGCGCTCAGCCCGGGCGAACTGGCTGGCTACGACCATGCGCTGTTCGTGGCGGCGACCTTTGGCGACGGCGAAGCGCCCGATGCAGCGCGCCGCTTCACGCGCGACCTGCATGCAGGGCCGCTGGCGCTGGCCGGCTGCAAGTACGCGGTGCTGGCGCTGGGCGACCGTAATTACGCGCGCTACTGCGGCTACGGCATCGCGCTTGACGAGCGCCTCGGTGCGCTGGGCGCCACGGCGCTGTTCCCACGGATCGACGTCGACCAGGGTGACGCCGCGGCGCTGGGCCGCTGGATGCATGCGCTGGGCACCCTGGGTGCGGCCGCCGGCACGTTTCCCGCCGCTGCCAATGACGCGGCACCGATGACCGACTGGCGCCTCGTCGCGCGCACACTGTTGAATCCCGGCAGCCTGGGCGCGCCGCTGTATGAACTGGTGCTGCAGACGACGGCAGATCAGCAGTGGCAGGCCGGCGACCTGCTGGACGTCGCGGCGCGCCACACGGCGGCGACCGTTGACGCCTGGCTGGCGGCCAGCGGCCTGGATGGCGCGGCGCGCGTTATCTGGCATGGCGAACCCCAGACGCTGCGCGAGGCGCTGGCCTGGAGCGAACTGCCCGGCACCGGACATCCATTCGCATCGACCCAGGAATGCGCGGATGCACTCAAACCGCTGGCGCCGCGCCGTTATTCGATTGCCGGCATCCCGCAGGATGGCGCACTGACGCTGCTCGTGCGCCAGCAGCGCCACGAGCAGGGCATGGGCCTGGCATCCGGCTGGCTGACCGCGCATCTCGACATCGGCGCGATGGTCCGCGCACGGCTGGCGACGAATCCGGGCTTCCATGGCCCGCAGGATGCGCGGCCCTGCATCTATATCGGCAACGGCTCGGGCATGGCCGGCTTGCGCGCGCACCTGCGCAGCCGCGTTCTGGCCGGGCAGCACCGCAACTGGCTGCTGTTCGGCGAACGCCAGCGCGCCTTCGACAGCCTGTGCGCGGGCGAGATCGCCGCGTGGCGCGATGCCGGTGCACTGCCGGAATGCGATCTGGTGTTTTCGCGCGACGACGCGCCCGAGTATGTGCAGGATCGCCTGCGCGCCCGCGCCGACACGCTGCGCGACTGGGTCGAGCGCAATGCGGTCATCCACGTCTGCGGCAGCCTGCAGGGGATGGCGGGGGAGGTCGATGCGGCACTGGCAACGATTCTCGGCGAGGCCGGGCGCGATCGCCTGATCGATGCGGGCCGTTACCGGCGCGACGTGTACTGAGCACGTACCGTACGTGCTTGGCGGTGTTCGTCGCATCCCGGCGCATCGGCGGCGCTGTCGCTATACTGGCGCCATGCACACCGAGTATCCGGCTGGCGCCGACGATTTCCTGACCATCCTGGCCGCGCGGCGCAACTACACGCTGCGCCGTCTCGTTGCGCCCGGCCCGGACGACGCGGCCCTGCTGCGCATCGTCGAAGCCGGCGCGCAGGCGCCCGACCATGGGCTGCTGCGGCCGTGGCGCTTCATCCTGATCCCGCAGCACAAGCGGCATCTGCTGGGCGACGTGTTTGCCGCTGCCGTACTGGCACGCGATCCGGCCTGCGGCGACGAGGCGCTCGCCACCGCGCACGACAAGGCCCTGCGCGCGCCATGCCTGCTGGTGGCGGTGCTGCGCGACGAACCGGGCACCATCATCCCGACGCACGAAAAACTCGTGTCGCTCGGTTGCGCGATCCAGAACATGCTGGTGGCAGCTCAGTTGCTGGGCTTTGCAAGTGGCCTTGCCAGTGGCGCAGCGATGGATTTTGCCGGCATGCGCACGTTACTCCAGCTCGAGGTACATGAGCGGGCTATTTGTTTCATTGGTCTGGGTACCGCGTCGACGGCGAAAGCACCACGTGCGCGGCCAGATGTGAACCAATTCCTGAGCAGTTTGTAAATTTGCGTTGATCGCCCAGACAGCAAAAAGCCCGCCGATTGGCGGGCTTTTCAATGTGCGCTGCGGCTGCGCCCACGCTATCTGCGTGGTGCGCGCTGCGGCGTCACGAGGGCAGCATCAGATTGCGCAGATGTTGCCGGCTTTTTCGCCTTTAGGGCCGGTCGAGCGCTCGAACGACACGCGCTGATTTTCGGCCAGGCTCTTGAAGCCTTCCGATTGAATATCCTGGAAGTGCGCGAACAGATCGTCGCCGCCGCCATCAGGCGTGATGAAGCCGAAGCCTTTTGCGTCGTTGAACCATTTTACGGTGCCGGTTTGGGTAGTCATGTTGAATTCCTTTGCAGTGACATGGGCAAAATCGCCCAATACGCACGTTCAACCAAGAGAAGATAAAAGCGGGGGAATCAAACTGGACTGCCGGAAGAGGCGAGGCGGGAGAGAAAAGCCAACAATAACAACGACTTGATGTGGTGCATCGTTGAAGATACACGGCTTTTCCAGAATGTCCTAACGATTTGTCGATTCATTTCCCCGAATCGTTCTCAGTGCGCAGAAACGAGCTTGAGTCCGACGATGCCTGCCGCGATCATGCCGATGCACGCTAGCCGCGCCGGTGAGGCCGATTCCCCAAGCACGATGATGCCCACGAGCGCCGTACCGACGGCGCCGATCCCCGTCCAGATCGCGTAGGCGGTACCGATCGGCAGCGTCTTGAGCACGTGGGCCAGCAGGCCAAAACTGACGATCATGGCGGCGACCGTGCCCACCGTGGGCCACAGGCGCGTGAAGCCTTCGGTGTATTTCAGGCCAACGGCCCAGACAATTTCAAACAGTCCTGCAAGGACCAGCAGAATCCAGACCATATTGCCTCCGATTGTGTGAGGCCCGATACTATGTCGAATCTGGTGATGAAAAAAGTCAGCACCTATCAATGGAATTGAACGATGGCGTTTGACCTCGACAACGTAAAAGCATTCCTGGCGGCGATCGACCATGGCTCGTTTTCCGCAGCCGCGCGCGCGCTCGGGCGCGTGCCATCGGCCGTCAGCATGGCGATCGCAAATCTGGAAGCGCAGCTCGATGTGCAGCTGTTCGACCGTACCGGCCGCAATCCGGTGCCGACAGCGCAGGCACTGGCGCTGCTGCCGCAGGCGCGCCTGCTGGCCGAGGGATTGCAGCGCCTGAACGTGCATGCGCTGTCGTTGAACCGCGGCCTGGAAGCGTCGCTGACGCTGGCGCTCGTGCCCGAGCTGCTGGGCACCGTGCCGTGGAGCGCCGCGCTGCATGCGCTGGCGGTCGAGCACCCGCTGCTGCAGGTGGAGGTGCTGACCGCGCCGCAGGCCGATGCGCTGGCGATGGTGCGCAGCGGGCGTGCCGACCTGGCACTTGTCTTTGAGCGATATGGCGCGGCGCCGTATCAGGCATTCCAGGAAGTGGCCGAAGAGCGCCTGGTGGCGGTGGCGGCGCGCGCCCATCCGATGTTCAAGGGGGGCAGGCAGGCGCAGGTGCGCGACACCGATCTGCTGCTGCAGCGCCAGATCGTCGTGGCGGGGCGCGACACCGACCAGGTGGACCAGCGCATCGCGATGTCGTCGCTGCAGTGGAAGACCGATAGCCCGATCGCCGCACTGGCGCTGGTCAAGGCGGGCCTGGGCTGGGCGTGGCTGCCGGCGAGCCAGGTGCGCGAGGCGGTGCAGGGCGGTGAGCTGGTCGAGATCCCGACCGCCAATCTGACCAACGTGCTGCGCTTCTTCGTCGACATCGTGTGGACCGAAGAACGGCCGCTGGGTATGGCGGCAACGCGCTTCGTCGAACTGTTGAACGTGCAGAAAATGTGAACGATCGTGCGGGAACCGGTCGCGCACGCGATGGTGTCGGTTCGGCTAGAATGTTTGCCCAACAATGGGAGGATCGTAGCGCGCACGCCTTGTGGCGGCCCCGCCTCCCACGCCGCATCACCCAATAAGCATAGGAAGAACATGAGCACCGACAGTACGCTGAACGAAGCACAGAACACCCAACTGCGGATCGACGCGCTGGAATACCACCGCAGCCCCACCCGCGGCAAGATCGAAGTGATCGCCACCAAACCGCTGTCGAACCAGCGCGACCTGTCGCTCGCGTATTCGCCGGGCGTGGCGTACGCCTGTGAAGAAATCGCCGCCGATCCGGCTACCGCGTTCGATTACACGTCGCGCGGCAACCTGGTGGCCGTGATCACCAACGGCACCGCGGTGCTCGGCCTGGGCAATATCGGTCCGCTGGCCGCCAAGCCGGTCATGGAAGGCAAGGGCTGCCTGTTCAAGAAATTTGCCGGTGTCGACGTGTTCGACCTGGAACTGGACGAACTCGATCCGGACAAGCTGATCGACGCCATTGCGATGCTCGAGCCGACCGTCGGCGGCATCAACCTCGAAGACATCAAGGCGCCGGAATGCTTCTACATCGAGAAGAAGCTGCGCGAGCGCATGAACATCCCGGTCTTCCACGACGACCAGCACGGCACCGCGATCATCTCGACCGCCGCACTGCTCAATGCGATGAAAGTCGTCGGCAAGGACATCGGCCAGATCAAGCTGGTCGCCTCCGGCGCCGGCGCGGCGGCGATTGCCTGCCTGGACATGATGGTGCTGCTGGGTGTCAAGCAAGAGAACATCTACGTCGTCGATTCGCGTGGCGTGATCTGGCAGGGTCGCGACGCCAATATGGAAGAAAACAAGGCGCGTTATGCGCAGGCGACCGATGCGCGCGTGCTGGCCGATGTGGTCAAGGACGCTGACGTGTTCCTGGGCTGCTCGACCGCCGGCGTGCTAACGGGCGAGATGGTCAAGACGATGGCCGACCAGCCGGTCATCCTGGCGCTGGCCAATCCCGAACCGGAGATCCGTCCTGAAGTGGCCAAGGCCGCGCGCCCGGACGTCATCATCGCCACCGGCCGTTCGGACTACCCGAACCAGGTCAACAACGTGCTGTGCTTCCCGTACATCTTCCGCGGCGCGCTCGATTGCGGCGCCACGCGCATCACCGATGAAATGAAGCTGGCCTGCGTGACGGCAATCGCCGAACTGGCTGAAGCCGAAGCGAGCGACGTCGTGGCGCTGGCCTATGAAGGCCAGGACCTGGCCTTTGGCCCCGAGTACATCATTCCGAAGCCGTTCGATCCGCGCCTGCTCGGCGCGATCGCACCGCGCGTGGCGGAAGCCGCTGCCGCATCGGGCGTGGCGACGCGCCCGATCACCGACATGGACGCCTACCGCGACAAGCTGGGTCAGATGATCTATCACACCGGTTTCTTCATGAAGCCAGTGTTCGACAAGGCGCGCGCCGATGTGCGCAAGGTGGCCTACGCCGAAGCGACCGAGCCGCGCGTGCTGCGTGCGGTGCAGGCCGTGGTCGACGAGGGCATCGCGCATCCGGTGCTGATCGGCGACACGTCGGTCCTGCAGCGCGCCATCAAGGATGCGGGTCTGCGCCTGCGTGAAGGCCTAGACTACACCGTCATTGCGGCCGAAGCCGATACGACGCTGCAGGGCACGCGCCTGCTGGCCGCGGGTACGGTCGACGCGCTGATCTGCGGCATGACCGGCTGCTACGACGACCACCTGGAGCACGTGCGCAGCGAGATCGGCGTGGCGCCAGGCGCCGAAGTGCTGGCCGCGATGAACGCGCTGGTGCTCGACAAGTTCACGCTGTTCATCACCGACACGTATGTCAATGAGCAGCCGAGCGCCCAGGAGCTGGCCGCCATCACGCGCCTGGCAGCCGAGACGCTGCAGCACTTCGGCCTCGAGCCGAAGGCCGCGCTGCTGTCGCACTCGTCGCAGGGTTCGTCCGAGCGGCCGTCCGCCAAGCGCATGCGCGAAGCGCGCGCGCTGCTGGCCGAGCAGTCGCCCGAGCTGGCCGTGGTCGGCGAGATCCACGGTGATGCTGCGCTGTCGGAAGAAATCCGTGACCTGTACAAGATCGACGCCGGTTACTCGGGCAGCGCGAACCTGCTGGTGATGCCGTCGCTGGATGCGGCCAACATCCTGTTCAACGTGCTCAAGGTCGCCGCGGGTAAGGGCGTGACCGTGGGCCCGATCCTGCTGGGCGCTGCCAAGCCGGTGCACATCCTGAGCCCGAGCGCCACTGTGCGCCGCATCGTCAACATGACGGCGCTGGCAGCGGCGGGTGTGAAGTAAGGGCGATCACCGGGGCTGGGCCCTGGCCCTGGTGTACTGCCAGCAAAACGGCCCCGATCGGGGCCGTTTTTGCGTCCGCTCAGCGCGACGTCATGCACCGAAGTGCGCCACCAGAAAATCGATGAAGGCGCGTGCCCGCGCCGATTGCCGGCGCTTGTTCGGATAGACGACGAACAGGTCGGCCGCGGGCTGCGCGTACCCGGGCAGCACGATGCGCAGCCGGCCGCTGTCGACGTACTTTGCCAGATCCCACTCCGAGCGCACCAGGATGCCGTGGCCATCGAGCGCCCAGCCCAGCACGATGTCGCCGTCGTTGCTCGACAGCGCACCCTGGACCTTGACCGACACGGCGCGGCCTTCATGTTCCAGGCGCCAGACGCCATGCGCCTCGTCGTTCTGCCGGTGCACGATGCAGCGGTGGCTGGCCAGATCGGCCAGGCTGGCCGGCGTGCCGTGCCGCTCCAGATAGCGCGGTGACGCGCACAGCAGGCGCCGGTTCGACATGATGCGGCGCGCGACCAGGCGCTGGTCGGGCAGCTCGCCGAAGCGGATCGCCAGGTCGATGCCGCCTGCGACTAGGTCCACCGGCCGGTCGGTGACGTCGAGCTGCACCTCCACCTGCGGGTAGCGCTGCGCGAAGGTCGACACCAGCGGCGCGATCGTCGTGCGCCCGAAGCCGAGCGAGGCATTCACGCGCAGCAGGCCCTGCGGCACGGCGCGCGTGCTCGATACCGCTTCTTCCATCTCGTGCAGGTCGGCCAGGATGCGGGTCGCGTAGTGCAGATAGGTTTCGCCCTCGGGCGTGAGGCTGCTGGTACGCGTGGTGCGGTTTACGAGCCGCACGCCCAGGCGCTCTTCGAGCTGCGCCAGGCGCTTGGTGGCAGCCGGCGGTGTGAGGTCGAGCGCGCGCGCAGCGGCGCTCAGGCTGCCGTGGCGGGCCAGCAGCACAAAGAATTCGAGATGCGAGGCGAGGTCATTGTTCACTTTAGGTGAAGAATCCTGTGAAAGAGATTCAATCATAACCGCCCCTCCAGCGAATAATCTGGTGTCTCGTACAACCAGCACATGAAAGACACCGCCATGAGAATCGTCGACATCCGCGAGCAGACCGTTCCGATCAGCTCTCCGATCCGTAACGCCTACATTGATTTCAGCAAGATGACGCTGAGCGTGGTCGCCGTGGTGACCGACGTGATCCGCGACGGCAAACCCGTGATCGGCTACGGCTTCAACTCCAACGGCCGCTATGGCCAGGGCACGCTGATGCGCGAGCGCTTCATCCCGCGCATCCTCGAAGCAGATCCGGCCGCGCTGCAGGACGACACGGGCGCGAACCTTGACCCGCACAAGATCTGGCAAACGATGTTTACCAATGAAAAGCCCGGTGGTCACGGCGAGCGCTCGGTGGCCATCGGCACGATCGACATGGCGGTGTGGGATGCGACGGCCAAGATCGCGGGCGTGCCGCTGTTCCAGCTGCTGGCCGACCGCTATGGCAATGGCCAGCCGGAGCGCCGTGTGTTCGTGTATGCGGCCGGTGGCTATTATTATCCGGGGCAGGACCACGGCAAGCTGAAAGACGAGATGCGCAGCTATCTCGATCGCGGCTACACGGTGGTCAAGAAGAAGATCGGCGGCGACTCGCTCGACGAAGACCTGCGCCGCATCGACTCGATCCTGAGTGTGCTGGGCGACGGGCAGAAGCTTGCCGTGGATGCGAACGGCCGCTTCGATCTGGACACGGCGATCCGCTACGCCAAAGCGCTGTCGCAGTACGATCTGTTCTGGTACGAGGAAGCGGGCGACCCGCTTGACTACGAGCTCCAGGCGACGCTGCGCAACTACTACGCCAATCCGATGGCCACGGGCGAGAACCTGTTTTCGATGCAGGATGCGCGCAACCTGATCCGCCACGGCGGCATGCGCGCCGACCGCGACTGGCTGCAATTCGATTGCGCGCTCAGTTATGGCCTGGTGGAGTACCTGCGCACGCTCGACATGCTCAAGGAACACGGCTGGTCGGCCAAGCGCTGCATCCCGCACGGCGGGCACCAGATGTCATTGAATATCGCCGCCGGTCTGGGACTGGGCGGGAACGAATCCTATCCCGACCTGTTCCAGCCGTACGGTGGCTTCCCGGATGGCGTGAAGGTCGAGAATGGGCACATCACGATGCCCGATCTGCCGGGTATCGGCTTCGAAGGCAAGGCCGATCTGATTGCGCAGATGCGCAGACTGACTGATTGATCAGGTGCGGTCGCCGGCGTCGAATTTGACGGCTTGCGTCGCGCCGCCCTTGCGCCGCACGACCACGGTGCCGGCCATCTTGTCGTGCCAGCCCTGCTTGCGCGCGTCGAAGCCGACCCAGAGAATGCCCAGGAACAGCGGGATCATCGAGACGTAGTAGCCCAGGTAGCGGATGATGAACTGGCGCGTGCTTGGCTTGCCGCCGGTGCGAGCGTCGACGATGATCGCGCGGATGGCCAGCTTGCCCGGGGTGGCCGAGAGTTTGATCCACAGGACCAGCACGAAGGCGGCCGGCAGGACCCAGTTGATGATGAAGTCCGCCGGACCCATGACCATCGATGTGCTGTCCCAATACGCGGCCCCGTAGATCGCGTAGAGCAGTGGCAGCACGACGATCATCACCAGGATGCTGTCGATGAGCGCCGCGCCGGTGCGCGCCCAGAAGCCAACGTATTCCAGTTCGGTCGATTCGTGCGGCTGCATGGTGGCTCCGGTTGGTTGTGCTGTAAGGACCCTCACAATAGCACTGGCCAACCGGGGCGTGGCTTAAGTCTCGAGGTAGCGCGTGACGGCCTGGCCGACTTCCGTGGTGTTGGCCGTGCCGCCCATGTCGGGCGTGCGCGGGCCCTCGACCAGGCAGCGCTCGATCGCGGCCAGCATCCCGTCATGCGCCGCCGTGTAATTGGCATCGCCCTGGCCCAGGAACTCGAGCATCATCGCGCCCGACCAGATCATCGCGATCGGGTTGGCGATGTTCTTGCCGTAGATGTCCGGGGCCGAGCCGTGCACCGGCTCGAACAGCGAGGGGAAGGTGCGGTCCGGGTTCAGGTTGGCCGACGGCGCGATGCCGATCGTGCCGGTGCAGGCGGGACCGAGGTCCGACAGGATGTCGCCGAACAGGTTCGAAGCCACGACGACGTCGAAGCGTTCGGGCGAGATCACGAAGCGTGCGCACAGGATGTCGATGTGGTACTTGTCCCATTTGACATCGGCGTATTGCTCGCCCATGGCGGCCACGCGCTCGTCCCAGTACGGCATCGAGATCGAAATACCGTTCGATTTGGTGGCGGCGGTCAGGTGTTTCTTGGGGCGGCTCTGGGCCAGGTCGAACGCATACTTGAGGATGCGGTCGGTGCCGTGGCGCGTGAAGACCGATTCCTGCAGCACGAACTCACGGTCGGTCCCTTCGAACATCTTGCCGCCGACCGACGAGTATTCGCCCTCGGTGTTTTCGCGCACGACGTAGAAGTCGATGTCGCCCGGTTTCTTGTTGGCGAGCGGGCAGGGCACGCCGGGCATCAGGCGCACCGGGCGCAGATTCACGTATTGGTCGAACTCGCGCCGGAATTTGAGCAGGGAGCCCCACAGCGAGATATGGTCAGGGACGATGTCGGGCATGCCGACGGCGCCAAAGAAAATGGCCTCGAAGCCCGAGAGCTGGGCGCGCCAGTCGTCCGGCATCATCTTGCCGTGCTTGACGTAGTAGTCGCAGTCGGCCCATTCGAAGGTGGTGAATTCGAGATGGATACCGAAGCGTTTGGCGGTGGCGTCGAGGGCGCGCAGGCCTTCGGGCATGACTTCCTTGCCGATGCCGTCGCCGGCGATCACGGCGATCTTGTGGGTTTTCATGGGCGTCTCCTGGGAGCTTATCTGAATGCTTCAAGAATAAGGCAAAACGGTGCGTTTATAATGCTGCTTCTTGTGGTGTGAAGGAACACGGTGCGTGAATAATCTGCTGGAGAATGCTGATTTGCGGGTGTTCGTGACCGTGGCGCGTCAGGGATCGTTTGCTGGCGCGGCGCAGGCGCTGGGCATGTCGGCGGCGTACGTCAGCAAGCGGATCGGGGTGCTCGAGGCCGCGCTGGGCGTGCGGCTGTTCCAGCGCACGACGCGGCGCGTCGTCATCACCGAAGACGGGGCGCAGGCGTTTGAACGGGCGCAGGCGATTCTCGCCAGCCTGGATGAGCTGATCGAGGAATCGGCCGAGCGGCGGCGCGCGCCCAGTGGCCAGCTGCGCGTGTGCAGCAGCTTCGGCTTCGGCCGCCAGGTCGTCGCACCGGCGATTGCCCGGCTGGCGCGCGCGTATCCGGCGCTGCAGATCCGGTTCGAGGTGTTCGACCGGCTGGTGGATCCGGTGGCTGAAGGGTTCGATCTGGATGTGCGGATCGGCGACGAGATCGCGCCGCAGCTGATCGCACGGCGGCTGATGGTCAATCACCGCATCCTGTGCGCGGCGCCCGCGTACCTGGCGCAGCATGGGACGCCGCGCACGCTGCAGGATCTGGCGGGCCACCAGTGCCTGGTGATCAAGGAGCGCGACCATCCGTTTGGCGTGTGGCGGCTGCGCGCGAAAGGCGTTGAGGAGACGGTGAAGGTATCGGGTGCGCTGTCGACCAACCATGGCGAGATCGCGCTGCGCTGGGCCCTGGACGGCGCCGGGATCGTGCTGCGTTCCCGCTGGCACGCGCAGCCGCTGCTGGCGGCCGGGCAGCTCGTGCAGATCCTGCCGGAGTTTGTGCAGGAAGCCAACGTGTGGGCGGTGTATCCGCAGCGGCTGGGGAATTCGGCGAAGGTGCGGGTGTGCGTTGAATTTCTCGAGCGCGAGCTGGCGGCAGATATGGCTGCGGATCTGGCGGCGGATCGGGCACCGGATGCTGGCGTGTAGCGCACCGCGGCGGCGCAATGGACGCTGTTCGTGCACCGACAAGGTGCAGCGCACCATCCATTCGCTCATTCGCGACATGGCCAGTTCGTGTGGCTCGACACTGCGCCGCAACATGGGCGATAATGGCGGGCTGTAGGGCGCGGTAGCTTGCCGTACCTTGCGTGTTTGCGTCTTTCGACCAGACCTGCGCCGCCTGCAGCTTCTCTTACCCATCCGATCATCCGAGGACCATGAACTCCAGCCCGACGCTTGCCGATTCCGTGTGCGCAGCCCCGCGCCGCCACTTGCCCGCTCGCGTGGCGACATCGCGCGCGCCAACGTGCGCATCGCGGCCTGCTCCTGCCCGCGTCATGGTGCGCGCGTGAGTCAGTCGGTCATGTACCCAGGCTCTCCCAGCAAGCCATCGCGTCCGATCATCGAGGTCAAACCGCATTCGACGCTCGATGACGTCTACGGCATCCTCGTCGGCGTGCTGTTCGTCGTGATCGGCATCGTGCTGCTGCATGCAGCGGGCCTGCTGACCGGCGGTGTCGCCGGGATTGCGCTGTTGACGTCGTACTCGACCGGCTTGTCGGTCGGCACACTGTTCATGATGATCAACGTGCCGTTCTTCCTCTTCGGTTACTTCTTCATGGGCGCGCGTTTCACGATCAAGTCGCTGGCCGGCAGCGCGATGATCATGGGCCTGCTCAAGATCATGCCGTTCGTGCTGGTCATCGACCGCGTGCATCCGGCCGTGGCGGCCCTGGGCGGCGGCACCTTCTGCGGCATGGGCATCCTCGCACTCGCGCGCCACGGCGCCGGTGTCGGCGGCACGGGCATCGTCACGCTGTGGCTGCAAAAGCAGTACAACATCAACGCCGGCCGCACCCAGATCATGATCGACAGCGTCATTCTGGCGCTGGCATTGCTGCTGGTCGCCCCCCACCTGGTCGCCTGGTCCGCCCTGAGCGCCGTCGCCATGAGCGGCATGGTCATGGCCTGGCACCGCGCCGGCCGCTACTTCGGCAGCTAACCCCCCACAATTAGGGTCAGAGTCGAATTATTGGGTAATAGCCTTTAGCAAATGGCCATGTTCGGGCTCCTGCAGATGAGCCCGTCAAACATTGCATAATAATTAGGGTCAGAGTCGAATTGTTTTTCAATTGATTTATAAAAATTGACAAACAATTCGACTCTGACCCTCATTGTTTTTTGTTGTTGTTAGCGCTATCTCGTACCAGGCAAATTCTCTCGTGCAATGAATGTCCCGAAGGCATTCATCGACCCCTGCAGATCATTCTGAACAATTAGGGTCAGAGTCGAGTTAATGGGCAATTACCCAAAGTTGTCAAACAATTCGACTCCGACCCTAAGCTCGGCAGTTAATCTTGCAAATTAATTGGGGTCAGAGTCGAATTAATAAACAATTGATTTATTGAAGTTGGCAAACAATTCGACTCTGACCCTAATTTTGATTTGGGGTTATTGGGGTGGGGTGGGTTTTTGCGGGGTGGGGAGCATGTCGGTGCCGACCATGTCGAAAATGCTCAGTTGGCCGCCCAGGCGGATGAAGAGTTCCTGGTAGAGGGCGCCGGTGTTCATGTTGCCCCATTCGACGGCGCGTTTGATCAGGTAGGGCGTGGGGCTGTGCGGCTCGAGATGGGCGAGGTAGGCGGCGGCGGCGGCCAGGCAGGCGTAGGCATCGGCGCGGTCGCGGAATTGGGGCGGTTCGGTGCTGTTTGCTGGCGATGGCGCGGGCGGTGGTTCGATCGGCTTATCAGCGGGCGGCGGGGTGCGTGCTTGTTGTTCGGCGTACAGGCGGGTGAGGATCGCGTGGACCTGGTCTGCCAGTGCGCTCAGGCGTGGCGTGCTCGCGCCCGGATGCGCGTCGAAACTGCGGTGCACGAGGATGATCGCCTCGTGTGCGTCTTCCAGTGCCGTGATGCGCTCGCTCAGCATCGCTGTGGGCAGGGACTGCAGTGCGGTGTCGGCGGTGTCGTGGCCGCCATGGTCCGGCGTGGCGTGCTCCAGATCGGCCCAGGTGTGGGCGCGTCCATCTTCCATTGTCAGCAGCGGCGCCTGGCTTAGCGTCGGGGTCAGTTTCTGGTCAAGCCAACCGAGGATGTTCGCGCGGGCGTCAGCGTTGTCGTTGTCCAGCTGCGGATGCAGCGTGGTCCAGTAACGATCGCACAGCGTGTGCACCAGCAGCAGGCAGGGGGCCAGCGCGACCAGGCCATGTTCGTGGACCTGGGACTCGCACAGCCACGCGGCCAGTTGCAGGTCCTTGCCCTGGGTGCGCAAGGCGCCGGCGGCCAGATTGCTCACGTGGGGCCAGTCCGAGCGTTTCGGTTGCCGCTGCCAGACCCCGCGCGGCTGGACGTCTTCGTCGCCCTGGCGCGCTTCGATGATGGCGCGGTAGACGCTGGTCGCGCGGGCCGGCAGGCCGGTCGGGTTAATGGGATCCACCGGCGCTGCCAGCGCCTCGAACGCGACGCCGAGGTGGCGCAGGAAGTGGTCGTCGGCGCGTCTTGTCAGGTCGCCGTTTGGTGGAACTGGTTCAGGCATGGGGCTCTCCCGTGAATGTGGCCCGACAGAATAGGGCGCCAATAAAGGCCACACTGTAGCGCAAATGTGGCCGGCAGGTCAGGCGCCAGAGGTCGACGTTGAACCCGAAGCCGAACCCGAAGCTCGTGCCGAGGTCGACGCCGAAGCCGCCGGCGTCATGGCGCCGATAAGCAGCGTGGCCCGCAGCCCGGGATGGTTATCGGCCAGCGTCAAGGTGCCGCCATGCAGCCGCGCCACCGCCGAGACCACGCTCAGGCCCAGCCCCACACCCGGCGTGCCGCGGCTCGCGTCCACCCGGTAGAAGCGCTCGATGACGCGCGTGCGTTCGTGCACCGGGATGCCGGGGCCGTTGTCGGCCACGACGATCTGCACGGTGTCGGCATCGATGCGCTGCGCAGAGATCGCGATCGCGCCGCGCACTGGCGCATACTTCAATGCGTTATCGACCATATTGCCCAGCGCCTGCGCCAGCAGCACCGGGTCGCCCACCACATGCAGGTCGTGCGGGCCGTCAAAGCCCAGCGCGATGTCCTTCAGTTCGGCGACTGGCGCATAGAACTCGGTCACTTCGGCGCCCAGCGCCGCCAGGTCGACGTCCACGAAACCGCCACGCCGGCTGCCGCTGTCGATTTCGGCCAGCCGCAGCAAGGCATTGAAGATGCCCATCACGCGGTCGACATCATCGATCGCAGCATCGATCTCGACGAAGGTCTCGTCCGGCGCCGGCCGTGCCACTGACAGTTCCTCGAGCCGTGCACGCAGTTCGGACAGCGGTGTGCGCAGGTCGTGCGCAATCGCGTTCGAGACATCCTGCACGCCGGTTACCAGATGCTCGATCTGGTCGAGCATGCGGTTCACGGTGCGCGTCAGTTGCTGCAGCTCGTCGCCATCGCCCGGTTCGACCAGGCGGTGCGACAGCTTGCCTTCGATGATCGAGGCAGTGGTGTCGCTGATGCCCTGCATGCGGCCCAGCAGTGCGCGGCGGATCATCAGCCCACCCAGCGCGGCGCTGAGCAGCACCGTGATCGCGCACCCAAGCAAGCCATATCCGAACAGGCGTTCGAGCTTCTGGAAGCGGTTCAGGTTGCTGGCCACGAGCAGCCGGTAGCCGTCTTCCAGCGTCACGCGCACTAGCTCCACGTTGCGCGGTACGTCGTCGACCACGATCGTCACCCGGCACAGGCCATCGCGGTTCGGTACACCCTCGGGCCAGGCCTGCAGGTTCCCCGCCAGCTTGGCGCCGTCGGGCGCAACGAACAGCATGATCTTGCGCACGCCGTCGTTCACGCCGTGGACCTGGCTGTCAATCGCGGCGGCCAGCGCGGGCGGGCCCTGGCGGATGAACAGGTTGCTCAGGTGCTGCGCGTCGGACTTGAGCAGCTGACTGCGCACCTCGCCGATATTGGTATGCCACGCGTACCATAGCGGCCCGGCGAACATCGCCAGCACCAGCAGCGTCACGAGGCCATAACCGATGGCGATCGTGCGGGCGGAAAAACTGGGCAGCCTGAGCATGGTGTACGCCTTGGTCAAGGCTGGTCGGTCAGCATGTAGCCGGCATTGCGCACCGTGCGCAGAAGGGCCGAAGGAAAGCCGGCGTCGATCTTTTGCCGCAGCTTGCTGATGTGGACATCGATGACATTGGTTTGCGGGTCGAAGTGGTAATCCCACACGTTCTCGAGCAGCATCGTGCGCGTGACGACCTGGTTGGCATGGCGCAGCAGATAGGCCAGCAGCTTGAATTCGCGCGGCTGCAGCGCCAGTTGCTTGCCGGCGCGCGTGACGCGGTGCGCCAGCATGTCGACACTCAGGTCGCCCAGCGTCATGACGGTTTCGACGGCCTGGCTTTGCGAGCGGCGCAGCAGCGCGTCCAGGCGCGCGAGCAGTTCACCGAACGCGAACGGCTTGGTCAGGTAGTCGTCGCCACCGGCGCGCAGGCCGCGGATGCGGTCGTCCACGCCATCCAGCGCACTCAGGATCAGGATCGGCACCCGGTTGCCCTGCTGGCGCAGCGTTTCGATGAGCGCCAGACCATCGATCCCGCCGGGCAGCATGCGGTCCATGACGATCGCGTCATACGGCTCGGTGACGGCGTAGACCATGCCGTCGCGGCCATTGTCCGCATGGTCGACTGTATGCCCGGCTTCGCTCAGGCCTTTGGTGACGAAGCGCGCGACGCGCTCGTTGTCTTCGATGACGAGCAGTTTCACGGCGACCTCAATGCGCTTGCGGCTGCGGTTCAGACGTTTCCGCGACCGCCTCGCCGTCGGCCGGTGTGTCATCGATATGCGTCGGCGTCTTGGCCCGCGACGCGACGATCACGTAGAACAGCGGAATCAGGAACGTGGCCAGGAACGTCGCGGTCAGCATGCCGCCGATGACGCCGATGCCCAGCGCGTTCTGGCTGCCCGAACCGGCGCCGCTCGACAACGCCAGCGGCAGCACGCCCAGGATGAACGCCATCGATGTCATGATGATCGGACGCAGTCGCACCTTGGCCGATTCGAGCGCCGCTTCGACAATGCCCATCCCCTGCATCTGCAGTTCGCGTGCGAATTCGACGATCAGGATCGCATTCTTGGCCGACAGGCCGATGGTGGTCAACAGGCCCACCTGGAAGAACACGTCGTTTTCCATGCCGAAGGCCGTTGCCGCGCTCAGGGCCCCGAGAATACCGACCGGCACCACCATGATGACCGAGATCGGGATCGCCCAGCTTTCATACAGCGCGGCCAGGCACAGGAACACAACCAGGATCGACAGCGCATACAAGAGCGGTGCCTGCGAGCCGGCTTGCGACTCCTGCAGCGAGATGCCGCTCCATTCGAAGCCGATGCCTTCCGGCAGTTCGCCCACCAGGCGCTCCATGATCGCCATCGCCTCGCCGGAACTGAAGCCTGGCGCCGGCTGGCCCAAGATTTCGGCCGACTCGATGCCGTTGTAGCGCGCCATCGCCGGCGAACCCCAGGCCCAGCGCGCACTGGCGAAGCTCGAAAACGGCACCATCTCGCCGGCGCCGTTGCGCGCGTAGAGCAGCTTGATGTCGTCCGGGTTCATGCGGAACTGGGCATCGGCCTGCACGTACACGCGCTTGATGCGGTTGTCCGTGTCGAGGAAGTTGTTGATGTAGCGCGAGCCCCAGGCCGTCGAGAAGGTTTGGTCGACTTCGGTCAGGTTCACGCCCAGCGCGGCGGCCTTTTCGCGGTCGATGTCGATCTTGTAGGTGGCGTTGTCGGCCTGACCCGTGAAGCGCACGCGCTGCAGGTTCGGTTCCTTGCGCGCCAGTTCGAGCAGCTGGTCACGTGCCTTGGCCAGCGCGTCGTGCCCCAGGCCACCGCGGTCCTGCAGCTGCAGCGAGAAGCCGTTGGCCGAACCCAGGCCGCGGATCGATGGCGGTTCGACCGTGTTGATGGTCGCGCCCTGGTAGTTGGCGTAGCGCGCCGCGATCCGGTTGGCCAGCGCCGACACACCCAGCGCCTCGTCCTTGCGCTCGTCCCAGGTCTTCAGGCGCACGAACAGGCGGCCCTGATTCTGGCCGCGCTGCGGCTGGCTCGCGCCATTGGTCATGAAGGTGGCTTCGACCACTGCCGATTCTTCCTTCAGCAGATACTGGCTGATTTCTTCCAGCACGCGCCCCGTCGTTTCCTGGGTGCTGCCGGCCGGCGTCTGCACCTGGACGAACATATAGCCCTGGTCTTCCTTCGGCAGGAAGCCGCCGGGCAGACGCATGAACAGGGCGATGACGGCGCCGACCAGCACCAGATATACCACCATCCACAGCGCGCGGCGGCCCAGGATACGCGTCACGCCGCCTAGGTAGCGGTCGCGGGTGGCATCGAACGAGCGATTGAACCAGCCGAAGAAACCCTTCTTTTCATGGTGATCCGGATCGACCGGCTTGAGCATCGTGGCGCACAGCGCCGGCGTGAGCGTCAGCGCGATGAACGCCGACAGCAGCATCGAGGCCACGACCGTCAGCGAGAATTCGCGGTAGATCGCGCCGACCGTGCCGCTCGAGAAGGCCACCGGCACGAACACGGCCGACAGCACGAGGGCCACGCCGATCAGCGCACTGGTGATCTGGCTCATGGCCTTGATCGTCGCCTCTTTCGGCGGCAGGCCGTCTTCGTGCATCACGCGTTCGACGTTTTCCACCACCACGATCGCATCGTCGACCAGCAGGCCAATGGACAGCACCAGGCCGAACATCGACAGCGTATTGATGGTAAAGCCCAGCCCCGACATGATGCCGAACGTGCCAAGCAACACCACCGGCACCGTGATCGACGGGATCAGGGTGGCGCGGAAGTTTTGCAGGAACAGGTACATCACCAGGAACACCAGCACGATGCCCTCGATCAGTGTGTGGGTCACGCCCTTGATCGATGTTTCGATGAAGGGCGTGACGTCGTTCGGATACACGGTGCGCAGGCCGGGCGGGAAGAATTCGCCCAGCTCTGTCAAGCGTGCGCGCACCGCTTCCGCGGTGTCGAGTGCATTCGCGTTTGGCGCGAGCTGGATGCCCAGGCCCGATGCCGACTTGCCGTTGTAGCGCACGTCGACGTTGTAGTTTTCAGGCCCCAGCGCCACGCGCGCGACGTCGCCGATACGGACCGACGAGCCATCCGGCTGGACCTTGACCAGGATGCGCTTGAATTCCTCGGGCGTGCGCAGCATCGTCGCCTGGTTGATGGTGGCGCTCAGGGTCTGGCCCTGGACCGCCGGCGTGCCGCCCAGCTGGCCGCCCGAGATCTGCACGTTCTGCGCGCGGATCGCGTCCGTCACGTCGAGCGGCGTCAGTGCAAAACTTGTCAGCTTGACCGGGTCGAGCCAGATGCGCATCGCGTACTGGGTGCCGAACAGGTTCATGCTGCCCACACCCGGCATGCGCGAGAGGGGATCCTGGATGTTCGAGGCGACGTAGTTGGCGATGTCGAACTTGGTCATGCTGTCGTCGTCCGAGACGAACGCCGCCACCATCAGGAAGTCGGACGTTGACTTGGTCACGCGCAGGCCCGATTGCTGGACCTCGCTCGGCAGGCGCGGCACCGCCGCCTGCAGCTTGTTCTGCACCTGGACCTGGGCGATGTCGGGGTCGGTGCCGGCAGCAAACGTCAGCGACGTCGTGGACTGGCCCGTGTCATCGCTGGTCGACTGCATGTACAGCAGGTTGTCGATCGCCGTCATCTGCTGCTCGATCACCTGGATCACGGTGTTCTGCATGGTCTCGGCCGACGCGCCGGGGAAGCTCGCCTGGATCTGCACCGATGGCGGCGAGACGGGCGGATACTGCTCGATCGGCATCTTGAGCAGTGCAATGCCGCCGATCAGCATGATCAGCAGCGAAATGACGATCGCGAAGATCGGCCGGTTGATGAAATACTTTGGCATCTTGGTTTATTCCTGGCGCGCGGCGGTGGCTGCGGCAGGCGCCGTGGCTGCTGGCGCTGCTGTGGGCGCCGCTGCCGGTGCTGCCGGCGCTGCGGCGACCTTGACGACGGTGCCAGGGCGCAGCTTCTGCACGCCGCTGACGATCACGCGTTCGCCGGCTTTGAGGCCGTCGTCGACGAGCCAGAAACCATCGACCAGCGTGCCGGTGCGCACGGTGCGCAGTGCCACCTTGTTGTCCTGGCCGACGACCATCACGGTGGCTGTGCCCTGCGGCGTGCGCGTCACGGCGGTCGCGGGGACGCGCATGACCGCCTGACGCACACCCTGGCTGACGCTCGCGCGCACGAACATGCCGGGCAATAGCAGCTTGTCGGGGTTCGGGAAACGCGCGCGCAGCGTGACCGAGCCGGTGGCCTGGTCGACCGTCACGCCCGAAAATGCGAGCGTGCCGCTGCGGGTGTAGGTGCTGCCGTCTTCCAGTTGCAGGCTGACCTTGGCGGCGTCGGTACCTTCCATGCGCACGCGGCCGGCGGCGATCTCGCGCCGCAGCGCCAGGCCTTCGCTGCTCGACTGCTGCAGATCGACGTACATCGGATCGATCTGCTGGATCGTCGTCATCAGGGTGGCGGCGCCGCCCTGCACATACGCGCCCTGGGTCACGGCCGACACGCTGCTGCGGCCCGCGATCGGCGCGGTCACGGTGGTGTAGCCGAGGTTGATGCGGGCCACGTCCAGTGCGGCCTTGGCAGCGGCGACATCGGCCGCCGCTTCGAGTTGCGCCGCCTCGGCGGTCTCGAATTCCTGCTTGCTGACCGCGTTTTCTTTCACCAGCACGCGGTTGCGGTTCAGTTGCGAGACATTGCTGGCCAGCGTCGCCTGCGCCCGTTGCAGCTCGGCTTCGGCGCTCTTGACGGCGGCGCGGTACGGCGCCGGATCGATCAGGTACAACGGCTCGCCCTTGCGCACGTCGGCGCCCTCGGTAAAGCGGCGCTCCTGCACGATGCCGTCGACCCGGGCCCGGACCTCGGCCAGCAGGAACGGCGCCGTACGGCCGGGCAGGGCGATGTTCAGCGCCACGTTCGTGGTGGCCATGGTCAATACGGCGACTTCGGGCACCGCTGGCGGGGCAGGCTTGGGGTCTTTGCCGCAGGCTGAGAGCAGCGCGGCGGCCGTTATGGCGGTCGCCAGCGCCGGGCGGCGCGGAAGGGTCATCGAGGGCATGGGTGTCGGATCCGTTTGCAAGGTGGAGAGCGTATTGTTCCCTACCTTCGACTATGCCCGGCGCAGGCTTAAACGTGGGTGGCTAATTCGTTAAATATCGTTAATGTTGGCGCTGCCAGCCTCAGCCTCAGCCTCAGCCTCAGCCTCAGCCTCAGCCATAGCCTCAGCGCCAGTGACCGCGTCGGTATGCGATCGCGAGCAGCGCGATGGCAGCCATGGACCAGGTGATGCCGGTGACGATGGAACCTTCAATGCCGTAATCCCCGCCGGACAGCCATGCCGGACCGCTTGTCGATACCTGAAGCCAGCCGCGAGCGGGATGGCCGGAGACAGAAACCGCGAACACGGCATCACACAAGAAATTCCATGCGAAATGCAGGCCGATCGGCAGCCACAGACGGCCAGAGAGCAGATAGGCGCCGGAGAGGGCAAGCGATGCCGCCGCCGTCATCGCCGCGCCCAGCACGCTGAAACCTTCGTTCGGCATGTGGGCGACAACAAAAATCACGGTCGACACGCCCAACGCAATTTTCGTGCCCCAGAATTTCTGCAGCATGCCGAAGACAATGGCGCGGAACACGATCTCCTCGAAGATGGCCACCATGACTTGTTCGGGAAAAGGCTTCAGCAGCACACCCGGCGCCACTGCGCCAGTGATGATGAAGGCGCCACTGGCCAGCAGTACCGAATATGTCGCCACGACGAGCAGTACGCCGATGCCGAGTCCGCGCCATAGTTCACGGCCCGCGCCAGCCAGAGCCAGCTCAGTGACCGGGCGGCGTTCCAGACGCATGACAAACCAGCGATAGCCAGCGACCGCGACAGCAGCCGACAGCAGCATGGGCCAGCCGAGGCGCAGCGGTTTTGGCACAATTTCGGTAAGACCCAGCGTGACAAACATCGGCACGATTGTCGCCAGGATGCCCACGATCGCCAGGATCAAAGGATAGTGCAGGATGCGGGTGCGCAGCGGCATTGCGGACGGTACGGCATAGTGCTGGGTACTCATGACAGCTCCTCGTGGTTGGTTCGCTCGCGCGCGGCATGGATCCGTGCGCCAAACGGTCGTGCTTCCAGCGCAGCAATTGCTTGCGCCAATACTTCCGACAGCGGGTATGCCAGATCTGCATCCAGCGTCGCAGCGGCCGCATTCGTCGCCGCCCAGCAGCGCTGCAGTTGTGGCAGCAGCGCGCGCCCTTGTTCCGACAACCCGATCAGCTTTTGCCGTCCATCTTCGGATGACATGCGGATAACAAGCTCTTCCTTCAGCATCAATGCAAGGGTCTGCGTTGCCGCCGGCTGCGTGATGCCGGCACTTGCGGCAATGTCGCCAATAGTGCGCGGCTCACGTACCGCCAGTGCGCGCATGACGGGGGTATAGCGCGGGCGGTAGCTCAGGCCGGCCTCCGTATAGGAAGCCGCCACTGCGCCGTCGAGCAGCTCGATAAGATGGCGCAACTTGGTGCCGAGTCCTTGTTTCATATTTTGATCATACACTCATTTACATAAGCGCTTATATAAATTTCAAACGCTGCTGTTTGACGAGGCAAAATTGAAGCTGTTCATGAAATTGACTGAAGCTTGTCAGAAGCCTGATGCATGCATCCAGTCAACGATTGCTACTGGCGCAGGCTGCGTCAACACGCAGGGAACCAGAAATGTTCATGGGGAGGGTTAAGCCTTCCCGATCCCCAAGAAAAGCGTGTCGCCGCGTATTTCACGCTTCACGCGCTGCTGGAAGAGGGCATTCCCTTGCGGCCACTCGCCGTTGCAAGCGCTGGTGGCGCCAGTTTCACGGCTGGGGCATCCGGTCTCTGTGCATGGAGATGGGTGAGGCGCCGCACAGGCGTGGCGACAGCCGGCTGCGCACTGCGCGCCGACTGGGGCCACTCCGCAATCGCAGGCCGGCCTGGCCATCGCCCACCAGAATCGCGTGCATCAGACAGCTGCTGCATCCCCGACACCGGCGCGCGCAGGCAACCACAACGCAACTTCAGTACCATCCCCCGGCGCCGACACGATCTCGATCACGCCCCCATGCGCGCTGACGATCTCGCGCACGATGGTCATGCCCAGGCCGTTGCCCGGCACGTCGGGCAGTGCGTTGGCGCGCCAGAACGCGTCGCAAACCTGCTTGCGCTGCTCCGGCGTCATGCCCACGCCCTGATCGCGGATCCGCACCGCGGCGCCCGCCTGGCCGGCACGTTCCTGCTGCAAAATGCGCACGTCGACGACGCTGTCCGGCGCCGAGTAGGCCAGTGCATTGCTCACGATATGGCCCAGCGCCTGCTGCACGCGCGCGGCGTCCGCCGTCACGGGCGGCAGGTCGGGCGCCATGCTCAGCGCAATCCGTTCTGCTTGCGCATCATCGGCAAGCCCGCCCTTGATCCTGGCCATAAGATCGGGTAGATCCAGCAGCGTCGGCTGCAGCTGTGCCGCGCCGCCCGCATCGATGCGGGCCAGCTCGAGCATCTGGTTCACCAGGGCGATCAGGCGCGTGGCCTGGCGGTGGATGATGTCGATCAGCTCGCGGCCGGTGGCGGCGTCGAACTCGCGCTTGAGGAGCAACTCGGAAAACCCGAGGATGCTGGCCATCGGCGTGCGCAGTTCGTGGCTGGCGGTGCGAAAGTAATCGTGGCGCCGCTGGTTTGCAGCGCGCACCCGTTCGCGTTCCGCGCGCAGGCTGTCCATGTCGCGTACGGTCGCCACCAGGTGCACATGGTCGTCGAGCGTCATCGCCGCGATCGAGATCTCGGCGGCAAAACTGCTGCCGTTCACACGCCGGGCATTGCCCTCATGGCGCTTGACCACCTGCGGCGCCATGCCGATCAGGACGGCCGACGACTGGCCAGTCAGGACGGCGCAGGGCGAGCCGAACAACGCCTCGGCTGCCGGATTGCACGACTGGATCCGGCCCCCGGCGTCGAGCAGCAGCACGGCGTCGGGCAGGTGTTCGAGCAACGTGCGCAGTGCGCGTGCGCTGCTGCGTTCCCGGTCGCAGGCAGCGCGCAGTTCGATCGTGGCGATTTCGCCGGCCACCATGCCTGCCAGGTCGCGCAGCAGCGCGCGGTCGGCGTCCGAGAATACGCGCGGCGCGGTGTCGATGATGCACAGCGTGCCGATGCGCACGCCGTCGCCGACATCGATCGGCGCACCGGCATAGAAGCGCGCCGCCGTCTCGCCGCGCACCAGCGGATTGTCCGCGAAACGCGGGTCGGCACTGGCATCCTGCACGACCATCACGTCGTCCTGCAGGATGGCGTGGGCGCAGAACGATACCGAGCGGGGTGTCTCGGTCAGCGCCAGGCCGACGCGCGACTTGAACCACTGGCGATCGGTGTCGATCAGGCTCACGAGCGCGATGGGCACCTTGAACAGGTGCGTCGCCATGCGCGTGATGCGATCGAACGAGGCTTGCGGCGGCGTGTCGAGCAGATTCAGGTCGAGCAGCACTTCGTGGCGCCGGGCTTCGTCCGGCGGCAGGGGGGCGGAGGTAGGGCGGGTGTGTTGCGGCGTCTCGTTCATCATGGGGTGTGCGGGATCGTCTCGGGAGCCAGGGAATGCCGATGTCACTGCGTCAGGCAGGGTGGCGCCGGCTTGGTCAGGGACACGCCGTGGCGCCCGGCCGCGTGTCGCGTGAGGACAACGGACCGGCAGGTCGTCGGCAGGTGCGCTGATGCCTTAATAAGTGGCAATTTTCATGCGTGCTGATTTTACCGGTTCACATTGGACTGTCAAGACAAACCGCTGTGTCTGGTAACGCGCGATGAGCACCTGCAACAGCTGCGTGACCGGCGCGCCTAGGCTGCGCCATCCTGTCCGCCCGCCACGGGCAGGTAGAGCGTGACATCGGTGCCCACGCCGAGTTCGGATTCGAGCGCAATACGCCCGCCGTGCAGATCGACGATCTCCTTCAGGATCGTCAGCCCCAGGCCACTGCCTGGCGCCGCCGAATCGCCATCCGCCCGATAGAAAGCCTCGAAGACCTGGGCCTGCTGCTGGGGTGTCATCCCGATACCGCGGTCGCGCACGCAGATCGCCACCATTGGCCGCTCGCCCCATTGTTCGGGCGCGGCGCTCAGTGAAATCGGTGTGCCGGGCGCAGAATACTTGATGCTGTTGCTGACGATGTTGGTCAGCGCCTGCTGCATCTTCTGGGCGTCTGCCGCCAGCGGTGGCAGACCGGGCACGATGTCGGTACTGACACGGTGCGCCTGGCCGAGGCCTTCCAGGCATGCCAGCGTCCGCGTCACCAGATCGGCCACCGGGACGGCGTCGATCCGTAGCTCGTCGATGCCGCCCGCTTCGATGCGCGCCAGATCGAGCAGCTGGTTCACCAGGCTGACCAGGCGGGCCGATTCGCGGTGGATGATCTCGACCAGTTCGCGGCTGACAACGGGATCGAACTCGCGCTTGAGCAGCAATTCCGAAAAGCCCAGCACGCTCGACATCGGTGTGCGCAGTTCGTGGGTGGCCGTCGCGAAATGGCGCCGGCGCCGCTCATCGGTCGCGCGGTTGCGCTCTTCGGCGGCGCGCCGCTGCGAAATGTCGCGCACCGTCACGGCAAACTTCGGGCGCGCCGCCCACGTCATGCGGCAGTAGGAAAACTCGATCGGGAAGCGGCTGCCATCCAGGCGCCGCGCCAGCGCCTCGTAGCGCGTGCCTTCGCGCAGCTGGCCCGTGCGGCGCCGGCGCAACAGGTCTTCGTCCATCAATTCGCGCAGCGGCCGGCCGGTGAGCATCGGGCCACTGGCGCCGAACAGCGATTCGGCTGCCGGGTTGGCGGCCACGATATTGCCTTGCGCATTGAGCATCAGGATGCCGTCGGGCAGGTGGGCCACCAGCGCCTTTTCCCAGCCTTCGGGGGCGGGGCGACCTGCCGGCCGCGCACGCAGCTCGTCCCCGGCGATGGCGGCCAGGTCGCGCAGCGTGGCCATCTGTTCGTCATCGAAATGGCGTACCTGGGTGTCGATCACGCACAGTGCGCCGACCGGGCTGCCGTCCGGCGCGGCCAGTGGAATGCCCGCATAGAAGCGCACGTCGGGCGCACCGGTGACGAACGGGTTGTTGGCAAAACGCGGATCGAGGCGCGCGTCATCGACGACCAGGCCGTCTTCATGATGGATCGTGTGGGTGCAGAACGAGGTCACGCGTGTGGTTTCGTGCAGGTCGATACCGACGCGCGACTTGAACCACTGGCGGTCGGCGTCGACCAGGGCGATCAGCGAGATGGGCACGCCGAGCAGGCGGCAGGCCAGACGCGTGATGCGGTCGAACCGTTCTTCGGGCGGGGTATCCAGCAGGGCCAGCTCGTGCAGCGCGAGCACACGTGCCTGGTCGGACTGGGGAACGGCATGCAGCGCAGCCGAAGTCGGGGCAACCAGTGGGCGTCGGTCCGGCTTGGTGTGCATGATCTGGGTCCTGTCAGTCCGGCGTCGCCGCCGCGTCCATGTCACTGAAGATGTGTTCGATCCGGTCGCGCAATTCAGGAAAGCGCACCGGCTTGGAAAATACCGGGATGTCATCGGGCAGACCCATCGACGTGATCGTCGCCCGATCGAGTCCGCTGATGACGATGATGGCCATGCTGCGGTAGCGCGGGTCGGCGCGCAGCGTGCGCACCATCCGGAAACCATCCATGCCCGGCATGTTCAGGTCGCTGATCAAGAGGTCGGGCCGGGCTTCGCCGATCCGGATCAGCGCGTCGAAGCCATCGCGCGCCTTGATCAGCTGCGCAGCCAGGCCCCAGCCAGAGATTTCCAGCTCGTACAGGCGCAGCAGGGTGGCATCGTCGTCGGCCATCACGATGCGCCGGCCGGCGGGCGCCGGCCTGACATTGGGCGCTGGCGCAGGGTGACCGCCAGTTACCGCATGATTGCGCTGCGCGACCAGGCGGTGCACCGATGTGAGAAGAATACGGCGGTGACCGCCGGCGGTTTTCCAGGCTTGCAGCACGCCGCTTTCGACCCAGAGTTGCACGGTCCGGTGCGACACGCCGAGCAGGCTCGCGGCCTCCTTGGTCGAGCAGACTTCTGCTGAAGCGGGGTCGGCCGGCGCCGGCGCTGGGCTGCTGTGCGATATCATGTAATAGAATTGTGCAGGTGGTTAAAAGCCTCCCGACCAGAGGCTGATCATCCACCCCGACCGCGTCCTCATACTGAGAGCACATCGGGAAAAACCGGATGGAGCCGCCTGGATGCGCAACTAATACGCATAGGCAAGTCAGCAATCTATCAAATTATCACAAGTTACGATAGTGAAACGCGATAAGTAGTTTCTTCATTGTAACTTGTGGTGATGGGAAATGGTGCATTATTGCACTTTCACAGTCACCGTGACCGTGCCGCTGGCCCCTGGCGCCAGTGTGCCCGTGATCCCCCATTCGACCTTGCCGTTCGCGCCCACGTCGGGCTTGACGGCGACCGTGCAGGCCAGACTGGCGGGCAGCGTACCGCAGCTGCTGTCAGCGTAAGTCGTAAAGGCCGGTGTGCTGTCTTCGATCTTCAGTTGTGTCAGCGTCGTGGTGCCGCTGTTCTGGAACGTGATCGTATACAGGACTGTGCTGCCCGGCGTGGCGTTGGCCTTGTCGACCGCCTTGGTCAGCTTGAAGTCGTCACAGGTCTGGCAGATGCCTTCGACCGTCACCACGATTTCGCCCAGGCCGATGCCGAGCAGCTTGAGCAGCGGATCGGCCACACCACTCAGCACCGGCGCGATCAGCGGGCTCACCACATTCTTGACCAGTGTCTTGACCAGCGGTTCGACTGCGCCCTGCACCACGCCCAGGGCAGGCATGCTGCGCACCTGCAGGTTTGTCACCAGGCTGTTGGCCGCGTTCGTGATGAACGTCGTGCTCGAGGCCACGGTGCGCGTTTGCGGGAACGTGCCCGACATCGTGACGCTTGTCGCGAACGGCGCCTGACCGCGCACGATGCTCTTGATGTCGAGCGGGATGTTCACCGACACCAGTCCCAGCGCCGCGGCCTGGAGCGAACCGATGGTGCCGAAGTCGACGTCCGAATCCAGAATCGCGCGGCTGCGGTTGAAGAACACGCTGTCGTCGATCTTGCCGATGAAGATGTCGGACACGCCAGGCGCCACCTGCAGCGTGACGGCCCTGGTGGCAGCGTCCACGGCGGTCAAGCTGCCCTGGCCGCGCGCGACTTCCACATACACGTCGAGCTTGCCGATGGCGACCGACGCGCTTTGCAGCAGACCCAGTCCGACCAGCGAATTGGTGGCCGGCGCCAGCGACACCAGGTCCATCTTGAGCTTGAGGCGGATCGCGGCCGAATGGAAGGTCGAGCCGGTCGGGCCGCACACGTACACCGGCGGCTCGATCACCTGCGCATACAGTTGCAGGTTGTTGACCACCCCGGTCGCGCCCAGCAGGCCGCCCGAGATGCCGACCGGCTGCGGTGTGGTCAGCACGTTGCGGCGGTTGTACAGCTGGACCAGGCCGGTGAACATGTCGAGCGCATTGACCGTGCTGGTGCCGAGCGACCCGGTGTCGGCCGTCACCTGGAGCAGGTCGCCCAGGCGTACGGTGCCGCCCACGCCATTGAGTTGCGAGGCCAGGCCGGACAACGCCCCCGCCAGCTGCGGCCTGGCCTCGGCCTGCGCCTGGACCGCCAGCGCGTTGGCGACCTGCGCCAGCGTGACGTTGGCGCCCAGCGCCTGCGCCGGGGTCGAGACGCCCAGGTTGGTCTGCAGCACGTTCAGGAAACTGAGCAGGTTCAGGTTGCCGCCGGCCAGCGCATTCCAGTCGACCGCATTGAGCGAAACGCCGCTGCCGAGCATCCCGCCCAGCAGCGGGCCGAGCAGGGCGCTCTTGCCGGTGTCGACGCTGGCCAGGCGCGGGCCGGCGGTGATGCAGGCGCCGGTCACCGTGCAGTCGGCCTTGGCCGGCAGGGCGCCCAGCAGGCAGGCGAGGGCAACGAAGACGCGCAGCCAGGCATGGCCAAGGCGGGAAGAGAGCAGTGCGAAAGTCATGTCGGTATCCTTGATTACTTGAGCAGGTCGCCCGAGAGCAGACCTTGCAGCGTGTTCTCGTCGAACTTCATGCGTACCCGGAAGTACACGCCCTTGGCGGTGGCGTCGGCGCCGGCCAGGTCGCGTTCCTTGAAACCGAGCAGGTTGTAGCCGGCCGAAACCCACATATTGCGTTGCAGCTGGTAGCCCGCCTCGATGCCGGCGGCGTACTGGCGGCCGCGCGTGTCGCGGTCCATCAGCATCTGCGCGGTGGCGCCGATGTCCCAGTCGGCATTGATCTCGTGGGTCACGCGGCCGGCCACCAGGTGGCTGACCGTGCGGTTCGACAGGCCGCTCGACTGGTCCATCGCCATCTTGGCGGCGTAGCGGGCGCTGACGGTGGTATCAGGGCGCAGTTGCCAGTTGGCGCCGACCGAGACGGCGTGCACAGCGCGCTTGAGGTCAGCCAGGCCGTCGTCGCGTTCGAGCTTGTACTCGTACTTGGCCAGGCCGTTCAGGCCGATCGACTGCAGCGCCCGGTAGGCCACGCCGCTTTGCAGCAGCTCGGTCACGCGCATCGTCTTGCTGGCATTCGAGCGGGTGGCGGCCAGCGTGTTCTTGCCCAGGAAGGTCCAGCTGTCGTCGATCTTGTAGGCCAGGCCCAGCGTCGAGAGCAGGCCATCGCTGTCGGCGCCGTGGCGCAGTTCGAGGCGGGCATTGCCGGTCCAGGTCGGATGGCGGCTCACTTCGATGGCGCCGGTCAGCGCGATCGCTTCGTTGTTGTTGGCGCCCGAGAGCACCTTGACGCGCTCGAAGCTGGTGTTGGCGCGCACGCCGTCGCCCAGCGTCCACAGATTGCGCAGGCCAAGGGCTGCTTCGGCCTGGCGCTCGCCGGTCACGGTGCCCGCTGGCGAGGTGCCGCCGGCGCGGTACTCCGAGAACACGCGGCCGTCGTGCATGTAGTCGGTGTCGACGCCGAACACGGTGGCGTTGCGCTGCTGGCCCTGGTTCAACGCATAGGTTGAACCCAGGCTGCTGATCAGTTCATGGCGGCCGTACACGCGGCTGCCGCCGGCGAAGCGGTAGTCGCCGCCCAGTGCCACCATGCGGCGGCCATTGTCGTGGATATCCTGTTCGCCTTCGACGAACACGCCGGCCTGCGGCAGGCCAGGGATTTGCATGCCCAATTTGGCGCGCACGCTGGTCAGGTCGGGCTGGGCCACGATGACCCTGGCGCCGCCTTCTTCACGTGAATGGCGCATGCCCACTTCGGCCTGCAGGCCATTCTCGAACGTGTAGCCGGCGAAGAGCTGCACGCCGTTGCGGGTGGCGTCGGTGGTCAGGTCGGCGGTGTGCAGGCCTTCCAGGCCGACGCTGGTGCGCTCGGTGAAGCGGTAGCGCACATTGGCACCGCCTTCCGTGCGGCCCTTCGGCAGGTTGGCCGATGGATTGTCGAAGTTGGCGTCGGCGCGGCCCAGGAACAGGTGGCTTTCCAGCTTGCCGTCGGTGCGGTTCGCGTCAAAGCGTGCGGCGCGACCCGACAGGCCAGCTTTTTCCATCTGCGCCGCTTCGACGACGACGACGGTTTTTTCGTCCGGCTTGACGCTGGCGTTGACGCTGACCAGGCGGGTCGGGGCGGCCGGGTTGCGGTCTTCGACGGCGCTGGCGCCGACCTCGACGTGGCTGCCGATCTGGTACTGGGCAGCGACGCCGCCGACCAGGAAGCGCGCGCCGTTCTGGTCGACTTCGTACGCCAGGCGCAGGCTGACCGGGTTCAGGTTTTCGTCCAGGCTCGGCACCGGGGCGCGCAGCAGGATGCGGCCGGTGAGCGGATCGATGTCGTAATCGACGTAGCGCACCAGGGCGCGGCGCGACAGGATCACGCCGGTCTGGTCGCGGTCACGCACGATGATTTCGATGCGCTCGCTGTTGATGACCATCAGGCCGCCGCCGGTCAGGAACGGGCCCGAGGTGCCGTTGGCAGCGAATTCCTCGACCATCTGGCGCGTGCGGTCGTAGCTCAGGAACGAGTCGACTGTCAGACCATCGAGTTCGGCGTGCTGGCGCAGGCCCGTCAGGTTGCGGTTGTAGGCGCCCAGGTTGCGCGCCGGGGTGACGCCCGGCGGCACGAAGTCGCCGAACATCAGGTACGAGCGGTTGCGCTCGGCCTTGACGTACAGGCGGCCGGCTGATTGCGCCTCGAAGCCACGGCGCGCATCGTCGCCGTAGGTCGGGTAGAACGCAAACGGGTTGATGTCGCGGAACATCTTCGGCTCGGTGTCCTTGTCCGAGTCATACGACATCGTCAGCAGCGTATCGGCGCCGACCTGGCCCTTGGCGAACATCGCGGCGCGGGCGCCGGCGTTGACGCTCTCGCTGCCCGCCACGTGGCGCAGGCGGTCTTCGAAGCCGTCGAAATCGCGCAGCGGGGTGGCGGTATTGCCGCGGCTGCGGTTCAGGCTGAAGGCGCCCTCGACCACACCGGCTGCCACCATCGGGCGCAGGGCCGGCAGGAAGCGCAGGGTGTTTTTGGCGCGCAGCAGGCCGCTGGTGGCTTGCAGGCGGGCTTCGCCGGCGTCCGGCGCGCTGCGCAGGGCGAATTCGGCGCTGCCGCCTTCGACGAAGACCTGGTAGCCCGGCTCGCGTGGATCGAGGTCGGGCTGGTCCCACTGCCCGGCGCTGGCGTCCAGCGTGACCGGGGTGCGTTCGGCGATCAGCACGCCGTTCGTGTCTTCCAGGCGCACCGCGACCATCGTCAGCGAGCGGCCATCGGCCGGGGCCGATTCGGCGAGCGGGGCCACCGACACGCGTGCCAGGGCGCCCGGCACCACCACGTCCACGACGCTGCTGCCGCGCGGGTTGCCGAAGCTGTCGGTTTCGCGCACTTCGATCAGGTTGTGGCCGGGTTTCAGGGTCACGCCGACATAGTCGCGCAGCTCGAGTGCCTGCGCTGCCACCGTGTCCTGCTTGCCGATATGGCTGTCGTCCACGGCCACGCCGTTCACGAGCAGCGTGAAGCTTGAACCGGCGCCGCCCTTGACACGGATGGTCGGCTGGGCGTGCGGCAGGATGGCGCCGTCGGTCAGGCCGATGAAGCCCAGGCGGTTGGTGACCTTGGCCAGATCCAGCTCGGCTACGGCTTTCGCGGCGGCAGGAGTTGGGGCGGTCAGCACGGCGGCCGAAGCCAGCACGGCGCGCAGGCGGGCGGCCCTGGCCTTGATTGCCTCGAGCACATCAGGATTGCAGCCGCTCAGCGCAAAATCGGCGCGCGCCAGTTCGCCGTCCTTGAGGTCGACAAAGCGGCTGCCGGCGTCGCCTGCATTGCGGTTCGACAGTACCGCCAGCCGACCTGCCAGCATCGTGCTCAGATCAACCTTGGCCACGTGGGTGCGCGGGGCCACATCGGCGAAGCTGTAGCGGCCATCGGCATCGGTCTGCGAAAAGCTGCCGTCTTCCAGGTAGATGCGCACGTCGGGGATGCCCGGTTCGCCCAGGTCGCGCTGGCCGTTGACATTGCAGTCGGCGAACACGTCGCCCAGGATGAAGCCCTTGCTGCTGAAGATGCCGGCTTCGACCTTGACTTTGGCCGCGGCCACCGACGAGACCAGGGCCAGCGGGGCGCCGCTGGTGGCCTGGGCGCGGTTGATGCCATCGCCCTGCAGCGCGCCGGCGCCGATGCGCACGCGGTAGCGCAGCACCCGGTTTGACCTGGCCGCCAGCGTATCGAGCGGAATGCGCAGCGTCGGGCCGCGGTTTTCGAATTTGTCGGTTACGGGGGCGCCGTCGATGCGCAGCGTGCCCGGCACGAACGAGAAGCCGGCAGGCAGGCGGTCTTCGACCACCACGTCCACCAGCGCCTGTTCGGCGGTGTTGTGGACGCGCACCGTGTAGTCGAGTACGTCGCCGATTTCGACAACGGCGCGCGACGCATTTTTTTCCAGGTACAGCACGCCCGGGATCGGGTCGAGTGGCACGTCGATGGTGACGACGCCGCTGGTTTCGCTGACGATGAACTCGCCACCGAACGAACCGTACAGGTTGGTGGTGCGCCCGGCCGGCAGCTCACCGATGGCGCGCTTCGACGGGAAGCCGTAGTTCGACGGTGGCGTCACCTGCAGGCGATACAGGCTCGGTGCGACCAGTGGAAACTGGTACATGCCGCCGCCGTCGGTGATAACGGTGCTCGGTGCCGGCGTGACGCCATCCACGCCGAAGACACGGGCCGCGGCGCCGGGCGCACCGCCGTTGCCGGCACCGGTGATGTCGATCAGGGTGACGGTTGCGCCGGGCAGCGGCAGGTTGCTGCGGCTGTCGTAGACGATACCGATCGGGTCAACCAGGATTGCGGTCTGGATCATGCCGCTGCCACAGCCTGCGACGGTGGCCAGCAGGGTATCGTTTTTCATGACTTCGATGATGCCGTCGGCAGCGTCGTCGTCATGGTCCTGGTCGTCGCGGTGGCTTGCAGCGACGGCGCTGAAGCGGTATTCGCCGGTGTCGGGCCCCGTCTCGCTCGCCGGGAAGGCTTGCTGGTCGCCCGTCAGCGTGGAGGTCAGCGTGACGCTGACCTGTTCGGCCACATTGCTGTCCTTGTTGCATTCGGCGGCATCGACCTGAAGAAACAGGTTGCCGTTGAGTTCGGCTGCGCGCGCCACACGGCTGTAGGCGGCCGAGGTGAAATACGTGATCGAATCCGGGCGCACGGCGCGCACGGTGTTCGATTCGATCGTGAGGCTGTTGCCGGCCGCGCCGACGAAGGTCGCGCTGGCACGGTTGTCGATGGAGGCGTTCGCGTCGCCAACCAACCACAGGACCAGGCTCATGCAAATCAATACGAGGTGTCGGAGGAGGGTCGTCATGGCGCGCGGGAGTCTGGAAATATGAAGGCAGCGCCGCCGGTGCGGCGCTGCGGTTGGGGGGCGATGGATTACAAGGTCAGGAGACTTAGTCGATCTTCACGCCGAACGACATCGTGTTGGACTGACCCGGGGCCAGGTTGCCAACGGTGGCCGACACGCTGCCGGTCGCGCCGGCCAGTGGCGCGAGGATCGCGCCCAGACCGGTGGTGGCAGTGGCCGTGGCGTGGTACGTCGTGTTGGCTGGGATCACGTCGGTCATGACCATCGCGGTGATGGTGGTTGCGCCCTTGTTGGTGCCGACGATGGTGTAGCGGATGCAGGCACCCGGCACGGCGCCCGACGCGATCGGTGCATTGCTGAACGCGGTATCGGCGGTGCCGTCGCAGTTGGCATCCAGGGCCTGGGTCTTGACCAGTTCGACGAGCGAATCGGCAGCGGCAACGGTGACGGCCTCGTGGATGCGGTCGGCCACGCCGGTGGTGCCCGAGAGGGCGCGGAAATACAGGTCGGTCGTGCCTGGTGCGGTGCCGGCCGGCGGCGTCACTTCGGCCGTCACGCGCACATTGGCGCCGGCGACAACAGTGGCGTTGGTGATGACCGCGCCGTTGGCGTCCTTGAAGACCACGGTCCAGCCGGGTGGCAGGATTTGCGTGCCGAACGTGCCGTCGGTGCTCGCTTGCAGATTGAAGGTGTCGGGGCTGCCGCCGGTGTTGTTCAGGAACAGGACGAACGAGGTCATCGTGCCTGCCGTCGTGGTCTTGGTTTCCACGGCCGCGGCTTCGACGCCAGGCCCTGCGCCCGGTGCGCCGGCGCCCGCCGAGTTGGCGGTGATGTCGATCACGGCGCCGGCGGCGACCGTGGTGGTGTCGATGCTGGCGGCGGTGATTGCACCGTTGAAGCCGCTGGTGGCGCGTACGGTCAGTACGTTGGTGTTGCCGTTGACGGCGCCGGCCGGCAGGGTGGCAACGGCCACGAAGCGGAAGGTGGCGCCGGCAGCCAGCGCGCCGGTGGTGGTGATCGGGATGGCATTGTCGGCCACACCGTCGCCATTGGCGTCCGCATAGAACACGACGCCGGTCATGTTCAGCGTGCCGGTATTGGTTTGCGACAGCGCGAAGGTATCGCTGCCGTTACCGGTGTTGGTCACGCTGTGGGCGTAGCTGACCGAGGTGCCGGCGCCGGCGCTCTTGGCGGTACCGGCCGGCATGGTCAGGCTGGCGACCTGCTGCACGGTCGTGATGACCGTATTCGACTGGACCGTCCTGGTGCCGGTGGAATCGTTATAGGTGGCGGTCGCCTGGTTGGTGATCTGGGTGCCGGCCGCAGTGGCGGCATAGGCGCCGTTGGTGGATGCCAGCAGCGCTGCTGCGGCGACGAGCTTGAGACGGGTTTTCATGGCTGCTTCCTTGTCAGGGGACGTGGGTAAGTACGTATTTAGTTAATAAAAAGGCAACTATCTTTGCGGTGTGACGGAGCGACGTCGAAACGTCAGGTATTTCAGGGTGTTATGAGCCGGCGAGTCGGTTCAGGGGCGGGACGCCGACACGCATGCGTGACGTCACGGTCGCCGCCTTGCCGGGTGCGAGATCGCCGAGCTCCCAGCGCAAAAAGCGGTATTGCTCGGGCGGCACCGGTTCGACTGTTCGGCGGCCGTTGCGCATGACTTCGCGGGTCAGGGGCAGGGGACTGAACTGCTTGCCATCGAGACTGGCCTGGACCGCTTTTGGCGCTGCGCTGCCGTCGAGGTAGACCATCGCGCCTTCGGGCACCGGCAGCGTCGCCGCGACCCCCTTCGCGGCCGACTTGCCGTTGTTCTGGTAGGTGACCTGGTATTCGATGGTGTCGCCAGGATTGGCCTCGGTCGCAGGCACCAGCTTTTCGCTGCCCTTGTTCTGGGCCACGACCTGGAAGGCTTGTAGGCGCACGTCAACGGCCTGGGAATCGGCAGCAAACGCTTTGGTGCCGGTGAGCAGCACGGTCCAGAACAGCAAGACCGTCAGCCAGCGCATGAACAGCGGGTTGGCGGGGTTCGTACGGTTGTTTGTCGGGTTCGTCATGGTTTCGTATTTACTGGATTGTCGATGAGGTGAATTTTATCGAATTTGCTGACTTTCTCAAGAAAAATATTTCGTTTTGTTCGATTTAGTTGTTTCAGGAAAACACTTCCCTTGGTCGTTGTGCGACGAATACGCTGCGATAAGAGAGGGACAGCATCTCTGCGCTGCGGTGGCGTTGTTACAGGGCAACAAAACGGCATGCAGAATCAATACATTGGATTTGCTGGATTTACTGTGTTTGCCAAATGGTGCATCATTCGCCCATGCCTCTGCTGCGTCGTGTGGCCCCGGCGCTCCTCCCCACTTCTTTCATTGAATATATGGAAACGATCTATCTGGAATCGCCTGATGCGCTGCAAGACCTGCGTGCGATCTATTCGGCGCTCGACGGCGCCCAAGCTATCGTCGAGTTCGATTTGAACGGCAACATCCTGCGTGCGAATGACAACTTCCTGAGCGTGACGGGGTACACGGACGCCGAGCTGGCAGGACGTCATCACTCGATGTTCTGTGAGCGCGAGCTGATCGATTCGCCCGCGTATGCGCGTTTCTGGCAAGACCTTGGCCTTGGCAAGTCCGACCGCGCCGAGTACAAGCGCATCGCCAAGGGCGGGCGCGAATTCTGGATCAACGCATCCTACAATCCGGTCAAGGACAGCTCGGGGCGCGTGTCCAAAATCATCAAGTTCGCCACCGACATCACGGCCGAGAAAATCCGCGCCGCCGAGACGACCGGCCTGGTGTCGGCGATCGGCCGCGCGCAAGCCGTGGTCGAATTCGACATGAGCGGCGTGCTGCTCGACGCCAATGCCAACTTCCTCGACCTGCTCGATTACGCGCTGGAAGACGTGCGCGGCGAGCACCACCGCGTGTTCTGCGACGACGAATACGCGTCGAGCGCAGCGTATCGCCGCTTCTGGGGCAAGCTCAACCGCGGCGAATTCGACGCCGGCCGCTACAAGCGCCACGGCAACAACGGCAAGACGGTGTGGATCCAGGCGACCTACAACCCGATCTTCGACGCCAACGGCAAGCCGGTCAAAGTCGTCAAGTTCGCCACCGACATCACTGCCCAGGTGATGCTCGAAGAAGCTGCCGTCCAGCGCGCCGAAGACGAGCGCCGCAAGGTCGGTCTGCTGCTCGAGCAGGTCGCGCGCGCCTCGGCCGGCGACCTGACCGGCACGATCGACACGGGCGGCACCGAGCCGCTCGATGAACTGGGCCGCGGCGTCATGAAGATGATCGGCGACCTGCGCGGCGTGATCGGCGACGCCGTCTCGGCCGCCGGCAAGCTCAATGTCTCGTCGCGCAGCATCGCCGACCGCTCCAACACGGTCGCCGCCAGCGCCCAGGCGCTGGGCGCGACGGTGGAACAGATGAACGCCTCGGTCGACGGCCTGACCGCCTCGATCAACACGATTGCCCGCAGCACGCAGGAAGCCAACAGCCTGGCCCAGTCGACCCGCGACGAAGCGGAAATCGGCGCCAAGGCGATTGCCCGCTCGATCGAAGCGATGGCGATGATCAACCAGTCGTCCGAAGACATCGGCGAGATCGTCAAGGTCATCGGCGAGATCGCCGGCCAGACCAATATGCTGGCCTTCAATGCGGCCATCGAAGCAGCGCGCGCCGGTGAGCACGGCCTGGGCTTCTCGGTCGTGGCCGACGAAGTGCGCAAGCTGGCAGAGCGTTCGTCGCAGGCGACCAAGGAAATCTCGAAGCTGATCAACGAATCGGTGCGCCGCGTGGCGCAGGGCAGCGAAATCTCGCGCCAGGCCAGCGAAGCGTTCGACCGCATCACCAGCGGCGTCGGCAAGACCTCGCTGGCGATCGCCGAGATATCCGACAGCGCCAGCGAGCAGTCGCTCACGGCCAAGGAAGTCTCGGCCGCGATCCTCTACATCGCCCAGGAAACCGAGCGTTCGGCCGGTTCGTGCGACAGCATCGCCCGTTCGACCGAGGGCCTGAACGAGCACGCCACCCACCTGAACAACACTGTCGCCCGCTTCGTGGTCTGAAGCACGAGGAAACGGCCATGGAACTGCGCGACGACCATCTCTCCGCCCTGATCGCCCTGGTGCGCCAGCACACGGGCATCGCGATGAACGAGCACAAGCGCGTGCTGCTGCAGGGGCGCCTGCTCCCGCGCCTGCGCGCGCTGGGCATCGCCTCGTGGGCCGGCTACATCGAGCGCCTGGCCAGCGACCGCACCGAGGTCACGTCGTTCATCGACTCGGTGACCACCAACGATACGGTGTTCTTCCGCACGCCGGCTGTCTGGGCCTGGCTGTCGGAGACGTTCCTGCCGGCCTTCGCGGCGCAGGGCCGCGCGGCGCCGCTGCGCATCTGGTCGGCCGCTGCCGCCACCGGCGAAGAGGCCTATTCGCTGGCCATGAGCTGCCTCGAATACCAAACGCAGGCTCCTGGCCTGCGTTTCGAGATCCTCGGCACCGACATCTCGCATGCAGCGCTGGCCACGGCCCGCGCCGGCGCCTACCGCGGTCGCAGCGTGGCGCGCTTCGAGGCCGATCGTCCGACGTTGTTCCACAAGTACCTGGCGCCGCACGGCGACGGCGTGCAGGTCAATCCCGACGTCGCGCAGCACGTGCGCTTCGACCAGCACAACCTGCTGGGCCGCCCGCCACGGGGCGCCGCCTTCGACCTCGTCATGCTGCGCAATGTGCTGATCTATTTCGACGGCGAGCACCAGCAGCAGGTGCTCGCCGGCGCCCAGGCCGCAATGCGGCCGGACGCCCGCCTGGTCCTGGGTGAGCAGGAATCCATCACCCGCCTGCAGACCGCGTTCACGTTCGAGCAGGCCCATGTTTATCGTATCGGTGGAGAACCATCATGAGTATGCAAAGCCTGAGCAATATGTCGTACGTGTTGTCCGGCCAGATGCAGATCGGCCACGGCCACCAGGTCCTGACTGCGCTGCTCGGCTCGTGCGTCGGGATCGGCATGATCTGGCGTAACCAGGGTCGCTGCGGTCTCGCGCACTGCTTCCTTCCGGACGGCGTCGAGGCGTGCGAGGACTCGGCGCGTTACGTGAGCGCCGCTGTACCGCGCCTGCTGGCGCTGATGGGCGTGCGGCGCGAGCAGTATGCCGAAGTCGATGTCGTCATTGCCGGCGGTGCCCGCATGCTGAACCTGCGCGCACTGGGTGGCGCGGTCGGCACCCGCAACGTCGAAGCGGCCCGTTCGCACCTGTCGCTGCGCGGCTTGCAGGTGCGGTTCCAGGACGTCGGTGGCTCGCAGGGCCGTCGCCTGTCGATCGATTGCGACCAACAGACGTTCAGCGTGGTGCGCATCGCGCGCGAACAGCAGGCGGTGGCGGCATGAAGATGGAGACTGCATTGATGACTGAGACCATGAGCGATGTCGACGCGGCCGTGACGGCCATCGAACAACAGATGGCGGGGGCCGCGCGCGTGCTGCGCGAAGCGGCCGGCATGGAAGTGGTGGGCACGTTCTTCCTGGCGGGCCAGGAGTTTGCGCTGCCGGCACTGAATGTGCGCGAGGTAGTGGGCATGCCGGCACGGATCACGCCGATCCCGCTGTCGCCACGCTGCCTCGAGGGCATCTTCACGCTGCGCGGCGCAGCGATCCCGCTGCTGAATCTGGCCCGCATCTTCGATCCGGCCGCACCGGGTGTGACGGGCGAGCAGCGCGTGACGATCATCGATGTCGACGACATCCAGGTCGGTCTGGTGTTCGACGCCACCAGCGAAGTGCTGCGCGTGCGCCCCGAGCAGCGCGCCGGCCTGCACTGGCAGGACAGCGCGTCGCGCGGTGTCATCGCCGGCACGATCACGCTGGCCGATGGCGCGCGCGTGCTGCAACTGCTCGACGCCGATGCGCTGGTGCGGATCGATAACGTGCCGCAAGTGCGCGCCCATGCCAGCGTGGCGCGCGACGCCTGGCGCATGCGCTTTCTGCGCCAGGCGCAGGGCCGCAAGTGCATCTCGTTTACCGTCGGCGGCCTGCGTTTCGCGCTGGCGATGGAAGCGATCCAGGAAATCATGCGCGTGCCGGAACTGCTGCCATCGGTGATGGTAGGGCGTCTGTGCAAGGGCTGGCTCAACCTGCGCGGCGTGCCGGTCGGCGTGGTCGATTTCGGCGCGTTGCTCGGGTGCGGCCCGTCGCAGTCCGAGCCCCTGGATGCGCGCGTGCTGATCGTGCGCATCGGCGACGAGCAACTGGGCCTGCTGGTCGATGCGGTCGACGACATCCGCCCGTACTTCGACACCGACATCCTGCCCATCCCGCTGCTGGGCACCGCGCGCGGCGCGATGTACCGCGGCTGCCTGCCCAACGCCGAACTGGGCGACAGCCTGTTCCTGGCCCATGACCATCTTTTCTCGGAGTCCGAAGTGAGCGACATCTGCGCCGGCCATCGCCGCCTGTACGCACAAGAAGCCAGCGCTGCCTGCGCTGCCCGCAAGATGACCGGCGCGCGCCACGTGTACCTGGCGTTTTCGCTCGATACCGGCTGGGCCGCCGACATCAGCCAGGTGCGCGAGATCGTCGATTTCGACGGCACTGTCACCCGCCCGCCCGGGATGCCGGCCTGCGTGCACGGCATGATGCAGGTGCGCCAGCAGATGGTGTGCGTCATCGACCTGCGCCTGTTGTACGGCATGACGCCCTTGGCGGCCGCGCCGGCGACGGATGCAGCGCGCCGCATCCTGGTACTCAAGCACGATGGCGAGCGTTTCGGGCTGATCGTCGACCGCGTCGATACCATCCTGTCGCTGCCGGACACGCAGCGTCGCCCGTCACCGCAACTGCTGCGCGTGAACGGCCCGCAAGACATGCGCCAGGACAGCGCCGAAGTACTCGAAGTGCCCGGCATCGACGGGCACGAGGACGTGCTGACGCTGTTTGACAAGGAGAAGTTCATCGTCACGCTGCGCGAGCAGTTGGGCGCGGTGCATTGAGCTGCGCGCCCTCCAACTGATTCAATGGCCCTGCGGGGCCTTTTTTATTTGTGCATCAAGCCAGCCGCGCCAGCAACGCCTCGAGCTGCTGCGCATCGTACGGCTTCGCCAGAATCGCATCGGCGACGTTCGATGCGTGACTGGCCCCGCTGGCAAACGCGATGCGCGTCTGCGGCAGGCGCGCCTTGATCTTCAGGGCCAGTTCATCGCCCTGCATGTTCGGCAGGTGCAGGTCGGTCAGCACGATGTCGGGCGCCCGGTCCAGCAAGTCCAGCGCGGCTTCGGCATCGGCCGCTTCCAGCACCTCGTACCCCAGAAAACGCATCAGTTCCGCCGTGTTCTCACGGATGGCGTCGTCGTCTTCCACCAGCAGCACGCGCGCCTTGGACGTTGCCGGCACTGACGCCGCCGGGGGCAAGGTTGCCGCCAGCAGCGCATTCTTCTGCTGCTGGTTCGACAGCACATGCCGCACCTTGCGCGCCAGGTTGTCGCGCGTGTACGGCTTGCCGAGCAGTTCAACGCCGGCGTCGAGCCGGCCGCCGTGCACGATCGCGTTCTCGGTATAGCCCGACGTGAACAGCACCGCCACGTTCGGCAAGCGCTCGCGCGTCTTTTTGGCCAGCTCCGGGCTGCGCAGCGGGCCGGGCATCACGACGTCGGTAAACAGCAGGTCGATGTGGATGCCGCTGTCGACCACCGTCAGCGCGGCGCTGGCGTCGTTGGCGCGCAGCACGCGGTAACCGAGGTCGGTCAGCATGTCGACCACCGTCAGGCGCACCTGCTCGTCGTCCTCAACCACCAGCACCGTCTCGTGCCCCCCGGTGACCGCTTGCAGCAGCGGCTCGCCCGCGTGATCTTCGACCTGCAGGGAACGGGGCAAATAAATCTTGATCGTAGTGCCTTCACCGACTTCGCTGTAGATCTTGACGTGGCCGCCCGACTGCTTGACCAGGCCATACACCATCGACAGCCCCAGGCCCGTGCCTTTGCCTTCGGGCTTGGTCGAGAAGAACGGCTCGAAGGCCTGGTCGATCACGTCCTGCGGCATGCCGCTGCCGGTGTCGCTCACGGCCAGCATCACGTACTGGCCGGGCGCCACTTCCGGGTGCCCCACGCAGTAGGTGTCGTCGAGCGATGCATTGGCCACCTCAAGGGTCAGGCGACCAGCGCCTTCCATTGCATCGCGCGCGTTGATCGCCAGGTTCAGGATCGCGTTCTCGAGCTGCGCCGGGTCGACCTCGGTGGTCCACAGGCCGCCCGAAATCACCATCTCGATGTCGATCTCTTCGCCCAGCGCGCGCCGCATCATGTCGTCCATATTGCCCAGCAGGCGGCCGATCTTGACCGCCTTGGGTTCGAGCGGCTGGCGCCGCGCGAACGACAGCAGGGAGCTGGCCAGCTTGGCGCCCCGTTCGACGCCGCTCATCGCGTTCTGGACGCGCTTCTGGATATCGGGCAGGCCGTCGGCGCGGCGCGCGATCAGTTGCAGGTTGCCGCCGATGACCTGCAGCAGGTTGTTGAAGTCGTGCGCCACGCCGCCTGTGAGTTTGCCGATCGTTTCCATCTTCTGCGACTGCTGCAGCGCCGCCTCGGTGCGCCGCATCACTTCCAGTTGCGCCAGGTCGGCGCTGATGTCGCGGCCCACGGCGTGCACGTATTGCAGGTCGGGTGACGCGGTCCACGACAGGTTGCACCACGAGCCGTTCTTGCGCTGCCAGCGGTTCTCGAAGCGGTACACCTGGCCCCCGGCGCGCAGCGCCTCCATCTGCTGCGCCGTCAGGGCGCGGTCATCGGGATGCACGAGGGCGAGCATGGGTGTGCCCAGCACTTCGGCCTCGGTCCAGCCGAGGATGGCCGTGAAGGCCGGATTGACGGCGAACAGCGTGGCGTGCAGGTCGGCCACCAGCATGATGTCCTTCGACAAGCGCCACATGCGGTCACGTTCGGCGGTGCGGCGTTCGACCCGTTCTTCCAGGCTCGCATTGGACAAGGCCAGTGCGTCGGCCGCGCGCTTCTGGTCTTCGATATCGATGCTGCTGCCGATCCAGAGCGACGCTTCCCCAGCCTCGCCCGGGGAGCGGTGCGCGCGCACCAGGTGCCAGCGGTACTGGCCGTCGTGGCGGCGCAGGCGGATTTCGGCGTCGATCGGCGCGCCCGTCGCCACACTGGACTGCCACACGGCGCGGTAGCGTTCCATGTCGTCCCGATGCACGATCGCCTGCCAGCCCAGCCCGAGCGCTTCGTCGGTAGACGTGCTGCAGCCGGCGTACTCGCGCACCCGGTCGTTGATCCATTCGACGCTGCCGTCGTCATGCGCGGCCCACACATGGTTCGGCATGGCCTGGGCGAAGGTACGAAAGCGCGCCTCGCTCGCGCGCAGCGCGCGCTCGGCGTGCACCCGTTCGGTCACGTCGTTGCCGAGCACGAAGGTGGCAAACACGGCGCCTTCGGCATTGCGCAGCGGTTGCAGCACGACGTCGATGAAGGTGCGGGTCGGTCCGTCCTGGCCGGGATTGTTCAACGCGATTTCGACACCTTCGGCGCGAAACACCGTGCCAGCGGCGAAACTGCGATCGAGTTGTTCGACCAGGCCGTGTGCGGCCAGCTCGGGCAAGGCCTGCGCCACCGGCATGCCGAGCAGGGGACGGCCGCCCGTCAGCGTGCGGTAGGCCTCGTTGGCCAGCGCGTAGCGGTGCTCGGGGCCATCGAGCAGGCAGATCAGGCCCGGCGCCTGCTCGAACATCGTCTGCAGACGCGTGCGCTCGGCCAGGATGTGACGTTCGGCCTTGACCTTGCTCGAGGTCTCGACCACCACCGCCATGACGCCGGTAATCACGCCATCCCCGTCGCGGATCGGCGAATAGTCGAGATTCATCCAGACCTGCTCGGGCGCGCCACTGCGGTGCAGCGTGAGTTCCTGGTCCTGGTAGCTCAGCGTGCCGCCCGCCAGCCCGACGCGCATCACGTTGTCGTTGAACGCGGCCACCTCGGGCCAGCCTTCGCGCACTTTTGAACCCAGCAACGTCGGATGGCGCCCGCCCGCGAATACCCGGTAAGCATCGTTGTAGATCATGTAGCCGTCCGGGCCCCACAGCGTGACGATCGGCGTGGGCGTGGCCATGATCAGCGCGACCGTGGTCTTGAGTACAGTGGGCCAGGCGTCGATCGGGCCGAGACTGGTGCTCTGCCACGGGTAGGCCAGGATCAGGCGTGAGGTTTCGTCGATTTCGGGCAGGAAGGGCAGGCTGGCTGGCATCGTGGGTAAAATGCTAAAAAATGGACGCGATTATTTTACACTTTGACCGCTGAGCCGTGACGCATAATTACTGAAAAGAAATATTCTGGAGTAGAGCCATGTGCGTGAATTACCATCCCCCAACGCCCGAGATGTTCAATGGCCGCATTGGCGCGTTCAGCCAGTTGCCGCGCGACTGGCAGTGGCCCGAAGAAACGTGGAAGGATTACGATGCGCCGATCCTGTGCGCCGCGCCCGGGCTGGCGCCGCAGGCGCGCGTGGCGAGCTATGGCATGGTCCCGCGCCGCCATATCCCGCCCGACGTGAAACCGTTCGACACGATGAACGCGCGCGCCGAATCGCTGGTCGCGCGCCGTTCGTTCGCGTCGGCCTGGCGCCGCCTGCAACTGTGCGCGGTGCCGATGCTGTGGTTTTACGAGCCGTGCTACGAGAGCGGCCGCGCCGAACGCACGGCGATCGGCATGCGCGACAAATCATTGTTCTGGGTGGCGGGGTTGTGGCGCGAATGGCAGGAGGTCGACGGCAGCATGACCAGTGCCTTCACGCAGATCACGATCAACGCCGACACGCATCCCTTGATGCGCCGCATGCACCGGCCGGGCGACGAAAAGCGCTCGATGGTGCTGCTGGGTGACGACGAGGTGCGCGACTGGCTGGGCAGCCGCGACCTCGACGTGGCGCAAAGCTTCCTGCGCCATTTCCCGGCCGAGGCGATGACGGCGTGGCCGGCGCCGCTGGCGCCCAGGCGCGCAGCGCTGTCAGCCTCGGCGCCGACCGCGGCGCCACTGCCTGTCAACGGCGAGTTGTTCTGATCAGCGCAACAGGCAGGGGCGCTTGTTGTCGAACTTCCAGTCCCGGATCAGGTACTGCATCGCCACCGCATCGTCGCGCGCCCCCAGGCCCAGGTTCTTGTAGGCCTGGTGCGCGGCCTCGAGCTTGTCGGCATCCAGTTCAATGCCAAGTCCCGGGCGCGCCGGCACCTGGACCATGCCACCTTCGATGCGTAGCGGTTCTTTGGTCAGGTGCTGGCCATCCTGCCAGATCCAGTGGGTGTCGATGGCCGTAACGCGCCCCGGCGCGGCGGCGCCCACGTGCGTGAACATCGCCAGCGAGATGTCGAAGTGATTGTTCGAATGCGAGCCCCAGGTCAGGCCGAACATCTCGCACAACTGGGCCACCCGCACCGAGCCCTGCATGGTCCAGAAATGCGGGTCGGCCAGCGGGATGTCGACCGACTGCAGCTGGATCGCATGGGCCATCTGGCGCCAGTCGGTCGCGATCATGTTGGTGGCCGTGCGCAGGCCCGTGGCACGGCGGAACTCGGCCATCACTTCGCGGCCCGAGTAGCCGTTCTCGGCGCCGCAAGGGTCTTCGGCGTAGGCCAGGATGTCGTGCTTGTCGCGGCAGACGCGGATGGCGTCGGCCAGCAGCCAGCCGCCATTCGGGTCGAGCGTCACGCGCGCCTGCGGGAAGCGCTCGTGCAGGGCGACGATCGCTTCCATCTCTTCATCGGCGCCCAGCACGCCGCCCTTGAGCTTGAAGTCATTGAAGCCGTAGCGCTCACGCGCCGCTTCGGCCAGGCGCACGATCGCTTCCGGCGTGAGCGCCTGCTCGTTGCGCAGGCGCAGCCAGGGATCGACCGCATCGGCCTCGCTGCGGTAGCCCAGCGGCGTCTTGCCGCTGTCGCCCACGTAGAACAGGTAGCCGAGCATTTCGACTGCCGTGCGCTGCTGGCCTTCACCCAGCAGCGCCGCCACCGGCACGCCCATGAACTGGCCAAGCAGGTCGAGCATTGCCGATTCAACGGCCGTGACGGCGTGAATGGTCGTGCGCAGGTCGAACGTCTGCAGGCCGCGGCCGCCAAGATCACGGTCGGCGAACGCGCTGCGCATCGCGTTCAGCACCTTGTTGTAGTCGCCCAGCGTGGCGCCGATGACGAACGGGCCAGCATCCTCGATGGTCTGGCGGATCTTTTCGCCGCCGGGCACTTCGCCCAGGCCGGTATTGCCGGCGCTGTCGGTCAGGATCACAATATTGCGGGTGAACCAGGGGCCGTGCGCGCCGCTCAGGTTCAGGAGCATGCTGTCCTGGCCCGCGACGGGGACGACGCGCAGGCTGGTGATGACGGGGGCATTTGCCGAAGTAGGGGACATGATGGGCTGCTTGTAAATAAGTGGTGAACGAATCTGGCGTCAGTCCAGCGTGATCTTGCCGTTGACGATCACCTCGCGCCAGCGCGCCAGCTCCTGCGCCTGGAACCTGGCGAACTGCTCGGGCGTCGAGGCGACAACCTCGAAACCCTGTTCGGTCAGTTTGGCGGCAATCTGCGGATCGTGCAGCGCGCCCGTGATCGTCGCGTGCAGCGTGGCCTTGACATCCTTCGGCAAGCCCTTCGGCGCCGCAATGCCTTGCCACGAATAGACGTCGACTTCCTTGACGCCGGCTTCGCCCAGCGTCGGCACGTTCGGCAGCACCGCCGAGCGCTTGCTGCCCGTGACGGCCAGCGCCTTGAGTTTGCCGGCCTTGATGTGGCTGAGGACGACGTTGATGTTCTGGAAGGATGCGTTGGCGTGGCCGCCCAGCAGGTCGGTGATCGCCGGTGCGCCGCCCTTGTATGGCACGTGCAGGCCCGAGGTACCGGTCTTTTGCCAGAACAGCGCCGTCGTCAGGTGGTCCGAGCTGCCGGCGCCGGACGTGGCGAACGTGATCTTGTCCGGATTTTTCTTCAGGTAAGCGACGAAGTCCGCGACCGTGGTGGCCGGCACGGTGGCATTCGTCACCAGCACGTTCGGCGCCTGCACGGCCACGGTCAGCAAGTCAAAGTCTTTCGACGGATCGTAGGGCAGCGTCTTTTGCAGCAGCGGGTTGACCGAGTACACGCCGATGGAGGCGACCATCAACGTGTAGCCATCGGGCGCCGCGCGCTTGACATAGCCGCCGCCCAGCGCGCCCGTGGCGCCCGGCCGGTTATCGACCACCCATGGCTGGCCCAGTTTGGCGCTGACCTTCGGACCGATGGCGCGCGCGATGGCGTCGGTGGAGCCGCCCGCCGGGAACGGCACGACGACATTGATTGCCTTGTCGGGAAAACCGGCCGCCTGCACGGTACCCAGAATTGCCAGTCCGATGAACAGGGATGAAACCTTGGTACGGATCGTCATTGTGTCTCCTCGTTGTTATGGTGTCAGAATTCAGAAGCTGTGGCGCACGCCCAGGTTGTAGGCGGTGTCGCCGCTGCCCGATTCGGTATTGTTCGCCACCGTGTAGCCGGCGCCGTTGCGGTTGTCGACGTGGCCGTAGGCGGCGTACAGGCCGGTGCGCTTGGACAGCGCGTACAGGTAGCCGATGCCCCAGGCATTGGCATCCTGATTGAAACGGGTGCGGTCGTCCTTGTGCAGGACCGACGCCAGCAGCGTGCCGCCGATGACCGGCGCCGAGATGCCGAGCAGGTAGCTGCGCCCATCCGTCGATGGCGTCGGCCGCACGCCGCCATACGGGTTGTTCGGATTGATCAGCGGCGCGGCGTTGTCGCCCTTGTCGCTGCTGATCCCCGAGTGCAGCTTGATCCAGCCGGCGTTGTACGACGCCGCAAGCAGGATGTTGCGGCCGATCGACCGGTCCACCGCAGGTGTGGCGCCATTGGCCGCGACATCGGTATTCTTGTTGTTGTAGACGAGGCGCACGGCCAGCGGGCCAGCCGCGTAGCCAATCGCGCCACCGAACTGGCGGCCCGCGGCCGAGCGGCTTTGCTCGCCCACGCTGTAGGCCAGTTCACCGTCGAAGCCGTTCTTCTTCGGCGTCGCGTAGGTGATCGTGTTGCTGGTGCGGATATTGGTGCCGTTGTGGGGGAACAGGCTCTTGGCGCTTCCCGCGTAGCCGGTGTTGAACGGGTCGACGATCGAGACCATCGCCGTGTGATACGGCGTGTACTGGCGCCCGAGGGCCACCGAGCCTGCCTTGGTGCGCAAGCCGACGTAGGCCTGGCGATTGAAGATGGTGCCGGCGGCGTCGATTTCGCCGGTGTCGATCTTAGTGCCGCCTTCGAGCGTGAAGAAGGCGGCCATGCCGTCGCCCAGTTCTTCCACGCCGCGCAGCCCGAAGCGCGATGCGGCCGCGGCGCCGCTGGTGACCTTGGTGACGCGGCCGGCGGTGCCGCCATCCTCGACGACGATGGCGGCGTCCACCAGGCCGTAGAACGCGACGGACGTTTGGGCATGGGCCGTGCCGGCGCCCAGTAACAGGACAAGCGCTGCTGCTGTTTTCAAGACTGTCTCCTTTGTTATGTGGTCGGACCTTATGTGATCCGTACGCAGCCTTCAGCAGTCGCTTGCCTGGGGCTAGGTTCATCATAGAGCGGAGATCAATGCCGAATCAATCCAAAGGCTGTCGCCACCAATACAGGAATTGAATCAATGCCGCCGTCAGGCAGGGTGGAACGGCGCCAGTACCTGTTGCTTGAGCAGTGTCAGAACAGGATTGTCATTGTCGCGCCGGTAGGTGGCCACCAGGTGGACCGGGTCGGTGGCCACCTTGCGCAGGACGATGCCTTCGAACTTCAGTCGGGCCGCGCCTTCCGCGATCAGGGCCGCGCCCATCCCGGCGCCGACCAGGGCCAGCATCGTGTGGACCTGGCCGATGTGCTCGACGATGTCGGGCACCACGCCGGCCTCTGCGAACCGTTCGCTCAGCATCTGGTAGAACGGCCGCGCCTCGTACGGCGAGTACATGACGAACGGCCTGCCGTGACAGCACGCCAGCGTCGGGGCCTCCGGCCACAGATGGGCGTCGCTTTCCTGGATCGCCAGCATCAGCGATTCGGTCACCATCAGGATGCTTTCCAGTTCGCTGTTGATGGTGTGGGGACGCATCAGGCCAAGGTCGATTTCACCGGCGTTCAGCGCTTCGACCTGCGCCGTACTGACCAGTTCCTTGAGATTGAGGGCGACCTGGGGACAGGCCTGGCGGATGCCGCGCACGACGGCCGGCAGCAGGCTGTACCCAGATGCGGCGCTGAAGCCAATCGTCAGCGAACCCTGTTCGCCGCTGGCGGTGCGGCGCGCCTTGACCGCGGCTTCCTGCGCCAGGCGCAGAATGCGTGTCGCTTCGGGCAGGAAGGCCGCGCCGGCGGCGGTCAGCGTGACGGAGCGGCTGGTGCGCTCGAGCAGCGCCACGCCCACGCTGTGTTCGAGCAGCCGGATCTGGCGGCTCAATGGCGGCTGCGTCATGTTCAGACGTTCCGCCGCGCGGCTGAAGTGCAGCTCCTCGGCGACCGCGACGAAGCAGCGCAGCTGGCTGATTTCAAACAAGGGTTACCTCTTCACCAGAATACGGCAGGTCGCCGGGCGAATAGTGTAACCCGTGAAGGATGGATCAAGGCCCGCGGGTTACAAGCCGCGGGTTACAAGCCGATGTACTCCCGGTGAAAACGGCTGCCCAGGCGCGTGAGCACCTCGTACCCGATCGTGCCGGCCTGCGCCGCCACATCGTCCACCGTCTGCTGCGCGCACAGCAGGTCGACGCTCTGGCCCGGCGCAATGCGTCCGTCCGGCACGCCGGTCATGTCCAGCGTGATGCTGTCCATCGACACGGTGCCCACAAACGGCACGGCAACGCCGTCGACGTATGCGTACGAGCGGCCGCTCAGCGCGCGCAGCCAGCCGTCGGCGTAGCCGATGGCGATCGTGGCGATGCGGCGCGGGCCCGGTGCCACGTAGCGCGCGCCGTAGCCGACGATGTCGCCGGCGTCGATGCTGCGCAGCTGCACCACGCGCGCAGCGAGCGACACCGCCTGCGCCAGCGGATTGACGCCGCCCGGCTGCGGGTGGATGCCGTACAGCGCTGCGCCCGGGCGCAGCAGGTCATGGTGAAAGGCCGGGCCAAGAAACACGCCGGACGAATTGGCCAGGCTGCCCGGCACGCCGGGAAACAGCGCGCGCACAGCGTCAAAACGCTGGCGCTGGTGCGCATTGATCGGGTGCTGGGCTTCGTCGGCGCAAGCCAGGTGGCTCATGACCAGTTGCGGGCGCAGGCCCTCCAGCCAGGCCGGGTCCTGGCGCAGGCGCTCGACATCCGCGCCCGCCAGGCCCATGCGCGCCATGCCCGTGTCGAACTGCAGCGCGGCCGGCAGCACGTGGCCGGTTTCCCGCGCCAGTGCGCGCCACTCGTCGAGCTGGCCCGGATCGTTCAGCACCGGTACCAGGTCGTGCGCCAGGCAGTCGCGCGCCGCGCCGGGCATCGCGCCGTGCATCACATAGATGGTGGTCCCGGCCGGCAGTAGCGTGCGCAGACGAATGCCCTCATCCAGGTGCGCCGTGAAGAACGTGCGGCAGCCTTCGGCCACCAGCGCGGCGGCCACTGGCGCCATGCCCAGGCCATACGCATCGGCCTTGAGCACGGCGCCGCATTCGACGCCACCGAGCGTGCGCAGATGGCGGTAATTGGCCCGCACCGCGTGCAGGTCGACGGTGAGATACGCGCCAGCGCGCGTTGCGGACGGCATTGCCTCAGTTCCGCTACAGTTCGGCGTCAGGCGAAACGTCGCGCGCACCGGCATAGCGGAACACGGCCAGGTCGTCGGCGCGGATCGCCGGCGTCTTGCCGCCCACCAGGTCGGCGATGACCGTCGCCGAACCGGCCGCCATGGTCCAGCCCAGCGTGCCGTGGCCCGTGTTGAGGAACAGGTTGCGCAGTGGCGTGGGGCCGACGATCGGCGTGCTGTCCGGCGTCATCGGCCGCAGGCCGGTCCAAAAGCTGGCCTGCGCGGTATCACCCGCGCCGGGGAACAGGTCGTTGACGACCAGTTCGAGCGTTTCGCGGCGGCGCGGGTTGAGGTCGAGGTTGAAGCCCGACAGCTCGGCCATGCCGCCCACGCGGATGCGGTCATCGAAGCGTGTCACGGCGATCTTGTAGGTTTCGTCGAGGATGGTCGAGACGGGCGCACGCGCCGCGTCGACGATCGGCACGGTCAGCGAGTATCCCTTCATCGGATACACCGGCACCGGGAACCAGCGCTGCAGCAGGGCGCGCGTGTGGCTGCCCGTGGCCAGCACATAGCGGTCGGCCGTCAATACGCCCTTGTCGGTGACGATGCCGGTGATCTCGCCGCCGGCCTGCTCCAGACGGCGCACGGTGGTGTCGAATTCGAAGCGCACACCCAGGTCGCGCGCCATGGCGGTCAGGCGGGTGGTAAACAGCTGGCAGTCGCCCGTTTCATCGTTCGGCAGGCGCAGGCCGCCCACCAGCTTGTGGGCGACATTGGCCAGCGCGGGTTCGGCTGCGGCCAGCTGCGCGCCTTGCAGTACTTCGTACGCCACGCCGGCTTCGCGCAGCACCTCGATGTCCTTGGCGGCGCTGTCGAACTGCTGCTGCGTGCGGAATAGCTGCACGGTGCCTTGCTGGCGACCTTCGTAGGCGATGCCGGTGTCGCGCCGCAGCTGGCGCATGCAATCGCGGCTGTATTCGGCCAGGCGCACCATGCGCTCCTTGTTGACGGCGTAGCGCGCCGGGTCGCAGTTGCGGTACATCTCCCACATCCACTGCGGCTGGAACAGCGTGCCGTCGGGCTTTATCGACAGCGGCGCGTGGCGCTGGAACAGCCATTTCGCGGCTTTCAGCGGAATGCCGGGCGCGGCCCACGGCGAGGCGTAGCCGGGCGAGATCTGGCCGGCATTGGCGAAACTGGTTTCGAGGGCGGGGCCGGGCTGGCGGTCGATCACGGTGACTTCATGCCCGGCCAGGGCCAGGTAATACGCGGTGGTGACGCCGACCACGCCACTGCCCAATACGATGACACGCATAATTTCCTCGAAAAGAATCAGGATTTGGTAAAGCTTGCCATCGTACCGCCAGAAGCCTGATAATTGTTTCTGTTAATACGGCAGTTTTCAGCAAAAATTACGGAGTTTCTCCATGCGCGTACAAAAGGCGTCAAACCGCATCCTCGACCGCATCGACCTGCACATCCTGGCGGTGCTGCAGGAGGATGCGCGGATCGTCATGAAAGACCTGGCCGAGCAGGTCGGGCTGTCGCTGACGCCCTGCATCGAGCGCGTCAAGCGCATGGAGCGCGATGGCGTGATCATGGGCTACTACGCGCGCGTCAATCCGCAGGCGCTGGGCATGCAGATCCTGGTGTTCGTCGAGATCAACCTGCACCAGAAATCGGACAAGGCCTTCGAGCGCTTCCGGCGCGCGATGCTGGCCATTCCCGAGGTGCTCGAATGCCATCTGGTGTCGGGCGACTTCGATTACCTGATCAAGGCGCGTATCCCCGAGATGTCCGAATACCGCCGTCTCTTGGGCGACATCCTGCACGTGGCCGATGCGGGCCAGTCGAAAAGCTATGTGGTGATGGAAGAACTGAAGGAGACGCTGGCGCTATCGATTCCGCGCTAGGGGAAGGTGGGACAGCGGCTCTATACTGACCGGACAATTCAATCACCCATGGAGTGCTTGTGAACACCTTGACGACGCTGCTCGGCATCCGCCATCCGATCATCCAGGCGCCGATGGCGGTCTTCGGCACGCCGCAACTCGCGGCGGCCGTGACCGAGGCCGGCGGTCTCGGGTCGCTCGCACTTGGGCACGTCACACCAGCGCAGGCGGAAAGCGCGATCACGGCGCTGCAGGGATTGACGGGCGGCCCGTTCAACGTCAACTTCTTCACGCACGCGCCGGCGCAGCCCGATGCGGCGCGCGAGGCGCGCTGGCTCGAGCACCTGGCGCCGCACTTCGCGCGCACGGGCCAGGCCCCGCCGACGGCGCTGCGCGAAATCTACCGCAGCTTCCTGGATGATCCCGACATGCTCGAGGTGCTGGTGCGCACGCGCCCGGCCGTGGTCAGCTTTCATTTCGGCCTGCCGACCGCGCAGCAGATCGACGCGCTGCACGGCGCCGGCTGCGTGCTGATGGCCACCGCCACCAACCCGGCCGAAGCGCGCGCCATCGAGGCAGCCGGCATCGACATCGTCGTCGCACAAGGCTACGAGGCGGGCGGGCATCGGGGTATCTTTGATCCGGCCGTGCCCGACCCCGCGCTCGGCACGTTCGCGCTGGTGCGCCTGCTGGCCAAGGCCGTGCGGATCCCGGTGGTGGCGGCCGGTGGCATCATGGACGGGCAGGGGATCGCCGCCAGCCTGCGCCTGGGCGCGCGTGGCGTGCAGATGGGAACAGCCTTCCTGGCCTGCCCGGAAGCGCAGACGTCAACGCATTACCGCGCGCTGTTGACGCAACCGGATCTCGGTACGGCCGTCACCGCGACGATTTCCGGGCGGCCGGCGCGCGGCATCATCAACCACTTTGTCAAAGAGATCGACACGCCGGGGCATCCGCCAGTGCCCGATTATCCGATCGCCTACGACGCCGCCAAGGCACTGCATGCCGCCGCCAGTAGCAAGGGGCTGGACGACTATTCGGTCAACTGGGCCGGGCAGGCGTACGCGCTGGCGCGGCCGATGCCGGCGGCGCAGCTCGTGGCGCTGCTGGCCGAAGAAATGCGCGCTGCGCACGAAGCCTAAGATGGCGCGCAAGCCCGACTTGCCGCTGCACGAGGTGCGCCGTTTCCTGGAGCCGGGACCGGTGGTGCTGGTCACCTCGGCCCACGCGGGCGAGCGCGACGTGATGGTGATGGGCTGGCACACGGTGATGGAATTCAGTCCTTCCCTGATCGGTTGCGTGATCTCGTCCGCCAACCACAGCCACGGCCTGATCCGCGCCAGCGGCGAATGCGTGATCAACCTGCCGACCAGCAGCCAGCTCGAGGCGGTGCTGGGCGTGGGCTCGACATCGGGCGTCGATACCGACAAGTTCACCGCGTTCGGGCTGACGCCGGAGGCCAGCGAGCTGGTGGCGGCGCCGTCGATCCGTGAATGCCACGCGCAGTTCGAGTGCCGGCTGCATGACGACAGCCTGGTCGAGCGCTACGACTTTTTCATCTGGGAAGTGGTGGCGGCCCGCGCAGCGGCGCGGCCGCGGCATCCGGAAACGCTGCATTACAAGGGCGACGGTACGTTCATGGTGGCAGGCAAGGTGATCCGGCGTCAGCGCGACGGCTTGAAGTAGTCGCGGCGCTTCAACGCCCCCGCGAGGTGACTGCTCTGGCGGCCCGCGGGCAGGCTGGGGATCGTTGCCAGCGCAAGGTCGGTGCAGAGGCGATGCAGCGACAGCAGGTCGAGCAGCGCCGCGACGAGCCGCCGGCCAAGTGTGATGTCGCCATCTTCAACCAGCGGCAAGGCACGGTGCAGCGCTGCCAGGATGACGGCGTTGTCGGCCAGATGATCGTGCAGGCGGTGATAGCCGAGCAATTCCATCATCGTTTCTTCATGCCGGAATCCGGCTTCGACGAGGGCCACCAGCGTGGGAAATTCGCGCACGAAGCTGGCGTCCGGCATGCCGGACGGATCGAGCGCGCCCGCCAGGCGCGCGCACAGGCGGCGCCGCGCATTGCGCAAGGCGGCGCCGATGGCGCCCGCTCCAGGGCCTTGAAAATGGCGAAAGGCCATGGTGTGATCAGTGTGAGCTCAGTAAGCGCTCAGTAAGCGCTCAGTGCGCAATCAGCAGCGGCACCGGCGCGCTGCCGAGCAGGTCGCGCGTGACGCCGCCCAGGAACCACTCGCGGTAGCGGCTGTGGCCAAAGGCGCCTGTCACCATCAGGCCTGCGTGGACCTCGCGCGCCATGTCGATCAGCGCGTCGCTCTCCCGTGCACGGGTGTGGGCGACGACGACATTGACCTTCACGCCGTGACGCGCCAGGTACAGCGCCATATCCGCACCCGGTTCGTCGCCGTGCAGCCCGGACTGGCGTTCGGGGTTGACCAGCCCGAGCGTGACGCTGCCGGCGCGTGCGAGCAGGGGCAGGGCGGCGCAGATGGCGCGCTGGGCCGGCATCGAGCCATCCCAGCCAACCAGCACGGTGCCGGCGATTGGCGCGCCGTCGTAGGCGGTGGGCACCACCAGCACGGGACGTGTACCGCCCAGTGCCAGGGTCTGTGGCAGACCGTGTTCGGCGCCGAAACGGTCGTTGGGATCTGGCTGGCTGACGACGATCAGGTCGGCATAGCGCGACTGCAGCAGCAGGCCGTCGTGCGTGCTGCCCTCGAACAGGCGCGCTTCGGCGCCGGCGATGCCAAGGCGCTGCGCCTGCTCGATAAAGGCGTCAAGCCGGATGCGGACGTCGTCGCGCAGCGCGTCAAAGGCGCGGTCGGACAGTGGCACGGCCATGCCGCCATTGAGCACCGCATAGTTGGCCAGCGAGATGCCGGTGGCGCCGGCGCCGACGAGGTGGGCGCCGTGCATCTCGGCCAGCGCTGCCGCCGCGCGCAACCGGCTGGCCTGGCCCGCACCGCCGTCGATCTGCACCAGGATGGTCTTGAACATGGTTGACTCCGTTCGTATGGGGCGTGCAACGGTGCACGACACGAAAAGCATACGCCCGGCGCGCGTCCATGTCAGACGCGCGTTTGATGCAGGTCAAGCAGTCAGCACAGCGGCCAGCACCATGATCAGGCCAGCCAGTGACACAAGCCACACGAGCGAGCGCACGTACGGAATCCCGGCCGCATACAGCGGGATATAGACGATGCGCGCGATCAGATACATCCAGCAGCCCCACAGCGTGAGGTCGCCTTCGCTGCCCGACACGTGCGCGATCAGGACCGCGCCAATGAACAGCGGCAGCGTCTCGAACAGATTGGCCTGCGCACGCTGCAGGCGCGCCGTGACGGGCCGTGGTGGCGGGGCTTCGCCGTCGCGGGCGCTGGCGTTGTACTGGATGCCGGTCTCGGCGGTGCGCAGGTTGGCCGTCAGCATGATCTGGACCAGCGCCAGCACGAGGGTCCAGGCCAGCAGGGTCAGTTCGGTCGTCATTGTTGTTTCCTTGTTATGTGGGTAGACGGGAGCAGTGTCGCGCCTTTCCCATGTTCAGGCGCGCACTGCTGACCGGCCCGCTGGAAGGTCAGGGGCGAGCGTGTCCTTCGCCCAGCAGGTCGCCCCGCGGCCGTCCCCACCGGGGCACGGGCGCCGGACATGGCTGGCTGGCCATTGCCTTGTACGGCAGCGTCGAGAAATTGTCTTCGCCGGGCGCAGAAAAGCGGATGTCGGTGGCCTTGCCGTCGATCAGCGATGGCACGCGCGCAAAGCGCAGCCAGGCGTCGAACTGGCAATTGTCGCGCTGCAGGCCGCGCAAGCCGGCCAGGCTGCCGCCTTCACGATACTTCCAGGCGAAATCGGCAGGTGCGCTACCCGGCATGCCGCCAAAGCGTACCGGGCAGGCTTCCACCCCGGTGACGCCCGGTGCCAGGCTCAGCACGCCAAGACGGATTGCGTAACTGCCGGCGCCGCCATTCTCGGTCACGGTCGCAAACGACCAGCACAGCGGGTTGGAGGGGAAGGCCGACAGCGGCATGTCGAGCACGCGGCTACCCGGTTCCACTTGGGCCAGTGTGCTGCGGATCTGTTCGCGCGCAAGGTGCCCGGCCACACCCTGGACGGCAATGAAACCGAGGCAGGCGACGACAGCCGTGACGAGGCCGGCGGCGCCAGCCTTGCGCGACGCCAGCGCGACCACGCCGGCCAGCAGCATCAGCCCAAGCAGCGAGCCCCACTGCAGGAAGCCCATCGCGAAAAACACCACCGGCGCGGCCAGCATCACGCCAGTGAGCAGCAGGCGCAGCACGCGCCCCGGCACCCGCAGCGCCAGCGCCACGCCCAGGGCGGTCCAGAACACGGGTTCGACGATGAATACGATGTCGCCATACAGCCAGCGCCCATCGAGCGGATAGAACGGGTGCACGCCGTACACGTTCAAAAAATCGAACGACAGGTGCAGCACCATGCCGAGCGCGGCAGTGGCAAGGATCGCGTTGCGCGCCGTCCGGTCGCCCTGCATAAGCCGCCGCGCGCCCGGCCACAGCAGCCACATCAGTCCCAGCAGCAGCGCGATCTGCGGCAGCGCGAACAGCAGCGTGTGCGTGTGCCCGCGGTGGTGCAGCAGATAGCCCAGCGGCGGGGCCAGCAGCGGCGTGAGCACCAGATCCAGGTCGGGGAAGTTGCTGGCCAGCGCGCCGGTGGCCAGCAGGACGCGGCGACGGGTGCGCCCGCGCTGCGGGTCGGGGTGGGCAGGCAGGGCGCGGTCGACGAGTTCGCCGAGGGCCAGGCCGACGAGGGAGTGGGTCAGATTATCCATTTGCAAAGTTTATCCTGAAAAGCAACACCCTGGCCCCCGCCGACGATGACGCACGCACTACAGCGGATTGACCGGCCCATTTTTGATCCAGATCAAATTTTTTTCGGAAAGTCGTCCGTACAATCTAAATATTGCATTAAGGAAACTCAAGGAGAGCGCAGTGCGTCACAACCAGCCCGTCACCACGACCGAATACCGGTTGCAACCGGGGCAGTCGATTGTCTCGAAGACCGATACCAAGGGCCGCATCACGTATGTGAATCCGAGCTTTGTCGAGGTCAGCGGCTTTTCCGAAGCGGAACTTCTGGGCAAAGCGCACAATCTGGTGCGTCATCCGGCCATGCCGCCCGAGGCCTTTGCCGACATGTGGCGCACGCTGCAGGGTGGCGAGCCATGGACCGGCCTGGTCAAGAACCGCTGCAAGAACGGCGATTTTTACTGGGTGGTGGCCAATGTGGCGCCGATCCGCGAGCACGGCCAGATCACGGGTTATATGTCAGTGCGCACCGCGCCGACGCGCGAACAGGTCGAAATGGCCAGCGCGCTGTACCGCAAGTTCACCGACAACGAAGCCCGTGGACTGGCCATCGTGCGCGGGCGCGTCGTGCGTACCGGCTTGGCGCCCGATCGTCTGCTGCGACTGCTGCGCGATGCGCCGCTCGGTCAGCGGCTTGGCTGGCTGATGGGCGGCCAGACGCTGCTGCTGGCGGCGCTGGCGCTGGCGGCCGGGGACGGCGTCTGGCGCGCGGCCGCCGGCGTTGGCGCGCTGGCGACGCTTGCGGCCTGGTACGGGCTGCAACGCAGCATCGTGCGGCCACTTGGCGACGCGATCGCGACCGTCAATGCACTGGCCGGCGGCGATCTGTCGCACCCGGCGCTGGTATCAGCGGCCGGCAGCGGCGAGATGGGCCGCCTGCAACTGGCGCTGCGCCAGTTGACCGTCAACCTGACGGCAATCATCGGCGACGTCCGTGACAACGTCAGCTCGATCGAGCACGCCACCCGCGCGATCGCCGCCGGCAATGCCGACCTGGCCAGCCGCACCGAAGCGCAGGCCGCGAGCCTGGAGCAGACGTCAGTCAGCCTGGGCACGATTGCCGAGGCGGCGAGCCGCAACACGGACAGCGCCGTGCGCGCCGATGGCATGGTGCTGGCTGCGGCCACCGTCGCCGGACACGGTGGTCAGGCGGTCGAACGGGTGGGTGCAACGATGCAGGAAATCAGCGCGTCGTCGAGCCGGATCGGCGACATCATCGGCCTGATCGACGGCATCGCGTTCCAGACCAATCTGCTGGCGCTGAACGCCGCCGTGGAAGCGGCCCGCGCCGGCGAACAGGGGCGGGGCTTTGCGGTCGTGGCCGGTGAAGTACGCAGCCTGGCCCAGCGCACGGCCGGCGCCGCGCGCGAAATCACGGGACTGATCGAGGCATCACGGGCGCATGTGGGCCAGGGCGGGCAACTGGTGGGCGCCGCCGGCCAGACGATGCGCGACGTGGTCGGCAAGGTGGCCGATGCGACCGCGATCATGAGTGCGATCACGGCCGCCAGCCGCGAGCAGGCGCTGGAAATCGACGGCGTGAACGCCGCCATGGTGGAACTGGACGCGATCACGCGGCGCAACGCGGCCCAGGTCGAGGAATCGGCGGCCGCATCGGGCAATGTGGCCGATGAGGCGGCGCGCTTGTCGCTGGCGCTGTCGGTCTTCAAATTTCGCACTACAACCAGGCCGGCGCCAGCGGGTTTGGCCGCGTTTGATGCACCGCATGGATTCATCCGGCATGGGTCAATAAGCTGATTGCTGTTGGCGCCGCGTTGCGTCCTGCAACGCGGTCATTGCCGCAGTTTATTGCTATTTTTTGCTGGAGTTGTTCATCATGCCCGGTCACGCCGAATTTTCCTCTGCTGCACGTTCCGCCATTGTGTTTCCCGCCGCCCAGTTCGATGGTGCGTTGCTGGCCCGGCTGGGCAAGTCCGGGCCGCGCTATACCTCGTATCCCACTGCCGATCGCTTTGATGCCGGGTTCGGCGCCGACGACTATCTGGCCGCCGTGGCAGCCCGACGCCAGCGCGGCGGACGCCCGCTGTCGCTGTACGTGCACATTCCGTTCTGCGACAGCATCTGCTACTACTGCGCCTGCAACAAGATCGTCACGCGCAAACACGAACGGGCCGCCACCTACCTCGATTACCTCAAGCGTGAAATCACGATGCAAAGCCAGCTGTTTGCCGGCATGAACGAGGTCGAGCAACTGCACTTTGGTGGCGGCACGCCGACCTTTCTGCTCGACGCCGAAATGGACGACCTGATGGCGCATCTGCAGGCCAGCTTCCGGTTTGCGCCCGATGCGCTCGGTGAGTACGGGATCGAAGTCGATCCGCGCACCGTATCGCCCGAGCGGGTGCACAGCCTGCGCCAGCAGGGGTTCAATCGCATCAGCCTGGGCGTGCAGGACTTCGATCCGGCCGTGCAGCGCGCCGTGAACCGCGTCCAGCCCGAAGCCGAGACGGTTGCCATCATCGATGCCGCGCGCGCCGCCGGTTTCCGTTCGGTGAGCATCGACCTGATCTACGGCTTGCCGAAGCAGACGCTGGTCAGCATGGCGCAGACGCTCGACAAGGTCATCCAGGCCAGCCCGGACCGCATCTCGGTCTACCACTATGCCCACATGCCGCACCTGTTCAAGCCGCAGCGGCGCATTCTGGAGGCCGACATGCCGGGCGCCGACACCAAGCTCGGCATGCTCCAGCTGTGCATCGAACGCCTGGGCGCGGCGGGTTACGTGTATATCGGGATGGACCATTTCGCCAAACCCGGCGACGACCTTGCCGTGGCCCAGCGCCAGGGCCGGCTGCACCGCAACTTTCAGGGTTATTCGACCCATGCCGATGCCGATCTGGTCGCGTGCGGGGTGTCAAGCATCGGCGCCGTGGGCGCGACCTACAGCCAGAACGCCAAGACGCTCGACGACTACTATGCGCTGATCGACGCCGGCGAGCTACCGCTCCAGCGCGGCATCCGTCTTGGCATGGATGACCTGCTGCGCCGTGCGATCATCCAGAAGCTGATGTGCCAATTCGAGTTGTCGGTCGCCGCCATCGAGCAGGCGTTTCCGATCGTGTTCGGCGACTACTTCGCGGCCGAACTGGCGGCGCTGCGCGCGCTGCAGGCCGATGGTCTGGTGCAGGTGGACGACGCCTGGATCAGCGTCACGCCCAAGGGGCGCCTGTTGATCCGCAACCTGTGCATGGTGTTCGATCGCTACCTTGGCCAGCAAGCCGGTGGGCCGCGCTTTTCGCGCACGATCTAGGCACGGCGTCAGCCCCGCACGACGCGCACCACGACTGCCACCATCACGACCAGCACCGCCAGCACGCCCAGCGCCGCCAGGATGACGCCATACCACGGGCGGCGCGTGTAGGCGCCGCCCGTGATGACCGCGACATAGCGTTCCTGGGCACGGCCACCCCAGACATGCCAGCCCGCCAGCAGGCCGATCGTCGCCGAGACGGGCGGCGCCAGGTTGCGCCCGACGATGTCGCTCATGCCGACCAGCACGCCGAACGCGACGAAGTAACCGAGCAGCATGCAGCACCAGGCCCGCGCTTCCAGAGACTGATCGTCTTCGCCCAGCGTCGTCCAGTTGCACATATGGATGTAGGCGCTGAAGGCAGGCGAGAGCAGTACGCCCAGATACGTCGCCGCGCGCGGATTCCACAGCGGCAGGCTGGCGTCGAGCGTGCACGCTTTGCTGGGCGTCGTCGGGGGCGCGGCTGGTGCGGCTTCAAGAAGGGTTTCCACGGCAGTCTCCATTGGTTTCCATGTGGAAACATGATGGCGGTGCGCCAATGGATCATCCTTGATGTCGGGCAGGTCACGCCAAGACGCCGCACCAGGGTCTGCGCTGGCCCAAGTGTCAGTTGTCGTCGCCGGCACCCAGGCGCGCGACGGCGCGCACATAGACCAGTTCGGCAACCAGTTCGACCAGCGTCTGCGTCACGATGATCGCCGGCAGCAGCGGCAGCGCGCCTGGCACCGCCAGCGCCAGTGGCAAGACCACGAGCGAATTGCGGGTGGCGCCGCTGAACGCGACGGCGCGCCCGGCCGGCGCCGCCAGCCGGCACAGCCGCGCCACCAACCAGCCGGCCAGCGGCGCCAACAGCGCAAAGGCGACGTAGACCGGGATGACCGCCAGCGCAGCAGCGCGCGCCTGGCCCAGCTGCGGCAGCACGGACGCCACCACGACAAACAGCACGAGCGCCGTGGCCGGCACCGGCAACAGGCCAAGCACCGTGACGGCCCGCGCGCCGGTGCGCGTGCGCGCAGCCCACCACTGCACCGCGCCCGCCAGCACCAGCGGCGCCGCGATCAGCCAGACGAAGGCATCGATGAACGGCGCCGGCTGGATCAGGGCGGCGGCATCATCGCCCAGCAGGATGCGCAAATAGACCGGCAGCAGCGCCATCTGCGCCACCAGCAGCACGGGCGTTGCCGCCAGCAGGGCGCGCGCATCGGCGCGGCCCAGGTGCGAGAACGTGACCACGTAGTCGATGCAGGGCGCGAGCAGCACGAGCAGGACGCCAAGCCGGATCAATGGGTCGACCGGCGCCAGCGGCAGCAGGCATGCAACCAGCAAGGGGATCACGAGAAAGTTGGTGATCAGGAGCGCGGCCAGAAAGCGCAGGTGCGTGAAGGCTTGGCCCAGTTGCCCCAGCGGCACCTGCAGAAAGGTCACGAACAGCATGAAGGCGAGGGCCGGATTGACGACGCCGGCCAGCCCGGTCGTTGCCGGCGCCAAGCCTGCCACAACGAGCGCCAGCGTCACAGCGCCGAAGTAGATGGCGATCTGCCGGTGTTCCAGCTTGTCGCGCAATGCCTGCATGGGTGTGTCGCCTGGTCGGATGAATGTGCGCGTATTGTAAGATGCCGCTGTCGATCGATCGGGAGAGCATGTGCAGTACCGGAACCTCATGTTGTACTGGCTGGGCCTTGGCCTTGGCGGGCTGCTGGCCTTTCGTGTGCCCGGTATCGGCTTCGCGCTCGGTATCGGCGCGCTGCTGTATTTTGTCTATGCCATTGGCTACTGGCTGTTGTTCGTCGTGTTCCTGCACGCGCGCCCGCGCAGCCGCCTCGTGTTCGGCATGACCCGGCGCACGTTCGCGATCCGGCTGGCCATCGGCGCCGCCGTCGTGGCCATCGGCAGCCTGCTGCTGGGCTGGAAGGTACTGGCCTGCATCGCGGCCGCGCTGCTGTGCTACTGCGGCGAAAGCGTCTTCAAGGACCGGATGCTGACGGCGGGGCGCGGCTACACCGATTGACGGATGCCTGTTGCCGGTCGCGCAGTACTTACGCCGCACCACAACACCCATGTTGTCGATTTGTTTACTTCCATGTTAGATTCTTGACGGCAAAAAGCAGCAACCGCCGACAACAGACAATCACAAGGAAGCCCACGCCATGCCAATGACCCGCCAGCGCAGCACGCGCGCCATCATCGCCGCCCTGTTTGTTCCCGCCATGCTTGCCGGGGTGGCCTTGCCGGCAGCAGCCGCGCCGGCGCCTGTCGTTCAGGCCAGTGCCAGCAAGCCGGACGCCGCATTCAACGTCTGGGCCGACCGCTTCGCCGAAGACTGGGTGCGCCTGTCGCCGCAGTCGGCAACCTCGACCCAGTACTTCAGCGGCGCCGAGCAGGCGCGCCTCGATCGCGAACTGACGCCGCTGACGGCCGCGCATCGCCAGAAGGCCGTGACGCTGGCCCGCGAAGGCCTCAAGCGCCTCGACGGCTTCAAGAATGGCCCGCTGGATGCAACCCAGAAGATCTCGGCATCCGTGATGCGCTGGTCCCTGGAAAACGTGATCGCCAACGAACCGTTCGAAGACTACAACTTTGTGTTTTCGCAGTTCAGTGGCGTGCAGGTTGGCCTGGTCAACTTCATGACCAACACGCACCCGATGCGCAACAAGCAGGACGTCGACAGCTACCTGGCGCGCCTGGACCAGGTGGGCATGCGCATGGACGAGGCGCTGGTGCGCGCACGGGGCGCTGCGGCCAAGAAGCTGATTCCGCCGCGCTTCATCCTCGAGCGCGCGCAGTTCCAGGTCGACCACTTCCTGAAGCCCTCGGCGGCCGAAAACGTGTTCGTGACGTCGCTGACCGAGCGCAGCGCCGAGCTGAAAGACCTGACGCCGGAAGCGCGCAGCGCAGCCATCGCGCGCGCCACCAGCATCGTCGAAACGAAGGTGCGCCCGGCCTATGCGCGTGTGCAGGCCTTCATGGCCGAGATCCATCCGGCGACCACCGACGTGGCCGGCATCTCGCGCCTGCCGAACGGCGCCGCTGCGTATGCGCGCGCGCTGGAAAACTACACCAGCACCAAGCTCACTGCCGACCAGATCCACACGATCGGCTTGCGCGAAGTGGCGCGCATCGAAGCTGAGATGGACAAGCATCTGAAGTCGCTGGGCCTGAGCGAAGGCGGCATCGAAGCGCGCATGAAGCAGCTCGACGCGCGCTTCCAGCCAAAAGGCGAGGGCGATCCGCGCCCGGGCATTATCGCCAGCTACAACGAAATGGTGCGCGACGCCGAGCGTCGTAGCGCGCCGCTGTTCAACCTCAAGCCACGCGCGCCGGTGGACGTGCGCCGCGTGCCGCCGATGACAGAGCCGTCGGCCGCCGCCCACTACACGATGCCAGCGCCGGATGGCACGCGCCCCGGCATCTTCTGGGTGCCGCTGGTTGGCCCGACCTTCCAGATGATCCGCATGCGCAGCCTGTCGTACCATGAGGCCGTACCGGGCCACCACTTCCAGCTCGCGATCCAGCAAGAGATGAAGGACCTGCCGAAATTCCGCAGCCAGCGCATCTTCAGCGGCGGCAGCGCGCACTCGGAAGGCTGGGCGCTCTACACCGAGCGCCTGGCGGTGGAGCAGGGCTGGTATGAAGGCGACGTGCCCGGCCTGCTCGGCGCGCTGGGGTCGGAACTGTTCCGCGCCCGCCGCCTGGTGGCCGACACCGGCCTGCACACCAAGAACTGGACGCGCCAGCAGGCGATCGATTACGGCATGGGCGTGCAGGAGACCGAGCGCTACATCGTCTGGCCGGGCCAGGCCAATGCCTACATGATCGGCATGCTGCGCATCCTGGAATTGCGCCAGAAGGCGCAGACCGAACTGGGCGACAAGTTCTCGCTGCCGGCGTTCCATGACCTGGTGCTGGGCGCCGGGTCGGTGCCGCTGGATGTGCTCGGCAATCTGGTGGACAACTGGATTGCGGGGCAGAAGAAGGCGTGATGGCGGGCGCAGTGCGTTAGCGCGTTGTTTGTAGCGCTGGTGTGATGACGACATCCCCGCGCGGGCCTGGCCTGCGCGGGGATGTTTTTTATACAGCGTGCAGGTCCGCTGGCATGTGGTCCGACCTGCAATTCTGGATTGAGACATGGTGCGCATCCACTGGGCCGAACCAGTCATACACGCTGGCGAAACCGCCGGTGCGAAGGACCCACGCCTTCTTTGTTTTGGTGTTCATGACGATCGTGTGGCGAAAGCCATCTGCCACCTTGCTGTTGTCGCGGACCGCAACCCGGATGAATGATCCAAGATCTGTCATGTCCGGTGCTGTCGCTGCCGGAATCGGCGTTTTAAAACCTGAGAACGAGATGCCGTAACGGGTTGATATGGCATCGGACAAGGGGCATGCAACAGCTTGAGCTGAACACAGGATGAGGGCAGCGGCGACAGCAAGATGTTTCATGAATTGGTTCGTGTTGAGTGTGGACGACTGCGTCGGCTGATTTGAAGTTTAGCGCAATCCAGGCTGGCAACGTGCCAATTTAGACACATTAAACTGGCTCTGCACCCATTTGCAATCCGGTGGATACCTTGTTGTGCCTGGAAAGCGGTTGACATGGGGCGCCGTCCTGATGCCGAAAAGGGAAACCAGCGCTTGCGCATGCGTTCTACATCGGTCAGAAAACTTTTTCTCGACGCTGGAAGGTAACACCAACTTCCGAATCTGAATGTTCGTCTACTGAAGTTCAAATATCGATGAATAAAGCCATTGCGATATTACTGAACAACCCATTTAGATTCAAAAGTTATTTGTTCGAAATGATATTTCGCAAATGTAAATACATGTTGCGTTGAGGTAAGGAATAAATCATACTTTTGTCTAAGACATTTAGATAAAAACCGAGGTTTCCATGTCGGATGTTTGCACGATTGCAGCAATTTCTCTTGAAAGTGGCATTTCCAAAGAAGTGTTACGCAAGTGGGAGGAACGCTATGGTTTTCCTGTGCCGGAGCGGGATGCCAGCGGCCATCGGGTCTACGCGGCGCACCAAACGGCACGCCTCAAGCTGATCAAGCGTCTGATCGACAACGGCATGCGTCCGTCCCAGCTGGTGCCTATGAGCGAGGAGGCGTTGCAATCGCTGCTGCACGAACAGAGCATCGCGAGCTCAAGGCCTTCTACAGAATCCCAGGTAGTGAACGAGTTGATGACGCTGCTTGCATCGCGCGACCGCACCGCGCTGGAATCCCGACTCAGGCAGGAAGTCGGACGCCTCGGCCTGGAAAAATTCGTCCTGGAAGTGATGTGTCCGCTGAACGGCGCTGTTGGAACAGCCTGGGAAGAAGGAAAAATCGGCATTCGAGATGAGCATGTGTATTCAGAAATGATACAGAGCTTAATTCGCGAGGCAATATCACAGGTAACAAAACCCGACGGCCGCCCCCGCATGTTGATTACGACGCCCTCCGGCGAGCTGCATACGCTGGGCATTCTGATGGTGAATGGTTTAGCATCGCTACATGGTGCGTGCTGCATTTCGCTGGGCCCCGAGACGCCTGTTCAAGAAATACCGGTTGCCGCCGCCGATTATCGCGCAGATATCGTCTGTCTATGCTTTAGCGCAGCATTTCCAAAGCGACGAATTCTTCCTTATTTAAAAGAATTACGCAGCGTGGTACCGCAGAGCATGGAGATCTGGATAGGCGGGGCAGGTGCGACAGGATTGGACCGTTCGCCCAGAGGTATCAGGTTATTGCTGACCTTGCACGATGTGATTGATGCAGTGCGTAAGTATGGTCGGGCAAAATATTCGCAGCGATCAAGGCAGCGACCAAATCCGCTGCCGTCGAATGCCGAACGCTGATGTGCAGTATTGAATGGCAGCGGCGACCAAAACGCGCCAATGACAATGTAATGCAGCTCGATTGAATGACAACGCACTATCCAGGGAGACAGCCATGCGAACCAATATGCCAGTGACCAATTCCGAATACATCTTGAAGGAGACGGAAACGGTTGTTTCCAAAACTGACTTGAACGGAAATATCACGTACGTCAATCATGATTTCTGCAAAATCAGCGGCTTCTCGGAAGAAGAGCTGATTGGTTCGCCACAAAACATCGTACGTCACCCGGATATGCCAGCGGAAGCGTTCAAGGACTTCTGGAGCACGATCAAGGCCGGGAAAGCATGGACTGGGATGGTGAAAAATCGCTGCAAGAACGGCGATTATTATTGGGTCGAGGCCAATGCCGCGCCCATGCTGGAAGATGGCAAAATGGTCGGCTACACATCGGTTCGGGTCAAGCCGAGCCGGGAGCAGGTTGCTGCCGCTGAGCAGGCCTATCGGGCGATCAAAAGTGGCAGCAACGAATTCGAGGTGCATGGCGGCTCGATCGTCGCCCGCTCGTTCTTCCGGCGCTTCGACTTGCTGGCGATCCTGTCGATCAGGTCGAAAATCATGCTGTCATCCGGTCTGCTGACGCTGCTGTTCATGGCAAACCTGCTGTTCTCGGCTTCTGGAAACCCGCAATTCGACGCATGGTCGATCGCTGCTTCCGTCCTCGGCATCGTCCTGGGTCTGGTGTCCGGATTCCTGCTGTACCGCGCGGTTGTCGTGCCGCTGCGAAACGTCAAGCAGGATATCGAACGGATGAGCGCTGGCGACCTGAGCGCCAGGATCGACGCCAATGGCGACGACGAGTTTGGGCAGATGGTGCAAACCCTGCGCGTGCTGCAAACGAATGTGAAGCTATTGGTCGGCCAGATCAAGGAAGCCACCGATGTCGTCAATATCGGCGCGGCGGAGATCGCAACTGGCAATGCCAACCTGTCGGCGCGCACTGAATCGCAGGCGAGTTCGCTGGAGGAAACCGCCTCCTCGATGGAAGAACTGACGAGCACCGTCAAACAGAACGCTGACAGTGCACGCGAGGCGAACCGACTGGTTGCGGCTGCGTCCGAAACAGCGATCAAAGGCGGCCAGGCGGTCGGCCAGGTGGTCGGCACAATGGGGTCGATCAGGGAAAGCTCGCGCAGGATTGTCGATATCATCGGCGTCATCGACGGCATCGCATTCCAGACGAATATCCTGGCCCTGAACGCCGCAGTCGAGGCGGCGCGCGCCGGTGAACAGGGCCGCGGCTTCGCCGTGGTGGCCGCCGAGGTGCGCAATCTTGCGCAGCGCTCTGCAGGCGCCGCCAAAGAGATCAAGTCCCTGATCGGCGACTCGGTGGAGAAAGTTGAGGCAGGCAGCAAGCTGGTTGACGATGCCGGCAAGACGATGGATGAGATCGTCACACAGGTGCAGCAGGTCGCCGGCTACATGAGCGACATCACCTCGGCCAGCCAGGAGCAAAGTGAAGGCATCGAACAGGTCAACCATGCGATCACGCAAATGGACGAGGTGACGCAGCAAAACGCGGCGCTGGTCGAACAAGCATCGGCCGCAGCCGAAAACATGCAGAGCCAGGCAGGAAAACTGACCCAGCTGGTCGACAGTTTCAAACTGGTCTCGGGTGCGCAGACAGCGCGAGGCGGCAACGTGCAGCCGGTTGCAAGTGGCTCGCCCGCCCCGGTTGCACGCAAGCCTGCTGGCGCAATCCGGAAGGCAACCCTGAAAAACCCTGTTCTTACCCTCAGCGGGGCGCACATGGAGGTGCCAGGCTGATTGATGTCGCAGGTTGGGGATTCGGGCAAAGGCTCGACACGACACGCATCCCAGTCGGACGGATACTGTTGCCGACTCACGTGGATGCGGCTTAAACCCAGGTGCCATTGGACGCTATCGTCAACGCAGGGCTTTATCTTCCGAATTCTGGAACTAGTGCTTGTTCGTCGTCCGGCACACTGTGTTGGCTGATTCCAGCACAGTAACCTAACCGAACCAATGAGGACATCATGACAGAACCAAAACACCATCAGAAATCATCGTCGTCAACCACACCTCGCGACGCTTCCCGAGTCCAGGCGACCGTTGCACGATCGTCGGACGGCAGCGTCGCCAAGGGCAGTTACGTCGGTCGCCTACAAAAAGCTGCAGTAAAAAACTATGGCAAGTCAGGATCGAAGTAAGGAGTCAAGAACATGAAAAACAAACAGGATTTCGATAACCATAGTAACCAGCGCAATCTGAACAACGATGCCTACTGGCAGTCACGAGGAGAGGGTCATCGTCCGGACGACGGGGATGAAAAAATAGAAACAGGGGATTCTCCTTCGAAAGGCTGACTCAGCAAGTAATCTGGCCAGGCCTGCATTCCGAACTGCAGGCCTTGACCTGTTAAACGGTGATAATTTCGGTCCCACCACATTTTATAACCGGCAGTACAGTCTATCAGGCCACTTGGGCGATGGTTCTCTCCGCGCAATAGCAGTGGGCTCCATATGTGGGTGCAGACGAGCATCGGTGACGGAATCGCCGGATAGATGCCTTGACTGTCGGGCGTCAGCGCAGTAGTCCATATTTGCTCAAGCTGACGTGCGGTTAACCTCGTTGTTTCGTCGCGCCAGCTGACTAACCTTGTCTCGCTCTCTTTGCACCATGCGGCAAAATCTTTTACACGTGGGATACCGTGGGGCAGACGCCGATAGCGGCGCCACGCTACCAGTACCGATAAAAAATCGATAAAACGCGAGCTTGCTGTCTCTAAGATGTTTCTGCGAGGCGGCTGTCCATTTCTCAACAGTCGCAGCGTTCGCTGTTCGACAGTGATATCGGGCGCGAAGCGTGGCATTACAAGCTGAAACAGTGGATACGCTTGCATGGTGCTATCGAAATACCCAGCGCAGAATTCTACGTCCCAGCACGACAGCACATGCAAAATCAAAGCCTCATGTAAAGGTTCAGCGTCCTTCAAAAGTGTCGCAACATCACAGCTGAGGCCAAGTTTTATACGCAGAGCCTCAGCGTCCTCCATGTCAGACTTTTCGACGCAGAATGTCTGTAGCCAGTCCAGCATCGCGGTTAAGACAGCACGCGCTCGATTCACGTCCTGTTGCTGCACTGCGTCAGCAAGCCGCTCACAGTCGTGGTCGAAGTGCGATGCCAATCTCATCGTCTCTTGGCAATACTTTCCGTACAGGGGACTGAAGTGGTAGATCAGGTCGGCGGTCGGCAGGAAGTGGCCTGAAGTTGACGAGGGTTGCCCAGCGATAATATCGCTAGCCTCATCAATGGACCAGCCGCCGATCTTGATCAACTGTTCTGTGAGCGCGGCGGTCAGGCGCTTATCCAAGTCTCTGGACTGGTCGTCGGTAGGCTTCCAACCCTGTTGCAAGCGCTTTCTCCAGGTACGCTCGGTCGTACCGGAAAATTCGCCAAGCAATGCAGCTGGCTTGCGCCCGATAAGACGCTGGACAAAAGCAGACGAAAATTGGTTGAACATGAAATAGTCCAGCTCCACGTTATTGTCGGCCGACGACAGCAACCAACTTTGGATTGCTGGATGCAATCGACTTTGGATAGTCGGTTTTGGTTCGGAATAGCCTGCTTCTACACATCAGTTGCCAAGTAAGACAACTGGATGACTCGCCTTTTCTCTGATGACACGTTAGTGCCAAACGGACTTTTAATCTCATGAAGAAGGTGTCAGCCGTGAAGATTATCCGCGTTGCAGGCGATTTCGCAAAGAATGCCTTGCAGCTTCACGGCGCAGACTGGCCGGAGAGATGGTCTGGCGGCGTAGCCTGATCACAGGCGATGGCGACGTACCCTTTTCATACTTGCAGCATCCGGCATAGACCACCACTCCACGCCGACCTGACGAAGCTCAAACTGCTGTGGTACGAATGCAAATGATAATGATTATCGTTTACATGTGCTTACATTCCCGGTAGAATCATTGTTTTTCAAGCAGTGTTTCCACTCACTCACAGCAAAGAGACCGTCTCGCCATGAAAGCAATAACAAGCCGCAAGCATTCGTCCACCCGCAACCAGGTCATGCGCACCGCGCTGGCCGCTGTCCTGCTGCCGCTCGGCGCGCAGGCTGCCGGCATCGATGCAGCGGCCCCCGTCGACGTCGTTCCTGAAACCAAGGTCGAGGTCGTCGGCAAATACGAAAACGCCTTCCGCGCCGAACAGGCGTCGTCGCCCAAGTACACCGAGCGCCTGGTCGATACCGCACAGACGCTCCAGGTCATCAAGAAAGAACTGTTCGAGCAGCAGGGCGCCCTGACGCTGACCGAAGCGCTGCGCAACACGCCAGGCGTGGGCGCCTTCTTCCTGGGCGAGAACGGCAACACCACCACCGGCGACGCGATCTTCATGCGCGGCTTCGACACGTCCAGCTCCATTTTTGTCGATGGCGTGCGTGACATCGGCTCGATCTCGCGCGACGTCTTCAACCTCGAGCAGATCGAAGTGCTCAAGGGCCCGGCCGGCACCGACAATGGCCGCGGCTCGCCGACCGGCTCGGTCAACCTGGTGTCGAAGAAGGCCAGCATAACCAACGCGATGTCGACCGCGATCACCGCTGGCAGCGGCTCGCAAAAGCGCGTCACGGCCGACGTCAACCAGGTGCTCGACGAAGAGCGCGGCATTGCGGTGCGTCTGAATGTGCTGGCCCAGGATGCGGGCAGCGCCTCGCGCGACGTGGTCGAAAACAAGCGCTGGGCGATCGCGCCAAGCATCGGCTTTGGCCTGAACGGCGCCACGCGCGTGCATCTCGACTACCTGCACGTTGACCAGAACAACATCCCCGACGGTGGCGTCTACGTCATCGGCCTGCCTGGCTACACGAGCCCGGACCCCACCCGGTCCTTCATCACCGGCGGCAAGAAGGTCGATCCGAAGAATTTCTATGGCTCGGCAAGCGACTACGACGACGTGAAAGCCGACATGGCCACTGCGCGCATCGAGCATGACTTCTCGCCGACGATGAAGCTGCAGAACACGAGCCGCTATGGCAAGACATCGCAGGATTACTTGCTCAGTGCATTCCTGACCAGTGCCGCCAATCTGCGCACACCGAACCCGGCCGACCCGAACACGTGGACGTTGGCGCGGAGCCTTCGCACCGGCAAGGACCAGGAAAATAAAATCCTGACCAACGTGACGACGCTGACGTCGCAGTTCGACACCGGCGCGGTCAAGCACACGCTGGTGAGCGGTCTGGAACTGACCAGCGAGCGTCAGACCACCTGGGGCCTGACGGGACTGGGTACGCTGCCGGCCGCGAACATCTACAACCCGAACCCGAACGATCAGCCCACCGTACCCGTGAATGTGCGCCGCACCGGTGCCTACAACGAAGGCGAGGTCGATACCCAGAGCCTGTACCTGTTCGACACCGCTAAGATCGGCGAGCGCTGGATCATCAATGGCGGCGTGCGCGTTGATCATTTCCGCGCTGACTATTCGACCGTGGCGCTGACCAATAACGTGCTGGTGGCGAACCGCTTCAAGGTCGGCGACAACCTGGTCAACGGCAAGCTGTCGGCCCTGTACAAGCCGACTGCCAACAGCAGCGTGTATGCGATGGTGGCCAGCTCGAAGCAGCCGCCGGGCGGCAACTTCACCGTCTCGGGCAATGCCAACAGCGCGCAGAATCCGATCTACGATCCGCAAGAATCGACGACCACGGAATTCGGCGGCAAGCTCGATCTGCTCAAGTCCAAGCTGTCGCTGTCGGGCGCGCTGTTCCGCACCGATGTCAAGAACGAGGTCGAGCAGGATCCGGTCAACCTGCAGTACTACCAGACGGGCGAAAAGCGTGTGCAGGGCATCGAGCTGGGCGCAACGGGCGAACTGGCGCCGCACTGGCTCGTCAGCGCCGGCTACGTCTACATGGACACCAGCGTCGAACGTGGCCGCAACGTGACTGCCTCGGGCGAGAACAGCCTGACCTACACGCCGAAGCAATCGTTCACCGCCTGGACCTCGTACGACCTGCCATGGGGCCTGCGCGTCGGCGGCGGCGCGCGCTTCTCGGACAAGCTCAAACGCGGCACCGACGGCGCCATCGGTACCCCGGCCTACACCGATTCGTACTGGGTGGTCGATGCGATGCTGGGTTACCGCTTGACGAAGAACATCGACCTGCGCCTGAACGTCTACAACCTGACCGACGAAAAATATGTCGTCGCGATCAACAAGAGCGGCTACCGCTATACGCCCGGCGTGGCACGTTCGGCCAGCCTGACGGCCAATATCGGGTTCTAAAACCCTTGCGTTGCGGGCCGGCGAAGGGCGCTTGCGCTATACTCGCCGGCCATGCGCATACAGCTTTTTTCCGACCTCCACCTCGAACGGTACCCCGACTTCCAGCCGCAGCTCCTGCCCGGCACGGACGTCGTGGTACTGGCCGGCGATATCGGCTCGTACCAACCCGGCTCGCGCCTGCTCACGCAGGACTTCGGGCTGGAACGTTTTTCACCACTGCTGGTGCCTGCCCTGGCGCAGGCGCAGGTGCTGTTCATCCCCGGCAACCACGAATTCGACGCGCTCGACTACGACGCCACCTACGCGCGCCTGCAAGAAACCTGCACGCGCCTGGGCATCACCTGGCTCGATCGCGAAATCGTCACGATCGATAACGTGCGTTTCATCGGCACCACGCTGTGGAGCGACTTCGACGCGCTGGTGGAAGAGGGCGCGCCGCTGACGAAGCAGCTGCAGCAGCGCACCAAGGCCTTCCGCGCCGCAAACTACTACCTGAGCAAGAACACGACCATCAAGGATGGCGAGCCGGTGCTGGCCGAGGGCATCCGCGCGCTGGCGCTCGATTGCCAGGCCTGGCTGCGCGCTGCGCTGGCCACGCCGTTCGAGGGCAAGACGGTCGTCGTCACGCATTTTGCCCCGAGCCTCGAGAGCGCCGACCCGCGCTACGGCAAGACGGCCGGCACGGCCGGCTTCTGCAATTCGCTCGATGAGCTGTTCAAGCGCGCGCAGGTCTGGATGCATGGCCACCTGCATTGCGCGAACGATTACATGGTCGAGGGCCGCGACGGCCCGCTGTCGTGGGGCTGCCGCGTCGTGGCCAACCCGCTCGGGTATCTGAGCAAGGGCGAGCAGGAAGGGTATCGTCCGGCGCTCGTGATCGAGCTGTAATCACTCGCGCGGCGGGGCTTCCTGCGACAGGTTCTCCATCAGCGTGTCGATGCTGTCCACTGGCGGCGGTGGCGTTTCCAGCTGCTGCTGCTGATCCGCATACTCCGCATACACCCAGTCGCCAGCGACGTTGACGACGCCGTCGGGCACCAGCGGCGCGCGTTCCGGGGCTTTGGTCAGCGCGACGCGCATGTAGTCGACCCAGATCGGCAGCGCGAGCGTCGCGCCGAATTCGCGCCCGCCCAGCGAGCGCGGTTCGTCATAGCCCATCCACGCCACCGCCACCACCGGACCGCTGTAGCCGGCGAACCAGCCGTCGACCGCATTGCTCGTCGTTCCGGTCTTGCCGGCCAGGTCACTGCGCCCCAGCTGGCGTGACGCGGCTGCCGCCGTGCCCACGCGCGCCACGTCGCGCAGCATGCTGTCGGTGATGAACGCGTTGCGCGCATCGAGCACGCGCACCGGTTCCTTGTGGGCGTGTTCGTAGACGACCTTGCCGTCACCATCCTGGATGCGGGCGATCAGCCACGGTTCGACCCGGTAACCACCGTTCGCCAGCACCGTGTAGGCGCCCGCCATCTGCAGCGGCGTGACGGCGCCCGTGCCAAGGGCCATGGTCAGGTTGCGCGGATGGCGCGCGGCGTCGAAGCCGAATTGCGCCAGATGCGCGCGCGTATCGTCGACGCCGATCGCCTGCAGCATGCGCACCGTGGGCACGTTCCTCGAGCGTGTCAGCGCATGGCGCACCGTTACCAGGCCTTCGAACGTATTGTCGTCATTGCGCGGCGACCAGCCGGCAGCGCCGTTGTCGCCGCCAAGATCGAGCGGCGCGTCGAGGATCGGTGTGCCCGGGAAGAATCCCCGTTCCAGGCCCGCCGAATACACGAACGGCTTGATGCTCGATCCCGGCTGGCGCCAGGCTTGCGTTACGTGATTGAACTTGTTCAGTCCAAAGTCAAAGCCGCCGACCAGCGCGCGGTAGGCGCCCGTCCCGGCATCGACCGCGACGAATGCGGCCGCCACTTCGGGCAGTTGCGTGATCGCCCAGTCGCCTTGCGATTTGCTCAAGCGGATGACGGCGCCGGGAGAGAGTTTCACTCCGGTCTTCGCTGCAGATGCCAGCGCACCTGCTGCGAACTTCAGGCCAGCGCCGGTGATCTCGATGGTCTCGCCGCTCGTCGTCGCAGCACGTACCCGTTTGGCCGATGCGCTCACGACAACGGCGGGCACGAAGCCATCGACGGCCGGGCGTTTCTGCAGCGCGGCGGCCACCGCATCGTCGCGTGCGTCACCTGCGGCCGGCAGTGTGATGCGCGCCTCCGGGCCGCGGTAGCCGTGGCGCCGGTCATAGGCGACCACGTTGCGGCGCACTGCATCCCAGGCGGCTTCCTGCTCGGCGGCGATGACGGTCGTCGTCACCGTGATCCCCCGTTCGTAGGCCGCTGCGCCGAAGCGCGTATGCACGGCCTGGCGCGCGATCTCGGCGACCCAGGCGGCGCGCCCGCCGTAGCCGGCGCCGTCACGCCTGAGGGTCAACGGCTCGGCCAGCGCGCGCCGGTACTGCGGCTCGGTGATCGCCTTTAATTCGACCATGCGGCGCAGGACCGTCTGCTGGCGCTTCCTTGCTGCCGCCGGGTTGGTGATTGGATTGCTGCTCGATGGGTTCTGCGGCAGGCCGGCGAGCATCGCCGTTTCCGCCAGCGTCAGGTCGTTCAGCGATTTGCCAAAATAGGTGCGCGCAGCGCTGGAAAAGCCGTACGAGCGTTGGCCCAGATAGATCTGGTTCAGGTAGACCTCGAGGATCTGGTCCTTGGTCAGCGCCTTCTCGATCTTGTAGGCCAGCGCGATTTCGGTGAGCTTGCGTGGCAGCGTCTTGTCGCGCGACAGGAAAAAGTTGCGCGCCACCTGCATCGTGATCGTCGAGGCGCCCTGGCTGCCGAAGTCGGTGATATTGGCCTTGGCCGCGCCCAGCGCGCGGATCCAGTCGATGCCGCCATGCTCGTAGAAACGCGTGTCTTCGATGGCCAGCACGGCGGTCTTCATCAGGGCGGGCACTTTCGCGATCTGCACGAAGTCGCGCCGCTCGGCGCCGAATTCGCCGATCAGCACCTTGTCGGCACTGTAGACGCGCAGCGGAATTTTCGGGCGGTAGTCGGTGACGGCGCTGATGTCCGGCACGTCGGGCAGAATCGACGCCGTCACCGGCAGCGGGGCACCGAGGATCAGTGCAGACAACAGCAAGGGCAGGAACGGACGGGCAGGGATCATGGCAATGGTCAGGTAGGTAGTCAGGGCGTATTGAATGAATCGATACGACGATTCGGTGCCGATCTTACGTCCGCCTGGCTGCGCCTGCTGGCTTTGAAACCGGGTATTACAACTTGCGCCACGAGGGCTCGCAGCGCGCTACCTGCATCGATGCCCGCGTCATGCCATCGGGCTGCACACATCCGTACCCGCCGCGAGCGCCTTGAGCTTGGCTGGATCGAGCAGCGTGAGCTCGCGCTTGTCGACCCCGAGCCAGCCCTGCTTTTTAAAGCGCGACAGCAGCCTGCTGATGCTCTCGATGGTCAGGCCCAGGTAGTTGCCGATGTCTTCGCGCGACATGCGCAGCTGGAACTGCGTGCTTGAGTAGCCGCGCGCTGCGTAACGCGCCGACAGGTTCACCAGGAAGACGGCGAAGCGCTGTTCGGCGCGCATATTCCCCAGCAGGAGCATGACGTTCTGCTCGCGCGTGATTTCCTGGCTCATGATGCGGTGGAAGTGGCGCAGCAGCGCCGGCACTTCGCCGAACAGTTCTTCGAGCCGCACGAACGGGATTTCGCACACTTCGCTGTCTTCGAGCGCAACGGCGTCGCAATGGTGGGTGCCGCTGATCGCATCCATGCCGAGCAATTCACCGGCCATCTGGAAGCCCGTGATCTGCGCCTCGCCGGCGGCGTTGATCTGGAAGGTCTTGAAGTGGCCGAAGCGCACCGCGTACAGGTTGCGAAACGGCTCGCCGACCTGATACAGGCGCTCGTCGCGCGCCAGCCGCCGGCGCCGCCCGATGATCTGATCGAGGCGCACGATGTCGGCGTCTTCGAGACCCATCGGAAGACACAGCTGGTGCATGCTGCAGGCGGCGCAGGACTTGAGCGCCTGGATGTTGACGAGCGGTGTGGACGGGGAAGGTGAAGCGGGGATCATGGGGTAGGCCGGCAGAGGTTCAGCCCCGATTATAGTCCCGCTGTCAGCTTTCCCCGTCAGTATCGCTCTGGCCCTTCGGTTCGGCCAGTTTCACGCCGCGCCGCGTCAGGCCTTCGCGCAGCAGGAATTCGATTTCCGCGTTCACACTGCGCAGGTCGCGCGCGGCCAGCCTCTGCAGTTCATCCCACAGCGCCGGGTCGATCCGTAGCGCGAATGCTTTTTTTCCTGGACTTGCCATGCTGGTCGGCCGCTAGTTGTACAGCGTGCCCGTGTTGATGATCGGTTGCGTTTCCTTGTCCGAGCACAGTACCACGAGCAGGTTGCTGACCATCGCCGCCTTGCGCTCGTCGTCCAGTTCGACGATGCCGCGCTCCGACAACCCTTTCAGCGCCGCTTCGACCATACTCACGGCGCCATGCACGATCTTGCTGCGGGCGCTGATGATGGCTTCGGCCTGCTGGCGCCGCAGCATGACCTGGGCGATTTCGGCGGCGTAGGCAAGGTGGGTCAGCTTGGCGTCGAGCACCTCGACACCGGCCGCTTCGAAGCGCGCCTGCAGTTCGGTCTTGAGGGCGTCGGCGACGACGTCCATGCCGGCGCGCAGCGTGGTCTCGCCCTGCGGCAGATCTTCGCCTTCGTCGTATGCGTATTGCGAGGCCAGGTGCCGCAGCGCTGCTTCGGCCTGGATGGAGACGTAGCGCTCGAAATCGTCAACCTCGAACACGGCTTGCGCCGTATCGCGCACGCGCCAGACGACGGCCGCGCTGATTTCCACCGGGTTGCCGCGCTTGTCGTTGACCTTCAGCGTGGGCGCATTGAAGTTGCGGGCGCGCAGTGACAGGCGCCGCTTGACGTACAGCGGGAAGGCCCAGCGCAGGCCTTCGCTGCGGTCCGTGCCGATGTACTTGCCGAACAGGGTGAGGATGGCGCTCTCGTTCGGCTGCAGCATGAACAGGCCTGTCAGGCACAACAGACCGGCGACTCCCACTGCGACGGCGCCCAGCAGAAACAGACCGTCGGGCGTCTCCATCCCGGTCTTGAACAGGTACACCGCAACCAGCAGGAAAACGATGCCGGCGCAGGCAGCCAGATAGCCATTCGCGGACGAAAATGCCTTTTCGCGGCGGGTGTGCGATGCGTTCATGCTTGAACCTCTTCTGGGTGGGTGTGACATCAAAGTGATATCACTTTAGGATTGCCAGAAAGTATTGTCAAGCGATTTGGTGAACGCCCTGAAACTGCCAGTCAGCCTTAGTCGGCCAGGCCTTTTTGCAGCAGCTCGGCCACCAGCGCATTGAGTTCGACGCTGCGCTCCTTGCTCAGCGTTTGCAGCTGCGCCACCAGGTCGCCATTGAGCTTGACGGCGAACGGCACCAGTCCCAGCGCGCGGTCGCGTTCGCGCTGTTCGCGGCGATCCGGCGCCGCATCTTTCGCTGGCGCGCCGACGACGGCGCCCCGGGCAGCCATCTGGCCTTGAATCTTCTTGGCGTCGCCTTTTGCCATGTCAGTCTTTTTCATCACGTGCCTTTAGTTTGTTGGAGCCGAATTCTACTCTCGAAACGGGCCGCCTACGGGAATTGGCAAGCCGCGCGCATTTGGTGGCATGATGGTGTGGCAGCACGACAGCACGCGCGCTCTGGCGCAGCCTGCCCCCTGCAACCCCATCAGGAGACCACCATGACGCCCACCCAGCGCTTCGTGCAGGCGCGCGACTTCCTTCAGCAGCACCGGCTCGACTACGACACCGCGGTTCGCGACTACCAGCCCCCGCAACTGACCACCTTCAACTGGGCGCTCGACTTTTTCGATCACCATGCCCGGGACAACCACGGCATCGCGCTGTGGGTCGTCGACGAAGACGGCGCCGAGCACAAGATCACGTTTGCCGACATGGCCGCCCGCTCCAGCCAGGTGGCCGAGTACCTGCGCAACTGTGGCGTGCGCCGTGGCGACCGCGTGCTGCTGATGCTGCCGAACCGGGTCGAGCTGTGGGAAGTCATGCTGGCCGGGATCAAGCTGGGCGCCGTGCCGGTGCCCACGACGATGCTGCTGTCCGGCGACGACCTGGCCGACCGGATCGCACGCGGCGCCGTCAAGCACGTGATCACGCAGGCGTCCGAGACGCACAAGTTCGATGCGCTGCCGGGCTGTTTTACCCGGATCGCGGTGGGTGGTCCCAGTGAAGGCAGCAATGAAGGCTGGCATGACTACGCCGCCAGCCACGCGGTGGTAAGCGTCTTCATGCCCGACGGCGAGACGCTCGCCACCGATCCGCTGCTGCTGTACTTCACGTCGGGCACCACGGCGCGGCCGAAACTCGTGCTGCACACGCACCAGAGTTATCCCGTCGGCCACCTGTCGACGATGTACTGGATCGGCCTGCAGGCGGGCGACATCCACTGGAACATCAGCTCGCCCGGCTGGGCCAAGCACGCATGGAGCTGCTTCTTCGCACCCTGGAACGCGGGTGCCACCGTCTTCGTCTACAACTACGAACGCTTCGCTGGCGCTGCCGTCCTGAACGTGATCGAGCGCTGCGGCGTGACCTCGCTGTGCGCGCCGCCGACCGTCTGGCGCATGCTGATCAAGGAAGACCTGGCGGCCTGCAAACCGGCCCTGCGCGAACTGGTGGGGGCGGGCGAGCCGCTCAATCCCGAAGTCATCGAGCAGGTCGAGCGCGCCTGGGGCATCCGTATCCGCGACGGTTTCGGGCAGTCCGAGACCACTTGCCAGATCGGCAATTCGCCGGGCCAGCCCCTCAAGCCCGGCTCGATGGGCCGCGCACTGCCGGGGTACAGCATCGCACTGCTCGACATCGACGACGCACCGGCCACCGAAGGCGAGATCGCGGTGGTACTGGCAGCCAATCCGGTCGGCCTGATGGCGGGCTACGAGGGCGACGCCGACAAGACGCGCGACGTCATGCGCGCCGGCCACTATCACACGGGCGACACGGCGGCGATCGACAGCGACGGCTACTATTTTTATGTGGGCCGCAACGACGACGTGTTCAAGTCGGCCGATTACCGCATCAGCCCCTTCGAGCTCGAAAGTGTGCTGATCGAACACGAGAGCGTGCTCGAAGCGGCGATCGTGCCCAGTCCCGATCCGCTCCGCTTGTCGGTGCCGAAGGCGTTCGTCACGCTGCGCGCCGGGGTTGCCCCGAGCCGCGAGATGGCTGCCGTGCTGTTCGCGTTCAGCCGCGCGCGCCTCGCGCCGTATCAGCGGATCCGGCGCATCACGTTCCGCGAGCTGCCCAAGACCATCTCGGGCAAGATCCGGCGCGTCGAGTTGCGGCGCGAAGAAGCAGGGCGGACTGGCGACGCGGGCGACGCGCCCGAATACCGCGAGGAAGATTTTCCAGTGTAGCGGCGAGTGCGTGGCGTTTCGGGCGAATGCGGCCATAATGGATGCTCTCTTTTTTCTCGCCCATGCGCCACCTCGATGACCACCAAGCGACCCCCAGCCACGCCGGCTGACACCAGCACCGTTACCGCCGACACCGGCCCGTCATACGAAGTGCGCCAGTCGCCCATCCACGGTAACGGCGTCTTCGCCAGGAAGCCCATCACGGCGGGCGAGCGCATCATCGAGTACCGTGGTGAGCGCATCAGCTGGGACCTCGCGACCGAGCGCGCCGAGAAGGCCGGCGGTCCGGTCAACCACACCTTTTACTTCAGCCTGGCCGACGGCCGCGTGATCGACGGCGGCCGGCGCGGCAACGAGGCGCGCTGGATCAACCATGCCTGTTCGCCGAACTGCGAAGCGTACGAAGACGAGGGAAAGGTCTACATCCACGCGCTGCACGACATCGACGCCGGTGAAGAGCTGAACTACAATTACGCCCTGATCTACGAAGAGCGCCACACGCCCAAGCTCAAGAAAGTGTTCGCCTGCCGCTGCGGTACGCCGGGCTGCACGGGCACGATGCTTGCGCCAAAGCGCCGCACCCGCACGCCAGCCGCCGGCAAGTGAATCAAGTCCCCCAGGCTGGCCTGGTCAGGCCGGCCCGCCACATCATCGACCTGGAGCAACGATGAAACCAGTAGTTCGCAGCCTGCTTGAAACCGATCTGTACAAATTCACGATGTGGCAGGCATTGCTGCACAGCCACCCGGGCGCAACCGGCGAGTATGAATTCCGCTGCCGTAACGAGCCGGCCTATCCGCTGGCCGAACTCAAGGAAGACATCGAACGCGAGCTCGATCACCTGTGTTCGATGATGTTTACCGAGCACGAAGTCGCCTACCTGCGCGGCCTGCGCTTCATCAAGGGTGACTTCGCTGACTTCCTCACGCTGTTCCGCTTTCAGCGCAAGTTCATCGAGGTCACGACCGACGGCCCGCACCTGCGCATCCGCGCCAGCGGCCCGCTGGTGCACGTGATGGGGTACGAGATCTTCGTGCTCTACATCGTCAACGAGCTGTATTTCCGCCGCTTCGACCAGGCCGAGGCCATGGCCGAAGCGCGCCGGCGCCTGCGCCAGAAGATCGACGAGCTGCGCGCGTTCGGCGAAGAAGCCCCGCGCGCCAACCCGTTCGAGTTCTTCGACTTCGGCGTGCGCCGTCGCTTTTCGGGCGAGTGGCACGACGAGGTGGTGCAGACGCTCGCGCGCGAGCTGCCGGTGTATTTCAAGGGCACCTCGAACGTCTATCTGGCCTACCGCTTCAACCTGGTCCCGATCGGCACGATGGCGCACGAATACCTGCAGGCGCACCAGGCCTTCGGCACCCGCCTGGTCGACTTCCAGAGCGCTGCGCTCGAGAACTGGGTCCAGGAATACCGGGGCGACCTGGGCACGGCGCTGACCGATGTCGTCGGCATGGACGCGTTCCTGGCCGACTTTGACCTGTACTTCGCCAAGCTGTTCGACGGCTTGCGCCACGACTCGGGCGATCCGGTCGTGTGGGGCGAAAAGGCGCTGGCCCACTACGCGCGCCTGCGCATCAATGCGCGCACCAAGCGCCTCGTGTTCTCGGACGCGCTGACCATCCCCAAGGCCCTGAGCCTGTACCGGCATTTCGCCGACCGCGTGATGACGGGCTTCGGCATCGGCACCAAGCTGACCAACGACACGCCTTTCCCGTCGATCAATATCGTCATGAAGCTCGTGCGCTGCAACGGCCAGCCGGTGGCCAAGCTGTCGGACGAGCCGGGCAAGTCGCAGTGCACCGACGTCACCTACATCGCCTACTTGCGCCAGGTGTTCAACCATCCGCTGTAGGCGGGGGCAGGTCGGGTCGCGCTACGCTGCGACCGGCGCGCCACGCTTGGCTGCCGGTTTCTTTGCTGCCGGTTTCGCTGCTGCCGATTTCGCTGCTGCCGGTTTCGCTGCCGCTGGTTTCTTTGGCGACTTGGCTGGCGTCTTGGCAGATGCCTGCTTGCGCGGCGCCGCCCGTGGCTTTTCTTCTTCGTGCCTGAGCCGCTGCTGCAGCATCGCCAGCACCGCTGCCTCTTCGGGCTGCAGCGCGTGCAGGTCTTCGGCCAGTTTCTTTTCGGTCTGTTCGCGCATCACGTCCAGCGGCGCCCCTTCGAGGTAAGCATCCAGCACGGCCGGGTGGACGTAGCACTTGCGGCAGATCGTCGGCGTGTTGCCGAGTTTTTCGGCCACCGACTCGATCGCGCGCACGATGTTTTTCTTCGCCTGCGTCTCGGAGTCGAATTTTTCAAATTCCTGCAGGGCCAGCGCTGCCAGCACGGTGCCTGACCAGGTGCGGAAGTCCTTGGCCGTGTACTCTTCGCCCGTGATGTTGCGCAGGTAGTCGTTGACGTCGCTGGAATCGACGCTGTGGGTTTCGCCATCCTCGTCGATGTACTGGAACAGTTCCTGGCCCGGCAGGTCGCGCGTGCGCTTGACGATGCCGGCCAGGCGCCGGTCGTGCACCTTCACCTTGTGGTACACACCGCTCTTGCCACGGAAGCTGAATTGCACATCGCTGCCATCGACTTTGACGTGGCGGTTGCGCAGCGTCGTCAGGCCGAACGATTTGTTGGTGCGCGCGTATTCCTCGTTCCCGACCCGCATCATCGTCGCCTCGAGCAGGTACACGATCGTGGCCAGCACTTTTTCGCGCGGCAGGCCGGGCAGCTTGAGGGCGCGATCGACTTCGTGCCGGATCGCCGGCAGTGCGTCGCCGAACTTGAGCATCCGTTCGTATTTCACTTCATCGCGCGCCGTGCGCCATTTCGGGTGATAGCGGTATTGCTTGCGCCCGCGCGCATCGCGTCCCGTTGCCTGCAGGTGGCCGTTGGCCTGCGCGCAGATCCAGACATCCTGCCACGCGGGCGGAATCACCAGGCTTTTGATGCGTGCCAGCGTGGTCTCGTCTTCCACCGGCGCGCCATGCGCGTCGAGGTAGCGAAAGCCGTCCTTGACGGCTTCGCGTTTGACGCCGGCGCGGCCATCGTGCACGTAGCGCAGGCCGGCCGCGCGCGCGGCGCTGGTGGAGTCTTTGGTGTCGAGTGCGTCGACGGCGTCGATGGTCTGGCTGGGCATGGCTGTTTCGCGAATGGTGGATATCGCGTCGATCCTACGCCCGGGCCAGGGCCCGCACTGTTCGCAAGATAACGGAGTGCGGGACAGGCGCACCCGCATCCGGTTCAGCGATAGCGCGCCTCGACCAGATCGATCTCGCGCAGCAGCTTGCGCGCGACTTCGTCGGACAAGGTATTGTTGCGCGCCATGCGCAGCAGGACGGCCCGTTCATGCTCCAGCGCGGCCAGGCGGTAATGCCGCTCGGCGCTTTCGGCGGCGCGTGCGTGCGCCGGATCGACATCGTTACCGTTGCCGCCATCCAGGCGATATTGATACAGGCTGCGCACCTGGTCGACTGCGCTCGCGTGCATCTCCACCGCGCCCTGCGCATCGCAGCCCGCGGTGGGTGGCGGTGGCGGTGCGTTGGCGATGGCTTCGAGCGCGGCCAGCGCGGCGGCATGGCGCGCACGTGCCTCTTCGCTTTCATGCGCTGAATCGTGCGGCAGTTCGAGGCCGCGCAGCACGCGCGGCAGGCCGACGCTGGCCAGCACGAGCGAGACGACGATCACGGCGCTGGCCAGGAAAATCACCAGATCGCGGCCCGGGAATGGCGCGCCGCCCGGCATCGCCAGCGGCAGCGTGAGCACGCCGGCCAGCGTGATGGCGCCGCGCACGCCCGCCAGCGACGTGGCCAGGATCAGGCGCGGATTGGGGCGGTATTCCGGCAGCTTCTGGCGCCGGGCGTTCAGTAGTGTCAGGCGCAGCGAGACCCAGACCCAGACGAAGCGCAGCAGGATCAGGCCGAAGCTGATGGCCAGCGCGTTGGTGGCCAGCCACCACACATCGTTCGCGCGCGGCAGCTCGGGCGAGAGCAGGGCTGCTTCGAGAATATCGGGAAGCTGCTCGCCCAGCAGCACGAACATGATGCCGTTCAGCGCGAACTGCACCGTGTCCCACACCACCGCGCGCCGCACGCGCGTCGTGGCGGCCGCGCGCCCGCTCAATTCGACGTAGCTCATCGTCACGCCGGCCGCGACTGCCGCCAGGATGCCCGAGGCGCCCAGACGTTCGGCTGCCAGATAGGCGCCGAACGGCAGCAGCAGGTTGATCAGGATCGGTGAGCCGCTTTCTTCGCCGATGCGCGCAGCCAGCTGGCGCTGGGCCCAGCTCACGCCCACCGTGATGCCCACGCCGATGGCCACGCCCGCCAGCGCCACCCACAGGAACGTCAGCGTGGCTTCGCCCAGCGAGAAAGTGCCGGTGAGGGCGGCCGCCACGGCGAAGCGGAAGCACACCAGGCCACTGGCGTCGTTCAGCAGCGACTCGCCTTCGAGAATGTGCATCAGGCGCGGCGGGATCGGCACGCGCGCGGCGATCGACGACACCGCGACCGGATCGGTGGGGGCCAGGATGGCGGCCAGCGCAAAGCACACGGCCAGCGGCAGCGACGGAATCAGCCAGTGGATCAGGAAGCCCGCGCCCAGTACCGTAAACAGCACCAGGCCCAGGGCCAGTTCGAGGATCGTGGAGCGGTCGCGGAACAGCCCGACCTTGGGGATGCGCCAGCCATCGAGAAACAGCAGCGGCGGCAGGAACACGAGGAAGAAGATGTGCGGTTCGAGCCGCACGCCGTGGCCGGTGCTGCCGGCAATCGCCGCGCCGAGCGCGATCTGCATCAGTGGCAGCGGCACCGCGAACGGCAGCATGCGCACCAGGTAGCCACTGGCCACCACCGCCAGCAGCATGGCCAGCACGATTCCTACTTCATCCATCAACATCTCCCTGTTCGAGACAGGATGATAAGGGATTGGCGCCGCCCGTGGCGACGCTGTTGATCAGGCGGCGGACAAACTGGCCTGGGGCGCAGCCTGCAGTTCGGCCAGCAGCGCGTCGAGCGGCATCGGCCGGTGGAACAGGTAGCCCTGCATGCAGGCATTGCCGTGCGCGGCCAGATACTCGGCCTGGGCCGACGTCTCGACGCCTTCGGCCACCACGCGCAGGCCCAGGTGGCCGGCCATCGCCAGGATCGATTGCACGATGGCGGTGCCGTTCTTGTCGTGCGGCGTGTCGCGGATGAAGCTCTTGTCGATCTTCAGTTCGTACAGCGGCATCCGGGTCAGGTACGACAGGCTCGAGTAACCGGTGCCGAAGTCGTCGATCGAGATGCGGATCCCGAGTGCGGCCAGCGCGTGCATCCGCTCGATGGTCTGGTCCAGCCGGTCGACCAGCAAGCCTTCGGTGATCTCGAAAATCAGCTGGCCGGGCGGCACGCCCGTCTCGTGCAGGATCGCTTCGACCCGCGTGACGAAGTCGTGCTGGCGGAACTGCATCGGGCTGACATTGACGGACAGCGGGAAGCGGTGGCCCGCGCGGTCCAGCACGTGCCAGGCGAGGCACGCTTCGCGCAGCACCCAGTCGCCCAGCGCCACGATCAGGCCACTCGATTCGGCCACCGGGATGAAGACGTCGGGCGGCACGCTGCTGCCATCCTTGCGGCGCCAGCGCATCAGCAGTTCGGCGCCGCTTGGCGCGCGGGCGCCGTCGACCTGCAGTTGCAGGTGCAGCGACAGCTCGCCGTTGTCGAGTGCCTGACCCAGGTCGCGCTCGAGGGTCAGGCGTCCTTCGGCGTCGGACAGCATGCCCGGTTCGAACAGCGCCACACCATTGCGGCCGCGCGACTTCGCGTGGTACATCGCGGTGTCGGCCTCGCGCAGCAGGTCGTGCACCGTGTGCTGCGCGTTGCCGGGGGCGGTGAGCGCCACGCCGATGCTGCTGGTGGCATAGTAACGCTGGGCGTCGATGACGATCTTGTCGGCCAGCGCTGCCCGGATCCGTTCGGCCACGGCCAGCGCGCGGTCGGTGGCCCGGTCCGCCTGCTGGCCCAGCGCGTCGAGCAGGACGACGAATTCATCCCCGCCCAGGCGCGCCACGCAGCCGTCGTCGCCCGTCATCGCCACCAGGCGATCGGCCACGTTCTTGAGCAGCTGGTCGCCGATGGCATGGCCGCGTGCGTCGTTGACGGTCTTGAAGTTGTCGATGTCGACGTACAGCACGGCAGCCATCGACCCGCCCGTGCGGGCGCCGGCGACCGCCACATCGAGCCGCTCCATCAGCAGGCGCCGGTTCGGCAGGCCGGTCAGCACGTCGTAGAACGCAAGGCGATGGATCGCGTCGGCGGCGTTGCGCCGCTCGGTCACGTCGCGGCTGACAATCAGCCAGTGCGTGATCGCGCCACTGTCGCCGGAGAACGGCACCATCTCGGCCTCGACCCAGTACGGCGTGCCGTGTTTCGTGTACAGCACCATTTCGGCACTGGCGGCTTCCTTGTGCATCACGGCCGTGATCACGCGCCGGACGGTCTCCTGATCGGTGTCGGGCCCTTCGAGCATGCGCACGCTGCGCCCGATGATTTCTTCGCGCGCGTAACCGGTGTGGCGCAGCAGGGCGTCATTGGCAAAAATGATCGGCTGCTCGGCGCCGGGCACGTCGACCATGCGCGCGATCATGACCATGTCGTTCAGGCGCGCGACTGCGGCCGCCGTCAGGCGCAACTCATCGTTGACGGCGTGCAGGCGCAACTGGCCCGCTTCCAGTCCTGCTGCGGCCGTGCGCGCTTCGAGGAGTGACCGGTCCAGCCCCTTGAGCAGGGTGCCGCTGGTGATGGTGATCAACGCGCCGACGCAGCAGAAATTGATGACGACGACGACCGCCGAGGCCAGGCCATTCTGTTCCAGGCCGGGGACATACAGGTGCACCTGGCCGTTCAGGCCCAGCAGGAGCACGCAGGCGGCGCCCAACGCAAGAATGATGAGGGCCTGGCGCATGCCAAGCAGGATGACGGCCAGCGCGGGCAGGGCGGTCATGTAGACCAGGCCAACCGGCCCCACTGCGAACAGCAGGCCGACAGACACCAGGAACAGCATGGCAATGAAATTGAGGACGCGGGCCGTGTGCGCGACGCGGTCGAGTCGCCAGATGGCCAGCAGCCAGGCCAGCGCCACCACGTCCATGACGATGACCGGCCATTTGCCTTTACTGATGAGCAGCGGGATGCTGGGCAGGGCCGCAACGAATCCCAGCGCCACCACGATCGGCAGGATGGTGGTAAAGACCTTGATGCGCCACTGCGCGATGTCATCTGGAGGAATTGGCATGAAGCATCCTGTTCGGCACGCCGCACGGAATTTCTCCGGAGCATATTAAATTTTATTGCAGCAAATTCTATGCAGGCGTAATGATACCTGTCACGCAATATTTGCGGCGCTGTTGTGCCAATGAAACGACCCCGCCCGAAAGGGCGGTTCAGTTATGGTTCCCGCTTCAGTGAGGGCTTGCCTGCGCCAGAAGATCGCCCAGTTGCAGCGTGTTGAGTGGCTTGACCAGATAGTGGTCGAATCCTGCCTCGCGCGCCTGTTCGCGGTCTTGCTGGCGGCCGTAGCCGGTTGCCGCGATGAGCGTCGCGTTCTCCATGTCGGGCAATGCGCGCAGGCGCCGCGCCAGTTCGTTGCCGTCGATGTCGGGCAGCCCGATGTCAAGCAGGCAGACCTGCGGCTTGAACACGGCAGCGACATCGATCGCGTCCAGCGCGCAATACACCACTTCGACCGTATGGCCGCTCGCGCGCAAGAACAGGCTCAGCGTGTGGGCAGCATCGAGATTGTCATCCACGACCAGGATGCGCAGGGGGCCGACGGTGCTGGCGCTGCTGGCCAGCGGCGAGGCGACCGGCCCGGCCGGCGCCTGCTGCGTGTAGCACGGCAGGCGCACGGTGAACGTGCTGCCCAGGCCCGGGCCGGCACTCATCGCGCCGACGCTGCCGCCGTGCAGTTCGACCAGGCTGCGGGCCAGCGCCAGGCCCAGGCCCAGGCCGCCCTGCGAGCGGTCCGGCGTGCGCTCGGCCTGCGTGAACAGGTCGAATACGCGCTCCACCAGGCGCGCATCCATGCCGATGCCGTCGTCGGTCACGTCGATGACCCACGTGTCGCCATGCAGCGCCAGTTGCAGGGTGATGTGGCCGCCCTCCGGGGTGTACTTGGTCGCGTTGCCCAGCAGGTTGGCCACGACCTGCACCAGGCGCTTGTGGTCGCCCTTGACGCTGGCCGGCTCCGGCGGCATGTCGAGGACCACCTTGTGGCGGCGGGCGAGCATCAGCGGGCGAATCTGCTCGGCAGCGTCGTCGACCACCTTGCGCAGGTCGAGGATCTGGGTCGACAGCGTCACCAGCCCGCGCGTTACGCGCGAGACGTCCAGCAGGTCGTCGACCAGGCTCGTCATGTGCTCGACCTGGCGTGCAATGATGGCGCAGGTCTGCGTGATCTGCGCATTGTCCGAATGGAGCAGCTTGAGCAGATGGGCGCCGGTGCTGATCGGCGCGAGCGGGTTGCGCAGTTCGTGCGCCAGCATCGCCAGGAATTCGTCCTTGCGCTGGTCGGCCGCGCGCAGCTCGCGCTCAGCCTGGCTGCGCTGGGCTTCTTTCTCTTGCAGGTGCTCGGCCATCTCGTCCAGGGCCGACGCCAGCCGCCCGATTTCTTCGCTGTTCGATCCGATGCCGGTGCGGGCGTCGAGTTCACCGGCGGCGATCCGGCGTGCCACCGTCATCAGCTTGCGCACGCGCCGGACAATCAGCTTGTCGCCAGCCAGCCAGGCCGCCAGCAGGGCCAGGATGGTCGTCAGGCCCAGCCCGAGCAGCGACATCAGCTGCGCCTCACGCGCCACGCGCGTGATGGTTTCGGTCGGCACACCGATCGTGACCGTGTAGTCGGACAGCGTCGGCGGGCCGACGCGCGCGAATGCGTGCAGGCGCTCGATGCCATCCTCACCCTGGATCACGCGGGCGTTGTCGTGCGGGCCGCGCATCGCCGCGAACAGCGGGGCGGGAACATGTTTGCCGAACCAGCGCTCTGGATCGGGACGGCGCGAAATCAGCTTGCCCGAGGCGTCGGCCGTCTCGAGGATCGAACCGGCCGGCAGACTGATGTCGTTGACGAAGGTGTCGAGGCCCGCCAGGTCCATTGCGGCAAACACCACCGCGACGACCTTGCCGTCGCGGTCGGTGACCGGATAGGTCAGGTTGATCGTGTGGCGGCGGATCACGCGCCCGAAAATGTAGTCGCCGGCGATGAAGCGGCGTTCGGCGACGGCGCGCTTGAAGTGGCTGCGGTCGCCCAGGTTCACCGGATGCACCATCGGCACTGCGCTGCAACTGACGTCGCCATTGAGCTGGATGAGGCCAAAATTGACATACATCTCGTTGCGATCGAGGACGTTGGCCAGCAGCGCGTTGCAGTCGGCAGTTTCGCCCATCAGGTCCGGCACGCTGGCCAGGTCGACCAGGATCTGGCGCGCGCGGTCGATCGACTGCGCTTCGTTGGCAGCCGCCAGCGCCGTCAGGCGTTTCAGGTTGTCCTCCGAAGCGCGGATCGCCGCTTCACGTTCGCGCAGCCCGCCGAGCACGGTAACGATCGCGATTGGCGTAATGGCCAGCAGCACCAGCAGCATCAGCCGGCTGCGCAGGCTGTTCAGGCGAAAGCGCCCAGGTGACTTGGTCATCGCTGTGACCCCGGGTACGGCGTGCAGGTGACGACGGGGAGCGCGATTGTCTGTGCGTTGTGGAGCATGGTTGGCGAACGGTTCATCGATAAAACCCGCAACCTGTGGCGGGGGATATGGCAGCGAAGTTTCCTGATTGTACTAAAAATTGACCTATCCACAGTGGATGAGTCTCGCGTGCGCGACGTGTCGTTGACATGGTCCGCCGGGCCGCAGGTAAGATAGGCGCCATGCCAGTATAGGAGAGACCATGAACATCGTCTGCATCGGTGGCGGGCCGGCCGGGCTGTACGCCGGCCTGCTGATGAAACTGCGCGATCCGCGCCGCAGCGTGACGGTGGTCGAGCGCAACCGGGCCGGCGACACGTTCGGCTGGGGCGTCGTGTTTTCTGATCAGACCCTGGGCAACCTGGCGTTGGCCGATGCGCCCAGCGCGCGCGCCATCGAAGCTGCGTTCAATCGCTGGGACGCGATCGACGTGTTGATCCGCGGCGCGACCGTGACCTCGCATGGCCACGGTTTTTGCGGCATTGCGCGCAAGCGCCTGCTCGGCATCCTGCAGGCGCGCTGCGAAGAAGCGGGCGTGGCGCTCGTGTTCGATACCGGCGTGACGGACGACGTGGCGCTGGCGCGCAGTTATGGCGCCGACCTGGTGGTGGCCGCCGACGGCGTGCACAGCGCGATCCGCACCCGCCACGCCGCCGTGTTCCAGCCAGACCTGCACGAGGGGCGATGCCGCTACGTGTGGCTCGGCACCCGGCGCCGCTTCGCCGCGTTCACGTTCGCCTTCGAACAGACCGAACATGGCTGGTTCCAGGCCCACGCCTATCAATACGACGACGAGAATGCAACCTTCATCGTCGAGACACTGGAATCGACCTGGCGCGCCAGCGGCCTGGCCGACCTGGACGCCGCAAGCACGCTGGCGTTTTGCGAGCGCCTGTTCGCGCGCCTGCTTGATGGCGCACCGCTCCTGACCCAGGCTACCCGTGGCGGCGCGGCCATGTGGCAGCGCTTTGCGCGTCTGGCCTGTCGCCAGTGGGTGGGTGCGATCGACGTCGATGATCGGCGCGTGCCGCTGGTGCTGCTGGGCGACGCTGCGCACACCGCGCATTTCTCCATCGGCTCGGGCACCAAGCTGGCGCTGGAAGACGCGATCGCGCTGGCTGCCGAACTGCCGGTCGAACCGGATGACGACCTCGATGCGGCACTGGCACGCTATCAGGCGGCGCGCGTGACCGAGGTAAGCAAGCTGCAAAGCGCGGCGCGCAATTCCATGGAGTGGTTTGAAAACGTGGCCCGCTACGGCGCCATGCCGGTCGATGGTTTCGCCTACTCGCTGCTCACGCGCAGCCAGCGTCTGTCGCATGAAAACCTGCGCCTGCGCGACCCCGCCTATATAAAGGGCTTCGAGGCCAGCTTTGCCGCGCAGGCAGCAAAGCTGGCCGGCGTGGCCGCGCCGACCGCGTTCACCCCGCCGATGTTCACGCCGCTGCGGGTGCGCGACGTGCTGCTCAAGAACCGCGTGGTCGTCTCGCCGATGGCGCAGTACGCGTGCGTCGATGGCGTGGCGGGCGACTTTCACCTGGCCCATCTCGGCGCGCGCGCGCTGGGCGGCGCCGGCCTGGTACTGGCCGAGATGACCTGTGTGTCAGCGGACGCGCGCATCACGCCGCGCTGCCCCGGGCTGTACCTGCCCGAACACACGCTGGCGTGGGCCCGCATCGTCGACTTTGTCCATGCGGCGAGCGACGCAAAAATTGGCGTCCAGCTGGGGCACGCGGGCGCCAAGGGCTCGACCCGGCCGATGTGGGAAGGCATCGACCAGCCGCTCGCGCACGGCAACTGGCCGCTCGTGGCGGCGTCGCCGCAGCAGTATCTGGCCGGCGTGTCGCAGGTGGCGCGCCAGGCGAGCGAGGCCGACATGGCACGCATCGAAGCCGACTTCGTGCGCGCCACGCTGGCCGCGAGCGAGGCCGGTTTCGACTGGCTCGAGCTGCACTGTGCGCACGGCTACCTGCTCTCGGGTTTCATCTCGCCGCTGACCAACCGGCGCATTGATGCCTATGGCGGCAGTCTCGAAAACCGCTGCCGCTTTCCGCTGCGCGTGTTTGCCGCCGTGCGCGCGGCCTGGCCGGCGCATCTGCCGATCAGCGTGCGCATCTCGAGCCATGACTGGGTCGATGGCGGCATCACACCGATTGACGCCGTGGAGATCGCGCGGCTGCTGCGCGCTGCCGGCGCCGACATGATCGACTGTTCGTCGGGGCAGGTGAGCAAGGCCGAGCAGCCGGTGTACGGGCGCATGTACCAGACGCCGTTTTCCGACCGTATCCGCAACGAGGCCGGCATCGCGACGATCGCCGTCGGCGGCATCAGCGAGGCCGACCACGTCAACAGCATCATCGCCGCCGGTCGCGCTGACCTGTGCGCGGTGGGCCGCCCGCATCTGGCCAATCCGGCCTGGACGCTGAACGAGGCGGCGCGCATCGGCTACACTGGCGCCGCGTGGCCGCGCCAGTATGTGCCCGGCAAGCAGCAACTCGAGCGCAGCCTGGCGCGCAGGCAGCCGGGCAAGTGACGGGTTCTTCCATTTTCCAATGCGTCCTCAGGAGCACTGCATGCATGATCTAGAGGGCAATCGAACGGGCCTGACCGGCTACGCGGCGCAGCACGTCGGCTGGTCGCTCGATCCCGCCACGCGCGTGGCGACCGTGACGCTCGATCGCCCCGAACGCAAGAATCCGCTCACGTTCGCCGCATACGCCGAGCTGCGCGACCTGTTTCGCGCGCTGGCTTATGCCGACGACGTCAAGGCGGTCGTGCTGACCGGTGCGGGCGAGAATTTCTGTTCGGGTGGCGACGTGCACGAGATCATCGGGCCGCTGACGCAGCTTGACATGCCGGGTTTGCTCGCCTTCACGCGCATGACGGGCGACCTCGTGAAAGCGATGCGCGCCTGTCCGCAGCCGATCGTCGCGGCGGTGGATGGTGTGTGCGCCGGCGCCGGTGCAATCCTGGCGCTGGCCTCAGACATCCGCTATGCCACGGCGCGCAGCCGCACCGCCTTTTTGTTTACGCGCGTGGGTCTGGCCGGCTGCGACATGGGCGCCTGCGCGTTGCTGCCGCGCGTGATCGGCCAGGGCCGCGCGGCCGAATTGCTGTACACCGGCCGCGCGATGGATGGCGAAGAGGGCGAGCGCTGGGGCTTCTTCAATCGCCTGTGCGCACCGGGCCAGGTGCTCACGCACGCGCAGGAATTTGCCGCGCAGCTGGCCACCGGCCCGACGTTCGCGCACGGCATGACCAAGAAGATGCTGCAGCAGGAATGGAATATGGGCGTCGACGAAGCCATCGAGGCCGAGGCGCAGGCGCAGGCCATCTGCATGATGACGCAGGATTTCCAGCGCGCCTATCAGGCGTTCGTCGGCAAACAGCAGCCGCGCTTCGAGGGCAACTGATGGAACGTGACCATCTCGACTGGCCGTTTTTCGAGCAGCACCACGGCGTGCTGGCACGTGAACTCGACGCCTGGGCGGCCGCCAACCTGGCCGATGCACACGGGACCGATGTCGACGCCGTCTGCCGCGCACTGGTCGCGCGCCTGGGCCAGGGCGGCTGGCTGCGCCACGCCGTGGCTGGTGTCGAGCATGGCGGCGCGCACGCCACCATCGACACCCGCGCCATTTGCCTGATTCGCGAAACGCTGGCGCGCCATGCGGGCCTGGCCGATTTTGCATTTGCGATGCAGGGTCTGGGCAGCGGCGCGATCTCGCTGTTCGGCAGTGCCGCGCAGCGCCAGAACTGGCTGCCGCGCGTGGCCGAGGGGAGCGCGATCGCCGCCTTTGCGCTGTCCGAGCCCGCCGCCGGCTCCGACGTCGCGGCCCTGCAGTGCACCGCGCGGCGCGATGGCGATGCCTGGGTGCTCGATGGTGAAAAAACCTGGATTTCGAATGGCGGCATCGCCGACTTCTACGTGGTGTTCGCGCGCACGGGCGATGCGGTCGAACGCAGCGCGCGGGGCATCTCGGCCTTCATTGTCGATGCAGCCACGCCTGGCCTGGAAGTCGCCGAGCGCATCGATGTGATCGCGCCGCATCCGCTGGCGCGCCTGAACTTCAACGGTTGCCGGGTGCCGGCCGCCTGTCTGGTCGGGCCCGAAGGCGATGGCTTCAAAATTGCGATGGCCACCCTCGACGTGTTTCGCACGTCGGTGGCAGCCGCGGCGCTGGGTTTCGCGCGGCGCGCGCTGGCCGAAGCACTGGCACATGTGCAGGCGCGGCCCATGTTTGGCAAACTGCTGGCCGACTTCCAGCTGACGCAGGCCCGGCTTGCCCAGATGGCGCTCGAGATCGACGCCGCCGCGCTGCTGACCTACCGCGCGGCGTGGCTGCGCGACAGCGGCAAGCGCGTGACAAAAGAAGCGGCGATGGCCAAACTGGCCGCCACCGAATCGGCGCAGCGCGTGATCGACGGCGCGGTGCAGCTGTTTGGCGGGCAGGGCGTGCAACGGGGCCAGGTCGTCGAAGGCCTGTACCGCGAGATCCGCGCGCTGCGCATCTACGAGGGAGCGAGCGAAGTGCAGCTCCTGATCATCGCGCGCGAACTGCTCGCGCCGCACCACTGAGACCGCATGCCGGGAGACGCCATGGAATTCTTGCAGCCGCCTGGCTGGCCACGTCCGAAAGGCTATGCCAACGGGGTCGTCGCGCGCGGCCGGCAGGTGCATGTCAGCGGGATGGTCGGCTGGACGCCGGCGGGCCGGTTCGAGACGGACGATTTCGTCGGACAGTCGCGCCAGGCGCTGGCCAATATCGTGGCCGTGCTGCGCGAAGCCGGGGCCGGCCCGGAGCACATCGTGCGCATGACCTGGTATGTGCTCGACAAGCGCGAATATCTCGATGCCGGGCCGGCGCTGGGTGCGGCCTACCGCGAGGTCATCGGGCGCCATTATCCGGCGATGACGGCGGTGCAGGTGGCGGGCCTGATGGAAGAACGCGCGCGGGTCGAGATCGAGGTCACGGCGATCATTCCGGACTGAACGCTGCCCGGACGAGCGAATGGCCCCGCATGGGGGCCATTCATGGTCTTGCACCGCCGTGCCGGTTAGCGTTCGGCGCGGCGGCAAAGGGACGGCTTAGCGGCGGCCTGCGCCACGCGAACCACCGCGTTCGATGAACGCTTTCATCTCCGCCAGATCGTCATCCATCTGACGCTGTGGATCGACGCCCAGCATGCGCGCCACACCGTGGCCCAGCACGCCCGCTGGTGGCGCGTAGCTGATGCGCACCGTCGCGCGCGTGCCGCCATTGACCGACTCGAACGTGACGCTGCCGTCCTGTTCGATTTCCGAACCCGGCTCGCTGCGCCACGACAAGCGATCCGGACGCGACTGCTCGGTCATGACCGCGTTCCATGCGTATTCCATGCCCGCCGGGCCGCGCACGACCCAGTGCGAACGGCGGTGGCCGAGATCACGCACTTCGGTCACGTGCGACATGAAGCGCGGGAAGTTTTCCACATCGGACCAGGCATCGAACACTTCGCGTGGGGAGGCGTCGATGAAGACGCTGTTCTCGACGTCGACCCGGCTGGCTTCGCCGCGGTGACGCAGCGAATCGACCAGATTGCGACCGCGGTCGCTGCGCAGCAGCACGGCCAGCGCGCCCAGACCCAGCAGGGCAACGGCCGGCGAACGACGCGCCAGGCCGACGACGCTCAGCGCGCTCGTACCCAGCAGCGCCGAATTGGTCAGCGTCGGGCCGCGCGAGCCGAAGGCCTGCGTCAGGTGATCGGTCCATTCGCGGACCTGGTTGCCCACCGCGTTGGCGCGGGCGCGGGCGCCGTTGCCGGCGCTGTGCGCGGCCTGCGCCAGGTTTTCACGGGCGATGTCGGCGCGTTCGCGTGCACGATCGGCAGCATCGTCGGCGCTGTTACGGGCCTTGTCGGCAGCGTCACCGGCGCTGCTGCGTGCCTTGTCGGCAGCGTAGCTGGCGCGGTCGCGCGCATCGCTGGCGACGTGCTGTGCGCGCGAACGGACGTCGTCCGCATAGTCACGTGCATCGTCAGCGACGCGGCCGGCGCGCTCGCGCGCGGTGTCGGCAGCATGCGATACACGGTCACGTGCCGTATCGGCGGCGTGCGACACGCGGTCACGGGCATAGTCAGCCGCATGCGAGGCGCGGTCGCGCGCTTCGTACGACGCTTCGGCCAGGCGGCCACGCGCATGTTCGAGGCGATCACGCGTCTGGTGCGATGCTTCGGCCAGGCGGTCGCCGGCAGCGTGGGCTGCGCCAGCCAGGCGTTCGCCGGCGCGCAGGTACGCCGATTCGGCACGTTCGCGCGCCGAGTCGAAGCGCTCACCGGCCACGTGCAGCGCGTGGTCGAGTTTATCGGCACCGCGATGACGTGCATCGCGCAGTGCGCCCTTGGCGCGTGCCCGGCGTTTCGGGCCGCGGTCCGGGTCGAAGGCATACATCAGCAGGGCGCCAGCCACTGCGGCGCCAATCCATTTACCTGCGTTACTTCCCTGATCGTTCGATTCGTTCATGTCGGCTCCTCTCGGTTAGTTGTGCTGTATGTGCTGGACCATGTTGCAAGCGGGGCGGTGCCACGGCATATCTGGTCCATCACTGGTCATTTACTGTCGTTTCATCATGCTTTCCAGCGTCGTTTCACACGCATAAAATCGCACGCATGAAATCGCACGCATAAAAAAACGCACCGCTTCGCAGTCATGCGTTGCAGTGCGTTCCGGCGAACCATCACACGATTCGAGCTTGGCCCGTTGCGCAAATAATGGTCAGACGACGTGCCTCGTTACCCTGCTTTTTGCAGGATCAGTAGCAGTACGCCGTTCTCGAGCTTCACCAATCACACGACGGCAGCGACGCCGTCGATTCAATGAAGCCGCGCAGGTATCTGCGTGCATTGCACCCAGCATACACCACGGTTTCGCGTTCCCGGTGTTCGTTTGCCGCATGGCAATTGACTTAGCTCCAGCCTTGGCGCCGTCGTCGTTGTCCTTCGCGGCAGGTGAGTTCAGCAACGCCAGTGGCCTGCGCCGCGCGCGGCGGGATTCTGATAGGGTGGTTATAAATGAGACAAGGGAGATACCATGAATAACCATATCGTTCGCATGCTGCCGAACTTCGAAGCGGCCGAGGCCGCCCGCAATGGCTTGCTGGCCGAGGGTTTCGACGGCGACGGCATCAATGTCAACGTCACCACCGACGAGGCCGGTCCTGCCGAAAGCAATTTTTACGTGGGGGACTCGCCTGCCGTCAAAGGCGGTACCGATTACGAGGACGTCTTCAAACCTGCTGTGCGTGGCGACCTGTGCATGATGACGGTGTCGGTTGCAGAAGCGTCGCAGCTCGAACGCGCTGCCGCCATTCTCGAACAGCATGGCGGGATCGACGTCGACCCCGCTCACGGCGCTGCCAAGAGCAGCTTTTAAGGCCGCGTACCATCCGGAAGGCGGCCATCGCATGCACCAATCCATGCGATGGCCGTGGCTGATAATCAGCTGTCAGCGCGTGACGTCAATTCCAGGCGGGGCGCGGTGGAAGGGCGAAGCTGGCTTGCAGTCAGCTTGAACAGGCTGACGGCGCCGGTCAGATTGTGCGCCTGGGTGTGCAGCGAGGCGGACGCCGAGGCGGCCTCTTCGACCAGCGCGGCGTTTTGCTGCATCGTGCTGTCCATGTCGTGAATGGTGTCGTTGATCTGCTTCAACTCCAGCTGTTGCGCTTGGCCAGCGTCTGCGATTTCCCCGATGATATCTGTCACGCGCTTCACGCTCGCGACGATGTCATCCATCGTGCTGCCGGCTTCGCCGACCAGTTTGCTGCCGGCCTCGACCTTGGCAACCGAATCGCCGATCAGCGTCTTGACGTCCTTGGCCGCTGCAGCCGAGCGATGCGCCAGATTGCGCACTTCGGCGGCCACGACGGCGAAGCCCCGGCCCTGTTCACCGGCTCGCGCGGCTTCGACGGCCGCATTCAGTGCCAGGATATTGGTCTGGAAGGCGATGCCATCGATGACGCTGATGATGTCGACAATCTTGGTGGATGACGCATTGATCGAGGCCATTGTCGTCACCACTTGAGAAACAATGGTGCCGCCGTGGGTTGCCACATCGGACGCCGACAGCGCCAGCGTATTGGCCTGGCGCGCATATTCGCCGTTCTCGCGCACCGTGCTTGCCAGCGTTTCCATCGACGCGGTGGTCTTGTCGAGCGAAGCGACCTGCTGTTCGGTACGCGACGACAGATCCAGATTGCCTTGTGCGATCTGCGATGACGCAGCTGCGATTGCATCCGTACCCTGGCGTACTTCGCTCACCACGTTGGCGAGACCTTGCTGCATCCGGTCAAGCGAGGACATCAGTTGCGCGATTTCGTCCTTGCCGTCGATTTTGAATTGATGGGTCAGGTCGCCGCCCGCAACTGCGTCGGCGGCACTGACTGCCTGGCGGATCGAGCGCGTGATATTGCGCAACACCAGCAAGACAATCGTGCTCAGTACCACACCGCAGATGGCCAGGAAAGCGACTGCGCGCCACATGTCGCCAACGAATGCGTCATTCAGGTCATCCATGTAGAGCCCCGTCATGAAGGTCCAGTCCCAGGGTTTGTAGGTGAGCACATACGCGCCTTTCGGGAATACCTGCTGCTGGTCCAGGTTGCCTGGCTTTGGCCACACGTATTCGACCCAGCCTTCACCGCTGCCCTTGGCAATGGCCGCCACGTTGCGGTACAGGTAGGTGCCATTGATATCCTTGAAGTCGCTGAGGTCCTTGCCGATCAGCTCGGCCTTGACCGGATGCATCAGCATTGTCGGGGCTGAATTGATGACCGTGTAGTAGCCATCCTTCCCGTAACGCATGGACTTCAGACGCGTCAGGGCTTGTTGCTGCGCGTCTGCGACGGTCAGTGCGCCGCTTGACGCCAGTTGTGCGTATTCCTTGATCGTGGACATGCCGACATCGGTCGCAAACCGTAGTGCGACCTTGCGTTCTTCGAGGCGCTGCGCGCTGCTCTCATAGACATGGAGAATGGCCATCGCTGACAGGCACAACCAGCTGAGAACGAGTGGCAGGTAAAGTTTGGTGCGGAAGCTGAGTTTCATCGTTTGTTGACGTTTCTACGGACGGAAAGAGGGAGAACGGGCAGTACGGGGACCTGCAATGATTCAACGAAGTGTGAAGCTCGTGAACGTTGCCAGGGGGCTTGATGAGAATCGGCCCTATCGTGGCGACAGGACGTGGCGCATGGCTGGCCCGTAATGCACATGGACATTAGAGCAAGCATTGTATCCGCAGAGAAACTTATTGAACAACGCGATTCACGCTTTCTGCGCGATCGGTGGATGACTTGCCACGTTTGTTGCGGTTAGCAGACAGCATTCACTGATAAGCGATGCTACTTCTGCAACTGGCGTTTTTCAGGAGTGCCGGAAAACGGCTTCAGCCGCGCTGAAGCCGCCTTGTATCAGCCAAGCTGGCGGGCGTGGAAACGCAGATGGTCTTCGACGAACGTCGAGACGAAGTAGTAACCGTGGTCGTAGCCTTGCTGGCGGCGCAGCGTCAGTGGCTGCCCGATACGGGCGCAGGCGCCTTCGAAGGCTTCCGGCCGCAGCTGCTCCGGCAGGAACTTGTCGGCCAGACCCTGGTCAATCAGGATGCCGGCCGGGAAAGGCGCCGTCTCGTGCCTTGCCATCAGCGCGCTGGCGTCGTATTGCTGCCAGGTGCTTTCATCCGGGCCCAGGTAGCCGCCAAAGGCTTTCACGCCCCATGGGCAGCGGCTTGGCGCCGCGATAGGCGCAAACGCCGATACAGAACGGAACAGATCAGGGTGACGCAGCGCCATGACCAGTGCGCCGTGGCCGCCCATCGAGTGGCCGAAGATGCCCACACGCGCCGGATCGGCCGGCAGCAAGTCCAGCACCAGTGCGTGCAGTTCGAGCAGGTAGCTGTGCATGCGGTAATGCGTCGACCATGGCGCTTCGGTCGCGTCGAGGTAGAAGCCGGCGCCGACGCCAAAGTCCCAGCTGTCGGTCTCGCCAGGCACATTGGCGCCGCGCGGGCTGGTGTCGGGCGCCACCAGAATGATGCCCAGCTCACTCGCCACGCGCTGCGCGCCCGCCTTGGTCATGAACGTTTCTTCGGTACAGGTCAGGCCTGCCAGGTAGAACAATACGGGCAGCTTCTTGCCGGCGGCTTCAGGTGGCAGGTAAACCGAAAACTTCATCGGCAAGCCGATCGCGCTGGAATCGTGCTGGTAGAAACGCTGCTCGCCGCCGAAGCAGGCGTGTTGGTTCAGGAGTTCGGACATCGTCATGTGGTGGACAGTGAAAGATGCGGCCAGTATGCCGCGTCCTGCGCCAGCATGCCAACTACACCAGTCCAATCGCGCCGAGTACTGCGCCAGCTGCCAGCATCCAGAGTATGTGCACGCGGGTGCGCCAGATGACGAGGCAACTTACCACCGACAGCAGCCACAACGGCCAACGGTCCGGATCGGTGCCCCCACCGGTGGCCAGCAGCCAGGCGGTCGACAGCAGCATCGCAATGACGAGCGGCGCCATGCCCTGCTTGAAGGCGCGCACGGCCCGCCGTTCGCGGTTGCGCTGCGCCCATTGCGCCACCTGATAAGTAAACACGGTCGACGGCAACATGATGCCGACCATCGCGATGACCACGCCGCAGAGCGCGGCCAGCGTGCTGCCGTTGTTCAGGCCGACGTTCCAGCCCAGCAGCGCCACGAACAGCACATTTGGCCCGGGCGACGACTGCGCCAGCGCAACCGAGTCGCCAAATTGCGCCGGCGTCAGCCAGCCCTGGCGCTCGACCAGGTAGCGCTGCATTTCGGATGTGGTCGAGATCGCACCCCCCAGCGACATCATCGACAGCGCCAAAAAGTGGGTGAACAGGCTGAGCCAGTCGTTCCAGGTGAATACCAGCTGCGGCGCGCTCATGGCTTGAGCCTGCGCCAGGCCAGCACGCAGCCCAGGCCGCCCAGGCCGAACACGACCGCTGCCAGCGGCACCCGCACCCAGGCCAGCAGCACGAAGCTGATCGCGGCGATCAGTATGCACGCCACGAGCGGCAGCACGTTCTTGCCCAGCGCGGCCGACATCTTCAGGCCGGTGGCCGCCACCAGCCCGGCGGCGACGGCCGCCATGCCGCGCAGTGCGCCCTGGACCGCCGGCACCTCGGCGAACCGGGCATACACCAGGGCCAGCGCCAGCACCACGAGCAGCGGCGCTGCCAGCAGGCCGGCCAGTGCACTCATCGCGCCGGCCAGGCCGAAGTGGCGCTGGCCGATCACCATCGCCAGGTTGCACACGTTCGGCCCCGGCAGAATTTGCGCGACCGACCATTCTTCGATGAATTCTTCGTTGGTCAGCCAGCGTTTGCGCTCGACCAGTTCGCGCTGGATCACGGCCAGCACGCCGCCAAAGCCCTGCAGGGCGATCAGCGTGAACGAGACGAAGAGGTCGGTGCACGACGCGGGCACGGGGTGCGCTGCGGCGGCTGCGCTTGGGGAGGGGAGGGGCGAAGGGCTCATGGCATTATTATCGCCGCTGCGCCGCGCGCACGCTTACCACGGGCAATGTATTCCCGTATTGATACAGGTTTGCCATTGACTTTACATCTGCTTGGCCAATAATCGTGGTGCATGACACATCCACCATCACCGGAGATCAGCGATGAACCTACTGCACACGCAAGACATCCATCCATGCGTTGCCAGCGCATCCGAACTGCGATCTGATGCCGGCCAGCGCGATGTCGTCACGCGCGGCATTGCCACGTTGGGCGAGCTCGGCGTCGTGCCGGCAGTCGAATACCTGAAGTCCAACGGTGTCCGGCCGAAGGTCATCGAGCGCGTTTTGCTTGAACCCGAACGGCGTCGCACGCTGGCATGATCTGCACAGCAGCAACGGCGCTGTCAAGGGTGCGACTGCCTTTGTTTGCGATCAATTTGCAGTTGTCACCGTCATTGCCTTCCCAATAGGCAAATTGTTGAAAGCCGCCCCGCAGGCCGTGTTCAGCCTGTCAAGCCCCCGCTTTTCCACATAGTTATTCACAGACTTTGTGGATATCCAGAAAAGGTTTATTTATCCGCGGCTGATCAAAGACACTTCAGGTCGGGCCTGATGCCATGCGCGGGCACCCATGAGCGTCGTGCGATTTAGCGCTTGCGGTGCGATACTGGACAAATGTACAGTATCGCTTTCTCCGTCTGCCGCCCATGACCACCGCCACCGCCGCGCCTGCCACTGAAGACCCGTTCGCCAGCTTGAATCCGGCGCAGCGCGCCGCGGTCGAACACGATATCGGCGTGGATGCGCCGCGTCCGCTGCTGGTCGTCGCCGGCGCCGGCTCCGGCAAGACCAATACGCTGGCGCACCGCGTGGCGCGCCTGATCGGGGCCGGCGCCGATCCGCAGCGCATCCTGCTGCTGACCTTTTCACGCCGTGCGGCGGATGAAATGCGCCAGCGCGCCAGCGGGGTTCTGCACCGGTTGTTTGGCCGCAGTGCGCCGGCGCAATCCCAGGCGCCGGTTGCGCTGCCCTGGGCCGGCACCTTTCACAGCATCGGCGTGCGCCTGCTGCGCGAATTCGCCGGGCGCATCGGCCTCGATCCGCAATTCACCATCCATGACCGGGGCGACGCCGAGGACCTGATGGGGATGGTGCGCCACGAAATCGGCCTGTCGCGCACGGAAAAACGCTTTCCCATGAAAGGCACCTGCCTGTCGATCTATTCGCGCGTGGTCAACAGCCGCGATCCACTCGATCAGGTTCTGCAGGCGTATTTTCCCTGGTGCGCCGAATGGGAAGCCCAGCTCAAGACGCTGTTCGGCGCATATGTCGACGCCAAGCAAGAGCAGAATGTGCTCGACTACGACGACCTGCTGCTGTTCTGGGCCGAAATGGCGGCCGACCCGGTGCTCGGGCTTGAGCTGGGCAGCTGGTTCGACCATGTGCTGGTCGATGAGTACCAGGATACCAACCGCCTGCAGGCCGCGATCATCACCGGCATGAAACCCGATGGCAGGGGTGTGATGGTAGTCGGCGACGACGCCCAGTCCATCTACAGTTTTCGCGGCGCCACCGTGCGCAACATCCTCGATTTCGCGGGCCAGTTTACGCAGCCGGCGCAGTTGATCACGCTCGAGCGCAATTACCGCTCGACGCAGCCGATCCTGGACGCGTCCAACGCCGTCATTGGCGCTGCGCTCGAGCGCCACGCCAAGACGCTCTGGACCGACAAGGCGTCGACCATCAAACCGCAGCTCGTGCTGATTCCCGATGAAGCCGAGCAGGCGCGCTGGGTCTGCAGCCGCATCCTCGAGCAGCGCGAAGAAGGCGTGCCGCTCAAGTCGCAGGCGGTGCTGTTTCGCGCGGCCAGCCACAGCGCTGCGCTCGAACTCGAACTCATGCGGCGTAACGTCCCGTTCGTCAAGTTCGGCGGCCTGAAATTCCTGGAGGCTTCGCATATCAAGGATCTGCTGGCGCTGCTGCGCTTTGCCCAGAACCCGAGTGGGCGCCTGGCCGGGTTCCGCGTGCTGCAACTGATTCCCGGAATCGGCCAGGCGACTGCCACGCGCGTGCTCGATGCGGTGGGCGAGAGCAGCGATGTCGCCGCCACGCTGGCGGCGTTTCCCGTGCCGGCGCGCTGCAGCGCCGAGTGGCAAACGTTCTGCGCAGTGTATGCGCGCCTGCGCACCCCGGGCCTGCGCTGGCCGCAAGACCTCGAGCTGGCGCGCGACTGGTATGCCCCACACCTCGAGCGCCTGCACGACGATTTCCAGGTGCGTGCGCTTGACCTCGACCAGCTCGTCGCGCTGTCGGCTGGCCATGCCAACCGTGAGAGTTTTCTGGCCGACATCACGCTCGACCCGCCCGAAGCGACGAGCGACCGCGCCGGCCCGCCACTGCTCGACGACGATTACGTGATCCTGTCGACCATCCACTCGAGCAAGGGGCAGGAGTGGAAGTCGGTGCACGTGCTCAATGTGGTCGATGGCTGCATCCCGTCGGACATGTTTACCGGTAATCAGGACGATATCGAGGAAGAGCGGCGCTTGCTGTACGTGGCCATGACCCGGGCCCGCGAACACCTGCACCTGATTGTGCCGAACCGCTTCTTCATCAAGCAGCAATCGAGCATGGGCGATCGCCACGTGTATGCGACGCGCTCGCGCTTCGTCACGCCCGTCATGCTCAAGCATTTTGAAGAATCTGCCTGGCTCAGTGCCGACAAGCGCGAACTGCGCACGCCGATGCCCGACAGCGTCCGCATGCTGGTGCGCGACCGGGCGCGCAGTGCGTGGAAATGACGATTGATCGCGACATGTTGGCAACTTATCCCCCATGTCACGGTTTTGTAGGAGTGCGCCGCACATAAACTTGTTGCCCCCATGTGGTGCATGTGCAAGTGGTTGATTTTATTGGAACAAATTTTTGCCTGTACAACGGGCAGTTTGTTGAAACCCGCATCCCGTCTGGCCTTGTGGCTTGTCAAGTGGCGCTTGTCCACACAGTTATCCACAATTCTTGTGGATAGCGTAAAACCTTGAACAAAATCAGCAGCTTAGAGCGTTGTGATGCTCATGAGCATGTTCCTTGTCACGCTGGATGGCGATTCATTCTTGTTAACATGGTTGTTTTTTTGTTAGTGCGCTCTATTCACTAATATGTTTGCTATCGAACAGTTGTGCCGCATGCTTCCCTTTATCCTTTGCCAAGTAATTTAACGATGCAGACAACGCTTTCCCGGCATTGTCTGCCTCTGCCGTCCTCAGGACGGTGACGAAATGGACCTACCGTTTTTTTCTGCCTGTCCATTTCCAACAAAGGATCCGTATGTCTTCAGCAGTTCCCCCGGCCGCCGCCCCGGCGCCACCCGATACCAAGGAAAGCCGCTTCGTCTTCAAGGTCGCCATCGTCGCCACAATGGGTGCGCTGGCGTTTGGTTACGATACCGGCGTGATCTCCGGCGCGCTGCCGTTCATGAGCGCGCCGCCCTCAAGTGGCGGCCTTGGCCTGACACCGCTGACCGAAGGCGTCGTGACATCCGCGCTCGTGTTCGGCGCTGCAGTGGGCTCGCTGATGGCAGGCACGCTGTCGGACCGCTTCGGTCGCCGCATGACGCTGATCTGGCTGGCGCTGGTATTCATGATCGGCGCGCTCGGCACCACCCTGGCCCCATCGGTGGAAGTCATGGTCGCCATGCGCTTCGTGCTCGGTCTGGCGGTCGGCGGTGCATCCTCCACCGTGCCGGTGTTCATTGCCGAAATGGCCGGCCCCAGCAAACGGGCAAGGCTGGTCACACAGAATGAACTGATGATTGTTACCGGTCAGTTGATCGCGTATGTGCTCAATGCGGTCCTGGCGCAGTATGCGAACTCGCCGGATGTGTGGCGCTACATGCTGGCCATCGCCGCCGTGCCTGCGCTGCTGCTGGGTGTGGGCATGATGTTCGTGCCACCATCGCCACGCTGGCTGGCGAGCAAGGGTCGGATGGAAGAAGCACGCGCCGTGATGCAGCAGATTCGCTCCAGCGACGAGCAGATCGAGCGCGAGATGGCCGAAATGACCAAGCTGAACCAGATCGAGCACGAGCAGGCCGGCTGGTCCGCCGTCATGGGCACGCCATGGATCAGGAAATTGCTGTGGCTGGGGATCGGCCTGGGCTTCATGGCCCAGTTTACCGGCGTGAATGCATTCATGTACTTCACCCCGATCATCCTGCAATCGACCGGCCTGGGCACGAATGCTGCGCTGACCGCGACCATCGGCAATGGCGTGGTCGCGGTGATCGCCACCTTCATCGGCATCTGGCTGATCGGCAAGCACGGGCGTCGCTCGATGTTGCTGTCGGGCCTGTCGGGCGTGGTCGTCATGCAGTTTGCGCTGGGTGCCGTGCTGCTGTGGATGCCCGATGGCATCACGCGCAGCTATGCCGCGCTGGCCTGCATCCTGTGCTTCCTGTTGTGCATGCAGATGCTGATCGCGCCGGTGTACTGGCTGCTGATGTCGGAGCTGTTCCCGATGCACCTGCGTGGCGTGCTGACCGGCACCGCCGTGGCATGCCAGTGGATCTTCAACGCGATCGTGGCCTTGCTGTTCCCGCTGGCGCTGGCGCAGTTCGGCAGTACGACGTTCTTCCTGTTTGCCGCCATCAATGTCGGCTCACTGATCTTCGTTGCGCTGCGCCTGCCGGAAACCCGTGGCCGCTCGCTCGAAAGCCTGGAAAAATATCTGGAAAAAGAACTGACTCCGCGCGCAAAGGCGTAAGGTCGAGCGAAGAGGGGGGCGGCATCAGGGCACCAGCCTGACCGCTCCCTTGAGTCGTTCGAGTTCATGCAGAAAACGTTCGCAGGCCAGCTTCGGCGGCCACGGTTCCCATGGCGCGCAATCGTAATAGTGCGCCAGCGGGTCTTCCGGCAGGATCGCCGCGCGGATCTTGAGCGTGCGCCGGACCTCGTCGGCCGACCAGCCTGCCACATGAACTGCTTCGCTGGCTGCGGCCAGCCGGTCGGCCTTCTTGTGCGCCGCGTGCGATTTCGCGTCCCACGCCGGCAAGCCATAGCGCAGGAACACCACGTGTTCCAGGCGCTGTGTCAGCGCGCGAAAGGCGTCGCCCAGAAACGGCTTGATGACCGAAATCGCATCGAATCCCAGCAAGCCTTCTTCGGCGTCGTGCAGCAGCTCGCGCAATTCGTCGAGCGGCGACAGCGTCGGGGTGGCCGCGCGCCGCAACAGCATCACGCTGATCGAATGCTGCGCGACCGACAGCGGCAACGGCCACGCCGAGTGGCCACCCCAGCGGTAGGTGCGGGCCAGCCCGAGCGCCAGGTCGGCATCGTCCCAATCGAAGGGTGTAGGGTCCAGCAGGTCGAGGCGCCGGCCCGATGGCATGCGGACCCAGGCGCGCGTTGTCGTGTCCACCATGGCACCGGGTGGGGACGGTAAAGAGCGGTTGTGCATGCGGCGATTTTACACACCGCCTCTGCCATGCTGCGCATCATTGACCGGGCAGCGGGCAGCGGGCAGCGGGCAGCGGGCAGCGGGCAGCGCAATGTAGTGGCGATCTTGCCCGACACGCCCGTTCAGTCGGACGGGTCGAACCGCAAGAAATGGGGGTGTGCCGGAACGACGCCGGATGGCCAGATGGGGTGCCGTGGTGGCAACGTGTTTCATTGACCGACGTCAAGACACAAAATTAGGTTTCGCTAACAAAGCGGTAACAACGAATTGAGGCAGCGAAATTTGCCTGAAGTAACGCGGCGCACGTTAGCGAAAATCATTTCGCCATGACGGGTGATGTGAAAATTGTTGTTGTCATTACACGACAGCATATGAAATGGGTGAGTGTAAATATCTTGATTGTTAATTTTCGAGGATTTTGAAGGGGGGGCGACGGACTAGGATAGCGGTGTTGCATATTATTTCGACCCCATGATTGATACCGCTTTATTACTTGAGTTGATGCAGGCCAGAGACGCGAACCAGTGGAGCGCCTCCCTGTACAAACTCGCGCGGACATTGGGGTTCGATCAGGTGCTGTTTGGTCTGGTCGGTTCGCGTCACGCTCGCTTCGAGTCGGCCTTTTTGCGCAGTAACTACGCCGACAACTGGCGCGAGCGCTATGACCGCAATGGTTTTGCCTACGTGGATCCGACGGTTGCCCACTGCCTGACGAGCACGCTGCCGATGGTGTGGGAGCCGGCGCTGTTCGCCTCCGGCACCCGGCAGGCGGGCTTGTACGAAGAAGCCAGTGCGCATGGCATCCGCAGTGGCGTGACGTTGCCGGTGCACGGTCCGCAGGGCGAGTTCGGGGTACTCAGTTTTGCGTCCGATGCGCGGCCCGATATTGCCGCCGAGCGCGCCGTGCTGGAGGCGCTGCCGATGCTCGCGCTGGTGCGCGATTACGCGTTTGCGTCGTCGCAGCGCTTTCGCGATGAGGGCGTACGGCCCGAAGAAGGCCGGGGCGCCGCACCGCGCCTGACCAAACGCGAACTCGAAGTGCTGCAGTGGGTCATGGCGGGCAAGTCGTCATGGGAGATTGCCCGCATTACCAATTGCTCGGAAGCGACCGTGAACTTCCATCTGGCGAATGTGCGTCAGAAGTTCGACGTGAACACCCGCCAGCAGGCAGTGGTCAAGGCCATTGGCCTTGGATTGATTACCCCTGAAGATCACCATCGCTGAGCTTGCCATTGACATACATGCGCAGCAGGATCGACACGGGCGTCGGGATGGCCAGCCCGGTCTCGAAGCGGGAACCGCTCGACTGGGTGACGCCGAAGCGGCCCCAGAATTTTTCCTGGCTCTCGCGCTTGGTGATGCGCAGGCGGCGCAGTTCATGCGGCGCCATGCGCACGGCGCCGGCGGCCTGCATGACCTGGTTGGCGTGGTGGTCAGCTGCCAGGGCGTTGGACATCAGTTCGATTGCCATGATGATTCCTTTCAGGAAGGTAAAGCCAGTACGTCGGAAACTGCATAACCAAAAGTATTGCACCCCCGACATTACTCGCCACCTATCAGAGCTGATAGTACCCACGCTACCCGATTTGCATGACGGTTCTATGCACAGTGCATTTCTTAACGACCGTACGTCAATCCAGGGAGGGGTAAATGAGCATGCATATCAGGATCGCGCCGCGCCGCGCCATTCCATCGAACGAATTGTGCGAAATGCACTTGTTGCGCGCACGGGTCTTTCGCGGGCGACTCGGCTGGGAAGTCCCTATTTTGTCGGGCATGGAGATCGATGGCTACGACGCCCTCGAGCCGCGCTACATGCTGATGCGGGACGACGACACGCTGCGCGGCTGCTGGCGCCTGCTGCCCACCGAGGGGCCATACATGCTCAAGGATTCGTTTCCCCAGCTGCTCGATGGGCAGGCGGCGCCGAGCGACCCGCAGATATGGGAGCTGTCGCGCTTTGCGCTGGAAACCGACGGCGTGGCCGGTTACGGTTTTTCGGCGATGACGATGGAGTCGATCGCTGCCATCATCGACGACGCCCACGAGCGCGGCTTGAAGCGCTACATCACCGTCACGACCACGGCAATCGAGCGCATGCTGCGTCGCGCCGGCGTGGTCATCACGCGCATCGGCGCACCGCAGACGGTCGGGATCGAGCAGGCCGTGGCCCTGTATGTCGAGATCGCGCCGACCTGGGACGCCCTGTTTGCGACGCGACTCGTATCGTGACGGGGGGCCGCCACCGTCGCCACTGGGAGGTGCTCGCGTGAGCGGCGATGTGTTGCTTGCGTGCCTCATCGGCGCGGTGAACGGGCCTGGGCCGCGCCGGTGCACCGATATACTCACATCGACTCTTACTAACAAGCGGGGCATGCAGCGCCCGAAAGGGGAAGCATGAAGCGATCAGCCTTGCGTGGCGCGCGCGCCATCGAACTTGCCGCGGCGCGCGTCAGCCGCCCCATCGTGCTGTGGGGCGGCGGGGTGTTACTGGCGCTGGCAATCGGCATGCTGCTGCATGCGGTGGCCAGCGCCGCTGTCGAGACCGACGCGCGGCGCCGTTTCGACAATCTGGCGCGCGGCGCCCAGGAGCGTCTTGACAACGCCATCGCCTCGTACGCCCGCGCCGTGCGCGCGATGGCGGCACTGCATGCAGCCGGCGGCGGCAGTGCGGTGCCCGACCGCGCCTCGTTCCACCGTTATGCAGCGGCGCTCGACCTGCCCAATAATTATCCGGCGATCGAAGCGCTGACCTTCGCCACGCGCGTGCCCGATGCCGGGCGTGCCGCCTTCACTGCCGCCATGCGCGCCGACCGCAGCGTCGATGCGCGCGGTTACCCGGATTTCCAGATATTCCCGGCCGGGCGCCGCCCGTGGTACGAAGTCGTGACGTACCAGTACCCGGCCGACAAGCCGACCCGGCGGCTCGGCTTCGACATGGCGTCCCGCCCGCTGGTCGCGCGGGCGCTGTCCCAGGCGCGCGACAGCGGCACGATGGTCGCGTCGGGCCAGCCCGTGTTCCTGCCCGACCCGGTTCCGCACAATGCCCTCGGCATGCGCCTGCCCGTGTACATCGGGGGCGTGCTGCCGCTGGGCGTGGCCGAGCGCCGGGCGGCCTACCTGGGCTCGTTCGGCATCTTCTTTTCGGTGCAGGAACTGGTACGCAATGCGCTCGCCTCGCTCGAAGCGCAGCCGCTGCGCGTGAGCCTGTACGGTACCGGACGCCGCTACACCGGCCAGCCGGGCGCGCCGGCGGCGGGCGACATCCTGCTGCATGGCGTGGACGTGCGCCGCACCGCGCTCGATCCGGCGCTGCATTTCGTGTCGGTGCTGGGCGTGGACTACGTCGGCAACGGCTGGAAGGCCCACTTCTCGGCGCCCAGGGAAGAAATGCTGGTGGGCGTCGACCGCTTCGTACCGCTTGGCGCGCTGGTCGCCGGCTTCATCGGCACGCTGCTGATGTACGGTTTGTTTCTGGCCCAGTACCGCTCGCGCCGCGCCGCCGACGAGCAGCGCCTGCTGCTTGACACGGTGCTGGACAATCTCGACGCCGAGGTCTACCTGAAGGACGGCGCGCGCCGCATCCGCTATCTCAATGCCAAGGGCGCGGCGCGCCTCGGGCGCCCGGCAACCGACCTGATTGGCCGGCCCGATACCGAGGCCATGGACGCGGGCCAGGCCGCCGCCACCTGGGAGCTCGATCGCGCCGTGCTGCGGGCTGACCGCCAGAGCAGTGCGCAAGTCGCCCAGGCCGGTCCGGATGGTGTCACGCGCCAGTTGTGGAGCGTGCGCGTGCCGCTGCAGGTCGACGAAGAGCGCGCCGTGCTGTGCGTGTCGACCGATGTCACCGAACTGCATCGCCTGAAGGCGCGCGCCGACGCGGCCAGCAAGGCCAAGAGCGACTTCCTGTCGAACATGAGCCACGAGATCCGTACGCCGATGAACAGCATCATCGGCATGACGCACCTGGCATTGCAGGCCGCGCCTGACCCGCGCCAGCGCGATTACCTCGAAAAGATCTACCACTCGGGCCAGCACTTGCTGGGTATCATCAACGACATCCTCGACTTTTCCAAGATCGAGGCCGGGATGCTCGAACTGGCCACTGAACGCTTCATGCCGGACGCGCTGATGCGCAACGTCGAGGCACAATTGGGCACGGCAGCCGCCGCCAAGGGTCTGGGCTTCGACATCGAGATCGCGCCCGAACTGATGCGGCCCCTATGCGGCGATTCGCTGCGTCTCGAACAGGTGCTGCTCAATTTCGCCGGCAACGCGGTCAAGTTTGCCGAACGCGGCCGCATCACGATGCGCGCGCGCCTTGCGCATGCGTTTGGCCCTGAAATTCTGGTCCGCTTCGAAGTCGAGGACCGCGGCATCGGCATCACGCCGAACGCGCTGCAGCACCTGTTTGCGCCGTTCCAGCAGGCCGACCAGTCGGCCACGCGCCGTCACGGTGGCACTGGCCTGGGTCTGGCCATCAGCCGTCAGCTGGCCGAGCTGATGGGCGGTGAGGTCGGCGTGACGAGCACCCCTGGCGTGGGTAGCATCTTCTGGTTCACGGCGCGCCTGGCGCTCGACGATGGCGCCGGCGCGCGGGTGGGCGGTGGCGCCAGTTCCGGCCTGGGCGCGGCGCCCGCGCCGGCCCAGGCACGCCTGGACGGCTGCGCGGTGCTGCTGGTCGAGGACAACCCGTTCAACCAGCAGGTCGCGCGCGAACTGCTCGAACTGGCCGGGGCCGCCGTCGTCGTGGCTGGCAATGGCGAAGAGGCGCTGGCGGCGATGACCAAGGCGCGCTTCGACTGCGTGCTGATGGACGTGCAGATGCCGGTGATGGATGGTCTCGAGGCGACGCGCCGCATCCGGCGCGATCCGCGTCTGGCCGATACGCTGGTGGTGGCGATGACCGCCAATGCCGGCCTGGACGATCGCGCGCGCTGCATGGCGGCGGGCATGAACGAATTTCTGGCCAAACCCGTGGTCCCCGAACTGCTGGCCGCCACCATCGCGCGCTGCCTGGGGCGCACCACGGCGCCCGTGTCGGACGTCGCCGTCAATCTGCCGGCCGCCATGGCGCCGGGCAGCGCGGTGCTGGATCTGGCGCTGCTGGCGGCCACGGCCGGTGGCGACACGGAACGGATGCGCAAATACGCGTTCCTGTTCCTCGACACCACGCGCGAGAATCTGGCCGGCATCGACACGGCATTGTTGTGCGGCGACCTGACCCACACCGCGAGCCTGGCCCACCAGCTCAAATCGGCCGCCCGTGCGGTCGGTGCCACCGCGTTCGCCGCCATTTGCGAAGACCTGGAAGCGCAGCCGGTGCGTGACCTGCGCGGGGGCGGCACGGCGCAGGCGCGGGCATTGACGGCGCGTCTGCGCGCGCTGCTGATCCGCATCGAGCGCGAGGTATCGGCGCAGTTCGGTGGCCGCGCCAGCGACGGGCGTTGACAGGCCGGTTTGGCCCTACCGCCGGGGGGCCAAACGCGGTATGCTTTGGTCCCGATTGCCCACGCCCAGCGCATGTCTGCCCCGATCACTCCCGGTCTCTTGATCCTCCACGGTAACCAGATGGAGCTGCTGCGCAGCGCCGTCTTCGACTGGCTGCGCAATCATCCCCTGGGGCCACTCGAAGAAGAGATTTTTCTGGTCCAGTCGAACGGCGTGGCCGAGTGGCTCAAGATCGCGCTGGCCGAAGAAAACGGCGTCTGCGCCGCCACCCGCGTGGCGCTGCCGGCGCGCTTCATGTGGGAAGCGTATCGTGGCATGCTGGGCCGCGAGCGCGTGCCGCAGCGTGCGCCGTTCGACAAGGCGCCGCTCACCTGGCGCCTGATGCGCCTGTTGCCCACGCTGTTGCAGGACGACGGCTATGCGCCACTGGCGCGCTTTCTCGCCGATGGCGACGCCGAGCGCCGCCTGCAACTGGCCGAACGCGTGGCCGACCTGTACGACCAGTACCAGGTGTATCGCGCCGACTGGCTGGCCGATTGGGCTGCCGGGCGCGACGTGCTGCGCCGCGCCGGCGGCGATGTGGTTCCGCTCGCGCCCGAGCAGCGCTGGCAGGCCTGCCTGTGGCGCGCCGTGCACGCGAGCCTGCCCGAGGCGCAGCGCGAAAGCGGCCGCGCCACCATCCACGACCAGTTCCTTGCCGCCATCGCGGCGGACGTTGCACCGGCCAGCCGCCTGCCACGCCGCGTGGTGCTGTTCGGAATGTCGACGCTGCCGTACCAGACGCTGCAAGCGATCTCGGCGCTGGCACGCCACACGCAGGTGCTGTTCGCGGTCCCGAATCCGTGCCAGTTCTACTGGGGCGACATCATCGAAGGCAGCCAGTTGCTCAAGGCGGCGCGCCGCCGCCAGCCGCAGCGCGAGGGCGTCGACCTGGGCACGATCCCGATCGAAGAAATGCATGTCCACAGCCATCCGCTGCTGGCCAGCTGGGGGCGGCAAGGCCGCGATTTCGTGCGCATGCTCGATGAATTCGACCAGCAGCATGAGGCTGGCGAAGGCGGAGAAAGCGGCGCAGGCCAGCCGGCGCCGCTGCGCGTCGACCTGTTTACCGATGACGATGGGGGCACGCTCTTGTCGCAGGTCCAGGCCGCGGTGCGCGACCTGGTGCCGCTGTCCGAGCACCCGCACGTGCCACCGATGCCGGACGACCGCTCGATCGAGTTCCACGTCACGCACAGCGTGCAGCGCGAGATCGAAGTGCTGCACGACCAGTTGTTGTCGTGGTTTGCGCACGACCCGACGCTGCGCCCGCGCGACGTGGTGGTGATGGTGCCTGACATCGATGCGTTCTCGCCCGCGATCCACGCGGTGTTCGACCAGCACCGGCGCCACGACCCGCGCCACATCCCGTTCGAGATCGGCGACGTGCGCGACCGCAGCGTCAATCCGCTGCTGGTCTCGCTCGAGTGGCTGCTGCGCCTGCCGCAGCAGCGCTGCCGCCAGAGCGAAGTACGCGACCTGCTCGACGTGCCTGCCGTTGCGCGCCGCTTTGGCGTGACGAGCGAGGATCTGCCGATTCTCGGCCGCTGGATCGATGGCGCCGGCGTGCGCTGGGGCCTGGACCACGACCACCGCGCGGGGCTGGGGCTGGGGATGACGGGCGAGCAGAATGCCTGGATCTTCGGCGTGCGCCGCATGCTGCTGGGTTACGCCAGTGGCGCCGGCGCCAGTTTCGGCGACATCGAGCCGTACGCCGAAGTCGGTGGACTCGACGCCGCGCTGGCTGGCTCGCTCGCGCAGCTGGTCGAATGCCTGCTGACCTGGCGCGGCCGCCTCGACGCGTCGCTGCGGCCGGCCGAATGGGGCGAGGCGGCGCGCGAGATGCTGTCGTGCTTCTATGCGGCGGGGGACGAGGCCGACCGCCTGACGCTGTCGAACCTGGGCGAAGGCCTGCAATGCTGGCTCGAGACCTGCGCCGGGGCGGGCTTTGACGAACCGGTGCCGCTGGCGGTGCTGCGCGAAGCGTGGATGAACGAACTCGATGCGCCCACGCTGAATCACCAGTTCGTGTCGGGCGGCGTGACCTTCTGCACCTTGATGCCGATGCGCGCGGTGCCGTTTCGCGCCGTCTGCCTGCTGGGCATGAACGACGGCGACTTTCCTCGTCGTGCGCGCCCGTCCGACTTCGACCTGCTGGCGCTGCCCGGCATGGCGCGCCCCGGTGACCGCTCACGCCGCGACGACGACCGCTACCTGATGCTCGAGGCTTTGCTGGCTGCGCGCGACAAGTTCTACGTGAGCTGGGTCGGGCGCAATGTGCGCGACAACAGCGAACAGCCGCCATCGGTGCTGGTGGCGCAGTTGCGCGACTACCTGAAGGCCGGCTGGGACATGGACGACCTGCATCACATCACGACCGAGCATCCGCTGCAGCCATTCAGCCGGCGTTACTTCCAGCGCGGCGGTCTGCTCACGTACGCGGGCGAGTGGCGTACCGCGCACGGCGCCGACGAGCATCCCGTCGACGATGCCTTGCCGGCCTACGAGCTGGAGTCCGACTTCGTCCTCAAGCTGGGCGAGCTGGCCAGTTTCCTGCGCCAGCCGGCGCGCTTTTTCTTCCGCCGCCGCCTGGGTGTCGTGTTTGCCGATGCCGCGCACGTGGGCGATGACGAAGAGCCGTTCGGCCTCGATGCACTTGAACGTTACCAGATCGAAGACCACCTGCTCGACGATAGCGGCGAGGCCGAGGCCATCGGCGACGTGCGCGCCACGCTGGCGGTGCGTGCCGAACGCCTGGCGCGCGAAGGCGTGCTGCCGATCGGGCTGATGGGCCGCATGTGGCAGGAGCAACTGGTCGAGAGCCTGGCGCCCGTGCGCACCGAGTGGCTGCGCCTGGGTGCGCGCTTCCCGCAAGCGGCGCCGAAATTCGCCGTCAGCCTGCTGCTCGGTGACATTCATCTGGACGACTGGATCGACCGCCTGCGCTCGAGCGGCGAGGGCAGTGCGTGGCTGATGCAGATTTCGTCGAAGGTGCTGGACCGGGCCGGCAATCCGCGCGGCGACAAGTTGATCGCGCCGTGGCTGCGCCAGCTGGCGGCCGCCGCGGCAGGCAATCCGGTGACGGGTTACCTGGTGGCGCGTGACGCGGTGCTCGAGATGGCGCCGCTGGCGCAGGATGCGGCGCTGGAAACACTGCGCGACCTGGTGCGCCTGTGGCGGACCAATCTGGACAGCCCGCTGCCAGTGGCGTGCAAGACGGCCCTGAGTCACCTGGCGCAGGGCGATCCGCGCGCAACCTACGACGGCGGCTTCGAGCTGCGCGGCGAGGTCGATGACCTGTGCCTGGCGCGCCTGTGGCCGGATTTCGACGCGTTGAAGAACGCCGGCGGCTGGCCCGACCTGGCCGAGGAACTGTATGGACCGCTGGCACGCTGGATGCAGGACTGCGTCAAGATCAAGCCGTTGCAGGAGTCGGCTACATGAGAAAAAAAGATGAGCACCAAACTTGAACCGGTCGATTTCCCGCTGCACGGCTCGCGCCTGATCGAAGCATCGGCCGGCACCGGCAAGACCTGGACCATTGCCGCGCTGTATGTGCGCCTGGTGCTGGGGCACGGCGGGCAGGATGCGTTCGTGCGGCCGCTGCTGCCGTCCGAAATCCTGGTGATGACGTTCACGCGGGCCGCCACGCGCGAACTGGCCAACCGCGTGCGCGAGCGGCTGGTGCAGGCTGCGAACTACTTCCGCGGAGAGCTCGACATTGTCGATCCTTATTTGCAGGAGCTGGCTGCCAGCTACACGGCGGGCAGCGAGCGCCAGATCGCCGGGCACCGGCTGTTCATGGCGGCCGAAACGATGGACGAAGCGGCGATCTTCACGATCGACGCCTGGTGCCAGCGCATGCTGCGCGAGCACGCGTTCGACAGCGGCAGCCTGTTCGACGAAGAATTGGTCAGCGACGAGCGCGAACTGTTCGAAGATGCCGCGCACGACTACTGGCGCCAGCAGGTCTATCCGCTGGGCGCCGAGTTGCTGGCGGTTGTGATGGACAGCTGGCGCGATGTCGAGGCGCTCAAGACGAGCGTGCGCGACCTGGTGCGGCGCGACGTCTTGCTCGGCGCGCCAGCGACCGAACCACTGAAGCAACTGGTGGCGCGGCTGGCCAAGGCGCAGCGCGAAGAGCTGGTGCGCCTGAAGGACGGCTGGTTCGAGCGCGCCCACGCCATGGAGCGCTGGATCGCCGGTCACCGCGAGCGCCAGCCCAAGTGCTTCAACGGCAATAAAATGCGCGCCGATTCGCTCGTCAAATGGTTCGAGGCGCTGCGCGCCTGGGCCACGGACCCGGCGCGCCACATGCCGGACCTGACCGACACGGCGTGGCGCCGCCTGACGCCGGACGGCATCGCCGACGCGTTCAGCAAGGACTTTTCGACCGAGGTGCCGGACTGTTTCGACGCCACCGCCGCGCTGCAGGCCAGCCTGGCTGCGCTCGACCCGATCGCCCACGCGCTGCTGCGCCACGCTGCCGGCCATATCGGCGCGCGCATGCAGGAACTCAAGCGCCGCAACCGCCAGTTCGGCTTTGCCGACATGCTCGAGCGCCTGAAGGTTGCGCTCGAGGGCGAGAACGGCGCCGCGCTGCGGGCGCGCATCGTGGGCCAGTATCCGGTGGCGCTGGTCGATGAATTCCAGGACACGTCGCCCGACCAGTACCGCATCTTCGACCTGCTGTACCGGGTCGAGGCGAACGATGCGGAGCATGGCCTGTTTTTGATTGGCGATCCAAAGCAGTCGATCTATGGCTTTCGCGGCGCCGACATCCATAGCTACCTGGCGGCGCGCCGCGCCACCGCTGGCCGTCACTACCAGCTCGACACCAATTACCGCTCGACGGCGCCGCTCGTGAGCGCCGTCAATGGCCTGTTCCTGCATGCCGAGGGCGCGCATCCGGGCGCCGCGTTCCGCTTCCGGCGCGGCGAGGACAACCCGCTGCCGTTCGACGCGGTCAAGGCGCAGGGGCACCGCCGTCATCTCGTCGGCCTGGGTGAGGGTACCGGTGCGCTGTCCGTGAACATCGTGGACCGCGCCGACCTGAAGGCCGACGACTACCGCGATGTGTTTGCCCATCACTGCGCCGAGCACATTGTCGGTCTGCTCAACGATGCGCGCGTGGGCTTTGACGATGGCACAGGGGAGGCCAATGGATTCACGCGCCTGATGCCGGCCGATATCGCGATCCTCGTGCGCGACCGGCGCGAAGCCGGCGCGATCCGGCGCGCGCTGATGCGGCGCAAGGTGGCCAGCGTCTACCTGTCCGACAAGGATTCGGTCGTCGAAAGCGACGAAGCCGCCGATGTGCTGCGATGGCTCTACGCGGTGGCCAATCCGCTCGATGGCGCGCTGGCGCGGGCGGCGTTTGCCACCGCTACCGCCGGCCTGGGGCTGGCCGAACTGGCGCAGTTCTCGCACGACGAGATGGTCTGGGAAGCGCGCGTCGAGCAGCTCAAGGCCCTGCACGGCAGCTGGCAGCGCCAGGGCGTGCTGGCAATGCTGCGCCGCTTCATCCACGAACTCGGACTGCCGGCGCGCCTGCTGCGCGAACCGGGCGGCGAGCGGCGCCTGACCAACCTGCTGCACCTGGCCGAACTGCTGCAGGAGGCCAGCAGCCAGCTCGAAGGCGAACAGGCCCTGATCCGCTGGTTCGCCGAACAGATCGACGGGCTGGGTTCGAGCGGCGACGAGCGCGTGCTGCGCCTGGAAAGCGACGCCGAACTGGTGAAGGTCGTCACCGTCCACAAGTCGAAAGGCCTGGAATACCCGTTGGTGTACCTGCCGTTTGCCGTGACGGCGCGCGCCACCAGTCGCCGCAACCGCGCGTTCTTCGAGTACGTGGACGATGCCGGCACGCGCCACCTCGACCTGGCCCTGACCGACGACGCGCTGGCGGCGGTCGACCGCGCGCGCATCGAGGAAGACCTGCGCCTGCTGTACGTTGCACTCACGCGCGCGCGCCACTTTCTCTGGCTGGGCGCGGCGGCCGTTTCCGGCACGCGCAAGGGCGAGAACAAGCTGCACGAGTCGGCCCTTGGCTATCTGCTGGCCGGCGGCGACGCGATTGCTGCCGAGGCGCTGCGCGAGCGTTTCGACGTCGTGGCCGCCACCGCCGATGGCATCTCGCTGCACGCGTTGCCCGAACCGGATGCGGTGACGATGCTGTCGCGCCAGGACATCCGCCCCGATTTGCTCGATGCGCCGCGCTACCGCGCCGAGTTCGAGCGCGACTGGTCGGTCGGCTCGTTTACGTCGCTGACGCGCCACGCGATCGCGCCGCCCACGCCGATGCGCGCGCAGGACCAGACGCTGATGGAGGACGTACCGCAGGCGGCCACGCCACCCCGCATCGAAGACGCACCGTGGCACCGCTTCCCGCGCGGTTCGGTGCCTGGTAACTTCATGCACGAGCGGCTCGAGTGGCTGGCGCGCGAAGGTTTTGATTGTCTGGACGACCCGAACTGCGAGGCGCGCCTGGTGCAGCATATCGAGCGTGCGGGCTGGGGCCACCGCCTGGCCGATGCGCTGGCGTGGCTGCGCGAGATCGTCGATACGCCGTTGCCGCCATTGAATGCGCGCCTGCGCGACCTGCATGGCGTGCTGCCCGAGATGGAGTTCTGGTTCCCGAGCGAGCACCTCGACCTGCAGCGCCTGGACGCGCTGTGCCGCACGCATCTGCTGGGCGGGCTCGAACGGCCCGTGCTGCCCGAGCGTGTGTTGCACGGCATGCTCAAGGGCTTTGCCGACCTGGTGTTCGAGCACGAAGGCCGCTACTGGGTGCTGGACTACAAGTCCAATGCGCTGGGGCCGGGCGACGCGTCGTACAGCCAGGCTGCAATGACTGCGGGGATGGCCGAACACCGCTACGAGATCCAGGGCAGCATCTATCTGCTGGCCCTGCACCGGCTGCTGCGCGCGCGCCTGGGCGATGCTTACGAGCCCGAACACCAGCTGGGCGGCGCCGTCTTCATGTTCCTGCGCGGGATTGCGAATCCGGTCACGCGCGGCTGCTGGGTGCTGGCGTCCGACCTCGACCTGCTGGATGGACTGGAACGCTTGCTGGACAAGGATGCACATGGCGAAGCTTGACGCCGATATCGATGGTCTGTGGCGCGAGATCGGCGCGCTCACCGAAGCGGGCGAGCTGCGTCGCCTGTCGGGCGCGTTCGCGCGCTTCATTGCGCAACTGGGCGACGCGCCGCCCGCGCTGATCCTGGCGGCGGCGGTGCTGTCCGAGCTCGAAGGCCATGGCCACAGCTGCCTGCAGCTGGACGATCTGGCCGCCGGGCCGGCGCTGCTGCTGGGCTGGAGTGACGACCTGTGGCGCCAGCTGGCGCACGCCGCCGCGCCGCTGCCCCGCGGTGTGGCAGGGTGGAGCAAGCTGCTGGCGCACTGCCAGCAGGTCTGGATTCGCGGTGAATTCGATCTCGACCAGCCGCTGGTGCTCGATGGCCAGCGCCTGTACCTGCGGCGTTACTGGCGCGACGAGACGCTGGTGGCGCAGGCCGTGCGCGAGCGCGCGGCGGCCACGCATCCGGTGGATACACCGCTCGTGCGCAGCTGGCTCGACAAGCTGTTTGTGGCGCAGCCTGGCGCGCAAGGACCGGACTGGCAAAAGCTCGCCTGCGCCGTGGCGCTGCGTAGCTCCGTGGCGATCATCACGGGCGGGCCCGGCACCGGCAAGACCTACACGGTGGCGCGCCTGCTGGCCCTGTTGTTCGCGACGGCGCCGGAAGCAGGGCGCCAGCGCGTGGCCCTGGCCGCACCGACGGGCAAGGCGGCAGCGCGCCTGAAGCAGTCGATTGACAAGGCCCTCAATGAACTGGCGGATCGTGTCGGTGGCGACCTGCCGCTGCGCGAACTGACCGCGCGCATGGGCGCCGCGCGCACGCTCCACAGCCTGCTCGGCGCGCGACCCGATACGCGCGCGTTCGCGCACCACCGCGGCAATCCGCTCGATGTCGACGTGCTGATCGTCGACGAGGCATCGATGGTGCACCTGGAAATGATGGCGAGCCTGCTCGATGCGCTGCCCGTGGGCGCGACGCTGATCCTGCTGGGGGACAAGGACCAGCTGGCGTCGGTGGAGGCGGGCGCGGTGCTGGGTGACCTGTGCCATGCGGCGCACGAAGGCCACTACAGCGCAGCGACGATCGCCTACATCGAGGCTGCGAGCGGCGAAATCATCCCGGACAGTTATCGCGGCGACGGCGGCGCGCTGGCCCAGCAAACCGTGATGCTGCGCTACAGCCGCCGCTTCGGCGGGCCGATCGGCCAGCTGGCGCTGGCGGTCAATGGTGGTGATACCGCGCGCGCCGAAAGCGTACTGCGCGCCGGCGACGAGAGCGTGCGCTGGCTCGAACATGCGCAGCCGGCGCAGCTCCTGCAGCTGGCGCATATCGGGTATGCGCCGTACCTGCAACTGCTGCGCGATGGTGCACGGGGCGAGCACGAAGACTGGGTACGCCAGATCCTGCTCAGTTTCGAGACCTTCCGCATCCTGTGCGCGGTGCGCGATGGCGAGTGGGGTGTGACGGGCCTGAACGAGGCCATCGAAAAGCGGCTCGCGGCGAGTCACTTGCTGCGCCATGGCGCCGAGTGGTATGTCGGTCGGCCGGTCATGGTCACGCGCAACGACTACTCGACGCGCGTGTTCAACGGCGATATCGGCGTCACGCTGCCCGATCCGGCGCGCGCAGGCGCGCTGCGCGTCTACTTCCTCGAGGGCGACGCCGTGCGCAGCGTGCTGGCCACGCGCCTGCGCAATGTCGAAACGGCGTTCGCGATGACCGTCCATAAATCGCAGGGCTCGGAGTTTCGCCACACGGTGCTGGCGCTGCCGCGCGAGCGCAACGCGGTGCTCACGCGCGAGCTGGTCTACACGGGCATCACGCGCGCCAGCGAGGTGTTCACGCTGGTGACGCCGGGCGGCGACGTGCTGCAGGCAGCGATTGCCAGCCGCACGCACCGTACCAGCGGCTTGCGCGACCTGGTGGCGTAGGTACTCACGCGGGGCGCCGTGGAAATGCGCGCCTTTGATGGCGCCGCCGTCGGCTAGAATGTTTGCACCATACTGAAAAGGATCGATATGCGCGCCCTGCGACTTGCCCTCATTGCCGCCGCCCTGGTGGCCGGCCTTGCCAACGCCTCGCCAACCGCGCCGCGCGATGGCGCTGATTTCACCACGCTGGCTGCGCCGCAGCCAACCCAGACCGTGGGCAAGAAGATCGAGGTCATCGAATTCTTCGCGTATCACTGCGGTGCCTGCAATGCCTTCGAGCCGACCCTGAAGAACTGGGCGAAGCAGCAGGGCGACCGGATCGCACTGCGCCGCATGCCGTTGCCGTTCCAGGGGCCGGCCGATCCGGAAGCGCATCTGTTCCTGACACTCGAGGCGATGGGCAAGCTCGATGCGTATCACGGGCGCGTCTTCGATGCCGTGCATGTCGAGCGCAAGCGCCTGATGAAGGATGCCGACATCATCGCGTGGGCCGGTGAGAACGGACTCGACAAGGCGGCGTTCGCCGACACGTGGAACTCGTTCGGCGTCCAGAACAGGCTCAAACGTCTGAGCCAGGTCGCCGAGGCCTACCAGGTCGCTGGCACGCCGACGGTCATCATCGATGGCACCTATGTGGTGTCGCCAGCACAGGTGCAGGATGCGAACAGGATCCACGATGCCGACGAGGTGATGATGGCCACCGGCCAGGTCATGGATGCGCTGGTGACGAAGGCGGCCGCAAGCCGGTAAGACGTGCCGGGCCGGCAGGCCTGCGCTGCGCTCCGGCTGTGCAATGAACGAGGGCTTCCCATGCTGTTCTCCACCGGCTTTGTGCTGCGCCCCTACGTCCCGGCCGATGCGCCGGCGCTGGTCGCCGCCATCCTGGAATCGACGCCGACTCTGGCGCCATGGATGCCGTGGGCGACGGCGCAGTTTTCAACTGGCGACGCGCTGGCCTGGATCGCCTCCTGCGAGAACGGATGGGCCAACGCGACCTGCTTCGAATTTGCCATCGTCGACCGCGATTCCGGCGTGTTCGTCGGCGGTTGCGGCCTGAACCAGATCAACCCGGTGCATGGATTTTGCAACCTGGGTTACTGGGTGCGCCAGTCGTGGCAGCGCAAGGGCGCTGCGTCGGCAGCGATCCGCGCGCTCGCCAGTTACGCGTGGACGGAACTTGACGTGCAGCGTCTCGAAATCGTTGTCGCCGTCGGTAACGACGCCAGTCTGAACGCCGCCCGTAAGGCCGGGGCATTCGACGAAGGCATCGCGCGCAAGCGGATCAGGCTGGGGCTGCAGCGGGTGGACGCCCACATGCTGTCGCTCGTCAAACCGTAAGCGCAAGAAAAAGGGGCCGCGCGGCCCCTTGATCCCATCAAACAGTTACTCAGTCGCGGCGCTTGCGCGTCGTCTTGACCTTGGCGACCTTGCGGTTCTTGGTCGCCTGGACCTTCGACTTGACGATCTTCGTGCGGGCTTTCGCTTTCACACTGCCGGCGCTGGCCTTGATGCGCGGGCCGCCGCTGGCAGCGCGCGCGACGCTCGCAACACGGGCGACGGGCGCCGCATCGCCGGTCATGAAGCGGCGGATGTTCAGTGCGTCGAGCACCCGGGCCGACGAGGCGCCGGCGTTGAGCAGCACCAGCGTTGCCTTCTTGCCGGCTGCCGTGATGTTCATGATCAGGCAGCGGCCGGCTTCATTCGTGTAGCCGGTTTTCGACAGGCCGATGTCCCAGCCCTTGGCGCCGACGAGGCGGTTGGTGTTGTGGTATTCGACACCGCGGCCATTGATGTCGATCATTTCCTTGGTCTCGGTCGTCATGCGCACGATATCCGGGTACCGCACCGAGGCGACCGCCATCTTGACCAGGTCGCCTGCGGTGGAGCGGTTGTGCGGTGACAGGCCGGTCGGCTCTTCGATCGTGGTCTGGGTCATGCCCAGCGCGCGGATCTTGCGGCGCACTGCGGCCTTGAAGGCTTCGTTACCGCCCGGGTAGGTACGGGCCAGCGCGGCGGCCGCGCGGTTGTCCGACGACATCAGCGCCAGGTGCAGCACGTCGCTGCGCGAAATGCTGGCGCCGACCGGCACGCGCGAGCTGCTGAACTTGACGCGGTCGACGTCGTCGCGGTCGATCTCGATCTGCTCGTTCATGTCGAGCTTGGCGTCGAGGACGACCATTGCCGTCATCAGCTTGGTCAGCGATGCAATCGGGACGACGGTGTCGGCATTTTTTTCAAGGAGGATCTTGCCGGTGTCGTTTTCAACGACGAGGACGGACTGGGAACCGAACGGCACGGCGAATGCCGCGGCCGAAAACGTCATCAGGACCGTGGCGAACAGGTGTTTGATCATTGTCTGTCTGGAATCTGGGTTGAGGTTGATGGAGCTGGGCGCCGGGCGGCGCGGATCAACATCTGTTTCTAGGGCAACTAGAAGGCAGGCAAGATAGCATTTATCCGGCAGCCATGTCTATGGTGCACAAGAAAATTACCCTGTAAATCCGCAATTTTCTATCGAAATAGAACGGTTTAGGTGCAGATTATTAATAGGACATGTTCAGCAGAAATGTCGAGTGACCACGAATGCGTGCGCCAATGCAAACAGCCCTGCGCGTGGCAGGGCTGTTGAAGGGTGATACAGATTACTTCGCGGTGTAGATCTTGTCGAACTCGCCGCCATCGTCAAAGTGGCGCTTTTGCGCTGCGCGCCAGCCGCCGAAGACTTCGTCGACCGTGAACAGGCTGATCGGCTTGTAATTGGCCGCGTACTTCTTCATGACGGCTTCCGAACGAACGCGCATGAAGTGCTTGGCGCCGATTTCCTGGCCCACCGGGCTGTACAGGAAGTTCAGGTACGCCGTTGCCGGCTGACGCAGTTTCTCGCGATCGACAACCTTGTCGACGACGGCCACCGGCGACTCGGCCAGGATCGAGCTGGTCGGATAAACGACTTCGAAGTCGTTGCCAAACTCCTTGCGCACCATGCTCACTTCGTTTTCAAACGTCACGAGCACGTCGCCGATCTGGCGCTGGGTGAAGGTGGTGGTCGCGGCGCGGCCGCCGCCGTCCAGGATCGGCACGTTCTTGAAGATCTTCGAGACCAGGTCGCGGGCAGCGGCTTCGTTGCCGCCTTTCTTGATCACGGAACCCCATGCGCCCAGATAGGTGTAGCGGCCGTTGCCGGCGGTTTTCGGATTCGGGATGATCACGGCCACGCCCGGGCGCGCCAGGTCTTGCCAGTCGCGTACCTGCTTCGGGTTGCCCTTGCGCACCAGGAACACCATGGTCGAGTAGTAGGGCGCCGCATTGTTCGGGAACTTCTTGGCCCAGTCTTTTGCCACCAGGCCGCGATCGGCCAGCATGTCGATGTCATTGGCCTGGTTCATGGTGACGACCGACGCGCCCAGGCCATCGGCCACGGCGCGCGCCTGCTTGCTCGAGCCGCCGTGCGACTGCTTGACTTCGACCGTCTGGCCGGTCTGCTGCTTGTACGATGCGATGAAGGCCGGGTTGATTTCTTTGTACAATTCACGGGCGACGTCGTACGACACGTTCAGCAGCTCGGGCCCGGCGGCGCTGGCGTGCAGCGGCACGGCGCCGCCGGCAGCCAGGACCAGCGCCAGGATCGAGCGGCGCAGCGTGTTCGGAGGGGTGGTGCGCATAGTGGGTCTCGCTTGCTTGAAGTTGGAGTGACAGCGTGCATGTTCCATGATGCCGCTGTCATACGGAACAATACTTTCGTCATATGGTTATGCCGATCATGGGATTGTCCCTGCCGCCAGCAGGGTCGTTGGCTTTCGGTGTATAGTCGTGGCCGTGTCATGCCCGGGGCGCCGATTGGCGCCACCTCACGTCCCTGTACCGTATTTATGTTGATGATCGATGTCCACGCGTATTGAAATCCGCAAGGCGCTTCCCGCCGACGCCGCGCCAGCCTGCAACCTGCTGCGCCGCTCGATCGAGGAAGGCTGCCGTGCCGACCACCATGGCCAGCCGGCATTACTCGACGCCTGGCTCGGCAACAAGACGCCGGCCACCGTCGCGGCCTGGTTTGCCGCGCCCGCCAATTTTGCCGTCGTCGCCGAGAGCGAAGGGCAACTGGTCGGGTTGACGTTATTGACCCCGGCCGGCAAGGTGGCGCTGTGCTATGTGCTGCCTGATGTGGTGCGCTGCGGCGTGGGCCGCGCGCTGCTGGCGGCGGTCGAAGAGCAGGCGCGTGCCTGGAACATCAGCAAACTGCATCTGCACAGCCCGGCTGGCGCGAGCGCGTTCTTCGAGCGGCATGGCTACAGCAATGCGGGCAAGGAAAAATCCTGTTTCGGGCTGGACAGTGACCTGATGTGGAAGCGGCTTGACGGCGCCGGCGAAGGCAGCGCGCGCAAGCGCTTCTGCAACTGCAGCGACTGAGCGCGCGGCGCAGCGCCACCGGGCGCGCGCTGCACGCCTGCAGCACGCCATACAGCGCTCTCCATGACGAATACGCTATAGTACGGCCCATCGATATTCACGAGTACCACCAACGCATATATGGCTTCCCGCAGAGACTTTCTCCATCAGGGCGCGCGCCTTGCCGCCATCGGTGTCATCGGCACGCCGCTGGCCGCTGCCGCGACCGACCTCCAACCGCCACCCGACCTGTTCGATTCGCAGGCACTCGACCTCGATTTCTGGGTCAAGCCGCGTACCTTGTCGGTCACGCGCCCACAAAGCGGCGAGACGGCCAATGTGCTGTACTGGAAAGATGGCGAAGTCATCGAGTCGGCGTACCAGGAATTGTGCCATCTGCTGCGCGACGTGAACGGCAAGGCGTCCTCACCGATCGATCCGAAACTGTTCGAGATGCTGTGGAGCACCCAGGCTTTCATCGCCCGCTTCGGCATCATCAAGCCACTGGAAATCTTGTCGGGCTACCGCTCGCCGGAATCGAACGCACGCCTGCGCGAGCAGGGCGTTCCAGCTGCGCGCCAGTCGCTGCACCTGGTCGGCAAGGCGGCCGACATCCGCATCGCCAACCTGAATGAAGAAGTACTGGGCGGGCTGATCAAAAGCTTCCGCGGCGGCGGCGTCGGCTACTACTACCGCAGCGGTCCGCGCGGCGGCTGGATCCATGCCGATACGGGCCTGGCGCGTACCTGGAAAGGCTGAGTTCGCGGCCGCGCGCCTCGTGCGCAGCGGCCGTCTGCCTGCGCTGCAACAGTGCGTGCATGTTTGCTAACCTGGGCTAGTATGGACAGCAAGTGCCGGGGCGTCGCCTCGGTTGTGCCCACGTACTTTTCCAGGAGGCTCTGATGTCAACCATCAATACACCCACCATGGACCGCCGTTCGCTGCCCGATCGCCGTGTCACGGCGCGCACGCATGGCCGCCCGGCCATGTCCGCACTGGATTACATTGCGATGGCGCTGTTGATTATTGGCGGCTTGAACTGGGGCATGGTCGGCCTGTTCGACGTCGACATGGTCGGCGTGCTGTTTGAGCCGGGCTCGACGCTCACCCGTGTCGTGTACGTGCTTGTCGGCCTGGCGGCGCTGTACTCGGTCGTCACGATGGCCAAGATGGCCGGCAGCAAGCGTTCGTAAGTGGTCATTCGCATTGGCCTGATTTCCGATACGCACGGGCTGCTGCGTCCACAGGCGCTCGATTTTTTGGAGGGCAGCGATGCCATCCTGCATGCCGGAGACATCGTCGATCCGGCCACGCTCGAGCGCCTGGCCGAACTCGCGCCGCTCACGAGCGTGCGCGGCAATAACGATATCGGCGCCTGGGCCGGGGCGTTGCCTGAGACCGTCACCGTCACGTTGGGCGGTGTCGTGATTCACATGCTGCACGACCTGAAAGAACTTGCCATCGATCCGGTGGCAAGCGGCGTACGCGTTGTCGTTACCGGCCACACCCACAAGCCGGCCTGCGCCCAGCGGGACGGCGTGTTGTACGTCAATCCCGGCGCGGCAGGGCGGCGCCGGTTTACGCTGCCCGTCTCGGTTGGCGAACTCATCATCGAGGATGGGCACGTCAGCGTACGGCTCGTGACGCTCGATATCCCATAATGTAAGCGTGACCCTGGCAAGCGTGGACCTGGCCCGCGGCGATGGAAATTGCCGTAAGATACGCCCCGTCCCCTTTTGCGTGCAGCACATGACCCTCCCGCCCGAACAGCCACCCCGCTTCAAACCCCGCCCCTGGACCGCGCTCGAGACGCCGCAAGACGTCGAGCTGTGGATCGACGAGCATAACGCCGCCATGCAGGAACTGATCACGCCGCAGGAAACGGGCGTCGGCATCTGCTTCGCGCTGGCCGAAGGCGGCCTCGTGCACATGCAGACGACGGCCGACGCCATCCTGCTGGACGTCGACAGCGACGCCGCCTGGATCGCGCCCCTGATCATGGCTGCCACCGGCGCCGAACAGCCGCGTGGCCAGATATGGGTTCTGCCGGACGATAAGCTCGTCCAGCTGATCCTGGGCTTGTCGACGCTGGTGCAGAGCACCACACTGGTCACGGGCCACAATTTCGGCCCGGGCTCCCGCCCGAGCTGGTAGCCGGCGTCAGTAGGGAAGGCCCGACACGTCCAGCGGCAATTGCCAAACGGCGCCGGCGCCCGTGATGTACAGCGTTTTGCCGTCAACCCCGCCAAAGGCGACATTCGTCACGTTGGCATCGACACGGATCGTCGCCAGTTCGCGGCCCTGTGGCGAGAACACCCGCACGCGCTTGGGTGCATGCTCCGTCACATACAGGTTGCCGTGGCAATCGAGCGTCATCCCGTCGCCGTTCTCGATGCCCTTGATCAGGTCGCGCCCGGCCTGCGGCACGCCATGCTTGATCGGGTAGGCGCGCACCGCGCCATCGCTCGCGTTCACGTACAGCATCTTGCCGTCGCGTGACAGGGCGATCCCGTTGGGATTCTTGCGCGAGCCATCGATCAGCGTCACTGCGCCATCCGTCCCCACGCGATAGATGCCGGTGACCGGCTGGCCGCCGGGCGCCGCAGCTTTCTGGTAATCCGGATCGGTGAAGTAGATCGTGCCGTCGGCGGCGATGGCGATATCGTTCGGTGAATTGAAGACCTGGCCCTGGAACTGCGTGGCGACATTCGTGCGCTTGCCGTCCGCCAGGTCGTAGCGTGACAGCGCCTTGTACTTGTGGGTGGCCGCGACCAGCGCGCCCTTGGCATCGACCGCCAGGCCATTGCTGCCCGCATCCTCGATCGCCGTGGTCACGTCGCCGCCCGGCGTGTACTTGCGCACGCGTGACGGAAAACCCTCGCTGAAGCTGAAGTCCGAAAAATACAGCGCCCCGTTCATCCATACTGCACCTTCGTACAGGCCCGGCTCGCCCCGCGATGGCGTGATCGCCGCAATGCGCTCGGCGTTCAGCTCGCCCGATGGGGCCTTGCCACTGCAACTTGCGGCCGGCGCAGCCAATACGGCGGGCGACAGGATGGCGGCGACGCTGGCGGCCAGCATCAGGCGGACGAACGGAACGCGACGGGTAGCGGGACAAGTAGCACGACGGGGGGACACGGACATGGGCAACTCCTGGCAAAGTGAACGGTAGATGAGGGCGGTGATACCGCTATCATTTCAGATGAATCAATTGTATCCTTCTCTCCACAAGACGATAACATTCCCGCAACCTTATTGGAGGAGACAAGCATGATCGATCTACATCGGCGCGGCCTGGTCATGGCGGCAGGTGGCATCCTGGCGGCAAGCGCAGTGAACCCTGGCTGGGCTGCCAGCACAGGCCGCAAACTCGGCTACGCCATCGTGGGCCTGGGCGGTTATGGCCTGGGCCGCATCATCCCGCAGTTCCAGAATTGCCAGCACAGCCGCCTGGTGGCGCTCGTCAGCGGTGACCCGGCCAAGGCAAAAAAGGTCGCGCAGGAATACGGCGTGCCCGACGGTGGCATCTATTCGTACAGCGACTTCGACCGCATCCGCGATAACCCGGACATCGACATCGTGTATATCTGCCTGCCCGTCTTCATGCACGCCGAGTACACGATCCGCGCCGCGCAGGCTGGCAAGCACGTCATGTGCGAAAAGCCGATGGCCATCAATCCAGCCGAGTGCGAACAGATGATTGCCGCCTGCCGCAAGGCCGGCAAGAAGCTGATGATCGGCTACCGCTCGCGCTTCGAGCCGCACAATGTCGAGGCCATCCGCCTGGCACGCGCCGGCGCGATCGGCAATCTCCGCTACTTCCGCTCCGAGCACGGCTTTGTCGTGGGTGACGCGAACACCTGGCGCATGAAGAAGGCGCAGTCGGGCGGCGGCTCGATGATGGACATTGGCATCTATGCGCTGCAGGCGGCGCGCTACATGACCGGCGAAGAGCCGGTGGCCGTATTTGCCAAGGAAACCACCAATCGCAGCGACCCGCGTTTCCGCGAAGTGGAAGACATGATCGACTTCCAGCTCGAGTTCCCGTCCGGTGCGATCGGCTCGTGCATGTCGATGTACAGCGCTAACCGCAACCAGTTCGTGCTGATGGGCGACAAGGGCCGCATCGAGCTGGAACCGGCCACTGCCTACAGTGGCCAGCGCATGTGGGTGGGCCAGGAACGCAGCGACAAGACCGAGGTCAAACCCCCACCCGGACCGTATGCGAACCAGTGGGTTGGCCAGCTCGACCACATGGCGCAGTGCGTCATGCAGAACCGCGAGCCGCTCGTGCCTGGCGAAGAAGGCCTGCGCGATATCCGTATCATCGAGGCCGTGTACCGCTCGGCGCGCGAACAGAAGCGGATCGTCGTGCAGTCCTGATCCTGTGCCATTTTCTGCTTTTCGGTTATAACGTGTCTTTGACCGTGTGGGGCAAGGGATGGCCGAAGGGATTGCGAACGACGGGCGGCGCCGGGTGCTGGGGCAGTTGCTGGCGCTGCCGGCGTCTGCCGCACTGTGCACGCCATGGGCGGACGCGGCGGGCCTGGCAGATCCGGCAGAGGCACGCGGCACACGGGGCACTTTGCGCGTCGCGCTCGAAGGCACCTATCCTCCTTTCAATTTCAGGGATCCGGGAAGCGGGCAACTGACCGGCCATGACGTCGACGTGGCGCGCGAGGTTGCCGCGCGCATGGGGCTCGAGTCGCAGTTCGTGCTGACCGAATGGAGCGCGATCCTGCCAGCGCTGCGTGCGGGCAGGGTGGATGTGGCCATCAGCCAGGTCATCATCACGCCGCAGCGCGCGAAAGCGTTCGACTTTTCCGCACCATATTGCTATTCGCAGCCCCAGCTCATCGTGCGCAAGAACGAACGCGCCAGCTACCGCACGCTGGCCGACCTCAGGGGCCGCACACTGGGCGTGCGCCAGAACAGTGTGTTCGAAGAGCAGGCTAACGCGGTCCCGGGCATCAGGATCAAGCGCTATCCGGCGGTGCCCGAGAATCTGCAGGACCTGGCCTTCGGCCGCATCGACGCCTTGCTCGACGATAGCCTGCTGGTGCATTACCTGATCAGCAAGACGCAGCTGCCACTCAGGGCCGGCGCCCGTATCTGCACCCCTGAACCCGTTGGCATCGCCCTGCGCAAGGGCCGTCCGGCATTCAGACTGGCGATCGACACGGCGCTGCGCGAGGCGCGTTCGGATGGCACGCTGCGCGCGCTGTCGCTCAAGTGGTTTGGTCAGGCTGCCAGCAGCATGCCGCCATCCTGACGGGCACAAAAAAAGCGCGGCCCGTTCAAGGCGCCGCGCTCTTGCGTGGACAGTGCCACGTCAGCGTTGTTTGTCCTGCTTGCCGGCCCAGTCGCTCTGCTGGTCCATCTGCCGGGACCCGCTGCCCGGCGAACCCTGGTCGCGGCTGTCGCGGTCGGCGTTCAGGTCATCCAGCGCCGGGGTGCCGCCTGATGCATGCTGGCCACCGTGTTGCTGGTTCTGCTGTTGGCCACCGGCGCCTTGCCGGCTGCCGATGTCATGCTGCTTGCCCTCCTGCGTCCGGCCACCTTGCTGCCCGGTGGCATGCTTGTCGCCAGCAATGTCCTGCTTGTCGCTTTGCAGATTACCGCTGTGCAGATTGCTGTTTTGTCCCATGCCGGGACCCTGCTGCTTGCCCATATTGTCTGTGGAATCACCCATCGCTGTCTCCTGCCACTGGTGTGTGAGCAACCGATGCTACGCCGTTGGCATTCACCGCCAATCAGCAGATTGGCGGTGATGTTGCAGGATGATTCTTACAAAGTCAGCAGTAAAAGCGGAAGGTGTTGACACTCACATATTTGGATAATTCGGCCCGCCGCCACCTTCCGGCGTCACCCAGACGATGTTCTGGGTCGGGTCCTTGATATCGCAGGTCTTGCAGTGCACGCAGTTCTGGGCATTGATCTGCAGGCGGTCGCCCCCGTCTTCGCGCTTGACGTACTCGTACACCCCGGCCGGACAGTAACGCTGCTCGGGCCCGGCGTACTTGGCCAGGTTGACGTCGACCGGCACGCTCGGATTTTTGAGCGTCAGGTGGATCGGCTCGTCTTCGCGGTGGTTGGTGTTCGAGATGAACACCGACGACAGCTTGTCGAAGGTCAGCTTGCCGTCCGGTTTCGGATAGACGATCGGCTTGAAATGCGATGCCGGCTTCAGGCATTCGTGGTCAGCGTGCTTGTGGTGCAGCGTCCACGGCGCCTTGCCACGGAAGACGATCTGGTCGATACCCGTCATGATCGTGCCCAGCACCAGGCCCTTGCTCATCCACGGTTTGAAATTGCGCGCCACGTGCAGTTCTTCATGCAGCCACGATTGTTCGAATGCCGCCGGGAAGCTCGTCAGCTCGTCGCCCGTGCGGCCTTCGCCCAATGCGGTAAACGCCGCCTCGGCCGCCAGCATGCCGGTCTTGATTGCGGCGTGGCTGCCCTTGATCCTGCTGGTATTCAGGAAGCCCGCATCGCAGCCGATCAGCGCACCGCCCGGGAACACGGTCTTTGGCAACGATTGCAGGCCGCCAGCGGTAATTGAACGCGCGCCATACGAAATGCGCTTGCCGCCTTCGAAGAAGCCGCGGATGGCCGGGTGCGTTTTATAACGCTGGAACTCTTCGTATGGCGACAGGTACGGATTCTGGTACGACAGGCCGACGACATAGCCGACCGCGACCTGGTTGTTTTCCAGGTGGTACAGGAACGAGCCACCATACGTGTCGTTCGGCAGCGGCCAGCCGGCCGTGTGGATCACCAGGCCCGGCTGATGCTTGGCCGGATCGATTTCCCACAGCTCCTTGATGCCGATGCCGTAAGTCTGCGGATCCTTGCCTTTGTTGAGTTCGTATTTGGCCATCAGCTGGCGGCCCAGGTTACCGCGCGAGCCTTCGGCAAAGAACGTGTACTTCGCATGCAGCTCCATGCCGAGCTGGAACTCCGGGCCGGGCTCGCCATCGCGTTTCATTCCCATGTTACCGGTCGCGACGCCCTTGACCGAGCCATCCTCGTTGTACAGGATTTCGGCGGCCGGGAAACCGGGAAAGATTTCCACGCCCAGCGCTTCGGCTTGCTGGCCCAGCCAGCGCACTACGTTGGCCAGCGAAATCACGTAGTTACCGTGATTGGCCAGTGCCGGCGGGATGGCAAACGCCGGGGTGGCATACGATTTGGTTTCGCTCAGGAACAAGACGCGGTCTTCGGTCACGGCCGTATTGAGCGGCGCGCCTTTTTCTTTCCAGTCGGGGATCAGCTCGTTAATCGCGCGCGGGTCCATCACCGCGCCGGACAGGATGTGCGCGCCCAGCTCGCCGCCTTTTTCCAGCACGCAGACCGTGACTTCCTGGTTTTTTTCGGCAGCCAGCTGTTTCAGGCGGATCGCCGCCGACAGGCCGGCAGGGCCGCCGCCGACGACCACGACGTCGTATTCCATCGCTTCGCGTGGGCCGTATTGTTCGAGAAGGTTCGTTGTCTCTGTCATGGTTTTTTTGGGATAGGGATGACGGGAATCAGAAAATAGCACGAGTGTGCGGGTTTTTGCTGTTCATTGCAATATCGCGGCCATTGTAAAGGCAATATTAGAAGGGGCAATCGAATACCGGACATTTGTGGGATCATGGTGCTTTCGCAACGCGGGATCGTACTTACATCGGGGGCGGACGTGGGCATTGAAGTCAATTTTGAAGGAAAGATCGCCATGGTCACCGGCGCATCGAGTGGCCTGGGTGCGCGTTTCGCCAAGGCCCTGGCCGGCGCCGGCGCGCAGGTCGTGCTGGCATCGCGCCGCGTCGAGCGGCTCAAGGAGCTGCGTGCCGAGATCGAAGCCGACGGCGGCGCCGCGCACGTGGTGCGCCTCGACGTGACGGACCTCGGCAGCATCAAGGCGGCCATCGCCCATGCCGAGACCGAGGCGGGGCCGATCGATATCCTGATCAACAACTCGTCCGTATCAATGACCCAGCGCCTGATCGACGTGGGCGAGGATGACTACAACTACGTCATGGACACCAATTTGCGCGGCGCGTTCTTCGTGGCCCAGCAAACCGCCAAGCGCATGATCGCGCGCGCCAAGGGCGATCCGCGCAAGCAGCATCGCATCGTCAATATTGCTTCGGTGGCGGGCCTGCGGGTGCTGCCGCAGATTGGCGTGTACTGCATGAGCAAGGCCGGTGTGGTGCAGATGACCAAGGCGATGGCGGTGGAGTGGGGCAAGTACGGCATCAACGTCAATGCCATCTGTCCCGGCTACATTGCCACCGATGCGAACGAAGATTATTTCGAGACTGAGCAGGGCCGCAAACTCGTCGAGATGTTGCCGCGCAAGCGCGCCGGCCGGCCCGAAGACCTCGACGGCCTGCTGTTGCTGCTGGCCGCCGAAGAAGCCCACTTCATCAACGGCGCCATCATCACGGCCGACGACGGCATGATGGCGCACTAACGCCAGGAACCACAGAATGAGTCGTGAGACTACCGCACCGATGCTGGTGCACACCATGCGCATGCCGATCCGCTGGGGCGATATGGACGCCATGGGGCACGTGAACAATACCAATTACTTCCGCTACATCGAGTCGGCCCGCATCGCCTGGCTCGAGCAGGTCGGCGGGCTGCCCGATTCGCGCGACCAGGGCCCCGTCATCGTCAACGCGTCGATGAACTTCCTCAAGCAGCTGACCTATCCGGGCGAGATCGAGGTGCGTACCTTCATTGCGCCGCCGGGGCGCTCGAGCATCGAGGTGTCGCACGAAATCCGTTTGCTGGACGCTGACGGCGCACCGGGCGAACTGCACGCCAATGGCATGGCCAAGGTGGTGTGGGTCGATTTCAAGGTGGGCAAGTCGGCCCCGTTGCCGGCTGCACTGCGCAGCGTCTTCCCGGCTGCGTGACCGCCGTGGTCTGTTTCGACCGCAACCGCCTCGCGCTGGACGACATCGTCGCCATCGCGCGCGGCGCGGCGCGCCCAAGGCTCTCGCCCGACCGGGCCTTTCGCGCTTTTATTCAGCGCGGCGCCGACTTCCTCGACCGGCTGTTGCTCGAAGACGGCGCGATCTATGGCGTGACCACCGGCTACGGTGATTCGTGCACGGTGCCGGTACCTTTGGTGCTCATGAACGAACTGCCGCACCACCTGTACACCTACCATGGCTGTGGCCTGGGCAGTTTTCTGAGCCCGGCCGAGACACGCGCCGTGATGGCGGCGCGCCTGGCGTCGCTGGCGAAAGGCTTTTCGGGCGTCAGCATCGGCCTGCTCGAGCAGATCGTGCGCCTGTTTGATGCCGACCTATTGCCGCTGATCCCCAGCGAAGGCTCGGTTGGCGCCAGCGGCGACTTGACCCCGCTGTCCTATCTCGCAGCGGTGCTGTGCGGTGAACGTGAAGTGCTGCGCTACGGCGTGCAGATGCCCGCTGCCGATGCGCTGCGCGAGGCCGGCATCGCGCCGCTGCGCCTGCGGCCGAAAGAAGGCCTGGCGATCATGAATGGCACCGCCGTCATGACGGGCCTGGCCTGCCTGGCCTGGGACCGCGCCGACTACCTGATGCGCCTGACCACGCGCATCACGGCGATGGCGTCGTTCGCGCTGGATGGCAATGCCCATCACTTCGACGAAACGCTGTTCTCGGTCAAGCCGCATGCGGGGATGCAGGACGTGGCCGCCTGGCTGCGCGCCGATCTGGCGTACACCGGCCAGCATGAGCGCAACGGCAAGCGCCTGCAAGACCGCTATTCGATCCGCTGCGCGCCGCATGTGATCGGCGTGCTGGCCGATGCGTTGCCGTTCTTTCGCACCACGGTCGAGAACGAACTCAATAGCGTCAACGACAATCCGATCATCGACGCCGAGGGCGAGCGCGTGCTGCATGGTGGGCACTTCTACGGCGGCCATATTGCGTTCGCAATGGACAGCATGAAGAATGCCGTCGCCAACCTGGCCGACCTGCTCGACCGGCAACTGGCGCTGCTGGTCGATCCGCGCTACAACGCCGGGCTGCCCGCCAACCTGTCGGGCATGGAGGGCGAGCGCGCTGCGATCAATCACGGCCTCAAGGCGCTGCAGATCAGCGCGTCGGCCTGGACGGCAGAAGCGCTCAAGCTGACGATGCCGGCATCGGTCTTTTCGCGCTCGACTGAATGCCACAACCAGGACAAAGTCAGCATGGGGACGATTGCCGCGCGCGACTGCCTGCGCGTGCTGGAACTGACCGAGCAAGTGGCCGCGGCGCTCCTGATCGCTGTGCGCCAGGGCGTGTGGCTGCGCTGCAGGCTCGAGCCGGAGCGGGCCTTGCCAGCGCCGCTGGCGCAGATGCTGGCGCAGTTGGGGCAGGACATTGCACCGGTGCGTGAAGACCGTCGGCTCGATGGGGATTTGCGCCTGCTGCTGGAGCGCATGCGCGAACAGCACTGGCACCTGTACCGGTAATCGCGCGAAGGTGCGTCGGGGCTTTGATTACTCGTCAGCCCGCACCCACCAGCTTGTGCACCAGCTCCACCGACGTCGATGCTGCAAACTTGCGCATCAGGCTGGCGCGGTGCATTTCGACCGTGCGCGGACTGAGGTCGGTTTCGCGCGCGATGATCTTGCTGGTCTTGCCCTCGACCAGCAGCGCGGCGATCTCGCGCTCGCGCGGCGTCAGCTGCGCCGTCACCGGGCGCTTCTCGCTGACATCCTCGAAGATCCAGACCCCGGCGCCCAGGGGCTCGAGCGGGGACAGCGCACGGCCCGTCACGTGACACCAGAACAGCTCGCCGTTGGCGCGGCGCATGATGCGCTCGTCCGAGTAACGCCCCTTCGCGTTCATGATGGGGATGATGCGGTCGCCCGTGCGCAGAAATTCGTCCATGGTCGGATACAGCACCGAGAACGACGAGCCGGTCAGGTGGCCGGCCGGATGGCCGAACATCGCCGCCAGCGCGCCGTTGCAGGCCTCTATCACCCGGTCGCGCGAGATGCACATGCCCACTGGCGCGTGCTGGAAAATCATCTCGTAGTCAATCGTGTGCGGCAGGTTCATGTGAGGCGGATCAGGGCGTTGTTCGTTGGCGTGCAGGTGGCGCGGCATGGCGGTAGTTCTACGGTATTGTGCACGGGCTGCCGGTATTTTATGCTGAGACGGGTTCTCAAACTTATAAAAGGGACAGGTATGAATAAAGTGTATCCAGACGCGCGCTCGGCACTTGAAGGCGTCGTGCAGGACGGCCAGACCATCGCCGTGGGCGGGTTTGGCCTGTGCGGTATTCCGGAAGCCCTGATCGCGGCACTGCGCGACTCGGGTGTCAAGCAACTCACCGCCATCTCCAACAACGCGGGTGTCGATGGCTTCGGCCTGGGCCAGTTGCTCGAGACACGCCAGATCAAGAAAATGATCGCGTCGTACGTCGGCGAAAACAAGGAATTCGCGCGCCAGTTCCTGGCCGGCGAACTCGAACTCGAATTCACGCCGCAAGGCACGCTGGCCGAGAAGCTGCGCGCTGGCGGCGCCGGCATCCCGGCCTTCTTCACCAAGACCGGCTACGGCACCATCGTCGCCGAGGGCAAGGAAACGCGCGAATTCAACGGCGAGCATTATGTGATGGAGCATGCGCTGTTCCCCGATGTGTCGCTGGTCAAGGCCTATATGGCCGACCGCTCGGGCAACCTCGTGTTTCGCAAGACGGCCCGCAACTTCAACCCGAACGTGGCCACGGCAGGCAAGATCTGCATCGTCGAAGTCGAGAAGCTGGTCGAAGTTGGCGAGATCGATCCCGACCACGTGCATACCCCGGGCATATTTGTGCACCGCATCGTCCACAACCCGTCGCCCGAGAAGCGCATCGAGCAGCGCACCGTGAGCAACTAAGCGCACTTACCCGACGACAGAAACGGAGACAACAACATGGCATGGACTCGTGATGAAATGGCCGCCCGCGCGGCGCTGGAGCTGCAGGACGGCTTCTACGTGAACTTGGGTATTGGCTTGCCGACCCTGGTGGCAAACTATGTACCGAAGGATATCGAGGTCTCGCTGCAGTCCGAAAACGGCCTGCTGGGCATCGGCCCATTCCCGACCGACGATGCGGTCGACGCCGACCTGATCAACGCCGGCAAGCAGACCGTGACGGCGCTGCCTGGCTCGGCCTACTTCAGCTCGGCCGATTCGTTCGGCATGATCCGCGGCGGCAAAATCAACCTGGCGATCCTGGGCGCGATGCAGGTGTCGGAAGAAGGCGACCTGGCCAACTGGATGATTCCGGGGAAAATGGTCAAGGGCATGGGCGGCGCGATGGACCTGGTGGCCGGCGTCAAGCGCGTGGTCGTGGTGATGGAGCATGTCGCCACCGCCAAGGATGGTTCCACCAGCCACAAGCTGCTGAAAAAGTGCGATCTGCCATTGACCGGGGTCGGCGTGGTCGACCGCATCATCACCGACCTGGGCGTGCTTGATGTAACGGCCACCGGCTTGAAGCTGGTCGAGCTGGCGCCCGGCGTCGGCGTGGCTGAGATTGTCGCAGCGACCGGTTGCGAGCTCGATACCTCGGCTGTCTGAAACGCAACGGCCAAGAAACGAAGGGCGCCGCAGGTCGGCGCCCTTGTCATTCTGCGCCTATGGCAGCGTCCACACGTACTGTACCGGCGCCCAGGCCGCTACCGGCTTGCCCTTGGCCAGCGCCGGCTTGAAGGTGCACAACGCCAGGGCGGCTCGCGCCGCCTCGTCAAGCGACGCGTCGCCGCTCGACTTGTACAGACGGGTATTTTGCACCTTGCCGTCGGGCCCGATCAGCAAGCCGATGGTCGAGGTGCCTTCGATCTTGTTTGCCAGCGCCTGCGGCGGGTAGACCGGCCGGCTGCACGATGTGGTGTCAGGCCCGGCTTTCGTGGCCGGCACAGCCGTCAATTCCGTGGGGGCGGGCGGCGTCTGCGCGCAGCCGCCAAGCACGCCCATCACGCTCAGGGCAGCGATCGATGTACGGGTAAGTTTCCACATGGCGTGTCCTTAGCTCGTGGTCCAGACATACTTTACTTCGGTCCACTGTTCCTTCGGGGCGCCATTCACTGTCCCCGGCTGGAAGCTACATTTGGCAATCGCAGCGCGCGCTGTCTCGTCGAGCGATCCATTGCCGCTGGTCTGGCGCACCACCGCTTCGCGCACTTTGCCATCGGCCTTCACCAGCATGCCGAGCGTCACCGTTCCCTCGACCTTGGCCGCCAGCGCATCGGCCGGGTACACAGGTTTTGCGCACGAATTGAATTTCGCGACCGGCGACGTCGTGTCGTTGTCGGGCATCGCGGCGAACGGATTGACCGGCGCCGTGCTCGTGCAGCCGGCCAGGGCCGCCAGGGCCAGGCCGAGCACCGGAAGCGCGGCTTTCCAGTTCAGCGCCTGCGTGTCGGGACGAACGAGTTGTTTGATGCGTTGCATGAGATTGCCTCCATTGGCCGCCTGGGCCAGATGCTGGGTTGAGAACTGGTGTCGTTCCAGTTCGGATAGCGCAAGAGCCAGGCGCCGCGGTTCGCCCAGTTGTCTTGCTGCGATGGTGTCGGCAACCAGTTCCCGTTCGGCGCGGATGCGTCCCGAGATCCACCAGATTGCCGGGTGATAAAACAGCAGCGCCTCGACCACGTTCTGCAGCAGGTTGACGAGGTAGTCGTGACGCCGGATATGGGCCAGTTCATGCGCCAGCAACGCTTCCAGCAAGTGGGGCGGCATACCGGACACGAGCGACGCCGGCACCAGTACCACGGGCCGCCACCAGCCAAAGGTGACCGGGCTGGCCAGTCCCGCGACGATGCGCAGCCGCACCGTGCGTGCAATACCGGCCGCCTGCGCCATCCGGTCGAGCCGTACCTGCCAGGCCGGGTCGCTTGCCTCGACCGCCGCTGCGCGGTGCAGCCACAGCAACCCTGCGATCATCCGCAATGCGAGCACGACAGCGCAGACGCCCCAGGTGCCGACGATCCAGCCGAGACTGCGTTCGAACGCGGCGCGCCAGCTGTCGTCGAGCGGACCCGCCAGCAGGCCGCTGGCAAAGCTTGCCATCGGCTGCGCCGCCAGATCCTGCGTACCGGCCAGGCGCGCCGCCAGTTCGGCAGCCGGCCAGAGCAGGCACAGCAACAGCCCGGTGCAGGCGACTGCATACCGGTGCTCGGCGCGCGCATTGCGCAGCAAGCTCATGGCCAGCGCCACGGCGCAGCCGATCAGCGCGCCTTGCCAGATGAATTCGACCAGCGTCCAGCCGATGCTGGCGACCAGGTAGGTGGCGGTCATTGGCCGTCCCCGTCCCTCAACAGCTGCTCGATCTCGGCCCGTTCCTTCTTCGAGATGCCGCTCTTGAGCGCGGCCAGCACCAGCGCCTTGGCCGAGCCGGCAAACGCCCGCTGCATCAGGTCGTTCAGTAAATTGCCCTGCAGCGCATCGCGCGCGTGGAGCGGGCTATAGACGTGCGAGCGTTCGCTTTCGTCCCGCGCCAGCAAGCCTTTGGCGTGCATGACCTGCATCAGCCGCAGCACCGTCGCGTAGGTCACGTCGGGCCGCTGCGGCAGCATCGCTTCGTGAACCTGCTTGGCAGTGGCGGCGCCTAGCGGCCACAGCACTTGCAACAGATCGAGCTCGGCGGGCGTGGGCTTGGGCGCGTCAGGGGAGAGCGGCATGACATCCTCGGATAGGCAAGATGAAGCTAGATTATCTTGTCTAGATCGAGTTGTCTACGAAGATTTGTGCTTCCTGTGGCAAGAGGGGTTCACGTTTTCCCTGAGCGGCACATCGTCTCGATCGTGTCGAGCACGACCCTGGCGCGAAACGGCTTGAGGATCACGCGGCTGATCCGGCGCTCGCGCAGGTCGCTCAACAGTTCGGGTGTGGCCGTCTCGGTCATGATCGCGATCGACAGCGCCTGTTTGTTGGCAGCCGCATCGGCGCGCAGGCGGTCGATCAGGCCCAGGTCGTAGCGGCTGTCCTTGCCGCTGCCCACGCAGTCGACGGCGATGACGGCGCCCTGGAAGGTGCGCACGCTCAGCAGGCGCAGAGCGGCCGCGTTTGTTGCCGCTTCATGGACCTGGCCCAGGTTCAGGCTGCGCGCCGTCATCGCGACGGTACGGCGCAGCATGGGTTCCGGTTCGACCAGGAGAATGTTCTTGGTTGCGTCAGGCATCGGCCACCTCACTGATATTGCGCAGTTCCATCACGACCAGATCGCGCAGCGTGCGCAGGATGCCCAGTTCCATCGCGTCCAGCGTGCGTGGCTTGCGGTCGATCAGGCACAGGGTGCCCAGGCTCAGGTTTGAGGGCAAGGTCAGTGGCGCGCCGGCATAGAAGCGGATGTGCGGCGCGCCGGTAACGAGAGGGTTGTCGGCAAAGCGCGGGTCGAGCAGCGTGTCGCCCACGACCAGGATGTCCTGCTCGAGGATTGCATGGGAGCACAGCGAGATGTCGCGGCCGGTTTCGCACAGCTCGGTGCCGGTGCGGGCCTTGAACCATTGGCGGTCGGTGTCGACCAGCGTGATGGTGACGATCGGCACGTCGAACTCGGTAGCGGCAAAGGCCACGATCCGGTCGAAGCGCTCCTCGGCGGGTGTGTCGAGGAGCAGCAGGTCGTACAGGGCGGCCAGGCGCGCGGCTTCGTTGTCGGGGGTAGCGGCAATCAGCATCGTGGAGGCACCGGCGCTGCCGGTCGTCAGTCGGGATGTTCTGAATATACCAGACACAATCAAGCAGCCCCGGCACGATCGGGCGCGCCAAAAAAAAGCCGCACCCCGAAGGGTGCGGCTTTCATGGAACAGCAAGCGCAGACGATTACGCCGCGTTGCGCACTGCCGCCATGGTGTTCTGGTCTTCGACGATCACGCGGCCATGCAGGACATCGTCCATGCGCTTGACGTCGAGTTCGTTTTCCCATTTCGACACGACGACCGTGGCCACACCGTTACCGATGAAGTTGGTCAGCGCGCGCGCTTCGCTCATGAAGCGGTCGATGCCCAGGATCAGCGCCATGCCGGCCACCGGAATCGTCGGCACCACCGCCAGCGTTGCGGCCAGCGTGATGAAGCCGGCGCCGGTGATGCCCGACGCGCCTTTCGAGGTCAGCATCGCCACCAGCAGGATGGTCAGTTCCTGGGTCAGCGTCAGGTCGGTATTGGTTGCTTGCGCCACGAACAGGGCCGCCATCGTCATGTAGATATTGGTGCCGTCCAGGTTGAACGAGTAACCGGTTGGGACCACCAGGCCGACGACCGGCTTGGCGCAGCCCAGGCTTTCCAGCTTGCGCATCAGGCTTGGCAGGGCGCTTTCCGACGACGACGTACCCAGCACGATCAGCAGTTCTTCCTTGATGTAGCGGATGAACTTGAAGATCGAGAAGCCGGTGAAGCGGGCGATTGCGCCCAGCACGATGAAGATGAACAGCGCGCAGGTCAGGTAGAACGAGCCCATCAGCTTGGCCAGTGGCAGCAGCGACGCGATGCCGTACTTGCCGATCGTGAACGCCATCGCGCCGAATGCGCCCAGCGGAGCGACCTTCATGATGATGTTGACGATGCCGAAGATCACGTGCGAGACATCATCGATGAGTTTGGTCACCGGACGGCCACGCTCGCCCATCATCGACAGCGCGAAACCGAACAGGATGGCGACCAGCAGCACTTGCAGGATGTTACCGGTAGCAAACGCATCCACGAACGTGGTCGGGATGATGTGCATGATGAACTCGGTCGTGGTCTGGGCATGCGCATTGGTCGTGTATTGCGCAATCGAGCTCGAATCGAGGTGGGCCGGATCGACGTTGAATCCGGCGCCGGGTTTGGCGACGTTGGCCACGACCAGGCCGATGGCCAGGGCGAAGGTCGAGACGACTTCGAAGTACAGCAGTGCCTTGCCGCCGACGCGGCCGATCTTCTTCATGTCCTGCATGCCGGCGATACCGGCGACGACGGTACAGAAGATCACAGGGGCGATGATCATCTTGATCAGTTTGATGAAGCCGTCTCCCAAAGGCTTCATCGCGGTACCTACCTCTGGGTAAAAGACGCCCAGCAACACGCCAAGAACAATGGCGAACAATACCTGGACGTACAGGATTTTATAAAACGGCTTCTTCATGGCAACTCTTCAACGAGGTTGGTAGTGATGCCATGGTGGCGCAATCGCACGGTGCACGCTATTGTGGAAATCCGCATGCTGCACCGCAGCAGTGCAGCGTGGAAATTTTCGCACCTGGAGTGTGCGCGGCTGGGCAACAAGCCCGGCCGCGACGGGAGAATGGTTACTGAGCAGCCCAGCCGCCGTCCATATTCCAGGCCACGCCGCGCACCTGGTTTGCCGCCGGGCTGCAGAAGAACACGGCCAGCGCGCCCAGTTCGTCGGGCGTGACGAATTCGCCGGACGGCTGCTTCTCGAGCAGCAGCGCCTTGCGCGCGGCGTCGTTGTCGATGCCTTCGCGCGCGGCGCGGTCATCCACCTGTTTCTGGACCAGTGGCGTGAGCACGAAGCCGGGGCAGATCGCATTGCACGTCACGCCCGTCTGCGCCGTTTCCAGCGCAGTAACCTTGGTCAGGCCGACCAGCCCGTGCTTGGCCGCGACATACGCCGACTTCTGGCTCGAGCCCACGAGGCCATGCACCGAGGCCAGGTTGATGATGCGGCCCCAGTTCTTTTGCTTCATGCCGGGCAAGGCCAGGCGCGTCGTGTGGAAGGCCGAGCTCAGGTTGATGGCGATGATCGCGTCCCAGCGCTCAGGCGGAAAATCCTCGAGCGCGGCCACGTGCTGGATGCCGGCATTGTTGACCAGGATGTCGACGCCGCCGAACTTGTCGCTGGCATACTGCATCAGCGCGGCGATCTCGTCGGGCTTGGACATGTCGGCATTGTGGTATGCCGTCTGCACGCCGAATTCGGCGCCGATATCGGTGTAGAGCTTTTCGATCTGCTGCGCGTCGCCGAAGCCGTTGAACACGATATTGGCCCCCTGTTCGGCCAGCGAGCGTGCGATGCCCAGGCCGATGCCCGATGTCGATCCGGTGACGAGAGCCGTTTTACCGTTTAGCATGGTCGATGTCATTGTGTCCTCATGGGTAAATGCCCGTTGGCGAGCGTATGGGGGGAACTCCCTCAGAATTGGTAGAATTCTAACCGTAACGCCATCCGCGCGCGAAAGCCGCCAGGCGCCTTTCATACTTTTCTTATTCCGGAGTCGCGATGTCCGAGCCCAGATTCAAGAGCGTCCAGTGCATGTCGCCTGCCGGGTTGCACCGTGTCGCCTACAAGGAATGGGGTGCGGCGGACAATCCGAAGGTGCTCGTGTGCGTGCACGGCGTGACCCGCGTCGGGGATGATTTTGACGATATGGCGCAGGCGCTGTGCGATACCTGGCGCGTCGTGTGCCCGGATATCGTCGGGCGCGGGCGCTCTGACCGGCTGCGCGATCCGGCCGGCTACCAGGTGTCGCAGTACGTGGCCGACATGGTCACGCTGATTGCACGCGTCACGGCGAGCACTGAGAGCGAGGATGTCGCCTGGTTCGGCACCTCGATGGGCGGCCTGATCGGCATGTCGCTCGCGGCCCTCGAAGGCTCGCCGATCTCGCGGCTCGTGATCAACGATATCGGCCCGGCACTGGGCGGCGAGGCGCTGCAGCGCATCGGCGAGTATATCGGCCAGGACGTGCGCTTTCCGAGCTTTGCCGCTGGCGCCGACTACATCAAGTCTGTCTCGGCCACGTTCGGGCCGCATGCCGACGCCGAGTGGCACAAGCTGGCCAGCGATGTGCTGCGCCAGGACGCTGACGGCCAGTGGCGCCGTCACTACGACCTGAATCTGGCGCAGCCGTTTCGCAGCATGACGGTCGAACGCGCGGCCGAGGACGAAGCGGCGCTGTGGGCAGCCTGGGATGCGATTACGTGCCCCACGCTGCTGGTGCGCGGCGAAGAGTCCGACCTGCTCGCGCGCGCGACGGCGCAGCAGATGACGACCCGCGGGCCGCATGCGCGCCTGGTCGAACTCCCCGGCGTCGGCCATGCGCCGACGTTCGTGCACGCCGACCAGATCGCCATTGTCCGCACATTTTTAACCGGCACGGGATCATGACGATCCGGCCTGAATCAACCTTTATCGAACAGAAAGACATCATGGAAATCAAACGACTGCACGTAGGCAAGCGACTGTCCGAAGTCGCGATCCACAACGAGACCGTGTACCTGGCCGGCCAGATCGCCGAAGACACTACCCAGGGCATCGATGGCCAGATGCGCGAAGTGCTGGGCCACGTCGACCGTTTGCTGGGCGAAGCCGGCAGCGACAAATCGTGCATCCTGTCCTGCAATATCTTCATCTCGGACATGGACAACTTCCCTGGCATGAACGATGTCTGGGACGAGTGGGTCGCCCAGGGCCACACCCCGCCGCGCGCCACCGTCGAAGCCAGGCTGGCCAACCCGGCCTGCCTGGTCGAGGTGTGCGTCACCGCTGCGCTGCGCTGAGCGCATGGTCTCCACCGCACTGTTAGGCGATACCAAGACCGGCCTGGTACAGGGGCTGAGCCCTGAGGACTGCGTGCGCGTGCACGCTGCGCTCGACTATGCGTTCGGCGCCTATGGCATGCGCCTGGCCGGTTCGGGCCAGAGCGCGTTCGAATTCTCGCTTGGCGCTGCCGGCACGCTCGCGTACCTGAATACCGATGCCGAAACGCGCATCGCCGGCCTGGTGTTCGAGCTGGCGCTGATGGACCCGGCCGTGTTCACCGACCTCGAAGAACGCTTCGGCGCCGGCGTCGTCGCACTGGTGCAGGGCGTGCATCAATTGATCCGCCTGCGTGACCTGACTGCCGGCGGCGCCCCCGTGGGCAGCGGCAAGAATGCCGCGCAACAGGCCGCGGCGCAAAACGAGACGCTGCGCAAGATGCTGCTGGCGATGGCCACCGACATGCGCGTGGTGCTGATGCGTCTGGCCTCGTGCGCGGCCACGCTGCGCCACTTCGCCGAGCACAAACGGTTTGACGACGTCACGCGCGCTTACGGGCGCGAGGTGCTGGACTTCTATGCGCCGCTGGCCAACCGGCTCGGGATCTGGCAACTGAAGTGGGAGCTGGAAGACCTGGCGTTTCGCTTCATCGAACCCGATACCTACAAGCGCATCGCCAAGATGCTCGAAGAAAAGCGCATGTCGCGCGAGAGCTTCGTCGCTTCGTCGATCGAGCGTCTGCAACGCGAGCTGGCGTCGGCGTCGATTCCGGCCGATGTGTCGGGCCGCCCGAAGCACATCTACAGCATCTGGAGCAAGATGCGCGGCAAGGAGCTCGATTTCACCGAGCTGTACGACGTGCGCGCGTTTCGCGTCATCGTCCCCGACATCAAGACCTGCTACACGGTGCTGGGCGTGATTCACAATATCTGGACGCCGGTGCCGAAGGAATTCGACGACTATATCTCGCGCCCGAAGCCCAACGGCTACCGCTCGCTGCACACGGTGGTCATGGCCGAAGACGGCCGGCCGCTCGAAGTGCAGATCCGCACGCAAGAGATGCACAACTTTGCCGAATACGGCATCGCCGCGCACTGGCGCTATAAAGAAGAAGGGGGCTCGAACTTCAAGAGCCAGCAATACGACGAAAAGATCGCCTGGCTGCGTCAGCTGCTGGCCTGGAAGACCGACGTGTCCGATGCGGTGTCGGGCCAGGAAGAACTGCAACGCGAATGGGTCGAAAAGCTCAAGGCCACGACGCTGGACGACCGCATCTTTGTGTTGACGCCGCAGGCGCGGGTGCTCGAACTGCCGGTGGGCGCGACGCCCATCGACTTCGCGTACCACCTGCACAGCGATGTCGGCCACCGCTGCCGCGGCGCGCGCATCGATGGTGTGATGGTGCCGCTCAATACGCAACTGAAAAACGGCCAGACCTGCGAAATCATCACCGCCAAGGGCTCCAGCGGCAATCAGGGCCCGTCGCGCGACTGGCTCAGTCCCGGCTACGCGGTCAGCAGCCGCACGCGCTCGAAGATCCGCGCCTGGTTCCACGCGCTGGACCAGGCCGAAACGCTGGCCCACGGCCGCGCGCTCGTCGAAAAGTCGCTCCAGCGCGAAGGCAAGACGGCCGTCAACCTGGAACTGCTGGCGCAGAAGCTGGGCTTTGCCAAAGTGGACGAACTGTTCATCGAAGTGGGCAAGGACAAGTTCAGCCTGCGCCACGTGGAAGCCGCGCTGCACGATGGCGACGAACCGGCGCCGGTCGAGGAACCGAAGTTCGACAACAAGAGCCGCGCCTCGAGCGTGGAGCAGGGCGCCAAGTCGGGCGTGCTGGTGCTGGGCACCGAGGGGCTCATGACCTTGCTCGCCAAGTGCTGCAAGCCGGCCCCGCCCGATCCGATCATCGGCTTCGTCACGCGCGGCAAGGGCGTCTCGATCCACCGCCTGACGTGCAAGAACTTCTCCGAGATGCAGGCCAAGTCGCCGGAACGCGTCATCCAGACCGAATGGGGTTCAGCGGGCAACGAAACCGTTTATCCGGTCGACCTGTTCATCCTGGCGCAGGACCGGCAAGGGCTGCTGCGCGATATCTCCGAAGTCTTCTCGCGCGAGAAGATCAATGTGATCGGGGTGAACACGCAAAGCGCCAAGGGCCAGGCGCGCATGATCTTCACGGCCGAAATCGGGTCGACGGCGCAGGCACAGAAGGCGCTGGCGGCCATCATGGAGGTGGGCGGCGTGATGGAGGCGAAGCGGCAGTAGGGCCGTGCTCCGTGCGCGGGGAGGTGACGTAATCATTTGTCACCGACCCGCGCAGCCTGCCGCAACCGCAGTATCATTCAGCCCATGCCGCGCTCGCTTCCTTCCACCGCCCATCCCGAACTCTGGTTCGCGCACGCCAAACGCTACCTGCGCAGCTGGTGGTACATGATCCATCTGGGCGCGGTGGCCATCGTGCTGGCATTGTCGCCATCGACCTGGCAGCGCGAACGCTTCCACGCCACCGCGCGCCACATCCACGCCAGCACCTGGCAGGTATTGCCCTGGTTTACGCTGGCCGCGTGCCTGGTCAGCCTCGTCATCATCCGCATCGTGCTGGTCACGGCCAAGAGCTATGGCTTGTCGGGCTTTGCGCTCGAGATGGTGGTGCGCGTGCTGGTGCTCGAACTGATCCCACTGTGCGCGGCGCTGTTCGTCGCGCTGCGCGCCAGCATGGCATTCGACGCGTCCGCGCTGGGCCTTGCGCACCGCGCGCTGCCTGCACGGGGCGCCAGCGACGATGCGCTGCGCCGCATGCGCAGCGACCTGGTGCCGCAGTTGTTCGCCAATGCGGTGGCGGTGCTGACGCTGGCGCTGGTCACGTCCATCGTCGTGCTGCTGCTGGCCTATCTGAACGTGTACGGCGTCTCGCCGTGGGGCCTGGGCGACTATACCCGCACAGTAGGGCGCGTGTTCGCACCAACCGTCACGGCCGGCTTCGTGCTCAAGACGGTGCTGTTCGGCCTGGCCGTGGCGTTGATCCCGACGGCGGCGATCCTCGAATTGCAGCGCTATCCACGGCGCCTGGTCTCGACCGTGCAGCCGGGCGCACTGCGCCTGCTGTTCGTGCTGATCGTGATCGAATCGGCCTCGCTTGCACTGAAATACATCTGATTGACAGGACCAAGACTCACATGACGGACCAGATTCCCGATACCGCACTGCCCGACGAGCCGAAGCACGTTGAAACCAAGGCCGTACTCCTCCTCGTTTTTCTGGGGCTGATGATCTGCGGCTTCGTGTTCTACGTGATGTACGCGCGTGGCGTGTTCGAGCCGACCCAGCGCCTGACGCTCGTGGCCGACGATTCGACCGGCGTCATTCCCGGCATGGACATGACGTTTGCCGGCTTTCCGATCGGGCGCGTGCGCCAGGTGGAGTTGGCCGACACCGGCAAGGTGAATATCCTGGTCGACGTCCAGAGCAAGGACGCCAAGTGGCTGCGCGCGTCGAGCGTCTTCACGCTGGAGTCGAGCATTGTCGGTGAAACGCGCCTGCGCGCCTACACGGGCGTGCTGACCGATGCGCCGCTGCCGGCCGGCTCGACCCGCACCGTGCTGCGCGGCGATGCCACGGCGGAGATTCCGCGCATCGTCGCCACGGCGCGCGGACTGCTGGAAAACCTGGAAACGATGACGTCGTCCGGCTCGGACGTGAATACCAGCCTGTCGAACCTGTCGGCCGTCACGGGCCGCATGTCGGGGCGCTACGGCGTGCTGGGTGGCGCGCTGGGTGGCGACGAAGAAGCGAAGAAGCTGATGGAGGCGCTCGACCGCGTCAACCTGATCCTGGCCAAAGCCGACCAGCGCGTGTTCGGCCAGGCCGGCGTGATGGACGACGCCCAGGCGGCCGTGCGCCAGCTCGACGTCGTGCTCAAGGACGCGAGCGCCACGCTGAAGAAAGTCGATGCCGTGCTGGTCGAAGCGCAGGCCGTCGGCGCCAATACGCGCGAAGCGACTGAAGACCTGAGCGCACTGCGCGGCGATGTCGACGCCAGCCTGCGCAAGGTGAATCGCCTCGTCGAGGAAATCAACCGCAAGTGGCCGTTCGCGCGCACCAATCCGGAGATCAAGCTGCCATGAAGACCATTCCATTGTTGATTGCTGCAATGCTGGCCGGCTGCGCGAGCAAGCCGTTGCCGCCCGACTGGCAGGCGAACGCCAAGGGCGCGCTCGACGCGTCCGTTGACGATTACCTGAAAGGGCACACGGCCGCGTCAAATGCCGAGTTCCGCGAAGCGCGCGCCGAGACCACTGCCACCGGGCGGCTTGATCACGTAGCCCAGGTCGAGCTGGTGCGCTGCGCGGCGCAGGTGGCCAGTCTCGTGTTCGAGGAGTGCCCGGGTTATGCGGCGCTGGCTGATGACGCGACACCGGCGCAGCGCGCCTACGCCGCGTATCTGGCGGGGCAGTGGGAAGGTCTGGATGTGACGCTGCTGCCCGAGCAGCATCGGGCGGTCGTCAGTGGCGGCGCGCTGGAGAGCATTGCCGATCCGCTGGCGCGGCTGGTGGCGGCTGGCGCGCAGTTCAAGGCGAGTCGCATCACGCCAGCGGGGATTACGCTGGCCGTCGACACGGCCTCAAACCAGGGCTGGCGCCGGCCGCTGCTGGCGTGGCTGGGCGTGCAGGCGCAGCGCGCCGCGGCGGCGGGCGACACGGCCGCGCAGGCGGCGATCGAGCGGCGCCGCAAGCTGGCCGGCGGCCAGTAACGCTTAACCCGTCAGCGCAGCGCCCACGGCAGCGTGTTGTGAATCGTGGTCGCGGCAATGGCAGCCTGGCCGGTCGCTACGGTGATCTGGTTCAGCCCGCGCGTGACGTCACCGATCGCGTACAGCCCGGGCACCGCCGTGCGGCAATGGTCGTCCACGGCCAGCGTGTCGCATTCAACCGTTTCGGCGCCGAGATTGGCCGCCAGGGCAGAGCGCGCATTCTCACCCAGCATCGGGTAGAACACATCGCATTCATAGGATTGCCCGTCGCGCGTGTGCAGCACGGGTTTGAGGTCATCGGTCAGCGTAACGCCGGCCAGCGGTGACGCGATGTGCTGCACATTCGCCGCCTGCAGCTGCGCATGCTGGTCGGCGTCGACCACCGACTCGTCGGCCCGTTCGAACAGCAGCACGTCGCGGCTGAACGTGCGCATGAACAGGGCGTGGCCGACCGGGTTGACTTCGGCCGTGGCCACGGCGATGCGTTTGTCGATCACGTCGTAGCCGTCGCACACGGGGCACAGGCGCACCGCGCCGCTGGCCACCGCTTCGTCCCAGCGCTCGACCGGCATGCCCACATCAGCCACACCCGTGGCCAGCAGCACCGTGTAGGCGCGCATTTCGGTGACGTCGCCCTCCGGGCTCGTGCAATCGGCGATGAACAGGCCGTCGTCGATACGCAGGTTGCTGATTTCGCCGGGAATCACGTGGCCGCCGTACTTGCCGAGCTGGCAGCGCAGCTGGTCGAGCAGCAGCTTGCCATTGATCCCGTCCGGGAAGCCGGGGTAATTGTGCGAGACGGGAATCCAGGCCAGGCGGCTGTTGCCCTTGTCGACCAGGGCGACATTGCGGGTGAACCGGCGCAGGTAAATGGCGGCGGTCAGGCCACCCGGCCCGCCGCCGATGATGAGAGTGTCGAATACGTTCGGTGTAAGGTCCATACATGCATTATGTCGCCGATTACCGAACCGGGCTATCGGCGCACGTGCTCGCCTGGGGTGGGCCTGTGCTTACACGAATAGTGGCAAGTCGATGTTGACCGCCGGTTTCACAGCGATTTGCCGCCGGCCGCTTCCGGTTGCAGCGTCACATGGTCGATGCCATGGCGCGCGCGCAGCATCGCGCGCACGGCTTCCAGCACGGCGGGCCATTGTTCCAGGCTGCGGATCTCGATGTGCCCGATCAGCGCCGGGTGGCCGGGCGACATGTCCCATACATGCATGTCGTGCACGGCGAGTACGCCGTCGACTGCGGCCATGTCGGCGCCGACCTGCACGAAGTCGATCGCGTGCGGCACCGCTTCCATCAGAAAGTGGTATGACTCGCGCAGGATGCCGCTGGTCGAGCGCAGGATCAGCAGCGCGACGAAGATCGACAGGATCGGGTCGGCTCGCAGCCACCCGGTGAAATAGATGATCGCGCCGGAGGCAATCGCAGCCAGCGAGCCGAGCAGGTCGCCCATCACATTGACGAGCGCGGCGCGCGTGTTGATGCTGTCATTGTTGCGTGACAGGATCCACGCGACGAGCAGATTGATCGAGGCGCCCAGCGCGGCCACCACCAGCACGATACCGCCCTTGACCGGCTCCGGATGGATCAGGCGCTGGATGGCTTCCCAGCCGATCCAGCCCACCAGGGCCAGCATTACCAGGCAATTGACGAACGCGGCCAGCGCTTCGGCGCGTACGAAGCCGAACGAGTGGCGCGCCGATGGCGGGCGCTTGGCGATCATCTGTGCAAGCAGGGCCAGACCGAGGGCGGCGGCGTCGGTCACCATGTGGCCGGCGTCCGAGATCAGGGCCAGCGAATTTGATACGAAGCCGGTGATCACCTCGATCAGCGCAAACAGCAGGGTCAGGCCCATGGCAAAGGCCAGCGCCTTCTGGCTGCGCGCTTCGATGGAATGGGAATGGCGTGCGTCACCGTCGAGGTGGGCATGCAGGTGGGAAGGGTCGTGCGGCTTGTACGTCATCGCCATGCAATCAATAGTAGGCTGGGGGCGCTAGTGTAAATCATTCGTGCGGTGGTGGCAGTGCGGGCTGGTCAGCAATAAATTTTGTGCGAGGGTTGCGGTTCCTGCATCGGGTCCCTATAATGGCGGCATCGGGCGGTTAGTTCAGCTGGTTAGAATACTTGGTCGACATCCAAGGGGTCGCAGATTCGAATTCTGCACCGCCCACCAGAATATCAGTAAGAGCGAGAAAGGCATCAACGGTTATGACACCGCGAACTACAACCAGGTTGTGGGGGAATCGCTAGGCGCGGTGTGGTGTTCTTTTGCTCGACACAAAGAAGAAAACGCGGCTAGCCCGCGTTTTTTTTCGTCCAGATTTTACTATCCTTGATTCTTGTTATTTAACGGCGCGCGGCGCCACGATTGGAGTACAGCATGTTGAACGTCCGACTTCCCGATGGTTCCAGCCGCCAGTTTGACGGTCCCGTGACGGTGGCGCAGGTAGCGCAGAGCATTGCCCCGAGTCTGGGCAAGGCAGCGCTTGCCGGCAAGGTCAACGGCAAGGTGGTCGACACGTCGTTCCTGATCGACGCCGACGCCGATCTCGCGATCGTCACCGACCGCGATCCGGAAGGGCTGGACGTGATCCGTCACTCGACCGCCCACCTGCTGGCGCACGCGGTCAAGGAACTGTTCCCTGAAGCGCAAGTCACGATCGGTCCGGTCATCGAAAACGGTTTCTATTACGACTTCTCGTACAAGCGCCCGTTCACCCCGGGCGACCTGGCCGCCATCGAAAAGAAGATGACCGAGCTGGCCAAGAAGGACGAGCCGGTCACCCGCAAGGTGCTGCCGCGTGACGAAGCCGTCGATTACTTCAAATCCATCGGCGAACACTACAAGGCAGAAATCATTGCCTCGATCCCGGCGAACGAGGACGTCTCGCTGTACACCGAAGGCAGCTTCACCGACCTGTGCCGCGGCCCGCACGTGCCATCGTCCGGCAAGCTGAAAGTCTTCAAGCTGATGAAGCTGGCGGGCGCCTACTGGCGCGGCGACTCCAAGAACGAAATGCTGCAGCGCGTGTACGGTACCGCCTGGACCAAGAAGGAAGACCAGGAGCAGTACCTGCACATGCTCGAAGAAGCCGAAAAGCGCGATCACCGCAAACTCGGCAAGTCGCTGGACCTGTTTCACTTCCAGGAAGAGGCACCAGGCCTCGTGTTCTGGCATCCGAAGGGCTGGACGATCTGGCAACAGGTCGAGCAATACATGCGCCACAAGTACCAGGTCGCCGGCTACAGCGAAGTCAAGGCGCCGCAGATTCTCGATCGCACGCTGTGGGAAAAAACCGGTCACTGGGAAAACTACCGCGACAATATGTTCACGACCGAGTCGGAGAACCGTTCGTACGCGTTGAAGCCGATGAATTGCCCGGGTCACGTGCAGATCTACAATTCGGGCATGCGCTCGTACCGTGACCTCCCGTTGCGCTTTGGCGAATTCGGCCAGTGCCACCGCAACGAGCCGTCCGGCGCGCTGCACGGCCTGATGCGCGTGCGCGGCTTTACCCAGGATGACGGCCACATCTTCTGTACCGAAGAGCAGGTCGAGCGCGAAGTCACGTCGTTCCACGCCCAGGCGATGGCCGTGTATGACGACTTCGGCTTTGCCAATATCGACGTCAAGCTGGCGCTGCGTCCCGACAGCCGCATCGGTTCGGACGAGGTCTGGGACCAGGCTGAAGAATCGCTGCGCTCGGCGCTGCGTGCCTGCGGCGTGACCTGGACTGAATTGCCGGGCGAGGGCGCGTTCTATGGTCCGAAGATCGAGTACCACCTGAAGGATAGCCTCGGCCGTCCATGGCAGGTCGGCACCGTGCAGGTCGACTTCTCGATGCCGGGCCGCCTTGGTTCCGAGTATGTCGCAGAAGACAATACCCGCCGCGTGCCGGTGATGCTGCACCGTGCGATCGTCGGTTCGATGGAACGTTTCATCGGTATCCTGATCGAAAACTACGCCGGCGCACTGCCGCTCTGGCTGGCCCCGGTGCAAGTGGCGGTGCTCAACATCTCGGATGCGCAGGGCGATTACGTGAAAGAAGTCGAGGCCAAGCTGCGCGTCGCAGGCCTGCGTGTTCACGCTGATTTGCGCAATGAGAAGATCACCTATAAAATACGTGAACATTCCGTCCAAAAACTGCCGTATATTCTCGTTGTTGGGGATAAAGAAAAAGACGCGAATACCGTGGCTGTGCGAGCCCGAGGCAATGTCGATCTGGGCGTGATGTCCGTCGATGCACTCGTGGAACGTCTGGTGGGCGAAGTCGCCGCCAAGACGAAGTAATCCCGGCCAAATTTCAATACGTTCAAAGGAAACAACATAGCTACTGACAAGAATAATCGCATCAATGGCGAGATCACCCATCCCGAAATGCGTTTGAACGGCGTAGAGAACGAGCCTTTGGGCATCGTTAGTCTGGCCGACGCGTTTCGCATGGCCGAAGAACTGAACGTCGACCTGGTCGAGATCGCGCCAAACGCGGTCCCGCCGGTCTGCCGCCTGATGGACTACGGCAAGTTCAAGTATTCGGAGCAAAAAAAGGCGCATGAGGCGAAGCTCAAGCAGAAGATCATCCAGGTCAAGGAAGTCAAATTCCGCCCGGGTACCGATGACGGCGACTACAACATCAAGTTGCGTAACCTCATCAAGTTCCTGGAAGAAGGCGACAAAGCCAAGATCACGCTGCGCTTCCGCGGTCGTGAAATGGCCCACCAGGATATCGGTATGCGTGTGCTCGAGCGTTTGCGCACGGATCTCGATGCAGTCGGTCAGGTGGAGCAGTTCCCGAAACTCGAAGGTCGCCAGATGATCATGGTGGTCGCGCCGAGGAAGAAGAAGTAATTCTTCGCCGGGAGCATCCAGAGCCGGGCCCGCGTTGCAGAGGTTGTCTGCAGCCCGGCCCGGCTTTATTGCGTCCGTACGCCGGGTGTCGCCCACTGCCTGTCTTTCTTGCAGTCAGCTATCCAAGCGTGAATAAGCTGTGCTACAATCTTCGATTCCTGTTTGCGACAAGCAGGTTGTAGCAGGCTCTGAGTCTGCTGCAAAACAAGTGAAAGTAGGCATCTAAGAGCAGCGTCGCTGCCACCTGCAATCCTGTTACATATGAGACTGTCCGCGAGGGCAGATGACTATGCCAAAAATGAAAACCAAAAGCAGCGCGAAGAAACGTTTTCGCGTGCGTCCAGGTGGTACTGTGAAATCGGGTATGGCGTTCAAGCGTCACATCCTGACCAAGAAGACCACCAAGAACAAGCGCCAACTGCGCGGCACCCGCAACATCAATGCAGCAGACGTCACGTCCGTCTACCGCATGATGCCATCTGCTTAATCTCACACTAAGGAGCTACTATGCCTAGAGTTAAACGTGGGGTTACAGCACGTGCCCGTCATAAGAAGGTTCTTGACCTTGCCAAAGGTTACCGCGGTCGTCGCAGCAAGGTATATCGTGTTGCCAAGCAAGCAGTCATGCGCGCTGGCCAATATGCATACCGTGACCGTCGCAACAAGAAGCGCGTCTTCCGCGCACTGTGGATCACCCGTATCAACGCGGCTTCGCGTTCGCACGGCATGACCTACAGCGTGTTCATGAACGGCCTGAAGAAGTCCGCAATTGAACTGGACCGTAAAGTCCTGGCCGACATGGCTGTGCATGACAAGCCGGCGTTCGCCGCGATTGTCAGCGCCGTCAAGGCCAAGCTGGCTGCTTGATTCGTTAAGCTGCTAAGCAAGTTGGTGCCGCGCTCCTCACCGGGCGTGGCGCACAAAGAAGCGGGGCAAGGTTCACACCTGTGCCCCGTTTTTGATTCTGGCGTCTCCCGCCAACGAAAAACAGGAAAAGAACAAGCATGAACCTGGAAGAACTCGTCGTCGCGGCCCGTGCCGATTTCGCGGAGGCGCCAGACGCCGCCGCGCTTGAAAATGCGAAAGCCAAGTACCTGGGCAAGACCGGCCAGGTGACCGACCTGATGAAGGGTCTGGGCAAGCTCGATCCCGATGCGCGCAAGGCGCAGGGCGCTCTGATCAATGCCGCCAAAGAACAAATCGAACAGGCATTGACCGCGCGCCGCGAGGCGCTCGCCGAGGCGCAGCTGCAGGCGCGTCTGTCCATGGAAGCCATCGACGTGACGCTGCCCGGCCGTGGCCGCTCGAAGGGTGGCATCCACCCGGTGATGCGCACCTGGGAACGCGTCGAGCAGATCTTCCGCTCCATCGGTTTCGACGTGGCCGACGGCCCCGAGATCGAAAACGACTGGACCAACTTTACCGCACTGAACAGCCCGGAGAACCATCCGGCCCGTTCGATGCAGGACACCTTCTACATCGACGGCAACGACAGCACCGGCAAGCCGCTGCTGCTGCGCACGCACACGAGCCCGATGCAGGTGCGCTATGCCCGCACCCACACGCCGCCAATCAAGGTCATCGCACCGGGTCGCACCTACCGCGTCGACAGCGACGCGACCCACTCGCCGATGTTCCACCAGGTCGAAGGCCTGTGGATTGGCGAGAACATCAGCTTCGCCGATCTCAAGGGCGTGTACCTGAACTTCGTCCAGGCCTTCTTCGAGACCGACGACCTGCAAGTGCGCTTCCGCCCATCGTATTTCCCGTTCACCGAACCGTCGGCCGAGATCGACATCGCGTTCGGCTCCGGTCCGCTCAAGGGCCGCTGGCTCGAAGTCTCGGGCGCCGGCCAGGTGCACCCGACGGTGGTGCGCAACTTCGGGCTCGACCCGGAAAAATTCATCGGCTTCGCGTTCGGCTCCGGCCTCGAGCGCCTGACGATGCTGCGTTATGGAATCAGTGATTTGCGCCTGTTCTACGAAGGCGACCTGCGTTTCCTGAAGCAGTTCAATTAATTCGACGCTGAGGCACAAAGATTATGCAATTCTCCGAAAACTGGCTCCGCTCGATCGTCAATCCGCAGATCAATTCAGATGAGCTGTCCCACCTGCTGACCATGTCGGGCCTCGAAGTGGAAGAGGTCGAAGCGGTGGCGCCACCGTTCTCGAACGTCGTCGTGGCCGAGGTCAAGGAAGTGGTCAAGCACCCGAACGCCGACCGTCTGAACGTGTGCCAGGTCGATGTCGGCACCGGCACCTTGCTCAATATCGTGTGCGGCGCGCCGAACGTGCGCGCCGGCATGAAAGCGATCTGCGCGAAAGCCGGCGCCGTGCTGCCGCCAGGCGCCGATGGCAAGCCGTTTGAAATCAAGGTTGGCCAGCTGCGCGGCGTCGAATCGCAGGGCATGATGTGCTCGAGCAAAGAGCTGGGCATCTCCGAAGAAAGCAATGGCTTGATGGAACTGCCGGCCGATGCGCCGGTGGGCCAGAGCATTCGCGATTTCCTGGGCCTGGACGATTTGAAGTTCACGATCAAGCTCACGCCGAACAAGGCCGATTGCCTGTCCGTACTGGGCGTGGCGCGCGAAGTGGCAGCGCTGACTGGCGCACCGCTGACGCTCGAGCCCACCCGCACGGTGGCGGTCAACAGCGACGAGATCCTGCCAGTGAGCGTATCGGCGCCCGACCTGTGCGGCCGTTTCGCCGGCCGCGTGATCCGCGGCCTGAATGCGCGCGCGGCCACGCCCGAGTGGATGAAGCGCCGCCTGGAACGCAGCGGCCAGCGCTCGGTGTCGGCCCTGGTCGACATCTCCAACTACGTGATGCTCGAAGTCGGCCGTCCATCGCACGTGTTCGATCTGGCCAGGATCCACGGCAGCCTGGATGTACGCTGGGGCAAGACCGGTGAGTCCCTCAAGCTTTTGAATGGCAACACCGTTGCGGTCGACGAGTGGGTCGGGGTGATCGCCGATGAGCAGCAGATCGAATCGCTGGCCGGCATCATGGGTGGCGACTCGACCGCCGTGTCGCTCGAGACCACCGATATCTATCTGGAAGCGGCATTCTGGTGGCCAAACGCCATCCAGGGCCGTGCCCGCCGCTTCAATTTCTCGACCGATGCCGCGCACCGCTTCGAGCGTGGCGTCGACTACGCGACCGTGCCCGAGCACCTCGAGCGCATCACGGCGCTCCTGATCGATATCTGCGGCACGCCCGACAGCAAAGTCGGCCCGATCGACGACCAGATCGTCAACCTGCCGGTGCGTACGCACGTGGTGCTGCGCACGGCGCGCGCCGCGCAAGTCATTGGCGTGCCGCTGACCGACGCCGTGATCGCCGACATCTTCACGCGCCTGCAACTGGGCTTTGTGCAAGAAGAAGGCGTGTTCCACGTGACGGCGCCGACCTACCGCTTCGACATCGAGATCGAGGAAGACCTGATCGAAGAAGTCGCGCGCGTGTATGGCTTCGAAAACATTCCTACCCGGCCGCCCAGCGCGCCGAGCGCGATGCTGATCGAGCCGGAAAACACCCGCTCGCTGTTTGCGATCCGCCACCAGCTGGCCGACCTGGGCTTCCAGGAAGTGGTCAACATGAGCTTCGTGGAAAGCACGTGGGAGCAGGATTTCGCCGGCAACCTCGAGCCGATTCGCCTGCAAAACCCGATCGCCAGCCAGCTCAGCGTGATGCGTTCGTCGCTGATCGGCAGCCTGGTGGCCAATGTGCGCTACAACATCAACCGCAAGGCTGGCCGCGTGCGCGCGTTCGAAGTCGGCGGCGTGTTCAAGCGCAACGCGTCGGTCATGGACGGTCCGTTGACGGTGGCCGGTTACGACCAGCCAAAGCGCGTTGCCGCGATTGCCTATGGTCCGGCGCTCGACGAGCAATGGGACGTCACCACGCGCGCCGTCGATTTCTTCGACCTGAAAGCGGATCTCGAAGCGTTGTTCGCGCCGCGCCAGCTGCGTTTTGCTAAGGCAGAGCATCCGGCGCTGCACCCGGGTCGCTCGGCCACAGTCATGCTCGACGACCAGCAGATCGGCGTGATCGGCGAGCTGCACCCGCGCTGGCTGCAAAAGTATGATCTGCCGCAAGCGCCGGTCGTGTTCGAGGTGGATGCTGAAGCATTACGCGGTCGTATCGTGCCGGTGTATGCCGAGATTTCCAAGTTCCCGGGCGCCACGCGTGACCTGGCACTGGTGGTCAAACAGGACGTGCCAGCCCAGTCCGTAATGGATGCATTCACTGCTGAAATTGCGGTAAATCCTATGGGAAAGATCGTGCAAGCCGTTGTTTTGTTTGATGAATATCGCGGCAAGGGTCTGGAGGCGGATGAAAAAAGCCTTGCTTTCCGCTTTAGCTTGCAAGATACTCAATCGACACTGCAGGACGATGCGGTCGACGCCATTATGGCGGCGGTGCTCGCCACTGCTTCAACCAAACTGAACGCGAAGCTGCGTGCATAATATGCATTTCCACGCTGACAGCACACCGGCCACAAGCCGGCTTGCTGTCGCTGCGGCATCGTTTGACTTACGGGCAGGGCCTCAAAATTAACAATAACGACGTTGATTCGACCGTGTTCCAGGAAGCCCTCGTGGCCGACCTGGATCGTGCAATGCTGGTGGCGCGCGTGCGTAAAGAGGCAGAGCAGTCTTTGCCCACGCTTACCAAGGCCGAGCTGGCCGAGCTGCTGTTCGAGCAGGTCGGGCTGAACAAGCGCGAAGCCAAAGACATGGTCGAGACCTTCTTCGACGAGATCCGCAATGCACTCGAGCGCGGCGAAGCCGTCAAGCTGTCGGGCTTTGGCAATTTTCAGTTGCGCGACAAGCCGCAGCGGCCTGGCCGCAATCCGAAAACCGGGGAAGAAATTCCCATTACGGCACGCCGCGTCGTGACGTTCCACGCCAGCCAGAAGCTCAAGGCCATGGTGGAAGAAGCCGGGCCGGGCAATGCGGGCTCGGGTTCAATGGCGCGCGCAGCTTGAATAAACGATGAACGATCGACCAATTAAGACCGAACTGACCGTGCTGCCACCGATCCCGGCCAAGCGTTATTTCACGATTGGGGAAGTCAGTGAGCTGTGCGGCGTCAAACCGCATGTGCTGCGCTACTGGGAACAGGAATTTACCCAGCTCAAGCCCGTCAAGCGTCGCGGCAACCGCCGTTATTATCAGCACCACGAAGTGCTGCTGATCCGGCGCATCCGCGAATTGCTGTACGAGCAAGGCTTCACGATCAGCGGCGCACGTAACCGGCTCGACCATCGGGCCGTCGTAGTGGCCGAGCTCGACGAAGAGCGCTTGCGCGATACCCCACCGTCCATCGATGGCGACAAATTGCGCGCCGGTTTGCTGGACATCCTCGATCTGCTCAAGCATGGATCGCGGCCGGCGCCGTAGTGCTGGCCACCAACTCAAGCCTTCGGCAGGTTCGCCGTACGAGACTGTGCCGGGTCGCGCGACCCCGCAGGCAGCGGGTCGTCGCCGGGTCAAGCACGCAGGTTTGATCACTCAGGCATTCGTACCCTGTTGAAGGCAGGCCGTGGAGTGTTAAAATGTCACTCGCGCGATGCTGAATGACACGCATCAACCGGGCGGAGCAGATCCGGCACTTTCCTGCGCAAGGAAAATTTAAGGGAAGACAATGATACGCGTTGCCATTTGTGACGATCACCAGATAGTACGAGCAGGATTCAAGCAGATTTTTTCGTCGTCGGGCGACTTTGAAGTCGTGGCCGAAGGCGCAACGGGCCGCGAGGCCCTTGATATCGCGCGCCGCGAGATTTGCGATGTGCTGTTGCTCGATATCGCCATGCCCGATCAGAGCGGCATCGACATCCTGCGCACCATCCGCCAGGGCCAGCCCAATCTCCCTGTACTGATCCTGTCGGGTTATCCGGCGCAGCAATATGCGCTGAACCTGTTCAAGATGGGCGCGAATGGCTACCTGAACAAGGAATGCGAAGCGGACGAACTCAAGACAGCCGTGCGCACCGTGTTCCAGGGGCGGCGCTACGTGTCGTCGACAGTGGGCGAGCTGCTGGCACAAAGCTTCGATCGCGACCCGAACACGGCGCTGCATACTGAGCTGTCCGACCGCGAATTCCAGGTGTTTCTGCGGCTGGCGAAAGGCGCGACCGTGTCCGATATCGGCAATGCGCTGTCACTCTCCATCAAGACCGTGTCGACCTACCGTACCCGGATCATGGAAAAAATGGGCTTGCAGTCCAATTCGGACTTGACCTACTACGCAATGAAGAACAATCTGCTCGACTAAGAGCGCGGCGGTTGTTCATATCGGCTTCATCCTACAACGCGCTTCGGCGCGTTTTGTCATTGGTGTGCAGGACAATGCGAATCCAGCTCCCGCGCGTTAGATGCAACAAATAGTTACGTCAGGTCATTTTGCGGCGCAGCAACTCGTCCTTGCAGGTAAAATGCGAGGCCGCGTTGTCAGCGTGAAAGGATGTTTGGATGTATTTTTCAACCACCCTGGCCACACGCCCGGCCCGCAGTCTGCCTCTCCACAAGTCGTTGCTCTGTTTGGTGTGTGTGGTGCTGCTCGTGGTCAATGGCGTATTTTTGCTGCGCAATCTCGATGATTTACGTGCCGCCAATGCACTGCAGGCGCGCACGGCGCAGGTGTCCGACGACCTGCAGCACCTGAACCTGATCGTCACCGATGCCGAAACGAGCCTGCGTGGCTATTTTCTGTCGAACGACGAGGTGTATCTCGGTCCGCTGCGGGGCGCCCCTCAGCAGATCAATGCCCAGTTCCGGTCGCTGGACGCGCTGCTCGCCGACAATCCGTCCCAAGCAAAAAACCTGGCGCAACTTCAAACTTTGATTCAGCGCAAGCTCGCATTGCTGCATGAATCGCTCGACGTGTTCCGGCAGGGTGGTTTGGCAGATATCGTTGCCATTGCTGCCGCTGCAGACGACCGTGCGCAGATGGATGAAATCCGCTTGCAAGTGGTGATCATGACGCGCGAACAGAATGAGCTGCTCAAATCGCGCACCGCCGGCTTCTATCAGCAATACCGGCATGCTGCGTTATTTGGCGTTGGCATCAACGCCGCAGCCATCATCGTTTTGCTGCTCTTCTATAAGCTGATCCAGCGGTCGTTCGTTGCGCGGTTGCATGCCGAATATGCATTGCAGCAGACCAACGATGGTCTCGAACATATCGTGGCAGAACGCACGGCGCAATTGGCAGTGCTGTCACGCCATCTGATCCGCGTATCCGAAGAAGAGAAATCCCGGTTGGCGCGTGAACTGCACGACGAGATGGGGGCGAACCTGACGGCGATCGGCATTGACCTGGCCACAGTCATCGAGCGCTTGCGCGCGAGCGAGCCGGAGTTGACAGACAAGCTGGGCCGCGCGCGTCGCACGCTGGTCGACACAGTACAACTCAAGCGCCGCATCATCGAGAATCTACGCCCCAGTCTGCTGGACAATATGGGTCTGTCGGCGGCGCTCCAGAGCTACTGCGCCGATTATGGGCGTGTGACATCGCTCGACTGCGATGCGCTGATCGATGCAGAAGTAGATGAGGCTGGTCCTACACAAGCGATTGCATTGTTCCGCATCACGCAGGAGGCGCTGAACAATATCGCCAAATATGCCAAGGCCCGCAATGTCATCGTCAATCTGACACGTGAACCGTCAGGGTGGGGGCTGGAAATTACCGATGATGGTATTGGCATCCCGCAAAGTATGCTGGCTGGTACCAAGTCGCACGGATTGCTTGGCATGCGCGAGCGTGCTTTGCTGTTGGGTGGAACGCTGGTGGTGGAGCGGGGGGTCAACGGCGTGGGCACATGTGTTCGCGCCTGGATTCCGACGTTAGCGCCGGATGGTAATGCAGTGGGGGAAGCTCCTTACGCGACGCCGGCCCTGATGCAGACAACAGCGCCGGATAAACAAGAATCGCTGCCACAGAGGGCAGCGAATCCGGGTTGAGAACTAACTCGACAACTTAGCGTGCAACATCCGACAGCAGGCGGTCGTATTCCGACTTGGCGACCTTGTAGCATTCGCCAGCGTAGTCTTCCAGGCCAGCACGATCGAGCACGGTAATGTTACCGCGGCGATACTGGATGAGGCCCTCGTCCTGCAGTTTGCCAGCAGCAGCAGTGATGCTTTCGCGGCGCACACCCAGCATGATCGAGATCAGTTCCTGGGTCACTTTCAGTTCGTTGCTTGCCGAGCGGTCCAGACGGTCGAGCAACCAGCGGCACAGCTTTTGTTCGATCGAGCTGTGACGACCACCAACCGCGTTCTGTGCCATCTGGGCGAAGAGGGCGTTGGTGTAGCGCATCAGCAGCTGTGGCAGGGCGCCGCCGCGGTTGAAGGCGTCACGCAGGTACTGGGTACGCAGGCGGTAACCGTAACCGGCGCTTTGCACCACGGCCGAGCAGGTAGCGCGCTCACCCATGAACAGCGACACGCCGACTGCGCCTTCGTGACCGACAACAGCGATCTCGGTAGTAGCGCCGTCTTCCATCACATACAGCAGCGACACGATTGCGGTTGTCGGGAAATACACGTATTCCAGTTTGCTGCCATACTCGAACAGTTCTTTACCGAATGGCATGGCGACCAGTTCGAGATGGTCGAACATTTCTTCCAGATCCTGGCGTGGCAGCGCTGCCAGCAATTCATTCTGTTGCGTGCCGCTGTAGCTGACGATCGGTTTGACCTGGGACTTCAGTGCCTCACTCGTGGCAGTGTTCTGGCTTTTTGCTTTTTGCGTGATACCAGCAAGTTGAGTGTTGTTCATGTTATGTCCTCTTAGGTCAATCGTGCGTCAGGAGCGACTCAGGAGGCGTATGGTGCTTACCTCGTCGCGATGGGTGTACTTTACGTCTACCGTCTGTTGCCGCACATAAGACATGTAGTCGCCCCGGTGTAGGTTGCAAGCATCATCATGTGTCAGTCCAGTCCTACTGGGAGAAATGCCTGTTTTGCCCCAGAAAGACGGTATATTTTGTTACGGAAACAAAAAATATCGCATAATTCGGGGTGCCGGCAGTGATGTTCACTGACCACAAAACAGGATATTCCTACAAATGGGGCTGCGAATCGGACTGCAGAGCGGGCTGCATATATTACTTGTCGAGGACGATGCGGTACTTGCCGACGGTCTCGTACGCGCTCTCGACGCGCAGGACATGACGGTTCATCTGGTGCGCGACGGCCTCGCCGCCGATGCCGCCCTGCAGCGTACCGACGCTGCTTCCTCTTCTGTTTCTCCCTCCAGTGCTGCCTCCAACGCTGCCTTCGACGTCGCCGTACTCGATATCGGCCTGCCCGGTATCGATGGCTTCGAAGTCGTGCGTCGGCTGCGTGCACGCGGCGGCGCCATCCCGGTGCTTCTGCTGACGGCGCGCGATGCCGTGGAAGACCGCGTGCGGGGCCTGGAAACCGGCGCCGACGACTATCTGGTCAAACCGTTTGCCACTGCAGAACTGGTTGCCCGCATCCGCGCGCTGGCGCGCCGCCACGCGCCGCCATCGTCCGTCCTGACCCTCGGCCGCCTGAGCCTGGACAGCGCCACCCGCCGCGCGCGCGTCGGCGAGGGCACGATCGACCTGTCGGTGCGCGAGTGGGGCGTGCTCGACTATCTGCTGCAGCATGCCGGGCGCGTCGTCTCCAAGCAGCAGATCATCGACGCCATCCTGCCGTGGGGCGACGATGTAACGCCCAATGCGGTGGAAGTCTACGTGTCACGCCTGCGCCTGAAGCTCGACGGCGCCGGCGTGGCGATCCGCACCATCCGCGGCTTCGGCTACCTGCTCGAAGCGGCCGCGTGACGCGCTCTTGCCGATGACCAGCATCCGCCTGCGCCTGCTGAAATGGCTGCTCGGGCCGATCCTGCTCGTCAATCTCGTGCTGGCTGCGCTGGTCGCGGGCCTGGCCTGGACGCCGGCCCAGGTTGCCTTCGACGCCGGCCTGACAGATACCGCGAGCGGCATCGCCGGACGCGTGGCTGCTGGTGGTACCGTCTCCCTGCCACCGGTCGCCGCCGCGACGACGGGCGAGCGCGCCTGGTTCGTCGTGCGCGACGCCGCAGGCCGGACCCGTGCCGGCACCCCGGGTTTTCCCGTATTGCGTCCCGGCGCGCCGCCGTACGATGCCGAGGTCGACGGCGAGCCGGTGCGCGTCGTTGCGCTGGCCGTTGCCACGCCGACGGGACTGCGTCACATCGGCGTGGCCCGCACGCTGCGTCAGCGTCTCGACGTGCGCGCCGCCATCGTGCGCTCGCTTGTGGTGCTGGTCTCGCTGGGCACGATCACGCTGGTCGGCGTCGTCTGGCTTTCGGTGGGCAATGGCTTGCAGCCGCTGGCGCGCATCCGCGCCGAGCTGGCCAGGCGGGGGCCGGACGACCTCGCGCCCATTCCCACCGACGGCGTGCCGTTCGAGATCGCGCCGGTCGTCAGTGGCTTCAACGACCTGCTCGATAAAGTCGAGACCGGCGCGCGGGCGCAGCGCGACTTTCTCGCCGATATGGCGCACCAGCTCCGTACGCCCCTGGCCGGCGTGCAACTACAGCTCGAATGGCTGCATGCGCGCCATGCGGGCGACCCCGAGACGCTGCATTCCCTCGGCATGATGGGCGTGGCCAACGAGCGCATGATCCGCCAGGTCAATCAGCTGCTGGCGCTGGCCCGTGCCAGGGAAGGGCGGCCCGGCGAGCATGTTGCCCCGCTCGATCTGTCGCTGCTGGTGCAGGAATCGATCCAGTTCTTCGTCGACAAGGCGGCGCGCAAGGGGATCGACCTGGGCTTCGAACTGGCACCGGCGCCGGTGACGGGTGATGCCTTCCAGCTGCGCGATCTGATCGACAACCTGGTCGACAACGCGCTGCGCTACACGCCCGCAGGCGGGCAGGTGACGGTTGGCTGCGGCGTGGATGGCGGGGCGACGCAGTTTTTCGTGGTCGATTCCGGTCCGGGTATTCCCGCCGCGCGCCGGGCCGCCGTATTCGAACGTTTCGTGCGGCTCGATGACACGGTCACCGGCAGCGGGCTGGGGCTGGCGATCGTGCGCGACATCGCGCTGGCACACGGTGGTTCGGTGCAATTGGCCGATGCCCAGGACGGCGGCACGCACGTCGTCGTCCGTTTTGATGTCAGGCAAACAAACGCATCCCGATAAAAAACGCAAATCTGCGCACTTGTCAGCGTTTTGTCAGCCTTTCCTCAGGGAAATGACAGGAAGTCGGGTTATCATTCCTCCTGGAAACATTACCGATGCATTTTCGGTCAGGAGCAACCCCATGCAGCAGCGTCCATCCGGCTTTACCCTCGTCGAACTCATGATCGTCGTCGCGATCATCGGCATTCTCGGCGCAATCGCCATGCCGTCCTATACCAGCTACATCACGCGCGCGCGGCTGGTAGAAGCCCACAGCGCGCTGGCGTCCACGCAGCCCAAGCTGGAACAGTTCTGGTCCAACAACCGCACCTACGACAAATTCAACCAGGTGCCGGCTGCGACCGCCAACTTTACCTACAAGCTCGAGAACGCCGACGTCAGCGGTTATCTGCTGACTGCCACCGGCCGGGCTGCCGCTGCCAGCTTCGTCTATACGCTGGACCAGTCCGGCAAGCGCGCCACCACCGGCGTGCCGGCCGGCTGGACCAAGAAAGACAACTGCTGGGTCGACCGGAAGGACGGCTCGTGCACCCAATGAGCGCCAGGCTCCGCGTCGTGCCCTGTGTCGGCTTCACGCTGGTCGAAACCATGGTCGTGCTGGCCATTTTTGCCATCCTGATGGCGGTGGGCGTGCCGAACATGCGCAGCTGGCTCGGCGCCACCACCAGTACCGGCGCCGCCCAGTTCTATGCCGAGGGCTACACGCAGGCGCGCAGCCTGGCGCTCGCGAACAACGCGCGCAGCCGGTTGGTGTTTACCGAGAATGCACAAAGCGGCCAGCGCAACTGGCAGGCCGACGTCTGCTTCCCGACGGCGGCGGATGATTGCACGGCGGCCAGCACGCGCTGGTCGGACGTCGACAAGCCGGCGGTTCCCCCCGACGGCGGCACCGTCAAAACCAGTTCCGTGTTTCGCAGCGCAGCGTCGCTGCCGCGCGCCTCTGCGCTGACCGTCACGCCCGATGGCAACGCCGACACAGCCTATTTCACGGCGCTGGGCTGGATCGATACGTCCAAGCCGTCGCTGACGCGGCTGGACCTGACGCCGGCAGGGGGCGGCGACGCCTTTCCCGCCAGCGCCGTCGTCGTGACGCTGGCCGGGGCCGTCGTGACCTGCCGGCCCACCGCGAACGCGGGCGATTCACGCCGGTGCCCATGATGCCGACCCGCCCACCTGCCATGCGCCAAACGGCGCGCCATCCCGGGCACACCGGACAACGCGGCGTCGCGCTGCTCGAAGCGCTGATCGCGATCCTGATCCTGGCCATCGGCCTGATCGGCACGCTGGGCCTGCAAGTCAATTCGCAGGCTGCGCTGGCCGAAGCGAGCATGCGCGCCGAAGCGACTATCGCTGCGAATGAACTGATCGGCGTGATGAATAACGACCTTGACCATCTGAGCGACTATGCGGTCGCAGCAAACGCCACGCCCGGCGCGCGCTTGCAGGACTGGCATGCAGCGCTGGCAAAGCATCTGCCCAATGCCAGCGTCGTCGTGGCTGTCACCCCGGCCGCGGGCACGAAGCGCACGGCGGTGGCAGTGGAGATCCGCTGGCGCCGCAACGAGACGGCGCAGCAGAACCGGCACCGGATCGTCACCTACCTGTCGAGGTCGGCATGAGCATGCGCATCCAATCCGCACGACCACAAGCAGCCGGCTTCTCGCTGGTCGAATTGATGGTCAGCATCGTGATCGGCTTGCTGGCCGTGATGTTTGCCACCCGCATGATGACCGATTCCGAGGGCAACAAGGATGGTGCACTGGGCGGGTCCGAATCGATGCAGAACGGGATGATGGCGATGTTCTCGATCAGCGCCGATGCCGAGCAGGCCGGTTACGGCCTGAATGACCCGATCCTGGCCGGGTGCGACACCATCTTCAACGACAGCAAGGCCTTCACGATGACGTCAGCCCTGCGCGGCGCGGCGACCGTCCATCCGCTGGCAGCCGCCGTGATCGTCCACGGCAACGCAGGGCCGGACCAGCTCACGCTGTACTCGGGCAGCGCGACCAGCGGCACTGCCACCGTGCGCCTGACCACGAACTACAACGGCGGCAACCAGATTGCGCTGGATCGCACGCCCTACGGCTTTGCCGTCGGCGACGTGATCGTGGCGGCGCCCGAGGACAGCGTTGGCCAGTGCGCACTGGCGCAGATCTCGACACTGAATCAGGATGCGCCATCCATCGGCTTTGCCAGCACGGCCGATCGCTTCAATACAGGTGACCTGGGCCGCACCTTCCCCGGCAGCGCCACCCGCGTGTTCAACCTGGGCCGCGCTGCCAATCTGCCGTTCCACACCTGGCTGGTGGAGGGCGGTGTCCTGCGCCTGCGCGCGACCAACCTCGGCAGCAGCGGTGCAACGGCCCAGGCAGTGGCCGACAATATCGTCTCCCTCAAAGCCCAGTACGGCTTCGACACGCGCGCCGTGGCCGCCTTCGATCCGGAACTGGGCATGCAGGTGCGTGAGTGGTCCAACACCATGATCGATGCCGACGGCGATGGCGTGAAAGGTGGCGCCGGCGACTATCAGCGCGTCGCCGCGCTCAGGATCGCTGTCGTGGCGCGCAACAAGCGCCCCGAGCGCCCGGCCAGTGGCGGCGCCTGCACCACCACGACCGAAGCGCTTGAGGTGTTCAAGACGGACCAGCCAAGCGGCATCGATGCTGTTCCGGTCACGCTCGACCTGGGCGTCAAGGACGACACGATCGATTGGAAATGCTATCGCTACCGCGCGTTCGAGTCCGTCGTGCCGCTGCGTAACGCGAGCTGGAGGCCTACCGCATGACGTTCCGAATCGTTTCGCGCCGCCAGCGCGGCGTTGCCTTGCCGGTCATGCTGATCATGATGCTGGTCATGCTGGTGACCAGCATTTATCTGCTGCGCTCGAGCAATACCACGACGCTGGCCGCGTCCAACCTGGCCTATGACGCCACGCTGAGCCGTGCCGTCGACCTCGGCCTGCACACAGGGTTCCAGTGGCTGCGCGAAACGGCGATTGCCAAGCGGTCCGACCTCGATGCCGACAATGCCGGCAAGGGCTATGTCGCCAGCATGAAAAACACGGCCCTGAGCCCGCGCGACAGCGCATTCTGGACCGGCAGCGTCGAGTTCCAGGATGCCGACGGCAACAAGATCAAGTACGTGATCCACCGCATGTGCAAGGCGGCCGGCCCGTTCAACAACCCCAATCCGAAGAACAGCTGCGTCCAGACCGCTGCCAATACGGTCAAGCTGGGCACGACCGTGGCGATCGGCGAGAGCCTGGCGTCCGATGCGCCGGCGTATGCCAGTTCGCCGCAGCTGCACTATGTCATTACCGCCCGCCTCGATGGCGCGCGCGGCGGTAACGTGATCAACCAGATGGTCGTGCTGATCGGCGCCTGATGGGCCCCGCGCATCGCCGTTCGAATGGATATCGCATGAAACAGTCTCTCACCACTATCCTGGCGCTGCTGGCCCTGTCCCTTGGGCTCGGCGCCACGCCCGCACTGGCGGGACCGACCTCGCTGGCGTCCATGCCATTGATGAGCCTGACCGGCAGCGGGACGGTCAAGCCGAACCTGATGCTGCTGTACGACGATTCCGGTTCGATGGCGTACACGTACACGCCCGATTACGTCAACGACAACACGACCTGCCGCGCCAGCAGCACACTGGCCCTGGGCCTGCGCGAATGCGCGGTCGGCGACGTGCCGTATCACACGCCGCAGTTCAACCGCCAGTACTACAACCCGGACATGCGCTACAAGCCGCCGGTAAAGGCCGACCAGAGCTCGTACCCGGAGCAGAACCGGGCCACGACCAGTGGCTGGACCAACGTGACTACAGACGGCTTCAGCCTCGAGTACCGTGATCTGGCCGGGGCATCCTCGCAAAAGACCAATCTGGTCACGGGTTTCCCCGACCTGGAATGGTGCGACAGTACCGGCGAATGCCGCCGCAACGTGATCGGCTACACGTATCCGAACCGCACCTACACCGGCCCGAATCCCGTCACCGGCAACGCCTATTACTACCGGCTGAACGTCAACGAGTACTGCAAAGACAGCAAGCTCCAGAACTGCGTATCGACCGCCGTGAACGCCGTCGCCCCAAACACGACCTACAGCAAGCCGGCGCCGGTGCGCTGGTGCGACAGCACGAGCCTGACCAACTGCCAGGCCAAGTACGTGGGCAACTACAAATACCCGCGCTTTGGCGACCCGAACCGCCCGGTCAACTGGTACAGCACGATCACCATCAACAATTCCGGGTCCGACAGCACGCTGACGCTGAACAAGGTCACGTCGGCGAGCGTGGCCGGCCTGCAGGAAATCACCAACGGCGCGATGACCGTGACGGGCGGCACCAACACGGCCGCCGAGCAGATTGCGCTGGCGGTCGCGCTGGCCAAGTCGATCAATGCAAAGATGGGACTGGCAAGGCCGTTCTACGCCTGTGTGCAGACAGCCTCCGGCACGGCGCCTGCCTGTTCCACCTATGGCATCACGCTGCCGGCGGCGAACATGCTGGCCGTGTTCTCGATCGCCTGCCCGCGCACCACCGACAAGAACGGCTGCCAGGTCATCAAGGAGGGCAGCCGCACGGCCGAAGAACTGATCGTCGAATCGGGGGCCCGCGTCACGGCGCTTCTGCAGTTCAGCGGCACCGCGGGTGACGGCACGCGCAGCGTGCTGACCAATCTGCGCTTTGCCGGCCAGACCTGGTTCAGTCGTGGCCTCGAGCTGACCCGCAGGGGCTCGGCCGCGCAGATCGTCACGCAGCTCGTCACCGAAATTGGCACCGCCGGTACCGTCAAGGCCTACGCCGGCGGCAACGGCATCACGCCACAGTGCGCGGCAGCACCGTCAACGGCACTGTGCCTGGTGGGCCCGCTGTCGGCCGCCGGGACGGCCGCCACGATTGGCGCGATCAATAACCGCAATACGCTCGCTTTCACGTCCGTGGCTGCGGTGACCGACCAGGTGCCGACATCGGTGTCGGGCGTCGATACCGGCGTATTCACGCGCACCGACATCGTCGCCACGCGCGATGCCTATCCGCGCACCGAGGCGCGCACCGATTGCCGGGCCGAGACGTCCTGCACCTACGACGAAGAAATGACCAACTTCGCCAACTGGTATGCGTACTACAAGTCGCGCAACCAGATGATGAAGACGGCCGTGGGCCAGGCCTTCCAGCCGCTAGACAAGGACTACAAGGTGGGCCTGGTGGGCCTGCAGCGCGCCGCCAACCAGACCGACTACATGGGCAACGACCAGATCCTGTATCCGAAGTCGTTCACCGGTGGCGATCGCACCGCCTGGTACAAGGCGCTGTATGAAATGAACAGTGCCGGCGGCACGCCGGTGCGGCTGGCGCTGAACGAGATGGGCAATATGTTTGCCAACAAGGGGATCTTCAAGCAGGCGCAGGGCGCCGAAGTGATCGAATTTCCCTGCCAGCAGAACTTCACGTTCGTCACGACCGACGGCTACTGGAATGGCGGCAGCGTCACCGACGTCGTCAACAACGACAACAAGGACGACCCGGCGCGCTTCTGTACCGAAGACACCGGCTGCGTCGACACCAGCGCGCAAGCCAAGCCGTCGCTGGCCGACGTCGCGCTGTACTGGTACAACGGCGGCCGCAACACGATCGCCCCGGCCCCCAAGGACAATTCGCTGCGCCCCGAACTGGAAGGCGAGGTCGGGGTCGTGGCAGGCACGCGCAACAAGCGCCTGCACATGCGCACCTACGGACTGGGACTGGGCGTGGACGGCGTCATGACCTACGAGCCGAAGTACGATACCGCGCGTGAACCGGGCGGCGACCTCGACAACATCATCGACAAGGTGCGCACCGGCTGCCCGTGGACGAGCGACGGCGTGTACCGCTGGCCCGATCCGGTGGTCGACAAGGTGGCGCTGTCGGACACGTACCAGTCGCGCGTGGACGACCTGTGGCACGCCGCGATCAATGGCGGCGGCAAGTACTTTGCTGCGTCCGATCCGCAGCAGGTGGTCGAAGGGCTGAACGAGGCCCTGAACGACATTCGTCAGGCGACCGGCGCCGCTGCTTCGGCAGCCACCTCGACGCCGAACATCACGCAGGACGACGCCGACATCTTCTCGTCGACGTTCACCACGGTGAAGTGGACCGGCAACCTGGCCAAGCGGGTGCTCGACCCGGTCACAGGCGAAGTCGTGAAGAAGGTGATCTGGAGTTCGTCCTGGACCGTGGGCCAGCAGGTGGGCGCGGCCAGCGACACGCGCACGATCTGGTACCGCGATCCCGTCAGTGGCACCCGCAAGGATCTGGTGTACGCGGACATGGGCGCCGACCGCGCCTGGTTTGCCAACAAGTGCTCGCTGCTGTCGCAATGCGCCAACCTGAACAGCACGAACCAGGCGATCGTCAACAATGGCGAAACCATCGTCAACTGGCTGCGCGGCCACCAGCAATACGCCAACAACGTGATTCTGCGCGGCTATTCCGCCCCGAGCGAGACCGAGGTCGAACCGGACAAGCCGGCGCAACCGGTGGTGCTGGGCGACATTGCCTCGTCCAAGCCGGCCTATCTGCGCGGCGCGCGCAAGAGCTACGTGGCCGAAGGCTACGATGCGTACAAGACGGCCCAGGCCGGGCGCAAGCCGACCGTGTTCATCGCGGCCAATGACGGCATGCTGCATGCGTTCGATGCCGTCAAGGGCACCGAGATGTGGGCCTACATGCCGCGCATCACGATGAAGAAGCTGTACCGCCAGGCCAGCGTGGGTTATGCGACCGAGCACCAGTTCACGGTCGATGGCTCACCCGAGCTGGCGGACGTGCAGATCAACGGCGCCTGGCGCACGATCCTGGTCGCGGGCCTGAATGCCGGCGGCCGGGGCTATTACGCACTGGACGTCACCGATCCCGATGCGCCGGCACCGCTGTGGGAAATCTGCGCCGATGCCACCGTCTGCGCCGGTGCGCTGCACCAGCCCGAGATGGGCTTCACGTTCGGCAATCCGCAGTTCGGCACCATCAAGGACGGCAAGGACGCCAACGGCAACGACAAGCAGCGCTGGGTGACCTTCCTGACCTCGGGCTACAACAATATTCCCGATGCGGACGGCGTGGCCGGCGGCAGCGGCAAGGGCATTCTGTTCGTGGTCGATGTCGCCACCGGCCAGCAGGTGCTGAACCTGGGCGACCGCGACATCACGCACGCCGACACGGGCCTGTTGACCACCGGCTCGGGTGGTATCGGCTCGGGCAGCGGCGTGGCCGATCCGTCCGGCCTGGCCAAGATCACGGCGATCACCGCCAACCCGAACACCGACCCGCTGGTGACCTACCTGTACGGGGGCGACAACTTCGGCCAGATGTGGCGCTTCGATTTCACCGGCGCCAAGGTGGCGCGGGTGCGCATGGGCAGTGCCGGCGCCGGCCAGCCGATCACGTCGCGGCCCGACGTGGCGCTGTGCCAGGTCGATACGACCGGGCAGGGGGCCGATGCGTCGCCGACACGGCGCGTCGTGACCTTCGGCACCGGTCGCATGCTCGACTACATCGACATCAAGGATGTCAGCGAGCAGAGCGTGTACGTGCTGGCCGATACCGGCACGCCGGTGGCCGATGCCAAATGGCGCGCCACCGACACGTTCTCGGAACGCCAGTTCACCGAGACCGTGCCGTACAACGCGGCAACGCCATCGGTGGCGCGCTCGAACCGCTTCACCGTCGGCGGCGCGACGGTCAATCTGGGTGCGAGGTCGGGCTGGTTCATCGACTTCGACATCAACAAGGGCGAGCGGGTCAACCTCGATCCGAAGATCGTCGCGGGCACCTTGTCGGTGGTGACGAACCTGCCGCAGTCGTCGACGGCCTGCAACGTGGGCGGCTCGAGCTACGCCTACCATCTGGATGTCTGCACCGGTCGCGCGGTGTCCGGCAATGCTGCGGGTGCCGGCACCGGTAACGGTACTGGTACCGGCGCCGAAACCGGCGACATTGCCGGCTCGCTGCTGTCGGGCGATGCGGCGGCAGTGGGCTTCATCATCGTGCGCCTGCCGTCGGGCGCGCTGAAGATGGTCACCACCACCGCCAAGGGCGACACCATCACGTCCGAGGTGACGTCGGCCACCAGCCAGGATGCCCGCCGTACCGGCTGGCGCCGCGTGCGCGACTGACGCCGCACGTTGCGCCTGCCCGGGCGCGCGCCGTATTCTGTTCACACGGCGCGTGCCCGAGACGGTAAAATCGAGGGTTTTCCGACACGGGCCGTCACAGGTCCACAACTGGGCTCGATTATGGCCAACGACACCGATATTTCCAGCGCCGACGATCTGTCCGGCGCAGGCACCGACCTTGAAGTCGCCGCCACCCGCCAGGCCGGCACGATCGCGCGTGAAGTCGCGCGCCGCCGCACCTTCGGCATCATTTCCCACCCCGACGCCGGTAAAACGACGCTGACCGAAAAGCTGCTGCTGTTCTCGGGCGCGATCCAGCTGGCCGGTACCGTCAAGGGCCGCAAGAGTGGCCGCCATGCGACGTCCGACTGGATGGACATTGAAAAGCAGCGCGGCATTTCCGTGGCCTCGTCGGTGATGCAGTTCGATTACCGCGACCACGTCATCAACCTGCTCGACACCCCGGGCCACCAGGACTTCTCGGAAGATACCTACCGCGTGCTGACGGCGGTCGACTCGGCGCTGATGGTGATCGATGCCGCCAAGGGCGTCGAATCGCAGACGATCAAGCTGCTCGAGGTGTGCCGCATGCGCGCTACGCCGATCGTCACGTTCATGAACAAGATGGACCGCGAAACGCGCGATCCGCTCGAACTGCTCGACGAAGTCGAATCGGTGCTAAAGATCGAATGCGCGCCGGTGACCTGGCCGATCGGCATGGGCAAGAACTTCCGCGGGGTGTACCACCTGCTGAAGGACGAGATCATGCTGTTCAAGGCGGGCGAAGAAAAAGCCGACGGCGCCTTCGAGATCGTCAAGGGCATCGACAATCCCCGCCTGGCCCAGATGTTCCCGCTCGAGATCGAGCAGCTCAAGATGGAAGTCGAACTGGTGCACGGCGCCTCGCACGAGTTCGACCTCGAGCGCTTCCTGTCGGGCGTGCAGACGCCGGTGTTCTTCGGCTCGGCCATCAACAACTTCGGCGTGCGCGAAATCCTGTCGGCCCTGGTCGACTGGGCGCCATCGCCGCGCGAGCGCGACGCCACGGTGCGCGCGGTCAAGCCGGACGAGCAGCCGTTCTCCGGCTTCGTCTTCAAGATCCAGGCCAATATGGACCCGGCGCACCGCGACCGCATCGCGTTCCTGCGCGTGTGTTCGGGGCGGTTTGAAAAAGGCATGAAGGTCAAGCACCTGCGCCTGGGCCGCGACGTCAAGCTGTCGTCGGTGGTGACCTTCATGGCCTCCAGCCGTGAACAGGTCGAAGAGGCGTTTGCCGGCGACATCATCGGCTTGCCGAACCACGGCAACATGCAGATCGGCGACAGCTTCACCGAAGGCGAGATGCTCAGCTTCACCGGCATTCCGTACTTCGCACCGGAGCTGTTCCGCTCGGTACGCATCCGTAATCCGCTGAAGATGAAGCAGTTGCACAAGGGTCTGCAGCAGCTGGGCGAAGAGGGCGCGGTGCAGGTGTTCAAGCCGGTGCTGGGTGGTGAACTGATCCTGGGCGCGGTCGGCGTGCTGCAGTTCGAAGTCGTCGCCAGCCGCCTGCTCAACGAATACGGCGTCGACGCCGTGTTCGAAAGCGCCAGCATCAGCAGTGCGCGCTGGGTGTCGAGCGAAGACAAGAAGAATCTGGCTGACTTCGAAGCCTCGCTCGGTCACAACGTGGCCTACGATGCCGCCGGCAATATGGCGTACCTGGCCACGTCTGGCGTGAACCTGCGCCTGACGCAGGAACGCTGGCCGAAGCTGACGTTCCACGCGACGCGCGAGCACGCGGTCAAGCTGGCTTGATGTCAGTGCGCGGCGCGGGTGATTGAACGCGTGGACGGCGCAGCCGTCCACCCTACGATTGCTCGCGCTGTTTTTAATTCGCTTGTGCTGTGCGCATCGCGCAGACGGTTTGGGTGCGCAGTGCGCCGTCCGGGCCGGTCAGGCGCAGCTGCACCGGTAGCCACGCACGGTCCGGCGCCAGCCACACTTCCAGCTGCGGCGCGCCGTCGTCGGTCAGCCGCACCAGACGCACCGTATCGAGCGTGCCGATGGCCGTGTCCAGACGTTCCTGTCCCGCAGTATCGAAATACACCATCCGTGCCCCGTTCACGCCGCCGATCCAGAACGCCAGCCTGCTGCGCAGCTGGTCCGGGTCGGCCTGGCCTATCCCACTCAATTGCAGCAGCACCGATGCGTCATCCTGGCTGCCGGGCACCAGTTGCGCGCTGCGGCCCGTGACGCCATCGACGATCTGGCCGCGTGCGCGGTCGAAGAGCGTGGTCGCCTGGCCCGTGCCCACTCGCTCGCTCGTTGTGCGCGGCGAGATGCCGGCGTCGTCCAGGCCACCTTCGCTGACGAAGTCGCCCAGTATCCCCTCGAATTCCAGGCGGTAGCTGCTGCCATCCGTTTCCCACGCCAGATGCCCATTGCTGCCATCAATCCCGCTGACGCAGTAATCGATGCGCACCGTGTCGTGCGACGCGGTGCGATATTGGCTTGGCCGCTGGCGTGGGCCCATGTCTTGCCGGGGCCGCGTCGCGCTGGCGGTGGATGGCTCTGGTGCAGCGGCAGCCGGTGCGGTCGCGGCCTCTTCGCTTGCTGGCAGGGCAGGTGGCTGGGGGGCAGGCATTGCCGGCGCTCTCCCGGGTGCCTGCACGGGCGCCTGGACGGATGGCGCAGCGACCGGTAATGCTGCGGTGGTCACACTGGCGCCGGTGAGCGTGACGGTCAACGGGCCTGCTGCGGCAATGCGCGGTGTCGGCCGCGGATCGAGCCACACGATCGCCAGCAGGTGTAGCAGCAGCGACAGCACGAACAGGATCGGCAACAGAAGGTGGCGCGGCTGGACAACGAACATTCTCATCCCCGTAGTGTAGCGCGCCCCTGCCTGCACGGTGTATCTGCGAGGCAATTGCGCGGACATTGCTCATGACAGAGGGTGTTGCTAAGCGCCCGGTGGCCCGGCGGCATTTGCGCCATCACAAATGAAGTGCGCAGTACGCGACGTACATTCGTGAATGCACTGAGGAAATGGTGCAGAGAAAACTTGAATGAGGATGCCATGATGCGATTGCCACATCCCGCGCGTTCAGCCGCGCCGCCGTCGGGGGCGTCATGCTGAGCCGCTTGCGTATCGGGCCCAAACTGCTGCTGGAGCCTGGCGCCGTTCTCGTGCTGCTGCTGGTGCTGGCGTGCGCGGCCTACATCGCGCTGGCGCGCCAGAACGACTCGCTCGAATCGATCGTCGGCCAGCGCGCCGCCAGCATGCGCGCCGCTGCCGGCCTGGGGACGGAGTCGCACAAGGCGCATGCCGACATCTACCGCTACCTGAGCTGGATAGGCGGCAGCTTTCCGCCAGCGCGCACCGAGCCGCTGCGGCGCGACATCCTGGCGCAGCACGCACGCATCGCTGCTGGCCTGGCAACGCTGTCGGCAGGCGCACTGTCCGGTGCCGAGCGGCGCCATGTCGGGCAGGCCACGCAGGCGCAGCGCAGCTATGCGCGCGCAGTGCAGGACGTGATCGAGCTGGCACCGCTGGACGGCTCGATCAGCGCCAATGCGATGCAGAAGGCCGAAGCCGCGTTCGCGCTGGTGGAGCAGCGTCTGGCTGGCCTGGGCGCGCTCGAAGACGCCTTGTCGCGCCAGGCCGCCAGCAGCGCCAAGGCGGACTTTCGCTTGATCTCGATCCTGATGCCGGCCTTGCTGGTGCTGGCAATCGCGCTGTCGCTGGCGATCACGTTTGCCGTGCGCCGCATCCTGCTGGGCGAGATCCGGAGCATCGGCCTGGCCGCCAGCAGCCTGGCCAGTGGCAACTTCACGGTCCAGCAGCGCGACTACGGCAGCGACGAAATCGCCGACACCTCGCGCCTGCTCGATGCGAGCATCCGCAATCTGAACGGCATGCTGCGCACGGTCGTCGATGCAGCGCGCACGATCGGCGCGGCCTCGCGCGACATCAAGCTGGGTAGCCTGAGTCTGGGCAGCCGCGCGGTGTATCGCGCCGGTGCGCTGGCCCAGACCGAACATGCGCTGCAGGTGCTGGCGGCCGACGTGCGCCACGGCGCCGATGATGCGCGGGCCGCCAACCGCCTGGCGGCCGGCGCCGGCGACGTCGCGCAGGACGGTGACGGTATCGCCCTGCACCTGTTGACGATGCTCGAGTCGAACCGGCGCAGCGCGCAGCAGGTGGTGGCAATCGTCGATGATCTGGAGCGGGCCGCGAGCGCGACGGGCACGCTGATCCTGAATGCGGCGCTGGACGCCTCGCGTGCGCCGATGGGCGCCGTCGAGCTGGGGGCAGTGGCGACCGAGGTGCGGGCGCTGGCGCGGCGGGTGGCCGGGGCCAGTCGCGAGATCCGCGCCGTGGTCGCGGAATCGGTGGCGCAGATCGACGGGGGCACGGCGTGGGCGCTGCAGGCCGGCAGCAGCATGCAGCGCATCGCCAGCTCGGTGCGCGATGTGGAAGACATCGTCGGCCGTCTCGGGACCGCCGGCGATGGTCAGGCCAGGCAGCTGGACGGTGTTGGTCAGGCCATCGTGCAGATGGACCAGGTCACGCGCCAGAACTGCACGCTGGTCGAAGAAGCCGCCAGCGCTGCGCGCATGCTGCAGATGCAGGCGATGGCGCTGGCGCGCACCGTGGCCGGGTTCAGGCTCGAAGACGGCGAGGGCAGCGCGGAGGCACCGGAGGCACCGGAGGTGCCGGGGGCGGCGTTACCGGTCGCACCAAACGAAAAAAGCGGCGTTCCCGGCCAACCCACGCGCGAACGGCGCGGGTTGAATCGGGAACGCCGCCGTCATCCGGCATCGCACTTGCGGCTCGCATCGAGCCGCAAGTGATGCCGCAGGCAGGTCAGTGATTACTCGTAATCGCTGATCGGCGCGCAGCCGCAGAACAGGTTGCGGTCACCGTACACGTTGTCGGCGCGGCCGACCGGTGGCCAGTACTTCTTCTTGCGCAGGCTCGCGACCGGGAACGCCGCCACTTCACGCGTGTAGCCGTGGGCCCAGTCGTCGCTCGTGACCACTTCGGCCGTGTGCGGTGCACCCTTGAGCGGATTGTCCATGCGGTCGTACTCGCCGCGCTCGACCTTGACGATTTCGGCGTGGATCGTGATCATCGCCTCGATGAAGCGGTCGATCTCGGCTTTCGATTCCGATTCGGTCGGCTCGATCATCAGGGTGCCCGGGACCGGGAAGCTCATGGTCGGCGCGTGGAAACCGAAGTCCATCAGGCGCTTGGCCACGTCTTCGTTCGAGATGCCGGTCTTGTCCTGCAGCGGACGCAGGTCGATGATGCACTCGTGCGCCACCAGGCCGTCGTGGCCCGCGTACAGCACCGGGTAGTGCGGCGCCAGGCGGCGCGCGATGTAGTTGGCGTTCAGGATCGCCACTTCGGTCGCTGCGGTCAGGCCATCCGCGCCCATCATCGCGATGTACATCCACGAAATCGGCAGGATCGAGGCCGAGCCGAAGGCCGCGGCGCTGACCGCGCCGATACCTTGTTCGTCACGCACGTAGCCGGTCGAGAGTTGGTTTGGCAGGAACTTGGCCAGGTGCGCGCCGACGCCGATCGGGCCGACGCCCGGACCGCCACCGCCGTGCGGGATGCAGAAGGTCTTGTGCAGGTTCAGGTGGCTGACATCGCCGCCGAACGCGCCCGGCGAGGCCAGGCCCACCAGTGCATTCATGTTGGCGCCGTCGACATACACCTGGCCGCCGTGCTGGTGCACGATCTCGCACAGTTCCTTGATGCCTTCTTCAAACACGCCGTGGGTCGACGGGTAGGTGACCATCACGCAGGCCAGATTCGCGCTGTGCTGCTCGGCCTTGGCTTTCAGATCGGCCAGGTCGACGTTACCGTTTTCATCGCAGGCGGTGACGACGACCTTCATGCCGACCATGCTGGCCGACGCCGGGTTGGTGCCGTGGGCCGACGACGGGATCAGGCAGATATTGCGGTGACCTTCGCCGCGCGCCTGGTGGTACTTCTGGATCACGAGCAAACCGGCGTACTCGCCCTGCGAGCCGGCGTTCGGCTGCAGCGAGATCGCGGCGTAACCGGTGGCGGCGCACAGCATCGCCTCGAGCTGCGTGATCATTTCGCGGTAGCCGATGGTCTGGTCGTTCGGCGCCAGCGGGTGGATGTTCGAGAACTCGGGCCAGGTGACCGGCACCATTTCGGATGTTGCATTCAGCTTCATCGTGCACGAACCGAGCGGGATCATCGTGCGGTCCAGCGCCAGGTCCTTGTCGGCCAGTGCGCGCAGGTAGCGCAGCATCTCGTGCTCGGCGTGGTAGCGGTTGAAGGTCGGGTGGGTCAGGTAGGCGCTGGTGCGGGCCAGGGCCGTCGGCAGCGCGTCGCTGGCGTCGGCGTCCAGTGCGTCGAGGTCAACCGGTTTGCCGTCGCCGAAGATGGCCATCAGCGTGGCCAGGTCGTCTCGGGTGACGGTTTCGTCCAGCGCGATGCCCACTTGCGTGGCGTCGATCTGGCGCAGGTTGATGCCGTGCGCGGTGGCGGTGGCGTGGATCGCGCTGGCGTCCTTGACGCGCACGGTCAGCGTGTCGAAGTAGGTCTGGTTGACCAGCTCGAAGCCCAGTTGCTGCAGGCCGGCGGCCAGGATCGCGGTCTGGCGATGCACGCGGCGCGCGATTCTGGCCAACCCGTCAGGGCCATGGTAGACCGTGTACATGCCGGCCATCACGGCCAGCAGCACTTGCGCGGTGCAGATGTTCGACGTCGCTTTTTCACGGCGGATGTGCTGTTCGCGCGTCTGCAGCGCCAGGCGGTAGGCCTGGTTGCCCTGCGCGTCGATCGTCACGCCGACCAGACGGCCTGACATGCTGCGCTTGAATTCATCGCGCGTGGCCAGGTAGCCGGCATGCGGGCCGCCGAAACCGAGCGGCACGCCGAAGCGCTGGCTGTTACCGACGACGACATCCGCGCCCCATTCGCCCGGCGGCGTGAGCAGGGTCAGGGCCAGCAGGTCGGCAGCCACGATCACCATGCTGCCGGCGGCGTGCAGTTTCTCGACGGCGGCGCGGTAGTCGCGCACTTCGCCATTCACGCCCGGGTATTGCAGCAGCACGCCGAAGCAGGTTTCCTCGAGCGACTCGATGTCGGCCGCGGCGATGGTGCGCACTTCAACGCCGATCGGCAGCGCGCGCGTTTCAATGATTTCGCGGGTCTGCGGCAGCACGTCGTCGGCGACGTAGAACACTTTGGATGCCGACTTGCCGACGCGCTGGATCAGCGTCATGGCTTCGGCGGCGGCGGTGCCTTCGTCCAGCATCGACGAATTGGCGATGCCCATGCCGGTCAGGTCGGTCACGGCCTGCTGGAAGTTCAGGATCGCTTCCAGGCGGCCCTGCGAAATTTCTGGCTGGTAGGGCGTGTACGCGGTGTACCAGGCCGGGTTTTCGAAGATGTTGCGCAGGATGACCTTCGGCGTGAACGTGCCGTAGTAGCCCTGGCCGATCAGCGACTTGAGCACCTTGTTCTTCGAGGCCAGGCCCTTGAGGGTGGCCAGTGCTTCTTCTTCGGTGCGTGGCTCGGCGAACTGGCCCAGGTCGATCTTGTCCTTGCGGCGGATATTGGCTGGCACGACGGCGTCGATCAGCGCGGCGCGGGTCTCGTAGCCGAGGGCCGACAGCATCGCTGCCTGGTCGGCGTCGGACGGGCCGATGTGGCGCGGGATGAATGAATCACGTGCTTCGAGTTGGGTGAGGCTTGGTCGGGTCATGTTGGGGGACACAGTCTGCGGCGACGTTGAAGGAGAATGGCGGGTGGTGCAGGGCGGTGCGCCGCGGCGGGGCCGGCGGCGCACCTGGAGGCGGATCAGTGGTCGGTGGTCTTGCCGTAGGCGTCAGCGTCGAGCAGATTGTCGTACGAGCCGGCGTCGCTTGGCGCGAGCTTGAACAGCCAGCTGCCGTAGGCATCCTGGTTGATCGAGTCCGGCGCGTCGGCCACTGGCTGGTTCACGGCGGTGACGGTGCCGTCGACTGGCGAATAGATGTCGCTGGCGGCTTTCACCGATTCCACGACGGCGGCGTCGCTGCCGGCGGTGAAGGCCTTGCCGACCTGCGGCAGTTCGACGAACACGATGTCGCCCAGCGCGTCCTGCGCGTATTCGGTGATGCCGACGGTCAGGGTGCCGTCTTCTTCGCGGCGAACCCACTCATGGGATTCGGTGTATTTCAGGTCGGTAGGGATGTTCATGAGGACTCCGGGTAGTTGGGTGGATAGCAGTATAGGGGTTCTGGATGCAGGGCAGCGCTCAGGCGGCCAGCACTTTACCGTTGCGCACGAATGGCAGCTTGACGACGCTGGCGGCCAGGCGCTTGTCGCGGATGATCACGTGGACGGTGTCGCCGATGGCCACGTCCATCGGCACGCGCGCCAGGGCAATCGCTTGCTGCATGCTCGGGCTGAAGGTGCCGCTGGTGATTTCGCCTTCCAGGCCGGAGGCGGCGACGACTTTCTGGTGCGCGCGCAGGATGCCGCCTTTTTCACGCAGGATCAGGCCGACGAATTGCGCGCCCTGGCCCTTGGCCTGGAGCGCTGCCTTGCCGATGAAGTCACGCTCGGAGACCAGGTCGATCGTCCAGGCCAGGCCGGCGTCGAGCGGGTTGACGGTGTCGTCCATGTCCTGGCCGTACAGATTCATGCCGGCTTCCAGGCGCAGCGTATCGCGCGCACCGAGACCGGCCGGCTTGATGCCGACGGCGACAAACGCATTCCACAGCGCTTCGGCTTGCGACGCCGGCACGCCGATCTCGAAGCCGTCTTCGCCGGTGTAGCCGGTGCGGGCGATCATCGCTTCACCGAACGCGGTGTCCGGGACGATGACGGCGTTGAACGGCTTGAGGTTTTCGGATGGCGCCTGGGTGGTCGGCAGCACCTGCCACACCTTGGCGCGGGCATTCGGGCCCTGCACGGCGATCAGCGCGATCGGATCGTTGCCGTCGCGGCGCGCGGTGATCGTCACGCCGCTGTTGGTGGCGGTGTTCTGCTGATTCATCCACGCGACGTCTTTTTCGGCCGTGCCGGCGTTGACGACGATGCGGAACCATTCTTCGGACAGGAAATAGACGATCAGGTCATCAATGACGCCGCCTTCCGGATTGAGCATGCACGAGTACAGGGCCTTGCCCGGCACTTGCAGCTTGTCGACGTTATTGGCCAGGAGGCCACGCAGGAATGTGCGCACGTTGGCGCCCTTGACGTCGACGACGCACATATGGGACACGTCGAACATGCCGGCGTCGCTGCGCACCGCGTTGTGCTCTTCGATTTGCGAACCGTAGTTGACGGGCATGTCCCAGCCGCCAAAATCGACCATCTTGGCGTTGGCGGCGCGGTGAGCGGAATTGAGCGGGGTCGCTTTGAGCGTCATGGAATCCTCAGGCAGAAATAGGGGTACAGCACGGTCGTCGTGCGCTGTCGACCCCTCTGTCCTTGGTACCTGAGAGATAGCGGCTGTGCGCCGCCTGCCCCTTCGGTGGACCGCTACCGCGGCCGCTCTCCAGAGTTGAACCGCCGCGCGTCGCGCCGCCGTCCCTTGACCGGTCCTTTTGCCTGAGAGTTTATGGGTGAGTGCCCCTTCGGCGGCAGCATGCTGCGCTCTCCCGATCAAGACTGCGGAGGATATGTCACCCTTTGCCGACTGTCAACCGCCCACCCCCAAACTCATAATTAGGGTCAGAGTCGAATTGTTTGACAACTTTCGACAATTGCCCATTAATTCGACTCTGACCCTATTTATTTTTGACCTTCGCGGCAATAAAAACGATGCGTTTAGAAAATTAAGTGCGGACCGGAATTAAAAGCTGATTTTGATAGCGCTAAATTAGCAAATAATAATGAGGGTCAGAGTCGAATTGTTTGACAACATTGAGGAATTGCCCATTAAATCGACTCTGACCCTCATTGTTATTTTGCGTAGAAGTGCTTTGAAGCATTGCTTCGCACTATTGGTGATCGATGATGGAGGCCATGCGGGGGGATTTGCTACACTTGATTCACTTATTTTGTAGGCGGAACAGACTATGAATCAAGAGAAAGTATCGCAGGAGAAAGAGGGGTGGTTTACGCTGTCAGGCGATGTCAACAGTGATATGGTTCACCGGATGTTCGAGGCGGTGGCAAACATGACGGAAGACGGCGTTGATACTGCTCACGTACTGCTGCAATCCAACGGCGGTTATGTCAGCGATGGGCTGTGCCTGTATAACTTCATGGCCAATTCGCCCGTTAAATTTGTCATGTACAACGCCGGGGCGGTGGCCTCGATCGCCGTTGTCGTGTATCTGGCCGGTTCGCGCCGCTACGCCAGCGAGACGGCGCGCTTCATGATCCACAAGTCGCATGCGACGGCGTCGCCCGGTTCGCGACCGGACGCGCTCAACATCATCGTCGAGGGCTTGCGCGCCGATGATGCACGCACCGAGAGGATCCTGCGCAAGGAGATCGAACTCACGCCCGAGCAATGGAGCGTGCATCAGTACGGCGACCTGCACATGACGGCGCGCGATGCCAAGCTGGCCAGGATGATTCATGAGGTGAAAGACTTTGCGCCGCCCAAGGGCGTCGTATTGCGCAATATCTGACCGCCGCCCGACGCTCCTGGCGGGCAGCATGACGCAGCGCCTCGCGTCGTTCTAGTCGCTCTGGCGCCCGGCGCCCGCGTGCTGCCCGGGTATGCCACCCTGGACGTCGGCAGCAGAGAGCGAGCCAGGCTCGTGCGATTCATTCACGCGGGTATCAGGTTGCTGGACCGGCGTGGGCTGGCGCTCCGATTGCACCGATGCATCGGGCGCTGAATCCGGTTGCTGATTCGACCGGGCATCGGACTGCCCGGCTGGGTTGTTCTCGCGACGCTGGCGTTCGGCGTCGATATGCTCCGCCTGCGCGCTGCCCCCATTGCCTGCACCCGGACCAGCGCTGTTTTTCTCGACCATGATGAATCCTTTCAATAGTGTCGACAGATCGTACTCCTGCCGCCGACATGGTGTTGTTCGTCTCCGCGACGTGCCACGCTGTGAAGCCCTGCGCCGGATGCCAATCCGACGGCGGCCTCTGCCTCTGTAGACATGCGCCTGCCTGGAAGGCTACTATCGACCCAGGCAAGCGCCGCGCAGGCGCAGCCTGCGCAGTGGTGCTCTGCCTCTGTCCCGCTGTGTTTGCTCATTGCTGACCGGCAAGAGTGTGGCAAAATAGAGGCTCGCCTTACTTCGCCAAATCGTCATGGCCACCCCATCCGTACCAACCCACGCCGCGCGCAATGCCGCCGCCCAGCAGGCAACGCTTGCCGAGCTGGTCGCCATCGCCTGCCGCCAGGCCGGGACGGACCTGGGCGACGTGGTCCGGCGCATCGTCTCGGTCCTGCTCGACCTCACGGCAGCCGGTCCCGATCCCCGCGCCGTCATGCGTCGGGTGAAATCCGGTAACCTCCTCAAGAGCAACGATTACGCCTTCGTCCACCTGGCCACGAGCGCGCTCGAAACGGCACTTGAAGCCGAAATCGCACTGCTGGCGCCCGGCGCCCCGACCGTGGAGGCACCCCCCGTGGCACTGAGCCTCGTGCCGCTCGAGCAGATCGACCAGCAGATGGCGCTGGACGCCGTCAGCCGCCCGTTCGACCTGCAATACTCGGAGCAGCTGGCCACCCTCGGCGTGCGCCTTGGATTGCTGCTCGGGCGCGACCTCGTGCGCGCGGCCCATAATCCGTTTCGACCTGCCGTATTTTTGGGCGCGCTGCACGCGGCGTGGTGCGAGTTCGAGCCCGACGCGGAAGCGCATGGCCTGCTCGCGCCATTGCTGCGCCCCGGTCTGATGATCGATCTCGGGCCACTCTACGACGCGCTGATCGAGGCGCTCAAGGCCGCGCGCAAGGGCAGGGACGATGACACGCGCTTTGCCAAGACCGATGACCGCGCTGCGCGCCGCGCCGAACGGGCACGGCGCGAAGCGTCGCTGTCGGATCAGTTACGCCAACTCTTCGACCCGGCGCTGGCCGTGCCGGAGATTCCGAATCTGCCGCAGGGCAGCGGTGGCTGGCGGCCAAGCACCGCCTCGGGTTTCGCGGTCGCGCCGCCGGAACGGGGGGCGGATGCGGCGCCGGCTGCAAGTACGCCAGCCACCCCGGGGCTGGTTGCCACGGACGCTGGCGCCCAACCTGCCTTCCACCCCGGCACACCGGGCCACGCCATGTCGATGCCCGCCCACGGATTCAGTCACAGCGTCAACAACGGCGGCGCGGGCGCAGCACCCATGCCCGGGGCCATGCCACTGATCGACCTGCTCGGCCGCCTCGGCGCCGGCGCTGCGATTCCCGGCCTGCCGGATCTGCCCCCGCTTGCCGGCAACGCCGGTGCCCCAGGGACCACCAGCTCGGGTCACGGCAGTAACAACAGCGTCCCCCACGGCGCCTTCTACCTCCCGCGCCTGCGCGCCAGCCTGCCACCGGGCGCACTCTCGCGCGGCGACGCCACCACGCTTGATCTGCTGGCGCGCGTGTTCGAAGGCGTGCTGCAGGACGACGGCGTCGCGCCCGAAACACGCGAGCTACTGGCGTTTCTGCAGGTGCCAGTGCTGAAAGCGGCGCTGCGCGACCGCAGCTTCTTTTTCGAGGAAGCGCATCCTGCGCGGCGCCTGCTCGACCTGCTCTCGCAAACGGGCTGGGAGCAGCCTGCCGACCAGCACGATCCGGTCTACCGCGTCATGCGTCGCAGCGTCGAGCGGGTGCGCGATGCCGAGCAGCCCGAATTCGAGGCCGCCGTGGCCGAACTCGAAGCCGGCCTGGCCGCGCGCGAGGCCGCCGAACAGGCGGCCATTGCCGGTCCGATCGCCAACGCCACGCGTCACGAAAAGCGGGTTGCCGCCGAGCGCTCGGCCCAGCGCGCCGTGGCCTTGCGCCTGGCCGGCGAGCAGCTCGTCCCTGCGGTGGCGGGCTTTCTCGAACAGCGCTGGAGCGCCGCGCTGGCGCTGGCCTATACGATCGAAGACACGCGCCCCGGCGCGATCGACAATGCCACGCGCACGATGGAAGACCTGATCTGGAGCGTCAAGCCCAAGGCCACGCAAGAGCAGCGCAAGGCCCTGATCGCGCGCCTGCCGGCGCTGCTGGCAAGCCTGAACAAATGGCTCGACGCCACGCGCTGGCAGGACGCCGAGCGGCTCCAGTTCTTTGCCGAGCTGGCTGAATGCCACGCGTCGATCGTGCGCGCGCCGATCGAGCTGGCGCCCGAACGCCAGCTCGAACTGGCGGTGGAAGCGGCGCAGCAGGATGCACTGCGCCGCGTGGCGCAGGAGCAGGCGCAGGCCGAGGACGAAGCGCACGCCAGCCAGGGGCCGGAAGCCGATACCCTGGCCGGCCTGGAACGCGGCATGCGCCTCGAACTGGCCGACGGCGACCGTGTGCGCAAGGTGCGCCTCGCCTGGGTCAGCCCGCTGCGCACGCTGTACATCTTTTCCGGCGCGGCGCGCCAGGAAGCGTTTTCGTTGCCGGCCGGGCGCCTGGCCGACCTGCTGCGCGCCGGCGCGATCCGGGTCGTGCTGGCCGAAGGGGTTGTCGGCCGCATCCTCGGCGCAGCCGTCGGCAGCGAGGCAGTCAACGATGCCGGCCCGCCAGCAGGCCATCACGCGGCCGAGTAGTCCCTGTCCTTCGCCCCCCCCTGCCATGGCCTTCGCTACCCCGGCGATGGTATGATGGACGCTTCTTCGCTATCTACCTGACCCACGCAACGTGCGCCTCTCATCCATCAAATTGTCGGGATTCAAATCGTTCGTCGATCCCACCAATTTTCAGGTGCCCGGCCAGCTGGTCGGCGTGGTCGGCCCGAATGGCTGCGGCAAGTCGAACATCATCGACGCCGTGCGCTGGGTGCTGGGCGAATCGAAGGCCTCCGAGCTGCGCGGCGAGTCGATGCAGGACGTGATCTTCAACGGTTCCACGCACCGCAAGCCCGCCGGGCGTTCGTCGGTCGAGCTGGTATTCGACAACAACGCCGGCAAGGCCGCCGGCCAGTGGGGCCAGTACGCCGAGATCGCCGTCAAGCGCACGCTCACGCGCGACGGCACCTCCACCTATTACATCAACGGCCAGCCGGTGCGCCGGCGCGACATCCAGGACATCTTCCTTGGCACGGGCCTGGGGCCGCGCGCCTACGCCATCATCGGCCAGGGCATGATTTCGCGGATCATCGAATCGCGCCCTGAAGAACTGCGCGTGTTCCTTGAAGAGGCGGCCGGCGTCTCCAAATACAAGGAACGCCGACGTGAAACCGAAAACCGCCTGTCCGACACACGCGAAAACCTGCTGCGGGTCGAGGACATCCTGCGCGAACTGAACGCCAACCTCGAGAAGCTCGAAGCCCAGGCGGCGGTCGCGCGGCGCTTCCAGCAGATGCAGTCCGACCAGGAAGAAAAGCAGAAGCTCCTTTGGCTGCTGCGCAAGAACGACGCCAACGCCGAGCAGGTCAGGTTCTTCCGCGAGATCGAAGACGCGCAGACCGGGCTCGAAGCCCAGACCGCGCAACTGCGCGGCGTGGAGCTCGACCTCGAACACCTGCGCCAGGCGCACTTCGCGGCGGGTGACCGCCTGCACACGGCGCAGGGTGCGCTCTACAGAGTGAACGCGGAGATCGGCAGCCTCGAAGCGCAGATCAAGTTCGTCGTCGAATCGCGCACGCGCCTGCAAAACCAGATCGCCACGCTGAGCGCCCAGCGCGACGGCTGGGCGACGCAGGCCGAAGAACACCGCGAAGGCCAGGAAGAAGCCGAGATGCAGCTCGAAGAACTGGCTGCGCGGGCCGAAGGCGCCCAGATCGCGCTTGAAGTGCATGGCGAGCGCCTGCCCGAACTCGAGGCGGCCTGGCGCGCCGGCCAGGATGCGGCCAATGCAGCGCGTGCGCGCATCATGGCGGTCCAGCAGCGCATCGAGCTGGCGGCGGCCCACGGACGCAACGCCGGCGGCATCCTGGCCAACCTGGTCGTGCGGCGCGAGCGCCTGCAGCAAGAGCGCAACACGCTGAACCTGCCCGACAGCGCCACGCTCGACAACCTGCGCCTGCAGCTCGAAGAAAAGCAGCTGGCGCTCGAAGAACAGACGCAGGCGCTGGAGGACGCCACGGCGCGCCAGGACACGGTCGAAGCCGAGCGCCGCCAGGCCAACGGCGACGTCCAGCGCGAGAGCGCCGCCAACACGCAACTGGAAGCGCGCCTGGCGGCGCTGCGCCAGATGCAGGACCGCGTGCAAACGAAGGGCAAGGTCCAGCCCTGGCTGCAGAAGCACGCGCTGGCCGACTTGCCGCGCCTGTGGCAACAGCTCGATGTGGAGTCGGGCTGGGAAACCGCGCTCGAAGCCGTGCTGCGCGAACGCGCCGGCGCGCTCGACGTGTCGAACCTCGACGCCACCAAGGCCTTTTTCAACGATCCGCCACCCGCGCGCCTGGCGCTGTACGCACCACAACCGGGTGCTGCGCGCGATGCGGCACCGGCCGGCCTGACGCCGTTTGCGAGCCTCCTGCGCATCAACGATGCTGGCGTGCGCGGTGTGCTCGACGATTGGCTGCACGGCGTGTATATCGCGCAGGATGCATCCGAAGCGTTCGATGCGCGCGCGCGCCTGCCGCAGGGCGCCAGCTTTGTCACGCGCCAGGGCCACGTGATCACCCGTTCGAGCGTGCGCTTCCATGCGCCCGACGCCGAGCAGGATGGCATGCTGGCGCGTCAGCACGAGATCGACAACACGGACAAGCAGGTGCGCGCGCAGGTGTTGCTGGCGAATGACGCGCGCGAGCGCGCTGCCCGCGCCGACGCCGCCGTTCTCGATCTGGCGCGGCGTGTGCAGGATGCGCGCGCCCGCGTCGCGACCCTGCAGCGCGAAGTACATGCGCTGCAGATCGAGGTGCTCAAGCAAAGCGAGATCGAAGCGCGCTTCAACCAGCGCAGTGGCCAGATCGCGGCCGACCTGACCGAGATCGCGGCGCAGGAAGCCGAACAGCGCCAGGCGCAGGCGGAAGCCGAGCAAACCTTTGAAGAACTGCAGATGCAGCTGGCCGAACTGCAGGACGCCAGCGAAGACGACCAGGCCGCGTTCCAGGACCAGGAGCAGGCGCTGGCCCGCGCGCGCGAACACCTGCGCGACCTGGAACGGGGCGCGCAGGAAGCGCAGTTCGCCGAGCGCGCCCAGCGCAGCCGCATCGACGAATTGCGCCGCACGATCGCCACCGCCGCGACGCAGGCCGAGCAGGTTGGCGCCAGCCTGGCGCAGGCGCGCCTGGAACTGGAAGCGCTCGAAAGCGGCAGCGCCCACGAAGGCCTGCAAGTGCTGCTGGACCAGCGTACGACGCAGGAAGCGGCGTTATCAAGCGCCCGCCATGAACTCGACCAGGTCGCGCAGCAGCTGCGCACGGCCGAAGAATCGCGCATGCAGACCGAGCGCAGCCTGCAGCCGCAGCGCGACCGCATCACCGAGCTGCAATTAAAAGAGCAGGCGGCGCGCCTGAACCAGGAGCAGTTCGCCGAAGCGCTGGCCGCTACCGGCGCCGACGAAGCCGAGTTGCAGGCCAAGCTTGTCCCCGAGCTGAAGCCGCAATACCTGCAGGGCGAAGTCACGCGCCTGACCAATGCCATCGCCGGCCTGGGCGCCGTCAACCTGGCGGCGGTGGACGAACTGGCACAGGCCAGCGAACGCAAACACTTCCTGGATTCGCAAAATGCCGACCTGAGTGAAGCCATCGCGACGCTGGAAGACGCGATCGGGCGCATCGACCGCGAAACGCGCGACCTGCTGCAGGACACGTTCGACCGTGTGAACGGCCATTTCTCGGAGCTGTTCCCGATCCTGTTCGGCGGCGGTAATGCGCGCCTGGTCATGACCGGCGACGAGATTCTCGACGCGGGCGTGCAGGTGATGGCGCAGCCGCCGGGTAAAAAGAACGCGACGATTCACCTGCTGTCGGGCGGCGAGAAAGCCCTGACCGCCACGGCGCTCGTGTTTTCGATGTTCCGCCTGAACCCGGCGCCATTCTGCCTGCTCGACGAAGTCGATGCGCCGCTGGATGACGCCAATACCGAGCGGTTCTGCCGCATGGTCAAGCGCATGTCGGAGCACACGCAGTTCCTGTTCATCTCGCACAACAAGATCGCGATGGAGATGGCCAGCCAGTTGATCGGCGTGACGATGCAGGAGCAGGGCGTCTCGCGCATCGTCGCGGTGGACATGGAAGCGGCCGCCGATCTCGTCGCCGCGTGAGCGTGCAGACTTCGCGTGCGGCCTTCGCATGCGGCCCGGCCCGTGTCAGAATGCTAATAAATGACATGTACGTGGGGGAGTTGGTATCATTGCATGCCTTCGCGTGGGGACTGCCCGCACACGTGGCATTTCGATTGAATTACCCAGTTCGCGGCAAGACCAGGACCGTGCGTCCGGCGCGACTTTCGCTATTGAGGCACAAGCAGCATGACTGATCTCCAAATGAGCCTGATCGCAGCCGGCGGCGTGTTCGTCGTCGGTGTCGTCACTTACAACAAATGGCAGGAATACAAAGCCAGGAAAAGCGTCGAGCGCGCGTTTGCATCGGACCACGATGACGTGTTGATGCGCACCGGCGAAGGCGCGCCGGCCGCCGAACGCAGCGAGCCGATGTTCGACCTGGGCGTGCCGCCAGCGACGCTGCCAGCCAACCCGCCAGCGGCCCCTGTCAGCGGCGCCGCCGCGCCCGTGAAGGACACCGAATTTACCTACACGCGCGTGAACGAGCCGACGCTCGATGCGGACGCGTTTACCGTCACCGACACCAAGCCCGAGCCGCAGCTCGATGCACCGGTCCTCACCGACACGCTGGCACCATCGGCCGAAGAAGCACCCGTCCCCGTTCCTGCAATGACGCCGACGCCTGCAGCCACGCCAGCCATGCCGGCTGCACCGGCTGCACCGGCTGCACCGGCTGCACCGGCTGCACACATCGCGCCGCCACCTTCCCGCGCGGCCGGCTCCACCGCCGCGCAGGACGCCGTCGCCGCATCGCTCCCGGGCACCCGTCCCGGCATGCCGCCAGCCGAACTTGCCGAATGCCTGGTCGACCCGCTGATCGACTGCATGATCCCACTGGCGCTCGAAGCGCCGGTCCGTGGCGACAAGATCCTGCCAACGCTGCATGGCCTGCGCCGCGTGGGCAACAAGCCAATCCACTACATCGGTTTTGCCGTCAGCGGCGAGTGGGAAGCGATTGTCCATGGTGGCGTGTACACCAAGCTGCAGGCGGGCGTCCAGATGGCCACGCGCACCACGGCGCTCAATGAACTCGAATACTCCGAACTCGTGACGCGCCTGCGTGCGGTGGGTGACGACATCGGCGCCGAGCCCCACGTGCCGGACATGATCGAAGTGATGAGCGAGGCACGCACGCTGCACCGCTTCGTCGCCGGCCACGACGCGCAACTGAGCGTCAACCTGGCCGCCAACGGCGCGCCATGGGCGATGTCGACACTGATCGGCGCGCTCGAGAACGCGGGCTTCGACGTGCGGCCCGACGGGCGCTTTGCGATGCCGGACCGCGACGGGGCCACCAACAGTGTGCTGTTTACGCTCTCGACCAATGTCACGCTGGGCGCCGACACCACGTCGCGCCTGACACTGTTGCTGGACGTGCCATGCGTGGCGCCGGCGCGTGACGCGTTCGGCCGCATGGTCGATACCGCGCGCGCACTCACGCAGCGCCTGGACGCGACCATCGTCGACGACGGCAACCAGCCGCTCGAAGCCGAAGTGCTCGACGAAATCAAGGGCCAGGTGGTCGAGTTCTACGCCGAGATGGAAGCCGCCGACATCGCCGCCGGCTCGACCCGGGCGCTGCGCCTGTTCTGCTGAGGATCGCCCCGTGACCGAGCAACTTGATGCCCCGGCCCGGATGGCCTGGCTGGTCGCGGAGCTGAACCGCGCCAGCTACAACTACCACGTGCTCGACGCCCCGACGATTCCGGACGCCGAGTACGATCGCCTGTACCACGAGCTGGCCGCGCTCGAGACGCTGCACCCCGAAGCGATCGCGCCCGATTCACCGACCCAGCGCGTGGGCGACGCCCCGATCCCCGAATTCAACCAGGTCACGCATGCGGTGCCGATGCTGTCACTGAATAACGGGTTCGCCGATGACGATATCGACAACTTCGATCGCCGCGTGCGCGAAGGGCTTGAAGCGCGCGATGTCGCCTACAACGCCGAACTGAAATTCGACGGCCTGGCCATCAGCCTGCGCTACGAAAACGGTCGCTTCGTGCAGGCCGCCACGCGTGGCGACGGTTACACGGGCGAAGACGTCACCGCGAATATCCGCACCGTGCGCGTGATCCCGATGCGCCTGCATGGCGACGCCGTGCCGGCCGTGCTCGAAGTGCGTGGTGAAGTGCTGATGTTCAAGCGCGACTTCGAGAGCCTCAACGAGCGCCAGCGCGCCGCCGGCCAGAAGGAATTCGCCAATCCGCGCAACGCTGCCGCCGGCAGTCTGCGCCAGTTAGATGCGCGCATCACCAGTGCACGCCGGCTGCGCTTTTTCGCGTATGGCGTCGGTGAGCTCGATGGTGCGCAGGCGGCGCTGCCCGAGTCACATTCGGCCATGCTAGACTGGCTCGATGCGCTCGGCCTGCCGGTGGCCAAGGAACGCCAGGTCGTCACGGGGCGCGATGGCTTGCTGGCGTTCTACCGCGACATTGGCGAGCGCCGCGCGGCGCTGCCGTACGAGATCGACGGCGTCGTCTACAAGGTCGACCGGCTGGACGACCAGCGTACGCTGGGCTTCGTCTCGCGCGCCCCGCGCTTCGCGCTGGCGCATAAATTCCCGGCCGAAGAAGCCTTGACCACGGTCCAGGCGATCGAGGTCCAGGTCGGCCGCACCGGCGCCATCACGCCGGTAGCGCGCCTGGTGCCCGTATCGGTCGGCGGCGTGACCGTCACCAACGCCACGCTGCACAACGAAGACGAAGTGCGGCGCAAGGACGTGCGGGTTGGCGACACGGTCATCGTGCGACGTGCCGGCGACGTCATTCCCGAAGTGCTGGGCGTGGTGCTCGAACGCCGCTTGACGCCGGAACCGCCGGTCTACACCCTGCCGGCAACCTGCCCGGTGTGCGGCTCGCACGTCGTGCGCGAAGAAGGCGAGATCGTCGCGCGCTGCTCCGGTGGCTTGAGCTGCGCTGCGCAGCGCAAGGAAGCGATCCGCCACTTCGCCGGCCGGCGCATGATGGATATCGAAGGCCTGGGTGACCGCTATATCGACAGCCTGGTCGAAGCCGACCTGGTTGCCGGCGTGGCCGACCTGTACAAGCTGACGCAGGACGACCTGCTCAAGATGAAGCGCCTGGCCGACGAGGCCGACGACGGGGCGCCGGAGACTGTCAGGCAGGGCAAGGTGCCCACCAAGTGGGCCGACAATCTGCTCGCGGCGATTGCCGCCAGCAAGGCGCCGCCGCTCGAACGCCTGCTGTTCGCGCTGGGCATCCGCCACGTGGGCGAATCCACCGCCAAGACGCTGGCCGAGTATCTTGGCAGCCTGGCGCTGGTGCGCCGCGCCCCGGCTGCGCTGCTGCGCGTGCTGCCCGATATCGGCGGCACGGTGGCGCAGTCGATCGCCGACTTCTTCGCTGAAGAAAAAAACCAGATTGCGCTGGACGCCTTGCTGGCGGCCGGCGTGGCGCCCAAGGGCGAGCATCCGCCCAAGGCGCAGTTGCGCGAGCTGCTCGACGAGATCAAGCTGCTGGCCGCGCTGGACATTCCGAAACTGACCGAGCCGCGCGCGCGCCAGATCATCGCTGCAGGCCAGTCGCTCGATGCCATCGCTGCGCGCACCGACTTCGGCATCTTCGGCTTGCCAGCCACGGTGGCGAGCGCGCTCGAAGGATGGCTGCTTGAGGCGGCCAACCGCGACCTGCTGACGGCGCTGGCGGCCATGCGGCGCGAACTGCTGGACGCGGTGCCCGAAGCTGCGCCGACGCTTGACGGCCCATTGACCGGCAAAACGTTCGTGTTGACAGGTACGCTGCCGACGATGAGCCGCGACGCAGCCGGCGCGCTGATCGAAGCGGCCGGTGGCAAGATCGCCGGCTCGGTATCGAAGAAGACCTCGTACGTGGTGGCCGGCGCCGAGGCGGGCAGCAAGCTGGCCAAGGCCGAAGCGCTGGGCGTTGCAATCCTGGACGAAGCGGCGCTGCTGGCGCTGCTCGAACAATCATCCCAACCTGACTGAATACGATGACCCTGATCCGCAAAGCCGTATTTCCTGTCGCCGGTCTTGGCAGCCGCTTCCTGCCCGCGACCAAGGCTCAGCCGAAGGAAATGCTGCCGATCGTCGACAAGCCGCTGATCCAGTATGCGGTCGAAGAGGCGGTTGCCGCCGGCATCACGGAGCTGATCTTCATCACAGGCCGCAACAAGCGCGCGATCGAGGACCATTTCGACACCGCCTACGAGCTCGAAGCCGAGCTGGAAGCGGCCGGCAAGCAGAAGCTGCTCGAGACGGTGCGCAATGTCATTCCGAAGAACGTCAACTGCATCTACATCCGCCAGTCGTCGCCTCTGGGGCTCGGTCACGCCGTGCTGTGCGCGCGCCCGGTGGTGGGCAATGATCCGTTCGCCGTCCTGCTGGCCGATGACTTCATGGACACGGCCGCCGGCCACAAGCCGGTGCTGGCGCAGATGACCGACATCTACACGTATGAACGCAGCAGTATCCTGGCGGTGCAGGACGTGCCGCGCGAGCAGACGCGCCAGTACGGCATCGTCAGTGCCACGCCGTACCGCCAGGGTCTGGAGCTGGTGTCGGACATCATCGAAAAACCACAGCCGGCCGATGCACCATCGACGCTGGCCGTCGTGGGCCGCTACGTGCTGTCGCCATCGATCTTCGGCTATCTCGAGACGATCGGCAAGGGCGCCGGCGGCGAAATCCAGCTCACCGACGGCATCGCCGCGCTGATGCAGGCCGAGCGCGTGCTGGCCTATCGCTACGCCGGTCAGCGCTACGACTGCGGCTCCAAACTCGGCTACCTGCAGGCGATGACGGCCATGGGCCTGAAACACCCTGAGACGGCCGAAGGCTTTCGCGCGTCACTGACTGCGCTGCTGGCCGGGGAGAGGGCGCAATGACCGTACGAACCATCCTGCGCATGGGCGACCTACGGCTGCTGCGCGTGGCCCCGCCGGTCACGCACTTTGATACTCGCGAGCTGCACACGCTGGTGGCGGACATGTTCGAGACCATGCATGCGGCCAAAGGCGTCGGCCTGGCCGCGCCGCAGATCGGCATTGACCTGCAGCTGGTGGTCTTCGGTTTCGCCAGCAACCAGCGCTATCCGGACGCGCCACCGGTGCCCGAGACCGTGTTGATCAACCCCGTGCTCACGCCGATCGGCGAGGCGATGGAAGAGGGCTTTGAGGGCTGCCTGTCGATACCCGGCCTGCGCGGCAGCGTGCCCCGCTACGCGCGCCTGCATTACGAGGGGTTCGACCAGTTCGGCAAGCGCATTGCCGTCGACGCCGAAGGATTCCATGCGCGCGTGGTGCAGCATGAAGTGGATCACCTGCTGGGCATCCTGTACCCGTCGCGTATCCGCGACTTCAACCGCTTCGGTTTCACCGATGTGATGTTCCCCGACCTTGACCAGAAAGCGAACACTTGATGCGCACCCTTTATTTGCTGGCGCTGTTGGGCGCGACCCCGCTGGCGCATGGCGCCGACTTCTTCACGAAGATCGATCCCGCGCCAACGAGCGAACTGTGGATCGACACGGGCTTTTACACGGCCCACTTCGACGGCGACAAGGACCTGAACAATAACAACAAGGGCCTGGCGCTCGAGTACCGCTTCAACGGCACGCTGGCCGCCACCGGCGGGCGCTTCTACAACAGCGACCGCGCGTGGTCGAACTACGCGGGCGTGATCTGGCAACCGTATGCGGTGGGGCCGGTGCGCTTGGGCCTGGCACTGGCGGCGTTCGACGGCTACCCGAAAACGCGTAACGGCGGCTGGTTCCCGGGCGTGATTCCCACGCTGACCTACGAGTACCAGCGCGTGGGCGTAAACGTCGGGATCATCCCGAACTACAAAGACCGCCTGTACGGCGGGATTTCGTTCCAGCTAAAATTCAAGCTGTTCCAGCGTTAAATCCCAAAAGCCGGGGTCAGGTCTGACATTCGGACACGATCTCGACAGTCAGATAGCTGGAACTAGATGGCATGGGGCGATGCGAATACCAGGTAAGACACTAATCGAAGTGGCTAAAGCCGAGGCCGTGTCTGAATGTCAGACCTGACCCCGGCTGTGCCGAAGTGATTAAGGCCGAGGCCGTGTCCGAATGTCAGACCTGACCCCGGCTTTGCGGCTTTCCCTGCCACGCGTTTGACACCGAAGCGGTCAGCTTTCCTTCGGATATGGACTCGGTCCGCCATCGGCGATGAAGGCGTCGATGCGCTGCTGCAGTACCGGTAGCGGTACTGATCCCATGTTCAGTACGGTGTCGTGGAAGTTACGGATATCGAACTTCGGTCCCAGCGCCTTTTCGGCCCGCGCGCGTGCTTCCTGAATCGCCATCTGGCCCAGGTAGTACGACAGCGCCTGGCCCGGCCACGAGATGTAGCGATCGACTTCAGTCTCGACTTCGTGCTTCGACAACGCCGTGTTCTCCATCAGGTAAGCCTGCGCCTGTTCGCGCGTCCAGCCCTTGGCATGCACGCCCGTGTCGACGACGAGGCGCGATGCGCGCCAGGCCTGGTAGCTGAGCATCCCGAAGACTTCATACGGCGTCTCGTAGATCCCCATTTCGGCGCCCAGGCGCTCGGTGTACAGTGCCCAGCCTTCGCCGTAGGCTGAGATGTACGCACGCCGGAACGGCGGCACACCTTTCTGTTCCTGCGCCAGCGGAATCTGGAAGGCGTGGCCGGGCGCCGATTCGTGCAGCGTCAAGGCCGGCAGGCTGTACAGCGGGCGCGCCGGCAGGTTATACGTGTTCACCCAATACATGCCCGGGCCGCCGCGGCCCGCCGTCCAGAACGGCGCCTGGTCGTCCGGCACCGGCACGATCGCAAAGCGCCGGCGCGGCAGGTGGCCGAAATACTGGTCGGCCTTGGCGTCGAAGCGCTTGGCCGTCCACGCCGCGCTCTTGAGCAGTTCGACCGGTGTCTTGGCGTAGAACTGCGGATCGGTGCGCAAAAATTGCAGGAAGGCCTGCAGGTCGCCCTTGAAGCCGACCTGCTGCATGATGGCGTGCATCTCGGCGCGGATCTTGGCCATCTCGGCCAGGCCGATCGCATGGATCTGGTCGGCCGTCAGGTTGGTCGTCGTGAATTCGACGATCTTCGACTGGTAGTAATCCTTCCCGCCCGGCATGTCCTGGGCAGCCAGCGTGGTGCGCGCCTTCGGCACGTATTCGTCGCGGAAGAAGGCGAGGGTCTTGGCGTGCGCCGGCTGCACCTTGTCGGCGATGATCGCCACGGCCTGGCGGCGCAGCGCTTCCTGCTCGGCCGCGGGCATGGTCGACGGCATCTCTTTGAACGGGCCGTAGAACACGGTGTCCTGCGGCGTTTTGGCCCCGGTCACCGACAGCAGCGTGCTTTCGCGGCCGGCCAGGGTGACCTTCGGCGGCGTGAAGCCGCGCGCCAGGCCAGCGCGCATGTTGCCGATCTCTTCGTCGAAGTAGGCCGGGATACCTTCGAGCTGGTCCAGGTAATTGCGGTAGGCCTGCGTGGTGGTGAGCGGGCGGCGCGCGCCGTAGGTGACGCCGGTCCAGAATGCGCTGTCGGCATTGACCGGTTGTTCGAACTCGCGGTACACCTGCGCGTCGTGAAGCGAGGCGATCTGCGCGCGGTACACGGCGAAGTTGATGCGCTCGGCCGGCGACAGGCTGGCGGGCTTGATTGCATCGAGCTGTTTCAGGATGCCGGCCCAATACACACGGCGCGCTTCCTGCGCCGGCGCGTCGACCCGGGCAAAGCCGCGGCTGGCGTCCGGGGCGTCGTCATCGCGCTCGAGTTTTTCGGCAACGCGCCATTGCCATTCCCTGGTGTAGATGGCCTTGAAGCGCGCATCGGCTGGCGTCGCTTTGGCTGACTTGCTTGCCGCCGGCGCCGGCGTTGCAGCTGTGACGACTGGCCCCATCGCCAACCCCATTACCACGAAGGCCGTCGAGATGACGGCGCTCAGCTTCTTCTTTTCCATTGAATCCCAATCCATGAAGGTGCGTGACGGTCGTGCGCATATGCGCCCGGCGCCAGCCATCTTAGCGGGGAATGCCGCGAATGCCTATTGCATGCGAGCCTCGTCATGGCTGCGTATTGACGTGCTGCGGGTCGTGCGTCACTGCATTTTGTCCCTATGATTTGCACGGGCTTTCAAAAGAAACCGCGAAAAGCCACGATATAATGTTGCCAACCTATCGCCGGACACAACACGACGCGGGCGCACGATAAATTCGCACCGCAGCGTGCATGGACCATTCATGATGACAACGGCCGCAATTGTTTTCCGATCTACACATGATCACGAGTAAGGGCGATCCCGGGCGCTCCGAAGAACACCTTTTACTCATTCAGTCATGGCGGCGCCTCGCTGACCAACTTGGCCCACTCATCGGCGACAGTGGTTTCTGCGCGCTGTATGGCCGGGCCCTTCGGCTCGTCGGTCCCGACTACACGTGGCTGGCCACAACAGCGCCGTGCAAGACCCGCGCCGCCCAGATCGACGCGCTGGACGACATGCTCGCCAGCGTTGCACCCGACCTCGCACACGTGGCCCACGCGGCCCTGCTCCAGACGTTTACCGACCTGCTGGCGTCGCTGATCGGGCACGCACTTGCGCGGCGCCTGCTCGATGCCGCGGCGGTTGACGGAGAAGAGAAGAAAGTACAGGAGCACAAGTAATGAGCGATAAAGTATCACTTGGGAAATTGAGCACTGGAGTGCAAGGGCTCGATGTCCTGCTGGGAGGCGGGCTGAGCGAGTTTTCGTTCAACCTGATCGCCGGGCCACCGGGTTCGGGCAAGACCACGCTCGCGCACCAGATCATGTTCTCGATCGCGACGACCGAGCGGCGCGCCCTGTTCTTTACCGTATTGGGTGAGCCACCACTGAAGATGCTGCGCTACCAGCAGCAGTACAGTTTCTTCGACATGCAGAAAGTCGGCACTGCGGTGCGCTACGTGAACCTGGCCGAGGACCTGCGCGCGGGCGACTTCAGCACCGTGCTGGCGCGCATGATGAAAGAGGTCGAAGACTTCGCACCGAGCCTCGTGTTCGTCGATTCGTTCCGCTCGGTGGCGCAGACGGCGCGCAGCGGCAACGAGGGCGTGGCCGACCTGCAGCACTTCATTCAGGATCTCGGCACGCGCATGACGAGCTGGCAGGCCACCACGTTCCTGATCGGCGAGTACGCCAACAGCGATGCCGAGGCCAGCCCGATCATGACGGTGGCGGACGGCATGATCTCGCTGACGCCCGTGCATGACGACAATTCGGTGGTGCGCAAGATGCGCGTGGTGAAGATGCGCGGCCAGGCCCACATGAACGGCTCGCATACTTTCCGCATCACCAGCGACGGCATCCGCGTGTATCCGCGCATGCTGCCGCCGCTCGCGCAGGATCATCATGAAGGCGCGCCGGCCGACCGCGAGCCCCGGCGCATCCCCACCGGCACACCCGACCTCGATGTTCTGCTGCATGGCGGCCTGCCGCAGGGGCATTCGCTGCTGGTGACCGGTCCCAGCGGCTGCGGCAAGACCATCCTGGCCACGCGTTTCCTGCAAGAGGGCGCGGGGCGGGGTGAAAAGGGCGTGGCCCTGTCGTTCGAAAAAGGCACGTCGCGCCTGCGCAATGCCGAACTGGCCGCGATGGTGGCCGCAGGCGACGTGGTGGTGCTGGAAAGCCGCATGATCGACCTGACGGTCGACGAGGTGCTCGAGGCGCTGAACGAAGCGATCGACCGTACCGGTGCACGCCGGGTGGTGGTCGATTCGCTGTCAGAGCTGTCGCTGTACCTGGCCCCGGAAGGGCGCAACCAGTTGCGCTCCACCGTGTTCCAGATGCTCACGTCACTGGCCAAGCGCAACGTCACGGTGCTGGTGACGATGGGGATGGACGACGACTTCACGCACCTGCGCTTCAGCCAGTCCGAAATCGCCTACCTGACCGATGCGGTCGTCCTCATGCGCTTTGGCGAGAGCGCGGGCCAGCTGCGCCGGTTCGTCTCGGTGGTCAAGGTGCGCGGCAGCAGCCACAGTCACGACCTGCGCGAATTCCATATCGACGACGTCGGTATCCGCATTGATCCGATCAGCTCTGCGCACGAGGGTGTGCTGCACGGCCTGCCGACCTCACGCGGCGCGGCTTGAATGATGTCCATGCCGGCGCTTCCTGGTAACGAGTCAGTCACGTCCGACGGCCGCCTCGCGCAGCTTGAGCGCGAGAACGCCCGGCTGCGGCGCGAACTCGACGCCAGCACCACGCTGGCCGTGAGCCTGCGCGAAGCCAACGAGCATCTGGTTCTGGCCGCGGTCGACGCGCAAACATCGCGCGACGATGCGGAAGACACCAACCGGCGCCAAAACGAATTCCTGGCCATGCTGGCGCACGAACTGCGCAACCCGCTGGTGCCGATCAGCGTGTCGGCCGGCCTGCTCGAGCGCGGGCCGGTCGCGTCATTGCCGCTGGCGCGCCTCACGGCCGTGATCCAGCGCCAGGTCGAACACATGGCGCACCTGCTGGACGACTTGCTCGATGCCGCGCGCCTGAGCAGCGGCAAGATCACGCTGACGATCGAGCCGCTGCGCCTGGCCGAATTGCTCGAACACGCCGCCGAGACGATCATGCCGCGCGTGCGCGAGCGCGGCCAGAGCCTGACAATCACCCACGACGAGCGCGATCCCGTCGTCGACGGCGATCGCGTGCGCCTGACCCAGGTCTTTACCAATCTGCTCAGCAATGCCTCGAAGTACACGCAGGATGGCGGCCAGGTCACCGTCAGCGTGCGTTGCGACGACGGCATCGCGGTCACGATCGCCGACAACGGCGCCGGCATGTCGGGCGAGACGATCGGGCGTGCGTTCGAACTGTTCACGCAGGGACCGCGCACCCTGGCGCGCTCCGAGGGCGGACTAGGCGTGGGCCTGAACGTCGTGCGCAACCTGGTGAGCATGCATGGCGGCAGCGTGACTGCCCGCAGCGACGGCCCGGGGCAGGGCAGCACCTTCACCGTGCAGCTGCCGCATTCGTCGGCCGGCGCGCCGCACGTGCCCACCGCTGCACCGGCGCATACGGCCAGCGCCGCGCGCCGCATCCTGGTCGTCGAAGACAATGGCGACGCCGCCGACGTGCTGCGCATGCTGCTCGAGTTCGAGGGCCACCAGGTCGAGATCGCGGCCGACGGCCATGCCGGCCTGGCGCTCGCGCTCGAAGGCTGCTTCGACACCATCGTTTGCGACATTGGCCTGCCCGGCATCGATGGCCTGGAGCTGATGATGCGCCTGCGCGCCGCGCAGCCGGTCCCGCGGCCGTTGACGGTGGCCTTGTCAGGCTATGGCCAGCCGAGCGACCGCGCGCGGGCGCTGGCCGCCGGGTTCGATCGGTACCTCGTCAAACCGGTGGCGTCGGCTGCACTGGTCGAGGCGCTGGCCGGCGGGTCGGCCGCCTCAGCGTAACGAGCGTTCCCCTCCCTGCCTGACAAGACAATCCACGTCGCGCTGCCGCACGCTTGACATGTACAACGATCGTTGTACACTTGGGCCATGGACAAGAAAACTGATATCGCGGCATCCGCAGCGCAGCTGTTTGCGCGCGAAGGCTTGCGTGGCATTGGTGTCGATCACATCGGCGCCACCGTCGGCGCATCCACCCGCACGCTGTACAAGCACTTCGGTTCGCGTGACGGGTTGGTCATGGCGGCGCTCGAATCGCGGCATGCGGCGTTCATGGCGCTCCTGCAGCACGACGATGCAGAGATCGGCACTGTCGAATCGCTGTTCGATACCCTCGAACGATGGTCGAACGAGTTCGGTGCTTCGGGTTGTTTGCTGCTGCGGGCAGGCAATGAGTACCGGGGCGCCAACGATGACATCGTGACCCTGGTGCGCGGGCAAAAAGCCGCGTTTTTCAAGGAGATTGCAAGGCGCGTCAAGCACGCGCTGGGGCATGACGATCCGCTGCTATCTTCGCAGATCTGGATTCTGTTCGAAGGCGCCACGGCCATCGCCAGTCTGGACAACACGGCGGTCATCGGCGCTGCCAGGGCTGCCGCCGCCTCCCTGATGGCCCATGCAGGCAAGCACAGTGAAGCATAACGTCAACCTGTTGGCGGCGGCTTTCGCGCTCACTGCCGTCTCGTACGGACTCGCGCGCTTTGCCTTCGGCCTGCTGCTGCCGCAGATACGCACTGAACTCTCCCTCGATATCGGCACCACGAGCTGGATCGGCAGCAGCGCGTTTGTCGCGTATTGCATTGGTGTGTGCATCACCTTCGCGTTGAACCGTACGTGCCCGCCACGGGCGCTTGCCTTTGCCGCGGGACTGGCGTCGACCGTCGGCATGGTCATCATCACGCTGTCCACCACCGGGGTAGTCCTGGGGCTGGGTGTTGCACTGGCCGGCCTGAGTACCGGCCTGACTTCGCCACCACTGGCAACGGCGGTGTCATTGCAGTTTGACGATACTCACCGGCCGAAGGCCAATGCCATCATCAATGCCGGCACCGCAGCGGGCATCGTATTGTCAGGCCTCGCGAGCCTGCTCGCATTCGGTGGCTGGCGCGAACTCTATATCCTGTTTTCTGTCATCAGCGGCGCAGTAGCGGCGTGGGTGTTGTACGCCGTGCCAACGGGGCACGAACGCACCGCGAGCGAGCCGATGTCACTCGCCATCTCATTCGTCATCTTCAAGCGCCCCGGCATGCCGGCGCTCTGCACGGGCAGCTTTTTGATGGGCTTGTCTAGCACCGCGATCTGGACATTCGGCGGCAGCCTGCTACGCGATGAATTCAACTTCACGCAAACCGATATCGCCTGGATCTGGGTAACGCTTGGTCTGGCTGGCGTCGCCGGCGCGATGACGGGCGTCTTCGTGCAGCGGTTCGGCCTTGCGCGGGTGTATCGGGTTTCCCTGGCCGGGATGGCGGTGGGGATGATTGGTCTGTCCTTCACATCGGTCTCGGTCGCATTCGCCTTTATCAGCGTGGCGCTGTTCGGGGCGTCGTATATCACGTCGTCCGGCGCGTTTCTGATCCAGGGTATCCGGCTGCTTCCGGATCGCCCCGATCTGGGACTCGGTATGCCATTCTTGATTCTTGCAGCAGGGCAGAGCGCAGGATCGCCATTGTTTGGCGCATTGTTGACCCATTGGGGCGTGGGCATTGCGTTGGCTGTCTTTGCGGGGGCGGCTTTGCTGTCGGCTTGTATGCGTCCACGGCACTCTGCGGACAAGGCATTTGTTGCGCCTTGACGTTCATTCCCAAACCCGGTGTGTGCCAGTTCTGCGCTTTGTTCGCGCCGGGAGGCTATTCCAGCGAAACTCCCAGTTGCCTGATCAGCCCGTCGCGGTCCTGATCCAGCGCTACCAACACGGTCTCGTTCTCGAACAGGAAACGATAGCGTGCCTGTTTGCCGTTTCCTTCGCTGCTGCGTGCCAGCACGTCGACGTTGCGTAATGGGCCGTAATCACGGAACTCGGTGGCAATCTGCGTGACCCATCGCTGATTGAATCGGCCGCGTTCGCTTTCGGACAGGCCTGCGGGAATCTGCCCTGCAGCCAGCTCGCCAATCACCTTGCGCGCGCCGGCGGTGTCGGCAGGCGCGCGGTCTGCAATGGCCGGCGGGCGCGGATCAGCCAGTGCGGGCACGTAGTGCGCGGCGATCATGTCCGCGATCTTGCCCTGGCGTGCAGCAGCCGAATTGGCCAGTACTACCACCGTAAGGCGGTCATCGGGGTAGCGCGCGAGGGCAGCCTTGAAGCCTTGCCAGGCGCCGCCATGCTGGACAACACGGTGGCCCTGCTGGCTGCCCACGTACCAACCCAAGCCATAGGGAGCACTGCTGCCATCGTTCAGGCGCGCCGGCGTCCAGCTGGCGGCCTTGGCATGGGCATCGAGAACGGCATCGCCGTCGAGCGCCATGCTCCAGCGCGCCAGGTCGCGGGCGCTCAGCTGGATCGTGCCGTCGGCAGTGCGGTTCTGGCTGGGAGCCACCCAGCGCTGATTCTGCAGCTTGCCGTCGATCCGCTCGTAGCCCGCGGCGCGGCCCGGTATGATGTCCGATTCGCTGATCACGCGCGCTGTCGTCATGCCGAGCGGCGCAAAGATGCGTTCCCTGAGCTGGTCGCCGAAATATTGACCGCCAACCCGGTTGCAAATGAAGCCGAGCAGGTGGTAGCCCGCATTGCTATAGGCGAAGCGCTCTCCGGGGGCAGATAACAGGGGCAGGGACGCCTCCAGTGCGATCAGTTCATCGTCGCTGTAATCCTTGCGCAGGTCGATTTTCGTGTAGGGGTCGCCGAGGCCGGACGTGTGCGTGAGCAGGTGGCGGATCGTGATGGCTTTCCAGGCGGTCGGCGTGTTGTCCAGGTAGCGCGAGATCGGGTCGTCGAGTGTCAGCTTGCCGTCTTTCTCGAGCAGCAGCACCAATGCAGCCGTGAACGTCTTACCGGTCGAAGCGGACTGGAAAACGGTGTCCGGCGTGACCGGCACACGGTGCTCTACGTTGGCCAAGCCATAGCCCCGTTCACGCACGATCTTGCCGTCCTTGACCACGACCACCGCCAGACCCGGTAACTGACGGGCCAGCATCATGCGTTCAATGGCGGCGTCGAGGGCGTCGGCATGGACTGTGCCAGCCGAGAACGCGGCTAGCAGGACAACTGAAATCGGTATGCGCATTGTGCATTCGCCTCTCTGAGTGGAAACAGCTGGCACTACAAGCGGCATGGAATGACGCCAATGGGCCGCCTTTTGTAGATGGCATAATACGGGATGCACGTGCGGGACTGCAGACCTTATCAGCGATGGCCTCGAGTAATTGCCACGCTTGGCGGCAACTAATGGCCGCAACTAATGGCCGCGACAGCAGCTGTTGCAGTCGTTTGTTTATATGCCGGCGAGGTCAGCGCACTTCGGGCTATTTTGCTGTTCAGGCTAATTGGCAGCATGAATGTTCGATAGAGGCTGCGTCAGTTCGATCAGATTGCCCCATGGATCACTGAAAAACGCGAACCGCAGCGCGAGGCCGGGCGCGTCCCGCGGTTCGCTGACAATCCTCACATCACGACGTCGCAGTTCACTGATGGCGGCATCGACATTCTCGACGCGCAGGCACAGATGGTGCCATCCGGCGATCGCATGGGTGTCGATCAGCTGGTTGTACTCAGGACGCGGTGCGCAGCCAGGACCGGCAATCAACTCGATGCGAAAGCTGTCGTCAGAAGAAGGTGCGAGAAAAGCCAGTGTCTTTTCACCCAGTGCCATCGTGCGGATCAAGCGGAAGTCGAGCGTGCCGGTGTACCAGGCGGCAGCGGCCTCAAAGTCCGGCACGCGCAGTCCGACATGGTCGCCTCGCCATGAGGTGAACGGGCTGGTTGGCGTCGTCGACACGACATCGTTGGATGCTGGCATGGGATTCTTTCAAAAGGGTCGCAAACACATCAGCCAGACGAACGGCACTATTGTGCGTTCTCTCCAGCGATCACCGGGCGCCTGGATACGCCGCCTGTCGAGCGGTCGTATCCGGCGCAAACCAGTGTAGAAGAGGCCAGCCAGTTTGATAAGACGGCGGTTTCAGAATAGACTGATCGCCATGAAGAACAATCGCGAGCCATCCCTGGACGATCTTTCCGTGTTTCTTGCGGTGTGCGATGCGAAGGGATTCCGGGCCGCCGCGAAACGGCTGGGACTGGCGCCGTCGAATGTCAGCGACACCATCACGCGTCTGGAAAAGCAGCTTGGCCTGCCCCTCCTGACACGAAACACGCGCAGCGTGACGCCAACCGAAGCAGGGCGCGAGCTGGAAGCCCGCCTGAGCCCCTTGTTGTCGCAGACGCGCGCTGCCCTGCAAGAAATCAGCACCGCGTCCACGTCAGTGACCGGATTACTGAAACTGAATGTGGCCGGTTCGGTCATGGTCGACATCTTGCCGCCGTTGATCGATCGCTTTCTGGCCACGCACCCTGCAGTGCGCGTCGAACTGGTCGTGGACGACCGGCTGACCGATACGATTGCGCAGGGTTGTGCTGCCGGCATCCGCTATCCCGAACATCTTGCGAAGGACATGATCGCGGTGCCCATCGGCCCGCGCTACCAGGAGCTGGCGCTGGCCGCGGCGCCATCGTATCTGCGCGCGCATGGCTACCCTGCGCATCCCCGCGACGTCATGGCGCATCAGTGCGTGCGTCTGCGCTTTGCCAGTGGCGCGCTCACTGCCTGGGACTTCGAGCGCGATGGTGAAAAAATCACCGTCGATCCGGCGAGCCGGTTGATCATCGGCGTCGATGCAGCCGCTGCCGGTATCGAACTGGCGCGCGCCGGGCATGGATTGATCTGCACTTTCAGAAACTGGCTCGATCCATATTTCGGGAACGGCAGTCTGGAGCCTGTCTTGCCAACGTGGTGGCAACGCTTCGAGGGCCCCAAGCTGTATTTTCCGAGCCGGCGCATGCCGGCGCCGCTGCGTGCCTTCATCGACCTGGTCGCAGAGTCGCCCGCGGCCGAGGGTTGACGGTGCCGGGCCTTCAGCGCCCCAGCTGCCGCGCCAGCCGCGCCACGGCTTCCTCGATCCGCTCATACTTGGTCGCATACGAAAAACGCACATGCTGCCCAGGCGCCGCCACACCGAAGTCGTCCCCCGGTACGATCGCCACGTGCGCGTCATTGAGCAGCGCCATGCTCAGCGCCGCACTGTCGCCGCGCAGCGGATGATCGAGCGCGGTGATGTCGGCGTACACGTAGAACGCGCCGTCGGGCATCACCGGCACCCCGAACCCGAGATCACGCAATGCCGGCACCAGATAGTCGCGGCGGCGCTGGAATTCCTGGCGGCGTGCTTCGAAAATCGCCAGCGCTTCGGGCCGGAAGCAGGCCAGCGCCGCATGCTGGGCGATCGTCGGCGCGCAGATGAACAGGTTCTGCGCCAGCTTCTCGAACACCGGCACCAGGCTGTCGGGCACCACGAGCCAGCCCAGGCGCCAGCCGGTCATGTTGAAGTATTTCGAGAAGCTGTTCACCGTGATCACATCCGGATCCAGCGCCAGCGCGCTGACCGGCACGTGGTCGTACGACAGTCCCTGGTAGATCTCGTCGACGATGGCAAAGCCGCCATGTGTGCGCACGGCGGCCAGCATGTCGCGCAGCTGCGCCGGGGTCATCGACGTGCCCGTGGGGTTGGAGGGCGAGGCCACCAGCACGCCGCGCGTGCGCGCCGTCCAGCGCTCGTGCACATGGCGTGCGCCGAGCTGGTAACGGTCCTCGAACGAGGCCGGCACCAGGATCGGCGTGCCGCCGAAGCTGGTCACGAAATGGCGGTTGCACGGGTACGACGGGTCGGGCATCAGGACCTCGTCGCCCTGCCCGACCAGTGCGGCGCAGGCCAGCAGCAGGCCGGCCGAGGCGCCGGCGGTGATGACGATACGGCGCGGATCGATGTCCAGGCCCTGCGTCGCGGCGTAGTGGCCAGAAATGGCAGCGCGCAGCTCGGGCAGGCCAAGCGACTCGGTGTATTGGGTGATGCCGCCGCGGATTGCGGCGACGGCCGCATCGGCGACGATGTCGGGCGCCGTGAAATCGGGCTCGCCGACGCTCATGCTGATGATGTCGTGGCCCGCGCGCCGCAGCAGCGCGGCGGCCTTGACCATCTCCATGACGCGAAACGGTTCGATGGCGTGCACGCGCTGTGCGACCTGCAGGTTAGTGTCGAGGGAATTGGAAGACATGATGGCCGGATCGAAAAAGAAGCAATCCGGCCATCTTACAAGAAGCCTTACCGGTGCGTATGGTGCTCGGCCGTCAGGCGGCGCATCAGCGGCAGTGCGGCCAGCGCGATCAGCGTGCAGGCGATGGCGGCCAGGCCCAGCTTGTTGAACAGGCTTGTGTAGATCGGCAGCGTTTGCAGCGGGTCGGTCATCCCTTGCGGCACGCTGGCCATCGTGGCCACCAGGCCGCCCAGGTATTGCGAAATGCCGACTGCCACGAAGTAGGCGCCCATCATGAAGCCGCCCATCCGCGCCGGCACGTAGCGCGCGATCATCGCCAGTCCCAGGCCACTCACCAGGAGTTCGCCCAGCGAATACAGGCCGTAGCCCGCGATCATGATCCACGACGAGGTCAGGCCATTGACTGCGAAAGCGCCGGCGAAGCCGTACGTGAAGAAGCCCGCCGCGACAACGGCAAAGCCCAGCGCGAACTTGGCGGCGATCGACAGGTCGCGGCCTGCATTGCTGGCGCGCGTATAGACCCAGGCCAGCACGGGGCTGAGCAGCATGATCCAGATGGCGTTGAGCGCCTGGAACTGCGCCGGCGACCAGGTGAACAGATGGCTGCCGAACAGGCTGAAGTCCAGGTCGACGTTGCGCAGCGCGAACAGCGACAGCGACGTCGACATCTGCTGGTAGAAGATGAAGAAGAACACCGTCTGCAGCGTCAGCACGAGCGCGGCGACGAGGCCCGAGCGTTCGCTGGCCTGGCTGGTGCGGATCAGATGGATGAAGATGCCCAGCACGACGAGGCCCGCCAGATACACGAACAGGCGCGCGAGCCAGCCGTATTCGAGGATGAAGGCCGATGCGATCACGGCCAGCACGCCACCGCCCAGCACCAGCGCGAGCTTGCCCCAGTTGAGCGGCAAGTTGTCCGGGGGCGAACCGATATGCCCGATCGAACGGCGCAACAGGCCCACCGTGATGAGACCGACCCACAGGCCGACGCTGCAGAATGCGAACGCCACGTGCCACCCCAGTTCACCGGCGTAGTTGGCGTTGACATGGTCCTTGATCGCCGGCGTGGCCAGCATCGAGACCGTCGAACCGACGTTGACCGCCATGTAGTAGATGGTGAAGGCGCTGTCGATCTTCGAGTCGTTGCCTTCGTAGATCTTGCGCACCAGGTTGGCGGTATTCGGCTTGAACAGGCCATTGCCGACGACGATCACGCCCAGCGCCGAAAACGTCAGCCAGGTATTGGTCGTCGGGATGCCCATCAGCGCGTAGCCGAGCGACAGGATGATGGCGCCGATTACCATCGAGCGGCGCGTGCCGAGCACCTTGTCGCCGATCCAGCCGCCGATCGCCGGCGCGACGTAGATCAGGGCAGCGGCTGCGCCCCACACCAGCGTGGCGCGGGTGTCGTCGAACCCCAGGCGCTGCACCATGAAGTAGACGATCAGCGCCTGCATGCCGTAGTAGCCGAAGCGCTCCCACAACTCGATCAGCGCGATCGTGGCGAATGAGCGGGTCTGGCTGACCGGGCGCCCGTGTGCGATGTCCATACAAGTCCTCTGCGACTGCGCCCTGGCCAGGCCGGCGCGCAAAATCCGACGATTCTATGCCATCTGGATGAAGCTTGCAGATCGGGTGGCATGCGTGCTGCTGCCACGTGGCGCCGCGAGGGACCAGCCAGGCAGCGACCGGTCTTCAGGTTTCATGTAGGGGGAGGCTGTTGGTGGCAGTCGAAATCTGTCATGCTTCGGCTGCAGCCGCACAACCTGACATAACGACAACCACGCCATGACAACAGCCACGATCGCCCGCCTTGCCCTGTGCATCACCGCACTCCCACTGGCCACCAGCACGTTCGCGTTCGCGCAGAACGCCGAGCGCCAGTTCAAGAGCGTCGCGCAGAACGGCAACACGCTCGAGATCGCGACGGCCGACGGGCGTTACCTGATCAAGCCGTATTCGAGCGCGATCGTCGAAACCACCTTCATCCCCAACGGCGAACAGTTCGAGCCGGCCTCGCATGCGGTGATCCTGGCCCCGGTCCAGGCCCCGGCGACCTTCAAGGACGACGGCGCGCGCATCACGTACGCCACTGACGGCATCGCGGTCACGGTCGACCGTAAGCCGTTTCGCATCGGGTACTCGTACAAGGGCAAGCCGCTGGTGGCCGAAAAGCGCGGCTTTGGCCGCATCGACGGCATGGACACCATCGAATTCGGGCTTGATGACGGCGAGGCACTGTACGGCGGCGGGGCGCGTGCGCTCGGCATGAACCGGCGCGGCAACCGCCTGCGCCTGTACAACAAGGCCGACTACGGCTACGCCGAACGTTCCGAGCTGCTCAACTTCACGATTCCCGTGGCGCTGTCGTCGAAAAAATACGCGATCCACTTCGACAATCCGCAGGTCGGCTGGCTCGATTTCGACAGCCGCAAGGATGGTACGCTGCGCTATGAAGTCATCGGCGGGCGCAAGACGTACCAGGTCGTCGCGGGCGACACCTGGGACGCCGTCATGACTGGCTACACCGACCTGACGGGCCGCCAGCCGCTGCCGCCGCGCTGGGCCTTCGGTAACTTCGCCAGCCGCTTTGGCTACAAGACCGAGGCCGAGACACGCGCCATCGTCGACAAGTTCGCGCAAGAGAAGATTCCGCTCGACGCCGTCGTGCTCGACCTGTACTGGTTCGGCAAGACGGTGCAGGGCACGATGGGCAATATGGACTGGGACCGCGACACGTTCCCGCACGCCGAAAAAATGATGGCCGACTTCAAGGCCAAGGGCGTCAAGACCGTCGTCATCACCGAGCCGTTCGTGCTGACCACGTCCAGGCGCTGGCAGGAAGCGGTCGACAAGAACGTGCTGGCGCTGGACGGCGCGGGCAAGCCTGCCACGTATGACTTCTACTTCGGGAACACGGGCCTGATCGACCTGTACAAAAAGGAAGGGCGCGACTGGTGGTGGAACATCTACCGCGACCTGAAAAAGGGCGGCGTCACGGGCTGGTGGGGCGATCTGGGCGAGCCGGAGCTGCATCCGTCGAATCTGGTGCATGGCACCGGCACGGCCGACCAGGTCCACAACGTCTATGGTCATGACTGGGCGCGACTGATCGCTGAAGGCTACGGGCGTGAATTCCCGGCCGAGCGGCCGTTCATCCTGATGCGCGCCGGTTACTCGGGGTCGCAGCGCTTCGGCATGATCCCGTGGTCGGGTGACGTCAGCCGCAGCTGGGGCGGTCTGCAGTCGCAAATGGAAATCTCGCTGCAGATGGGCATGCAGGGCCTGGCGTACATGCACTCGGACCTGGGCGGCTTTGCCGGCGCGGTGCTTGACGACGAACTGTACGTGCGCTGGCTGCAGTACGGCGTGTTCCAGCCGATCTTCCGCCCGCATGCGCAAGAGGCGGTGGCGTCCGAACCGGTGCTGCGCTCCGAGCGCACCAAGGTGCTGGCGCGCGAAGCGGTGTGGCTGCGCTACGCGATGCTGCCGTATAACTACACGATCGCGTTCGACAACCAGCAGACCGGCATGCCGTTGATGCGCCCCCTGATGTTCGTCGAAACCGATCCGGCCCAGCCGATCGAGCGCTCGTCGACCTATCTGTGGGGCCCGGATTTCCTCGTCACGCCGATCGTCAAGCCGGGCGCCACGCGCGCCGAGGTGTACTTCCCGACCACGGGCAGCGTGTGGTTCGACTTCCATACGGGCCAGACGCACAAGGGCGGCATTCTCGAAACCGTGCGGCCGGTCGATGCCAATATCCCGGTCTACGTGCGCGCCGGCGCGTTCGTGCCGATGGCGAAGGTGGTGCAGACCACGCGCGATTACACGGGCCGTCAGATCGACCTGCACTACTACCACGATGCCTCGGTCAAGACCTCCAGCGGCAAGCTGTATGACGACGATGGCGAGACGGCCGGCGCTTTCGCGGCGGGCAAGTACGAGATCGTGCGCTTTACCAGCAAGCTTGACGAGGCAGACGGCAAAGCGCGCCTCGAGATCGGCTTTGCCACCGAAACCGGCAAGGCCATGACCGCTGTCCCACGGGGCTTTTCGCTGAAGGTGCACAACGTGGCGGCCAAACCGCGGGCCGTGACCGTCGACGGGCGCGCCGTGCGCTTCGTCTTCAACGCCCAGCAGCACCTGCTGGAAGTGCCGGTTGCGGCGAAGGCTGGTCAGGCGGCACAGGTAATCGTCACGCTGTAACGGCGCGTGGTCGGAATGGTGGTCTGGCGAACATCGCGCATGGGCGAAGTTCGCTACATTGGAGCCTTCATTTCAGGAGCCACCCATGACGACCACCGCACCAGCCAATCCCCTCGTATTTCGCAGCGAGTTCGAACACGTCGGCCTCGACGAATCCGAGACCATCCACGCGCTGCAGACCGTATTTGCCAACATGGCCAAGAAGGTGGCAGACCTTGAGGGCCACGCCAGCCGCGCCGTGCACGCCAAGGGCCACGCCCTGGTGCGCGGCAAGCTGACCGTGCTGGACAACCTGCCACCGCAACTGGCCCAGGGCCTGTTTGGCAAGGCCGGCACCTATGACGTGCTGCTGCGATGGTCGTCGCCACCGGCAGAACAGCTGCCGGACGGCGTCTCGACCCACCGCGCGGTGGCGATGAAGGTGCTGAACGTGCCGGGCGAGCGCTTCGACACGGCCAAGAGCGGCAACTCGCAGGACTTCCTGATGGTGAACGGCCCGGTGTTCTCGGCGCCCGATCCGCAGGGGTTCCTGAAAAGCGTGAAAATGCTGGCAGCGACCACCAATGCGTCCGAAACCGGCAAGAAAATCATCTCGGCCGTGCTGCGTACTGCCGAAAACGCGCTGGAGGCGGTCGGTGGCGAGAGCGGCATGCTCAAGGCACTGGGCGGCGAACCGCAGCACCATCCGCTGGGCGAGACCTATTTCAGCCAGACCCCGTACCTGTACGGCCAGTACATGGCCAAGCTGTCGCTGGCCCCCGTCGCGCCTGAACTGCTGGCGCTCGATGGCGCATCGATCAAGACCGAAGACGACGCGCAGCGTCACGCAATTGGCTCGCACTTCGCATCGCAAGGCGGCGAGTGGGAACTGCGCGTGCAGTTGAACGTCGATGTCGAGAAGATGCCGATCGAGGATGCCTCCGTCGAGTGGCCACAGGAACTGAGCCCGTTCATCGCCGTGGCGCGCGTGCGCCTCGAACCGCAAACGAGCTGGGACGCGTCGCTGGAAAAGCTGGAAGACGAAATCGCCTACGACCAGTGGAACTGCCTCGTCGAACACCGCCCGCTCGGGTCGGTGAACCGCGCGCGGCGCCAGGTGATGGCCACGTCGCGCGAGTTCCGCTCGGAATTCAACCGCTGCCCGATTCACGAGCCGTCGGCATAACGATGTAATGACTACCGGGCCACGATCAAACGCAGCCCCAGTCCGATGAACACCGCCCCCGCGATCCGGTCGAGCCACATGCCGGCCGTGGGGGTGCGGTTCAGCCAACCGCCGATCGTGCCCGAAAAGTAGCCGAGCAGGCCGAAAATCACGGCCGCCTGCAGTGTGAAGACCAGCCCCAGTACCCCGATCTGCAGATTGGCGTCGCCGCGCGCAGCGACCACGAATTGCGGCAGGAACGACAGAAAGAACAGCACCACTTTCGGATTGATCGCTGCAGCCACCAGGCCTTTGGCGAACAGGCGCCGCGCCGGTTCGTTCGACAATCCTTCGCCGGAGACGCGCGCGCCGCCACGGCTGCGAATCGCGCCCCAGCCCATCCAGATCAGGTACAGGCCGCCGGCGACCTTGAGCGCCGTGAATGCCGTCGGTGACGCTGCGATCAGCGCGCTCACGCCAATAACGGCCAGCAGCGTGTGACTCAGGCAGCCGAACGCGCAGCCAAGCCCGAAGGCCACGCCCCGCAGGCGCCCCTTGGCAATGCCGGTGCTGAGCACCATCAGGTTGTCGGGCCCGGGGGAGAGCGTGATCAGGATGGCGGCGGCGAGAAAGCCGAAAAGCTGTTCGGGCGAAAGCATGGTGGCGGCGAGATGAAGAAAGGGCGAACAGCATAGCGCATGTTCGCCCTTCGTCAAGCATCCCGCAGCGCGGGGTCAAGCAGTCATTACGCCTTCTTGCAGCTCAGTTCCTTAGCGTTCTCGCCCCACTTGATGGTGACTTTGCCATTCTGTTCCTTGAATTGCTCGCCGCGGTTGCCGTAGGCGACGCCGTTATCGCTTGGCTCGCCGCGCAGCAGCACGTGTTCATTGTTGCGCGCTGCGACCATCGACGCTGGCGTGGTCTCCAAGAAGAAGGCGGTGATCTTGCTCTTGTCGCTGCAGGTGTACTTCACCGGGCCCTTGGCCTTGGTGACCTTGTAGGCCGTCTGCAGCTGCATCGCGCGGGTGCCGTAGGCATTGTTGATGCAGGTGGTCATGTCCTTGGCGTCGGCGCATTGCTTGACGCCGTCCCACCACTTGGTGTGCTGTTCCTGCAGCGTTTTGCCGGCGCCGGCATCGATTTTTTCCAGCGCTGCGCGGTACATCGCGTAGATCAGGCCTTCCGATTCGGCGGAGCCGGGATGGCCGCAAACCTTGGCTTCGGCCGAGCCGATGCCCTTGGCGCAAAAGCCTGGCATCGAGACAGCTTGCGCGCCGATCGGCAGGGCGAGGGAAGCGGCGAGAACGAGAAGTTTTTTCATGAGGATTCCTTATGGTGGTGGTCGCGGCGCATTGATGGGCGCCGTCGTGAATTGGGTCAGGCGGATTTGTTCGGAAGCTTGCTCAGGTCGAGCTCAATCCAGGTCGGCGTGTGGTCGCTGGGCTTTTCGCGCCCGCGCATGAATTTATCCACGCCGGCCGCCTTGAGCGCCGGTGCCAGCGCAGGGCTCAGCAGCAGGTGGTCGATGCGCAGGCCCGCGTCTCGCCCGAACGCGTTGCGGAAGTAATCCCAGAACGTGTAGATCGTCTCGTCCGGATGCAGCGCGCGCAGCGAATCGAGCCAGCCCTGTTCCATCAGGCGCCCGAAGGCAGCACGGGTCTCGTCGCGAAACAGCGCGTCCTCGACCCAGCGTTCTGGCTTGTAGACATCGCGTTCTGTCGGGATCACATTGAAGTCGCCGGCCAGTACGGCCGGCACGCCGGCGGCCAGCAGCTCCAGACCGCGCAGGCGCAGGCGCTCCATCCACGCCAGCTTGTAATCATATTTGGGGCCGGGCGCCGGATTCCCGTTTGGCAGGTACAGGCAGGCGATCAGGATGCCCTGGTACGCCACCTCGAGGTAGCGACTCTGTTCGTCGGCGTCGTCGCCCGGCAGGCCGCGCTGCACTTCCTGCGCCGGCTCGCGCGTGACGATCGCGACGCCATTCCAGCTTTTCTGCCCCTGCCACAGCGCATGGTAGCCGGCCGCTTCGATCGCGGCGATCGGAAATTTCTCTTGCGGCGCCTTCAGCTCTTGCAGGCACACGACGTCGGGCTGGCGCTCCTCGAGATAGTGCAAGAGGGCGTCCAGCCTGCTGTTGATACTGTTGACGTTGTAGGTGGCGAGCAGCATGGGGTGTTCCGCATTCGTAGTAGGTAATTATGACAATATTGCGTGGAATGAGTCGCACGCCTCATCGGGCGCGCGTCGGTACATATACGCAAAACAGTATTATCTTATGGCGAATTGTTCGTTTTCTCATATAAGTGTTTGTTCTATACTACGATCATCGAATATTGTTGCTGGAGATTTTGCATGATCAACCGCCGTTCCCTCATCCTGTGCGCCGTTGCGCTGGGTAGTTCGCTCACCATGGGTATGGCCCATGCCGACCAGCTGGCCGACATCAAGAAGAAAGGTCAGATCGTGTTCGGGGTACTCGGCACCGATGAACCGAACAGCTTCATCGACCCGAAGACGCGCCAGTTGGTGGGCTACGAGATCGACATCGCCACCGCCGTGGCCAAGAAAATCGGCGTCAAGCCGGTGTTCAAGCAGCTGGCCGTATCGGCCCGCATCCCCGAGCTGCAGCAGGGCCACGTGGACATCCTGGCCGCCACGCTCACGCACAACAAGGAGCGCGAAGCGCAGGTCGATTTCGCGCTGACCCACTTCGTCACCGGCTCGAAGGTCATGGTGCGCAAGAACAGCGGCATCACGGCGCTGCCGCAACTGGCGGGCAAGAAGGTCGTCACGGTCCGCGGCGGCACCCAGGAAACCAATATGAAAAAGGCCGTGCCGACGGCCAGTATCGTCACGTTCGAGAACACGCAGCAGGCGTTCCAGGCACTGCGCCAGGGCAAGGGCGCAGCGTATGTGAACGACGAGTCGTCGCTGCTGGCTGACTACGGCAAACTGGGACCGGCCGCCAAGGATTTCGTGATCCTGCCGCAGTCGATCGGCGTCGAGCCGATTGCCCTGGGCCTGCGCAAGGGTGAGGCGGGCCTCAAGACGGTCGTCGACCAGGCGCTGCGCGAGCTCGAAGCCAATGGCGCGGCCGAAGACCTGTTCGTCAAGTGGTATGGCCCCGGAACGCGCGCCAATATCGCCAAGCGCACCTTCAAGATCAGCACTGACAAGATCTGACCTTGGCGCTGTTCGATCCGACCATCCTGCAATCCGGCGAGTACCACGACTGGCTGGTGCAGGGCTTTATCCTGTCGATCCAGCTGACCGTGATCAGCTTCGCCTTCGCGCTGCCGTTCGGCGCGCTGGTGGCGGTGATGCGCACGTCGACCTCCAGGCCACTACGCGCGATCGGCGCTACGGTCGTCGAATCGATCCGCAACGTGCCGCTGCTGGCGCACCTGCTGTTCTGGTACTTTGCGTTCCCCGAGCTGCTGCCCGAGGGGCTGCGCGAGATCCTGTACGCGAACAATCCCGAAGCGGTATGCGCCGTCATCGCCCTCACGCTCTACAGCGGCGTGCACATGGCCGAGGATATTCGCAGCGGTATCCGTGCGGTACCCGCGACCCAGCTCGAAGCGGCCCGTTCGCTGGGCCTGGGGCGGGCCGCGGCGGTGCGCCTCGTGCTGCTGCCGCAGGCGCTGCGTGCCTCGGTGCCGCCGCTGTTGTCGCAGACCGTCAATCTGTGGAAGGACACCAGTGTGGCCACCGTGATCGGCGCGGCCGAGATGATGTACCAGGCCGCGCGCGTCGAGACGGCGAGCTTTCGCAGTCTGGAGGCGTTCACCTTTGCCACGCTGGCTTACCTGACCGTTTCGCTGGTCATTTCGGCGGCGGCGCACCTGTTCCAGCGCCGCTATCCGGTGCGCACGGCGGCCTGACCATGAAAGCGTCCCGATGCTGGAACTGATCGATACCTACTGGGTGTACTTCCTGGTCGGCCAATACCCGGACGGCCCGCTGGGCGGCCTGGTGCTGACCATCCTGCTGTCCGGCGCGGCGCTGGTGCTGGCCATGCCGCTTGGCCTGGTGCTGGGCATTGCGCGCGTGAGCCGTCGCCGCGCCATCAGCCTGCCGGTCGGCGCGTTCGTGCAGCTCGTGCGCGCCGTACCGCTGCTGCTGGTGCTGTTCTGGGTGTACTTCTTCCTGCCCGCCGTGACCGGCGTGAAGACCTCGCAGGCGATGACGATGCTGATCGTGCTGGTGGTGTTCGACAGCGTGTACCTGGCCGAGATCGTGGCGGCGGGCATCCGCGCGCTGCCGAAAGGGCAGTTGGAAAGCGCCCGTTCGCTGGGCCTGGACTACGGTCAGGCGCTGCGCCACGTCGTGCTGCCACAGAGCTTGCGCCACGGCCTGCCGTCGATCGTCAATCAGCTGGTCTCGACGATCAAGGCGACCTCGCTCGGCTACATCATCGGTCTGTCGGAAGTCTCGTTCATCGCCACGCAGATCAACACGCTCGTGTTCACCCGCGCGGTGGAGGTGTACCTGATCCTGGCGCTGACCTATTTCGTCCTGTGCTTTGGCCTGTCGCGCCTGGCCTTCCTGCTCGAACGGCGCCTGCAGCGGCGGCCCGCCGGCGCGCACTGAATTCTTGAAAGAAGCGAACGATGATCGTTCTCGATAACGTCAACAAGTATTACGGCGACTATCACGCGCTGGTGGGGATCACCGAGCGCGTCGAAAAAAATGAGGTGCTGGTCGTGTGCGGGCCATCGGGGTCGGGCAAGTCCACGCTGATCCGCACGCTTAACCGGCTCGAAGACATCGATGGCGGGCAGATTGCGATTGCCGGGCAGGACATCCACGCGAAAGGCGTCGACGTCAACGCGCTGCGCGCCGGCATCGGCTTCGTGTTCCAGCAATTCAACCTGTTCCCGCACCTGACGGCGCTCGAAAACTGCATGCTCGCGCCGGTGCAACTGAAGCGCGCCAGCAAGGCCGAAGCCAGGGAACAGGCGATGGTGCTGCTCGACCAGGTGGGCCTGGCCCACAAGGCCGACGCCTATCCGGACGCGCTGTCGGGCGGCCAGCAGCAGCGCGTCGCGATTGCCCGCGCGCTGGCCATGCGGCCGTCGATCATGCTGTTCGACGAGCCCACCAGCGCGCTCGATCCGGAGATGGTGGGCGAGGTGCTGCAGGTGATGCGCACGCTGGCAAAACAAGGCATGACGATGGTCTGCGTGACCCACGAGATGGGGTTCGCGCGCGACGTGGCCGACCGCATCTGGTTCATGGCCGAAGGCAAAATCCTCGAGAAGGGCGCGCCCGGCGACTTCTTCGCCAACCCGCAGCATCCCCGCGCCATCCAGTTCCTCGCCGATCGCAACCGCAACTAGCGGCCTGTCACGCAGGCATGCACAGTTTCGTGGACGCCATGCACATGCAGGACAGCGGTTTGGTATTTATAATGGGTAGCCAAAAGGCAGGTGTGGGCCTGCCGATCATGCTTTTCCACGATGCCGATACCGGCTTCCTTTTACCGTGCCACTTGAAGCTTTCCCGCGATGACGTCCAATTCCGCTCACTTCGATGAAGATGCACGCCTCGCCGTCCTCGATTCGTTCGGTATCCTTGATACGCCGCCGGAGCGCTCGTTCGATGACGTGGTGCGCATGGTTGGCCAGCTGCTCGACGCGCCGATTGCCGCCGTCAACCTGATCGCGCGCGACCGGCAGTGGTTCAAGTCGGAGATCGGTCTGGGCACACGTGAAATGCCGCTCGAGAATTCGATCTGCCGGCACGCGCTGCTGCAGCAGGAACAAATGGTCGTGCCGGATACTCAGGACGATCCCCGCTTCAGCTGCAATCCGCTCGTCACGGCCGAGGGCGGCCTGCGCTTCTACGCCGGCGCCGTGCTGCGCACGCGCGACGGCGTTCCCCTTGGCACCCTGTGCGTGCTCGACAAGAAGCCCCGCCCGGAAGGGTTGACCGAGCAGCAGCAGTTCATGCTGACGACGATGGCGCACCAGGTCATGAGCCAGATCGAACTGCGCCAGGCGCTGGCCGAACAGGAATCCCTGAACGAGGCGCTGCGCCGCGCCGACCAGCGCAAGGACGAATTCCTCGCGATGCTGGCACATGAGCTGCGCAATCCGCTGGCGCCGATCGTCTCGGCGGCCACGATGCTGTCCAATTTCGAGCTCCAGCCAAGCATGGTGCAGCGCGCCGCCGACATCATCGCGCGTCAGGCCGGCCATATGACGTCCCTCATCGACGACCTGCTCGACGTGTCGCGCGTCACGCGCGGCAAGGTGGAGCTCGAGTTCGTCGAACTCGATCTGAAGGATGTCCTGGCCGACGCCATCGAACAGGTACGACCGCTGATCGAAAAGCACGACCACCGTCTGGTGCTGGAATCGATGCCCGCGCCGCTGCTGGTGGTGGGCGACCGCAAGCGCCTGGTGCAGGTCATGACCAATTTGCTCAGCAACGCGGCCAAGTACACGCTCGAGGGCGGGCGCATCGAGGTGCGCTTGTCGACGCGCGGCGCGCTGATCGACGTGGCGATCCGCGACGACGGCATCGGCATGTCGCCCGAGCTGATTGCCAGCGCGTTCGATCTGTTCTCGCAGGGCACGCGCGGGCTGGATCGCAGCCAGGGTGGCCTGGGCATCGGCCTGGCGCTCGTGCGCAGCCTGCTCAAGCTGCATGGCGGCGAAGTGACCGCTGCCAGCGACGGGCCGGGTTGCGGCAGCACGTTCCGGGTGACGCTGCCGCTGTCGGCGCGCGCGGGCGTTGCCGCGCCGGCTATGGGGACGGACGCGCCGCAGGGCAATCCGGCCGCGCTGCGCATCGGCGTCGTGGACGACAACGAAGACGCCGCCGTGACGCTGGCGTTGCTGCTCGAGACGCTGGGCCACACGGTGTCGGTTGCCCATTCGGCGCGCGACGCGCTGGCGTCGCTGCCGCTGTTCGAGCCGGACGTGTGCCTGCTCGATATCGGCCTGCCCGAGATGAATGGCTTCGAACTGGCGCGGGCACTGCGCGCCAAACCCGGGACCGACCATGCGATCCTGATCGCAGTGACCGGCTACGCGCAGGAGAAAGACCGCATCGAAGCACGCGCCGCCGGCTTTCACGACCTGTTTGCCAAACCGGTCGATCTGGAGATGCTGGGCGCGGCGCTGGTGCAGATCGAACGGCGCCCCCGCTAGTCTGCTGTGCGACGGGGTCGGCGCGCGTCAGGCAGAATTTGTCCCTGATTCACGCACAAGGGACACCCAATGACACAGCGCTACCAACCCATCACGCGCCTGGGCCTGGGCGGCACCGGCTTTGGCGACATGTACCACGCCACCAGTGACGAAGCAGCCCAGGCCACCGCCGATGCCGCGTGGGACGCCGGCATCCGCTACTTTGACACCGCGCCGCACTACGGCGCCGGCCTGTCCGAACACCGCTTCGGCCACGCGCTGCGCCGCCGCCCGCGCGATGAGTACACGCTATCGACCAAGGTCGGCCGCCTGCTGGCTCCCTCCAGCCCGGGAGAGATCGCCGCGCCGTTCGTCGGCGCCTTGCCATTCAAACGGGTGATCGACTACACGGCCGATGGCGCGCGCCGTTCGGTGGAGGACAGCCTGCAGCGCATGGCGCTGGCATCGATCGACATCGTCTACGTGCACGACCTGTCGCCCGACATGTTCGGCGACCAGTTCGACCACTACTACCGGATCGCGTCCGGGCCAGGCGGCGCCTTCGAGGGCTTGACGAAGCTGCGTGAGGAGGGCGTCATCAAGGCGTGGGGTCTGGGCGTCAACACGGTCGAACCCTGCCTGCGCGCGCTGCGCGACGCCGACCCTGATATCTTCCTGCTGGCCGGGCGCTACACGCTGATGGAAACGACGCCGCTGGCCGAATTGTTCCCGCTGTGCGCCGAGCGCGGTGCAAAAGTCGTCATCGGCGGCCCATTCAATTCGGGCTTTCTGGCCGGCGGGCCGAATTACGATTACGGCCCGGCCGATGCGGACAAGCTCGCACAACGTGAACGCTTGCGTAAAGTAGCGGTCGACCACGGCGTCGACCTGGCTGCAGCCGCGCTGCAGTTCGGCCTGGCACACCCGGTGGTCGCCGCGACGATCCCGGGCGCAAGCAGCCCCGAGCACCTGCGGCGCAATGCGGTGTTGATGGAGATGGCGATCCCGAAAGCGTTCTGGGAAGCGCTACGTACCGAGGGCCTGGTGGCCGAAAACGCGCCGCTGCCATAACCTGTCTGCAGCAAAAAACGCCGGGGTCACAGTAAAAAAAGCCGGGGTCAGGTCTGACATTCGGACATGACCTCGGCAGTCGTGCAGCAAAAAAGCCGGGGTCAGGTCTGACATTCGGACACGGCCTCGGCAGTGAGGTAGCCGGGTTAGTCGGGAGTAGCTGTCACATTGCAATGCTAATGCTGGTCATGACACTATCGGGCGTGACTATGGCTGAGTTCGTGTCCGAATGTCAGACCTGACCCCGGCTGTGACCCCGGCTGTGCTATTGGGCTTGACTAAGGCTGAGTTCGTGTCCGAATGTCAGACCTGACCCCGGCTGTGATCTGGTTGCGTAAGATCGGCCAGCATTGTGTCTGAAGGCTTAGAAACCTTCTTCCGGTGTCAGGTAACGCCACTGGCCCACCGGCAGGTCGCCCAGCTTGACGCGCCCGATCCGTACGCGCTTCAGGCCCAGCACCTTCAGGCCGACCATGTCGCACATGCGCCGGATCTGGCGCTTGCGGCCTTCCTTCAGCGTGAAGCTCAGCTGGTCTTCGTTTTGCCAGCGCACCTTGGCCGGCAGCAGCGGTTTACCATCCATCCACAGACCGTGTTTCAGCTTCTTGAGTTCACTGTCCGGCAGCGTGCCGGGCTTCGTATACTCCACGCGCACCAAGTATTCCTTTTCAATGGACGTCGTCTCGCCAATCAGCTGCTTGGCGATGCGGCCGTCCTGCGACAGCACCAACAGGCCCACCGAGTCGATGTCCAGGCGCCCGCAGGGCACGAGGCTGCGCAGCTGGGTCGGGTGGAACTGTTCCGTCGACGGATCGTCGGCCCAGCGGTTCTCGGGCCGGATCAGCGCGACGGCCGGCGTGTAGCCGTCTTCGGCCTGGCCGCTGACGTAGCCGACCGGTTTGTGGATCAGCACCGTGACGCGCTTGGACTGCTCGGCGGCGGCCTGACGCTCGACCGTGATGCGCTGCGTCGGCAGCACCTTGCTGCCCAGCTCCGATACCACCTGGCCATCCACCCGCACCCAGCCGCGCGCGATCCATTCATCGGCCTCGCGGCGCGAGCACAGGCCCAGTTCGGACATTCGTTTGGAGAGGCGGAGCGGTTCGGTCATTGTCAAAGCTTTTCGGTGAAGGAGTAAATCAGATCTTGAGCGCGTCGAGCAGGTCCGTTTCGAGCTGGACCTGGATGCGCGGGTTGTTCAGGGCAGGGCCGTCGACGAGGAATACGTCTTCGACGCGCTCGCCCAGCGTCATGATCTTGGCGGTGTGCAGGTTGATGCGGTAGCGCGTCAGCACGCTCGATACCGCATACAGCAAGCCCATACGATCGTTTGCAGCGATCGACAGCACATGGAACTGGCCCCGTTCGTCGGGCCGCACTTCCACGGTTGGCGTGATCGGGAACGTGCGCGACATGCGCGACAGGCGTCCGCGGCACGGTGGCGGCAGCGGTTCCTGCGACACGAGCAGGGCGCTCAGTTCATGCTCGATCAGGTTGATGATGTCGCGGTAGCTGCCGGCGAAATGTTCGTCGGCCACCATGAAGCTGTCGAGCGCATAGCCGTGGCGCGTCGTGTGGATCTTGGCGTCGAGGATCGAGAAATCCTTGCGGTCGAAGTAGCTGCAGATGCGCGCGAACAGGTCGGGTTGATCCTTGATGTACACGGCCACCTGCAGGCCTTCGCCGATCGGCGCCAGGCGCACCCGCACGATCGGCTTGTCGCTGTCGACCTTGTCGTGCAGGGCGCGCGTCTGCCAGGCGATGTCGGAGGCGTCGTGGCGCAAAAAGTACGCGACGTCCAGCTGCTTCCACAATGCCTCGTGCGCATCGACCGGCAGGCCAAACAGGCGCAGCGTGGCCAGCGCCTCTTTCTGGCGCGCGCGCAGTTCGCGGTCGGCCGAATGCGGCTCGCCCCCCAGCACGCGCAGCGTCGTCTTGTACAGGTCTTCCAGCAGCTTGGCCTTCCACGCATTCCAGACCTTCGGACTGGTGCCGCGAATGTCGGCCACGGTGAGCAGATACAGCGCGGTCAGGTGGCGTTCGTCCTTGACCACGGCGGCAAACGCCGCGATCACGTCGGGATCGGACAGGTCCTGCTTTTGCGCGACCTGCGACATCGTCAGGTGCTGCTCGACGAGGAATACCACCAGTTCGGTGTCGGCCTCGGTCATGCCATGGCTGCTGCAGAACTGGCGCGCGTCGTCCATGCCGAGTTTGGAGTGGTCCCCGCCACGGCCCTTGGCAATATCGTGGAACAGCGCGGCCACGTACAGCACCCAGCGGTCGCGGAAGTCGGCAATCAGCTGGCTGCAGAACGGGTATTCGTGCGCGTGTTCGGGCATCGTGAAGCGGCGCAGGTTACGCACCACCATCATGATGTGCTGGTCGACCGTGTAGGCGTGGAACAGGTCGTGCTGCATCTGGCCGACGATCTTGCGAAACGCCGGCAGGTAGCGGCCCAGGATGCCGAATTCATTCATGCGGCGCAGCGCGTGCACCATGCCGCGCGGTGCCTGCAGCACGCGCAGGAACAGCGCCTTGTTGACCGGATCGGCGCGATACGCGTCGTCGATCTGGGTGCGGGCGTGCCACAGCGCGCGGGTGGCGCGCGCGGTCATGCCCTTGATGTCGTGGCGCTCGGTCATCACGACGAACAGTTCGAGGATCGCGGTGGGCGTCTGCTCGAACGTGTCGTCCTGCGCGATGTCGATCAGGTTCCCCATCTGTAAAAAGTGGGCGCTGATCGGGAAGGCAACGGCCGGCTGCGGGAACAGCTGGGCCTCGATATTCTGCAGCAGGATGGTGTTGAGCTGTGTGACGGTCTTGGCGGCCCAGTAGTAGCGCTGCATCAGCAGTTCGCTTGGGCGGCGCACGTTCGGGCCATCATCGGTGGCGACCAGACCGAGCGTGTTGGCGATCGCCGTCTGGACGTCGAACACCAGGCGGTCTTCGCGCCGCTTGGTGTGCAGGTGCAGGCGGATCCGGATGTCCTTGAAGGCGCTTTCCTTTTCCATCAGCTGGCGCGCTTCCATGCGCGTGATCAGCTCGCGCGTGGCCAGCTGCCCCCAGCTGTCGGCCAGGCCCGCGGCCTTGGCCACCCACATGATCACCTGCAGGTCACGCAGCGCGCCCGGGCTTTCCTTGACGTTCGGTTCGAGCGCGAACGCCGTGTATTCGTGCTTGGCATGGCGCAGGCGCATCTCGGCCGTCTTGGCCCGGAAAAACGCCTGTGGGTCGAGCGCCTCACGGTAGCGCTGCTGCAGCGTGTCGAACAGCGGCTCGTTGCCGGTGACCAGACGCGCTTCGAGCAAGCTCGTTTGTACCGTGATGTCGGCCGCGGATTCGATCAGGCATTCCTCGACCGTGCGGATGCTGTGGCCAATCTCCAGACCCAGGTCCCACAGCAGCTGGACCAGGCCTTCCAGGCGCGCTTGCGTGATCGCGTCCGGCGGAGCGGCCAGCAGGATCAGGAGGTCGACGTCGGAATACGGAAACAGCTCGCCGCGCCCGTAGCCGCCCACGCCCACCAGCGCGGTGCCGGCGGGCAGGCCGGCTGCCTGCCAGGCATCGATCAGCACCGCATCGACGACCTGGCGCAGGTTGCGCAGCAGTTTTTCGGGCATGCCGTCTTCCTGGAACGCCTGGAACACGAGCTGGCGCTCGTTCTTGAGGCGCTGGCGCAGCGTGGTGCGGACGGTGTCCAGGTGTTCGGCGTGACCCATGGCCGGCTCCTTATGCCGCTGCGGCGGCAGGAGCAGGCGCAGACCAGACAAAGTCCGGCCCGAGCAGCGGCAAGGCGATCGCCGGTGGCGGCGGGCTGCCATCCGACAGCGTCAGCACTTCGACGCCGGTCTCGGTGACCAGCACCGTGTGTTCCCACTGCGCCGACAGGCTGCGGTCTTTCGTCTTGATGGTCCAGCCGTCCGGCATTTCCTTGATGTCGCGCTTGCCGGCATTGATCATCGGTTCGATCGTGAAGATCATGCCGGGTTGCAGGACTTCGAGCGTGCCCGGGCGGCCGTAATGCAGCACTTGCGGCTCTTCGTGGAACGAGCGACCCACGCCGTGGCCGCAGAATTCGCGCACCACGCTGTAGCCGTTCTTTTCGGCATGCTGCTGGATCGCGTAGCCGATGTCGCCCAGGTGCTTGCCCGGCTTGACGGCGGCGATCCCCAGCCACATGCACTCGAAGGTGACCTCGGACAGGCGGCGCGCCATGATCGACGGCTCGCCGACCAGGTACATACGGCTGTTATCGCCGTGGAAGCCTTCCTTGGTGATCGGCGTGATGTCAATGTTCAGCGCATCGCCGCTCTTGAGCACGCGGTCGCCCGGGATGCCGTGGCAGATGACGTCGTTGAGTGACGCGCAGATCGAGCCCGGGAACGGCGGGTAGCCGGGCGGGGCGTAATTGAGCGTGGCCGGGATCGTGCCTTGCACGTTGACCATGTACTCGTACGCCAGGCGGTCGAGCTCGCCGGTGGTGATGCCGGGCTTGATGAACGGAGTGATATAGTCCAGCACTTCCGAGCCGAGGCGGCAAGCGACGCGCATGCCGTCGATTTCTTCGAGGGTCTTGATGATGGTGGCCATAGGAGAGTCGTATCCTGCGTGGTATCGGGTGAGCGCCCGGCGACCGGGGTGGCAATGGTCGGGGCAGTATGGCCGCCATTATAAGGGATGTCGCGGTACTGCTGTAAGGCAGGGGAAGAGCCTGGGGCAATGCGCCGCCTGGCCCGGCTGCGATTGCACGCTTGAATATTGCTGACAATTCCGCTAGAATCTCGGGTTGCTCGGATTCACATCGTGCAACGTTGTAAAAATAAAGTTTTTTAATTGATAGAAATCGCGAATGTGGCCCTAAAAGGGTGCCTGCTTGGTGACTGGCCACATTCAAGACCCAACCCTGGAGAATTACATGTCCGTTACTATGCGCGAAATGCTGGAAGCCGGTATTCACTTCGGCCACCAGACCCGTTTCTGGAATCCAAAGATGGCACCGTTCATCTTCGGTCATCGCAACAAGATCCACATCATCAACCTGGAAAAAACCATGGCGATGTATCAGGATGCGATGAAAACCATCAAGCAGATCTCCGCCAACCGCGGCACGATCCTGATGGTCGGCACCAAGCGTCAAGCTCGCGACATCATCGCAGCTGAAGCGCAACGCGCCGGCGTCCCATACGTCGACCAGCGCTGGCTCGGCGGCATGCTGACCAACTTCAAGACCATCAAGACGTCGATCAAGCGCCTGAAGGAAATGGAAGTCCTGGTCGAAGACGGCTCGGTCGAGAAGATGTCGAAAAAAGAAGCGCTGATGTTCTCGCGCGAAATGATCAAGCTGCAAAAGTCGATCGGCGGTATCAAGGATCTGGGCGGCGTGCCAGACGCGATCTTCGTTGTTGACGTCGGCTACCACAAAGGTACGATCACCGAAGCCGGCAAGCTGGGCATCCCGGTCATCGGCATCGTCGACACCAACCACTCGCCAGAAGGCGTCACCCACATCATCCCGGGTAACGACGACTCGTCGAAAGCCATCAGCCTGTACGCACGCGGCGTTGCCGATGCGATCATCGAAGGCCGCGCCAGCGCGACCAACGAAGTGGCTGACATGGTCAAGGCAGCCGGCGGCGACGACTTCGTCGAAGTTTCTGAGCAGGCATAAGTGATGGCAGGCCATGTGCCTGCTGCCACATAGAAGGGGGCGCCGTACTGTCGAGCCCCCCTTTTTTTAAGCTAAATACTTGCAGGACGCACATCATTCGCGGACTGCACCCCTGGATACACATTTAGGAGAACACACTATGGCAGCTATTACTGCAGCAATGGTTGGCGAACTGCGCGCCAAGACCGATGCACCAATGATGGAATGCAAAAAAGCACTGACCGAAGCCGACGGCGACATGGGTCGTGCCGAAGAAATCCTGCGCGTCAAGCTGGGCGGCAAGGCATCGAAGGCATCGGCACGCGTGACCGCCGAAGGCGTTGTGGCTACCTATATCTCGGGCAACGTCGGCGCGCTCGTCGAAGTCAACAGCGAAACCGACTTCGTCGCGAAGAACGACGATTTCCTGGCCATGGTCAACCTGGCAGCACGCCTGGTCGCCGAAAACAACCCGGCTGACGTCGCTGCACTGGCAGCCCTGCCGCACGAAGGCGGTACCTTCGACGACGTCCGTACTGCCCTGATCGGCAAGATCGGCGAGAACATGACCGTGCGTCGTTTCCAGCGTTTCGAAACCACCGGCAAGCTGGCGTCGTACCTGCACGGCACCCGTATCGGCGTCATCGTCGATTTCGAAGGTGCGGACGAGCAAGTCGGCAAGGACCTGGCCATGCACATCGCTGCCATGAAGCCAGTCGCTCTGTCTTCGGAGCAAGTGCCAGCAGAAATGATCGAAAAAGAGCGTTCGGTTGCTGAACTGAAAGCCAAGGAAGATGCCGACAAGGCCGTCGCCGAAGGCAAGCAGCCACAATCGGCTGACATCGTCGCCAAGCGCGTCGACGGTTCGGTGCAGAAGTACCTGAAAGAAGTCTCGCTGCTGAACCAGGCGTTCGTCAAGAACGACAAGCAGTCGATCGAACAGATGATCAAGGCGGCAAACACCACCGTCAAGGGCTTCACCATGTACGTGGTGGGCGAGGGCATCGAGAAGAAGGTCGACGACTTCGCAGCTGAAGTCGCAGCACAGATGGCTGCCAACAAGCAGTAATCAAACAAACGGGCCGTGAGGCCCGTTTTTGTAGGGTGGGCCGGGCCGCGTAGGCCGGGCCGCGTAGGCCGGGCCGCGCAGGCGGCTATTCCGCCCACGCGGTGATAGGTGGCGGCGTGGTGATGGGGCAGCGGTCGGAGCCGGTTTGGTTTGGTATCCGAACGTAAGTTTTGCAGGATGAATATTGCGTCTCCGTTATCATTCCGGATGAATGCCCGGCCATCAATCGTCGCGTCCGCCATGCGTAGCGCGCCCCAAGCCGTACCCGCTTTACAATCCCATCCGTCCCGGCACGGATGAGACCCGCCCACGAGGCGCTGGTCAGACCCGAATTCGATCCACAGCACTATCTTAAAGGAGCCGCTTCATCATGACAAAACCAGCTTACCAACGTGTCCTTCTGAAACTGTCTGGCGAAGCACTGATGGGCGACGATCAGTTCGGCATCAACCGCGCCACCATCGAACGCATGGTGGCCGACGTGGCCGAAGTAGCCAAGCTGGGCGTGCAGATTGCGGTCGTCATTGGCGGTGGCAACATCTTCCGCGGCGTCGCTCCCGGCGCCCAGGGCATGGACCGCGCGACCGCCGACTACATGGGCATGCTGGCCACCGTCATGAATGCGCTGGCACTGGCGGACGCGATGCGTCACGTCGGCATCACCGCCCGCGTCATGTCGGCCATCGCCATCGAGCAGGTCGTCGAGCCCTACGTGCGCCCGAAAGCGCTGCAATATCTGGAAGAAGGCAAGGTCGTCGTGTTTGCCGCCGGTACCGGCAACCCGTTCTTCACGACCGATACGGCTGCTGCCCTGCGCGGCGCCGAAATTTCGGCCGAGATCGTCCTGAAAGCCACCAAGGTCGACGGCGTCTACAGCGCCGATCCGAACAAGGATCCAACCGCGACCCGCTACGAGAGCATCACGTTCGACGAAGCCATCTCGAAACACCTGCAAGTGATGGACGCCACCGCGTTCGCACTGTGCCGCGACCAGAAACTGCCGATCAAGGTGTTTTCCATCGTCAAGCCTGGCGCGCTCACGCGCGTGATCATGGGCGAAGACGAAGGTACACTGGTCCACGTCTAAATTAACTGAACAACAGGAGAGCAGCATGTCCTTAGCTGACGTCAAGAAAAACGCACAAGACCGCATGGTCAAGTCCATCGAAACCCTGCGCGCCGATCTGGCCAAGGTCCGTACCGGCCGCGCCCACACCGGCATTCTGGATCACGTTACGGTCGACTACTACGGTTCGCCAACGGCGCTGCCGATGGTCGCCAACCTGACCCTGGTCGATGCCCGCACGATCGGCGTCCAGCCATTCGAAAAGAAGATGCTGGCAGCCATCGAAAAAGCCATCCGCGATGCCGACCTGGGCTTGAACCCGTCGTCGCAGGGCGAAATGATCCGCGTGCCGACCCCGCCGCTGACCGAAGAGCGCCGCAAGGAAATGGTCAAGCTGACCAAGTCCGAAGGTGAAGACGCGAAAATTGCCGTGCGCAATATCCGTCGCGACGCCAACGAAGCGCTGAAGAAAATGGTCAAGGACAAGACCGCCTCGGAAGACGACGAGCGCCGTTCGTCGGACGAAATCCAGAAGCTGACCGACAAGGCCGTGGCCGACATCGACAAGCTGCTGGGCGAGAAAGAAAAAGAAATCCTGACGGTGTAAGCAGGTATTTCATCGGCAAGCCCCCGGGCTTTCCTGCGGACCGGCCCCGGCAACTTGCCGCGGCCGGTCCGCGTGCCTTATGATTGGTCAATTGCGCAATGCCAGGTGCAATTCTGTAGCGCAGTTTTCTCGCGCAGTTCTCTGGCGAAGTTTTATGGCGCAGTTTTATGGCGCAGTTTTATGGAAACATGATGTTCAAAAGCTCGACCACTGCCGTTCCCGCCACGTCCGCCGTGCCACGCCATATCGCCATCATCATGGACGGTAATGGCCGCTGGGCAACCAAACGCTTGCTGCCGCGCGTGGCCGGCCACGTCAAGGGCGTCGAAGCCGTGCGCGGTGTGGTCGAAGCCTGCGTCGAGCGTGGCGTCGAATACCTGACGCTTTTCGCGTTCTCGTCCGAGAACTGGCGCCGTCCGGCCGACGAAGTCTCGCTGCTGATGCGCCTGTTCGTGACGGCGCTCGAGCGCGAAGTCGCCAAGATGCACGCCAATAATATCCGCCTGAAAGTGGTCGGTGACCTGAGCCGCTTCGACGCCAAGCTCCAGGACATGATCGCCAATGCCGAGCGCCGTACGGCCGGCAACACGCGCCTGACGGTGACCGTGTGCGCGAACTATGGCGGGCGCTGGGATATCATGCAGGCAACCGGCAAGATGGTGAAAGCCAACCCCGGCGTCACTGAGTTCAGTGAAGAGATGCTGGCGCCGCACCTGGCGATGGCGTATGCGCCTGAGCCCGACCTGTTTATCCGCACCGGCGGCGAAGAGCGCATTTCGAATTTCCTGTTGTGGCAGCTGGCATATGCCGAGCTGCACTTTACCGACACCTTCTGGCCTGACTTCACGCCAAAGGCGCTGGACGAGGCGATTGGCTCCTACCAGGAGCGCGAACGGCGCTTTGGCCAGACCGGCGCCCAAGTAGCGAAGAAGACCAACTAAATGCTCAAGACCCGGATTCTCACCGCACTCGTCCTGCTGGCAGTCCTGCTGCCGGTTCTGTACTCCAACAATTACACGGCGTTTGCGGTGGTGGCCTGCGTCTTTTTCGGCGCCGCGATCTGGGAATGTTTTCGCCTGTTCAATCCGGGCGCCCGTAGCGCGCTCCTGATCGCTGCAGCCTGGACGCTGGCCTTTGCCTATGCGTTCTTCGTGCGCGAGCAGGGCAATCCGACCTTCTGGTTCGGTATCGGCGTGCTGCTGTGGGCGCTGCGCTTTGCCCCTACGCTCAAGTTCGGCCTGCCGCCGCTGTCTAGCACGCCCAACACCTTGCTGAGCTTGCTGTACGCGATCTCGCTGGTGGCCTGCTTCGTGGCCATCGTCTACCTGTTTAATTATTCGGCCGTGCTGCTGCTGTCGGTGCTGGCCATCGTCTGGGCGGCGGACATCTTCGCCTATGTCTGCGGCAAGACCTTCGGCAAGCGCAAGCTGGCGCCGAGCATCTCGCCCGGCAAATCGTGGGAGGGTGCCATCGGTGGCGGGCTCGTCACGCTGGTGCTGGCCGCCTGCACCGTGGTCTTTGGCGGCGAAGCCTTTTCCGGCACGTTCGCCGTGCGCGTCCAGGCCGGCTTGGGCTGGTTGGGCCTGTTCGCCGTGATTGCCCTCATCGTGGTTGCCAGCGTCGTTGGCGACCTGTTCGAATCCCAGCTCAAACGCCGCGCCGGCGCCAAGGACAGCAGCAACCTGCTGCCGGGCCATGGCGGCGTGCTGGACCGGATCGACGCACTCGTGCCGGTCCTGCCACTGGCGGCGCTGATCGCCACCTGGCTCTAGAAGGAAGTTCACATGCAACGCATTACCATCCTGGGCGCCACCGGCTCGATCGGCGCCTCGACCCTCGACGTGCTGGCGCGCCACCCGGAGCAATACCAGGTGTACGCGCTGAGCGCGCACACGCGCGTGGAAGAACTGGCTGCCGCCTGCCGCAGCTGCCGCCCCGCACGTGCCGTCGTCGGTAGCGCCGACGCAGCCGCGCGCCTGGCGGCGCTGATCGCCGATCTGCCCACCAGCGTCGAATACGGCGAGCAGGCGCTGTGCGATATCGCGTCGAACGCCGACACCGATACCGTGATGGCCGCCATTGTCGGCGCGGCCGGCCTGGCCCCGACGCTGGCTGCGGCCCGCGCCGGCAAGAAGATTCTGCTGGCGAACAAGGAAGCGCTGGTCATGTCCGGCCAGCTGTTCATGGACGCCGTGCGCGAGCACAACGCCACGCTGCTGCCGATCGACAGCGAACACAATGCCATCTTCCAGTCGCTGCCCGCCGGCTTTGGCCGCGTGCCGGCAGCGGCCGGCGTGGCCAAGATCCTGCTCACCGCATCCGGTGGTCCGTTCCTGAACCGCGCCGTCGAGACGCTCGGCGACGTGACCCCGGACGAAGCCTGCAAGCACCCGAACTGGGTCATGGGCCGCAAGATCTCGGTGGATTCCGCGACCATGATGAACAAGGGTCTCGAAGTGATCGAAGCCCACTGGCTGTTCGGCGCGCCGGCCGACCAGATCGAGGTCGTGATCCACCCGCAAAGCGTGATCCACTCGATGGTGTCGTACGTCGACGGCTCGGTGCTGGCGCAACTGGGCAACCCCGACATGCGCACGCCGATCGCGCACGCATTGGCGTACCCGGACCGGATCGCCTCGGGCGTGGCCCAGCTCGACCTGACGCAGATGGCGGCGCTGCAGTTCTTTCCGCCTGATTTCACACGCTTCCCGTGCCTGGCTTTGGCCTTCGACGCGCTGCGCGCCGGCGGCACGGCCCCGGCGCTGCTCAATGCTGCCAATGAAGTGGCGGTGGATGCGTTCCTCGAGCGCCGCATTGGTTTTCGCGACATCGACCGCGTCATCCGCCATGCGCTCGACGCTGTCGAGCACGGCCCGGCGCCGTCGATCGAGGCGGTGCTGGCCCAGGACGCGCGTGCCCGCGAGGCCGCAGCGCATGCGGTCGCCAGCCTGCACTGATTGACGGATACTGCCCGATGACCCTGCTTTACACCGTGCTGGCGTTCGCGCTGGCGCTCGGCCCCCTGATCGTGATCCACGAGCTGGGTCACTATCTGGTGGCGCGCGCCTGCGGCGTGAAGGTGCTGCGTTTTTCGATCGGCATGGGGCGCGTCGTCTGGTCGCGCCGCTTCGGGCGCGACCAGACCGAGTGGGCGGTGTCGCTGCTGCCGCTGGGCGGCTATGTCAAGTTCCTCGACAGCCGCGATCCCGACGCCGGCCCGATCGACACGAGCGAGCTGTCGCGCGAATTCACGCGCCAGAATGTCTGGAAGCGCATCGCCATCGTTGCCGCCGGCCCGCTGTCGAACTTCGCGTTGGCGATCGCGCTGATGGCCGCACTCTTCATGCATGGCGTGGACGAGCCGTCGGCGCGCCTGCGCGCCGTGGCCGAATTGACGGACGCCTACCGCGCCGGCGTGCGCGGCGGCGAGACCGTGGTTGCCGTCAATGGCAGCGCCGTGCGTTCGTGGTCCGAATTGCGCTGGCAGATCATGCACGCGGCGGTCGACAAGACCGATGCGCGTCTGGACCTGCGCAGCACCGGCGGTGGTACCTACGCCGTGGTACTGCCCGCGTCCGTCATCGGCAAGCTCGATGTCGACAGCGACGTGATGGCCACGCTGGGCCTGGACCTGTGGCGCCCGCAGCCGCGCATCGACAAGGTGATCGCCGATGGGGCAGGGCAGCGCGCCGGCCTGCAGGCCGGTGACCTCGTGCTGCGCCTGAACGGCGCGCCGGTCGTCGATGGCATCGACTTCATTGACGCGGTGCGCGCCGCCCCTGGGCGTGCGCTGCAGGTCGAGGTGCAGCGCGCCGGTGCGCCTGTCACGCTGTCGCTCACGCCCGAGGCGGACGCCAATGGCCGCGGCGTGATCAAGGCGATGGTGGCGCAGGCGCCCGAGATGGTGACCGTCTCATCAGGCCCGTTCGATGCCATTGCGCGCGGTGCCGAGCGCACCTGGGAAACGTCCACGATGACGCTGAAAATGATCGGCAAGATGATTACCGGCGAGGCGTCACTGAAAAATGTGACCGGTCCGATCACGATCGCCGATTATGCCGGACAGACCGCCCGCATTGGGCTCGTCAGCTATTTACAGTTTATTGCCTTTATTAGTATCAGCTTAGGCGTCATGAATTTGTTACCAATTCCCGTTCTGGATGGTGGCCATTTACTGTATTATTCGCTGGAAGTTTTGACCGGGCGTCCTGTTTCTGTGCGCGTCGTCGAGTTCGCACAGCGCGCCGGGATCGGCCTGCTGTTCATGCTGATGGCGCTCGCCGTCTTCAACGACCTGGGCCGGCTGCTCTAGCCGCCCGCGGTTCGCTCCCCGAGAGCCCAGTCAAATCACCAAGCAATCGTTGTCCAAATGAGTGACCCTTTGATCCAGCCAATGAAATCACAACCAGATCGTATCGCCTTGCCGTTCATTCGCCGCAGCCTGATCGGCTCCGCCGTCGTGGCGCTGTGCGCCACGCTGTACGCAAATAATGCCATGGCCGTCAACCCGTTCGTCGTCAAGGACATCCGGGTCGAGGGCATCCAGCGTACCGAGGCAGGCACTGTGTTCAGCTACCTGCCGGTGCGCGTGGGCGAGACCTTCGACGACGTCAAGGCCTCGAGCGCGATCAAGGCGCTGTATGCAACGGGCTTCTTCAAGGACATCCGCCTCGAAGAAGAAAACGGCGTGCTGGTCGTGCTGGTCGAAGAGCGTCCGGCGATTTCGTCGGTCGACTTCACGGGCACCAAGGAATTCGAAAAAGACATGCTGGTCAAGGCGCTGTCCGAAATCGGTGTGGCCCAGACCAAGATCTTCGACAAGGCATCGGTCGACCGCGCCGAACAGGAACTCAAGCGCCAGTACCTGTCGCACGGCCTGTACGGCGTCAAGATCACCACCACCGTGACGCCGATCGAACGCAACCGCGTGACGATCATGTTCAACGTGGACGAAGGCGATGTCGCCAAGATCAAGGGCATCAACATCATCGGCAACAAGGCGTTCAGCGATAAAGAGCTGCGCCAGTTGCTCGAGCTGCGCCCGTCCGGCTGGTTCACCTGGTACTCGAAGGCCGACCAGTACTCCAAGCAGAAGCTCACCGGCGACCTGGAAAAGATCAAGTCGTGGTACCTCAATCACGGTTACCTCGAAGCCAACGTCGAATCGACGCAAGTGTCGATCACGCCGGACAAACGCGACATTTACTTGACCCTCAACGTCACCGAGGGCGAGCAGTACACCGTCTCGAGCGTCAAGCTCGAAGGCGAAATGTTCGGCCGCGAAGAAGAGCTCAAGCAGCTGATCCTGCTCCAGCCGGGCAAGACCTACGTGGGCGACCTGCAGGAAGGCACCAACAAGCTGATCTCCGATCGCCTGGGCACCTTCGGCTATGCATTTGCCAACGTCACGGCCAACCCCGAACTCAATCGCGAGAAGCGCGAAGTGGCCTTCACGTTCTTCGTCGATCCGGGCAAGCGCGCGTATGTGCGTCACATGAATATCTCCGGCAATACGGTCACCCGCGATGAAGTCATCCGTCGCGAATTCCGCCAGTTCGAGAGCTCGTGGTATGACGCCAACCGCGTCAAGCTCTCGCGTGACCGCGTCGATCGTCTGGGCTACTTCAAGGACGTGAAAGTTGAAACGCCCGAGTCGCCAGGCACGTCCGACCAGGTCGACGTGAACATCGCGGTCGAAGAAAAACCGACCGGTAACTTCATGATCGGCGGCGCTTTCTCGCAGTCCGAGAAGTTCACGTTCACCGCGTCGATCTCGCAGGCCAACTTCGCCGGCAGCGGCAACACGGTCGGCATCGAACTCAATACCAGCAAGTACAACCGGACGATCGCGTTCTCGCAGACCAATCCGTACTTCACCGATGACGGCGTCTCGCGCGCGTTCTCGCTGTACCTGCGTACGTCGCGTCCACCGGCACTGAACATCGGTTCGTACACGGTGCGCCAGACCGGCGGCAACATGACCTTCGGCGTGCCGTTCTCCGAGTCCGACACCGTCTACTTCGGCGCGGGCCTGGAACGCACCGAACTGGAAACCGACGAATCGTCGCCGAGCATCTACCAGACGTTCGTGCGCCAGAACGGCGGTCCGGCCAGCGGTGTCGGTTCGGCCACCACCAACGCGATTCCCTTGACGGTGGCATGGGGCCGCGACACGCGCGACAGCGCCGTGACCCCGAGCCGCGGCCGCTTCCAGCGCGCCAACTTCGAAGTCGATGCGATCGGCGACGCCAAGTACTACCGCCTTGTGTACGAACACCAGTGGTGGAAGCCGGTCACGCGCTGGATGACGCTGGCCCTGCGCGGCGAGTTCGATTACGGCAAGGGCATCGGCGGCAGCGCCTACCCGGTCTTCAAGAACTTCTATGCCGGCGGCATCGGTTCGGTGCGCGGCTATGAAAGCTCGTCGCTGGGCGTGGTCGACCAGCGTTACTACGATGCGATCGGCGGCTCGAAGCGCATCATCGTCAACGCCGAACTGCAGTTCCCGTTCCCGGGCAGCGGCACCGACCGCAGCCTGCGCTGGTTCACCTTCGCCGACGGCGGCCAGGTGTTCCAGGAAGATGCGAAGATCCGCGTCGGCGAGTTCCGCTACTCGGCCGGTATCGGTCTGTCCTGGATTTCCCCGGTCGGTCCGCTCAAGTTGAGTTATGCTAAGCCGCTGAATTCGCTGCCAGGTGACCGCCTGGAGCGCTTCCAGTTCCAGATGGGTACCGGCTTCTGACCGGCCCACTGCGTCCTGAAGAACGATTGCGAGAGACTTTATGTTGAAAAATCTGATTGCCTCGCTGCCTGACGGCTTCAAGCCCACCGTGGCGCCAGCGTTGCTGCTGGCCGCGGTGTGCGCGTCGCCGCTGGCACAGGCGCAGGCACAGGTGGCGACGGGCCGCATCGGCTTTGTCTACACCGAGCGCCTGATGACCGATTCCAAAATGGCCAAGGCGGCCGACGCCAAGCTGGCGGCCGAGTTCTCCAAGCGTCAGAAGGCCGTCGAAGAGATGGTCGGCAAGTTCAAGGGCGCGTCCGAGAAGTTCGATGCCGAAGGCAGCGGTCTGGCCGAGCTGGAACGCACGCGCCGTGCGCGCGAGCTGTTCAACATGCAGAAAGACGTCGAACGCATGCAGCGCGAGTTCCAGGAAGACCTGCAGCAGCGCAAGAATGAAGAACGCGCCGCGATCGCGCAGAAGGCCTACAAGCTCGTGGAGCAGTATGCCGAAGCCGAAAAGCTCGACGCGGTGCTGGTCGAAGCGGCGTGGGTGAATCCACGCGTGGACATCACCGACAAGATCCTCAAGCTGCTCGACAAGTAAGCTTGTTGGCAGTGTTTTTCTGCTTTACCGATTTTGACTCACACTGAAAGACCGAGATGGGCATTCGACTAGGCGATTTGGTCGAGCGCTTCGGCGGACAGCTGGTGGGCGACCCGAACCTCGAGGTTACGGCGATTGCTCCCCTGGACACGGCCGGCGCTTCGCACATCAGCTTCCTTTCCAACAGCAAGCTGCGCGCACTGGCGGCGCAAAGCGGGGCCGCGGCCCTGATCCTATCGCCGCTGGACGACCCGACGGTGGCCGCGACCTATGAAGGCGCGCGCATCGTCACCACCAACCCTTACGCATACTTCGCCCGCGCGGCGCAGTATTTCGCTTCGCTGACCGATCATGTGCCGCCGGCAGGCGTGCATCCGAGCGCCGTCGTTGCGGAGTCCGCCGTGATCGATCCGAGTGCCCATATCGGGCCGCACGTGACGATCGACGAAGGCGCCGTGGTCAAAGCGCAGGCCGTCATCGACGCCGGCTGCTATGTCGGGCGCAACGCCGTCATCGGCGAAGGTACGCACCTGTTTGCGAACGTGACGTTCCACGCCGGCTGCGAGATCGGCAAGCGGGGCATCCTGCATTCGGGCGCCGTGATCGGCACCGACGGCTTCGGCTTTGCCAATGAAGGCGGCGTGTACATCAAGATTCCGCAGACGGGCCGCGTGCTGATCGGCGACGACGTCGACATCGGCGCCAACACGACGATCGACCGTGGCGCGCTCGAAGACACGATCATCGAGGACGGCGTCAAGCTCGACAACCAGATCCAGATCGGCCACAACACCCGCATCGGCGCGCATACCGCGATGGCCGGCTGCGTGGGCGTGGCCGGCAGCGCCAAGATCGGCAGCCGCTGCACCTTCGGCGGCGCCGCCATGGTGCTGGGCCACCTCGAGATCGCCGATAACGTCCATATCTCATCGGGTAGCATGGTATCGCGCTCGGTGCTCGAACCGGGCCAGTACACGGGCTTTTACCCGCTGGCCAAGAACGCCGAATGGGAACGCAGCGCAGCGATCGTGCGCAACCTGGGCTCGATGCGCGAAAAACTGCGCGCGCTCGAGAAAACCATCAAAACCCTCACAGAACAACAACAATGACCACGCCAGAACTCACCACCCTCGACATCAACCAGATCAAGGAATACCTGCCGCACCGCTATCCGCTGCTGCTGGTTGACCGCGTGCTGGACGTCGAACTGGGCAAGCGCATCGTCGCGATCAAGAACGTCACGATCAACGAAGAATTCTTCAACGGCCACTTCCCGCACAAGCCGGTGATGCCGGGCGTGTTGATGATCGAAGCGATGGCGCAGACTGCGGCGATCCTGTCGTTCATGACCATGGGCGTCAAGCCCGACGAAAACTCGGTCGTGTACTTCGTCGGCATCGACAATGCACGCTTCAAGCGCCCAGTGGAGCCGGGCGACCAGCTGCGCATGGAAGTGGAAATCGTGCGCGTCTCGCGCGGTATCTGGAAGTACAAGGCCGTCGCCACGGTCGACGGCAAGGTCGCTGTCGAAGGCGATTTGATGTGCACGATCCGGGGCGCTGCCGAAGCGCCGATGAAAGGCGCCGGGGCGGCACCGGCTGCATCCACGCCCGAGTAAGGAGACGTGATGAGCAAGATTCATCCAACCGCGATCGTCGATCCGCAGGCGCAGCTCGACAGCTCGGTCGAGGTCGGGGCGTACTCGATCGTCGGCCCGAACGTGCGCATCGATGCCGGTACCGTCATCGGCCCGCACGTCGTCATCGACGGCCACACGACGATCGGCAAGGACAACAAGTTCTTCCAGTTCTGCTCCATTGGCGCTGCGCCTCAGGACAAGAAGTGGCAGGGCGAGCCCACCCGGCTGGAAGTGGGCGACCGCAACACGGTGCGCGAATTCGTCAGCTTCAACCTGGGCACGGTGCAGGATGAAGGCGTCACGCGCCTGGGCAACGATAACTGGATTTCCGCCTACGTGCACCTGGCGCATGATTGCCAGGTCGGCAGTAACACGATCTTCTCGAACAATGCGCAGCTGGCAGGCCACGTGCACGTGGGCGACTGGGCGATCCTGTCCGGCTTCGTCGGCGTGCACCAGTTCTGCAAGATCGGCGCCCACGCGTTCATCGGCATGTATACGAGCCTGACGCAGGACGTGCCGCCATACGTGCTGGTGTCGGGCAATCCGGCCGGTGCGCGCGGCGTCAATCTCGAAGGCCTCAAGCGCCGCGGCTTCACGCGCGAGCAGCTCGACGGCATCCGCAGCGCCTACAAGCTGCTGTACCGGAATGGCCTGACGCTCGAAGAAGCCAAAGCCGCGCTGCAGGCTGAAGAAGAGCGCCTGCCGGCAGCGGCAGATGACATCCGCCTGCTGCGCGACTTCCTCGGCACCGCAAGCCGTGGCATCGTTCGCTGACGGCGTGCCGTCCGCTGCGGCCCGCGATGTGTCGCTGGCCCTGGTGGCCGGCGAAGCGTCCGGCGACATGCTGGCGGCGCGCCTGCTGGCCGGGCTGCGGCCGCATCTGCCACAAGCGCGCTTCCACGGCATCGGCGGGCCGCGCATGATCGAGCAGGGCATGGTCAGCGACGTCCCGATGGACCTGCTGACGGTGCGCGGTCTGTTCGAAGTCATTCCCCGCTACCGTGAACTCAAGGGCATCCAGAGCCGCCTGCGCGATCGCCTGATCGCCGACCGGCCGGCTGCGTTCATCGGCGCCGACTATCCAGGCTTCAACCTGGGCCTGGAAGAGCAGTTGCGCGCCGCCGGCATTCCGACGGTGCACTTTATCGGGCCGCAGATCTGGGCCTGGCGCGGTGGCCGCATCAAGAAGATCCAGCGCGCCGTGTCGCACATGCTCGTGATCTTCCCGTTCGAAGAAGCGATCTACCGCGCGGCCGGCGTGCCGGTGACGTATATCGGGCACCCGCTGGCCGAGACGATTCCGCTGGCGCCCGACGTGGCCGGTGCGCGTCGCGCACTGGGGTTACCAGATGATGCGCGCGTCGTCACCGTCATGCCGGGCAGCCGCATGGGCGAACTGAAATACCTGGCCGAGCCGTTCGTGCGCGCCGTGCAGCTGCTGGCAGCGCGCGATCCTGGCCTGCGCTTTGTCGTGCCGATGGTCGGTGAGCGCCAGCGGGCGTACTTTGACCAGATCGTCACCGCAGCCGGCCTGCAGGGCGTGGAACTGATCGTGACCGCCGAAGGTTCGCACACGGCGATTGCCGCCGCCGACGCCGTGCTGGTCGCCTCCGGCACGGCCACGCTGGAAGTGGCGCTGTTCAAGAAGCCGATGGTCATCGCCTACAAGGTCATGCGCGCCTCGTGGGAAATCATGCGGCACATGGGTTACCAGCCGTGGATCGGCCTGCCCAACATCCTGGCGCGCGAATTCGTCGTGCCCGAGCTGCTGCAGCATGCGGCCACGCCCGACGCGCTGGCCGACGCCGTCTGGCGCCAGCTGCAAGACAGCGCGGGGCGTGAGCGCCTGGCGCAGCGCTTCCTCGACATGCATCACAGCCTGCTGCGCAACAGCGCCGCAGAGAGCGCGCAGGCGGTGCTGCAGATTATCGGGCGCACGGCGCCCGGAACACCTAGATGACCAAGACAAGAATCAATCTGTATCCCGGCCTGCCCACCAGGGGCCGGCCGTTCACCGCACTGGACATCGTGTGCGGCGTCGATGAAGCGGGCCGCGGCCCGCTGGCAGGGCCTGTGTTTGCGGCCGCCGTCATCCTCGATCCGCGCCGTCCGATCGACGGCCTGCGCGATTCAAAGAAGCTGACCGCCGCGCGGCGCGACGAACTCGCGCCGCTGATCCGCGCCCAGGCGCTGGCCTGGGCGGTAGCGGAATGCTCGTGCGAAGAAATCGACAGCATCAACATCCTGCAGGCGACGATGCTGGCGATGCGCCGCGCCGTGGAGGCGCTGCAGCATGCGCCGACGATCGCGCTCATCGACGGCAACCGTTGCCCCGAGCTGACAGTGCGCGCGCATGCGATCGTCAAGGGCGACGACAAGGTCAATGCGATTTCGGCCGCGTCGATCCTGGCCAAGACCGCGCGCGACGCGGCGCTGGTGCGGCTGCACGAACAGTATCCGCAATATGGCTTCGACCAGCACAAGGGCTACGGCACCGCGCTGCACCTGGAGCGCCTGGGCGCGCACGGGCCGTCGCCTGCGCACCGCCGCTCGTTCGCACCGGTGCGCGGGATGCTGCAGACCGATCTGTTCGGCGCCATGATTGGCAATGGGGTGAGCGCATGAAGACCATCACCTCGCGCGACAACGCGTTCTACAAAGAGATCAAGGCGCTTGCCACCAGCTCGCAGGCACGGCGCAAGGCCGGCCACAGCCTGTTAGACGGCGTGCACCTGTGCCAGACCTGGCTCGATTTGCGCGGCGCGCCGCGCCACTGCGTGGTATCCGAGGGCGCACTGGGCAATCCGGAAGTGCAGGCCATCGTCGCACGCTGCGGCGCCGTCAACGCGCCGGTGACGGCGCTGCCCGATGCGCTGTTCAACGCCGTCAGTCAGGTCGAGCATGGCGTGCATCTGCTGTTCGTGATCGACACGCCGCAGCCGGCAACCGCGCCGGCGCTGGTGATGGCCAGCGTGCTGCTCGACGGCGTACAGGATCCGGGCAACGTCGGCTCGATCCTGCGCAGCGCTGCCGCCGCCGGCATCAAGCAAGTGTACTGCAGCCCCGGCACTGCCTTCTGCTGGTCGCCGAAGGTGCTGCGCGCGGCGATGGGCGCGCACTTCGTGCTCGAGATTTTCGAACACGTCGAACTGCCGGACCTGGTGCGCACGGCGCAGGTGCCGGTGCTGGCCACCAGTGGCTATGCGGCCGAGGGCCTGTACACATTGGACCTGCGCGACCCGGTAGCGTGGGTGCTGGGGCACGAAGGGCAGGGCGTCTCGACCGAGGTGCTGGACCTGGCCACGCACCGCGTCGCGGTGCCGCATCTGGGGCAGGTCGAGTCGCTCAATGTCGCCGCCTGCGCCGCCGTGTGCTTCTTTGAAGGCCTGCGCCAGCAGCAGGCATCGCAGGCATAGACGGCGTCCGCGCCATCCAGTAGGCTAGCGGCTTGTAACGTGGAGTAACGATGGACATCGCGCATTTGCATTTTCTGGTGGCACAAGCCGACCTTTCCGAGCGCCGGGCACTGGTCGCGTTGCTGGGCCAACTTGGCGCCGGCCAGGTCACCGACGTCGCCGACGGCCCGGCGGCGCTGCAGGCGCTGGACGCCGGGGCCACACCCCGCGTCAACGTCGCGCTGATCGACCTTGACCTGCCTGGCATGGATGGCTTGACCCTGCTGCGACGCCTGGGCGAGGCCAAATGCGCCGCGCGTCTGATCGTCACAGGCTCGCAGCCGGCGGGATTGTTGTTCTCCGTCGAGACGCTGGCCGAAGCCTTCGGCATCGAGCTGCTCGGTGCCATCGCCCGCCCGCTCACTGTCGTGACGCTCAAGCCGGTGCTGGAGAACTACACACCGCTGCCGCGCTTCATGCCCACCCCAGCCGAGCCGCAGTTCACGTTCCAGCAAGTGGGCATCGGCCTGCAGAAGCGCCAGTTCGAGCCATACTTCCAGCCCAAGATCGAGCTGGCAACGGGGCAGGTGAAAGGCCTGGAGGTGTTCGCGCGCTGGAACCATCCGGAGCACGGCGTGCTGGGGCCGGCGTCGTTCGTCGATGCGCTGGGCGAGAGCGGCCGCATCGATTTTCTCGACTGGAGCATGATCGAATTGTCGGTCGAACGCCGGCGCTGGCTGCAGGACCAGGACATCGCCATCCCGATCTCGCTGAACATCGCCTCCGAAACGCTGGCCCATCCCGCGTTCGTGCGCCAGATGTCGGCGTGCTTGGAGCGCCACGGCGTTGAGGCAGCGGACGTGACATTCGAAATTTCGGAATCCTCGGTGCTGAACACGGATCCCGACTTCATCGAGCGCCTGGTCCGGCTGCGGATGATGGGCTTCGGCCTGGCCATCGACGACTACGGTACCGGCCGCTCAAACCTGCAGTTGCTGGCGCGCATTCCGTTCACCGAGCTGAAGATCGACCGTAGCTTCGTCGACGGCGCCTCCCGCCGCCTGCCGCTGAGCACGCTCCTGCGCTCGTGCCTCAGCCTGGCGCACAGCCTGGACCGCAAATCGGTCGCCGTCGGTGTCGAAACGCGCCGCGACTGGGACTTCCTGCAAGCCCTCGGCTGCACCTACGCCCAGGGCTACCACATCGCCAACCCCATGCCCGCCGCCGCCTTCCCCGCCTGGCTGAGCGACTGGCGCCAATACTTCTAACCCCCACGCAATAGCCCAACAATTAGGGTCAGAGTAGAATTGTTGGGCAATTTCCTTTTTACCGAGCTCTAATAATTAGGGTCAGAGTAGAATTATTGAGCAATTTATCTCCGAATAAGCAGCCTCATCTCATTGAGGGTATTTTTTCGAGAAAGTTGTCAAATAATTCGACTCTGACCCTAATTGTTCATTGCCGGCCCGCTTCGCTTTAATTGTCGGCCGGACTATAGTTGCCATGCTTCGACGGCTGCTTGGAAATCATCGTCGGGCGGCACCTCCGATTTATCGCGCAAGCCCTCCCAACTTAATTCCTGGGTTCTAATCAATTTATTCGCAATTAGGGTCAGAGTAGAATTATTGGGCAATTTCCCATTAAAAAAGCGACCTCATCTGATTGAGGTCGCTCTGTTTTCGAAAGTTGTCAAACAATTCGACTCTGACCCTAATTGGCTTTCAAGGGTTTTTGGGCAAGTTACACTTATCGCGGCTTGAATCAGCCGGGATGAAAAGAAATTGCTCAATAATTCGACTCTGACCCTAATTGTTCAATATTCGCGGCGGTCGGGGGCGATTTCTTGCAGGATCGTGGTGGCGATTTCTTCGATGGATTTTGTCGTTGACGAGAGCCAGCGGATGCCTTCGCGGCGCATCAGCAGTTCGGCTTCGTTGACTTCGTAGCGGCAGTTTTCGATCGAGGCATATTTACTGCCGGCGCGGCGTTCGTTGCGGATTTGCGAAAGGCGTTCCGGCGTGATCGTCAGGCCGAACAGCTTGGCCTTGTACGGCGGCAGGTTGCTCGGCAGGCGGCCGCGTTCGAAGTCGTCCGGGATCAACGGGTAGTTGGCTGCTTTCAGCCCGTATTGCATCGCCAGGTACAGGCTCGTCGGCGTTTTCCCTGACCGCGACACCCCGACCAGGATCACATCGGCATCGGCCAGGTTCTTGTGCGACTGGCCGTCGTCGTGGGCCAGCGAGAAGTTGATGGCTTCGATGCGGTTCTTGTACTCTTCACTGTCGACCGCGTTGTGGATGCGGCCGATCGTGTGCGTCGACTTGACGTCCAGTTCCTGTTCGAGCGGGGCGACGAAGGTCTGGAACAGGTCCATGTGCATGCCCTTGGCCGAGCGGATCACGCTCGATAAATCGTGCTTGACCAGGGTCGAGAACACGATCGGGCGCTGGCCATGCAGCGCGAAACTGTCGTTGATGCGGCGCGCGGCGTCGTGCGCTTTTTCGATGGAGTCGATGAAGGGCAGGCGAATCTGCCGGAAACGCATCTCGAACTGGCTCAGGACCGCGTGACCGAACGTCTCCGCGGTGATGCCGGTGCCGTCGGACACGAAGAATACGGTGCGGGAGGGGGCCGGCGCCAGTGCGGGCAGGGACTGGGGATCGTCGATCATGGTCGGTTTGTTAAGCTTTGCTGACAGAGTTGCATGTAAAGTGCGCTGCACATCCCCGACTTGCGGGGTAGAATGCTCGGCAACGGATTTTGCATTGTGCTGCACGCGGGCGAGAATAACAAGAATACGCGAATCGCGCCCCGCCCTGCACCGATGCGCCAACAGGTTTCCATCATCAAAGTAAGGTGTTTTTTATCATGACCAATCCAGCTACTGCAGCGATCCAACCGGGGCAGGCCGACAGCGTCTACGTCGCGTCGTTCGAAGACTTGCGCATGACCGACGTCGAGTCGGTCGGCGGCAAGAACGCGTCCCTCGGCGAAATGATCAGCCAACTGGCCGGCGCCGGCGTGCGCGTGCCAACCGGCTTTGCCACCACGGCCGATGCCTTCCGCGACTTCCTCGACCATAGCATCGACGGCGGCGCGTCGCTGGGCGAGCGCATCGCGCGTCGCCTCGACAATCTCGACATCGACGACGTGCGCTCGCTGGCCGTCGCCGGCGCCGAGATCCGCGAATGGATCGTCGCCACGCCGTTCCAGCCGCGCCTCGAACAAGAGATCCGCAACTTCTACGAGCGCCTGTTTGCCGATTCGGAAACCGAAGTCTCGTTCGCCGTGCGTTCGTCGGCCACCGCTGAAGACTTGCCGGATGCATCGTTCGCCGGTCAGCAGGAGTCGTTCCTGAACGTCGTCGGCATCGACAACGTGCTCGAGGCGATGAAGCACGTCTTCGCGTCGCTGTACAACGACCGCGCGATCTCGTACCGCGTGCACAAGGGCTTTACCCACGCCGAAGTCGCGCTGTCGGCCGGCGTGCAGCGCATGGTGCGCTCGGACACCGGCGCCGCCGGCGTCATGTTCACCATCGACACCGAATCGGGCTTCAAGGACGTCGTCTTCATCACGTCGAGCTACGGCCTGGGCGAGACCGTCGTGCAGGGCGCCGTGAACCCGGACGAATTCTATGTCCACAAGCCGATGCTCGAAATGGGCAAGTCGGCCGTCATCCGCCGCAATATCGGCTCCAAGCTGATCAAGATGGAATTCACCGCCGAAGCCAAGGCCGGCCGCTCGGTCAAGACCGTCGACGTGCCGATCGAAATGCGCAACCGTTACTCGCTGGTCGAAGAAGAAATCATCGAGCTGGCCAAGTACGCCGTCATCATCGAGAACCACTATGGCCGTCCGATGGACATCGAGTGGGGCAAGGATGGCCGCGACGGCAAGCTGTATATCCTGCAGGCGCGTCCAGAGACCGTCAAGTCGCAGCAGAAGTCGACCGATGCGCAGCAGCGCTTCCACCTGAAGGGCACCGGCACCGTGCTGACCCACGGCCGCGCGATCGGCCAGAAGATCGGCGCCGGCCGCGTGCGCGTGATCACCGACCCGTCCGAAATGGACCGCGTCCAGCCGGGCGACGTGCTGGTGGCCGACATGACCGATCCGAACTGGGAACCGGTCATGAAGCGCGCCGCAGCGATCGTCACCAACCGTGGCGGCCGCACCTGCCACGCGGCGATCATCGCGCGTGAACTGGGCGTGCCGGCCGTCGTCGGCTGTGGCGACGCGACCGACGTCCTCAAGGACGGCACCCTGGTTACCGTCTCGTGCGCTGAAGGCGACGAAGGCATGATCTACGACGGTCTGCTCGAAACCGAAGTGACGGAAGTCGCGCGTGGCGAACTGCCACCGATCAAGACCAAGATCATGCTCAACGTCGGCAACCCGCAGCTGGCCTTCGACTTCCAGTCGGTGCCAAACAGCGGCGTGGGCCTGGCGCGCGTCGAGTTCATCATCAACAACAATATCGGCGTGCACCCGAAGGCGATCCTCGAGTACCCGAACATCGACGCCGACCTGAAAAAGGCCGTCGAATCGGTCGCCCGTGGCCACGCATCGCCACGCGCGTTCTACGTCGACAAGCTGGTCGAAGGCGTCTCGACGATTGCTGCCGCGTTCTGGCCAAAGCCGGTCATCGTGCGCCTGTCCGACTTCAAGTCGAACGAGTACAAGAAGCTGATCGGCGGTTCGCGTTACGAGCCGGACGAAGAAAACCCGATGCTGGGCTTCCGCGGCGCGGCGCGCTACCTGGCCGACGATTTCGCCGAATCGTTTGCGATGGAATGCACGGCCATGAAGCGCGTGCGTAACGAGATGGGCTTGACCAACGTCGAGCTGATGATCCCGTTCGTGCGCACGCTCGGCCAGGCCGAGGCAGTCGTGAACCTGCTGGCCAAGAATGGCCTGGTGCGCGGCGAAAACGGCCTGCGCCTGATCATGATGTGCGAAGTGCCATCCAACGCCATTCTGGCCGAGCAGTTCCTCGAGTTCTTCGACGGCTTCTCGATCGGTTCGAACGACCTGACCCAGCTCACGCTGGGCCTGGACCGCGATTCGGGCATGGAGCTGCTGGCCAAGGACTTCGACGAGCGCGATCCGGCCGTCAAGGCGCTGCTGTCGCTGGCAATCAAGGCCTGCCGCGCCAAGGGCAAGTACATCGGCATCTGCGGCCAGGGTCCATCGGACAATCCTGACTTCGCGCAGTGGCTGGTGGAAGAGGGCATCGAGTCGATGTCGCTCAATCCTGACTCGGTGATCGATACCTGGCAGAAGCTGGCGAAGATGTAAGCAAGGGCGGGCACACAGTGCTCGCAAAGCCCCCGCTATCCATTTCGGGTAGCGGGGGTTTTTTTTCATCACAATAAAAAGGAGACACACCATGGCCGACTGGACCTACTGGCTGATCGGGGCCGGCATATTGATCGTCGCGGAGCTGTTCATCGGCACGTTCTACCTGTTGATGATCGCGCTCGGCCTCGTGTTCGGCGCGCTGGCCGCCTGGCTGGGCGCGAGCGGCGCCTCGCAGACGCTGATTGCGGCGGCGATTGGCATCGCCGCCACGCTGGTCCTGCGCCGCACGCGCTTTGCCCGCAGTGGCCGGCGCCCGGCCGCAAATGACCCGAGCATCAACCTCGACATCGGCCAGCGTGTCAGCGTGCCCCAGTGGCATGGCGGGCGTGCCCGCGTGATGTACCGCGGCGCGCTGTGGGACGTCGAACTGCAGAGTGGCCAGGATGCGCAGCCGGGCGAGCACGAAATCGTCGAAGTGCAGGGCAATCGCCTCATCGTGGTGCGCCAATAGGCCTGCCCCTTTTCAGCCAATCCGGATGTAATCCAACTCCAAAGGGAACCCCATGGAATCGACCCTCAGCATCGTCGCATTGATCATCTTTGTCATCGCGCTGGTCTTCGTCTTCAAGACCATCAACGTCGTGCCGCAGCAGAACGCCTGGGTCGTCGAGCGCCTCGGCAAATACCACGCTACGCTGGCGCCGGGCCTGAACATCGTGGTGCCGTTCGTTGACCGCGTCGCCTACAAGCACAGCCTCAAGGAAATCCCGCTCGACGTGCCGCCGCAAGTCTGCATCACGCGCGACAACACGCAGTTGCAGGTCGACGGCATCCTGTACTTCCAGGTGACCGATGCGATGCGCGCGTCGTACGGCTCATCGAACTATCTGCAGGCGATCACGCAACTGGCGCAGACCACGCTGCGCTCGGTGATCGGCAAGATGGAGCTCGATAAAACGTTCGAAGAGCGTGACCATATCAACACCCACATCGTCAACGCCATTGACGAATCGGCCGCCAACTGGGGTGTGAAGGTGCTGCGCTACGAAATCAAGGACCTGACCCCGCCGGCCGAGATCCTGCATGCAATGCAGGCCCAGATCACGGCCGAACGCGAAAAGCGCGCGCTGATCGCGGCGTCGGAAGGCCGGCGCCAGGAGCAGATCAATATCGCCAGTGGTGAACGCGAGGCGTCGATTGCGCGCTCGGAAGGGGAAAAGCAGGCCGCCATCAACCGCGCGATGGGCGAGGCGACGGCGATTGTTGCGCTGGCCGAAGCCAGCGCGTCCGCGCTGCGCCAGGTGGGCGATGCGATCGGGTCACCAGGCGGGATGGACGCCGTCAGCCTGCGCGTGGCCGAGCATTATGTGGATGCCTTTGCCAATCTGGCCAAGACCAACAACACGCTGATCGTGCCCGCGAATATGGGCGACATCAGCACCGCCATCGCCAGCGCCCTGCAGATCGTCAAGGCGCAGCGATGAACGTGCTTTAGAAGCCGACGGTTGCCGTCACCGCCACGGTGCGCGGCGCCGCCAGCACCAGGTAGCCCGAACCCGGGTAGCCACCGGCCGAGGCCCAGTAGTTCTTGTCGGCGACGTTGTCGACACGGGCGCGCAGCGTCAGGTCACGGTCCATGAAGCTCGTGCGGTACGTCGCGCCCAGGTCAACGCGGGTCCACGACGGCAGCTTCTGGGTATTGGCGCCATCGGCGTACTGGGTCGCCGTGTAGACGGTGCGGGCGTTCAGTACCAGGCCTTGCACGCCCGGCACGTCCCAGTCGGCGCCGATGTTCAGCTGCGTTTTTGGCACGCCGATCGCATCCTTGCCCTGGTTGATGCCGCCCGCTGTGACGCGCTGCTCGGCGTCGATCAGCGTCAGGCCGCCCAGCACGCGCAGGCCGCGCATGGGATTGCCGAACACCGACAGCTCCAGGCCGCGGTTGCGCTGCTCGCCGAACACGCCGAACACGCGGTTCTGTACATAGGCGCTTGGCTGGCTGGTCGAGAACACGGCAGCGCTCAAACCATAGCGGCCGCTGTCGAACTTGACGCCCGCTTCACGCTGGCGGGCCACATACGGTGCGAAGACCTGGCCCTGGTTGACGATCTGGTCGCCGGAGGCGATCGCGCCGCGCTGCAAGCCTTCGCTGTAGTTGGCGTACACCGACAGGTCCTTGCGCAGCTTGTAGACGACGGCGGCGAACGGCGTGTTTTCACTGGCCTCGTAGGCCGAGTTTTCCAGGCCAGTGCCATAGTCGTAGCCGAAGTCCTTGATACGCTGGTGGCGCAGGCCCAGGTTGATCAGCACCGTGTCGTCCAGCAGCGACAGCGTGTCGGCAATGGCCAGGCTCGACAGGATTGCCTTGGACGTCACGAGTGGGTTGCCCATGTCGCCGCCGGTGAAGAACGATGACGATGGCGCTGCCACGTCACGCGGCATGTAGACGTTCGACGCAAAGCCGGCGAAGTCACCGAGGGCATAGGCGTTGCGCGACTCGCTGTGGAAGCCCGAGGCCGAGGCGCTGAGCATGTGCTTGATGAAGCCAGTGCGCAGCGCGCCGCGCACGCCCAGTTCGCCAGTGCGGACCTGGTCCTTGCGGATATTGTCGAAGCGGGTCATGGTGCCGTCGCCATTGGCGTTGTTGACCGTGATCGACGACAGGATGTTGTATTCCTGACCGCTGCGCGCGCCCAGCGCGGCCCAGGCGACGGCGCCGCCGGCCAGGTCGACTTCGGCGCGCACGGTGCCGAAGGTGTGGCGTTCTTCCGAGATGGTCCATGGCTGTGCGAAGTTGCGGTCGGCGCTTGGCGCCGCGATCATCGGGGTGGTGGCGCCCAGCGTCACGCTCGGACGTGCATTGGTCAGTTCGTGGTCCTGCGCGCCGATGTCGGCCGACAGGCGGAAACCACGGCCGCGGTAATCGACGCCCAGCGAATACACGCTCAGTTCACGGCCTTCGCGATCGACCGCGGTGTCGCCCTTGCGGTGCGCGACGTTTACGCGCACGCCGGCGCGGCCTTCCGGTCCGAAGCGGCGGCCCAGGTCGATGGCGCCGTAACCCTGGCCGCCCGTCTCGGCGCCGAGCGTGACTTCGCTCAGGTCCTGGTTCGGGGCGCGCTTTGGCAACAGGTTGATCGAGCCGCCGATGCTGCCGCCGGCAGGGGCCGCGCCGTTGATGAAGCTGTGGGCGCCGCGCAGCACTTCGACGCGTTCGACCAGTTCGGTCGCGACGAACTGACGTGGCAGCAGGCCATACAGGCCGTTGTACGCCGTGTCGTCCGAACCGACCGCGAAGCCGCGGATCATGTACAGCTCCTGGTAGTTGCCGAAGCCGCGCGCGACGCGCACCGACGGATCGTTCTGGACGACGTCGGCCACGCTGCGCGCCTGCTGGTCCTGGATCAGCGCATGCGTGTAGTTGGTGCTGTTGAACGGCGTGTCCATGATGTCGACGTTGCCCAACAGGCCCAGACGCCCGCCGCGCGCGACCTGGCCTCCGGCGTAGGCGGCCGGCAGGCCCTGGGCCGATGCGTCGGCCGACGCGCTGATGACGACGGTCGGGACGGCGCTGTCGTCCGTGGCCGGCGCGCCGTCCTGGGCGAATGCGGTACCTGCAACGAGGAGGGCGGCGGCGAATGCGGCCGGGGTCAGGGCGAAGCGGCGAGTGGTCATGTGATGCAGTCTGGATGAATGGTGGGTAGCGCGCATTCTATCTCCACGTCTTGCTAATGTAAATGAGAACGATTATTATTCTGGACTCATTGAATCTTGCCATAGGCACGCGCAACCATCATGTCACCCGTCTCCCTGCGCCGCTGGGGCTGGATCCACAAGTGGAGCAGCCTGATCTGCACCATCTTCATGCTGCTGCTGTGCCTGACCGGTCTGCCGCTGATCTACCACCACGAAATCGGCCACTTGCTGGGCACCGAGGTGGAGCCACCCGTGCTATCGAGCCCAATGCCTCAGGGGAACGTCGATGCTGTGATCGCCTCGGCGAAAGAGCTCTACCCGACCAAGAAGCCGATGTTCATCTCGCAGGAAGCCGACGTGCCCGAGATCTGGAACGTCACGCTGGCCGACCACATGCACGACCACGATTACAAGCCGATTGCGGTCGATGCACGCACCACGAAAGTGATCACCGAGCCGGCCTTCGAGGGCGGCGTCTTCATGTCGACGATGCTGGCGCTGCACGTCGACCTGTTCATGGGCCTGCCCGGGATGCTGTTCCTGGGCTTTATGGCCTTGCTGCTGCTGGTGGCCATCGTCAGTGGCGTCGTGCTGTATGCGCCGTTCATGCGCAAGCTCGATTTCGGCACCGTGCGCAAGGAGCGCAGCGCGCGTCTGAAGTGGCTCGACATGCACAATATGCTGGGCATCGTCACGCTGGTCTGGCTGTTCGTCGTCGGCGGTACCGGGATGATCAATACCTGGGCCGACCTGATGTACAAGTACTACCAGAAGAACGAACTGGCGCAGATCCTCAAACAGTACGAAGGCAAGAAGCCGTTGCCGCACACCGCGTCGGTGCACGATGCGATCGAGACGGCGAAGGCGGCGCTGCCGGGCATGCGCGTGGCCTTCGTCGCATTTCCCGGCACCGATTTCAGCAGTGAGCATCACTACGGCATCTACATGAACGGCAACGAGGCCTTCAGCTCGCGCATGTACCGCCCCGTGCTGATCGATGCGAACACGGGCCAGCTGACGGACGCCCCGGTACTGCCGTGGTATCTGAAAGCGCTGCTGGTCTCGCAGCCGCTGCATTTCGGCGACTACGGCGGGCAGGCGATGAAGCTGCTGTGGGCGCTGCTGGACATCGCGACCATCATCCTGCTGGGCACGGGCTTGTACCTGTGGCTCAAGCGCGGCAAGACGGGCAACGCCACCACCAAGGTGGCCGCGCATGCGCACCCGCACTCGCACCCACACCCGACGCCGTCAACGCACACACTCACCGGAAAGCGACCATGATCCGCACACCATCACAAATCTGGGGCGCGCCGATCGTGCTCGGCATCCTCACCACCATTGGCCTGATTTCGGCGCTGCTGGGCGACGGCATCTGGGACGCCGTCTCGGCCGTCGCCCTCGGTATCCCGTGCCTGCTTGGCCTCTGGTTCGGCATGCGCCGTACGCCGGCGCAGCGCAGCGCGCTCTAGGCGCACACCGGCCCAGGCTGTATACTCGGTCCCATGAAGATACCTGGGCGGCGCCTTGCCCGCCCAGGCGTCCGGTCATCATCGAAAGGGCCTCATGTTTGCAGCAGTCGACCTCGGGTCCAACAGCTTCCGCCTTCACATCGGCGAGCCGGCCGGTGGCCGCATCCACATCGTGCGCACCGCGCGCGATCCCATCCGCCTGGCGGCCGGTCTCGATGCCGACAACATGCTCAGCGAAGCGGCGATGCGCACCGCGATCCGCTGCCTGCAAGAGTTCCGCAAGATCCTCGACGAGTACCAGCTCGACGCCATGCGCGTGGTCGCCACCAACACGATGCGCGTGGCGAAAAACGCCGACCTGCTGCTGCCGCTGGCCGAGAACGCGATCGGGCACCCGATCGACATCATCTCGGGCGAAGAAGAAGGGCGCCTGATCTACATGGGCGTGGCGCGCGCGATCGAGCGCCACGACGAGCGCCGCCTGGTGATCGACATCGGCGGCGGCTCGACCGAAGTCATCGCCGGCACCGGGGGCGAGATTCAATTGGTCGAATCCTTCGGCATCGGCACCCAGCCGCAAACGCTGGCGTACTTCCCGGACGGGCGCATCACCGCGCACAATTTCGACGCCGCCGTCACGGCCGCGCGCGCCCGCTTCGAAGATGCTGCCTCGCTATACCACGCCAAGGGCTGGGATACCGCTTACGGCTCGTCGGGCACGATGCGGGCGATTTCCGAGGTCATCTCGCGCAATGCCATCGGCGACGGCACGGTCTCGCAGCACAGCCTGCAGGCGCTGCGCGCGATCCTGCTCGATCTGGGTCACGTGGATGCGTTCGTGCTGTCGGGTGTCAAACGCGAGCGCGTGCCCGTGATGGTCGGCGGCCTGACGGTGCTGATCGGCGCGATGCAGGAGCTGAAGGTCGAGCGGCTCACCGCCATCAATGCGGGCCTGCGCCTGGGCGTGCTGTCCGATCTCGAACTGCGCGCGAACCGGCGCGACCGGCGCGACGCCGCGATCCGCGCCTGCATGGGGCGCTTCCGCGTCGACAGCGGCCGCGCGCTGCGCACCGTGGGCATCGCGACGCAGCTGTACGAACGCCTGCAGCCGCAGGGCGAGACGCACCGGCCGTACCTGGCCTGGGCTGCGATGCTGCATGAAATCGGCCTGGCGATCTCGATGAGTGGCGCGCACAAGCATGGCGCCTACATCGTCGAACACGCTGATTTGGGGGGCTTCACAACGCGCGAGCAGCGTATGCTGTCCACGCTGGTCCTGGGTCAGAAGGGCAATCTGCGCAAGATCCGCGAAACGCTGGTGGAGGCCGATCTGGCCAAGGCCGTGCTGGCGCTGCGCCTGGCGATCGTGCTGATGCATGCACGCGCGGACGACGATATCGCCGGCCTGCGCCTGCGCATGCGCTCCCGCATCGACCTGGATCTGCCGGCGGAGCTGATGCGCAAGCACCCGACGCTCGCGCCCTGGTTTGAGAAAGAAGTGCAGGCCTGGGGTGAGGTCGGCGTCCCGTTCCAGGTGCGCCAGGCTTAACGCAGCTTGCCAATCACATCCGGTCCGGCGACGAGCCGGATGTACGGCATGCCGTCGCTGGCCTTGTGCTCGATCCAGAACACGCCGCCCTTGCGGATGCGCCAGTCCTGCTTCTGCCCGCACAATAACAGCGAGGCCACTTCGCCCAGCAGCGGCTGGTGACCGACCACCAGTACCGGCTGCCGGTGCGTTGGCCAGCCGCAGGCCTCGATGATGGCTTCCGCGCTCGATGCCGTACTCAATGCTTCGGCCACCTTGTAGCGCCGCCCCAGCGCGTCGGCCGTCTGCACGCAACGTGTGGCGGGACTGACCAGGATGCGGCATTCGGCCGGCAGCTTGCGCTCCAGCCACGCACCCATGCGGGCGGCGTGGCGCTGGCCTTTGGGCGTCAGCGCGCGGTGTTCGTCGGCCAGTTCAAGCGAGCCTGGCTCGGCTTCAGCGTGGCGCCAGAGGATCAGTTCCATTGTCGATTTCCTTGTTGGGGGCGCTCTCCGCGCCGAGCGTGTCCATCAATACCTGCTGCGCGCTGTAGCCAACCTGCTTGCCGCGCGGCCGGCGGCGGCGGTAGCGGCCATCGCTGCCCAGGTCCCAGGCATTCACGTTGTCCTTCAGGTAGGGCAGCAAGCCTTCGCGCATGATGCGGCGCTTGAGCAGCGGCGCGCGGATCGGGAATGCCACCTCGACCCGGCGGAACAGGTTGCGGTTCATCCAGTCGGCGCTGCTCAGGTACGTGTCGTGTTTCAGGTCGTTGCGGAAGTAGTAGATCCGCGTGTGCTCCAGGAAGCGTCCGACGATCGAGCGCACCTTGATGTTCTCGGACAGGCCGTCGACACCGGGGCGCAGCGCGCAGGCGCCGCGGATGATCAGGTCGATCTTCACGCCCACGCACGACGCGTCGTACAGCGCCTTGATCACCGATTCGTCGGTCAGGGAGTTCATCTTGGCGATGATGCGCCCGGGTTTACCCTGTTTCGCCAGTTCGGTCTCGTTGCGGATCGCGCGCACGATTTCCTTGTGCAGCGAGAACGGCGCCAGCCAGATGCTGGCCAGCTGCTTGGGCCGCGTCATGCTGGTCAGGTGGATGAACACTTCGTTCACGTCCGAGGTCAGGTCCTCGTCGGACGTGAGGATGCCGAAGTCGGTGTAGAACCTCGCCGTGGTGGGGTTGTAGTTGCCGGTGCCAAGGTGCGCGTAACGGCGCAGGCCACTCGGTTCGCGCCGCAGCACGAGCGCCATCTTGGCGTGCGTTTTCAATCCGACGACGCCATACACGACCTGGGCGCCTGCCTTCTCGAGCTTTTCAGCCCAGTTGATATTGGCTTCTTCATCGAATCGCGCCATCAGTTCGACGATGACGGTGACTTCCTTGCCCCGTTCGGCGGCCGTGATCAAGGCCTCGACCAGTTCGGAATTGCTGCCCGCCCGATAGATGGTCTGCTTGATCGCCACCACGTTCGGATCGGCCGCCGCGCACTGGATGAAGTTGATCACCGGCTGGAACGATTCGAACGGGTGGTGCAGCAGCACGTCTTGCTTGCGTAGCGCGGCGAACATGTCGGCGCCCGACAGCTTGCCCGGATAGCCCGACACATACGACGGGAATTTCAGGTCGGGCTGATCGTGCTGGTTGACGATTTCCAGCAGGCGCCCCAGGTTCACCGGGCCATCGACCGTGAACAGGCGGCTGCGATCGATGTCGAACTGGTTGAGCAAAAAGTCGGCCAGGTGAGCAGGGCACGAGCGGCCCACTTCGAGGCGCACGGCAAATCCGTACTGGCGGCCATGCAGCTCGCTTTGCAGCGCCTGGCGCAGGTTTTTCACTTCTTCTTCGTCCACCCACAGGTCGCTGTTGCGCGTGACCCGGAACTGCGAATACGACACTACTTCGCGGCCCGTGAACAGGTCGGCCATGTGCGACTGGATCACCGACGACAGCAGGCAGTACGAGCTGCCCGGCTTGTCCGACAGGTCGTCCGGCAGGCGGATCACGCGCGGCAGCACGCGCGGCGCCTTCATGATGGCGATGCCCGAGCCGCGCCCGAACGCATCCTTGCCACTGAGCTCGACGATGAAATTCAGGCTCTTGTTGATCACACGCGGGAACGGGTGCGCCGGGTCGAGGCCAATGGGCGTCAGCAGCGGGCGCACTTCACGGTCGAAGTACTGCTTGACCCACGCGCGCTGGGCCGGGTTGCGCTCGCTGCGGTGCAGGAGGTGGATGCCCTGGTCGGACAGTTGCGGCAGGATTTCGTGATTGAACAGTGCGTACTGGCGCGCGATCAGGTGACGGCATTCGACGCTGGCGCGTTCGAGGTCGGCGGCCAGGGTCTCGGGCAGTTCGCTGTCGTTGCGGTCGATCTGGTAGGTGGCGAGCAGGCTGGCCACGCGCACTTCGAAGAATTCGTCCAGGTTGCTCGCGACGATGCACAGAAAGCGCAGGCGCTCGAGCAGTGGCACGGTGGGGTCTTCCGCCTGTGCCAGCACGCGGCGGTTGAATTCGAGCAGCGACAGCTCGCGATTCAAATAGGCGCTGCCGTCGGAGAATTGTTTCAGGTCAGCCTCGGTGGCCTTTTTTTTCATATCCATGGTCTGCGGTCGTAGTCGTCCCGCAATCAGTCTAGTTGTCGAATATGACAGCGTGGTGACACTGCTGTCAGGATTGCGTGGTTAACGAAAGGCTAAGCATTGACCGTTGATCGACATTTACCATCGATGGCTTCATCACTCAATCAGGAGCAGTCCGTGATCAATCTTGTCCGCGCCAACAAGGGCTTTCTGCTGTTTCTGCTGCTGTTTGGCGTCTTTCGCACCGCGGTCGCCGACTGGAGCCCGATTCCATCCGGGTCGATGCGCCCCAATCTGCTCGAGGGCGACGTCGTGTTCATCAACCGGCTGGCATACGACCTCAAGATACCACTGACTGAACGGCAAGTGGCGCACCTTGGCGATCCTGTCCGTGGCGACGTGGTCGTGTTTTATTCGCCGCGTGACGGTACGCGCCTGATCAAGCGTGTGCTGGCGCTGCCGGGCGATGTGGTCGAGATGCGCGATGACCGCTTGCGCATCAACGGGGAGGGGGCCGCCTATGCGCTGGTCGGGAGCGCACGCGAGCTGGCTGGCGGACGCGAGGTCGACGCCATGCGGCTCAGCGAATCCGTGGGCGGCGCGCACCAGCGCGTACAACTGCTGCCGCGCGTGCCCGCGCTGCGTGACATCGCGCTGCTCCGCATACCGCCCGGCCAGTACCTGATGCTCGGCGATAACCGCAACAACAGCGCCGATTCGCGCGTGATCGGCCTGGTGCCGCGTGCGAAGCTGCTTGGCCGCGCTGAACGCATCCTGGTCTCGGCTGACTATCAACACGACTGGATGCCCCGTTTCGAGCGCTTCGGCATGGCGCTGCGCACCCGCTGAAAACAGGGCGGCGGCAGATCGTGGCGGCCGAAATCGATTACAATCGCAGCCCTCCCATGCCCGTCACCCGTCACCCGGCCCCCATGCATCGTGCAGCGCCGGCATGTTTTCCGAAAGCGCCGTCCATGCAAAAACTCCTCACCGTCATTCTCGCCTGCCTCGGCATGGTCGGGGCCCTGGCCATCGACACCTACCTGCCGTCGATGCCGGCCATCGGCGCCGAATTCGCGGTGGGCCCGGTCGCGGTGCAGCAGACGCTGAGCGTGTTCCTGTTTACGTTTGCGTTCATGATGCTGTTCTACGGGACGCTGTCCGATTCGTTTGGCCGCCGTCCGGTGATCCTGACCGCGCTGACGGTCTACACGCTGGCCTCCATCGGCGCGGCCTGGGCGCCGAGCTTCGGCTGGCTGCTCGTGTTTCGCGCGCTCCAGGGCCTGTCGGCCGGCGCAGGCTCGGTGATCGGCCAGGCCATCGTGCAGGACCGCTTTTCGGGCGCGCAGGCGCAGCGCATGATGTCGCACATCATGATGGTGTTCGGCCTCGCGCCGGCGATCGCACCGGTCCTGGGCGGCTGGCTGCACGTGACCTTCGGCTGGCGTTCGTCGTTCGTGTTCCTGGCGGTGTTCGGCGCGCTGCTGATCCTGGTCTGCCTGAAGTTCCTGCCCGAGAGCCTGCCCCGTGAAAAGCGCCAGGGGTTCCATCCCGGGACCATCGGCCGCAACTACGTCAAGGTGCTGCGCCATCCGCAGTTCGTCCTGCTCTCGCTCGCGCTTGGCCTCGCGTTTTCGGGTCTCTCGCTGTACATCGGCTCGGCCTCGAACTTCGTGATGGTGATCCTCGGCCTGCCCGAGACGGCGTTTGCCTGGATGTTCATCCCGTTGGTCGGCGGCATGGTGGTCGGCTCGGCCTGGGGCGGCAAGCGCGCGCACAAAAGCACGCCGACCCGGATGATGTGGCTGGGCTTTGGCGTGATGGCGCTGGGCGCGGCGTTCAATGTCGGCTACAACGCGCTGTTCACCGCTGCGGTGCCGTGGGCCGTGCTGCCGCTGTTTATCTACACGTTCGGGCTGTCGGTCGCGATGCCGGCGATCCAGATCACGGCGCTGGGCCTGTTCCCGGACAACCGCGGCCTGGCCTCGTCGATGATCGGCTTCATCCAGATGATGTCATTCGCACTGGTCTCGGGGCTGGTGGCGCCGCTGCTGTTCCATAGCGCGCTGCACCTGGCGCTGGGCGTGGCGGGCGGGCTGGCGTTGAGCTTCGGTGCCTGGCGCCTGTCGGTGCGCATGGCGGTCAAACCTGCCGTCGTTGCTGCCTGAGTGATGGCGGCACGGCGCACGCCGTTGGCCGCGCCGAGGAGGTCAGGGCGCAGACGTACGCGCCCCCGCTACTGTTCCCGATCCGTGATCTGGAATTGATCGCGCTGACCGGCGCTCGCGTGCAGGCGTTACCGGCACGCGGCGCGTAGAACGGCTTAGCGCCGGTTGGTCTTCATCGCCGCAGCGACCTCGCGCTTGGCGTCGCGGTCTTTCTCGGTCGAGCGCTTGTCATGCTGCTTCTTGCCCTTGGCCAGGCCGATCTCGCACTTCACGTTGCCCTTCTTGAAGTGCAGGTTCAGCGGCACCAGCGTGTAGCCGGAACGCTCCACCTTGCCGATCAGCTTATCGATCTCGGCGCGGTGCAGCAGCAGCTTGCGCGAGCGCAGCGCCTCGGGGTGGCTGAAGCTCGACGTGGTCGTCAGTGCGCTGACGTGCGCACCGAACAGGTACAGCTCGTTGTCACGGACGAGCACGTAGGCTTCCTTGATCTGCACCCGGCTTTCGCGGATGGCCTTGACTTCCCAACCCTCCAGCACGAGACCTGCCTCGTAGCGGTCTTCGATGAAGTAGTCAAAAAATGCTTTTTTATTGTCAGCGATGCTCATGAAAAGGCGAAAATTCGCGTGTCGGTTAAACTACTGCTATTGCGCCAACGGTGGCGCCACTTGCAAACGACCCCCATCATAACAAACGGTTGACCAATGGCAGTAGTGCACAAATCAGTTTTCCTTGGCTATAGCGCAGAACAGATGTTCGACCTCGTTGCCAAAGTCGAAGATTATCCCAAGTTTCTTCCCTGGTGCAGTGGCGTGAACATCGTCGAACGCACCGATGACAAGCTCGTCGCGGCCCTGCAAATTAATTTTCACGGCGTCAAGCAGAGCTTCACGACATCGAACCACAACCAGCGCCCGACCCAGATGAAGATGCACCTGGTCGACGGCCCGTTCAAGCTGCTCGAGGCAACCTGGAGCTTCAAGTCGCTGCGCGCCGATGCCTGCAAGATCGAGTTCGACATGCAGTACGAGTTCTCCAGCATGATCCTGGCGCAGATCGTCGGGCCCGTGTTCGGCATGATCGCCAACAGCATGGTCGATTCGTTCTGCAAGCGTGCCGAGGTCGTGTATGGCTGATGTCGTGCCTGCACTGCTCGGCATCTCGGTCTGCTATGCCAGCGACAAGGTCGAGTGGCTGCGCGAGCTGCAGGTAGAGCCGGGTACGACGATCGGCATCGCCATCGAGCGCAGCGGCGTGCTGGAGGCCTTCCCGGATATCAATCTGACAACGCAGCCGGTGGGCATCTACGCCAAGAAGAAGACGCTCGACACGGTGCTGCGCGAGCGCGACCGCATCGAGATCTACCGGCCGCTCGTGGCCGACCCAAAAGAGTCGCGCCGCAAGCGCGCGGCCAGGCGCGAAGGCGCTAGCGGCAGTCCTGCAGCGCCTGACTGACCTGCGCGGCCCGCGTGGCGCGCTCGGCATCCGTCATATAACTTTTCTGGCCATCCTGGCCGTAGCGCGCGATGCGCGTGCCGGACGCGAGCTGCGCCTGCGTCTCGCGCGCAGCGTTGCAGCGCTCTGCTAACTGGCGCGCACGCTGCGCTTCTTCCTGCGCTTTCAGATTGGCCTCGTCACGCGCCTTGGCGCGCGCGCGGTAGGCGGCTTCCTGCTCGGCCAGTGTGGGCGGGCCCTTCGGTGGCAGCGGCTTGGCGGCTGGATCAGCGGCTGCCCCTTCCGCCGGCATTGCGGCAGGGGGCGTCGGCGCCAGTTCGGGCGCGGCGCGGCCCGGCGCCTTGACGATCTTGCTGGCGGGCGTGCCGGGCGGCGGCGGACGATCCGAATACTGGCGCGTGCCGCCAGGTCCGATCCAGACATACTGTGCTTGCGCGGCCGTGGCGGCAAGGAAGAGCAGGGTGGCGCCGAGGGCGCGGTACGGCATACGCGACATAGAAATTGCTCCTGAGAATTAACAGATTTCGCCATGCTTCGGCCTGGCTGTCAATCGCAAACCGTACCGCACCAACTAAATTTGGGTCAGGCCGGCGACGGAAATCACGGGTTTCTGTATAATTCGCTTTTGCGCCTATAGGAAATACTATGCGTCTCCTCCAAAAAGCACTCACCTTCGATGACGTGCTGCTCGTCCCGGCCTACTCCAACGTTCTTCCGGCCCAAACTTCCCTGCGCACCAAGCTTACCCGCAATATCACCCTGAACATTCCGCTGCTGTCCGCCGCGATGGACACCGTGACCGAAGCGAACCTGGCGATCGCCATGGCGCAAGAAGGCGGTATCGGTATCATCCACAAGAATCTCCGTCCAGCCGACCAGGCGCGCGAAGTCGCGCGGGTCAAGCGCTTCGAAGCGGGCGTGCTGCGCGATCCGATCACGATTCCACCGACCATGAAGATCCGCGAAGTGCTGGCGCTGTCGCAACAGCATGGCATCAGCGGCTTCCCGGTGGTCGAGGGCAACCAGGTCGTCGGCATCATCACCAACCGCGACCTGCGTTTCGAGGAAGACCTGGAAGCCGAAGCGCGCGCCAAGATGACGCCGCGCGACAAGCTCGTCACGGTCAAGGAAGACGCGGACACGGCCGAAGCCAAGCGCCTGATGAACAAGCACCGCCTCGAGCGTGTGGTCGTCATCAACGACAACTTCGAGCTGCGCGGCCTGATCACCGTCAAGGATATCCAGAAGTCGCACGAACACCCGCTGGCCTCCAAAGATTCGCAGGGCAAGCTGCTCGTGGGCGCCGCTGTCGGCGTCGGCGAGCGCGATGAAGAGCGCATCGAACTGCTGGTCGCCGCCGGCGTGGACGTGCTGGTGGTCGACACCGCCCACGGCCACTCGCAGGGCATTCTTGACCGCGTACGCTGGATCAAGGACCGTTACCCGCACGTGGACGTCATCGGCGGCAATATCGCTACCGCATCGGCTGCGCTGGCGCTGGTTGAAGCGGGCGCTGATGCGGTCAAGGTTGGCATCGGCCCTGGCTCGATCTGCACCACCCGCATCGTTGCCGGCGTGGGCGTGCCGCAGATCACCGCGATCTCGAATGTTTCCGAAGCACTCGAAGGCACGGGCGTGCCATGCATCGCCGACGGCGGCATCCGCTTCTCGGGCGACATCTCGAAAGCACTGGCGGCAGGCGCGCACACCGTCATGATGGGCAGCATGTTCGCCGGTACCGAAGAAGCGCCGGGCGAAGTCATCCTGTACCAGGGCCGCAGCTACAAATCGTACCGCGGCATGGGTAGCCTGGGCGCGATGGCCGACGGTTCGGCCGACCGCTACTTCCAGGAAGCGTCGAGCAAGGCCGACAAGTTCGTGCCCGAAGGTATCGAAGGCCGCGTGGCCTACAAGGGCAGCGTGCTGGCGATCATCTTCCAGCTGATCGGCGGCGTGCGCCAGTCGATGGGTTACTGCGGTTGCAGCACCATCGAAGAGCTGCGCTCGAAAGCCGAATTCGTCGAGATCACGTCGGCCGGCATGCGCGAATCGCACGTGCACGATGTGCAGATCACGAAAGAAGCGCCGAACTACCGTTCGGAGTAATCGACCTTCGACGCGGCCATTGATGGCCGCGTTTCCTATGGTGGCTGGCGAGGCCAGCCACCATACGTTTCGCTCACCACCGACCACATTAAGCTTCCCTATGCATTCGAAAATCCTCATCCTCGATTTCGGCTCCCAGGTCACCCAGCTGATCGCCCGCCGCGTGCGCGATGCCGGCGTCTTCTCCGAAGTCTTCCCCTACGACGTCAGCGACGAATTCGTCCGCAACTACGGCGCCTCGGGCATCATCCTGTCGGGCAGCCACAATTCGACGCTCGAAGGCGATTCGCCACGCGCGCCGCAGGCCGTGTTCGAAGCCGGCGTGCCGGTGCTGGGCATCTGCTACGGCATGCAGACCATGGCGGCCCAACTGGGCGGCAAGGTCGAAAACGGCCTGAAGCGCGAATTCGGCTACGCCGAAGTGCGCGCCCGTGGCCATACGGCGCTGCTCAACGGCATCAATGACTTCGTCACCGACGAAGGCCACGGCATGCTCAAGGTCTGGATGAGCCACGGCGACAAGGTCCTGGACATGCCCGAAGGCTTCAAGCTGATGGGTTCGACCGACAGCTGCCCGATCGCCGCGATGGCCGACGAAGAGCGCCGTTTCTACGCGCTGCAATTTCACCCGGAAGTCACGCACACGACGCAGGGCGAAGCCATCATCGGCCGCTTCGTGCACGAGATCTGCGGTTGCAAGTCGGACTGGAACATGCCGGACTACATCGGCGAAGCCGTCGAAAAGATCCGTGCACAGGTCGGCACCGACGACGTGATCCTGGGCCTGTCGGGCGGCGTCGACTCGAGCGTCGCCGCTGCACTGATCCACCGCGCGATCGGTGACCAGCTCACTTGCGTCTTTGTCGACCACGGCCTGCTGCGCAAGGACGAAGGCAAGATGGTCATGAGCATGTTCGAAAAGAACCTGGGCGTGAAAGTGATCCGCATCGATGCTGAAGACCAGTTCATGGGCCACCTGGCCGGCGTGAACGATCCCGAGCAGAAGCGCAAGATCATCGGCCGCGAGTTCGTTGAAGTGTTCCAGGTCGAAGCGGGCAAGCTGACCAATGCCAAGTGGCTGGCGCAGGGCACGATCTACCCGGACGTCATCGAGTCGGCCGGCAAAGGTAAGAAAGGCCAGACGATCAAGAGCCACCACAATGTGGGCGGCCTGCCAGAGACACTGAACCTGCAACTGCTCGAGCCGCTGCGCGAACTGTTCAAGGACGAAGTGCGCAAACTCGGCGTCGCGCTGGGCCTGCCGCATGACATGGTCTACCGTCACCCGTTCCCGGGCCCGGGCCTGGGCGTGCGCATCTTGGGCGAAGTCAAGAAAGAGTTCGCCGACCTGCTGCGTGAAGCCGATGCGATCTTCATCGAAGAGCTGCGCAACACGCCGTTCGAAGTACCGCACGTGCCGGGCATCGATGCCGGCAAGGCGCCGCTGAATTGGTATGAAGCGACCAGCCAGGCGTTTGCCGTGTTCCTGCCAGTGAAATCGGTGGGCGTGATGGGCGATGGCCGCACGTATGAATATGTCGTTGCGCTGCGCGCGGTGCAGACGCTGGACTTCATGACGGCGCAATGGGCGCATCTGCCGCATGCGTTGATGGGCAAGGTGTCGAACCGCATCATCAATGAGGTGCGGGGGATTAACCGCGTTGTGTATGATATTTCGGGGAAGCCGCCGGCGACGATTGAGTGGGAGTGAGGTTTCCTGCTTAAATCATTCCTAGGAAGATTTTAGAAAAGCTCGCTTCGGCGAGCTTTTTTGTTAATGCCTGCTGATGTCGGCGCATCGAGCAGGGTGCTCGGCAACACAGGATAGGCAGCTGTAGTGCTCGTCTCCGCGATGTTTTTTGCTTCGTGATGCTTTGCCGATTGCTTGCGTTCTTCGCTGGAAGGCTATGCCATGTCCGACACGAATGCATGAAATATGCAGAAGGTTGGAGATCGATCGGAGCGGGCGAAACACCAGCAGACATTTAAAAATGTAACTAACCAACGTGTAACCCAAAAAAGGCAGAAGACTTTTACGCCAACAATACCGATAACGCGCCAGTCAATCAACCAGGCTTACAGGGTGGGGGTGACGGCCATGCAGATCACATTCAGCGTACCGTCGGTTCAGGCAACCAAAAGGGCGCCGGCAGGCCAATCGCAATCACTGCGTCCTGATGGCGCCCCCGCGACTACGGCGATGTTACGGCGTCGCCGCCGCCCGCGCCTGCGCAATCCAGCCATCGAATTCCTTCTGATGGAACTTGATCCACCCCGACACATGGCGCGCGATATCCGCCTGGGCATTCTCACCGCTGCGCATCCGCGCATTCTGCGCATCGATATCGGCAATCGGCAAGCGCATCACTTGGAACAGCTTCACGGCTGCCGGGTTCTTCCCGGCCCACGCACGGTTCACGACAAAGCGCGTCGTGTTGATGGCAAAGCCGTAGTCGCTGCCATCGGCCATGCGTGTATCGGGCTTGCCCGGATACGCCGTCTTCGGCGCCTGTAGCCAGACGACATCCTTGCCAGGGATCAGGACGCCATTAACCCAGTAGGGCGTCCAGGCGTAGTACAGGATCGGCGAGCCGCGCTTGTAGCGGCCGATGGTATCGGCGATCAGTGCGGAGTAATTCCCCTGCACATGCGTGACCGTGCCGCGCAGCTTGAAGCCGTCCATATGCTGCTCGATCATCGCTTCGCAGCCCCAGCCGGGATTGCAGCCGGCCATGTCCGCTTTGCCGTCGCCATCGTTGTCAAACAGCTTGGCGAGGCGCGGCTCGCGCAGTTGGCCGATATTGGTAATGCCGTACTTGTCGGCGGTGGCCTTGTCGATCAGGTAGCCCTGGGCTGCCGGTCCGGCGTACTCGCCCATGCGGAGCAGTTTGGCGTCGCCACCCGCGTTGTCATAGAAATCCTTGTGCAAGGGATCCCAGTGCACCGCCAGGAACGTGGCATCGCCATTGGCAATGGCGACGTGGGCCGTGGGATATTCCACCTCCTTGATGGGTTGCGGTACGTAGCCGAGCGCTGCCAGCGCGCGGTCGACCAGCATGGTCTGGAACGTCTCTTCGGCAACCGGGCTTTGCAGCGCTTGCACCTTGATCCCCTTCCCGGGAAGGGCGTCTGCCGGCGTTTGCGCCATGGCGAGGTGGGTCGTCAACGCCAGGGCGCCCAGTGCGATGGTGGCGATCCAGCGAAACATGCGTCGTGACTGGTGTTTGATCGTAAATTTTTTCATGCGATGCATTCGTGGTCCTTTTTTATGATGGTTGCTTGCCGCGCGTCAGGCGCAGGATGAGCCCGGCCGGGCCAGTCTGGTACCAGTGGCGTACGCCACGACGCGGCTGTCCCATCGATTGCGTCAAGCGGTCCAGCGTGATGGCCAGCAGCACGATGCCCAGGCCGCCCACGGTTGCAAGACCCATGTCCAGGCGGCCGATGCCGCGCAAGACCATCTGGCCCAGGCCGCCGACGGCGATCATCGAAGCGATCACGACCATCGACAGCGACAGCATCAGCGACTGGTTGATGCCGGCCATGATCGACGGCATTGCCAGCGGAAACTGGACGCGGCTCAGCAACTGCCACGGCGAAGCGCCGTAGGCGCGCGCCGCCTCGATCAGGTCGGGCCGCACCTGGCGAATACCGAGATTGGTCAGGCGCACCAGCGGCGGCAGGGCAAAGATGATGGTCACGATCACGCCCGGCGCGTTACCGATACCAAACAGCATCACGACCGGCACCAGATAGACAAAGGCCGGCGTCGTCTGCATGGCATCAAGCAGCGGCCGCAGGAGATTCTGGGCTCGGTCGCTGCTGGCCAGGAAAATCCCCAGCGGCAAGCCGATCACCATGCAGAACGCGAGCGAGGTCAGCACCAGCGACAGCGTGATCATGGCGTCGGACCAGATGCCCAGCATTGACACGATCAACAGCGCCACCACGGTGCCGATGGCGAGCGTGCGGGTGGTGAATTGCCAGGCCAGCACGCCGATGACGGCGATCACCGCGAGCGCTGGCGCAGCCAGCAACAGTGCGCTGACGGCGTCGAGCGTGGCGTCGATGGGGGCGCGCACGATCTGGAAGAATGGGCGGAAGTGTTCGACCACCCAGCCCAGCGCGTCATTGATCCCGGACTGGAGCGACAGCGAGCCGTTCAGCAGGTCGGACAGCCCGGCGCCAGCCTGATCGGGCGAGGCGGCCGGCGCGGCATCGAGCCATGAGGTATCGCGCGGCGGCGTCGGCAGCCATGGATTGATTTGCGCAGCTTGTGGGGCGACGGCTTGGGTCGCGGTCGCGGTAGCGGTGCCGGAATTCATGCTTGTCCTTTCGGGTTGTTTGGTGCAGCGAGGGGCGGCGTATCGCGGTCGAGGAACTTCAGCAGGGTGGTCTTGCTGATGGCGCCGCGGTATTTGCCGTCGTTCGTCACGACGGGCACGCCATACGGCATCTGCGCGACCTGGCCGAACAGGCCGGCCACCGGTTCATCGGCATCGATGGTCGTGACATCGGGCAGGTAGGCATGCGCCAGACCCAGCGGGCCGACGTGGCCGTCGAGGGCGCTGCGCAGCGAGTCGGCCGAAACCACGCCCAGGAATTTCTGCTGCGGGTCGACGACGTAGGCGTAGGCCCGATCCTGCTCTTCCAGCATCGACAGCGCGGCGCGCGAACCGCGCGCCGGCGACTCCGCCACGACGATCTGGCTTTTACGGGCGATATCGCCGGCCTTGAACACGGCGGCGGCATCGACGCCGCGCACGAAGTTGCGCACGTAGTCGTTGGCAGGCTGGCGCAGGATGTCTTCCGGCGTGCCCACTTGCACGACATGCCCGTCCTTCATGATGGCGACCCGGTCGCCGATGCGCATCGCTTCGTCGAGATCGTGCGAGATGAACACGATGGTGCGGCGCTTGATCTGCTGCAGGCGCAGCAGCTCCGATTGCATCTCGGTGCGCATGATCGGATCGAGTGCCGAAAACGCCTCGTCCATCAGCAGGATGGCGGGATCGCACGCCAGCGCGCGGGCCAGACCCACGCGTTGCTGCATGCCGCCCGATAACTCGTCCGGATAGCTGGCGCCGTACCCGGCCAGGCCCACCTGGTCCAGCGCCTGCAAGGCCAGCGCATGGCGCTCGGCCTTCGGCGTGCCGGCCAGTTCCATGCCGAATGCCGTGTTGTCGAGCACGGTAAGTTGCGGCAGCAGCGCGAACGACTGGAACACCATGCTGATGTCCTTGCGGCGCAGTGCGCGCAACTGGGCGTCGGGCAGGGTGTTGATGTCATTGCCGTCGATCAGGATGCGCCCGGCGGTTGGCTCGATGAGGCGATTGAGCATGCGCACCATGGTCGACTTGCCCGAGCCGGACAAACCCATGATGACGAAAATTTCGCCGGCTTCAATCGTGAAGCTGGCGTCGAACACGCCGATGGTGCAGGCGGTCTGGGCCAGGATGTCCTGCTTGCTGGCGCCCTGGCGAACCAGGTCCAGGGCGGCTTCCGGCTGATCGCCGAAGACTTTGAAGACCTGGTCGATGATGATTTGTTTTGCCACGGTGTGGTTCTCCCTCGATCTGTCGAATGAAATGAAATCGCCGCAGGCATCGAGGCCCGCGGCGGAGATCGCGACATGGTGTTGATGCAGACAGCGCGTGCCTGGCCTGTCGACGCGGCGACAATGCCAAAGGCGTGCCGGCGCTTGCGGTGTGCGCAATGCGTGCCGGGTGCTGTGTGCGTGTTAATGACGCTGAGTGCCGTTCAACCGCCATGCGGCGAACGTTGCTTGATGCGGGCGGTTGGCCCGAGGTTCGGCTCCCATGCACGGCATGGAAAACGATCGATAGCAGATGTGCTATCAGGGGTTTTGTTGTAAAAGGGCCGCAATTATATCAGCAATCATGTCAAAGGCCAATTGCTTTTTGCGGTGAAACATGGTTGCTAAATGGGTTGCAAGGGTTGGTGCATCGCCTTGCCGGGCCTGACGGTGGTCGCATCGGCATGAAAGCCGATCCGGCGCGGCGCGCGATGGGGCGGGCGGGCGGGCAGGTGGCCGGCCCGCGCGGCTGATTACAGTGGCAAAGTCTGGCTGCGCTCCTGCAGCAGTCTGGCATAGGTGCCCGGCTGATGCTGCTGCAGGAAATTGAGTGATTCGACCGCCTTTCCCAGAGCTTCATCCGCGGCCGCCGCCTTGAGTTCCTCGATCTTGCGCGTCGCCTCGGCGATCCGGTGCACCGTCCTTGTCACGTGGTCTGGCAGGTCGGCGTTTTCGGCCAGGGCCAGGATGACATCATTGAGCCATCCGATCTGCTTGCCGTAGCTTGCGATCTCGTTGACCACTCTGGCTTCGATGGCCTGGTCGCCGCCATCGTTGATGGTCAGCGAGGGCGAGAACATCGGCGCCGAAATCCGCTCCGCGACGTTGCCGGACAGCGGCAATTGAAACGCCCCGAACCAGGAAGAAAATGGATTGTATGGCGCAGGCATAAGGGCCTTTCGGTGAGGGAGCGCAGGCGACCACCGACAGCGGCCGCGACAAGCCAGACTACGTCGGTCGAATCGAAACATCAAGCACCCGCGCTGCTAGCCTATCGATCGTCTGACGCACCAACCGCACGCCCACCACCAGCCGGGGTCAGGTCTGACATTCGGACACGAACCCGGCTGTAAGCACAACCACAGCCGGGGTCAGGTCTGACATTTGGACACGAACCCGGCTGTGAGCAGCGGTCGCGCTGTTAGTCTCATTCCTTCCAGCGACAGATCGAGCTGGCGCGACAACGTCCCTTCAAACTACCAACCCCCGTAAATCGCCACCAGCACCGCAAAAATCACCACCGAACCAACCGCAAAACCCCGATCAACCCGGAACATCGACCCATCAATCACCATGCGCTTGTGGCTGCCGTCGCGCTGCGCCGTCGTGCTCAAGACAACCATGCCGATGACCACCATCACAAACACGATCAGCATCCGGTCAAGAAAAGGGATCTCGTAGACGCCAGCGCCGTTATTGACCGCAAACCCAATCGGCGCCAGAAACCCCAGGTCCATCACCAGCGGCAAGAACTTGAGAAACACCGAAAACACCAGCCCGCCAATCGTGGCAAACATGGCCGCCGCAGCGGTGGTCTTGCGCCAGTAAAAGCCCAGCAAAAACATCGCGAGGATGCCGGGCGAGACGAAGCCGGTGTATTCCTGGATGTACTGGAAGCCGCCTTTCTTGTCGATCCCCAGCAAGGGCGCGAGCAGCACGGCAATGGCCATCGCCGCCACCACCGAGATCCGGCCGATCCAGACCATGCGCTGCTCGCTGGCCCCGCGGTTGACGTGCTTGTTGTAGACGTCGAGGGTGAAGATCGTCGCGACGCTGTTGGCCTTGCCGGCCAGCGACGCGACGACTGCCGCAACCAGGGCGGCGAATGCCAGGCCCTTGAGCCCGGCCGGCAGCAGGGCCAGCAGGGTGGGATAGGCGCGGTCCGGATTCAGTTCGCCACCGGGGCGCATCGCGTCGCCAAGCGTGCCGGACTTGTCGAGCGCATAGGCTGCAATGCCCGGCAAGACCACGATCACCGGCATCAGCAGCTTGAGGAATGCCGCGAACAGCAGGCCCTTGCGCGCCGTGTGCAGGTTGGCGCCCAGCGCGCGCTGGACGATGTACTGGTTGCAGCCCCAATAGTTGAGGTTCACGATCAGCATGCCACCGATGATGGTCGACATGCCAGGCAGATCCATGTAGTTGGGATCATCGCGCGTGAGCACCATATTAAAATGCTCGCCGGCGCGCAGATACAGCTCGCTCAGGCCGCGCACCGCACCCTGACCACCGGCCAGCGCCGCCACCAGGTCGAGCGCGATCCAGGTCGTAACGAGCCCGCCGATCACCAGGCACAGCACCTGGATCACATCGGTGTAGCCGATCACCTTCATGCCGCCCAGCGTGATTACGGTTGCGAACACGGCCAGGAACAGCATGCAGGCCAGCACATTCAGGCCGGCGATGCTGCTGATCGCCAGCGCGCCCAGGTACAGGATGGCAGTAAGGTTGACCACTACATACAGGCCAAGCCAGAACACCGCCATCGTTGCCGCCACCGCCGGGCCGTAGCGCTGCTCGAGGAATTGCGGCATCGTATAGATGCGGTTCTTCAGGTAGATCGGCATGAAGAACACGGCAACGATGACCAGGGTCGCCGCGGACATCAGCTCATACACTGCGATCGCCATCCCGATGCGAAAGCCTGCGCCGCTCATGCCGATGAACTGCTCGGCCGAGATGTTCGATGCGATCAACGAGGCGCCGATGGCCCACCACGTGAGCGACCCTTCGGCCAGAAAGAAGTCGTGGGTGGCCTTGCCGGACGAGCGTTTCTTGCTCCAGTAGATCCAGATGCCGTAGGCCGAAATGACCACGAAGTAGATGAGAAAGACGATGGTGTCGAGGCTGGTGAATGAGGTCATGATCGTGTCGTGTCCCGGCACTCAGATGCGGTCGCTGCCAGAGATTCGCGGCCCCGGCACAGCGGCACCAGCCTGCGTCAGCTGCACATCCCCCCAGGTCGCCACGACAGGCACCGCGTTGCCGGTCCTGGCATCCCGCACCACCAGTTCAATGACCTTCACGCCACGCACATCGGCGGTCAATGCCTGAACTTTCGATCCGAACCGTGCCGGGGCGCTTTCCGCGAGCAGTTTGCCATCGCCATACACGTAAAAGCGCACCAGTTCCTTGGTGTTTTCCGTCGAATCATCCACGCCAACCGATGCGGTCAAGCGCGCGTAGCCAGTATCATTCTTCACCTGAAGGCGCGAATTGGACAGCACGCCAAGCCCCGACGTAAACACCTGGCCGGCCACCTGCAGGCTCTGGCCAAACGGCGTTGCATCCGGCTGCGCGCCGCCCCAGCCCGCATATTGTGGCCGTGAGCCGCCTGACCGGGTGCTCGACCATGGGTCGATCATGCGATGGACGGTCGGATCGAGTTGCGGCTGGCGCGTCCCGTCGACGGCGACGTTGATCGACCCCGGAATCTCCGACAGATACACACCGTTTTCCAGCTGGCGCTTGCCGCGTACTTCGAACACGAGCGTCTCGTGCGGTGCAAGCGTAAAGGCCTTCTCGCCGGTGAAGGTCAAGGTTTCCTTCGTCCACAGGTTGCGCAGCGTGACCGGTGCGCCATCCGCCAGTTTCAGGTGCATCGCCAGCAGCGTCACCGGTGCGGGCGATGCGCCACGGTTGAATAGCGCCACTGCCTTGCGCTGCCCGTTACCCAGCGTCTTGACGATGATCTGCGCATCGTCCGAATCGTAGGCGACGATGCCCTGGTGTCCGGCCTTGTCCTGGTTCAGGCGAATCACGTCCGCATTGCCCAGAACGGCGAGAAACGATGCCGGGCCATGTTGCAAGTCATAGCTGACCAGCAGCGGCGCGTTGATCATCGCCCACAGCGAGAAATGCGAGCGCACTTCGACCGGGTTGTTGGCATCGAATTCGCCGTGGCCGATGTGCAGGATATCGGGGTCGTTCCAGTGCCCGGGGCCTGCGTACAGCGCGCGTTTCGCGGCGCTGTCGAAGTTGTGCAGCATGCTGGTCCAGCTCGGCGTGATGTCGGCGCTGGTGCGCCACAGGTTGCCGACATCCTTGCCCCAGCTGCGCACGTTGGCCATGCCCCAGGCGCAGATCGACATCACATAATCACCCAGTGGGCGCGCCGCCTTGATGGCTGCGGCAACGGTCTCGTAGCGGGCACGCACGGCGCCGATATCCGTGCGGTTGATAGACCCGCGTTCGATCAGGGGCGGCATGCCGCGGTAGCTCTGCTTCTTGACCAGGTCCGAGCCCGGTATGAAGTCGGCCAGTCCGCACGCGTCGATCTTCAGGTAGTCGAAGCCCCACTCCTTGAAATACAGATTGATGTCCTGCGTGACGTGGCCATCCAGGCCCACTTCGCGTTCGGCCGTTGTGCCTTGTGGCAGGTTGGGCGAATGCAGATCGTAGGCTTGCGAGCACGCATTGCGGCCGACGTCCGTGTAGATGCCCGCCTTGAAGCCCATCGCGTGCAGTTTGTCGGTAAATGGCTTGAAGCTGGTGCCGTCCGGCCCACCGGTGGCGGCAGACGGAAAGATCCCCGTGCGGATCTGCAGGCGGCCATCGCTGGTGCGGCGCTTCATCCACCAGCCATCGTCGAGGATGACATGGTTGTAGCCGAGCTTTGCAAGACCGCTTTCGGCAAGCACCTGTGCCGCGCCCATCACCTTGCCTTCGTCGACTTCCGTGCGGAATGCATTCCAGCTGTTCCAGCCCATCGGCGGTGTGCTGGCGCTGCCACTCGTGTTGCCTTCCCAACGGCCTGCCGGGGCCAGGGGATCAGCCGGAGATGTTGCATGAACCTGCGTCATCGTCAGGGCCAGAACAGCAGCCGCGCTGCCGCACACGACGGTCCAGGGTTTGGTTTTACTTGCCTTAGTCCAGCGGTGGTTCATGCAAATCTCCTGACGATGAATTTTTCTGCGGGCGGAAAAGGTCGGACGGCACGTACGTCCGTTGTCCAGATGGTAATCGAAAGTATTCGAAAATAAAAGGCGCGATTTCATCATCAAAAACACGCTATATCGAAAATATTTGGAAAGACTTTGCTTTTCGTTTGGCACTTATTTACTATCACATCGATGGCAACGAAAACGTTTGAAACAAACGCACCTAGCGGAGGAAGATACGGATGAAGATCACATCGAGCGATAGCGTTGCGTACCGCATGAACGGGCTGGCAGGATGGGTGGCCCTGTGAATCCCGCAGACACCCTGGAAAAGACGACTTCGCCTCAACAAGTCGCCGCCGGTGCTGCCAAGCCGCGCTGGCTCGGCTACGCGCTGGCGACGGCCTTGCTGTGGGGCGTCTGGGGCGCTTTCGCCGGCCTGCCCACCCAGAACGGTTTTCCTGAAACCCTCGTGTATGTGGTGTGGGCGCTGACGATGGTGCCGCCGGCGCTGTTCGTGCTGGCGCGCTCCGGCTGGCGCGTGCGCCGCGATCGCACCGCCGTGGGCTACGGGCTGGCCATTGGCCTGTTGGGCGCCGGTGGCCAGATGGTGCTGTTCTATGCAGTCAAGGCCGGCCCGGCTTACCTGATTTTCCCGCTGATTTCGCTCTCTCCCGTCATCACGATTGTGCTCTCGCTGCTGTTCCTGCATGAGCGTACGGGCCGCATGGGCGTCGTCGGCATCGTGCTGGCCGTGTGCGCGCTGCCGCTGTTTGACTTCAACCCGGGCGGCGCGCCGCAGCAGTATGGGCTGTGGTTCGTGCTGGCGATCGGCGTTCTGGTCGCATGGGGCCTGCAGGCGTACTTCATCAAGCTGGCCAATACACGGATGGATGCCGAAAGCATCTTCTTTTACATGACCGCCAGTGCGCTGCTGTGCATTCCCGTGGCGCTGGCGATGACCGATTTCTCGCAGCCGATCAATTACGGGCCATCCGGGCCGCTGCTGGCTGCGGCCACCCAGGTGCTCAACGCCATCGGCGCGCTGACGCTCGTGTATGCGTTCCGGCACGGCAAGGCGCTGACGGTGTCGCCGCTGGTCAATGCCGGCGCGCCGCTGTTGACCACCGTGATCGCGATGGCGCTGGCTGGCGCGGTGCCGGGCGGCTACCGGCTGGCCGGCATCGGCCTGGCGCTGGCGGCCGCGCTGTTTCTTGCGCTGCAGGCGGACGATAGCGTCGCGCCTGCCGAATCAACCGAAGGAGCCTGATAAATGGACTACATGTTGAATCTGGTGCGCCGGCACAAGGCTGGCGAAGCGGTCGGGATCCACGCGGTGTGCTCGGCGCATCCGATCGTGCTCGAGGCGGCGATGGAAGTAACGCTCGCGGCGGGGCCGGCGCAGCCGGTGCTGATCGAAGCCACGTCGAATCAGGTGAACCAGGATGGCGGCTATACCGGCATGACCCCAAGCGCATTCCGTGATTTCGTCTACGCCATCGCCGACCGCGTCGGCCTGGCGCGCGAGCGCGTGCTGCTGGGTGGCGACCATCTGGGCCCCAATGCCTGGCAGGGCGAACACGCGGATGCCGCCATGGCCAAGGCCGAGGTGCTGATCGACCAGTACGTCACGGCGGGCTTTCGCAAGATTCACCTGGATTGCTCGATGTCGTGCGTTGGCGACCCGGTGCCGTTGCAGGATGACGTGGTGGCCGCGCGGGCCGCGCGGCTGTGCGCGGTGGCCGAGCGGGCCTGGCAGGCGGCTGGCGGCGAAGCGCCCGTGTATGTGGTGGGCACCGAAGTGCCGGTGCCCGGCGGCGCGCATGAAGACCTGGCCGAACTGAGCGTCACGACGCCCGCAGCGGCGACGCAGACGATCGCTGCGCACCGCGCCGCATTCGCTGCCGCCGGACTGGATGCGGCGTGGCCACGTGTGGTTGGCCTGGTGGTGCAGCCGGGTGTTGAATTTGACCACCATAAGGTCATTGACTTCCTGCCCGAGCGCGCCATGGATCTCGGCCGCATGATCGAAGACGTGCCCACGCTGGTTTATGAAGCCCATTCGACCGACTACCAGACGGCGGCCAACCTGGCGGCGCTCGTTGCCGGCCATTTTGCCATTCTCAAGGTGGGCCCTGGCGCAACGTTCGCGCTGCGTGAAACGCTGTGGGCGCTGGCCGATATCGAGGCCGCGATGGCGGGCGATGGCAAGGGCTCCGGGTTCAAGGACACGGTGCTGGAGGTGATGCGTGCCGAGCCGGCGCAGTGGCAGAAGTACTACGACAACGAGCCGCGCCGCGCCCGCTTCGACCAGCAATACAGCCTGAGTGACAGGATTCGCTACTACTGGCCGCATCCGGCCATTCAGGCCGCGCAGGCACGCCTGCTGGCCAGTTTGGAGCGCACGCCGCCGCCGCTCACGCTGCTGAGCCAGTACCTGCCGTTCCAGTATGACGCCGTGCGTGAAGGGCGGTTGAACAACCAGCCGGTCGATCTGCTCAAAGAGGGCGTGGCCAGAGTGCTGCGCCAATACATGGCGGCCTGCATGGCAGGCGCCGCAACGAAGGAGTTGGAAGCATGTTAGTCGCTGACAGGAATATTCTGGGCATTGGTACGGAGCGGCTCGATGCCGCCGGTGCCGGCGCTACCGCGCGTGAAATCGCGCAGCAACCGGCCGTCTGGCCCGAGATCGAGGCGCTGGTCGTTCGCCAGCGCGACGCGCTCGACGCGTTCCTCGGGCCCTTGCTCGCGCGGCCCGACCTGCGCATCGTGCTGACGGGCGCCGGCACCTCGGCCTTCATCGGCGAATGCCTGGCGCCGGCCTTGCTGGGCGGCGGCTGGCGCGCGGAGGCCGTGCCCACCACCGACCTGGTCTCGGGCCCGCGCCAGTTCCTGCAGCCGAAGGTGCCGACGCTGCTGGTGTCGTTCGGCCGCTCGGGCAACAGCCCGGAAAGCGTGGCTGCCGTCGATCTGGCCGACGGGGTGGTGGACGAGATCTACCACCTGGTCATCACCTGCAATGCCGACGGCGCCTTGTGCCGGATGGCGCAGGGCCGCGCCAATGCGTATGCGATCCTGCTGCCCGACGCCACGCACGACCGCGGGTTCGCCATGACCACCAGTTTCACCTCGATGCTGCTGGCTGCGGCGGGCGCGTTCGGCGTGCTGGCGCCGGGTGCCACCGCCGGGCCGTCGGCTGCGGCCGCGCAGGTACTGGCGTCGATGCTGCCGCTGCTGGACGGGCTGGTGGCCCAGAACTTTAGCCGCGTGGTCTACCTGGGCAGCAATGCGCTGCGCGGGCTGGCCCGTGAAGCCTCACTCAAGCTGCTCGAACTGACCGATGGCCAAGTGGTCGCGCTGTTCGACTCGCCGCTGGGCTTTCGCCATGGACCGAAGACGATTGTCAATGCCGACACGCTGGTCGTCGTGCTGTTGTCGAACGATCCCCGTGCCCGCCGCTATGACCTCGACCTGCTGCGCGAACTGCGCAATGATGGCCGGGCCGGCCGTGTGCTGGCGCTGAGCGGCCGCGACGAGCCTGCGCTGGGTGACGCCTGCATCACGCTGGATGGGGTCGGGCAGGCGCCGGATCTGGCGCTGGCACTGCCGTACATCGTGTTCTGCCAGGCGTTCGCACTGCTGCAATCGCTGGCGCTGAGCTTGCGTCCGGATACGCCGAGCGTGTCGGGCACCGTCAATCGCGTGGTGCAGGGCGTCACGATCTATCCACTGGTGGAGGACAGCGATGTTTCTCGGGGTTGACGGCGGCGGCACCAAGACGGCGTTCGCGCTGATCGACCGGCAGGGCCAGGTCCTGGCGCGCAATGAGCAGAGCAGCGCGTATTACCTCGAAGTCGGCATGGAAGGCGCGGCTGACATGCTGGCGCGCGGCTGCGGGCAGCTGTTCGCGGCAGCCGGCGTCAGCGCGAACGACATCGCATTCGCGTTCTTCGGCTTGCCCGCGTACGGCGAAGACCGCGCCGTGCAGCCGCAACTCGATGCGCTGCCACGCGCCGTGCTGGGCCACGGGCGCTACCTGTGCGACAACGACATGGTGTGCAGCTGGGCCGGCTCGCTGGCTTGCGCCGACGGCATCAGCGTCATCGCGGGCACCGGCTCGATGGCCTATGGGCGCATCGGCGGGCAGGGGGCGCGCGCCGGCGGCTGGGGCGAATTGTTCAGCGACGAAGGCTCGGCCTACTGGATCGCCCGGGCTGGTCTTGCGCTGTTCTCGCGCATGAGCGATGGCCGCGCGCCGCGCGGGCCGCTGCATGGGTTGATGCGCACCCGTTTGGCACTGCAGGATGACCTCGACCTGTGCCAGGTCGTCTATGGCGAGCTCAAAGGGGAGCGCAGCAAAGTGGCCGCGCTGTCGCGCCTCGTGTCCGAAGCAGCGGCGCTGGGCGATGCGCAGGCAGCAGCGATCATTGAGTCGGCTGCACTCGAGGTGGCCGCCCTGGTCGATGCGGTGCGGGGCCAGCTCGGGGTCGATCCCGGCACCGAAGTCACGGTGTCGTATTCGGGCGGCCTGTTTGGCGTGGAAGGCCCGCTGCGTGCGCCGTTTGCGCGCGTGCTCGCGGCCAGCAGTGCCGGCGCATACCGCTTGATGGCGCCGCGCCTGCCGCCAGTGCTCGGCGCTGCCGTCTATGCGGCGCACCAGGTGGGCATACCGCTGAACCCTGCAGCGCTCGACCGCCTGGCAGGCAAGCAATGACCCGCCGTCGAGCAGATGGCGTGCCGGCGGTGCGCCAATCTGGTAAGCTGTTTTTTTATTAAATCTGCGTATCCAATCATGGGTCAAACCGGTCAGCGCCGCGACACCATTCTTAAAGCTCTTACCGAACAAGCCTCGGTCCAGGTCAGCGAACTCGTCAAGCAACTCAACGTCTCGGCAGTAACGATCCGCAGCGACCTGAGTGCACTCGAGGCGCAGGGCCTGGCCATCCGCAGCCACGGCGGCGCCACGCTGGCACGCATGCCGCCGACCGAACACACGGTGTCGCAAAAAGACGCACTCAACCACGAGCAGAAAGAGCGCATCGGTGCCTTGGCTGCGCGTCTGGTCAAGCCGGGCGAGAACATCATCATCGATTCGGGCACCACGACGCTGTCGCTGGCACGCCACCTGCGCGACGTGCAGAATGTGACGGTGCTGACCAATGGCCTGAATATCGCCTGGGAGCTGGTCAACGCCGCCGGCGTCGACCTCATTCTGACGGGCGGCCTGCTGCGCAAGCAGGCGCTGTCCATTCAGGGATTGCAGGCCGAAGCCTGCCTGCAAGCCTACAGTTTCGACAAGCTGTTTTTAGGCGTCGATGGCCTCGACCTGCAGTTCGGCGTGACGACCCACCACGAGGCCGAAGCAAGCCTGAACCACAAGATGGTCGAGCGCGCCAGGAAAGTCATCGTGCTCGCCGATTCCTCCAAGTTCGGTTTCATCAGCCTGCACCGTATCGTGCAGCTCGACCGCGTTCACACCGTCATCACCGACGGCGATATCAGTCCGCAATACCGGGACGGCCTGCGCGACGCGGGCATCGAACTCCTGATCGCCGAGTAAGCCGGCCACGCGCGCATGGCGTGGCAGACCTTCAGAGAATATTCAGCGTCGTCCCGGTACGAAACGCGCCCAGCGAGGCATCCCATCCCTGCGCTTTGGCCGCAACGTCGGCATTGGCGGGCCGCACGCTGTAGCGCGCATCGCCGGCCAGCGACGCCGCGCCATCCGGCAATGCCAGCAGCATGTCCCAGGCACCAGTGGGCGTGCCGCCCGGGATCGCAACCCGTGCGGTTGCGGTGCTGGTCTGCCCGGGCAGCCAGGCGCGTGGGTCGATCGACGCCAGGGCCAGGCGTACAACCTTGCCGGTAGCACGGTGCCGGAGCATCATCTGCACACCCCGCGGGTTGAAGGCACGTGCCCAGCCGGCGTTGCGCACAGTCAGCGTCAGCTCGCCCGACTGGCCAGCCACGATGTGCGAACTATGCCGCAGCGTCACCAGTTCGAACCGGTAGCCCATACTGCGCTTGACCTGCGACATGCAACCCTGCGCCTGCCAGCGCTGGTGAAACAGGTCGCGGTAATAGCTGTCGTTCAAGTAGGTCAGGCCGAAGCGCCGGCCTTCGCGCAGGATGTCCTCGCAGTTCGTGCGTGGCGTCGGGTTGACGGCATCGGCAGGGTTGCAGGTTTCGGCCCCGAACGGCGCGGTCGTCGACAGCGCGGCCACGTAGTCGCGCTCACGCTGCCGGATTGTAGGATTTTCACTGTAGGTGCCGACATCCGTGCTTGATGCGAGAAAGCAGTCGTTGTGCACGCCGATACTTGCCGCGGCCGAACCATCGCGCCAGCGCGGTGCCTGTGGCGCCCACGCCATCAGATAAGGTGGATAGCGCACTTGCAGGAAGCGATCGGGCGGCAGCGCGGCCAGCAGCGCATCACGGATCTGCATGCGCCGCGCCGGCAGGGTGAGGTTGTTCGACGAGGTATGCCATTCGCCCCAGGCGCCGATAAAGCCAGCCTGCAGATACGCGATGACATCGGCGTTCGCCGCCAGGACTGGCTTGAGTTGCCCGATATGTTCCAGCACGCGCTCGAGCGGTGCATCCTGCGCCGCCCGGTAAGCAGTTTCACCTGCCGGGAAGTTGTACATGAAACGCGGAATGACTTTCAGGCCCGCGCGCCGCGCAACCGCAAACCCTTTGCTCAAGTCGGCCAGCAGCGTTGCAGGCAGCGCGTGGCCGGCATGCGCGTCCAGCCGCACCGGCGCGTAGACGATCCGGTAGCCGGCCGCAAACTGGGCGCCGGCCTGCGCTTGCGTCCACGCCGCCAGGTTGTCGGACGCCCAGACGTACATGCCCCGCTCGGGATTGGCGATCTCGTCGGCCGACGCCTGGAATGTCGTCTCGACGGGGTTTCCTGACTGGCTCTCTGTCGACTGCACGGCATGGGCGTGCGCCGACAGCATGACCAGCAGCGCGAGTGGACGCAGGCGCTGCAGCATCATGCGCCGATCAGCAGCCGGCCGAACGCGCCTGGCACGTGGAAGTCGGGCGCGGCCGTGCGGGTCGGACTCCATGCCGAATGCACGCGGTTGTCACCGGCAGCTTCGGGGCCTTCTATGCGGAACAGGTTCAGGCGCCAGCCGTCCCGACCCTGCATCGGTATGGCCAGCTCGGCTGTCCAGACCTTGTTGCCCGCATCGACATGCGCCCTGGCGCGGCTGCCGCCATCGATACGCCGCTTGCCCGACACCTCGATCGCGATTTCCTGCAGCAGTCCGTTGGGCGCGACCTGCACCTCGCGATAGCTTTTCAGGCCGGCGCGATCGGGCGCCTGCAGGAATACCTCGACAACGTCGCGCTCCCACAGTGGCCAGATGGCGCTCGCCGGGCCGGCCTGATCAAAGGTGGTGAGCGACTCGTACTTGCAGATGAAGCGCAGGTACAGGTGGCCAGCGCCCCGCAACAGCTGGACACGGGTCGATTGTGGCCCGGCAAGCGGCTTGCCTTGCCAGTCGTGACGGAAGAAGGTCGTGGGAGCGTCGGCCCATTGCGAGGCGTGGGGGAAGCCGTCCGTGCCCACGGCCGGGACCGTGCCGGCAAACGCAACAGGCAGCTCGTCGGGAAGGTCGGGCCGCGCTTCGATCAGCAGGCTGTGCGTAAAGCGCAGAGGCAGCGTCGGCTTGTCGGCGCTGACCTTGCCCAACACGCTCCCGCTGAGCGAGTCGCGCACCGTCCAGGCGCCAGGGCCGAGGCCACGCAAGGCGACCATGCCATCCCAGCGGTCGGCGTAGAACGCGTAATGCAACGCGCCGGCCTGCTCCACGACGTGGGTTTCCGGTTTGTCGAAACCCAGGTCGTACAGCTCGCCCCGGTAACGGCCTTCGGCCAGGCGCCCCTTGTTGTACAGGTCCACCCACTGGCGCCAGTGCGCCTCGCGCTCGGGTGTCAGCAGGAACGAGTCCTTGGGTTTCGGGTCCACCGGCCACGTGAACTTGGTGGCGACGACCGCGCCGATCCCGACGCTGGAAGCGAAATCCTGCCCGCCCGTGCTCAGTTCCACGTGGTCGCCCGCGTAGGCGGACCATGGGCCCATCAGCGCCTTGAGCGTTTTGCCCTTGTGGCGCACCTGCCAGCTCGACAGCGGGTCGGACGATGGCGCCTGGTCCATGTACGGCATATTGTGGAAGGCGTAGCTGGTGCCGCACGGGCACACCTCGAGCACCGCTTCCGGATTGGCCGCATGCACCACGTCGTGCATGACCTTGTAAAAGTCCGCGACCGCCTCGACCGATTCCTCGGGCCGCTTGTGCTGGTGCTTGGGATTGAAGCATGGCGCCACGCCATTGAGGTGCTGGCCATCGACCTTCAGGCCGTCGAAGCCCCAGTCCGCGATGATCATGCGCAGCGTCGCGGCCAGGCGCGTCTGCGTCTTGTCGTAGGCGGGGCACAGGTAGAAGCAGTTCCACCAGGTCACGTCCTGTGCCGCGCCGGTCTCGTCGAGCAGCAGCAGGTCGGTATGCTCGTGAAGCTCGTCGCTGCCGGGGGCCACGGCAAGCGGTGCGATCCAGAGTCGCGCTTTCATGCCGCGTGCGTGGATGTCGGCCACCAGCGCCTTCATGTCGTCGCCGCCGCGCGGGAATTTGGCCAGGTCGGGCGTCCAGTCGCCGGTCTTGACCTGCCAGCCGTCGTCCAGCACGGCCCACTTGAAGCCCAGTTCCTGCACCTTGGGCAGCGTGGCGCGCACGTACTCGAGCGAAAAGTCGCGTTCGTAACCCCAGGCACACCACTGCGCATCGTAGGCGCTTTGCGGCGGCTCGGGAGCGGCAAGGCCCTGCGCGGCCATCAGCCGGCGGTAGCGGTCGAGCGGTACATAGAAGTCGCCACGGTGCACAGCGATGAACGTGGGCGGCGTGGCCAGCTTGGCGCCTGGCGCCAGCGTCTGCGGGACGTCGCCGCGCAGCGCGATGTCGACCGCATTGCCGACCGCCTTGACGGACAGTGACACCAGCAGCGGCTGCAGCGCCAGGTGGCCAACGGCCAGGCCGACGTCGCGGCGCCAGACATCGGCAACCGGCGTGCCGCCGCCGTAGTCCGACGCGTTCATGCCCAAAAAGTTGCCCTGCTCGAAACCGCGCTTGACGGGCTGCACCCAGTCGCGCCGGTCGGCGTGGCTGGCGCCGGAATAGGTCCAGTAGCCGCCCGCATGGCGCGGCGCGGCGGCCAGGCGGTGCGCGCCATTGACCCAGGCATCGATCGTCAGCGGCCTGGCGCCGGTATTCACGTAGCGCACGTCCAGCAACGCCACGCCCGGATGCTCGTCGAGCAGCGTCACGGTGACGCGCTTCTCGATGCCCTCCGCAGAGCGGCCGACGAGGTGCAGCGCCTGTCCGGCGCCAAACGGCGTCGTGGCCGGGGCCGGCTCGGCCTTCTGCAACGTGAAGCGGCCGAGCGGCTTGCCGCCGACGACCAGGTGCTCGCTGGTGTCAAAACCCGTCAGCGCGACGGGCTGCTTGCCCAGCAGGCTAACGATACGGCAACGCAGCTGCTCGTCGAACTGTAGCGACACGGCGGCGTCCTGCACGCGCACATGGCCCTTGCCGGTGACGGAGGCGGCGGCGGGCGCCGCTTGTGCCAGCGGGATCTGCGTGGCCAGCGGCGCCGCGCCCAGCCACCCGAGAAATGCACGGCGCGCGGTCATGGCTGGCCTTTCCAGGCGCCGGGGAAGGCGCGCTCGGCATTCGTGCGGTAAATTTTGTCGACGACGTCGCGTGGCAGTGCCAGACCCTGGACGGGCTGGTCGAGGTCGGCGACCTTGAACGACTCTGCCGTATTGAAGTAGCGCCAGTGCATGCGCCACACGCCTTCGGCTTCGCGGCCCAGTGCGGCGCCGTCCTGGCCAGGCTCTTGCGCCATGTCGCTGCCGTAGAGGATGCGGTCCTGGTACTTGATGAAGAAGTTGCGCACCTTCTCGCGGTCGCGCTGGCTCTGGTACTGCAGCTGGCCGATGCGCGCCGACGCGTCCACGACGGCGTTGGGGAACCGGTCGAGGAACGCCGCCAGTTCGTCCACATTGCGCTCCAGCGACGCGAGGTGCACGCCGACGAAATGCAGTGTCGGATGCGCCGCCACCATGCGGTCGCGCGCGGCCATCTGCGCTTCCCAGCTCGGCATCTCGGGGTGCAGGTACATATGGTATTGCGGGTGGTTCTTGAAATAGGTGCGGTCGTTGTTGACCGTCATGCGCGCCAGCGGCAGCCAGCAGTTGTGTGGCTCGCCCTGGTGGCCCAGCAACGGGATGCCCTGGCGGGCCAGGTCGTCGAACAGCGGCGCAAAGCGCGCATCGTCGATCATCACCAGTTCTTGATCGGCGCCGCGCAGGCTCATGCCGATGTTCTTCCACACCTTCACGCCCACGGCGCCGGCTTCCATCGACGCGGCGATGCGGTGGCGCGTGGCGGCGAGCCACGCAGGTTGGGCGGACCCATCGACGGAGAAGCTCGCGGCCCATGCAACGTCCTGCGGGAATTGCTTTTTCAGTGCGATGGCGACGCGCTGCTGGTCATCGAGCGGTGGAAAGTCAGGGTAGTCAACATTGATCGACAGGATCTTGAAGTTCTGGCGCCGGGCAGCTTCCATGAACGCCGGCGCCGCATTGTGCAGGTGCAGGTGTGCGTCGATCTTGGTAACGCTGGCATAGTCGGCCATCGTGTAGCTGGACGCGTCCGCAGCGTGCGCGGAAAAAGGGATGGCCCCGGCAAGCAGGACGGCAAGGGAAAAGACAGAAGTGTGCATCAGGATTCCAGTTCTCGGTGTTGCGGGCCGGTGAACTGCCAGGCCGGCCCGCGCTGGCGATGGGCTGTGCGGCGCCACGTACCATGGCGCCGCGTGCTGCATTAGAACCTCAGGCTGGCGCCCAGGGTCACGGAGCGCCCGTACCGGTAATAACCGTTGGGCAGGCTGACGGTGCCATTGGTCAGCCGGGGTGCCTGCTCGGCATCGGTGAGGTTGTTGCCTTCGATGCTGATGCGCAGCGACTTGTTCACATCATAGGCGAGCTGGGCCGTGAGCCAGGTTACCGAGTTGGTCACCTCGTTGAAGCCGGAGCCGATCACGTTGGTGGCGGTGACGAACGAATCGGTGAAGTCGGCCGTCGTGCTCATGCTCCACGGGCCACGTTCGTACAGGATGCCCAGTGATGCGGTGGCTGGCGCGATGCCTTCCAGTGGGCGTTCGACGCCGCCCACCCAGCTGCTCGACAGATTGCGCGTGTATTGTGCGCGCACGCCGAAGCCGTTGTCGAACAGGTGCTGCAGGCCGATCTCCATGCCGCGCGCCTTGGCGCTGTCGCCGTTGATCGGGCGCTGCACGTTGAACAGGCGCCCGCCGGGTGCACCGATGTCCTGACCGGACAAGAACAGGTTGGTAATCTGGTTCTTGATGTTTTTCTGGTAGACGGCGAAGGTCAGCGCGGAACTCTTGGCGTAATACCACTCCAGCGAGACGTCGGCCTGGTGCGCCGTGTACGGCTTGAGATCGGCATTGCCGCCATAGATCTGCGTGAAGTCGCCCCACGAGATGCTGGCGGTGGTGCTGGACGGCGCCAGCTTGTCGACCGACGGGCGCGCCATCGTCTTGGCGGCGCCAACGCGCAGCTGCAGCTTGTCGGTCAGCGAATAGGTGAAGTTACCCGACGGCAGGGCGAAGCTGTAGGTGGCATCCTGGCGCACGACCGACGGATCGGCGTAGATCGGCGTGAAGTTGAAGGCGCCGTTCTGCACGATGTCTTCGATCTTGGCGTCCCACGCCTGCGCGCCCGTCTTGGTGCGCACGAAGCGCACGCCAACGTCAGCGAACCAACGATCACCTGCCAGGTCGGCCTGCACGAACGCGGTCGACGTTTTTTCTTCGACGCGGTAGCTTTCCAGCGGATTGAACGCTGGCGCCGACAGGGTCGAGCTGTACACGCCGCCGCCTGGTCGTGGTTTGCCGTCCAGGCCCGCCAGCGCCTGCGCATAGCGGTCGACGTCAAAGCCCAGGAAGCTGCGCGGGAAGTTGCCGCTCACGCCCGACAGGAATCCTTTCGGGCTCAGGGTCTGGTTGATCACGTTGCCGCCCAGGGTGCCGACGTTGATCGCGTTTTCGCCGGCGTAGTGATCCTGGCCCGAATTGAACGCATTGTTGATCATGTCGCGCGACTTCTTGCGGTTGGTCTGGCTCAGGCCGAACTTCAGGCTGTCGATGCTGTAGCGGTCCACCTTCCAGTCGGCATTGACCGTCGCGCCGCCAATGCGGTCGTCGATATTGTCGCCTGCGCGGCTGTAGAAGTGGGTATTGAAGTCGTTGCCGCTGAACAGGCCCTGGGCCAGGCCGCTCTGCAGGTCGCGGCCATCGGCCAGCGTGGTCGTCACGTCGGGCACGGCCGCGCCGGTGAGCCGGATGCGCGTCGTATTCGGCTGGTTCATGCGCAGCACGACGTAGCTGTCCTTGCCGCCGGAGTCGCGCTTCGAAGTGGACAGATAGACGTCGCCCGCCACGTTCAGCGTCGGGGAAATCCGCCATTCGGCCCGGGCGCCGTACATCGCGGTATCGACGACCCGGTATTCGGTCTTGTTCAGCACTTCGGGATTGAGGCGCAGTTCGGGGTCGCTGCTGTTCAAGGTCAGGTCCGTCACGACATTGTTGGTGACCTTGACATCGGACCAGCGGCCCGGCGCGTACAACGGATAGTACGACAGCTGGTAACCGACCTGCGGTGAGTCGAGCCGCGTCTTGAAGCCGTCGACAATGACCTTGACGTCCTTGCTTGGCCGCCACTCCACCTTGCCCGAGAGCGCAATGCGCTCCTTTTTCTCCATGATCGAGCCGAAGCGGAACTGGCCCGGCCCGATCAGGCCTTCTTCGCTGGGGTCGAGTACGCCGTTGCCATTCGGATCGATGGCGCCGCCCCAGGTATTGCCGTATTCCCAGAACTGGCTCGGGTCGCTCGGGATCGGATTGCGCGACCAGCCGCCGTCATTGCCGGCCGTGTCGGTGCGCACGTCGCGCTTGGCATACACGAGCCCGAGCAGCACGCCGACCTTGTTGTCGAAGGTGTTGCTGTAGGTGGCGGACAGCTTCTTGCCGTTCAGACTGCTCATATCGTTGCGGTCAGCCTCGGCGCGCACCAGACCACGCTGGCCTTTCTGGTCGAACGGGCTGGCCGAGCGCAAATTCACCAGGCCACCGATGGCGCCTTCGACCAACTGCGCCTGGGTGGATTTGACGACGTCGGCGCCGCTGATCACATCGGCCGGCAGCACGTCGAACGCAAAGTAGCGGCCCGCGCTGTCGGTGCCCAGCAGGCGACCGTTGAAGGTGGTGAGCGTGTAGTCCGGCCCCAGACCGCGGATGCTGACCCGCTGGCCTTCACCGCCGGCCGTGCGCGAAATCGAGACGCCGGTGATGTGGCTGAGCGAGTCGGCCACATTGTTGTCGGGGAAGCGCCCGAGTTCCGTCGCGCTGATGCTGTCCTGGACGACCGCGGCGTTGCGTTTGAGTTCCAGCGACTGCTGCAGACTGGCACGGGTGCCCGTCACAACAACTTGCTCCAGCTTGCCGGCATCGGCCGCAATGACCTCCTGAGCGCGGGCCGATGTCGCAAGCGTGGCAAGCGCCAGCAACGTGGCAGACGTCAGTGGATTGAGCACAAAGCGACCATGACGATCGGCGCGTGAGCGGCACTGTGAAGGAGAATTCATTAAACGCTTCCTTTTATAAGTTGTTGGAGCAGCGTGGCGAATGCTGGCAAACGGAAAGGCTGTCTCGTTGCGATCACCGTCTCCACCAGCTGCGGTATGGATCAGCCGGGGTGACTCGATGCTATCTTTCGTTTTATTTCGTATTGCTAAATTAACTGCCGTACAGGTTTCGGTTCGTCGATATCGAAAGCCTTTGACATTGCTCGAACTGTCACTGTGATGCCAAGTCTATAGCGAAATTCGGTTGAATACAAAGCATCTTTCGTTTTTTCGAATTTCCGTTGTGTTCACGTATTTCGCGGAAATTCTTTCATTCGAAAGTGGGCGGTATCGAGAGTTTTTGTTTGGTGGAGGTGCTGCGGTGCTGCGAGTGTCAAGGGTCCTGACGTGTGATGGTGGCGGCCATCGAGGGGGGAGGGGCGTGAACTGGTGACCGGGCCCTGGCGATCATCGCCGGCGCTGTTGCCGGGACGAGATCGTGGTCATGGGTGAAGCGGATGGGAGTCAATCGTGGCAGAACCGACCAGCGGGCAAGGCATGGGTGCAACAGCAGCCCATGCCTTGCCCGCACCGGTCAGGGACGGGCAGTGTGTCAGCCCGCCAGGTAGTCGTCGGTCGACAGCACCGACGCATAGGCAAAGGCGAGTGCCGACATGAATGCGGTGTGCACCTGCGCGGCCGGCACGGTCTGGCCGCCGAACTCGAGGTCGCGCGTGGCGCATGCATCGTGCACGACCGTGGTCGTATATCCGAAATCGGACGCTGCACGGGTTGTCGCATCGATGCACATATGGCTCATGGCGCCAATGACGGTGACAGCAGCAATGCCCTGCTCGTCGAGCAGCGCCTTGAGATTCGTCTTGAGGAAGGCATTCGGAAAGTTCTTGACGATGACCGGTTCGCCGTGCGCCGGCGCCACGGTGGCGTGAATCTGGACCGCGTCCGTTCCCGGTGTGAAGAAGGGCGCGTCCGGGGCGGTGGACTCGTGGCGAATATGGATGACCAGGTCGCCGTTGGTCCGGGCATCCGCGATCACACGCGCCGCGTTATCCAACGCTTCGTGGATGCCGGCCAGCGCCAGCTTGCCGGTAGGGAGATACTCGTTCTGGAGGTCGACGACGACAACAGCGCGTTTGTTCATGGTGATGTTCCTTTCATGGAAATGAACCGCCAGCGACATGTCGGTGACGTGTCGGGCAAGTCGGAACATCCATTGTCTTGGGAATGCTGACCTTCGACCATTGGCCCGAAGGCTAACTTTCGATACAATCGGGCCATGCCTTCCATTCGCCCTGTCGCACGCCGTCAACACATTGCCGTCATCGCCTTCGAGGGGATCACGCCATTTCATCTGTCGGTGCCTTGCCTCGTGTTCGGCAGCCACGTGGAAGGCGCCGGGGCGATCGCGTTCGATATCACGGTGTGTGCGTCACGGGCCGGCCTCTTGTCGACCTCTGCCGGATTCGCGATCTCGACCACCGCCAGTCTGTCCACAGTCGACGCGGCTGACATCATCGTCATGCCGTCCTGGCACGCAGATGGCCGCAGTGCGCCGGACAACCTGCTCGACAGCTTGCGCCGCGGACATGCACGCGGCGCCATCATCGTCGGTTTGTGCCTCGGCGCCTTTCCACTGGCACAGGCCGGCCTGCTCGATGGACGGACCGTGGCCACCCACTGGGGCTCGGCTGCCACGCTCGCGCAGCGCTATCCCGGCATCAAGGTGGACGAGCGCGTGCTGTACGTGGATGACGGCGACATACTGACCTCGGCGGGCGTTGCCGCCGGCCTGGATTGCTGCCTGCATCTGCTGCGCCGGCTCTGCGGCGCCGAGGCCGCCAACCGGGTCGCAAAGCACATCCTGGTTGCGCCGCACCGTGATGGCGGCCAGGCGCAGTTCATCGAACGGCCGGTGCCGGCCGACGCTGCCGCCGGTCGCTTTGCCCGCTTGCTCGAGTGGGTCGGTGAACACCTGCACGAGGAGCTCAGCATTGACCTGCTGGCCGAACGTGCTGCCATGAGCCGGCGCAATTTCACGCGCCACTTCCGCCTTGCGACCGGAACGTCCGTCAAGCAGTGGTTGCAGAACCAGAGACTGCTTCATGCCCGGCGTTTGCTCGAGACGGGTGACTTGTCGATCGAGCACGTCGCGCACGCCTCCGGGTTCGGCACGGCGCTGTCACTCAGGCAGCACTTCAACGTGGCCCTGCGCACTTCGCCGTCCGACTACCGCAAGCGCTTCCGTGCCAGTGCGACGCAGCGCACTCCAACCTGACTCGGTACCTCCGTCAAAAGGTCTGTTCCCAGGTTACGCGGCCCAGCATGGTGCCGGATGCGGTCACCGCACGACTGCGCGTTTGCGTCGCGCTCAGATAGGTGCGCTCCGTGATCTGGTCTTGCTGCAGGATATTCGACAAGCCGAAGCGTAACTGATCCCTGGGCCCCAGCCGCCAGGTCAGGTAGGCATCGAGGTCGCGCCGCACTGACTGATAGGCCGCGAGGTTGTCCGCGATCCGCACGGTGCCGCCATTCTTGAAGGTGTAGGTGGCGCCGGCGCCGAGCGCCCCCGTCCGGTAATCCACGCCAGCCACCGCCGACAGCGGCGTTTGCTGGTCGATGCGGTTGGCCGGGCCTGGCACCGTCGCGACCCGCGACCAGTTGCGGCTGACGCTGGCACGCAGGTCCAGCGCCGGGCCGGACTTCCAGAACGTGCGCAGGGGAAACCTGGTTTCCAGTTCGATGCTGTGGGTGCGTGCATCGCCATCGTTGATGGGTTGGCCCACCCAGCGCCCGTTTGCAAAGGACAAGGCAGTGCGCGTGTAATTTTCGATCTCGCGGGTCGACACACTGACCGACAGCATCGATTTTTCGTCCCAGTAGTGCTGGTACGACGCGTCGATCCCCAGGGCCAGTTCGGGCTGCAGTGTCGGGTTGCCGATGCGGTCGGGTTCCGTCGGACTGTTGTTGAGGGCGACCAGCCGGCGCGGGGTCAGGTTATTGACGGCCGGGGCCTTGTAGGTGCGGGTGAGCGCCAGCCGCAGCTGGTTCGACTTCGTGTCAGGAATCTTGTACAGCATCTGGAGTACCGGGCTCCAGATCCGGCTGGTGCTGGTCACCGCCTCGCTGGCATGCGCCTCGCTGTGAATCCGGATTCCCTCCCAGCGCGCGCCCATGTACAGCGCGTAGTGAGGGGAGATGGTCCATTCATCCTGCGCATACAGCGCCAGACGCGAGACCTCGGCCTGGCTGGTCTCGGCGATCACATCGGTCCCGAGTACGCTGCTGTCGCGCTGGACGCGGTCCTCGGTGCGGCGGTTGCCATTTGCGTCCCAGCCCGCAGAGATGGCGTGCGCCGTGGTTGCGGGGTAGGTGTACTTGCCGGTCCAGGCCAGGCCGCGTTCGCGCGCATCCAGATCGACGCGGCGGCGCAGGGCTGGCGCCGCATCGGTCGCAATGCCACCTTGGTCGAGCTCGCTCCCGTTATTGAATACCGTCGCGCTGAGCCTGGTATCGAGCTTTGCACCGCGCTCGAGTTTGTGTATCCAGTTCAGCTCTGTGCGCGCCATGTCACCCTGGTCGCGGATGGCGTCGTCGCTGTCGGGATACGGCAGCGCCGCACCGAGCGAGGTCGTGGTGCGCAGGCGGCTGTCCTGGGCAAAGCGGGTGAGATTGATCAACGACTGCAGCGACAGGGAATCGCCTCCGGCGAGCGTCCAGGTCACGCGCGGCACGATGAACAGGCCGCGAAAGATGCTGTCGTAGCGATTGCTGGTGCGGCGCTCGAGCAGCGGCGCGCCGCTTGCATCGGCGCCGTATTCAACGGCGGGATCGCTGCGCCTGATCTTGTTGTAGACACCATTGATCGCGATCGAGTACGAGCGGCTGTCGGTGCGGTCCGACAGCAGCAGATTAAAGCCTGGCATCAAATACCCGTCGCCACCGCCGATGGCCGGTTTGAACTCGCGATGCGCCTTGCTGGCGCTGCGTTTGAGGATGATATTGATGGTGCCGGCAATCGCTTCGTTCGACAATTCTGCGCTGGCCGCACGCAGGATCTCGATCCGCTCGATGACGCCCGGCGCCAGTGAATCGATGGAAAAACCGGCTGGTGCGCGTTCGCCATTCAGCAGGATCTGGGTATAACCGCTGCCCAGCCCGCGCATGCGGATTTCTCCGCCGCGGCCCGGTGCGCCGTTGACCGTGATTCCCGGCTGGCGCCGCAGTACGTCGCTGATCGTGGTGTCGCCATACTTGACGATTTCTTCCTGTGTGACGACGATTCTTGCTGCCGTGTCGTCGCGGCGTGGGTCATACGCTGCGCCGCGGACCTCGACGACGCTCGGCCGTGCTGCCTCCTGCCGGTTGCCCGCGACGACTGTTACCGCCTCCTGGGCCGCAACGGCATTCATGGCGCCAAGCGCCACCAGCGGCAGGCACCAGCGGTCAGTGCGCAAGTGTCGAATCATGAGCAACCTCGTTTCTTTGTTGTACTTGCAGGAGCAGATCGTCCATCAGCTTTTCAACCGCTTCGTAGCGCTGTTCGTCGGTTTGCCCCAAATAGGGCAGCGACATGCCCACCATCGACGGCGAGGTGAGAAATCGCCCGCCGATCGCAACCGATGGCACATGCGTGGCCTGGTAGGCGCGCTGGAGTGCCGTGGCGCCGGTTGCCTCGTTGCGTACCGTGTCCGAATCGAATGCGGTGCGCCAGGCCACAGGGTCGATACCGTGTTCGCGCGCGAAACTGGCCATCGTGGCGTCGCTGTTCAGCGCCCGTTTCTTGTCATGGATTTGGGCATAGCTGGCCTGATGCAGGTCACCCAGCCGGTTCAGCGCTGCAAGCGTGTAATACAGTTTTTGATGGAGGATTTGTTTGTCATGCAGCCCGGCGGGGATACGGCGCAGGGTCACCACATCTGCGTGCTTGCGCGCCCACTTGGTGATAACCGGCTCGTATTGATAGCAGTGCGGACAGCCGTACCAGAAGAACTCGATCACTTCGATCTTGCCCTGCACCGAAGGCGAAGGCTGTTCCAGGGCGATATAGATGGGCTGCTCCCTGCGCACCGAGCTGACGTAGTCGCTCACTGCAATGGTACAGCCGCCGATGAACAGGCAGGCCAGCAACAGGTTGCGGATGATTTTCTGCATGTGCATTTTCCTGTTCGGGGGGGGGCGCTTCACGCGGCGATCTTGCACGCGTCTGTGTCCGGCTGCGCTGCTTCGGTTAGCATCAGCATGCGGATTCGGCGAATGGCGTCGGCCTGTTCCTGTTGCTGCTGCAGGCGGTTCAGTGAATAGTTCAGCATCTGGCGCGTCATCGGCGAGATGCCCAGCAGGGGCAGGGTGCGGTAGACCACGTTCAGCAACCAGCGATAGCCGCAGAACTCCAGTCCGAACGCCGTCGCTTCACCTGCGTCGTCGTAGAAATACTTCTGGTGGAAGGACGACACGCCGTCCCTGGCAGCGAGACGATTGGGCGGGAACGGCGAGCGCGCGTGGATCAGTCCATCCTGCGCCAGGGCGCAAGCGGTCAGGAAACCGTCCACCAGGCGCTGGCCGAGCTGCGCGGCCGGATGGCCGGGTTGTGCCAGGGCGGCTTCGAGGTCGGTCAGCCAGACGCCGTAGGTGACACCTTTGGCAGCATGGCCGGCCTCGACGCGGCGCGTGATTTCGAGTTGCTGTGCGGGCGCCAGCGCGTGGTGCCAGAACAGGTAATTCGAGTGGTACGACAGGAAGCCGTTGTATTCGATGATATCGGGATCGCGCGATGGCGCAGGCGGATACACGCATGCAAGCATGATCATCAAGCCGAACGTGAAGTGCTCGCTGTTGGCGGCGCCGTCACCGGTCCAGTGCGTCATGACCGGTTTGCGCAGCATGACGTCCAGATCGAACACGCTGCGCCACTGCGTGACGGATTCGTACCTGGCCGCCAGGGCAGTGGCGTCGACCATGAACGAGCGCGCTGTGTTGTTCTGCTCGATCACGTCGGGATCGATGCCGGCCGCTTCGATCTGGTCAAGCCTGGCCTGGCGCACACGGTAGGATGCCTCGTCAACTGGCGTGGACGGATGCGCGCGCAGGAAGTCTGCCGCCCGTTCCACGATTGCATGGTTCCATTCGCTGCAATAGAACGGTGACCCTGCATCGAAGGTCAGCAGGTAATGCGGGCCATTTTGCCAGCCCCGTGCAATGGTCCAGCGAAAGAAATACCGCTGCGCCAGCCATTGCTGCAGGGGCCAGGCGAACAGGCGATAGAAGTTCGCATTGTTTTCACTGTAGTTGATTCTCAGTTGCAGGAAGCGCATGAATAAACCTCGTTCGTGACGGAAAGGGAATACAGGCGGATGGTTGCTTCGCGCGCGGGAGAAATGCCCGCGCGGTTGAAGGACATGTGCAGCAGCGAAGACATGATCGACGCGATGTCGTGGCAGCCGTTGCCGGCAAGCCGGGCCAGCAGCGCCGTCAGGCGCAGGGACAACGGCGTGAGATGGTCGGGCAACCAGGCGCCTGCCACCAGCTGCTCATGCCGGGCCAGCAGCGCTGGAGCGGGTGCAGTGATCCTGTCACCCGAGCGCAGGGCGATCTGGCGCCGCACCACCGCCGGATCGGCGCTGCCGCAGATGAAACGCGCGTAGTCGTCGTACAGGCCTGAAGCGGCAAGTGCGCGCGCATGCACGAGACAGTAGCCGAACAGGATATGCGCGATGCGGTCAGGCGCTTCCTGGCCCAGCATGGCCAGCATGGCGCTGGAGTCGCTGACGAATTCGTCTTCGCACAAGCCGATGCCGGCCGGGCCGCCATAGCGCGCGAGTTCCGCTTGGTAGGCGATTCGGTGGACGCTACCGTTGGTGTGCCAGCAGCGTTCGGCCCCGGGGTGCAGCTCGCTTGCATAGCCGCGGTAGAAAGCGTCCGGTTCGAGTGTCGAGGTAAAGGCGTGCGTATCCCAGTAGCGCGCCGCCGCCTGTTCGAGCAGCGGGGCAAGTGCTGCTTCGCGCAGGCGCAAGCGCAGGTGCGGACCGCCCAGCCAGTAGCGCACAAAAAAACACTGGCCACCCAGCGGTGGCGAGATGGCCGCCACGCACACCTGCAGGAAATGCGTCAGCCGTGCAAAGTCGTGCAGATAAACGTGTACTGATTCCCAGCCTGGCCCGTCGTTCGATGGCATCCGGGTCACTTGCGTACCAGGATGTGCGCGAACGGGGCATCGAGGCTGACTTGTCCCGCACCGACGTCCACCCGCAGCCGCATCCCGACCCGGTCCTGTTTCAGAGCAAGGCTGGCGCCGACCAGACGGTGACGCCGTACCTGCTCGGCGCCAACGATGTCGCCGACCGTCACGACTGCGTCCAGACTCGACAGACTGTCGATCATCGACGCCGACAGGTCGACCTGCCCGGCGCGCAACACGAGCCGCAAGGATGAGCGCCACGCCGGATTCAGGCGCAATTCGGCATATGGGTCGCCGCCACATGCGGGGTTGGCCTGGACCACGCGCCAGGCCTCCTCACCGGTGGACTCCAGCGTCAGTTGGGGCCGGCATTCGCCTGGCGCCACCTGCGCCTGGACGTCGAAGGTGGCGACGTTCGGATCGATGCTGACCACGTAATGCCCGCTGATCAGTTGTACCGTCGTGAACGCCGGCGCACCGGCGGCCTGCCCGGCGATCATCAATGGCAGCACGCCTGCCAGAAATTTCTTGTGCATGTTCTTGCTCCTCGCAGTGCGTTTCAATACAGCTTGATGCCGCCGACCTTCAGTTTGACGAGCATTTCCGATTCGCCGTCATCGCGTTCGAGCAGGGCGGTGGCGCCCACCAGAAAGCGCCGCTCCTGGGGAAGCGCCAGACCGCGGCGGAAGTTCTTGATACCCCCGACGCCCACTGCAAGATCGAGCCGCCGGTAGTGATCGAGGTCGCCCCTGATGGAGATGCCGCCGGCATCGAGCATCAGCAGGAAGTTCGAGCGCGACGACATCCTGAGGGTGAACACGGTGCCTTCATGCGGGCCGCTGCCATGGCAGCTTTTGACGTGGCGCGCTTCGATCGATGCGCCTTGCCGGATGATGTCGACATCGGGCTGGCAGTTGCCCTGGGGCCGGTAGGTAAGCTCCGGGAGTGCGTCGGGCGGGGCGTCGACCAGCTCGATCTCCACGGCGCCGGCATCGATCCGGATTTCCTGTGTCGGGCTTGCTGCGGCGGTATGCGCGGCAGCGCCCGCGCCCAGGGCCAGGGCGAACAGTCGCATCAACATGCACGTTTCTCCAGGGTAGGAAGGTGGTAATCAAAGACGACTTTGCCGGTCCTGTCCGGTGCCAGGTAAGAACGGTGGACGAAGCTGTCCAGCTGGCCGTTGCCGTGCACACTGTCGAGTGCGACCGGTAACCGGCCCGCGCAGTAGTCGGCGAGCGCGCGTTCCAGGTCGGCCTGCCCGCCCAGGTTATTGCCGATCATGTGGATGCTTTTGCGGATGATGAGACTGAACATCTCGTCGAGCGACAGGCCGTGGTACTGAAACGGCTCGTGCGGACGGGAAAATTGCTCGAACACGCCGCAGGTGATGTATTTGCCGCCACGGCGCAAAAACGGCACGAGCTTGCGCAGATAAATGTCCATGAACGGGTCGATCACGGCGTCGAAGGCGCGCAGGCCTTGCGCGTCGAGATAGGTCGCCAGCGCCTGCGCCGGGTTCTGCTGTCGATCGAGAACGCAATAGCGGCGCAGACCGCGCTGCGCCAGATGCGCGCCGATATGTGGCGACGTGGTCAGCGCATGCACGTGCAGGCCCGCACCCAGCAAGGCTTCGATGGCAAACAGCGACGTGTTCGACGAGGCGGCAGTGACGAGCACGTGCTCATCGCGTCGCAGGCCGAGACGGCGCACCATCGCGTACGCCGTTTGCGCGGCAATGCTGAATGCGGCCGCGTCGGCGGACGGCATCATCGCGGGAATGCGGATCAGTTTGGCACGGTGGCAAATCTGCAGCTCGGCAGAGCCGCGCTGCGTCGTCAGGCCAGGATGGCTCGCGCTGGCGTCGATCGCACCGTTGCCGATCACGCGATCGCCCGGCTGCAGGTCGTCCACGGCGGCCCCGGTTGCCAGCACCGTCGCCACGAATTCGGAACCGAGTACCAGGTAACCCTTGCTGTCGGTGCGCCGCGCGATCTCGAGGAAGCGCGCCTGTTCCCGGTAGTTGCAGGAAAACGCCCCGATCTGGAGCAGCACATCATGCGCATGGCGCGGATCGGCAGCATCCATCGTGATGTCTGCCTGCTCGACGATGGCGAAATCGACCTCGACACCATGCAGGCGTACGCGGCACGCGTCGTGCACCGGCACCCGGCCTGCGCTGTGCGGCGCCAGCACGGCAAATGCTTTCATGGGGACTCCTGGGCTGCACCAGCCAGCAATGGGAGATTGGGGAGATCGGGGAGATCGGGCAGATCGGGCGCAGGCGCCGCCCTGGCGCCGAGCAGGATGGTCTCCTTGCGCAGGTAATAGCCGTAACAGCCGGCGAAGGTCAGCACTGCCGCGACTGCCTCGGCCCAGGCCGCCGCAATCATGCTGCCGCCAAGAAGCGCCCGCACGAGCACGACCGGCAGCAGATTGCAGATGTACATCGACCAGATGGTCAGCAGCAGGGTGCCGCGCGTGTCGCCCAGTCCGATGATGGCGAACAGGAAGGGGAAGGACGCCATCAGGAACGCCCATGGCAGGGCGGTGATGCGGATATACAGGATCGCCTTGGCCGCGACATGCGGGTCGGGAATGAAGACCTGGATGAAATACGGCACGAGCACCATGAACGGCGCCATCGCCAGCACGCACAGGATAAAGACGCGCTTGCTCATCCAGCGGACCCCGGTGGCAATATTGTCGATCTTGCCGCAGCCGGCGTTCTGCGCCGCGAAAGGAATGATCGACGTGATTGCGCCCATCAGCACGGCCTGGACGAAGCCACTGAAGTACTGCGAGATCGTGACCGCTTCGAGCGTTCCGGCTTCGAAGTACGAGAGCAGCATGTACAGCAGATAGAAGGACAGGTTCAGCGAAAACGCATTCATGGTCTCGGCCCCGCCCAGGCGCACCATGGCCTTCCATTCGGCAAACAAGGGCAGGATCCGGAATTCCACGCCCAGGCGAAACGGAAACACCTTGCGCCTGGCCAGGTCGTACGTCAGCACGGCCAGTCCGCACAGGCGCGATCCGATCAGGGCGGCTGCGGCCGCATGCAGAGGATCGACACCGTAGCGCAGCGCCCCGAAGATCAGGCAGGGACTGAGCACCATCGCACTGCCGAAGGTCGTCAGCTTGAAACGGCGGATGACCAGGACGGCGCCGGCCATGCGCGCCAGCAGGCCGGTGTACAGGTGCAGGGTGACGGCGAAGTAGCCAAGCCAGTACACCTCGAGATAGCGCAAGACCTGCTGTTTGACGTCGACATCCACGCCGAACCAGGCGATCAGTGTCGATGCGGTTGCCTCGCCGGTGACGGCAATCAGCAGTGCAATGAGGATGCTGCAGCCGAAGCCGAAGTTGATCAGGTAGCGCGCGGTGACGAAATCCTTGCGGCCGAAGGCCTGGTTCGCGTAGATGTAGATCGCGGCGAGAATGCCGCCCAGGAGCGCCTCGAGCAGGGACACGACCGCGATCGAAATACGAAACGTGGCGGGAAGCTGGCCTTCGTCGGTCAGCGCCAGCAACCAGCCAAGGTTAATGAACATCGCCGCGAAATCGAGCAGGGCGAACGCCATCATCGGCAGCGAAAAGCGCAGCAGGGATTGGCGGACGTCGTCGGAGGTGAAGTCGATATTGGTCATGGCGTGTCCATTTCCGGGCCAGGGGTGGTTTCAAGAATGATTTCGCTTGCGTACTGATCGGGGTCGACCGCCGTGACATCGGCCAGCGCTTCCTCGAACGACACCAGGTCGAAGGCAACACCGAACATGCGTCCGATCATGCGCGCCATGAGTGGCGACGCGAAATCGAGCAGGACCGGTTTCTTGGTGTTCGAGATATCGCGGTCGAGCACCTTGCCCGCATGGTGGCGGCGCATGAACACCCGCTGCGGCAAGCCGGTCTCGTGGCGCCAGGTGTTCAGGCGCAGAAAATACGCGGGTGCGTCTTCGGTCAACGCCCGCTGGGGCAGGGCGGCTCGCGCAATCCACCACTGCTCGCGGGATAACACCAGGTCGCGATAGCGGATGCGGGGGAAGCGGATCGGGCCGGTGGCTGCGCGTTCGGCCACCAGCTTGTGCAGGCCGAAGCGGAAGGCGAAATAGCACGGTTCCCCGGCCATCGCGAAGCGCATCAGGGTCTCCAGCAGCCGTGGATACAGTTCCTTCACGAACAGACCGGTCTGGCGCAGGCGCACCGGCGCGTCATCTGGCCCGCCGCTGAGCACGGGATACGGCGCGTTCCCGGGCCAGCGCACGCGCAGCGCGGACAGCGGCAGGTCGCCATTGCCGGCCGTGTGCGGCGTGTCCAGCCAGAGCCGGTGGCTGCACAGGCGCGGCCGGTGGGCCGTGTTGAAGCCGAAGGTATCGTAGATGTCGTGGGCGTCGCTGAGCGCCGTGCCATAGGCGGCGCGGCACGCGTCGAGCACGACCTGCGAGCGGGGAAAGGTGAGAAAGCGCGAATAGCAGCGAAGGTAACCGCTGTCGATGTTGTTGACGACGAATCCCGCCGGGGTCAGGTGCCCGTAGGCTGCAAACGAGCCGGCACGCGCCCCCTGGTGGGCCGGCACCGGGGCCAGCACGATCTCGGCTTCGTCCCGCCGCGCCCAGATCTGCTCGTATAGCGCGATCAGCGGCATCGTGCGTTGTTCCGGCCGCGCTGCTTCGCCCGCATGGCTGGCCATTGTCTGCTGGACGAGTTCGTGGAAATCGAAGACCGACATGGCCGCGCCGTCGCGCATTGCCGTGCGCAGCGCGGCCAGGACCGCGTCCGGATAGCCGCTGTTGAAATTCACGCCAAGATAGTGGTCGATGAATTCGCCCAGCTGGCCCGCGCAGGCGGTCACGCGCGCTGCCGACAGCGGTGGAAGGTCGGGCAGGTAGCTGTCGTGGTACACGAGGCCATCGCGTTTGACGAGCTGCCAGTCGAGTAGGCCGGACAATGCCTGAAGTGCCGCATTGAGGTCGGCAACAAGGCTGCGGGCCGCTTCGGGGCCGGCCTCGGGAAGTGCCCGCAGCGATGCCCGGGCGTGCTCGAGGATGACCGCGACTGGTCGCGCCGTGACGTCTGCGACCGTAACGGCGCGGGCGATCGCCAGGAAGTCGCCCAGCAGGTCGGCGCTCTCGTCATCCAGGCGGGGATGGTAGTTGACCATGCCGGCGGCGAGCCATTTTTTCAGGGTGGCCCGGCCAGCCGCGCCTGGGGGCAACCGGCGTTCGATCGTTGCCCACGTGACCCAGTCGTGGGCGCCATTGGGACCGGCCAGCACGGCGGCGGCCGGAAAGCGCGTGGTCAGCAATGAGGTGCGGTAGGGATAGAGCTCGGGCCGGTCGGCAAACAGGTAGTAGTGCCGCTCACCGTTGATGTCGCGGTGATTCGATGTCAGGCGGAACGACCAGTGCGCCGGATGACGCAATAGAAAGCATTCGAACAGTTTCAACAAGGCCGAACGGTCGAGGCTGAAACGGTCTTCGCGCTGGCGGTCCGGCGCCAGCACCGGCGCGGCCGCGGCGCCTTCGCGCAGCGCTGCGAACCCGACCGAGGTGAACGAGGAAAACGGGCTGACCTTGGTGATGGCGCGCGTCAGGTAGCGAAACAGCGTCTCTTCATCGTTGAGCGCCTTCTTGCCGGCTGCGTCCGGCCGCTGCGCATAGCCGGTTGCGAGCCGGTGCATGTCGCCACGCGCCATGCCAAGCGCTTGCAGAAAGACCGGCTGGGCGACCAGGGCACGGGCCGCGCGGCGGGCAGCGGCGGTGGCGGGGGCAAACAGCGCCAGCACCGCCGCTTCGCGGTCCAGTACCAGCCTGGCCTGCCCGATCCAGTCGCGTCCGGCAGCATGGCGTCCGAGCAGCTCGCCATGGCGTGCGAGCACGCCTGCCAGCGCGTCGGCCTTCAACAGCGCGCGCCTGGCGTCGATCAGCCGCCGGTAGTCTGCCCCACCCTGCGCGGCCACACCGTACAGCAGCGTGCAGACGTGGTCACGCAGCCCGGCGAGGGTTGCACGCGCGCCGTGCAGCGCCGCCAGACTGCGCGCCATGTCATCCGACGCCATCAGGTCTGCCAGGCTGGCCAGCGGCAGATTGTTGGCCCGCACGACAACATAGGGAACCACTGACGCAATGGCCGTCATCGCAGCGTGCCCAGAGCGTCGTTGCACCGGTTGCGTACCAGCATCAGGCCGTAATAGGTCCGCATGCCACCGCCGGCGTTGTGCAGGAGCTGGTCGATGCCGAGCTGGTCATAGCTGCGGAAGGGCCGGCCCAGCAGCTCGCCATCGAACATCGCGTGAATGAGTTGCTGGTTGACATAACCCAGCAAGACATTCAGTTCGAGGAAGTCCTTGTCATCCCCGGCATAGGCGAGCTCGTCCACGCACCAGAACAGGATGGCCGGTACGAAGCGAAAGTTGAATGCCATGTAGTTATACAAGCGCTCGCAGGTGTCGACCGGATCCTGCGCGCTGAGCTGCTCCAGGCCGCCAGGCACGACCCGATAAATTCCTGGTGCGACGCCCGGACTTTGACGCAGGCACAGTTTGGCTGTCAGCTTCAAGCGCGCGGCGCCGGGAAACAGGCTGGCGGCGCGGCTGGTGGCGTCGGCAATCGCGGCAAGGAGACGGTCGAGATGGTCTGCGCAAAAGCGCGACGGGGCCGGGAAAAAGCCCTGGAAGAAGCGGCCGCTATTGCGCTCGCGGGCAAACCTGCGGTGTGCTTCGTGGCCGGCAACCCCGTGCTCGGGCGCCACGTCGCGCAGCCCCAGTTCCACGGCATCGGTCGCGATGCCCACCTCCGCACCGATGCCGGCGTGGGCCCCGACGCGCATGAATTCCGAAAAAAAATGGCCACATTCCAGGGCAAACAGCGACTTGCGAAACAGGTTGTACAAAGGTGCGTACACGCCGAAATCGGTCATGATGCGCAGCGCGTAGCCTGACGACGGGGTTGCGCACGCGGGGATGCTGCGCAGCCACCGCAGCCGCAGTTGCCGCATGTCGACGTGCCACAGGCATTCAGCAGCGCCATCGCGCAGCAGGAACTGCATCGGATAATAGGCGCGCGGGGAGGGGTAGCTTGCGTGCAGTCCATACCCGGTCAGGGGTGTCACGCAGCCAGGCAGGTGCACCTGCATCAGGGTGGCCAGCAGGCGCTCGCGCATGTCGCCCTCGACCGGCTGCCCTGCCACCAGCTTGCGAAACAGGGGTTCGAGGTCGATGCTGCGCCCGCTGTCGTCGTCGCCCGGTTCGAACTGGAAGCGACGCTCGACCATGTCCAGCGGACGTGGCTGGCTGGTCGCCGGCGCGGGGGACAGATAGCGGAAGGCAAATTCTTCTTCCGCCAGGCGGCTTGTCGGCATCATCGTGGTTACCCTAGTGGATGAAGTGGAGCGTTGGCCAAGTCGGCGTCGGCGCGAATCCAGTCGGCGCGCCGTGCGGCACGCTCGAGGCGCCGGCGCGGTACGACCGGCGCATGGTCGCCGAAGGCAAGCGGAATCGTTCCAGGAATAAAGACGCGGGCGCTGGCCAGGCCGAGGGGCTGTAACACCGGCGGCGTATTGTCAACAGAGACCAGCTCGTAGCCGGCGCTGGCCACACGCTCGCAGAGCTGGCGGTACGCCCGCGCCGGTTCGCGCTCGGCGCCGGGATGGCGTGCAAGGAAGGCGGCGTAAGACAGCCTGAGCTGACCTTCGCACAGCCCGGTGAAGTGGTGACGCTGCCCTGCCTGACCGTAATACAGCGCCTGGTTATCGTTGCGCAGGCGTGTCATCCGCGTCGCGTCGTGCCGGGCCTGCAGCTGGTAACGGGCCAGGTTCTGCTCGGCGGAGCCGATCAGCGACTGGGCCTCGGCCAGGGCGGAACGCAGCGCGACGGCGGGGTTCGGGTGGCTGGCCGCCGTGACGAATCCGGCCAGCTTGCCCGGTCCGCTTCCCAGCAGCAGCACCAGTACACTCGGCACCTCGAGGTCAAGGGTGATATCGAAGCAAAGGGTCTCGTAGCCCCTGCTGGCGAGCAGCAACAGCAGGCCGGATGTGCGGTCGCAGGTAATGGTCGCTGCCTCGATGCGTGGTGGCGGCGATGCGCTGTACCACACCGCCAGCAAGGCATCGCGTTCGATGATTTCGAGTGCACCAAACAGCGCCGCTTCCTCGAAAGAGTTGCCGAGGGCGCAGCCATTGCTGTTGCGGAACCGACTCGACAACGCGCCGTCATCGAGCAGGTAGTGGACCATCGACAGCGGCACCCAGGTGCGCGCACCCGTGCTTTCCAGACGTGCCGGCAGCCAGTCGATGGAAGCGTCGCGCCGAAAGCCCTGGACGGCAAGTGCGCACTGCGCATCGTCCAGGCCCAGCAGCTGCCCGGGATGGCGTGCGCCGTCGCCCAGCATGGCGTACGACGCGGTATGGCATTCGCGCGGCCGTGCCTGACCAATCCAGCGTTCGCAGTATTCGAATACAGCGCCACACATCATCTGGCGCTCGCTGGCACCACGCCCGATTCCCAGCAGCCGGTTGTGGGGTGCGTAACAGTGATAGCTGTCGCGCTCCGCCGTGGGATGCAGGCGCGTTGCCTGCAGTGATGCGGCGCCGAAGGTGGCAAGGATCTCGTCAATCCGGTGGTTCGAGCGGCGGCATGATTCGGGATGGACATCGCCCGGCACCTGGGGCGACGCGCCATCGTCGGTCCCTGTTCTTTGCGCGAAGAGAAAATGCTTGCGCACAAAATCAGTCTGGAGGTACAGATACACCCCATCGCCGCGGCCGTCTGCAAGGTCGGCGCTTGCACTGTCGAGCAGGCTGTCGAGCTGCACCTCGAGCACTGCGGTCCAGGCCCAGCGCCGCTGGAACAGTGAAAAGGTCGTGAAATTGTCGGAGAAATCCAGCACCTCCTGTACCTCGGGCGCACCGCCCGTCTGCAAGCCGATCACGGCAAGCGTCTCGGCGGTGGCGATCACCACGAGTTGCGGTCCATTCCGCCGCACCGCGGCGAGGTCGGCGGGATTATCCACCAGCGTCACGCGCGGCCCTGACGCACGGTGTTCCAGAAAGTGGCCGAGATGGCGGACCGACGTCATGCTGCTGCCGTCTGCAAGTGCGGCAGGATCTCGCCAGGCGCGATGATCACGTGCTGTTGCGTGCTGGCGTTCACGCGCTTGTTCCAGAGTGCGGCGTACAGCGCCAGCAGTGCCGCCTGCCTTTCCGCCATCGCCAGCACGCCGCGATGCGGGATGTACAGGACGATATCCCCGGCAGACAACAGCGTGCACATGGGCAGGGCGCCATCGCCGCTGACCACGTCGCGCCAGTGCAAGCGCTGGCCAAACCCGGCATTGATGCAGAACGCGATGTACTGCTCGGGCGCCGTGAGCTCGGGAAACAGCGGCTTGTCGTGCGACACGCCCCGGTCGCGTATGCCCCGCGCGACCTGGTCGGCATCGGCTTGCCGTGCGCGCAGCTGGCGGATCAACGCCAGTTCAGCCGCATCGCTTTGCCCGAACCACACGCCGTGGTGGGTGACCAGCTGTGCCAGGAGGCTGGCTTCGCATCCCTGCGTGTCCAGACCTGCCGCAACGAGCGTGCCGACGCCATGGGCGGTGGCAAAGTCCAGTGTGTACAACTTGATATAGCAGCTCGGGTCAGTGTGTTCCACCATGTTTTGGAGTGGAAAAAGTGGTTCTGCAAGCAGTGTGTGCAGAGGCGCACCCGACGACGGTGCGGATGCCGTATTTCCCGGCGCAATGTCGTCCACCCGAATCAGCCTGTCGAGTCCGGCAAAACGCAGCGTGGATTCGCCATGCAGGCTGTAGTAGTGGTAGCGTCCGGGCCGCAGCCGCCGGATGTTGCACAGATGATCGAAGAAGAACAGGGCGGTTGCCGCGCCTGCGATGAGCTTGCCCGGCTCGACGCCGCGGCCGTGGAAACGGGTCTGATCCACCTGCACGTAATCCTCGGCGCGCATAAGGCAGAGATGGCGGCCCGTAGAAGCTCCGACCAGTTGCTCGGCATCGGCGCAGGCCGCGATGATACGTTGATGCGCCATGCTGGCCTGGCCGTCGTCGACCATGTGCAGAACATGGTCGAAACGTGGCAAGTCGCTCGTCGACGGCGGCAGGATGGTCAGCGCGGCATCGGGCCAGCGCTTCAGTTCATCGAAACAGGCGTGCAGCATCGTGTCGCTCCAGGCGCCGGTGTCGACCGGATCGGTGTTCACGAGATGCAATTGCCTGATACCGAGTCGCGCACAGGTCTTGACGGTGCTGGCAAGGGCATAACCGCCTGCCACGATCAGAATGCGCGCTTCGACGAAACGCGTGAAGGTGGCGGCGCTGTTATCGGCATACAGTCGCAGATAACCCAGGGTATCGCTGACCGGCGCCAGTGCCAGTTCGCCTTCGGGATCAGCAACACGGAAAGCGGCGCGCTTCTCGATCAGAAAACCCACGAATTTCAAGACTGGTGCCCGGTGAGCTTCCGGCAGCAGGCCGAGAATATCGCCAATGCTGCGGATGCCATCCATGCGGCCGAGGCACTCGTATAATGAGCCGATCAGTTCTCGCTGAAGGCGAAGAATGAAGTTTTTGCCGCCGTGCTGAATATGCAGTCTGTCTTCCGAGCCCTTTACGAAAATATCTGGGCGAATATTATAGATATCGTTTAATTGGATTTCCATTGAATCACGCTGAAGTTTTCGAGTGCGGAATATAAGGCGGTCATCAGATCGCGAGAAAAGAACTCTGTGAAACCCTGGGCGATTCATCGGGGGTGTACGCCAACCGGTCGATGCCTTGCACCCTTGACTATCGAACAGGGTGCAAGGCAAAGAATTGCAGGTGGAGCCGGCGCAAATGGTCGACGATGCGCCCATTTCTTCCATTGCAGTTGCTTCATTTGTTTCCAGAATTTCGAAATCAAAATCTTGGCTCATTGCGTCGATCATTTGAATCTCCTGTTTTGGTCGCGCCACTATTGGCGCAAATCAATACTAGCCATAAAGATATTTTAAGTCACGACAAATCTAATTTGTTTTTATTAATATGACCATTTTAATTGCCCGGCATATAACCAGCGGCATTGCTGTCATGCGCGGTGCATGGTTTATCCCATTTACATTGTTTATATGGTAATCGGGTGATCGTCTGATTCAGAGATTGATTGATCAAGGTGTTAATGACGCACTGGACATCAAGATGACGGCAGAGACATCCCCGGTGGCAGGTTGGCTCATCACATTGATCGCGCGCGAAATACCGGTTTGAAATGCACGGAACTTGTACAAATTGTGTTGCCTCAAGCTTTCCATGACACGGATGCGTAGAATTTTTCAAAAGCAATATTCGTCTGCTGGCTCCCGATGCGAGATCAACAATGGAAAGCATTGCCAACCGATTGCCTGTGTTACCAGGCCACGCAAGCCGGCGGCACGCGGCATTGCCATGCCATGGTCGCCAGCGGGGTGCGTTTGCCCTGATGACAGCGGTGTTGTTACTGGTGGTGATCGGCATGTTCGGTCTGGCGCTCGATCTTGGACGCATGTTTCACCGCAAGATTGAGTTGCAGTCTGCAGCCGAGGCCATTGCGATTGCCGCCGCGAAAGAACTGGATGGCACTGTTGCGGGCGTGACCCGTGCCCGTAATGCGGCCATGCAGGCTGCCGCCGGCCGGTCTTACAATTACCTGCAATTGATCGGGTGGTCCGAGAACGCGATTCAGTTCAGTGCGCTTCCCGACGGCGCCAGCTGGCTGGACGCCGCAAGTGCAGGTCTCGCGGCGAATGCCAGTACCATGTTCTATGCGCGGGTCAACACGAATCTGCTCGACGCGATGCACGGCGACGTGCAGATGTATCTGCTTCGGATGGTTCCTGCAATCGGCGACACATCCCACATCGCCAGTGCGGCAATTGCTGGTCGTGCCTCCACCAATGTCCTGCCAATGGCGATCTGCGCCATGTCGGACGACGCAGGTGCGGCCCGTGGCACGATCAACGAGCTGGTGGAATACGGGTTCCGCCGCGGCGTCAGCTATGACGTCATGCAACTCAATCCGCATGGCGATACGGGCGGCGCGCATTATCTGATCGATCCGTTAGCGTTGCCAGGACAAGCCAGTTCATCCATGGCTGCAATGACGGCTGTCATGAAGCCGTTCGTTTGCACGGGAACGGTTGGGATTCCCGTGTCTGCAGGTAGTCACGTGAAATACACAGAAGGTTTTCCCTTGCCGTCACTGTACGAGCAGTTCAATTCCCGCTTCGGCAGTTACACCGCCCCTTGCCTGGCAAGCTCGGCGCCGCCCGACACGAATATCAAGCAATTCGACTACCTGACCCAGTTTGCGGCGATGGACAAGGCGCCCACGACGCAATCCGCAGAGACGAGGAAGTTTGATGGCAAAATGATCACGGTCGGGGATGTGCCACTGGACCAGTTGGGCAAGATATCGCCTGCGACGGCGGGCGGCATGTATGGCCCACTGTGGATTTACGCGCGTGCAGTCATCAGCGATAGCAAATATGTGAGCGGCTCACCGGAGCCAGCAGGCGGGTACACGAAATTTTCTACCACGCAGTGGCAAACTTTATATGGCCCCGATCAGAAAGTGGCATCGGGCAAGACGTATCCTTCCACCCCGTATACCTCGAGCATCGAAGCACCGGTTGGTGTGCCGGGCGTGGCCCTGCGCCGGTTGTTGTATATCCCGTTACTGCGCTGTACTGCAGGAATGAGCGCTTCCGGAACAACCGAAGTGCGGGCGATTGCCAAGTTCTTCATGACTGTTCCGGCAACGAAGGATGCTCTGTACGCCGAATTTGCCGGTCTGGTGCCGCCGACAGCCCTTGTCGGACAAGTGAGGTTATATCCATGAACCATCCTGTTATTTTCTCTGCGCGGACTCAGCAAGGCGGGGCGGCGGCGGTGGAACTGGCGCTTTGCATGAGCTTCATCCTGGTGCCACTGCTGTTCTGGATAACGCTTCTGGGGAAATTCCTCTGGCAATACACTGCGGCGCAGAAATCTGTTCATCATGCCGCTTTGTATATGGCGGGGGCCCGACTGTCGGAAATTCGAAGCGGCGGTTCGGGCAATCTGGCACTCGACATCATCGCGAAAGAGACATCGGACTTCGATCAGGATACGAGCATGACGCCATCAGTGTCTTGTGGATACAAGTTCGGCGGTACGTCCATGATTATCTGGACGCCGTGCAGTAGCTCGCTGACCCCGGTTTCGGTCCAGGCTGCAATTGAACTGAAGATCACGCATCCGTTCTTTTCGCTGTTATCCAGCCATGCTGGTTCGGGAAAACGCGTTGATCTCTGGGCGTATTCGCAGGTCACCTATGTCGGAAACTAAACAACATCGCCACGGTCAACGGCCCAGATCGATAAGACGTCAGCTGGGTATTGCCGCTGTCGAATTCGCGCTCCTGGCGATCGTGTTTTTCATGTTTGTCTTTTCAATGCTCGAAGTCACGCGCGCAGTTTATCTGTTTAACACGCTACAAGAGATTACGCGCCGCGCTGCCACGGATGCAGCCAATTCTGCATTCGACCCGGCCTCCACGGAAGCGGTACGCAGACGGGCCATGTTCAGCGATGCCAATGGCAATCTCATTCTCGGATTTCCTGTCACGCCAGCCCATCTGAAAATCGATTATCTGGCGGTGACCGGCGGTGCAAGTAGCAGCACGCTCGGCATGCAAATCATCTCTGCGTTGCCGTCATGTCCCGCCGAAAATGCGACGAATTGCCTGACCGATCCCTATGGCGCCAGTTGCATCCGTCTGGTCCAGGTCAGGATTTGCCAGCCCACCGACGGGGCTGAATGCGCCGCCGTGCCGTACCAGTCGGTCTTCCCGTTCATCGATCTGTCGATGGTGACATTGCCGCGCGCGACGACAATCGTCCCGGCCCAGACCCTGGGAAACCGGCCAGGGGCGTCCGCATGTGAATGATGCGGCGCCCTAACGCCCGGTCTTTCGTGCGGTCCTTCCCGCGATAACGCCGCGCATCGCACACGTCCCGGTTTCCCCACAACACAGGGCAGAGTGAGTATACTGTCCACCCTGGCGTTGCTCTGCTCACCACGCGTCCTCTTTGTCGGCAAGACGACAATCCTAGTGTTGTGTTCGTTCCCAACGGGCGCCCCCTCCCGGGGTGCTGTATATCTGAATTTTTACGTCTTAACTGGAATCTGCGATGGAAATCAAGGTCAACTTTCTCGACAAACTGCGTCTCGAGGCGAAGTTCGATGACTTCACGGTGATTGCCGACCAACCCATCCGTTACAAGGGTGACGGTTCGGCGCCGGGTCCATTCGATTATTTCCTGGCTTCGTCGGCCCTGTGCGCGGCGTATTTCGTCAAGCTGTACTGCGATACGCGCAACATCCCGACCGAACATATCCGCCTGTCGCAGAATAATATCGTCGACCCGGAAAACCGTTACCAGCAGATCTTCAAGATCCAGGTCGAACTGCCTGCCGATATTTCGGACAAGGACCGCCAGGGCATCCTGCGCTCGATCGACCGGTGCACGGTCAAAAAGGTGGTGCAGGCCGGCCCCGAGTTCGTCATCGAAGAAGTCGAGAATCTCGACGCCGATGCGCAGGCGCTGCTGACCCTGCAGCCATCGACCGACTCGCGCACCTACATCACCGGCAAGGACCTGCCGCTCGAACAGACCATCGCCAATATGTCCGGCATGCTGGCTGACTGGGGCATCAAGATCGAGATCGCCTCGTGGCGCAATATCGTGCCGAACGTCTGGTCGCTGCATATCCGCGACGCCCATTCGCCGATGTGCTTCACCAACGGCAAGGGCGCGACCAAGGAAAGCGCACTGGCGTCGGCCCTGGGCGAATATATCGAGCGCCTCAATTGCAACCACTTCTACGCCGGCGCGTTCTGGGGCGAAGACCTCGCCAATGCGCCGTTCGTCCATTACCCGAACGAGCGCTGGTTCAAGCCGGGCCCTAACGACGCGTTGCCGGCGGAGATCCTTGACGCGTACAGCCTCGATATCTATAACCCGGACGACGAATTGCGTGGCTCCCACCTGATCGACACCAATTCGGGCAATGCCGCGCGCGGCATTTGCGCGCTGCCATACGTGCGCCAGTCGGACGGCGAAGTCGTGTATTTCCCGACCAACTTGATCGAGAACCTGTACGTCAGCAATGGCATGAGCGCCGGTAATACGCTGGCCGAAGCGCAGGTGCAGTGCCTGTCCGAGATTTTCGAACGCGCCGTCAAGCGCGAGATCCTGGAAGGCGAATTGTCGCTGCCGGACGTGCCGCAAGAAGTGCTGGCAAAATATCCGGGCATCGTGGCTGGCATCGCGGCGCTGGAAGAGCAGGGCTTCCCGGTGCTGGTGAAGGACGCGTCGATGGGCGGCACGTATCCCGTCATGTGCGTGACGCTGATGAACCGCAAGACCGGCGGCGTGTTCGCCTCGTTCGGCGCGCATCCGAGTTTCGAGGTGGCGCTGGAGCGCAGCCTGACCGAGCTCCTGCAGGGCCGCAGCTTCGAAGGCTTGAACGATCTGCCGCAGCCGACGTTCGCCAGCAATGCCGTCACCGAGCCAAACAACTTCGTCGAACACTTCATCGATTCGAGCGGCATTGTGTCGTGGCGCTTCTTCAGCGCCAAAGCCGATTTCGATTTCGTGGAATGGGATTTCTCGAGCCAGGGCGAACACGCGAATGCCGAAGAGGCGGCAACGTTGCTGGCGATCCTCGCCGATATGGGCAAGGAAGTCTATACAGCGGTGTATGACCAGCTTGGCGCGACTGCTTGCCGCATCCTGGTGCCGGGTTACTCCGAGATTTATCCGGTCGAAGACCTGATCTGGGATAACACGAACAAGTCGCTGCTGTTCCGCAGCGATGTCCTGAACCTGCACCGCCTGGACGACGCCAGCCTCGAAGCGCTGATCGATCGCCTGGAAAACAGTGAGCTCGACGAGTACTCGGATATCGCCACGCTGATCGGCATCGAGTTCGACGAGAATACCGAGTGGGGTCAGCTGACCGTGCTCGAACTCAAGCTGCTGATTCACCTGGCGCTCGGACAGCTCGAGGATGCGCATGAACTGGTCGGTGCATTCCTGCAGTACAACGACAACACCGTCGAACGCCGCCTGTTCTATCAGGCGATGAACGTGGTGCTGGAAGTCTCGCTCGATGACGATCTGGAACTGGACGATTATGTCGCCAACTTCCGCCGCATGTATGGCGACGAGCGCATGGACTCGGTGCTCGGCTCGGTGGACGGCAGCGTGCGCTTCTACGGCTTGACCCCGACCAGCATGGCGCTGGAGGGGCTCGATCGCCATCACCGCCTGATCGACAGCTACAAGAAACTGCACGCAGCGCGGGCGAAGGCAGCAGTTCGCTGAGCTGGTGACAGGGTGGTTCGCGTCGCTGTCTACAGCAAGTGTAACTTGCCGAAGTAGACGTGACGCGAGGTGCTGCGGTGCCGGGCTGGGCCCGGTTGATTCTGCTGACAGCTACCGCCTCGACACGCCGCTGTCGACCTTACCGGCCGCTGTTGGCCAGTCTCTGCCTCGCGGTGCACGGCAGCCCCTTTCCGGGAAGCTGACGCCGAAATCAGTCGAAACGTGATCAAGCGGAACGGCCTACTCGAACGGATCGGCAATGGCCGCGCTTTCAAGAGCATCAATGTCGCCGGCTCGAATCTTATTGAGATGCTCCGTGATCCACGCTGGAGAACGATTCCACCACGCAACCGATTGCAGGCGCCGAACGCTGTCAGCATCGAAGCGCCGTCGCACGACCTGAGCGGGGTTTCCGCCAACGACCGTGTAAGGAGGGACATCGGTCGTGACCACCGAGCGCGCAGCGATGATGGCGCCATCGCCAATCGTCACGCCTGGCATGATCAATACATCGTAACCAATCCATACATCGTTGCCGATAATGGTATCGCCTTTGTACGGAAGTTCGCCCGGAGCTGGGCGAGCAACTTCCCAACCGTTGCCGAAAATGAAGAACGGGAAGGTTGAGATTCCATTCATCTGGTGATTGGCACCATTCATGATGAATTTGACGCCACGCGCGATTGCGCAAAATCTACCGATGATCAGGCGGTCCCCAATGAAAGGGAAGTGATACAACACGTTATTTTCGAAGTTTTCTACGCCATTGGGATCATCGTAATACGTAAAGTCGCCGATTTCGATGTTCGGACGGGTAACGGCGTTTTTCAGGAAGCAGATCTGAGGAAAACCATCCATTGGATACATCGTGTCTGGGCTTGGGCCGTGCATGTGCATTCTCCACTATTCCTTTCTAGTTCTACAACTTGCAACGAAGGCGGTTGCAAGCGACTGCTGCTGGCCGATCTGTGTCCGGCAGCTTTCGACCGATGCAGAGTCCCGATCAACTAATTTGTAGTGGCTATTTTCGCGACACTGGTATGACCGTGACACGACCTGACACTGCACAATGAGCGTCTGACAGGTAAATTCCTTGAACTCTACATCTGGTGCGCCATGTTATCCGCAAACTTTTCATTTCTCGACGATACCAACGACGTCGGCTGGGACATTGCTCAATCCGACTGGGCCGCCCATCCCCTTGGCCCCATTGAATACTGGCCCGCCGCACTGCGCACGTCATTCAGCATCATACTCAACTCCGGATTTCCATCCTATGTTGCATGGTCGAGTCAATTGCATACCATGTTCAACGAACCTTACCGGGAACTGATGACTGGACGGCCTGCTACGCGGCAAGGCATGACCATGGAAGCATTGTGGCCAGAAGTTGCTGATACCGTTGTGTCGATCTGTTCCCAGGCATTGGCAGGGCAGACCATGTTTTTTCAGGATATGGCGCTGCCAATTACACAGGGCGAACGTGCTGGACAAAGAGTTTTCACCTTCTCGGTCAGTCCTGTCCGCGACGAGCAGGGCGTTATTGTCGGCGTGATCGGCACAGTCATCGAGACAACCGACAAAGTCTCGGCACTGGCTCGGCACCAGGACGCGGAAGAGCGCTTTCGATTGTCGCTGGAATCGGGAAATATGGGTACCTGGTCGATCGATCCCGACACCGGTGTGACAATCATGGACAAGCGCTTCGCCAGCCTGTACGGCGTGCCGCCCGAGGTCGCTGAACGAGGTGCCAGCCTGGAGTACTTCACCCGTATCATCCATCCTGAAGATCGTGACAAAGTCATTGCCGCTGTGACGCAGGCGATGCAGGACGGCACCTCTTACGATATCGACTACCGCACCTTGCCTGGCACGGGGAATACAGTCTGGGTAAGTGCCAAGGGCCGCATGTTCACGGACGCTCAAACCGGCAAGCGCCGCTTTGCCGGAATTGCCACTGACATCACTAGCCGCAAAGAGGCGAATCTGGCCTTACAGGAAGCGGGCCGGCGTAAGGACGAGTTCCTTGCGATGTTGGCCCACGAGCTTCGCAATCCGCTCGCCCCAATCGTTTCGGCGGCGCGGATGCTTGCAGCAGTTGCCGATGACGCCGGAAAGGTCCGGCATTTGGGCCAGATAGTCACGCGCCAGGCCGAACATATGAGTAACCTGGTGACCGACCTGCTCGACGTGTCACGTGTCACCAGCGGCTTGGTCAAGCTGGTACGAGAGCGCGTTGATATCCGGCAAGTCGTTGACGAATCGATCGAACAGGTCATGCCGTTCATGGACGCGAAACGGCACAAGTTAACGCTTTCGTCACCCATGAAATCGGCACTCGTCATGGGTGACCGAAAGCGCTTGGTACAAGTCGTCACGAACCTGATGCAGAATGCCGCAAAATATACGCCTGACGGAAGCGAAATCTCGGTGGCGATAGATGCCAATGCAGAACGGCTCGACATATCCATTCGGGATAACGGAATAGGAATGGATGCCGAACTACTGCCTTTCGTCTTCGACTTGTTCACCCAGGAGCGGCGCTCGTCGGATCGCGCCCAAGGCGGTCTTGGTCTTGGTCTGGCCCTCGTAAAAAGCCTGGTCACTCTGCATGCTGGGCAGGTGCAAGCGCGCAGCGACGGGCGGGAACGCGGCTCGACTTTTACCGTTTCGCTCCCGCTGATTGAAGCGCTACCGCACGAAATAGCAGCGGAAATGCATAGCCCCTCAGCGGTTCCAAAGCAGTTGAAGATGCTAGTAGTAGATGACAATGTCGATGCGGCCGACCTGTTGGCCATGTTCCTGGAAACATCAGGGCACAAGGTGGTCGTGCAATACAGTTCAGCAGATGCGCTGGAGACTGCCGCAGTCGAGAAATACGACGTTTTCCTGCTTGATATCGGGCTTCCAGATATGGACGGGAACGAGCTGGCGCGGCGCCTTCGTATGAGCTCGTAATCCGCCCATGCCACGCTCATTGCTGTTACAGGCTATGGCCAAGAATATGACAAGGAAAGTTCCATCGCCGCAGGCTTTGATTACTACTTCGTTAAGCCTGCCAATCCGAATCTTTTAGTAAATTTGCTGGCAGGGATCAATCCAGCATAAGTGAACAGATTTTTTATGAGATATCGACGTTCCAGCATTCCTGCTGTGAAGGTGAAGTAGAGTCGGCCAAGCATTGAATGATGCTGTCCGCTTTTGGCCGGATTCTGCCTGTCGCGACCGGCTGGTTCCAACCCATCGCGGACCTTATAGCTCAGCGGCCTCGTATCCGTCAGGCCCGGCTCTATGCGCGAATCCAATGCCTTCCTGTCTAAGAAACGCCTCAGCATGTCCAAAGAATTGAAGAGCATCTTCGGTTGGCTTGTATTTCGTAATCACATCAATCTGTATTTTCTTGCCTTTGGATCCGGAAAGCATATCGAAGACTTCACCGCTTTCGACAAACTACACGTAGGAGTTGATCTTGCCCTGCAAAACGAGCAGATGCTCGTCTTTCCACTGAAGATGGTCCGTAACGCCTAGAAGAACATGTGCGCTCGAGTGCGCGCAGTGCTGCTGGACAATTCGAGGTGTGAACAGTCGTGCTGCATCGCAAATTGCTCTGCAGCGGCCAGTAAGTGTGCTCCTATGCCCGAACTCCTGCATTTGTCATCCACTACTAACGCAGACAGCAGAGCCCATGAACCTTCGACGTGTAATGGCTTCATGATGTGCACTATCGCCACGCCGACAGTATTGCCGCGGTCCTCCGAGACAAACGCCTGTCCCGAAGCACCGCAGCGCAGCGCATTGAGCTGTTTTTCTACTTTCTCTGGTTCAGTTGAATATCCGAGCTGCCCAAACAAATGAACGATACGCTCTAGGTCTTCAGTCGCAGCCGTACGAATTTTCATCTTGGTAAACACGAGGATTATGTAAGTTCGCTTCTGGCAGAAAGCGGAAGTTCATCCAGCTGGTTTAATTCAGCAAGGATTAGTTGCCTCCGCCATTCACAGTCAGTGGTTGCAGCAATTTTCAAAACGCGATATCTGTTTCGGAAAGTCACAGCAGGAACGCCGGCCCGCCGCCGCCCGGCAGCACGTCATCCTGCCTCGTCTCATCTTTCAGCGTGACGCCGCTCAACTGCCGTAGCTGCGCTTGCCCGAGCAGATAATGCAGCCGGGCGGCGGCCTGGACGTAACCCAAACCCGCCGGCCTGACGTTCGAAATGCAGTTGCGACGCTGGTCCGTCAGGCCGGCGCGTGGCGCCCACGTCATGTAGATGCCCATGCTGTCCGGTGCGCTCAGGCCCGGCCGTTCACCAATCAGTACGACGACGATCTTCGCCCCCAGCAATTCACCGACTTCATCGCCCACGGCGACGCGGCCTTGCTGGACGAGCGCAACTGGCGCAAGCGTCCACGCCTCGGCGGCCAGCTGCAGATGTAGCGCTGACAGGAAGGACGCAGCATTCTGCGCGATCGCGTGTGACGACAAGCCATCCGCCACGACGATCGCCAGATCGCAGGAATGGTTGCCAACGTCACTATCGGTCAGAAGCGCGCGTGATGGCGCATCGAGCCGCCGCCCCAGATCCGGCCGCTGCAGATAGACGTTACGGTTCGCAGCCGCGCTGTGCAGCAGCAGGGGCTGGCCAGCGTGCGGCCACGCTGCCTGCAATACTGGCTTGAGCGCATCAACGTCGAGCGGGAGGTGCACGGCATCGCGCGCCCGTGCATGTGCGAGCTGAAAGTCGAGCTGCGCGCCTGTTGGCTGGCTGATGCCGGCGGCGCCCAGCGCAATGCGGGCATCGGTGAACTGGCGCAGGCTCTGCCAGGGTGCGGCGGCGGCAATGGGGTCGTCGGTCGAATTGGACATGAAGGCAACCTCAGGATGACTGCAGCAGCGCGCGCTGGAATGCCGGGGGCACGTTACGCCCAAGATCGAACCGATCACCGCCTTTGAAGATACCCATTGCGCGCAACCATGCGTCGAACTCCGGCGCCGGTCGCAGGCCCAGCGCACGGCGCGCATACAGCGCATCGTGGAACGACGTCGTCTGATAATTGAGCATGATGTCGTCCCCGCCGGGAATGCCCATCACGAAGGTGCAGCCGGCCGTGCCCAGCATCGTCAGCAGCACGTCCATGTCGTCCTGGTCGGCTTCGGCGTGGTTGGTATAGCAGACGTCGCACCCCATCGGCAGGCCGAGCAGTTTGGCGCAAAAGTGGTCTTCGAGGCCGGCGCGGATGATCTGTTTGCCGTCGTACAGGTATTCCGGTCCCATGAACCCCACCACGGTGTTCACCAGCAGCGGCTCGAATGCGCGCGCCACCGCATACGCGCGGGCCTCGCAGGTTTGCTGGTCGACGCCATGGTTGGCATTGGCCGACAGCGCGCTGCCCTGGCCGGTCTCGAAATACATGACGTTGTTGCCGACCGTGCTGCGGCCCAGCGACAGCGCAGCGGCGCGGGCTTCGCCGAGCAGCGCCAGGTCGATGCCGAAACTGGCGTTGGCTGCCTGCGTGCCGGCGATCGACTGGAAGACCAGGTCGACCGGTGCGCCGCGTCCGATCGCCTCGATGGTGTTGGTCACGTGCGTCAGCACGCATGACTGGGTGGGAGTCTCATAGCGGCTGATGATCTCGTCCAGCATCGTGACGAGCTTGACCACCTGCGCGACATTGTCGGTGGCCGGATTGATGCCGATAACCGCATCGCCGCTGCCGTACATCAGGCCGTCGAACAGGCTGGCTGCGATGCCCGACAGGTCGTCCAGCGGGTGGTTCGGCTGCAGGCGCGTCGACAGCGTGCCGGCGAGGCCGATCGTATTGCGAAAGCGCGTGACCACGCGGCATTTGCGCGCCACCAGCACCAGGTCCTGGATGCGCATGATCTTCGATACCGCCGCCGCCATTTCGGGCGTGATGCCCGGTGCGACGCGCGCCAGCATGGTCCCGTCGACAGCATCGCCCAGCAGCCATTCGCGCAAACTCCCGACCGTGAGGTGGCGGATCGGCGCAAACGCGGCGCTGTCGTGGCTGTCGATGATCAGGCGCGTGATTTCGTCGGCTTCGTACGGCACGACGACGTCGTTCAGGAAAATGCTCAGGGGCAGGTCGGCCAGCGCCATCTGCGCGGCGACGCGCTCTTCGGCGCTGCCGGCGGCAATACCGGCCAGGTGGTCGCCCGAGCGCGCGGGCGTGGCCTTGGCCAGCAGGTCGCGCAGATCGGCAAACTGATAGGTCTTGGTGCCAACGAGGTGGGAAATCTGTGGCATGGACGGCGGTCCTTCGCGTGGTTCAGTAAATCCCCCACCGCGCTGCACGGGGGGGGCCTTGCAAGCGATAGTGCCACAGGTCGGTCGTGTTCAGCGCGCATGGCGACGGCGCCAGCGGTGTGATAGCATCGCCGCTGATCTTGCACCATTGGCAACTTGCCACCATCACACCGACGCCGACCGATCCGACAATGTGAGAACCCCTTCCGACACCCCGACCTTTTCCTGGCGAATGCGCCTGGCTCTGCTGCTATCCCTGGCGATCCACGCTCTGCTGCTGAGCATTCCACTCGAGGGCGATGTGTTCGGGCTTCCGGGATTGCGCATGCCGTGGGAAGAGCGACGATTGGCGGCGACGGAACTGAATGTCAGGCTGTGGCCGGCACCGGCCACAGCACCGGCACCGGCCACAGCACCAGCAGCACTGCCACCCGTGCCCGACATGGCAGCACCAGCACCAGCACCAGCACCGGCGCCGGCGCCGGTCGCCATGAGTCAACCGACGCCGCCCGTCGCACCGGCACCGAGTGCGCCTGCACCCGCGCTCGCGATGCAACCGGCACCGGTTGCCAGGATCCAGCCAGCGCCGACGCTGCAGAGCGACGACGCAGCCGGCGCACGCATCATCGCGCTCGATGACGAAAAACGGGACACGGCGATCGCAGAAGAGCGCGTGCGCCAGCAGGTTGTCCAGCGCGAGACTGCGCGCGCCGCGACGGCAGCGGCAGAACAGCAGCGGCTGGCCGAGTTGACGGCACAGGCACAGGCACAGGCACAGGCACAGGCACAGGCACAGGCACAGGCACAGGCACAGGCACAGGCACAGGCACAGGCACGTGAGCAAGCCGCCCGCGAGACGCTTGCCAGCGCCGAAGCGGCCCAACGTGATGCCGAGCGTGCAGATGCGCAGCGTCTGGAGGAAGCGAACCGCGCGGCGGCGGCCCAGCGTGAGGCTGCCCGTGCAGAAATCGCCCGGCAGGAACAGGCCAAACGTGAAGTGGCCCGCCAGGATAAGGCACGGCTTGAGGCCGCGCGTGCTGAAGCGACCCGGCAAGAGCAAGCGAGACTGGCGCAACAGGAAGCATCCCGCCAGGACGCGATCAGGCAGGAAGCAGCACGCCAGGAGGCATCCCGCCAGGACGCGATCAGGCAGGAAGCAGCACGCCAGGAAGCATCCCGCCAGGACGCGATCAGGCAGGAAGCAGCACGCCTGGCGCAGTTGCCGCAGGTGGCACCCGCGCCCGTGCAAACCCCGCAGGAAGCGCAGCGTGAAGAGCGCCTGCGCGCGATCGGCCGGCAGTTGAATCAGGAAGCCGCGCAGCGTGACGCCGCTGGCGGGCAGCGGCGCGGCTGGCTGCTGGGCCGCGCCGATGCCAATGCCGACCTCGTGGCGTACGCCGAAGCCATGGGCCGCAAGATCGAGCTGAACATGAGCCTGGATGCCGTGCGCGATGTCGTCAAACAGCCTCACCGGCAGCCGCTCGTGACGGTGGCCGTGCGCAGCGACGGTTCGGTGGAACGGGTGACGTTCGTGACCTCGAGTGGCGTGCCTGCGGTCGATGAGGCGATCCGCCAGATCATTGCCAGTCACGCGCCGTATGGACCGTTCCCGCCGGCGCTGGCGCGCCAGTACGATGTGGTGGAAATTCGCCGGACCTGGCTGTTCGATGTGGCGGTTCGCCTGCAGTAAAAACGGAGAAACCGTATCCGATCGGTTCGCCAACAGGGGCCTGCCATGATAGGGTGCTGGTTTCATTCACTACAAAGCACCAGGCAACCATGCAAGACCTCTCCAAATATTCGCTGGCCAAACTTCGCGCACTTGAAGCCGAAGTCAACGATGCACTCAAAACCCACCATTACCTCAGCATCAGCAAGGCGCGCGAACAGATCCTCCACATTGCCCGCAATGCCGGCCTGACCGAGAAACAGGTGCTGGCGATCAAAGCGCCAGCGCCAGCAAAACCAGGCACCGCCACCATCGGCTACACGAACCCCGACGATCCTGCCCAGCAATGGAGCGGTCGTGGCCGTCAACCGGCCTGGGTCAAGGCGTGGCTTGCCGCCGGCAAGTCGCTCGAGGACGCCAAGACGTCGGCTTGACCCGCGGCGAGGCCATCGTCAATCGCGCGCGGTCCGCCATTCCTGGGCATTGACAGGTTGTTCGTGTTCATGCCCGCAGTTCGTGATCCTTTGTTTGCCGAATTTTTCGATCATGTCGATGCTCGTTGCCGGGGAGCGCTCGGTGATGCAGTAAATGCCGGCAGCCGTGACGACGCGTGTGCGTCGCGCGCCGTCGCCGCCGTCATTGACGAGTTCAACGATCTTGGGCGCTTCCCACCAGCGGCCCGGTGCGACCGCCGCCGCCTCCGCAAAGCCCCTGGCCATGCGGATCTGCGGGCTGTCCGGTGGCGCGACGATATACGCCTTGCTGCTCTTGCGCAGCGTGCGATCGATGGCGCCGGCGTCGCGCAACGCCTGTTCCACGTTCAGTCGTGCGTTCCCTTGAACTGAAGGCACGTCAAGACCATCGCCAGGCAGGGCAACATCCGCCCCGGCAGTGAGCTGCCCGCTGCCCGGCGCCACCGCATGGCCCGTCCTGACGACTGGGGCAGGTACAGTGGCACGCCTGCGCGCCACCGGCACGTGTACTTCGCGTATGGCAGGCCGCGGCCTGCTGTCAGGCACCTGCACCCACTGGGTGAAGACCACCTGTCGGTCATCGTCGGGCGCTTGCTGGCGGCTCGCCTGCCATGCGGTCAGCATGGCGACGTGCAGCAGCATGGCGCCGCCGACGCCCAGCGAGCGGTTCCAGGAGGCTGACATCGATCGCGACCGTGTGTGCATATCGGACAAGTATAGGGGCCGCCGCGCGCCAATTGTTCGCACATTCTCACAGTGCTGGTGAACCCGCCGTGCTGGCCATTGCCGCACCGGCCCATGGACAGCAGCGCACCCAGCGACGTAGACTGCCCCTTCGATCCGCTTCCGTCCCCGCCATGATCATTTCGTCCGCCCTCGATTTTCGCGCCGCCGCGCAGCGCCGTCTGCCACCGTTCCTGTTTCACTACCTCGATGGCGGCGCCGGCGCCGAGCAGACCTTGCGCAGCAACGTCGACGACCTGCAGGCGGTCAGGCTGCGCCAGCGCGTGCTCAGGGGCAGCGAGCATCTCGACCTGGGCGTGAACTGGTTCGGCGACGATTACGCGCTGCCGATTGCGCTGGCGCCTGTCGGCCTGACCGGCATGTATGCGCGGCGCGGCGAGGTGCAGGCCGTGCGCGCCGCCAGCCGTTGCAAAATCCCGTTCATCGGGTCGACCGTGTCGGTATGCCCGCTGGCCGAGGTAGCAGCGCATGCTGCCACGCCGGTCTGGTTCCAGCTGTACGTGCTGAAGGACCGCGGCTTCATGCGCGACATGATGCGCCGTGCCTGGGAGCTTGGCTCGCGCACGCTCGTGTTCACTGTCGACATGCCGGTGCCGGGCGCGCGCTACCGCGATGCGCACAGCGGCATGAGCGGCGCGCACGGCCCGCTGCGGCGCGTGCTGCAGGCACTGACGCATCCGCGCTGGGCCTGGGACGTCGGCCTGTTCGGCCGGCCGCACGACCTGGGCAACATCACCGCTTACCTGGGCAGCAGCACCGGCCTGGCCGACTACATCGGCTGGCTGGGTGCGAACTTCGACCCCGGCATCGCCTGGAACGACCTGCAATGGATTCGTGACGAGTGGCAGGGCCGGCTCGTCATCAAGGGCATTCTCGACCCCGAGGATGCGCGCGCCGCGCTGGCCTTCGGCGCCGACGGCATCGTCGTGTCGAACCACGGCGGGCGCCAGCTGGACGGGGCGCCGTCGAGCGCGCAGGCGCTGCCGGGCATCGCCGCGGCTGTGGGCGGCAGGCTGACCATCTTTGCCGATGGCGGCGTGCGCACCGGCACCGACGTGTTTCGCATGCTGGCGCTGGGCGCCGATGGCGTACTGCTGGGACGCGCCTTCGTGTATGCGCTGGCCACGCACGGCCAGGCCGGCGTCGAGCGGCTGCTGCAGATCATCGACAAGGAGCTGCGGACCACGATGGTGCTCACCGGCGTGCGCTCGGTGCGCGAGATCGGTCCGCAGGTGCTGGCCACGTTGGATGCGGCGAAGGTTTGTGCCTGAACCTCGCACGTTTTCCTGCGGCCACGCAATTATTTTCGTGTATTTATGTCAACTGGTTAGCGTAGCACTGCGTTATGAAGACACATTTGGGGCGATGCCAGTCGCGGCGCGTCCGATTCACGCAGACTCCAGGAGAACGAATGCGCCGTTTGAACCTCACGCCGGTATGCGCGGCCATCATGCTGCTGTCCTCATATGGCGCACCAGCCTTCGCACAGGCCGTCGCCGACGCGCCAGTTCCGCCGGCGCCGGCGGCGCCAGTGGATGCCGCTCCGGCAACCCCGGCCGCGCCCACCGTCATCAAGGTCACGGGCCTGCGCCAGAGCCTGCGCTCGGCCGAGGACATCAAGCGCGATGCGGCGCAGGTGGTCGATGCGATCAATGCCGACGATATCGGCAAGTTCCCCGACCGCCATGCGGGCGATGCGCTGCAGCGCGTGGCGGGCGTACAGGTCGGGCGCGATCGCGGCGAAACCAGCAACGTCACCATCCGCGGCTTGCCCGACGTCGCCACCACCTTGGACGGCAACGAGATTTTCACCGCTGCCGGGCGTCGTCTGGCGTACCAGGATTTGCCGGTGCAGTCGATCGGCGGCATGGAAGTCTACAAATCGGCCACCGCGAACCAGTTCGAAGGCGGCATCGCCGGCGCCGTGAATATCCGCCTGCGCGCACCGTTCGACGCCAAGGGCTTCGTGGCCACCGGCTACGTCGAAGACCGCGTCAACCAGATCAACGGCAGCGGCAACACGGCCGACAAGCACAGCCCGGGCGGTGGCTTTTTGGTCAGCAACCGCTGGGACACCGACTTCGGCGAGATGGGCGCGCTGTTCGACGTTGCCGTCAACCGCGACAACTGGGCCTATCCGGTGCAGTACAACGACCGGCCATCGAACGTGTTCTCGGTGCGGCCTGACGGCAGCGCCACGCGCCTGGGCGAATCGGCGCCATTCGCACCGCTTGCCCCTGGCGAGGTGCTGGGCCAGTTGCCGCATATCGGCGGCACCTACAACCAGGGCGCGCGCGAACGCCAGAGCGTGCACGGCGCCTTCCAGTGGAAGATCAACCCGCGCACGACGGCCACCGCGCAATACCTGGGCATGGGTTACCAGGGGCGCAACGCCGTCAACTACGCGTTCTCGAATGTCGGTTCGGCGCCGCGCCTGACCGGCGTGACGCTGGGCCAGCAGTCCAATGGCTGCGTGACGTCGCTGGGCGTCATCTGCCCGATCCTGTCGGCGAGCGCGCCCGCCGCGCAGTTCGGCGGCGCCAACGACTGGGAGCCATACACCGCCACCAGCACCTGGGGCCAGAACGAACGCACCGCCACGCACTACCTGAACCTGGGCCTGAAGTACCTCGAGGGCCCGCTGTCGGTCGAGTCGCAGGTGGGCTACACGCGTTCGAAATTCGTCAACGACACGCTGATCGTCGACCAGCAGGCACCTGGCGTGAGCGCCAATGTGTACGCGTATGGCGCCGACGGTCATGGCGGCTTCAATGCCATCACCAAGAACGGCAACGCCAACGTACTGCAAGACCCAAATGCCTATGTGCTGCGCGGGATGGTGCAGAACTGGAACGAGCAGGCCGGCACCCAGTTGCAGTGGCGCACCGACGCCGTCTACCGGATGCCGGGCGATGGTGCCTTCCGGGCTTTACTGGGCGGCGTGCGCCTGTCGTCGCGCAAGGCGAGCTATCACGGCGCCGAAGGCAACGCCGACTTCAGGGGGGCGCGGCCGACCCCGATCGGCGCGTTCGGACCGGCGTTCCAGCAGCTGGTGCCGGGGCTGGACCGCCTGGGTGGTGCCTGGAGCGCCCCGTCGGCTGACTTCCTGATCGACCAGGCCGACGCCGTGCGCAATGGCTACGGCCTGGCGAGCGGGCGCATTGCCGAAGACCCGGCGCGCGCGTTCGACCAGAAAGAGCAGAATGTCACGCTGTACGCGGCGGGGCGCTGGGACCATGAGATCGCCGGCGTGGGCATCAAGAGCGAAGCCGGGCTGCGCGTCGTGCGCGTGAACCGCGACCTGCGCGGCCAGAGTCGCATTGGCGATGCGATCACCGACATTGACCAGTCGACGTCGGAAACCAATGTGCTGCCAAGCGCCACGGCGACGATCGGCTGGCGCGAGAACCTGCAGTCGCACCTGTCGGTCGGCAAGACGATCACGCGGCCCGAGTTCGGTGCGCTCAACCCGTCGCTGTCCCTGATTGCGCCGACGGTCAACGTGGCGGGTAGCGGCGGGGCTGGCAATCCCTTGCTGGAGCCGACCAAATCCACCAATCTCGACGCCACACTGGAGTACTACTTCAAGCAAAATGGCTACGCGCAGATCGCGCTGTTCCACCGCGATATCCATGGCTACCAGCAAACCTTCACGCAGGATGAAACGATCGACGGCCAGCTATACCGCGTGACGCGCCCGCGAAATTCGGGCAAGGGCCGCCTGCGCGGCGCTGAATTCGGCATCCAGAAATTCGCTGACTTTTTGCCGGGCGCCTGGAGCGGCCTGGGTGCGCAGTTCAACGCCACCTATATTGATGCCGACAACCAGTCACGCACGGCGTTCGACAGCGACCAGTTCACGACGACGGCGCTCACCGGCGTCTCGCGCCAGAGCTACAACTTCGCGCTGCTGTACGAAGGCAGCGGCTTCACCGGCCGCCTGGCCGCCACGCGCCGGGGCGACTATGTCGAGCAGATCGCCGAAGCACCGTTCGGCCAGGACCGCGTGGTCAAGGCCGCGACCTTCGTCGACCTGAGCATCGGCTACGAAATCAACGACAACGTGTCGCTGCAGTTTGACGCCATCAACCTGACGCGCACCAAGTATGAAAGCTCGCTCGGTCAGTACCAGCCGCGCGATATCCGCTACAACCCGACGACGTATGGCGTGAGCCTGCGCTTGAGGATGTAAGGCAGGGCAGGCTGGCGGCAGGGCCGTCGCTTGATGGATAATGGCCGTTTGCCGGCGGGTGCGCCGGAATTTTTTCAGACCGCCATGACCTTCATTCGCCGGCTTTTCGCCATTTCTGCTGCGCTGCTGCTCACTGCCTGCAGCACGCCTTCGCCCAACCTGCGCCTGATCGGCACCACGCAACTGGCGGGTGACATGCGCATCGACGGGACGCGCGTGGGTGGCTTGTCCGGCATCGATTACGACAGCGTGACCAGGGAATGGCTCATCATCAGCGACGATCGTCGCGTGCATGGCCCGACGCGTTTCTATCGCGCCCGCATCGACTACGACGCGCAACGCGTCGCGGGCGTACAGATCACCGGCATGCAGCCGCTGGTGCAGGCTGGCGGCGCGCCGTATGCGCGGCGCGGCGAACCCGGGCAGGTGGCCGACCTGGAGGCGCTGCGCATCGATCCACTCGGGCGCAGTCTCTGGTTCGCCGGCGAAGGCGATCGCGCCGCACGCTCGCCAATGCTGCTGGCGCGCGCCGGCATGGATGGTACGCCCCTGGCCGCGCCGCCGTTTCCCGCAGCGCTGCAGATCCAGCCCGATGAAGAAGCCGGTGGGCGCAGCAATGCGGGGCCGGAGGGCCTGAGCTTCAGTGTCGATGGCCAGCACCTGTGGCTGGCGATGGAAGGTGCGCTGATCCAGGACGGGCAGGCGTCGGCACCGGGCGAGGGCGCGTTCACGCGACTCAGTTTGCTGGACCGGCAGGGCCGCATCCTGGTGCAGTACGCGTACCGGCTCGCGCCGGTGTTGCCGCCGGGCCGCCCGGGCGGCTACAGCGAAAACGGCATTGCCGAGATCCTGGCCATCGGACCGCGCCGCCTGCTGGTCATCGAGCGCGCCGGCCGCCAGACGGCGCACGATTTCACATTCGACGCGCGTTTGTATGACGTCGATCTGCAAGGCGCCACTGCGCTCGATCCGGACGCGCCGATCGCCGCCGGCGTGCGGCCGGCCGTCAAGCGCCAGCTGCTGGACAACGCGCAGCTGCCGGCTGGGTGGTCCGATAACTATGAAGCGATGGCGTGGGGTCCCAGGCTGGCCAATGGCCACCGTTCGCTGGTGATTGTCTCCGATAATAATTTCAGGGACGGCCCCTCGCGCTTCCTCGTCTTCGATGCCGGGGCCGACAGCGCCTGGCGCTGAACACCGCCCAAGGGCACTGTCCCGCTGACTCTCCGCACTGCGAGCGTCGATTAATCTGGCCTTAATGTTGCCCCCATAAGTTTCGCCATGGGAACAACAAAAGGAGTGACCAGTGTCGACCACCACGCCATGCGCTACCCGCGCCAGCGCCACGCCACCCGCCGCAGCCGGGGTCGGGCGCGCTCTTGAACTCGTGGCGCCGGACCATCCGGAACGCGCATCGCTCGAAGCCTTCATCGCTGTCGAGTTTGCCCGCGTCTACGGCGCTACCCTGCAGCATTTCTGCCATACGCTCGCCGGCTGCCGCGACAGCGCCGGGCGCTGGGTCGCTGCACTCGGTTATTCGCTGGCGGGCGAAGGCCGGCTGTTTCTCGAACATTATCTGGACGGCCCGGTCGAGACCGAAATCGGCGCGCGCACCGGCCGGCCGGTCGCACGCGGCAGCATCGTCGAAGTGGGCAACCTGGCCAGTACCGATGCGGGCGCTGCGCGCGCCCTGATCGTGGCCATGACGCACCAGCTGCATTGCCAGGGCCTGGTCTGGGTCACGTTCACCGCCACGCGCGCACTGCTCAATTCGTTCGCCCGGCTGCGGCTGGCACCGTCGGTGCTGGCGGACGCCGATCCGGCGCGTCTGGGGCAGGCGCAGGGGGCATGGGGTAGCTATTACGCGACCCATCCGCAAGTCATGTTCGGCAATATTGGATTCGGTCATGATCAACTGGCGCGCTAATCTCCCCGCGAGCGGCGCCGTGCTGGAAGGCGCGCACGGCACCTGGAGCGCCAGCGTGCTCATCGAGCGTGTCGAGGCGCTGGCGCGGATGTTGCGCGCCACGTTCCGTCCCGGCGCTGCGCTGGCGATCCTGGCCGACAACGGTCCCGAATGGATCGCCATCGACCTCGCCGTGCACGAAGCCGGCATGACGCTGGTGCCGCTGCCGTCGTTCTTCACGCCGCCCCAGTGGCAACACGCGCTGACGCTGGCAGCGGTCGAAGGCCTGTTCTGCGTCGATGCGGCGCTGGCCGGGGCGCTGGGCTACCCCACGGCGGTTGCCACGCCCGGCGCCTTGTCGCTGTATGCCGGCGCCAGCGTGCCGGCCAGCGTGCCGCCCGGCGTGCAGAAAGTGACGTTCACGTCGGGCACGACCGCGCAGCCAAAGGGCGTGTGCCTGGGTTCCAGCCAGCAGTGGGAACTGGCCCAGGTGCTGGCAGACGCGCTGGCCGGCCTGAACATCCGGCGCCATCTGAATCTGCTGCCGCTGTCGGTCCTGCTTGAAAATATCGCCGGCACCTACACGGCCTTGCTGTCGGGCGCGCTCAATATCAGCTTGCCGCTGGCCATGACGGGCCTGCGCGGTGCGGCCTCATTCGACCCGGGCGTCTGTCTTGCCGCCATCGCCGCCACGCGCGCCGAAAGCGTGATCCTGTTGCCGCAGATGCTGCAGGCGCTGGTCGGCGCCGTACGGCCGGACGATCCGCGCCTTGCCAGCCTCAAGTTCATCGCGGTCGGCGGGGCGAGAACCCCGAAAGCGCTGCTCGAGGCGGCGCAGGCCATGGGATTTCCCGTGTACGAAGGCTACGGCCTGTCGGAGTGCGGCTCGGTCGTGTCGCTGAACCTGCCGGGGCAGGCGCGGATCGGCAGCGCCGGCAAACCGCTGCCCAACCGCAGCGTGCGCATCGCGCCGGACGGCGAGATCGAAGTCGGCGGCGGCGTCATGGCGGGCTACCTGGGCCAGGCGCCAGCCGATCATGCGCCAGGCCAGGACACCTGGCTGGGTACGGGCGACATCGGCCATCTCGACGCCGACGGCTACCTGCACATCGACGGGCGCAAGAACAATGTGCTGGTCACCGCGTACGGACGCAACGTGTCGCCCGAGTGGCCCGAGTCGCTGTTGCTCGGCACCGGTGTACTGGCCCAGGCCATGGTGGTGGGCGATGCCCGCGCCTATCTGGCCGCGGCGGTCGTGCCGCTGCAGGCGGATGCGCCGGACGCCGTGATCGATGCCGCCGTGGCCCGGGCCAATGAGCAATTGCCCGACTACGCGCGCATCGGCGCCTGGTTCCGCACCACGCCGTTTTCCGAGGCCGACGGCACCGTCACTGCCAACGGCCGCTTGCGGCGCGACACGGCGCGCACGCGCTGCGCGGCGCGCATCGAACAAATTTACCAGTCCTGAAGGAGCAATGTATGCAGTTCTACGACATCCTGTGCCAGCAAACCGAACCCCAGCGCCAGCAACTGCTGGGCACACCGCTGATCCAGCAGGCGCTCACGGGCGATATCGACCTCGACCAGTACGTGGCGTTCCTGACGCAGGCGTACCACCACGTCAAGCACACGGTGCCGCTCATGATGGCGTGCGGCAGCCGGCTGAATGACAAGCAAGCCTGGTTGCGTCAGGCGATCGCCGAATACGTCCAGGAAGAAATCGGCCACGAGGCATGGATTCTTTCCGACATCGCCGCCTGTGGCGGCGATCCGGACCTGGCGCGCCGCTCGCAGCCGCTGCCGGCAACTGAACTGATGGTGGCGTACGCCTACCACGGGATCGACCGTGGCAATCCGGTGGGCTTTTTCGGCATGGTGCACGTGCTGGAAGGGACCAGCACCGCGCTGGCGACCCAGGCTGCGCAGACTATCCAGTTGCGCCTTGACCTGCCGGATGCAGCGTTCAGCTACCTGACCTCGCACGGCAGCCTCGACCTGGAACATGTGGCGTTCTTCGTGAACCTGATGAACCAGCTCGGGAACGAAGCCGACCGCGAAGCCGTGATCCATGGCGCGCGCATGATGTACCGCCTGTACGGCGACATCTTCCGCAGCCTGCCACAGCGCGCCCCCAGCCTGGCCGGGGTCTAGCATGGCGCACACGACATGGCGGCTGGTACTGACCGGCGCGAGCGGGGGCATCGGCCAGGCGCTGGCAATCGCCCTGGCGCCGTACTGCGCGTCGATGGTGCTGGTCGGCCGCAATGGCGCGGTGCTCGGGGCGCTGCGTGAACGGCTTGGGCCGCACCTCGTGCGGATCGTCGTCGGCGATGCAACGCAGGACGCCACGCTCGACGCCATTGCTACAGCAGCAGGCGAGCTTGGCGGCGTCGATCTGCTGATCAACAATGCCGGGATCAACGCCTTCCATGCGTTCCAGAGCCAGGCGCCGGCGGCGCTGCGCAGCCTGCTCGAGGTCAACCTGCTGGCGCCGATGCTGCTCACGCAGCGCCTGCTGCCGCAGCTGCGCCAGGCGCCGAGCGCGCAGGTCATCAATGTCGGCTCATTATTCGGCTACCTGGGCTATCCCGGTTTTGCCGGCTATTGCGCCAGCAAATCGGGTCTGCGCGGCTTTACCCAGGCGCTGCGGCGTGAGCTGGCCGATACCAGCGTCGCGGTACGGCACTTCATCCCGCGCGCAACCCGCACGCCCATCAACGCCGGCGCGGTCGAGACCATGAACGCCGAGATGGGCGTGGCGCTCGACGAGCCGGCCGATGTGGCGCGCCAGTTATGCAAATTCATCGAAGGGTCGGCTTGGGAGTACAAGCCAGGGCTGAAAGAAGCGCTGCTGGCCCTGGTCAATCACCTGCTGCCAGCCTTGCCCGACCGGGCCATCCGGGGCCAGTTACCCGTCATCCGCAAACACATGCCGGCGCCTGTCCGGCACGCACAACCGAGGTCATCATGAAAAGATTGCAACACTCACTCACCACCTTCGTCCTCAGCATGGCTGCTTTCAATGTCGCGCTGGCCGCACCCGCCGATGACGCCGTCGGGGCCCTGCAACAGCGCTGGGAACAGGTCAAGTACGGTACACCCGCCGGTGGACAGGAGCGCGGATTCGAGGCACTGAGTGCTGACGCGGACGCGATGCTGGCTCGCTATCCCGACAGCGCCGGTGTGCAGATCTGGCACGGCATCATCGTCGCCAGCCATGCCGGCGCCAAGGGTGGTCTGGGCGCCCTGGGTCTGGCCAAGACGGCGAAGAAGGACTTCGAAGCCGCGCTGCAGAGCGACCCGAAGGCGTTGGCCGGTTCGGCTTACACGAGCCTCGGGAGCCTGTATTATCAGGTGCCGGGCTGGCCGATCGGATTTGGCGACAAGGACAAGGCGCGCGAGAACCTGCAGCAGGGTCTGGCGCTGAACCCGGACGGAATTGATGCCAACTTCTTCCTTGGCGACTTTCTGTATCGTCAAGGTGATATGGCTGGCGCCGAACGCTGCCTGCGCAAGGCGCTGCAGGCACCGGCGCGCCCCGGCCGCAAGCTGGCCGATGCGGGTCGGCGGGCCGAAGTCGAAGCCCTGCTCGCGCAAGTCGCGGCCAAGCGCAAGTGATGCAATCAGCAGGAGACGCGCAGGATGCGAATACTACTAGTCGAAGATGACGAATCGCTGGCATCGGGCCTGAAGCTGGCGCTCGGGCGGGCCTGCTACACGGTCGAACACGTGGGTGACGGCCTGGCCGCGGTCGCGGCGCTGGAACACAACGCGTTCGACCTGGCCATCCTCGACCTCGGCCTGCCGCGCCTGGACGGCATCGACGTGCTGGCCCGGGTGCGGCGTGCTGGCAACGCCGTGCCGGTGCTGGTGCTGTCGGCGCGCGATGCGGTGCGCGACCGGATCGTCGCGCTCGACCTGGGCGCCGACGATTACCTGATCAAGCCGTTCGATGTCGACGAGTTGCTGGCGCGGGTGCGGGTGCTCGAGCGGCGCCGCGCCGGCCTGTCGGTCAACCAGTTGCGCTTTGGCGACCTGGCGCTGGATCTCGCGGGGATGGCGGTCAGCTGGAAAAACCAGCCGATCGATCTGCAGCACCGCGAATTCATGCTGCTCCGGCGGCTTGTCGAGCAGCCCAACAAGGTGTTTACCCGCAGTGAACTCGAAGCGTCGCTGTACGGCTGGGGCGAGGGCGTCGCCAGCAATGCGATCGACGTCTACGTGCACCATGTGCGGCGCAAGACCGATCCTGACCTGATCAAGACGGTGCGCGGGCTTGGCTATCGCATCGGGAATTTGGCAGCATGAGTGGCCACATGAGTGGGCACATGAGCGTGCGCCGCTATTCGATCCGCCGGCGCCTGATCACGCGCACGATGGTGTGCATGCTCCTGATCCTGGGGGGCATCTCGCTGGCTGCCCACTGGTTCGCCGGTCACGAGTCCGAGGAATTCTTCAGCGCGCGCCTGGCCAGTTCGGCGCGCGTGCTCGAAACGCTGGCCGCCCATCAGCTCGAGACGGCCACCATCGGGGACCCGATCGTGATTCCGATACCACAGGGGCTCGGGTATTCGGGCGGTGCGACGCCGTTTGGTCACCCGTACGAACACAAGATCGCGTTCCAGGTCTTCAATGCCGACGGGCGCCTGCTGGCCCGCTCGGCATCAGCGCCGGAAGCGCCGCTCGGCCCCCTGGCGGCCGGCTATACCAGCAAGCTGCTGGGCGAGACGCTGTGGCAGGTGTTCGCGCTGCAATCAGGCCATGTGTGGGTGGTCGTGGCGGAGAAAGACGAGGTGCGCGAAGAGATGGTCGAGCAGCTCGGCGCGTCGGTGCTGGCGCCCGTTATCATCGGCGGCATCCTGCTGGTGCTGGCGGTCAACCTGGTCCTGGCGACCAACCTGGCGCCGCTGCGCACGCTGGCCGATGCGATTGCCCGGCGCGAGCCGGAGTCGCTCGCACCCGTCGAATTGCCCGACCTGCCGCGCGAACTGGCGCCGGTGGTGGATGAGCTCAACAGCCTGTTGCAGCGCGTGTCCGCCGCATTCGAGCGTGAGCAGCAATTCATCGACGCCGCCGCGCACGAGATCCGCACGCCGATCGCTGCGGTGCAGCTGCACGTGCAGAACGCGCTGCGCGCGGCCAATCAGGCCGAGTGCGACACGTCGCTTGGCGAGGCGGTCGGCGCGCTCGAACGCACGACGCAACTGGCAGAACAGCTGCTGACCTTCAGCCGTCTCGCGTCCGGCACCGACATGCAGCTGCAGCGCCAGGTCTCGCTGGCCGACGTCTGCAGCGACGTGATGGCGCTGCAGGAGCCCTTGCTCGACCGGCGTGGCCAGTCGCTCGGCTTGTCGGCGCCGCACGATTGCAGCGTGCAGGGCGACCCGTACCGGCTGCAGCAGCTACTGCGCAACCTGATCGAGAACGCGTCGCGGCACGGTTTGGCACGTGGCGACATCGACGTGGCCATCGACTGCACCGACGGCCAATGCCTGCTGCGCGTGTCGAACGATGGCGAACCGGTGCCGGACGAAGAGACCGAAAACGTGTTCCGTCCGTATTACAGGCTGCGGCCCGGCGGCAAGTCGGGCGCCGGCCTGGGCCTGAGCATCGTGCGCCAGATCGCCGACCAGCACGGGGCTGCGGTCACGATTGGCCGGAAGGCTGATGCTCAAGGCTGTGTGGTGACGGTGGCGTTTCCTCGGTAAGCGCGTCACGTCCCCATTCGCGGTACTCGACCAGCAGCGGCGTGCGCGCCATGGCCCCGAGCGGCTCGATGCCCATTGCCGCCAGGCGCGCCAGCAGCTCGGCCAGGATCGTCGCGCGCTGCAGCGACCAGGTCGACGCGAAGCAGCGCCAGAAGGTCCAGCCAGCCCGTTCGAGCACGCGCTGGCGGCCCATGTCGGCCTGCCACCGGTCCGGCCCATGGAAGTCGTCGCCATCGAGCTCGATCGCCAGGCGCCGGTCGTGCGCGCCTTCCACCACCATATCGATGCGGTAGCCGGCCGCCGGCACTTGCGGAATGACGCGGTAGCCGCGCTCGAACAGCTCGGTGTACACGTCGCGCTCGAAACCGGATTCGCACAGCTCGATCAGGCTCGTGGCTTCTTCATTGGACTCGAGCGGCTTGGCGAAGTGCTCGACCAGCGTGCGGCGCAGATCGAGCGTGGACAGCTCTTCGAGCTTCACCGAGCGCACGAGGTACATGCGGTCGCGCGCGCGCGAGGCGGCCACGTTGAAACGCTGGTCGAACTGCACACCGGACAGCGCGTGATGCTGCTTGCTGTCGGCGACCATCGACAGGAACATGATATCGCGCTCGCTGCCCTGGAACAGGCGCGCGTCGCCGCAGGCAAAGTTGCGTTTGACCAGTTCGGCCATGTCGCAGCGCGAGCGCACCATCTTGTCGATGAGCTGCGCCTGTTCGGGCCCCAGCAGCGATACCACGCCCAGCGTGCGCCCGGCATAGGCCGGGTCGCGCAGGATGGCGTCGATTTCCGCCACGATGAATTCGGCCTCGGGGCGATTCAGTCCCTTGTTCTCGCGGTAACCATTGGCCACGAACACGTCGATCAGCGGCGGGTCGAGCCGTTCGGACGCCGTCGGGATGCGCAGCGGCTGGATGAACCCCTTGTAGAACACGCGGTTGCTGTAGGCGATGATCGGCGCAACACTGCGGAAGTGCTCGCGCAGCATGACCTTCGAGGCAGCAAACACGGTCGAGGCGATGTCGTACAGCGACATGTCGGCCGTGAGCACCGCTTCGAACGGCTGGCCCGCCAGAAAGCGCCGGCGCAGGTCGGTGATCTTGGCGGCCGAGACAAAACCCGCTTCGGGCGAGACCTGGCGGTCGTCGCCGACCACGAGGAGCTGCTTGCCGCGCAGGACCGCCGGCAGCGCCCACAGGTCGGACTGGCTGGCCTCGTCGACGATGACAAGGTCGAACGCACCGAGCGTGGCGGGCAGCGTTTCGGACACGCGTGCATGGCTCATGATCCAGCACGGGACGGCGGCCTGCGCATTGACCATCGCTTCCTGCGCATCGCGCCGGTAGCGGCCCGCGTTCACGCCCGTGCCCTTGCCCAGTTTGCGCATCGACGTGCGGTAGGTTTCCAGCGCGCTCAGCACGTTCTGGCCGGCCAGGCGGCGCGTGGCCAGCCAGGACGATTTCGACACCAGTTGTTCGTACAGTCGCGCCAGGCCCCGTTCGAGTTCGCGCCGGCGTGCGGCCAGACGCAGCATCTCGTCGCGCGCATCGATATCGTCGAGGTAGGTTTTCAGGCGCGCCCAGGTCCAGGCATCGCGCCAGCGCACCGGGAACACGGCGTCGTCGCCGTGGGCGTCGACCGGGATGGTGGTCAAGCGTGTCGCCAGCCGCGGGGCGCCATGCTGCGCGACTTGTTCCGCAACGTCGCGCACGGTGGCCAGGTCCGGCGCCAGCGCAGCGATGCGGCGCAGTTCCGCGAGCAGCGCCGCATAGTCGGCGCTGACCGTGTCGGCCGCCAGGCCAGGTGTGCCCAGTGTCTGCCCGGCGAGGTCGCGCAGGCGCACGCCGACAGGGCCATCGGTGCCGGCCAGCAGGCCACGCAGCGCGGCCATGGCGGTGCGGGCCTGTTCGAGATTGGCGCGCGCCAGGTGGCGCGTCAGGTAGTCGCGCACACGCAGCAGGTCGGCCTCGCGGCCCAGCAGGTCGTTCGTCGGCGGCTGGCTGAATACCGCCTGGGCCAGTCCCGGCAACTGCAGGTCGTGGCTTGTGGCCTGCAGATGCGCGGCGCGGGCCGTGGTCAGGATCTGCTCGATGGCGCGCAGTTGCGCCACGTCCGCCACCAGGACCGGCAGCGACAGATCGGGCGCAAACGCATTCCAGCGCACGGCGAACGAGTGCAGGCGGTTCTGCAGCGCGGCGTAACGCTGCACGTGGGCCCAGTCGTCGCTGGAGGCTGGCGCCAGGCCCGCCACGCGGATCGCGGCGATCTGCACCTTGACGTCGCCGCCGCCAAATGACAGCAGGCCGAATGGCTTGCCCGTCTCGACGGCGCGGTTGATCGCTTCGATGGCTTTCGGATGCCCGAGCGCTTCGGTTGGCGCCGTGACGGGGCGCTGCATGAATTCGGCGCGTGCGCGCAGCAGCGCATCCATTTCGGGCAGCAGCGCCTCGAACGCGCGGCGCTCAGTGACGAACTGCGACTGGCGCGATTTCAGGCGCACGGCATGCGCCCAGTCGACGCCCGACGCCTCGACCTCGGCGGCCGTGGCAATCGCGCCGGCCAGCGCCGTTTGCAAGGTCTGTGCGGCGGCAAACACGTCGGGCGTCGTGGCGCGCAGCGGCGGCAGCGCGCCACTGGCTTCGTCGCGCTCGATGTCGCGCATCGCGAGCAGCGTGTCGTGCAGACGGCCGATGGCCTGCGCCGATGGCAAGGCGTCGGCCGCTGGCAGCGACGCATTGCAGTAGACCAGGTCCGCGCCGAGCCGGCGCCGCGCCTCGCGCAGGCCCATCGCCTGTTCATCGCCGAATGGCGGCGCGTGCTGCGGGGCCAGCGACAAGTCATCGTCAAACCAGCCGAAACGGTCCTTGCCGTCGATGACCAGTTCGGCCATCTTTTGCGCGCGCATCTCGACCCCGTCGACGCTGACGGCGGCCAGCTGGGCATGCGCGATCTCGTCGATGCGGGTGTCGATGGCGGCGGTTTCGGCGTGCGCCCGGTCGAGCGCGACGCGGCACGCGGCAATCGCCTCGGTCTCCACCTGCGGGTTCAGGTGCGACAGCGTGTGGATGATCGCTTCGATCGACGCCTGGAACTGGCGCATGCCTTCCTTGTCGCCCGACAGCAGGGCGACGGTGAGCGGCCGGATCGATTCCGGAATCTTCTCCTGCAGCACCTTCAGCGCCGGCTCGCCCTTGGACGTGACCAGGATGCGTTTACCCGAGGCCAGGTAGTGGCTGATGATATTGGCGATCGTGTGCGTCTTGCCGGTGCCGGGCGGACCCTGGACCGTGACGCCGGGCGAACGTTCCAGTTGCTGGACGATGGTTTCCTGCTCGCGGTTGTACGGCAGCGGGAAGTACAGCTCGCGCGGCTCGCCGGCATTGACGGCGCCGCCGGACAGCCCGCGAAAAGCGATCGGCTCATGCTCGAGCACCGCGCTGCCGGGCGGCGTGACAAGGCTCAGCGGCCCGTCCGGCAACCCTTCGGCGTCGTCCACGCGGTCTTTCAGGCGCGCGATGTCGTCGATCAGGAAGTGCGTCGCGCGTGGCCGGGCGAAGATCACCCAGCCATGCGTGACGACGAGGCGCTCGCCCGGTGGCGGCGCCTGCGTGGCAGCCATGTCGTAGCGGGCGTCGGCGCTGACCTGGCCGGCGATCAGCTTGAGGATCGGCTCGATCATCTCGGGTGCGAACGGCGAGAGCGTGCTGTCGCCGCGCGCGGCCAGCAGGCTGCGGGCAGCGCGTTCGACGTCGCCGATCCCGGGCACGCCGCAGGCCGCAAACGCATCCAGTTCCAGGTGCGCGTCGAGCTGGCGGGGCCGCAGGCCGATGGCGTGCGAGGCCGGGTCGATGTCGATTTCCAGCGCCTGCGTGATGAGCGGGTAATGGAAGTCGACCGGTGCCGGTGTGCGCATCTGCCACGACGACAGGCCCATGCCCCAGACCAGTTCCAGCGGGCGCGCCGCTTCTTCGGATTCGAGCCGGGCCTTCAGTGCGAACAGGTCTGCGTACAGTGTGATCACCTGGCGGCGCGGACGTTCGCGCGCAGCCCACTCCTGCCACGGCGGCAGGTAGGCAGCCAGACCCTGTGCGACACGGGCGCGGCGCTCTGCATCGCGTTCCTCGACGCGCTGCTTCGCCTGGTCATCGGTTGCATGGGCCGCATCGTCATGGCGGGCATCGGCCAGCGTGGCGTCATTGAGCGCCGGCGGATTGCCGGACGGGTCGGTGCCGATCGTCAGGTAGGGCGCCAGCGCCGGATCGGCGAGCAACGGCGGCGATGTGGACTCGAGCCGGTGTACGCGCAGCCACAGGTCATCCTGCTCGGTCTCGACGTTGAACTCGATCCACGGCAGCGTCGCCAGGTCGGTAAAGGTTTTCTTGAATTCGGTGACTTTCGCGAGCGTGAACGCGGAAGGATCTATGTCTTTGGCCTGCTCGACGAGATAATCGAGCAGCGCGCTCATGCGCTGGGCAGATGTGTGCATCGGGTGCTTCCCGGCAGGGCCGGTGGGTAAGGTGGCGGCCATTGTACAAGAGGGCTGCCGTGCGTGCGGCGCGCACGAATGGCGTGCGCGGGGCCATGCTAGAATGAGCGGGTCACCGACTATTTTGTTGTCTATGAGACGAGTATTCGTCATCTGCCTGATCCTGCTTCTCCCCCTGAACATGTTTGCCCTGGCCATGGCCGCATCCGCGATGCTGCCGCCCGAGCCAATGCAGAGTGCCGTCACCTCCGAACCGCTCGTTGGGCTGACGTCCGCCCCCGTCTTTGCCGACGCGTACCTGCCCGATAATTACGACTGCCAGGCCAGCTGCGACATCGATCCCGATGAACCGCCTGCCGGGGCCGACGTGCACGACGCCGTCAACGAAGACCTGTCGCTGCGCCTGGCCAATGTGCGCGGCGGCGTACCCGCATCCCCATCCCTGTCTCATCCCAGTCAGTCCTGGCATCCCTTGTTGAAGCCCCCGCGCGCGGTGTGACGCCTGCCTGTGCCGCTGTTGCGGCATGTCCCTGCTGCGCGCTTTTGCGGCGTGATGCAGCTGCACGTTCACACTGATTCAAACAAGAGGTAACACATGGAATGGCTCTTCGACCCCACCATCTGGGCGGGTCTGCTCACGCTCGTTGTCCTGGAAATCGTTCTGGGCATCGACAACCTGATTTTCATCGCCATCCTGGCGGACAAACTGCCGCCGCACCAGCGCGACAAGGCGCGCCTCATTGGCCTGTCCCTGGCCATGCTGATGCGCCTTGGCCTGCTCACGATCGTCTCGTGGCTCGTCACGCTGACGGCGCCGCTGTTCTCCCTCGGGTCGATGGCGTTTTCCGGCCGCGACCTGATCCTGCTGCTGGGCGGCGTGTTCCTGCTGTTCAAGGCCACCGTCGAACTGCATGAACGCATGGAAGGCGTCACGCATGTGCAGACCAGGTCGCGGGTGTACGCGGGCTTCGGCGCCGTGGTCGCGCAGATTGTCGTGCTCGACGCCGTGTTCTCGCTCGATGCGGTCATCACCGCCGTCGGCATGGTCGACAACCTGTACGTGATGATGGCCGCGGTGATCATCTCGATCGGCGTCATGATCCTGGCGTCCAAGCCACTGACGCGTTTCGTCAATGCGCATCCGACCGTCGTCGTGCTGTGCCTGAGCTTCCTGTTGATGATCGGCCTGTCGCTGGTTGCCGAAGGCCTGGGCTTTCATATCCCGAAAGGCTATCTGTACGCCGCCATCGGTTTCTCGATCCTGATCGAGGCGCTGAACCAGTTCGCACGCCGCAATTTTTTGAAGCAGGAAGCGCGCGTGCCACTGCGCGACCGCACCGCCGATTCGGTGCTGCGCCTGATGGGCGGCAAGAAGCGGATGCACGTCGATGCCGATGCCGAACCGCAGGATGAACCGGTCACGGAGCCGGAAGCGTTCGGCGCCGAAGAACGCAATATGGTCAGCGGCGTGCTGGCGCTGGCCGACCGCTCGATCCGCTCGATCATGACACCACGCTCGGAACTCACGTGGGTCGATCTGGACGACGATGCCGACATCATCCTGCGCCAGTTGCAGGCGTCACCCCACAGCGGCATGCCGGTCGCCCGTGGCCAGCTGGACCAGCTGGTGGGCATTGCGCGCACCAAGGATCTGGTCAGTGCACTGATGCTGCACGGGCGCATCGATGCGTCGCTCGACGGCGGCATCGTGCGCGCGCCGATCCTGCTGCCAGATACCGCTGGTGTGCTGGGCGCGATGGAGACGCTCAAGCGCGCGCACGGCCAGCCCGTGCTGGTCACCGACGAATTCGGGATCGTGCAGGGTCTGCTCACCCCCGTGGATATCCTGGAGGCAATCGCCGGCGAATTCCCGGACGAGGACGAGCAACTGGCGATCCGGCCGCAGGGGTCGGATGTGTGGGAAGCCGATGGCGCGGCCGATCTGCATCAGCTGCAACAGGTACTCGAGACCGATGCGCTGGTGGGGGACGATGACTACACGTCACTGGCCGGCTTCCTGCTGGCGCGTTTCGCGTCGATGCCCGTGCCTGGCCAGAGCGTCGAACTCGATGGCTGGCGTTATGAGGTCGTCGCAGTGGAGGAGCGCCGCATCGCGAAAGTGGCGATCCGGCGGGCCGAGGCCGAACTGCCCGGCGACGCATGACCGGCACGCCGGCTCAGGGAATTCCGGGCACGCCGGCGCGGATGGCGCGCGAGAAATCGGCGCCATCGAGATCGGCCTGGCGCGCCCGCGCGTTGATGTGGCCGCGCTGCTGCAGCACCGCGTACGGCACGCCCGGCGTGAGTGCGTCCTGGTCATACGCGTATTCGGCAAAGTGGCCCGATGCCAGCAGCCGGTAGTCGAGCGGCAGGTCGGGTGCGATGCGGTGCGCCAGTTCGTACAGGATCGTCGTGCAGTTGCTGGTGAGCGTGTTGTAGAACTCGGGCTGGCGGCGCAATGCTTCGGCGCGTTCCAGGTACGCCAGCAGCACGGCGCGCAGCTGGTCCGGCGTGGCGCGCAGGCGGTACAGATACACCTGCTCGCCGCGCGCATTGCTGCGCGTGCGGATCAGGTCACGCTCGTCCGACGCGATGATCACCTGTTCGAACTGGCGAAAGAAGCCGCCGATCGCCGAGAAGGTCTCGCTGCGCTCCTTGCGGATTTCGAGCGAGAACACCAGCTGTTTGCCATCCCTGAAGCCGAACGTCACCAGCGTGTGGGCGATGTGTGGCCCCATCCAGTACGACAGGATCAGGTCGGCCGAGACGATGCCGGCCAGGTCATACTCGCGCGTCTCCCAGCGCGGCGTGTAGTCGGTTTCGGTGCGCCAGTCGAAGTTGCGCACGTTCTGCAGCACGAGGCGATTGCCGTCGACGCGCGAGACGAGCATGCGTGACACGTCGGCGGCCCACACGCGCTCGTGCGATGGCGCCAGCGACAACCACCACCCCAGCAGCACCGCCAGCGCCACGGCGCCGGTAATCAGCGCTTTCGTCCCGGGCCACTTGCCGGGCCCGCGCGCGATGGCGACGGTGGCGGCCAGTCCGGCCAGCGACCAGAGTGCGACCGCAGCATAGCCGCCAGGCTGCGATAACTGGAACCACAGCGCCAGCGCGCCCCATGCGGTGACCAGCAACGCGCACACGGCAAGGAGGGCGCGGGGAATGGGGCGGCTCATGATCATCGAGTACTTTCGGGAACGCTGGGGTGGTGCAGTGTAGCCGTTCGGTTTGGCGACAACAAGCGCCGTCCCGGAGCGCGCCCTGTAAAATGCGGCCTCCTAGGGGGACCAATGACAACGCCAGGCTTGACCATTTCGCGCATCCTGCATGCGGGTTACGTATTCTGGTGCGAGGGTGCGACCATCGCGTTCGATACCATCTTCGAGAACCCGTTCAGCCGCAACTGCCATGCGTTTCCGGACGTGCGCTTCGATGTCGCGGCAATCCGCCGCCAGCGTTTCGACGCCGTCTTCATCTCGCACTTCCACGACGATCACTGCTCGCTCGACAGCCTCGATCTGCTGGACCGCGCGACGCCCTTGTACATCTACTGCATCTTCGACGCGTTGTTCGACATGGTGCGCCAGCTTGGCTTCACGCACGTGCACCCGCTGCGTCTGAACGCGCCGGTCACGGTCGGCCCGTTCACCGTCACCCCGCGCGAGGCGATGGATGTCGATGTCGACTCGATGTTCCAGGTGCAGGCGGCCGGGCAGAACGTGCTCAATGTCGTCGACTCGTGGATCGACGACGACACGCTGGCCCAGTTGGTCGGACTGGGCCCGTGGGACATGGTGCTGTGGCCGTTCCAGACGATGCGCGAAATCGAGGTGCTCACGCCATCGCGCGCCGTGGCCGCGCCGCCTGCGCTGCCGGCCGAATGGATCGCGCAGTTGCAGGCGCTGCAGCCGCGCTACGTGGTACCCAGTTCGTGCCAGTTCGTGCAGGAGCCGTGGTCGTGGTACAACCGCGCGTTCTTCCCGATTACCTATGCGCAATTTACGCGCGAGGTGGGCGCGGCGCTGCCGGCGGCATCGATCGTACGGCTCGATCCCGGCACGGCCGTGCGGCTGGACGGCGCGGCGCTGCAGCCGGCGCCGCCATTGGCGTGGCTCGTGCCCGTGGGTCCGCAGGATGTCGATTACGTCTATGAAGGCAATGCGGCGCCGCCTTCGACCGCATCGATCGCATTGCATTTTGCGGCCCTGAGCGATGCGCAGATGGCGCGCGTGCTGGACTACTGCCGCGTGGGTCTGCCCGCCAAGTACGCCGTTGTGGAAGCGGCGTCCAGCTATTTCGACGGGCCGCGCTACTGGCGGTTATCGGTGTATGACCATCTGGGTCAGGCGAGCGTCTTCGATTACCTGCTCGAGGGTGACGTGGCCACGCCCGTGACCGAGGCCGGCCCGCTTGGCTGGACGACGGAAATTCCGGCTGCCAGACTGTATGGGGCGCTGGAGCAGGGCGAGTCGCTGACCACGATGTACATGCGCATCAACGATGCCCGCTTCGACGCCGATGCCGAGCGTGAGCTGCTGGACGTCGACGTCGTCGACGACCCGCTGATCCGCTGCCTGTTCAGCGATACCTTCGGCGCCTACCAGGCGGCGCAGCTGCGCCGCCTGCTCGCGCGCTGACCCGTGTTATTTGCCCAGCAGGCGCAGCGATTGCTCCCAGTCGTCTTCCCAGTCCAGCAGAAAATCGTGGGTCTTGAACGCGCGTCGTAGCGCGCCCAGTGGTACACGGTGGAGGTCATGCAGGCCAAGCGCCAGCGTCACCGGGTTCCACACCGCGTTGCGTTTCGACTTGCGCACGCTGGCCTTTACGCGCGCGCCATCGTCGCCGAAGATGCCGATGGCATTGTCGAGCGCCGCGCCCAGGTCGATGCGCGCATTGGCAGCAAAGGCTTCCAGCACCTGCGCCTTGTTGATGCCAAAGGCCGATTCGGTCGGTGCCTTCGGTTCCGGTGGCGGCGCGGTCGCTGCAGCGATGGCTGCCTGCGCCTCGCGTTCCAGCCTGGCGACCAGCTGCGACAGGTCCTTCTTCTGGAACCGCAGCGCATCGAGCGGGAGCCGGAAGCCGGGCGCCGGCAAGTGTGCGACGATCTTGTAGGCGTCCTTGGTCATCGTCATCAACACGTCGTCGCTGCCGGCAATCAGGCGCGCGATGTCGTCCTGGAAGAAGATCGGCGCGGCATAACCGCCATTGGCGTCGCCGAACAAGTCGGCATGGGCCGGGTCGTAATCGAGCCAGACATACGGCGTGACCCCGTGTTCGAGCAGGCGCGCCAGGGTCCAGGGCGATGCAGTCTGTTGCCCGAGCCAGGTGCAGGCTTCAAGCAGGGTGGCACGGTAGGGCAGGTCGGTGGCGCTCATGTCGATTCAATGGGGGGCGTGGCTGGCCCCCATTGTAGTGCATGCATTTGCCGTGTCGCGTTCAGCGGCCGTCGCGATTGTGGTCACTGGCGTCCGGCGGCTCGATCCCGCGCGCCGTCGGCAGGTGCCAGCCATAGCGGATCGCGGCCAGGCGCAGGCCGAAGCAGAGGGCCGCGCCGACGCAGGCAGTCGGCGTCGTGGGCCACTGCAGGGCGTCGCCGATCACCACCACCGACGCACCGGCCAGCGCTGCGACCGCGTAGATATCCGAACGGAACACGGCCGGCACGTTCGACAGCAGGACGTCGCGCGCGACGCCGCCACCGATGCCGGTCAGCATGCCCAGCAGCGCTGCCATCACGGGTTCCAGCCCGAACACCAGCGCCTTTTGCGCGCCGGCCACGCAAAACAGCGCGAGCCCCGCACCGTCGAACAGCAGCACCGGATTGCGCGCGCGGTGGATGAACGGATGCCAGAAGAAGATCGTCACCCCTGCCAGCAGCGACACGCCAAGGTAGCGCCAGTCCGAAAACGCCGCCGGCGGCGTGGCGCCGATCAAGAGGTCGCGCACGATGCCGCCCGAGGTGGCGGCCACGAACGAGAGCACGAGCACCCCGAACAGGTCGAGATGGCGCCGCACGCCGGCGGTGGCGCCGGACAGCGCAAACACAAAGGTGCCCACCAGGTCGAGCGTGAGCACCAGCGTTTTCATGGCAGTTCCCATGTCGAGGGCAAGAACGGCAAACACGTGAATCCACCTTACAAGTGCTGGTGCGCGCGGCACCGAAGGGGGCGATTCTAGCGCATGGCTGCGCCTGCCCCCGGATGAATGCCGGAAAATCGCCGTTAACGCGGCTCTTGTAACAGAGGTTTATTTGGTGATGCGCAAGATTGCCGAGGCCAGCCGTGAGAAGCAGGGCGTCAAGTCGTTGTCGGTTGCGGCGTAGCAGTACATGCCGACCGGCTGATTCGGGGTTTGGCAGCGCTGCGGCGCATCGGCGGTGTTGGCCATGCACTTCAGGATCATTTCGCCCGTGTCACTGTCATAGTCACCCCGGGTTTTCAGTGCAGCGCCCAGACCGAGTGTGAATACGACGATGCCCTGATCACGCGCGCTGCTGGCGATGGCCTCCGCGAGGTTACGTGACGCGCGTTCGATATTGCGTCGATAAATGTCGTTCCTGCTGCCGGCTCCGCTGCCGATGTCCGCGGTCACTGTGCGTGGCCAGCTACCCACGATGGGAAATTCGCGTTTCGACGTGTCATTCGGGGTTCGCGCATCATTGTGCGCGTTGTACCAATCGGGCAGGCGGCGGGCAGTGTAGGTGCTATTGCGGTATATGCGGCAGCTTTCCTTGATGATGACGTTGTCGCTGTCGTCCATCTTGCTCAGACCAAAGGTCGCATCAAGAGAATCGAGCGTGCCTGCAATGTCTCGCCCGAGCAAGTCCTTGCAATCGTTACTGTTGGTGAATGACATGTACGAACCGAAGGCCGTCGGCGCGCCGTCGGAGAAGAACACGATCACACGCGTCGTTGACCGGCTGGCGAGGGGAACCTGATTGAGTTGATCGCGAGCGTTCCATATACCTTCCACGGAAGCCGTTCCGCCGGTGAACACATAGCTGTTTATCTTGCTTGTCATCGTCGTGCGGTTAAAACCGCGCGTCGTCGGGTTGATGGCCACATCGGTTTCGGCGCCCGATGCAAAATGGATGAGCGCGACGCGGTCCTGCGTGATGTTGAACTTGTTGAGGAAGCTTTTCGCCGATGTTCTCACGGTCGCTCCCGATTGCAACAGCGACCCGGACGTATCGATCACCAGCGCCATATCCAGGTCATTGCGAATCGTCTGCGCCGCCGCGATGGGCGTCAGCGTCGTGAAATTCATGATCTGCATGATCGACACCGGCATCGGCGCTTCGGCAACGACATCGATGGTGGCCTGTCCGCCGTTGAAGGTCACGCTGGTGCTGGTGATCCGTGGCGACGACAACAGATAATTGTTCGGGATATTGGCAGCGAAGAAGTCAGCTGCAGCAGCGCGCGCGCTGGCGATCTGCTCGGTCTGATTATTACCGTTCGTGACGGCGCGCGCACCGGCCAGCGCGGCCGAATCCACCGCTGCATTCAGACGCGCCTTGACCAGATACGCGAGCCCGGCGTCGACACACAGACCCACCACGGCAAGCAGCACGAACATCGATACGGCCACCATGATGGCGACCGCACCGCGCTGACGGGACAGTTTCGGATTCATCTCAGAACACACTCATCGAATACAGGTCGGGCCCGAACGTGGGCAGGGTGTTGTTGCCGGTGGTGAAACCGCCGACCAGCATGTCGAAGCGATAGAACGTCTCGACCACGAAGACGACTTCGCCAGGGTCGAGCTTGCCGGTCATGACCGTTGTGGCCGGGCGTGACGCGCTGTTGACACTCGAGCATTTGCCGGCGTTGCTCCAGGCGCTGCAGCCGTACACCTTGCTCTGGGGTGCATAGCCATTGCGGCGAAACCCCTGCACGCGCTCGGCATCATCCCAGCGGTACTGGTCCAGCACGACGCTGCGCGAGACGCCATTGGTCACCTCGCCCATCACGCGGGTGATATACATCATGCCCAGCTGGTTGACGTTCAGCGGCGGGGCGCTGGCCATCAGCGCATTGATCGTGTCCTGGCTGCTGTCGTCCAGATCGCTCCCGCTGCGCGAGAGGATGTTCGCGCCTTCACGCGCGATATTGGTGATGATGATATTGGCTTGCAACGCGCGTGCGCCGTCGATGGCGCACAGCAGCAGCACGACCAGCATCGGCATCAGCAGTGCAAGCTCGACCGCGGCGACGCCACGCTGGCGGCGCGCAGGATGAATGTGCGCAGATGGCATGGGCAGCATCAGAAATACTCGTTTCGCATGGTGGCGCCGACGGCGAAATTGTTCTGGCCGCCCGTAAAGAAGGCCGAGAGCAGCGGCGTCGTCACCGGCCAGGCGCAGTCGAGCTGCAGCACCACCATCTCGCCCGCGCCGCCAAACATGGCGTTGCTGTAGCTGGTGCTTGCGTAGCTCTTGCCATTGACCGACACGACGCAATTCATGCGCTCGTACATGCCCAGCGAGTTGTCGCGGATCTTCGCAATCACGGTGGCGTAGCGCTGCTGATTGCTGGTCCCGCCTTCGTTGGCGCGGCCCGTAATGGCAAAGCGCGCGCCTTCACGCACCGCGTACTGCATGGTCAGCGTGGCGAAGAACATCATGCTCATTTCGATGATCCCCACGAGGACCAGCATGAGCACAGGCGCGATGATGGCCATCTCGACGAGTGTGGCGCCAGATTGACGGTGGAGTCTCTTAAACAACATATTCGGGCAACTGTGAGCGTGTGCGTTGGTTGTATGCGATAAACTGCAGGGATTCTACAGGGCAATAATCACGCCCTGTAACCGTTTTAGCGAGGAGTCCACGCGTTTGTCGGCGCGCAACAACATGAGTTGGTACCCTGATATCCGTCGTTTGATCGCCGCCGCACGGCGCACGCCCGGCGCCACGGCGCCATCGGCCGCCGCGCCTGAAGCTGAAGCCTGGATGGTGTTCGGCATGCGCGTGCTGCTGTCGGTGTCAGCGCTGCTGACCCTGTATATCGGCCCCGGTGGCGTGGTCGCTTCCAGCGCCTGGACCTGGCCGGTGCTCGGCGCTTACGTGCTGCACAGCCTGACCTTGCTCGTGATCGCGAGCTATCGCGCGGGTTTCTGGCACGGTCCCAATATCTACTGGATCGACATTTTCTGGTACGGGCTGATCGTCCTTGCCACCGGCGGAGGCACCAGCCCGTTCTTTTCGTTCTTCCTGTTTGCGATCCTGGCCACGTCGTTCCGCCACGGCTTCGACGCCGGCGCCAAGCTGACGCTGGGCGCGGTGGGCATCGTGAGCCTGTCCGTCGTGCTGGTGCAGGGGTTCCAGTCGTTTCACATCCTGCTGCTGCGCGCGACCTTCCTGCTTGCACTGGGCTACATGATTGCGTTCTGGGGCGGCCTGTCCGTTGACCAGCGGCGCCGGCTGGCGCTGCTGCGTGACGTCAGCCGGCTGTCCAACCCGCGCTTTGGCGTGCAGCACACGCTCGATTCGCTGATGGACAAGATCCTGCGCTACTACGGCGCCAGCACCTGTACCTTGCTGATGCAGGACAGCCACCAGCGCTGGATCCTGAATACGGCCCACCACCCGAGGGCAGGGCGCCCGATCAGCCGCAGCCGGCCCGATGCGGCGGACGTACAGCCGTTGCTTGCGCTGGCATCGGGCGCCACCCTATACCGCGGCCCCGGCGCCGGACTGCTGCGCCTGCTGCCGGGCGGGGTGTGCGCGGTGCGCCTGGCCACCGGTGAAAAAGAGTGGTCCAAAACGGACATGGATGCCTGCGGCCACGTGGCGGATCTGCTCGATACCGATGGTTTCGTCAGCGCGTCGCTGCCGCTGCGCAAGGGCAGCGGGCGTATTTTCGTGACCGGCAGCCGCCTGCGCCGTGGTGATGCGACGTTCCTGAAGCACATCGTGCAGCAGGCGTTTCCCGTCATCGAGACCATCGATCTGCTCGACCGGCTGGCGTCCGAGGCGGCGTTCCGTGAACGCCAGACCATCGCGCGCGATCTGCACGACAGCACCATTCAGCCGTATATCGGCCTGCGCCACGCGGTGGCGGCGATCCGCAACGGCGCCGGTGAGGACAGTCCGATTGCGCCCGAACTCGACCGCCTGCTGGCCATGTGCTCGGACGTGATCGGTGACATGCGCGACTTCGCGCAGCGTTTTCGCAGCGGACGCCAGGAAGAGCCCGAACTGCTGGTGGCGCTGCGTCGCCAGTTGCGCCAGGTGCAGAATTTCTATGGCGTGGACGTGATGCTCGAGGTGCAGGGTGAGGGCGTGGCCAATGACCGTATGGCGGCCGAGGTGTTCCAGATCGTCACCGAAGGCATCAGCAATATCTGCAAGCACACGCGTGCGCGCACGGCGGGCGTCGTGATCGAGGACGACGCCGGCCAGCTCGCGATCGACATCTTCAACCCGGTGACCGATGGTGCTGTGGCGCCGAAACCGTTCGTGCCGCGCTCGATCGCCGAGCGGGTGGCGGCGGTGGGCGGCACGCTGGGCGTCGAAGCCGACGCGCGCCAGACGCTGCTGCGCATCCGCATTCCGGTCTGATTGGCACCGATACAACGTAATGGAGAAACCATGACCATCCGCATCCTGCTCGTGGATGACCACAAGACCATGCTGTGGGGCCTGGAACGTTTGATCCAGGCCGAGGGCCCGTCGTTCACACTGGTGGGCAGCGCCAGCGATGGCGCCGAAGCCACGGCCCTGTGCGCCGCGCTGCGCCCGGACATCGTGCTGCTCGACCTCGACCTGAAGGGCAGCAGTTCGATCGACTTTTTACCGGCGCTGGTGGCCAATGGCAGCACGCGCGTCGTGATCCTGAGCGCGAACCGCGACCAGGGCACGCTGGCGGCTGCCGTGAAAGCCGGGGCGCGCGGCGTGGTCAGCAAGGAAGCGCCGACCGACGACGTGTTGCTGGCCGTGCGCAAGGTGCATGGCGGCGAACTGTGGCTCGACCAGTCGCTGATGCAGGCGCTGCTGGGCCAGCTGGTGGCGCCCGCGCCCAAGGCCGATCCGGAGGCTGAACGCATCGGCACACTGACGGCGCGCGAGCGCGACGTGATCGGCATGATCGTGCAGGGCAAGGGCGCGCTGAACAAGGAACTGGCCGAACGCGCGTTCATCTCGGAGCGCACGCTGCGCAATCACCTCACCACCATCTACCAGAAGCTGGACGTGGCCAACCGCCTCGAGTTGTACGTCTACGCCATCAAGCACGGCCTCGCCTGAGGCCTCACCTGAGGCCTAACCTTTGGCGCAGTCAGCGTTGTCTATTGATGACGCCGATTGCGATGCAGAACAATTGTTCTGCATAACTGACCCGCCCGCCATCCAGGGCCCAGCGCCAACCCGGATCATTGCGCAGATAGCGTGACGGCACCCCGCGAAAGCCCGGTAGCCAGGACTTGAAACGCCCGTGGTACGCGTTCACGTTCTGAACGTGAATGGCGCGGCCGCCCCGGTGCCTGGTGCGCACGCCGGCACGCAGATTGACTACATCGTGGGCAATCCCGCACTTGCGTGCGAACGCCCGATAGCCAGCATGGCTATCAGTGACCAGCAGTGCCTGCGGATCGAGCCTGGGCAGCAAGTTCGGCTCATGGCGTTGGGGGCAGGCGTTGGACGGTGGGGCCGCTCATCAGTTCAAAGCCCGGCTCTATTTAACGTTGACTGCGCCGCACCTTTTTCTCTGGTGGGAATGCACCGCTGGGCAACCTGGGACAAATGTACCGGGTTGCCGTGGCGCAACGTACCTTTTAAAAAGGTAGTTTTGACGGATGGCAACAAAGTTCGTGCTCCGTATGATTCAACTCATGCGCTGCGTATCGTGACATGCGGTACGACGGCAGGCGAACAGGAGCGAACGGTGCACGACAGAGAAGACAATCCGGAACAGCAGTATGAAAGCAGCAACAACCCGGCCATGTCGTATGTCGTTCTCTCGGTTCTGCTCGCAGTTGTCTGCTTCATCGCGGCAATGGCTGCATGGACGAGCGCATAAAAGCCAACCTTCTAATGCTTAATTACCGACCCTTGAAAGGATCCACCATGAACTTCATCAAAAACCTGATCAAAGAAGAAGACGGCGTTACCGCCATCGAATACGCACTGATCGCATCGCTGATCGCCGGCGTCATCATCACCGCCGTGAGTCTGCTGGGCGGCAACATCAGCACCATGTTCACGAACCTGGCAGGCAAGATCAACCAGACGCCAAAGTAATTGACGTTCCGTCCGCCACTTGGTGGACCCGATCCGGCACGGGCTGTCCCGCGGCCGGATTTTTTTTACCCGGAGAATTCATTGTCAACTCTGCCACTCCTGCTGCTGTTCGTTTTGCTTGGCGCCGCCGTCATCACCGATGTGCGCGCGCGCCGCATCCCGAATGCCGTCGTGTTTCCGGGCATGCTCGCTGCGTTCGCGCTGCATGCGCTGCTGCCGGCAGGGGCAGGGTTGTTCAGCACGCCGGTCGGCGGGCTTGGCCTGCTCTCGGCGCTCGGCGGCTTCGCCCTGGGCCTGGCCCTGCTGCTGCCGATGTACGCACTGCGCCTGATGGGCGCGGGCGACGTCAAGCTGCTGGCGATGGTGGGCGCCTTTGTCGGCGCCGGGCAGATCCTCGTCGTTGGCCTCGTCACGCTGGTGGCCGGCGGTGTGCTGGCGCTGGTGTTTGCGGCCTGGCAGCGCAATCTGCGCCGCCTGGTCGCCAACGCGTATCACATGGCGCTGCACACGACCTACTCGGCACTGGCCGGCGCGGTTGCCGCGCCGACGGTGCCACCCGAAGCCGCCAGCGGTCGCCTGCCGTACGCGATCGCGATTGCCACCGCCACCGTGGGCTGCGTGCTGTGGCTGCGCGTGCACGGGGAGATGCCGCTGTGAGCCTTGCCCCGCTTTCTCCCGCGAACGCGCCAGCCGACGCCAGGGCGCCGCGCACGGTCGACGAGACCGGCCTGCCATTCCTGTTCCTGGCCGAATTGCTGGGCAAGATCCTGTTCCAGCGCGGCCAGATGAGGCTGGCCGAACTGGCCGCGCACACCAAGCTCAATGTCAGCGTCATCGATCCCTTGATCGCATTCCTGCGCAGCGAAAAACTGTGTGAAGTCGCGCGCATCGGCAGCAGCGGCACTGATGCCGACCTGTGCTACATCCTCACCGAGGCTGGCCGCGCGCGTGCCCAGGCCGCGCTGGGCCGCAATGCCTACGCTGGCCCGGCGCCCGTCACGCTGGCCGCCTATGTCGCCCAGGTCAACGCGCAGAGCGTGGCGAACATGCAGGTCACGCGCAGCGCAATGGCCGCCGTGTTCGATGGCGTCGTCGTCAATCCGGTCGTGCTCGACCAGATCGGCGCCGGCATGAATTCGGGCCGCGCACTGTTCCTGCACGGTGTGGCCGGCAGCGGCAAGACCTATCTGGCCGAGCGCCTGCGCGATCTGCTGGTTGGCACAATTGCCGTACCGCACGCGCTGATGGTCGACGGCGAAGTGATTCCGTTCTTCGACAATGTGCAGCACTGCGTGACCGAAGCGGCGGTGACCGACGCGGCGCTCACCGAAGCACCGGGCCTGGACCGCGGCAGCGCGCCCGACCTGCGCTGGATCCGCGGCGTGCGCCGCCCGGCCGCGCTGGCCGGCGGCGAACTGACGCTCGACATGCTCGACCTGCGGTTCGACCCGCACACCCGCCTGTACCAGGCGCCGCCGCATCTCAGGTCGAACAACGGCATCTTCATCATCGACGACCTGGGGCGCCAGCGCTGCACGCCGGAAGCATTGATGAACCGCTGGATCGTGCCGATGGACCGCAATGTCGACTACCTGACGCTGCATACCGGCCACACGTTCCAGGTGCCGTTCGACGTGATCGTTGTGTTCTCGTCGAATTTCGTGCCGCAGCGGCTGTCCGATGGCGCCTTCCTGCGCCGCCTCGGCTACAAGATCGAGGTGCCGGCAGCATCGACCGATGAATACACGCGCCTGTTCCGCCAGGCGTGCGAGTCCGTCGGCGTGGCGTTCGACGCAGCGTCGTTCGATTACCTGCTGGCCTGCCACCGCGAGCGCGGCGTGCCGCTGCTGGCCTGCTACCCGCGCGACCTGATGCGCCAGTTGCGCGACCTCGCGCGCTATGAAGACTGCGCGCCCGAACTGTCGCGCCGCACCCTGGACTGGGCCTGGGACAACTATTTTGCCGCGGGCTCCCCGGGCCGGCCCGCATCACAAGAACGCCGCGAACGCGGCACGACGGAGTATGAACATGCGTAATTCGAGAGCGATCCTGATCATCGGCGTGGCGCTGCTGCTGGCGCTGGGCGCCGTGGTCCTGGCGGCCAAGTGGATGGGCGAGCAGGGCCCGGCGGGCACCCGCGTGGTGGTTGCCGCCACCGAAATCGGGCAGGGCGCGCGCATCCTGCCGGCCAGCCTGCAACTGACCGACTGGCCCGCCGGCTCGATGCCGCCTGGCGCCATCACCGACATGAAGCTGCTCGAAGGACGCATCGCCCGTGGCGACATCGCCCGCGGCGAGCCGGTGCTCGAATCGAAGCTGGCGCCGGCCGGCACGCTGGGTGGCCTGTCGGCGGTGGTGGCCAGCGGCAAGCGCGCGATGACCGTGCGTGTCAACGATGTCGTCGGTGTCGCCGGTTTTGCGCTGCCAGGCAACTACGTCGACATCCTCGTGAACCTGGCGCCGACCAACAGCGACCTGGCGCAGAACGCCGGCTCGATCTCGAAGATCGTCCTCGAGCGCATCCTGGTGCTGGCCGTGGCGCAGGAATCGGCCGTGGACGACACCAAGCCGCGCGTCGTCAATGCCGTGACGCTCGAGCTCACACCAAACGAGGTCGAAAAGCTCGATCTGGCCCGCTCGATCGGTTCACTGTCGCTGGTGCTGCGCAACCAGATCGAAGCGCAGCCGGCCAACACCACCGGTGCGACGCGTGAATCGGTGCTCGGCCTGCCGGCACTGTCGGCGCAGGCCCCGGCGCCGGTACGTGACCCGGCGCCACGCATTGCTCCTGTTACCCCACGTCAGCCCAGCGCGCCGCGCGACGGTGTTCTGGTGATCCGCGGCCTGGACGCCGCTTCGCAAAGCTTTTGATTGAAGAATCCGTCATGACCACATTGACTCACAAGACCCTGCTGGCCTGCGCCGTCGCGTTGACGCTCGACGCTCATGCTGCCCCTGCTGCCCCCGCCGGCAAGGTGGACGCCGCCGTCCCGGCTGCCGCAGCGGCTGACTGCATCGACCTGCGCGGCGGCGCCAATGGACGGCTCCAGCTGATGCGCGGCAAATCCGTCCTCAAGCGGTTCTGCACGCCGGCCGGCGCCGTCATGGTGGGCGACCCGAAAGTGGCCAACGTCGTGGTCCCGGGCGCCAGCGAAGTCGTGATCGTCGCGCGCAGCGTCGGCAGCACGAATCTGATCGTGTCCGGGCGCGACAAGCGTTCCACCGTGATCGACCTGGACGTGGCGATCGACACATCGGCGCTGCGCGCGCAGTTCGATGCGCTGTTCCCGCGCGAGCGCGGTATCCGCATCGGCGCCAGCGGCAACGCCGTGGTGCTGTCGGGGATGGTCAGCGATGTCGGCGTGGCCAGCCAGCTGGTGGATCTGGCCACGGCGTTCCAGGAAAGCGCTGCGCCTGCCGCTGGTGGCCAGGCCGACAGCGGCGCCGGCAGCCCGTCGCCGCTGTCGGTCGGCGCCCCGGCGGCGCCGGCCGCAGGCTCGGCGAGCGCCGCGAAGGTGCTCAACATGCTGTCGATCGCCGCGCCGCAGCAGGTCATGCTGGAAGTGAAGATCGCCGAAATCTCGAAGTCGCTTGTCGACCAGCTGGGCGCCAAGGCGGGCTTCTCCAAGACCAACGGCAACTGGACCTATGCTGCCGTATCGAGCCTGCTCAGTGGCGGCGCCGGCGCCGTGACTGCCGTGGGCACCGGCATCAAGGAATTGACCATCGACGGCGAAAAGCGCGATGGCCTGATCAAGATCCTGGCCGAGCCGAACGTCATGGCCATCAGCGGGCAGGAGGCGAGTTTTCTTGCCGGTGGCAAGATTTTCATTCCCGTTGCGCAGAATTCCTCCAGTGGCGCGGGCCTGATCACGCTCGAAGAAAAAGAGTATGGCGTGGCGGTGAAATTCACGCCGACCGTGCTGGCGGGTGGCCGCATCAACCTGCGCGTGGCGCCGGAAGTGTCGGAACTCAATCGCGAAGGCATCGGCATCACCACGCCCGGTGCGACCAACAACAGCGCGACCGCGATCCTGCCATCGTTTACCACGCGGCGCGCGGCGACCACGGTGCAGCTGCAGGATGGCCAGAGCTTCGCGATCGGTGGCCTGATCCGCAATAACGTGACCAGCACCATCAAGCGCTTTCCGCTCCTGGGCGACGTCCCGGTACTCGGCGCGCTGTTTCGCAGCAGCGACTTCCAGAATGACCGCACCGAACTGGTGTTCATCGTGACGCCACGCCTGGCCAAGCCGATGCAGTCGCAGCCCGCATTGCCAACCGACGAGTACGTGCAGCCGACCCGCGCCGAATTCCTGCTCGGCGGCCAGCTCGAAGGCCGCGCCGCTCCTGTCGCACAAGAGAATTGATCATGAAGACGACCATCACCGCCATCCTCGCCGCATCCTGCATGCTCCTGCTGAGCGGCTGCGCGACCGACACGCCCGCCGGCACCGGCCATACCGTACGCAACATCATGGCCAGCCAGATCATCGCGCCGCAGGGCAAGCGCTCGGTGCCGGGCAGCGATGCGCGCACCGCGATCCTCGCCTACAAGAATTACCAGGGCTCGTTTGCTGCGCCCGCACCGCAGGTCGAGATCACGGTGTTCGGCGGGAAGAAGTAGAGGCCATCATGAAAATCGCAATCCTTTCGCGCGACGAGCGCCACCTGATCGAGCTGTCGCGCCAATTGCGCGCGCGCCCGGGCAGCGACGAAGTCGACATGATCGCCGGTACGCCGGCGCGCCTGTCGACGATGAGCGACGACGCCATCCCCGACCTGCTGGTGATCGACCAGCCGCGCGCCGACGAGGGTGACCTCGACCAGCTCGAGCGGCTCGGTCACCTGTTCCCGCGCATGGCCTTCATCGTGCTGTCGGCCGACCTGTCGCAGGATTTTCTGCTGCGCGCGATACGCGCCGGCGTGCGCGAAGTGCTGCCGGCCGCGCCCGCTGCCACCGACCTGATCAAGGCCGTCGATCACATCGCCGAGAAGTTCGGCAGCCAGGGCGCCGTGCAGGGCAAGGTGCTGGCTTTCATCTCGTGCAAGGGCGGCAGCGGCGCGACCTTCCTGGCCACCAACCTGGCTTACGCGTTGTCGGCGGGTGGCACGAAGCGCGTGGCGATGATCGACATGAATCTGCAGTTCGGCGACGCGTCGCTGTTCGTCTCGGACAGCAAGCCGCTGGCCACGTTGTCGGATGTCGCCACCCAGATCCACCGGCTCGATCCGTCGTTCCTGTCGTCGAGCATGGTCGCCGTCACGCCCAACTTCAGCGTGCTGGCCGCGCCGTCCGACCCGGCGCACGCCAGCGACGTCAAGCCCGAACACATCGACGCAATCATCAAGCTGGCGCGCCGCCAGTACGATTTCATCGTGCTCGACGTGGCGCGCAGCCTGGATCCGGTGACGATCCGCGCGCTCGACCATGCCGACACGATCTACCCGGTGCTGCAAACGACGCTGCCGTACATCCGCGACGGCAAGCGCCTGCTCGACGTGTTCCGCAATCTGGAGTACGGCAGCGACAAGGTCGAAATCGTCGTGAACCGCCACGACAACAACAGCGACATCAAGCTCAAGGACCTCGAGCAGGCGTTCGACACGACGCACCTGCGCACGATGCCGAACCACTACGATGCGGCCGCCAAATCGGTCAATCAGGGCGTGCCGATCACGCGCCTGGCGCCCGAAAGCCCGCTCAGTGCAGCCTTGATGACGATGGCGCGCAGCCAGACGGGCGAGGCGGCGCCGCAAGCGGCAGCCGGCGTGATGGCGCGCCTGTTCAAGCGCCGCAAGACTGACGTATGACCCGCGAATTGCTTAAGGAGTCCAACGACATGAACATGATCCCATCCGCTTCGCTGCGCGAACGCCTCGGCAGCGCGGCATTGGCCAGCAGCACCAGCACGATCGCGGGCGCACCGACGCGCGTGACCACCGGCGCACCGGCGCCGCGCGTTGGCGCCGTGCGCGGCGGGCCGATCGACAACCGCGCCTACCACCAGCTCAAGTCCCGCATCCATGAAGCACTGCTCGACCGCATCGACCTGGAAAGCATGCAGCGCCTGAACGGCGATCAGATCCGGCAGGAACTGCGCCTGCTGGTGGAGCGCCTGCTCGAAGAAGAGATGGTCGTCATCAACGACGCCGAGCGCAAGATGCTCACGCGCGACATCCAGAACGAGATGCTGGGCTTCGGCCCGCTCGAGCCGCTGCTGGAAGACCCGACTGTCTCGGACATCCTGGTCAATACGCACAAGCAGGTGTATGTCGAACGGCGCGGCAAGCTCGAACTGACCGACGTGACCTTCACCGATGAAGCCCACCTGATGAAGATCATCGACAAGATCGTCTCGCGCGTGGGCCGCCGCATCGACGAATCGAGCCCGATGGTCGATGCGCGCCTGCCGGACGGCTCGCGCGTGAATGCGATCATTCCGCCGCTGGCGATCGATGGCGCCGTGATGTCGATCCGGCGTTTTTCGGCCGATCCGCTGCGCCTGGCCGACCTGGTCGCGTATGGCAGCATGACGGCCGACATGGCCGAGGTGCTGCAGGGCCTGGGCAAGGCCAAGGTCAATATCGTGATTTCGGGCGGCACGGGTTCGGGCAAGACGACCATGCTCAATGTGATCTCGGGCTTCATCAGCCACAACGAGCGCATCGTGACGGTCGAAGACGCGGCCGAGCTGCAGCTGCAGCAGCCGCACGTGGTGCGCCTGGAAACGCGCCCCGCAAACATCGAAGGCAAGGGCGAAGTGACCCAGCGCGCGCTGGTCAAGAACGCGCTGCGCATGCGCCCCGACCGCATCATCCTGGGCGAGGTGCGCGGCGAAGAAGCGATGGACATGCTGGGCGCGATGAACACCGGCCACGAAGGCTCGATGGCGACCCTGCACGCGAACACGCCGCGCGAAGCGCTCACGCGCCTGGAAAACATGATCAGCATGGCGGCACCGAACCTGCCGCCAAAGGCCATGCGTCAACAGATCGCGTCGGCCGTGGGCGTCGTGGTGCAAGTCTCGCGCCTGACCGACGGCAAGCGCAAGGTGCTGTCGATCACGGAAGTGACAGGCATGGAGGGCGACGTCATCACGATGCAGGAGATCTTCACGTTCCGGCAGACCGGCGTGGCGGACGATGGCACGGTACTGGGGCAGGCCACTGCCACCGGCGTGCGGCCGCATTTCGCCGAGCGCCTGCGCACGTTCGGCGTGAATCTGGCGCCGCACATCTTCGAGCCGCGCTAGGACCCCTCGCATGGATATCACCTTCCTCCTGTTCATCCTGCTGGTGTTTGCTGCCGTCCTGCTGCTGGTATGGGGCGTGTACACGGCCTGGCAGGCGAACAACAACCCGGAAGCCGAGCGCATCGCGCGCCGGCTGCGCAGCGTGATCGGACGCGAGACACGCGAACTCGATGTCACCATCGTCAAGGAACGGCGCCTGTCCGACAACCCCGAGGTCGAGCCGCTGCTGCAGCGGCTGCCCGGGGTGTACCGGCTGGACCGCATGTTGCTGCAGGCCGGCAGTGCGCAGAAGGTGGCGTCGCTGCTGGCCGTGTGCGCGGCGTGTGCGTTCGGCGGGCTCGTAGCCGCCTTGCTGCTGCGCCTGCCGTTGCCTGGTTGGTTGGCCTGCGTGCTCGTTGCCGGCTGGCTGCCGCTGCTGCGCCTGACGCGTGCACGCGACGCCCGCATGGTGCGCTTCGAGCGCCAGCTGCCCGAGGCGCTGGACATGATGAGCCGCGCGATGCGCGCCGGCCACGCTTTTCCGACGGCCCTGAAGCTGGTGGCCGACGAAGTGGCAGCGCCTTTGGGTGAAGAATTCAAGACCGCCTTCGACGAAGTCAACTTCGGCGTCTCGATGGGCGACGCGCTGAACAACCTGGCGCAGCGCGTGCCCAGCATGGACTTGCAGTATTTCGTGGTGGCGGTACTGATCCAGCGCGAAAGCGGCGGCAACCTGACCGAATTGCTGACGTCGATTTCCAGCATCATCCGCGATCGCCACAAGCTGGCTGGCCAGGTGCGGGTGCTGTCGGCCGAGGGCCGCATCTCGGCCTGGGTGCTGTGCCTGCTGCCGTTTGGCGCCGGCGGCATGATGGCGGTGGCCAATCCCGAGACGATGGGCGTGCTCATACACGACCCGATCGGACGCCAGCTGAGCGGCGCGGCGCTGGGCATGATGGGCTTTGGCGTGCTGGCGATCCGCAAGATCGTGCGCATCCGCATGTAACGAAAGAACGATACGATGACGATGGCAAACATGTTGATGCTGGCAGCGATGTTCGTGCTGGTGTTCGGCGTCGCGGTGGCAGCCTTGCTGCTGCTGACGCGCGATCCCGTCAAGGCGCGCCTGGTGGCGCTGGACGAACGCGATGTGCCCAAAACCCGGCGCGGGGACGGCTGGCGCGAGCGCCTGGCCGATTTCGCCGAGCCGCTGGCCAAGCTGTCGGTGCCGACCGAAGGGTGGGAATCGTCGCCGTTGCGGCTGCGCTTCATCAACGCCGGCTGGCGCGCGCCATCGGTCCCCGGGCTGTACCACGCCGCCAAGACCGCGCTGACGATCGGCTTGCCCCTGGTGGTCTGGATCGCGCTGCCACACCACAGCACCCGGCCGCTGGCGCTGACCTTCCTGTTCCTGGTGAGCGCGGCCAGCATCGGCTACTACCTGCCGGATTTCCTCCTCAAGCGCCGCGTCGCCAACCGGCAGCGCGATATCTTCGAGGGCTTTCCCGATGCGCTCGACCTGATGACCGTCTGCGTCGAAGCGGGCCTGGCGATGGACGCGGCGCTGGCGCGCGTGGGCAACGAGATCGGCCTGAAAAGCCCGGTGCTGGCCGACGAACTGCAACTGGTGACGCTGGAACTGCGCGCCGGCAGCGCCAAGGAAAAAGCGCTGCGCAACCTGGCGCTGCGCACCGGCGTGGAAGACGTCGACGCGCTGGTCAAGATGCTGATCCAGGCCGAGCGCTTCGGCACCAGTGTTGGCACGGCGCTGCGCGTGCAGTCGGAGCAGCTGCGGACGCGGCGCCGGCAACTGGTCGAAGAGAAGGCGGCGCAGATTGCAACGAAATTGCTGTTTCCGCTGATCTTCTGCATTTTCCCGGCCTTGCTGGTGGTACTGCTGGGGCCAGCAGTCATCCAGATCTTCCGTGCAATAACGCCTGTAGCAGGCAGCTGATACTGCCCACGGATGCAGGGTCGCACGGGATGATCGCATGCATGCCGAATCGACCATGTTTGAGGTTGAAAGTACATGCGCGCACTACGCGCTAATTCGTGACTATTGACCGAAGATGTTGGTCGTGTGCAACACATTTAACGAGTACATGTGCGATCATGTTTCTTTTGGGCATCCTTACCACCGGTCGTTCCAGCCACTCGCAGGGCGCCGACCTCACCTACACCTCTCCGGAAAATCGTTGATGAAAAACTTAAAAATAGGCACACGCCTGGCGTTCAGCTACGCGGCCGTATTGCTCCTTATGGCGATCGTGATCGTCATTACGCTCGGTCGGATGGGCGACATGAACGATGCGACCGATCGTGTGGTCAATACCAGTATGAAGAACCAGCGTAACGTGGCCGAGTGGTCCAAGATCATCGAAGTCAATACCACGCTGATGGAAATGGCCTACCGTACCGTCGAGCCAGACCAGGTCAAGATCATCACCGACCGCATCGCGGCAGGATCCGTGCGTTCCTCCGCATTGCAGGACGAAATCAAGGCTGGCTTGCGTAACCCCAAGTCGCAGGCCCAGTTCCAGGAGGTCGTGACCGCCCGGACGCCCTATCTGGACGCACGCAAGGCATTGCTCGATGCCAAGACCGTCGGCGACGCCGACGGTGCGCGCCGCATCTTCGAAACCCGGATGAAGCCGACCAGCCTTGCCTATCTCGAGTCGATCGAAAAGCTTGCGGCTGCACAGCGCAAATCGGCGGAAAAATTCGTGGCCGACGCGGCCGATGCCTATGCGACGGCGCGCATGACGCTGATCGGCCTGGGGAGCCTGGCCATTGTGCTCGGCGTCATCTTCGGCATCTTCATCACCCGTTCGATCGTGCGGCCGATTCAGGATGCGGTAGCGGTTGCCGACCGCGTGTCGTCGGGCGACCTGGGCAGCCAATTCACCGTCACGACGCGTGACGAGACCGGTCAGTTGATGGCCGCACTGCAAAAAATGAACGATAACCTTCTGGGGATCGTCAGCCAGGTACGCGCCGGCACCGAAACGATCGCGACCGCATCGGCAGAAATCGCTGCGGGCAACCTGGACCTGTCGCGCCGTACCGAGCAGCAGGCTGGTTCACTGGAAGAAACTGCTTCGTCGATGGAAGAACTGACGTCCACCGTGCGCCAGAATGCCGATAACGCGCGCCGTGCCAACACGATGGCGTCCGAAGCGGCCAGCATTGCCGGGCAGGGCGGCGCCGTGATTGCGCAAGTGGTTGGCACGATGAGCGAAATCAATGCGTCGTCGCGCAAGATCGTCGACATCATCAGCGTCATCGACAGCATCGCCTTCCAGACCAATATCCTGGCGCTTAATGCCGCCGTGGAAGCAGCGCGTGCCGGTGAGCAGGGCCGCGGCTTTGCCGTCGTTGCCAGCGAAGTGCGCAACTTGGCGCATCGCTCGGCGGCTGCGGCCAAGGAGATCAAGGGTCTCATCGACGACTCGGTACAGAAAGTCGAAGCGGGTACCGGCCTGGTCGACAATGCAGGCACGACGATGACGAATATCGTGCACAGTATTTCGCTCGTGACCGGCATCATGAGCGAGATATCGCATGCCAGCGACGAGCAGAGCGCCGGCATCGAGCAGGTCAATGCTGCCATCACCGAGATGGACCAGGCGACCCAGCAAAATGCTGCTCTGGTCGAGCAAGCTGCTGCTGCGGCCGGCTCGATGCAGGAGCAAGCGGCGCACCTGGCCGATGTGGTCAGCGTGTTCAAGACGGACATTGGCAGCGCTAGCGGCGCAGCCCGTCCTGCCCCGGCGCGCAGTCAAGAAACGCCGGCCGGACGCCTCGCGCTTGCAGGCGTGTAAGACGGCTGATCTCTGGTGAATCGCAGTGCCTGCTTCATGCAGGCACTGCGTCGTTTTGTGTTGTTGATCAAATATTGGATTTGTCAGATAGTTGTTTTGTGAATGACGACTATCATGGATCGCAATTTGATTTCTATCTGATAGAGCGCATACTAGCTTCATACCAGATCAAACACACAGAAAGAAAATCATGACCACCTTGTCCCTCCGCCCGTCGTTCGCTGCCCAACTGTCCGCCCTGGTCAGCACCGCTTTCGATTTCGTGCGTGAAGTCAAGGCTGCTCCGACCGCCGCAGCCCGCACCACTGGCAGTGCCGATGTCTGGGCGCTGTATCGCATGACCCGCGGCGCCGATGCCGTCTCGCCAGCGGTCGCTCGCCGCCTGGCTGCGCACGCCAAGTCGAACTGATCGCGACATACAGATTGCAAATCCGGGACGATTCCCGGTATCGACTCAACGCCCTGCCTGATGCAGGGCGTTTTTCGTGGCGCAGTTAGAGTTATCTGTTGATGACCCTGATTGCAATCCGAAGCAAGTGCTCTGGCGAACTGACCCTCGCGCCATCCAGCGCCCAGCGCCAGCCCAGGTAGTTCGGCAAATAGCGCGACGCCACGCCACGAAAGCCCAAAAGCTAGGCCTTGAAACGGTGGTGATAAGCGTTCACGTTCTGCACGCGAATGGCACGGTTGCCCAGATGCCTGACGCGCACGCCTGCACGCAGATTGACCGCTGCATGGGCGATGTTGTGCTTACGTGCAAATGCCCGGTAGGCGCGATGGCTGTCGCTCACCAATAGGGCCCGGGGATCGAGCTTGGGTAACAAATCGCGCTCGAGTTGCGCCGCGGTCAGCGCACCGCGACCGGTGACCGCATCGACCGTGCGGCCTTCGCGATCACGCGCAACCAAAATACAGTCCAGCTCGCTGGAAATGCCGCGCCTGGCCGCATGGCCACCATGGCGGCGCGCTGGCCGATCCAGCGTGCGCGATCCTTTTTGCGATTCGAGCAGGAATGTTTCGTCGGCCTCAACGATGCCATTCAGGGCTGTCGGCCGGTCGAGTTTGCTCCAGTGCAGGAAGCGGTGGCGCCAGCGGAAAGCGGTGGTGCGATGCACGCCGACGCGATCTGCTGCCTTGCGCACTGGCAGTGAATCCAGCAGCACGTGCGAATACGTGAGCCATTTGACCTTCAGCCTGAGCCGCGCCAGTGGCGTGCCGGTCAGGTCGTTGAAGGTGCGGCCACACGCGCAGCAGCGGTAGCGCTACAGGTCATTGGCAACCCCTTGGCGGTAGCAGCGCTCGTGGCTGCACCTGGGGCAGCAGCGCCCTGGTGTTCTGATCTCTGCGATCAGCGCGACCACCTGCTCGAGCCCGACTAGAGGCTGCAAAGCGCCGAGCACTCGCCGGCGCTGCGGCTGGTTCAGCAACGGCAGTTTTGCGAACCAGTTCTTGAAACGCGGCGCTTTCATGATCGACTCCTGACGCTGGGGACAGGGGTTGGACCACCATACTGCTCATCGGTTCAGAGCTCGTCTCTATTTAACGCTGACTGCGCCTTTTCATTCCCGGGCGAGTTCGCAGGTCCTGGCTGCCGGGGTGCGCTGCGGACGACACTCCCTTGTCGCCTGTACGTCAACCTCCGACAAGAATTGTAGTGCGTCTCCTACGCAGTGCAAATGTTGCAACCTCGATAATGTCGATTGAGACTTCGATAGCGGTGCTCTTTCCGCATTTGCACCATGAACAATGAAAACACGCCCCTCGAGGGCGAATTTAGCGAGTTGGACAACGGTTGGCCCGAATCGTACGCATGGGCGATCGAGCAAATGCCGTGTCCGGCATATTGTTGCTCTCCGACAGGCGCACTGGTCCACGTCAACGCCGCGGCCAGGCGGATCTGGGGCGACGCCTGCCCATTGTTGAAAGACATGCGGTGGGATGGGTTCGAGACGCTGCGGTCCCTGGATGGCCAGTTGCTTGACAAGAAATCCAGCCCGGCCGCGCTTGCCGCTGGTGGAGCCTCACCGTGCCCTACCGAACTGCTCGCCGTATGCCGGGATGGCCAGCCGCGCCGCATCGTGATTCACGCCAAGCCCGTGTTTCATGCCGGCGGCGAAGTCGTCGGCGCCTTGTGCTGCCTGACCGACATCAGCGAGCAGCGCCGCTTGCAGGAGCGGGAGCGGGATGCCGCCCATTCGCGCGAGGAATTTCTGGCCATGCTGGCGCACGAACTGCGTAATCCGCTGGCGCCAATCATGAGTATCGCCGGCCTTCTGCAGCGTGCCAACAATGACCCGGTCGTGTCAAAAATGGCCGGCGTCGTTCAGCGGCAGACAAGGCAGCTCGCGCGTTTCATCGCCGACCTGCTGGATGCATCACGTGTCGATTGCGTCCACGCGTTGCCGGTCGAGCCACGCATTTGCACGAAACGCGAGATCGTGAACCTCTCGATAGACGCGGTCGAAACGCTGGTCCGTTCGCGCAAGCAGCGGCTGATCGTGGAAGTCGACAATGCCGACGCCGAGCTGATGTGCGATCCGGAACGGGTGGCGCAAGCGCTTGGCAACGTCTTGTGCAATGCAAGCGCCTTCACGCCGGACGGCGAAGAGATTTGCTTGCGGGTATTCATTGAAGGCAATGTGCTGCGTGCCGAGGTGATCGACTGCGGAGCAGGCATCGCCGCCGAGGATTTGCAGCATATTTTTGAGCCGTTCGAGCGGCGGGCGCTGGCACCGGGGCGTGCACCCGTTGGTGCCGGATTGGGGCTGACGATCGCCAAGGGCGTGTGCGAAGCCCATGGCGGATCGATCTACGTGCGCAGCGCCGGACCAGGGATGGGCACTACTGTCTCGCTCGCCTTGCCGGTTGCCGTCTGCGCCGACTGAGTCCTTGAGGTAAGGCCCTGCAGCAGGTTGCGGGCGCCAGCGGATCAGGCGCGGCGGCCCCGATGCCGTTGCACCAGCCATGCCAGGATGCCCGGCACCAGCGACAGCACGATGATGCCCATGATGACGGCAGTCAGATTGTTCTTGACCCACTCGATATTGCCAAAGATATAGCCGACAATTGTCAGCGACACCACCCACAGGGTTCCGCCAGCGACGTTGTACGCGAGAAAAGTGGCGTAGCGCATGCTGCCCAACGCCGCGACGAACGGTGCCAGGGTGCGCACGATCGGCACATAACGCGCCAGCACGATGGTCTTGGGGCCATGGAGCTCGAAGAAGCGCTCGGTATGCGCGATATGCTCGGCCTTGATCAGACGGAACCGGTAACCACGTTTCACCCGTTCACGAAACGCACTGCCAATGGCAAAGTTGAGGATGTCGCCAGTGACTGCTGCGACAATCAGCAGCGGGATCAGGATTTCCAGCGACAGCATACCTTTGGCGGCCAGCGCGCCGGTGACGAACAGCAGCGAGTCGCCGGGCAGGAATGGCATCACCACCACGCCTGTTTCCACGAAAATGACAGCAAACAGCAGCACATAGACGAGCAACTGGTATTCGGCGGCCAGTACGGCGAGGTGGCGGTCCAGGTGGAGGAACCAGTCGAGCAGGGTAGTGAGCATTGAATTTCTCGTTGAATCGGGTTGCAACAACACCCCTGCCAACGTGATGCTGGCCGGGGCAAAGCGCCTATTTTACCTTTCTTGTTACCCTTGCTCTACTCTTCCTGGAACTCGTCCGAGCGGCAGAACAGATCCCACGCTGCAATGAACAGAGCGGCAATCACCGGCCCGATCACGAAGCCGTTCAGGCCGAACAGCGCCATACCGCCCAGTGTCGAGAGCAGGATCACGTAATCGGGCAGCTTGGTATCCTTGCCGACCAGGATCGGACGCAGGATATTATCGACCAGGCCGATCACCAGAACGCCGTACGCGGCCAGCACCACGCCCTGCCAGATGGCGCCCGTTACCAGGAAATAGATCGCCACGGGCGCCCATACCAGCGCCGCGCCGATGGCTGGCAGCAGCGACAGGAAGGCCATCACCACGCCCCACAGCAGCGGGCCGGACACGTCCAGCATCCAGAAGATCAGGCCGCCCAGTGCACCTTGCGCGACCGCCACCAGCACATTGCCTTTGACTGTGGCGCGAATTACCGTCGTGAAGTTCTGAAACAGGCGGCTCTTGTATTCGACGCTCAGCGGCACCGCGCGCTGGATGCGCGCCGCCAGAATGCGGCCGTCGCGCAGCAGGAAGAACAACAGGTACAGCATGATCGTCATGCTGACGACGAAGTCGAGCGTGTTGCGTCCGATATTGAGCGCATACGTGGCGGCAGCCTGGCTGATCTGCGCTGCAAATTCGGTGATCTTGGTCTGCAGCGACGCCAGGTTGGTCAGTTCGAAGCGTTCGAGAATCGAAATGGCCCAGTTCGGCAAGGCGCGCATCACGATCTGGAAGTAGCCGGCGAAATCGATCTGCCCGCTACTGACCATCGTATAGATGCCGGCGACCTGGTCGACCAGCGATGCCGTGATCATGGCCAGCGGCAGCAGCACCATCAGCACGATCACCAGCAGGGAGAGCAGGGCAGCAACGGTCGGCTTGCCCTTGGTGGCACGCAGCAGCCTTGACTGCAACGGTGCGAAGATGATGGCGAACACGACGCCCCAGAACACGGCGCCGGAGTACGGCAGCAGGATCCAGAGGAAGGCGATCGTGACGATCGTGAGCAGGAGCAGAAAGGAATTCTGCGGGAGGGTAAATTGCTTCATTGGCCGCGTTTGTGAAAAGGTTAATGTTTCTGGATGATAAACCATGCCTTGCAAAGCACCGGGTGCGTTCGTGTAATGACGCGGGGCGGATGTCACATGTATGCAACCTGCATGACATGAAATCGCTGTGTGGCTTAATGACCACAAAGTCAGTTCAATCGTGCGGGTTGGCAAACTAACATCTTGCGATAATTAATCGTTGCCGCGTCGAGACCCAGTCTGGCGGGCACTTTTATCAACCGATTATCCGGAGAACGTATGTCCCGTCCTGCACCACGCACTGCTGCCCCGTCCATCCACACCACCCTCGTCCGCGCGCTCAAGGGCGCCATTCTGCTGGGCGCCGCCGCAGCAGGCATGGCGCAGGCGCAGCAGTCGCCAGCGCTCGACCGCGTCAGCATTTCGGCCGGCGCGTTCTACGCCGATCCTGAAATCCATCTGGGTGGCGACACGCGCTACGGTCGTATCGACACGCCGGACGAAGAAATCAGCGACGTCACGCTGCCACGCGTCAAAGGCGAAGTCCTGATCGGCGACAGCCACGGCATCTCGTTCGATTATTTCCGCTTCGACGAAGGCTACGGCGCCGACCTGAAGGGCGACACCGTGTATGAAGGTCGTCCGGTCAGCGGCGCGCTGCGCGCCGACGCCAACCTGCGCATCGAGCTGGCGCGCCTGTCGTACAAGCTGTGGTTCGGCAAGGAAAAGAACGTCTTTGGCGTCGGCCTGGGCGCAGCCCACCTGCGCGCCAAGATTTCCGGTTCTGCCTCCGCCAATGTCAGCGCGACCGCGCCAGTGGAAAGCTATTCGTGGAGCGGCTCGGCGTCGGCCAGCGAAAGCGTGTGGGCCCCGACTGTCGAACTGGCATGGCGCCATGCGCTGAACGACCAGGTCCGCTTCTACGCGGAAGCCTCGGGCGTGAAGAAAAACGGCGGCAACGTCGAAGGCCATATCTACAACGGCGCCCTCGGCGTGGAGTACTTCCCGCACAAAAACGTTGGCCTGGTGCTGGACTACGGCATCCAGAAAATCGATCTGCACCGCAATGGCGAGCGCACCGCCGACATCGACCTCAAGCTGACCGGCCCATCGGCGTACGTCAAGGTTCGCTTCTGACCGGACTGCGCTCACGATTGAACTGCGCGTTCAGTTGCTCTCGGTCATAATACCTAGTGTAAAAGCACTGGTGTGAGGGGAGTGGGTGAAAACGGATCAACTGGTCGCGTGTCATGACTGTGGCAGCCTGTATCACTGGCGGCCGCTGGCCGCCTGCGAGCGTGCCAGCTGCAGCCGCTGCCAGCACGAGTTGTACCGCTGGCACAAGGACAGCCCGGCGCGCCAGGCCGAAGTGCTGGCCGCGCTGACGCTGGGCGCCGTCTTCGTGTTCCTGCTGGCGCAGTGGTTCCCCATCGTCACACTCGAAATGGGCGGCATGCTCTCGGGCGCCACGCTGTACCAGGCGGTGGCCGTGCTATGGGGCGCGGGAGACCAGGTCATTGCGGCCATGGTCTTTTTTTGCGCCATCATCTTTCCTGGCATCGAACTCGGGTCACTCTTCTACGTGGCGCTCGGCCTGACCCGGGGCGTGCGCGTGCCCGGCTTCAATCTCGTGCTGCGCACTGTTCAGGGCGCGCGCCACTGGGCGATGACCGAAGTGCTCATGATCGGCATCCTGATTACCGTGATCAAGATGACCAGCCTCGCGCGGGTAGAGCCGCATCCGGCGCTGTTTGCCTTTGGCATACTCACGATCCTGTGCGCGCTCGTCATGCGCTACGAACCGAAAGCGCTGTGGGCCCTGGCCGACCGCCTGGCGCCGCTGCGCAAATCCGACCCCGCGCGTCAGACCACCACGCTTCCCGAAGCCGATTCGGTGCTGGTCTCTTGCAGCGCCTGCGGCCTGGTGAACCACACCTGCCCGTCGCGCGACGGCACCGATCGCTGCGCCCGCTGCAGCGCGGCGCTGCATCGCCGGATTCCGCACAGCGTCGGCTGGACCTGGGCCATGCTGCTGGCCGCCACGCTGCTCTACATTCCCGCCAATATGCTGCCCGTGATGTACACCCGCTCGATCGGGGGCACGGAGGGCGACACCATCATGAGCGGCGTCGTGCTGTTCTGGAACACCGGGTCGAAGGGCCTGGCGATCATCATTTTCATTGCCAGTATCGTGGTGCCCGTGTCGAAGCTCGCCGCGCTGGCGTGGCTGAATGCGACTGCTCAGGCGCGCTCGCGCACGGCGCCGATGGCGCGCACGCGTGCGTATCGGGCCATTGAATTCGTCGGCCGCTGGTCGATGCTGGATATTTTCGTGGTTGCCCTGACCGTCGCGCTGGTGCGCTTCGATGCGCTGGTGGTGATCACGGCCGGACCGGGCGCGATCGCGTTTGGCTGCGTGGTGATCGTGACCATGGTCGCGTCGCACCAGTTCGACCCGCGCCTGATCTGGGACCCTATTGAATCGAACGGAGAACCCCATGTCTGAACAGGACAGCGCAACACCATCCGCCACCCCGCCGCCAACCCCGCCAACGCCACCGGACTCGCCCGTGGGGCCATCGGCGCCGCTGGCTGCCTCGCCGGCCATCGACCGCCCGAGCCGCTGGCTGCCATCGCTGATCTGGATGATTCCCGTGCTTGCTGCGCTGATCGGCGCCTGGCAGGTGGTCAGCTGGGTCACCAACAAGGGTGCGACCGTGTACGTGTATTTCTCCAGCGGTGAAGGGCTCGAGGCGGGCCAGACCAAGGTCAAGTACAAGGACGTCGACATTGGCCGCGTTGTTTCAGTGACGCTGGGCGAAGACGGCAACCGTGTCGTGGCCAAGATCGAGATGGCCAAGGAGGCTGACCGCTTCACCGCCATCGACTCGCGCTTCTGGGTCGTGAAGCCGCAGATCGGCGCCAGCGGCGTCTCGGGCCTGGGCACGCTGCTGTCCGGTCCCTACATCGGCGCGGCGCCCGGCGTGAAAGAAGACACGACCAACAGTTTCACGGGCCTGGAAACGGCGCCCCCGATCCCGATTGGCCTGAAGGGCCGCGAATACAGGCTGCATGCCGAGACGCTCGGTTCGGTGGCGCCCGGTTCGCCCGTCTACTTCAAGCGCGTGCGCGTGGGGCAGGTGGCATCGGTGGCGCTCGACAAAGCCGGGCACGGTATCGACATGTCGGTCTTCGTCGAGCAACCCTATATTGGCCTCGTGGGCCCGGATTCGCGCTGGTGGCATGCCAGCGGCGTCGATTTGCGCCTCGATGCGAGCGGCCTGAAACTCAATACCCAATCGCTGGCGGCGCTGGCCACCGGCGGCATCGCGTTCGAATCGGCCGACGACCGCAAACCGGTGACGCCGGCGCCGGCCGGCACCCGTTTCCTGCTGTCCGAAGACCGCAGCGCCGCGCTGCGCCCGCCCGACGGGCCGGCGGTCACAGCCGTGGTGTACTTCGACCAGTCGCTGCGCGGACTGTCTCCGGGCGCTGTCGTCGATTTCCGTGGCGTAGCGCTGGGCGAAGTGCGCGCCGTCGGCATCGAGTTCGATCGCGAGCGCCAGAAATTCACCATGCCGATCACGGTCGACCTGTATCCGGGGCGTCTCGGCAAAGGCTTCATGGCGGCGATGGAGCGTGAAGACGGCGGCCTGCGCGCGTTGACCGCGATGGTGGGGCGCGGCCTGCGTGCGCAGCTGCGCAACGGTAACTTGCTGACGGGCCAGCTGTATATTGCGCTGGACTTCTTCCCGAACGCGCGCAAGGCGACGATCGCCGCGCAGGGCGACATGCTGGTGTTGCCGACCGTGCCGGGCCAGCTCGATGAGCTGCAAAGCCAGATTTCGCGCATCGCGGGCAAACTCGACAAGATCCCGTTCGACGAAATCGGCATGAACCTGAACCTGACGCTGAAGCAGGCGAATGCGACACTCGCACGGATCGATGGCAAGGTGCTGCCCGAAATGCAGCAGACACTCAATGCCGCCAAGGCCACGTTCGCCAGCGCCGAAAGCGTGCTGGCGCAGGATGCGCCGCTGCAGTCCGATTTGCGCAAGGCGCTGCAGTCGGTGACCGACACGATGGCCAAGATCGATGCGCTGGCCGATTACCTCGAACGCAATCCGCAGTCGCTCATTCGCGGCAAACCTCAGGAGAAAAAAGAATGACGCTGTTTATCCAGGCGCGCCGCGCACTCACTGTCGCGGCGCTGGTGGCCCCGCTGCTGCTGGCCGGGTGCTCGAGCACGCCGACCGACCAGTTCTATACGCTCAGCGGTGGCGCGGCCACGGTCGTGCCGCCAGCAGCGGCCAGCGCGCCGCTGTTCTTCGAAATGCGCCCCGTGACGATTCCCGCGCAGGTGCGCCGGCCCCAGCTGATGGTGGCGGGCGAGGCCGGCAAGATCGAGCTGATGGAACATCACCGCTGGGCCGGTCCGCTCGCCGATGAAATCACCACCGGGCTGTCACTGGGGATTGCAGCCAATCTGGGTGGTGTGGATGTGTACCGCAATCCGGCCCCGACCGGCAGCACGCTGTACCGTATCGGCGCGAACATCCAGCGGTTCGAGTCGAAGGAGGGCAGCTACGCCCTGATCGACGCGGTCTGGAATGTGCGCAAGGTCGATGGCGGCCCGGTGCAGACCTGCCGCAGCGTGTTCCAGGAGAACGTGGGACCGGGTTACGAGGCACTGGTGGCCGGGCACCGCGCCGCGCTGGCCAAGCTGGCTGCGGCGATCTCGGCCGGCGTGCGCAGCCAGGTTGCCGGCGGCACGCTGGCCTGCGTGACTAATCCATAGGGTAACCGCGGGCAGGCCCGCGTCTCGCAGCTCCGGCTGGCTTACTTTTTCGGTGTCAGCATCAGGAGCTTGCCGCGCGGACCGTCCTCCAGCAGCCATACTGCGCCGTCCGGCCCGGTGCGAACGGCGCGGATGCGTTCGCCCATGTCCCAGTGGTCCACCTTCTTCGCGTTCTCACCGTCGAGGGCAATGCGGTCCAGCGACTTGCCCGAGAGACCGGTGATGAAGAGGGAATTTTTCCACTTCGGGAACAGGTCCGCATCGTAATAGGCGAGCCCACCTGGCGAGATGGCCGGATCCCAGAACACTTTCGGGGCTTCGAAGCCGTCGCCTGGCTTATGGTCGGGGATGTCGCGGCCGTCATAGTGGCTGCCATTCGATGCGATCGGCCAGCCATAGTTCAGACCTGGCTTGATCAGGTTGATCTCGTCGCCATGGCGCGGGCCCATTTCCATTTCCCACAAGCGCCCCTGCCTGTCGAAGGCCACGCCCAGCAGATTGCGGTGGCCATACGACCAGACGGCTGGGTTGAACCCCTTCGCCGCGAGCGGGTTGCCGGATGCTGGCGTGCCGTCGAGGTTCAGGCGCAGCACCTTGCCGAGCGTCGATTTGGGGTCCTGCGCCGGGTCGAACAGCTGGCGGTCGCCGCTGGTAAAGAACAGGTACTTGCCATCCGGCGAGAAGCCAATCCGGCCCGAATAGTGCCCGCCGGTCGACGCATCCTGGCCGCGGAAAATGACCTTGGTATCCTTGAGTGCGCCGCCTGCCTGGTCCAGTGTCGCCATGGCCAGCATGACGCGGGTGTCGGCGCCGCTACCCGCTTCGGAGTAGCTGAAGTAGAGCATCTTGCTGGCCGCGAAGTCGGGCGCAGGCACGATGTCCATCAGCGCGCCCTGGCCCTTGCTGCTGACGGTGGGTGTGCCGGTCACGGTCTTCCTGGTACCGGTTGCAGGATCGAACAGGATCAGCGTCCCTTCCTTTTGCGTCACCAGCACTTTGCCGTCGGGCAGGAATGCCATTGCCCATGGGTTGTTGAATGTGCCGACCGGCTTGACCTCGAACGGCAGTTTGCTCGTCGCGGGTGCGCTGGCCTGTGCGTTTGCGGCCGTCGGGGCGGCGAACGCGAGCAGGGTGAGCGAGAAAGTGGTGGCAAGGCCGAGCATGCTTGAATTCATGTTTTCCAGATCTCAATTCGCGGATTGATGCCAGGTTGTTGAGGCGGTGCGCGCCCATGGCCCACGCGCGAAGCAGGCGCCGGCGCTGGTTCAAAGGGGCGGTATGAAGTGTAGAGCAAAACGGCCATTGCAGACGCTGCGCTGGTGGCGGCCGCGTGGGGCGGCGGCTGACGGGCGAGGCCGTCAGCGACTTTTCAGCAGCTGGCGACGACTTCCAGCCCGGCGGGGGCCTGCCGGGACGCCATCATGCGCTCGAGCAGATCGGCCAGCGCCATTGGCCGGCAGAACAGGTAGCCTTGCATGCACGGGCCGCCATGCTCGGCTAGGAAGTGCGCCTGCTCAGCGGTTTCGATGCCTTCGGCAACGACGCGCAACTTGAGATGGCCCGCCATGGCAAGGATCGACTGGACAATCGCGGTGCCGTTGATGTCGTGCGGGATATCGCGCCTGAAACTCTTGTCGGTGGTGTTAGTCGCCGGGCTTGCAATGAAACTGAGTGCTCGTGCACGCCTGGTAAGGACGACACGCTCCATCTCTAAATATGTTGTTTCAAGGCAACTGTAAATACGTTATGTACATTGCATCGCCTTTGTGAAGTGGATTTTTACTGACATCGCCGCCCGTTCTGACTCAGTATGTGGTGACTAGCGGAAACCCTTTCAAGGCAAACTATGTATGCGTTCAAGAACATGAAAATCGGCACCCAACTCACGTTGGGGTTTGGTCTGGTCACTGCACTGATGCTGTTACTTGGCGTATTTTCTCTATTCGGCTTGACGGCGATTCACGGTGCAACGAAGGACCTTCACCGCGTTAACACAGAACACCTCAAGCCGCTGTATATCGCGCGTGAAGCGTTGGCCCAGACCGGGCTGGCAGCGCGCAACGCCTATGTCTTCACCAGTGACGCGCAGGCCAGGAACGAGCTCGATCTGGTCGATCAGCAAAAAATGGTGTATCTCGCCGCGCTTGAAGGCATGTCGCCCGCATTTGCCGGCAATACCCAGTTCGACAAGGTGCGCGCCGGATTGCTGGCAATGGCCAGTGCACTGGAAAAACCACGCAGGTTCCGCGAAGCGGGCCAGATGGAGGCATTCGGAAAATTCCTGGTCGAAGAGTGCAGCCCGCTGCGCCACCAGATCGTAAAAGACATCGCGGTGCTGGTTGCCAATGCCGAGCGAGAGGCCGCTGACGCTGAAACATCGGCCGAGCATGCCGAAGCTGCCGCCCGCAACTGGGCCATCGGGCTGACCATCGCTGCGTTTGTGCTGAGTGTCGTCATCTCGACCGCCATCAAGCGCCTGCTGCTCAAACAGCTGGGTGGCGAGCCTGCTTATACTGCCCAGATTGCCAATCTGATCGCCTCGGGCGACCTTGCCACGAACGTGGATGTGCGTGCGGGCGACAGTACGAGCCTGCTGTTCTCGGTGAAAACCATGCGCGACAGCCTCGCATCGATCGTGGGTAAGGTGCGTCATGGAACCGATGCCATTGCCAGTGCCTCGTCCGAAATCGCCGAGGGCAGCTACGATCTGGCCGCGCGCACCGAGGTACAGGCGTCGTCGCTGGAACGCATTGCGTCCGCCATGGAACAGCTGACCACGACCGTCGGGCAGAACGCGAACAATGCACAGCAGGCCAATACATTTGCACAGTCCGCGTCCTCGGTCTCGCAGGAAGGCGGTGCAGTCATGCTCCAGGTGACGGATACGATGGCGTCGATCAACGCGTCGTCCAAGCGCATCGTCGACATCATTTCGGTGATCGACGGCATCGCGTTCCAGACGAATATCCTGGCGCTTAACGCCGCCGTGGAAGCAGCCCGTGCAGGCGAACAAGGGCGAGGGTTTGCCGTCGTGGCCAGTGAAGTGCGTAATCTGGCGCAGCGCTCGGCGAGCGCCGCCAAGGAAATCAAGGTCCTGATCGAAGACTCGGTCGGCAAGGTGGACACGGGTTTTGAACTGGTCCAGCGCGCAGGCAGCACCATGCAGAACCTGATGGAGAGCGTCCAGCGCGTGACCGAAATCATGGGCGATATTTCGACTGCCAGCGCCGAGCAAAGCGTTGGCCTGGGCGAAGTAAGCACCGCGATCGGTGAGATGGATGGCATGACCCAGCAGAATACTGCGCTGGTTGAAGAAGCCTCCGCCGCATCGCAGGAACTGCAGGCGCAGGCATCGGGCCTGGCCAGTCTGGTGGGGCAGTTCCGGCTTGCCAACGTCAGTGGCGAGACCAGCCGGCAAGGGCGCATCGCGCCTGGCGCTGCGCCGCTGCGACTGGCCGTCGTTGCTTGAACATGACATGAAGGTGCGACCGCGACACGACCGGTCGCACCTGCCGTGTTGATTACGGGATCAGGCGCTCTGCGCGCAGGCGTTCAAACAGGTCGAAGAACGATGCATCGGTGGCCTGGTAGGCCGTGAAGCCAAGGCGGCGGCTGTTGCTCATGTCGGTCATGACTTCCAGCGGCCGGCCCAGATCGAGGTCGGTGTGCCAGGCCGATGCCAGGCGATCCAGATCGGCTTCCACCAGGCCGTGGCGCGCCGCGATGTCGCGCCACAGCGGCGCATCGTTTGCCATCGCCGCTTCGAGTGGCTGTACGGTGCCATTGAAACCGGCCGCTTCAACACCGAAGAACGCGGCCAGCTTTGGCCACAACCAGCTCCAGCGGAACACGTCGCCATTGACGATGTTAAAAGCTTCGTTGCGCGACGCATCGGTATCGGCGGCCCAGACCAGCTGTTTGGCCAGCATGCGGGCATCGGTCACATCGGACATGCCATTCCACTGCGCGGCTGAACCGGGGAACTGGAACGGGCGGCCCGTCTCCTTGCAGATCGTCGCATACACGGCCAGCGTAGTACCGAGGTTCATCGCATTGCCAACCGCCAGGCCGATGACGGTGTGTGGACGGTGGATGGTCCAGGTAAAACGGTCGCGCTCGGCTGCCGCATAGACTTCGTCCTCCTGCGCGTAATAGAAATTCTCGAGCGCCAGGCGCGGCTGCGATTCGCGCAGCGGCGTGTCGGGCAGCGTCCCCGAACTGGCGTACGCTTCAAACGGCCCCAGGTAATGCTTCAGGCCCGTGACCAGCGCGACATGGCGCACGCTCTTGTGCGACGACAGCGCGTCCAGCAGATTGCGTACGAGTGCGGCGTTGACGCGGATATTCTCGGCTTCGGTGTCCTGGCGCATCCACGTGGTGATGAAGACGTGGGTCGGGGCAACATCCTTCAGTGCAGCACCCAGCGCGACAGGGTCGAGCAGGTCGGCGGCGATGTGGCGCACCTGCGGCAGGTCGCGAGGCGCGCGGCGCGACAGACCAATCACATCCCAGCCTTGCGCCAGCAGTTCACGGGCGGCGTGGTTGCCGCCAATACCGGTAACACCAACGACGAGTGCGGTTCGTTTCATGTGTGACTCCTGATTTGACAATTGTCGTTCATTTTACTGCGCACGATTGATGTGCGTTCCGGCAGGCTGCGCCGTACTCGGTAGAGTTGAATTCCTTTCCTCTCAGAAATAGTCCAGCCATGACCACGCATCGTAGGTGCATCCTCTGCAACTTCGCCGCCATTGGCACGCCGATTGTGCTGATTGTGGTGATCATGCTGGCCGGTTGCGCGTCGTCGAGCGCGACCCGGATCGGGACGGCGGCGGCCGTGCCACTGACCGATCTGAACGTCGCGCAAGAAGATATTCCAGCGGTGCTGCTGGCCGCACGGGAGAATCCGTACCAGGTACCGTTCGGCCAGAACTGCGTGGCGATCTCGCTGGAAATCCGCGCGCTCGATGATGTCCTCGGCGCCGACCTCGACGCGCCGGTGTCGCCGGCAGACCCGTCGCTGGCGCGCCGCGCGTCGTCGCTGGTGCAGGACCAGGCCGTGGGCGCGCTGCAGCGCACGGCCGAGGGGTTGATCCCGTTTCGCGGCTGGGTTCGCAAGTTGAGCGGGGCCGAACGCCATTCGAAGCACGTCTCGGCCTGCATCGCGGCAGGCTCGATGCGCCGTGCTTTCCTGAAAGGATTCGCCGCCTCGGAACAGTGCGCCTGGCTCAGTGCGGTCGGGGCCATGGCGACGCGCTGACTGGCCGTGGCCATGAAAAAGGGGCGCTGCATTACTGCAGCGCCCCTTTTCTTCATGACCGCGTCACCCCATCAGAAGCGGTAGCGCAGCGTCAGCGATGTGTTGCGCGGTGCGCCGTACGTGAACTGGTTGTAGGCGGCGAACATGGCGAACGTTTTCTTGTCGGTCGCATTGTTGACGTTCAACTGGGCCGACAATTGCTTGTTGAACTCGTAGCGCGCCATCAGGTTGACCAGCGCGTACGATGCCTGCTCCATGCGGCCGTCGATCCCCGGGGCGACCGTGCCGTCGGTCGTGTAGGTGCTGCCTTCCCAGTTCACGCCGCCGCCGACGGTGAGCTTGTCCCACTGGCCCGGCAGGTGGTAACTGGCAAACGCGCGCAGTGTCTTGCGCGGGTAGATCGAATTGAAGTCGACGCCGCTTGCATCCCTGGCGCGGAAGATCGCGTAGCCGATGCTGGCGTTCAGGCCCGAGACGATCTCGCCCGAGACATCCAGATCGATCCCCTTGCTGGTGGCGCCCCTGGCGGCGCGATAATAGTTCTCTTCCAGCAGCGGACCGGATGCGCCGTCGCGATCGATGCGACCGGCTACCTGGCCCAGGTTGTCCTGCTTCAGGTGGAACACTGCCAGCGACGCATTCACGCGGCGGTCGAAGAACTCGCCCTTGATACCCGCTTCGTTGGCCTTGCCCTCGATCGGGTCGAGCATATTGCCCGCGAAGTCCTTCAGGTTTTGCGGCTCGAAGATGCTGGTGTGGCTGGCGTACAGCGAGTAGGTGTCGTTCAGGTCGAACACGAGGCCGGCGTAGGGCGTGATCTCGTTGTCGTAATCGAGCGAGTAGGCTGCCGTGTACAAACCGCCGCCTTGTTTTTCATACTTGGTCACGCGGGCGCCAACGACGGCCTTCAGGCGGTCCGTCAACGTGAAGCGCGCCATGCCGTATAGGCCTTGCTGGGTGGTTTCGCTACCCTCGTAGAACGCTTGCGGGCCGAACGTCGGCGTCGGGTACGACGCCGGATTCCAGTTGTTGATGTCGGCCACGGTCTGGTCTGCGTTCCCGTAGTTCGCCAGCCGGTTGTTCGAATTGAAGTCGGTCTTCGCGTGCAGGTAGCCGAAGGCAGCTTCGTGCTGACGCTCGCCCAGCGTGAACTTGCCGCTCGTGTGCACACCAAAATCCTTTTGCTTGGTCTGGATCACGTACGAACCCGTGAAGGCATTCAGGCCCGAGCCTGTCACGCGATCCGGCACGCCCGACAGGTACAGCAGGTGCGAGTCGCCGTCGCGGGTGGCGTCGGTATAGGTCAGGCGCAGCTTCCAGCCGTTGGCGAAGCGGTGCTCGTAGTCGGCGAAGAAGTTGTCGTACTGGTTTTCATAACCGGCCCACGGGGCGGCGGTGGTTTTTGAGCGGTCCCAGTCGATGACCGAGCCATCGCTGTAGCGGTACGGCAGGCCGCCCCACATCGAGCCGCGCGGGCGCATTTTCTGGCGCGAGAAGCCGGTCGAAAAGGTGCCGTCACGGCCGATGTCGGCTTCGACGGTGGCGTAGATGGTGCGATCCTTGTTTTCCAGGTACTGCACCCAGCTGTCGCCGGCGCTGTACTCGGCCACGGCGCGGCCACGGATGCTGCCCGATTCGTTCAAAGGCGTCGAGACATCGGCCATGATGCGGCGCTTGTCCCAGCGGCCGACGGTGGCCTCGATCGTGCCATCGAGCTGTTTGCTGAAGGCGCGCTTGCGCACCAGGTTCAGCGCGGCCGACGGGGTGCCGGCGCCGGTCATCAGGCCGGTGGCGCCGCGCACGACTTCGACGCGGTCGTACAGGGCCAGGCTGCCCAGCACTTCGCCGGCGCTCCAGGCGGCGTCCCAGGTGGTCGGGATATTGTCGATCTGCAGATTGGTCACTTCGAAACCACGCGCGGTGAAGCTGGCACGGTGGGTTTCGTACTGGTTGACCGAGACGCCAGTGACGTTGTTGGCGACGTCGGTGATGGTGAGCAGGCCCTGGTCTTCGATGCGCTGCTGGGTGATGACGGACACCGATTGCGGCGTGTCACGCAGCGACATGTCCAGTGGCGTGGCGGTGCGGGTGCGACCGATGGTGTACGAGCCGACGGCGTCGCCCAGCTTCTGGGCCTGCACTTGCACTTGCGGCATCGACGTGGTACCGGCGTCGGTGGACTGGGCCTGGGCCAGTAGCGGCAGGGCGAGGCCCACGCAGACCGTCAGTGTCGTCAAGTGAAGATGCCCGGCAGGGCGGACCAGCTTATCCATCGTTGTTTCCTGTTGTTCGTGATTGGTACGGAAGGCGACTACCCGGGATCCGGATTGTCTGCGCCAGCCATAGGCACATGGCTGATCTTCCGAAATGATAACCATTCTCATCTAAGGGTGTCAACTTGTTATTGAACAATGGAAATCCAGTATCGCTGGAAGACAGCTCGAAGGCTGGATGGTGGCGTCACTTGGAACAGGTGCCAGCGATGTTCGTGGTGGGAGAAAGGAATCAGCAGCGGCGCAGGGTGCGCCGCTGCCTGCGGCCCGCGGATCAGGCGATTGAGGTTGCCGGCGCGCCGAGCCAGTCGAAGATGGTGGGCCACAGCGTGGCATGCGCGCTGCGACCGGCCAGCACGCCAACGTGCTGCAGGTTCACGCCGATGTCGCCATGGTATTGCAGCACCTGCTTGCGCGTGCTTGAGGTCGCCTCGTGGAACGGCACCACGGCGGCCGGTGGAATCACCTTGCTGCGAAAATCGACGACGCTGATCATGGGCGCGCGCAGGTCGGCAGGACCGATGGTGCGGCCGTTAATAACAAGCCGGCCGGCCATGAAGTCGTCGTTGCGATACAGCGACTCGACGATGTCGACGAACAGCTTGCCGGGCAGCGCGAATTCGTCATGGCTCCAGCGCTCGACCTGCATGTGCGTGGCAAGCGCCCCCGGATCGAACAGTGACAGCCAGCGGTCAGTGGCACGCTCCCAGCCGAAGGCCTGCGGCTCGGCCATCGCGCTCATCATGTTGAGGAAGGCGCCCGGCACGTGGTGGAAGGTGTCGGCAATCTGCTGCGCATCGGGTGTGGCCTTGACCAGCGGCGCAAAGCACGAGGCGCCGTGCGCGAAACGCAGCGGCGATTCGAGCAGCACAGTGGCCGTCACGTGCTCGGGATGCATGGCGCTGTAGATCGCGGCGAGGATGCCGCCGAGCGAGTGGCCCACTACCGTCAGGCTGGCCTCGCCGCTGTCCGCCTGGATCGCACGCTGGCAGCTCGACAGCATGCGATCGCCATAGTCGGCCAGGCCGACGGCCGGATCGCCATCGAGCATCGGCAGCCATTCGGCCAGGTAGACGCGGTAGCCGCGCTCCTGCCAGCGCCGCACGACACTGATGGCGGGCGCCAGGTCCCAGATGTAGGCGCGCTTGATCGGGGCCGGCACCAGCAGTACCGCCGGCCCGCCGGCGGCGGCGGGGTCGTAGCGGCGCAGTTGCAGGCCCGTTTCGGCGAGGATGACCGTGAACGGCGTTTCCTGCGGACCGTGCCCGGCCTGCTCGAGTTGCCGGCCGCGTTCCTGGCGGCTGCGGTCCATATTTCTGAGGGCTTGTACCTGCTGCGGCCCCAGGTTAGTCCAGTTGCTGGCGTACATGGCGATCCCATCGAAGTGACGACCCTCAAACTCTACCTGCTTCGGCGATCTGCGCCAATCGGGGCGTGCAGGAATCGCCATCGGGTTTGCGCTCGCTACCACCCGGGCCGCGACCGCAATGGCCATACCGACATTGCAGCCGGTGGCTACAGGTACTTGACCCAGGCTTTGCCGCTCTCGCGCTTGTAGCGCCCGAATCGCTTTGTTGGCGAGTACAGCAGCAGCGCCAGCAGGACCGAGCCGAGCCATACTTGCCAGACATGGTCGACGTCGACGCGCGGCACGTCCAGCATGAACGCAGCCAGCCGCTGCGCCACCAGCAACAGATACAGGTGCGCGATATAGAAGAACAGCGGCGCGCCGCCGAACACGGCCGCGACCCGTACCCAGCCGGCGTCGATGCGCTCGATCCAGGCCAGCACCAGCACGCCCACGCCGAGCGTGAGCAGCAGGAAGTCCAGCGACGGCGGGTACTTCGTGAAGTTCAGCCACGACATCGCGCTGCGCAGCAGCGTATCGTGCGGCGCCCACGGCAGCGGCTCGCCATACACGTTCCAGGTGCGCAGCAGCGCGAGCAGCAGCAGGCTGGCCGCGCCGGCCAGTAATAGCCAACGCTGGCGCTGCGCGGCGGGCATGGCGCGCGCATACAGCGGGCCGCAGGCGTAACCGAGCAGGATCACGCCGATCCACGCCAGCAGCGGATAGCTGACGCGCAGCCGCACCGGGTCGTCCACCAGGTTGCCGCGCTGCTCCAGGATCGTCCAGGCAGTGGCGGCCCACGTATCCGGCGCGAACGCCACGCCGGCCAGTGCATTGTGGCCGGCCACGATCGCCGCGCCGATGGCCGCCAGCAGCAGCAGGGGCAGGCGGTGCAGCAGGGCCAGCGCCAGCATCGACAGGCCGATTGCCCACATCACCTGCAGATACACGGTGTGTGGCGTGAAGGTGCCGGTCCAGGCGAAGTTGATGACGACGATTTCGAGCAGAATCAAAAAGGCGCCGCGTTTGGCCAGAAAACCCGTCGCGCTCCTCGGGCCGCTCGCGGGATTGGCATACAGCCAGGCAGACAGGCCGGTCAGGAACACGAACATCGGCGCGCAGAAGTGCGCGGCCAGGCGCGAAAAGAACAGGGCCGGATCGGTGCCCGCGACATCCATCGGGTCGCTGACCTGGTGCTGCAGGTAGAAGGTTTCGCGGACGTGGTCGAGTGTCATGATCAGCATGACGAGGCCGCGCACGACGTCGATCGAGGCGATGCGCGGGCTTGGCGGGGTGACTGGGAGGCTGTGCACGGTGGCATTCATGCAGTGGCAAAGCCCGGCATTCTACCCTGCGCCGCGCCCGGCAAGCCGCGCCTCTGGCATACTCGGTCCATCTTCCACGACGAAACGGCAGGGTGGTAAACGATGAAACCGAGCATTCTCGTATTGGGCAGCGTCTGGTCGAACGACGTGCGCGAACAGGTGGCGCAAGCCTTCGACTGTCACTTCATGAAGGCAATCCCGCAGGCGGGCGACGCCGCGTTCGATGCGATCGCGGGCAGCATCCGTGGCGTGCTCACCACCGGCACGGTCGGCGTCACGCCCGCGCTGGTGGCGCAGCTGCCGCGGCTTGAAATCGTGACGGTGCACGGCGTGGGCGTGGATGCCGTGCCGCTGTCGCTGCTGGCCGAAAAGGGCATCTACGTGACCAATACGCCCGACGTGCTGACCGATGACGTGGCCGATTTTGCCGTGCTGCTGTTACTGGCCACGGTGCGCCGCCTGCCGGTGCTCGATCGCTACGTGCGCGCCGGCGACTGGCTGGCCAAGACGCCGCTGGGGCACGTGCAGGCGCGCGCTTTGAAGGGCAAGGTCGCCGGCATCGTCGGCTTCGGGCGCATCGGCCAGGCCGTCGCCGTGCGCCTTGAGGGCTTCGGACTGCAGATCCGCTACTACCAGCGCAGCCCCGGGCCGGCGCCGGCACAGCGCAGCGCATCACTGCTGGCACTGGCGCAAGAGAGCGACATGCTCGTGCTGTGCATGCCGGGCGGCGCCGATACGCAAGGCATGATCGACCGCGCCATCATCGAGGCGCTGGGCCCGCAAGGCACCCTGATCAACATCGCGCGCGGCACCGTGGTCGACGAAGCAGCGCTGGTAGCAGCGCTGCAGGATGGCCGGCTGGGCGCCGCGGGCCTGGACGTGTTCGAGAACGAACCGCAGGTGCCACAGGCGCTGCTGGCGCTGGACAATGTCGTGCTCACGCCGCACGTGGGCAGTTTTACGGTCGAAGCGCGGCGCGCAATGGGCGCGCTGGCGGTGGCCAATCTGGTCGCCCACTTCGACGGCAAGCCGCTGCCCACGCCCGTAGACTGAGGTCATGATTCAGGGGCAGTAAGGGGGCGCGATTGCTGTATCATCCCCGTCCTGCAAACGAAAGTCACACATGCTCATCATCACCATCAAGCAGGGCAAGGAAAAAGCCCTGCTCGCCGGCGACCCGTGGATCTACCTGTCGGCCGTCGAAAAAGTCGACGGCAAGGGCCATGAACGCAACAAGCCGGGCATCACCGCCATCGTCCAAACGTCGACGCGCCAGTTCATCGGCCGCGCCGCCTACAACGCCAAGTCGCAGATCGTCGGGCGCATGTGGTCGTTGCGCGAAGACGAGCCGGTCGATCACGCGATGATCAAGCGCCGTGTGCAGGCGGCGATCGACAAGCGCGCCGCCACGCTGCGCACTGCCGATCCGCAGGCGCTGATCGGGTTGATCGATGGCGAGAAGGATGGCCTGCCAGGCCTGCAGGTACATCAGTATGGTAGCGCCGACGGTTATCTGATCTGCCAGTTCAACGCTGCCGGTGTCGACATGTGGAAGGTGCCGGTCGTGCAGGCGCTGTTGAAAGCCACCGGTTGCCGCAACGTCTACGAACGCAGCGACCCGCTCGTGCGCCAGGGCGAAGGGCTATTGAACACACCCGGTGCACTGGCCGGCGACGAGCCGCCCGACCGCCTGATGGTGCGGGATGGCAAACGCCTGGTGCCGATGGATATCGCCACCGGGTTCACCTATCCGCGCTGAGCGGCTGCCCTGTCAGTCCAGGCGCTCGTGATGGTCGGCCACGCCGCGCTTCCAGTAGGCCGATACCTTGGCGGCGTGGCGTGGCATCCCAGTCTCGACCAGCACCTGGCGCACACGCGCCATCAGCGCCGCTTCGCCGCCACCCCAGGCCAGTCCGGCGCCCGGCTGCAATGGCAAAGCCTTCAGCACCTGCAACAGCGCATCGTCGCTGTCGACCCAGTGGATACGGGCATCGGCGCGGGTCACCAACGTGCGGCGGTCCGCTGCATCCACCAGCAGCACCACGTCGACGCGCGCCCCTGCCGGCAATTCTTCGAGCCGGCGCGTCACGGCCGGGAGCGCGCTGTGGTCGCCGATCAAGAGGTGCCAGTCCATCGCCAGCGGCAGGATCATCGAGCCACGTGGCCCGCCAATGATCGCGCGCTGGCCGACGGTCGCATTGCGCGCCCACTCGGCCGCGCCGCCATGGCCATGCAGTGCAAATTCAATGTCGACTTCGCAGGCGTCGGTGTCGACCCGGCGCGGTGTGTAATCGCGCCGTACCTGTTCGCCACTGGCGTCGTTGAACATGAACTTCACATGGTCGTCGAACGACAGCGACGTGAAGTCCGCCAGCGCCTCGCCCTGGAAGGTGATGCTGGCAAAGCCGGGGCTGACGCGGTTGATGCGCGCCACGGTGACCTCACGCAGTTTCAGGTCGTGGCGCACGCGTTCGATCGTGGGGATGTCGGTTTCACTCATGCTACACTCCATCAATTAGTTGATAACGTCCACCATTATGCAAAAAGAAGTTGATAGAGTCAACCAAAAAAGCGGCGAAGATGCGCTTGAGGTCATGCACGCGATCGTGCACCTGTATCGTTCGCAGCAGATGCGCGGCCTGCGCAACGGCATACAGGCCGGCTCGCACGAACTGGCGCACATGGAAATCAAGGTGCTGCGGTTCTTCGGCCGTCATCCCGGCGCGACGCAGAGCGATCTGGTTGCGCATTCGGGCCGCGACAAGGCGCAGGTTGCGCGCCTGATCAAGGGCTTGCGCGATGCGGGGATGCTCGATGCGACCGCCGACGAAGCGGATCGGCGCAGTACCCGGCTGACACTGAGCAGTGCAGGCCAGGCGGTGTGTGAGGAACTGCGCCGGCAAAGCGGCGCATTGGGAAAGATTGCCCTGGCAGGGCTGGACGCGGACGAGCAGGCCCACTTGATGGCATTGCTGGCGCGCGTGCGCGCCAATCTGGAAGCCGGCGCGGCCTGAGGCCTTGCCGGCAGGCGGTCGAGTCGCTTACTCGACCCAGCCGAAGCCGTCGCGCGCCAGCAGCGCGAACGATTCCGGCGGCCCCCACGAACCGGCCGCGTACGCGTGCGGCTTTTCGCCCAAGGTCTCCCAGCCGTTGATGATCGGCTCGACCCATTCCCACGCCGCTTCGAGTTCATCGCGGCGCATGAAGTGCGTCAGGCGGCCGCGCACGACGTCGATCAAGAGACGCTCGTAGGCTTCGGCGCGGCGCTGCGCGAATGCCGACTGCAGATCCAGGTTCAGCGCGACCTGCTGCATCAGCATGCCGCTGCCCGGTTGCTTGGCGAAGATCTGCAGTTTGATCGCTTCTTCGGGCTGCAGTTCGATGACGAGGCGGTTGGCCACGCCGCCTGGCGTTTCGGGGAACAGCGGGAACGGCGGATTGGCGAACTCGATGACGATCTTCGACGAGCGGCGCGCCATGCGCTTGCCGGTGCGCAGATAGAACGGCACCTTCGACCAGCGCCAGGTATCGATGTGGGCGCGCAGGGCGACGAAGGTCTCGGTGTGGCTGTCGGCCGGCACGTTGCTTTCTTCGTGATAGCCCTTGGCTTCCTGGTTGCCACTGACGCCACGCGAATACTGGCCGCGCACGGTGTCACGCGCAATATCGGCCAGGCCCATGCGGCGCAGCGAGCGCAGTACCTTGAGCTTTTCGTCGCGCACGGCGTCGGGCGAGAGCGAGGTTGGCGGCTCCATCGCCACGATGCACAACAGTTGCATCAGGTGGTTCTGCACCATGTCGCGCATCGCGCCGGCGCTGTCGTAGAAGCCCGCGCGGCTGCCCACGCCGACTTCTTCCGCCACCGTGATCTGCACGCTGGCGATGTTCGGCGCGCGCCACAGCGGTTCCAGGATCGAGTTCCCGAAGCGCAGCACCATCAGGTTCTGCACGGTCTCTTTGCCCAGGTAGTGGTCGATGCGGTAGATCTGGGATTCAGCGAAATGCTTGCCGACCGCTTCGTTGATCTCGACGGCCGAGGCCAGGTCGCGGCCCAGCGGTTTCTCGAGCACGACGCGTGCGTTGGCATCGACCAGGCCGGTGGCGGCGAGCTTGTCGCAGATCATCGTGAACAACGATGGCGCGGTGGCGAGATAGAACACGCGCTGGGCGCCATCGCGCGAGACGTCGCGCAGCGTGTCGAAGACCGGCGCCTCAGCGACGTCGACCTTTACGTAGACCAGCAGATCCAGGAAACCGGCCCAGCTTTTCTCGTTGAAGTTATCGCCGCTGATGAACGAGCGCGAATGCTCTTCGATGAAGGCGAGATAGGCGGCGCGGTCATAGTCCTGGCGACCGGTCGACAGGATGCGGGTCGATGCCGGCAGGTTGCCGTGCAGGTAGGCCATGTACAGGGCGGGCAGCAGCTTGCGCATGGCAAGGTCGCCCATCCCGCCGAAGATGGTCATGTCGAGGGGGAGGCCGTTGTCAATCTCGGTCGAGGTGCTCATGGGTCTTTCGCTGGCAGGTTGGAGAAAATCGCGTGCGTCGCGTCGCTGTAGATTGTAGCGTACCTGAGGTCGGTCGATGCCAGGCGTGCCGCCATGGCATGCAGGACGCGGACGAAAAAAAGCCCGCGCAAGCGCGGGCCCAAGGACGCGAGGACGCGTTCGGTCAGAACTTGTAACGCAGGCCGAACAGATATTCGCGGCCCGTGACGTTGTTGACGACGACGCTGTTGCGCGCCCGGCTGATGAACTGGTCGCTTTCTTCGTTGGTCAGGTTGACGCCTTCGAGCGTGAACTCGAGCTTCTCGTTGACCTTGTACGAGAACGACAAGTCGACGTTCAGGGTTTCGTTCTTGCCTTCGACGTCGTTGTTGTTCTGGCCCGGCACGCGGGTCACGAAGCCCGAGCGCTGGGCGGCCGAGACGCGGGCGCTGAACTTGCCATCGTCATAGAACAGCGTGGCGTTCCATGCTTTCGGCGACAGGTTCAGCAGGTCGTCCGTGATGCGCGCATCGCTGGTCGGCGAGACCAGGTATTCGATCTTCGACGAGACCCGGGTGTAGTTCAGCAGCGTACCGAAGTTCTTGCCCCAGCCAGGCAGGAAGGTGAACGGCTGCTGGTAGTTGATCTCGAAGCCTTTCAGCTTGCCGCCGTCGGTATTGACCGGGGTGGTCAGCGCAAACACTTCTTCACCCGTGAAGTTCGCCGGCAGCAGCGACAGCGGCAGGCCCGAATCGCGGAACGCCACGTTGGTGCGCAGGCTCTGGATGTAGGTGTCGATGTTCTTCTGGAACAGGCCCACACCGACGAACGCCTTGTTCTTGAAGTAGTACTCGAAGCTGGTGTCGAAGGTCTTGGCGCGGAACGGCTTGAGGAACGGGTTGCCGGTGTTGATCGACAGGTTGCCGGTGGTCGCGATACTGCCACCCGGCGACAGGAAGCCCAGTTGCGGGCGTGTCATGACCTTGGCGGCGCCGACGCGCACGATGAATTCGTCGGTGATGTTCGCGGCCAGGTTGAACGATGGCAGCGTGTCCTTGTAGTCGTGGTCGACCGTGACCGCGGTGCCACCACCGGCAGCCTGGTAGCCGGTCGTCGACAGATCCGTCTTCACGTGGCGCACGCCGACGTTGCCGCGCACCGGGATGTTCCACAGGTCGTAGCGGAACTCACCCATCAGGTACAGGCCATCGCTTTTCTCGGTGACCGAGCGGTTGTTGCCGCGTGCATTGCCGTTCTCGATTGACGAGAGCCGGAAGTCGCCCGGGCCGCCGGCGGGGCCGCTCTTGATGCAGTTGCAGTAGATGTCGTAGGCGGCGGCGATCGCCTGCAGATTCGGCACCGCCCAGCCGGTCGGATTCCCGGCAGGGAGGCCCAGGTTGCTCCCGAAGCCCGTCAGGTTCGTCGTCAGTCCGGTAGCGCCTGCGGGCGGTGCGAAGATCGTGTCGTTCTGGTTCACGCGCCGGAATTCGTAGGTGTCCGAGCTGTACTTCTTGCTGTTGACGCCGCCCTTGATCGTGAAGATGTCACTGGCTTCCCACGCCAGGTCGAACTGGCCGACGTTGTTGACGTTGTCGGTGCCTTGCGGCCGGGTGCGGATCTCGCTGGTGGTCGTGTTGGCGACCGTCGATGGCTGGGTGCCAGTAGCCACCTGCGGTACGCCGACCAGGCCGAGGCGGTTGCCCATCGGGTCGAATGGATAACCGATGACCGGACGGCGGTCGTCGTTGCGGAAGTCGAGCGTGTAGCCGTCGACGTTCAGCGCGTCGAGCGTGACGGTGGTCTGCACCGGATTGCGGAACTTCGAGTTGGCGCGGCCATAGCGGGCGCTCATGCTCAGCGTGTCGGTGAGTTTGTGTTCGAGCGTCAGCGTCGGCTGCGTGAAGGTGGTTTTCAGTTCGTCGAAGCGCTGCTCGGAGCGGATGTCGACGCCATTGTATTTGCCGTACAACAGGGAGCCATTCGGCGCGTACTCGGCCTGCACCACGCTCATTTGCGGCTTGCCGCCCTGGCTGGCGCTGCGGCTGAACGAAGTCGCTTCCAGGAAGTCTTCCTGGCGCGTCGCGTCGAGCTTCGAGTACAGCATGTCGAAGGTGAGCAGGGTGCCGCGCTGCGGACGCCATTGCACCGATGCCGTCAGGCCCAGGCGATCCTGGTCGTGGGTCAGGCGGCCATAACGTGGCAGGCGCGGATGAAAGTTGTCCGCGCTGCTGGCGGCGGCATAGGCGGCCTGGTTTTCCGGAGTGTTCGGCAGGCGCGCGACGCCCTGTGCGGCCGGACCGCAGGTGGTCGCGGTCGAGTTGGTCGGATTCGCGGCCGCGCCGCGTGGGGCGCACCAGCCGCCCGACGACGGGCCGTTATCCCAGCGCACCGTGCTGAAACCATCTTCCAGCACGCGCCGTTTCGAGAACGCGCCCGAGACCAGCACGCCGACCTTGCGGTCGAAGAACGTGTCCGAAATCATGAAGGCTGCGCGCGGATCGGTCTTGTCGGAGCCGTCGTTGTACTTGCCCTTGAGGGCGACCGTGGCGTTGAAGCCTTTCAGGTCGAACGGGCGCAGCGTTTGCAGGTCGACGGTGGCGCCGAGCGAGCCTTCGTCGACGTCGGCCGAAGAGCTCTTGCGCACGGTCAGCGCGCTGAACAGTTCAGACGCGAATACGTTGAAGTCAAACCCGCGGCCACGGTTGGTGCCGCCCGAGCTGTCGGTGCCGCCCGTGGTGGCGAGGCCCTCGATGCCGTTGATGCGCACACGCGTAAAGTCCTGGCCCAGGCCGCGCACCGTGATCGAACGGCCTTCACCCGCATCGCGGTCGATCACGACGCCCGGCACGCGCTGCAGCGATTCGGCCAGGTTCGTGTCGGGGAACTTGCCCATGTCTTCCGACTTGATGACGTCGACAATGCCGTTTTCCTGGCGCTTGGCGTTCAGGGCGCTTTCGAGCGAGGCGCGCAGGCCCGTGACGACCACCGTTTGCGCTGCGCCGGTACCGGTTGGTGACGCGGCCACTTCCTGCGCGAACGCGGGGCCCAGCGACATGGCGGATACCGAGGCCGTGCCGAGCAGGCACAGGGTGAGTTTGCGCAGCGATGCGCGGTGCGGGTGTTGGTTCATGCTGTCTCCATGCGTTTTTATCGGGGTGGACACGGAAGGTCCACCGGCGCTGCATTTATTTATCTGGTCAGGCCAGTTTTTAGATTCTATGACACAACTTGCAATTTTGGTCAGGCCAATTAAAAAATATTTTAATTTGGCCTGACCTGTTGCGAGTCAGGTCTTTTTATGCAGGACCTGCTTGTATCGCTTGCCGCCGATGGTGACGTTGTCGAGCGTGATGTCCACGGCGTTGTGCACGAACCACGGTTGCGCGGTGTTGACGGGCGTGCCGAAATCCGAATCGCTGATGCGCACGCGCGCGATCGGCGGGATCGCCGTGCCTGGCTTGCCGTTGAAGCTTGACGCCACGGGGCCGAGCAGCACGAACGCCTGGTAGCACGAGAATTGCCCCTTGCCCGTAGTGACATTCTTCGTGCGGACGTTGCGGATGTCGATGTCCGATACCTGCGGCGGGCGATTGCGCATCGCGTCGTCGCCCGGCACGTAATCGCAGTCGATCGTGACGATGGCGCCGGCGCCAGACGCCACCGGCTCCTTGATGTCGCGCGCGCCGGCCAGCGGCTTGTACAGGCCGGGTTCAAGCGCCACGCCATTGGGCAGCATCACGTCGCGCACGTACAGGTGGCGCAGAAAACCGCCGCGGTTCATGTTCGTCTTGAGCCGGATCGCCGTGTTCAGCGGATCGTCCTTCCAGTGCGTGTTACGAAAATCGAGCTGCTGCGCGTACACGTGCTCGATCCCGCCGGCCATCTCGCTGCCAAGTGTGACGCCGCCATGGCCGCTGTTCATCACACAATTCTGGATGACGATATTGCGCGTCGGGCCGTGTTGCGTGTCGCTGTTCTTGCCGGCCTTGATCGCGATGCAGTCGTCGCCATTATTGAACTGGCACGCGTCGACCAGCACGCCATCGCAGGCTTCCGGATCGAACCCGTCGCTGTTCGGACCCAGGCTTTCCATGTTCACGCGGCGGATCAGCAGGTCCTTGCAATTGACCGGATGGTGCAGCCAGAACGGCGCCGCATTGACCTGATAACCCTGCAGCAGCACCTTGGTGCAACCAATCAGCTCGATCATGCAGGGACGCAAAAAGTGGCCATGCCCGAACACACGCCGCTCGACCGGCACGCCGGCCTCGGACAGCGCCGGCAGATAGCGCGAGTCGGTCTGCCACCGGTTTCCCTCGCCCTGGATGCTCGCCTGCAGCCCTGCGTCGATGCCGGGAACGACGCGGTCGAGCGGGGCGTTGGCCGGGTTGGCGGCGACCTCGGTGCGGGTGCGTTTGGGTTGGCCGGGCTGGGCGCGGCCCTTCCAGTCCCACCAGCATTCGGCTTGCTGCGCAAAGCCCGGCTCGAACGGCACGCCGCCCTGGCCATTGAGGATGCTGGTCCAGTCCTCACCCGTCAGGGCGATATTCTGCTGGTCGATCGCATACACCATCGGCGAATAGTTCAGGCAATCGTTGCCCTGCCAGCGCGACAGCACCAGCTTGCCGTTGGCGCCGCAGTCATGCGCGCCGTGGCGCGCGTAGTGATCGGGGTTGGCCGAAAAGTGCACCCGTGCACCGGCGGCCAGATGCACGTGGACGTTCGAGCGTAGCACGATCGGGCCCGCGCAATACCAGTCGCCTTTCGGGATGACGACACGGCCACCGCCCTTGGCGTGGCAGGCGGCGATGGCAGCGGCGATGGCCGGATAGCTGTCCGGCGAGCCGGGCGCCGGCGTGTCGAGCATGCCGCCGACGAGCGAAGCGACCTGGCCCTGCACCTGCACCAGCGACGCCGGCTTGGCGCCATAGGCGGTGACGTCGAAGTCTTCCTTGCGAAACACCAGCGGCGTGGCAAAGCGGGCGATGATGTCGTTGGCGCGCTGCCACGGGTCAGGTGGCGTTACCGTTTTGCGGGTGGCGGGGGCAGCCGCGGTGACGCCGGAGAAGAGCAGCGAGGCTGCCGGCACGGTGCGCAGCAGCGCGCGGCGTTTCGGGTGAAATGGCATGGTCAGTTTCCTTTGGTCGGTGCGATGGTCACGCGCACCGGGCTGGCGTCGCGCGCTGCGACGGTTGCCGCCTCGCGTTGCCACAGTTCGCGGCTGGTGATCTCGCCCGCGCGGCGCCAGGCGCCGCCGGCGTAGTAGCGCAGCGGTGTGCCCGGCGTGGCTTTGGCAACGATCAGGTCGTTGAGCGCATCCTGGGCGAAGCCTTCGGCCGCTGGCAGCACGACCGCGGTGCCGAACGCGTCGTTGCTGGTCTGCTCGACCCACTGCAGCAGCACCTTGCCGTCGCGGGTGGTGGCGATTTTTGGCGACTGGCCCTTGTCGGCCGGCGTCTTGTTCAGGCCCACGGCCACCGTCAGCGGGCCGTCGCCGCTGGCGGTGAAGGTGCTGTCGATGCGGTCGAACCACTGGCCGGCGTCGACCGTGAAGCGTTTGACTTCGCTGACCTGGCGCCCGTTCGCGTCCCACGGTGCGTAGTGCAGTTCGAACACGGTGCGGATCGGGCCATTGGCCAGGATCCTGAAGGTTGCGTAGTTCACGCCCGGGTACAAGGTCTCGCCGCTCCAGACGCCGATACCGCCGGCACCGCGCGACTTGCCGACGTTGTACATGTCCATGCCTTCGCCCTGGTCCTTGTGATAGTGATCGTGGCCCTTGTTGTACCAGCGGTCGACGATCGGATAATCGACGCGCTTGAACCAGATATCCAGGCCGCTGGTCACCAGGACTTCCTTGACGACGCCGGCCGGCGCGGGCGCTGCCAGCGCCGGTCCGTACGTGCGGTGGGCGATCTTGTCGTTTTCCCACGCGAAGTCGTCCAGCCGCTCGGGCACCTGACGCGCAAAGGTCTTGATCGGGAAAGGCGGGGCGACGCCGTCGATGCGTTCGATGGTGAAGTTTGCGCTCTTCTCACCAGCGGCAAAGCTGTGCTGGAACAGCAGTTCACCGTAGGCGACGCCTTCGTGCTTCGGGTCCTTCGCCTGTGGCGCGATATTCGTCACCTGGTGCGGCAGCACGCGGCCACGCGCATCCTTCACCGCAATTTTCTGCACCATCGCGCCGGGCAGGGCGGCATTGACGTCCTTCCACGGGATCGAGATGGTTTCGGAGGGGCGGGCGATTGCCAGGTCCTGCTGGACGGTCACGCGGATGCCATCCGCCTGGGCGTGCGCCAGCGGCGCGGCCACTGCGGGAATGAGCAGCGCGGCGAGTACGAGTCGGTTCATGATGTCACTCCAGGGTCAGTGGTGTTCGCGGTAATCGGTCTGCCCACCCTTGGGCATGTAGTGGTAGGTGCGCACCTTGTGCTGCACTTCGAACGCGGGGTTCGTCACCAGGCGGATGATCTCGGCGCCGGCCAGCAGCATCGGGCCATAGCCGTGCAGCGCATCCACGCTGGTCGGGCGGTTGTAGTAATAGACCATGTCGCCGGCCAGCGTCGTACCGACGCACGTGCCTTCGACCTGGCCCAGCGCCGTGATGCGGGTCGACAGCGCGTTCCAGCCGGTTTGCGCGATCGAGCCGTAGGTCGTCGGGCTGACCCAGCCCTCGTTGACGGCATGCGCGATCACATACGTGAAGATCGCGCTGGCCGAGGTTTCGAGATACGAGTCGTTGCGGTCGATCATCTGGTGCCACAGGCCGCTGCCGCTTTGCAGTTCGGCGATGCCCTTGAGCGATGCGCGCAGTTGCGCCAGCACTTTCGGGTAGCCCGGATGGTCCTTCGGCAGCACGTCGAGCAGGTCGGACATCGCCAGCACTGCCCAGCCATTGGCGCGCGCCCAGTAGAAACGCGGCGCGTCCGGGTGATTCGCATGCCAGCCGTGCGTGTATAGGCCGAGCTGCGGATTGAACATGCGGCTCGACATGCCCATCACGTTAGCGACTGCATCGTCGAAGTACGCGCGCTCGCCCGTCAGGCGGCCCATCTCGGCCAGCGCCGGGATGCTCATGTACATGTCGTCGGCCCACAGCGAGACTTCCTGCGGGCGCTTGCGGGCCATCGTGCCGTCGTCCAGCCGGAACTGGCGCTTGGCGACCCAGTCGCTGCAGGTATCGATCATCGGTTTCAGGTCTGGCCCGACCTTGGCGGCGCGCGCACGCATCAGGGCCGCGCACATCGAGCCGGCGTCGTCGAGCGAGCGCGGATCGAGAAAGCGCGAGAAGCTGTTGCCGCGTTCGAGCTTGAACTGCTGTTCCTGGGCGCGGAAATACGGTAGCGTCTCGGCAAAGAAGGCGAAGTGGCGCTTGGTCATCGCGGTAAAGCCGGGGTCCTTGGTGACCTGGGCCGCCTTGAGCAGGCCCGAATGCACCACGCCCATCTCGTACACCTGGATGCCGTAGTCGCCGGCGCTCTTTTCGAAGATGGCGTCCGCACTCGGCTTTTTCAGGTCCGTGATCGGCTGGCCGGTGCGCTTGCTGACGATGCGGGTTGGCGTCGCGTGGTCCATGAAGGCGCGGATCGCCTGCAACTGGGCGGTGACCTCGGCCACCACCGGCTTCTTGTAGGGGATCGGGTAGGTGCCTTCGCCGGCGTCGCCCAGGTTCGTGTTGTCGGTATTGCGGTATTGACCCTGGGCCAGCGCGGGCGAGGATACCAATGCGCAGCCCAGCAGGGCGGCAACGAAGTGCAGTTTCATTTGTCTCCAATCGGCATCGTGATATTCACTGTTGTATTACCTGTGTTCGGGAAGTGCAGGTAACGCTCTTTTGGTCGGCTCATTCTAATTTGGTCTGACCAAAATCGCAAGCTGGACTAGCCACTTTTCGATGTTGTATGGCATACTTTCCCCGGACAAGGTCGCGGCAGAATTTAATAGAACACATGAGGAGACGGGCATGACCCAAGCAGTACAGAAAGTCGGCAAACCATTCAAACGCATCCTGCTGACCGGCGCCGCCGGCGGCCTGGGCAAGGTGCTGCGCGATCGCATCAAGCCGTGGGCCGACGTGGTGCGGCTGTCGGATGTCGTCGACATGGGCGACGCCCGTGAAGGTGAAGAAATCGTCCAGTGCGACCTGGCCGACAAGGAAGCGGTCATCAGGCTGCTCGAGGGTGTGGATGCCGTGCTGCATTTCGGCGGTGTGTCTACCGAAAAGCCGTTCGAGCCGATCATGCAGGCCAATATCCTGGGCGTGGCGAATCTGTACGAGGCGCTGCACAAGGCTGGCACCAAGCGCGTGATCTTTGCCAGCTCGAACCACGCGATCGGCTACCACCGCACGACCGAGATGCTCGACGCGAATTCGCCGACGCGCCCGGACAGCTACTACGGCCTGTCGAAGGTGTTCGGCGAGCAGATGTCGCGCTATTACTACGACCGCTTCGGCATCGAGACCGTCTGCGTGCGGATCGGCTCGAGCTTCCCGGAGCCGGCCAACAAGCGCATGATGAGCACCTATCTCTCGTATGACGACCTGACCGAGCTGCTGCGCTGCGCGCTGTTTGCGCCGCGCGTGGGCCACACGATCGTCTACGGCATGTCGGACAACGACAGCGTCTGGTGGGATAACCGCCTGGTCGCGCACCTGGGCTTCAAGCCGAAGGACAGCTCGCGCACGTTCGCGCACCTGTTCCCGGATTCGGCCGAGTTCCCGGCCCCGGACGATGTGACGACGATCTACCAGGGCGGCAAGTTCCTGCTCGACGGCCCGCAATACTGATGCCGGCGGCGCGCCCCATGCTGCAACGCCTCGTGCTGCAAAACCGCAGCCTGTCGGCCGTCATCGTGCCGCAGATCGGCGGCGGCCTCGCGCGCCTGGACTGGCTGCGCGGCGCGGAGCCGGTGCCGCTGCTGCGTGGCCTGCCGCCCGATGTCACCGACATGCCGCAGCCCGGCCAGCTGGCCTGCTTCCCGCTGGTGCCGTGGTCGAACCGGATCGCGCCATCCGGCTTCGAGTACGACGGCCAGCGCTATGTGCCGACACCGAACCGCCCGGGCGAAAAGGTGGCCATTCACGGCGATGGCTGGCAGCAGGCGTGGGACGTGCAGTCGCTGACGTTCGATTCGATCCTGCTGCGCCTGACGCGCCACACGTTTGCGCCGCTCGCGTATGACGCCACGCTGCGCTACACGCTCGATGGCGATGCGCTGATCGTGGAACTCACCGTGCGCAATGCGGGCACGGTGGCGCTGCCATTCGGCCTTGGTCTGCACCCTTGGTTGCCCGACCCGGGCGGCGCGCAGCTGCAGGCGCGGGCCGATGCAGTCTGGCTGTCGGGCCCGGACAAGCTGCCATCGAGCCGGCGCGCCGTGCCGCCTGCGTGGGACTACCGCACGTTCGCGCCGCTGCCGAAGGAGGCCGTCGACAACGCGTTCGCCGGCTGGGATGGCGTCGCGCGCGTGCGCTGGCCGGGGCGGGGCGTGGGTTTGCACATCGAGGCGGCGATGGATTACTTCATCCTCTATGCGCCGCCGGGCCGCGACTTCTTCTGCTTCGAGCCGGTTGATCATCCGATCAACGCCCACAACATGCCGGGCTATCCCGGTTTGACCGTGCTGTCGCCGGGGGCCAGTGTGAGCCGTTCAGTGATCTTTCGGGGCGAATCGCTGTAAGGAGCTGACCACCAAGTTCGATGAGTCAGCTTTGAAAACCACCAAAATCCACGTACGTGCCGCGTGGTCGAGGAATTTGTCGTGAATGACTGAAAGATCGGATCCCGGCTTTCGCGCTGGCAGCTAATCGATCATGCGGCAGCATCGCGAGCAGCCCCAGCGACCGGGTTTACCTTATACGACCACAGATCGTGAACTGCCTGATTGCCCGCGCTGGCCATCAGATGCCCAGTGCCGCATGCCGCCGAGCCTGCGCCCTTATGCCGCCTCGCTGCGGTCGCGGCCGGCCGCCTTCGCGCGGTAGAGGGCGGCGTCAGCGCGCGCCATCAGGGCTTCCAGGCTCTCGTCTGCGGTCTGCTGGCTGGCGATGCCGATGCTGACCGTGTAATCCGGCACGTCGCCGCCGCGCGCCGCAAACAGCGACGCCTGGATGCGTTGCGCCATCGCTTTCGCCCGCTCGGCCGTGGTTCCCGATAGCAGCACGATGAATTCCTCACCGCCGAAGCGCGCCACGTGGTCGATCTCGCGCAGGGCCGAGGTCGTGATGCGCGCCGCATGCTCCAGTACCTGGTCGCCGACGGCGTGGCCGTGCTGGTCGTTGATGGTCTTGAAGAAGTCGAGGTCGATGCTCAGCAGGGAGATGGGCGCGCCGTGGCGCTTCATGCGCGCGACCTCGCGCCGGTAGGCGGCGGCGAAACCGCGTCGGTTCAGCACCCCGGTCAGCGGGTCCGTGCAGGAACGGTGCTCCATCACAACCTGCAGGCGCCGGGTGGCGACGGTCATGAAACCGACTGCCATCATCAGCGTCATGAAGTTGGCGGTCAGCAGGAAGACCCCCTGTACCGCGCCGTTACTGGCGTTGCTGGTGCCAACCGCGCCATTGAGCGCTGCAACTGCCCGCAACAGCAGCACCATCGACTGCACCAGCAATAGCGAGCCGAAGAACCAGGTGGAGAAGTGGCGTTCACCATGGCGCACCAGCAGCACCAGCTGCGCCGCGTAGAACGACAGCGTCAGCAATGAAAACACGGCGACCCGCAACGCGTAGTTCTGGGTGATCACGTACCAGCCGATCAGACAGACCATGCCGGCCACCCACGTCAGCGCCAACCACCACCAGCTCGGCTTACGGCCATAGAATAACTGGGTGCCGATCAGCATCAGCCCGGCAGCGCCCAGCATGGTGCTATTGGCCACGAACAGCAACAGCCCTTCAGGCATCATTGGCCCCACGCAGAACAGCACCCCGCTGGCCGTCAGCGACAACATGCCGAGCGCCTGGTGGCCCAATCCCCGCACTTCAGCAGGGAAGCTACGGTACGCGGAAAACAACACGACGGTCATCGCCGCCGCCATCATGGTCGACGTAAGAACGACGGTGGTAGGATCGAGCAATATCACAGTGGTAAATCGGAAGAAATCGTGATCCGCGAGGATACCAGCAACCTTGACCATGCCGTAAGGACAGTCGCTATTCCGGTCGTTTCTCCACAACAGGACTGATTTTGCCCCTGTATAACCGGGAACATCCTATGGTCCAATGAGCACTGCTGTCCGGAGCCCGCCGGGGCGGCGGGCCCTGATGCAGAGCGCTCGTCGCCGCCACGCCTGTTCAATGCAACTAATTCGCAATTGCTGATGGTTGCTGTCGCAACCGGCTCCCATCACGTAGAATGCGCGGGCCAACCACCATTCGCCCCGCATGCCACGTTCCATTCTTCATTGCCTGCTATCGCTGTTATTGCTCGTCTCGCAGCAGATGGCGCTGGCGCACGGGCTGTCACATTGGCACCCGGCGCAGCAACGCCAGAGCATGCAGCAGGCGGGTGGCCAGCCGGATGCGCCTGCGCTACAGGAGTTCTGCGCCGAATGCGCAGCCGGCGCCCAGCTCGATGTCGCGCTGCCGCTGCCGCAATACATTGGCCATCTACCGCAAGCGGCTATGGCCGGCCCACTGGCGCTGGGCACCGAATGCGCGCGCGTGCAGCCCGTACGCGCATGCCTCCCGCGCGGTCCCCCTCGGGCGAACTGATTCGATCTGCAGTTATCGATGTATTGCCGTGGCGTCGCCATGGCAGTGCCGTTCGCACCCATTTTGCTCGAGGTTGTCACCATGAATATTCAACGTACGCTGCTTGCCAGCGCCATCCTGCTCGCCTGGAACATGCCGGCACAGGCCCAGTCGGTACGCAACGCCGACACCCAGCAGGTGATTGTCACTGCGTCACCGTTTCGCAACGGTGAAAACGACCAGATTCTGACCCCGGCGAAGGTACTTGCCGGGGACGAATTGCGCGACAAGGCCGGCAGTTCACTCGGCGAGACGCTGTCGCAGGAGCTCGGCGTGTCGGCCTCGGCCTTTGGCGCCGGCGCCTCGCGTCCCATCATTCGTGGCCTGGAAGGTTCGCGGGTGAAAATGCTGGAAAACGGCATGTCGGTGTCCGACGTGTCGGGTTTGTCGAACGACCACGCAGTGTCGGCTGAGGGCGCGGTCGCGCGCCAGATCGAAATCCTGCGCGGCCCGGCTGCCTTGCTGTACGGCTCGGGCGCGATCGGTGGCCTGGTCAATATCGTCAACGAGCGCATTCCGACCCATCTCGAAGCCACGCCCACCGGCCAGGTCGAGACCCGCTACAGCACGGGCGACAACGGCAAGAATGTGTCCGGCACCGCGGACGCCGCCAGCGGCAAGATCGCGCTGCACGTCGATGGCAACTGGCGCGATACCGACGACTATCGCATTCCCGACCGCCGGGTCCTGCAGGACGCCGACTCGGCGATGCGCCGCCTGCCGCACTCGGATACGCGCGAAAAGAACCTTGGGGCCGGCGCCTCGTGGGTCGATGACTGGGGTTACGCCGGCGTGTCGGCATCGCACCTGACCAACCTGTACGGGATTCCGAGCGCCGAAGGTTCGCGCATCGACCAGAAACAGGACCGCTATGACTTCGACAGCATGCTGAAGCAGCCGTTCAAGGGTGTCGAATCGCTGCGCTTCAAGGCCGGCTACACCGACTACGAACACGCCGAGCTGGGCGAGGACGGTCCCGAGGTGCTCTTCAATAACCGCTCGCTGGAAACGCGGCTGGAGCTCACGCACGACGCCATTGCCGGTCTGCGCGGCACGATCGGTGCCCAGACCGAAAACACGCACTTCTCGGCGCTCAATGCCGAAGGCGGACCGGACACAGTGCCGCTGACCCACTCCAAAACGACAGCCTTGTTCATGGTGGAAGAGGGCGATGCCGGGCCGCTGCGCATGAGCGCCGGCGCGCGCTACGAAAACGTCAAGCGCGAGCCGGTGGGCGGCAGGCAGCGCACCTTCGATCTTGGCTCCGGCTCGCTGGGCGCCGCCTGGCCGTTCATGCCGGGCTACAGCGTCGGTGCGACGCTGTCGTACGCGCAGCGCGCGCCAGCGATCGAAGAACTGTACTCGGCCGGGCCGCATGATGCGACCGCGACCTTTGATATCGGCAATGCCGACTTCGGCAAGGAAGCCTCGCGCAACGTCGAACTCACGCTGCAGAAGAACACGGGCCTGGTGCGCTGGAAAACCAACCTGTTTCGCAACAACATCGACAACTACATCTTCGGCCGGATTGGCAGCGACCTGGTCGATGAGGATGGCAACCCGGGTGACGAACTGCGCACCCGCACGTTCGAGCAGCGCCGTGCCCGCATTCATGGTGCCGAAGCCGAGCTGACCTACAATCCGACCGGCGCTGGCTGGTCGGGCCGGCTGTTTGGCGACACCTCGCGCGGCAAGCTCGCCGATGGCGGTGGCAACCTGCCGCTGCAGCCGGCGGACCGGATCGGCGCCAGCGTCGGGTACCGTGAGGGGGCGTGGCGCGGCGGCCTGTCGCTGGTTCATGCGCGCGGGCAGGATCGCCTGGCCGCCAACGAAAACCAGGACACCCCGGCGTACAACCAGCTCGACGCCAACCTGTCCTACACGCAGCGCGTGCAGGGGCTCGACCTGACCTGGTTCGTCCTGGCCAAGAATATCCTGAACGACGATATTCGCCTGTCGACATCGGTACTCAAGGACGTTGCGCCGTTGCCAGGCAGGCGTGTCGTGCTGGGTGTCAGGACGGCATTCTGACGGGCCGGTAGCGCAGGGCAGTACCAGGCTGCGGCGACCGGTCGCAGCCTGGTGTTATCTCCTGTGTTGGAAAGCGATTGAAGTAATTGAATTGCAATAATGCGTTAGAAGTTCACAACAAAATCACACTTATTGAACAGATAAAGTGACTTTTTGTGAATTTTCGTTGCGGCAACAGTTTCTACATGGATACAATTGCCTCAGCAAATGCGATGCGGCGCAGGCCATGTCGCCGTTTTTGCATTCAATAAACTACTTCACCGCATTCCCCAGGAAATTATGAAAACACGTAAAATCGTGGTGGCACTCGCTTTGCCATTCGCCGTCGCATCTGCCTTTGCTCAAGACAATAATGCCGTTCGTATCAGCGGTTTCGGCACCGGTGCCCTTACTTTCTCCGATACCGACCAGGCTGAATTCGCCCGTTCGAACCAGTCGTCCGGTGTCAAGAAGGATCCACGCACCGGCGTCGATTCGAACCTCGGCCTGCAGGCCGACTACACCATCAACTCCTGGTTGTCGGTTACCGGCCAGGGGCTGGTGCGCAAGGACGGCGAAGACAGTTTCGGCGCCGAACTGTCGTGGGCCTTCGTCAAGGCCAAGCTGTCGGACGACCTGAGCATCCGCGTGGGCCGCATGGCGATGCCGGCCTTCATGATTTCGGAATACCGCAACGTCGGCTACGCCAACACCTTCCTGCGTCCGCCGCAGGAACTGTATTCGCAGATGCCGCTCAATAACATCGACGGCGCCGACATCACCTGGCAGCAGCAGTACGCCGACACGACCGTCACGGCGACCGCCGCCTACGGCCGCAGCGACTTCAAGACCTCGGGCGGCCCAACCGCCGAATCCCGCGACCAGTACGCACTGAACCTGACGGCCGAACATGGCCCGTTCATCGTGCGCGTGGGTCGTAGCGGTACCAAGCTGTCGTCGGAGAGCGCGCAACTGGACGCCGCCGTGATCACGTTCAACAATACCGCTGCCGCATTCAACGTCCCGCAAGTGGCGGACATGGGCGAGCTGCTCAGGACCAAGGATCGCAAGTACACGTTCACGTCGGCTGGCCTGTCCATGGATTGGAACAATATCGTCGTGCTGACCGAATACGCCAAGCGCAAGATGCCGGATTCGTTCCTGGGTTCGTCCAAGTCGTTCTACGTGATGGGTGGTTACCGCATCGGCAAGTTCCTGCCGTACTACACCCGCGCCAAGATCATGTCGAAGGGTGTGACCAACACCATTCCTGCGAACTGCCCGGCAGGTGCCTCGTTCGTGTGCGCGCCAACGCTGGCGGCGCTGTCGGGCCTGATGAACACGCTGACCACGGCCATCGATGGCACCAGCCAGACCACCGACAGCATCGGTGTGCGCTGGGACTTCATGAACTCGGCCGCACTCAAGGTCCAGATCGATCGCATCAAGCCGCAAGGCAATGGCCAGTTCATCAACGTCCAGCCCGGCTTCAAGGGGCCGGTGACCGTCGGCGCAGTCGCAATCGACTTCGTGTTCTAAGGAATTACCAATGAATCAAATGTTCAAAGCAAGCATGATCCTGAGCGCCCTGTTGCTCGCACTGCCGGCCGCTGCCGAAGTCGTCGTCGTCGTCAATGCGAAAGCTGCCGAGTCGTCGCTGACCAAGGACCAGGTGTCCCAGTTCTTCCTGGGTAAATCGACCGCGATGACCCCGGTCGACCAGGCCGAAAATGCGCCGGCGCGTGCCGAGTTCTACAAGAAGGTCACGGACAAGGATCCGTCGCAGATCAAGGCCCTCTGGTCGAAGCTGGTCTTCACCGGCAAGGCCACGATGCCGAAGGAAGTCGGCGACAACGCCGGCGTCAAGAAGGCGGTCGCGGCTGACCCGAAAGCAATCGGCTATATCGACAAGAGCGCGGTCGACGCGTCGGTCAAAGTGGTCTACTCCGGTTCCTGATCATTTATCGGTACCCCGCCGCGCGTGCGGCGGGTTTTGACTTCAGGAGCAGGCAGCATGAGTATCAAACGCAGGATCTGGGCATTGCCGATCATCTCGGCCATCATCTTCACCCTCGGGGTTGCCGTCAGTGCCGGCATCGCCAACAAAGCACTCAATTCGATCCACACCACCGAAAGCGTGGATTACCCGGCGCTCGACATCAGCAAGGAACTGGCGGGCGACATCGAGTCGGTCACCAATGGCTTGCGCGACGCTGTCAGCGAAGGCGACAAGGCGCGCCTGACGCAGGTTGGCGAGCAGGCCAACAAGGTACGGGCCAAGCTGGCCAGCTTCGGCAAGATCGACGGCATGGGACCAACCGGTGAACGCCTCAGCAAAGAATTCGAACAGTATTACGCACCGGCCGTTTCGGCGGCCAAAATCATGCTCGAGATGGAGCAGGGCGATCCGCAGGCGGTCGTGACGCGCATGCAGTCGACGCTCGCGACCTTGACGACCGACGTCGCCAAGGTCAATGAACAAGCGCAGCAGCAATTCAAGGCCGGCATCACGCGCAGCGAAACCAGCGTGACGAATGTCGTGACGGTCACCATCGTCACCGGCCTGATCGTGATCGCCGTGCTGATCGCCGTCTCGTGGTTCATGGTACGCACGGTCTGGCAGCAACTGGGCGGCGAACCCGAATATGCGCGCGACATCGCCCGCATGGTCGCCGACGGTAATCTGTCGATGGCGATCCGTATCGAACCGGGCGACAACAGCAGCCTGCTGGCCGCGCTGTCCGACATGCGCGATCGCCTGGCCAATATGGTGGCCGGCATCAAGACCTCGGCCGACACGATCGCATCGGCCAGTGGCGACATCGCCAGTGGCAATGCCGACCTGGCCAGCCGCACCGAACTGCAGGCCGGTCGCCTCGAAAACACGACCCGTGCGATGGAAGCCTTGACCGACACCGTGCGTACCAATGCCGCCAACGCCAACCAGGCCAAAGACCTGGTGGTGACGGCCAGCGACATTGCCACGCGCGGCGGTGAAGTGGTGGGCAACGTCGTGTTGACGATGAGCGCCATTAATACGTCGGCCACCAAGATCGTCGAGATCATTTCGGTGATTGATGGCATCGCGTTCCAGACCAATATCCTGGCGCTGAATGCGGCCGTCGAGGCGGCGCGGGCAGGCGAGCAGGGCCGCGGTTTCGCGGTCGTGGCCTCCGAAGTACGCAACCTCGCCCAGCGCAGTGCCACCGCCGCCAAGGAAATCAAGGAGCTGATCGGCGACTCGGTCTCCAAGGTCGACGCCGGCAGCGCGCTGGTGGACCAGGCAGGCAGCACGATGGAGCAGATCGTGGCCGCGGTGCGCCGCGTGCAGACAATCATGGGCGACATCAGCGACGCCGGCCAGCGCCAGAGCGAAGGCATCGAGCAGATCGGTCTGGCGATCAGCGACATGGACCAGATGACGCAGCAAAACTCGGCCCTGGTCGAGGAAGCATCGGCAGCGGCCACCTCGCTGACGGACCAGACCGCGCAATTGTCGGAAGCCCTGGCGGTGTTCAAGCTGGACACGTCGACGCCAATGTCGATCAGCGGTGGCCGCCCGGCACCGTTGAAGTTGGCGCATCACTGATGCTGTCGGCACCGGGGATGCTGCTGCCTGCAGCGTCCCCGGTGCCTGATTCATCGCCAGGCGAGTGATGCCCCGGCCGTCGTTGCAGACCATACCCCCTTCAGTATCCTGCCGGAGTCGCGGTCCGCACAGGCCGCACCCACCGCTGTCACCCCAATGATTCCCTTGATTGCTGAACCGCTCACCCGGTAGCGTGCCGTGCCCGTGACGCTGTCACAGCGTTGCGCTTTGTGTCACTTTGGTCAGGCCATTCATATTTGGTCCGGCCAAATTGGAGATGTGGACTAGCCGCATTGGAACGTTTTATGGCATACTAAAAACGATCCTCCCAACTTCAGCCGACAGGCAGACACGACACATGAACCACGACCTTCCGCGCACGATCCGCATGCAGCCAGGCGACAATGTTGCCATCGTCGTCAACGATGGCGGCCTGCCCGCCGGTACCGTGCTGCCCGGCGGGCTGGTGCTGCTCGAAGGCGTTCCCCAGGGCCACAAGGTCGCGCTGAGCGATCTGGCCGACGGCGAACCGGTGATCCGCTATGGCGTGACGATCGGCTACGCGAGCGGTCCGATCGCACGCGGCAGCTGGGTATCCGAGCGCGTGCTGCGCATGCCGGCGGCGCGCTCGCTCGACGACCTGCCGGTAGGTACCCACGCCGTCGCTGCCGGCCCGCTGCTGGACGGGTACACGTTCGAGGGCTACCGTAACAAGGACGGCTCGGTCGGCACCCGCAACCTGCTGGCCATCACCAGCACCGTGCAGTGCGTCTCGGGCGTGATCGAGTACGCCGTGCGGCGCATCCGGGACGAACTGCTGCCGCGCTACCCGAACGTCGAAGACGTGGTCTCGCTCGAGCACGTGTATGGCTGCGGGGTGGCAATCGACGCGCCCGGCGCCGACATTCCGATCCGGACCATCCGCAACCTGTCGAAGAATCCGAATTTCGGCGACAACGTGATGGTCGTGAGCCTGGGCTGCGAAAAGCTGCCACCGGCGCGCCTGTTCCCGGCCGGCTCGATCCCGATCGGCAATGGCGCGCCGTCGGTGGTCACGCTGCAGGACCAGCAGCATGTGGGCTTCATGTCGATGATCGACGCGCTGATGGTCACCGCCGAACGGCACTTGCAGGAACTGAACGCGCGCCGCCGCGAAACCTGCCCGGCGTCCGACCTGGTGGTGGGCGTGCAGTGCGGTGGCAGCGATGCGTTTTCGGGCGTGACGGCCAATCCGGCCGTGGGTTACGCAACCGACCTCTTGGTGCGCGCTGGCGGCACCGTGATGTTTTCCGAAGTGACCGAGGTACGTGACGGCATCGACCAACTGACCGCGCGCGCCGCGACGCCGGAAGTAGCGGCAGCGATGGTGCGCGAGATGCAGTGGTACGACGATTACCTGGTGCGCGGCAGTGTCGATCGCAGCGCCAACACGACGCCCGGCAACAAGAAGGGCGGGCTGTCGAACATCGTGGAAAAGGCGATGGGCTCGATCGTCAAGTCGGGCAGCACGGCCATCACCGGCGTGCTCTCGCCGGGCGACAAGCTGACGCAGAAGGGCCTGATCTACGCAGCGACCCCGGCCAGCGACTTCATTTGCGGCACGCTGCAGATGGCCGCCGGGATGAACGTGCACATCTTCACCACCGGGCGCGGCACCCCGTACGGCCTGGCCGCGGTACCGGTCATCAAGGTTGCCACCCGCACCGAGCTGGCGCGCCGCTGGCATGACCTGATGGACCTGGACGCTGGCACCATCGCCAGCGGCGAGGCGAGCATCGAGGACGTCGGCTGGCAACTGTTCCGCATGATCCTGGACGTGGCGAGCGGTCGCAAGACCTGGGCCGAGCACTGGAAGCTGCATAACTCGCTGGCGCTGTTCAACCCCGCACCCGTGACCTGAACGATGGCTGCGGCTGCAAAGGGCGCAGCGTGCAAACGCATCGTGTTGGCCTGCCTTGCGCTGGGCACGCTCGCGGCGTCGGCATCGGCGCCGGCAACGGCGCAGGCACGCTACGACGCCGACACCACCTACAACAAGCTGGTACGCGACTACCCGTTCATCCGGATTGCCAGCGCCGACGCGCCGGCGCCGGTGCAGGTGCGCAAGGACATCGTGTACGCGACGCGGGGCGCACTGACCCTGGCACTGGATCTGTACCTGCCGGCAGCGGGCGACGCTCCGGCGCCGCTGGTGGTGCTGGTGCATGGGGGTGGCTGGGCCAGCGGCGAGCGCTCGAACATGGCCCCGCTGGCAGCGCGCCTGGCTGCGCGCGGTTATGCGGCGGCCACCGTCAGCTATCGTCTGTCGGGCCAGGCGCGCTATCCGGCCGCAATCGATGACGTCAAGGATGCACTGGACTGGCTGCGCGCGCAGGCGCCCGGCCTTGGCCTGGATCCGGCGCGCGTCGCCATCGCGGGCGGTTCGGCCGGCGGGCAGATCGCGGCGCTGGTGGGCATGACCCGGCCCGACGCGGTGCGCGCCGTGGTCAATATCGACGGCCTGTCCGATTTCACGTCCGAACTGGCGCTGCGCTTCGAAGACGACCCGGCCAAGCGCCCGTCGGCGGCGGGCGCCTGGTTCGGCGGGCGCTATGCCGAGCAGCCGGCACTCTGGCGCGACGCCTCGCCGCTGACGCATGCCGGCAAGGATAGCCCGCCGGTGCAATTCATCGTGGGCGCCGCGCCGCGTTTTTCGAGCGGACGCGAAGCGTTGGCGGCCACGCTGGCCAGCCACGGCATCCTGACCGATACCGTGGCGCTGGACGGCGCGCCGCATTCCTTCTGGCTGTTCGACCCCTGGCTGGCGCCGACCGTCGATGCGATGGTCCGCTTCCTGGGCAAGACGCTCGGGCCGGTATCCGCGCGCGCGCCGTGGTCGCCCGACCTCGGCAACGGCCTCTACCGCAATCCGATTTTGCACGCCGATTATTCGGACCCCGACGCGATCCGCGTCGGCGAGCGCTACTACATGGTGTCATCGAGCTTTGCCAACGCACCGGGTTTGCCGCTGCTCGCGTCAAGCGACATGGTGAACTGGGAGCTGTTGGGCCACGCGCTGACGCAACTCACGCCGCCGGCCTCATTCGCCGCGCCCCAGCCCGGCAAGGGCGTGTGGGCGCCCAGCCTGCGCCATCACGACGGGCGCTTCTGGATCTTTTATCCCGACCCGGATCACGGCATCTACGTCACCACGGCCACCGAGTTTGCCGGCCCGTGGAGCGCGCCGCACCTGCTGTTGCCCGGTAAAGGCATCATCGATCCGGCCCCGCTGTGGGACGACGACGGGCAGGCCTGGCTGATCCACGCATGGGCCAAGAGCCGCGCCGGCATCAACAACGTGCTGACGCTGCGCCGCATGGCGCCCGACGGACGAAGTCTGCTGGACGAAGGCCGGGTGATCATCGACGGCAACCGTCTGCCGGGCTACCGGACCCTGGAAGGGCCGAAGCTGTACAAGCGGAATGGCTGGTATTACGTGTTCGCGCCGGCTGGTGGGGTCGAACAAGGCTGGCAATCGGTGTTTCGCTCGCGCCGGATCGAGGGCCCCTACGAAGACCGGATCGTGATGGCGCAGGGCGCAACCGGCATCAACGGTCCGCATCAGGGCGCCTGGGTCACGACGCCGCAGGGCGGGGACTGGTTCTTTCACTTTCAGGACCTGCGCGCCTACGGCCGCGTGGTGCATTTGCAGCCGCTGCGCTGGTTAGACGACTGGCCGCTGATCGGTGAACCGTCCGCCACGCCGGGCGTTGGCCAGCCGGTCATCGAGCACAGCAAGCCGGTGCCGGGCGTGTTTGCGCGCCGCGAGCCTGCCACGGGCGACGAATTCGACGGCGCAGCGCTCGGCCGCCAGTGGCAATGGGCCGCCAACCCGCAATCCGGCTGGTATGCGCTTGGCGCCCGTCCCGGCATGCTACGCCTGTTCGCGCAGCCAGCAGCGCCGCTGCGCACGCTGGCGTCGGTGTTGACGCAGAAATTCCCGGCACCGGCCTTTGGCGTGACGGCCAGTGTGGAACTGCGCGCGGGGCACGATGGCGATCAGGTTGGGCTGGGCATACTGGGACTATCGAGCCAGTGGTTCGGGCTGCGCCGGGTCGACGGCAAGCCACGCATGGTGGCAGCGCGCTGTGAAGCAGCGGACGAGTGCACTGAAACGCTGGGGCCGGCGCTGGCCGGTTACAAGGTACTGCTGCGCGCGCACGTGACGCATGGCGCGCGTGTGGCATTCTCGTACAGCCAGGATGGGACGGTGTTCGCGCCGCTGGGCGAGCCGTTTGACGCTGCGATGGGGCGCTGGGTTGGCGCACAGGTCGGCTTGTTCGCGACCGGCGCACAGGGCGCTTGGGTGGACATCGACTACGTGCGCGTGACGCCTTGAGGGGCGGGTACAGAGCGCTGTGTCGGACGTGTTGTCGTTGATGCGCACGTCGCGCACTTTGTAGAGACGCCACGGCTGAGCCGCATTGGCGGAATCCTGAGATTGCAATTGTCTGGACGAGTAGTAGCGTTCGACACGAGCTATCTTGCGAGGCTGGCCTGTCAAGCGATGCTGTTGTTGCAAATGCTGTCGATCATCGCGTCAGCAACGTGTTTTGCACCAATTGCTTCGCCGAATGCAGTGCGATATGGCCTGCAGGACACGCACGCGCGCGAAAGTCTGTTTTCGACCCGAAGCTGCCACAATCGCCACTATTCGCGAGATTTCCTTGCGAAACTTACTGTACTTGCAAGAAATATTCGGCTACATTATCGAACTTTCAACAAAGCGACAATCAACATGACGTTTCGTCTGCTCATTTCGGACACCCGTCATGTCCTTTGATATCGCTTCAATACTTGTCGCCATGACGCTCACGATGGTGACCATGGCGTTAGCGCTGTTTGCCGTAATGGATGGGGCGGACAGGGCGGCCAGGTTTGCGCAGGTCAGCGCAGGTTCACAAGCTTGCGGATGGTCGCTATTGCTTGCATCAGGCTCAGTTGCTCCGTACAGCATTCCCGACGTCATATTGTCGACCCTGTCGATGGCATGCATTTCCGGTAGCTTCGCTTGTAGCGCTGCCGCGTTCGAACTGTGGGCCGGTCGCGGGGCGATCGACAAAGCCCCTGCGGTTCTGGCGATATTCTTGACAGTCGGCTATGGAGTAGGGTTTGCCGACTATGCCTTCCGGGTAGGTTGGGCCAACGGACTGCTTGCCCTGCAGATGGCATTCATCGTTGTCACGCTGGTGAAAAAGCCGCATGCCGCCAGTGCGCGCTGGCGCTGGCTCCCGATCGTCGGACTCACTGTCCAAGGCCTGGTCACCGCTTGCCGGGCGGTTCTCGGAGCGTTCTATCCTGCTGATTTTCCTGCTTTCCTGACACCGCATCCAATCAACGTCGCGTTTGCGTTTGCTGGCAACTGCACGGTCGTGTTGCTCATGATAGGCATGCTGCTGGCATATCGCGAGCAGGCAGCACAGGCGCTTGAGCGACTTGCGACGACTGATGGTTTAACTGGTGTTCTCAACAGGCGAGCGTGGCTTGCATTGGCAAACGCAAAGCTCGCAAGTACCCATGTCGCCGATCGGCCACTCAGTGTCTTGATTATGGATATTGATCACTTCAAGCAAATCAATGACACACGCGGGCATGATGCCGGCGACCGCGCGCTTCAGTTGTTTGCCAGGCTGATGCAGGAAGCCAGCTTTTCCGGTGACCTGGTCTGCCGGTACGGAGGAGAAGAGTTCTGTGTGCTGATGGCAGGCGAGCAAAACGCGGTGCCGAACTTCGATCAACGACTGCGCGCTCGTCTGTCTGATACGGTGTTCGAGGCGCTCGGTCACCAGATGACGTACAGCGCCGGCCTGGTAACGCGCAATTCGGCCGACAAGCAAATTTCCGAGTTGCTGTTACGTGCAGACCAGGCCCTCTACCACGCCAAAACGACCGGAAGAAATCGCACAATCAACGCTGTGGATGTGCGTTTGACTGAATTGGCGGGTTAGACAACAGTCGCGCAGTTGCAATCCCATGGCTGAGCGGGAAGCGATATCACGCTCGCCAGCTTCTAGTCAATCGATCCATCGGATTGCTCAAGCACTTGGACGAGCACCGTCCACTATCAGCCGTGAGATGGCTGCTTATGCCCGCATGGTTGTTCGGCAGTTTATGATTTCAGCCAGTCTTCGCGGCTAAGAACATAAGTAGGACACATTTTGCCGTACCAGACCTCCCGGCCGCGGTATAGCATACCCAGTCGATCCATTACGCCTGCCGAAGCAGCGTTGTCGGGATGGCGCATAGCGATGATCTCTGGCGCCGCGAGACTTTCGAAGGCGAATGTGGCCATGCGCGCCGCAGCCTCGCTGGCAAAGCCCTGGCGCCAGAAGTCGGGATGAAGACGCCAGCCGATTTCGAGCGGGTTAGACCGTACGCTTTCAAATTTAGCAGGGCGTTCCGCTTCGCGGCGCGCATACTGGATACAACCAGCTCCAGCGACGCGACCACTGGCCGGCTCGATAAAAGCCCACCAACCGGTGTCCCATGCAGCCCAGCAGCGCTGAATGATAGCTATACTCGCCTCAGTCTCGTTGCGTGTCTCCGGCTGACCGCTGATGTAACGCATGACCTCGATGTGGCTGTTCATCGAGCAAAGGCCGTCGAGGTGCTGAAGGGTAATCGGTTCCAGGCGCATGCGCGCTGTACTTAAAATGGCCAAGTCATCCCCGTATCAAGTATTTAAGCCCAGCAACGCACGCGTTGCAGTGTCAAAGTTTCTCGCTTCAAATGTACAGTGATATGGCTGCTTCGGCCGATTCCGGCTTGACGAGTCAGCGTAGCAGTTTTCCGAGTTTGAAATCCAACGGTGGCTGAGACGGCTTGGTACAGAGCCATTGCGGGGATTCGTGCCGAGCTGTCAGGCTGTCACATTGGTGACCGCCTCAATCCGATACCCCTCGGGATCGAAAACGAAGGCTGCATAGTAGCCTTCTCCATATTCGGGCCGAGGTCCTGGAGCGCCATTGCATCGTCCACCATGGCGTAGCGCGGCGGCATGGAATTCATGTACCTGACTCGGTCCAGCGGCTGTAAAGGCCAGATGAAAGCCCTCGCCAGGTACGATGACTTGCTGTGCACGTTTCAAGCACAGCTTGTCGTCACCTCCCTCATACCCGTAGCCCACTGCGCCGTCGTCAGCGAAGACCTGGGTGTACCCCAATGGCCTCAGCACCGCGTCATAGAAGGCAGAGGTCCGGTCTAAGTCGGAGACCGCGATAGACAAGTGATGCAGCACACATTCCTTATTAATAACCCCGCTTCTGGCGAAAACTAGCCTCTCGACTTCGCTTGGCAGGTTGCCAAGCCGGAAAAGTCATGAACTGTCTCGACAGGCCGGAACGGACCCTAAGCGGACACCCAGGAATAAATGAGGCCGCAAACGATCACTGCGGCAAACACCGCTAAACCGCCCAATGTGGCTCGTCGTATGAATCGAAAGCGCTTGTACGCGGCATTGCCGGCTAGTTCCAAAAGCAATTCAAGCAGCATCATTAATCCTTAATGTTTCGCTAAAAGCACCGTTAGTAAGCCGCTCTTGGCCAACACCGGCCTTTCGAGCGCCGATAGCAATTTGCCAATCGCAAAGCTCGCCCGTTAGCTAAGGTTGACCGGTATCAATCATGAGCACACGTTCGCTAACCCGTTAAGCAAGCCTACAGTGACACCGTGAACAAGACACCGCTGTATTACAGAGCCGCTCATCAGGCGTCCTTAGCAGCGCTGTCTAGATTGAAAGCCATTTCCCATCGATCAAGTCCTGGCCCATATCCCTGGAGAATGATTCGCTCTGGTACAAATCCAAATTGCGCGTAGAAACCCTGAGTATGCTGGCTCGTGTCCAGCCGAATTTTTGTAACTGCAGGCATGGCACTGGCTGTTTTCAGCCTCGCTACAGTAAGCATTTTCCCTAGCCCGGTTCCGTGAAGGTTTTTTGCGACCATACCCCAACAAAAACTGACCGATTTTGCATCGTTATCGTAGTTATACCCGCCACAAGCAGCGATGCTACCGTTGTCTTCGATTATTAAATAATTCCAAGCCACAGCATAATTGAGCAAAAATCTCTCGAAATCTTCACGTTCCACGAGCGAAAAAAACCGTGGTGTGTTTCCATCGAAAATATCTAAACACGCCTGCATGTCAGGCGATTGATAGGGTCTAATGATTTTCTTAATCTGCATTTTATGATCGAAGTGGCAACGGACCAATAAGTGGTTAATCGGTCTGGCTAAATTTGAAGACGTTGGAAATTACGATGAACGATGCTCCACTCATTACGAACTGCGGTCACTACGCATGGGGATTCCTCGGTAGCACCTATCGAACAGCTGCTGTCAGGAGGTCTGTACTGGAAGAACCCGGTCGTTCAGTTGAGCATATCAGGTCACCGAGGCAGAAAAGTCGAAGATTGTCACGAAGGACCGGTTCCGACCCAAACCGGACGGTCGCTCAACAAATTTGTACCGCTTGCACGCGTTTCCAAATCGAATCAGGCATTGCAGACTGCCACACGCCGCCAAGTATGCTGGCGAAACGCGCATTCGACCGTGCACATTGCTCGATCCGTTCGATGAAGGCCGGACCGTGTAGGTCTAACAAATCTTCGAGGGGCCCCGCAGACAGGATGCCTAAATACCGTTCCATTCTTGGCTGATTAATGGCCTCGATAATTGCCATCCAACCCAATTCTGGGTCGTCTTCAACGACCCAGCTGAACTCAAGCCAACCAGTAAGGTCATTGCTCTTCGTTTCATCTCGGTTCTCAGAGGAGATCCATTCAGCCCACCGATACCTCTCGTCAAGCAGTTCTTTCAATGGCAGTGGTCCACTCATCGCAAGCCTTTCAAAAACCAGCTAAACCATACGCACCAACTCGACTGACCGCTATTGGCCGAACTCGGCCGTTCGCGTCAGCTTAGCAGGTTGTTGGGCTGGAAAAGTCACTGACTGTCTCAACCGGCAGCTCTCGAGCCATAGCGGACCTTTATGCACGCGCTCTAATCTGCAATTCCCAATGGATAGAGTGAAGAAGTGTCTGCTGGACGGTTTGTTAGCTGAAGGTCACTGAAGCCCGTTAATCGATAATTTTCCAACCACACATGTCGGCAAGTATCGCAACCAATCCAAACGATGATCAAACCATTTTCTGAGGATGAAGGCGGTGCTCGATCAAGCTCACTGCTCCCACAAATCGGGCAAGTTGCACCTTTAGCTTCAGCGTAAAGTTCCGAAGATTTTGCGGTCACAGGTAAGTTCCATATCGCTACAGGACGAGGTGTTGATGGATAGGTAGCTCTACAGTAGGAAGCTTAGCCGATGACCGCTATTGGCCGATAGCGGAAGTTCCATCATCCGCAGTCTACCGGACAGAATTGCTCATTTAAAAATTTCTGTGTACGGCCTAGGTGGCTGACTGTCCTGACTCTGGCTAGTAGCCGCTACCGGTCCAAGCACATCATTTCCCAAGCACCCGTTAGCGCACGTCGCCCCGAGGCAGCCTATCAATGGGGAAACTAATGGCTCAAGAAAAACCGCGTCGGGATTTTAACGCCGTGTCACCCACAATCGCGCAGGGAAATCTTGAAATAATTTCTGCGCCTTGATCGCTTCACATCGCATTGCTAGTGCAACGTCTAGTCATATTCAGGCCCCGATTTCAGATGCTCCATGGCGATATTTATCGAATGGCCGCTGAAGCCCCGGTAAGCCAGGAAGCGATAAACCTTCTGCCGCAGTTCTTGTGTCATGCCCGTCTGTGCAATGTCCTTGCGAAACTTCTCGACCACAACGACAACGCGCTCATCTTCCGGCTCCATTTGCTCGATGGTTGCCTTCGTAAGTTGCTCGTCGATACCCTTCTGTCGGAGAGTCAGGGCGACTCGCGCGTCGCCGACCCGTGGTTCGATCTGCCGGGTTTTCATCTCCGCATACCGTTCATCTGACTGGTAATTCAACCCCTGCAGGAGGATCAGTGCGTCATCTGCCTCCTGTTCGCTGTAGCCTCGCAGGACGAGCTTGCGCCGCAGTACGGCTGCCGAATACTCCCGTTTGGATAGGAGCCATCCGGCATACTGGTGCGCCGGTTGCTTCGGTTTTTGCTGTGGTTGAGCCGGGTCGCGCGCCTTGTACTTTGGCTTTTTGTCGGACGTCCTTGCATACTCTCCAAGAGCAGGCTTTTTCGTCCCGAAACTGGTCTTGGGAACCTTCTTCTTGTAGTCGGAGCTGCGTGTGATTTTGGGCACGCCATCCTGCGCTGGCGCCTCATCCGTCTCAAAAGTACGTTGAGGAAGCTTGCTGGGCCGGTCGGTTCGGTCATCCTTGCTCTTGGGTCTCGCTCCGAAGCTGGATGGCTTCGGCTTTTCGCCACTCGCATACCCTTTAAGGTCCTCATCGGTGACCTCTACAGGTTTTCCGGTTTTCGAGTTGATCAGGTACATGAATAGGTCAGGCTCGCGGCATGATTAACGATCTCGGCGCCAGGCGAATCGCCTTGCCGGACCATTGTAGTCCCTGCACAAGTGTACTGGCGGCTTGTGGCCGAATTCGGCCGTTCAGCTGAGCATCTCAGGTCACCGAGATGGCAAAGTCGCGGACAGTCACGAAGGGCAGGAACCTGCTTTTTAGCCGAGTTTATTGGTGTGGTACCAACTGAACACCATCATATTGCTGAGCTGTAGGATCTCGGTGGAGTTGCTGCTCATGTAGTCAACGGTATGCGCGAACAAAAAAATCTGGCGTGACGGCAGTAGCGCGGGGGGCAGGGGGAGTCTGCCGGTCTCGCTGCGCAAGATTTGGATCGGCGTGACTACCAGCGGACTAGTGCAGAGGCTGTCTGGGCGCGGGGGACAATCGCGCTTGAATGTGATGATGTCTCCAGCAGCGGGCAGCAGGGATTTTAATGCGATCGCCGAGTACCGTCCGCACCGCCGTCATGCTTGCCGTAACGGGCAATATCGTCTCGATCATTGCGCAAGCAGACACGTGCCCTCCGCCAGCCTGCTCGGTCCACCGCCCCGCACAAGCGGAAACGGCGGACCTTACCGACCATCAGAACGTGTAATCAGCCCGCACCGTGAACGCCCGGCCAATTGGCTTGGCGATGTTCTGGGCGAACACCACACGTGAAGACAGGCGCTGATTCGACAGCGGTGGATCGGTGTCGAACAGGTTGTTCACGCCGGCGCCGATCTTGAGTTGCTTCGAGACCTTATACGTCGTCGACAGGTTGTACACACGGTACGGCTCGATCACGTTGTAGAACGGCTGCCCTGGCTGCTGGGTCGGCAGCGCATTCGTGTCTTCGTAGCTCGAGCTGTACTGCTGCGTGAGCTGGGCGAAGAACGCACCGTACTGCCAGTTCACGCGCGCCTGGTGCTTCCACTTGAAAATGTACGTGTTGGCCGAGGTCGAGCCGGTCGAGAGTGCGCCGATGCGTCCGACGCTGTCGACCCACGGGCTGCCCGCATCGTTCTGGCCTTCGTAGCGGTCGGTGTAGGTGCCGTCCATCGAGAAGCCGAAGCGTCCCCAGTGCGCGGTCGGGAGCATGTAGTTCAGGCTCAGGTCGATGCCCTGGGTCTTGAGCCCGCCCATGTTCAGGCGCGTCTTGGTGATGTACTGCAGCGTGCCGTCGGGATTGCGCACGAACAGGTCCTGGTAGCGGTCCAGATTATCGAAGATCGAGTCTTCGTTGATCTGGGCGATCGTGCGCTTCATGTCGATCTTCCAGAAGTCGATCGTCGCGACGAAGTTCTTGACCGGCTCGATCACGAAGCCGACCGTGTAGGTCTTCGATTTTTCCGGCTCCAGGTCCGGGTTGGCGCCGACGAGCGTGGTCAGTCGCGTGTTGCAGACGCGCTCGGCGTCCAGGCCCAGGCCGGCAAAGCGCGGGTCGGTGGTCAGGGTGCCGGAGCCGGCCACGTTCGGGGTCGGGCCAGGGCACAGCAGCGGATCGTCCCAGCTCGACGTCGATGGCGTCAAGGTGCGCGGTACGCCGTACAGTTCCGGCAGGGTTGGCGCGCGGAAGCCGGTGCTGACCGTGCCGCGCACCATCAGCGCCTTGATCGGCTGGTAGCGGAAGCTGGCCTTCGGGTTGAAGGTCGAGCCGAAGTCGCTGAAGTGGTCGCCGCGCACGGCGAAGTTCAGGTTCAGGTCCTTCGTCACGGGTGCGTCGAGTTCGGCATACAGACCGGCCACGCGGCGCTGGCCGCTCGGGTTGTTGCCGGGAGAGCCGCTGACGCGCCAGACCACCTCGTTGCCGATCATCGGCACATTTTCGGCATAGGTTTCACGGTGCCAGTCACCACCGATCGCAATCCCGAGGTCGCCGCCGGGCAGCGCCATCAGCGTGCGGCTCAGGTTGAAGTCGGCGCCGTAGTAGCGCACGTCGGCCTGGCGGAACAGCTGGCCGTCGGCCGAGATGTCCTCGAGGTAGGCGCGGCCCGCCTCGTCCTGCGCGCCGAACGGATTGAGGATGCCGTTGGCCACGCCGGCATACACGGCCGGGGTGCGCACGAAGTTTTCCTTGAAGCCGGAGTCGCGGTGGCTGTAGCCGTACGAGCCGCCGACGCGGTAGTCCCAGCCCTTGAACTCGCCTTCGTCGGCAATCACCAGGCGGTGGTTGGTCTGCACGTCATGCAGCTTGGCCGCGCCCAGTTCATCCAGGCTCCAGGTCAGGGCCAGGTCTTCACCGTTCAGGCCGGCCACGGCCGGTACGCCGCCGCGACCGCCCGGATAATACGGGCTGGCCCTGGTAATCATCAGTGGCCGGCGCGACGCGGTGAGGCGGTCGTAGTCGGTATTGTTGCCGAACGGCTGCGGCGGGCTGATCGCGTCGATGTACGAGCGCGACAGATTCAGTTCCACAGTCAGCATCTTGCCGTCGCCGTGCGCCAGGCTGCCCTTGGTAAACAAGGTCACTTGCTGGTTTTCCGGCAGCAGTTCCGGGTAGATGCCCGGGTCGGTGATGCAGGTCCGGGCGCCATTGGCCTGGGTGCGGGTGGACGGCACCGTGGTCTGGGCCAGGCCAGGGGCCACGCAACCGGCGGCGAAGTACGGGTTGCCGGTGATGTTGGCCGGGCGCCCGTTGCGGTAGATCGTGAAGTTGGCCGGCGCGGCCGAACCGCCCGAGGTGTTGGCCGTGAATGGCGTGCCGCCCAGCGACGCGAGCTTGCCGGCGTCCGAAATCTGCGGCCGGTCGCGCTGCAGCAGCGAGCTGCGGCGCTGGGCGCTGAACGCCGTGTAGACGTTCCAGCCGTCGGTGGCGATATCGCCCTTGCCGGCCAGGATCGTCACGCGCTTCTGTTCGCCGCCGCCGGACTGCTCCGGCTGCACCGTGCTGGCGTGGATCGTGACTTCCTGCACAGTGCGCTTGGTGATGAAGTTGACGACGCCCGCGATCGCGTCGGTGCCGTACAGGGCAGACGCGCCGTCGCGCAACACTTCGACGCGCTCGATGGCGGCCATCGGGATGACGTCGACGTTAACCGAGCTCGCGCCCAGCGCTTCGTTGGCCAGGCGGCGGCCGTTGAGCAGCACCAGCGTGCGGTTGGTGTTCAGGCCGCGCATATTGATCATGGTGCCGCCACCACCGCCGCCAACCGGTTCGTTGGTGGCCGCCACGGTCAGGGCCACGGCCACTTCCGACATCGTGGTCAGGCCCTGGTTGACCAGTTCCTCGGCCTTGTAGGTGGTCAGGGGCAGGGCATTTTCGGTCGCCAGGCGCTTGATGGATGAGCCCGTCACTTCGACGCGCTGCGGCTGCGCTTCCTGCGCTGCCGCGCCGTTGGCGAGGGTCATGGCGGCCAATGCGACGGCCGAGAGCAGAAAGCCCTGGAATGGGGTTGTACGGTGAATCTTCACTGAGTGTCTCCTGCCTGTCATCGTGAGAGTGCGTCCGGATGTGTCTCGAGATCGCGTGCTTGTCGGGCGGTTCGTGATTTCTGTGAATCGTGCGCAACCGGCGACTGGTATGTTCAATTTTACTTTGGTAAGACCACTTAGGCAATCTGGACGTGCCGAAATATGTTCTGGTCTATACAGAGGTTGTCTTATTTACGTCGGATGAGGAAGATGGAGGCAGGGCGCAGGGAGGGGAAGGGCAGGCGGCGGGCAACACTGGCCCGTGAAGCGGGCGCCGGCGGGCGGCCCACTGTTGTGACGAGGCTGGTCAGCCGCGCGAGAAGGTGCGCGTGACGCGGTCGAGGTGGGCGCGCATCGCCTGGCGTGCGCCGGCGACATCGTGCGATGCGATGGCGGCGAAGATATTGCGGTGGTCGATCAGCGTTTGCTGGCGCAGTTCCTCGGTCTGGAAGTGCTCCTTGAGCTTGTGCCAGAGCGAGCCGCGCTGGCTCCACAGGTATTCGATCACGCCGACCATGGCGCTGTTGCCGGTCGCGCGTGCGATCGCCAGGTGAAAATTGCGGTCGGCCATTTCATTGGCGCTGCGGTCTTCATGGTGCTGTTCCATCTCCTCGACAGCGAGCAGGATGGCGTCGATGGCCGAATCGTTGGCGTGCTTCGCCGCCAGCGCGGCGACTTCGACCTCGATCATGCGGCGCGCGGCCAGCACTTCGAACGGGCCCGGCCCGGCCGTCGGCACCACCGCCTGCGGCGCCGCCTGTTCGCTGACATACACACCGGAACCGCCACGCACTTCAACCTTGCCGCCCAGTTCGAGCGCGATCAGGCCTTCGCGCAGCGACGTGCGGCTGACCCCGAGCTTGGCTGCCAGCTCGCGCTCGGCCGGCAGGCGCTCGCCACCGCGGATGTTCTCGGCACGGATCAGTTCTTCGATCCTGGCTGCCACGACCCGGTACAGCCGCGGCTCGGTGGTGCCTGGTTCATTCGGCGCTGGAGTAATCTTCATCGGTCGGTTTGTCCTGAATAATTGGCAGCTCTGCCAAAACTAGCGAATCTTAGTTTGGCCGGCCTGATGTGGCAAGGGCGCGCAGCAAATAGTTATCGTGGTTACTACCCGCTCATGGCTGCGGGTCCCAGCCACTGCCGGCAAAGACAGCGGCCCGGGTGCGGTAGCGCGCCGCCTGCGTGGCGTCCAGGACCGCGCCGCCGTAGTTGCGCGGCTGGCCGTCCGGCGTGCGGTTGCCGTATTCGCGCCAGCCGCCCTGCAGCGGATTGGGCGCCGGACGGCGCAGCCAGCCGTCCGCGGCGATGTGCGGGCCGATGGTGCACTCGATGAAGGCGACGTGGTCCCAGGTGTTTGCCGTTCCCGGCGAGCGCGCCAGGTAGGCGCTGCCATCCGGGGGCAGGTTGCCCGCCGGACCCGGGCCGCGGGTCAGGCGCGAGCGCAGGAAGACAAATCCCGGCTCGTTAGCGCCGATAGTGCGCGCCTGGACGATGTAGCCGCCGCTGTCGGGATTCGCGCTGTCGCCGACCGTGCGGATTTCGCTGTCCTCAAACAGCGTGGTCCGGTTGTTCCCCCAGACGAAGTCGACATTGCCCTCGACCAGCGATTTGTAGATCCACGCGTAGCCCTTCAGTTGCAGCGTGTCCTGTTCGCTCGAAAAATGCGCATTGCGCACAGCCAGATGCCCATCGGGGCTGTTGAAGAACAGCGTCTCGGCCTGCGGCGAATGGCCGTCGCTGCGCAGCGTGCTGTTGTGCAGGGCGATGTCGCGCAGTTCGAGCAGATCGCTGTCCTGGGCCAAAAACAGCGCGCGCCCGCCCAGCAGCCCTGGCTCCTGTGGCGCCTGGCCGCTGCCCGAACCGGGATTGAGCGTGTCGCTGTTAGTGGCGCGGATGATCGTCGCTTCACGGCTGGCGCCGCGCAGGGTCAGCCGGTCCTTGTCGCGCAGGTACAGCAGTTCGGTATAGACGCCGTCGCTCACGTTGATCGTCAACGGCAGGGCGCGCGGCAGGCTCATCGCGTAGTCGAGCGCGCCTTGTACGGTGCGAAAGTTGGCGCGGCCGGTGCTGGCCACCGTGATGCTGTCGCCGACCGGGCGGTGCGGGGTCGTGCGAAACGCCCAGCGCGCGCCGGCGAAGTCCGCGCCGCGCATCAGGCGCGCTTCGGCCGTTGCGACATACTCGGTATCGTAGTCAAGCCCATGTGGCAACTGGGCGCGCAACTGCCCGTCGACCAGCCGCAGCCGATGCTCTCGCACCAGGCGCTGGCGCGGCGCCGGGCCGATCCTGCTCACCATCTCGCCGGGACGGATCACGCCGACCAGCGCGCCATCGCGCTTGCGCCAGATCCGGATGCTGCCTTCACCGGTCAGTTGCGCGCCGGGTGCCAGCGTCAGGCGCAGCAGCGTGTCGGGCGGTACGCCGCGCGCGCCACGCGCGGGGTCTAGGCCGGCGCTGGCCGGCCCGCCGGTCGGTTCGGCGAAGCGCGGGCCGACGGTCACGGCCAGATTCGCCTGCGCCCACGGGTCGCTCGCGCTGGTCAGTGCAACCGTGGTCTGGCCGGGCGCCAGCGGCGTGATCCGCAGCGCGCCATCGACCACGGCAGGCGTTGCGATGCGCGGATCGGCCACCACGGCGACCAGGTCGGCTGCGCCGCCAATGCCGACCGTCTCGGCCGGATCGCCTGCCTGCAGCGCGATCCGGTTGTCGGCGACCTGCGGCGTCACACGCGCCGACACCGTACCTTCCGGCCCGCTGCGTACGTCGAGCACCGTGTGCGCGCCTGCTTCCCAGTCAAGCGGCAGAGTTGCCGGCAACGGCGTTTCCAGCGCACTCGTGACGCGTTCGCCATCGATCAGCGCAAACAGGACGCCACCCTCTGACGTCAGGCCCACTGTCAGCGGCGTGCGGGATGCCACGAAGGCTGGCGCAAGACGGCGCCGCACCTGCTTGAGGCGTTCCACCTTGCCGCTGCGCGATGCCAGCAGTTCGACCTGCAGGGTTTTTCCTTCGTCAGCCAGCTGCATGCTCACGCCCTGCCAGTCGCCATTCGCCTGACGCCGCGCGCGCAGCACGAACGGGGCACCCGGCGCCAGCGACAGGCGCGCTTCGGCAATGCCGTCTCCGCCCTGGGCCGGCCGTGGGCCGGCATTCGTGCGCACATGCTCGGGCACCAGCTGGGCCGGCAGCGCCGTATGGGTATAGGGCAGGGGTGCCATCGCAGGCCCGCCAAACGGACAGGCGCCAAGCGGCTGGCCATTGAGCAGCGAGCCACTGTCGGCAAACACGCCGTGGCTCGACCCCGGGTCGCGCACTACGTCTGCGCAGCCCCTGGCGCCGGTCACATCGAAGGCATTGGCGTCGGAGCGCACCAGTGCCTGGTGTCCTACGCCGATGCTGTAGCTGTGACGGTAGACGGATTGCTTGCGCTCGCCGACATAATAGTTATTGAAAAGGTGCACCTGGCCGTAGCGTACGCGCGGCGCGCGCTCGGCGACGTGCTCGAACAGATTGCCCTTCAGCGTGATGCGCAGCCGGTCCGTGTCGCCGGTGGCGCGGTCGCTGGCGCCGATCAGCATGTTCTTTTCGTGATCGGCGAAATGGTTGTAGGTGACGCTGACCAGGTCCGCGCCCTGGGAGATATCCAGTGCTCCGTCGTGGCATTGCTTGATCTTGCCATTCTCGACCGGCGCCCGGTCGTCCGTGTCGGGTGCATCGGTGAAGCTGTTATGGTCGATCCAGACGTGGCGCGCGGCCCGTACCGTGATGCCGTCGTAATCCGAATTCCAGTTGCCTTGCGGGCCGTCGTGCGGGTCCCATTCCGGCTGGATGTCGCACGGATTGCGGATCGCCAGGTGACGCACGATCACCTGTTCGACCCCGTCGATCGTCAAGCTGGCGTTGATGAAGCCGGCCCCGGGTGTCACGCCCAGCAGCGTGGTATTGGAAGGAAGGGTCACCGCGCCGCGCCGCGCCTGATCGGCGCTGTCGGTGAACGGCCGGCCTTCGGTCATGTCGATGGTTGCCGCCACCCGTACGATGCGTGCCGTTGCGGGCACCTTGAGCGCCGCGACCAGTTCCGCGCGATTGCGCACCGTGTACACGTGGGCGGGCAGGGCCAGCGCCCCGCCGCGCGTGCCGCCTTCTTGCGCGGCCCAGCCGTCGGCCGGTGCGTGCTGGCGCTCGGCGCTTGCCGGCGCGAGGAACTGTGCGTGGACGGGTTGCACCGCTGCCAGTCCGAGTACGACCGCCGCCAGCGCGGCGTTCATTGCGCACCCCCGGCGCTGTCGGCAGTCATCAGGTCCCCCGCCAGTTGCGGCACCTTGCGCACGATCTCGCGCGCGACGATGTCGGAAAAGCGCTGCGCACCCAGCGGCCCCACGTGCGTACGGTCGAAGTTCTCGCCGACGCGCGCCAGTTTGTCGGCCTCGTCCGGCCCCATGGCCTGCACGGCCGCCAGCGACAGCGCGTTCAGTTCGATCAGCGGCGTGGCCGTGGCCGCTGCAATGTTGCGCACGGTGGCCGCCCATGGCGCCAGGTCATCCTGTACGTAGCCTCCCTTGAAGCTGCGCCGCGTGAGTGGTGTGACCAGCACCGGTACCGCGCCCAGTGCGCGGGCTTCTTCGACGTAACGCTTGATATTGACGGGGAATTCGGTAACGTAGTCGGTCGAGCGGCCCGGCTTGCCCGGCTGGTCGTTGTGGCCGAACTGGATCAGCACGAAGGTGCGCCGGTAGCCGCCGGCGCGCAGCAGGCCGGTGACCTCGTCCCAGCGGCCCTCGGCCCGGAAGCTGCCCGAACTGCGCCCGCCGCGCGCCAGGTTCAGGCAGGCCGTTTCGGGCGTGAATCGTTCGCACAGCGCGTCGCCGTAGCCGGTGGTGCTGGCCATGGTGGAGTCGCCCACCAGGATCACGCGGTCGTGGACGGGTGGCGTGGCCGTGGCGGTGCCGCCCAGGAACCACAACGGCAGGCATAGCAGGGTCAGGGCAGAAGGGCGCATGTTGGCCACGGTGTCTCCATATTTTTATGATCATCTGATTCTAGGTTGGTCGGACCAATTTTGCAACGTGGCTATACCGCAGAGCGTCACGCAACGGATGCAAGTTATAGGACGTCGTACAACTTGATCGTCGCGTATAATCTGCACCATCCCATTCATCGCGATTTCCCATCATGACGCTCCCGCAACGCAAGCACCGCAGTCTGTCCCAGGGAGTGGTCGAGCAGATCAGCGACACGATCCGGCAGGGCGTGCTCAAGCCGGGCGACAAATTGCCCACGGAGTCGTCCTTGATGGGCCAGCACGGGGTGAGTCGCACCGTGGTGCGTGAAGCGATCACCCATCTACAGGCAGCCGGCCTGGTTCAGACCCGCCACGGCATCGGCACCTTCGTGATCGAGCGCGCGCAGGCGGGCCTGGGCCTGGAGTCCGAGAATATCGTGACGCTGCGCGACGTGCTGGCCGTGCTGGAGTTGCGCATCGGCGTCGAGACCGAGACGGCAGGCCTGGCGGCCAGCCGTCGCAGCCAGGAGCAGGCCGACGAGCTGGCCGCGGCGCTGCGCGAGATGCAGCAGGCGATGGCCGAGGGCAGGCCGGCGGTCGAGGCGGATAAACGTTTCCACCTGCTGATTGCGCAATCGACCGGCAACCGCTATTTCGTCGATATCCTGACCCGCCTGGGCAATGCTTTCATCCCGCGCGCGCGGCTCAACACGCCCGTGCTCGACCAGGACAAGCCCGCCGGTTTCCTCGAACGCGTCAGCCGCGAACACGACGACATCTACCGCGCCATCGAGCGACGCGACCCGGAAGCCGCGCGCGCTGCGATGCGTACCCATCTGTCCAATAGCCGTGAACGGCTGGTGGAAGCGCAGCGCCGCCTGGAAAGCACGATGAACTGAATTTCCGCATTTTATGCTTGCGGATGACCGCAGTCAGTTGTACGATGACTTACAACCTGCTCGATGGCAGGTATTTCGTCCAACAACCAAATAGCGGAGACAGCACGATGCAACCAAACGAACTCAAGCAAGTCCTTTCCCACGGCTTGCTGTCGTTCCCGATCACCGATTTCGATGCGCAGGGTGATTTCGATCCGAAAGGCTATGCCGCGCGCCTGGAGTGGCTCGCCCCGTTCGGCGCCACCGCGCTGTTCGCGGCTGGCGGCACCGGCGAGTACTTCTCGCTGCACGGCGAAGAATACGGCCAGATCATCAAGACGGCAGTCGACACCTGCGCCGGCGTCGTGCCGATCCTGGCCGGTTGCGGCGGCCCGACCCGCACCGCCATCGCGCACGCCCAGGAAGCCGAGCGCCAGGGCGCCAAAGGCCTGCTGCTGCTGCCGCACTATCTGACCGAAGCCAGCCAGGACGGCCTGATCGCCCACGTCGAAGCGGTGTGCCGCTCGGTGAAGATCGGCGTCGTGGTCTACAACCGCGCGAACTGCCGCCTGACCCCGGATTCGCTGGAAAAGCTGGCCGATCGCTGCCCGAACCTGATCGGCTTCAAGGACGGTAACGGCGACATCGAACTGATGGTCTCGATCTGGCGCCGCATGGGCGACCGCTTCAGCTATCTGGGCGGCCTGCCGACCGCCGAAGTCTACGCCGGCGCCTACAAGGCGCTGGGCACCCCGGTGTATTCGTCGGCCGTGTTCAACTTCGTGCCGCAACTGGCGATGGACTTCTATCACGCGACCGTCGCTGACGATTTCGCCACCACCAACCGCCTGATCGACGATTTCTTCCTGCCATACCTGGAGATCCGCAACCGCAAGGCCGGCTACGCCGTCAGCATCGTCAAGGCCGGCGCACGCCTGGTCGGCCACGGTGCGGGCCCGGTGCGTCCACCGCTGACCGACCTGACGGCCGAAGAAGACGCGATGCTGCTGGCCCTGCTCAAGAAGAACGGGGTGGTCTGATCATGGCGATTCTCGGTGAAATGATCATTGGCGCGCACAGCGTGCGCGGCGCCGGCACGGAAGTCTTCGGCTTCAACCCGGCCACGCGCGAAGACTTGCAGCCCGGTTTCGGCCAGGCCACGGGTGACGACGTCGAGCGCGCGTGCGCGCTGGCCAGCGAAGCGTTCGACCCGTATCGCGCACTGCCGCTCGAAGGGCGCGCTGCGTTCCTCGAGATGGTGGCCGAAGAAATTCTGGCGATCGGCCCCGAGCTGATCGAGCGCGCCCAGCTCGAGACCGGCCTGCCGCAGGCACGCCTGGAAGGTGAGCGCATGCGCACCGTGACCCAGCTGCGCCTGTTTGCCAAGGTCGTGCGCGACGGCTACTTCATGGACGCGACCATCGACAGCGCCTTGCCGGAGCGCGCGCCGCCGCGGCCCGATCTGCGTCTGCGCAAGATCGGCCTCGGTCCGGTCGTCGTGTTCGGCGCCAGTAACTTTCCGCTCGCGTTCTCGGTCGCTGGTGGCGACACGGCATCGGCCCTGGCCGCCGGTTGCCCGGTCGTGGTCAAGGCGCACAGCGCCCATCCCGGCACGTCGGAACTGGTCGGACGCGCCGTGCAGCGCGCCGTAAAAGCATGCGGCTTGCCGGAAGGCGTGTTCTCGATGCTGTTCGGTGACGGCCGCACGATCGGCCAGCAACTGGTGTCGCATCCGGCCGTCAAGGCCGTGGGCTTCACCGGTTCGCGCCAGGGCGGTCTGGCGCTGCTGCGCAACGCCGCCGCGCGTCCGGAACCAATTCCCGTGTACGCCGAAATGAGCAGCGTCAATCCCGTGTTCCTGCTGCCGGCTGCAGTGCAAGCCGGTGGCGCGACGCTGGCGCAGGGCTTCGTCGATTCGCTGACGCTGGGCGTCGGTCAGTTCTGCACGAACCCGGGCCTGGTGTTTGCCCTGGCTGGCGCAGAACTCGACGCCTTCGTCGCCGCGAGCGCCGAGGCACTGCGCGCGAAGGGCGCCGGCACGATGCTCACCGGCGGCATCCACGACGCCTACACGAAGGGCGTGACGGCGTTCAATGCCGTCGACGGCCTGCAACTGGTTGCGCAAGGCACGACCGAAGGCAATGGCTGCGCTGCGCAGGCGGCGCTGTACGTGTGCGACGCCGCGACCTACATGGGCAACCCGGCACTGGAAGATGAAGTGTTCGGTCCGTGCGCGGTGCTGGTGCGCTTTACCGACGCTGCCCAACTGTTGCAGGCAGCCGAACACCTGCACGGTCAACTGACCGTGACGGTCCATGCGCGCGAGGGCGACCTCGACCTGGCCGCCAAGCTGCTGCCGATCGTCGAGCGCAAGGCGGGCCGGGTGCTGTTCAACGGCTTCCCGACCGGCGTCGAAGTGGCGCATGCGATGGTGCACGGCGGCCCGTTCCCGGCCACCAGCGACAGCCGCACGACATCGGTTGGCGCCAGCGCGATCGACCGTTTCCTGCGGCCGGTCTGCTACCAGAATGTGCCGGGCAGCCTGCTGCCGGAGGCGCTGCGTGACGACAATCCGCTGGGCCTTGCGCGCCTGCAGGATGGCACGTTGCAAGTGGGCGGAGGGAAGTAACACACGACGCCTGAACGCAGTACCAGCCGGAGGAGACGCCGGCTGTCACCCAACTTGAAAAGAACTGATCATCATGAATCAGCAAGTCATCGACGTAACACCGGCGCAGTCTGTGGTGGGCAGGTATCGCTGGACAATCTGCGCGCTGCTGTTTTTCGCCACCACCATCAATTACCTGGACCGCCAGGTCCTGAGCCTGCTCGCACCGGTGCTCACCGAGCAGTTCAACTGGACCAATACCGATTACGCCAACATCACGGCGACCTTCCAGTTCGTGTATGCGATCTCGATGCTGTTTGCCGGCCGCGTGATCGACCGCATGGGCACCAAGCGTGCCTATGTGCTGGCAATCATCATCTGGTCGCTGGGCGCCATCGGCCACGCGTACGCGATCGGCATCGGCGAAGCGGTCAACACGGTCTTCACCAGCATTGGCCTGGCCGTCGTGCCGGTATCCGTGGCCGGCTTCATGATCGGCCGCGCGGTGCTGGCGGTCGGTGAAGCCGGTAACTTCCCGGCCGCGATCAAGGCGACCGCCGAATACTTCCCGAAACGCGAGCGCTCGTTCGCCACCGGCATCTTCAATTCGGGCGCCAACGTCGGCGCGATCCTGGCGCCACTGACCGTGCCGCTGATTGCCGCGCACTGGGGCTGGCAGGCGGCCTTTATTGTCATCGGCGGCATCGGCTTTTTGTGGATGGGCCTGTGGATCTGGTTGTACGATGCGCCGGAACAGCAGTCGCGCCTGAAGGCGGCCGAACTGGCGTATATCAACAGCGATGCCGGCGTCGTGGTGGCGCCTACCGGCACGCCGGTCAAAGGCTCGTGGTTCAAGCTGCTGGGCTACCGCCAGACCTGGGCCTTCGCTTTCGGTAAATTCATGACCGACGGCGTCTGGTGGTTCTTCCTGTTCTGGCTCCCCAAATACATGTCGGCGCAATACGGCATGTCGGCCACCGACATGATCATCCCGCTCGCGGTGTTGTACAGCATGACGATGGTGGGCAGTATCGGCGGCGGCTGGCTCCCGACCTGGTTCCTGAACCGGGGCGCCGACATCTATCACGGCCGCATGAAGGCCATGCTCGTCATCGCCCTGTGCCCGCTGGTCGTGCTGCTGGCGCAACCGCTTGGCTACCTGGGCTTCTGGGTCCCGGTGATCCTGATCGGCATCGGCGCCTCGGCGCACCAGGCCTGGTCGGCGAACCTGTTCACAACTGTCTCGGACATGTTCCCGAAACACAGCGTGGGTTCGGTGGTCGGCATCGGCGGCATGGCCGGTGGCCTGGGCGGCGTGCTGCTCACGAAGCTCGGTGGCTGGCTGTTCGACCATTACGGCGCGCTGGGCCAGCTGCAGACCGGGTATATGATCATGTTCTCGATCTGCGCCGTGGCCTACCTGGTGGCGTGGACGGTCATGAAAATGCTGGTGCCGCAGCACCGTGAAATCAAGGGGTTGTAATCGATGTTTGCTGACGTTGAACGCATCGCGGGCGTGCACTGCGCCACGGGTGAAAGTCCGCTGTGGCACGCGGGGCAAGCGGCCTGGTATTGGGTCGACATCCCTGCGCGCCGTATCTGGCGCAGGGACCATGCCAGCGGCGCGCTGCAGCAGTGGACGGCGCCCGAAATGGTGGCCTGCATTGCGGTGAGCAGCGACGGCAGCCTGATTGCCGGAATGGAGTCGGGTGTGTTTCGCCTGGCGCTGGGGGCCGATGGCGCGCCGGATGCCAGCCGGCTCGCTGCGCCGGCGGCGGCCGAACTGGGCGAGGGCATGCGTTTCAACGACGGGCGCTGCGACCGCCAGGGCCGGTTCTGGAGCGGCACCATGTTCATGGACATGGGCGCTGCGCGCCCGGTGGGCGGGCTGTATCGCTACAGCGCTGCTGGCGGGCTGCATGGGCCGGTGGTGCGCAATCTGCTGACGCAGAACGGCCTGGCCTGGTCGCCCGATGGCCGCACGATGTACCTGTCGGATTCGCATCCGCAGCGGCGCCTCGTGTGGGCCTACGATTACGATATCGAAGCCGGCCTGCCGCACAACGAGCGCGTGTTTCTCGACCTGAGCGGGCAACTCGGAAGGCCGGACGGGGCGGCAGTCGATGCCGACGGTTGTTACTGGAGCTGTGCCAACGATGGCGGGGTGGTGCAGCGCTTCACGCCGCAGGGCAAGCTGGATCGGGAAATCGCGCTGCCGATGGCCAAGCCATCGATGTGCGCGTTTGGCGGGCCCGATCTTGACCTGCTGCTCGTGACGTCGATCGATCCGGCGGGGGCGGGCAATGCCGGCGGCGACGCCGGTTCGGTCGTCATCCTGCGGCCGGGAGTAAAAGGGATTGCAGAGACGCCATTCGCCGTTTGAACGGGCGGATGCGACCAACATCGTGGAGCTGATGCTGCCGGGACAGCCGCTGTAGGGTGGACGGGGAACCCGTCCACCCTACGGTGACACAGACCAGATGCACCGCGACGGTCAGAACGCCGCAATCCCAGTCTGTGCGCGGCCAAGGATCAGCGCATGAATGTCATGCGTGCCTTCGTAGGTGTTGACGACCTCGAGATTGACCATGTGCCGGATGATGCCGAACTCATCCGAGATGCCATTCCCACCCAGCATGTCGCGCGCCACGCGGGCGATGTCGAGCGACTTGCCGCACGAGTTGCGCTTCATGATCGACGTGATTTCCGGCGCCGCCGTGCCTTCGTCCTTCATGCGGCCCAGGCGCAGGCAGCCCTGCAGGCCAAGCGTGATCTCGGTCTGCATGTCGGCCAGCTTCTTTTGCACCAGTTGGTTTGCCGCGAGCGGCTTGCCGAACTGCTGGCGGTCCATCGTGTACTGGCGCGCCGTGTGCCAGCAATCTTCCGCCGCGCCCAGCGCGCCCCAGGCGATGCCATAGCGGGCGGAATTCAGGCAGGTGAACGGACCTTTCAGCCCACGCACGTCGGGGAACGCATTTTCTTCCGGGCAGAACACATTGTCCATGACGATTTCGCCGGTGACCGACGCGCGCAGGCCGAACTTGCCGTGGATCGCCGGGGCCGACAAACCCTTCCAGCCCTTTTCGAGCACGAAGCCACGGATCGCGCCTTCATCGTCCTTGGCCCACACGACAAACACGTCGGCCACGGGCGAATTGGTGATCCACATCTTGGCGCCGGACAGGCTGTAGCCGCCCTCGACCTTGCGGGCGCGGGAGATCATCGAACCGGGATCGGAGCCGTGGTTCGGCTCGGTCAAACCGAAGCAGCCGATCCATTCGCCGGTGGCCAGCTTCGGCAGGTATTTCTGTTTGGTGGCTTCGTTGCCGAATTCGAAAATCGGCACCATGACGAGCGACGACTGCACGCTCATCATCGAGCGGTAGCCCGAATCGACGCGCTCGACTTCACGCGCGATCAGGCCGTAGGCGACGTAGTTCAGCGCCGGGCCACCGTATTGTTCCGGGATGGTCGGGCCGAGCAGGCCCAGCTCGCCCATCTCCCGGAAGATCGACACATCCATCGACTCGTTACGGAATGCTTCGAGCACGCGCGGACGCAGCTTGTCCTGGCAATAGGCAGCGCTGGCGTCGCGCACCATGCGCTCTTCGTCCGTCAGCTGGCCATTGATCAGCAGCGGGTCATCCCAGTGGAAAGCGGCTTTGGTTGTCATGTTGGTCTCTTTTATAAAATGGTCGTTACATATTCGGATAGTTCGGGCCGCCGCCGCCTTCGGGCGTCACCCAGACGATGTTCTGGGTCGGGTCCTTGATATCGCAGGTCTTGCAGTGCACGCAGTTCTGGGCATTGATCTGCAGGCGGTCGCCCCCGTCTTCGCGCTTGACGTACTCGTACACCCCGGCCGGACAGTAACGCTGCTCGGGCCCGGCGTACTTGGCCAGGTTGACGTCGACCGGCACGCTCGGATTTTTGAGCGTCAGGTGGATCGGCTCGTCTTCGCGGTGGTTGGTGTTCGAGATAAACACCGACGACAGCTTGTCGAAGGTCAGCTTGCCATCCGGCTTCGGATAGACGATCGGCTTGAAATGCGATGCCGGCTTCAGGCATTCGTGGTCGGCGTGCTTGTGGTGCAGCGTCCACGGCGCCTTGCCACGGAACACAATCTGGTCAATGCCCGTCATGATCGTGCCCAGCACGAGGCCCTTGCTCATCCATGGCTTGAAGTTACGCGCCACGTGCAGCTCTTCGTGCAGCCACGATTGTTCGAATGCCGCCGGGAAGCTGGTCAACTCGTCGCTCGTGCGGCCTTCGCCCAGCGCAGCAAACGCCGCCTCGGCCGCCAGCATACCGGTCTTGATCGCGGCGTGGCTGCCCTTGATGCGGCTGGTATTCAGGAAACCCGCATCGCAGCCGATCAGCGCGCCGCCCGGGAACACGGTCTTTGGCAAGGATTGCAGGCCGCCGGCGGTAATCGAACGTGCGCCGTACGATATGCGCTTGCCGCCTTCAAAGAAGCCGCGAATGGCCGGGTGCGTTTTATAGCGCTGGAATTCTTCGTATGGCGACAAATACGGATTCTGGTACGACAGGCCGACGACATAGCCGACCGCAACCTGGTTGTTTTCCAAGTGGTACAGGAACGAGCCGCCGTAGGTGTCGTTCGGCAGTGGCCAGCCGGCCGTGTGGATCACCAGGCCCGGCTGGTGCTTGGCCGGATCGATTTCCCACAACTCCTTGATGCCGATGCCGTAAGTCTGTGGGTCCTTGCCCTTGTTCAGTTCGTACTTCGCCATCAGCTGGCGGCCAAGGTGGCCGCGCGAGCCTTCGGCGAAGAATGTGTACTTCGCATGCAGCTCCATCCCGAGCTGGAATTCCGGGCCCGGCTCGCCATCGCGTTTCATTCCCATGTTACCGGTGGCGACGCCCTTGACCGAGCCATCCTCGTTGTACAGGATTTCAGCGGCCGGGAAGCCCGGGAAGATTTCCACGCCCAGCGCTTCGGCTTGCTGGCCCAGCCAGCGCACCACGTTGGCCAGCGAAATCACGTAGTTACCGTGATTGGCCAGTGCCGGCGGGATGGCAAACGCCGGGGTGGCATACGATTTGGTTTCGCTCAGGAACAAGACGCGGTCTTCGGTCACGGCCGTATTGAGCGGCGCGCCTTTTTCTTTCCAGTCGGGGATCAACTCGTTCATCGCGCGCGGGTCCATCACCGCGCCGGACAGGATGTGCGCGCCCAGCTCGCCGCCTTTTTCCAGCACGCAGACGGTGACTTCCTGGCCTTTATCAAGCGCCAGCTGTTTCAGGCGGATCGCCGCCGACAGCCCGGCCGGGCCGCCGCCGACGACCACGACGTCGTATTCCATCGCCTCACGCGGGCCGTATTGTTCGATCAGATTCATGCCGTGGCCCCGCTCTCGCGTGCAAAATACAACCCGTGCAGATGCTCGAGACTGACTTCGCTTGCCGCCTGCGACAGCACCACTTTACCGCTCTGCATCAGGTAGACGTGGTCGGCCACGCCCACCGCACGGTGCGTGTTCTGCTCGACCAGGATCATCGTGCGCCCATCGTCCTTCAGGCGCTTCAGGATCGCAAACAGCTCATTGACCATCACGGGCGCCAGGCCCAGCGACGGCTCATCGATGATCAGGACCTTCGGGTCGCTCATCAAGCCGCGCGCCATGGCCAGCATCTGCGCCTCGCCACCCGACAGCGAACCGGCCATCTGGCGGCGCCGCTCGCGCAGGCGCGGGAACATCTCGAACGAACGCTCGAGATTGCGCGCCGCATGCGCGCGGTGCTGCGGCGCAAAGGCGCCCATCATCAGGTTTTCCTCGACGGTCATGTCGCGAAACACCATGCGGCCTTCGGGAATCATGGCCATCGAGACCTTGTGCATGTCCCAAGTCGGGGTGCCGTTGAGCGGCTTGCCGTCGAGCGTGATCGTGCCTTGCGAGACGGGGATCAGCCCCATCATAGCGCGCAGCAGTGTGGTCTTGCCGGCGCCGTTCTGGCCGATGATCGTGGTCAGCTTGCCTGGTGCGATGCTGAGTGACAAATCCCACAGCACATTGATCGCGCCATAACCGGCGCGCACATTCTGGATCTCAAGCATGGTCGACCTCGCCTCCGGTATAGCTCTTGATGACGGCCGGGTTATTGAAGACCTCGGCCGGCGTGCCTTCGGCGATCATGCCGCCGAAGTTCAGCACCGCCACCCGCTGGCACAGATTGCTGATGGTGTCGATGTCGTGCTCGATGATCAGGATGCCGACCGAGAATTTGGCGTGCAGATCCTTGAGCATGTTCATGAAGTTGCGCTTGCCGCTCGTTTCGAGGCCGGCCAGCACTTCGTCGAGCAGCAGCAGCTTCGGGTTGGTCGAGAGCGCCTTGGCCACTTCGAGCGCCTTCAGTTCGGTCAGCGCCAGGCCGCTCGATGCGTCACGCCCGGCCTTGGCGGCCAGGTTGGTGAAGTCCAGGATCTGGTCGATGCGGCGTTTGTCGACCGAGCCGGTGCCGAAGCGCTGCGCGACTTCCAGGTTCTGGCGCACGGTCAGCTCGTGCATCGGCTGCGGGATCTGGAAGGTACGCCCGATGCCCATGCGCGCACGCTGGTACATGGGCGCCTTCAGCACATCGGCGCCATTGAACAGGATGCGGCCCGTGGTCGGGCGCACCAGCCCCGAAATGGCATTGAACAGCGTGGTCTTGCCGGCGCCATTGGCGCCGACCAGACCGACCAGGTCCCCCGTGCCGACGGCCAGCGTGACATCGTTGACCGCCGTGAGGCCGCCGAAGCGGACGGTGACGTTTTCAAGTTGCAGCATGTTTTTTCCTTAGCGCCCTGCGGATCATGCCCAGCAGGCCATCCGGGCTGGCAATGATCATCACGACCAGCACCACGCCGAGCACCAACTGGTGTCCGGTGGGCATGAAGTTCTTGATGAATAACTGGTCGACCAGATACACCACGACGGCGCCGATCAGGGGACCCGTGATGGTGCGGTAGCCGCCAAAGATCGCCGCGACGATCGGGATCGTCACCCACACCGCGCTGAAGGCGTAATCCGGTTCGAGGAAGTTGATGTAGTGCGCATTGAAGGCGCCCACGGCGCCACACATGAAGGCCGAGACCAGCAGCATCAGACCCTTGAGCAGCGTGTTGTTGACGCCCACCACGCGCGTTGCATCCTCGCTGTCATGCATGGCGCGCAGGGCCAGGCCGTGCGGGCTGCGGCGGATGACGTCATAGGCCCAGGCAAACAGCAGCACCATCGTCAAAATCACGAGGTAATTGCCGGTGTGGCTGCCGAAATTGTAGTCGAACACGGTCGGCAGGGCCGGGATCCTGGCAATGCCGCCGGCGCCGTTCGTGACTGACGTCCATTCGGTCGCAACGATGCGGAAGATGTGCGCATATGCCAGGATCGCCAGCGCAAAGTAGGGACCGCGCAGGCGCAGCACGGGCAGCATCAGGACCGCCGACAGCACCGCACCGACGCCGCCCAGCACGAGGCCGATGAAGACCGGCACGTTGTACTGCATCGTCAGCACGGCCGACGTATAGGCGCCCACGCCAAAGAATGCCGCATGGCCGAAGCTGACCATGCCGCCCAGGTTGCCCAGCAGCGCCCACGACAGCGCGACGCCGCCAATGATCAGCGAGGCGATGACCAGGCTCATGACATAGCTGTTGCCGCCCAGCGCGAATGGCACCACAAGATACGTCGCCACCAGCGTGGCGATCAGGAGTTTATTGAGTTTCATCCACGCCTCCGTGCCACACCAAACAGGCCATTGGGCATCACGAACAGCACCACCAGGAACAGGCCCATGCCGGCCAGTTCCTGCAGCGCCGAGCTGGCCAGCGTGATCGTCAGCGATTCGGCCACGCCCAGCAGGATTGCCCCGATCAGCACGCCGGGGATCGAGCCGAGGCCCGCCAGCACGGTGATGATGAAGGCTTTCACGGTCAGTACGCTGCCATAGCCTGGCGTGACGACGCCGTAGCTGAATAGGGCAACACCGGCGAATGCAGCCAGGATGCCGGCCACGATGAACGACACCAGCTCGGTGCGGCCAGGGTTGATCCCCATCAGCTTGGCCGCGTCGCGGTTGCTCGATACGGCGCGCACGGCGCGGCCATACCAGCTGCGCGACAACCACCACCACAGCGCCACGATCAGCACGAGGCTCACGCCGAAGAACAGCACCTCGCTGCGCATGCTGTAGAGCTCGCCGACGATGAAGGCTTCCTGCATCCAGGTCGAGCTCGTGGTGCGCACGTCGGCGCTCCAGATCATCAGGACCAGGTTGGTGAGGATCACGCCGACGCCGAAGGTCAGCGTCAGTGAATTGATTTCGCGGTGCACCGTCACCCGGCTGACCAAAAAATATAGCAGGCTCGAGGTGATGGTCACGATGATCACGGCAACCGGAATCGCGGCCAGCGGATTCCAGCCCAGTTGCGATTCGACCGTGTAGGCGATGTAGGCCGCCAGCAATACCAGTTCACCGTGCGCCAGGTTGATCACGTTCATGGCGCCGAACACGAGCGCCAGTCCCAGTGCAATCAGGGCGTAGGAGCCGCCCTGCAACAACCCGGAATACACGGCTTGTAGAATCAAGTCCGTCATTTCTGCATCCAATCGATTATTCACGCGGGCAGGGGGATCCTGCCCGTCTCGCTCATGCGCTCGCTCATGCGCTCACAGCGTTACCAGGGCAGGCCCGGATACACCGGCTTGGCGGTAGCCGATTCTTTCGGCCACACCAGTTCGACCTTCTTGCCCTGGTGCTGGCCCATGCGCTGCGTGAAGTTCGGGTTGTCGCCCCGGGCATCGAACTGCACCCGGCCGATCAGGGTCTGGCGATCGGTCTTGCGCATTTCTTCGATCACGCCGCCTTTTTTCAGCGTGCCCTTGTCGGCGGCGCGCGCGATCGCTTCGAAGAGCAGCATCGACTGGACATAGCCGAACTGGCCCAGGTAGTCCGGGTCCTTGTTCAACAGCGCCTTGTAGCCGTCGGCAAAGCGCTTGCCTTCTTCGGTCGAGAACTGCACCGGGAATGGCAGCACGGCGGTGCCGTACACGTTCGGCATCAGGTCCGGGAAATCGGCGGCCATCTTTGGCGTTGCCAGCGACCACACGCCGGCCACGCCCTTGATGCTCGGCTTCAGAACCCGCGCCGCGCGCAGGATGCCGACGTAGTCGTTTTCGTAGCCGACCATGACGATGAATTCGGAGCGGTCGCGCAGCTTCACCTTGTTGATGATCGGCTTGAAGTCGGTGATCAACGGGTCGAACGCGTGCGTGACGACTTTGACGCCCTTGGCTGCCAGCGTTTTTTCGACGTCCGCGGCCAGGCCGTGGGTCGCATCCTTGGTCGAATAGATGATCGACACCGACTTGACGCTCAGGTCGGTGAGCAGGCCGACCAGCGCCTTCTGGTAACCCTGGGTGTTATTGATGCGGAAGAAATTCTTGCGCCCGGCATTGACCAGGCCATCGTCGACGCCGCCCGACGTCACATAGGCCAGTCCCAGTTTGCCGGCAGCGTCCGAGGCAGGGGAGATATTGTTGGACGCGTAGCCGCCCGTGACGGCGACCACATTCTGGCTGGCCAGTTTTTCAACCGCTGCGACGGCCTTGGCCGGCGCCGACTCGTCGTCGACGGTGATCAGTTTGATCGTGTGCTTGCCGTTGGTCTTGTTGAAGACCTCGGCCGCAACGCGGATGCCTTCCTGGGTACCCAGGCCGACGCGGGCCAGCGGCCCGGTCAGCGGAATCTGCACACCGACCAGAAATTCTTCGGCACTTGCCAGGTTGATGCTGCCGACGGTGCCGAGCGCCAAAATGGCGAGGACGATCTTGTTTGCCTTCATCATGTCTCCGTTATTTTTTAGTGAATGTAGGAATAGTCAACAACGACGGCAAGCCGGGGGCCTCACCGCATGGGGCGGCGTCGCTCCTTGATTGCCGGTACCACGGCACCGCTAGCCGATATGCCGGCCCATGCTGATTTCGACGTTGCGCACCAGTTGCACCAGGCGCGGACCAAGGTCCTCGACCAGTTTTTCGTAGGGCAGCAAAAAGGCCGGGCCGCCGCAGTTGAATGCCATCGTCCGGGCGATGTCCTGGTCGAGCAGCGGCACGCCTACTGCGCTGATGTTGGCGTCCCACAGGCCGGACGACAGGACAAAGCCGCGGTCCTGGTAATCCTTGAAGCCCTGTTCGATGTCGGTCTTGATCTTGGGCCAGTTGGTGTCGGCCGTCAGGCGGATATGGTCCATCAAAAAATCGCGGTCGGTTTGGGGCAGGCCGCACAGATAGGCTTTGCCCATGGCGGTGGTGGCCAGCGGAATACGCGAACCGGCGTCGCGCCGCAGCGTGACTGCAGCGCTGCCGCGGCAAGCCTCGACATACACCATGTGCAGGCGGTCGCGGATGCCGATCGCCACGCTGCACTGGGCGTATTCGGCCAGTTCCTGCATCGCCGGCCGGGCCAGTTTACGTACGTCGAGATTGGCGAGCAGGGTGTAGCCGAGCGCCAGCACCGGGGCGCCGAGCTGGTAACGGCCCTGGTCGGCTGAATATGTGAGGTAGCCGAGTTTGGTCAGCGTGTAGGTCAGGCGTGAAATCGTCGGCTTGGGCATGCCGGTGCGCTTGGCCATTTCGCTATTGGTGAGGTATGCCTCGCCCGGGCGGAAGCAGCGCAGGATTTCCAGGCCGCGCGCCAGGGCCGTGACGAACTGGCGGTCCTTGCCGTTGTCTTCGTCGGCCGCGTCGTCCTGGGGCACTTGCAGCAATTCTTGCGGCAGCGCTTGCGCGGTGGCGGAAGCCGCCAGCGAAGGGTCTTCCAGTGACTGGATCGAGTCCATTCTTGTCTCCTATGCCCGGCATCTCCGGCAGGGCTTGAGTCGGATATTCACATACCCAAAACGGGAGTGTCAACAGTTTTTGTGAAATGGTCGTTCGCAGAGCGAAACACATAGTATGGGTAATTACGCTGAATCGATGTATTTCGCACAGCGAATCACCGAATCTTCCGGTTTTTCCCGCAAAAGCGGCACCGCGAAGTCGTTTACATTTTCGCGAAAAATCGGTTATCGTTGATCGCAACAAGAAATGCAAAACGCGGTTTCGCACAGCGAACCGACGTAGCATCCGACATAAAATCAAGGAGACAGCTCATGCACATCGGCGCAACTGGCCCGGTCGCTCGTGCCATGCACGGCGACATTCTCGTCGTCACCATCGACAATCCTCCCGTCAATGCACTTGGCGTCGACGTCCGGCGCGGCCTGACCGCGGCAATCGACGTAGCCGGGGCCGACGCTGCGGTCAAGGCCGTGCTGATCGTCGGTAGCGGCAAGACCTTCATCGGCGGGGCCGATATCCGCGAGTTCGGCAAGCCACCAATGACGCCGTTCCTGCCCGACCTCTGCAACGGGATCGAAGCCTGCAGCAAGCCAGTAGTCGCGGTCATCCACGGCGCTGCGCTTGGCGGTGGACTCGAGATCGCGCTGGCGTCGCACTACCGGCTGGCGCTGCCGGCGGCGAAACTGGGTTTGCCCGAAGTGGCGCTTGGTCTGCTGCCGGGTGCTGGCGGCACCCAGCGCACGCCGCGCCTGATCGGCGCCGCGGCAGCGCTCGACCTGATGCTGAGCGGTCGCCACGTGGGCGCGGCCGAAGCGGCAAAACTGGGCTTGGTCGACCGGGTGGTGGATGGCGCCGACCCGCTCGCAGCAGGCCTGGCGTATGCGCAGGAACTGGTGCAGGGCGGGGCACCGGTGCGGCGCACCCGTGACGCGGCGCAGCTCGCCGACACGTCAGCCCAGCGCGCCGCGATCGACAGCGCCCGCGCCGAGACGGCCAAAAAATCACGCGGCCTGTTCTCGCCCTTGAAAATCGTGGACGCGGTGCAGGGCGCGCTCGAACTGCCGTTCGACGAAGGCCAGGCGCTCGAACGCAAGCTGTTCCTGGAATGTCTCGATAGCCCGCAGCGCGCCGGCCTGGTACACGCCTTCTTTGCCGAACGCGAAACGGCCAGGGCGCCGGAGACGCGCAGCGCCAAGCCGCGACCGATCGAGCGCATCGGCGTCGTCGGTGGCGGCACCATGGGCGCCGGCATCGCCGTTGCCGTCCTCGATGCCGGCTTGCCGGTCACGATGATCGAGCGCGACGACGAGGCGCTGGCGCGTGGCCGCAAGCATGTCGAGAAGGTATATGACAGCCTGATCGCCAAGGGGCGCATCACGCCGCAGGCCAAAGACGCCACTATGGCGCGCTTCAATGGCAGCACGTCGTACGACGCGCTGGCCCAGGCCGATCTGGTGATCGAAGCGGTGTTTGAAGACATGGCCGTGAAACACGCCGTGTTTGCCGAACTCGATCGCGTCTGCAAACCCGGTGCGGTGCTGGCTACCAATACGTCCTACCTTGACATCGACGAGATCGCAGCCGCCATCTCACGCCCGCAAGATGTCGTCGGCCTGCATTTCTTCTCGCCGGCGAACATCATGAAGCTGCTCGAGATCGTCGTGCCGGCCAAGGTATCTGACGACGTGGTCGCGACCGCCTTCGACCTGGCAAAGAAGCTGCGCAAGGTGCCCGTGCGCGCCGGCGTGTGCGACGGTTTCATCGGCAACCGCATCCTCGCCGTGTACGGCCAGGCCGCGCACGCGATGATGGAAGACGGCGCGTCGCCCTATCAGATCGACAAGGCACTGCGTGACTTCGGCTATCCAATGGGCCCGTTCCAGGTCTCCGACCTGGCCGGTGGCGACATCGGCTGGGCCACCCGCAAGCGGCGCGCGCCCACGCGTGACCCGCGCGCACGTTACGTGCAGATTGCCGACCGCCTGTGCGAACGGGGCTGGTTCGGCCAGAAGACCGGACGCGGCTACTACCTGTATCCGGACGGCGCCCGCGTCGGCACGCCCGACCCGGAAGTCGAGGCCATCATCGATGCCGAGCGGGCACGCGCGGGTGCGCTGTCAGGTAAATCACCGCGCAGCTTCAGCGACGCCGAGATCGTGCGCCGTTACCTGGCCGCGATGATCAATGAAGGCGCCAATGTCGTGCACCAGAAGATCGCCCTGCGGCCACTCGATGTGGACGTGACGTTCGTGCACGGCTACGGCTTCCCGCGCTACCGCGGCGGCCCGATGCACTATGCCGACACGGTCGGCCTGCCGACGATCCTGGCCGACATCCGCGAGTTTGCCAAGGAAGATCCGCTGTTCTGGCAACCGTCGCCGCTGCTGGTCGAGCTGGTCGACAAGGGCGCCAGTTTCGCCAGCCTGAATCAATCCGCGTAGACCCTATTGTTCTCAATTTGTCAGGAGACTCGCCATGCGCGAAGCTGTCATCGTTTCAACCGCCCGCACCCCGCTGACCAAGGCGCACCGCGGCGAATTCAATATCACGCCCGGCGCCCAGCTGGCTGCGTTTGCCGTGCGCGCCGCCGTCGAGCGGGCCGGCATCGATCCGGCCATGATCGAGGACGCGATTCTGGGTTGCGGCTACCCGGAAGGCACCACCGGGCGCAATATCGCGCGCCAGAGCGTGATCCGTGCCGGTCTGCCGATCACGATTGCCGGCACGACTGTGAACCGCTTCTGCGCCTCGGGCCTGCAGGCGATCGCCATTGGCGCCGGCCGCATCATCGTTGACGGCGCGCCGGCCATCATCGCTGGCGGCGTGGAAAGCATCTCGCACATCCGCAGCCGCGACAGCGGCGACAGCGGGATCGACCCGTGGATCCTGGAACACAAGCCGGACCTGTATCTGCCGATGATCGACACCGCCGACATCGTCGCCGCGCGCTATAACATCAGCCGCGAAGCGCAGGACCGCTTCTCGTTCGAGTCCCAGCGCAAGACCGAGGCGGCGCAGCTGGCCGGCCGCTACAGCGAGGAAATCGTCGCCTGCACCACGACCATGGCCGTCACCGACAAGGAGACGAAGGAAGTCAGCCACCGTGAAGTCACGATCGCCGAAGACACCTGCAACCGGCGCGGCACGACCTATGAAGGCCTGGCCAAGCTGGCGCCGGTCATGGGTGACGGTAAATTCGTCACTGCCGGCAATGCCTCGCAGCTGTCCGATGGCGCGTCGGCCTGCGTGATGATGGAAGCAAAAGAGGCCGAGCGCCTCGGCTTGACGCCGCTGGGCGCGTTCCGTGGGATGGCGGTGGCCGGCTGCGAGCCGGATGAAATGGGCATCGGCCCCGTGTTCGCGGTGCCCAAGCTCTTGAAGCGCTTCGGCCTGACAGTGGACGACATCGACCTGTGGGAACTGAATGAAGCGTTTGCCTCGCAGGCGATCTACTGCCAGCAGCAACTCGGCATCCCCGACGAGCGCCTGAACGTCGACGGTGGCGCGATTTCGATCGGCCATCCGTTCGGCATGACGGGCGCGCGCCTGGCTGGCCACATTCTGATTGAAGGCCGGCGCCGCGGCGCGAAGTATGCGGTGGTCACGATGTGCATCGCCGGCGGCATGGGCGCTGCGGGCCTGTTCGAGATTTTCTAAAGGATCATCATGGATTTACATTTCACCCCTGAGCAAGAGCGCTTTCGCGACGAGGTACGGGCATTTTTGGCCGAGAAGCTGCCGCAGGACCTCTCAAGCAAGGTTGCCAATGGCAAGCACCTGTCGAAGGCTGACATGGAGCGCTGGCACGCGATCCTGAATGAGCGCGGCTGGCTGGCGAACCACTGGCCGGAAGCATACGGTGGCCCGGGTTGGGACGCCATTGAAAAATTCATCTTCGAGACCGAGTGCGCGCTGGCCAATACGCCGCGCATCGTGCCGTTCGGCGTGAACATGCTGGGCCCGGTCCTGATCAAGTACGGCAACCAGGCGCAGAAGGACTACTGGCTGCCGCGCATCCTGGATGGCTCGGACTGGTGGTGCCAGGGGTATTCGGAGCCGGGCGCCGGCTCGGACCTGGCGGCAGTCAAGTGCAGCGCCGTGCGCGGTGTGGACGCCGACGGCGAGCATTACATCGTCAATGGCCAGAAGACCTGGACCACGCTCGGCCAGCACGCCAACATGATCTTCTGCCTGGTGCGCACTGATTCTGGCGCCAAGAAGCAGGAAGGCATCAGCTTTCTGCTGATCGACATGCAGTCACCGGGTGTCGACGTGCGGCCCATCACGCTGCTCGATGGCGAGCGCGAAGTCAACGAAGTGTTCTTCACCGACGTGCGGGTGCCGGTGCAGAACCTGGTCGGCGAAGAACATCGCGGCTGGACCTGCGCCAAATATCTGCTGACGTACGAGCGCACGAATATCGCCGGGGTCGGCTTCTCGATGGCGGCGCTGGCACGTTTAAAACGCATCGCGCAGGAGCAGACGCGTGGTGGCAAACCGCTGGCGGACGATCCGGGCTTCGCGCGCCGCCTGGCGCTAGTCGAGATCGACCTGGAAAACATGAAGACCACCAATCTGCGCGTGATCGCGGCGGTGGCTGGTGGCGGCGTGCCGGGCGCGGAGAGCTCGATGCTCAAGATCCGCGGCACCGAGATCCGCCAGGAGATCAATGCGCTGACGCGGCGTGCGATGGGCGTGTATGCGCGCCCGTTTACGCAGGACATGCTCGATGCGGCCAATGATGGCCCGGGCTTCGGCCCGGATTTCGCGGCCGCCGCCTCGGCGCAATACTTCAACAACCGCAAGCTGTCGATCTTCGGCGGCTCCAACGAGATCCAGAAAAACATCATCTCCAAGATGATCCTCGGACTGTAAGGGCAAGCGACATGAACTTCGAACATACAGAAGAACGGCGCATGCTGGCCGATAGCCTGAACCGCTTCATCGCCCAGCAATATCATATCGACGCGCGGCACAGGATTGCCGCCTCGCCGGAAGGTTTTTCCAACACGATGTGGCAGCAGTTCGCCGAACTCGGCGTGGTGGGCATGCTGCTGCGCGAAGAAGACGGCGGCTTCGGCGGGGCCGGTTTTGACATCGCGGTCGTGTTCGAGGCGCTGGGTCGTGGCCTGGTGCTCGAGCCGCTGCTGGGCAGCGCTGTGCTGGCCGCCGAAGCCATTGCGGCAGCCGGTAGCGATGCGCAAAAAGAGGTATTGGCCAGCATCGCCGATGCGTCAGTCATCGCCGCGTTTGCCCACGACGAATTGGGCGCGCATTACGAACTGGCGCGGGTTGCGATGAGCGCGCGGCGCGACGACGATGGCTGGGTGATCGACGGCGCCAAGGCCGTGGTGGCCAACGCCGAACAGGCTGAGTGGATCGTCGTGTCGGCGCGCACGTCGGGCGCGGTGGATGACGAAGCGGGGATTTCACTGTTCCTGGTCCCTGGCGATGTGGCTGGCCTGTCGATGGTGGGCTCGCCGACGATGGACGGCGGCCGCGTGGCCGAGCTGACCTTCAGCAGCGTGCGGGTTGGCGCTGATGCGCTGCTCGGTGAGGCGGGTCACGGTTTTGCGGCGATCGAGCGCGCCGTGGGCCGCGGCGTGCTGGCCCTGTGCGCGGAAGCCCTCGGCGCGATGGAAGCGGCCAAGGAAGCGACGCTGGACTACCTGCGCACGCGCAAGCAGTTTGGGGTCGTGATCGGCAGCTTCCAGGCTTTGCAGCATCGCATGGCCGACCTGTTGCTCGAGATCGAGCAGGCCCGCTCGGCGGTGATCAATGCCGCGTCTGCCCTGGACGCCGACCGCATCACGCGTGAGCGCAGCCTGTCGGCCGCCAAGGCCAGCATCGGCCGGATCGGCACGCTGGTGGCGGAAGAATGCATCCAGCTGCATGGCGGTATCGGCATGACCTGGGAGCTGCCGCTGGCGCACTACGCCAAGCGCCTGGTGATGATCGACCATCAGCTGGGCGACGAAGACCATCACCTGGCGCGCTATATTGACCTCGGACGCCAGTCCGGCGAGACCGCAGCCGCATGAACGCACCCGGCCTCTTGATGCACACCGACGGCGCAGTGCGCATTCTCGTCAACAGCAACCCGGCGGCGAAGAATGCGATCACCCCGGCGCTGTACGATGCGCTGCCGGCCGCGCTCGACCAGGCGGCGCAGGACCCGGCCATCGGCGCCATCGTGCTGGTCGGCGACGGCGACTTTTTCTGCGCCGGTGGCGACTTGCGTCAGCTGGCCACGCGCCGCGCGCTGGCGCCGGACGAGCGGCGCAAAAAGGTCGAACGCTTGCACGATCTGGTGCGCGCGCTGCGCGCCTGCCCGAAGCCGGTGATTGCCGCGGTCGAGGGTGGGGCGGCCGGCGCAGGCCTGTCCCTGGCGCTGGCGTGCGATATGGTGGTGGCGGCCGACGATGCCTTCTTTTCGATGGCGTATGTCAAGGTCGGCCTGAGTCCGGATGGCGGCGCGACGGCGTTTCTGGCGCGCTGCATGTCGCGCCAGTTGCTGACCGAGCTCTGTCTGCTTGGCGAGCGCCTGCCGGCCGCGCGCCTCTATGCGCTGGGCGCGGTCAACCGTCTGGCTGCGCCGGGGCAGGCACTAGCCGAGGCGCTGGCGCTGGCGGCCCGCGTGGCCGCCGGACCAGTCAACGCCAATGGGCGCATCAAGGTGCTGTGCGAACATGCCGGGGCTGCAAGCCTGGCCGGGCAGCTCGACCTGGAAGCCGCGCTGATGGTGCAGTCGCAGGGCGACGACGAAGCGCAGGAAGGCATTGCGGCCTTTTTTGACAAACGCGCGCCCGCTTTCGCGGCGCTGCGGGGCGCTGCAGCCGCAGGTCGGCCACAAGAATGACGTTTGCCGGCTCCCTGTAGAGAAGCCGGGTATCTGGAGTGTTATGACTGACAAATCTGCTTTGCCTCTTTCTGGCGTGCGCGTGCTGGACTTCTCGCGTGTGCTGGCCGGGCCGTGGTGCGCGATGGTGCTGGGCGACCTGGGCGCCGAAGTGATCAAGGTGGAGCACCCCGAGCGCGGTGACGACACGCGCGACTGGGGCATGCGCATCGGCGCCACCGAAACCGCGTACTTCAACAGCGTCAACCGCAACAAGCGTTCGGTGTGCCTCGACCTGAAAACACCTGAAGGCCAGACCATCGCGCGGGATCTGATCCGCAAGAGCGACATCGTGATCCAGAACTTCAAGTTCCGCGATATCGAGCGGCTGGGCCTCGGCTACGACGCCCTGAAGGAAGAGCAGCCGGGCCTGATCTACTGCTCGATCACCGGGTACGACCGCACCGGCCCCGAAGCCGCGCGGCCCGGCTACGACCTGGTGATCCAGGGCGAATCGGGCCTGATGGCGCTCAACGGTGAGCCGACCCAGCCGCCGCTGAAATTTGGCGTGGCCGCGGTCGACATGATGACCGGGATGTATGCGGCGCAGGGCGTGCTGGCGGCGCTGTACGAGCGCGAGAAGACGGGCAAGGGCCGCCATATCGGCATGGCATTGTTCGACTGCGGCCTGATGATCACCGCCTACTACGGCCTGGAAGCGCTGCTGCGCGGGAACGATCCGCCGCGTTACGGCAATGCGCATCCATCGATCATGCCGTATGGCGTATATGAGGCAAAGGATGGTCCACTGGTCGTTGCGGTGGGCAATAACAGCCAGTTCATACGCTTCTGCAACGACGTGATCGAGCGCCCCGATATCGCGCTGGATGAACGGTTCAAGACCAACCTGGCGCGCACGCAGCACCGCGACGAGTTGATGCCCGAGATCAAGCGCGAACTGGCGCAGCGCACGCGCAGCGATCTTCTTGCGTGCATGAGCCGGGTCGGTATTCCGTGTGGTGAGGTCGCCGGGCTGCATGAGGCTTTGACGTCGACCCGTGCGCAGCAGGGCGGCCTGGTCAAGGACATGCCGCATCCCGTTGTGGGCAGCGTTCCTGTACTGGCCTCGCCCTATCGCTTCGATGGCGAACGCCTGCCGGTACGCACCGCGCCGCCGTGCCTGGGCGAGGGGACGGATGACGTGCTGCATGAGTTGCTTGGCCTGTCGGCAGACACGCTGGCCGGGCTGCGGGAGCGTGGTGTCGTTTAATAGCGTCAATACGACTGTTGTTGCCTGCCGGTTTTGCTTGGCGAAATGAACTGGATTAGAATGGAATTTGACCACCATTCTTATTCAGGGCTTTCCCATGCCAGTGAGCGACACCCTTCCTGATGATGTCCAAGCAGGAGACATCGCCGATGCGGGCGATACGGCCGACGCCCCGCGCGGCGCCGAAGAACGCTACTTCATCACGGCGCTGGCGCGCGGCCTCGAAGTCCTTGCCTGCTTTCGTTCAGCCGACAAGGGGCTGAGCAACCAGCAAATCGCCGAGCGCTGCGGCTTGCCCAAGTCCACTGTCACCCGCATCACCTACACACTGACCACGCTCGGCTACCTGGCGCAGGAACCCGGCGGGCGTTACACGCTCGGCAGCGCCACGCTGGGCCTGGGCAGCGCCATGCTGGCCCGGCTCGATATCCGCCAGATGGCGCGTCCGATGATGCAGGAGCTGGCCGAATTCTCCGGTACTACCGTGTCGATCGCGATGCGGGACCGGCTGTCGATGATTTATGTGGAAGTGTGCCGCAGCAGCGCAGCGCTGGCGCTGGCGCTGCAGGTCGGCTCGCGCATGCCGCTGGCGACATCGGCGATCGGCCGCGCTTACCTCGCGCGGGCTGCCGAGAATGAACGCAGGGATATCCTCAGTCGGTCGCTGGAGCTGGACGAAACCGCGTTCGAGGCCATGCGCACGGGTCTGGCCAAGGGTTTGAGCGATTATGAGACGTATGGCTGCACGACGTCGTTCGGCGACTGGCAGAAGGACGTCAACGGGATCGCGGTCGGCTTCATGCCGATCGGCGGCAACCAGATCATGTCGATCAATTGCGGCGGCCCCTCGTCGAGCGTGTCGACCGCCTTCCTGCTCGATGAAGTGCGCCCGCGCCTGATCGAGGTCGCCCGGCGCCTCGAGTCGTAATCAGGCGGCGCTTAATACCCGGCCGTCAGCTGGTCGGGCTTCAACGCGTTCATCACCGCAAACACGCCGCTGGCGCGCAGGATGCGGCGCGTGCCGACCTGCAGGAAGCAGTTGGCAAACGCCATCCGCTTGCCCAGCTTCTGCACCTCGACATGCGCTTCGACCCAGTCGCCGGGCCTGGCCGCGTCGATAAAATCGGTGCTCAGGTTGACGGTCACGAACGACTGGCGCCCTTCGCAATATAGCGTCAAGCCCAGACCAAGCGCCGAATCGGCCAGGCTGGCCAGCATCCCGCCATGCGCGATGCCGCGCATATTGGTGTGCTTGTCCTCGATGCGCATCGCGAATACGATCTCGTTCCCGCGCTCACCCTCGCCCCGACGGCAATACAGCTCGCCCAGATTGGCCATATACGGCCCTCCGCGGTTGAGGCGTTCAAAGCCAGGCGGGGCGGAAAGTGATACGGAATGCGCGTCGTCGTGTGTCGTCATCAGAACGTGTGCATGATGCCCATCGTGAACCGGTTGGCCGAGTCGCTGCCGACCGCCACGAAGTTCTGGGCCAGGTTGATCTGGTCCGTCTGGACAATGCTGTCGGTCGCGGCGTGGCCCACCGAGACGTAGCCGGTCGTACGCTTGCTCATCAGGTAGCGGCCGATCAGGATGAATTGCTGTGCATCGTCCTTCAGGTCGCCCGAGCGCTTGACCTGGTAGGCGGCGGCCGTGACCAGGAAGGCCGGCGCCACCGGCACATCGGCGCCGACGCCAAGCACCGCGATCTTGCGGCCAGTGCTGCGCAGTTCATTCCACGAATAGGTCGACTTGAGCGTCACCGCCGGGAACGCGTACTTGATGCCATACGCGTGCGACGTGAGCAGATCGGTGTCGGTGATGTTCTTCATGCGCGCGTAGGCGCCTGCAACGGCCAGCTTGCCGGTGTTGTACAGCAGCGCGCCACCCTGGTACGAACTCTTCTGCGCATCGCCCGCCTGCTCGCCGAAGGCGCGCATCAAGGCAAAACTCAGGCCCTTGAACACGGGCGACGTGTACTTGATCGAGTTGTTCTGGCGCAGGGCCGTGCCGCCATTGTTGGCGCCATACGGCGCATACACGGCCGCGTTGTTCATCGCCGAGAACAGCACGTTCGGGCTGCTGGAGGCAAAGCGCAGGCCCAGCGGATCGGCCATGCCGACCGACATGATGCCGACGATATTTTGGCGGCCGATGTCGATGGCGCCGTAGTTGGTGACGATGCCGACCGTCGCTTCGCGGTCGAACAGGCTCGTGCTGGATGGGGTGCCAAACGGGACGCCGGCGCCACCCGTGTCATTGAGCAGCGTGCCTTCCAGCCCGAAGCGCGCCTTCATGCCGCCGCCCAGGTCTTCCTGGCCCTTGATGCCCCAGCGTGATACCTGCATCTGGCCTGTATCGACCTTGGTCTGGTCGCCTTGCGGGCCGTCGTTGGTCAGGCGGGTCAGGCCGGCATCGATGATGCCGTACAGGGTAATGGCCGATTGCGCGGAGGCGCTCGGTGCAACTGACACACAGGCGCATAGCGCCGCCATTGCGATGATGTGTTTCTTCACTCGGTCTGTCTCCATTATTGTGATGGTGCCGGGTCGTGGCCGGCTATGACAGGCACCGACGTCGGATCCATGAAGCGGGTTTCTCTTTGCGGAACCAGATCTTCAATAATGAAACTGTAGGTTTTTCAGTTTGACAGTGTCAACCGGTATTCGAGTTCGAGCCAAGAGTTCGCTCACTCAGGCGAGAAACGTGTCGAAACCGGCACACAAGGTTTTGAGAGGCGAACCAACCAGTTTGCCTGGCGAAATGCAACGCGCTTGTTGCGCTGAGGGTGCCCAATGTGAACAAGCCGCGACACCGGTTACCCGGGTCGCGGCTTGCGCGTTACAGAACTGCTAGTAGAACTAATTCGTGCGAATTACTTCGAAGCGTCCTGCATCTTTTCGCCAGCGCGCTCGACGCTACGGCCAGCAGCAGCGGTGGCGTTGCTGGTGGCTTCTTTAGCGGAAGCAGCAGCTTCGCGGCTTTCCTGACGCACTTCTGCGCCAGCTGCGTCGATACGTGCACCAGCACGGTCGGTTGCGGCGTCGATACGCTGACCAGCAGCGTCCATATTGGCTTCAGCCTTGTCAGCAGCAACTTCCATCTTGTCGCCAGCGCGTTCAGCAGCAGCATCGACCGAAGCAGCGGCTTCTTTCGATTCCTGGGCAACTTTGGCACCTGCGTTGTCGACGGCAGCGCCGGCTTCTTGTGCAGGACCCATATTGTCGTTCTTGTTGCAACCGGCCAGCATCGCGACGCTCAGCATCAGGGCGGAAATGGTAATCGTGGTTTTCATGGGGTGCTCCTTAAAATTAAATGTTGTCATTCAGCTTACACCAGCTGCCAATTTTTTGACTCACGCCCAGACCGCAATCGTGCGCGACAGAAGCATTAAAACATTTCCAAAACACATCGGCTGTGCGCTGGATAACTTAACAACAATTGAGTTCAGCGTCCGGCCCAGGTGCATGCTCCGGACGCGTGTCGAACAGGCCGCCACCATCCCATCGCGCCAGCGGCGACGTGACGCGGGCCGCGATCGCTCTGCTGGCGTATGCCGGCCCAAGTGACGCCAAAAAGCGCGGGAAGGCGCGGCAGTAAGTGGACTGGATCCCGGCCAGGCGCGCCAGCAATGCGTACTCGATCACCCGTCCGGATGGCATCGCGTCGATGACCTGCGCGACGCGTTCGTGCCAGTCGTCCGACCACACTGGCAGCAATGGCCCCAGGTCATACACCGTGTCGCCGGTACGGATAGTGCCGCCTTGCACGACGCGCGCCAACACGCCGCGCCGGGCGCCGATGCGGGCGGCGACACGCGCGCCATGCAGGTCGAGCCGGCCGCATGCTTCGCAAGCAAACATCAGGCGCACCTGCGCCCGGTCGCCGATCTGCAGCACGGTGCCGGAGGGCAGGGCGTCGATGGGCGTATCGAGCAGCAGGTTTTCGCGCAGCGCGTGGGGAGCGAGATCGAAGTCGGCATAGGTCGCGCTGCTCGCCAGCAGCAACTGGCGCGGTGATGCCGGGTCACGGTGGCGGTCGCCATCGATCCCCGAGTCGGCAACGAGCGTGAGCCGCTCGACCGCCTGCGGCGCAGCGCTGCCGGGCGGGCGGAGCGCCAGGCTGGCCAGCTTCACCGGGCTACCATTACTTCGACGATTGCAGTGCAGCCGCCGCGGCGCGGTACTTGGCGGCGTTGGGCACGGCCGTCCACGCCGGCTTGACCGGATCGTTGGCGATGTCCCGCAACGCCACCGCGATCATGCGGTTCACGCTGGCCAGGTTGTCGTAGTCGACCTTGTCCCAGGTGTCGTCCTTGCCGTGGTAATCCGGGAAGCCGAACGCCACGCACAGCGTGTGGGCCGGCACGCCGGCATCGGCCAGCGCCTGGTTGTCGCTGCGCGCAAAATAGCGGTCGCTATTGGTTGGATGCTTCCAGAAGCGGATGCCGGTCTGTTCGCCCGCGCGTTGCAGCGTCGTGCCGACGGTCGAATAGTCAAAGCCGGTCATCGTGGCTGAACGCAGTTGCGGGCCTTCGCTGTCGTCGGTGCGGCCAAGCTGCTCGAGGTTCAGGTTCATCACGGTGTCCTTCAGCGGGAACACGGGATGCTTTGCGTAGTAGCGCGAGCCGAGCAGACCCAGTTCTTCGCCGAACAGCGCGACGAACACGATGCTGCGGCGCGGCCGCTCCTTTTGCGCCGCCATGCTCGCGGCGATCTCGATTACCGACACGGTGCCGCTGCCATCGTCGTTGGCGCCGTTGAATATCTCGCCGTCGCGGATGCCCAGATGGTCGTAGTGCGCGCTGAGCATCACGTAGGTGCTTTTCAGGGCCGGGTCCGAACCGCGCAGCACGCCGATCACGTTACGCAGTTTGGTCGGTGCGATCTCGGGCGCCACGATCTTTGCAGCGACAGTAGCGCTGCCCTGTTCGAGCGCGGTCGCAGCGTCGGCTGCATGCACCAGTACGACCGGTGCGCCACCTTTGGCCACTGCCACGCTAGGGTCGATCAGCCAGCCGCCCTGCGTGCGCGCCTGGCGCCGTTCGCGGTCGATCAGCACGATCAGTGCCGGCTTGCTTTTCAGTTTGGCTTGCAGCGCGGCGCCTGCGCCGGGGATCGCAGCGGCCGGCACCACCAGCACCTTGCCGTTGGCTTTATCCGGATCGTCCAGCGCCGCCTGCCAGGTCATGAAGACGGCAGGCGTGCGCGCCAGCGTGACCGGATCGACGAAGTTGGCCGATGCGCCCGTGCCGTCGAGGGTCATGGTCTTGCCGCCGGCCGTCACCGTCAACGCGATGTCCTGCGGACTGCGCTTGGCGTAGTGCCAGTTCGCGGTCTGGAAGTAGCCATCGTCGCCCGCCGCCTCGAGCCCCGCGCGGCGGAACTGCGCCGCGATGTATTCGGCTGCCAGATCGACGCCGCGCGACGGCGTGCCGCGCCCTTCGAGCAGGTCGGACGACAGGAACGACAGGTGGCCGCGCAGCGAGTCGGCCGAGATGCTGGAGGTCAGCGCATCGCGCCCTGAAGTCTGCGGCCCCTGGGCCGAGGTGGCGCACCCGGTCAGGGCGAGGGCGATGGAAATGGACAGCGCGGAGGCAAGGTGACGCATGCGAGGACTTCCGTGGATTGATGAGGATGGCAATATGACATGGTGGGGCGAAACGGGTCAACCGGGATATGTGCATCCACCCGACCGGAGCACCACGATGGCGCATCCTGCTTCATCCCACTCTGACGATCAGGTCTTTGCAGCGTACGGCGGGTAATCGATATAGCCCCTGGCATCACCCCCGTAGTAGGTGCTGCGGTCCGGCTCGGCCAGCGGCCAGCCGTTGCGCAGGCGCGCGACCAGGTCCGGGTTCGAGATGAACGGCTGGCCGAACGCCGCCAGGTCGATCACGCCATCGTCGATCATCTTGTCAGCGCGTTCGCGCGTCATGCCGCCAGCCAGGATCAGTGCAGTCTCGGGCAGCGTAGGGCGGAAGGCGCGCAGCAGGTCCTGGATCTTGTCGGACACGGTCGGTCCGGATGCCTTGTCGCTCATGCCGTAGCCGGATTGGTCCATGATGTGGACATACGCGATGCGACGTTCGCCCAGCGCGGCGACCAGCGCCATATAGGTGGCGTCGATGTCGTCGTACAGCGGCATGTCGAACAGGCGGCCGTAGGGCGACAGGCGGATGCCCACGCGTTCGCGGCCGATGCGGGCAATCACCGCGTCGACGACTGCCAGGGCAAAGCGCAGGCGGTTGTCCATCATGGCCGCGCCGTATTCGTCATCGCGGTCATTGACCAGCGGGTTGAGGAACTGCTCCAGCAGATAGCCATTGGCGCCGTGGATCTCGACGCCGTCGAAACCGGCCTCGATGGCATTCGCGGCGGCATTGGCAAAATCCTGCACCACGCGCGCTACCTCGTCGGTCGCAAGCTGGCGCGGTTGGGTGGTGGCCACCATGCCCGGCGTGCCGTCGTCCTTCAGGCCATAAGCCATGGCGCCTTGCGCGATTTTCGAACTGGCGCTGACCGGATCGATGCCATCGGTCTGGATGCTCGGGTGCGACACGCGGCCCACGTGCCAGAGCTGCGCGAACATCTTTGCGCCGACAGCGTGCACAGATTGGGTCGTCAGGCGCCAGCCGGCGATCTGCGCCGGCGTGTAGATGCCGGGATTGAACAGGTAGCCCTGGCCTTCGCGCGAAATGGGCGTGCCTTCGCTGACGATCAGGCCAGCGGTGGCGCGCTGGGTGTAGTACAGCGCGACGGTTTCGGTGGCGACGTCGTCCGGCGCACGCGCCCGGGTGAGGGGCGCCATCACGACGCGGTTGACGAGAGGGAGAGAAGCAAGCTTGAATGGCGAGAATAACTGGTGCATGGGGTCCTTGTAGCGTTGTGGATGGATGCGGCCAGCATAAATGAATTCGGAGAATTGAATGATGGGCACGCTAGCGAATCGGGCCATCGCGCTCTGCGAGTCCGGGTTCACTCCCGCCTTTCGCCAATTCGTCGCACCGCCTCTTGCCGCTGGCACGCCGGCTCGGCACAATGAATTGTCCCTGTCCTTATTACCCTTATTTTCTGAAGCGAGTCCGCATGGCCAGCCTCTCCCCGCCGATTCACCAGCAACGACGTGCGCGCCTGCGGCGCGTGCTGACCGATTTTCCGCTGTCGATCGGCATCAGCGCGCTGCTGGCATGTTTCATCAGCCTGGTCACGGGACGCTTTCTCGAAAACATGCTGGTGTCGGTCCTGATCGGCATCGTGTCCTTCACGATCGTGTACGGCGGGCGGCTGCTGTTCATCAAGCGGCCGGTCTGGCGCCTGCGCGAATGGGCCATGTTCGCTGCGCTGGCGGTGCTGGCGGCGCCGGTTGCCCACTTCACCGGCCTGTACACGGCCGGGCTGTTGCTCGGCATTCGTACGCCGACGCTTGCCGAATATCCTTCCGCCGACCGCATCAGCATGATCGTCTTCACCTTCCTGGGCACGACACTGATGGTCGTGCTGATCCGGAACCGCGAACGCATGCGGCGTGCCCAGGAAGAGCAGGCCGAGGCGCACCTGCGCGCGCAGATCATCGAGCGCCAGGCCTTGCAGGCGCAGCTGCGCCTGCTGCAGGCCCAGATCGAACCGCACATGCTGTTCAATACGCTGGCCAATCTGCAGGGCCTGATCGCGCTCGACCCGGCGCGTGCCAGCGACATGCTCGACCAGCTGATCCAGTATCTGCGCGCCACGCTGAGCGTATCGCGCAGCGAGACCACGACGCTCGAGCAGGAATTTGCCGCCATGGGGGCGTACCTGGGCCTGATGGGCGTGCGCATGGGCGAGCGGCTGCGCTACCAGCTCGACCTGCCGCCGGCGCTGCGTGCCGCGCGCCTGCCCACGATGTTGTTGCAACCCCTGGTCGAGAACGCGATCGTGCACGGCGTGGAGCCGAAGATCGATGGCGGCGAGATCACCATCAGCGCGGCGATCGAGGGAGACAGCCTGGTGCTCGACGTCCACGATACGGGTCTGGGTCTGGGCCAGGTGCCTGCGCGGCGTGGTGGTGGCGTCGGCGTGGCCACGTCGCGTGAACGGCTCGAGGCCCTGTATGGTGAGCGCGCATCGATGACCTTGAATCCGGCGCCGCCGCAAGGTACGCTGGCCCGATTGACCCTTCCTCTGGAGTTCGACGAATGACCCGTGCGCTGATTGCCGAAGACGAACCGATCCTGGCCGCCACGCTGGCCAAAACACTGCAAGGCCTGTGGCCCGGCCTCGACATCGTCGCGACTGCGCCCAACGGCGTCGTCGCCGTGGAGCAGGCCCTGGCACTGCGACCGGACGTGCTGTTCCTGGACATCCGCATGCCGGGCCAGAGCGGGCTGGAAGTGGCCGAAGAACTGGCCGAGCGCTGGGACGGACCGGCGCCGTTTCCGCACATCGTGTTCGTCACCGCGTTTGATGACTACGCGGTGCAGGCGTTCGAGCACGCGGCGTTCGACTATGTGCTCAAGCCGGTCAGCAGCGCGCGGCTGGGCAAGACCGTCGAGCGCCTGCGTGGCGCGTTGGCCGCGCGCACGACGCTGGCGCCGGATGCACTGGGCCAGCTGCTCGGGCAGTTGCAGGCGCTGGCACCACGCGCCGCACCAGGCGAGCGCTTGGGCGTGATCCGGGCGGCGGTCGGCAACGCGGTGCGCATGATCCCGGTATCAGACGTCGTGTACTTCCAGGCGATCGACAAGTATGTGAATGTGGTCACCGCAGACGCCGAAGCACTGATCCGGGTGCCGCTGAAGGAACTGCTGCCGCAACTCGACAGCGCGCAGTTTCGTCAGGTGAGCCGCAGCACGGTGGTGCATATGGGATGCGTGACCAGCGCGGTGCGGGATGATCTGGGCAAGGTGATGCTGACGCTGCGCGGCCGGCCGGAAAAGCCGCGTGTCAGTCCGGTGTATGCGCATCTGTTCAGGCAGATGTAGTGCATGCACCGAAGCACAGCCGGCAGATTGGGTAAAATGCCCGCTTTCGTCAGATTAGCAAACACCATGGAACTCCGCGCCGCCGCGCTGCACGCACTGCTCGACGCCGACCCCGCCGCCAAAGCCAGGGCGGTCGCCGCGCTGTCTGCTGCGTGCAAGGCCGGTCAGGTCGCCATCGACACCCAGGCCGTGATTGCGGCGCCGCCTGGCATCCCTGGCCGTCCGGCGCGCCCGGAGCTGGTGCCGCCGCTGCAGGTCGGGCGCCGCTCGATGGGCACGCCGGAAGGGCGCGCGATGCTGGTCCACGCGCTGGCCCACATCGAGTTCAACGCCGTCAATCTGGCGCTCGACGCCCTGTGGCGTTTCGATGGGATGCCCGAGCAGTATTATCTCGACTGGTTGCTGGTGGCCGATGAAGAGGCGCTGCATTTCACGATGCTGAGCGATCATCTGGGTACGCTCGGGTATGCGTATGGCGACTTCCCGGGCCACGACAGCCTGTGGGAGATGGTCGCCAAGACGGGTGACGACGTGCTGGCGCGCATGGCGCTGGTGCCGCGCACGCTCGAAGCGCGGGGTCTGGACGCGATCCCGCCGCTGCGCAAGAAGATCGCGCAGGCGGGCGACCTGGCTGCGGCGCTGATCCTCGACCGCCTGCTGGTCGACGAAGTGGGGCACGTCGAAATCGGCAACCGCTGGTACCTCGAACTGTGCCTGGCGCGCGGGATCGAGCCGATCGCCACCTACGACGAACTCACCGTGCGCTACAAGGCGCCCGTGCTCAAAGGCCCATTCAATATCGAAGGGCGCCGCGCGGCCGGCTTTTCCGAGGCCGAGCTGGAACGCTATCGCTGACATGGACGATGCGGCGTCGGACAATACCGGCTTTCTGCTGACGCGGCACTGGCGCGACACGCCTGCCGGCTGCGAAGTCGAGTTCTGGCTAGCCACCGACGCCGGTCCGCGCTGCGTGCGCATTCCGGTGCAGACCCCGGTCGCCTTTATTCCCGAAGCGCAGCGCGGCACGGTCGAACAACTGCTGCAGGATGAACGGGGCTGGGAATTGCGCCCGCTCGACCTGCTCGACTTTCAACACCGGCCCGTCGCAGGGCTGTACTGCCGCAAGTACCGCCAGCTGATGCAGATCGAACGGCGCCTGCGCCAGCATGGCCTGGACGTGTTCGAGGCCGACGTGCGCCCGCCCGAGCGCTATCTGATGGAGCGTTTCATCACCGCGCCCGTCGTGTTTGCGGGACAGCCGGTCGAGGGCAATCCGCAGTTGCTGGTCGATGGCGTACTGAAGCCTGCGCCCGGCTACCGGCCGACCATCCGCACCGTGTCGCTCGACATCGAGACCACGTTCCAGGGCGAGCTGCGTTCGATCGCGCTCGAAGGGTGCGGGCAGCGCCAGGTGTACATGCTGGGACCACCCAATGGCATCGATGGCCCGCGCGATTACGATCTTGAGTATTGCGCCACCAGGCGCGAGCTGCTCGACCGCATGGAAGCGTGGTTCGTGCAGCACGACCCGGACGCGATCATCGGCTGGAACGTGATCCAGTTCGACATGCGCGTGCTGCAGCGGCATGCCGAGGGCATGAAGCGTCCGCTGCGGCTGGGGCGCGACGGCAGCGCGATCGAGTGGCGTGAAGCCGGTGGCAAAGGCGGTGGCAATGGTGGCGGCAACCGCGGCGGCCAGGAACACTACTTCATCTGCATCGCCGGGCGCCTCGTCATCGACGGTATCGACGCGCTGCATTCGGCCACCTGGACCTTTCCGTCGTTCAGTCTTGAAAACGTCTCGCGCACGCTGCTGGGCGTGGGCAAGGCGATCGACAACCCGCATGACCGCATGGCCGAAATCGACCGCATGTTCAACGAGGACAAGCCGGCGCTGGCCTATTACAACGTCATGGATTGCGAGCTGGTCACCCGCATCTTCGACAAAACCCGGCTGCTGGACTTCCTGCTCGAGCGGGCCAGCGTGACGGGACTGGCGGCCGATCGCAGCGGCGGTTCGGTGGCCGCGTTCGAGCATCTGTACATGCCGCTGCTGCACCGCCAGGGCCGGGTGGCGCCGAATATCGGCGACGTCGAGGGCGCTGACAGCCCGGGCGGGTTCGTGATGGATTCGCGCTCGGGCCTGTACGACTCGGTGCTGGTGCTGGATTACAAAAGCCTGTACCCGTCGATCATCCGCACCTTCCTGATCGACCCGCTGGGCCTGATCGAGGGCTTGCGCGAGCCTGAAGAGACCACCGTGCCCGGCTACCGGGGCGGCCGCTTTTCGCGCACCCGGCACTGCCTGCCGAACATCGTCACGCAGGTGTGGGCGGGCAGGGAAGCGGCCAAGAAGGCGCAGAATGCGCCGCTGTCGCAGGCGCTCAAGATCATCATGAATGCCTTTTACGGCGTGCTCGGTACGACCGGCTGCCGCTTTTTCGACCCGCGCCTGGCCTCGTCGATCACGATGCGCGGCCACGACATCATGCACCGCACGCGCGCGCTGATCGAAGCGCAGGGCTACCAGGTGATCTACGGCGACACCGATTCGACCTTCGTCTGGCTGGGTGCACCGCATACCGAAGACGATGCGCGCCGCATCGGGAACACATTGGTCAATCATGTGAACGGCTGGTGGAAGACGCATCTGGCAGCTGAGCTGGGCATCGACAGCGCGCTCGAACTGGAATACGACGTGCACTTCCGGCGCTTCCTGATGCCGACCGTGCGCGGGTCGGACGAGGGCAGCAAGAAGCGCTACGCCGGGCTGGCCACCACGCCCGACGGCGTTGATGAGATGGTCTACAAGGGCCTGGAAACGGTACGCAGCGACTGGACGCCGCTGGCGCAGCAGTTCCAGCAAGGCCTGTACGAACGGATCTTCAAGGGCGAGCCGTACGAGGACTTCGTGCGCGAGCTGGTGGCGCGGATGCTGCGCGGCGAGTGCGATGACGACCTGGTATACCGCAAGCGCCTGCGGCGGGCGCTGGACGACTACGAACGCAACGTTCCGCCGCACGTGCGCGCCGCGCGCATGGCCGATGAACACCACCTGCGCAACGGCCGCCACGCGCTATACCGCAAGGGCGGCTGGATCCGTTACGTGATGACGCACGATGGGCCCGAGCCGCTCGAGCTGCGCCGCTCGCCGATCGATTACGAGCATTACCTCACGCGCCAGCTCGAACCGATCGCCGACGCGATCCTGCCGTTTTTGGGCGACAGTTTCGCCAGTCTTACCCGCCACATCACCAGTGGGCAGGGCGCGTTGTTCTAGCCTGCCGCCCAGGCCTGGCGCAGGCAGCGGCGCGGCGCGGCAATGCTGCGGTACATGAGGTAGCGGCTGCCCGGGACCTTCAGCGCGCCGGCAAACAGCAGGTCGCGCCACAATCCCTTGCCGTCAAACTGGAAGCATGGCGTGAGCGTCCGGCTCAGCGCCTGGTAGGCGCGTACGGTGCGCAGTCGGCTGGCCGAATAGCGCAGTACCCCGGCGGCCGCGCCATGCACTTCGACGCAACGGGCCAGCACCAGCGCATCCTGCACCGCCAGCGTCGTGCCCAGGCCCAGTTGTGGACTCATGGCGTGGCCGGCGTCGCCGACGATGCAGATCGGGCCGGCTGCCAGCCGTGACGGCCGCGCGTGGTGGTAGCGGGCAAACGCCAGCTGGCTGTGCGAATGGAGGCGGTCCACGACCGGCTTCGATTCGGGCCAAAGCGCGAGCAGTTCCCGTTTCCAGTCATCCAGCGGTGCGGCGCGCCAGGCGTCATAGCGGTCGCTGCGCAGACTCCAGAACAGCGACACGCGCAGCGCGCCGTTCACACGCTCGGTCGGCATGATGCCGTACATGCGCTCGGTGCCGCCGTAGCGCTGCGCCAGCAGATGCGCATCAGGCCAGTCGTCCAGGTCGATCAGGGCCCACAGCGCGCCCCACGTGTACTGGTGCGAAGCCACCGCCAGGCCGGTGGCCGCGGGCAGCATCGACGAGGCGCCGTTGGCGATCACGACGAGGTCGAAGCGGTGCGACACGCCGCCTGCATCGACGGTGCCAGCGCCGTTCTCGACGCCGATGGCGCCCACGGCGCAGCCGAAGTGCAGGCGCACGCCCAGCGCGCGGGATTCCCGTTCCAGCACGCCGCCCAGTGCCGATCGGCTGACGGCGCGCGCCTGCAGGCCGGTATAGAGAATGTCGACCAGGGTCCAGCCACGCTCGCACTGGCCGACGAGGCGTTCGATCGGCAGGCTGATGGCATTGAACGCTGCGCCCACGCCCAGTTCATCGAGCGCGGCCACGCCCTGCGGCTGAATCAGCACACCGGCGCCAAGCGTTGCCAGCGCCGGGTGTTTTTCAAACACGTCGACCGTGTGTCCGGCGCGGGCGAAGGCAATTGCCGTGGCCAGGCCGGCGGTGCCGGCGCCGATGACGCCGATGTGCAGGCGCGTGGCAGGTGACGCACTCATGGGTATCCTTGTGGAAACTTATTGGTGAAGTATAACGTGCCTGCGGATTCTTTCTGAGCGCGGAGCACTAAGTGGAGGCAGCGGTGTCGAACTACCTGCGGCATCGCTCTCATCACCCTTTACCGGGGTAAAAAGCGTTATGCTTTGATGACGCGATTCGTCCCCGCTTGCGGGTATGTGCTGGTGGCGTGTTTTCATGAAAGTGTGACAATCCGTGGTTTTTTTGCACCGACCGACGCTAAATCTGCGACGCTTTCGGTCTGTAATGACCCAAGGACCTGTAGCCCGTCTACAATGATTTCCGGACAGCATTATTTTTGACAGGATCAGCCATGAAATCGGTACAACAAGAAGTCGATGAACGCAGCAATCTGACGGGAACCAACAAGTTCGAATTGCTGCTGTTCCGCCTCGGTGGCGACGCGCAGGGCAACCACAACGAACTGTTCGGGATCAACGTCTTCAAGATACGCGAGATCGTGGCGATGCCCGAAATTACCGCCGTCGCCGGCGCACCGCAGCACGTGCTGGGCGTCGTCAATCTGCGTGGCCACATCATCCAGGTGCTCGACCTGCCGGGCATCACCGGTGTCACGCCCAAGACGGGTCTGAACATCATGCTGGTCACTGAATTTGCGCGTACCACGCAGGCGTTTGCCGTCGAGAGCGTCGAAGAAATCGTGCGTCTCGACTGGAGCCAGGTGATGACGGCCGAGAACACCGCCGGCACCGGCATGGTCACCAGCATCGCCCGCCTGCCGGAAGCCGAGGGCCAGCCGGCCCGCCTGGCCCAGGTGCTCGACGTGGAAACCATCCTGCGCCGTCTGAACCCGGAGCAGGACCGCCAGGACCTGTCGCAGGCCGTGGGCAACAAGATCTCGATCAAGCCGGGCACCATTATCCTGGCGGCCGACGATTCGGTCGTCGCCCGCGCACTGATCGAGCAGGGTCTGGACGCGATGGGTCTGCCATTCATCATGACCAAGAGCGGCAAGGAAGCCTGGGACCAGCTGGGTGCAATTGCTACCGCTGCCGAAGCCGAAGGCCGCACGGTCTACGACCGCGTCGCGATGGTGCTGACCGACCTCGAGATGCCGGAGATGGATGGCTTCACGCTGACCCGCAACATCAAGTCGAGCCAGCGCTTCGGCAACCTGCCGGTGGTAATTCACTCGTCGCTGTCGGGCACCACTAACGAGGAACACGTCAAGAACGTGCGCGCCGACGCCTACGTCGCCAAGTTCTCGGCCGAAGACCTGTCGCGCACACTGCGCAAGGTGCTGGGCGCGTAAGCCAGCGCAGGGGGATCACGCCGCGCAGGCCCGGTGCTATGATGCGGCCGTGATTCCCGACCTGTCCCAGTTACTGATCCTCGACAGCTTGCTGCGCGAGGGCAGCCTTACCCGTACCGCCGAACTGCTCGGCATGAGCCAGCCCACGGTCAGCCGCGCGCTGGCCCGTTTGCGGTCCCACTTCGACGACCCGCTGTTCGTGCGCACCGGCCAGCGCATGGTCGCGACCACGCGCGCGCTGGCGCTGGCTGGCCCGATCGCGGCCGTGCTCGACGCAGCGCGTGAACTCGACAGCGGTCCCGCTGTCTTCGATCCGCTCACCGCGCAGCGCTCGTTCGGCCTGTACATGGTCGACGGCGCCGTCGTGAACATCCTTCCGCAGCTGCTGTCCGGACTGGCGCGCCTGGAAGATGGCGCCAGCGGGTTGCAACTGCGCAGCGTCCACATCGACCCCGGCGCGATTGAGGCCCAGCTCGAGCGCGGTCACATCGACCTGGCCATCGGCCGCTTCCCGCAACTGGTCAACAATATCCGCCGGCGCAAGCTCTGGACCGACGAGTACGCGTGCGTGATGCGGGCCGGGCATCCGTGCGCCGGCCAGCTCGATCGCGATGCCTATCTCACGCACCGTCACGTGCTGATCGAGATGGAGCAGACGAGCCAGCACAACGGCGCCGTCACGCGCAAGCTGGAGACGCTGCTCGCGCCGTCGCGGATCCTGTGTCACGTGCCCAGTTACACGTCGGCGGCCCACATCGCGCTGCATACCGACGCTATCGCCACCATTCCGCTGCGCCTGGCCCGGCCGCTGGCCCGCGACCTGGGCCTCGTGCTGGCGCGCCTGCCGATCGACCTGCCGCCCGTGCATCTGGCGCTGTACTGGCATGAGCGCAGTCATCGCGATCCTGCCAATGTCTGGCTGCGCGCGTTCGTGCGTTCCACGCTGACCGCGTCCGACCCCGTATCTGCGGATATCTGAGGCACCAGGTCATGCAGAATCTGCATGACCTGCATGCACCTGGCGGCATGGCCGGCACGGGTGCCGCCGCGTAAGCTTCGGCCTTCCCGAAAAAAGCCGAGGCACACCATGCTTCAACCCACACGCACGCCGGGCCGGGGCGCATGCCGCCTGGCCCTGGGCGCTGTGATCCTGTTACTGACTGGCTGCGTGTCGATGGGGCCGCAGCTCACGCCGGCCCGCCTGAATGTCGATGCGGCGGCGCATTCCACGCATGCGCTCTCGGCGCAGGCGCTGCCGGCATCCGCATCTGTATCTGCACCTGCTGCCTGGCCCGCGCAGGACTGGTGGCGCACCTACGGCGACCCACAGCTCGACCAACTGGTCGACGGCGCGCGCGCGACCAGCCCCACGATTGCTGCCGCACTGGCGCGCGTGCGCCAGGCGGCCGCCCTTGAAGGCCTGGCGGCCGCCGCACTGGCGCCGCAGGCCAGCGCCACGGCGCATCCGGTGCGCCAGCGCTACAGCGACAACGGCAGCGTACCGAAACCCCTTGCAGGCAGCTGGCAGTGGGCGAATGACCTCGGGGTCAGCCTCGGCTACGAACTGGATTTCTGGGGCAGGAACGCAGCCGGTGTGGCCGCCGCTGCGGGACGCGTGAATGCACGCCAGGCCGAAGCCCAGGCGGCGCGCCTGGCCGTGGCCGGCGCCGTCGTGCAAGCCTATCTGCAGCTGGACCACCTGTACACGCGGCGCGACCTGGCCGAACAGGAACTGCGCCAGCGCACCCGCATCGCCGACCTGGTGCGCCAGCGCGTGGCGGCACAACTGGACAGCCAGGCGGAACTCCGGCAGGCCGAGATTGGCGTGCCGTCTGCGCGCGGGGAGATCGCGGCGCTCGACGAAGCGCTCGCCCTGACACGGGGCCAGCTCGCGGCCCTGAGCGGGCAGGGGCAGGACGCCGGTGCGACGATCGCGCGGCCGCATGTGGCGCCGGCCCGGCCACCGGGCGTGCCGGCGGACATTCCCGCTGCGCTGCTCGGGCGCCGGCCGGAGCTGGTGGCGCTGCGCTGGCAGGTCGAAGCGGCCAGCGGCGACATCGACGTCGCCAGGGCGCAGTTCTATCCAACCGTGAACCTGACTGTCTCGGGTGGCCTGGCCAGCCTGGGCTTCGACCGGCTGGTGCAGGGTGGCAGCCGCACGTTTGCCGCCGGTCCACTCGTGACCTTGCCGCTGCTCGACGGCGGGCGCCTGCGCAGCAATCTGGCGGCGCGCAACGCCGACTACGATCTCGCCGTCGCGCAGTACAACGGCGCCGTGCTCGAAGCGCTGCGTGACGTGAGTGCGCAACTGACGTCGCTGCGCTGGCTGGGCGAGCGCCAGCGCGAGCAGGACGCGGCGCTTGGCGCGGCCGAAGAAGCCTATGCGCTGGCCGAGCAGCGCTACCGTGCAGGCCTGGGCAATTTTGTGCAGGTCTTGATTGCCGAAACCCAGGTCGTCGCGCAGCGCCGGGGCCAGGCCGAGCTCGCGGCCCGTGCCTACACGCTGGACGTGCACCTCGTGCGCGCGCTGGGCGGGGGCTATCGGGCCGCCATCCATTGAGAACGCTGGAATCATCACATGACTGAACAAACGAATCACGCGCCGCAAAGCCGGCGCAAGCTGGCGCTAGGCCTTTGCGCCGCCGTGCTGGCCGCTGCGGCCGGCATTGCCTGGTCCTCGCCCGGGGTGCTGGGCATCGGCTGGAACAGCCAGCAGACCGAAGACGCTTACGTGGAGGGCAATCTGGTGCACGTCACGCCGCAGGTCGCGGGCACCGTCACGCGCATCGCGGCGGACAACACGGATTTCGTGCGGCCAGGCGAGGTGCTGGTCCAGCTCAATGACGTCGACGCCCGGCTGGCGCTGGACCGCGCCGAAGCGGCGCTGGCCAGGTCAGCGCGCCAGGTGCGCTCGCAACTGGCCGGCGTCGGGCAATTGCGCTCAACTGTCGTGCAGCGTGAGTCCGACCTGGCCAGGGCAGAGAGCGATCTGGCGCGCCGCCGTCAGCTGGCCGATACGGGCGCCGTGTCGGGCGAAGACATCCGCCACGCCGACGATGCCGTGGGCGCCGCCCGCGCCGCGTTGAACGCAGCGCGCCAGCAGGTGGATGCGGCGCGGGCGCTGGTGGACGGCACGACGCTCGAGCAGCACCCGGACGTGCTGTCGTCGATTGCCGGCCTGCGTGACGCGTCGCTGGGCCTGGCCCGCACGACGCTGGCAGCGCCCGTGGGCGGCATCGTCGCCCGGCGCAACGTGCAGATCGGCCAGCGCGTGGCGCAAGGCGCGCCGCTGATGGCGATCGTCCCGCTCGACCAGATGTGGGTCACGGCCAACCTGAAAGAGACGCAGCTGAAGGACGTGCGCATCGGCCAGCCGGTGGCCGTGACGTCGGACGTGTACGGCGCCGACGTCGTCTTTCACGGCTGCGTGGCCGGTCAGGAAGCCGGTACCGGCAGCGCGTTTGCCGCCGTGCCGGCGCAGAACGCGACCGGCAACTGGATCAAGGTCGTGCAGCGTGTGCCGGTGCGCATCGCGCTCGACGCGCAGGAGCTGGCGCGCCACCCGCTGCGCCTGGGTCTATCGATGAAGGTCGCGATCGATACCAGCCGCGCCGATGGTCCGAGCCTGATGCAGGCCGGCGCGGTGCGCCATTCGTATGAGACGGTCGTGTTCGAGACGGAGTCGCACGGCGCCGACGCGGCGATCCGCCGCGCGCTTGGCGCACCAGCGGCCGTGGTGGCGCGTTGACCGCAGCCGCCATCGGCACGACGCCGCGCCCGGCGCTGCTGGGCGCCATCTTCGTGTTCAACCTGATCGAGTTTCTGTCGACCGGGATGACGGTGCTGGCTGCGCCCGCGATCATGGGCCATATCGGCGCCTCGCCCGAAGAGTACGCGACGGTCTCGGCGCTGTACGCCGCCGTGGCGGTGCTGGCGATTTCCCAGATGACCGTGCTGCTGCAGCGCCTCGGCTGGCGCAACTACCTGCTGGGCGCCGTGCTGTTCTACCTGCTCGGCGCGTGGGTGTGCGCCACGAGCGCCAGCGTGGCCGGTTTTGCCGGCGGCCGCCTGCTGATGGCGCTGGGCGGCGGCGTGTTCATGACAGTCTCGCGCATGATGGTCAACCTGATCCCGCCATCGCCGCAGCGCCTGCAGGGCATCGCCGCGTATGGCGCCGCCTTGTCGGGCGGGCTGGCGCTCGGGCCGTGGGTGGCCGCGAAGATGCTGGGCCACGAAGCGTGGGGCGGGATGTTCCTGGTGCTGGCGGCGCTCGCGACCCTTGGCGCGCTGATCGCCGCGCGCTGGATGCCGCAGGATGCCATCACGCTCGATCGCGCCTCCGGCGGGTCGCCGTCGCGCATGCACACCATCGACGCGATGCTGCTGGCGGCCGGCGCGGCCATCACGCTGTACGCGTTGCAGCACCTGACGTATGACTGGCATGGCGAACGCGGATCGCTGCTGGCGCACCTGGTGCTGGGGCTCGCGCTGCTGGCCGCGTTCGGGTTGCTGCATGCGCGCCGCAGCGCGCCGTTCCTGCATCTGGGCGTGCTGCGCAGCCCGCGCTATCGGCTGGGCCTCGTCATCTTCAGCGTCTGTTACGCGATGCTCGGGATGGTCAACACGCTGTTGCCGCAAGTGGTGCAGAAGGGCCTTGGTGTCGGACTGGAACAGGCCGGCGAACTGCAGGGAACGGGGCTGCTGGCCACGGTCATCGCGTTTTTCGTGATGCTCGAACTGGTCAAGCGGCGCCCGCATCCGACCAAGTTTTTCGTCACCGGCTTTCTGATGCTGGCCTTGCTCGGTTGGCGCTTCGCAACGCTCGACCCGCGCGCGTATGCGTGGGATGCCGTGATCTTCTGGCTCGGCCTGTTCGGCGGCTTTTTGACGCTGGGGATGGCGACGACGGCGATTCACGCGTTCAAGGAGCTGCAGGCGGACAATGTGGTGTTCTCGAATGCCCAGCAACTGAAAAACATGCTGGGGCAGGCCGGCCTCGCGCTGGGCGTGGGCATGACCAATATCGGGCTGCAGGAACGCACGGCGCTGCATGCGTCGCGCCTGGCGGAGAAATCGTCGCTGCTGTTTGATGGCGGCGCCGAACTGGCACGGCAAGCAGGCCTGCTGGCAGGCCAGGACCTGTTCCGGATCGTGATGTGGGTGGGGCTGGGTGGTGCGGCGCTGCTGGTGTTGCAGCGCCGCTTCGACTAGTGACGCAGGACGTGCGCTGCGTCCAGCCGGATCAACGGCGACGCGAAGGACCGGTCAGGCGGTCGGCCAGGACGGCGGTGACAACGGCTTGCAGCACGTGGATCGCCCAGCGCTCGCCGGCCTTGCGCGGGCCGGCCGCCACTTCGCCTTCAGTGATGCCCAGGACCGGCGCGATGGCGCCGATATTCACGGCGTACAGCGCCGTGCCGTACAGCGTGCCGATGGCGGCGGGCGACAGGCTTGGGGCCAGTTCGCGCAGCTTCGGGACGGCGGCGGCAAATGCGGCCGAGGCGCCCAGGTGATTGACGAATTCGACGGCGCTGGTGCCGGCGTCGCCGATGACGGCGCGCGAGCCCGTCACGTCATCGATCCAGTCGACCGCATCCCGGTCGAGCGTTTTGGTGAGCACACCCGACTTGCGGCCTGCGACCATGACGGCCGTCGTGACCACGCCTGCGATCAAGCCACCCACGATGGCTGCTGTGTATTTTTGCATGAACGTCTCGCTTGAAAAGTGAATCCGCAGCGAGGTGCCCGTGCACCCGCTGCAGATGGAGTCAATACGATACGTGGCGAGCTGCCCGGGCTCGGTGCGGTGCTGCACCGATAACTCAGTCGCCCTTGGCCATTTGCCCGAACACCTCGTCACGCCGGACCCACGCGTGATACAGCGCCGCGCCCAGGTGCGCCAGGATCGTGAAGAACAGCACATACGCGAGCACGCCATGCAGCGGACGCAGGAAGCCGTACATCGCAGGGCTGTGCGGCAGGATCGCCGGCAGGTTCACGCCGTCGAACAGCACGATCGGATAGCCGCCGGCTGACAGCATGGCCCAGCCAATCAGCGGCATGGCCAGCATCAGCGCGTACAGCGCCCAGTGCGACGCGGTGGCCGCCCACACCTGGATGCGTGGCAGATCGGCCGGCAGCGGCGGTGGTGCGTTCAGCAGGCGATTCCCGAGGCGCACGATCGCCAGCAGCAGGATCGCCAGGCCCAGGGGACGGTGCAGGTCGAGCAAAAATTCGCGGTGGCGCAGCGACACGACCATGGCGGCGCCGACGAACAGCATCGCCAGGATCGCGACGGCCATCGACCAGTGGAGTACGCGGGCGAGCAGGTTGAAGTGGCGTGGACGGTTCATCGTACGCTCCCGGTGTGGAGGTTGCCCGTGCTGATTTCACGCTCGCGGCGGTTGAACGAGACCGAGTAGATCGACGAGCGGGCGTGCAGCACGGGATCGTCGGTGCCGGCAATGCCCTTCGGCAGGATCAGCGGGTCGAAGTTCAGATCGAGGCATGGGCCGGCGACCTGCGGCTCGGCGCGCACCAGCGTCAGCGTGCCGGCGAGCGTCTCGGGCCGCGTATCGGGCCAGGCTTTGGATGGGTCTTCGATCGGGTCGCCCGGTTCGGCGAACTGCATGACCATGTCCCATTTCAGCGGACCGGCCGCCAGACGGCGATCGAGATCGGCCGCCAGGAAATCGCGGTCGGCGGTTTTCAGCTGCTCGGGGTCGGCCGCCGCGAACGGCGTGTGCGGGCGCATCGACCAGCGCACGGCGCGCGTCGCGCCGGCAGCATTCGTCAGGCGAAACGCATTGACGCCGTTAAAGCGCGTGTTGGCCAGGCTGTCGGGCGTCGGCGCACTCTTGGACCACGCCATGAACTTCTTGATTTCGGGATGGGCGGCCAGCACGGCGTCCATCTTGGCCGGATCCGGTTTGCCGGTGGCCGGGTCGGGCAGGCGGGCGGCGTTCAGCGCCTGGAAGGCTTCGGGGGTGGACGCAGCGAAGAACGGGAAGCTGTTCATCGCCATGCGCCATTCCTGGCCGTCGTCCGTTTTCAGCTGCAGCGCCATGCCGCGCACCGCCGCCTTGTTGTCCGGCGAATGCGGGTCATTGCCAGGGCTGGAAAAGCGGCCGAGGACAGGCGTCGACGGCTGCGAAAACACGCGCGCCGTGGACAGCTGCGCAGCAGCGGGCGTCGGTGCAAAGGTGCCGACGATGCAGATGCCCTTGGCATGCGCACGGCGCACGCCCGGTTGCTGCGTGCCGGAGGCTTCGGCGGTATTGACCATCGTCTGCGGCGTGACGTTCTTGTTGCCGAACCAGCCGCCAATCCAGGCGAAGAGGACGGCCAGCGCAATGATGATCAGCGCGATCGGGAGCAATAACAGCGGGGAGCCGTGGCGGGGCTTGGGCGGTGACATGGGCGGCACTCTCTTGAAATGGTCTTGGTACATACAGCCGGAAATTCGGTGGCGAATTGTCGCATGATTAATAAATTGATGCGTGCCGTCCTCTGCGGCGCCGTTGCGTCGGCGGTACTGCTGAGCGTAACTGTCCAACGCGCACGCCTGAATTGTGCAAGAATTCTGAAGGTCATTGATGTCGCTTCACACTACATATTTACATGCGCCAACGTAATCACATGCTCGTCAACCGTCGCCCTGCGCCCATCACCCTGTCACGTGTCACCGAGGAAGGGGCGTGAGCGCGGCGCACGCCGACATCGCGGCATTCGACTGGCATGGGACCCCACTGGGTGCACGCGCAGACTGGCCCGCGGCACTCGAAGCCGTCTTCGGCATGATGCTGGCAACGCCGGTGGCGATGTGCGCCACCTGGGGTCCTGAGCAGACATTGCTGTACAACGCGGCGTATGTGCCGTTTCTCGGCAAACGCCATCCGGGCGCACTGGGGCAGCCACTGCCCGACGTCTGGTCGGAAATATGGGATGACATCGGTCCGCTGGTGGCGCGCGTGATGGCTGGCGAAGCGGTGAGTTTCACCGATCTGCCGCTGGTCATGACGCGCAGTGGCTATGAAGAAGAGACGTGGTGGTCGTTCGCGTACAGCCCGCTACGTGACAACGGCCACATTGCTGGCTTGCTCAATATCGCCACCGAAACGACGGCCGGGGTTGTCGCCGCCAGAGAGCGCGATGCGGCGCAGAACCAGCTCATCAAGCGCAATATCGCGCTGGAGCAGGAGATTGTCGCGCGCAGGGAAGCGGCCAGCCGGCTTGCCACTGTCATCGAGCACCTGCCGGTGGGCATCTGCCTGTTCGACATGGATGGGCAAGCCATCCTGAATAACCCGGTGTTCCGTACTTTTGTCCCCGATTTCTCGCCAGCGCATTGCCTGCAGCGCGCCTGGGAACACTGGCGCGGCTTCGACGCGCAGGGCCGCTTGCTGGCGCCCGACGACTATCCGAGTGCGCGCGCATTACGGGGCGAGCTCGTCACGCCGGGCGACGAATTTCTGCGGCGCGCGGTGGACGGCACGGAAACCTGGGTTGCCGTCAGCGCCGTTCCGCTGATCGATAGCGCCGGCGCGCAGGCCGGCATCATCCTGGTGTTCGATGACATCGACCAGCGCAAGCGGATACTGCTCGATCTCGAGCGCCAGGTGGCCGAGCGGGCGCAGGATCGCAATGCGCTGTGGACGCTGTCGTCGGACATCATGCTGCGCTGTACATTCGACGGGGTGATCACGGCCACCAATCCGGCCTGGTCGGCCGTGCTGGGCTGGCGCGAGCACGAGCTGGTCGGCTCGAATCTGTTCGACCTGATTCATCCGGACGATATCGCGCATACGATTGCCGGCGCGCGGGAATTGTCGGAAGGGATCGGCCATCAACGGTTCGATAACCGCTACCGCCATCGGGATGGCAGTTATCGCTGGATCTCTTGGTCGACGCGTGCACATGACGCGATGATCAATGCGGTGGGCCGCGACATCACGCGCGACCAGGAGCAGCTGGCCGAACTCGAGGCGATGCAGAACGCCCTGCGCCAGAGCCAGAAAATGGAAGCGGTGGGCCAGCTGACCGGCGGCCTGGCGCACGATTTCAACAATCTGCTGGCCGGTATTTCCGGCGCCCTGCAGCTGATGCAGATGCGTATGCAGCAGGGCCGCTTCAACGAGTTCGAGCGCTATATTGCGACGGCGCTGGGCGCGTCCAAGCGGGCTGCAGCTTTGACCCATCGCCTGCTGGCGTTCTCGCGCCAGCAAACCTTGACGCCCAAGCCGACGAACGTGAACCGGCTCGTCACCGACATGCAGGAACTGGTCCAGCGCACGGTGGGGCCGGCCGTGCGGATCGAGGTGGTGTGCGTTGCCGATGCGTGGCCGGCGCTGGTCGATGCGTCGCAGCTCGAAAATGCGCTGCTGAACCTGTGCATCAATGCGCGCGACGCCATGCCCGATGGTGGGGCGATCACGGTCGAAACGGCCAACAAATGGATCGACGAGCGCGTCGCGCGCCAGCAGAATATGGCAGAGGGCCAGTACCTGGCCCTGTCTGTCAGCGATACGGGCGTGGGCATGGCGCCGGACGTCGTGGCGCGCGCGTTCGAGCCGTTCTTTACGACCAAGCCGATCGGCCAGGGTACGGGTCTCGGGCTGTCGATGATCTATGGGTTCGCGCAGCAGTCGGGCGGCCAGGTCCGCATCTATTCTGAAGTGGGGCAGGGCACGACCGTGAGAATCTATCTGCCGCGGCATTACGGCGCTGGCGCCACGGAGCTGGAGCCTGACATCGCGGCGCCCACCGCGCTGACGCAGTCGGGGCAGGTAGCGACGGTGCTGGTCGTCGACGATGAGCCGACCGTACGCATGCTCGTCATCGACATCCTGCAGGATCTCGGCTTTGGCTGGATCGAGGCGGCCGACAGCGCGACAGGGCTCAAGATGCTGCAATCGGATGCGCGGATCGACCTGCTGGTCACGGACGTGGGGCTGCCCGGCGGCATGAACGGACGCCAGATGGCCGATGCGGGGCGTGCAGTGCGGCCCGGGCTGCAGGTCTTGTTCATCACCGGCTACGCGGAGAATGCGGTGCTCAATAACGGCTACCTCGATCCGGGGATGGCGGTGCTCACCAAGCCGTTTTCGATGGAGGCAATGGCCGCGCGCATCCGTTCGATGGCCGAGGCGGGCGCCGTCGAAGCGGTGGGGTCCTCTGCAGGGAGTCGCCATCCACGGTAAGATTGTCGTCCTTACCACAGGACCACTTACCATGACGACTTCCAGCTACCCCGATACCCGTCTCCTCATCGCCAACGAATGGCACGACGCCAGCGGCGGCAAGACCATCCCAGTGATCAATCCGGCCACCGGCCAGCCGATCGGCAAGGTTGCCCACGCCAGCATCGCCGACCTCGATCGCGCGCTGGCCGCGGCCCAGAAGGGCTTCGAGACCTGGCGCGCCGTGCCTGCTGCCGAACGCGCCGCGATCATGCGCCGCGCCGCGACGCTGCTGCGCGAGCGCGCCGGCGACATCGCGCGCCTGCTGACGCAGGAGCAGGGCAAACCGCTGGCCGAAGCCAAGGGCGAGGCCCTGGCCGGCGCCGAGATCATCGACTGGTTCGCCGCCGAGGGCATGCGCGTGTATGGCCGCATCGTCCCGTCGCGTAATCCGGCTGCCCAGCAGCTCGTGCTGAAAGAGCCGGTCGGCCCGGTCGCCGCGTTCACGCCCTGGAACTTCCCGATCAACCAGATCGTCCGAAAGCTCGCGGCAGCGCTGACCACCGGCTGCTCGTTCCTGTGCAAGGCGCCGGAAGAAACGCCAGCTTCGCCAGCGGCGCTGCTGCAGTGCTTCGTCGATGCCGGCCTGCCGCCGGGCGTCGTCGGCCTGGTATTCGGCGATCCGGCCGAAATTTCGGGCTACCTGATTCCGAGCCCGATCATCCGCAAGGTGACGTTCACCGGCTCGACGCCAGTGGGCAAGCAACTGGCCGCACTGGCCGGTGCGCACATGAAGCGCGCGACGATGGAGCTGGGTGGTCACGCGCCGGTCATCATCGCCGAGGATGCCGACGTGGCGCTGGCCGTCAAGGCGGCCGGTGCGGCCAAGTTCCGTAATGCCGGTCAGGTGTGCATTTCGCCCACCCGCTTCCTCGTGCATAACGCCGTCAAGGCCGAGTTCACGCGCGCGCTGGTGCAGCACGCCGAAAGCCTCAAGCTGGGCGACGGCATGGCCGATGGCACGACGCTCGGGCCGCTGGCCAATGCGCGCCGTCTGGATGCGATGGCCAAGGTGGTCGACGATGCGCGTGCGCGCGGCGCCACGGTGGCAACGGGCGGTGAACGCGTGGGCACCAGCGGCAACTTCTTCGCGCCGACCATTCTGGCCGACGTGCCACTGGACGCCAGCATGTTCAACGACGAGCCGTTCGGCCCGATCGCCGGTATCCGCGGTTTCGACAGCCTGGAAGACATGATCGCCGAAGCCAATCGCCTGCCGTATGGCCTGGCCGGTTATGCCTTCACGCGCTCCATCAAGAACGCGCAGTTGCTGATGAACCGCGTCGAAGTGGGCATGTTGTGGATCAACCAGCCCGCAACGCCAAGCGCCGAGCTGCCATTTGGCGGCATCAAGGATTCGGGCTACGGCTCGGAAGGCGGCCCCGAAGCGCTGGAATCGTATCTCAATACGAAGGCCGTCTCGATGGTGGGCGTGTAAAGGCAAGTGTCGCGCTGCGGCTTGATCAGGTGTCACAATTTGTAGGACAACGCCCCGTCGTGGCGGGTTATAATTCGGCCCGCCACCGGCTTCTGCAGTCTTCAGATGCCACTGATCTCTGTAGAGTGACACCATGATCTTTCCTCAGCGCGCATGACGCAGGCCATCCTGACGCTCAATGTCGATACCGAATTTGACGTGATTGCTGCGCGCCAGCGTGCGCGTCAGATTGCTGGCGCGTGCGGCTTCGGTTCGGTCGACCAGGCACGCATCGGCACGGTCGTGTCCGAGCTGGCGCGCAATATTTTCAACTATGCTGGCGCCGGCTCGGTCTCGTTCGTGGCCGAAGGCGCAGTGGCGCCGCAGCATCTTTCCATCACGTTTGCCGACCGCGGACCCGGCATTGCCGATGTCGGGCACGTCCTGTCCGGCACGTACCGGTCGACGTCGGGCATGGGCGTCGGCATCCTGTCGGCGCGCCGGTTGATGGACCAGTTCGACATCGCCAGCGGTCCATCCGGGACCCGGATCACGGTCGGCAAGCGCTTTCCGGCCAACACCGGTTTCATCAGCGCCGACAGGTTTAGTCCTCTCGTGGCGCAATTCGAGACGCTGCCCAATCACGCGGCCTTGTCGGAAGCGCGGCACCAGAATCGTGAACTGGCCGACGCCCTTGGCGCGTTGCAGGCGCGGCAGGAAGAGCTGCAACTCGTCTCGACCCGTCTGGAAGAGCGCAACCGCAATATCGAAGCACTGAACGACCTGCTGGATGATAAGGCCGAGGCGCTGCAGAAAGCCGATCGCAGCAAGGACGAGTTTCTTGCCACGCTCAGCCACGAGCTGCGCGGGCCGCTGTCGGCGGCCGGCATGGCCGCGAGCATGCTGCTGCCCGACGGCGTCTCGTCACAGCGCGCCAATCAGATGGGTGAATTGATCCGGCGCCAGGTCACGCACATGAGCCGGCTGGTCGAAGATCTGCTGGACGTCTCGCGCGTGAGCCGCGGCCTGGTCCAGCTGGAAAAAGCGCCGGTGGAACTGGCCGACGTGATCGCTGCGGCGCTCGAGCAGGTGCAGTCGGCAGCAAACCAGAAGCGGCATCGCATCGAACTGGCATCAGGCGCGTCCAGCCTGCTGGTGCTGGGCGACCGCACGCGCCTGATCCAGGTAGTGAGCAATCTGCTGACCAACGCGATCCGCTATACGGACAGTGGCGGCGCGATTCAGGTCGCGCTCGAAAGACGTGGCCTGATGGCAGCGCTGCGCGTCACCGACAATGGCATGGGCATCGCCCCCGAGCTGATGCCGCGCCTGTTCGACCTCTACGTCCAGGCCGAACGTTCAGCCGACCGCACCGGCGGCGGCCTCGGCCTGGGGCTGGCCCTGGTCAAGAACCTGGTCGAAGCCCACGACGGTACCGTCACCGCCGTCAGCCCAGGTGACAACCAGGGCAGTACCTTCACCCTCCTCCTGCCCCTGCACACCGACCGCCGCGCATAACCCCATCGCTTGGCCACAGCCCCGACGCCAGACCCAATTAGGGTCAGAGTCGAATTGTTGAGCAATAAATCTCCCTACATGGCCGGTTTGCAATGCCGTCAGGCAGCATTCCGCGCAGCCATTGCTTTCCAATTGGGGTCGGAGTCAGATTGTTTGACAACATTGAGGAATTGCCCAATAAGTCGACTCTGACCCTAATTGTTCAACCTAAGTGTTCAGTATCTGTAGGCTAGGGTTGGTTTTGTTAGGGCGTATACGGAAGCCGCCCGGGCCGGCCTTGGGGCCGGCGCCGGGCGGCGCGGGTGGTACGGGTCGATGCTGGATTAGTGCATCAATCTTCCTGGAAGGCTTCTTCGCGTTTCTTGCGCAATGAAGGCAGCAGGACGACGATCATGGCAGCAGCGGCCAGGCCGAGCATGACGCCCGAGATCGGACGCTCGATGAAGACCATTGGATCGGCGCGCGAAAGCAGCAGCGCGCGACGCAGGTATTCTTCCATCATCGGGCCGATGATGAAACCGAGCAGCATCGGCGCGGGCTCCAGTTCGAGCTTCGCGCACAGGTAGCCGAGCAGGCCGAACAGCGCCATCAGGTAGACGTCGAAGGTGCTGTTGTTCAGGCTGAACACACCGATCGCGCAGAACATCAGGATGGCCGGATACAGCATCTGGTACGGCACCATGATCATGCGCACCCAGATACCGATCATCGGCAGGTTCAGCACGACGAGGAACAGGTTACCGACCCACATCGAGACGATCAGACCCCAGAACAGGCCAGGCTGCTCGGTCATGACGGCAGGCCCAGGCTGGATGCCCTGGATGATCATTGCGCCGATCATCAGTGCCATCACCGGATTCGACGGAATGCCCAGCGTTAGCATCGGGATGAACGAGGTCTGTGCACCCGCATTGTTCGCCGCTTCCGGCGCCGCAACGCCTTCGATGGCGCCCTTGCCGAAGTTGGCAGCGTTTTTCGACACTTTCTTTTCGAGCGAGTACGACGCGAACGAGGCCAGCATGGCGCCGCCGCCCGGCAGGATGCCCAGCAGCGAGCCCAGGCCCGTGCCGCGGATGACCGGCCACATGATGCGCTTGAAGTCTTCCTTGTCGAGCATCAGCCCGGTGACTTTCTTCATCACCAGATTGCGGTCTTCGTTGTGCTCGAGATTGCGGATGATTTCGCCAATACCGAACATGCCCATTGCGACGATGACGAAGTTGATGCCGTCAGCCAGTTCCGGCATGTCGAAGGTGTAGCGCGCTGAACCCGAATTGACGTCGGTGCCGACCACGCCCAGCAGCAGACCGAGCAGCACCATGCCGATGGCCTTGAGCAGCGAGCCACTGGCCAGAACGACCGAAGCGACCAGACCCAGCACCATCAGCGAGAAGTATTCGGCAGGGCCGAATTCAAGCGCCAGGTCTGCCAGGGGCGGCGCTGCCACGGCCAGCAGGATCGTGGCGACGGTACCGGCGAAGAACGACGAGATCGCCGCAGTCGCCAGCGCCTTGCCGGCCTGACCGTTGCGGGCCATCTGGTAGCCGTCCAGTGCCGTCACCACCGACGAGGATTCACCGGGCAGGTTGACCAGGATGGCGGTGGTCGAGCCACCGTATTGTGCGCCGTAGTAGATACCGGCCAGCATGATCAGCGCCGACTCCGGTGGCAGGCCGAACGTGGCCGGCAGCAGCATGGCGATGGTGGCGATCGGGCCGAGGCCCGGCAGGACGCCCACTGCGGTGCCGACGAACACGCCGACCAGGCAGTAGAACAGGTTTTGCATGGACAGGGCCGTCTCGAGGCCCAGTGCGAGGTTACTGAAAAGTTCCATAATTATTTAGTTCCCACCGAGCCAAGGGCCAATGATCGGCATCGGCAAGCCAAGCAGCTTGACGAACAGACCGACTGCAAACAACGTCATGCCCACGGCCAGCGCGAGTGACTTCTTCAGATCGAATTTATCGCTGGCGTACGCGCTGATCAGGATCAGCAGGAAGCCTGCAGGCACCAGGCCCGCATTGCGCACCAGGAAGCCGAACAGCAGCACGGCGGCCAGCACGATCGTCAGTTCGCGATAGTAGATGCGGCCGATCGCTTCGCCAGGACGGAAGAACGAGCGCACGAACGAGGCAACGCCGATCAGCGAAAGCAGGGCGCCCAATACGATCGGGAAGTAGGCCGGACCCATGCGGCCGGCACTGCCCATTTCATATTCCTGGCCGATGATCACGGCGCTCAGACCGAAGAATAGAAAGACAATGCCGCTCCAGAAGTCTTTCGGATGGCGTATAAATGCTGGCACGGTGGTGGTCCCCTTTATTGTGTTGCAGATGCGGTGATGCAGATGCAGTGGTTCGAAAAGCGTGAATGCAGCTCACTGATGCGGCCCCGCGCAACGACGATGACAACCGCGTCGGCCGGGCTGCAGATGCGACGACGCCGCACCGCAGCCGGACAGGCCGGCGCGGCGCGAGCTCGTCAATGAGGCATCAGTCGGCGAAGGCGCCGGCTTTCTTGATGATCGGACCCCACAGGTCGATCTGCTGTTTCAGGTGCGTGCGCAGGGCTTCCGGCGTCGCTTGATTGGCCGGGACCGGCTCGGTGCCCAGATCGGCAAAGCGCTTGACCACGTTCGGATCACGCAGCGCGGCGCGCAGTGCGTTCGACAGGGCGTCGACGGTTGGCTTCGGCGTGCCTTTCGGCGCGTACAGGCCGTGCCAGACACCGACTTCGAAGCCTGGCAGGCCAGCCTTGTCCAGCGTCGGCAGGTTCGGCAGCGACGCGACCGGGGTCTTGGTCGTCACGCCGTAGGCCTTGATCTTGCCGCCCTTGATCTGGCTGGTGGTGTTGGTGGTCTGGTCGCACATGAAGTCCACCTGGCCGCCCAGCAGGTCGTTCATCGCCGGACCGGTGCCCTTGTACGGCACGGTAGTCAGCTCGACGCCCATTGCGGTCTGCAGCAGCATGCCGCACAGGTGCGATGCCGAACCCAGGCCCGCGTGCGCGTAGGTGACCTTGTCCTTGTTGGCTTTCACGTACGTGATCAGCTCTTTCATGTCCTTGGCCGGGAAGTTCGCCTTGGCGACGACCGTCATCGGCACATCGGTGATCAGGCCGATCGGCTCGAAGCTGGTGATGGCGTCGTACGGCAGCTTGCGGTACAGCGCTGGCGCGGTCGACTGGCCGATGTGGTGCAGGAACAGCGTGTAGCCGTCGGGTGCGGACTTGGCGGCGCGTGCCGCACCGATGGTGCCGCCGGCACCGCCGACGTTCTCGACGATGATCTGCTGCTTGAGCGTGGTGCCCATCGATTGCGCGACGAGGCGTGCCACGGTGTCGGTCGGGCCGCCGGCTGCAAACGGCACGATCATGGTGATGGTCTTGGTCGGATAAGCCTGGGCATGGGCCAGGCCCGTGCCGAAAGCGGTCAGGCAGGCGGCTGCGCACAGCATCTTGAGCTTCATGGTGTCGTCCTCGTATCTCGTTCTTGGTGTGGTTTTGCAGCCGGCACTATTTCTGTGCCGTGCTGTCGTGCGGCGTTGTCTTACGCACCAGATGTTTTACCAGCAAACATATTGATGTGCAACTACGTGGAAATACGTATGTGGTATGCATGACGCTGTTTCCGGTAAAAACGAAACCACAAAAAAACGACGTTCCGGACGTAAAAACGCCATCCGAAGATGGCGTCCTTGGTGACTGCAGCGCCGTACTGTCAGACCGGCGGTTGAACGGGGAGTTCCTCGTCGCCCATCAGCAGCTTTGCCGGCGTCATCGGCGTGGTGCGCAGGCGCGTGCCGGTGGCGTGGAAGATGGCATTCGAGATCGCGGCCGCCACGCCCACGATGCCGATCTCGCCCACGCCCTTGGCGCCCAGCTGCTTGCTCACGATGCGGTCGTCTTCTTCCACGAAGATGACGTCGATGTCGTGGATGTCGGCATTGACCGCCACGTGGTACTCGGCGAAGTTGTGGTTCATGAAGCGCCCGTACTTGTGGTCGGTATGGGTTTCTTCATGCAGGGCCTGACTGATGCCCCAGACCACGGCGCCGCTGATCTGGCTGGCCGCGGTCTTGGCACTGATGATGCGCCCGGCGGCGATCGCGCTGACCACGCGCGACACGCGTACCATGCCCAGCTTTTCGTTCACGCGCACTTCGCAGAACACGGCCGAGTGCACAGCGCGTGCGTACTTGCGCTGCTTGAGCATCTGCGGCGTCATGAAGTATTTCTCTTCCACCTGATCCACGCCCGCATTGGCCAGCACCTGGGTCAGTTCCACGCGACGCGACGGATCGGTTTTCAGGAACACGGCGCCATCGCCAAACTCCACGTCGCGCATGCGCGCCTTGGCCAATGGCGAATTGTCCATCTTCAGCGCCATTTTCAGCAGTGACTTCTTGAGCTTTTCGCAGGCGCCATGCACGCCCGAGCCCACGGTCGTCACGTGCGACGATCCGCCCTCGATCGGCGCCATCGGCAGCGTCGAATCACCCAGCTGGAACGTCACCAGTTCCATCGGCAAGCCCATGGCTTCGGCGGCGATCATCGACATGACGGTGTAGGTGCCGGTGCCGATATCGGTGGCCGCGCTGCTCACGACCAGGCGGCCGTTGCTGTGCATGACGGCACTGACGCGCGCCACCATCACCATCGCATCCCAGATGCCGGTCGCCATGCCCCAGCCCACCAGCTCGTCACCGTCAGGCATCGAACGTGGTTCGATCGGACGCTTTTCCCAGCCAAAACGCTCGGCGCCCTGACGGTAGCACTCGCGCAGTTCCTTGCTCGAGAACGGCTTGTCCTCGATCGGCGAGGTGTCCGTGTAGTTCTTCAGGCGCAGTGCCAGCGGATCCATCTTCAGTTCGTAGGCCAGCTCGTCCATCGCCACTTCCATGGCGTGCACACCATGGGCGGCGCCGGGGGCGCGCATGTCCAGCGGCGTGAAGCGGTCATTCGCGACTACCTGGTAACCGAGCTTGATGTCGGTGCACGCATACAGCTGCCCCGACCAGTTGACGATCACTTCGACGTAATCTTCGAGACGCGAGGTTTCCTGGATCGCTTCGTGCCAGATTGCCTTGAGCGTGCCGTCCGGCGCCGCGCCCAGACGGATCCGGTGCCAGGTCTCCGGGCGGTGGCCAAAGCTGAACATCTGCTGGCGCGTCAGCACGACACGCACCGAGCGCTCCAGCTGCAGCGCGCCCATCACGGCCAGCGGCAGCTGGTACTGCGGGCGCAAGCCGGAGCCAAAGGCGCCGCCCACGTACGGGTTGCGCACCGTGACCTCGTCGCTCGACAGGCCAAAGCCATGCGACACATACCAGCGGCTGTTCTGCGAACTTTGCGTCTTGTCGTAGACGGTCAGGTGGCCGTTTTCAGCGCGAATCACGGTCGAAGCGAACATCTCCATCGGATTATGGTGTTCCACGCCGTTGTAGTACTGTGAATCGACCCGCACCTCGGCCGCATCAAAGGCCTTCTCGCCGTCGCCGATCGAGCTTGGCGGTACGAAGCCGGCCTTCATCTTGCGCGGTTCATAGGCCTGATCGAGGCTTTTCAGCAGGTTCGTTTCGTGCGGATCGACATCGTAATGCACGCGCACCAGCGAGGCGGCGTAGCGCGCCGCTTCGAAGGTTTCGGCGAGCACCAGCGCCACCGGCTGGCCGCTGTAGAAGATCTCGTCCGAGAACAGGGGACGGAACGGCGAGCCGGCCGGGGCCGTCATGTCTTTCCAGGCCAGGTCGAACGAGCGCATCTTGGGACGGTTCTCGTGCGTCATGACCGAAATCACGCCCGGTACGGCCAGTGCTTCGGTCGCGTCGATGCTGGTGATGCGGCCCTTGGCGACGGTGCCGCTGACGACCACGCCGTAGGCCAGGTCGGGGGCAAAGTATTCGGCGGCGTATTGTGCTTCGCCGGTGACCTTGGCGCGGCCATCGATGCGCGAGATCGGCATGCCGCTTTTCACGCGGCCGGTGCCGGCCGGCGCGCTCGGGGCGCGCAATTCTGGAATCAGGTCGGTCATTCTTGTTCTCCTTGTGCATCGAGTCCGCGGGCATGGTCGGTGCCACGCGCGGCGGTGGTCAAGGCTTGCACGATGGCGTTGCGCGCCAGCGGCAGCTTGAAGTCGTTTTGGCCAAAGCCTTGTGCGCCTTGCAGGATGGTCTCGGCGGCCTGCAGGAACGCTGCTTCGCCGACCGCCTTGCCAACCAGCGCTTCTTCGGCTGCTTCGACGCGCCATGGCTTGTGGGCCACGCCGCCAAGCGCGATGCGCGCGGCGCGGATCGTGCCGTCGGCATCGAGGTCGAGCGCAGCAGCGACCGACACCAGTGCAAATGCGTACGACAGTCGATCGCGCACCTTGATGTAGGCGCTGTGATCGATGAAGCGGTCGGCTTCCGGCACGGTGATGTGGGTGATCATTTCGCCCGGCTGCAGCGTGTTGTCGATCTCGGGCGTGTCGCCCGGCAGGCGGTGGAAGTCGGCAAACGGAATCTCGCGCGCGCCGCTCATCGAGCGCACGTGGACCGTCGCGTCGAGCGCGCGCAGGGCCACGCACATGTCCGAAGGATGGGTGGCAATGCAGCTCTCGCTGGTGCCGAGGATCGCCAGCTGGCGGTTCAGGCCATCGCGCGCCGGGCAGCCGGTGCCGGGTTCGCGCTTGTTGCAGGCGGTGCCGACGTCGTAGAAGTAGACGCAGCGGGTGCGTTGCATCAGGTTGCCGCCGTTGGACGCCATATTGCGCAGTTGTGGCGAGGCGCCGGCCAGAATGGCCGTCGACAGCAGCGGATAGCGTTCGCGCACCAGCGGGTGGTAGGCGGTATCTGCGTTGCGGGCCAGGGCGCCGAGCATCAGGCCGCCGTCCTGCTCTTCCACCTGGTCCAGGCCCAGGTTATTGATGTCGACGACGCGTGACGGCTTCATCACGCTTTCCTTCATCAGGTCGAGCAGATTGGTGCCGCCGGCGATCGGGCGGGTATCAGGATCGAGCAGGGCGGCCAGCGCCGCATCGATGTCCGTGGCTTGGGTAAAGGCGAACGGGTTCATGACAGCACCGCCCCGGTCGTGAAGCCTTCGGTCGTCTTTTTGGTGTCGCGCATGTCCAGCATCTTGACGACCGCATCGGCGATTTGCGGGTAAGCCCCGCAGCGGCACAGGTTGCCGCTCATGAGTTCGCGCACATCATCGCGCGTGGTGGCCTGGCCTTCGCTGATCAGGCCCACGGCCGAACACAGCTGCCCCGGCGTACAGTAGCCGCACTGGAACGCGTCGCAATCGATGAACGCCTGCTGCAGCGGATGCAGGTCGTCACCGGTGGCCAGGCCCTCGACGGTGGTGATCTCTCGGCCGTCCTGCATGACGGCCAGCGTCAGGCACGAGTTGATGCGCTTGCCGTCCACCAGCACGGTGCAGGCGCCGCACTGACCCTGGTCGCAACCCTTCTTGGTGCCGGTCATGCCTGCGCGCTCGCGCAGCAGGTCGAGCAGCGTTACCCAAGATTCGACGTTGAATTCGCGGTCCTGGCCGTTGATGCGCAGGCGCACCGGATGCTGCTGTTGATGTTCCATGTTCTTCCCCTCTGTGAGAAGGTATGAACATAACGTCCTGTTACATTTGCGACGGTTAGATAACGCACCTACATTAAGTATAAGTCAACATTGTTGACAGTGTCATTACGGCCCGCGGAACACGACGGTCTTGTTGCCGTCCACAAACACGCGGCGCTCGATGTGAAACTTGACCGCGGTGGCCAGTGCCAGGCATTCGTTGTCACGCCCCACGCGGGTGAGCTGGTCGACCCGGTAGTTGTGGTCGACGCGCGTGAGCACCTGTTCGATGATCGGGCCTTCGTCCAGGTCGGGCGTGGCGTAGTGGGCCGTTGCACCGATCAGCTTGACGCCCCGGTCGAACGCCTGCTGGTATGGCTTGGCGCCCTTGAAGCCGGGCAAAAACGAGTGGTGGATATTGATGCACTTGCCGGCCAGGCGACGTGCCAGCCCATCGGACAGGATCTGCATATAACGCGCCAGGACCACGAGTTCGGAGTCGGTTTCATCGACGATTTCCAGCAGGCGCGCCTCTTGCTGCGCCTTGTTGTCCCTGGTCACCGGTAAAAAGATGAAGCGGATTCCTTCGCGCTCGACCATCGGGCGCAGGTCGAGGTGATTCGACACCACGGCCGTGATCGACAGATTGAGTTCGCCCGTGCGGCGCCGGTACAGCAGGTCATCGAGGCAGTGATCGGTCTTCGAGACCATGATTACCGTGCGCACCGGGTCGAGCGGATCGTAGATTTTCCAGCCCATGTCCAGTCGCGTGGCGACGATGCTGTCGAATTCGGCGCGGATGGCGTCGATGGCTGGCGATTGATCTTGCTGGCGAAACACGGCGCGCATGAAGAAGCGCGCGGTGGAATCGTCGTCGAACTGTTCGAGTGCGCAGATATAGCAGTCGCGTTCGGCCAGGAAGGTCGCGACCGCCGCGACGATGCCGATGCCGGCCGGGCAGCTGGCGTGGAGGATGTATTCGGGGCGGGTTGACGGCGTGACGTCGCTGGTGCTGCGCATGCTTGTTCCTGTCGGTGATGAGTCGATGTTGTCAAGACAGCTAGAATGCGCGATGCCACGACGGGCGTCAAGCGCATGCTACGATGCGCGTTTTTTCGCTCGCATACCACCCATGTCCACCTCCGTGCGCCCGATGCTGCCTGCCGATCTCGACGCCGTGCTGCGCATCCAGGCTGCGTGCTATCCGGCCGCGATGCAGGAGCCGGCAGCGGTTCTCGCAGCCCGGATGGCGGTGGCGTGCGATACCTGCCTGGTCGGTAGTCACCAGGGCAGTGTGCGGGGCTACCTGTTTGCCTATCCGTCACGCCTGGGGCCGGTGACGGACCTGAATGCACCGTTCACACCAGCGCGCCAGCCGGATACGCTGTACCTGCACGATCTGGCGATCGACCCGTGCGCACTGGGGCGCGGCCTGGCGCGCGCGCTGGTCGACGATGCGTTGCGTCTGGCGCGCACGCTGGGACTGGCGCATGCGGCGCTGGTGTCGGTGCAGGACAGCGCACGCTTCTGGCAGGCACTGGGCTGGCGCGCTGCAGCGACCGACGATGCCGGCCTGGACACCTATCCGCCCGGCGCGCTGTACATGGTGCGCACGCCCGCCTAGTTTTATTGCACCCGGCGTACCTTGGCCGAGCTGTTGCCGCCATCGACTTTCAGGAACAGCGTACCGAACAGGTTGCGCTCGATCGTCACCGGTGCATCCTTCTGGCGCGGGAGGACGGCGTCGCTGCCGTCGATGATGCGCCAGACCTGGCCATTGGCCAGGCGGATCTGTGAGCCGGGCCCCCAGCCGTCGAAGTCGCCCACGACCGTGCTGCGGATCGACGCCGGCTGCGCTTCGCGCTCCTTGGCCGCTTCCATGCCGAAATTCTGCTCCGGGGTGCGCGCCGGAGCAGCAGCCGCAGCCGTCCGAGCGACGCCGACGGGAATCGCGTCGTAGCAGGCCACGCGTGTGGCGGTATCAGGCAGGGCGCGGCACTTGAGCAGCGCGGCATCGTCGGCAAGCGCGGTGCTGCTGGCAACCAGCAGGGCAAGCATGAGGACGGGCAGGGGCAGGGCGTTCATCGGGGTCCTTCGGGTAAGTGGAATCGCGCCCCGGCTTCGGGGCGCCCACGATTATAGGGGATGTGCAAGGCGGCCGTGACCATGGCACTGGCCATTGCAACTGTGACATGCTTTGTCGGGGAATTTGACACCCGGATTGCCCTGACTACGCATCCATCATAAATGTTGTTTGGAATCAATGGGATGCTGACGTGGAATGTACAGGCGCGATTCTTGCTGAAGTACCGTAGGAACTTTCCGAGGAGATCACTGATGACGCGCATTGTCCCCATCGCCGCATTTCGTGCCACATTTTTTGCCACATTGCTTGCCACATTGTTTGCCGCTACCCTGGCGCTACCGGCCCAGGCCGCGGTCACGTACAGCTGGCAGCAAGTGAGCGCATCCAGCTCGATGCCAACTGGCCTGAACCTGGAGCTGGCGTTCTCCGAACAAGCGGTCGCCGCCGGCTCGCTGTACCTGAATATCCGCAATGAATGCGATCTTGGTCCGCCATGCATCGATCCACAGTCCAGCCTGCTCTCGTTGCGCTACTGGTTCGACCATCCTACCGTCAGCGGCCAGCACAACCTGATCGACTATGGTTACCTGACCCCGCCGCGCAATTATTACGACCGGATCGTCATGGATCTGACGTTCCTGCCCGGGGGTATGCTGGGCGGCAGCATCTTCGCGTCAGATGGCAATTCGGATTTCCGGATGGCGAGCCAGGGCGGATTGTTTACCGTGGTTGACGCCAATAGTGACGAGCCGTTCGGCTGCGGTCTGCAGTACCCCGACTGCAGTGGCGCCAGCGGCATGCTGGTATCTGCTGCGCAGAACGTAACCGAGGTGCCGGAGCCGGCCACGGGCGCCATCCTCGGGCTCGGTCTGGTTGCAGCCTGGTGCGCGCGCCGCCGCCGGCGTACGGCGCGCGGCGACGCCTGACAGCCGGGCGTCGCCGTCAGTTGGCCGGCGCCAGCAAGGCGGCGGTGTCGGTGGCGCCCATCTTCAGCGCTGCATCGTAGGCCGTCACGCCGGACGCGTCGCGCGCGGCCGGGTCGGCGCCGCGCGCCATCAGCAGTTCGGCGATGGCGACCCGGTTGAACATCGCGGCGAACATCAGCGCGGTCCGGCCCGACGGACCGGTCACGTCCGGCATTGCGCCGTTGTCGAGGAGCAGCGTCGTGATGGGCAAGTCGCCCTTGAATGCAGCGCCGTGCAACGGCATTTGCCCTGCATCGTTGATCGTGTGCGGATCGGCGCCGTGCTCGAGCAAGACACGTGTTGCGTCCAGATGGCCGTGGTAGCTGGCCAGCATCAGCAGGGTGTCGCCTTTTTCGTTGCGCAGGTTCGGCGGCAGGCCGCGTGACAGGAAGGCAGCGAGGTGATCGGCGTCGCCTGAGCGCGCGTACTGGAACATATTGCGCGCCATGTTCAGCGCGGCCTCGTCCAGCTCTGCTTTCGTCGGCGTTGCCTCGTGGTCGTTGGTGTGCATTGCATGCTCCGGATCGAAATAAAGGTTGATTAAAACATATCTCAATCCGGCGCGTGGTCTACACGCTCTGGCGTGCGGCCCCATGCCTGGTGGATTCATGGAGCCAGACTGGCAGCGCCAGCGCCGGCAGCAGCACCCCGACCAGCAGCGCCGCGTGCCAGCCGTGGGCGGCGTACACCCAGCCGCCCAGCGCAGAACCCAGCGCGCCGCCGGCAAAGAACAGCGCGAAGTACAGGCCATTGAGGCGACTGCGCATGTCGGCGCCCAGCGCGAACAGCGCGCGCTGACCCAGCACCAGGTTGGCGGCCACCGCAGCGTCCAGTGCGATGGCGGCCACTGCCAGCAAACCGAGCGCGACCGGCTTGGACGACGGCGCAAACAGGGGCAGCAGGAAACTCAGCGCACCCACCACGAGCGCGACGGCGGTGGCTGTCAGCGTGTGGCCGGCATCGGCCAGGCGGCCGGCCACCGGCGAGGCCACGGCGCCGGCCATCCCGACCAGCGCAAACAGCGCGATGCCATTTTGCGTGAGGCCAAACGCCGGGCCGGCCAGCGCCTGCGGCGCGACGGTCCAGAACAGGCTGAATGCGCCAAACAGGCCGGCGTGATACAACGCGCGCCGGCGCAGCACCACGGTCGTGGTCAACAGCGGCCACAACGAGCCGATCAGGCGGCGGTACGGTTGCGTCGCCGTCGGCTGGCGCAGCGGCAACTTAATATGCAGCAGCACGGCCAGCAGGGCGACCAGCGCAGCGGCGATGCCAAACACGGTTTGCCAGCCACCCAGCCCGGCGAGCACGCTCGCGACCGGGCGCGCCACCATGATCCCGAGCAGCAGGCCGCTGACGACCTTGCCGACGACCTGGCCGCGTGTCGCCTCCGGCGCCAGATGGGCGGCAAAAGGCACCAGCACCTGGGCCACGACGGCGCCCAGGCCGATGGCCAGCGCGGCCAGTAGAAACGCCCATGCCGTGGTGGCGGTGGCCGCGACCACCAGTGCGCCGCTCGTGACAAACAGGCCGGTGACGATCAGGCGCCGGTTTTCCAGCAGGTCGCCCAGCGGCACGATGAACAAGAGTCCCAGCGTGTAGCCGATCTGGGTCAGGGTGACAATCAGACCAGCTGCTGCGGGCGGCAAGCCCAGCGCAGCGCCGATCGGGCCGACCAGCGGCTGCGCATAATACAGGTTGGCGACGATGATGCCGGCGGCGGCCGCCAGCAGCATGACCGTGCCGGACGAGATGGAGGGTGATTTGGGGGTATTCATGGCGAACTCCATGGGATTGGTGAGGTAATGCCGCCATGGTAGGCAATGTGCGCGCAAAGATAATCAGGGCATAATGCCCTTATACCATTCACTTTATATGAACAATCATGGACAAGGTGAAAGCGATGCAGACGTTCGTGCGCATCGTCGAGGCGAACAGTTTCACGCGGGCTGCCGAGTCGCTCGACCTGCCGCGTGCGTCGCTGACGGCCACGCTGCAGAATCTCGAGCGCTATCTGGGCGCCCAACTCCTGCAGCGCACCACACGCCGGCTGTCGCTGACGCCCGAGGGCGAGCGCTACTACGCGCACTGCAGCGCCATCCTGGCCGCCATCGATGACGCCGAAGCCGACTTTCTGGGCGAGCAAGCCGGCCGGATGCAGGGCCGGCTGCGCATCGATCTCCCCGGCTCGCTGGGCCGCGCGATCGTGCTGCCGCGCATTGGCGAATTTCGCCAGGCCTATCCGGCGCTCGACCTGACCATCAGCATGGGCGACCGCCTGGTCGACCTGACCGCCGAAGGCATCGATTGCGCATTGCGGGTAGGCGACTTGCCCGACTCGAGCCTGGTGGCGCGCCGGATCGGTCTGATGCGCTTCGTGATTGCCGCCACGCCCGGCTACCTGGCGGGACGCGGCACGCCTGCGACGGTCGCTGAATTGGGCCAGCACGATGCGATCGTGCATTTCTCGGGCCGCACCGGGCGCGCCTTCGAGTGGACGCTCGCAGGGGAAGATACCGCGGAGGGTGTAGTGCGTGTGGCCATCGATGGCGGCCTCGCCGTCAACGACGCCGAAGCCAACCTGCTGTGCGCGCTGCAGGGACTGGGCCTGGCGCAACTGGCACGCTACCAGGTGCGCACGCATGTGGCGCAAGGCGCGCTGGCCGTGGTGCTGCCCGCCCTGTGCCCGACACCGATGCCGGTGTCCCTGGTGTACCCGCGCGGCCGCATCGCCAATCCGCGCCTGCAGGCGTTTGCCACCTGGCTGGCGGGAGTGTTCGAGGCCGACCCCGACCTGCGCCTGGCGCAGGACTAGCGTACGACACGCGCCGGGTCAGCCGATGCTTAGAAGTCCACGTTCATCGACAGCCACAGGCGGCGTCCGTCGAAATTGTTGACATACACGCTGCCGTAGGTCGGCGCCGCTGCCGGCGCCGTGCGATATGGCCGGTAGTCGATGAAGTCCTTGTCCAGCAGATTGTAGATGGCGGCGTTCAGTGTGATGGCGGGCGTGACCTGGTAGCTGGTGCCAAGGTGCAGCATCGTGTAGCCCTTGAAGTCGCCCAGCGCCTCGCTGGCCGCACGGGTCGCGGCCGACGTCCCCGGATCGCGGAAGCGCTCGCTGCGGTATTCGGCGCGCAGCCACGTGTTCCAGTCCGGCGACACGTCCCAGGTCAGGCGCGCGTTGAACGCGTGCTTCGGCGTGTCGGACAGCGGCTTGCCGGCATTCTCGCCGCTTTCCTGTTCGCTGTCGGTGTACGTGTAGTTGGCGCTGGCGGCCCAGCCCGCGGCCAGCGGGAAGCGCGTGGCAAATTCGATGCCGCGCGTGACGGCCTCGTCGACGTTGATCGACTGGCCGAAGGCATCGACGTTCGGCCAGTTGCCGAAGCTGACGCAGCCCGGCCGGTTCGGCGCCGGGCGGTAGGTGCAGTTGATGAGGCCAGTACCGCTGGTGATCTTGTCCTTGAAATCGTTGTTGAAGACCGTGGCATTGGCGGTCCAGCCGGCGCCATTGTCGAAATAGGCACCCAGTTCGGACGTGACGCTGGTTTCGGGCTGCAGGTTCGGGCTGCCCACGAGCGGGATCGTGCCCTGACCACCGAAGCCGTTGATGCCTGGCGTGAGCTGCTCGACGCGCGGGGTCTTGTAGCCCTTGCTCACGCCGCCCTTGACGGTCCAGCGGGGCGAGGCGCTCCAGACCAGGTAGCTGCGCGGGCTCGTCTGGCCGCCGAAGATGCTGTGGTCGTCGTAGCGCGCGCCGACCGTCAGCGACAGGCGCTCGTGCAGGCGCCATTCGTCTTCCACGAACAGTGCTTTCTGCGTGAACGCGAACGCTTGCGGCGCGACGCCGTCGATCATTTCGGCGTCCCAGTGCTGGGCGCCGATGGTGGTCAGGTGCTCACCCCACGGCACCAGCAGCTTGGTGTCGAACACCTTGCTCTCGACTTCCAGCGTGCGGGCAGTGCCCGGCGTCGCGCCCGGCGTACCCGGCGGAATCGTGCGGCCGATGGTTTCCGTATTGTTCACCATATAGCTGCTGTCCCAGGTGCCGAACGGCAGGCGCGCCTTGTACGACAGCGTCGTCTGGTCGCGGTTGTAGTTCTGCTCCGGCCCGTAGCCGCCCGTGCCCAGCGTGCCAAGCTGGCCGCGCGTGTTGTCATACGTCTGGCGCGTCCTGTCGGCGTCGAGCATGAACTCATGGTTGCGGTGCGGGGTGAACGCCAGGCGCGCACCCAGGTTGTCGATCTGCTGCTTGACCGGGTTGGCGTTCTGCGTCAGCGGCCGGGCCGGGTTGATCTCGTCATACGCAATGTTTGCCTCGTCACGGCGCAGCGTGCTGCCGCGCAGCGACAGACCCAGCACATCGGCCGCAAGCGGGCCGCTCAGGTAGAACTTGGCGCCCTTGAGGTCGCCGAATTGCGCGTCTTCCTGCAGCGTGTAGTCGGCCGCCACCGAGCCGGCCCAGCGCTTGCCGACCTTGCGCGTGATGATGTTGATCACGCCACCCATCGCGTCCGAACCGTACAGCGTCGACATCGGACCGCGGATGATCTCGATGCGCTCGATGGCGCTCACCGGCGGCATGAAGCTGGTCGAGGTACCGCCGAAGCCATTCGGCGTGACGTTGCCGGCCGCGTTCTGACGCCGGCCGTCGATCAGGATCAGCGTGTAGTCGCTCGGCATGCCGCGGATGCTGATGTTCATGCCACCGGTCTTGTCGCCGGACGCGCCGACGTCGATGCCTTCCACGCTCTCGAGCGCCTGCGCCAGGTTGCCGAAGCGCTCTTTCTGAAGTTGCTCGCGGGTCAGCACCGTGATCGATGCGGGGGCTTCGCGAATCGTCTGCTCGAAGCCGGACGCCGTCACGACCACGGTGGGCATCGTCGCGGGCACGTCATCAAGCATCGCGTCAGCAGCGAAACCGGCAAGCGGCATGGCGCCAATGGCCAGGCTCAGTAGGGTGCGGGCAAACTGCGGGGCAGGCAAACGGTGGGTCATTGTTCAGGCATCCTTTTTATCATTGTCAGCAACGTTCAGCGTCAGTACGTTAAAAGACGTAAAGATCGCGAAACCGCGCCATTCTAATCACAAATGCGAATCATTCCCATTCAAATTTTTTGATGGGCGTGTCGGATGCTGGTCATGCACCCCTGCGCTGCCCATGCCAGCGGGGTTTCCCGCTATGATGTCGGGCGGTACCTGCCAAGAGTGCCGGCCCCTGCGATCAACCCAGCCACTGGAGCATCATGAAGACGTACCTGACCCTGACCCTGGCGGCGACCCTCGCCGTCGCCGCGATCCCCGCCGCCCACGCGAACCCCGACCTGGCCAAGGCCAAGGCCTGCATGGCGTGCCATGCCATCGGCGCCAAGCTGGTTGGCCCGTCCTACAAGGATGTCGCGGCCAAGTACGCCAAGGATGCTGGCGCCGAAGCGCGTCTCGTCCAGAAGATCCAGAAAGGCAGCAGCGGCACCTGGGGCCCGATCCCGATGCCGGCCAATCCGCAGGTCACGGAAGCCGACGCCAAGGTCCTGGCGAAATGGATCCTGGCGCAGAAATGAGCCACCGGCGGCCCTGATCCAGGCCGCCGTGGCCGTGCCTGGCGCGTTCTTTGCATACCAGCAAGGAACTCAACGCCAGGAGCGGCCGATGTTCTTGCACAACGACGTCATCGAATACCTCGATCCTCCCGCCCATCTGCTGCGGATTCTCTGGATCGACGATGCGCAGTCCATCGCCTACACCTTCACCCTTCGCTGCACGAGCGCCACGCCGCGCAGCATGCCCCTGCGCGTGCTGGTGGCGGACGTGTCGGCGCGGCGCGCGCGCTTGCTGCTGACCGATCCGTGCCGCGCGCCGCGCGCCGATGCCCCATCCGGCAAGCATCGCCTGCTGCAGATGAAGGCGTGGGATGCCGTGACGGCGCTGCACCGCGACGTGCCGCAGTTGTATCTCGCGCGACCGCGCGCGGCCATGCTCGCCGCTTATAGCCACGCCCATGCAATGTCCGTTGCCACCCTCATGCGCTACCTGCGCCGCTACTGGGAGCGGGGCCAGACGATCGATGCGCTCTTGCCCGATTACGCCAATTCCGGTGCTCGCGGCAAGACGCGCGTGGCCAGCGCCGGCGTCAAGCGCGGCCGCCCGCGCAAGGCCGCAACGAGCAGCGCCAGTGCAGGCACGAATACCGATGCCGCGCTGCGGGCGCTGTTCGTGGCCGCTGCCGCGCACTTTGCCGCTACCCATCGACGCTTCTCACGGCCAGCCGCCTACCGCCAGATGCTGCGCGATCACTTTGCCGGCAGCGCGCCGGGCGACATTCCCAGTTACGGTCAGTTCAATTACTGGCTCACGCGCGACGGCATCGATCACACCCATTGAAGTGCGTATTTACGCCACAACAGTGCAGTGTCGATTTGGCATGCTCCCGGCGCGTGCGCAGCCTCTTGCTGCGATCTGACCCTGGTACCAATTACGTTGCGACAAATAATGTCCGGGCGCGCCACGGGGCGCGCATCGCATTGTCGGACGTCACGCTTGTCAATACGAATAACAGGCTGTGGTAGCTGACGGTTATTCGGTCAGGAAGTCTTACAGCGCGCTTACGTTCGGCAAAGCTACCGATAAACTTTATTTTAAGAACTTTCGTATTGACGATGTTGACATCCACTTGGCACGCGTATTGCTGATAAGCCATCAGTTGCAAGGCCTTTCAGTGACACCAAGTGGAGGTAGAAATGAAACGTTCGACACCGTCGTTGACCCGACGTGAGTTTTTGTACCGCGCCGCCGCCGTTGGCGGTTCGGCGCTGTTGATGGGTTCAATGAACGCCTGGGGCATGGGGATCGCGTCCCGGACCACGACCCCGCCGGTGCTCACGGGCAGCGGCAAGGGCAAGAAAGTGGTCGTGCTGGGCGCGGGCCTGGCCGGCCTGACAGCGGCCTACGAACTGGGCAAGCTTGGCTACGACGTGCAGGTGCTTGAGGCGCGACCCGTTGCGGGCGGGCGCTGCCAGACGGCGCGCAAGGGCTTCTCGCTGCACGAACTGGGCGGCGAGGCGCAGCACTGCCGTTTCGATCCCGGCCAGTACATCAACCACGGCCCGTGGCGCATTCCGCTGGACCACCAGTCCACCCTCTACTACGCGCGCCAGTTCAAGGTGCCGCTCGAAGTGATGGTCAACGAGAATGACCACGCGTACGTGTATCTCGAGAATGGCGGGCCGCTGTCGCAGCAGCGCCTGCGCGGCGCCCAGATCAAGGCCGACATGCGGGGCCACGTTGCCGAGCTGATGGCCAAGTCCGTCACCGGCCACCAGCTCGACACGCAACTGACAGGCGACGACCAGCGCCTGCTGCTCGATTACCTCAAGCACGAAGGGGCGCTGGACGCGGGCGACCTGGCCTACAAGGGCCGCAGCGGCCGTGGCTTTGCCACCAACCCCGGCGCCGGCCTGGTGCCGGGCGCCGGCACGGCGTCCGATCCGCTGGCGTTTCACGATCTGCTGGCCGCCCGGGTCGGCAAGGTCTACAGCGCGGTGCAGGAGTTCCCGATGCACGCCACGATGTTCCAGCCGGTCGGCGGCATGGACGCGATCCCGCGCGCATTCGCCCGGCGGCTGGGTGGTGTGATCCGCTACCACGCCGAAGTCCAGCGCATCCGCCAGGCTGACGACAAGGTCACGATCGACGTGCGCGACACGGCCAGCGGCGCGCTCTCGCGCGTCACGGCCGACTATTGCCTGTGCACGGTGCCGCTGTCGGTGCTGCGCATGATCGACACCGATTTTTCCGACGGTTTCAAGGCGGCAATCAAGGCCGTCCCGTATGCGCCGGTCGGCAAGATCGGCCTGCAGATGGGGCGCCGCTTCTGGGAAGAAGACGACCACATCTACGGCGGCCACGTGCTCACCGACCTGAAAGGGATCAACACGATCTCGTTGCCGTCCGGCGGCTGGCAGCAGAAAAAGGGGGTGGTGCTGGGCTACTACCACTACGCGCTGGATGCCATTGAAGTGAGCGGCATGACGCCCGCCGAGCGGACCGAGTTCGCGCTCGCGGCCGGCGAAAAGATCTTCCCCGCCTACCGCACAAACTTTGAAAGCAGCTTCTCGGTTGCCTGGCACCGCGTGCAGTACAGCCTGGGCGGCTGGGCCGAATGGACCGAGGCTGCGCGCAAGAGCGCGTATCCGGTCCTGCTGGAGGGCGAGCGCAGGGTGCTGCTCGCCGGCGAACACCTGAGCTACCTCACTGGCTGGCAAGCCGGCGCCATCGAATCGGCGTGGCAGCAGGTGGACGCGCTGCACCGGAGGGCCAGCGCATGAAGACCGCGATCCTTGTTCTGGCCAGCGCCTGCCTCTGGGGCGGCGCAGCCCAGGCCCAGACCGCCGCGCCGGCAGACGGCAAGACCCTGTTTGCCAGGAACTGCGCCGCTTGCCACCAGGTGAATGGCCGCGGCATTCCCGGCGCGTTTCCGGCACTCGTCGCCAGCGTGGTCGTTACCGGCGCACCCGACGAGGTGGCCGACGTGCTGCTCAAGGGCCGCGGTGGCATGCCCGATTTCAGCGCCAGCCTGGACGACGCCGATATCGCCGCCGTGCTGACTTACGCGCGCAGCAGTTGGGGCAACCACGCGTCACCGATCGCGGGCGCCGACATCGCAACGCGCCGCGCGCTGCTGCAGGTCGCGCCGGCGGGCGACAACCGCTTCGGCAACAAGCACTGATGCAGTTTTCTTTTTCCACGCTCACGAAAGACGATCCGATGACACTCGCTGCTTTCCGTTCCACCACCTGCCTGGCCGCCGCGCTGCTGCTGGCGCCCGCCATCGCCAGCGCCGCAGCCACGGACATCGTGCGCCACAAGATCCCGAACTCGGATTTCCCCATCGCCCTGGCGGTGTCGGTGCCGCCCGGCGTCACCATTCACTTCATCAGCGGTCAGGTGCCGCCCGTCGTCGACAAGGCGGCTGGTGCAGACACCATCGCAGCCTTTGGTGACACCAAAACGCAGACGGTCGGTGTCCTGCAGAAGATCAGGGAGATCCTGGCCGGCATGGGGCTGGGCATGGGCGACGTCGTCAAGATGCAGGTGTTTTTGGTCGGCGATCCGGCGCACGGGGGGCGGGCCGACGTCACCGGTTTCATGGCCGGCTACACCCAGTTCTTTGGCGGCGCGCAGCCCAACCTGCCGGCGCGTGCAGTGATGCAGGTCGCGGGCCTGAGCAATCCCGGCTGGCTCGTCGAAATCGAAGTCGTGGCAGCAAAGAAATAAGTGGCGCGGCGCTCGCCCGGCCGCGTCATCCATACCAATAACGCGTTACGCCAACCAGGGATCCACCATGTACAAGACCATCATTCATACCAGTGTCGCAGCTGCCTTGCTGTCGTGGGGCGTGGCTGCCCACGCCGCCGACAAGGCGCCCGAGCCAGCTGTCGACACGCCGGCTGCCGCCATCGCACCTGATGCGCCCGTCGTCGCCGGTACCGGCGTCGTGATCGTCACGGGTACGCGCGCCGCCGGCCTGACGGTTGCGGACAGCGCCTCGCCGATCCAGGTGCTCGACGCGTCGTCGCTGGCCCGCACCGGCCAGCCCGACCTGATCCAGGCGCTGGCCCAGAACCTGCCGTCCCTTAATGCCCAGGCCTTCGGCAGCGACATGGCGGCCATGACGCTGTCGGCGCGCCTGCGCGGGCTGTCCCCGAACAATACGCTGGTGCTGGTCAACGGCAAGCGCCGCCACGGCACCGCCAACCTGGCCGTGCTGGCCGGCGCGTTCCAGGGTGGCGCCGCGGCCGACCTGAACTTCATTCCGGTGGCCGCCATCGAGCGCGTCGAAGTGTTGCAGGATGGCGCGGCCGCGCAGTACGGTACCGACGCCATTGCCGGCGTCATCAACATCATCCTCAAGTCGAATTACCGTGGTGGCAGCGCGAACGTGAATGGCGGCGGCTACATGGACGGCGGCGGACACACGGGCGACGGCATGGTCAATCTTGGCCTCACGCCGTTCACCGACGCTTTTCTGTCGCTGACGGCGGAAACGAAGTACCACGGCTTTTCGCAGCGCGGCGGCATCGATCCACGCGTCGTCGATCCGGCCACGATGGCCGCAATGCCATCGCTCGTGAATGCGCCGGGCTACCCATACCTCAACCGGATCCAGGGCGACGCCCAGTACCGCCAGCACATCTTTGCCGCCAATTTCGGCGTCGACCTGGGCGGCGACACGGAGTTGTACAGCTTTGCCACCTACGGCAAGAAGGAAGCGCGCGCCTTCGAGAACTACCGCATGCCCAACCGCCTGCCCACCATCTATCCGCTGGGTTTCAGCCCGCAGGAGACGTTCGACGAGGAAGACTATGCGTTCACGTTCGGCATCCAGGGCAAGGTGTTCGGCAACTGGAACTGGGATTTATCCAGCACCTACGGCAAGGACGTGGCCAAGCTGGGCGTGGCCACTTCGGCCAATATCTCGCTGTTTGCCGATACGGGCGCGACGCCGCTGTCCTTCAAGGCCGGGCAATTCCAGGCCAGCCAGTGGACCAACAACCTCGACCTGCGGCGCGAGTTCGACACTGGCATGGCCACGCCGCTGACGCTGGCGCTGGGCCTCGAACACCGCCGCGACACCTACGCGATCGTCGCGGGAGACGCCGCATCGCGCTACAAGGAAGGTGCGCAGTCGTTCCCGGGCTTCTCGCTGACCGATGCTGGAAAACACAGCCGCAACAACAAGGCGGTCTATGCGAATATCGCTGTGCAGCCCGTCGCCGGCTGGACGGTCGACATCGCCGGCCGTTTCGAGGATTTCAGCGACTTCGGCAACGCCAAGGTCGGCAAGCTCACCAGCCGCTACGACTTCACGCCGGACGTGGCCGTGCGGGCGACGTACAGCAACGGCTTTCGCGCGCCGACGCTGGCCGAGTCGTTCTACTCGGCCACGAACGTGTCGCCGCGCAGCGCCTTCGTGCAGCTGGCCCCGAATTCGCCGGGCGCGCGCCTGGTGGGCATCGACGGCCTGAAGCCGGAAGCGTCGACCAATATCAGCGCCGGCCTGGTGCTCAATCCTGCCAGCGGCGTGGCCGTCACGTTTGATGCCTACCAGATCACGATCCGCGACCGCATCGTCGGCAGCGGCTCGCTGTACGGTTCCGGCAGCGCCATCAACTCGCCGGCCGTCACGGCTGCGATCCTGGCCAACGGCAATGTGCTCGATCCGACCGTCGTGCAAACCGGTATCAATATCTTCACCAACGCGGTCAATACCCGCAGCCGCGGCGCTGAAGTGGTGGCCACCCTGAGCAGCAACTACGGCGCGTACGGCCGCGTGGACTGGTCGGCGGCGGCCAACTACAACAAGGTCGAGGTGATCAAGATCAACCAGGCGCCGACGCAGCTGGGCGCGCAGACACTGCTCGACGCCACCGCGATCTCGCATCTGGAAACCGCCTCGCCCAAGGTGCGGTTGAATCTGGGCGGCTTGTGGCGCATCGGCGACTGGAGCGTGAACCTGCGCGAGAACTACTTCGGCAAGTCGTCCGAGCAGTTCTCGACCGACGGCGCGGTGTATCGCGAAAACCGGATCAAGGCGAGCCTCTTGACCGACCTGGAAGTGAGCTATCAGATCAGCAAGGCATGGAGCGTGTCGCTGGGCGCGAACAATCTGTTCAACGAGTATCCGGACAAGGTCAATCCGTTGACCCTGGCCGAGCAGCGCGCCAATCTGGACAACGGTGCAGTGACGATCTACCCGGGCTTTTCGCCGTACGGGATCAATGGCGGTTACTACTACGCGCGCGCAGCCGTGAAGTTCTGATCGCGGCTCTCGGACGTCGAGCGGGTGGCCGTGGCGGGCCAGCCCCTCGAGCACGACATCGCGCTCGATGTAGTTGCTGCTCTTGGTCAGCAAGGCCCGCTTGAGGAACGGGAAGCCGGCATCGAGCAGTTCTATCGGTTCACGAGGGTAGGGTTGAGGACACGGGTGGCGTCGCTGACCCACAGCGCGCCGACCATCATTGCGCGGGCAGCCACGCGCGCCATGCGTGCCAGCGTGACGCCGCGCAGGCAAAACGCATACGACTGCACATGGTTGGTCAGTTCGTTCGACGCCGTGAACCCGGTCAGGTCCCAGCGGCTGATCTCCAGCACGGGGCGCAGCGGTGTGAACGGCCCGAATACCGAATCGTTCATGACGATGACGTCGGCGCCCGGCGAGGGGTGGCTTAGATGGCGCAGATGGCGCAGCGCCAGCGTACAGGCCGAAAAATCGTAGCCCGGCATCGCTTTCCACAACAGCGCATCGCACGGCCCCGGCAAGTCGGCCGGCATGCGGCGCCCATCCGCGCAACTGCACACCACCAGGATCGGCAAGCCGGCCTCGCGCAGGCGGGCCAGCGTGAAGCGGCTGTGCGATCATCGAAAATATCGACGATAGGCGTGCAGATAACTCGTTTTTCAACGCTGGCAGGGGCAGGCATAATGACATCATCGTATCGAGAACAAGGCGACAATCGACGGATGCCGGCGACGGCAGACAGATTCGAGCAACTCGATCATCCCATCACGAAAGGAGCACACGATGTTGAACGTCCGTAAAAGCAATGAGCGCGGTGGCGCCAGTTTTGGCTGGCTGAATTCGCAGCATTCGTTTTCGTTCGGCCATTACCACGATCCGAAGCACATGGGTTGTGGCCCGCTGCGCGTCATCAACGATGACCATGTGGAGGCGGGCCGCGGGTTCGATTCGCATGGTCACCGCAATATGGAGATCATTTCGTACGTGCTCGAAGGCGCCCTGGCGCACAAGGACAGCATGGGCAACGGCTCGGTGCTGCGCTATGGCGACGTGCAGGTCATGAGCGCCGGTACGGGCGTGGTGCACAGTGAATTCAACGGCTCGACCACCGAAGGCGTGCACTTTTTGCAGATCTGGATCGAGCCGAACGAGATCGGCGCCGAACCGCGCTACGAAGAAAAGCATTTCGACGCGGCCTCGAAGACCGGCAAGCTGCGCGTGGTGGCCTCGAACGATGGCCGCGATGGTTCGGTGTCGATCCGTCAGGATGCGTCGATCCACGCCGGGATCTTCAACGGCGCCGATGCGGCAACGCACACGCTGGCTGCCGGCCGCCAGGCATATGTCCACGTGATTCACGGCCAGATTACCGTCAACGGCGTGGCGCTGAGCGGCGGCGACGCGCTGAAGGTGACCGGCGAACCGGCGGTGACGCTGGGTCAGGCCGATGCAGCCGAAGTACTGGTCTTCGATCTGCCGCAGTAATCCTGTCACGCGTTACAACAGCAAACCGCCCCCGCCTTGGGGGCGGCTTTCCGTTCAGTTCACACGACCGGACAGGGATTGACGGCCATGCGCGCGAACGGTGAGTGCGTGCGCATCCGGTCGATCCACCAGGTCAGGGCCGCGCCATCCTCGGTGCTGCGCCAGGCCAGATAAAAGGTTTCATCGGGCTTGGGTTCGACCACCTGTTTTTCGATGAGCTGACCGCGCGCGATGGCCGGCCGGGCCCAGGTCTCGGGCAGGAAGCCAAAGCCCAGCCCCTGCACCTGGAACTCGTACTTGGTGCGCATGTCGGGCACGGCCAGCGTGGCCTGCCCGAACAGGATGCCCACCGTGCGCGCGCCCAGCACGCGCGCCGAATCCGACACCGTGATCGCCCGGTACGGCAGCAGATCGGCCTTGTCGAGCGGATGGACGATGGCGGCCAGCGGATGGTGCGGCGCGACGGCAAACACGAAGCTGCTCGTGCCGATCGGTTCGGCCGTATAGCCGCCGCCCGACGGCCCGTCGCCGGCGGCGCCCACGAGCAGGTCGACGCGGCGGTCGAGCAGGGCGTCCCAGGTGCCACCCAGCGACTCGCGCACGATGCGCAGGCGCGTGTGGTCGGCCACCTTGTAAAAGTCTTCAATGTCCGGTTGCAGGCCACCCGCGCCCAGCACCGAATCCATGCCGATGGCGAAGTCGGTTTCCCAACCCGAGGCCACGCGCCGCACGCGCGACTCCAGGTCGCCGGCGGCGCGCAGCAGGTAGCGGCCTTCCTTGAGCAGCGCCTGACCGGCCGGCGTGAGCGTGACCTTCGGCCCAAAGCGGTCGAACAGGCGCACGCCCAGGTCGTCTTCCAGCTTGGCGACGGTGTACGAGATGGTGGACGGCACGCGAAACAGTTCCTTGGCCGCGCCGGCGAACGAGCCGCGACGGGCGATGGTGTCGATGATCTGGAGGGCGTCGAGGCTGAGTTTGAGCAAGTGGGCATCCTGGGATCGGTATCCGGACATGGTAGCGACAAGCGCCGGTATCACCAACCCCCGGACGCGAACATCGCATGCCGCCGTTGGTGCCGACCTGCGTGCGCAGCAGAACAGATGTGTTTTTTGAAAGTTGTTATCGTGGAGGCTGCCAAATCATATGGAGTGCGTCCCGTGTTCGAGTTCATCACCGAGTTCATGCAGAAAAGCGGCTATCTGGGCGTGTTCGCCCTGATGGCACTGGAAAATATCTTCCCCCCGATTCCGTCAGAATTGATCATGCCGTTTGCCGGTTTCGTTGCCGCGCGCGGTGACCTGAACGTGATTGGCGTGCTGGTGGCTGGCACGGCTGGCTCGGTGGCCGGTGCGCTGCCGTGGTATTACGCGGGCCGGGTGTACGGCAAGGAACGGCTGGAAGCCTTTGCCGACAAGCACGCGCGCTGGATGACGGTGACGCATGGCGACATCGAACATGCGATGGCTGCGTTCGAAAAGCATGGCAAGAAGGTGGTGCTGCTGGGGCGCCTGATTCCGGCGATCCGCACCCTGATTTCGGTACCGGCCGGCCTGGCCAAGATGTCGATGGGGCAGTTTTTGCTGTTCTCGACGATCGGTTCGCTGATCTGGACCGGTATCCTGACCGGTGCCGGTTACGCGCTGGAGAGCCAGTACGAGCGCGTCGCGCAGTATGTCGATCCGGTCTCCAAGGCGGTACTGTTCGGCCTGCTCGGCTGGTACCTGTATCGCGTCGTGACCTTCAAATCGGGAAACAAGACCTGAGGCGGGTGCTTCTGCGATTGCCTGACGGTCAGTTGCCGACGCGCCACCACACCTGATCGCGCCCGGCCTGCTTGGCGCGATACAGCTGGGCGTCGGCCGCTTCGAACAGCTCGAACTGCTGTTCGGCGCCGGCCGGGTCCAGCGTGGCGCCGCCGACGCTCACCGTCAGCACCGGCGCGACACTCGACGCTTCGTGCGCAATTGCCAGGCCAGCAATCGCGGCGCGCAGTGCTTCGGCCACAGCGTGCGCCGACTGGGCATCGGTGTCGGGCATCAGGAGCAACAACTCTTCGCCGCCATAACGCGCCGCCAGCTCACCGGGGCGTTGCATCGCTGCGTCGGCGGCGCGCGCCACCGCGCGCAGTGCGCGGTCGCCTGCTGGATGCCCGTAGCGGTCATTGAACTGTTTGAACGCATCGATATCGAGCAGCGCCAGCGACAGCGGTTGCCCGCTCTGGCGGGCGCGCTGCCATTCCTGGTCATACAGTTCGTCGAAGCGGCGCCGGTTGGCCAGTTCGGTCAGGCCGTCGATGTTCGCGAGACGCTCGAGCATCCGGCGCTGACGCACGACCTGCAGGTGCAGCGCCACGCGCGCCATCACGACCGTCTGGTTGAACGGTTTGACGATGTAGTCCGATGCGCCCATTTTCAGACCATTGGCCTCGTCTTCGGGCCGGTCCAGGCCGGAGATGAAGATGATCGCGATATGCGCGGTCAGAGGTTCGCCGCGCAGCCGGCGCAGCACTTCGTAACCATCCATGTCCGGCATCATCACGTCGAGCAGAATCAGGTCGGGCAGGTGGCGCGCGGCGCGCTCCAGTGTCTGGGCGCCGTTGCGGGCCAGCAGCACCGTGTAATCGGGCTTGAGCAGTTCGCCCAGCACCTCGCGGTTGATGGCGTCGTCGTCCGCCACCAGCACTTTCTGTGACTGATCGATATTCATTGACTACCTTCCAGACTGAGATCGAGTTGCGCGCTCAGGGCTGCCAGCGGCCCCAGCGCGGCAGCGTACTCGATCTCGGTGACCGCGCGCTGCACGGCGTCCAGTGATTCGGCGACCGAATCGCTGTATCTGCCTGCGCCCAGCAGCGACGCGAGCTGCGCCAGGGCATCCTCGGCGCGTGCATCGTCGCTGCGCAGGTAGCCGTCCAGGCGCGCGATGACCATCGACAACGCTTCCGGATCGCCGGCTTTCGGCAACGCCAGCGCCGCCATCTGCGCCAGGCCGGACAGCACCGTGTCGGCCGCGCTCACGAGGGCCGGCACCTGGACGCCGACGCGCTCGAACTGGCCGGCGCGCAGATCCTGTTCCAGGCGTGCGGCGGCGCTGCTGAGCTCAAAGGCGCCCACGTAGGCGGCGCTCGACTTCAGGTTGTGCGCCAGCGACTGCAGACGCGCGTGGTCGCCTGCCTGCAGCGCTTCGCGCAGGATCTGCGGGGCGCTCGCATATTCGCGGATGAAACTGCCGGCGCGCTTTTCCAGGCGGCTGCGCTGGCCATCGACATTCTCCAGCGCCATGCGCCAGTCGATGCCCGGCACCGCCGGCAGCGGGCCGCCCGCCGGACGCCCGCCCGCGGCCACCGCAGGCCGCACGGCCTGTGGCAACGGTCGCCCGGCCAGGCGTACCGGGTCGATCCATTTCAGCAGCGTGCAGAACAGCAGGTCGGGGTCGATCGGCTTGGTGACGTGGTCGTTCATGCCCGCCAGGCGGCTCAGGGCGCGGTCGCTGGCCAGCGCGTGCGCCGTCATGGCCACGACCGGCAGCTCGCGCAGGCGCGGGTCGAGCCGGATGGCGCGGGTTGCCGCCAGGCCGTCCATCTCGGGCATCTGGATGTCCATCAGGACCAGATCGTAGTCGCCGGCCTGCGCCATGCGCACTGCCTCAACCCCATTGAACGCGACGTCGACCTGCATGCGCGCAGCGGCCATGAAATCGAGGGCAACTTCGCGGTTGTTGTCGTTGTCCTCGGCCAGCAGGATACGCGCGCCGTCCAGGCGCGGCAGGTCGGCCAGCGCCGGCAGGTAGCTGTTGATCGTGTCGGGGGCGCCCAGCTGCGGGTGCAGCACCTGCAGCAGGCTGTGGTACAGCAGCGCCGGGCCGACCGGCTTGTGCAGGAAGGCGTCGATCGGCAGGTCGCCCCGGCCTTGCTCGTGCATGACGGTCTCGCGCGTGCAGGCCGAGATCATCAGGATTGCCGGCGTAGGCGTCGTCTCGCCCTGTTCGTCCGCATGCAGGCGGATGCGGTGGATCGTCTGCATGCCATCCAGGCCCGGCATCAGGTAATCCATCAGCACGATCTGGTATGGCGTGGCATTGCGCGCGGCGCGTTCCAGCAGCAGCAGGCATTCTTCGCCCGAGGCAGCCGTATCGGCCTGCACGCCCAAACCTTCGAGCATTTCGGCCAGCGCGCTGCGCGCGGTGGCGCTGTCGTCGACCACCAGCGCGCGCACGTCCAGCAGCAGCGCCTTGCGCACCGCACTGGCGGCGGCATAGCCATCCCCGATCCCCAGTTGCACGGTGAAGGTGAAGCTGCTGCCGACGTTCGGCGTACTGCGCGCCGTAATATCGCCGCCCATCATCTCGACCAGCTGGCGCGAGATCGACAATCCCAGTCCGGTGCCACCGTACTTGCGGGTGGTCGAGCTATCGGCCTGGCTGAACGAGACGAACAGGCGCGCCAGCTGCTCGGGCGTCATGCCGATGCCGGTGTCGCTCACCGTAAACGCCAGTACGACCTTGCCGTCGTCGACGTGCCGCGCTTCGACGGCCACCACGATTTCACCGCGCTCGGTGAACTTGACGGCGTTGCCAGTGAGGTTGATCAGGACCTGGCCCAGGCGCAGCGGATCGCCCACCAGACGTTGCGGCACGCCAGGGCCGACCCGGAAGATCAGTTCGATCCCCTTGGCATCGGTCTTCACGCCGGTCAGGCTCGACAGATGTTCGAGCATGTCATCGAGGTCGAACGGCACCGCTTCCAGGTGCAGCTTGCCAGCTTCGATGCGCGAAAAGTCGAGGATGTCGTTGATGATCCCCATCAGGTGTTCGCTCGCGCCGAGGATCTTGCCCAGGTAATTGCGCAGCATGGGCGCCGGCTCGCTCATCATGGCCAGCCGGCTCATGCCGATGATGGCATTCATCGGCGTGCGGATTTCATGGCTCATATTCGCCAAAAACTCCGACTTCATGCGCGTGCTGGCTTCGGCGCGCAGCATCGCCTGCTGCATTGCCTCGGTGCGCAGCGCCAGGATGCGCATGAACACCAGCATGTCGAACGTGCTGCCGAATACCAGCGCGTGCATGGTCCAGAAGTTCGCCGGGAGCTTGCCATTGATGAGCTGCGCGGTGACCAAGGCGGCCGCGAATGCCACGGCCCAGCCGACCAGGAAGTAGATCCCGACCGCGTCGCCGGCGCGGGCGCGCCGGTAGGCACCGGGCAGGCCCAGCAGCATCGGCATGATGCCCAGCGTGCCGACGATCAGCACCAGGTAGCGGTGGCTGATGATGCCGGTGGCGAAGCCGATCGCAGTGACCAGGCACAGCGCGGCGAGCGTCTTCATCATGCGGCTGAAGATGCGGTCCTGGCCAGGCCGCGCGAGCGATTGCTCGACGAACAGGTAGGCGCCGCACGAGGCCATGATCGAGGCCAGCCCGGTGCCGTGTTCGAGCAGCCAGGCGTTGCCGGGCCACAGATACTGGCCGGCCGTGCCGAACCAGGCGGCCGAGTACAGCGTGACGCCGGTGGCCTGCAGCGCGTACTTGCCGAACAGCGGCTCGCGCAGCGCATACCACTGGCCCAGCGCGTACAGGATCAGCGTGCAACGCAAACCCAGCAGAAGGCCCTGCATCAGTTGTTCGCCCAGTTCTGCCGGCAGTACGGCATCGGGCTGCATGAAGGTGATCGGCAGGATTTTGGGCCCGACCGTCTTCACGCGCAGCAGCACGGTATAGCTGGTGCCCGGAGTCAGGCGCAGCACCACGCCCGGCACGCGGCCCTTGAGCGCGTCGCCCGATTGTGGCTGCATGCGTCCGATGCTGCCGATGTTGCGCAAGCCATCCGGGAACCGCACCCACACGTCGATCTCGTCGAGCAGCGCGAAATCGATCTGCATCACCCAGCCATTGGTGGCGTCAGGCGCGACCGCGATCGGGATTTGGACCCAGGTCGTGCCGGGCTGCATGCCCAGGCTCGCGTCAGCGCTCGCCGGTCGTGCAAAGCGTGCGCCGGCCGCCAGTGCGGCGCGCGCATCGAGCGCGTTGGCGGGATCGGCCAGGGTCGTCACGGCTGGCCAGGCATCGACCACCTCGGCATCGCGCGTAAGCTGCAAGGTCTGCGCCATGGCAGGCGCTGCGCCCAGCATGCCCAGTACGAGCAGCGCCATCAGGCACGCAAACGTCGCCACGCGCGCGCGCAGGCTGCCTTTGGTTTCGCCCGTTGTATCGCTCGTTGTATCGGTCTTCATGCGGCGGCCCTCGCCGCCAGCTGCCAGCGATACAGCCCGCACGCGGCGCAACATAGCGGCGTGCCCATCACGAACAGGGCAATGGCACGGGTTTCGACCGGCACGCCCTGGGTGGCTTCGAACAGCATCAGGGCGCCGTACAGGCCCAGCGGGACCAGCACGTCGCGCATGCGCGCTGGCGGCGCCGACGACGGTGCTGACCGGCGCACGATCAGGCGAAACACGAAAATGATGCTGAAGGCCACCAGCATCCAGCCCGCAAAGCCCTGCAGGGTTTCGCCGAACCACCCGCCATCGCGCTCCACCATGATCCAGGCCTTGAGCTTGTAGACCATGTACGGGTCCACGCCCAGGTCGTACGCCGTCACGATCAGCGCCGCGAGGAACGCCATGACGATGCTGCGGCGGACCGATGTGGCGCCGTCAGCGGGGACCTGCCAGACGATCAGGTTGGCCATCACGTAGCCCGTGTAGCACAGGGCAAACCACATCAGCGGAATGACCATCGGGACGCTGCCCAGTTGCGGGCCGAGGACTGGCGTGTAATCGTAACTGCCGAAGAACCAGCCATAGTTTGCACCCATTTCTTCGGCAAACCAGCCAACCGGCAGCGCGATCACGGCCAGTTGCAGCGCGGCGCGGGGGCCAAGCACGCGCGCCGCGCTGGCCAGGCAGGCCACGAACATCAGCACCGAGCTGATCACCAGCAAGTGGGTCTCGGCGTTCCAGCCGCGCAGCAACAGCGTCAGCAGCGCGGCGCCGCCCAGACCTGCAGCAAGGCGGGACAGCACGGTTGGCGAGGGTGTCATGATCGAATTCATTGGTGCAGGTCGCAAACTTTTTATGAGAACTGCGGTCTGCGCGCATGCATTCGGCAGGCAGAAGTTATGATATTGACAGTCTAGCAGGTCATTTCTACAAGCAACAGTATTGTGATTCTTCGATGTAACTATTTTGCACGGCCGATGTTCTGCGCATGACGCCGCCCAGGCAGATCATGGTTGCGGAGCACGTCCGGCCAGGCGCGCCTCCACCCGGCGCAACCAGCGCGGTGCGGCCGGATCCGTGCGCCAGGTGGTCGTGGCGTCGTTCACCTCATTGAGCAGCGCATCGGGCAGGCGCAGCGGGCGTGTCTGGTCGAGCAGGAAGTGCGTCACCAGGCGCTGCCCCAGCGCGCGAGTGAGCATGCGGCTGATCGAAAACCCAGGCAGGAATACGCGCGCCACGGCGTCGACGCAGCGCACGGCCCCGAGGCCAAGCGCGAACACCGCCCGCGCCAGCAGCGGCACGCGCGCATCCAGGCCCAGGTCGCGCGTAGCGTCACCTTTGCACAGCAAACGCGTGAGCAGCGTCGGGATGGGTTTCAGGAGCCGGATCGGGATCTCGTTTTCCATGGCCTTCATCAGGTCCGCCGCCAGCAGCGGACGGGGATCGGGCGTTCGCACCAGCGCACGTCCGCGTGCCTGCATGGCCTCGAAGTCGTGCTGCGCCTGCGCCATGGTTTCTGCCATCAGGCTGCGCTCGATCCCCAGCACGTGGCCCAGCACGTTCCACGTGTGCAGATAGGCTTCTTCATCCTGCGGCGCGAGCGCCAGGCGCAGCGTGCGCAGGCCGCGCACGAACACGTAACTGAACGTGAGAAGCGTATAGGCCAGTTCTTCCTGGTTGCACGGCAGGCCGTTCACGGAGGTGTCCCAGCCGTGCGCATACAGTGTGTGATACATGCCGCCGCCGGCAGGCGCCAGTGGCGGCACGGGTGCGCCGCCCAGCGCATCACGCGGCGCGCCGCGCAGGATCAGGTGACGGATGGTGGCGTGAATCAGGCGCACCTTGAGCGCCTGGGCCACGCCGCCGCCCCCGGGCGTCGTCAGGCCACCTGCCAGCATGACGGGGAAGATCATCGCCGCGGTGGAGCGGACCCGGTAATCGGTATGCGCCTCGAGCTGGCCGGCCGCGTGCAGCACTGCCGACAGGTCGGGCAGCACATAGCATTCGGGCAGGCTGGCGCAGAACAGCAGCGTGCAGGAGAGCATGCTCATGTCCATGAACAGGGTTTCTGCGCGCGCAATGGCGGCCGGGTCGGCCCACGCCGGCAGCTGCTGGCACGCTGCCAGGTAATCAAGCAGCGCACCGGCTGCGCGGGGATCGAGATCGGGCCCGGGCTGCCAGCACGCCAGCGCCCGATTGGTCTGCCAGCGCGCCAGCTCACGGTTGATCGCCGCGATGCGCTCTGACAGTTCGGCCGGACCGTCGGCGCCGGCCAGCATCCGCGCGACGGTGTCGTCGGCGGGCGGGTCGGCGCGCAGTGAGGGAGAAAGCAGGTCATGCGCGATGCGGTCCATGGGTGTCCTTGTGGCGTGAGTGGATCGGGGGCCGGGCCGGAGCCCGACCCTGGCACTGATCAAAAGCGCAGATCGAGGCGCAGGTCGGCCGTGCGCGGCGCCGTCGGCGTGGCCATGCCGAAGCTGTCGATGAGCGACGGACGCACCGCGTTTTCCAGATTGCGCACGCGCGCCAGCAGGCTCCAGGCGCTACCAGGCGGGGCGTAGCGCAGCGTGGCGTCGGTGGTCGTGTGTGCCGGAATCCGGTACTCGAGCAGCTGGCTCGGGATCGTGATCACATAGTCGGCGCTGCGGCGCGCGAACACGCCCGCATGCAGCTGGCCGCCGAACATGCCGAAACGGTGTTCGTAGCCGAGCGTGTAGACATGGCTCGGCGCGCGATCGAGCTTGCGGCCGGCCCACGAGATGGCAGGGGTCGGGTTGTACGACACGTAGTGGGCATCGAGCGCGGTCGCGCTGTAGCTCAGGCGCCCGTGGCTGCCGACGCGGATCTCGCCGTCGAGTTCCAGACCGCGCGAGCGGGCGACGCCGGCATTGCCGGTCAGGATGCGCGGGGCGCCCGCGACGATGGCCGTTCCGCTCAGCTGCAGGTTCGTATAGTCGTACACGAAGGCGGCGGCGTTGATGGTGACGCGCCCGCCCCACAGACGCGACTTGACGCCGGCTTCGTAGGCGCGCAGTTCTTCCGGCTGGTAGTACAGCGCGCTTTCCGACACCGCGACCGCCGCCGGGCACGCAATGCCCAGTGCGGTGCTGCCGGCAATGCAGCCATCGTTGAAGCCCCCCGCCTTGTAGCCGGTGGACAGGCTGCCGTACAGCAGTGTCGTGGGCAGCAGGTCGTAGTCAAGGCCCAGTCGCCAGGTCGTGCGCGCCGTGTTCAGCTCGGCCGCGTTGAGCAGGCGCCGGTCGGTGGCAGCGTTGAATACGGGGCCCTGGCGGAAATCGGTCGAGCCGACGCGGTCCTTGTCGTCTTCGGTGCGGCGCGCGCCGGCGGTCAGGCGCAGGCCATCGGCCACGCGCCAGGTCAGCTGGCCGAACACGGCGCGGCTGCGCGCTTCGGTCACGAGCGGAAACGCATAGTACGGCGGCAGGCCGACCGCTTGCAGGCCCTGAAACGCATACGAGGTGTCGGACGTTTCGCTGAAGTAGTACAGGCCGCCCTGAGCACTGAGCGCTCCGGCGCCGTTGGTGGCAAGGCGCAGTTCGTGCGAATCCTGCGCGTTATGGCTGTCGTAGTTGTTGATGACGCCAAGCGCAATGCGCGGGGTCACGCGGTAATAGTAGTTCTGCCGCAGTTCCTGGTCCAGCGTGCGGTGCCCGCCCAGGTAATACAGCGTGGCGGGGCCGAGGTTCCAGCGCAGGTCGGCGGACCAGCCCTGGGCCACGCGGTCTTGCCAGCCCTGCACCGGGGTCATGTTCGGCGGGCGGAAGCTGTTGGTCAGGCGTGCGTCGGTGGTGCTGTCGCGGTAGACCGGCTTGCCACTGGCCACACCGGTGAAAAAGTTCGTGTCCGGCACGAAGCGGTCGTTATTGCCTTCGGCCTTGCCATGGTCGTAACGCAGTACCAGCGTCGCGTCGCGCCCCAGTTGCAGCTTCGCGCTCAGGCGCGCGTCGGTGTCGTCCTGGTCCATGCCGGGCCGGAGCAGCGTGCCCTGGCCATTGTTCAGGTAGGGATCATGCTGCAATTTGCTCACGGCAGCGCGCAGCGACAGCATGTCGCCTACCGGCACGTTGACGACGCCGTCGACCTTGCGCCGGTGATAGGTGCCGGTTTCGAACCCCAGTGCGCCCTCGAAGCGGTCGGTCGGTGCATTCGAGATCACGTTGACCAGACCGGCGGTCGTGTTGCGCCCGTACAGCGTGCCTTGCGGGCCGCGCAAGACTTCGATGCGGTCGATGTCGAGGAAGTTGCCGCTCTGGCCAGCGGGCCGCGCAATATAGATGCCGTCGAGCATGAAGGCGGTCGACGGGTCACCCTTGTCGGTGGTGTCGCTGTTGCTGATGCCGCGGATCGAAAGGCGCAGGCCGGAAAAGGCCTGTTCCATGTACACATTGGGCAGCCGTGGGCCAAGCGTGCCGGCACTGTCGGCGCCCAGGTCGCGCAGCTGTTCGCCCGACAGCACGTTGATGGCGAGCGGGGTGCGCGACGCCAGCGATTCGGTGCGCAGGGCGGTAATGACGACTTCTGGTACGGCAATGTCGTGTTGCTCGACGGGGGCAGTTTGCGCGGCGGCGATGTTGCAGACGATACCCGATACGGCCGCGGCCAGCAGTGTGCGCGCCAGGCGGACTGGTGTTGCTTTCATGTAGACGACTCCCGATAGGACCGATGCGTGCCCGTCATGAGCAGGGCAGGTCCAATATTGTTCTTTGTGGCAAATTTTATTGCGCTGCGCAATTCCACGCCCGAGAGTCTAGCAGTACATTACTACGGGAAAAAGTCTCGCCAGGTTAATTGAACAAAAATGGTACTTACACGCAACGGTGGACAGCTGTTCGTGGCCAGCTTGTCAATGGTGCTCACGCGGCGGTGTGAAGATTTGGTCATCTTCCACGCCCCCATGCAGCCGCACGGACCAGGCCACGCCTGCGATCAGCAGCGCGATCGCTGCCAGTTCGAGCGGACGGGGCGCAGCGCCCCGGTAGATGCACCCATATAACAGTGCGAAGAGTGTCTCGAACAGAATCAGCTGACCTCCCAGTGTCACGGGCACGCGTCGGCTGGCCACGTTCCAGAAATGGTTGCCGATGACGGAGGCGCCCAGCGCCAGCAGGGCGTTACAGGCCCAGAACGCCGTCCAGTCGCGGGCGCCGGTGTCCAGCCCGCCCGCATGCCAGAATGCGAGCGGCACCAGCAGCAGGGACAGCGCACCCGTGGCCAGGCCGTACAACGCCGACCACTCTGCGCTGCTGAAGTGCGGGTTCGTTTTCAGGTAGCGCGCATTGTCGAGTGCGTACCAGCTCCAGCACAGCAAGGCGCCCGCAGCGCACAGCACCCCACCGGCGATGGCGATGGCGGAGGCGTCGACCGGGGCATGCGCGAAGGTGTCGAGATTGATACAGGCAATACCGGCCGCCACCAGCAGCAGCGGCGCCAGCATGCGGCGCAGTGGTACGGCGCCGTGGTCGTGGCGCCCGAGCAGCGTGACCACCAGCGGCACCATGCCGACGATCAGCGAAGTGGGCGCGATCCCGGCATACTGCACGCCATACGCCAGTAGCACGTAATACACGAGGTTGCCTGCCAGCGCGTGGCGCACCAGTGCCCACAGGTCGGCCCGGCTCAGCCGGGCGAGCAGCGCGCGCAGGCGCGGGCCCGCGAGCATGAGGGAGAGGGCGCCATAGGCCAGATAGCGGCCGGCGGTCAGTTGCAGGGGCGTGAACGCCGCCAAGTAGGCAGGCGCGAGAAACACGATGCCCCACAGGGCCCCGGCCAGCAGGCCGCACAATACACCGATACCCATGCCGTTCTTTCCCGTGATCGCGTCAGGCGGGCATTCTAGCAGCGGCTCAGGCTGCCAAGGCGATGCGGGATACCGGCCGCGCCAGGCGCGTGCCCCGTGCTGCGCCTGCATCGAGGCGGAAGGTAGCCACCACGGCGTGGAGCTGCCCGGCCTGTTCGCGCATTGCGTCGGCGGCCGCTGCCGCTTCTTCGACCAGCGCGGCGTTCTGCTGGGTGACGCGGTCCATCTCGACGATGGCGGTGTTGACCTGCTCGATGCCGGCCGTCTGCTCCTCGCTGGCAGCCGTGATCTCGTTCATGATCAGCGTGACCTCGTCGATGCTGCGCACGATCTGCTGCATGGTCGTGCCGGCCAGATCCACCTGGCGCGTGCCTTCGCGTACCTGGGTCACCGAATGATCGATCAGGCCCTTGATTTCCTTCGCCGCGGCAGCCGATCGATGGGCCAGTGTGCGCACCTCGCCGGCAACGACCGCAAAGCCACGGCCCTGCTCGCCGGCGCGGGCCGCTTCGACCGCGGCATTAAGGGCCAGGATGTTGGTCTGAAACGCGATGCCATCGATCACGCCGATGATGTCCACGATGCGCTGCGACGACGCGTCGATGCGGCCCATGGTGCCGACCACGTCGGCCACCATGCGCCCACCTTCGCCGGCCACGCCGGCGGCGGTGGCCGCCAGACTGTTGGCGCGATGGGCATGTTCGGTATTCTGCCGCACGGTCGAGGTTAATTCTTCCATCGAGGCGGCCGTTTCTTCGAGCGAACCCGCTTGCTGCTCGGTGCGTGCCGACAAGTCCTGGTTGCCGCTGGCGATCTCGCCCGACACCTGCGCGATGGTCGCCGTGCCGTCGCGCACCTGGCCGACGATGCCCGCCAGATTCGTGTTCATGCGGCCCAGCGCATCCATTAATTGGCCGACTTCGTCGCGCCGGTCTCTTTCGATGCGGCTGGTCAGGTCGCCGGCAGCAACGCGCTCGGCCACTGCGACCGCGCTGCGCAGCGGCAGCGTGATCGAGCGGGTGATGAACCAGGCGCAGGCGCCGCCCAGCAGCAGCGCAGCCCCGGACAACGTAAACAGGACGATTCGGGTATTGGCGTACGAATCGAGAATCGTGGTGGCGATGACGCTGGTGGCCGCGCTCTGCATGTCGGCGAACTTGCCGACCACTGCCAGGTACGAACGCGTCCGGGGCAGCATGCGATCGCGGTAGATCTGCTCAACCTGGGCGCGGTCGCCGCTGCGCTTGGCGTCGAACAGCGCGTCGCGCGCGGCCATGTAGGCGATCCGCTCCTGCTGGACGGCCTTGAACTGTTCGCGTACGCCCGGGTTGGCAAGTGCGGCGTCGATTTCCTGCTGCAGCACGTTCGAACGTGCGGTAATGGCAGCACGCCTTGGGGCAATCTCGTCCAGGATGCCCGCGTCGGGCGCGTGGTACACGGTCTCGTTGATGGTCGTGTTGACCTCGATGTTGCGGCGCCATTCGGCGATGTTGCGCTGGTTTTTCATGCTGGTGTTGACGAGCCGGTGCGTCTTGCTGCCGGCCTGATCCATGCGCGTGAGCGCGGTCGCGCTCAGTGCGGCGAGCAGCACGAGCACGATGGCAAAGCCCAGCGCGAGGCGGGCGCCGATGGTGAGATTCTTCATGGGGATGGTCCTGACGGTGGGGTAGTGCAGCGCGGTACGACGGCGCTGCGGACAGCACGATGCTGCAGCCGCATCGATACGGGCGGCGCCGTGCATGCGGTTCACCGGGAGTATAGCGTCCGGAACGATGAAAATGTTGCTTTGAGGCAAATATGCAACTCGGTAGTGGTGCTGATTGCCATCGCTCGCGGATGATGCATCCCGTGCGCTCCCAGTCCTACAAGGGACGGGCGCACGCGCCTATTGCGGCAGGCGATGACGGGATTAAGATGGTTGCACTTAACCTCATCAGGAGCGCAGCATGCCAATCGATAACGACAACAAGGATCAGGACATCAAGGGCCGCAACTGGGACCAGCTCACCACCGGCACGACGAGCGTGGCGACGATGGGCGCCGGTTCCACCGGCGACGTCGCCGGCAGTGGCGGCAAGCAGTCGGCAACCGACCCGGACGATAAAAAGGCCGGTATGGATGCGATGCAGGCAAACGGGCAGGCCGGTCGTACCGACGATTTGCTGGCCGGCGGGTCGAGCGAAGAGCAGGGCGATGAAGGCTTCCAGGGTAAGACCGATGCCAATCGTAACCAGGGCAGCCAGTCGGCAGCCGGTACCGGTAACGAGACGAAGTAACTAGTCAGCAGGCTCAATGCGCCACCTGGCGCATTGAGCCTGCTGCTTTTCAATCTGTCGCTGTCACCAGCGTACGATTGGTTTATCGACAACCTTCTTCCAGCAGAGTACATGGCAACCTGCCAACTCACGCCGCTGGAACGTCCGTTCATCATTCACCGCACATCACCGCCGGCAGCGGCTGTAGAGCCGACCGAAACGTCGTTTCACTGTCATGGCAACGCCACCAAGGCCCTTGTTTGATAAGCTGCGCGTGTGCCGACACCGATGCAAGCCTGGACTGCCACGGTACTGACATAACCGATTGTCATCATTATTAGTGATAATGTGTCAGAATGTTGCAATGACTCAAGAGCTATCCAACACCCGCTCCTATCGCGGACAGACGCCGGAGCAACGTCGCGCCGATCGACGCAGCCGACTGATTGCGGGCGCGATCAGCGTATATGGCGAGCGCGGCTATCATAATGCGACCGTCAAGGCTGTTTGCGACGCCGCTGGTCTTACCGAACGGTACTTCTACGAATCGTTCGCGAACAGTGAAGCGCTCTTGATCGATTGCTACAATTTCGTGACCGATTCCGTATTGAAACAAATTCTGCATGCGGGCGATGCGACACGCGGCGGCAAGGTTGCACGCGCGCGAGCCATGCTCTACGCTTATTTCTCTTTGCTGCAGACTGAGCCGCGCTCGGCCCGCGTCTTCCTCGTGGAAATACGTGGCGTCAGCATTGCCGTGGACCGTACCTTCGACGATTCGCTGCGCCAGATCGGCAAGGCAGTGGCCCATCTGCTGGCGCCGGAAGCGCTGGACGACGAATTACTGCAGGCAGGGGTCGTCGGTGGCGTGATCCATATAGCAATGCGCTGGATCGCCTGTGGTTATCAGCCGCCGATCGACCAGGCGGTGGCCACGGCGCTGCGCCTTGGCACCGTGCTGGTCAACCGGCGTCCCGCTGCTGCGCCCGTGGTGGACTGAACCCGGGCTCAGCGGCCAGCGCCAGGAGTGCCGGCCTCGCCGGCCAGGCATCGTCAGCGCGTCGCGTCGCGTCGCGCCGTCCCGGTGAGGGACGGCACCTGCTTCAGATATGCAGTGCGTGGCCCAACGCGCGTAGAGCTGCTTCCTGCACCGCTTCACCGAGGGTTGGATGGGCGTGGATCGTGCGTGCCACGTCTTCCAGTTGCGCGCCCAGCTCGATCGACTGCGTGAAACCCGCCGCCAGTTCCGCCACGCCGACGCCCACCGCCTGCCAGCCCAGGATCAGGTGATTGTCCTTGCGCGCGACGACGCGCACAAAACCGTCGGTGCTCTCGATCGTCATCGCCCGCCCGTTGGCGCTGAACGGGAAGCTCGCGCTGATGGCGTCGATGCCGGCCGCTGCCGCTTCGCCAGGGGACATGCCGGCCACGACGATCTCGGGATCCGTGTAGCACACGGCCGGAATCGCCGCCGGATGGAACCAGCGCCGCTTGCCGGCGATGATCTCTGCCACCATCTCGCCCTGCGCCATCGCGCGGTGCGCCAGCATCGGCTCCCCGGTCAGGTCGCCAATCGCCCAGACATTGCGCATCGACGTGCGGCATTGCTCGTCGACTTTCACGGCGCGCCCGTTCATGTCGAGCATCAGGTGTTCGAGGCCCCAGCCGGTGGTTGCCGGCTTGCGGCCCACGGCCACCAGCACGCGGTCAGCCTCGAGATAGGCTTCCACGCCGGACGCGTCGCGCACCTTGACCCGCTCGCCCTCCATGCCCAGGACTGACGTGGCCAGGCGGACCTCGACACCAAGCCGCTCGAGCGAACTGGCGACCGGTTTGACGAGGTCTGCATCGTAGGCCGGCAGGATGCGCTCGGCCGCCTCGACGACCGTGACCTGGCTGCCCAGCTTGCGAAACGCCGTACCCAGTTCCAGTCCGATGTAACCGGCGCCAACCACCACCATGCGGCGCGGCACCTCGCTTAGTGACAGCGCCTCGGTCGACGAAATCACCGGGCCGCCGAACGGCATGAACGGCAATTCGACCGCATGCGAGCCGCTGGCCAGCAGCAGGTGTTCGCAGCGGATGCGCACCGGTTCCTGCCCGCTGCCTTCGTGCGGCTGCACTTCGACGGTCTTGCCGTCGAGGACGCGGGCCCAGCCGCGGACCACGCGTACGCCCTGTTTCTTGAGCAGGGCGCCGACGCCGCCGGTCAGGCGTTTGACAATGCCGTCCTTCCAGGCCACCGTTTTTTCGAGATCGATGCTGGGCGCGTCGACCCTGATCCCGAGTGGCGAGGTTTGCGCCGCGTAATGCACGGTCTTGGCGTACTCGTCGGCCGCGTGGATCAGCGCCTTCGATGGAATGCAGCCGATGTTCAGGCAGGTGCCGCCCGGCTGCGCGCCTTCGACGAGGACGGTGGGGATGCCCAGCTGGCCGGCGCGGATGCCCGCCACATAGCCGGCCGGACCGCCGCCGATGATCAGGAGTGTCGTGTTGATTGTCTCCATCGCTTACTCCACGAACAGGGTGGCAGGAAATTCGAGGTAGCCCCGGATCGACTGCACGAACTGGGCGGCCACCATACCGTCGATGACGCGGTGGTCGAACGACGATGACAGGTTCATCATCTTGCGCGCCACCATCGCGCCGTCACGGATGACGGGACGGTCGACGATGCGGTTCACGCCGACGATGGCGACTTCGGGCCGGTTGATGACAGGCGTCGTGACGATGCCGCCCAGCGCGCCCAGGCTCGTGATCGTGATCGTCGAGCCGGTCAGCTCGTCACGCGTGGCCTTGCCGCTGCGCGCGGCTTCGGCCAGGCGCGCGATCTCGGCGGCGCTCGACCATGGGTCGCGCGACTCGGCGTGACGCACGACCGGCACCATCAGGCCCGATTCGGTCTGCGCCGCGATGCCGATGTGGGCCGCGTCGTAGGTCGTCAGGGTGTTGGCCTCGTCGTCGTAGCGCGCGCTCATCATCGGATAGCTGCGCAGCGCCAGCACGACGGCGCGCATCAGGAGCGGCAGCAGCGTGAGCTTGCCGCGCTCTTGCCCGTAACGGGCATTGAGTTGCAGGCGCAGCGCTTCGAGTTCGGTCACGTCGACTTCTTCGACGTAGGTGAAGTGCGGGATGTTGCGCTTGGCTTCCTGCATCTTCTCGGCGATCTTGCGGCGCAGACCGATGATCTGCGTGGCGTGCTCGCCGTGCTGCTCGGCATAGCGCTCGTCCATCGCGCCATTGGCCGCGGCGCCGCGGCGTCCGGCCACGTGCGCATCGAGGTCGGCGTGCGTGATTCGGCCCGCAGGCCCGCTGCCGAGCACGAACTGCAGCTCGACGCCGAGGTCCCACGCGCGCTGGCGCACGGCCGGCGGGGCCAGCGGTTTTTCGCCATCGGCGCGCAATGGTGCACCGGCTCCGGACCCGGACCCGGCCCTGGCTGGCGCAGGCTTGGCTGCCGGAGCGGGTGCCGGCTTGGCTGGTGCAGCGGCCGGCGCTGATGTTTCTGCGGCATGCGCCGCCACGGCCTCGAGCTGCGGCTCAGCGACTTCTTCGGCTGGCGCCGTCGCGGCGCCCGATTGCACCGGTTCCTTGCGTGCCTTGTCGGCGCTGATGTTGCCGGCGCCGGCAACTTCGAGGCGAATCAGTTCCGCGCCCACGGCCAGTGACTGGCCGATCGCGCCGCCCAGGCTCGTGATCGTGCCCGCAACAGGCGATGGGATCTCCACCGTCGCCTTGTCGGTCATGACGTCGGCCAGCACCTGGTCTTCGCGCACCGTGTCGCCCGGCTGCACGTGCCAGGCGACGACTTCCACTTCGGCGATGCCTTCGCCCAGGTCCGGCATCTTGATGACATGAATCCCCATGATCAACCCTCCATCACGCGTTTCAGGGCCGCGCCGACACGGTCGGGCCCTGGAAAGTAAGCCCATTCCTGCGCATGCGGATACGGGGTGTCCCAGCCGGCCACGCGCCCGATCGGCGCTTCCAGCTGGTAGAAACAGTGCTCCTGAATGAGCGCGGCCAGTTCGGCGCCGAAGCCGCTCGTCTGCGTGGCCTCGTGCACGATGACGCAGCGGCCTGTCTTTTGCACCGACTTGACGAGCGTGTCCAGGTCCAGCGGCCAGATGCTGCGCAGGTCGATCACTTCGGCATCGACGCCCGATTCACGCGCCGCCGCTTCAGCCACCCAGACCATGGTGCCGTAGGCGATGACGGTGACGTCGTTGCCAGGGCGGACGATGGCCGCCTTGTCCAGCTCCACCGTGTAGTAGCCGGTCGGAACGTCGCCTTTCGGGTGGCCCGACCATGGCACGACCGGCCGGTCGTGGTGGCCGTCGAACGGGCCGTTGTACAGGCGCTTGGGTTCCAGGAAGATCACCGGATCGTCGTTCTCGATCGACGCAATGAGCAGGCCCTTGGCGTCGTACGGATTCGACGGCATCACGGTGCGCAGGCCGCAGACGTGGGTGAAGAATGCTTCCGGGCTCTGGCTGTGGGTCTGGCCGCCATAGATGCCGCCGCCGCAAGGCATGCGGATCACCATCGAGGCCGTGAATTCGCCGGCCGAGCGGTAGCGCAGGCGCGCCGCTTCGGACACGATCTGGTCGGTCGCCGGATAGAAATAATCGGCAAACTGGATCTCGACCACGGGGCGCAGGCCGTAGGCGGCCATGCCGACCGCGGTGCCGACGATGCCGCCTTCGGAAATCGGCGCGTCGAACGCGCGCGATTTGCCGTATTTGGCCTGCAAGCCATCGGTAACACGGAACACGCCGCCGAAGTAGCCGACGTCCTGGCCATACACCACGACGTTGTCGTCGCGTTCCATCATCACGTCCATGGCCGAGCGCAGCGCCTGGATCATGGTCATCGGCACGGTGGCCGCATCTTTTGGTAAATCGTCGCGTGCCATGCTCATACCCCCAGCTGTTGACGCTGACGGCGCAAGTGCTCCGGCATGTCTTTATAAACGTCCTCGAACATCGTCGCGGCGCTCGGTGCGCGCTCGTCGCCCAGGATGCCGAAACTTTCCGCTTCTTTTTGCGCGGCCAGAATCTCGGCTTCGAGCGCCGTGTGCGTCGCGTCGTGCTCTTCGTCCGACCACCAGCCCAGGTTGGTCAGGTACTGGCGCAGGCGGGCAATCGGGTCGCCCAGCGGGAAGCGGGCGTAATCGTCAGCCGGGCGGTAACGTGCCGGATCGTCCGACGTCGAGTGCGGGCCGGCGCGGTAGGTGACCCATTCGATCAGCGTCGGGCCCAGGTTGCTGCGCGCGCGTTCGGCGGCCCAGCGCGAGGCGGCCAGCACGGCCAGAAAATCATTGCCATCGACGCGCAGCGACGCGATGCCACTGCCCACGCCACGCGTGGCGAAGGTCACGCTCTCGCCACCGGCAATCGCCTGGAAACTCGAGATCGCCCACTGGTTGTTGACGACGTTGAGGATGACCGGCGCGCGGTACACATGGGCAAAGGTGAGGGCGGTGGAGAAGTCGGATTCGGCAGTGGCGCCGTCGCCGATCCAGGCCGACGCGATCTTGGTGTCGCCCTTGATCGCCGAGGCCATGGCCCAGCCGACCGCTTGCGGGTACTGCGTCGCGAGGTTGCCCGAGATCGTGAAGAAGCCGGCGCTGCGCACCGAATACATCACCGGCAACTGGCGGCCCTTGAGGGGATCTCGCTCGTTCGACAGCAGCTGGCAGATCATGTCGACCAGCGGCACTTCACGCGCCATCAACAGGCTTTGCTGGCGGTAGGTCGGGAAATTCATGTCGCCGTCCTGCAACGCGAGCGCGTGCGCGGTGCCGATCGCTTCTTCGCCAAGGCTGATCATGTAGAACGACATTTTCTTCTGGCGCTGGGCGATGACCATGCGTGCATCGAAAATTCGGGTCTTCATCATCGTGCGCAGGCCAAAGCGCAGCAGGTCGCGGTCGGGCGCTTCGGCCCACGGGCCGACGGCGTTGCCGTGCTCGTCGAGCACGCGGATGAGTTGCTGGGCCATGTCGCTCGTCTCGAGCGGGGCCACATCGATAGGCGGGCGCCGGACAGCGCCGGCTGGGGTCAACTGGAGGTACGTGAAATCGGTCTTGCAGCCCGGACGGCCGGTAGGCTCCGGTACGTGCAGCGACAGAGGATTGCTCTGGCTCATATATGTGCTTTCCCTTGTGAGGTGGTGTGCAGCACGAAGATCATAGCGTGCTGGTTGACGTTTACGTCAACTGCAGCGAACTATTTTCATATTGCTATGCACCATACGGGAGCGGCATGCGCAGACGAATCGGCGAGCTTGTGCAGCGTCATGCTGTGTTTGCGGCCAGACAGCGCGGGCAACGCGATGCAGCAATTTAATTTTCGAAGGAAAGATGCGCGGGTGAGAGAATCGAGCTTCCCCCATGACCGGAGGCATCATGCCGACCTGTGACGACATCCTTCTGCTGGCACGCTACAACGCGACGATGAACCGCCAGCTGTACGACGCGGCCGCGACCCTGCCGCATGAGGCAATCGTTGCCGACCGGCGCGCGTTCTTTGGATCATTGCTGGGAACGCTGAACCACCTGGTCGCCGCCGACAGCATCTGGCTGTCACGCTTTGCTGGCCATGCGACGATCTTTCGCGCGCTCGCGACGCTGCGCGGCGCGGCGATCCCGGTCGACTTGCGCCAGTCGTACGGGGACAGCCTGCCGCTGCTGCGCGTGCAGCGCGAGCTGATCGACGGGATCATCATGGCGCTGGCGGCCGAGGTAATGGCAGCCGATCTGGCCCACGTGCTGGCTTACCGCAACACGCGTGGCGCTTCGTTCTGCAAGCCATTCGGCAGCTTGCTGCTGCACTTCTTCAATCACCAGACCCATCACCGTGGCCAGGCCAGCACCTTGCTGACGCAGGCCGGCGCCGACATCGGCGTGACCGACCTGCTGGTGCTTATCGGGGACCGGCCACCGGCGTGACGCTGCCGCAGCCAGAACCCCAGGCCCTGGTGCGCCCACCTGCTGACGTGGGAAGGAGGTGCTTGAATGCTATACAGCAAGGCCGCTGAAACGCGGCTGGACTTGCCTCGGGTCGCTTAGAACAGATAGGTGACGCCGACATTGAGCGACGCAGGTCGATATTTCGGCTTGCCGATTAACACATTGCCAGCATCAGAGGCCTTGAACGTGCCACTGTCGACGCTCGTCCAGCGCGCATCGCCGCTCAGGCGCCAGCGGGGCGCGAGGATGTACTCGGCGCCCACGATGGCTTGTACCGCCACGCCGCCTTTGCGCGAATACTCCTGCTCCGACCCGTTGCGGTCAACGTCAATATCCAGGCCGACCACGTAGCCCAGGCCAGCGCCGATGAATGGACATAGCGCGCCTCTGGCCGGGAACCGGTAATAGCCGTTCAACAGGACGAGTTCGGAAAAGATATTGCCATCGACTGAGACGCCACCGACGCGCCTGAGGTAGTTGCCGCGCTCGTCCCACGCCAGCTCGACGGCCCAACCGTTGCCGAAGCGACGGCCCACGGCAGCACCGAAGCCAAGACCGCCACCAAATTTGGCGGTGCCCCCTACACCAGGACCGACAGGGCGAAACTCTGAGAAGCTTGTGGATGGCGCGACGGGGACGCCCCCGTGAGCGCTGGCGTAGAAGCCTGCCTCGTCCTGGGCGGCGGCTGCCAACGAAGCGAGCAGCAAAACTGCGGCGAGAAACGTGACGTAGCGCGTCTTGAAAGGCTGGTTCATGGCAGTCCTTTGGCAATGGAACTACAGAGTAGAACAGCCAATCACTGTACCGTTTTTCTGCGCGCTGTAAATACCGCTTTCGCCACAGACCCGGACATCCGAAACGCGTACTGCGCCCGCACAACAAGCGTGCTGCACCTATGAGAGCACAGCAAAACCCTGCTTACTGCACAGCGGCGCGCCGCTCGCGCAGCCAGAACCCGAAGGCCAGCAGCGCCAGCCAGATCGGGATGAGGACGACCGAGATGCGCAGCCCTGGTGTGATCGCCATGATCACGAGAAGGATGGCAACGAACGCCAGGCACACGTAATTCGACAGCGGGAACCACGGGCTGCGGAACAGCGTGGCTTCGCCCGCGTGGTCCTTGCTGCGCCGGAAGCGCAGGTGGCTCCACGAAATCATCGCCCAGTTGATCACGAGCGCGGCGACGGCCAGGCTCATCACCATGCCCAGCGCCTCTTCCGGCAGAAAGTAATTGATCAGGATGGCCGAACCGGTGGCCACGGCCGACACGGCCAGTGCATTGAGCGGCACGCCGCGCGCATTGGTACGCATCAGCGCGCGCGGTGCGTTGCCTTGCGCGGCCAGGCCGAACAGCATGCGGCTGTTGGCATACACGCAGCCGTTGTAGACCGACAGGGCGGCGGTCAGCACGACCAGGTTCAGGACGTTGGCGACCCAGCCGTTGTCGAGCGCGGCGAAGATCAGCACGAACGGGCTGCCGCCGGTGACGACTTTCTGCCACGGGAACAGCATCAGGAGCACGGCCAGCGCGCCGATGTAGAAGATCAGGATGCGGTACAGCGCGTTATTGGTCGCGCGCGGAATTGTGCGCGACGGGTCGTCCGCTTCGGCGGCGGTGATGCCGATCAGCTCCAGCCCGCCGAACGAAAACATGATCACCGCCATGGCCATGGCCAGACCGCCCACGCCGTTGGGGAAAAAGCCGCCATGGCGCCACAGATTGGACACGCCCGCCTCGGGGCCGGCGCCACCACCGATCAACAGGTACAGGCCGAACACGATCATGCCGACCACGGCCGCCACCTTGATGACGGCAAACCAGAATTCCAGTTCGCCAAAGGCCTTCACGTTCAACAGGCTGAGCAGGTTGACGAGCACGAAGAAGCCGAGCGCCGAGACCCACGTTGGCAGCTCCGGAAACCAGTACTGCATATAGATACCGAGCGCCGTCAGTTCCGCGAGGCTGACGAGGATGTACATGACCCAGTAATTCCAGCCCGAGACGAAGCCGGCGCGGCGCCCGCAATACTTGTCGGCGAAGTGGCTGAACGAGCCGGCCACCGGTTCATCGACGATCATCTCGCCCAGCTGGCGCATGATCAGGAAGGCGACCGCGCCGGCAATTGCATACCCGAGCAGCACCGAGGGGCCAGCCATCTGGATGGTCGAGGCGATGCCGAGGAACAGGCCGGTGCCGATGGCGCCGCCCAGGGCGATCAGCTGGATGTGGCGGTTCTTGAGCCCGCGCTTGAGTTGGTGATGCCCGTCGTCCATCGTCGGTTTCTTGATCTTGCTATAAAGACAGGGATTCTACTGCATTGGCGGGGCGCGGCAAACTCGCGCCACGGTTTCGCTTGTCACGCTATGCTGGTGGTGATGGCAATTCGCCGACACTCACTGGAGACAAGCATGCGCAAGATGATCATGATGGCCCTGGCGGGCCTGCTGTGGAAACAATTTCAGACCAAGGTCATGAAGCGCCCGGTCGCCCAAAAGAAGACCTGGCGTTACTGAGTACCGAACCAAGAACTGTCACTCATCGGGTGACGGTTGGAACAGCGCGGCTTCGGCCGCGCTTTTTTTTCGCTGGTGGCAATTACACGCCGTGCGCCAGTCCCAGATTGCGGTTGGCCGGCACGGCAACATCCATCAGGCCGGGCAGTGGCAGGTCGAGCGCCGCCATCAGCGCGATGAAGTCAGCGCGCTCGCGGCCGGCGAGGCGGGCATTGTGCGCGCGTTCCCAACCGATGGTCGAAACCGACTGGCCCTTGTAGTCATGGCCGGGCCAGACCCGCGTCGCCCCGTCGAGCGTGAACAATTTGCCGGTGACGCTATCGTACAGGTCGCCCGCGCTGCCGCCCTGGAAATCGGTGCGGCCGCATCCGCCGATCAGCAGCGTGTCGCCACTGAACAGATTGCCGCGCCACAGGTAGCACATGCTGCCGGCCGTGTGGCCCGGCGTGTGGATCACGGCAAGTTCTTCGCCGTCAGCGAACCCGATGCGGTCGCCGTCCTGCAGCTGGATTTCGGCCGGCGCGATGCCGCAGCCGCCCGGCGCGCACGCCTTGGCGCCCGTGTGCGCGCGCAGGCGCCCGGCGGACGTGACGTGATCGGCGTGCGCGTGCGTTTCGAACACGTGTGTCAGGCGCAGGCCAAGCCGCTCGAGGTGCGCCAGATCGCGGTCGAAGTGGCGGTCGACCGGGTCGATAATCGCCGCGTCAAAGGCGCCGGGCGCGGCCAGGATATACGTGAAGGTGGACGACTCGGCGTCGAACAGCTGGATCGGGTTCAGTTGCATGATGGGTTCCTCGGTAGCGCCCATGTTGTACCACATACGTGGCTCAGGGCCGGATCGCGGCCAGCTTGTCGGCCAGTGTCGCCGGCGAGAGTTCACCGACATGGCGCGTGCGCAGACGGCCTGCCGCATCGTAGAACAGCGTCGTCGGCATGCCGGCCGCACCAAGCCGCGCGGCGACCTGGCTGCCCGGATCCAGCACGATCGTCGCTGACTGTACTGGCAAGCGCAGACGCTCGCGCTCGACGTAAGCGGCAACGGTGTCAGCGGATTGGCCCTGGTTGACCAGCACAAACGCAATGTCGGGATGCTGCGCCTGCGCCGCCAGCAAGGCCGGCATTTCGCGCCGGCAGGGCGGGCACCAGGTGGCCCACAGGTTCAGCACGACAGGACGATTGGCGAAGCTGCGCAGCGCGACTTCCCGGCCGTCGAGCTGGCGCACCATCACGGCCGGCAGCGGGGTATGGGGCGGCGTGAATGCCTGGTTCAGCAGCGTGCCGCCGAACCAGACGGCGCAGCCGGCCAGCATGCAGGCCAGCACGGGCCGCCGCAGCGCTGCCTGGCGGCGCGTCAGCTCGGCCCCGACCACGCAGGCCGCGATCAGGCCGGCGACCGATTCAAAGCCGCCATCACGGATGTCGAACACGCTGGGCGGCGCGGCCAGGTAGATCGCATGGTGCTTCAGGACGAACACCAGACGGGCCGAGACGAAGCCCGCCACGATCATGTTCCACAGCGCGCCGCCCGGATCGATGCCGCGCCGGCGCCGGAACCATTCAGCGACCAGCGTGGCTGCCAGCACGGCCGCCAATGACAGAGCGACAGCGATCGGCAGGTACAGCGGGCCGAGCCGGATGGCATCCATTGGCTTCAGCGCGCCCGGCTCATTCTTCGGCCGGCGCCGGGTCTGGTAGCGCGAGCTGTTCGATCAGCAGCTTGTCGATCCGGTTGCCGTCCATGTCGACCACTTCGATGCGGTAGCCATTCCAGTCGAACGACTCGGACGCTTTCGGGATATACCCGAACTGGTACAGCACGAAGCCGGCCAGCGTGTGGTACGCACCCAGTTCTTCGTCCGGGAACCGTTCGGTGGTGTTGAAGACGTCGCGGAAGCGGTCGAGATCCACGCCGCCATCGAGCAGCCAGCTGCCATCTTGGCGCTGCACGGCGTCGGGATCGGTCTCTTCGCCGTTCACGGTGACGTCGCCCACCAGTGCGCTCATGACATCCGACAACGTGACCATGCCCTGGATGTCGCCGTATTCGTCGACGATCAGCGCCAGCTCGGCCCGGTTTTTCTTGAACAGCTCGAGCAGCACCATCGCGCCCACGGTCTCGGGCACGAACAGTACGTCCTGCACGGCATGCTCGATATTGACCGCCTCGAGCGAGCCATGGCGTACCGACTGGGCCAGCAGGTCGCGCACCTTCACGAAGCCCAGGATCTGGGCGCGGTCGCCACGGTAGACCGGGAAGCGGCTGTAGGTGTGGCAGGCGATCAGTTCGAGCGTGTCGCGCCGTTCGGCATCCAGGTCGATCATGATCAGGTCGACGCGCGGCGTCATCAACGCTTTAAGGTGCCGGTCGTCCAGGCGCAGCGCGCGCGAGACGATGTCGTACTCGGTCTTTTCGAACAGACCGGCGTCGGTGCCTTCCTTGAACATGCCGGCGATGTCTTCTTCGGTCGGCGCTTCTTCCTTGGCGTCATGGATGCCGAACAGGCGCACGATCGCCTCGGTCGTCAGCGACAACACCTTGACGAACGGCGACATGATCAGCGACAGGGCTGACAGCGGCGGGGCAATCAGCGTCGCCATCGTCTCGGGATGGCGCATCGCGATGCGTTTCGGGACCAGTTCGCCCAGCACGATCGACACGAATGTGATGGCCAGCACCACGATGAAGAGCGCGATTTCGTAGGCGTACGGCGCCAGGAAGCCCACCATTTCGATCTGCGGCTGCAGGCGTGTGACGAGCGAAGCTTCACCGAAAGCACCGGTAAAGATGCCGATCAGCGTGATGCCGACCTGGACGGTCGACAGGAAGTGACTCGGGTTGTCGGCCAGTGCGATGGCGCTGCGGGCGCCACGGCTGCCTTCCTGCGCGCGCCGTTCGAGGCGCATGCGTTTTGCGGAGACGAGCGCCAGTTCGCTCATCGCGAACACCCCGTTCAAGAGGATCAGAACGAGGATGATCAATATATCTGACATGACAAGCAGAAGGCCTATGGCCGGGCATACCGGGCCGTGGCCGGGTACGCCACCATGGCGCACGGCGGAATCATGGCATAAATGACAAAAACGTGGAATACCGCTTGGCTGCCGCATGTCGCCGCAGCGCGCCGACGCGGTGTCTCAACAATGCCAGCCCGAACGTTGACAATCAAATAAAAAGAAAAAACAACAAATAATCACTTCGAACGAATATTGCTCCAAAAATATTGATTTAAACAAATACTGCGATTAAATTTGATCCGTTGGAGAACGCAGGTTCAACCTCGTCGCCTCATGCACGCCCGAACTCGCCGGACGATCGCTCAACTCATTTGGAAGGAATATTGTGAGACTGACTAACTGGAAACTGGCCACGCGTTTGAGGATGGGATTTGGCCTGCTGATGGTCTTCCTGATCATACTGGCCGCGGTGACGATTACGCGCATCAACGCGTCGAATCAGGCTATCGGCTTCATCCTGGAAGACCGTTACGTCAAGGTCGTGCTGACCCAGTCCATCGAAACCGAGATCAATGTGCAGGCGCGCGACTTGCGCAATGCCATCATCCTCGGCGCGGGCGAAAAAGCGCAGATCGCGGCGATCATCGACAGGATCGCCGAGTCCGTGCAGAGGACCGACGGATTCATGACCAAACTGAAAAGCATGATCAATACGCCGAAAGGCGAGGCCCTGTTCGAATCGCTGAGCCAGGCGCGTGCGAAATACGGTGTGACACGGACAGCGACGATGGCATTGCTGCGAGAAGGGAACACCACCGAAGCGGGTGCGTATTTGCTGAAGGAAGTCACGGCACCACAGGCAGAATTCTCGGCCGCCCTGGATGCCATGTCGGCCTTCCAGGCGTCGCTGATGGAAACCGAAGGCGCGAAGGTGCGGGCCGACACGCAATCGGCAGTCTGGATCGCCGTTGCGCTCACCACCGGCGCGCTGATTGCTGCGACGATCGTCGCCGTGCTGATAACCCGCTCGATCACCGTGCCTGTCAATCGCGCGCTCACCCTCGCACAGGCAGTGGCCAGCGGCGACCTGCGTCAACGAATCGACGAAACCAGTACCGATGAAATCGGCACGCTGCTGACGGCGTTGAGGAACATGAATGCGAATCTGCTGGACATCGTCGGTCAGGTCCGTTCAGGCGCCAACGAGATTGCCACGGCCAGCAAGGAAATTTCGGTCGGAAACAACGACTTGTCTGCGCGGACGGAACAGCAGGCCAGCGCGCTGGAGGAAACCGCATCGTCGATGGAAGAGTTGAACTCGACCGTCAAACAAAACAGCGAGAATGTGCATCAGGCCAATGCGCTGGCACGATCGGCGTCGGAGATTGCCCGCGAGGGCGGCGCGGTGGTCGCTGAAGTCGTCACGACGATGGGCGTGATCAGCGCCACGTCAAACAAGATCGTCGACATTATCGGCGTCATCGACGGCATCGCCTTCCAGACCAATATCCTGGCATTGAATGCGGCCGTGGAAGCGGCGCGCGCGGGCGAACAGGGGCGCGGATTTGCCGTGGTGGCGTCCGAAGTGCGTAACCTGGCCCAACGTTCGGCTGCAGCGGCCAAGGAAATCAAACTCCTGATCAGCGACTCGCTGGACAAAGTCAATATCGGCAACGAGCTTGTGTCCAAGGCGGGTGCAACCATGACGCAAGTGGTCGGCAGCATCGAGCGCGTCACCACGATCATGGGCGATATCGCGGCTGCCGGACAGGAGCAGGATGCCGGCATCGAGCAGATCAACCAGGCGGTCACCGAAATGGACGCGGTCACGCAACAGAACGCTGCGCTGGTCGAGCAGGCGGCGGCTGCGAGCACCTCACTGCAGGAGCAGGCTGCGCAATTGGCCCGGGTTGTCAGCATCTTCCAGCTCGCAGACACAGATGCCGCAAGCGCTGCACCGCGCGTACCGGATCGACCCCAAAAGCAGGTTTCGAACGCTGCCGTGTCGGCGGCTCGCGCACAGACCTCCAGACGCGCACCGGCATCAAAACCGGAGCTCGCCTGGGAACAGTGCTAGCGAGTTAGACCGGCGCCCAACGAAGCGGGTCGCCGGGCGATCAGATCGGACAGCCGTTGAAGCCCGGCCTGTAACTGTTGACGGTCCTTGATGTTGCCCAGAGAGAGCCGGATCGCATTGACTGACTCGCTCCCTGCGGCGAATGCATCCGCCGGCGTGACCACGATGCCTTCGGTCGCCGCAGCGGCCGCCAACTGCGCGGCATTCCAGCAGGCCGGCAACGTCAGCCAACCATGCAGGCCATCGCCAGGGCCGCTGTACTGCCCGGCCAGGGCAGAGCGCGCCATCTGCTGGCGCAGGCGCGCTTCGTCGCGTATGCCTTGCATAAGCCTGGCGGCCGACCCGTCGACGATCCACTGGGTGGCAAGCGCGACCGACAGTGGCGTGGCCATCAGTGCAAGCGAGCGCAGCGCGGCAAGGAAGCGGGCGCGCTGGTCCGCGTCGGGCAGGACCACGAACGCGACACGCAAACCGGGCGCCAGGCATTTCGAAAAGGTCGAGACGTACAGCACGTGGTTTGGGGCGAGCGTCATCATTGGCGGCGGCGGGGCGTCCGCCAGCAGCCAGTAGGGATCGTCTTCGAGAATACGCACATCGTAGCGCTGCACGATGCCGGCAAGCGCCAGGCGCCGGCGCTCGGGCATCGTGACGGCAGTCGGGTTCTGCAGGGTGGGATTCAGATAGATGAGCGCGGGCTTGTCGCGGCGGCAGGCTTCTTCGAGCCGCTCGGGGACCATCCCGTGTTCGTCGGCTTCTACGGTAACGAGGCGCCGGCCCAGATGGGTCGCAGCGTCGCGCAGGCCGGGGTAGCTCATCGGCTCAACCAGAATCGTGTCGCCTGGCGCCGTCATGGCAAGGATGGCGGCGGCGATGGCGGCCTGCGCGCCCGGGCAGACCACGATGTGCGCGGGATCCAACCGTCCGCAGACCGGCTCGAGCCAGGTGGCGCCGGCCTGGCGATCGGCGTCGCTGCCCCCGCCCAGATGGTAGGTCATCAACAGTTGACTGTCTGCGCTCAGCAGCACCTGGGACAGGCCCTGTTTCAGCATGTCGTCAACGTCCACCCCCGCGGGCGGCGGCGGTGTGTTCATGCTCAGGTCGATCACCGCCGACAATGCGACTTTCGGGGCCGCGACGTAGGTGCCGCGCGCGCCACGCCCCTCCAGCAGGTTGCGGCGCCTGGCTTCATCGTAGGCGCGCGTGACGGTGGTGAGGTCGATGTCCAGTTGTACTGCCAACTGGCGCTGCGGCGGCAGACGGTCACCCGGCGCCAGCGCTCCTGCCACGATGGCCGCTTGCAGCGCATCCGCAATCTGCAGAAAACGGGGGCCGCCATTCGCGGTCAACCGGGGCGACCAGACGGGAACCTCCTGGTCTGGTACGGGCCTTGCCTGGGACATTTTGTCTCGATGTATGGAAATTGCTTTCAAGTAGTATGCTTGAAAACTCTCCCCGCCGGCGCTGTCGTTATTTCTTCGATCGTGTCCGGCAACAGCCTGGAAATACGCACAACAATGGAATGGTTCCCGATCGTCTTCTTTACGTTCAAAGCGCTCGTGCTCGGCACGGGCATGTTCTTCGCCATCAAGTGGCACTACGACCAGGGCAAGAAAAAGAACGGCATGGACCGCCGCACGCTGGTGATCGGCGTGGCCAAGGTCGTCCTCATCTTCGTGGTCCTGCTCGCGGTGCTGGGCTACCTGACGCTGTTACTGGTCCGTAAGCTCGGCCTGGACTGGACCATTCCCTGACAGGCGCAAGGGCGCTTGTCAAGGCGTCGTGCGAAAGCGCTTGGCGATGCCGGCCCAGCACGCCTGATAATCGCCCTGCAATTGCGGTGACGCCAGCGCCTGCTCGGTGGGCACCAGCACATTGCGCGTCTCGAACATGAACGCCATCGTGTCGCTCACCTTGTGCGGCTGGCGCGTGTCCGCGCTGCTGGCCTTGTCGAACGTTGCCGCATCCGGCCCGTGTCCGCTCATGCAGTTGTGCACGCTCGAACCACCCGGCACGAAGCCGTCCGCCTTGGCATCGTAGGCGCCATGAATCAGGCCCATGAACTCGCTGGCCACGTTGCGGTGGAACCAGGGCGGCCGGAATGTGTCCTCGGCCACCAGCCAGCGCGGCGGGAAGATCACGAAGTCGAGCGTATCGACGCCCGGCGTGTCTGACGGCGCTTGCAGCACGAGGAAGATCGACGGATCGGGATGGTCGTAGCTGATCGACCCGATGGCATTGAAATGGCGCAGGTCGTATTTGTACGGCGCATAGTTGCCGTGCCACGCGACCACGTCCAGCGGCGAATGGCCGATCGGTGCGCGCCAGAGCCGTCCGCCGAATTTGGTGACCAGCTCGAAATCGCCCTCGAGATCTTGGTACTGCGCCACCGGCGTGAGGAAGTCGCGCGGATTGGCCAGGCCGTTCGAGCCGATCGGCCCCATGTCGGGCAATTGCAGCAGGGCGCCGAAGTTCTCGCACAGATAGCCGCGCGCCTCTCCATCCGGCAGCGTCACCTGGAAGCGCACGCCGCGTGGAATCACGGCGATTTCCTGCGGCTCGACGTTCAGCACGCCCAGTTCGGTGGCGATGCGCAGGCGCCCCAGTTGCGGCACGATCAGCAGTTCGGCGTCGGCATTGTAGAAGTAGCGGCCGTCCATCGACTGGTTGGCAGCGTACAGGTGCACGGCGCAACCCGTCATCGCCTCGGCCGAGCCATTGCCCGCCATCGTCACCCAGCCATCGATGAAGTCGGTCGGTACCGTCGGCATTGGCAGCGGATTCCAGCGCAACTGGTTCGGCGGCGCGGCATTGTCGAAGCGGCTGACCAGGCGCGGCGCGTCCAGCGGCACGAAGCTGCCATGCACGGCTGCCGGGCGGATCCGGTACAGCCACGAGCGCCGGTTGTGGCTGCGCGGGGCGGTGAACGCGGTGCCCGAAATTTGCTCCGCATACAGCCCGTAAGCCACTTGCTGCGGCGAATTGCGGTGCTGAGGCAGGGCGCCGGGTAGCGCTTCGGTGGCAAATTCGTTGCCGAAGCCGGACAGGTAACCGGACGGGTGGGTCATGCTGTGTCTCCTGAAACTGATATAGGCGTGCGATTGCATGTGGATGGCGCCACTCTAGAATAATCCGCCCAGTTTTACGAGATGAATAGAAAAATGTAGACTATTGATTCCATGAATACTGCTGGCTTCCAGCGCCATCGCGCGTGGACAATGCGCCAGCGACACTGAACGCCATGATCGAACCGCGCACCATCGACCTGAATTTGCTGTCCGTGTTCCAGGAAGTCTACCGGGAGCGCCAGATTTCCAGCGCCGCCCGCCGTCTTGGCCTGAGCCAGTCGGCGGTGAGCAATGCGCTGGCGCGGCTGCGGCGCGCGTTCGGGGACGAGCTGTTTGTGCGCACCGCGAGCGGGATGCAGCCCACGCCGCTGGCGACGCAGATGGCTGAACCGATCGGGGCGGCGATGGCGCAGGTGGCGCTGGCGCTGAACCAGCGCAGCCGGTTCGAGCCGGGCACCAGCAGCCGCCGCTTCGTGCTGGCGATGACCGATGTCGGCGAGGTCTACTTCATGCCGACGCTGATCGAGCGCTGCCGGCAGCTTGCGCCGCACGTGGAGCTCAGCTCGGTGCGCGTGGGCCCGGCGACGCTGAAGGAAGAAATGGAAGGCGGGCGGGTCGACCTGGCGGTGGGCCCGTTCGAGGATGTGTCCGATGCGCTGTACCAGCGGCACCTGTTTCGCCAGCCGTTCGTGACGATGTTCCGCAAGGGCCATCCACTGGGCAAGGGTGAACTGGCGCTGGCGCGCTTCGCCGCGGCCGAGCACTTGCTGGTGGACGCGGCCGACAGCCCGTATGACCGGGTCAACGCGGTGCTGGCCAGGTCCGGGATTGCGCCGTCGACGCGCTTTCGGGTACCGCATTTCACGGCGGTGCCGTACATCGTCAGTTCGAGCGACCTGGTGGTGACGGTGCCGCAAAAACTGGCCGAACGGGCCGGCCTGCCGTTCGCACTCGAATGGGCAACGCCGCCGCTGGACTTGCCGCCGCTGCAAACGAATATTTTTTGGCACCGCCGCTTCAACCAGGATCCGGGCAATGTGTGGTTGCGCGGTTTGCTGGCCGACGTGTTCGCGGAATGACCGTCAACGTAGGACGAATAAAAGGAAGAGACAATGGCAGACCTGTTTGACAATCCCATGGGCCTGATGGGCTTCGAGTTCGTCGAGTTCGCTTCGCCAACCCCGGGCGTTCTTGAACCCGTGTTCGAGGCGCTGGGCTTTACCAAGGTGGCCGTGCACCGCTCGAAGGACGTCACGCTGTATCGCCAGGGCGGCATCAATTTCATCATCAACAACGAGCCGAAAAGCTACGCCGCCTACTTCGCGGCCGAGCACGGCCCGTCGGCGTGCGGCATGGCGTTTCGCGTGCGCGATGCGCACAAGGCCTATGCCAGGGCGCTGGAGCTGGGTGCCCAGGCGGTCGAGATTCCGACCGGCCCGATGGAGCTGCGCCTGCCGGCGATCCGCGGCATTGGTGGCGCGCCGCTGTACCTGATCGACCGCTTCGACGAAGGCGAGACGATCGGCAAGTCGATCTATGACATCGACTTCAAGTTCATCGACGGCGCACCGCGCAACCCCGAAGGCCACGGCCTGAAGATCATCGACCACCTGACGCACAATGTGTACCGCGGCCGCATGTCGTACTGGGCCGGCTTCTACGAGAAGCTGTTCAACTTCCGCGAGATCCGCTACTTCGACATCAAGGGCGAGTACACGGGTCTGACCTCGAAGGCAATGACGGCGCCGGACGGCATGATCCGCATTCCGCTGAACGAAGAAGGCAAGGCGGGCGGTGGCCAGATCGAGGAATTCCTGATGCAGTTCAACGGCGAAGGCATCCAGCACATCGCGCTTTTGAGCGACGATCTGATTGCCACGGTCGACAGCCTGCGCGCGGCCGGCGTGCCGTTGATGACGGCGCCGCCCGAGACCTATTACGAGATGCTCGACGAGCGCATTCCGGGCCATGGCGAAGACGCCGAGCAGCTCAAGGTGCGCGGCCTGCTGCTCGATGGCACGGTCACGGACGGCAAGGCGCGCCTGCTGGTGCAGATCTTCGGCGTGGCGCAGCTGGGCCCGGTGTTCTTCGAATTCATCCAGCGCAAGGGTGACGACGGCTTCGGCGAAGGCAACTTCAAGGCGCTGTTCGAGTCGATCGAGCGCGACCAGGTCAAGCGCGGCGCCCTGGGCGCCGCCAGCGAGGCAACCACCACCGCCTGACCCGTAATTTGCTATCCTGCGTGTTTGCGGCGGCCTCTGGCCGCCGTCTTGCGTCAAGGAGAAAGCATGCTGGCGGCGTTTGCGGTGCTGTTGTTGTTCCAATGCCTGGGGGAGGGCGTCGTGTTCGTGCTGCGCCTGCCGCTGCCCGGCCCCGTGGCGGGCATGCTGCTGCTCGTGGCTGCCCTGATCGTCTTTCCCAAATTGCAGTTGCTGGTCGAGCAGGCGGCCAACGCGCTGCTGGCACACCTGTCGCTGCTATTCGTGCCGGCCGGCGTGGGTATCGTGGTAGCAGCCGCCAGCGGCAGCGGTCACTGGCTGGCGATCGTCGCGTCGGTTGTTGTCAGCACGCTGCTGGCGCTGGCCGTCACGGGCCTGCTGCTGCGCGGCATGAAAGGTGAGCCGACGAAAGATCGCGATGCCTGATTTCGCCGGCTTGCACCAGTTCTGGGTCTACCTGGCCGCATCGCCCTTGCTGGGGTTGACCATGACGCTGTGCGCCTATCTGGCTGCGCAGCGCATCGGCGCCTGGTGCAAGGGCGCGCCGATTGCCAATCCGGTCGCGATCGCGATTGCCATCGTGGTGGGTATCCTGAGCCTGTCCGGCATGTCGTACGAGCGGTATTTTGCCGGCGCGCAGTTCGTCCACTTCCTGCTCGGTCCGGCGACGGTGGCGCTGGCCGTGCCGCTGGTGCGCCAGCTGCCGCGCCTGCGCCAGCACTGGCTGCCGCTCACGGCGGCGCTGCTCGCTGGCTCGGTGACAGCCATCGTGTCGGTGGTGGTGGTGGCGCAGCTGCTGGGCGCCACGCCCGCGCTGATCGCGACGCTCGCACCCAAGTCGGTCACGTCGCCGATCGCGATGGCCGTGGCCGAGCGGCTGGGCGGCCTGCCTTCGCTGACCGCCGCCTTGGTGATTGGTACGGGCATCTTTGGCGCGATATTCTCCACCTGGCTGTTTCATCTGCTGCGCGTGCGGTCGGATGCGGCGCGCGGGTTCGCGATGGGCCTGGCCGCGCACGGGATCGGCACGGCGCGTGCATTTCAGCTGAGCCCCGAAATGGGTGCGTTTGCCGGGCTGGCGATGGGGCTGAATGGTGCATTGACGGCGCTGCTTGCTCCCTGGCTGGTGCCGCTTGTGACGCGGTGGATGGGGTAAGGCCTGCGCTGCGCCGCACAATCGGGTCTCGGATTACGCTGACGGTTCGACCAACGCACGGAGCCGATCGTGACCGACCATACAACAATCAGTCTTGCCATCCAGGGCGGTGGCAGCTACGGCGCCTACGGGTGGGGGGTGCTTGATCGCCTGCTGCAGGAGCCGGGGTTGCAGATCGACGCGCTCAGCGGGTCGAGTGCCGGCGCGGTCAATGCCGTGGTCGTTGCAGATGGTTATGCACGTGGCGGCGGCCGCGAAGGTGCGCGTAAGGCGCTAGACAAATTTTGGCGCGCGATCGGGGCCGCCGCGTCGATGAGTCCACTGCAGCGCACGCCACTCGACCGCATGGCGCCGCATTTCACGATGGCGTTTTCCCCCGTCTACCACTTGCTGGAAATGGCGGGCGCCATGGCCGGTCCGACGCTGGAAGGACCGCTGACGCTCAATCCGCTGCGCCACTTTCTCGCTGCGACCGTCGACTTTGAACGGGTACGCGCCTGTGAAGAGTTGCAGCTGTTCATTGCCGCGACCAATGTGCGCACCGGCACGGGCAAGCTGTTCCGGCGTGACGAGATGGATGTCCAGCGCCTGCTGGCCTCGGCCTGCCTGCCGACCGTATTCGCCGCCGTCGAGGTCGATGGCGAGATGTACTGGGATGGCAGTTATGTTGCCAATCCACCGCTGGCGCCGCTGATGGCGCATGGCGAGGGGACGGACGTCGTGATCATCCAGAACAATCCCATCGCCCGGCCCGACATGCCACGCACGGTGGCCGACATCGCCAACCGGGCCAACGAGATCGCGTTCAACATCAGTTTCGTCCGTGAAGTCAGTGCGCTGCAATTCCTCGGCAGCGCGACGGATGACATGCGCGGTGCGGGCGCGACGCCTGCCGCAAAGTTCCTGCACCTGATCAGCGGTAACGAGCATCTGGCGGCGCATGGCATATCCGCCAAATTCAGTGCCGAGATGCCGTTCCTTCAGCATTTGCACGACCTTGGCGTGGCCTCGGCGGACACCTGGTTGAAAGAGAATCGCGTCCATCTCGGCGTGAAGTCGACGCTTGACCCGATGCCTGTCTTCTTTCCCGATATGTAGGCCAAAAAAAACACCGTCGCCGTTACCGGGGACGGTGCTCGAGAGCGACGTTATGTTATGTCGGCACCTTGTGCGTCTGCCGAACTGTCTTTTCAGGCCTTCTTCGGCGTCAGAACGAAGGCGGCAAGCAGGGCGCCAACCACACCGACGGCCAGCGCCGCGCTGCTGCCCGAGAAGCCAACCAGATGTTCCTTGGCCAGCTTGCCTGCCTTTGGCCCGACGAGCTGAAGGCGGCGACGCGTCATTGCAGCGCCCAGTTCCGACAGGCGCGCCTTGCCCAGGATCTTCTCCGCATCTGGCAGCAGACGCGTTTCTTCATCGGCCACATGATGGATCACATCGCGCATCAATTCCATGACCAGATCGTCGTGGCGCGGATCGGCGCCGCTGGTGCGGCGCAGTTGCGCGATCAGGCGGCGCATTTCGTCATGTTCCGGCTCGGCCTCGTGGATGAACGGCTGTTTCGCATCTTCACGTCGCATCACGGGATAGAAAATCTCTTCTTCCAGCGTTGCATGGATTTCCAGCGCATCGCAAATCGTATCGGCCAGTGCCTTCTTGACGGTCGGGCTTTTGTCGCTCGAATATTGGTGAAACGTGACCATGACATGCGAATGATCGAAACGGATCATGTCAGTGATGGTTGGGCTGAGTTGATTGAGATTGAACATGGTAGTACCCCCGATGTGGTTATTTGTTCGCTATCGTGGGCTACGCCGGTAGACATGGCTGTAGGCGCGCATGCCGGTACCGTGTCAGCCATGTTCCAGATTGATGTCCAGTTAAAAAATAGCAATGTTGATTTGAAATAACATCGTGTCAAATTAGTCCTACACGGACTCGGGATTACACCTGACGGATGACCAATAGTTGTCATGCGATTATGTGTTCACTGGGCTGCCGATCTCGACGACGGCCCGTCCGGGACGGTCACGCATGACGCGTGCCGCAAGGATGAACACCCATATGAGGATACTTCCATGTTTGCTCACAACAAGCGTTTGCAGTACACCGTACGCGTCAGCGGCCCGAACCCGGGGCTGGCGAACCTGATGCTCGAACAGTTCGGCGGCCCGCAGGGCGAGCTTGCCGCTGCCATGCGCTACTTCACCCAGGCGGTGGCCGAAGACGATCCAGGCCGTAAAGATCTGCTGTTCGATATCGCCACCGAGGAATTGAGTCACCTCGAAGTCATCGGCAACATCGTTGCGATGCTCAACAAGGGTGCCAAAGGCCGTCTGGCCGAAGGGGTCGACATGGAAGCCGACACCTATCGCAGCATCACGGGCGCCGGTAACGACAGTCACATCACCCAGGTACTGTATGGCGCCGGTGTACCGTTGACGAACTCGGCCGGCGTGCCATGGACAGCCGCGTATATCGATTCGATCACCGAGCCGAGCGCCGATCTGCGGTCGAACATCGCTGCCGAGGCGCGCGCCAAGATCGTCTATGAACGGCTGATTTCGTTGACCGATGACCCGGGCGTCAAAGAAGCTCTGGGCTTTTTGATGACGCGCGAAGTGGCGCACATGAAGTCGTTCGAGAAAGCGCTGTACGCGATGGAGCCGAACTTCCCGCCGGGCAAGATGCCGGTGGTGCCTGCGTTCGCCAGCGTCTACTACAATATGTCGCAGGGCGAAGGTGAGGTGCGCGGCGCATGGAATCAGGGCGCCGACTGGGACTTCATCAGCGACCGCGACAAGCAGATGGCCGTCGATGGCGGTGCGGGCGATGCCGAAGTTGCATTGCCGACCGATGATATCGATGTGCTCGAGATGATGGCGGCGCGCACGCTGTCGGACCCGATGGCCATGCCCCGCACCGGTTCCGAACTGGGCATGATGCAATCTGCATCCGGTGGTACGATAGGTGGCAGTAGCGGAAATGCAATGGGTGAGCCGACGGTGGCCTCGCGCGGCGGTCCGCTCGACGATACCGGCATTGCCAAGAAAAAGAAGGCCAGCGTCAAAAAAACGCCATAAGCAAAACGTCGTAAGCAACACGCACTGCATCTGCCCACGCCGCCTGCCACATGATCTGTGGCAGGCGGCATTCAGTTATCAGGAAGCCGCATGGATAGTCAAGTCGAGAAAGCCCCACCACACCGCGGCATGCCGAGCTGGCTCACCCCACGTCGCGTCATTATTGCTGGTATCTGCACCGCTGTCCTGTTTGTCCTGATCGGCAGCATGATCGAGCAGATCATGAATGCCAACCCGAAGATGCTCGCTGCCCTGCTGGGCGGCAGTGCAGCGGCAGCAGCCACCGCGCTTGGCACGTTGCCCGTCTTGTTTGCACAGAATTTTTCGCGTCGTACTTATGACTCATTCCTCGGTTTCGGCGCCGGTGTCATGCTGGGCGCCACCGCGTTTTCGCTTGTCATTCCGGCGCTGAACGCGGCGTCCTCGGCCGGTGCGGGCAGCTGGGAATCCAGTCTGATGGTCGGCGCGGGCATTCTGGCCGGCGCCGGTGCAATCCTCCTGATGAGCCGCGCAGTGCATACCGATAGCATACTCTCCAGCGATCCCGACCAGGTGTCATTGCGCCGTGCGTGGCTGTTCGTATGGGCTGTCGCGCTGCACAACCTGCCGGAAGGCCTCGCGATCGGCGTTGCGTTCGCTGGCATCGACCTGGAAAAAGCCACGTCGCTGGCCACGGGCGTGTCGATCCAGGACGTTCCGGAAGGCTTGGTCGTGGCGCTGGCCCTGCATTCCGTCGGTTACAGCCGCCTGGCGGCGGTGGGCATGGGGATTGTATCGGGCCTGATCGAGCCGATCGCTGCCGTGTTTGGCGTTGCGCTGATTGGTATTGCAGCCGGCCTGCTGCCGTATGCACTGGCCGCTGCTGCCGGTGCCATGCTGCTCGTCATCGTCAACGATGTGATTCCCGAATCGCGCCAGTCCGGCAACGGCACCCAGGCCAGCATCGCGCTGGTCATCGGGTTCATCGTGATGACGGTCCTCGATACGGCCCTGGCCTGACGGCAGCTTCGCGGTATCTTGAAGGCCTGGTGCAAGGCATCAGGCGGTTCACGCTTGTCGGTATCGCCAGCGCGTCGCTACCGCGCCATGAACGCCCCTGGAACGCCCCATGATGCACTTTCCACGGCGGCGTCCCGATCGAGTTCGATGGCTTGTGCAAGCCGGTCATATTCGGCGGCGTCACCCAGGTAGCCCTTGCCGGCGGGTGAGCGGATGTTCGGGTGCCCTGTTCTGAAGCGCCCCCCGGTGCGCTTGTGAAAGATATGCCGCTCAAACAGAATCTTTGGGCGCCGGTCTGGAAGGAAACCGAACCCGCGCGTCTCGACGGTCAGTAGCGACCACAATGCGGCCTGATCGACGCCAAGACGATCGAGCACGGCATCGAAACCAGTTTGTGACAGTGGCGCTGCCTCGCCTGCCTGGATCGCCATGTCTGCCTCACGCCAGTTGGAGTTCGATCGACCGGTTTTCGTCGTCCACGTCCGGTGTCAGCTCGATGGTGCCGCTCACCGGTTGTCCGTGCCGTAACGCCTTCGCGACGATCACGTGCTTGCGCGCGGTTTCAACGTGCAGATCGACCAGGCCCTGGTTGGAGACGTCGACGACTTGGGCATTGACCGTCAGCGTCAAGGTGTGCGGGTCGAGTTCCTTGCTCTCGACAGCGAGTCGGATGCATACCTGGTGCGGTGCGCTGATGTGTTGCCTGGCATGCGCGGGTACAGCCACGCTGGCGGTGTCGGCGACCGGCGTGGCAGGCCAACCGGCAGCAGGTTCTGATTCCACCGGTGCGGCATTCTTCGCCCGAAGAGACTTGGGAACCAGGCCGTCAGTCACACCCCGAATCATCATCAGGATGGTTTCCGAACCGAAGCCGGCAAGAAAGGCCAGTGCCACGGCGCTGGTCAGCGTTTGCGGCTCGATGATCTGGTGCGCGGCGATGGCGGTCAGCGGCGCCGACACGAATTGCATGATCTGGAATACGAGCTGCTCGCGTGCCTCGTGCTTTTCGATCGCAGGCTTGGCGGCGGTGCCGACGTAGCCGTCCTCGGATTGTTTCTGGATCTCGGGCACCCGTCGCGACAGGCTGATCGCACCGCCGAACATGGCGATGATCACGAGTGGCAGCGGCACCACGACGCCACCGGAGACATACGCGCGGTTATTCGGTGAGCCGAGCGCGCAATCGCGCGTCGTGCGGGTACAGCCATCGGGCTGACGTGTCAGCGTGCCGCCGATATTGACGAGCCACTGATTGCGTAGCCGGCCGGGGTCCGCTGGCGCTTGCGCGTTCGCTGGCACCGCGTCAGCGTTACTGCTCTGGCCAGTCGCCCCGGGAAGCAGTAGGCAGCGCAAATCGGCGACTTTCGTCTCTTGCACGCAGCCAGAGATGATGCCGAGAGGCTCACCGCCGAATGCCAGGTTGCCAACGATCGGCGGGACTGTCAGCACGGCGAAGGAAACAACGACGAAGAAGTAGGCAAATTGAAACTGGTCGTTGCGGCAACCGATCGAACTGCCAGTGAATGAAGACGCAAACCAGGTGGCAGCCGAAGCAGCTGCCAGCGTGGGGATGAAGATGGCCAGGAACTGGTAAGGGAAATTAAGCGATGACGGCGCGGTTGCCGTTTCCAGGGTCCCGGCCGAGATGTACGAGAATAAAGCCAGCAGGCAGAGCGATGGAACGGTCCACTTGAGTATCTTGCGGAATCTGGCTTGACTGGGTAGGTCTGCCGACGCCGGTGGCTGGTGTGACGGCGGCGCTTGGACGATGGGCATGGGATCCTCCTGCTTGAGAAAGTCGGATGTTCATGCTCATCAGAGTCGAAAAGTTTGCGATAAGTTCAATCGATCTTTCAGACGAAGTACGAGGCAGACCTCGAAAACGCGACCCGCATCGCGGTCTGCCGGCGCCGCCCCGCATTACACCAACAGTGCATTGCTTGGCTGGCCAACCGCCGGCTGTTCGCCATGCGCACGCGTGAAGCAACTGGCCGGCACCAGCGGCCGGTCCACATAGTAGCCCTGGATTTCGTCGCAGCCGAAGCGCTTCAGTTCGCACAACTGCTCGAGATTTTCCACGCCTTCGGCCACCACTTTCAGGTTCAGGCTGTGCGCCAGGTTGATCACGGCGCGGGTAATCGCCGCATCGTCGCTGTCGTGGGGCAGGTCGCGCACGAAGGTGCGGTCGATCTTGAGCGCATCGAGCGGGAAACGCTTCAGGTAGGCCAGGCTCGAATAGCCGGTACCGAAATCATCGATCGACAAGCGCATCCCCAATGCCTTGATGCGACCCAGGATCGCGACCGCAGCGTCCGGGTTCACCATCAGCATCGACTCGGTCAGCTCGAACTCGAGCAGCGCAGGTGCAATGCCGGCAGCCGTCACGATGCGCTCGATCGTTGCCGCCAGATCGTCCTGTTCGAGCTGGCGCGCGGACAGGTTGATCGCCACCGGCACGATGGGGAAGCCGTCGGCGCGCCAGGCGCCAAGCTGGCGGCAGACTTCCGCCACCACCCATTCGCCGACTGCGATGATGAGGCCCGTGTCTTCGAGAATACTGATGAACTCGAGCGGCGGCACGAGACCGCGCTGCGGGTGGTTCCAGCGCAGCAGCGCTTCGAAGCCGCTGGCCCTGCCGGTGGCAAGGTCGAGCTTGGGCTGGTAGTGCAGCAGGAATTCGCGCCGTTCCAGCGCCTGATGCAGCTCGGCTTCGAGCTTGATGCGCTGCGTGGTGGCGTCGTGCATGGCAGCGCTGAAGAACTGGAAATTGCCGCGACCATTGTGCTTGGCCGCATACATGGCCGTGTCGGCGCTTTTCAGCAGCGCTTCGGCATTGGCGCCGTCTTCGGGATAGCGCGCAACGCCGATGCTGGCCGAGACGAACAATTGCTGGCCTTGCAGCAAAAAGGGCGCCGCCAGTGCCTCGATGATGGTGGTGCACAGCGTGCCGATGTCGTCATCTTCCACGCCGTCGGGCAGGATCAATGCGAATTCGTCGCCACCGAGCCGCGCGACCAGGTCGCCGGGGCGCGCACAGGCCTGCAGGCGCTTGGTGGCAAGCACCAGCAGCTGGTCGCCGACACCGTGTCCCAGCATGTCGTTGACTTTCTTGAAATGGTCGAGGTCGATGAACATGACGCCGGCGCGGCGTGCCTGGGTCGCTGCCGCGCCAATGGCCAGGTCGAGCGACTCGGACAGGTAGCGCCGGTTGGGCAGGTCGGTCAACGCATCGTACTGCGCCAGATAGGTCAGGCGCTGCTGCGCCGTGTGGCGCTCGATCGTGGTCGCCAGGATGTGCGCAATGCTGCGCAGGAAGTTGCGGTCGTCCGGGCCGAACTGGATGGCGTCATCGCTGAACACGCCCAGCACACCAAACGGGCTCTCGGTGCAAATCACGCAGGCATCGACGCTGCTGCGCACCTGGTAGGCGGCGCCAACGGTCGCGAACAGCGGCCGCAGCAGATCGGCCGGCTCTTGCTGCGGCATCGGACCCAGCGGGCAGTCGAGCGCGAAACCGGTGGCCGAGGCCAGGACGCCGCTGCCTGCGCGGATCACCAGTGAACGCCCGATCGGCGCCGGTTCCAGCGAGAACAGCGCCGCGGTCGGTGCATCGAGCCCAGCCGCCGCGGCCTGCACCGCTTCCTGGAACACGTGGCGCAGGTCGGTGGCGGTCAGGGCCACGCGCCCCAGCTCCGCGATCAGGTTCTCGCGCCGGGCCGTGGCCAGGATCGTGCGCTCGAAGGCCTTGCGCTCGGTGATGTCGATATCGATACAGATGTAGCGCTCGACGCCGCCGGCATCGAACATCGGCACGATCGTGCGGTGCCACTGCAGCGTGCGGTCGCGCCCGGCGATCGTCACGTCGCCTTGCCAGACCACCGGGGCCGGCACCCATGCCGGCACCGGCCCCGGGATCGTCAGGTTCGCCAGCGGCTGGCCCACGACCTCGTCACGCGACAATCCGCTGTTGGCGATGAACTGGTCGTTGACCACGGCGATGCGGCCGTCGACGTCGATCTCGGACACGATTGCGGCCTGGTCCATCGCGCTCTTGTGCTGGACGAGCGAATTCATCAGGAGCTCGATGCGCTCGCCGTACTGCACGCGCAGGCTGGCGGTGCCACGGTTGACGGCCAGAATCGCTTCCTGGATCTCGAGCGGCGCATCCTCGTGCAGCGGCGCCTCGGCCGTGACCAGGCCCGACGCCACGTCATGTTCGAATGCGCGCAGGCCACCGAGCCGTTCCAGCCAGCGGCGCAGCAGTACGCGCATCATCAGCAGGCTGGCCGAGCTGAGCACCAGGGCGACCGCCGCTGTTTCGATGATGAGCTGCCAGAGCTGCGCCGCCAGTTTGGTCACGTCGAACGACAGGCGCATGACGCCGTAATCCTTGCCGCCGACGGTGATAATCCGATTGACATCGTAGAACCGCTCGACGATCAGCGCCGTGAACCAGTCGGGCGGCGCTGCGTGCTGGCTGTCCTGGGCTTCCAGACTGATTGCACCGCCGCCCACTTCGAGAAACTGAGCGCGCTTGAAAGGCGACTTGACGAGCATCTTGCCCAGCGTGCGCTTGACCGTGTCGTAATCGCCAATGACCACGCTCTCTTCGATCGGCTGGATCACCGCTTCGACCAGCATCAGCGCATTGTCCTGTGTCTCTTCGATATGCTGCAGGTACTGGTAGCGATAGAACATGCCCAGGCCAGCCGCCATCATCAGCAGCAGCGTGGCCGCGAACACGCTGAACACGCGCCCCATCAGGGTGCGTGGCAGGAACACACGCTTGAGCAGGCGCAGCAAAGAAGATGTCATGGCGGAGAGGGTCACCGCAGGCTGGCCGGTGCGTCGGCGTAGAACGCGCGGTAGCTGGCGTAATCGGCCTGGCTGGCTGGGACGAACGACAGCGGCACCGGGGCGTGGATCAGCGCCCCTGATTCGGCCAGCACGCGCTTGCCTTCCGGGTCGTTGTGCATCGTGAGAAAGGCATTGGCGACGGCGCGCACCTGGTCCGCCGGCACCCGTGGCGAGGCCATCAGCGCAAGATCATTGAATGGCGCCGAGCTCCACAGCACACGAAACGCGGTGCCTTCACGGCCATTCCAGTTGGCCACCAGCTGGGAGTTGGCGCCAACCGCTTTGACCATCCCGGCAGACAGTTGCGTGAACGCGGCGTCCTGATTCCCGGCGAACACGACGTTCACAGGGATCTCGGCGCGCAGCAGTTGCGCATAGTTGACCTTGTAGGCAACCAGTGCTTCCGGACCGGGAAAACTCACGGCTGTGCCGGCCAGTTCACGAATATCCCTGATGGGCGAGTCGGCCGGCACGACGATCTGCGCGTGGACGGGTGGTGAGTTGCGACGTCCGAACACGGTCCACCCCATCTTGTCGCGGTCGGGGCTGAACAGGTGATTGGTGAACGCAAAGTCGACTTCACGGGCCAGCACGAAGCTGGTCGTATCTGCCGAGGTACGGCCCAGCTTGAGCTTCATGCAGACTTTGCTTTTGGCCGAGACGTAGCTGATGATCGGATTCCAGAAGCTGGCCGAGACCTGGACATTGAACTGGTTGACCGGTGAAAAGTTGTAGCAAGCCGGCGGCGCGGCGAAGGCCGACTGCGTGACGAGAAGGGCGCCAGCCACTAGCGACAGTGGTAGTTTCATGGTGTGCGATCGTGAAGACAATAAGAATTACGGCCACGTCCGGTTACCGGGCTGGGCTGTTTGATGTTGCGCCGTTGGCAGACACGCCGTGCGGCGCATCGTCGTTCTGGCCAATGTGCTGGCGTCGCCATCCGTCATTGGATGCGCGGACAGTCACTGTAGCGCGGGCCGGCAGGCCGCACGCATGGCATTTGTCACGATCATACCATCAGCAAAGATTGCTGGATGGAATGCAATGTTGTAATCAGTAACGAGAACGGTTCATTCCGACCCCACTGCATTCGAAAACAACAACGGCCCCGAAGGGCCGTTGTTGGTACTGGCAAATCACGCTATGCAGATCAGTCGCGGATTTCCAGCTTGCGGTTCAGGCTCAGCGCGGCGAGCGTGGCCACGGCGGCCGACAGCAGGTACAGGCTGACGTAACCCAGGCCGAAATTCGCCGACAGGCCCAGTGCGACCAGCGGTGCGAACGCAGCACCGACCAGCCATGCCAGATCCGACGTCAGCGCCGCACCGGTGTAGCGGAAGTGCTTCTGGAAGTTCGAGGTCGTGGCACCGGCTGCCTGGCCATACGACAGACCCAGCAGGGTGAAGCCAACCAGGATGAAGGTGTTCTGGCCAGCGGTACCGCCATCGATCAGCGATGGCACGAAGATCGAGAACAGCGCAATCAGGGCGGCCAGCGTGCCCAGCGTGGTGCGGCGACCGACCTTGTCGGCAATGTAGCCCGATGCCAGGATGCCCAGCGCAGCCAGCACGGCGCCGCCCATCTGGACCAGCAGGAACGACTCGACCGGACGGGTATCGTACAGCTGGATCCACGACAGCGGGAACACGGTGACCAGGTGGAACAGCGCGTAGCTGGCCAGCGCGGTCATGGCGCCGATGACGATGTTGGTGCCCTGATTACGCATCAGTTCGCCAACTGGGGCCGGCGTCATGTGGTTGGTGTCCAGCAGGCGTGCATATTCGGTGGTCGAGACCAGGCGCAGGCGGGCGAACAGGCCGACGACGTTGATGGCGAAGGCGACAAAGAACGGGAAGCGCCAGCCCCAGGTCAGGAAGTCTTCCTGCGACAGGTTGCCGATCAGGTAAGCGAACACGCCGGCGGCGATGACGAAGCCAAGCGGTGCGCTCAGCTGACCCAGCATCGCGTACCAGCCGCGTTTGCCTTCAGGTGCCGACAGGGCCAGCAGCGATGGCAGACCGTCCCACGAACCGCCCTGGGCCAGGCCCTGGCCGATGCGCAGCAGTGCCAGCATCACGATGGCGGCGCCGCCGATTTCGCTGTAGCTCGGGAGCAGGGCGATGACGACGGTGCAGGTGCCCATCATGAACAGGGCGATCAACAGTTTCATGTCGAGGCTCCAGCGTTTCTGGATCCACATGAAGAGCAGCGTGCCGAACGGACGCGCGATGAACGCGAACGCGAAAATGACAAAGGCGTACAGTGTGCCTTCGAGGCGATCGGCAAACGGGAAGAAGATCGACGGGAACACCAGCACCGAAGCGATGGCATACACGAAGAATTCGAAGTACTCCGCTGAACGACCGACAATGACGCCGACGGCGATGTCGCCAGGGGAGATGTGTTCGTCGCGGGCGTTGATATTGCGTGCGCCGCTGTTCGGGCTCGTGATTGGAGCGGCGTCGTCGCTGCCGTGGGTAGTGCTGTGCATGGTTAATTCTCCAAAAGTCGTGTCGCGGTCGCCACTATTGTGGGTAACACTATTGTTAAAATTGCATTATGGCAAAGGGTGGGACAAACTGTCCAATGTTCTTTGACGACCGTTGGCAGTACAGTAGCACGCTCTCCCTCCATGTAACGTTAGATACCTAGCATGATTCCACAAATTGTCCGCCGCGGACTGCCATTACTTCTTCTTGCAGCGCTTGCTGGCTGCAATACCGTCGTAATGAATCCCACCGGCGATATAGCAAAGCAGCAGGCCGATCTGATCGTCATATCGGTTCTATTAATGTTGATCATCATCATTCCGGTGATGTTGCTGGTCGTCTGGTTCGCCTGGCGCTACCGCAAGGGCGCCAACGCGGCCTACGAACCTGACTGGGACCACTCGACCAAGCTCGAACTGATCATCTGGGGCGCACCGCTCCTGATCATCATCGTGCTGGGCCTGATTACCTGGGTCAGTACCCACAAGCTCGACCCGTATCGTCCGCTCGACCGCATCGATGCCAACCGGCCGCTCGCCGCGTCGGTCAAGCCACTTGAAGTGCAAGTGGTGGCGCTGGACTGGAAATGGCTGTTCATTTATCCGGAACAGGGCATCGCGTCGGTCAATCACCTGGTGACCCCGATCGACGTGCCGGTGCGCTTTAAGATCACGTCGTCGACCGTGATGAACACGTTCTACATCCCGACCCTGGCTGGCATGATCTACGCAATGCCGGGCATGGAGACGGAACTGAACGCGGTGCTGAACAAGACCGGCGATTATCGCGGCCTGTCGGCCAACTTCAGCGGCGATGGTTTCTCGCACATGAAGTTTGCCTACAAGGGCGTGACGCAGGCCGATTTCGACACCTGGGTCAAGGAAATGAAGACCGGTACCGAAGTGCTCGACCGCGCTGACTACATGGTGCTCGAAAAACCGACCGCCAAGGAGCCGGTGCGCCATTACGCACAGGTCGAGCCCGCGCTGTTCAACCGCATCCTGAACCGCTGCGTTGCTGAAGGCACCATGTGCATGAATCAGCAAATGCACGAGGATCACAAGCGCAACGAAATGGCCGCGGCCATCCGCCAGCTGCCGAAGGATGGCAAGTCCATGCTGGCCGAGGCGCTGGAAATGTGCGTCGCCCCTTTTAACACTGTGAAGAAGTAACCATGCAAGACACTTTCGACTTGACGAAGTTTATCTTCGGTCGGCTTGGCTGGGACGCGATTCCCTTCCATGAGCCGATCCTGCTTGCTACCTTCGCAGGTGTGATCGTAGGCGGTATTGCCCTCGTGGGCATCCTGACCTACTTCCGCCTGTGGGGCTCGTTGTGGAAAGACTGGATCACCAGTATCGACCACAAGAAAATCGGCATCATGTACATGATCCTCGGTCTGGTCATGCTGCTGCGCGGCTTTGCCGACGCCCTGATGATGCGTACCCAGCAGGCGCTCGCCTTTGGCGATAACGCCGGCTTCCTGCCGCCGCACCACTACGACCAGGTCTTCACCGCCCACGGCGTGATCATGATCTTCTTCGTGGCGATGCCGTTCGTGACGGGCCTGATGAACTACGTGGTGCCACTGCAGATCGGTGCGCGCGACGTGGCCTTCCCGTTCCTGAACAACTTCTCGTTCTGGATGACCACGATGGGCGCCGTGCTGATCATGGCATCCCTGTTCGTCGGTGAATTCGCACGTACCGGCTGGCTCGCGTATCCGCCGCTGTCGGGCATCCTGGCCAGTCCGGGGGTGGGCGTCGACTACTACATCTGGTCATTGCAGATCGCGGGTGTGGGTACCTTGCTGTCCGGCGTGAACCTGATCGTCACCATCATCAAGATGCGTGCACCGGGCATGGGCCTGATGAAGATGCCAGTCTTCGTCTGGACCTCGCTGTGCACCAACATCCTGATCGTCGTGACCTTCCCGATCCTGACCGCCGTGCTGGCCATGCTGGGCATGGACCGCCTGTTCGACACCGCGTTCTTCACGAACGACCGTGGCGGCAACGCGATGATGTACGTGAACCTGATCTGGATCTGGGGTCACCCTGAGGTCTACATCCTGATCCTGCCAGCCTTCGGTATCTTCTCCGAAGTGGTCTCGACCTTCTGCGGCAAGCGCCTGTTCGGCTACACCTCGATGGTCTACGCGACCTGCGTCATCATGGTGCTGTCGTACCTGGTCTGGTTGCACCACTTCTTCACGATGGGTTCGGGCGCCAGCGTCAATGCGTTCTTCGGCATCACGACGATGATCATCTCGATCCCGACCGGCGCGAAGCTGTTCAACTGGCTGTTTACGATGTACCGCGGCCAGATCCGCTTCGAGCTGCCAATGATGTGGACGATCTCGTTCATGCTGACCTTCACCATCGGCGGCATGACCGGCGTGATGCTGGCGATTCCTGCGGCCGACTTCGTGCTGCACAACTCGCTGTTCCTGATCGCTCACTTCCACAACGTGATTATCGGTGGCGTGGTGTTCGGTATCTTCGCGGGTCTGAACTACTGGTTCCCGAAAGCGTTTGGCTACAAGCTCGACAAATTCTGGGGCACCGTGTCGTTCTGGCTCTGGTCGATCGGTTTCTGGGTCGCGTTCACGCCGCCGTACATCCTGGGCTTCATGGGCTACACCCGCCGCGTGAGTCACTTCGATGACATGTCGGTCCAGTGGCTGTTCCAGATTTCGTTCCTGGGCACCCTGATGATCGCTGGTGGTATTGGCGCGCTGCTGATGCAACTGTATGTCAGCTTCCGTGACCGCAACACCGCACGTCTGCGCGATTTCACGGGCGATCCGTGGGATGGCCGTACGCTGGAATGGTCGACCTCGTCGCCACCGCCGGACTACAACTTCGCGTTCACGCCGGTGGTGCACGACAACGACACCTTCGCCGACATGAAGAAGAACGGTTACCAGCGTCCGCTCGCCGATTTCGTCGCGATCCACATGCCCAAGAACACCTGGGCCGGTTTCGTGATCTCGGCACTGGCGTGCGCGGTCGGCTTTGCCATCATCTGGCATATGTGGGCCCTGGTCATCGGTGCTTTCATCGTCCTGCTCGGTACGATCATTGCCCATACCTTCAACTACAAACGCGATTTCTACATTCCGGCCGAAGAAGTCCTGAAGACCGAAACCGCACGTACTCGTATGCTGGAAAGCCATGTCTGACATTAAAGCAACCATGACAGGCGGGTTGACCCCCGCCGAAGTGACCGCGCGCTACATGGCGCGGGAGCACCACCCGGAGCAGGGCACGTTGCTCGGCTTCTGGCTCTACCTGATGAGCGACTGCCTGCTGTTCGCATCGCTCTTCGCTGCCTACGCCGTGTTGGGCCGCAACTATGCAGGCGGCCCGACCGGTGCCGAGCTGTTCGAACTGCCGCTGATCGCACTCAACACCGGCTTCCTGCTGGTGTCGTCGATCACGTTCGGCATGGCCATGATCTCGGCGCAAGCCAAGAACGTGGGCAAGACCAAGCTGTGGCTGGTCGTCACGGGCCTCTTGGGCGTGGCGTTCCTGTCGCTGGAAATCTATGAATTCCAGCACCTGATCCACCTTGGCGCCGGTCCGCAGCGTTCGGGCTTCCTGACTGCGTTCTTCTCGCTGGTCGGTACCCACGGTCTGCACGTGCTGTTCGGCATCGTGTGGCTGGTGACCCTGTTCGTGCAGCTGTCCAAGCACGGCATGACGCCGGAAAACTTCCGTCGCCTGGCCTGCCTGTCGCTGTTCTGGCACTTCCTGGATCTGGTCTGGATCTTCGTGTTTACCTTTGTCTACCTGATGGGAGTGCTGCCATGAGCGATCATCATAACGAGCACGACCATGGTCATCATGGTCATGACAGCTACCAGATCCACTACAGTGGCAAGGATTATGCAATCGGCTTCGCGCTGTCGCTGATCCTCACCGCGATTCCTTTCTGGCTGGTGATGGGCAATGTGCTGGCCCCGGAAACGACCCGTTGGGTCATCCTCGGCTTTGCCGCGGTCCAGCTGGTGGTCCAGATGGTCTACTTCCTTCACTTGAATTCGAAGGCCGAAGGCGGCTGGAACATGATGGCGCTGGTGCTGACGCTGGTGCTGCTGGTCATCGTGATGTCGGGCTCGATCTGGGTCATGCACCACATGAACACCAACATGATGCCGGGCATGGGTGCTGAAAACACCTCCGACATGACCTGACCGTGGTAATGCACGCGCAGCAGCCGCCGACCCTGTCGGCGCAGGATCAGCCCCCGCCACAGCGCTCGCCGTTCGTGCGACGTTTGGTGGCGGTGCTGGCCTTGCTGCTGCTCGTGCTGTTTGCAGTTCTGGGGACGTGGCAGGTGATTCGCCTGCAATGGAAACTGGACCTGATCGAACGCGTCGATGCACGCGTTCATGCGGCGCCTGCTGCGCTGCCTCCGGTGGCACAGTGGCCGCAGATTTCCAAAGAATCCGACGAATACCGGGCCGTTGCCCTGTCGGGTCACTATCTCTACCAATACACCGCACCCGTCCAGGCGCTGTCCGAACTGGGCGCGGGCTTCTGGCTGCTCACGCCGTTCTGCACGGACGAGGGCCACATCGTGTTTGTCAACCGCGGCTTCATCCCGTCGTCGGGCGATATCGCCACGCGCTTCCCGGCGCGCACGGCCGGCCTTGATGCCTGCGCTGCCCCAGGCGAGCCGGTGAAGCTGACCGGTCTGCTGCGTATCAGCGAACCGAAAGGTGGCTTCCTGCGCGACAACGACCCGGCCGGCAACCGCTGGTACTCGCGCGACGTCATCGCCTTGACCGCCGCGCGCGGCTTCGATCCGGCCCGCACGGCGCCATTTTTCGTCGACGCCGGCAAGAATCAGGATCCGGCGTCTGCCCCCCAGCGCGCCGTCGGCGGCCTGACCGTCATCTCGTTCCCAAATAATCACCTCGTGTACGCGCTGACTTGGTATGCTCTCGCCCTCATGGTGGCCGCAGCCTGGTGGTGGGTGGCCCGCTACGAGGCGAAGCGCCCGCGCGCCGCCAACGATTAAGCACGCCCCGACTGCATTGCCGCGCACGGGGCATTGAACGGACGGATTTCGATGCAATCTCCGCTGGATTTCTTCGCCAGGGCGGCGCGCACGTCGCCATCGGCGGCAGCCGCAAACGTGGAATTCGCCGCCGGCCACAAGAACATGCTGCAGCTGATCGAGCTGCGCTGGATTGCCGTCATCGGCCAGGTGACCACCATCGCCGCCGCGATTCTGCTGTTCGGGATCGCGCTGCCGCTGGTGCACATGCTGCAGGTGCTCTCCTGCCTGATCGCCTTCAATATTGCCAGTCACCTGCGCTGGCACGAACGGCGTCCGGTCTCGAACGGCGAGATGTTCCTGGCCATTCTGGTCGATGTCTCGAGCCTGACCGTGCTGCTGTATCTGTCCGGCGGGACCACCAATCCCTTTGCCTTTCTTTACCTTCTGCAGGTGATCGTCTCGGCCGTGCTGCTCGAGGTGCTGTGGACCTGGAGCATCGTCGCCATCACGATCACGTGCATGGCGGGCCTGGCCGCGTTTGCCGAGCCGCTCGCGCTGCCGTTCGACCATGAGCGCGGCATTGGCAGCCTGTACGTGCAGGGTTTGCTGGTCTGCTTTGCGCTCAATGCGGCGCTGCTGGTGCTGTTCGTGTCGCGCATCTCGAACAATGTGCGCGACAAGGCGACCCAACTGGCGGCGCTGCGTCAGAGCGCGACCGAAGAAGAACACATCGTGCGCATGGGCTTGCTTGCCAGCGGCGCTGCGCATGAACTGGGCACGCCGCTATCGACCGTCTCTGTGATCCTGGGTGACTGGAAGCGCATGCCGGCGTTTCGCGACGACCCCGAGTTGCTGGGCGAACTGACCGAGATGCAGACCCAGCTCAAGCGCTGCAAGTCGATCGTCAGTGGCATCCTGCTGTCGGCCGGCGAAGCGCGCGGCGAATCGGCCGAACGCACGACGGTGCGGGGCTTTCTCGATGGTCTGGTCGAACGCTGGCAGGCCAGCCGCCCGGTGCGCGCTTTCACGTACAATAATCGCATCGCCGACGACTGGCCGGTGGCGAGCGACTCGGCGCTGCGCCAGACGGTCGACAACCTGCTCGACAATGCGCTGGAAGCCTCGCCCGACTGGGTCTGCTTCGATGCGGACATCGACGAGCGCACGCTGGTGCTGTCCGTGCTCGATCGTGGCCCCGGCTTTGCGCCCAGCATGCTGGCGCAATTCGGCAAACCCTACCAGTCCACCAAGGGCAAACCCGGTGGTGGCCTGGGGCTGTTTTTGGCCGTGAACGTCGTGCGCAAACTCGGCGGCACGGTGACGGCGACCAACCGGCCGGAAGGCGGCGCCGTGGTGATGCTGCGACTGCCAATGTCGGCCATTGAACTGGAAGAGGAACTGAACGATGCCGAACCCTGAGCCGCTGCTGCTCATCATCGAAGACGATGAAGCCTTCGCCCGCACGCTGAGCCGTTCGTTCGAGCGGCGCGGCTATCGCGTGCTGGGCGCCACCGGCCACGATGAAGCCGCTGCCATTCTGGCGCAGCACAATCCCGGCTACGCCGTGGTCGACCTGAAGCTCAAGGGCCAGACCTCGGGCCTGGCCTGCGTGCAACTGCTGCACGAGCATGACCCCGACATGCTCATCGTGGTGCTGACGGGCTTTGCCAGCATTGCCACTGCGGTCGAAGCGATCAAGCTGGGCGCGGTCCAGTACCTGGCCAAGCCGTCGGATGCCGACGATATCGAAGCAGCGTTCGGTCATATTGCCGGCAGCGCCGAGATCGAGGTGACCAACCGCTCGACGTCGATCAAGACACTCGAGTGGGAACGCATCCATGCCGTGCTGGCCGAGACCGATTTCAATATTTCCGAAGCGGCGCGCCGGCTGGGCATGCATCGCCGCACGCTCGCGCGCAAGCTTGAGAAACAGCGGGTCAAGTGAACATGCGCGCGCTCATCATCGGTTTTACGCTGTTGCTGGGGCCGGGCGCTGAGGCGCTGGCCGCATCCACCCAGGCTCAGGTCGATGCCGGCCGTCGGCTGTTTGCGCGCTGTACCAATTGTCACGAGGTTGGCGCGGGCGCGCGCAATGGCTTCGGCCCGCAGTTGAACGGGATCGTCGGCCGCAAGGCGGGCAGCGTGCCCGCGTATGCGTACTCGCCGGCGCTCAGAAGCGCGGGATTTGTCTGGGACGAGCAGAAACTAAGTGCGTTCATCCGCGACAGCGAAAAGGTCGTGCCGGGTAACAAGATGCGTTTTCTCAGCTTCATGAGCGAGAAGCAGGCCGGCGAGATCGTGGCCTACCTGCGCACGCAGGGCGTGGCGGCCACGCCGCCAGCGCCGAAACGATAGCAAGGCTGCCTCAGGCAGACCTTGCCGGCAAGCAGATTATTTGGCCTGGCGCCGCTTGCGCGATGCGAGCAGGACGCCCAGGCCGCCGAGCAGCAGCGCAGCCGTTGCCGGTTCCGGCACTTCACCTGGACCGGGGAGGGCATCGAGGTCGGTCACGGTCAGCATGTAGCTGCCGAAACCCTCGAATTCGCTGAGCGCGAACGTGCCCAGGAGAAAAGTCGGACTTCTTTCGGGACCGGTATACAACTGGCGACCGTCAGTCACGAGCAGTACCTGATCGCCGAGGAAATCGATGATCTCAAAGCCACCACCTGCATCGGCGTTATAGAACGTCAGGTCTGCGAGGTTAGCGAGTGATCCGGGAAAGTTGCCTTCGACATCGTAGACCGAGAACAGGAATCCATCGAAGGCAAAATCCGGGTCGGCTGTGGAGTTCATTTGCCAGCTTGCCGTGTAATCCCCGGTCAGCTGGAACTGATACAGCGCTGCATTGGCGACGCCAGCGGAAAACAGCATGGCGGCAAGGGCGACATTCCTCAAGCTTTTGATCAGTTTCACAGAGCACTCCGTTCTATTCAAGGATGGATGAACATTCACGTGACATCGAATTGCGAACATTGCTGTTGCGATATCCACTAAGCACGGACCGTGCCTGTTCAAAATCCTCAATACCAACAAGTACTTAATTCAATCGACCTTGATTCGTGTCATACAGTTGTAAGATTAGTCGACATGGTTCGCGTATCGAATAGGCTCAACAACGCTTCCATTTGCACCGGCTTGTTGAGGTGATGGTCGATGCGCGCATCGACCGAGCGCTGGCGTGACTCGGCGTCGCTCCAGCCGGTCAGGGCGACGATGAAGGTCGTGTCGTCCAGCAGACCCTGTGTGCGCGCAGCGATGGCGACCTCGTAGCCGGTCATGTCGGGCAAGCCGATGTCGAGTAGCAGGACCTGGTAGCGCTGCTGCGCCAGCGCAGCCAGTGCGGCGGCGCCGGTATGGGCGATCTGCACTGCGAAGCCATGCAATCCGAGCAGCGCCTGCAGCAGTTCGGCCGCATCCACATTGTCATCGACCACCAGCACCGATGGTGCCTGCTGCGGCGCGTCGGGCGCCGCCGGTGCCACCGCCGCGACCGCTGTCGCCTGGACCTCGGTGTTCAGCGGCAGCGCGATCTCGAAGACTGCGCCGCGTCCAGGCCCGTCGCTATGGGCGCTGAGCGTGCCGCCGTGGCGTTCGACCAGGTCGCGCGTGAGCGCCAGGCCGATGCCCAGGCCGCTATTGCCGTCGTTGCCGCTGCGGCCTTCCTGCGTGAACATGTCGAACAGGCGGGGCAGCATGTCCGGCGAAATGCCGCGGCCGTTGTCGGTGACCCGGATGCGGGCCATGCCATCAAGCCCGGTGCTGACGTCCAGTCCGATGTCGCCGTGGCTGGCGGTGAACTTGAAAGCGTTATGCAGCAGGTTCGACACGCATTGGGCGATGCGCGTACTGTCGACCTGTACGGGAATCGGCTGCGGCGGCTGCGGCAGCGTCAGCTGAAAATTCGCGCTTGATTGTTCGATCATCGGCCCACTGGTTTCCAGCGCGCTGGCGATCACGTCGCGCAGGTCGGCTGGCGCGACCTGCAGTGTCAGTTTGGCCGAGTGGATGCGCGACGCATCCAGCAGGTCGTCGACCAGACGCGTCAGTTGCAGGCCCTGGCGCAGGATGATGCCGGCGGCGCGGGCCAGTGGTTCGTCGGCGCCCGCGCGCATCGCGATCAGCTGGGCTGCTGACAGGATCGGCGCCAGTGGATTGCGCAGCTCGTGCGCCAGCATCGCGATGAACACGTCTTTTTGCCGGTTCGCTTCGCTCAGTTCGGCCTGGCGCGCCACCAGGGCGTCTTCGCTTTCGCGCAGCCGGGTACCGGTGGCGCGCAACTTGCGCATGGCCAGGTTCATGCGTTCGATGACCAGGCAGTCGACGACCAGGATCGACGCGAAGAAGACCAGCGCGATCAGGTCGCTGTGCGCCATGTCGGCTGGCGCCATACGCGGACCCATGAAGAACGCCCAGGCGGCCCAGGTACTCAGGAATGCCGTCATCAGGCCTGGCCCAAGACCGGCCAGGTAGGCGGCCAGCAGCACGGCAGGGAAGAACGACAGGAACGGGAACCCGCGCGCCGGCAACAGGTCGACCAGCATGAAGCGGGCGGCCAGCGCCACGAGGAACAGGAACAGTGCGAACAGATAGCGCAGCACGGGCGGCGCCGCGCCGTCGCGCCAGGTGCCGCCGGAAAACTGGGTTTGCATGATCAGCATGGGATGAGGGTTGGGACGCCGGGGAGGTGACGTCGCCTGGAACACCGATTATAAACAGTAATGGCGGGCAGATTCAGGTAGAAAGCTTGCTCAGCGTAAATGCGGCAAGAAACCCTGCCGTGACGATCAGTCCGGCAAAATCGTGGGTTTCCTCGAATGCCTCGGGAATCATGGTGTCGACCACCATGGCCAGCACGCCGCCCGCTGCCACCGCCGTGATGGCGGCCAGAATTTCGGGCGGAAATTCGTGGAGCAGTGTAAAGCCCGCCGTGGCCGCGAGGCCGGAGGCGACGGCAATTGCTGCCCAGATGCCCATGATGTAGCGGGTCGAATGGCCGGCGCGCTTCATGCCCGCAGCGCTTGACAATCCTTCTGGCAGGTTCGACAGGAACACCGCTGCGACCACCGCCATGCTCACGCCTTCACCGCCCACCAGCGACAGCCCGATGACGATCGACTCGGGAATCCCGTCGAGGAGGGCGCCGATGGCGATGGCCGCGCCGCTGGCCTTGGCCTTCGGATCGGCGCCTTCTGGTGGCATCGACCGCTTGCGGTGCTTGGCGCCCTTGCGCGCGAGCAGCCAGTTGGCGCCCGTATAGATGCCTGCGCCAATCACGAAGCCGGCTGCCGTCGATGCGAGCCCGCCGGTCTCGACCGCCTCGTCCATCAATTCGAACGACAACGCCGAAATCAGGACGCCACTGCCGAACGCCATGATCGCGGCAACGAGGCGCTGCGGCACCTGATAGCGCACGCCGGCCGCCGCGCCCAGCAGCAGTGCGCCGCCGGCCAACAATCCCCAACCACCTGCCTGCAACCAACCCGGTATGTCCATGCTTGATCCTGTGTGTTTCGCTACAGCGCCCCCGTGTGTCCATTGGCACAAATAAGGTTGCCTTGATTATACTTTTGAGGCAAGATGAGGACGTGGTAACCGGGTCACCCGACCTGGTTGCCCCGATCAGCAAAGAGGCGGTCAGCGCCGCTTCTTTTCGTCCCCCGCATCGTCGGGGGGCTTTTTTTTCCAGCCTCTGCCGATGGTTCCAGCTACTGCTGGGCGAGCGGAATCTTGCCGGCCGCTTCATCGGCATCGAGCTGCGCAATCAATCTGCCCAGATCCTGTTCGAGCCGCAGCAGCGTCGATTCATCGAGCGTGGCCAGCGCGTTGGGCAGTACGCCGGCAAGGGGCGCCGGGGCGCGGCGCAGCACTTCCTGACCCGCCGGCAGCACGCGCAGGGCCACACTGCGCCGGTCGGCACCTTCGCGCGCCGCGCTGACATAACCGCGCTCGACCAGCGAGCGCACCAGGTTGCTGGCGGTGGACTGGTGGATATCGAGTGCGCGGCTCAGGCTCGTTGCACCGATCCCGGGCTGGCTATCGATTACGGACAGCGCCCAGACCTGGGCGCCGCCCAGGCCGGATTCATGTTCGAGCTGGCGAAAATGGGTCTTGACCGCATTGAAGACGATACGGAACTGCCGCAGCACGCGCTGGGGCGGGGCATCGGCTGGCAAGGGCGGGGAAGTGGCTTGGGGTTCGGGCGACATGCGCGAGATGATAAAGCAAGCGTTGTCAAAACGCATCAGCGCACCGCAGATTCTTCTGCATCGGTGCAGCGCGAGCGATGCGCCCGCGCCGTCCGTTCTGCGCTAGCATCTGGTGTATGCGCAGCGCATACGACAAAGGCTTGGCCTTGCCGGGACGCAGCCTGTCCAGGGCCGCGGCGGCTACCTGCGTGCTCGGGTTGGCGCTCACCGGGGCGCTGTGCGGTGGCGTGCGGGTGTTGGAATCGCGGCGCGCCGAGGCCGAATTCGCGCAGCGCGCCGGCGTGCGCGTGGCGGCGGTTACACGCGCGTTTGCCGAGGCCGTCGATGCAGCGCGCGCCGCCAGCCTGCTGTTTCGTGCGTCACACCGGATCACGCGCGACGAATTCGATGCCTTCGCGTTGCCACTGGTGGCGAACCACGGTTACCTGAAGGCGATCGTGTTCCAGCGTTTCGTCAGCGCCGCCGGGCGCCCGGCGTTCGAGGCCGAACGCCGGGCGTTCTGGCCGGACTTCCAGATCCGGGAACGCGCCCCAGGCGGTGCTGCCACACTGGTGCGCGCAGGCGAGCGTCCACGGTATCTGGTCAACGATTATGTTGCGCCCATTCTCGGCAACGCGATCGTGTTCGGCACGGATGCATGGGCCTATCCGCCGTTGCGACGGGTCAGCCAGAATGCGATCGACGCCGGCGAGCCGGTTGCCAGCCCGCTCGTCACGCTGCTGCAGGGCGGCGGCGGGCGCCGCGGCATCCTGATCACCGTGCCGGTCTACCGGGGCAGTGAACGCCCCGCGGACGTCCTGGCGCGCCGTGCTGCGGTGGTCGGGCACGTCGAGGTCGTGATCGATGTCGCGTTGCTGGTGGGCGGCACTCTGCATGCGGTACGCCTGCTGGACGACGACGCCGTTGCCTTGTCGCTGCATGGACCGGACACGGCGGGGCAGATGGTGACGGCGTACCGGCATGGAAGCGTTCCCGGTCCTGGCGGCTGGGCATCTCGCCTGCTTGGCGACAATCCGCTGCGGCACAGCGAATCCTTCGAAATCGCCGGCAGCAACTGGCAGGTCGTGATCGACGAACAGCCGCGCGCTTTCGGGCGTCACACGGCCGAACTGCTGGCGCTCGCGCTGGGCTTGGTGCTGAGCGTCACCGCCGCTACGCTGGTCCAGCAGCGCGTGGCGCGCACGCGCCGCATCGAAGCCCTGGTCAGGCAGCGCACTGCCGCGCTCGAGCGGGCGACGGGTTCGCTGCGCGTGTATGAGCGGGCGATGGCGTCCAGCGCCAATCCTGTTCTTCTGGTCGATGCAGGCGCACCGGGTTACCCGATCGGTTATGCCAATCCGGCTTGCGAGCGCACCTTCGGCTACCCGCCGCACGAGCTGGGCGGCCAGCCGCTCGCACTGCTCGTCGGGGCGGACTGCGACCAGCCGGCGGTGCATGCATTGTGCGCGTCGCTGCGCCAGCAGCGCGAGGAGCACGCGCTGGTGACGATGCACGCGCGCGACGGCGCGGAGTTGATCACCGACGTGTATATCGCGCCGGTACGCCGCGCCGATGGCAAGGTCAGCCATTTTGTCGTGACCGTCTACGATGTCACCACCGCCAAGCGTTATGAAGCCGAACTCGCCCGCCATGCCCACTACGACACGCTCACCGGCCTGGCCAACCGCGCGCTGCTGACCGATCGCATCGAGCGCGCGATTGCGGCTGCGATGTCTACTACGACCCCGGCTGCGGACCGCGTGCCGGTGTGGGTCGTGCTGCTGGACGTCGATCACTTCAAGCTGATCAACGATACGCTGGGCCGGCGTGTCGGCGACGATGCACTGCGCCTGCTGGCCACGCGCATCCGGCGCACGCTGCGCCCGCTCGATACGGCGGCGCGTGTCGGCGGCGACGATTTCGTGCTGGTGCTGTGCGACTGCGCCGACGAACGCCAGGTCGCGACCCGCATCCGGCAGGTGCGCGATGTCGTGGCCGAACCGCTGCAGCTCGGCGAGCAGCAGGTCGTGTTCGGCTGCAGCGCCGGCGTGGCGGCCTGGCCAGCCGACGGCGCCGACGCCGATACGCTGGTCAAGCATGCCGAAATCGCGATGTACCGCGCCAAGTCGGACGGAAGGAATGCGGTGCAGTTCTATGCCCCGCACATGAATGCGCAGGCATTCGACCGGCTGGCGCTGGAAAGCGCGCTGCGTCACGCGCTGCGCGAGCAGCAATTCACGCTGCATTTCCAGCCCCAGGTCGACCTGGCCACCTGTCGCGTCGTGGGCACCGAGGCGCTGATCCGCTGGCGCCACCCGCAACTGGGCACGATCGAGCCGGAGCGCTTCATCGGCCTGGCCGAAGAAACCGGGCTGATCGTGCCCATCGGCGCCTGGGTGCTGCAGACGGCGTGCCGCCAGAACCGGCACTGGCAGCGTGGGGGCCTGGGGCTGCTCCGGATTGCGGTGAACCTGTCGGCGCGCCAGTTTGCCGAGCCCGACCTGGTGGCGGGCGTCGAGCGCGTGCTGCGCGAGACCGGCCTGCCGCCCGGTTCGCTCGAGATCGAACTGACTGAAAGCATGATGATGGGCGACATCGAGTCGGCCATCCACACGATGCACTGCTTCAAGCGCATGGGCGTGACGCTGTCGATCGATGACTTCGGCACGGGTTACTCCAGCCTGCAGTACCTGAAGCGCCTGCCGGTCGACGTGCTCAAGATCGACCGCTCGTTCGTGCAGGACATGCTGGCCAGCGCGGATGGCGCGGCGCTGGTCGACGCGATCATCTCGCTGGCCCATGGCCTGCGCATGCACGTCATTGCCGAGGGCGTCGAGACGATCGCCCAGCTCGACTTTCTGCGCGGTGCCGGTTGCGACCAGGTGCAGGGCCACGTCTACAGCCGCCCGCAGACCGTGGAGCGGATCGAGGCGCTGCTGCGCGCCGGCCACATCGAGCCCAATGCCAGCGCCGCATGAGGCAATGGCGCGCCGGGCCCGGGCCACCTGTCGGCTATACTTGCCGAATTGACAGATTGAGCAGGCAGGAACCGCGCGTGGACCAACACCAGAACAATGACAACCCGGACAGCACGCCTGCGCCGACCCTTCAGCAACGTCTGCAACGCCTCGCCCGGGGGCTCTTTGCCGGGGCTCGCACCGGGGCCGGTGCGCTTCGCTCGGGTGCGCAGCAGCGCCTGCACGGGCGGCCAATGCCGGTCAAGCTGGCGCTGATCGCCCTGTGGTCGATGGCAGCGGGTCTGATGGCGATCCTGGTCTGGCTGTTGATCCTGATTCCGCTCACGCCCGGCATCGACGACCTGGAACAGGCCAGCCAGTCGCGCCCGACCGTGATCCTGGACGCCGGCGGCAAGTCGCTCGGCACCTTCGAGCAGGGCTTACAGGAGCGCGTCAAGCTGTCGCAGATTTCGCCGCATGTGGTCAAGGCGCTGATCTCGACCGAAGACCATCGCTTCTACGATCACCACGGCATCGACTTCCGGCGTGTGGGCGGCGCCCTGTGGTCGAGCATCAAGGGCACCCCGCAGGGCGGCTCGACGATCACGCAGCAACTGGCGCGCAATATGTTTCCGCAAGAGATCGGGCGGGCGCGCAGCATCAACCGCAAGATGAAAGAGCTGATCACGGCGATCAAGATCGAGAACACCTACAGCAAGACCCAGATTCTCGAGGCCTACCTGAACACGGTCCCGTTCCTGTACAACGCCTACGGCATCGAGATGGCCTCGCGCACCTATTTCAACAAACCTGCGCTCAAGCTTGATGTGCTTGAGTCGGCCACGCTGGTGGGCATGCTCAAGGGCACCCACTACTACAATCCGGTGGCCAATCCGGTGCGCTCGCTGGCGCGCCGCAATGTCGTGCTGGGCCAGATGCGCAAGCATGGCGCGTTCGACGACCGGCGCTACGCCGCGCTGATCAAACGCCCGCTGCGCCTGCGTTTTGCCCGCCTGCCGGACCGCAGCGGCAAGGACAACCACTTCAGTGCCTACGTGCGCAAATGGCTGCTCGACTGGGCCGACGAGAACGATGTCAATCTGCAGCTCGATGGCCTCGTGGTGCGCACGACGCTCGACTCTGCCTTGCAGGCGGACGCCGAGCGCGCGGTCAAGCGCCAGGCCGACATGCTGCAGGCCATTGCCGACGTCGAATGGGCCAATCCCAATGTGCCGCGCTCGACGTCGGGTGGCATGTACACGTCGATGCGGCGCAATGTCGACCCGTTCTCGTACTACTGGATCACGCACGGGCGCGAGCTCGACGCATTCGTGCGCGAGACCGGCGCGTACCGCAACGCCGTCGAGGGCGGCGAAGCGCCGGCGGATGCACTCAAGCGCATCAAGGCCGACCGCAGCTTCATGGCCGACCTGAAAAGCGCCAAGTCGCGCCTGGAAGCGGGCTTTGTCGCGATCGACCCGGCCAACGGCGAAGTCCGGGCCTGGGTCGGCAGCCGCGATTTCGAGCGCGACCAGTTCGATCACGTGGCCCAGGCCGCGCGCCAGCCGGGCTCGACGTTCAAGCCGATCGTGTACGGCGCCGCGCTCGAACGGGGCATCCCGCAAGACAAGATGTACCGCGACGTGGTGCAGTCATTCCGCGGCGCCAATGGCAGCGTCTGGAAGCCGACCGACATGAGCGGCAACACGGGGCGGGCGATGTCGATGCGCGATGGCCTGATCTACTCCAAGAACACGATCACCGCGCAGGTGAGCCAGGACGTTGGCCTGCAGCCGATCATCGACCTGGCGCAGCGGCTGGGAATCCGCCAGAGCAAGCTCGAGGCCGTCCCGGCGCTGGCGCTGGGCACCAGCCCGGTGACGTTGCTGGAAATGGTCAGCAGCTACGCGACCATTGCGGCGCAGGGCGAATACCGCAAGCCGATCTTTGTACGCCGCATCGAAGACCGCGACGGCAACGTCATTGCCGACTTCGGCGGCAGCGCGCCCGAGCGCGCCATGTCGCAGCAATCGGCCCTGACCCTGATCGACATGCTGCGCGGCGTCGTCACGCGCGGCACCGGCGCCGGCGTGCGCAGCCGTTTCGGCATCTACGGCGACGTCGCCGGCAAGACCGGCACCACGCAAAATAATGCGGACGGCTGGTTCATCATGATGCATCCGAATCTGGTGGCCGGCGCCTGGGTGGGCTTCAACGACAACCGCGTGGCCATCCGCAGCACCTACTGGGGGCAGGGCGGCCACAATGCGGCGCTGCTGGTGGGTGACTTCTTCCGTGGTGCGCTGGAGTCGAAACGCCTGGATGCGGCGGCCCTGCTACCGGGCGGTAAGCGACCGGAGCCGCGTCGCTATGAAGAAGCGCCAGAGGAAGAGATCTTCGAGGAAGCCCCGATCGAACTGGCGCCGGGCTCGCGCGCCGATCAGCTGGACGCCCTGCAGCAGCCGGTGCAGATCCAGCAGGAAGAGGCGGTCGAGGTGACCGAGCCGCCGGTCGAGGGCCCGCCGCCGTCTAGCGGCCAGTTGCCGCCGACGCCGATTCCGCCGGGCGACCTGGTGCCTGCTTCGTCTCCGTCGCTGTAGCAGGCGGCGTCTCCGGCACCGGTTCGGCGCGCAGCAGCGGATACGGGTTGATCGCGCCGCCCGTCTCGTAGATGCCGTAGTGCAGGTGCGGCGGCGTGCCTTTCGCGTTGCCCGTGTTGCCGACATAGCCCAGCACGCGGCCGGCCTCGATGCGCATGCCGGCCTCGACATCGGCGTAGCGGTCCAGGTGCGCATAATAATGGCGCTGGCCGCCCGGACCCGTGACCCAGACCACCAGCCCGCCGAGACGGTTGGTGCCGACCTGCGTCACGATCCCTTCCGTGCTCGACAGGACCGGCGTGCCGCGCTTGGCGAAGATGTCGATGCCCTCGTGCTTGCGGCCTTCGCTGCGCGCGCCGCCCCAGGTGTCGCGCAGCGCCCGCACGCGCACGCCATCGACCGGTACCGGCAGCGCCGTGGGCTTGGGCATCGAGGCCAGTCGCATCGTGTAGAGCGCCCGTTCAATCGTGGGTTGCAGCAAGCTATAGCCCAGCAGCAGGATGACGGCCACCACGAGGGCGCGCGGGAAGATTCGCATAATGGTCTCGTATTGACAAGGTGATATCAGTCAGGTGGGGACGCTTTGCCCGATTCCCAGCCTGCAGGGCGGATCATCCGGCGCAGATGCGATATTCTGAGCGCCTACATTTTCTGGAGAGAATCGACCATGCGTTCAACGCTTTGTATCCTGTCCGTCAGCCTCGCTCTGGGTGCCTGCTCGAGCACGCCCGCCAGCTCGACTGCTGCGATGTCTGCCACCCCGTCTGCAGCCCCATTGCTGGAAGGCACGAGCTGGCGCCTTGCATCATTCCAGTCGAACGACGACGGCAGCCAGGCCTTGCGCCCCGGCACGCCAGACGGCTTCACGCTGACGTTTTACAAGGACGGCCGACTGGTGGTCAAGCTCGACTGCAATCGCGGCAACGGCCCGTGGCAGGCGGTGGCCACCGAGGCGACGGGCGGCACGCTGAACCTGGGACCGGTCGCGACGACCCGTGCCATGTGTCCGCCGGATGCGATCGGCACGCGCCTGGCGCAGGACCTGCCCGCGCTGCGCACCTGGCGCCTGCAGGATAATCGCCTGCAGACCGGCCTGCCGGCCGATGCGGGCGTTTATGTGTGGGAACGCATCACGCCGTAGCCGGCACGCGCACGACGAAGCAACTGCCCTTGCCGGGGCCATCGCTGTGCACAGCCACGGTGCCGCCATGCAGCGCGGTAAGTTGCTTGACCAGCGCCAGGCCCAGGCCGAGGCCGCCCTGGCCACGGTCGATGCTCGTCGGCCCCTGCACCAGCACGTCGAAGATCACCGGGTGCAATTCGGGGGCGATGCCCACACCGGTGTCGCTGACGCTGAGCGCCACATGGTCGCCGTCGCGCCAGACGCGCACGGCGACCTGGCCGCCTTTCGGGGTGTACTTGACCGCATTGTGCAGCAGGTTGTCGACGACCTGTTCCAGGCGCGTATGGTCGCCATCCACCCAGGCATCGGCGATCGCCTCGATGGTCCACGCGTGGTCGCCAGCGTCGACCAGCGCCTTGGCGTCGGCGCTGCTGCGCACGATCGCTGCCAGATCGATACGGGCGCGGTGCAGCACGATCTTGCCCGACAGGATACGCTGCACGTCGAGCAGATCATCCACGATGCAGGTCAGGTGGCGCATCTGGCGCCGGCTGATGGCGCGTGCATTGGCCGCGATGTGCGGTTTGAGGTTCGGCATGTCCAGCACGGACATCGCGCCCGAGATCGCCGCCAGCGGATTGCGCAGTTCATGGCCCAGCATCGCGAGGAAATCATCCTTGGCGCGACTCTGGGCTTCCGCCAGTCGGCGCGCGTGCTGCTCGCTGACCAGGAGCTGCTCGCGTTCGTCCTGCAGCGACCTGCGTACCTGGCTTTCGCGCACCAGCGCTTCGCTGGTCGTGGCCAGGCCTTCGACCAGCGCATCGACTTCGTCGACCCGGGTGCGGGCGGGCAGGGCGATGGCGCCAGTGGCCAGCAGGTTGACCGCCGCGGCGGCCTGACTCAATGCGCGCTCGAGCGTGCGGCCAAGGTACAGGGCAACCACCACGGCCAGGCCGAGCAGCAGCACCAGCACCAGCGCGGCATACCAGGTTGCCGTGCGCGCAGCCGCTTCGATCTGCGCCACCGGTACGCCGATGACGATGGTCCAGTCGCTGCTTTTGGAGCGGGTGAACACGCCGTAGACATCGCGCCCGTCCTGCGTCACATGGCGAAACACGCCGTGGTTGGCGGCGCGGGTGGCGGCCAGAAAATCGGCGCCCATCGGCTGGCCCAGCGTGTCCGATCCGCGGTTGCGCATGATGGCCAGCCCGTTGCGGTCGAAGATGCCGACCTTCCAGTCGTCACCGATGGCATCGTGGCGCAGGATGCGTTCGAAGAAGCGCACGTCGAAAATCTGGCTGACGATGTTGTACTGGCCGTCCTCGAGCGGCGCCGGCACGCTGACCGCGACCGCCGGGCGCCCCGAATATTCGTCGATGAAATAGCCCGATACGAGGGTGCCGCGCGCCAGGGACACCTGATTGGCCCAGTCGCGGGTCTGCGACAGCATCTTCGTACCCATCGGCGCCTGTGTGGTGAACAGTTCACGGCCGCTGCTGTCGTACAGCACGGTCCATGACTGCGCACTGCCGTCGTTCGTGCTCGAGGTCCAGCTGTGCAGGCGTGCATAGTCGTGCTGACGCATCCATTCCGAATAGGCGATGCTGCGCAGCGACGCTTCGGCAGCGGCGATTTCGCGATCGATCTGGAACGCCGTGGCGCGGGCCATTTCGCGCACGCTGCGCAGGCGCGATTCGCGCTCCCAGTCGAGCAGCATGGACAGGCCGATCCATGAGGCGATGGCTACGGGAAGCAAGATCGCGCCTGCCATCAGGAACAGGTATGTGCGGGTTTTCATCGATGGTCGGCAACGGGCGCGGCGGAAAGACAGCATCCGGTGAAGGCCGGATGCCGCGCCGGGCGAGCGCGCATTGCACTTAAGTTAATAGTCGGATGCGTGAAACTGACGTGCGCGTACAGCCGGGCAAACCAGCCTGCACATGCATGGTGGGGATCAGCGCCGGCGCTCAGCGCCGGCGATCGGTACTGACGATCACAGAATGGGCGTGCCGCCGGTGACGGCAATGCGCGCGCCGGAGATATAGCTCGCCTCATCCGAGGCCAGCATCACGAACACGGGCGCCACTTCCTTTGGCTGCCCCGGACGCTTCATCGGCGTTTCGTCGCCGAAGCTCTCCACTTCGTCCGCCGGCATGGTCGACGGGATCAAAGGGGTCCAGATCGGGCCCGGGGCGACCGAGTTGACACGGATTCCCTTGTCGGCCAGGAGCTGCGACAGGCCGCCCGTGAAGTTGGCGATCGCGCCCTTGGTCGTGGCGTAGGCCAGCAGCGTCGGCTTGGGCTTGTCCGAGTTGATCGACGTGGTATTGATGATCGACGCACCGCGCGGCATGTGCTTCACGGCCGCTTTGCACAGGTGGAACATGGCGGTGATGTTCACCTGGAACGTGTAGTCCCATTCGGCATCCGGGATGTCCTCGATGGCTTCGTGGCTCATCTGGAAGGCGGCATTGTTCACCAGCACGTCGATGCGCCCGAATTCGGCCACTGCCTTCTCGATGATCGCGCGGCAATGCGCTGGATCGGCCAGGTCGCCCGGCACCAGGATCGCACGCCGGCCCGCTTCTTCGACCAGGCGCGCCGTTTCCCTGGCATCGTCGTGCTCGTTCAGGTACGAGATCAGCACGTCGGCGCCTTCGCGCGCATACGCCAGCGCCACGGCGCGGCCGATGCCGCTGTCGCCGCCCGTGATCACGGTGGCCTTGTCCTGCAGGCGGCCCGAGCCGCGGTAAGTGGTTTCGCCGTGATCGGCTTTTGGATTGAGGGCGGCTTCGCTGCCCGGTGGTGTTTGCTGTTGTGATGGCATGTTCATCGATATGGCCTTTCGAATTGGATAGCAGACTGCATGTAGAGCCAGCCTGACGGCATTTGCCTGCACGGTCCGTTCGGTGACACACCCAGGGCCGCCCTGCGTCAGTAGCAACCCCGATAGGCTGGCGCCGCGTTTTCGGGTAGGCTTATGCTATTGACAAGGCCAATGCATGCCAATTACATGGCCGACACATGGCCGATACCAGGAGACCCGCATGTCCGCACCCTATGCTACCCACCAGCCCGAGCGCGCCGAGATCGATGGCGCGCCGGGTCTCGTCGTCCTCGACTTCGGCACCGACTGGTGCGGCTATTGCCGCGCCGCGGCGCCCGTCATTGCCCAGGCCGTGGCTGCGTATCCGGCCGCCCGCCACGTCAAGGTCGAGGACGGTCCCGGCCGGCCACTGGGACGCTCGTTCCGCGTCAAGCTGTGGCCCACGGTGGTGGTGCTCAAAGATGGCCAGGAGGTCGCCCGCGTGGTGCGCCCGGCCGATGCCGGCGCCGTGAGCGAAGCACTGGCCATGGCGGTCGCATGAGCGTTGTCACCGCCAACAAGCCCCGTACCGTCCTGTTCGCCAGCTTGATCGGCACCACGATCGAGTTCTACGATTTCTATATCTACGCCACTGCTGCGGTGCTGGTATTTCCGCGCCTGTTCTTCCCGACCGCCGATCCCGGCGCCGCGATGCTGCAGTCCCTCGCCACGTTCGCGATCGCCTTCTTTGCCCGACCGGTGGGTTCGGCCGTGTTCGGGCACTTCGGTGACCGTGTCGGCCGCAAGGCGACGCTGGTTGCGGCGCTGCTCACGATGGGCCTGTCGACGATCCTGATCGGCCTGTTGCCGACCTACGCGCAGATCGGCGTGGCCGCGCCGCTGCTGCTGGCGCTGTGTCGCTTCGGCCAGGGCCTGGGACTGGGCGGCGAATGGGGCGGGGCGGTGCTGCTCGCGACCGAGAATGCGCCGCCCGGCAAGCGCGCCTGGTACGGCATGTTTCCCCAACTGGGCGCGCCGATCGGCTTCTTCCTGTCCGGAGGCGTGTTCCTGCTGCTGGGCGAAGTAATGACCGATGCCGACTTCTTTGCCTGGGGCTGGCGCATTCCGTTCTTGGCCAGCGCGGTGCTGGTCGGCGTGGGTCTGTACATTCGCCTCAAGATCACCGAGACGCCCGACTTCCAGAAGGTCCTGGACAGCAAGGCGCGGGTCAAGGTGCCGGTCGTGACCGTCATGCGTGACCATCGCCGCGCGCTGGTGCTGGGCACGTTCATTGCGCTGTCGACCTTTGTCATCTTCTACCTGATGACGGTGTTCGCGCTGAGCTGGGGTACGGCGAAACTCGGTTACACGCGCCAGCAATTTTTGCTGCTGCAACTGTTTTCGGTGTTGTTCTTCGCGTTGACCATTCCGCTGTCGGCGCTGCTGGCCGACCGGCGCGGGCGGCGTACCGCGATGATGCTGGTGAGCGGGGCCATTGCCGTCTTCGGGTTGCTGTACGGCCCGCTGTTCGGCGCGGGTGGCGCGTGGTCGGTGGGCGCCTTCATGGTGCTCGGCATGTGCCTGGTCGGCTTTACCTACGGGCCGCTGGGCACGCTGCTGGCCGAGTTGTTCCCGCCCGAGGTGCGCTATACCGGCGCGTCGCTGACGTTCAACTTCGCCAGCATCCTGGGCGCTTCGGCCGCGCCGTACATCGCGCTGTGGCTGGGCACGAACTATGGGCTGGAATTTGTCGGCTACTACCTGAGCGGCGCGGCGCTCATCAGCCTGGCGGCGCTGATCATGGCCAAAAGCCTGATGCCGCGGACCGGGACGACTTGACCGAACGCCGTTTCGGCGCCCTGACGGGACGCGCGCCGGGCGCGTCCGATGCGCCGTTCCTGGCCGCGCTGTACCTGGCAACGCGGCCCGACCTGGGCGCGTTGCCGGTACCGCGCAGTGTAATCGAGGGCATCGCGCGGCACCAGCAGCAGCTTCAGCTGGAGGATTACGCGCTGCGCTATCCCGCAGCCGAGACCTGGCTGCTGGCCGATGGCGCGCACGCGGTGGGACGGGTGGTGTTGAACTGGACGGACGATACGCTGCGCGTAGTTGATCTGGCGGTGGCGCAGCCGATGCGCCGCAGGGGTGTCGCGCGCACGGTGCTGGTAGCGCTCCAGGCCGCGTGTCTGGGGCAGCGGGCGATGACGCTGCGCGTGCGCGCGGAGAATGGCGCCGCGCGCGCGCTGTATGCGGCGTGCGGTTTTGCCGTCGTTCAGGACGACGGCGCTGCGCTCGAGCTGGGTTGGCGCTGAAGGATCAGAACGAATAGACCATCGTCAGCGAGGTCTGGGTGTCCGTGTTCTTCTTGTCTTCAGGCACACTGCTGTCATTGCGCACGCTGAAGCCTGCCTTCATCTGCATGCTGCCATTGATCTTGGTCGACAGCGACGTTTCGGCCACCGAATGCGTGTTCGATGTGCCTTTCTCGACAGCGAGCGTCTGCGCGAAGAATGCCGACGGGCTCACCTGCCAGCGGAACTGCGCCGCGCCACGCACGGTCAGGCCGTCTTCTTCTTCATCCGTTTCGCGCTTGCCGTTGAAGTAGCCCGGACCGATCTCGACATCGAGCGTCTTGTCCGGCGCCGTGTACCAGCGCGAACCGTAACCGACCGACAGCGACGAGTAGCGTACATACGCGCCGAACTTGTCGTTGACGTGCGAGCCAAGGATGAAGGCGCGGCGGCCGTCGCCCAGCAGCTTGAACGAGGCCTTGGCCGACGTGGCCCAGCGCTCGGCCGAGCGCGTGCGCTGCAGCTCGCCTTCTTCGTTCTCGTACTCGTCTTCCTTGAAGTAGCCACTGGCAATGAATTCATGGCTCCACTGCGAGGTCTCGTGGCGGGCGTCGATCTTGCCCGTCACCGACGTGCCGCTGGTATTGCCGGAGGTATTGATCGCACCGAGTTCGGCCGAGGTGAACCAGCCACCATCGGGAATCGCCGGCATCATGACTTTCAAGGGCGCGTGGACGTCGCCAACCTGGGGCAGATCGGGGGCCGCGTTGGCCGCGCCGTGGACGCTGACAAGAAGCAGCGCCAGGATCGGGGATAGTTTCATCAGCATCCGTAGAGAAGCGTGGGCCGCACCGCACCGCCGGACTTGTGCAGGGCAACCGGCCCATCGTTCGTGAATCGTGCGCGGCAGCTACGTTGCCGCGAATTGACCGATATTGTAACGCATGGCGCAGTCAACGTTAAATAGAGCACAGCGTTGAACTGATGAGCGGGGCTGTGGTCCAACCCCAGTCCCCACCGCCAGGAGTCGATCATGAAAGCGCCGCGTTTCAAGCGCTGGTTCGCCGGCTTGCCGTCGCTGAACGTGCCGCAGCGCCAGAAGGTGCTCGATGCCCTGCATCCCGCAGCTGGCCTCGACCAGGTCGTTGCACTCATCGCAGAGGCCAGGGCCCCGGGGCGCTGCTGCCCCCGCTGTGGTGATGCGCGCTGTCACCGGCACGGGTTCGCCAACGACCTGCAACGCTTTCGCTGCTGTGCCTGCGGCCGTACGTTCATCGATCTGACTGGCACGCCACTGGCGCGACTCAGGCTCAAGGCCAAATGGCTCGCCTACTCGCAGGTACTGCTCGATTCGGTGTCCGTGCGCAGGGGTGCCGACCGGGTCGGCGTGCACCGCAATACCGCCTTTCGGTGGCGCCACCGCTTTCTGGATTGGGCCAAGCTCGACCGGCCTGCAGCGCTGAACGGCATCGTCGAGGCCGATGAGATGTTCCTTCTCGAATCGCAAAAAGGCTCGCGCTCGCTGGATCGCCCGCCACGCCGACGGGGCGGGCAAGCGCCCAGGCGTGGGATTTCCCGGCATCTGGATTGCATTCTGGTGGCGCGTGACCGGGATGGCCGCACCGTTGATGCAGTGACTGGTCGTGGCGCACTGACGGCCGCCCAACTCGAACGCGATTTGCTGCCCAGGCTCGATCCGCAGGCGCTGCTGGTCAGCGACAGCCACGGCGCGTACCGGGCATTTGCACGCAAGCACAGGATCGCGCACTTGGCGGTCAATCTGCGCGCCGGCGTGCGCGTCAGGCAGGTGGGTAGCCGTGCCATCCATGTGCAGAACGTGAACGCCTACCACGGGCGCTTCAAGGATTGGCTACGGGGCTTTCGCGGCGTGGCATCGCGCTATCTGCCCAATTACCTGGGCTGGCGCTGGGCCCTGGATGGCGGGCGGGTCCGTTCCGCAGAGCAATTGCTCTGTATTGTAATCGGCGTCATCAACACCTAACGTTGACTGCGCCTAACGCATTGCCTTCACAATCACGCCCCGACGTAGGCGATCTTGAATGCAAACAATCCGGCGATCACCCAGACCACGGGCTTCACGTCACGGGCGCGACCGGTAAGCAGCTTGAGCACGGCGTAGCTGATGAAACCGAAGGCAATGCCCTCGGCGATCGAGTACGTAAACGGCATGCCCAGCGCGGTGACGGCCGCGGGGATGCTTTCGGTGGTGTCGCTCCAGTCGACATCGCCCAGATCGGCCAGCATCAGGCAGGCAACGAACAGCAGCGCCGGCGCGGTGGCGTAGGCCGGCACCACCGCAGCCAGCGGCGCGATGAACAGGCAGGCCAGAAACAGCGCTGCAACGGTCAGCGCGGTCAGGCCCGTGCGGCCGCCCACCTGCACACCGGCCGCGCTCTCGATGTAGGCGGTCGTGCTCGACGTGCCCAGCATGCTGCCGGCGACGATCGCGCCGCTGTCGACCAGCAGCGCCTTGTTCAGGCGTTCCATCTTGCCCTCGACCAAGAGGCCCGCGCGACGCGCCACGCCCATCAGGGTGCCGGTCGCATCGAACAATTCGACCAGGAAGAACACCAGCACCACATTCAGGATGCCGGCCGCCAGCGCGCCCGGGATGTCCAGCGCGAACAGCGTCGGCGAGATGGGCGGGGGCAGCGAGAACACGCCCTGGTAGGTATTGCCGCCGAAGAAAAAGCTGAGCACGGTCACCAGCACGATGCCGATCAGGATCGCGCCGCGCACCCGCAGGCGGTCCAGCGCGACGATCACGAAAAAGCCCAGCACGGCCATCAGCGCGGCGGGCTGGTGCAGATCGCCCGCCTTGACCAGCGTGGCCTCGCTGGCAACGACGATGCCGGCGTTCTTGAGGGCGATGAGCGCCAGGAACATGCCCAGACCGACCGTGATCGCGACCCGCATCGAACGCGGAATGCCGTCCACGATGATCGCGCGCAGGCCGACCATCGTGACGAGAATGAACAGGCACCCGGAAATGAACACGGCGCCCAGCGCCGCCTGCCACGGGATGCCCATGCCAAGCACGACGGCGTAAGCGAAGTAGGCGTTCAGGCCCATGCCAGGCGCCATCGCGATCGGGTAGTTGGCGTACAGGCCCATCAGGGCGGTGCCGGCGGCGGCGACGAGGCAGGTGGCGACGAATACCGATTCTTTCGGCATGCCGGCGTCACCCAGGATCGATGGATTGACAAAGATGATGTAGACCATCGTCAGGAACGTGGTGAGGCCCGCGGTAAGTTCGGTACGGATGGTCGTCTTGTTGGCGCTGAGTTGGAAGAAGCGGTCGAGCATGGTGATCCTGCAAATTTCGGTAGGGCGAAGCATATCATTGCCGATGGCGCTGCGTGTCGGGCCAAAGGCAGCTGTCAGGGGCCAACCCGCAGTGTTACCATGCCAGCTCGATTCTTCGTTCACCTTCATTCTTTCAATTCAGACATGCCAAAAAACAAGCGTCCGGTGCCCCGCACCTCGAACAACACACGCGAACCGGACACCAATGCCCAGGCCCAGGAAATGGCCGACCTGGCGCTCGAAATTGCCGAGCGCGAAGACCTGGCATCGGGCGAACCCGACGACGCCCGGCGCGAACAGCTGGCCATCGCCGTGCGCAAGGCGGTGCGCAAGAAGCGCGACGAGGTGCTGTACGAGGCGATCGAGCTGGCCCGCTACACCGATCCGCTGGCCTGCCGCGTACTGCGCGGGTGCATCGACGAAGAAGCGGCAACACTGCGCGTGGGCCGCGAAGGCAGCCCGGAGCATGATATCGATGCCTTCATGGTGCCGCTGTTCGTGCGCAGCCAGGGCGGGTTGGTGGCGCAGCAGACGTTCCAGGACGAGGCCGCCTTCGAGGCGCTCGTGGCCAGCTTCAAGGACGGCGGTCTGGACAGCCCCGATGCGCGCGTGATCCTGCTCCAGCACGCGTTCGATCTGGGCGAGATCGATCACATTGCCTACAGCACACTGCATGAGATGCTGCGCGAAGCCGCCGCCTCGCTGATGGAAAAGAAGCTGCAGCCCGCCCCGACCATTGCAGCGAGCATGCGCGGCTGGACCGGCGAGCCGGTTGCACCGGACGAGACTGCGCTCGAGCTGCGTTTCCTGCTCGGCTTTTCGTTCAAGCGCAGCGACGATGCGTTTTACCGGATTCCGAAGGACGAGGCAGGCAGCGACGCGTATTTCGCTGCGCGCATGGACCGCTACCGTGACTGGACCGTCGCCGTCGCACCGCTGGTGGCGCGCTGCCTGGCGGCCGATCCGGCGCAGCTGGAAGTCAATTTTTTGTACCAGGATCTGTTCTACGGCGCCAAGGAGCAGGGCGTGGCCGAGCTGGCCACGCTAGGCGTACTGGCCGAGATCAAGGGCCTGCTGCTGGCCAAGGACCTGGCGCCGGATGCCGTGCATGCGACCGTTGCACCCATCGATATGGGCGAGCACATCCTGCTGCGCGCGAACCTGTACGCGCTCGACGGCGGCCGGCCATGGGGCAGCGTCGAGAAACCGGTTGACCTGGCTGCCGATCTGGTGCTCGAGGTCGACGAGCTGTGTGACGCGCTGCTCTCGCTCGGTCTGGAAGGCGTGTCGATTGCCACCGGATTCAGCGACGACGGGCATGCGGAAGGCGCCGAACCTTACCAGCCGGGCTGAACCATATACGCCCCTGCGGGTGCATCGGCCGGTGCATCCGGGTATCCCGCAGTACTGGAATTACTGACCCATGGTGCGCTGCAAACAACGTTGCACGGCGCTTTTCGCAGGTGACTCTCAGTGTTCCACGTCAAGATATTCACTTCTCTTCGTAGTGTAACTTCCTGTCGCGTTGTAGGACGTCGCTGACAGAATATGGTGTGATACTACGCGCTTTCCTATGACGCTCGACAGAAACGGCGCGAGGTCGCGTTACATTCATTGAAATATTGCTCTGCACAAATCAAAAAATTAAGAAAATTGCATGTTACGATCCACTCGTCCGGCCAGGTTCCCGCGCGCAGGCAGCGGTGGTCCCAGTACAGAGAGAAGAACCGTCCGGCTGCACAATCACCAACAACTATAGCGCCACCAAGGCGAAAAGGAAAACTCACATGCCGACCCTCATCGTGTTCTGCCATCTCCGCTGGGATTTCGTGTTTCAACGTCCTCAGCATCTGATGACACGTCTGGCTCAACACTACAAGATTCTCTTCGTCGAAGAGCCGATGCACACCGAAGGCGAAGCGCGCCTGGAAAAGATGGAAGTCGCTGACAACATCACCGTGTGCCGTCCGCATACGCCGATTCACCAGTGGGGTTTCCACGATGACCAGTTGCCGACCATGCAGACCCTGCTGGCTGACCTGGTGCCTGCCGGAGAAGAGCCGGTCGTGTGGTTCTACACGCCAATGGCGCTCCCGCTGCTGCAGGGTCTGAAGCCATCGAAGGTGGTCTACGACTGCATGGACGAGCTGGCGATGTTCAAGAATGCGCCGAAGCAGCTGCTGCAGCGTGAAAGCGCGCTCCTCAATATCGCCGACGTCGTGTTCACCGGTGGCCCGAGCCTGTACCAGTCCAAGCGCGATCGCCACGCCAACGCCCATTGCTTCTCGAGCAGCGTCGATGCCGGCCACTTCCGCCAGGCGCAGGACACCGCGATCTCGCATCCGGACCAGGCCCATATCGCGCACCCACGCCTTGGCTTCTACGGTGTGATCGACGAGCGCTTCGATGTCGATCTGGTCTCCAGCATGGCCGATGCGCATCCCGAATGGCAGATCGTTCTGGTGGGTCCGGTCGTCAAGATTGATCCGGCAACGCTGCCAAAGCAGGCCAATGTGCATTACATGGGTCAGCGCACCTACAACGAGCTGCCACAGTTCCTGGCCGGCTGGGACGTTTGCCTGTTGCCGTTCGCGATCAACGACTCGACCAAATTCATCAGCCCGACCAAGGTGCTGGAGTACATGGCAGCCGAACTGCCGTCGGTCTCGACGCCAATCACCGACGTCAAGGTGCCATACGGTGACGTGGTCGAGATCGCCGAATCGCACGCTGACTTCATCGCGGCCTGCGAACGCCAGCTGGCGCTGACGCCCGAGGCCCGTGCCACCATGGCAGCGCGCATGCGCGACGTCGTGGCCGGCACGTCGTGGGATCTGACTGCCAGCAGCATGCACGCGCTGATCGAGAGCGCCGAGCGCAGCAACAAGGTCGAGCGCTTCTTCGCCGCCAATCAGGAAGCCGTGCCAAGCACGCCGGACCTGGTCGCGGTGGCCAACGCGGGCTAAACGCGGCAGCAAGTACGAAAAGAAAGGGCTGGTGTCGCAGGACACCGGCCCTTTTTACGTCGTGCTCTCCACGCTGACCTGCCAGCCGGCAGACCGGTCTTTCACGTGATCTGCCTGAGCACGTGTTCGATCGCTTCTACCGTGGTCGGCTTGGTCAGGTGCGCGTCGAAGCCGGCCTGCGCGGTGCGTTCCCGGTCGCTCTCGCCACCCCAGCCGGTCAAGGCCACAAGGCGCACGGCGGCGTAACGGGCATCGGCGCGGATGGCGCTGGCCACCTCATAACCGGACAGGCCCGGCATACCCAGATCGAGGAAGATGACGTCCGGCATCAGGCTTGGCAGCATGCGCAGTGCCTGGTGCCCATCGTTCGCGACCGGTGCGCTGTGGCCCAGCATGGACAGCAGCGCGGCCAGGGTCTCGGCCGCATCCCGGTTGTCGTCGACCACCAGCACGCTGGACGCCGGCAGCCCCTCGGCTGGGGCTGCAGTCAGTACGGGCGGCACGGGATGGGCGGGCGCACCGGCCAGCGGCAGGCGCACCGTGAACACGCTGCCGGCATTCGTGCCGGCGCTGGCAGCACGCACGCTGCCGCCATGCAGTTCCACCAGGCTGCGCACCAGCGACAGGCCGATGCCCAGTCCGCCCGAACCTGGCTGCTGCGCCTGGCCAACCTGCGTGAACATCTTGAATACCGCTTCCAGTGCATCGGGCGCGATGCCGATGCCGTTATCGGTCACCGTGATCAACGCCTCGTCGCCCTCAACCCTGGCAGCCAGGCCGATGCGCCCGCCCCTGGGTGTGTAGCGCGCAGCGTTGTTGAGCAAATTGCTGATCACCTGGGTAAGGCGCGTGGGATCGGCCATCAGCGGCAGCGGCGTGCCTGGCAGCTGCAAATCGAAGGCGTGGCGCGCCGCCTGGATCAACGGCGTGCTCGTTTCGACCGCAGCCTCGATGACCGTGGCCAGATCGACGGGCTCGCAGCGCAGCTCGACCTGGCCACGCTGGATGCGGGCAACGTCCAGCAGGTCGTCGACCAGCAGCACGAGGTGATCGAGCTGGCGCCCCATGATCTCGTGCACGCGACTGACGGCCGCGGCCTCGCCCGGTGCGCGCCGGATCAATTGCAGGCCGCTACGGATCGGCGCCAGCGGGTTGCGCAGTTCGTGGGCGAGCGTGGCCAGAAACTCGGTCTTGAGCCGGTTTGCCTCGGACAGGTCGTTCGCCATCTGGCGCAATGCAGCGTCTGACCGGCGCCGTTCGGTCACGTCGGTAAACAGGACCGCGAGACGGTGCGGGTATGGGCCCCCCAGTCGTATGGCATACACGTCATACCAGCGCGCCAGGCCCTCGGCCTCATTCTCGAAGCGCACCGGTTCGCCCGTGGTGGCGACCTTCCCGTAGATATCGAACCAGTGCTGTTCGTGGCGCGGCACGAAGTCGCGCATCGTCTTGCCGACCGCGTCCACGAGGCCCGTGTGCTTGATGAACGCGGGATTGGTTTCAATGAAACGGAAGTCGCAGGGCTTGCCGTCGTCGTCGAACAGCACGTCGATCACGCACAGGCCTTCGTCGATCGAGTCGAACACGGTGCGGTAGCGTTCTTCGCTGGCGCGCAGTTGCTGTTCGGCCTCGAGCTGGCGGGTGGTGTCGATGATCACGCCGCGCACCACGCTCGCCTTGCCCTGAAGATCGGTCTCGACATGCCCGCGTGCCATGACCCAGCGCCAGCCGCCACCGGGCAGCCGGAGCCGATAGGTCGCGCCGTAGGTGCTGCGTGCGGCAATTGCGGCGCTGATGTCGTTTGTGGTTGACTCCACGTCATCGGGGTGAATTGCAGCGAGGTAGCGCGCCAGCGGCGCACTGGAGCGGTCTTGCCAGGACACGCCGAACAGATCGGCCACCCGTTCATCGGCTTGGACGCGATCGGCGCCGATGTCCCACGACCAGATGCCCAGCTCGGCGGCTTCGATGATGCGCGCCAGGCGCCGGCTGGTCTCGTCGAGCGCCGCTTCGGCGCGGCGCCGCTCGATCTGCGTGTCGAAGGCAGCCGTGTAGAAGCGCGCCTTGGCGCGCAGGATCGTTGGAGAAAGGGGCTCGGTCAGCACGGCAATGACGCCGGCCTCGTACAGCGCCTCGTGCGGCATCGGCATTGGCAGCGGCAAGCCGATCGCAACAATGGGCGTCAGACTCGAGCGCGCATTGGTTCGGACGGCGGAGATGACGGCCAGCATGCCGTCAGCATCGCCCGAGTAGCCGACCAGGACCAGGGCAAAGTCCTGGCGGAGCACATACTCCAGGCCTTGTTCGAGGGACCTGGCATGCAGGACCGTGCGGCCCAGATCGCGCGCAACCTGCATCACGACAGGATCGACATTGGCATTCTTGCAGATGAACAGGATGCAGCTAACGATGGGACGTTCAGGACGATCAGGACTGTCGGGACGGTCGTTCGAATCGGTCAACATGCGTCTGGCTTAGGTATGTGTTACGTGTGTTGGGTGTGTGTCTATTCTGACAATCTAATGTGTCGCAAGAAATGTGTCAACGTTCAATTCGGCGGATACAAGGCCCCGGATGCTACCGGGGGCTCGCACCTGTCAGGGTTTATCCGGGACCGGCTGCGATGGTACCGGCGTCTTCAGCGACTCGGGAAGCGCATCGGCGATGCCGTTGCCAGGTGCCTGACCGATACGCCGTGCCTCGTCGGAATGCTGGTCGAGACTGACTTCTTCGGCGACATCGAAGCGGCCATCTTCAAACCCTTCTTCACCCGGAAGCAGGTTGTCGGGCCGTTGCTGCTCGCCGCCTGCAGGTTGGTGGTCTGGTTGTTCGTGATTGGTCATACGGATCTCCATGGAAAGTTTGCTGTGTGCCGATTATGGCGCAGTGCATACGGGCAGGGCGCACGCCAACATCCCGGCGTGCTCGCCTCTATTTAACGTTGACTGCGCCTGAATTTATGCTCAGGTAATTGTCGCTCGGCTAGAATGCCCGCTGTTTCCTTTATTGTGTCGTCACCATGTTCCGATTGTCCTTTGCCAGTACCGTTGCCCGGATCGCATTTGCTGGCGCGCTGCTCGCGTCTGCTGCCGTCCAGGCCGCCAGTTGCCCCGTACACTACCTCGATGGCCGCCTGCCGGAAATCCAGAACAAGAAGCTGGCGGTGTCCACACGCGAGCTGTGCTACGGCGTGTTTGGCGTCATGCACTCGGGCGTGACGCGCACGCCGTTGTGGTCGGCCGAGTATGTGCGCGCCGATAATCTCAAGCGTGCCCAGGGGCTCGACCGCGACGATAAATTCCACGCCGAGGCGCGCCTGCCGCGTGGCCAGCGCGCCGAGCTGTCCGACTATGCCCGCAGTGGTTTTGATCGGGGCCACCTGGCGCCGAACGCGAACATGCCCGATCGCCGCACGCAGCGTGAAAGTTTTTCGCTGGCAAACATGGTTCCGCAAGACCGCGACCATAACCGCAAGATCTGGGCGCCGATCGAAGGCGCCGTGCGTACGATGGCAAAGACCGAAGGCGAGCTGTACGTGATTACCGGCCCGGCATTTCTGGGCACGAGCCTGAAAAAAGTCGGCAACGTGATCGTGCCGACCCATTTGTACAAGGTGGTCTACAGCCCGCGCCAGCGTCTGGCGGCGGCATGGCTGACCGAAAACCGGGCCGACGCGCCGATCAATGTCGTGCCGGTCGCCGAACTCGAGCGCATCGTCGGCATTGAATTGCTGCCATCGCTCAGCACGCAGCAAAAGGAGCGCATGCTGCGCTTGCCGAAGGTCAAGCAACCCAAGAAACGTTCATAACACGGAGGATCCATGAGCAAGAAAAAACCGGTCAGCTTTGTCCCGTTCGCCAATGAGGCCGACGTCCTCGGCATCGGCGACCTGACGCTGGAAAACCGGCTCGACCGCATCACGATTTCGGGCGACGTCGATCTGACTGCCGACGTGCCGGGCCTGGAGCATGCACGGCGCCTGCACGCGGTGCTGGGCGAGATCGTGGCCGCCCTGGAAGGGCGCGCGTTGCCGGCGCAATTGCCGCCGCCCGAGGTCAAGACCATCGACAATCCCTTCGCCTGAGTTTTTCCTGGGTTTCCCCTGAGTTGTCCCTGAGCCGCCCCTGGCATTGCCCCTGCGCTGTCAGGGCTGCCGGCGCGCGCTTTGTGTACACCGCCTGACGCTGCCCGGGCGGTTTACTTCTTCCATTTCCCCTGCTGTCATCGCTTTGTCATCCGCCATGCGTGCGCTGCGCGTTGCTTAGTTTCCGCTCGTCAATGGTGCGCGAGTTTCAACGAGAATAGAGTAATGTTGACAACATAGCGTGAACGGAACGGCGGCGTCGTCGCCCGCGCAAGATTCACTATTTTTCGGAGGAACGGCCATGCAACATACTCTCGTCGCGGTGTTCGATAACCGCACTGATGCACAGAACGCACTGAACGAATTGCTGTCGTCGGGCTTTACCCGCACCGATGTGCGGTTGTCATCGACCGACGCCGACACGATCGGCCAGAGCGACAGCTTGACCACCTCGTCGGACCTCGATACCGCCCGTAGCGCCGATGGCGACACCGGCATCACTGCCAGCATCAAGAATTTCTTCGGCGACCTGTTCGGTTCCGACAATGCCGAACACGTCAACCGCTACGAAGGCGCTGTCAACAGCGGCCGCCATGTGCTGACGCTGGTTGCAAACTCGCTGCCCGAAGTCGAACGCGGCGCCGACATCGTCGAACGCTACGGCCCGACCGACATCGATGAAACGTCGAGCGGCACGCCAGATCTGACCTCGACCGGCTTCAGCAGCGGCGCAATGCACGCCGGCAGCACGATCGGCATGCAGCAGGCATCGTCGATGTCGGCGCAGTCGACCCCAACCGGCGCGGGCTCGGTGCAAGCGGCCGCGATCCCGTCGCTGGATAATCCAGGCGACCGTCAGCTGTTCCAGCATCAGGAGTCGCTCGGCACGGCCGATCTGACCAACTCGACCCACCAGGAACCGTTGGGCCAGAGCGGCCTGACCGCCACCGGCGGCACGTCGCTGCAAGGTTCGACGCTGCGTGACACGGCAATCCAGGGCTCGGCACTGGAAGGCTCGATCCGCCAGGGTTCGACCACAGTAGACCGCGGCGATTCGCTGCAGCGCGACACCAGCATCGGCAACACCGGCGCTACCGGCAACACCGGCAACACAGGCACGCACTTCACCGACAAGCAGCGCAATGGCGTGCGCATTTTCTCGCGCGGTCAGTCGGATGCGGCCATGAGCGCGTCAACGGGTTTTGAATCGGGCTCGGGCAGCAGCGCTATGGGTGGTTACAGCGGCGACGACACCTATTACCGCGATCACTTCGACACCACTTACGCAACCACCGGCGCATCGTACGACGAGTACGCACCGGCCTATAGCTACGGTAGCGAAGCTGCGCGCAGCGGCCGTTACACCAATGGGGCATGGGACGATATCGAAGCCGACCTGCGCAACGACTGGGACAGCCGTTACGCCACCGGTGGCGAGCCATCGACCTGGGAAAAGATGAAGGCCGCCGTGCGTCACGGCTGGGAACGCATGACCGGTGATGACAACGACGACCAATACCGCAGCCACTACGACAGCACCTATGCGTCGACCGGCGAAAAGTACGACGACCTGAAGCCGGCCTACTCGTACGGCACCGAAATGCGCCGTAACGAGTTGTACCGTAACCGTCCATGGGACGATGTCGAGACCGACCTGCGCACGGGCTGGGATAACCGCATCGACGGCACGCGCGAATTTTCCACCACCGGCAGCGACAGCAGCGAGCCGTCGGCCTGGGATCGCGTCAAGAACGCCGTACGTCATGGTTGGGACAAGATGACCGACGACAATGACGACGACGTCTACTACCGCAACCACTGGAATTCGGTCTACGGCAGCACCGGTGGCGCCTACGACGAATTCCGTCCAGCCTATAACTACGGCACCGAGATGGCGCGTGAAGAAAAGTACCGCAACCGTCCATGGACCGAAGTCGAAGCGGATCTGCGCAGCGACTGGGACAACCGCTATCCGGGTGAACAGTCGACCTGGGACAAGATGAAGTCGGCAGTTCGTCACGGCTGGGAACGCATGATGCGTTAAGCGCATCAGGCAGCAGGGAAGTACCGATGAAAACGGCGCCAGTTGGCGCCGTTTTTTTGCCTGTTGCCTCGCGGTAGGGTGGACGGATCCCCCGTCCAGGCGTTCAACAATCCTCGTTTAGGCCGCTTCGGTCATCGGCAGGCTGATGCGATTACGTCCCAGATGCTTGGCACGGTACAGGGCGGCATCGGCGATGGCCACGAGCTGGTTCGCGTGGTTGTCGGGGCCGGCGATGGCCGTGGCTGCGCCGATCGATACGGTGACGTGGCCCGAGGCAAAGCAGCACGGCAGCTGCAGTTGCTCGACCCGGGAGCGGATCCGCTCGGCGACGATGGCTGCCCCCTTGAGCGACTGGTTCGGCAGCACCACGGCGAACTCTTCACCACCGTAGCGCGCCACCAGGTCGTTGGCGCGCATCTCACTGGCAACCGCGCGCGCGACGCGCTTCAGGCATTCGTCGCCGCCCAGGTGGCCGTGTGCATCGTTATAGGCCTTGAAATTATCGACGTCGACCATCAGCAACGACAGTGGCTGCATCTGGCGCAGTGCACGCGCCCATTCCGCTTCCAGCGTGTCGTCGAAGCAGCGCCGGTTGGCCAGGCCGGTCAGGCCGTCGCGGGTGGCCAGTTGTTCCAGCGCGGCCTGGGCGATCTTTTCATCGGTGAGGTCACGCAGCGTTTCGACCACCGCCGACAGCTGGCCATTGGCGCCGAAGATCGGGCTGGCATCGGCCGCCAGGTAACGGCGCCGGCCGGCGCGGGGCATGTCGCACCAGCTCTCGATCGACAAGCCCGGCTGGGTGCGTCCGTCGTCAGTCGTGATGTCATTGCTGTCGCCCGCACGGGGCGGCTCGCCGCGGGTGCGCAGGACGAGATCGGCCAGGGTGGGGCGTTGCACGTCATAGAAGCTGCGCCAATGGTCGGTCGTGCCAAGTACCTCGGTCGCTGCCACGCCCGTCAGGTGCTCGCAGGCACGGTTCCAGATCGTCACGCGCGCATGGGTATCGAGCACGAAGACCGGTACCGACAGGCTTTCCATCAACTGACCGACGAAGGCGACATCCTGGAGCAGGACGGTCGGATAGGCGGCGCTGCTGCTTGTGTTGATCATGAGCAGTCCTCTGCGATTGGTAGCGCTTCGGTTTGCGGCAACCGGGTGGCTGCCGTCAGGAACCGATTCTGCTACCTGCATCAAGACACGCTATTGATCTTTAGCAAGGAGGTTCGAGCGTTGTGTTTAACGTACACGGTGGTGCGGTCGCACCTGGATCAGGTAACTGCGCCAGTTAGCTGCGCCAGGTAACTGGCGCCAGAAAATTGCCTCAGGCAAGCGGGACCAGTTCGGCGGCGCGATTCTGGACTGGCAGTGACAATGACCAGCGGCCGGCATGCCCGGCGGTGCAGATCACGCGCAGGACGCCGCCCATGGCGCGGATCTGGTCGATCAGCTCCGCCGACAATGAGGCGACCTCGTCCGCAGCGCTCGCGCAACCATCGATTTCCAGTCCCAGCGAACCGGCGTTTTCCAGCAGCCGCACGTGCAGTTCACCGTGCTGGACCCGTGCAGCAGTGGCAAGCACATCCTGCAGGACGCGAAACACGGCCAGCCGCGCGCCGCGATCCTGGCCCGCGCGCGAGCTGGGATCGATGCCGGCTTCGAAGCGGTAGCGCATGCCGTACAGGTGCGCGTGTTCGGCCAGGCACCGTTCGAGCGCATGGCGCAGGCCGTCCCCGGGACCGAAACCGCGCAGGCCACTTGTCACCGCACGCACGGCGCCGAGCGCGCCGTCGATGTGCGTGATCGCGTGCTCCAGCCGACTGGCCAGCGCCGGCGCCTGCGCAGTGGTAGCGCTGTCGTGCAGACTGGCCAGTTCGGTGCGCAGTACCAGCAGGCGGCGCCCGAGCTCGTTGTGAAGATCGCGTGCAATCCGGGTGCGCTCGGTGTCGCGCACGTCTTCATTCTGGCGTACCAGGCGGTACACGACGTCGTGGTTATCGGCCAATGCCTGTTCGGACTGCGCGCGTGCTTCGCGTTCGGCCAGCAACTGGCCATGCAGTGTGCGGGCACGTTCTTCGAGACCCAGGCTGCGCCGCAGGCTCAGGCATGCCAGCAGCAAACCTGCCATGGTCACCATGACGCAGGCCAGGAGCTCCGGTGGCGCGCTGCGCAGGGGCAGAGGTACCATGAAATGGGCTTCGCTGGCGCTGGCGCCGCAGGCGACGAAGGGCATGGTCGCCAGCAAAAACGTGTGTTTGTTCATGGTTGCCCTCGGGTAGGATTCGGAAGTTTCCGTAAGAACTTACCGCTCGACTCCCGTAGGAATATTGTGCAGTCTCAAACCTGACGTTTCCGACACGACCCCGGCGATCGATGACATTCGCTGCGCCGGCGAATGCGCCGCGTTATAATGGAAGGTTGACGAAAGGCCTAACGTGACTTACAGCATTAAAGAGATCTTCTACACCTTGCAGGGCGAGGGCGCCCATGCCGGCCGGCCAGCCGTGTTCTGCCGTTTTTCCGGCTGCAATCTGTGGACCGGGCGCGAGCAGGATCGCGCGACCTCGATCTGCCAGTTCTGCGACACCGACTTCGTCGGCACCGATGGCGAGCGCGGCGGCAAGTTCAAGGAGGCTGCGCTGCTGGCTGCCGAGATCGACGGCTTGTGGCCTGCCACCTATCCGGCCAGCAAATACGTCGTGTTTACTGGCGGCGAACCGCTGCTGCAACTCGACGCTGCACTGATCGACGCCATGCATGCACGCGGCTTTACCATTGCCATCGAAACGAATGGCACGCTGCCGGTGCCCGATGGCGTCGACTGGATCTGCGTCAGCCCCAAGATGGGTTCGACGCTGGTGGTGGAAAAAGGCAGCGAAATCAAGGTGGTCATCCCGCAGATCGGGCAAGACCTGGCGGCGTACGAGCGCCTCGATTTCGAGCACTTTTTCGTGCAGGCGATGGATGGCCCGCTTGCGGCGCAAAATATCCGCCTGGCCATCGAGACGTGCCGCGCCAATCCGAAATGGAAGCTGAGCCTCCAGACCCACAAGCTGCTCCAGATTCCCTGATTTACTTACCCAATTACCTGATAAAGCAGCAATGTTGACCATTACCCGCAAGCTCGAATTCGATGCCGGACACCGGATTCCCGACCACAAGAGCCAGTGCCGCAACCTGCACGGCCACCGCTACACCCTCGAGATCACGCTGACCGGGGACGTCATCGACGCTGACGGCAACTCCGACAACGGGATGATCATGGATTTCTCCGATGTCAAGGCGCTGGCCAAGCAGCACCTGGTCGACGTGTGGGACCATGCGTTCATCGTGTACGAAAAGGACGACAAGGTGCTGGACTTCCTGTCGTCGCTCCCCGATCACAAGACCGTGGTCATCGACCGCATCCCGACCGTGGAAAACCTCGCGCAAGTGGCGTTCACGATCCTCAAGACCGTGTTCATCGACCGCTTCGGTACCGGCCTGCGCCTGCACAAGCTGGTGCTGCATGAAACCCCGAACTGCTGGGCCGAGATTACCGATGCCTGATGTGTCGTCCGCAGTCGTGCATGACCATGCTGCGGATGCGGCGCACGAGCGTTTCATGGCGCTCGCTCTGTACCAGGCGCAGCTGGCATGGGACCGCGGCGAAGTGCCGGTCGGCGCCATCGTGGTCAAGGATGGTGAAGTCATTGCGACCGGTTTCAACCAGCCGATCAGCGGGCACGATCCGACCGCGCATGCCGAAATCGTGGCGCTGCGCGCCGCCGCCGCCACGCTGGGTAACTACCGGCTGCCTGGCTGCGAGCTGTATGTGACCCTCGAACCGTGCATCATGTGTTCGGGTGCGATGATGCACGCACGTCTGGCGCGTGTGATTTACGCAGCAACCGACCCGAAGACCGGCGCCTGCGGCTCGGTCGTGAACCTGTTCGACGAGCCTTCGCTGAATCACCATACCGGGGTCGTCGGCGGCGTGCTGGCGGATCAGGCCAGCAGCCTGCTGCGCGCGTTTTTCGCCGAGCGGCGCGCATTGGCGAAGAAGGCCAGCGCGGTCTGACGTGGGCGAGGTGGCTGGCGCTGCCGGCCGACCTTGATCCGCACTGGTGAGCGCGGTAAGATGTTTCCAGACTCCACCCACCGTCTTCTCGCCACCCGTGATCACATCCCGTCTCGGCATCGCCATCGTGGCGCCCGCCGGCTGCACCAACGATCCGCTCGCCGTCGAGCGCGCCATCGCACGCTTTGAAGCGCAGGGCTGTCTGGTCCGCAATTATTACGATCACAGCTGTCTGCACCAGCGTTTCGGCGGCACCGACGAAGCGCGCCTCGCGCAACTGCACGCGGCGGTGTTGGACCCCGACATCCACCTGATCATCGCGCTGCGCGGCGGTTACGGCATCAGCCGCCTGTTGCCCGCCCTCGATTTCGACGCGATTGCCGCCAGCGGCAAGATCGTCGTCGGCTTTTCCGATGTCACGGCGCTCCACATGGGCCTGATGGCCCGAACAGGCACGCTCAGCTACGCCGGCCCGATGGTGGCCGGCGACTTCGGCGCCGAAGCGCCGGTGCCGTTCACGCTCGACGATTTCTGGGCCTGCCTGGCCGGTCCGACGCACACGATCCGCGAGACGGTCAGCGGCAACCCGCAGCTCAACGTGCGCGGTACGGTCTGGGGCGGCAATCTCGCGATGATCGGCTCGCTCGTCGGCACGCCATACTTTCCGCAGATCGACGGCGGCATCCTGTGGCTCGAAGACATCAGCGAACATCCGTATCGTGTTGAGAGATTGCTGCTACAACTGATGCAGGCGGGTGTGCTCGATCGCCAGCAAGCGGTGGTGCTGGGCGATTTTTCAGGCTACCGCCTGGGGCCGCTCGACAATGGCTACGACTTCGATGCCATGCTGGCATATGTGCGCCGCACGTTGCCGGTACCCGTGCTGACGGGGCTGAGTTTCGGGCACATTCCACGGCGCGTCACGATCCCGTTTGGCGCGCAGGGTCACCTGCAGTCGGACGCTGATGGTTTCAGTCTCGTGCTGTCGGACTACCCGACCGTGCGTTGCGCCTGAACGCGCGCCAGCCAACGGCGCCCGCCAATCCAGCCCATTCGCCCTGCAGGGCATGCGATGGTAAAATAGCCGGTTAATCAAATACGCTTTTTGGGGTCATACAGTGCTATCCACAGCCAACATCACGATGCAATTCGGCGCCAAGCCGCTCTTCGAGAACATTTCCGTGCGCTTCGGCGACGGCAACCGCTACGGCCTGATCGGCGCCAACGGCTGCGGCAAGTCGACGTTCATGAAAATCCTGGGCGGCGACCTCGAGCCGTCCGCCGGTAACGTCAGCCTCGATCCGGGCGAGCGCCTGGGCAAGCTGCGCCAGGACCAGTTCGCCTACGAAGACACGCGCGTGCTCGACGTCGTCATGATGGGCCACACCGAGCTGTGGAACGCGATCGCCGAACGCGATGCGATCTACGCGAACCTCGAAGCCACCGACGACGACTACATGAAAGCCGCCGAGCTCGAAGGCAAGGTCGCCGAATACGATGGTTACTCGGCCGAAGCGCGCGCCGGCGAACTGCTGCTGGGCCTGGGCATCGGCACCGAGCTGCACCAGGGCCCGATGAGCGCCGTGGCGCCGGGCTGGAAGCTGCGCGTGCTGCTGGCGCAGGCGCTGTTCTCGAATCCGGACATCCTGCTGCTCGACGAACCGACCAACAACCTGGACATCAACACGATCCGCTGGCTGGAAGACATGCTCAACGAGCGTAACTCCACGATGATCATCATTTCCCACGATCGCCACTTCCTGAACCAGGTCTGCACGCACGTGGCCGACATGGACTACGGCACGCTGAAGGTGTATCCGGGTAACTACGACGAATACATGCTGGCCTCGACGCAGGCACGCAACCAGCAACTGTCGAACAATGCCAAGGCCAAAGAGAAAGTCGCGGAACTGCAGGATTTCGTGCGTCGCTTCTCTGCCAACAAGTCCAAGGCACGCCAGGCCACGTCGCGCGCCAAGCAGATCGACAAGATCAAGATCGAAGAGTTCAAGCCATCGTCGCGCGCTTATCCGTTCGTGCGTTTCGAAGGCGAGAAGAAGCTGCACCGCCTGGCGGTGGAAGCCGAGAACATCTCGAAAGCCTACGACCGTCAACTGTTCAAGAATTTCTCGATCATGGTCGAAGCCGGCGAGCGCATCGCGATCATCGGCGCCAACGGCGCCGGCAAGACCACGCTGCTGCGCACGATCGGTGGTGAGCTGTGCGGACTGCAACCAGATGGCGGCCGCGTCAAATGGGCCGAGAACGCGAATCCCGGCTACATGCCGCAGGATCCGACCGAAGAGTTCGCAGTGGGCGACAACCTGACCGACTGGATGGGCCAGTGGACGCAAGAGGGTGATGACGATCAGGCCGTGCGCTCGATCCTGGGTCGCCTGCTGTTTGGCGGCGACGAAGTCAAGAAGTCGGTCAATGTGCTGTCCGGTGGTGAGAAGGGCCGCATGATGTACGGCAAGCTGATGCTGGGCCGTCACAATGTGCTGCTGCTCGACGAGCCAACCAACCATATGGACATGGAGTCGATCGAGTCGCTGAACATCGCGCTGGACAAATATGCCGGCACCCTGATCTTCGTCTCGCACGACCGCGAGTTCGTGTCGTCGCTGGCCACGCGCGTGCTGGAAATCCGTGAAAACGAGATCGTCGACTTCCGCGGTAACTACGAGGAATACCTGGCGAGCCAGGGCATCGACGCGTAATGCAGGAACTGGCAGGGGCGCGCGTCCGGCGCGGCTCCTGTCAATGAGACCGAGAAGAGTATGGACACCGTACCGATCAAGACCTACGAATACGACCGGCCCCAGGCCGGTCTGGCCTGCACCGCCGAGGCCTGGGCACGCATCCCCAGCGCGCCCGAACTGGCCGAACGCAACGCGCTCAAGGACAAGATCCGGCGCCTGCTGAAAGAAAAAGGCGCGGTCCTCGTCGCCCACTATTACGTGGACGCCGACCTGCAGGATCTGGCCGAAGAAACGGGCGGCTGCGTATCTGACTCGCTCGAGATGGCGCGTTTTGGCCGTGATCACGCTGCGCAGACCCTTGTGGTGGCCGGCGTGCGCTTCATGGGTGAGACGGCCAAAATCCTCAGCCCCGAAAAAACCATCCTGATGCCCGATCTGGATGCGACCTGTTCGCTCGACCTCGGCTGCCCGGCCGACGAGTTCGCGGCGTTCTGCGACCAGCATCCCGACCGCACTGTTGTCGTCTACGCCAACACCAGTGCCGCAGTCAAAGCGCGCGCCGACTGGATGGTGACGTCGTCCATCGGCCTGGATATCGTGGCCGAGCTGCACGCGCAGGGCAAGAAAATCCTGTGGGCGCCCGACCGTCACCTTGGCTCGTACATCCAGACCAGGACCGGCGCCGACATGCTGTTGTGGCAGGGCTCGTGCCTGGTGCACGACGAGTTCAAGGGCATCGAACTCGACCTGCTCAAGGCCGAGTATCCGCTGGCCAAGGTGCTGGTGCACCCGGAGTCGCCGGCGAACGTCGTGGCGCAGGCCGACGTGGTCGGCTCGACCACGCAGCTGATCAATGCCGCGCAGACGCTGGACGCCACCCACTTCATCGTCGCCACTGACAATGGCATCCTGCACAAGATGAAGATGGCTGCCCCCGGCAAGACCTTCATCGAAGCGCCGACCGCCGGCAACAGCGCAACCTGCAAGAGCTGTGCGCATTGCCCGTGGATGGCGATGAATGGCCTGCGCAATCTGGCCGAGGTGCTCGAAGCGGGCGGCAACGAAGTACATGTCGATCCCGCTGTCGGCCTGCAAGCCAAACGTGCGATCGACCGCATGCTCGATTTTGCTGCGGCCAAACGCGCCAAGGCGCTGCCAACCGGCGCGCTCGAACAAAATGCCCCCATGTTTTCCGGAGTCGGCCCCGCATGACCAGTCTGCACAATCCCCACGCCCAGTTTGACGACAAACTGCAGGCGGCGTTCGAACAGAATATTCTTGCCGCACTGCTGGAAGACATCGGCAGCGGCGACCTGACCGGCAAACTCGTGCCCAACGACACCCGCGTTACGGCGCGCGTGATCGTGCGCGAAGCGGCTATGCTGTGCGGCGCGCCGTGGTTCGAGGGCGTCATGCTCGCGGTCGACCAGGACACCGACATTGCGTGGCAGTTTGCCGAAGGCGACCTCATGCCGGCCAACAGCACCGTCTGCACCATCACGGCGAACCCGCGCGCGCTGCTCACGGCCGAGCGCGCCGCGCTGAATTTCCTGCAGCTGCTGTCTGGCGTGGCCACTGCCACCCGACGCTACGTCGACGTCATCGCGGGCACGAACGCGGCGATTCTCGATACGCGCAAGACGCTGCCGGGCCTGCGTCAGGCGCAGAAATACGCGGTGCGGGTTGGCGGTGGCAAGAACCAGCGCATGGCGCTGTATGACGGCATCCTGATCAAGGAAAACCACATTGCTGCGGCCGGCGGTGTCACGCGTGCGCTGACGGCGGCGGCCAGTCTGAACGCCGGCGCGCCGGTGCAGATCGAAGTCGAAACCATCGCCCAGCTCCAAGAAGCGCTGGCGGCCGGCGTCAAGTCGGTATTGCTCGATAACTTCGACCTGGCCATGATGCGCGAGGCGGTGCAGGTCAATGCCGGCCGCGCGCTGCTCGAAGCGTCGGGCGGCATCAACTTCAACACCGTGCGCGCGATTGCCGAAACGGGCGTGGACCGCATTTCCATCGGCAGTCTGACCAAGGACGTGCACGCCACCGATTACTCGCTGCGCATCGTCTGATCGCACCGCTCAACTCTCACACCACACCATGTCGATCACCACCAAACTGAAACGCTCGCTCGTGTTCCGCCTGTTCTGGCTCGGCTTCGGCCTGCTGCTGGGTGTGCCCCAGTTGATGGACGGCATTCTCTACAATATGAAGGGCGAGCTGTTCTTCGGCATCGGCATGCTGCTGGTCGGTATTCGCGGTTTCCTGCGCCCGGTCGTGCTGAGCCGGGCGATGGCGATGCAACGGGATGCGGCGGCGTCGGATGCGTCGATTGGTTCGCCCGTGTTGCACGGCGTGTTGTCGATCGCAATGGCCGCGGCGTTGATCACCGGTTTGGTGATCAAGTTCAGCAGTAATTAAGCCTCGCCGAGCAACCCCGCCACGAGCGGCAAGACCCGCTCGGCGGACGCTTCAATTTTCAGCGTGAGCATGTCATCGGCACGCGTACGCCCCAGATTCAGCGCCGCAATCGGTTTCCCGGCCGCTTCGGCCAGACGGCAGAAGCGAAACCCCGAATACACCATCAACGATGAGCCGACCACGAGCAGTGCGTCGGCCGCTTCCATCCGCGCCAGCGCGGCTGCCGTGCGCGCCGCCGGCACATTGTCGCCAAAGAAAACGACATCGGGCATCAGCATGCCGCCGCAGTGCACGCACGCGGGCGCCGTGAATCCCGTCACCGCATCCGGATCGATCTCGGCGTCGCCATCGGGCAGCGGCTGTGCGAGCACCTGGCGCAGCCCGGGATTGTCCGCTTCCAGCTGCAGCTGCAGCGCAGCGCGCGTGAAGTTTACTCCGCAGCCGAGGCACGTCACGTGGTGGATATTGCCATGCAACTCCAGCACATCGCGACTGCCCGCCTGGGTGTGCAGGCCATCGACGTTCTGCGTGAGAATCGAGCCGATGCGGTTGTCCGCGCCAAGCGCGGCCAGCACGCGGTGGCCAGCATTGGGCGCGGCGCCCGACATCATCCGCCAGCCCACCATGCTGCGCGCCCAGTAGCGGCGCTGGACCGCCGGGTCGCGCCGGAATTCCGGGCCCTGGATCGGCAGCCGGCCGCGCCGCACGCCATCGCGGTCGCGATAATCGGGGATGCCGGATGCCGTCGACAGGCCGGCGCCGGTGAGCACCAGCGCACGGGGATATTGTTCGAGAAACGTGGCCAGCTGCGTGGCCGCGTGGTGTTCGCCAAGTGGGTTGCCGAGTTCGTCGTTCATGGGTGGAATCGTACCACCGCTCTGCAATCAGCGCGCCGACACGACGATCCCGCCGACGATCAGGCCAAACGCGGCCACGTGGTACAACTGCGGCAGTTCGCCCAGGAAGGCGGCCGACAGCAGCGCGGTGAACAGCGGCGTCAGATTGATGAAGAAGGCACTGATCCCGGGTCCGGCGCGCTGGACGCCCGCGCCCCAGCAACGCATGGCGATGATCGCCGGCCCGATCGCCAGGTACAGCAGGGCGGCGGCAAGGGGCCAGCTCCAGACGATCTTGGGCGTGCTCAGCGCCCACTCGCCGCCGGCCAGCGCGGCCGACCACAGCACGCCGTACGCCACTTGGGCCAGCAAAAACGCAGCCCAGTTCGCACGCAGGGCTGGCACATCGTTCTTCTGCAGCAGCGACCAGCTATAGAACGACCAGACAATCGTCGCCACGATCATGATCAGGTCGCCCGCCACCAGACGCAGCGCGGCCAGCTCGGCCAGACTGCCCCGGCACATGACGACCAGCACGCCGGCAATCGACAGCACGGCGCCGCCGATCTGGCGCCCCTTGACCGGCACGTTGTAGAACAGCCGGCCGACCAGCAGCATCCAGACCGGCACGCCGGACGCGACGAGCGTCACGTTCAGCGGCGACGAGGTCGTCAGCGCCAGGTATTGCATGGAGTTATAGAGTCCGATGCCCAGGAGGCCAAGCAGGGCGTAGCGGCGCCAGTTGCGCAGCACGCCGCTGCCCGGGCGCAGTGCGGCGCGGCCCAGCACCAGCAGGATGAGCAGGGCGATCGACCAGCGCAGCAGGTTGAGCGTCATCGGCGGCATGGCGTCGCGCACGAGGCGGCCGATGATGGCATTGCCCGCCCAGAGTACGGGCGGGATGCTCAGCAGCAGGCCTGTGGTGAACGAAAGTCGCTGCCGCTCCATGCTAGCGCCGGCGCGGCGTCAGCACGCTCGGGAGTGCCTTGGGCAAAGTGTCGGGGAAGTCGCGCGAGTAGTGCAGGCCGCGGCTTTCATGGCGCGACATGGCACTTTTCACGATCAGATGCGCGACTTCAACCAGGTTGCGCAGCTCGAGCAGGTCGGGCGTGATGCGGAAGTTGCGGTAGTACTCGTCGATCTCTTCCTTGAGCAGCTTGATCCGGTGCAGCGCGCGTTCGAGGCGCTTGGTCGTGCGCACGATACCGACGTAATTCCACATGAAGCGGCGCAGCTCGTCCCAGTTGTGGGCGATCACCACTTCTTCGTCGGCGTTGGTCACGCGGCTGGCATCCCAGTCCGGCAGCGCAGGGTTGGCAATCGCCGGACTCGCCGCGATCTGCTGCGCGCAGGCGCGCCCGACGACAACACATTCGAGCAGCGAATTGCTGGCCAGCCGGTTGGCGCCATGCAGGCCGGTGCAGGCGACTTCGCCCACCGCATACAGGCCGGGGATATCGGTGCGCCCGGCCAGGTCGGTGACGACACCACCGCAGGTAAAGTGTACGGCCGGCACGACGGGGATGGGCTGCTGCGTGATGTCGATGCCCAGCTCAAGACAGCGCGCATAGATGGTCGGGAAGTGCTCCATCAAAAATTCGGGGGGCTGGTGGCTGATGTCGAGGTTGACGTAATCCAGGCCCCGTTTCTTCATCTCGAAGTCGATCGCGCGTGCCACCACATCGCGCGGCGCCAGCTCGCCGCGCGCGTCATGCGCCGGCATGAAGCGCTCGCCGGCCTGCGCACCTGCTTCGGGCGGCAGCTTGAGCAGGCCGCCCTCGCCGCGGATCGCTTCGGTGATCAGGAACGACTTCGCATACGGGTGGTACAGGCAGGTGGGGTGAAACTGGATGAATTCCATGTTCGACACCCGGCAGCCGGCGCGCCAGGCCATCGCGATGCCGTCGCCGGTGGCGGTGTCGGGGTTGGTCGTGTACAGATACACCTTGCCGGCGCCGCCCGTGGCCAGCACCGTGTGCTCCGCTTCGAAGGTGAGCACCTCGCCACTGTTCACATCCTGCACGTGCAGGCCATAGCAGCGCGGCTGGCTGCCATGCGCCACCTTGGGCCGCAGCTTGTCGGACGTGATGACGTCGATCGCGACATGGTGCTCGAACAGCGAGATATTCGGATGGGCGCGTACCTTGTGTTCCAGCGTGACCTGCACGGCGTAGCCGGTGGCGTCGGCCGCATGGATGATCCGGCGCTGGCCGTGGCCGCCTTCGCGCGTCAGGTGAAAGCCCATCTCGGCGGTAGCGTCACGCGTGAAGGGCACCCCCTGATCGATCAGCCACTCGATCGCTTCACGCCCGTGTTCGACGATGTAACGGGTGGCGGTTTCGTCGCACAGACCGGCGCCGGCAACCAGGGTATCGGCCACATGCTGCTCGTGGCTGTCCCCCGAATCGAGCACGGCCGCGATACCGCCCTGGGCCCAGGCGCTGGCGCCGTCGAGCAGGGTGCGCTTGGAGATGATGGCAACCTTGCGGGTCTGGGCCAGGTGCAGGGCTACCGACAGGCCGGCCAGGCCGCTGCCGACGATCGCGACGTCGAATTTCATAAGATTGTTGAAATGTTTACAGAGGCAATACTATAAGCCATTTGTTACCGGCTGCGGGACAGCCTGACCAGGCCAAACTCATCTGCAGCGGGGCGCAAATGTACGCCTGCGCACCGAACGGCGGCGTCGGGCAGGCTAGGATGAGGTATTACTCACCCAATCAAGGATTTACCATGACCGCAGACCGCACCCACGTAGCAGCCCTCGAAGACCGTATCGGTTCCCTGCGCTTTGCCATGTTCACGTTCCGTGACGAGCACGACCACCTGGCCAGCCAGCCGATGACCAAGCAGGACGTCGACGCCGAAGGCGGCATCTGGTTCTTCGTGCATTCGGCCACCGCCCTCTGGGACAGCATCGCGCATCAGCCGGAAGTGAACATCAGTTTTTCGGATATCGATGACAGCACCTATGTGTCGGTCAGCGGCACCGCCGAGCGCATTGTCGACCGCGAAAAGATTCGCAGCATGTGGAACCCGATGGTCCAGGCCTGGTTCCCGGCCGGCCCGGAAGACCAGCACGCCGTGCTCGTGCGCGTGGTACCGCACGCAGCCGAGTACTGGGATTCGAATGACAGCAAGATGGTGCGCCTGTTCGCCGTTGCCAAGGCAGCGGTGACCGGCAAGCAGCCGGATCTGGATTCGGAGCACGGCACCATCAAGCTGTAAGCATTCTTCTGCACTAACTTGCGGCGGGGCATGAGAGTGGCGTAGAGTAGCCGCTCTCATTCAGAGGACACTCTCCATGTTCCCAGCCTGGCCCCGCCGCACCCGATGATATCCCCCCTCGAACTGGCCGCGAACATCTTCACGGCTGTCGCCATCCTCCTGGCTGGCCGCAACAACGTCCACACGTGGTGGACCGGGATTGTTGGCTGCACCCTGTTTGGCCTGCTATTCATGGAGGCGCACCTGTATGCCGACGTCGTGCTGCAAGCCTTCTTTGTCGTAACGGGTGTGCTGGGGTGGTGGCGCTGGTTGCATGGCAAGGGCGGCGCACCGCTACCGATTACCCATGCGGGCTGGCGCACGATGGCATGGATGGCGCCGATCGGATTCATTGCCACTGGCGCGTATGGCGCTGCACTTCACTTCTATACCAATGCTTACGCACCGTTCATCGATTCGGCGGTGCTGGTGTTTTCCGTCATCGCGCAATTACTGATGATGGGGCGGCGCATCGAGAGCTGGCCGGTCTGGCTGTTGGTGAACACCATTGCAGTGCCGCTGTATTTCAGCCGGGGTTTGTACCTGACGGCGTTCCTGTACATGTGCTTCTGGGTGAATGCGATCGTGTCATGGATCTGGTGGCGCAAATTGGCGAAGCAGGAGCAGGTGGCGGCGCAGGCGCCAATTGGTGCGTATGCTGCTGCAGGCGGCCCGCCGTAATTATTTTGTGCTCGCCTGGCCTGCGTGGATAGCTGGCAGGCGAACACCGAAACGTCAGCGGCGGGCACAAATTACATCAGCGCGTGAAAGGCGGCAGATCACCTGCGTTTTGATTGCCACCCGTTTTCGGCGCGCCCATGCCGGTCACTTTCGGGCCGGCCTGGCCTGGCCGCGTATCCTGCGCGCCTGGATTGGTGTGCGTTGCTGCCGTATCGAGCGGTACGGTGCTCGGCGCTTCCGGCTGCGGCGCTGCGCTGCCGTCAGTAATTGGCGGCTCATTGCCTTCGGCACCGTCGGGTGCGTTCACGTACGGTCCCGATTGATTGCGGGTCAGTCCCGGGCCGCCATTGCCGCCGGTTTCCGTCTGCGACTCATGTGATGGCGTCGCGCCTTGCTGGCCGCTGGTCTGGCCGCCAATACCGACAGTGGTGCCGTCCTGGGTTGCAGTCGTCGATGCGGGTGCGTTGCTGTTCATGGTAGTCCCCTTCGTAAAATGGATGAACCATTGTCGTGCAGGGCAGGGCGCACACGTATCGCGCAGGGCATGGCGCTGTAGGACGAGAGCGCCCTTCGTAGCTAATTGCGCGAAAATTTGCGGCAGCAGCCCTTACGAAGCCCGGCAGCACAGTGCTATACTGTATATCCATACAGTTATCTTATTCAGCGCTCATGCCTGTGTTCGTACCGATCAATCTCGACCCACTGCCACCAGCCGACCCTGATCGGGCGGCCGCCAGCCGGCTCGGTGCGGGCAGCTTCTCCAGCATGGATGACGAGCCGGTTACCTCCGCCACGAGCGACGCCGAACTGGCACGCGAATATATCTCCCATGGCGAGCTCAGCCCCAAGTCGATTGCCAATCTGCAGAAGGAGCTGTATCGGTTCCTGACCTGGTGCCGTGAAGAAGCAGGCAAGACATTCCAGCAGTTGAACGTTGGCGACCTCAATCTTTACAAGGAATTCATCCGGCAGCCGCCGCCCGCGTGGATCAGCACCACCAAATGGCCACGCAACGATCCGCGTTATCGGCCGTTCACCGGGCCCCTGTCCGACACCAGCCGCCGCCAGGCGATGATCGCGATCAAGGGCGTGCTGACGTTTGCCGAGCAGACCGGTTATCTGCGCCGCAATCCGGCGCGGCTCGTGCGCAATGTCCGCGCTGCACACGCGAGCCGCATCACCCGTTATCTGAGCCCGGCCGCGATTGCCTATGCGCTGGCCGCGGCCGAAGCACGGCCCGGCGACACCGAGGCCACGGCGCGCCAGCGCGCGCGCGACCGCTTTCTGCTGATCGCGTTCGCCCAGACAGGGGCACGCCTGAACGAAATCGTCAGCGCGACGATGGGCGCTGTCTACAGCGAGGGCGATGGCCGCTGGTGGCTCGACGTGCTGGGCAAGGGTAACAAGCCGCGCCGGTTGCCGGTGCCTCCAGCCACCATCGGCGCCTACCGCGACTACCGGCGCGCGTTCGGTCTGCTGGAACAGACGAGCAGGGGAGATCGTATGCCCCTGGTGCTGTCGAGCCGCACGAAAGAGTATGTGGGGATCACCGACGAGGCTGCATCCGAAGCACTCAAGGCGATCTTCCAGCTTGCTGCGGACGACGCAGCAACAACGGGGGATGGTGACAGCGCATCGACACTGCGCCTTGCGTCGCCGCACTGGCTGCGCCACAGCATGCTGACCAATCATGCCAACAGCGGTGTGCAGCTCAAAACGCTGCAGGACACGGCCGGGCACGCGAATATTGCGACGACGGCGGCCTATCTTCACAAGACCGACCACGAGCGGCACGACGAAATTCTCCGCTCGGACGGGGACAGGGGCATCAAATAATCGTGGGAAAGGCTGAGCCTTCACAGGGTAAAACGTAACTAACCAACAAAGTCGAAAAAAATCTTAGGATAATTCAACAGCTAACGACTTTGAAGACGACAACCATCAGCAGGCAAGCCACCAAAAAGAGGGCGAGCCTGATACGGCTGTCGTTAGTCGAGCAAGCGAGGGAAACGCAGTCGCTCCGGTCAGTCACTGTGCATGGGCTGATTGCTCAGACGGGAATCGACGACGTACCGCCTTCTGCGCTGCCGTAATTCTGTAACTCGTCGAGTGTCAGACGTCGTTCGTTCAGTGCCGTGACGATTGCGCCGAGCTGCTCGTCATCCGGCTGGATGTAGACAATCCGCTGTTCAAGCAGGTTATCCCAGTATGGCGTGTAGGGAACGGCGGTTTCAGTCATCACTTCTGCTGCAAAGCTTCCGTCGTGCATTTCGCCGACGAGCGTGATACGGGTTGTGGCTGGAACAGTATTCTGGACGGTGATGTTCATGGTGTGCCTTTGAATGATGATGAGGATCATTCCATTGTCACGCAGTCATCGATTGTGTGCAAACCGCTACATTCGTGTAGTGCGCACCTTGATCTGCGGTCTTCGAATGCAACGGTCCGGGAACGGGCGATGGCAGGTTGACGACGGGGTGTGCAGCAGGAATTGTACGGTGGAGATATGCAGCGACGTGACATCGAACCCTGGACCAACAACATGGCAAGAGGGGAGCAGGGGCCAGATTGATGAGGAATGCCTTGCCGGGTGGACTGACGGGGTTGATGAAAGTCGCGATTGTTGGTCGCCGTAGTGCAACAAGTGAATCGGCGAAGCTGGGAGGCAACGCCGCGCTGGCAATTTCGGCTGTCCGACATTGCCGCAACCATGGGCGAAATGAGACTGATGGTTCTACGGCAGGCGCCTGCGAACTGACCTGCGTCCAGGAATAGCATGTGCTTGGGATGAGCTTTCTGAAAAGAAGGTGTGAGAAAGCTATGAGCAGTAACCCAGAATTCTTAAAGCAGCATTGTCTTGCCACAGAAGATTTTCATCTGAATATCGGATCGCATCGAATCTGGATTTGCATTGAAATAAGTATGAATCGGCTAAAATGTAACTAACCAACAGGTAAAAAACTAAAAAAGGAATTCAAACGTTCGGGCTAAAGCAACAACAACACAATACAAACAAGCTTGCAAGAAGAGGGCGAATTATGCCTTAGAGTTATCGTGCCAAAGCACAGCGGATAAAACGTAATTGTTCATTAACCAGTTCAGCGGGTGAGGTGGCTGATAACAAACCGCATTGCATTTGATCGAATCGACGGCGAGCCAGTGCTAGCATCTATTGGCGACATTGATGAACGCACTTACGCTGATGTGGCCGGTATCTTCGTCATCGACCCTGACATGATTACCAGTGCAACTCGACAAGTTGCGAAATCGTGGATGTTCAGAAGAGCGTCACTGCAGCGTTCCCGACAGTGCCGCTCTTCTGGATATCTGAGGTGCCGGTGCAGCTGCCATTTTTCCCGGCGCAGGTCCACCCGGCGTGAGTGAAACACGGCAGGTTGCCTCTCCCACGATTCATGGACACGCTGATGCAGCGTCCTGGCAGCCCACCGCATCCACGACGCCTGTATGTATCCGACGAGTGCTTCCCGAAACCTGCTTTTTCGATGAACGGCTACCGGCGGTCCTTCACGCCGGATCGGCTGCAGGTCACCAGGCAGTCAATAATTTTCGATGAACGGCTACCGGCGGTCCTTCACGCCGGATCGGCTGCAGGTCACCAGGCAGTCAATAAACACGCGCGCCAGGAGCGGCGCATGGCGGTTGCAGACTCGCTGCTTATATCCTTGACATGGAATGGGCTGAAAGCAACAGTCTGATTCGGTAATTAAAGTTTTCGATGGACCAATGCCGTGATTCCTGCTTACCATGAGATCAGTTGCCGTACCTTTTGGAAATCCGTTTTATCAGTTTGTTGAATATGCTTCGGCCACGAGCCTGGCCGTATTCCATGATTCTTTCGCCTAGCCAGAAAGTTAAACAAAATGACATTCAAATCCAGAAGGGGCTTCTCCGTTATCGCACTGATATCGGGTATTGGAATGGCTGGCTTCAGCACGACAAGTTATGCATGTTCCGTCGAGCCGTATATCGGCAGTGTTTGTGTCATGGCAGTGTCACCAACCCGGTTCCCGGGCATCGGATCGAGCTATCTGCTGGCCATGGGACAAACCATGCAGATCAACCAGGCTACTGCGCTATATTCCCTGGTCGGCACGACTTTTGGTGGTAATGGCAGCAGCAACTTCAACCTGCCCGACCTGCGCGGCAGGGTCATCATTGGCTATGACCCGCGCAATGCGGCAAGCGGCGCCGTGGGTGCGAATGGCGGCAGCACGGCGATTAAGCTGACCGTTGCCCAGTTGCCGGTGCATTCCATGTCGTTCAATGCTCCCGTCAACCTGAGTGGTCTGACCGCCCAGACCACGTTGACCGGTCTGAGTGCGACCGCCAACCTGTCGGGTCTGGTGATTACGGGTTCGGCCAGCGGTCTGACCGTGAGGGCGTCGTCGGGCTCCGGCGGTGTCACCACGCCGACCAATAACTATCTGGGCAAACCCACGAGTGCTACTGCAGGTTCGTACACCGCCAATGCACCTGACGTGAGCCTGAATGCGGGCACCATCAGCGGTACGCTGTCGCTGACGGTTGGTCAGGGCGTCACCGCCCCGGTGGCCGTCAGCGGCAACGCGTCGACTGCGCTGACCGGCGCCGCCACCGTGACGGGCACTACCGCACCGATAGGCGGCAACGCAGATATTCCGACCATGCCGCCCTATCTGGTGATGCCTTACTACATTGCAGTCAACGGCATCTACCCGTCCTCGAACGACTAAGCGTTGCCGGATGCCGGCGACGCGATGGCATCACCGGCGTGACGATCAACCGTCGATCCAATTCAGGAAACCATGTTGCGTATCTCCCTATTGATTGTTGCACTGCTGCTGGCCGGGCAGGTGCAGGCACAGTCGTCGATTCAGGGTTTGGCCAGAGAGCTGGAGCCGGCCCAGAAAGCGTTGGCGGCGCGTGACTTTGCGAGCGCGTATCGGGCCTATGCTGCGCATGCTGGCACCAATCCTCTGGCCCAATTTACCCTGGGTTTATTCGAGCGCGAAGGTTGGGGCCGCAAAGCCGATCCGGTTGCCGCGTGCGCATGGTTCGACAAAGCTGCGCACAAGCAGATCCCGGCCGCTGAACAGTTATTTGGCGATTGTCTGGCGCAAGGCATTGGCCGCGCCGTCAACGGGCAGGCCGCCGTGCAGTGGTATCTGAAAGCCGGCGCATCGGGCATGTCGTACGCGTTATGCCAGGCCGCAGACCTGTATATCGCCGGGACCATTGTTGCCCGCGATGTCGCACAGGGACTGGCGTTGTGCACGGCCGCCGCCCAGGCGGATTCGCCGCCTGCCATGCTGAAGCTGGCTGATCACTATCGCGCAGGCACCGCCGTGCCGCAGAACTTGCGCCTTGCCCGTTACTGGTACGAGCAGGCCGCGCAACGCCACAACCACGAAGCGCAGTTCCGCCTCGGGCTGATGCTCAGCGAGGGCGAGGGGGGCGACGCGAACGTCATGCAGGCGCGCTTCTGGCTGGAGCATGCCGCTATGGAAGGTCACACGCCTGCCTACCTGCCGACGGCGATCCTGTATGCGAATGCCACGCCCGAACCCGGTACTGGCGCCCTGACGCCGGATGACCTGGCGCGGATCTACATGTGGAACCGCGCCGCCAGGGCCAGCAGACCGAATGGCGTGCAACTGGCGGAGATCGACCGCATCGAGAGGCTGGTGTTGACCGTCATGCCGGCGCAATGGCAACCCGATCTCGACCGCCGCGTCGCCGAGCATCTTGCGAAGTACCCGCAATAACGCGTTTGCTAGGCACATACCACGTTCTACAGGGAACCAAATGGACCGTCACGCCTCAATCAACCGAATTTACCGGCTCGTCTGGAGCCACGTGCACAAAACGTGGGTCGTTGTCGCCGAATCCGCGCGCGGCCGTGGGAAGAAAACCAGGCGCAAGTTGCTGGCCGCGAGCGCCCTCGCAGCCGCAGCGCAGTTGGCGCATGCGGGCCCCACGGGAGGGCAGGTCACTGTCGGCAGCGGCTCGATCCAGCAGTCCGGCAGCACCACGACGATCAACCAGTCCAGCCAGAATCTCTCGCTTTCTTGGCAAAGCTTCAATACGAATGGCGGCGAGACAGTCAATGTCGTGCAGCCCTCGCGCAGCGCGATCGCGGTCAATCGCATCTTCGACACCAATGGCACCCGATTCATGGGCCGGCTCAATGCCAACGGCCAGGTCTACGTGATCAATCCGAACGGCGTGCTGTTCGGCGCCGGTTCGCAGGTCAACGTCGGCGGCCTGGTTGCCTCCACGCTCGATATCGACGCTGCTGCGTCCGATGGCGCGGCGCGCCGGTTCAGCGGCGCCGGCACGGGCAGCATCGTCAATCGCGGCAACATTACGGTGCCCGAGGGCGGGTACGTGGCGTTCATCGGCAACCGTGTTAGCAACCACGGCAGCATCGGTGCGCCGACGGGCAGTGTGGCGATGGGGGCAGGCAGCGACGTGACTTTGTCGTTCGCCGGCAATAGCCTGGTCAACATGCAGGTCAACCGGAGCACGCTCGACAACCTGGTGGAAAACGGCGGCCTGATCCAGGCCAACGGCGGCGCCGTGATCCTGAGCACGGATGCAAAGAACGCCGTGCTGGCAAGCGTGGTCAACAATTCAGGCATCATCCAGGCGCGGACGGTGGAAAACGTCAACGGCACGATCGTGCTTGGCGGTGGACAGCGCAGCACGGTCAGCAACAGCGGCACGCTGGACGCCTCGGGACTGGTAACAGGTCAGCAGGGCGGCACTGTGAAGGTGCTGGGCGATCACGTCGCGCTCGCCGCCGGCAGCAAGATCGATGTGTCGGGAGATGCGGGCGGTGGCACGGCCCTGGTGGGCGGCAATTTCCTCGGCGCCGGCGCCGAACGACATGCGCTGACGACGGATGTGGCAACTGGCAGCGCCATCCATGCGGACGCGGTCACGCGCGGGAATGGCGGGCAAGTCGCGGTCTGGTCGGATGACACGACCCGCTTCGATGGCAGCATCAGCGCCCGTGGCGGCGCACAAGGAGGCAATGGCGGCCAGGTGGAAACCTCGGGCCATGTGCTCAAGGTCAGCAAGGTTGCCGCAGTGGATACCTCGGCGCCACGCGGAACGACAGGCAGCTGGCTGCTGGATCCGGCCGACATCACCATCGGCAACCGGAGTCTGTGGGATTCGTCGGTCAACATCGATGTCGACGCCGTGGCACTGACGAGAGCGCTCAACACCACCGATGTCACCATCAAGACAACCGCTTCGCTGCCCGCCTGCACCGGTGTCGCTTGCACGAGCGGCGCGGGCGGCCAGGGCGATATCAATATCCTCGACGCGATCGGGGGCGTTGCCGATTACGACGATGGCGGCCGCATTTATAACTGGATCAGCACGAAGACCCTGACGCTGAGCGCCTATCGCGACATTCGTTTCGTGACCACGCGCAACGCGACGACTGCAAGCGGCGTTGGCGATGTGGGTGGTGTGATCGAGGTGCAGGGTGGCGGGAAAGCCATCCTGCGTACCGACAACGCCGGCAGGGGACTGGGCACCGTCAGATTCGACGACCCGGCCTACTCGTATATCTATGCGGACAACGTCAGCACGATCGACATCTTCTATAACCCTGAGAGGGACGGCAGCGGCGTCTGGATGCCGACCAACTACAACGCATACAACCTGGGAGACCCTGACAAGGTCAATGCCTTCATGCTCGTCAACTTCACAGCGAACGTTGGCAGCAAGACCTATGACGGCACCACCACGGCCAGCCTGAACGGCCTGTCGATCGTTGGCGGCGCCCCCGGCGGCATCACCATTGACACCAGCCAGGCCACGGCCAGCTTCCTGAACAAGAACGCTGGAGCGAACAAGGCGGTGACGATCAGCGGCGTCGCCCTCGCCGGCGCCAATGCCAATGACTACGCCATCAACGGCCTCGACAACAAAACCGCGACGATCGACAAGGCCGACATGACCGTGTCCGGTGTGACTGCCAACAACAAGACGTACGACGGCACGATTGCCGGCACGCTGTCAGGTACTGCGGCCGTTAATGCGTTCGGCAGCGATGTCGTGTCGGTGAGTGGCAGCGGCAGCGCGGCCTTCAGCGACAAGAACGCCGGTAACGCCAAAGTCGTCACGGTCAGCGGCTATGCCCTGAGCGGCGTTGACGCAGCCAACTACACGCTGCAGCAGCCGACCGGTCTGGTGGCCAGTATCAGCCAGGCCAACCTGGTCGTGACCGGCGTCGCCGCCAGCAACAAGACCTACGACGGTACCACTGCCGCGAGCCTGTCGGGTACTGCGACCGTGGCGGCCTTCGGCGCCGATGCCGTGACGGTAAGCGGGACCGGCAGCGCCAGCTTCGCAAACAAGAACGTTGGCAACAGCAAACTGGTGAACGTCGTCGGCTACACCCTGCATGGGGCAGACGCCGGCAACTACAACGTGGTGCAGCCCGGTGGCCTCACCGCCAGCATCGCCAAGGCCGGCCTGCAACTGACGGGCCTGTCGGCCAGCGACAAAATCTACGACGGCACCACCAGCGCGACCCTGTCCGGCAGTGCCAGCGTCACGCCTTTCGGCGCCGATGACGTGTCGCTGTCGGGCAGCGGCAGTGCGGTCTTCGCCGACAAGAATGCAGGCAGTAACAAATCCGTCAATGTCAGTGGGTTCCAGCTTGCCGGCACCGACGCGGGCAACTACGACCTGCTGCAGGTGGGTGGCTTGAGTGCCACGATCGGCAAGGCCGATCTCGCCGTCGCCGGCATCTTCGCGAACAACAAGATCTATGATGGCACCACGGCGGCGACGTTGTCCGGCAACGCGACCGTGACGCCACTGGGAGGCGATGCGGTGACCCTGTCGGGCACGGCAACGGCCGGTTTCGTGAACAAGAATGCCGGCTTGGGCAGGGCGGTCACGGTCAGCGGCTATGCCCTGGACGGCGCGGATGCAGGCAACTACAGCATCGTGCAGCCAGCCGGCCTGCGCGCCGCCATCGGCAAGGCCAGTCTGGCTGTGACCGGCGTCACCGCCAGCAACAAGACCTACGACGGCACCACCGCCGCAACCCTGTCCGGCATTGCGACTGTGGCGGCATTCGGCGCCGACGTCGTCGCCGTGAACGGGAGCGCCAGCGGCAGCTTCGCCGAAAAGAACGCCGGTACCGGCAAGGCGGTCGCCGTCAGCGGGTACACGCTCGCCGGCGCGGATGCCGCTAACTACACGCTGGTGCAGCCGGCTGGCTTGACCGCCACTATCGACAAGGCCGGCCTGGCGTTGGGAGGCCTGAGCGTGGCCGACAAGGTATATGACGGCACGACTGCCGCGACGCTGGCCGGTAGCGCCAGCGTGCGCGGCATCGGCAGCGACCAGGTTGGCGTGAGTGGCAGCGGCGCGGCCCTCTTCGCCGACAAGAACGCCGGCACCGGCAAGGCGGTCTCGGTCAGCGGCTTCACCCTGGCGGGCGACGATGCCGGCAACTACACGATCCTGCCGTTCGGCGGCCTGAGCGCCAGCATCGCCAAAGCCGACCTTGCGCTATCCGGCGTGTCGGCGCGCAACCGCAGCTACGACGGCACCACCACGGCCACGCTGTCAGGCACCGCCATCGTCAATCCGATCGGCGCCGACGTCGTGACGCTCGGTGGAGTCGGCGTTGGCGCCTTCGCCGACAAGAACGTGGGCAGTGCGAAGCGGGTGACGGTGTCCGGCTACACGCTGGCAGGCGCCGACGCCGGCAACTACAACCTTGTCGGCCTCGACAGCCTGAGCGCCGATATCAGCAGGGCCAGTGTCAATGTGTCGGGTATCGTTGCCCGCGACAAGGTATTTGACGGCACGACGGGCGCCACTGCCGATACGAAAAATGTGGTGTTCGAAGGCCTGTTCGGCGCGGATCAGCTCACCCTCGCGTCCCTCGGCGTCTTCAACGACGCCGGCGTGGGCGCCGGCAAGATCGTCAGGCTGACCAATACCTATGGCGGCGCCGACATCGGCAACTACGCAATTGTCACTGACCAGACGACAACGCTGGCGAGCATCACCGCAGCGCCGGTGCAGCCACCGGTACAGCCCGAGCCGCCGGCGCAGCCACCGGTACAGCCCGGCCCGCCGGTCACGCCCGTCACGCCCGTCACGCCACCAGCGCAGGCGCCAGAGCAGGTGCGCACGATTCTGGCGCAGGTGCAGTCGCTGGTCTTGCCGCCGCAGGCAAGCGCGCGTCCGGGCGCGCTGCGCCTGTCGTCCACGCTGCAGGTGTCGTCGAATGACAGCAAGGATAACAGCAAGACAGTGCCTTCGGCGCAGACAGACCGGAGCGCGCCAGCGCCGTCGATCATCACGATGGTCGGGACCGGGGCCGGTGCGCCGCGTCTCCAGATCCAGAATGGCGGCATGCTGCTGCCGCCCCTGGCGGTTGTCACAACTGAATGAAGACACGCATGAAATCCGTTTCCAAGGGACGCATGATGTTGAAACCCCTCGTCGCTGCGCTCGCAATGGCGTCGCTGCAGGTCCACGCACAAACGCAGCAGGGCGTGCCCAATTCGGGCGCGATCCTGCAGCAGGTACAACCGGCCCCGGCGCCAGCGGCGTCCACGAAAGCGCCGACGCTGCAGGTCACACCTGTCGTACAGGGCGGCTTGCCGGCATCGGCGCCGTTCCGGGTCGACGCCATCCGTATTGTCGGCAATACCGCATTTCCTACCGCAACCCTGCATGCGCTGGTGTCTTCGGCTGAAGGCACCAGCATGACCTTGCCGCAGCTGGAAGCACTGGCGGCGCGCATCACTGCGTATTACCAGCGCAACGGGTTCCCGCTGAGCCGGGCGGCGATCCCGGCGCAGACCATGTCCGGCGCCAGCGTGACCATCCAGGTCCTGGAAGCGCGCTATGGTGCAGTGAGCGTGAACAATAGCAGCAAGGTAGCCAATCCACTGCTGGACGCGACCACGGCGGCATTACAGGCCGGGCAGGACATCGGCGGACAGGGTCTCGACCGAACCCTGCTGCTGCTCTCGGACATCCCGGGCGTGGGCGTGAATGCGATCCTCAAGCCGGGGACCGCGATCGGCACCTCCGACCTCGAGATCGTCACCAGCCACAATCCCGCCGCATTGGCCAATCTGGCCCTCGACAACGCGGGCAACCGCTACATTGGCCGGGCGCGCCTGAGTGGCTCGGTTAACCTGTTCAATCCGCTGCATCGGGGCGACATCCTGAATGCGACGGTGGTCAGCACGGGCGAGCGCCTGAAATACGGACGGATCAGCTACGACACCCTGGTCAACGGCGCAGGCACCCGCGTCGGCCTGGCGTATTCGGCCGTGCGTTACAAGCTGGGCGACCAGGTGCGTGCACTGGACGCCAACGGCACGGCGGACGTCGGCAGCGCCTGGGTGAGGCATCCGCTGATCCGCGCGCGGCAGGCCAACCTGTACCTCGAGCTGCAGTACGACGGCAAGCAGTTGCGCGACCGGGTGGACCTGACCGGCACGCGTACCGACCGCGACCTGACGAACTGGGTGCTGAGCCTGAACGGCGACCTGCGCGACGACCTCCTGGGCGGCGGTGCAAACCGATGGAGCCTGTCGTGGACCGCCGGTGACGTCAACTTTCAGGACGCCACGGCGCGCGCGGCCGATGCAGGTTCTGCCCGCAGCGACGGTGGTTATGCAAAGTGGAATGCCAACTTCTCCCGGGTCCAGGCCCTGACGCCGCGCACGATGCTCTACCTTAATCTGGCCGGCCAGTGGAGCGACGCCAACCTGGACTCGGCCGAGAAGCTGAGCATCGGTGGTCCGTACACGATGCGGGCCTATGACGTGGGCGCGTTGTCGGCCGATACCGGGTACTTCGCCACGGCCGAACTACGGCGCGACCTTGGCCTGTTCGGCGCCGGTCGCTGGGAGGCAAGCGCTTTCATCGAAAGCACCCGCGCCAGGATCAATCGTGATCCCTGGAGCCGCAGCGAGAACCGCGCCACGCTCTCGGGCTTTGGCGTCGGCCTGACCTGGGAAGGTCGAGACCAGTGGCGCGCCAGTCTGTCGCTTGCCAAACCGATCGGTGGCGCATCGCCGCTGCTCGCGCCGCAATCCTCGGTGCGCACCTGGTTTGTCGCCAGCAAGGCCTATTGAAAGAGCAACACCATCCCATGCGCAGCCTCGTATCGCCGTTTGAAAAACCGGCGATATCTGACTGAGGCACACGCGCAATCCGACGCCTTGATGCCCGTCGTTGACATCGCAGCACAGCGTGCGCCGGCCTTCTTCACATAACGAACGTCATATGTTGTTCAGTAACAGCATTTTTTTAACCGCTGTTGCCTGTCCTGTATTCACAGCTTGACTGACCATTTATAATTGCCATATTGCAAAGGGCCTTCCATGACGTCGATGATCTTTTATGAAACACCTGTCGCACTGAACCGCTCGCGGCACCGCGATCTCAGGCTGATGCCGGCAACTGGTGATTTTTCCTTCGCCCGGAACATCAACTCTCTGCTGATCGCGGCCACCGAACTGTTGGACGCGGCCTTGCACTATCCGGTGGTCTTCGTCGGCAAGCCCGGTGGTCCCTATACGCTGGCCGCGATGGTCGGTCTGAACGATCAAAATAATCTCTTTCTGGACGCCGACGGTGCCTGGGAAGCCGATGCCTATATTCCTGCCTTTGCCCGCCGTTACCCATTCGTGCTGGCCGAAGCCGGGGACGGAGACGATCTGACGGTGTGCGTCGATGAAGCCTTCACCGGCTGGAGCGAGACCGAGGGCGAGGCATTGTTCGATGCCGACGGCAAGGAAAGCCCGATGCTGCAGGGCGCGGTCGAGTTCCTGCGCCAGTTCCACATCGAGATGCAGAGCACCCACCAGTTCGCGCAGCGCCTGGCCCAGCACGACCTTTTGGTGCCGAAAACGGTCGAGATCACGCGCGATGGCAAAAAGCAGATTATCGACGGCATCTACGTCGTCGATGCAATCAGGCTGCACGCGCTGGACGACGGCGCACTGGCAGGCGTGGTGCGCAATGGCGACATGGGCCTGATCGACGCTCACCTGCTGTCGCTGAAGCACGTCGCCCGCCTGGCTGCACGGCTGGACCGCCGCGCCGCCCCTGCCATTCCCGCATCGCTCTGAACGGTTCTGCAACAACGCGCGCGCCATCCGGCGCGTGCACCCAACCCAACACCCGACGACCGGAGCGCCACCCGTGCGCTCCCGGATGACGCTACTCCCAGGATACCCATGTCGACCTCGCCAAAGCCAAGCTCCCCAACGACCGCAAGCCCATGGCGTTTCAAGCGTCCGCGCCCGTCGGCATTGCTCATGGCGTTGCTTGCAGTGTTCGGCGGCTCGGCCGGGATCAGCTTCGCCCAGAACGTCATCGTGCCGAAAGGGACCACCGCGACCCAGCTGATCGTGAATGGCAACGTCACCAGCATCACCACCGGCACCCTGCACGGCAGCACGGCGCTCAACGCCTTCAGCCGCTTCGAAGTGGATCGCAACAACACGGTGAACCTGGTGGTGCCATCCAAAGCATCGGTCCTGCTGAACATGGTCACTGATGCACCGGTAACGATCAATGGCGTGGTCAACAGCCTGAAGGATGGCCGGATCGGCGGCAACGTGGTGTTCGCCGATCCTTTTGGCATGATCGTCGGCGCCAGCGGCGTCCTCAACGTCGGCAGCCTGCTGGTGACGACGCCAACGCGCACGTTCATCGATGGCGTCATCGGCAGCGATGGCAGCATCAACGCCTTGTCCGTCAGCGCGCTGCTGGGCGGCACGGCGCCGGATTCGGGCCTGGGCACCATTCGTATCGACGGCCAGGTCAACGCGCGCGACGTCATTCGCCTGCAGGGCGGCGACGTCAGCGTCAATGGCGCGCTGCGCGCCGGCGCCGATGTCGCCCACCAGGCGGCGTTCCTTGGCGCCGTCAATGCGGACAGCGTCGCTGGTGGCGCCGCGCTGGTGGAAAACAACGGCGCCATCGAAATCGTCGCTAGTGGCGACGTGGCGATCGGCGGGCGCCTGGCGGTCGACGGCGCGGCGGGTTCGCCGGCTGGTGCGATCGACGTGCGGGCCGGCCACGACCTGACCGTGGCCCCCGGCGCCAGCGTCAGCGCACGCGGGCAGGGCGCCCGGTCCGATGGCGGCACCGTGTACCTGATGGCTGCACACGATGCGCTGCTGGGCAAGGCTGCCCGCCTCGACGCCAGTGCCGGCAGCAGCGGCGATGGCGGCTTCATCGAGTTCAGTGCCGCCAACAAGGTCACCATCGATGGCGGCGTGATGACTGCCGGCGCGGCCAACGGCCAGGCCGGCACCGTGCTGATCGACCCGGCCACGATCACCTGGTATGGCAGCGGGCAAGATCAACTGGGCACCGACGGCACCGCGATTGCGCTCAGCGCCACCGAGTCGATCACCCTCGACGACGTCGTATTCTCCAGCCGCAAGGTCGACACCGCAACGCCGGTCACACGCGCCAATATCGAGACCCTGGCCTCCACCGGCGCTTCCGGCAACATCACGCTGAGTGCGCCGTCGATCACGCTCTCCGGCGGGACCAGGCTACTTGCTTTCGACGACAGCGCCACCGCCGGCGCGGGCGGCATCGTCCGCCTGGAAGCAACCTCGAACAAGACCCAGCCGACCCTCGGTACGGCCACGGCGACCAGCAGCATCCTGCTCCGAAACGCGACGATCAAGGGCAACGACGTGCAGCTGGTGGCCAAAAACACCGTCGACAGCCGCTTCATCACGGATGGCGATGCGCCGGTCGACCAGGCCGCCGGCCTGGCGGTGACCGCCATCCAGAACGTGCTGCATATCGGCGCCGAGCTGTTCGGGGCCAACCTGGTGTTCTCGGACGTGGTGGCTAAGGCGACCGTCACCGTGGGCACGGGCAGCGTCATCGAGGCGCGCCGCACCGCTGCGCTGACCGCTGAAAACGAGACCAAGGCCGGTATTGCTCACAAGTATGATCCGGATGGCGTGCCGGGCGTGGCGCCGTTCGGCATTGGCGCGTCCTGGGTCAGCAACGAATCGGTCGCGACGGTGGTGGTCGAGACGGGCGCGCGCATCACCGCTGCCGACCTGACCATCCGCGCCCACAACGATGCCAGCCTGACCGCCCAGGTCAAGGCGCCAGAAGTCAACGATGCCGGCCAGGATGCGGTGGCGATCGCCCTCAATGCCACCCATGCCGACGTGAACGCCATCGCGCGCGTCGACAAGGGCGCGACGCTCCAGGTGTCGGGCGCGGTGCAGGTGGCCGCGGCCAACATCGGCAACTTCGTCAATGAGACCGAAACCGAAACCGGGGCCGAAGGCAAGGGCGCGGCTTCGGTGGCGTATGCCAGTCACAGTTCGTCCACCAACGCCGCGCTGAACGCCAATGTGGGTGACGCCACCAGTGTGGCGATCCTGTCGGTCAATGAGGTGCAGCAGGACGTGGTGAAGGCGTCGGCCTCGGTGGGCGCGAGCGCCGCCGGCGACCTCGGCGACCAGGCCGCCGCCCAGACCCTGGGGCGTGGCGAACAGGCGGTTTATGAGTTCCTCGGCCTGGGCAGCCTGAAACTCAAGGATGACCTGGCGCCGCCCGGCGCGAATGCGTTCCGCATCGGTGGGGCGATCGCCATCGCCAACAACAGCCATACCGCCACGGCCACGATCGGCGCCGGCGCCAACGTGCATGCGAGCGAATCGGCGCTGGTGGCGGCGCGCGTGCTGGCCAGCGACATCCAGATCGGCGCCGTGTCTTCAGCGGTGTCGCAGGCAGCCAACCAGGCCAAGGTCGGTACCGCCCGCGATGCCTACTCGGCCGGCCTGGCCGTGGCCAACATTACCCACGATGCCGTGGCCAGTGTCGGCGCCGACGCTGTCGTGACGGCGCCGCGGATCGCGGTCAGCGCCGACACCATCGTCCCCGTGCGCAACAGCCTGCTCTTTGGCAGCAGCGACGCCATCAATCCGTTCACGCGCTGGGACGGGCTGGGCACGATTACTGCGGCGCTTGGCAGCATCACCAATATCGGCGACGTGTTCAACGCCGCCTCGTCGGCCAAGGCCGGTGGCGACGGCACTGCCGATTCCAAGGGGATCTACGGCTCGGTCAGCGTACTGACCATGAACGACCACGCGCGCGCCGAAATCGGCAGCGGCGCGCGGTTGCGCGTAACGGGTCATGCCGGCGTCACCGCGGCGGCGCCGTGGGACACCACGCTGGTCCTGAAGCCGGCCACACCGAACGACAGCCTGCTGGGCTTGACTGGCGCCGCAGAGGCGGTCAGCCAGACCTTCAGCTACGACGCGCCGGTCACGGTCAGCGCCAACTACGATGCGACCTACCTGTTCCTGGCCGGGCAGGCGCCTGGTTCGGGCAGCGCCACCGGCCTGGGCGCGTCGATCGGCCAGTCAACGATCAACAACGTCACGCAGGCGATCGTGCGCGAAGGCGCCGTCATCGAAGGTGTCGACGAGCATGCCGACAGCGCCGCCGCCGGCAAGCGCACCTGGACCATCGGCGCCGTGCGCGCCGCCGATGCCGTGGCCGTGCGCGCCACCAGCACGCCGCGCGTGATTTCGCTGGCCACCGCCGGCGGCATCGGCGCTACCTTCGGCATCAACGGCACCCTCACGCACACCGAATTGAACAGCGATGTACGCGCCCTGATCGACGACGAAGCGATCGTGCGTGCGCGCAGCCTGGTCCTGAGCGCGACCGAAACCCCGGTGCTGTGGTCGATCGCCGGCAGCCTGAACCATGCGTCCAGCGCCAGCGTCGGCGTGGGCATCGCCATCAACAAGGTAACGACCACAGCGCGCGCCGAAATCGCCGACAACGATACCCTGTCGACCGACGGCGCGCCACGCACCAGCGTGCTGACGCGTAGCGGAACCACCCCGACCCTCACGGTGAGCGACCTGGCGGTCGAGGCCCGCTCCGGCGGCACGGTCGGCGCGGCCTCGGTGGCCGGCAGCCTGGCCATGAACAGCGACAACAAGGACCCCGGTGTCCTGGACAAGCTCAAGGCCAAGTATGCCGATGCGATCACGGGTGTGAGCGGCATCATCGATACCGTCACGCTCAAGGGCAAGCCGGACGCGCCGGCAGCGTCGGCGGCGCCGGCGCCGGCCAAGAAGGAGCCGACCTTTACCTTTGCCGGAGCCGGCAGCGCGTCGGCCAACCAGACAGAGATGCGTACCGTGGCCCGGATCGACGGGGCCGTCATCGATCAGGGCGCCGCCACCGGCGCCCATGCGCTGGTGGTACGCGCCGTGGGCGACGCCGACATCACCGCCGCCAGTGGCAGCGCCGCACTGGCGCTCGGCAGGTCGATCAGCAGCAAGTCGAGCACCGCCATCGCCGGCGGCGTGTCCGTCAACCAGCTCGGCAATGGCACCTCGGCCGACATCGTCGACACCACCGTCACCCATGCCGGCGACGTGACGGTGCAGGCGCTCACCGGTGGCGAGCAACTGGCCGTCGCCATTGCTGCAGCCGTGAATGTCAGCGGACCGAAGACCGACACCTCGAATCAGCTGGTTGGCTCGATCTCGGTGACCCAGACCATCAGCGACGACCATGGCGACACTGAGAACTTCGCGCGTGCCCACGTGAAGAACAGCAGCATCACCGCCGATGCCGCCAGCGGCGCCGGCGGCGCAAGGCCGGCGCTCGACGTCACCGCCTACAACCGCAGCTTCATCGGCACCGGCGGCGGATCGCTCGCGCTCAAGATCAGCCCCAACAAGAGCGAAACCGGCGTGGCCGCCGGCGTCGCCTTCAGCTTCGCCCAGATCAACACCGACGTGGTTGCGGGCATCGACCATGCGAAGGTCAAGGCCTTCGAGACCATCGACGTGCATGCCTGGAACGCCACCGAGATCGCAGCCGGCGCTGCCTTTGTCGGCGCATCGCAAGCCCCAGAGGCAAATTCGTTCGCCGGTTCGACGGTGGTATCGATCATCGGTAACAACACGAGCGCCAGCATTGGCGGCGACGCCACCGTCGAAGCGGTCGGCAAGGTCTCGGTGCAAGCAGCGGACAGCGGCGCCAACGCCGCGCTCGAAACGCTGATCGACCCCGACGGCAAGCGCAACAGCACCGCCCCGGCCCTTGATTACTGCGGCAGCGTGGCCACCGGCCTGACGCCGTCGGGCAGCTGCATTACCTCGGTGGCCGGCACGATCCAGGTCAGCGCCGGCAGCAATTACGGGCTCTCGCTCGGCTACAACGCCATTTCCAACCGTACCAGCGCCAGCATCGGCCAGGCCGATGTCAAGGCCACCGGCGCCAACGGCACGATCGACGTGCTGGCCAGCGCCGACACCAGTGTGCTGTCGGTGGCGGCCGGTGTCGCACTGTCCCAGAAGTTCGCAGGCGCCGGGTCGGCCTCGCTCAACTTCATCAACAACAGCGTCAGCGCCACGGTGGGCGACGCGAACGCCACCAGCCAGAACGCCGTGCTGAACGCCGCGACCATCCGCGTCAAGGCCAGCGACAGCTCGGCCGTGCGCAGCCTGGGCGGCCAGATCGCGGTCGGCAAGGACAATGCGGTTGGCCTGGCACTCACTGTCAATGACAGCAATGGCAAGGTCGCCGCCGATGTCGTCAACGCCAGACTGACTGCCGCCTCCGGGCTCAGCGTGGAGGCCGGCAACACTGCCCGCATCGATTCCATCGCCGTCTCCGGCGCCGTCGGCACCTCCGGCAATGCCGCCGGCGGCTCGCTGGCCTTCAATTTCATCGACAACAGCACCGATGCGTCGCTGCGGGGCAGCAGCGTCGGCGCCGGCACCGCCACCGGCGGCAATGCCGTCAGCGTCATTGCGGCTGACAGCTCGGCGATTCGCTCGCTGAGCGGCGCCGCCGCGTTCTCTTCCAAGGCGGCCGGCGGCGTGGCCCTGTCGTACAACAGCATCGACAACGCCAGCCGGGCCCGCATCAACGGCAGCCAGCTCACCGGCGTCGACACGCTCGCACTGAACGCCAGTCTCGACTCGGACATCGAAAGCGCCGCCATCGCCCTGGGTGTTGGCACGAGCGCGTTCGGCCTGGCCGGTTCGATCACGCTCAACGAGATCGGCATGAAGGACAACGTCGCCAGTGCCGAATTGCAGGACGCGAGCGTGACGACCGCCGCCGACCCCGCCCACGGCAGCATCGACGTGAGCGCGACCGACAGTTCGTCCATCGCATCGCTGGCCGGTGCGGTCGGGGTTGGCAAGGATGCCGGCTTCGGCGCAGGCGTGGCTGACAACGCCATCGCCACCACCGTCACCGCGCGTGTGGACGACAGCAGCATCCATGCTGCGCGCCGGCTCGACATCGCAGGCAGCAGCACGGCGCAGATCGAGTCGGTGGCCGTGGCGGGCGCCGGCGGCAGTGTCGGTGGCGCCGGTTCCAGCTCGACCAATCGCATCGCCAACAAGGCCTATGCGGATCTGCTCGATGCGCAAGTGGATGGCAGTAGGGCCGATGTCAGGGTCACGGCCGCAGACAAGGCCAGCATCGATTCGCTGGCGGGCGCCGGCGCAGTCGGTGGCACCGCCGCGGCCGGGCTGTCACTGGCGGTCAACCTGGTTGGCGGCGCCGGCCATACCCAGACCGCGCAGGCGCGCGTGTCCGGGACCAGAGCCGGCAGCGCGGGCCTGGACGTGAACAATCTGCTGGTCAAGGCCGATTCGGCCAGCACCATCCGCACCATCGCCGCGGCCGGCGCGGGCGGCGCGACGGGCGGGGTCGGCGGTTCGGTGGTCACCAACATCGTCGCCAAGGATGTCAGCGCCTTCATCGATGCCGGCGCCAGGGTCAAGGCGGCGAACAATATCGGCGTGCTGGCCGGCGCCGATGACAAGGCGTCGGTGATCTCTGGCGCCCTGGGCATTGGCGGCAGTGCCGGCATCGGCGCTTCCAGCGCCTTCAACCAGATCGACGGCAGCGTGCGTGCCTATGTCGATGGCGCCAGCACCATGCTGGACGCGGGCGCCCGCGACGCCAACGATACCATCAGCGTCAACAGCGGCACGCTGGCGCACCCGGTCGACGTCTCCGGCATCCAGGCGCCGGCGGCCATCGCGGCCGATCTGTCGGAAACGCAACTGGCCGTGCGCGGCCTGGCCGTCAGCGCGTCCTCGCACCAGAGCGTCAACAACAACGCGGTCTCGCTGGGCGTCGGCACCGTGGGCGTGGCCGTGGTCCCGGTGATCAACCTGCTGGGCGGCGAGACGCATGCCTTCATCCACGGCGCCAGGGTCAATACCTTGACAGGCCCTGCGGCTGGCGCCGACGTCAATGTGCTGGCATCCAGCCACGGCTTTGCCGGCAATTTCGCGCTGGGCGCGGCCGGCGGAAAGGGCGCCGCCACCGGCGCGGCCTCGAGCAGCCGCAGTGACCGCAACACCAGCGCGTATGTTACCGACGCCACGATCGGCACTGCCGCCACGCGCACCGAGACGGCGCCGATCGAAACCGTCACGACCGTCACGGGCGGCGCGGTGGGCAGCCAGGGGCCCGAAGAAGGCGGGGCGCCACAAGTGAGCACGACCACGATCACGCGCCGCACCCTGACCCTGGCGCCAAGCGTCGGCGCCGTCAAGGTGCAGGCGCGCGCCTCGCAGGCGACTGCCGACATCGTCTCCGGCCTCGCCGGCGGCCTGGTCGCCGGTACGGCCACCGGCGCCGTCACCATTTTCGGTGGCGCCACCGCGGCCTATCTCGAAGGTGGCAAGGTCACCGCGGACAGCCTGGCGGTCGACGCCAGAAGCAGCAGCGCCTACAACATGCTGGCCATTTCAGCGGCAGCCGGCGTGGTCGGGATGGGCGGCGCGGTCGGCGTCGGCGTGGCCGATGCCACGACCGATGCCCACGTCGGCAACAAGAATGCGGCGACGCGCAGCACCACGCTGCAACTGGGCGGCGCACTGTCGGTCACGGCGCTGACAGACAACGATTTCAATGCCACCGTGGCCAGCGGTACGCTGGCAGGCGCCGCCGGCGTGGCCGGCACCGCCGCCGTCACGGTCGTCCAGAACAGCACCAGCGCCGGCATCTACAATGTGGCCACGAGTGCCGTGGCCCCGGCGGCGCCGGCCGCCACCAGCGTCACCGATGCGAGCGGCAACGTGGTCGTGACCAGCGACCGTACCGGCAGCGGCCTGCTGCCAGTCGCGCTCGGTGCGGTGACGGTCGATGCGCGCGAAAATATCCGCATCAAGCCCATCGCCGGCGCGGTCGCCGTGGCCGCCGGCGCCGGCGTGGGCGCGGCCGCCAACGTAGTGGTGGTCAAGAGCAGCGTCACCGGCGAAATTCTCAACAGCGCCGTCGACAGTGCCGCCAACGTCAGCGTGAAGGCCAACAGCGACAAGCGTATCGACATGACGGGCCTGAGCGGCGGCGCCGGCCAGACCCTCGGCATCGGCGGCGCGCTCGGCGTGCTGGTGGTCGGCAGCGGCGCCACCGGCGCTGCAGGCGCCGAACTCGACAAGGACAACAGCGGCACCCTGAGCCAGGTGAATGCGCTGAGCACGGCGCCAGCGGGCGGCCAGGCGGCCAATACCCAGCCGGGCCAGCGCGCGGCGCCGGGCTTCGACGTCAAGGCGGCCGTGAACGGCCTCGCGCCGGATGCGGTAACAGCCCGCATCGTTGGCGGCAGCGTCAACGGCAAGGCCGTGACGGTGGCGGCGCAAGCCAGTACCTCGACCGGCAACCTGACCGGCGCAGCCGGTGCATCGGCCGTGCTGGGCGCGGGCGGCGCGGTCGGCGTATCGCGCGTTTATAGCAACGTCGCCGCGTCGATCGAGGCGGCAAGCGTGCGCTCTGGCAGCATCGACGTGCATGCGCTCGCACTGGACGGCAGCAGCGGCGAATCGTCGTCGGTGACCGCCTACGCGGGTGGCCTGGGCCTGGTGGGCCTGGGCGCCGCAGTGTCGGACGCGTTAATCCAGAACACGGTGACGGCCCATGCCGACGGTGTGTTCACGGGCACCGCCAGCGGCGACATGCGCGTGGCGGCCGCCGACAATTCTACCGTTGCGACCGATGGTGTCGGCGCCGCGCTCGGCGCCGCTGCGGTCGGCATCGTGGTCAGCCACGCCGACAAGCGCAGCAGCGTCGACGCCACCCTCGGCAACAGCAGCAGCGTGGCCGGCTTCAACCTGCTGGCCGTGCAAGCCACGTCCAGCGCGCCGGCCAGCGGCAACACCGTCGAGGCCACGTCCACCGGCGCTGCCGGCGGCCTGCTGGCGGCGGGTGCGGGGGCCGAATCGGTGGCCACCAACCATACCCGCGTCAATGCCGCCATCGGCAACAACGTGCGCCTGCCGGATGGCAATGTCAGCATCGTCGCCACCAACGACAGTCGCCAGGAGGCAGCCGCGACCGGCGTCGCCGGCGCCGGTCTGGTGGCTGCCAGCGGCGCTGTCGCACGCGCCAGTTCGGGCAGCAAGGGCGACCACATGACGACCACGGCCACCCTTGGCGAGAATGCCGTCACCAGCGCCACCCGCGCCGGCTACCTGCAGGTGAACGCCTCGGGTGTCGATGCCAACACGGCAATGGCAGTAGCTGCCGCTGGTGGCGTGATCGCGGGCAATGCCTCGGTCGCCATCACGGGCGGCTATGCCGACGTGAACGCAGCCATCGGCAGCGGCGCCAGTGTGCACGCCGGCGCGATTACTGTCAGCGCCGACCACATCGACTCGCATTATGATCGTGCCAATTCGCTCAATGCCTCACTGCTCGGCGGCAGTGGCGCCAGTGCCAGCCACATGGCCGACGTGACCGTGGGCGCGACGGTCGGCAACGACAGCAAGCTCGATGCCATGAGCAATGTGCAGGTCCTGGCCGACAACCTGTTCGACAACGGCACCGGCAGCCGCGGCGACAGCGCCAGCGGCGCCGGCGGCGGCGTTTTGAATGCGGCTGCGGCCAGCAGCAACACCGTCATCACTGCCCATACCAATGTCAGCCTGGGCGACCGCGTGGCTATCAACAGCGGCCCGAGCGCCACTGGATCGAACTACAGCCTGCTGCTGCGCGCGGCCAACAACATGAGCGTGTCGGACCGGGTTGTGCTCGGTACCGGCGGCGCGATCGCCGGCGCCGCAGTGGCATCCCACACCACGGCCAACCTGAACAGCGACGTCGCTACCGGCCTGGCCAACCAGCTCAACAGTCTGGCAGGCATCGGCATCGGTTCCTACGTCAACGCGGCTGCGGGCAACGCGGCCTATGTCGAAACCCACGGCCTGGCCGCAGTCGGCAGCGCCGATGCCGGCACCGCCATCACTGCCAACCAGAACGTGCGCATCGGCGGCGGCAACACCCGCATCCGTGCCTTTGGCAACCTCGACATCACCGCAGGCAAGGACCCGAGCGGCGACTTCAACACCGTCCTGACAGGCAATGCCAATGCCCAGGGGTACGTGCAGGGCCTGGTGGCGGTGCCGCTGGCCGATGCCGCGACCACGCTGACCAGCAACGCCACCCTCGACATCGCCAGCGGCGCCACCGTCGAGAGTGCGCAGAACGCCGTCGTGGGCGCCTGGCAGGGCGCTTCGAATGCGCTTGCCAACGGCACGGGTCACGGCTACGAACTTGGTTTCATCCCCGTCACCACAGGCAATAGTTCGAGCAGCACGCCGTCCAGTGCGAACGTCACCATCAACGGCGATGTCAACGCGGGCATCTTCCACGACCTGCGCATTACCATCGAAAATTGTCAGGACAGCGGCATCTACTGCAGCCGGTATACGCAATCGGCCAACAGCGCGCCGACCTCGGTTGCCTTCGTGCCGCAGTTCGACGCGGCAGCCTATGTGCGGGCCCATTTCACCGATCCGGCCACGCAAGGTCTGATGCTGACGGGCGTCGCCACCCAGCCGGTCGGCGCCATCAACATCGGCGCGCTCTACGCCGCCGGCGGCACCGTGACCGTGAATGCCGCTACGTTGCAGGGCAAGGGTGCGCTGTCGTCATATGGCGCACCCACCATCCAGGTCATCAACAACAGCCCCGACTACCTGGTGCTCGATTCGGTCCAGATTCCGAATACCCCGGGCGGCGAAGTCCTGTTCTCCGGCACCGCCGGCCGCAGTACCGCGCTCGCCAACCAAATGCGCCTGACCGAGAGCGGCGCCGGCCAGGTGCCGACGATCTCGGTCCAGAACAACTACACCGGCCACGTCGGCGGCGTCGGCTACGGCCCGGCCATGATGCTGGGTGGCGCCATCACCAACCTGGGCGGCAGGATCGACCTGGTCAACAAGACCGGTTCGGTCGGCCAGAACGCCCAGGTGCTGGGCCAGCAGGTGAACATCGACGCCCCGAACGCGGTCTTCGTTGCCCAGTTCGCGGACAGCCACGGTCCGTACTATGCGGGCAGCAATCCCTACGCAGAATGGCAAAAGGCCATGATCTGGCCAGGCAACAATCCGGCGCTGGCACTGCCATCGGCCGACCTGGCGATCTCGTATTTTGCGAGCTCGATCCAGAACGCAGCCGCGTTCGGCACCAATACCGAAGTCTTCAACCGCAGCTTCGTGCACCGTGCGGGCGACGCCGCAGGCAGCAACTACAGCCTGATTTTCTACGGTTCCGGCTTCCGTCACCAGGACACCCAGGGGGTTGCCAACAGCCTCAGTCCAATCGGACAATCGCTCGCCATTTCGAACCAGGGCGATTCCTATATTCCGATGGTGCCCATGCAGTCGCTGACGAAGGAAGTGGCCAGCTACAGCGGCGCCGACCTGTCGGGCAGCGCGGCCAGTTCGATTATCTTCGGGAGCAAGGTCGCCATCGTGGCGAAGTACATCGACGTCAATGGCAAGATCACCGCTGGCCAGCCGACCGACTGGTCGGTGAGCCTGCCGGCATCGCTGGCGGGCATGTTCGCCGATGTCACTGCCGCCTACCGGGCCGGCAGGGGCGCAGCCACCCACAAGATCGATCCCAAGTTGCTGGGCCTGGTGTCCATCGGCGATTCGCCGATCGGCGCCACCTTCGACGTCGTGACCCAGCAGATCATTCTGGACAACGTCAGCGCTTCGTCGGGTGGCGGTTCGGTGCTTCTCAATGGGCAGATCCTCAGCACCAATCCGCTTGGTAACATCCATGTCAACGGCGGCTTCGGCAAGGTCAATATCGACAACCAGACGGGCTACACCCTGAAGCTGCAGGATGTCGGTGCGGGCAGCGGCGCGCTGCTGGCCGGTACGGTCGGCAAGGTCGAGATCATCGACCAATCGCCAACGGCGCCCAAGCATGTGCTGTACACCTACACCCCGGGCGCGGGCGTCCAGACCTACCAGGGTTCGGTGAGCCAGACCGCCGACCAGCTGGTTGCGGTCGGCGGCAGCAGCGGCCAGAGCGCAGCGAACTATCAGCCGACCGAGAACGCGCGCTGGGAGTGGACCAATACCGCGACACTCAGCCGCGACATCACCTACGCCAACGGCGGGTGGACCGTCATCGCCAGCAACTGGAAATTCGATGGTAACCCCAACGAGCCATGGACCCACTCGAGCGGCAGCGTCGTCATGGGCAGCGCGGGTGCACCGGTGTTCAAGGAAACCATCAGCGGCAGCGACACGCGCACCACCTCGCACTGGTTCGGCTACGGCGGCTGCGACTCGGCCAACTACCAAGGCGAGTGCAACTACGGCTTCCTGCAAACCAATGCCTCGACCAACCCCTACCGCGGCTGGTGGGAATACCGTTACGTCACCGGCGCCAAGCTGACCTTGACCAGCTCGGTCAAGGCCGACAACCCGATCAAGATCGATTTCTCCGGCAATACCAGCGGCAGCGTCTCGATCAAGTCGAACGGGGCGGTGCAGCTGGCAGGGCAGGTCATCAACCCGACCGGCACCACCACCATCGATGCCGGCACGGCGCTCACCCAGTCGGCCAAGAGCAGCCTGGCAACCAGAGACCTGACCCTGAACGCCGGCCAGGGCATCGGCACCAGTCAGCAGGCCATCAGCGCCACGCTGGCCGACAACGGGGTGCTCAATGCCAGCGCCGGCGCTGCCGGCATCTACCTCGACCTTGCCAATGGTGCGACCATCGGCACCGTGACGGCCGGTGCGACCGGCAACCGCGGCGACGTGCGCATCACCGCAGGCGATGCACTGCTGGCCGGGAACACCGGCGCGGCCAACGTCAGCGGCAACAACATCACCCTGTCCAGCAGCCGCGGCTCGGTCGGCAACGACAGCGCGCCGATGGTCATCAGCGCGGTCGGCAACCCGGGCATCAACGGCGCGCTCGGTGGCGTCGTCAATATCGCGGCCCACGGCGACATCAAGCTGCGTCAGGTCGGCGGCGACCTGCTGGTGGCGCAGATCGCTTCGACCGGCAACGGCGACGTCGATATCGCCGTTACCAATGGCACGATCTACGATGCGCGCGGCCAGACCGCGGCCAATACCCTGAGCAATGCCCAGGTCAAGCAGGTGTGGGACGCGCTCAAGCTCACCGCAGACCGCGGCGCCGAGACCGGCACCCGTGCTGATGCCTCGGTGGTGGCGTTCGAAGCCCAGGTAGCGCGCGACTACCAGAAATTCTGGGACCTGCGCCAGCGCGGCAGCCTCGACGCCGGTGGCGCGCTGGTGCTCGACCCCGCCAATATCGAGCTGTTGCGGACGTTGGCTACGGCGGCTTTGAAAAAAGATGCTACGAATGCCGAGGTCGTGGACTATGCCAATGCTCAGTACCAGGGCGCGCGCCAGGCACTGGGCAACGCGCTGGCCCTCAACCCGGGCTATGGCGCGGGCTGGGAAAGCCTGACCGATTTCACCCGCTACAACCGGCAATTCACGTTTGCCGCGTCGAGCGGCCAGATCGCCCAGCTGACCAAGAACGCGGTCTGGAACGAAGCCCAGCTTTCGTATTCGATCAGCCGCTCGGCGCTCGAACCGACGCCGTCGCAGCAGGTCGGCGGCGCCACGCCGAACATCATCGGGCACGCCATCAGCATCGATACCAGCGCCGCGATCGGCAAACTGGCGCCAGTGGTCAACATCTCGCTGGCAGAACTGACCAGCGGTGCACTGAGCACCACCCAGAAGGCGGCGCTCGGCCTGGCCAAGGCGCCCGGCGACATCAAGGTCACCGGTGTCGACGACCAGGGCCGCACCGTGGTCTACGACTTCGGCAAGGAACCGGCCGGCATCAAGCTCACCGGTTTCCAGCTGGCGCAGACCTCACCATTGTTCATCGACGCCACCGGCGCCATCAAGGTCAACGCCAAGGGCGGCGCTGTCTACCTCCAGGGCAGCGGTGTCAACCGCGACCTGCAGATCGACCGGGTGAGCGCGACCACGGACGTGGCCCTGACTGCACCGCAAAGCATCGTGGCCGCCACCGGTGCCGGCGGCGGTCCCCTGTCGCCAGTGCAGATCATCGCTGGCGGCGACGTGCGCCTGACCGGCGGCAATGGCAATCTGGGCACGGCCGTCAATCCACTGAATTACCAGGCCGGCGGGATGCTGCAGTTGGCAACAGCCGGTCAATCGATCTTCCTCAGGACGCCGGTCGATGACATGCTTGTGGGCAGCATCGCAGCTGGCAACCTTGTCCGGCTGTACGCGCCGCTGGGCAGCATCCTCGCCACCAACCAGAATGCGGGCCTGACCATTCGTGGCCATGACATCGTGCTGAATGCGGCCAGGGATCTGGGCATGGCGGCCAATCCGCTGCGCATCAGCACCGGCGACATGATGGCGTCGGGCGTGTTCGGCGGCAGCGCCGGCGGCGACATCCATGTATACGGTCCGAACTTCTCCGACCGCCTGACCATCGGTGCGCTCTCTGCCGGTGGCAAGATCGAACTCGGCGCGGCCGGCGCACTGACTGCCAACAGCTTGACGGCCGGGGGCGCGATCGCCATCCGCGCCGGCGACACCACGGTGGGCGCCGCCAGCGGCAGCGACATCCTGTTTGCTGCCGGCGGCGACCTGACCCTGGGTCACGTGGTGTCGCGCGACGGCATCAGGACCAGTTCCGATGGCGTCACACGCGTCGAGGACGAACTCGAGGCCGGGAACGGGGTGGAGATCAGCGCGGCCGCACTCGACATGGCGGCTGGCAGCAGCATCAACGCCGGCACCACGCTTGGCATCAGCACGACTGCGGGCAACGCCGTGCTGGCACGCGTCAGCGGCGCCACGGTCGACATCAAGGCGGTTGGCCGGATCCTGGCGGCGCAGGCCGGCATCAATGTGCTGGCAACTGGCATACCCGGCCAGGGCGGTGCGCTCACGCTGCGCAGCCTTGGCGCTGCCGGTGGCATCGGTGAAGCTGGCGGCATGCTCGGCATCCGCGCTGCCGGCTTGGCCGTACGCACTGCCAGCGGCGACCTGCATCTGGATTTGTGGGGCAATACGCGCGCTTCGCTGGTCGAGGCGGTGCAGGGCAGGGTGGACATCAATGCCCGTGCGGCGCTGGACGCCCGGCAGATCAGCGGCGCCGCCGTCGCGCTGACAGCCGCCGGCGACCTGGCCGTCGGTACGCTGGCAGCGGCCGGCAACGCCAGCATTCACGGCGCCGCTGCCGTCGACATCGAGACGCTGTCGACGACAAACGACGCCGATGTGCGCGGGACCGATATTGTTCTGGCCTCGGCCACGGCAGCTGGTGACCTCGATATTGATGCCAGCGGACGCTTGCGTGCCACTGCCTTGCAGGCAGGCGGCGACCTGCGGGCCGCTGCTGCTGGCATGGCGCAGGTGGACAACGCACAAGCCGGCGCCGGTCTCCGTCTGCGCGCTGCCGACATCGCTTTCGGACGCATCAAGGCCGGCGGCGACGCCAGCCTTGCCACGACGGCAGGTGCATTGCGCGGCGACAGCCTGGCAACGGGCACGCTGGCGGCAGATGCGCAGGGACAGCTCACCGTGCGCCGCATCGACGTGGACGGCGCCAGCACCCTGCATGCCGGCACGACCCTCGGCATCGCCACCCTGGTCTCGGGCGGCGATGCGACCGTGACCACCGGCAGCGACGCGACGATCGGTACTGCCAGCGTCGGCACGGTCACGCGCCAGTCGACACTGGATGTTCGCAGCGGCGGCGCCCTGGTGCTCGACGATGCAAGCGCCAGCCGCGACCTGGCCGCGCGCGCCGCGTCCGCCCGACTGGGCACGCTCCAGGCCGGGCGCGACATGCGCCTTGCAACCACCGGCGGCAAGCTGGACTCAATGAGCCTCGATGCCGGCACCCTCGCGGCAACGGTCATGGGCGACGCCAGCCTGGCCCGCGCTACCGTGCGTGGCATGGCCACTATGGCCGCAGCCGGCGCGCTGGATGTGGGACAGTGGAATTCCGGCGGCACGACCAGTTTCAACGCTGGTACCACGGCCGCCCTGCAACAGGTCAATGTCGGCGCGCAGGCGCAACCGGCCGATCTGGCGATTACCAGCCGCGGCGCGCAAGCACTGGGCGCCATCACCGCCAGCGGCGACATCGCGCTGCGCGGCGCCGCGCTGACGCTCGACACGGCGCAGGCAGGACGCGACATGCAAGTCATCGTCGATGGCTATGCGAAGATACAGACGGCAAGTACACCGGGCCGCTTCGATCTCGACACCGGGACGGCCAATGTCGCCTCCCTGGCGGCGGGCGGGGCTGCCAGTCTCGCCAGCGGCGGCGATCTGGCCGTCGACACGCTCGACGCCGGCAGGCTGGTTGCCAGCGTCGGTGGCGACGCGGCCTTTACACAGGCCACGGTGCGTGGCACGACAGCGGTCACCACCAAGGGTGCGCTGGCCATGGACCGGTTCACTTCCAGCGGCAATACCGGACTTGACGCGGGCACCACCGCCACGTTGCAGCAAGTCGCCGTTGGTACGCAGACGCAACGGGCCGATCTGGCCGTGCGCAGCAGTGGCGCGCAAGCGCTGGGCGCCATCACTGCCAGCGGCGATATCGCGCTGCGCGGCGCCGCGCTGACGCTGAACACGGCGCAGGCGGGACGCGATATGCAGGTCGTCGTCGACGGCCATGCGGGAATGACGGCGGCGCGTGTGCTGGGACAATTCAGCCTTGACGCCGGCGCGGCCGACATCGGCACGCTGGCAGTCAATGGCGATGCCGGAATTGCCATCGGAGCCGGCAAGCTGGCCATCGCGACACTCGATGCCAACTCCCTGGCGGCGACGGTGCAGGGCGACGCAGTCCTGACACGGGCCACCGTGCGCGGGGCGACGACGGTGAATGCCAGGGGCGTACTGGACATCGGACAGCTGACGTCCGGCGGCAGCGCCAACCTGATCGCCGGCACCACGGCGACCGTAGAGCAAGTCGATGCCGGCAGCTCTGCGCAGCCGGCCGACCTGGCACTGACCAGCGGTGGCGCGCAGACGCTGGGTACGGTCACCGCCAGCGGCGACATCGCGCTGCGTGGGGCGACGCTCCTGCTTGGCAGCGCCGACGCCGGTCGCGACATGCTGGTCGTCACGGGTGGCCAGAGCAAGTTGGGCACAGCCACGGCCGGGCGCCAGTTTGCGCTGCGGGCCGATAGTGCCCGCTTCGGCACCATCGCGGCCGGCGCTGACGCCACGCTGGGCATCGACGGCGCTATGCTGGATGGCGACATCCTGCGTGCCGCCGGTGCGACGCTCACGGTACAGGGCGATGCCCGCATCGGCGAGCTGACATCGGCCGGTACGACGCGTGTGCGCACGGGTGGGACACTCGCCATTGCGACGCTGGTGTCGGGCAGCGACACCGGTCTCGATGCCGGCGGCAACGCCACGCTGGGCACCGTTACGGTCGACGGCGCTGGCAATGGCGCCGACCTGACCGTGCATGCGGGCGGCGTGCTGTCTGCCATGGCCATCGACAGCAGCGGCGACGTGCGTCTGCAGGGCGCGGCCATGGCCCTGGGCGAAGTCGCGGCGCAAGCCGATCTGCAACTGCAGGCCGATGCACTCGACATCCGCTACAACCGCCTGGCTGCCGGAGGCGACCTGACAGCGACGGTGGCGCGTGTCTTCCAGGGCCACAGCGGCAGCACGCTGGCGGCAAAAGGCAATCTGCAGGTCAAGGCCGGCAGCGTCGTCTTCGACCAGGCCAGCGCCGGCCGCAATGTGAGCATCGATCCGGTGGGTAACGTCAGCGGGAACACGCTGCTGGCGGGCGGCGACGCCCTGATTCGTTCAAGTGGCAACATCGACATCGTCAACCTGCGCGCAGTGGGTGCTGCCGATCTGACAGCTGATACGGGCATACGCATCGGTTCGCTGCATGCCGCATCGGTCAGCGCGAGCACACCGGGGACACTGACGATGGACCTGGTGGTCGACAACGGCAAGCTTGCCATCGGCGCCGGCTCGGTCGCGATGAAGGTCAGGAGCAATGCCGCTTCGCCGCTTGAATTCGACCTCACCGGCTACCGCGGCGGCGTCGCCGACCGCGTCACGCTGGACATCGACGCGCCCAACGGCACCCGTTTCCCACGCTTCATGGCGCAAAATGCCATCCTGAACACGACGGCCGATGCGAACAGCTTTGCCAGTGCCTATATCGTCGGGACGATGTGGTTCACCAACCCGTCGGGCCGGATGTACATGAACAACACCAGTCCGGCAACCGTGCCCGGCTCGCTGCTGCAGCTGGTCCAGCCTTCGTTCAGTTTCACGCTGGCGCAAAACGGCGTGTACTACGCGACCGATGCGTATGCGACGCAGTACGCGCCACAATATCGCCTCATTGCGCCGAACCACCAGGACAGCCGTGTCTCCAGCGCGATCCTGTACTACGGCGCCAGCGCCGTGCGGGGAATCGATGGCAGCCAGGCCCACCTGCGCGACGCGCCGGCACAGGACGCCCAGTCCGCCTTCAAGCGTTTCAACGAACAAGCGCGACCGCAATTCGACGGCGAGAATGCCGACACGCCGGTCGTCAACTGGGGCGACGAACTGACGGCCGTGCAAACCGGCGACATCCAACTTGCGGCGACCAGCCGCGCAACACCACCATGATGCAACAGACACCACACATGAACACACCGCTGTCCCGCTCATCCCGACTGCCATCGCCGCTGCGCCTGTTAGTGTATGCGGCGCTGCTCACCTGGAGTGCGACGCCGGCTTTTGCCCAGCTGGCGCCGGCCCAGGTCGACCCGGGCGCGCTGCAGCGGCAGGCAGAAGAGCGCCGCCGCTATCTCGAGGAACAGAAACTGCGCACGGAGCGTCCCGCTGACATCGATCTGGCGGGCCCGCAAGCGGCGGCGCCCGTGCCTTCAAGTGGCGTGCGCTTCGTGCTGAACGAGGTCGTGTTCGAGCCGAGCACGTTCCTCACGCAGCAAGATTTGCAGGGCATCGCGGCGAGCTATGTCGGACGCGAAGTCGATTTCGCCGGGCTCGCCAGGATGGTCGAGGACGTCAACGCGCTCTACCGCAAACAGGGGATCGTCACCGCGCGCGCCGTGATCGGCGCCCAGAAGATCGAGAATGGCGTGGTCCGCGTCCGGCTGGTGGAAGCACGCCTCGAGCAGATTGCGCTGCAGGGAGCAGGGTACACGCGCCAGGATGCCGTCACGGGCGTGTTCCAGGACTTTCAGGGCCGCACCCTTGATACGCGCGTGCTGGAAGACCGTATCCTGCGCTTTAACCGCGGCGGTGAGCTGCAGGTCGAAGCCAGCCTGCGGCCCGGCAGTAGCGTGGGAGCGACCGATCTGCTGCTCAAGTTGAAAGAGCCGGCGCGCTATCAGGCGCGCGCCTTCGTCAACAACGAGGGACCACGCAGCGTCGGCACAGCGCAGGTCGGCATCGACGCCGCGCTGAATGGCCCGTTCGGCATCGGCGACAAATTGTCACTGTACGTGGCCCGCACGCGCGGCGCGACATCCGGTGCGTTGTCGTACGCCGTGCCGGTCAACCGCATGGGTGGGCGCTTGACCGCTTCGTACAGCCAGGGCATTACCGACGTGGTGGCGGGGCCGTACCGGGCACTGGACATCAACGGCAAGTCGAAGTCGCTCCAGCTCGGTATGGCCCAGTCACTGTGGCGCAGCGGCGCCTGGTGGATCGACCTGGCCGGAACGCTCGGTAAAACACGCAGTGACAACCAGATCGGCGACCTCGCGCTCAGTCACACGGAGATCGACAACCAGACGCTGGGCGCCACCGCGACCGGCGCCTGGGATGGCCGCAACGTCAGCTTGTCCGTCACCGCCACCCATGCGCGCGAGCAGGCGCTGGCCACGCCGGAACGCAGCTTCAATCTGCGCCAGTTCCGGGGCAGCTGGGTCGAATCGATGGGCGGCAACAACTATCTCGTGCTGCGTGGCGTGATCCAGGATACGAACGTGGCCGTTCTGGCGCCATCGCTGCTGTTCCAGGTTGGCGGCATCGGCTCGGTTCGTGGCTACGAAGTAGGGGCACTGTCGGGCGATCGCGGCTACCTGGTCAATCTCGAGTTCCACCGGGCGCTGAGCGACAGCGTCGATGCCTCGGTATTCTCCGACTACGGCGAAGTGCGCACCATGGGCTTGGTGCATCAGTCGGTCACATCGGTCGGCGCCGCCATCGACTTCCAGCTGCAGCAGGCCTGGCAGGGCAACATCACGGCAGGGCGCGCGCTCAAGGAAATTCTGCCTGGCCAGTCGTCGTGGCAGGTGACGGGGCGCTTGAGCTACGCTTTCTGAGCACACGCTGAAACAACAGCCGCTCCAGCGATCGGGCTTCATGCATTCTTGATCGCTGGAGCAGGGACATGTCGCGGTCCCGGAATACCAATGCCCAATTCTCAGCTGCTGCAAATACATGCACGTTCATGGATTCGGATTGGTTCAGCGACTTGATGGCTGCGAGGCCGACTTTGCACTTTAACTCGACATTAGGGAATATATTGTCGAGTGAGATATTTGGCGATCTTTAACTGCTTGTCCCCCGGATTCGGCAGGGGTAGAGTTCAGGCAATGATCAAATATACACTTCATGATGAGAATTGAGCATATATGCGCTGGTGCCCGCCCGGATTCTCTGCGGAATGATGACCACGTTGCGGTGTTCACTTCTGCGGGCGTGACCGACATTGTCGTCATCGACGGTGGCTCATCCGTGGCCTACCGCGACTACATCGATGAACGTCAGGGCGATGTCGCCTGGTTTGTCCATGCTTTTGCTGCGGCATTGCAGAAAGCGCTGCAACCAGGGCGCGACCAGCAGGAATGCGTCTGGATCGCGATCGCTGATGTCAGAACCCGGTTCAAGCATCTGACAGCCGGTCAGGACGTACCGTTGCATGCCTGGCCGATTGCAGCCATGACCTGGCTGAGGATGTCACACCAGGACGGCACCGCGCACGCGACGCTGTACAGCCTCGGTGACTGCAAAACTTTGCTGTACACGGCCACAGGTACCTGTATCGATCCGGATCCTTTCGTCAACCCGCAGGAAGCCATTTTGCAGGATTGCATCGCCACGTTGAAGGCGGAAGGTATCGATGATCCACTACGTCGACGCGAACGCATGCTGCCAATGCTGCGCGCTCGCCGCGAATCGCAAAACACGTCACCCGCGCCTGGTGTGCTGTGTCTCGAACCGAATGGACCGTTCCAGGCCCGGCTGCGCAGCATCAGTCTCGCAAATGATGCCAGGGTGTTGGTGATGACGGATGGCTTCTATCGACTGGTCGATCTTTATGGCTTGTACAACGACCCGGGGCTGGTGAAGGCATGCATCGAGTTTGGCCTCGAGGCGCAACTCGACAAGTTACGGAACCATGAGTTGAATTGCACAGGTACTGCGACACACGCCGTGAAGTCAGCGGACGATGCGTCTGCGGTGCTCTGGAGTGCGACGTAGGTGACGTCGAGAGGGTGGCATTCCTTTGGTTGCATCGATCAGGCCGAATTGATGCATATACCGTATTTAACATAATATAGATTATGCGGTGTTCGGGTTGGCGCGTCAGATTCGGGAATATCAGACACTGATCAGTTCTTACACGGTCATTGTTCGGCAACCAGACTATTGGAAAAGTCTTCTGCGCGTTCCCAATGATGTCGACTGGTCGTTGTCGTCGATCCACCTACGCCGGGTCCGTGCGTTGAGATACGCCACGAAGTCGCTGCATCTGTTGCGAACCTGGGCGTGATCCGCAATCCACGCCGGTAGCTGGCTGAACAACATGGATCAGCTAATCTCCAACAACCGATGCGCGTCGGGCCAATGGTGCCTTGTAACGCGCCGAAACGTCGGCACGTGCTTGAAGCCACTTGAATGACATCCGAACATCGCCCGGATTCTGTATGAATCCAACGTTGCCCGGTCTGCCATGCAATGTGAATGATTGAAGCGTGCACGGGTATGGCCAATTTCCTGACCATCAGGCTGAGGCGCTCCCGCGCACGCTCGTCGGGATTCAAGGATGAACGGAACAATGCGCGCCGCCCCGCTCGACCTGATCTGCTCGACCTGATCTGCTCGACCTAATTAGCGCGAATTTGCCAGCGCCTACACGTTCGGACGCGGACGCAGACCGACCTGCAACTCGGGATCGGGCAAAAAGTACGTAGCGCCGGATGCGGCCGTGACGGTCGCCGTCCAGGTCCATGCGCCTTGTTCGTCGACGGTCTCGGTCACCGGATCACCCGGACGCCACGTGAAATCACGCTGGGTACCGTCGCCGAACGGCGACACCGGCCCCTCCTGGTTCGTGAAACGCATGTCAACGGATGTCATGGCGTCCGGCGAACCGTTTGGCGCCAGCAGGACCGGCAGCACGGTGTCCGCTTCAGCGAACTGCACGGAACCTGGATTGAGTCCGGCCGGCGGCGTGGGTTGATAACTGACTGTGGCGCTCTTGTCATCGTTGCATTGAAAGATAAAGGTATAGGTCGTCATCGTTGCTCCTGTGATAGTGGTAGTGCGTCATGAGTACTGCATCAAGAGCCCGCCAGGCGGGCTGAAAGTTGTGGGAAGCGCGCATCGCGGCGCAGTGCCAGCAAATCGGGTTCGATCTCGATCGCGTGGCGGGGATAGCCGAGGCCCAGCGCGCGCAGGATTGCCGTGATGGCCCGGTCGCGCTGGCCGATCAATTCGTAGGCCAGTCCGGCACGGAACTGCACGTCCAGACTGTCCGGAGCGAGCCGCAACGCATGTTCAATCGCGGGCAACGCGCCCGCGCTGTCGCCGCTGCGGGCTCGATACAAGGCCATGCGCGACACCAGCGTGACATCGCCCGGCGCGCGTGCCAAGGGGGCGGCCAGCAGGGCCATGGCTTTGCGGTAGGCCTGGGCCGCCTCCTCCCGCCGGCCGGGAATCCACAGCAGGGTGTCGGCCAGGTTGGCCCAGCCCAGGTAATCGCCCGGGTTGCCCTTGACGGGGCAAACGGCGTTTTCGAACGCGGCGACTGCGCCGATATAGTCGCCACGCGAAAACAGCGCGTTGCCGAGATTGCCGTACAACCAGGCATTCGGCCGGACTTGCAAGCCCTGCTGCAGCACTGCGAGGGCCTCGTCGCCCCGTCCCTGGCGCTGCAACACCGCATTCAGGTTGGCATACGCATCGACCACGTCGGGCTGGATCCGGATGCTGTTCCGAAATGCCCGCTCGGCCGCCGCGTAATCGCCCAGGTCGTAATGGATTTTGCCGATCAGGTCGGCGAAAGAACGCTCGCGGGGATGGGCCCGCAGGCCCGCCTGCGCCATGGTCAAGGCGGCGTCGACCCGGCCCTGGCGCGCCAGCGTCGCGGCTTTACTCAACATGGCGAACAGATTGGTCGGCTCGAGGCGCAGCGAAAGATTGGCCGCTGCCAGTGCCAGTACGCTTTTGCCGCTGCGCTCCAGGGCGATCGCGTCGGCCGCATGCGCCAATGCCAGCTGCGGATTCAGGCGCGTTGCCTGCTGGGCGGCGGCACTGGCCTTCATGAGCCAGACTTCGTCCTGGGCATCGCTCTGTTGGCGGCGGCTGTACACGATCGACATCCCGGCGACCGCCGCAGCATGTCGCGGTTCCCGGTCGAGCACTGCGGCAAACTGTGCGCTTGCCTCATCCAGCTTGCCTGGCACGTCGGGCAAGGCAAGTGCGGCCAGGCCATCCGCCATGTGCACCGCCACCGAATACGGAGGCGCCGAACGCGCCGACGGCGCTGCGTCATTCCAGGAGACGGTCGCGCCAGTGGTCAGCAATGCGGCCAGGCACCATGCCCCCAGACGCCGCAGCACCCGCGGGCGAAACGCGTCGGCGGTCTGCGGACCAACGCGCTCTTGCAGCATGCGCATACTGGCGAGACGCTGCTCGGGGCAACGCGCCGTCATGGCCCGGATCAGCACGATGTGTTCGCGCCTCAGAGCGGGTGGATAGTCCCAGTCGGCGGAGGACGACTGACAGAGCGCCGCCGCCAATGCCAGGCCGTGCAAACCGGCAAAAGGCCGCACCCCGGTCAACAGTTCGTAGAGCAGTGTGCCGAGCGCATAGATATCGGCGCTCGCCGTCTGCGCCGCGCCGGACAGGCGCTCCGGCGCCATGTACGCGAGCGTGCCTTGAGGCTCCCCCGTCGGACTGGTACAGGTGGCTTCGCTGTCGACCTGCATCGCCAGGCCGAAGTCGAGAATACGGACGAGTCCAGCGCTGTCGAGCATGACGTTCGACGGCTTCAGGTCGCCATGCACGAGGTGTTGGGCGTGTGCCTCTTCCATGGCGTGGGCAATCTGTGCCACGATGGCCAGAGCACGCGGGGCGTCCAGCGGCCCGGCACTCAGCAACTGCCGAAGGGTGCGGCCGTGTATCAGTTCCATCACGATCGACTGGCTGTCGCCATCGTCCTCGACCGCAAACACCTTGACGAAAGCCGGGTGGCGCAACGACGCGCCCAGGCGGGCTTCGCGGATCAGGTCCGCCGCCCCGCCCTCATCGTTCAGACGTTTGAGGGCCACTTCACGACACAGATTGCTATCCCATGCCTTGAATACCTGTCCGCAGCCGCCCTCGCCGAGGAGCGACCTGACCTGGTAGTGCTTGAACACGTAACTGCCCAAGGCATAGGCATGTGTGGGCATATTCAATAATGGTTGCGATCAACGAAACCAATAGTAACCCAGATTTAATTCTTTTCCGGCAATTAAAGGACGCCGTTACGTCAGCGCGTCGTCGTCTGTCGGCCTGCCCGCACCGTGCGCCTTGATGAGCTTATACATGGAGGGTCGCGAGATCCCCAGTGCACGCGCGGTGGCCTGAATATTTCCTTTGTGGGCTTGCAGCGCAGCTTGAACGGTCGCGTCAGTGAGATCGCCGAGACGCGCCCGCCGTTCCCGCACCGGCCCGGCCACGGTGGGCATGGTCGTATCGCGCCGCCCCACCAGTGCATCGAAGTCGATCGTCTCGCCCGCCTCGAGCGACAGCACACAACGTGTCAGCAGATGCTTGAGCTGCCGTACATTACCCGGCCAGTCATAGCAGGCGAGCTGGCCGATCAGCGCGGCGGGCAATGCGATCCGGTCACCAAGGTACGCCAGCAGATGCTGTATCAGCACGCCCAGGTCCTCGCGCCGCTGGCGCAGCGGCGCAATATGAATGACATGGCTCTCGAGCCGGCGCAACAACGCCTGGCTGAAGACGCCGCCGTACAGATCCTGATCGGTGGCGGCGATCACGCGTGCATTGGCATGCTGGTCGACGCTCGCGCCAAGGGGACGGTACTCACCGGTCTCGAGCACGCGTAGCAGCATCGGCTGGACACTGGCCGGCGCGCTGCCGATCTCGTCGAGAAACAGGGTCGAGTTTTGCGCCTGCGCGAACAGGCCCGGCCGCGCCGCGTGCGCGCCGGTATAGGCGCCCCTGGCCGCGCCGAACAATTCGGCCGTGGCCAGGCTCTCGCTCAAGGCTGCAAGGTTGACGGTCACCATGGGCTTGCCCGCCTGCGGGCTGCGTGCGTGAATTGCGCGCGCTGCCACGTCCTTGCCGCTACCGGTTTCGCCCAGCAGCAGTACGGTCAAACCGGTGGGCGACACCTGCAGGATCTGGTCGCGCGTACGGATTGCCGCTTCACTGATCCCGATCAGACCATCGACCGGATTGGACCTGGGCAGGCAGCGCATCCAGTGCAGGCACAGCACCACGACGCCACCCAGGCCGAGAATGGCGCCCGCTGCCATCTCATCGCGGCCAAGCTCGGCGCCGTCGAGTACAGCGACACCATTGAGCTCGACCTTCATGCGGCTGTCGGGCAACCCGATCGCAAAGCCGCCGGCGCCAGTCGGGTGCAATTGCAGCGGCGCGCGCGAGATGGCGCGATGGCCGAGTGGCAGCCCATCCTTGCCCGGATGCCGAAACAACGGTTGGTAGCGGGCCAGCTCGATTGACGCCGCACCCGACCCGGCCAGGAACTGGGCGCCGATCATTGCCGGATCAGGGTGACTGAGGATGCTCAGGCACAGCAAAGCCGGTGCTTCCCTGCGAACCGCCGTGATCGGCGAACTGAGCGTGTTGTCGGTGTCGAGCATGGCGGTGGCCGGATGGTGGTGATGGACCATTGCCGCGCATTTTACACACTCCATCCAGGCTGGTTGGATATCCCCGGCGACGCCATCCGGTGCGGGTCCCACGTGCTGTCGGGGAAGGTACTTTCAAGCCGGGAACCGCGCAGGATCGTGAAGCTGTAGTCGCCAAAACGCAACTCGCAACGCCGTCGCTCGACCAGTTCCACCGTCATGCCCAACCGCGCCGCCGCCTGTCGCAATTGACTGCGGATCCGGAAAATATGGATATTCAGATGCGTGACATCCAGTCCCAGGCTGTGCGCCAGCATGCCAGTCTCGATCCAGCCCTGGCTGGAATGGTCAAGGCCGCGCTCGGCATCGCGCAGGCGCAGCCGCGCCAGTTCCAGCAGGCTGTAGTGATGCGCGCGCTCGCCCAACGTCACGACGGCCAGGCGCGAGGCCACGTGAACGGACACGTGCTCCTCGTTCAGGCTGACCGTGAAACCAAGCCGCAGCAATGGTTCGCGCTCCGCTGCGACCGTACCGGCGGTACCCAGTTGGCTGGTGGGGTTACGATCATAGTCCATCATGGCGTGCTCTCGATTCGGGGAAAAGTGTCGTTCAAGCACCCACTGTCGTGCCGGGCCATCATGGCCAGACACCTGCACCCGGGCCGCACCACGGACCATAACTGAATTTGATCAGGTAATGGATGGCAATATTCGCGGGGCGCGTCTCGTAGGGGCTCACGCCGGTCGCTGGCGTCAACAGCGTCCCGGTGCTGTCCGCCGGCGCCGAGCTTTGCGCGGGCTGGGCCGGACTGCTGGCCGCCGCGCCCTCGCCCGTCGGTCCGGACATGGCTGGCGCTGACTGGTAGTTGTGATCGTGGGTCAGCAAGGCCGATTGCTGGCGCGAACCGACGCCCTGGTCGTATGCGGCGCCCCCGGCTGCCGCCGTGCGCTGCGTGACATCGGGATCCCGGCCGGCGCCGTAGTCGGTGCCGCGCAGAAAAGCGCCGCGGTAGTCCGGGATGTTGAACGTGTCCACCGCGCCGCCATACAGATAACCGAGCGCGGCGAACAATTCCGGATACTGGCCCACATCCAACGCGCGCCCGTCGCACAGCATCCAGCACCAGGCCTCGACCGGCGCAGTCACGTGCGGTCCGGACGGCGGCGCGCTGTCGGGCGGATGCGCGGTGGCAGGGACCGGCGCACCCAGCGCGCCGGCGAAGGCCGTTACCGCGCCAACCGGCAACACGCCCATCGGGATCATGGCCATGGGCGCGAGGCCGAACGATGCTGGCGCCCTCACGGCAGCGCGACGCCATCGATGACCTGCATGGCGGTCGGCACCACCACCTCCCACGCTGGCCCGACCGGTTGGCAACCGGGCTGCCTCGCACAAGCCATCGTCTTGAGTTCATTGACGATGGCGACATCGGCGCTGGCGACCGGTGTCGTGTCCTGACCCGCCTCCCATAGCATGCCCGATGACAACATGTAGAGCACGCCGTACACGTATGCCGGGCGCGCCGGCACCAGTACCCGCGCCAGGCTGGCGTCGAGAAAGGCGGCAAGCGGCATGGCGCCCTCGCCCCCGTCATCGATCGCTACCGGCTGAGCATCGGCGCCGTTCTTGCGATAGAAGCGAAAACTCATCTCGCTCCACTCGAACATCTCTTCGAGCGGCAGCAGCCGGCGCGAACCGGAACGCTGCCCGCCTGCGTGTTGCCACGCTGGATCAGGGGCGCCGGTCAGTGTTGCGCAATATTGCTGGATCAGATTCAGGCAGCCGCGCCGCAGTTCGTGCGCAGCGACCTGGTGCACGTCAAGGTGCGCCTGCCCGCCCTGCCCGCGGTATTCGGGAAAACCGGACGCCGAGCGCGCGGCGCACTGGGCGTCATAGCCAGCCATGACGGCGTTGTATGTCTGGATGCGCCACGCGTCCATGGTCGCTTCGGTCGGCATGCAGGTCACCGTGATGGTCACCATGGCCGATTGGCCGGCCTGGCCAGTCGCATCAGGCGGCGAGGCATTGGCCACGTCCGCACCGACTGCGATCGGCACGGTGTTGCCGCAGCCGCTCGCCATCGCCAGCGCAGCGTAGGGCGGGCTGAAGGTTTTGGTGCCAACCAGCACGGACGGCGCGGTCGTGCCAGCCCCGCAAATGGCATTGACCACGGCGAAGCCGGCGTAGTAGCCAGGCGGCACCGCCAACAGGCTCGACTCGCCGATGGCCAGCACTGCCGACACATAGCGCATTGCAACTGGTGGCGGAACGATGTCGCGTGCTCCATACCTGGCTGCAAGGCGCGCATAGTTATCGGTTGCGATATCGGCGAAATCGCCCATGCCCTCCGCCGCCGGCGGCGGCGCGCATGGCCCTGCGCGCTCGCCCAGGGCCACCTCGCGCCGGTACGCGGACGATGGCGCGGGCAGCACGAACTCGAGCATCAGACGCTGGCCGTAATTCACGACGCGTGCCTCATATACCTTGTTGACCCAGCGGTAAATGATGGTGCGATCGGCCATGCCCTGGCTGTTGTCGAGCGTGCTGCTATTGGTCTCGCTCGCCTCCTGCGTCAGGCTGCTGCTGCGCACGCTGTCGATGCCGCGGCGGATCCGGTGCACAGTCTGGTTCAGCACGTCTCGGGCGAATCGTGTCACGTCGTCCGCGTTCGGTCCCTGCTGGACGGTGGTCGTGACCGGCCCGCCGTTGATGGTTGCCACTGTCGGCGGGCCGTAGGTGGTGGCAAGGTTGGTATAGTTCTTGGTCGACGTTTTGGTGGCGATGGTCTTGACCGTTTCAGCCAGCAGATCGGCCCGGGTGGCGCCCGCCCGTGTCGCGAGGTCATCGGCGTCGGCCGTGGCGCTGGCAGCCATCTCGTGCTGCCGGCGCGAGCGGCGCCGGCTCACTTCCCTGCGCTCACCGCGCGCAATGTTATCGATCGCTGCAATATCGCCCGGGACGTGGCGCAGCAAACGCTGGCGCACCAGTTGCAGGTCGCCGATCGCATACGGTTCGATCCAGCCCTGCTCTGCCAGCGCCGGTGATGATGACGATGACGATGACGATGACAGCGTCGGTGTGGCGGGCAGGCCTGCCGGCGGTAGCGGGAACACGGCGCCGGGCAAGATCACCGAAGCCCCTGCGAGCTCGCGCAAGCCGCGCGCATCGAGGGGTGGCGCGCCAGTGGGCGGCGTCAGCACGTAGCGCAACGCATGCGCCGCCACCAGCAGCATGCTCATCTGCGGTAGCAACGCCGGTTCGCTCCACGGCGCAATCACCAGCGCAACATAGCTTTCCCAGATGCGTTCAAGGTCGCCCGCGTAAGTGTCGCTCCCAACCAGGCCGGGCGCGGTCTGTGCGGTCAGCGCTGCCGCCGCCTGAGCGGGCGCACCGTCGTACTGACGCAACCAGTCCGACAGCCGCATCAGCAAGGCAAACGTGCCGGCGTGCACATCCGTCTCGCTCACGAACTGGCCCTGGAACGGCGCCGATCCTTCGATGAAGTCGAGCGCGAGCGCTTCTCTGGCACGCCGGCTGGTGGCGCTGGCAAGCTGGGCAAACAGGCTGTCCTGTCGCGCAGCAGGCTGCAGCGGCACATAGCTGACGAAGCGCCGCGCCACATCAGTTGCACTGGCCAGTGGCCATGTGCGAATGTACATATAGGGGAACAAGACGCCGTCGCCGTCGTTCATCGGCTGCGGCCAAGGGTCAGGCGGATCCACAGGATCGACAGGGGCGACAGGGGCGACAGGATCGAACGGGTCGACAGGGTTGATCGGCAGGGGCGGACACGGGGGGACGTACGGATCGGGAAAACACGCCACCACGCCCTGTGCGTGCAGGGGGGGACTAACGCCGGCTGCCCCATAGCTGACGGCGGCCACCAGCACTATACCACCGGCGCCGTCCCGCTTCAGCACCAGTGTGCCATATGCGTAATAGCCCCCCGGGAAACGAATGGTGAATTCGGCCGTCTTGTCGCGCGCGACCTTCACCGTATCGTACTGTGCCGGCGCACGCGTGCAAAAGACGCGCACATCCGCCTTGAAGTCCCCGCAATTGGCACTGAAACCAAGGGCGCCGTCCGGCGTTGTCCACTCCTGTGTTGCTGCCTGTGCCATCGTTGTCTGCCTGTGTATGTGCTTGTGACGGCAGAACTATCAGCAGAAATCATGCCACCCCCTGCATGGGCAGCGCAGCCCTGCAACGCCCCGGCCCGCGGTGTAAAGCAGTGCGCCCGATGTGTCAACAGCGCGCTGTTGACATGTCAACGCACACCAGCGGCCAGCGGTCAGCGGCCGCCGGGCACTGGGCGAGGTCCGCTGTAATACCGTGTAATGCCATGTAATGGCCGGCTGCGCACACCGCCGCAATACTGGCTGCACGCTTCCAGTGAAAACGGATGCCAACCCGGCTGCGGCCGTACCTCACCCCCTGATCGGAGAACGATTATCATGTCGACCCCCTACAACCTGACCCTGAAAAACCAATCGGCGATGCCATGGACCTTCTATGTGTATCAGCAGGCCCCCAACCAGCAAAGCAGCAACGTATTCTCGCTGGCCTGGTTTGCCAGCCCGTTCACGATGGCACCGGGCACCCAGATTTCCTTCGACTGGCATATCGATTACGGCTTCGTGTGGGGCGCCACCGGCGAGGTGCGTCCTGGCATCACATTCAAGGCTTCTGATTGCGCGCCGGCTGGCCTCACGGACGACAACACGATCAAATTTTCGAATATCAACAACACGCCGGACTTCAGCCATCCGGCGACTGGCAACCCGTCGGGTTCCCTGGTGATCACCGACGCCTCGAATGTGCCGAACAGCACGTTCATGGTCGGCATCAGCATGAGCGGCGCCGGCACCTTCGTCACCCCGGCAGGCCCGAACCTGATCCACACCTTCACGCCGACCCCGACCTACTGGATCGCCGCCGGCACCGATGTACAGGTCGGCACCATCCTCGACATCACGACGATCAATCAGAACAAGATGATCGAGTTCCCGGTCAACACCTACGACGTGACGTACAGCCTGGGCCAGGACAACATCTGGGTGCAGGTCTGAGTATGGGGCGGCAATGCGCCGCCCCATGATGTTGTTGCTCACCGGAGGAAAACGACTATGCGCAGCACTTCGCGCTACACGGTGTGGTTCGTCAACCATTCGCTGCGCGCGGGCCAGGTGTGTGTTTATCACGACCTGGACAACGCTGCCTGCAACCAGGGTGGGTTGCGCCAGCTGGCCTGGCGCGTCGCGCCGGCCAATCCGCAGGTTCAGGTCGGGTTCGATTGGGAACCCGACTGGGAACTGCTCTGGTCTGACGCGACCGACGCCCAGGCACGCCAGTTCATCAAAGCGTCGATGTCACAGGGCAGCGCACTGCTACTGTCACGCAATGCCTATGGATGCGCATTCACGGCCCTGCCCGATCAGGCCACGCGCGGCCGGCTGACCGTTCAAAGCGACGCCAGTATCCCCACCGTCGGCACGGTTCGTGTCGGAATTGGCATGAATGGCGGCGGCGCGCTGGCCTTGCCGGCCGGTCCCAACCTGAGTACCGTCTTCACGCCCGTATCCGAGCGCGAGCTCACCTACTGGATCAGCTTCGGCGCCCATGGCCTGCGCGCTGGCGACCCGCTGGACACGGAATTGCTGAACGCGCCCCTGCGCTTTTGCTTTCCGGATCGCGTGACGACCATGACAGCCTTGCTCGATGCGCAGAACGTCTGGACCTTGCTGCCCGGACCACCTGCGAGCGGCGGCTGGATCGAGAGCAACGGCGCATGAATCATACCTGGTCCGTGCGACTGCAAAACGCGTCCGGCCGGCCGTGGACATTCTTCGTCTTTCAAAGGCCGCTCCACGACGACGGACGCATCGCTTCGCTGGCCTGGATCGCCAGCCCGAGCACGGTCGCCGACGGTGAGCACGCTACCCTGATGTGGGATGACGATATGGCGCTCATCTGGTGCACCCATGCTGAACACGATGCGCCGATGCCCTTCACGGCGGGCGGCCAGTACCCCGTCGATCGCGACGCCGAGCATGGGGTGCTGTTCAACCTGGATGACAATGCGCCGAATCTCGAACCTTGTGCGGCCGACCTGGCGCCAGGCCCCACCTGCCTCACGGTGGCCGCCAACGTCCCCAATAATGTGTACGGAATTGGCATAAAAATGGATGGTGCGAGAGCCTTGATGACCATGGCGCTGCTGGCCCAGCGCTATGACTTCGCACCGTGCTTCTGGATCGGCGCCGGCCACGACATCGTGCCCGGGCAGATCCTGACCCCTGCCACGACCGGACCGTGCATGCAGCTGCAATTTGCTGCCAATGTGCATGCCTGCAGTTTCACGCTGAACGACCAGGATCAATGGCAACCAGTGCAGGGTATGGCCCTTGACGCCGGACACAGCATCCATGTGAACGGTCACGCTTCACAAGTACCGCTGGCCGCCATGCCTCCCATGATGCCAGTGAGCAGCATCCCTATATCGACTGAGTCCCAACCCGTTCAGCTCCATACGCGCCTCGCGCTGGGCTTCGACACCGACACTCCGCTCACCGCCGCCAGCGCCGCGCACTACGCGGCGGCAGGCTATGTATTTTGCCTGCGCTACATCGCACGCGGGGCCCTGCCGCACAGGGGCGACCTCGACGCTGCCGAAGCCCGGCTCATTGGCGCCGCCGGCCTGGGCCTGATGCCCGTGCAGCATGTTGCCGCGCAGTGGCTGCCGACGGCCGCGCTGGGCAGCGAGCAAGGCGAAAATGCGGGCCGCCACGCACACGCCGCACACGTGCCGCCCGGAATCAATGTGTGGCTCGACCTGGAAGACGTCGATCGGCAAGCCCACAGTGCCGATATCGTCGCTTATTGCCAAAGCTGGTACGACGCCGTCGCGCATGCAGGCTACGCGCCCGGCCTCTACGTCGGCGCCAATTGCGGACTGCACGCGCAGCAGCTGGAAGCGCTGCCGTTCGAGCATTACTGGAAATCGATGAGCGACGTGCCCGAGATTCCCTCGCGTGGCTATCAGATGGTTCAGATGCGCCAGGCAGGAGAAGTCGACGTTGACTGGGCCGGCGCCGACGCTCTGGGCGGCATGCCGGTGTGGTGGAAACAGACGCCGTGACGCCGGGGACGGCGTCCGTAGCCGCGTCACAGGCGGCGCGTGTAATGCCGTGTAATGGACGGGGAACGCACCTGCGCCGAGGATGCATGAACGCTCAACAGCGTGTCTGGTTCTACATTCCAACTTAAGGAGTTCACAATGAAACCCAACCTCTCGCAGAAGCAGTTCCGGCAGTTCGACCTGAGCGATGCCCACCTTGACGAACTGGCAGACACCCATAAAGGTCTGGTTGAACTGTTCATGGACAATGAGCACGCAGGTCACGACCACCGTGTCCTTGGCATCGGACTGGCGGAGAATCCCTATGCCACCGGGCGTGACGACCGCTTGGTCTTCGTCATGCTGGTCGACAGCCTGACCCCGCGTGCCCGGCTGCGCCTGCCAACCCTCACGCCGATCGGGGTGCGCATTCATCGCCAGGAAGTGGGAAGCATCGTCGCGCTCGGCTCGCCGCCCCTGGCCGCGCCGACACCGGCACAAGCCAGCATGGCGGCGAAGGACACGTCGCCCCCGCCGCCCGGCACGGCAACCTATCGCAGCAGCCACCGGCCGGTGCCGGGTGGCGTGTCGATCGGCCCCAGCAGCGACGAGCATGTGTACTCGGGCACCCTGGGTTGCGAAGTCTTTACGAGCAACGGCAAGGCCATCCAAAAATATATCCTGAGCAATAACCACGTCCTGGCCGATTGCAACAGGCTGCCACCGGGCTCCCATTTCACTCAGCCGTCAAAACAGGACGGTGGCACTGATGCCGATCGCGTAGCCACCCTGAGCCATGTTGTACAGCTGGCAGCACCCGGCGGCACTTCGCCCGTCGATGCTGCGATCGCTGCCTGTGACACCGTCCATCATACCCCGCGCATTCAGCGCGACAACGACACCCAGGCCCTGGGCGACGGCATCACGCCAGTCAGTATCAGCCTGCCGGTGCAAAAGAGCGGACGTACGACCGGACACACGCTGGGCAGCATCGCCCAGCTTGCCTTGACAGTACGCGTGACGTATCTTGGCTATGGCGAGGTCACGATCCAGAACGCATTTGCGATCGTCGGCAGCGGCACGAAGGCAGTGTTTGCCGACTTGGGTGACAGCGGTTCGTTAGTGACAGACAAAGCCGCCAACAGCCCGGTCGGCCTGCTGTTCGCGACCACCACTGCCGGTACGCCGATGACCTTTGCCAATGACATCCAGGCCGTGCTCGATCATCTCGGCACAGTCGTGGGCAGCACCGTGTCCATCTTGTATTCCTGAGACAGGCAGAACCCGCCATGGCCGATATCGAAGCAGTTCTTGAACAACACACGGCTGCGTTGCTGCAGATACCCGGCGTGTTGGGTGTCGGCCTTGGGGTCACGGACAGCATGACTTCCGTGGTGGTGCTGGTCTCGAAGTTGACACCGGAGCTCGAGTACCTTGTGCTGGAGATGACTGCCCCGGCTCCTGTTCAGTTGCAGGCAGTCGGTGGCATTCAGGCGGCCAATGATTCGTGACATCAGTGTGATCCCGGCTATCGCGTCGTTTTCCAATGCGGTATTGCGTACGTGGCGTATAAACGCTTCCCGCTTCCCGCTTCCCGCTCCCCGCCTCCCGATCAAGGCCGATTCGGCTTGACGGGTCACGGTCGATCCAGGTACGCACCGGTAGTAGTACCAGGTTTCGTAATTTCTGGAGTTCCGGTTTAGGCGTTTTTTCTCTGCCCGGTCATATCACTCAAGCTTTGCAGATAGAACGCGTGCCATTGAAACTTGTTTGCCGCGACGAACGTCCCCTCCTTCTGCTTGCGCCATATGGTCAGGAGACAGCCGCCCCCTTTCCTGGTCGCGGGTTTTTAAGCCATTGGTTTTGCTGTAGTCGAAAATGTTGATTTTTTGGGTTCTTGTAATTTATATGTTGGTTAGTTACCTTTTATGGTAATGTGAACCATCTCCACCTCACCCGATCGTCCATGCCTACACGAACTTCATGGGACCGTGATCCAATCAGCGCATTCAGGGACTTGGTCGCTACCACGGCCTTCGCCGAAACCGGCCGGCGCTTGCCCGCCGATGGCACGCTGCGCATCCCGTCAGCAGCATCGGCGAAGATCTACAACTTCATGTTCGCCAACGTCGCTGGCTGGATGCTTGAACAGGGTCTCACCTTCTCGACAGTCACCCACACCGACCTCGCCCGTTTCATCGCCCGCACGGTTAAGGGAAAGCTCATCCTCAACAGCAAGATCGCCTACCGCTATCTGCGTCTTCTGGAGCGCTGCTATGAGTACCTCGACGTCAACCCCAACCCGGCGCAGCTGGCGATTCTCCACATCGACCGCGCCCACATGACGCGGGATGACGCCGGCCGCACATTGTCCGACGAACAGCTGGTGCGATTCTTCGCAGCCCTGCCAGCCGAGGCGCCAATGCGCCGCACCAGTACGCCGTTCGAGGGCTGGAAACGCCGGCGCGATCGCGCTATGCAGGTCGTCATCGCACTGGCGGGGTTGCGCGTATCGGAAGCGATCGGCTTGCTGATGTCAGAGATCGGCCGCCAGCAGGCGCTCGACGGCTCGATCGTGCTGACGATCACGCCGGACGAAAAGCACGACACGAGCCACGAACACACGATCACCCTCCCCCGCGACGGCGCCGATGAGCTGCTGCCGTGGCTTGCCGAGCGCGAGACGCTGGCCATCCCTGGCCAGTTCGTGTTCCCGGCCAATGCAGCCGGCGCCAGGATGACGAGAAAAACGGTCTACGTGCAGATGCGCGCGACGTTCGAGCGCGCCGGGATGGATCTGGCGCGCTCGGGCGGACGCACGCTGCGCAATACGTTCGCCAAGCAGCAACTCGATAACGGCGCGAGTCCTGACGAGCTCAAGGATGTGCTGGGTCTGGCGCTCGAGCGCTCTGCGGCGGACTACAAGCTCACGCGGGTCAAGCCGGATCCCGGCGAAAGCAAGGATGACAAAGGCTGAGCAACCGGCTCACTGTTTTTCCCCGGCCACCCTGCCGCCAGCAGTGGCGTGACGGTCGCGTGCAACGATCCGGCCAATGTCGATGGCATCGGCCATCCTTCGATACCCGGCATCGCCCGGATGCAGGTGGTCGCCCGAATCAAACCGGGCTTGCATGCGCTGCGGTCGCTTCGGATCACGCAGCACTGCGTCGAAATCGACGACCGCATCGAAGATGCCGGCGCGCCGGATCCAGTCATTCAAGCGCTCGCGCAACGCGTCTTTCTGCGGGCTGTAATGCCCGGCAGACGGCGTTCCCTCCAATGCGCCCTCGAATGGCGGCAGCGTGCCCACCGTGATGCGGATTCGCCTCGCATGGGCGGTGGCTGCAAGCTGGCGAAAGCCTGCCGTCAAATCATCCAGCGTCACCATCACTTCGTCCGGCGCGAACGGGCTGCCGGGCCAGCCGATATCATTGATACCCAGCAGGGCGATCACGTCCGACACCCCGGGCTGACCCAGCACATCCTGATCGAATCGCGCCAGCGCGCTCTCGCCCATGCCATCTTTGAGAAGCCGCGCGCCCGAAATGCCTGCATTGGCCACGGCGATGCCGTGCGGCGCCAGCCGGCCCGCAAGGAAATCGGGCCAGCGCCGATTCGCATCGGGCGTCGATCCATTGCCGTCGGTAATGGAGTCGCCCAGCGCCACCACCGTGCGTGCATCCGGTAATGCGTCGACCAGCACGGCACTAAGAAACAAGCGCCCGTCCACCCGCGCCGCGTCCGAAAAATCTGCCACCTGCCCGGCTTTGCCGGCAACGACGCTGATATGCTGCGACGCGCCCCAGTGGAACCCGCTCACTGCGGTCCTGGTCGGCAGATACGTCGTGACCTGCAGCAGCGACAGCGGCGCCACCGGCAACGCAATCGGATCACTCGTGACCGTCGCGCCTGGCGCAATCGCCACCTGCAACGCGCCTGCAAATGTCACGGTGTGCATCATCACGCTGACAGCACCGATATCGAGCGGGACTTTGCCATAGCGATTGGAGAACACCAGCTTGATGCGATCCCCGCCGGCACTGATGCGAACGGATTCGCGCACGGTCTGATCGTCCAGGAACGCGGGAACGTTCATCGGCAGGACGAACTTGCTGTCCCAGCCCGGTTGGGGTGCGGCATACCACGACGTTACCCAATGCGTTCGTGTATCGGCTGCAAATGTGTTGCCTGCAAGGGTCATTACGATCCAGAGTGCTGCGGCGTGACGGTGGTGGTTCATGGCGATCCTCGTTGATGGAAGGCCCACGATAGGTCATTCGAATACCTGCTGGAAGATGGTAAAGTCGAACATTACTTATTCCATTCAAGAATACCCCGATGGACACCCTCAGGGCCATGCGCACTTTCGTACGAACACTGGAACTGGGCAGCCTGTCCCTGGCAGCGCGCGAACTCGGCACCACGCAGCCGACGGTCAGCAAACTGCTGGCCCAGCTCGAGCAGCATCTGGCCGTGCGGCTGTTCCAGCGCAGCACCAAGGGCTTGTCGCCAACCGAACAGGGGCGCCAGTTCTACCTCGATGCCAAACTGGTGCTCGACGGGTTCGACGCCGCCGTCGGCACTGTCCAGGGCATGGACGGCCAGGTGTCGGGGCTGCTGCGCATCAATGCGCCGGTGGGCCTGGGACAATTCAGGATCAACGCGATCGTCGCGCGGTTTCTGGCGGCGCATCCGGCCGTGGAGGTCGAACTGGTACTGGACGATCGCTACATCGATATGGTCGCGGAAGGCGTGGATATCGCTTTCCGGCTTGGCGGACCGCTGCCGCCGGATGTCACTGGGCGCCACCTGGCCACGATCCCGCGCTGTCTGGCGGCCTCGCCCGCATATCTGCAGGAACGCGGCGTGCCGCAGCAGCCGGCCGACCTGGCCAGCCATGACGTCGTGCGCTTTGCCTGGACGCCCGGTACGACGCTCGATTTGCACCGTGGCAACGAGACAATTCGCGTGCCGGTACGCAGCCGGTACCGCGTCAACAACGCCCTGGCGATCCGGGAAGCGCTCGTGCTTGGCAGCGGCATCGGCGTCTGTCCCGATTGGCTGATCCACGATCTGTTAAAGCGTGCAGAACTGGTGCAGGTGTTGCCAGGCTGGGCCGCCCGCCACCAGGACTTGTACGTGCTGACGCCGTCACGCCGCTATCAGCCGCTGCGCGTGAAGACGTTCATCGATTTCACGGTAGAACAATGCAGGCAGCTCGGCGGGTTTCATGTCGCGATACCGGCAAACGGCAAGCACACCCCACCGTCATTGCCGGTATGACGGCAGCGCAATCTGGTCTGACGCACGCGCGAACCCGTTGTTGATCAGCTTTTTCACCAGCGGCGAACCGGCCACGCGCATCGTGCGCTGCAAGAACGCCAGCCCGAAACGCGTATGCGGCCACAGGATACGGGGCACGACCCTTGGCAGGCACTGGCCTTTCTTCACATAGGGTCGCATGATGCGCTCGTAGGCGCCAAATGCTGCCGCGGGGTTTGCACCGTTGGCCAGTTCGCCAGCAATCACGTAACCACCGATCATGGCCAGCGAGGTGCCGATACCCGTGAGTGGCGTCGGGCACCAGGCCGCATCGCCCACCAGCGCCACGCGGCTGGCGCACCAGCGCGGCATGCGAACTTGCCGCAGTACGTCGAAATAAAAGTCGTCGACCGTTTTCATGGCCTCGAGAATGCGAGGGAACTCCCAGCCATCGTGCGCACATTGCTGCTCGATGAATTTGCGCTGCTGCGCGGCATCCCAATGGTGTTCGTCCTCGGGCTTCTTGTGCACGCCGACGTACGCGCCGAGCTTGCCGTCACGCGCGGGTTTCAGCGTTGTCCCTCGGCCACCGACGGTGTTGTATTGCCGGGCATACGGCCCGTCCTGCGGCGTGGCCGGAATACTGAAATAGGCGATCGTCAAATGCATCCAGCGCGGCTTGTTCTCGCCCGGGAACACGAGTTCCCGCGTACTCGAACCAACGCCTTCGGCAACGACCACGGCATCGTAGCGCCCCGTGCGGCCGCTATCGAAGGTCACGTCGACGCCGTTCGCATCCTGCACGACACGCGCAATATGATCCCCGAAGCGAACGTTGACGCGTTCACGGACGGCGTCATGGATGATGCGTGCCAGGTCGCCGCGGCGGATTTCCAGTTCGGCCGTCGGGCCGTTGTCCGTGGTTGAGTCGGCCGCCTCGAAGCGCGCGATCACGCTATTGTCTTCGCGCACCCAGTCCGTGCCCTTCTCTTTCGTGCTGCGTTCGAAGGCGGCGGCTTCGAGTCCCATCTTGCGCAGCACCTCGCGCGCGTTGCCACGTACATCGACGTTCTGGCCACCATCACGGAAAGCGGGCGCGCGTTCGACCAGTTCGACCTCGACGCCATACTGCGTTAGCCACCAGGCGGCGGTGTTGCCGGCGACGCTCGCGCCGGTGATCAAGATGCGTTGCACCATCAGAACCTCCCACTGAAAAAAATACATCATAGATGATATTAATTTTTCGTGGTGTCTTCCAGATTTGCAATCAGTTTGACCAGCAGGCCCACCAGCAGCGCCGCCTCGCCGTCGCTGAACCCGGCCACGCCCCTGGCATTGACATCGAGCAGCACCGTGCGGCCGATCGTCGCGCCGGCACGACCTGCATCGGTCAGGCTGACGGCGGCCGCGCGCTTGTCCGCTGCCACGACCTGCCGTTTGATCATCCCCATCGCTTCAAGCTTGTCGAGCAGCGCCACCATCGCGGGTTGCTTGATGGCCGATGCGCGGACCATGTCACGCTGCAGCATTGGCCCTTTCCATGACAGCAGGAGCAACGGGCCGATCAGCGCCAGTGTCAGACCATGGGGGCGCAGGCCATCGTCCACCGCACGGTTGAACACGCGCGCGGCGTGATTGGCCAGATAGCCGGGCGCGACTGCGGCTTCCGGATGAATCTCGATCTCCGATGACATCTGCGTTCCTCAGGTTGCCGCAGGCGTGATGAACGCCGACAGGCGCACCTGCCCGAATTCACGCAGCAGCGTACCGGCCGCCTGGGCCATGGCCACTTCAAGCGCGCCGTTGATCGCCTGCTCCTGCGGGCAACCCGGATGATCGACATTCGCGCCGATCGCGAAGATCACGGGTTCTTCCAGCGCCTGGTACACATCGAGCACCGTGATGTCTTCGGGATTGACGGCCAGGACCCAGCCGCCATTACGTCCGGAGGTCGAATTCACATACCCGGCCGCGCGCAGTCCGCCCATCATGCGGCGCACAAGCACGGGATTGGTATTAAGCATGACCGCAAGTTCCTCGGAACTCGTGGTGTTCGTGCGACCGTGAATATGGCTCAGGACGTGCAGCATGCGCGCCAGTCTGAAATCTGCTCTCATTGTTAAAATCCTCCTGGCGCCATGATACCGAAACTTCAGGAGTATCGATATCGGCGCAACTTGACCGCAATTCGTCGAGTTTCAGTTTGGAGGCCGTGGTTGGACGTGCGTGTGGTAACGCACCCTGCTATTACGGCACATGCGCTATGCTCAAACCACATTACATTACGAAAGCAACCATGTCCCTGAATAACGCTGTCGTCTGGCTCGACCATACTAAAGCCCAAGTCATCCACTTCGACAAGAACGCGTCGGAATCGGAATCGATGAAAACGCACTCGACCCACCCGCATCCTCACCAGAAGCATGGTGACAACCATGTCAACGGAGACGACAACACGCTGTTCTACAAGGACATCGCTGCTGCCCTGACCGACAGCGAGCAGATCCTGGTGGTCGGCCCGGCCGAAGAAAAGACCGCGTTCGTCTCCTATCTGACGAGCAAGATGCCGGCGATTGCCGACAAGATCAAGGCGGTCGAGACCGTGGATCACCCGTCGGAAGGCCAGTTGCTGGCCTACGCACGCGAGCATTTCATCAGCAGCGGCGGCATGCAGTAAATCGCTGACAGTCATTCAGCGCCAGCGCGCGATGAACCCGCTTGCCAATACGGCATAGCGGGTTTTTTAACGTCTGCGCATAAACCGCAACTTCAGCAGTAACGATTGGAGAGATCACGCCGCAGGCCGTTTCCTCGCGCGGAACTGCGCTGCCTTGTGACGATTGCCACACAGCGCCATGCTGCACCAGCGCCTGCGGTGCGACTTGGTGCGGTCGTAGAACCACAACACGCATTCAGGATGCTCGCACTGCCTGACCAGCGCGAAATCACCATCGGCCAGCAATGCCGCCACTGCCTCGGCCAGGGTCCCCAGCGCTCTGGCCAGCGATGGCTCTGCGCCCTGTCGTACTAGCTGCGGCTGCGCCTCGTCCCACACCAGTGCGGGCGTCGACACCATCGCCGCCAGATACCGGTTGAGCAACGCTGGATCACCGCGCTCTCCCTGCGTACGGCGCGAGATCAGGTCACGCGCCGCAGCACGCAATGCCCGCGCATCGCGCAGGAAGTCGCCCGTAACGGGTCCAGGATGCACACCCGGATCGATACCGGAACGTTCCAGCCACGCCAGCACAGCATCCCCACTGCGCCAGAAATCCTGCTGCGCGTCGCCCACGCCTGCTTCGGTGTTGAGCATGTCGAGTGCCAGATGATCGGCGATCAGTGGTGCGGCATCGAGCCCGGGTTGCAATACATGTCCCATCATGCCTCCCTTTTGATAACCCTCAATATTATACTTGAACGGTTACGAAATTCGTGCAAGAATAAGTTCATAACCTGTATAAATTACTTTTCAGGGTTACTCATCCCGACACCACAAGGAGAAACTGTATGCCTCACTCACATCCCATGTTGCCAGCCGCTGTAACGCCAGTCGTGCGCTACAACACGATCGACATCGACGGCACCGACGTGTTCTACCGCGAAGCCGGTCCGGCGCATGCCCCCCCCGTCCTGCTGCTGCACGGCTTCGGCGCATCGTCGCACATGTTTCGCGACCTGATCCCAACACTGGCCAGCAACTACCGTGTGGTCGCACCCGATCTGCCGGGCTTCGGCATGACGCGCACCGATCCGGCGTTCACCTTCACGTTCGCGCATCTTGCGGACGTCATTGATGCCTTCACCGCTGCCGTGGGTCTCGATAACTATGCGATGTATGTGTTCGACTACGGCGCCCCGGTCGGCTGGCGTCTGGCAGTGCGCCATCCGGAACGCATCACGGCCATCGTGAGCCAGAACGGCAACGGCTACGAAGAAGGCCTGAGTCCCGGATGGGCGCCGATGCGCGCCGCATGGGCCGATCCGAGCGCCGCGAACCGCGAAGCGCTTCGACAATTCAATACGTTCGAGATGACGAAGTGGCAGTACACAGAAGGCGTTCGAGATGTGTCGCACGTTGCGCCCGACGGTTACGCGCTGGCGTTTGCTGCCACCGAACGCATCGGTGTCGAGGCACAACTGGACCTGCTGGTCGACTACGGACAGAACGTCGCGCAATACGCGCAGCTGCACGCGTACTTCCGTCAACACCAGCCACCGTTTCTGGCGATCTGGGGCAAGAACGATCCGTTCTTCTTGCCGGCGGGCGCACACGCGTTCATGCGCGACCTGCCGCAGGCCGACGTGCGCTTCCTCGATACCGGTCACTTTGCGCTGGAAACCCACGGGACGGAGATCGCCGGTGCGATGCACGGTTTCCTCAACCGGCATATCAGCGGCAAGCCCGACGTCCAGACGTAACGGTCAGACAGTGCGCCCTGCGCACATGGCCAGCGCCACCAGCTGCTGCTCTCGCATCAGGCGATACGAAATCGACATCTCGCGCATCAGGCAAATAAAGCTGGTCGTCAGCGCCAGTATTGCGCCAATGAAGCTGGCAGCGATCAGATGGACGAGCGGCAGGCCGGTGGCGTCGCCCAGAAACAGCATCGCGATCACCAGGCAGACCAGCAGGCCACACAAGGTGGTGGTGGCAATGGCGATATTGATCAGGTTCGAGCGGCGGTGCAGATTGCTCAGCGCCGCAATACACTCGGCGTCGACACACTTGATGGCGCGGTCTTCGAGCAAGCGCATCTGGTCAATGATGCGCCCGAGCCGGTTGGTCAGCACGATCAGCAGGATACTGACACCGGCAAGCAGGAACACCGGCGCGATCGCCAGCTGGATGACCTGACCGATATCGCCGAGCTGGATGTTCATCGCAACGCTGTCCATGGAGGGGAAGATGGCGGCAGTGTAGCAGTATCACTATGCAAAGCACGAGTGACAGATAAGCGACGCAGCACCCTGACCAAATAGTGCCAGACTGTGTGACATGGCGAACAGGCAAAATGGCTTGTCGCCTGCTAGCATCAGAGCGTTGCCATAAAAACACGTCAATGCCATGCAGTTTTCCGCTCCAACTCCTCCTGCACTGACCACGCTGCGCAGCAGTCTGGCCAGCCTCGCCGGCATACCCCCGCTCGATGCGCTGACCCGACTTGTCGGGGACGGCCACGCACGCCTTCCCCTGCCCGGTCATGGCGCGACGCTCGCCCGCTGGCAGGCGCTGGCTGCCGTCGGTGCCCATGACCTGCCTCTGGCCAAGATGTTCGAAGGGCATACAGATGCCCTGGCCATCTTGCATGAAGCGACGGCACATGTGCTTGCGGACTTGCCGCAAGCCACCTGGGGGACCTGGTGCGCGGAGCCCCCGGATGCACGCCTGGCCCTGCTGCCCACGCAGGACGGCCATCTTCTGCGCGGCCGCAAGGCGTGGTGCTCGGGCGCCCATGGCGTCACGCACGCGGTGGTCAGTTGCTGGGATCCGGATGGCGCGCCGATGCTGGCTGCGGTCGGCCTGCGCCAGCGCGGTGTGCGCGTCACCGATGATGGCTGGAACGCAGTGGGCATGCGCGCCACGGCCAGTGTCGACGTCTGGTTCGACGATGTGGTGGCCACGCCGCTGGCTGGCCCGGGCTTTTATGTCGAGCGTGCCGGCTTCTGGCAAGGCGGCGCGGGCGTGGCCGCCTGCTGGTTCGGCGCCGCCACGCGCCTGGCCGATGCGCTGCGCGAACGGCTCGCCGAACGCAGCGACCCGCATCGTCTCGCCCAACTGGGCGAGGTCACGGTAGCATTGCAAGGTTGCGCGGCGCTGATCCGCGAAGCGGCGGTTGCCATCGACAATGCGCCTGGTGCGAATGCCATGCGCACCGCAATGACGGTACGCCTGGGCGTCGAAGCCGCGGCCAATATCGTGTTGCACGCCGTCGGGCGCGCACTTGGCGCCGGCCCGCTGTGCAAGGACGCCGCGCTCGCGCAGCTGTATGCGGACCTGCCGGTCTTCATGCGCCAGAGTCACGCCGAACGCGACCTGGAAGCTGTCGGCAAGCTGGTCGCCGCCCTGGAGGATGCGCCATGGACCTTATAAACCGCTCGCGGCATATCGGCGGTACCGGCCCGGCAGCGAGCGACTGGGCGCGCGACGCCGCGCTGGCCGCGGTCGCGCCGATCACGCTCGACGAACTGATTCCCCCCGGCACGCGCGTGGTGGTGGTCGCGCCCCATCCCGATGATGAAATCCTGACCTGCGGCGCGCTGCTGCAGATGGTCGCTGCGCGGGGAGACGCGCCGCTGATCGTGGCCGTCACCGATGGCGAAGGCAGCCATCCCGGTTCGCCGGCGTGGCCGCCGGAGCGCCTTCGCCAGACGCGCGCCGACGAAACCAACGCCGCCCTGGCCCAGCTGGGCATTGACGCCAGCCGCGTGCGGCGCCTGCATATTCCCGATGGCGGCGTGACAGCGGCCGGGCCCGAACTCGAGCGCCAGCTGGCCGCCATCATCGAGCCCGGCGACATCGTCGTCACGACCTGGCGCTTCGATGGCCATCCCGACCACGAATCGACAGCGCTGGCCTGCAGCACGGTCGCGCGCCAGCGCGGCGCCCGCGTCCTGCAGGCGCCGGTGTGGGGGTGGCACTGGAGTGCGCCAGGTGACGGGGCGATGCCCTTGCACCAGGCGCGCAAATTGCCCGTGCCGACCGATGCGCTGGCGCGCAAGCGCGCCGCCCTCGGGTGTTTTCACAGCCAGATCGAGGGCGACGCCAGCAGCGGCGCGGCGCCCATCCTGCCCGCGTTTGCAATGGAACGCCTCCTGCACCCCTTTGAGCTTTACTTTCCCGACCATGCGTGACGCCCGACCCCTGGCCCATTTCGAAACCCTGTACGCCGCATCGGACGACCCGTGGGACGTGCGCGGCGCCTGGTATGAACAGCGCAAGCGCGCGATCCTGCTCGCCAGCCTGGGCAAGCCACGCTACCGCAGCGCGTTCGAGCCTGGCTGCGGCAATGGTGAAATGAGCATTGCGCTGGCCGGACGCTGCGAACGCCTGCTGGCCTGCGACGGCGCCGCCAGCGCGCTGGCCGCCGCACGGCGCCGCGCACCCGACGCTGCCACGCGCGGCATCCGTTTTGAAGAACGCCGCCTGCCGGCCGACTGGCCCCGCGATGAGACCTTCGACCTGATCGTTCTCAGCGAACTGGCCTATTACTTCGACGAAGACGCGATCGCCTCGATGCTGGCGAGCGCCGCAGCGAACCTGGCGCCGGACGGCGAACTGGTGCTGTGCCACTACCTGCACGACTTCGACGACCGCATTACCCCCACCGCGACCGTGCACGGGATTGCCAACGCGCAGCCCGGCTTGCGGCGCACGCTGCACCACCGCGACGAGGCGTTCGTGCTCGACATCTGGCGCCCGGTGGCGTCGGCACAGGGAGAACGCGCATGATCGGCGTCGCGATCCCCGCCCACAACGAAGAAGCGTGCCTGGGCGCCTGCCTGCAGGCCGTCCTGCACGCGGCGACGCATCCGCAGCTGGCTGGCGAGCCAGTGATGGTGTGCGTCGTGCTCGACGCCTGCGACGACGGCACAGCCGCTGTCGTGCGCGGATGGCAGGCGGCGTTCACGCTGGCCGGTTGCCGGCTCGATGCACTGGAAATCTCGGCGCGCCAGGTGGGCAGCGCGCGCGCGGCCGGCGCACTGCACCTGATCGCCGCCGAGGCGCGCTGGCTCGCGTTCACCGATGCCGATACACGCGTGTCACCGCAATGGCTGGCCGTGCAGGTTGCGCTGGGCGCCGACGTCGTGTGCGGCTCAGTGGCGGTCGACGACTGGTCGCCGCATGCCGACAAGGCGCAGCTGCTGCGCGAGCATTTCGCGCGCACCTATCACGACCGCGAAGATCACCGCCATATTCACGGAGCGAACCTGGGCGTGTGCGCACTGGCCTACCAGGCGGCCGGTGGCTTTGCCGCAGTGGCTTGCCACGAAGACGTGCTGCTGGTACGGGCACTGGAACTGTCAGGCGCCCGCTTCGCCTGGAGCGCGCTGCCACGCGTGTTCACCAGCGCCAGGCTCGATGCACGGGCACGCGGCGGCTTTGGCGACACGTTGCTGGCCGTGACCTGCGAGATGGAAGCATCTCTGCCGACGACCTGAGTGTCGTCAGGGGCGCGCTGCCAACCGGTCAACGCCGATGGGCGGCAGCCGGCGACCCAAAACTGCCGCTCCTGTACCGCTGGCATCAGGCGCCTGCTCATCCCCTGTATGCAAACACGAGCTTCGAGGCCTTAGGCATGATGATAATCAGACGACTCCCAGCATCCTGGACCCAGTTGTCTTGACTGGTCAGTGCGTTATCGATATCGTGCTCGACCTGCGTGTCGATCACGATTCCGAATCCATACTTATCCAGGTATTCGCCAATATTGTGAGTTAACACCCTGTTCATATCGGCGCCGGTTGCTTCAACGAGCACTGGCGTCGCTTGCCATGTGTACGACGTCCGGGTCTTCCTGCCGGATGCAGCGACTGTCCGGGCTGACGCACACTGATCAAAAAAACCGCGTCCTCGTCGGTCGATGTCGTGTGCGATATCACCCGGCAGTTCAAATACCACGATCCCTGTTTGGTTACTGCCTGGGCCTGTCCCCCATGTTTCCTCTTTCGAATAGATGACGTTCAATACGCCCAGACACGGCGGCGTCATGCTGCGGTGACGCGATGCGTCAGACAATTTGGACCAGACGGCTGCGACTCCGCCAACGATTACCAGTAGAAATACGGTGAGCGCTGCTGTGTAAGCTGCCGGGAATGTCCTGGATCGTTCTGTCATCAATGGACCAAGTGCCGAATTTGTGGGGCGCTTCAGCGAGTAGAGTAAACCCTCGCAAACACGATGTTTCAGTAGGTGGGTTACCGCCGATCCAGCCGGTCACAAATGCCACAAGCGATGCCACGCTTCATATTGCGATAACGAATCCCCACGAAAAGGGCGGAAGTCACGACGGCCCAGGCGAGTGCCGACGGCCAGGCGCGCGCAAACACCTCGTTGCGTATGAAGAGGTCGATGACAAGAAGGAGCAAAAACATCGAGGACACCGCAACGGTGTACTGAATGATCCAGTGCGTGAGCTTGGGCATGGCTGATTCCCCGGACACTTGTGAAAATTCGCTGTTAGCCGAATCTGGCCTGTGGGCTCAGCATAGCAGCTTGCCAGACTGAGAAATTCACGGACTGTCACAAAGGACCGGTTCGCTCCAGGACCGAATCTGGCCGGTCGAGGCAGCATAGCCAAGGCGGCTCAAACCGCCATCAGCAGGCTCAGGTAATGGTCCATCAGCAGCGCACCGAACAGCAGCGCCTGATACACGATCGACCAGGCAAACGCCCTGCGTGCGATTGCGTCGCTGTAGTGCTTGTGCACCAGCCAGCCATGGCGGAGAAACACCGCGTTCAGCGCGCACGCGCAGGCAAGGTAGAACAGCCCACTCATGCCGACCGCCCACGGCAGCGCGGTCCCGATTGCCAGCGCCACGCTGTAGCGCCATACCTGCTGGCCCGTGTGGGCCATCCCGTGGGTGATGGGCAGCATCGGCAAGCCGGAGCGGGCGTAGTCGTCGCGCCGCGCCATCGCCAACGCCCAGAAATGCGGCGGCGTCCACAAAAAGATGATCAACACCAGCAGCCAGGCCTCGAGCGGCACGCCATTGGCCACCGCGGCCCAGCCCAGTGCCGGCGGCATGGCGCCGGCAAAACCACCGATCACGATATTCTGCGGCGTGGCAGGTTTCAGCAGCAGCGTGTAGATGAAGGCATAACCGACGAACGTGGCGAGCGTCAGCCACATCGTCAGCGAATTGACCTGCGTGTACAGCAAGGCCGCACCGGCGCCGCCCAGCGCCAGCGAAAAGAAGACGGTCTGGGCCGGCCCCAGGTCACCGCGTGCCGTGGCGCGGCGCGCCGTACGGGTCATCCGCGCGTCGACCTGCGCTTCCAGCAAGCAGTTGACAGCAAAGGCGGCGCCGGCGAGCAGCCAGATACCGACAGCGCTGTACAGCAACACGGACCAGTCGGGTGCGCCATCGGTGGCCAGCAGGCTGCCGATCACAGCGCAGAACACGGTCAGCAGCGTCACGCGCGGTTTGGTCAGCGCCCAGTACTGGCCGGCGCGCTGCACCAGGCCCGTGGCAGGCGACACGCCGGCGACGACCTCGGGAATGGCCAGGGCGGCCGGCTGGATTTCAACAACTTTTGAATTCGACATGATCGGGCGACGGCTGCGCGCAGCCGGTCATTTCACAGAACCCATCATGCTAGTGGAAAACAGCGGCGCGACCAACGGGCAATTTGTCCTACTTGCCAAGCAAGCCACGTGCGCGCCACCAGGGGCAAGACGTCAGCGTACGTCCTTCGCCCGGGCACCGACCGCATGTTCCTGGCCTGGCGACAAGGCTGGCACCCGGTGCCTCAGGACAACCGCTTGCAGACTGAACAGAGCTACGTAGGCAACAAGTTCGACCAGCTCCTCGAACACCTGAGCGCGCGACGCGACCAGATCGACGTGGCACGACATATGCCCCTCGGCGCAGGTCGACCCGACCGCTGCGCCGAGCGCCACGAACAGCAGCAGCCAGGGTGCGCTGCGCACGAACGCCAGGCGCACTACTTCGTCAATGCGATAATGCCAGGCGCTGTAGACGAGCCAGCCGATGAGCAGCACGGCGGCGGGCCAGACCAGTGGCTGGAACCATAGCGGTTCGGGTGGCAGCGCCCTGCCCGCCGCATCGAACCCCGGCACAGCGCGCCAGGCCCTGCCCCAGCTGAGTTCACGACCCGCCAGCAGCAGCCAGACGGGGGCAGCCCATAGCGCCAGCATCGCCGTACGTTCCGGACGCCGGCGTACAAAGACCACCACCGCCAGCACGAAGCCGCTCAGCAACACCAGCACCTGCGCATTTTCCAGCACGCCTGCCTCGCGGCCCCATGCCAGCGGCAAGAGCAGGCTTGCGGGGTAACAGGCCATGAGTGCCGCCAGCAGCGCCCATTGCGCCGGGCGCATCTTCGCCCACAAAAATAACCGCCCCATCGTTTCTCCGTTCGCAAAATTGTTGCCCGTTTGAACGGGCCAATTCGCAATTGTACGAATTGGCATGTCGCGCACGATTGGTTTTTGGAGAAATCCCCTGGGCATCCGATGTATTTATCGCTTCCGGACGCATCGGGAGTGTCACATCCGTGCAGATTCCTTGACACGTCTTCAACCACTCGGTTACCTTATGGTTAACAATTGCCATATAGCAATTATAACGATCCCGGTCGGCAACCATGGCCAGGGCATGCGGAAAGCACGTTTGTCATTCACCCATTGACGTTCACACCAAGGAGTTTCACCATGGATCAACTGCCTCGCGGGCAGTCGTCACGCCGCACCCGCATGCCCGGCCTGCCGCTCGCGCCAACCCTGCTGCTTTCGGTACTGCTGACCGGTTGCGGCGGTGGCAACGGCGAGTCGCCGGTCGCCGTCATGCAGAACGCCAGCGCCAGCCTGTTCAAGACCGTCGCTGGCGTCTTCGCCAGCACCGAGACAGCGCTGACCCCGGTCAAGGCTCAGGCCAGCTCGGCTGAGCGGCCCGATCTCGATGGCCCGGCGGCAATCGACCATGATGCCGGCACGCGCTGGGGCAGCCTTTTCACCGACGATGAATCCCTGACGCTGGACTACGGTGCGACGCAGACCATCACCCGCGTGCGCATCGACTGGGAAGCTGCCCATGCCAGCGCCTACCTGCTGCAAGTGTCCGAGGACGGCGGCAGCTGGACCACGATCAAGACCGTCACCGACAGCGTCGGCGGCGTTGAGGATTTCACGGGTCTGAACGGCCAGGGCCGCTACCTGCGCATGAAAGGTGTCAAGCGCGCCGGGCAGTATGGCTATTCGATCCTCGAGATCCAGGCGTTCACCGGCACCCCGGCTGCGCCAACACCCAACCCGGACCTGCCAGCGCCACAGCTGCCGATCGACCTGACCTACCCCGGCGTGGCCGTCAAGCCCGTCGCTGCGACCTCGTCGACACCCGAGAACGGCGGCATGGCGGCCGGCATGGCCATCGACGGCAAGCCCGGCACACGCTGGTCGAGCCGGCCGGAAGACGGCGCGTGGATCAACTTCGATTTCGGCGCGCCTACCGCAATCGGCTACATGAAGCTGAGCTGGGAACAATCGTACGGCAAGGTCTACACGATACTCACGTCGAACGACGGCGTGACCTGGACGCAGCTGCGCCATGTCGGCACCGGCAAGGGCGGCATCGAGGAATTCTTCAATCTGGGTTTTCAGGCGCGCTACCTGCGCCTGCAGGGCGTGGCACGCGCAACGCAGTACGGCTATTCGCTGTTCGACGTCGAATTCAAGTCGCCGGGCAGCGACAACACGCTGCCCGATGCGCCGACGTCGGCCGTGGCGTTCCCGGCCAATGGCGCCGCGCTGAGCCCGTTGCCGGGCACGGCTGAGCCGATCGAATCGCTGCAATTTACCCTGGCGGACGGCACGCTGGTAACCCGCTTCGGCGCCCGTGGCCTGGCGCGCCATGGCCGCGAGCGCGGCGAAGACTGGAACGAGATCGGTTACGGTCCGAACGACACGATCGACGCGGGCACCGGTCTGCCGCTCGACAAGGGGCCGGGCAACTACCTGACGTTCGTGCCGCAGTACCACAAGAATCGCACCTGGGGCGTCGAGATCATCGACAACAGCCGTGTCGCGGGCGTCACGCAACCGATGCTGGTCGTGAACCAGTACACGACGGTCGACTTCCTCAAGGGCGGCGTCGCGTTCTTCCGCCAGTTCGACGAGCCATACTCGACCGGCTACGGCTGGATGCGGCCAGGCGAACTGGTTGACAACGACATCCCGATCTGCAAGCCCACACCCTATCCGCAGAATAACCGGCTGGCCAGCGCCAACGGCATCAATGGCGGCTGCACCTTGCTGGTCAAGGATTATCCGGGTCACAGCGAGCTCAACAGCGAAGGCTTCAAGACCGGCCGCAGCGTGCCGGGCCGGCCGCTCGTCAAGGGCGACATCATCGAAGTCTCGCCGTCGTACTTCACCACGCGCGAGGCGCTGGGCGCGCTGGGGGACACCGGCGGCATCCGCTACTACTCGCAGGAATGGAGCTACGTCGTCGGCCAGGGCCTGCGTCCGTGGTATGGCGTGCAGCCGCGCCTGAACTCGGTGCCGCTGCCGGACGAGGTGCTGTCGGGCGGGCTCGGCTCGGTGTCGTACAACTACAGCGACAATGGCCTGTTCATGTTCCAGCAGCCGCACAACAACGTCGGCATGCAGAACATGCAGCGCTTCGTCGAAGGCCGGCGCCTGCTGCACACCAACTTCACCACCGGCGAACACAATGAAGCGGGCAACGACCGGTATGCGGCGGCAGTCGGTCTGCAGGGCGGCCGCTTCAACCAGTCGGCCTGTATTGCCTGCCACGTCGGCAATGGCCGCAGCCCGGCCCCGGCGGCCATCAACCAGCGCCTCGATGGCATGGCAGTACGTGTGGCGCGCGTCGGTCCGCAAGGCCAGCAGCTGCCGCACCCGACGTATGGCACCACGGTGCAGATGAATGCGGTCTCCAGCAACGGCACGCCGCAGAACTGGGGCACCGGCGTGCGCGTGACGGGCTTCGACACCCGCATGGTCCAGCTGGCCGATGGCACGAACGTCGAACTGCGCAAGCCGACCATCGCCTTCGACGGTCCGGTACCGGAGACCGTCTCGCTGCGCGCGGCCCAGCCGATGATCGGCACCGGTCTGCTCGAAGCGATCCCTGAAGCCGACATCCTGGCGCGCGTGCGCTCGAATCCGGACGGCGACGGCGTGCGTGGCACGGCCAATTTCGTGTTCGATCCCGAAAGCGGCGCCGTGCGCCTGGGCCGCTTCGGCTGGAAAGCGTCGAAGGCCACACTGCGCCACCAGGCGGCATCGGCTCTGCTGGCCGACATGGCGGTAACTTCGCCCGTCTACCCGAGCCTGTCTTGCGACGCCAACCCGGCCGCCTGCGCCACGGCGCCCCGCCAGCGCGGGATCTCGGAAGCGGAGCTGCAATCGATCTCGAACTACCTGGCGCTGCTGGCCGTACCAGCCCAGCGCAGCCTGGCCAGTGGCTTCCCGAAAGGCGTCGCGCCACTTGACGAGCACCGGGTCGACACGCGCCAGGTTGCTTCGGGCCAGAAGCTGTTCGAGGCGATGCGCTGCGTGGCCTGCCACACGGCGTCGATGAAGACCGGTTCGAACCACCAGTTTGCCGAACTGCGCGACCAGACCATCCGGCCCTACACCGACCTGCTGCTGCACGATATGGGTCCGGGCCTGGCGGACAACTACGTCGAAGGCCAGGCTACCGGCAGCATGTGGCGCACTGCGCCGCTGTGGGGCATCGGCTACAGCGACAAGGTGATGGGCAAGGATGGCAAGGTCGGCTACCTGCACGACGGCCGCGCACGCACACTGAGCGAAGCGATCCTGTGGCACGACGGCGAAGCCGCCGCCGCGCGCAAACGCTTCGAGAAGCTGGCGACGGTGGAACGCGAGGCGCTGTTGGCGTTCCTGCGCTCGCTGTGATGTTCGCTCTGATGTAACGAAGGCGCCGGTTTCGCAGCCCGGCGCTTTTTTTTGGCTGGCATATTCTGCGGTCCGAATATATACTACGTATACGTTTCATATACAGGAGTATTTTCATGGGCATTGTCAATATCGACGGCGACCTGCACGATCAGGTCCGGCTGGCCACCAAGGTGTCGTGCCGCTCCATCAACGCGCAGGCAGCGTTCTGGCTCAAGGTCGGCATGCTGGCCGAAACCAACCCATCCCTCAGCTTCAACGAGATCATGGTGCGCGAACTGGCCGCCGCCGGCGTCGCGGTGCCACCGCTCGTCACCGGGTTGCGCGTCGCATGACCAAGCAACCGCATGAACTGGCGCTGATGGCCGAGTCGGGGCGCCTGCTGGCGTCGGTGTTCGGCATGCTAGATGGCTTGTCCCTGGCGGGCATGACCACGCTCGAGGTCGATACGCTGGTCGAGCGCTTCATCGTCGACGAGTTGCATGCGCGGCCGGCCAGCAAGGGCCAGTACGACTACGGCTTCGTGCTCAATGCCTCGATCAACCACGTGGTCTGCCACGGCGTGCCGAACACGTGCGATGTGCTCAGGGGCGGCGACATCGTCAACTTCGACATCACGCTGGAAAAGAACGGTTTTATCGCCGACTCCAGCAAAACGTACCTGGTTGGCGACGTCGACATGAAGGCCAAGCGCCTGGTGCAGACGACGTACGAGGCGCTGTGGAAAGGCATCCGCGCCGTGCGGCCGGGCGCGCGCCTGGGTGATATCGGCGCGGCGATCGAGCGCCATGCAAAGCGCAATGGCTGTTCGGTGGTGCGAGAGTATTGCGGCCATGGCATCGGGCGTGAGATGCACGAAGAACCGCAGGTACTGCACTTCGGCGCCAAGGGTACGGGACTGAAGCTTGTCGAAGGCATGGTGTTTACGATTGAGCCGATGCTCAATCGCGGCGGGCGCAGTGTGCGCACCGAAGAGGATGGCTGGACCGTGGTGACGCGCGACGGCTCGCTGTCGGCGCAGTTCGAGCACACGGTGGCGGTGACCGCAACCGGCGTGGCAGTGTTGACCCTGCGGCCTGAAGAAACCGGAATGCTGACTGCTTAGAACACCAGCATGCGCCAGCCGGGCGCGCTGCCCTGCTCGACGAATGTCACCATGCCTTCGACGCCGATGCACTGGGGCGCCAACGCAGTGAGGTCCGCGCCAAGTGCATTCAACGCCTGGCTGCAGGCGCGGATCTCGACCCCCAGGTCAACCGTGGCATCCAGATGCCGGGCGACCGTCCAACGCTCGGCGCCGAAGCCGGTCAGGCGCGCGCTGTGTTCGCGCAGCAGCCAGGCGACGGACTGGTTGGTGAACAACATCTTGACGGGCATGTCGAGCGCCGCCGCGGCCTGCGCTGTCATGAACGGCGTCGTCAGTGCCTCGGGCCGGGTCAGGTCGCACGACCAGACCATGATCGCCAGACCTGCCTGCGCCGAATTCACGGCTTGATCCAGTCATCGACCGGTTCGAGCCGCATGCGCCGCTCGGCCTGTTCAACGAGGTCGGCGCCATGCGCCAATTGCGCGCGGTCGCGTTCCCAGTCGCTGGCCTGGATCACGGAAATCCAGCCGGCCCCATACGGATCCTGATGGATCAGCTCGGGCGTTTCTTCGAGCGCCGTGTTGATCTCGACGATCGTCCCGGACACCGGCGTCTTGATCGTCACGACCGTCTTGCTCAGCTCCACGACACCCACCGTCTTGCCCTGCTCGACCTCGTTCCCCACCGGCTTTGGGCGGCACATGTAGAAATGGTTGCCGCTGATCTGGACACCGAATGCACTCACGCCCACCTGCACGCGGCCGTCATCCAGCGGGCGGCACCACATATCATTGTCGAGGTCGAAATAGCAGTCGTCCGGATAGTCGAAGCCGAGGATGATCATAGGAATGTGAAGAACAGGAACAGCAACAGAAAGGATGGCGGAAGGATGCGGGAGTCGAACCCACCCGGCGACGCATGGCGCCACCAACTGGGTTTGAAGCCCAGCCGCCCCACCAGGGACGATTTCCTTCCGTTGAGCCGCGATTTTACCTTGTACTGAAAAATTGCGTCAGGCTCACGGTGATTTCTCGGAAAACAGCAACGTTCCCGGCCGCAGCAGGTGGACGTCACCCACGCGGCGCAGCAGCCCGATCCGGTCAAAGAACTCCAGGATCTGGATCGCGCGCTTGCGTCCCAGGCCCGTCAGGTCGCGGAAACGCGCGGCCGCGACCTGGCCACCGGCTTCTTCAGCGGCGAGCTTCCTCGCCAGCGCTGCCAGCTCGTGCATCACGGCCGGGTGATAGAACAGGTCCTTGACCACCTGATACACGTCGCCGCCGCGCGCCATGCGGCCGAGCACCTGGCGCACCTGCGCTTCGGGCAACCGGGCCTGCAACGCGATATCGCGCACCCATGGCGGATCGAAGCGCCCTTCGCGCAGCATCGGCAACGCGTGCTCGGCCACGATCTGCTCGGCCGCGCGCAAGGCCACGCCGTGCTCCGGCAAATGCAGGAAGCCATTTCTGCGCGCGAGCACGCCGGCCTCGATCATGTGACCCGTCAGTTGCAGCCACAGCGCCTCGGGCATGCGCGGCGCGGCCAGGCGGCGCGCGCGCTGTACGTCCGGACCGATCTCGTCCGGGTACTTGTCGTGGAAGTCGCGCAATGCCGCCAGCAGGCCAGCCTGGGCCTCGTCCAGGCGGGCACGGGCGATCAGCCACTCGCCGCCGGCGCCGACGACGATGTCAGGCACGCTTGCGAGATCGAACGGCCAGCGCGACAAACCGCTGCTGCGCAGCCAGGTGGCGCCATTGACGCCGTACTGCGCCTGCGCCAACGCGCCCAGCAGGCGCGTCAGCGGATCGATGGCGCGCTGCGTGTCCAGGTAAGCCAGGCGCTCGGGCGTCTGGCGATAACGGATCGGCCCCAGCGGATCGAGCACCTGGCCACCGGCCACCGTGCGCACCGCCGACGCGTCGCGCAAGATAAAACGGTCGCCATGCCAGACATTGGCTGGCTTGTGCAGCACGAGCTGCGCCGGCGCGCCGGTACCCGGGGCAATCGATGGCTGGCCCAGCACGGCCACCGTCGCCAGGCAATCCTGCGTCGCTGCGTGCAGATGCACGAGCGTGCCCGAGCGCAGCGCCTTGTCTTCGGTGGCGGCGACCTGCAGCCAGACGTCGATCCGCTGCGTGGTCAAGGCAATGGCCGGATCGCACAGCACCTGGCCGCGCAATTCATCCGTGCGTTCCAGGCCCGCCAGGCCCACGGCGCAGCGCTGGCCCGCTTCGGCAGCCTGGGCGGCGCGGCTGTGTACCTGCAGGCTGCGCACGCGGTAGGTATCGTCCGGCGTAGACGCCAGCGACAACGCGTCGCCGATCGTCACGTCGCCCGCCGAAACGCTGCCGGCCACCACGGTGCCGACGCCATCGAGCGTGAAGGCACGGTCCAGGCCCATGCGGAACCCCGCGCCTGCCACAGCGTCGCCCGGCGCAGCCGCCAGCGCGTCGACCAGATCGGCGCGCAAGGCGTCGATGCCATCGCCGCGCACGCTCGAGACATGCAGCACCGGATACTCATCCAGCCCGCTGCTGGCCAGCAGTGCGCGCACCCGTGCTTCGGTCTCGGCGACGCGCGCCGGCTCCACGCGGTCGATCTTGGTGATCACGGCTGCGCCACGGCGTACGCCCAGCAGCGACAGGATCGTCGCATGCTCGATCGTCTGCGGCATCGGGCCGTCGTCCGCCGCGATCAGCAGCAAGCCGAAGTCGATGCCGCTGGCGCCGGCGACCATCGTGCGCACCAGTTTTTCGTGGCCCGGCACGTCGACGAAACCGATGCGGCGGCCATCTTCCAGCGGCATCCAGGCGTAGCCGAGTTCGATGGTGATGCCGCGCCGTTTTTCTTCCGGCAGCCGGTCGGCGTCGATGCCTGTCAGCGCGCGTACCAGCGCCGTCTTGCCGTGGTCGATGTGGCCTGCAGTGCCGACAATCATGCAGAATCTCCGATGATGGCCAGCCGCAGGCCGGCCAATTGGTTGATGACCTCGCTTGGATCGTCGACACAGCGGCAATCGAGCAGCACGCGGTCGTCGGCAATCCGGCCGATGATCGGCGCCGGCAGGCTGCGCATGGCGTCCGACAGCGCATCGAGCGCCGTGCCCATGCCGCGCTTGCCGGACAAGACCGGCGCGATCGCCAGCCCGCACGATGGCAGGCGGTCGATCGGCAACGAGCCCGAGCCGATCTGGCTGAGCATCGTTTCGAGTGTGACCGTGTAGCGCGGCGCCAGCGCAGCGCGCAGCGGCTCCAGGATCGCGTTTGCGGCCACGGCCACCTGCTCCTGCGTGCGGGTCAGCCAGCGCAGCGTCGGCAATTCATGCACGAGCAGTTCGGGTTGCAGGTACAGCTGCAGGGTCGCTTCCAGCGCCGCCAGCGGCAGCTTGGACAGGCGCAGCGCGCGCTTCATCGGAAACTTGCGGATGCGCCCGATGTGTTCGCGCGTGCCGACGATCAGGCCCGCCTGCGGCCCGCCCAGCAATTTGTCGCCGGAGAACATGACCACGTCGCAGCCATCCGCCAGCATCTGCTGCGGCGTCGGTTCCTGCGGCAAGCCGTACTTGCCCATGTCGATCAGCGAGCCGCTGCCCAGGTCCGACACCAGCGCCACGCCGCGGCTACGTGCCAGCGGCGCCAGTTCGGCCTCGCTCACCGCACTGGTAAAGCCCTGCACCATGTAGTTGCTGGTGTGGACCTTGATCAGCATCGCCGTGCGCTCGGTGATCGCGCGCTCGTAGTCCGCCAGGTGCGTGCGGTTGGTGGTACCCACTTCGACCATGCGCGCGCCTGCGCTGTCCATCACGTCCGGCATGCGAAAGGCCCCGCCGATTTCCACCAGTTCGCCGCGCGAGATGATCGCTTCGCGCCCGCCGCTCAGTGCGGCCAGCGACAGCAGCACTGCGGCAGCGTTGTTGTTGACGACCGTCGCCGCTTCGGCGCCGGTGATTTCGCACAGCAAGCCTTCGACGATGCTGTCGCGATCGCCCCGTGAGCCGCTGTCGAGGTTGTATTCGAGATTGTTCGGGCCGGCCATCATGGCCGTCAGGTGGCGGATTGCCACGTCCGGCAGCACCGAGCGGCCCAGATTGGTATGGATGACCGTGCCGGTCAGGTTGATCACGCGGCGCATGCGCGGCGCAATGCGTGCGGCGACGCGTTCGGCCAGCGCCTTGGCCAATGCATCGGGTGCCACGGCGCTTTGCGCCAGCACGCCGGCCAGCGCCTGCGTGCGCAGGTCGTCAACCAGCGCACGCGCCTGCCCGGCGACCAGCGTGTGGCCGTGGGCAGACAGTTGCGCCTGCACCGATGGCAGACGCAGCAGTTTATCGATCGAAGGCAGTTCCTTGACTGTCGCCTTCGAGCCGTGGACCACGGACTCGCTGAGCGACATGATCAATTACTCCGGTTCGATGGTGGTGCGATGGCCGGTTCGCCCGGTGCTTCCTCGCCGCCCGACAGCAGCAGCAGGTTCACGCCATGCGCTTCGTAGCCCGCTTCGGACACCAGGATGTCCAGCGTCAGCGACGCCAGGTCGTCCGCCACCGGGTCGACATTGAGCTCACGCTCCATGCGCACGATCTTGATGTAGTGATGGCACTCGTCGCACGTTTCGGCTTGCACCGACGCCTGCGACGCATCCTGCACCGCGCCATCGGTGGCCAGCGCCTCGAGTGAGTGGTAATGGATACCCTTGGTGCTTTCGCAGTGGCTGCACTTGACCCGCACCATGTGCCACTGCGCGGAGCACAGCGAGCAGTGCAGGTAGCGGAAGTTGCTGCCGGTCTGGTCAACGCGCGTGATCGACGCCGTCGGCAGACTGCCGCAGCATGGGCAGGTCGTCATATCGAGCGTGCGGCCGTATGGCTGCTGGCGCGCGGCGCCATACGCTTCCTGGATCGCCAGGACCATATTCGTCCAGTACACCTGCAGACCGGCCGCCACCAGCGGTGCGGCGCTCATGTCCAGGCCTGCCGCGCCCTGCAGCAGCAGTTCGGCCTGGCCTTCGAGATGGTCGTCACCGGCGGCCAGCAGGGCCTGCACGGCGGCTTGCGCGGGGCTGCCCGCCAGACGCGGGACCAGGAGTTCCAGCATGCGGCGCATTGCGCTGCGCCAGACCGGATCGCGCGGCCACAGCGGCGCCGGGACCGGTGCCTGGGCAGCGCGTGCGGCGGCGGCCAGGTCGTCCAGCGTCGGCAGCGTGACGGTCGGGTAATCCTGCAGGACTTCGTGCTGGACGGCGGCCAGTTCGGCGGCAAACAGTAAAAAGTCGTGCATCGCGTGCCCCGGCGCCAGCTGGCGCAGACGGGTGGCACGGGCGGAGAACAACTCGCGGCGCACCGGGAGTTGGATATACGGCATTTGCTCGCCAGCCCGGACAGCGATTTCTTCGGGGCTGAGCAGCTTTGAGGCTTTGGTAATGCTCATGGAAAGATGCTTCCTATTCGGTTCTTGCGATGGTCAATCCGATCGGCCGGGGCAATTTGCTGCCCCCGTTAGTGGAAAGACCGTCGTTCCCGCGGTGGCGGAAACGACGGTCTCGACAGCCAGCTTAGCCGAACAATACTACGTTAGCGCTTGTTGCGCTTGGCGTCCTCTGCCACTTCCTTGTACCACAGCGGGTGGTGCGACTTCGCCCAGTCCTCGTGCACCGTGCCACGGGTCATGGCGCGGAACGAGCCCTTGACCCAGATGGCGGCGTACACGTGCATGATCACGCTCAGCACCAGTGCCAGGGCCGAAGCCGCGTGCACCAGCATCGCGAAACGACGCAGCGGAATCGGGAAGAAGTCCGCGAACCATGGTTGCCAGAACATGAAGCCAGTGATCAACAGCAGCACCAGGCTCACGGCAAAGATCCAGAACACGGCTTTCTGGCCCGCATTGTACTTGTGTACAGGCGGCATCGCGTGCTCGTTACCCTTGAGGAGTTCCGGCGCCTTTTTGACCCAGGCCGTATCGGTCTTGGTCCAGAAGTTGTCACGTACCACGGCGAAGAACAGGAACACGAAACCCAGCACCATCAGCAAACCGAAGAACGGATGCAGGATGCGGGTCCACTGTCCACCGCCGAAGAACATCGAGAAGAAGAACATCGACGGATGGAACAAGGCCAGGCCAGTCAATCCGGCGCAGATGAACAACAGAGCCACGGCCCAGTGGTTCATGCGCGTCATGTCGCGATAGCGAGTGATAAACATGGTCTTCTCCTTATACCCGTTCGTCGTCGCGCTGGTCGGGACCAGGCGTCGGCTGAACATCGGGTTCGTCGTGGTGCGTCTCGATCGGGCCAACCTTCATGTAGTGGAAGAAGCCGGCCACAGCAGCGCCGACCATTGCAGCCACACCCAGCGGCTTGGCGATACCCTTCCACAGCGCCACGGTCGGGCTGATGGTCGGGTTCTCGGGGAGGCCGGCATACAAGTTCGGCTTGTCCGCGTGCTGCAGCACGTACATCACGTGCGTGCCGCCCACACCGGCCGGGTTGTACAAACCAGCGTTCTGGTAACCACGTTCCTTCAGGTCGACCACGCGGTCACCTGCGTACTCGATCATGTCTTCCTTGGTGCCAAAACGGATGGCGCCAGTTGGACAGATCTTCACGCAGGCAGGTTCCATGTTCACGGCAACGCGGTCGGCGCACAGTGAGCACTTGTAGGCCTTCGAGTCCACCTTGCTGATACGTGGCACATCGAACGGGCAACCGGCGACGCAATAGCCGCAACCGATGCAGTTCTCGCTGATGAAGTCAACGATACCGTTCGTGTACTTGACGATCGCGCCCGGCGCCGGGCAGGCCTTCAGGCAGCCTGGCTCGTCGCAGTGCATGCAGCCGTCCTTGCGGATCAGCCACTCCAAGCGATCGCCCTCGTCCGCAGACTTGGTCACGACTTCCGAGAACTTCATGACGGTCCACGACTGTGGCGTCAGGTCGATCGGGTTGTCGTAGGTGCCGTGGTTTTCGCCGATTTCATCGCGCAGATCGTTCCACTGCATGCACGCCACCTGGCATGCCTTGCAGCCGATGCAGCTGGACACGTCGATCAGCTTGGCAACTTCCGGCTTGTGCGTACGGGCCACCGGCGACTGCGTGGTGGTTGCCGAACGCGCCGCAATATCGAGAGATTGTAATGAAGACATTGTTTAGACCCTTTCGATATTGACCAGGAACGACTTGAATTCCGGGGTCTGGGTATTGGCATCGCCCACGAACGGGGTCAGCGTATTGACCAGGAAGCCCGGCTTGGCCACACCGACAAAGCCCCAGTGGTTCGGCAGACCCACTGTGTCAACCTTCATCCCATCGCAATCGAGTTGCGGAATACGCTTGGTCACCAGGCACTTGGCCTTGATGAAGCCGCGCATCGACGACACCTTGACCATATCGCCATTCGTGATGCCCTTGGCCTTGGCCAGCTCTTCACCGATTTCCACGAACTGCTGTGGCTGGATAATCGCGTTGGAAACAACGTTCTTGGTCCAGTAGTGGAAGTGCTCGGTCAAGCGGTAGCTGGTTGCGACGTACGGGAAGTCCTTGGCCGTACCGAACGCTTCCATGTCGCCCTTGAACACGCGGGCCGCCGGATTGGCGCGGGCAAGCGGGTTTTTCGGGTGCATCGGATTGACCGGGAACGGCGACTCGAACGGCTCGTAGTGCTCCGGCAGCGGACCTTCGGCCATGCCGGTTGGTGCGAACAGGCGCGCCACACCTTCAGACGTCATGATGAACGGCTGCGTACGGTTCTCTTCGGCCGGATCGGCGTCAGGACGAATGTCCGGAATATCCGAACCAGTCCAGGCCGTACCGTTCCACGAGATCAGGTTCAGCGCAGGATTCCACGGCTTGCCCGTCTTTGGATCGGTCGACGCAGCGTTGTACAGCACGCGGCGGTTCGCCGGCCAAGCCCAGGCCCAACCCAGCGTTTGTCCGATGTTGTACGGGTCCGCGTTGTCGCGGCGCGCCATCTGGTTGCCCGCCTGGGTCCATGCGCCGGCATATACCCAGCAACCGCTGGCAGTGCTGCCATCGTCGCGCAGCACGCCAAAGCCCGGCACCTGCTCGCCTGCCTTCAGGATCAGCTTGGTCGGATCTTTTGCGTCATAGATATCGGCCAGCGCCTTGCCGTTGAATTCCTTGGCCAGCTCTTCAGCAGAAGGGCTGTGCGGAATCTTGTACGGCCACGACAGCTTGGTGATCGGATCCGAGAATGCACCGCCATCTTTCAGATAGAGGTTCTTCATGCGCGAGAACAGGTCGGCAATGATCTCGATGTCCGGCTTGCACTCGTACGGCGCTTCGGCGCCCTTCCAGTGCCACTGCAGCCAGCGGCTCGAGTTCGACAGCGAACCGTCTTCTTCGGCGAAGCACGTGGTCGGCAGGCGGAACACGGTCGTCTGGATCTTGCTTGGATCGACATCGTTCGACTCGCCGAAGTTCTTCCAGAACTCGGACGTTTCGGTGTTGAGCGGATCCATCGTCACCAGGAATTTCAGCTTCGACAGACCGGCGATGATCTTCTTCTTGTTCGGGAACGATCCGACCGGGTTGAAACCCTGGCAGATGTAACCGTTCAATTTGCCTTGACCCATCAATTCAAACGCCTGCAGCACGTCGTACAGCTTGTCGATTTTCGGCAAGTAGTCGAAGGCCCAGTTGTTCTCTTTGGTCGCGGCATCGCCCCACCAGGCTTTTTGCAGGCTGACGAAGAACTTGGGATAGTTCTGCCAGTAGCTCATCTGGTTCGGACGCAAAGGCTTCAGTGCGCGCGGCTTGTAGTACGTTTCCAGGTCCTGCTCTTTGTCGGTTGCCAGCGACAGATAGCCTGGCAGCGAGTTCGACAGCAGACCCAGGTCGGTCAGACCCTGGATGTTGGAGTGACCACGCAGAGCGTTCAGGCCACCGCCGGCGATACCGACGTTACCCAACAGCAGCTGCATGATCGCGCCGGTACGGATGATCTGGCTACCTTGGCTGTGCTGGGTCCAGCCCAGTGCGTACAGGATCGTCATCGCACGGCCCGGCTGGGCAGTCGACGCAATGTATTCGCAGACCTTCAGGAATTGCTTGACCGGGGTACCGGTGATCTTGCTGACCTGCTCAGGCGTGTAGCGCGAGTAGTGGCGCTTCATCACCTGCAGCACGCAACGCGGGTGTTCCATGGTCGGATCGACCTTGGCGTAACCGTCGTCACCCATCTCGTAGCCCCAGCTTTCATTGCTGTAGCGGCGCTTGGCTTCGTCGTAACCCGAGAACAGACCGTCCTGGAAGTCGAAGCCTTCGTTCACGATGAACGGGGCGTTGGTGTAGCTCCGGACGTATTCGGTCTGGATCTTGTTGTTCGTCAGCAGATAGTTCAGGACGCCGCCCAGGAAGGCGATGTCCGAGCCAGCGCGGATCGGCGCGTAATAGTCGCTCATGGCGGCCGAACGCGTAAAGCGCGGGTCGACCACGACCAGCTTGGCTTTGTTGTGATGCTTTGCTTCAATAACCCATTTAAAACCGCATGGGTGTGCTTCGGCGGCATTGCCGCCCATGATCAGTACAACATCGGCATTCTTGATGTCAACCCAATGGTTGGTCATCGCTCCTCGTCCGAACGTCGGGGCCAGACCGGCCACCGTAGGTCCGTGTCAAACGCGAGCCTGGTTATCGAATACGAGCATGCCCATCGAACGCATCGCTTTGTGCGTGATGTAGCCCGTTTCGTTGCTCGACGCGGACGCGCACAGCATACCCGTGCTCGTCCAGCGATTGACCAGCTGGCCTTCGGCGTTGGTCGGAATGAAGTTCGCATCGCGGTCAGCCTTCATCAGGCCGGCCAGGCGCGTCATTGCCTCATCCCACGAAACGCGTTTCCATTCGTTGGTGCCAGGTTCGCGGATTTCCGGGAACTTGAGACGGTTCGGCGAATGGATGAAGTCGAGCAAGCCGGCGCCTTTCGGGCACAGCGTACCGCGATTGACCGGGTGATCCGGGTCGCCTTCAATGTGGATGATGTCCGAGGTAACGTTCTTTGCGCCGTCGCCCAGACTGTACATCAGCAGGCCGCAGCCCACCGAGCAGTACGGACACGTGTTGCGCGTCTCCTTGGCTTTCGCCAATTTATAGTGCCGCGTCTCTGCCATCGCCGGCAACGGCGAGAAGCCGAGCGCGACGATGGTGGAGGCGGCGAGTCCCGCACCGCTTGCGCGGAGGAACTGCCTTCTGTTCATGCCCATCTAGATTCTCCTGCTAGTAATGGATTGCGCACATCAGAATGGGGTCAGCCAGGGTCGTCGCCCTGGCTTTGTTTCCATCCTGACCGTTACCGGCGCCACCATGCGCCGGTGTGCGCGCCGTTGGACCCGCCGGCAATTATTTTGCCGGCGGCGTCGCTGCCTGCGTGGTGGCGCCATCGCCACCCGTTGGTTCTGAAGCACCGCTGTCGCGGGGTTTGTTCGAGTCTGCATCCTGGCCGGCAACCATACCGCCGATCGCGGTACCGCCTTCGGCAGGACCGGTTTCCGGCACAGCCGCGGGGGCGGTGGCCGATTCGGATTTCAGGCCTGCGTGCGGATCAATGGCGGCGCCATTCGGACCGGCAACGTCCGGCGTCTGCACCGGTGCGGTCGCTTCTTTCTTCTGGCACGCGGCCAGAGCGAAGACGGCGGTCGCCACGATGGCTGCGTTGCGCAGAGTAAGCGCTGTTTGTTTGATATAGATCATTGCAATATCCATTGACTTAGAGATACAACTGAAAATATAGCGGAAATGCGGAATTCCTTGAATAAGTATTTTACGCACAGCCGTTCGCAAAGGGTGATTTTCCGTGAGTTTTGACCCGCTTATATGACAATTTTTTTCGTCAAAGGCGGATGTAAAGACTGCCTGACCGCCGATTTGGCCGTTTTAACGACATCTTTCCTGTTACATCCATCGATTCTGGCAGACAGCAAGCTCAAGACGGGGCTAGTGTAGCCTGCCTTCGCGCGCGTTGCTCTGGCGCGTCAAATTCTGATTCCTGCGGTACAAATCGCTGCCGCGCCGCGTGCGTCGACCAGCGTCCTTCCGGACCACGCTCCACCAGGCGCCCTACCCTATTTGCATCAATTGAAACGGCGCGCGTCAAGTGGGATGTAGCAAAAATAGTATTTACCAACAGCCATTAACAAAAAATGGTTGCGCCTAACATTTAGTGTTATATTATTTTACAGCTTGCACGGACGCCGCCCCTACGCCCCTGACGAGCATGGTATTTCCAGCAGAGAGTCCCGGCAGATGGGCTCTTCACAACAAAGACGGAGACAACAGAATGAAGCATCTGAATCGATCGGCGATCGCCGTGGGCGTGGCACACCTGTGCTGGTTGTCCGCAGCGTTTGCCCAGGAAGCCGCCCCGGCCCCTGCCGAAGCGCAGGTCGTTAAAATCACCGGCCAGCGCGCCGCACTCAACAGCGCACAGCAACTCAAGCGGAATTCGGACGAGGTCGTCGATTCGATCGTCGCCGACGACATCGGCAAACTGCCCGATAAATCGATCACCGAGGTCCTGCAACGCGTCCCTGGCGTCACCATCGACCGCACCATGTCGCGCTCCGACCCGGAACACTTCTCGGTCGAAGGCTCCGGCGTGTCGATTCGCGGCCTGACCTGGGTACGCTCGGAACTCAATGGCCGCGACTCCTTCTCGTCCAATGGCGGCCGCGCACTGAGCTTCGAGGATGTCCCGCCAGAGCTGATGGCCGGCGTCGACGTCTACAAAAATCCGTCCGCCGAACAGATCGAAGGCGGCATTTCGGGCCTGGTCAACCTGCGCACGGCACTGCCGTTCGACATCAAGGGCCAACGCGTCTCGGCCAGCGTCGAAGGCACGTACACCGAACTGAACAAAAAGAAGGATCCGGCCGGCTCGTTCATGTATTCGAACCGCTGGAAAACGGACATGGGCGAATTCGGCGTGCTGGTCAACTACGCCAATTCCGAGAGCAATACCCGTACCGACGCCTTCCAGGTCGAGCCGTACTACCCGGTGGCCAATGCCGAACCAGGCCGCACGGTCTGGATTCCGAAAGGCGCGCAGTGGCGCACGCTGGACTTCGAGCGCAAACGCCAGGGCGCCTACGCCGCGCTGCAGTGGAAGCTTGACAACACGCTGCGCAGTCACGTGACCTACTTCAAGTCGAAGTACAAGATGCAGTGGGATGAGAACGCGCTGTTCTCGGCGGAGGGTACGCCGACCAATCTGCGCGTAACCAACGGTGTCTACGATGCTAACAATGCATTTTTGAGCGGCACGTTGTCCAATCCAACCAATAACGGCATCGAGTTCGGCAACAACACCCGCACCTCGAACCGCGATTCGTCGACCACCGACGTTGCCTGGAATGTCGAGTGGAAGCCGGCGACCAACTGGACGCTGACGTCCGACGTCCAGCACGTCAAGGCCGAATCGGAAGGCTTCGATTCGACCGTGGCGCTGGGCACGATCATGCAGCAGCAGAACCTGGACCTGACCGGCAGCATCCCGAAGCTCATGTTCGACGCCCAGCAAGCGGCATCCCTGAGCGACCCGAACAACTATTTCTGGGCCTTCACCCAGGAACACCGCGACCGCAGCGTCACTGAGCAGACAGCATGGAAAGGCGACGTCAAGTATGACTTCGACCATCCTGTCCTGCGCGATATCCGCGTCGGCGTGCGCTTGACCGACCGCGATGCCAAGACCATCAATTCGAATCCGAACTACAACTGGTCCGCCGTATCCCAACGCTGGATGATTCCTAACCAGATCAACCGACTCGCTTACCTGAGCGACCCTCGCTTCAACGCGCCGACGACCGTCAACACGTTCAAGAACTTCTTCAACGGTGACGCGAGTGTGCCGGCGGTGGTATTCCCGGCACAATCCCTGGTGGCGGGCTACCCGGGCACCTACGCCCAACTGCACAGCTTCCGCCAAGCCTTGTGCGCCGAGGCCGGCAAAAGCTGCGATCCATGGAAAGCCGCCGCCTTCGGCGAAGCCAACCCATCGGGCGACAACGAGCAGTCGGAAAAAACCAAAGCGATGTACACGCAGTTGCGCTTCGCGTTTGATGACCTGCGCATGCCGATCGACGGCAACATCGGCGTGCGTTATGTAAAGACCGACAACACATCGTACGGCTATACCGTGTACAACTCGACGTTCAAGGTGACGCCGGGCGGCACCACCGGCGTGTCTGTGCCGGTCATCGCACCGTTTGCAGCGCGCCAGGACTATGAGAACAGCTACCATAACTGGTTGCCGAGCCTGAACCTGCGCATGAAGGCCACCGAACAGCTGCAGTTCCGCTTTGCGCTGGGCAAAGGCATGTCGCGGCCGGACTTCGGCCAGCTTCAGGCCTACACCACGCTGGGGCAGAACGTGAATAGTTCAATCACCGGCGATGGGCCGACCCAGGTCACCAATGTCACGTCGGTTGGCCATACCGGTGAAGCCGTCGGTAATCCATTGCTGCGTCCGGTCACCTCGCGCAATATGGACCTGACGGCAGAATGGTACTTCGCCCAGGCCGGTTCGCTGACCTTCGCCGTGTTCGACAAACGTCTGAAAGACATCATCGTTAAGCAGAATTCGTCCTACCAGCTCAATGATGTGAACGGAAATGTAATCGATTTCAATGTGGCGACGCCCGTCAACGGCGCACGTGGGTCGGCACGCGGTATCGAGATGGCGTACCAGCAGTACTTCGACAAGCTGCCAGGCTGGCTGTCGGGCTTCGGCGTGCAGGCCAACTACACGCACGTCAAGAGCAAGCGCGACCTGTATAGCCCGGTGTTCTCGCAGTATTGCTCGAACGTGAGCGGCGCGGCCAACCTGAACCTGAACCTGAACGGCTGCGACACCGACGGCCGCACCTTTGGCGACCTGCCGCTGGAATACCTGTCGCGCAATTCGTACAACCTGGCGCTGCTGTACGACAAAGGCCCATGGTCGGCGCGTCTGGCCTACAGCTGGCGCTCGAAGAGCCTGCTGGGTAACAACAACAACGGCACCAACGGCACGAATGGCGTCGACACCAATCCGGCCAGCCCGACCTTCAACCAGAACGTGATTGCGTGGGGCTTGCCAATCTGGGCTGACGACTACGGTCAGTTGGATGGCGGCGTCAGCTACAAGTTCAACGAGAACTTCCGCCTCGACTTCCAGGGCACCAACCTGACGGACGCGAAGTACAAGCAGATCATGACGCAACACATCGGCGACAAGGGCCGTGCGTGGTTCGTCAGCGGTCCCCGCTACAGCGTGCGTCTGGGCGTGACGTTCTAAGTCGATGCCGATGTAATCTCGACGCCCGCTGACCTGCCGCCCCGCGCTGCAGGTCAGCGGGCTGTTTGCTTTTCCAGGAAAACCGATCCATGCAAAGCTCGACTTTCTCGTCGCTGGACACGTTCGTCTTTTTTGTCTACTTCATCATCGTGTCCGGCTACGGCTTCTGGGTCTACAAGCGCAAGCAGCGCTCGGCCTCTGCCTCGCACGATTACTTTCTGGCCGAAGGCTCGCTGACCTGGTGGGCCATCGGCGCCTCGATGATCGCGTCGAACATCTCGGCCGAGCAGTTCATCGGCATGAGCGGCTCGGGCTTCAAGATGGGCATGGCCATCGCCGTCTATGAGCTGATGGGCGCGTTCACGCTGATCCTGGTGGCGGTGTTCTTCATGCCGATCTACCGCCGCAACCGCATCTACACGATGCCCCAGTTCCTCGAACAGCGTTACGGCAGCACCGTTGCCACCGTGATGGCGCTGTTCTGGCTGTCGCTGTACGTCATCGTCAACCTGACCTCGATCCTGTACCTCGGCGCGCTGGCCATCGGCGCCATCGCCGGCATCGACGTCTGGACCTGCATGGTGTTCCTGGCCGTATTCGCCGTCATCATCACGCTGGGCGGCATGAAGGTCATCGGCTACACCGACGTGATCCAGGTACTGTGCCTGGTGCTCGGCGGCCTGGTGACGACCTGGCTCGCGCTCGACCTGGTCGCGCAGAACAATGGCGGGGGCGGCGTGATGGCCGGCTTCAACCACCTGCTGGGCGTGGCGCCGGATCACTTCGACATGGTGCTCACGCGCGACAACCCGAATTACCTCGACCTGCCTGGCGTCTCGATCCTGATCGGCGGCATGCTGATCGTGAACCTGAATTACTGGGGCTGCAACCAGTACATAATCCAGCGCGCGCTGGGCGCCGACCTGCACACGGCGCGCAAGGGCATCCTGTTCGCGGCCGGCCTCAAGCTCCTGATGCCGGTGATCGTCGTCCTGCCGGGCATCGCGGCGTTCGTGCTGCACCAGCAGGGCGTGCTGGGCGCATCGATGGGCATGGGCGCGGACGTCAACCCGGACCGCGCCTACCCGGTGCTGCTCACGCTGCTGCCGACGGGCCTCAAAGGCATCGCGTTTGCCGCGCTGACGGCCGCCGTGGTCGCGTCGCTGGCCGGCAAGGCCAACAGCATCGCCACCATCTACACCTTCGACATCCACAAGAAAGCCTTCAACAAGGGCATCTCCGAGCAGCGCATGGTCTGGATCGGCCGCGTGACCGTGGTCGTGGCGATGCTGCTGGCGGTGTTGATCGCGCCATTCATGGGCATCGACAAGAAAGGCGGCTTCCAGTACATCCAGGAATACACGGGCTTCGTCTCGCCCGGCATCCTGGCCATGTTCCTGATGGGCTTCTTCTGGCGGCCGGCCACGGCCAGCGCGGCGATGTTTGCCACCGTCGGCGGCTTCCTCGGCTCGATCATCCTCAAGTTTTTGCCGGGCCTGATGGACCTGTCGTTCCTGGCGCCGATCGGGTTTGCCGTGCCGAACAGCGCTGGCGTCTACGAGATTCCATTCGTGGACCGGATGGCGATCGTGTTCGTCGTCGTCATCATCGGCATGCTCATCATCAGCAAGCTGTGGCCAAAGGCTGGCTTAGAGCAGAGCAAGGGCGTCGAAGTCGAAGCGTCCATGTTCAAGGTGCAGCCGGGGTTCGCGTTCGGTGCGACCGTTATCTGCATCGCACTGATCGCGATCTACAGCGCGTGGTGGTAGGCTCACGCCGCGGTATCAACGTACCAATACAAAAACAGACACACTAGGAGACACACACATGCACCCAGCTTTGCCCTTCGGCCGCTCGGCCATCGCCCTTGCCGCCGCCCTCGCCTTTGGTGCCGCGCATGCAGCACCAGCCGCTGCGCCGACTGCTGCACCGGATGCGGCCCAACAGCGCGCCGTCAAACTGGTGAGCCAGATGACGCTTGATGAAAAGATCGGCATGGTCTTTGGCTACTTCGGCACCGAATTCAAGGGCCAGAAAGCGCCCGAGGGCGCCCTGCCCCAATCGGCCGGTTTCATCAAGGGCATCGAGCGCCTGGGCATCACGCCGCAGTGGCTGACCGACGCCGGCATCGGCGTGGCCTCGCAGCCGGGCAAGGACGCGCGCGAGCGCACGTCGCTGCCGGCGGGGATTGCGACGGCTGCCACCTGGAATCCGCAACTGGCGTTCGAAGGCGCGGCGATGATCGGTAAGGAAGCGCGCCTGTCGGGCTTCAACGTGATGCTGGGCGGGAGCGTGAACCTGGCGCGTGAGCCGCGCAACGGCCGCAACTTCGAGTACACGGGCGAAGACCCGCTGCTGGCCGGAATCATGGCCGGCGAACAGATTCGCGGCGTGCAGTCCAACCACGTCGTCTCGACGCTCAAGCACTACGCGTACAACGACCAGGAGACGGGCCGCAACCACCTCAATGTCAAGATCAACGATGCCGCGGGCCGCATGTCCGACCTGCTGGCGTTCCAGATCGCGATCGAACGGGGCGATCCGGGCTCGGTCATGTGTTCGTACAACCGCATCAACGGGCCGTATGGCTGCGAGAACGACCATCTGCTGAACAAGGTGCTCAAGGGCGACTGGGGCTACAAAGGTTACGTGATGTCCGACTGGGGCGCGGCCCACTCGACGATTCCGGCTGCGCTGGCGGGCCTGGACCAGCAGTCGGGCTACCCGTTCGACAAGTCGCCCTACTTTGACGGCGCACTGAAGGAAGCCGTCGAAAACGGCCACGTGCCGCAGGCGCGCCTGGACGACATGGTGGCCCGCATCCTGTGGGCGCTGGGCGCGCACGGCGCGCTGGATCATCCGGTCAAGGTCCAGGCCAAGGACATCGACTACACGGCGCACGGCAAGATTTCGCAGCTTGATGCCGAAGAAGCGATCGTCCTGCTCAAGAACAAGGACAACGTGCTCCCGCTGGCGAAGGACGTGCAGCGCATCGCCATCATCGGAGGGCACGCCAACAAGGGCGTGCTGTCCGGCGGCGGCTCGGCGCAGGTTTATCCGCGCGGCGGCATGGCCGTACCCAACGAAGGCCCGGCCGCCTGGCCAGGCCCGATGGTCTACCTGCCAGGCTCGCCGATGAAGGCGCTGGCGGCGCGCACGAAAGCCAAAATCACCTGGCACGATGGCAAGGACGCCGCCGCAGCCGCGAAAGTCGCAGCAGCCGCCGACGTGGTGCTGGTGTTCGCGACGCAATGGACGTCTGAAGCCGCCGACGTGCCGACCCTGGCGCTGCCGAACAATCAGGACGCGCTGATCGCAGCCGTGGCCAAGGCCAATGCCCGCACCGTCGTCGTGCTGCAAACCGGCACGCCCGTCACGATGCCGTGGGTGAACGACGTGGCTGGCGTTGTCGAAGCCTGGTATCCGGGCACGAATGGCGCCGAAGCCATCGCGCGCGTGCTGACGGGTGAAGTCGATGCGTCGGGCCGCCTGCCGCAAACGTTCCCGCTGGCCGAGAACCAGCTGCCGCGACCAAAGATCGATGGCATCGACCTGCCGAAGGATACGCGCTTTGACGTCGACTACGACGTCGAGGGCGCCGCCGTCGGCTACAAGTGGTTCGACCTGAAAGGCCACAAGCCGCTGTTCGCGTTTGGTCACGGCCTGTCGTACACGAGCTTCACCTACACGAACCTGAAGGCCGACGCGACGAACGGCAGCATCCGCGTGCGCTTCAATGTCGCCAACAGCGGCGCGCGCGCCGGCAAGGCAGTGCCGCAGGTGTACGTGTCGAAAGTGGGCGCCGGCTGGGAAGCGCCGAAACGCCTCGGTGGCTGGGACAAGCTGGCCTTGGACGCCGGCGCAAACCGCACCAGTGAGGTGACGATCGATCCGCGCACGCTGGCGGTGTTCGATGGCGCCAGCAACCGCTGGAAGATCGCCGCCGGCGACTACCGCGTGATCCTGTCGACGGCAGCCGACGCGCCGGTAGCGACGGTGACGGTGCGCCTGCCGGCGCGCGAGTTTGCCGCAGGCGCGCGCTGATTGCGGACCTGCACGACCAGCGACTGAAAGACTGACCGCCCGTGCTTTGCCAACAGCGCTCGCTTGACCCGCATCGGGACCGCGAAAAATCCGCGATCCTGCATGCGATCGCCAGCCGTTTTGCCGATGCGGAGCTCGAACTGGGCGCGGTTGCGCATGGCGCTGGCGTGAACCGCAACAAGGTCAACGACGTGCTGAAGGCCGAACTGGGTTGTACGTTCACCGGTTACCTGAACCGGTTGCGCCTGACCGAAGCAGCGCGCCTGCTGGCCGAACGCGATTCGGCCAGCATCACGGACATCGCCTACACGGTCGGCTACAACCACGTCTCGTACTTTAACAAGCTGTTCAAACTCGATTATGGCTGCACACCGAAGGCATTTCGGGCGCAAGCGCATCGCACGCCCGTCTGCCCCTCGCCCACATCCGGAGAAAAGACCCCATGAAGCACACAATTACCACCATGACGCTGGCGACGCTGCTTGCCCTGCCAGCCGTGGCCCATGCGCAGCAACGTGTCATCGACGTCGATGTCACCCAGGTCAAGGGCCAGCTCGATCGCATGTTCAATCTGTCCGTTGGCGCCGGCCGCGCCAACGAGGGCTTGCGCGCCGACTGGCAGCAGCAGCTGGCCGAACTGCGCAAGGACACGGGCTTTCGCTACCTCCGCATGCACGGTCTGCTGAGCGACGACATGGCCGTCTTCCGCATCGATGCGCAAGGCAAGGAGCAGTACAACTTCCAGTACGTCGACGCCCTGTTCGACTACCTGCAGAGCGTCGGCATCAAGCCGTTCGTGGAACTGGGCTTCATGCCGTCCGCGATGGCCAGCGGCACCAAGACCATCTTCTGGTGGCGCGGCAACGTCACGCCGCCGCGCGACTACGCGCAGTGGGAACGCCTGGTCAAGGCACTGACCACGCACTGGACCGAACGCTATGGCAAGGCCGAAGTGGCAAGCTGGTACTTCGAAGTCTGGAATGAACCGAACCTGGACGGCTTCTGGGCCGGCACGCAGGACGAGTACTTCAAGCTGTACGCGCACGCCGCGCGCGCCGTCAAGAGTGTCGACCCATCGTACCGCGTGGGCGGTCCGGGCACTGCCGGTGCGGCCTGGATTCCCGAGATGATCGGATACGCCAGCAAGAATGGCGTGCCGCTTGACTTCGTCTCCACCCACTCGTATGGCGTGAACCAGGGCTTCCTCGACGAATTCGGCACCACTGGCACGGTCCTGAGCCCCGACCCGATGGCGGTGACCCACGACGTGCTTAAAAACCGCAAGGAGATCGACACGTCGGCCATGCCGAAGCTCGAGCTGCACTACACCGAATGGAGCTCGTCGTACACGCCGTCCGACCCGACCCACGACAGCTACCACCAGCCGGCCTACATTCTGAGAAAGCTCAAGCAGAGCACTGGCGCCGTGCAGTCGATGTCGTACTGGGTGTTTACCGACATCTTCGAAGAAGCCGGGCCGCGCTTCGAAGCTTTCCACGGCGGGTTCGGTTTGATGAACACGCAGGGGATCAAGAAGCCCGCCTATTTTGCCTATCAGTTCCTCAACCAGCTGGGCGATCGTGAGCTGAAGAACGCGGACCAGGATTCGACGGCGACGCTCGACGCCAAGGGCAACGCGCAGGTGCTGCTGTGGGATTACTCGCACACGCTGCCTGAAGGGATCAACAACCAGCAGTACTTCATCAAGGACCTGCCGCCCAAGTCGAAAGGCCAGGTCAAGGTCGCGATGCGTGGTCTGAAGCCAGGCGCCTACACGATGACGGTCTCGCAGGTCGGCTACAAGCAGAACGATGCGTTCACGGCGTATATCGGCATGGGCTCGCCCAAGCAGCTGACGCGCCCGCAGGTCGCTGCACTGAAAGCGACGGCAACCGGGAAGCCGTTGAAGCAGCAGGCGGTGACGGTCGGACGCGATGGCGTGTTTGCCACTGCATTGCCGCTGCGCGAGAACGATGTCTACCTGCTGCAACTCGATGCGGCGCGTTAGGGCTCGCTGTCGCGTGGCGCCCCAAGGTTCAGCTCCACGCGCCGGGCCTCGAGACGCTCGATGACGCGCGCCGCGAGCAGGCGCAGCGCGTCAAGCTGATGGACGGTCAGCTTGCGCGGTTCGGTATCGATCACGCACAGCGTGCCCAGTGCCTGACCGGTTGACGTCACCAGCGGCGCGCCGGCATAGAAACGGATGCCGGGATCGCCCGTCACCAGGGGATTGCGGACGAAGCGTGCATCGAGCGTCGCGTCGACCACCTGCATGATCTGCTCGGGTTGCTCGATCGCGTAGCTGCAGAACGCGTGTTCGCGCGGCGTTTCACGGGCCTGCAGTCCCACCCGCGCCTTGAACCACTGACGCTCGTCGTCGACCAGCGAAACCAGCGCGATCGGCGTCTGGCAGAACGCGCTGGCCAGGTGGGTCAGCTCGTCATATGCCGCTTCTTCTTCGGTATCCATGATGTGCAGGGCCGTCAGCTCCGCCAGCCGTACGCGCTCGACCCCTTCATCGGGCGCGCGCGCCGCCTGGCCAAAGGCGGTCTCGACGAGGGTCATGGCATGCGTCGTACTGACCTTGGCAACGCTTGCAGCGCGGTCGCGCCGGAGCAGGGCCTCGTGGAGAAGACGCGCGAGATCGTCCAGGGCATAGGGCTTGGGCAGCAGCAGGAAGCCGTGGTCCGACTCCTGCGCCAGCACGTGGCTGTAACCACTGGTGAGCACGACGGGGATGTCGATCTGCAGGCGCGCCAGTGCGCGCCCCAGGTCGATCCCGGTCATGCCCGGCAGGACAACATCGGAAAACACTGCTGCGTAAGGTTCGGGATCATCGCGCAGCAATGCCAACGCCTGCTCCGCACTGGTCACGATGGTCGTTGCGTAGCCAAGTTCATGCAGTGAGCTCTCGACCATCGCGCGCAATTCGGGATTATCCTCGACCGCCAGGATGCGCAGGCCCCCGCCGCCGGGCAGCGTGTGCTGGACGCTCGGCGTGCTGCCGCCAGTAACCGGTTGCGCCGCACACGGCAGGTACAGCGTGAAGGTCGTGCCTGCGCCTGGCGTACTCACGACCCGCACATCGCCGCCCGACTGGCGCGCAAAGCCGAACACTTGTGACAGCCCCAGGCCGGTGCCGTGGCCCACGCCCTTGGTCGTGAAGAACGGCTCGAAAATCTTGTCCAGGTTATCCGGCGCGATGCCAGCGCCGGTGTCGTGCAACGACACGGCCACGAACGTGCCGCTGATCGCCGGCTGCAGGCCGTGCTGCGGCAGGCCATCGACCGATTCGACCTTGACCGACAGCGTTCCGCGCGACTGCATCGCGTCGCGCGCATTGACGGCGAGATTGACCAGCGCAGTATCGAACTGGCTCTGGTCGGCATTGACAAAACAGGCCTCGTCGGGCAAGTCGAGCACCACCTCGACCCCAACGCCGGTCAGGCTCCCGATCATTTCCCCGATTGCACGCGTGCTATTCCCGACGTCGAACACGGCCGGCTGCAGGGCCTGACGACGTGCAAAGGCAAGCAGCTGACCGGTCAGGCGGGCACCGCGCGTGACCGCGCTGGAAATCGAGTCCATGAAGCGCTGGCGGCGCTCGTCGCCAAGCTGTACCCGGCGCAGCAGCTCGATGCTCGACTTGATCACTGCCAGGACGTTGTTGAAGTCATGCGCCACGCCGCCCGTAAGCTGACCGATCGCTTCGAGCTTCTGGGACTGCCGCAGCGCCTCCTGGGTTTCAACCAGCGCTTGCTGCTGCATATGCCACTCGGTCACGTCCAGTGCCGTCATGAAGGCGCCGATCTGCTTGCCGTCGTGATCACGCAAGATCTCGAACCGCATTTCACAGGTGCGCTGTTCGGGCGGAGCCTGGCCGAACGTCTGCTGCAGCGAGAACGCCTCGCCACCCAGCGCGCGGTCCCACAGCGCCAGCGCTGCCTGCAGTTGCTCTGGCCGGTCGGCCAGCACGTCGGTCAGGCGATCGCCTACCGCGACACGGCGCTTGAACATGCGCCAGTAGTCATCAATGCTGGCCTGGTTGATCGCCAGGAAGCGGTAGTCTGCATCGATCACCTGCAACAGCAGATCGGTGGCCTGGAACACCGCGGCCAGCACGTCACGTTCGCGCGTGCGGAGAATCAACGCTTCGCGCTGCTGCTTTTCGTCGGTGACGTCGCGCGCGGCGCAGTACACCTTGCCGTCCTCCGGCACGGCCACCCACGACAGCCAGCGCCAGACCCCGCCACTCGTGCGGTAGCGGTTCTCGAAACGCACGACTGCCTGCCCCTGCTCACTGGCCTTGATCCAGGCCGCCTGCGTCGCCGCGAGGTCATCGCGGTGCACGAACGCCGTGAATGGCTGGCTGCACACCTGGGCTTCGGTCCAGCCAAGCACCGTCTGCCACGCCGGATTGGCCAGCTCGACATAGCCGTTGGCATCGATGATGCACAGCGGCTCCAGGCTCACGGCCCATGCACGGTCCGGCGCCAGGGCGCGCGGGGCGCAGCGCTGATCAAGCCTTTCGACTCGTTCACGCAAGGCGTTGCCAGCGCGCGCCTGGCCAATGCGTGCCAGGGCCGCGCCCATGGCGACGCAAACGTGGTGCAGCAGTTCGCGTTCGTGCGACGTGAATGCGCGCTTGTACGAATTGGCGCCGGTGCACAGGGCTTGCTCGATCTGCTGCGCAGATGGCGCATCCTGGTCAGGCTGGACCAGCCTGTGAACGATGGAGGACAGCGCGGACGGGTCGAGCGGCAGAATCCCGGGGAGGCGGCTCAGCGACAGCTGCATCAGATCGTCGACATTGTCGATGCCCGTCAGGGCGGATACGACGTCGAGAACCTGGAGCAGGCGCCCTTGCGTGACGGTGGCGTCCACCCGGTTACAACCGGACCGGCGAACGGACGCGCCCTTCGGGCTGCCCTGCCACACCTGGAGCCACTGCATACTGCGATTCGAGAACCTTGACGTTTGCCATTCTACGACCATGTTAAGAGATACAGGATGGGACGCACATGTCTACCCAGATCCCATGAAACGTGGTCATATTAGCATGTTGTAGTGGCCGCTACAGTACGCTTGCACCGCTGTGCGCAGTCTTATTCCATCCCACCCTGTGGCCGATGACGCCGTGACGAGGTCTGTGTGGAAAGAACAGCACCAGCGGGGTCAAACACCAGCGGGGTCAGGTCTGACATTCGGACACGAGCTTAACAAGAAGTCTGTTGACGATGCCTTGTCAAACGTACTAGGGAAGAGTCCGTGTCCAAATGTCAGACCTGACCCCGGCTATTTGCCGTAAGCGATTGCATCCTCGAGACAGTCATTCCCCCAGAACATCTCGTTGCCAACGAAAAACATGGGCGCGCCAAAGATGCCGCGGGCCTGGGCATCGGCTGTGCGCGCACGCAGTGCGGCCTTGCACGCATCCGTTTTAGCTGCCGCGATGATCTCTGCACTGTCAGCGCCAAGTCCTTCGAGAATTCCGGCCAGCACCGCCTCGTCGCCAACTTCGCGGTCGTCCGCGAAATTGGCGAGCATGACCTGTTCACAGAAACCCTCAAACCAGCACGTGCCTTCGCCCTGTAGTGCGATGCGCGCGGCCAGCAGCGCATTACGGGGAAATACGGAAGGGCGTTGCCAACGCAAGCCGTATTTGACGCACTGGCGGTGCATGTCACGCCATACGTAATCGCCTTTCAGCGTCTGCAGCACGAATGGCGACGTCTCCCACCCGAACGACTTGAAGATCGGGCCGAGCATGAACGGCTTCAGCTCGACACGCAGGTTGGCAGCGGCCGCTGCGCGCCGTATCCGCATCATGCTCAGGTAACTGTAATTGCTACCGAAATCGAACCAGAATTCGATGATGTTCATTTAGCGTGGATCCTGTCAGTCGAAGATGAGGGGACAACGGATCTCGATACTCTCACGGGGAGGAGTATCGGTCGGCGTGGCCGGATGGGTAAATGACGCGCGGGGCGTATGGCATGGCATGTCGATGACCGGGTCGTATTGCGTGAAAAGCAGCATCCGCTGGAGATCGGTCCAGGCGTGGGCGGGGTTGTACAGCACTCCGAAGACTTCGACCACACCAGTGGCTGCACGTTACTCGGCCCGCGTCCAGCCCAGCTTGGTTCGCACGAATGCGGTCAGCAAGTCCGCATTGGCCTGATGCTGCTTGACGCGCGGATGCTGGCCATACCCGGTGAACGGAAAGAACAGCGTATCGATGCGCGCGTCGCCTGCTGCGCGCAGGTTTGCCACCGCCGACGTGACGTAGCCCGGCCACACGGAACCGGCGCGGGTCGCGTCCATGCTCCCCAGCGCGCAGACGATGTAGGCGTTCGGATAGAGCGCGCGCACGCGGGCGACGAACGCCTGGTAGGCCGCGATCCGCTGCGCATCCGTCGGTTCCGGCTGCAGCTTGTGATCGCGGCCAATCAGCCAGCTGTCGTTCTGCATCAGGTTGATGACGACGACGTCAGGCGTCCAGCGCTTGAAGTCCCACTGGCTGTCGTTGTCGCCGACGGCACTCATCTGGTCGTAGAAATCCGGCATCGTAAACGGAAACCAGCTGATCATCACGCCGATGCCGCCTTGCGACGTGATGTGCGCTTCGGCGCCGAGCTGGCGCGCCGCGATCGATGCGTACGATTGGTAGTTGTTCTTGTCCTTGCCCAGATCGTCCCGCCCATCGTCGGGCGCTTCATTGCCCATGCCGCTCGTGATCGAATCGCCAAAGAACTCGATCCTGCGCTTGGGCCGTGGGGGCGGCGGCGCCAGCGTCGCCTTGTCATCGAGCTCGATGCCCTTGAAGACGGTGGCACCCTCCTCGCCCTCGGTGCGTTTGGTCAGCAGAAAACGGTGCGCGCCCGGCGCCAGGCCATTGGCGACCAGATAGGTCTTGCTGCCCTTCTCCAGTTGCAGGATGACCGGCCGCGTGGTGTCGCCATCGACGAACACATTGAAGTAATTCTTGCCGTTCTGGTCGTCGAGGACAATCGCCAGCGAGGTCCCGGTGAAGTTGCCGGCGATCGCCGTGCCGGGCCAGCTCAGGACCGGCGCCTTCGCATCGGTCATGTCGATACGCCCCGTATAGGCCAGATGCGGATGATCTGCCGCGATCTGATTGGCAGCGCCAGCCGGCGCCAGGTGCAGCAAGGCGGCCAGGATGAGTGAATACGCGAGATTTTTCATGGAAGTCAGTACGAAAAAAGCCGGGCGCGCTGGCACCCGGCTGTTGGTAAGCGCCGTAACGATTACAGCTTGATGGTCACCGGCTTGCCGTCATAGACCACGGTCTTGTCGGCCGCATCCAGGTTCTCTGCCGTCGACACGCCCGGCTTGATGACGCGCACCTTGAACTCGCGCCTCATCGGCATGCCCTTGTACTGGCCGGCGCGTTCGCCGATCTGCACGACGCCCGTCTTGTCGTCGTAGGCGATGCGGATGCGGCTGGCTTCACCACGCTCGTAGGCGTTGGTCACGCCGTCATCCTCATACAGCGTGGCTTCGCCATTGGCGCCCGCATACACGAACAGCGTGACCGGCGCATCCGGCTTCTCGTCGACATACTGCGTCACCGGGCCCGCTGTGATGACCGAGCCGGCCTTGACGAACAGCGGCATACGCTCGCGCGGTGCCTGCACGGTGCGCGTGGCCCCGCCCTTGAAGCGCTCGCCCGTATGGAAGTCATACCAGTCCGCGCCCGCCGGCAGGTACACCTGGCGCGAAGTCGCCTTGTACGCGTACACCGGCGCCACCAGGAACGATGGACCGAACATGTACTGGTCCTTGATGTTCTTGACCTTCTCGTCGTGCGGGAAGTCCATCACCAGGCCACGCATCATCGTGCCCGAACCGTAATGCGTGTCGGCCGCCATCGTGTAAATGTAAGGCATCAGCCGATAGCGCAGCTTCAGGTACCACACCATATTGTCGCGCATGGTGTCGTCGCCATTGGCGATATTGTAGATCTCGCGCTTGACCACTTCGCCGTGCGAGCGGAACAGCGGCGTGAAGGCGCCGAACTGGAACCAGCGCTGGTTCAATTCACGCCATTCCTTCATGTCTTCCGGATTCGCTTCGGCGCGCGACGTCACGCGGTTTTCCTGGGCCGAGCCCACGTCGCCCGTCTGGTAGCGCACTTCCTGCGCGTAGCCGCCGATATCGTGGGTCCAGTTCGGGATGCCCGACATCGACATGTTCGTGCCCGATGCGATCTGGTCGAACAGGTTGTTCCAGCGGCCGACCGTATCGCCGCTCCACACCGCCACCGAATTACGCTGGATGCCGGCAAAGCCCGAACGCGACAGGATGAACTGGCGCTTGTCCGGCTGGTCGCGCGCCAGGCCATCGGCCATCGCGCCCGTGCTCACCAGGCTGTACGGGTTGAACGTGATCTCGCCGGCGCCATACACGGTCGGGCCGATCAGCGCCTTGAAGTCTTCCAGACGGCTGTTCGACAGAATGTCAGGCTCGGTATTGTCCATCCACCAGGCGTCGAAGCCCAGGTCGACCAGCTTGGTCTTGAGCTGGCGATAATAGATGTCGCGCGCTTCCTTGGTGTACGGATCGTAGTGGCTGTTCAGGTAACCCTTGCCGACCCAGTCACGCGAGCCATTCTCGACGTTCTTGGTCCACATATAGCCCTTGGACTCGAGCTCCTTGTAGTTATCGGTATTGGCGTAGAACTTGCCCCACACCGACAGCATGATGCGCGCGTTCTGCTTGTGCACCGCGTCGACCATGCCCTTCGGATCCGGGAAGCGCTTCTGGTCGAAGTCGTGCGAACCCCAGCCATCCTCGGGCCAGTAGAACCAGTCCTGCACGATGTTATCGAGGGGCCAGCCGCGCTTGCGGTACTCGGTTACCGTGTCGAGCAGCTGCTGCTGCGTCTCGTAGCGCTGGCGCGATTGCCAGAAGCCGTACGACCACTTCGGCATCATCGGCTGCTGGCCAGTCAGGTGGCGGTAGCCGGCGATCGCGCGGTCCATGTTCTCGCCACTGATGACGTAGTAGTTGATCGCTTCGGCGATCTCGGACGACAGCGTCAGCGAATGGCGCTCCGGCGCCGGCAACGGATTGTTGTGGGTGATCGCGACCATGCCGCCCGATGGCTTCCATTCCAGGTGCAGCTTGACCGGCTTGTTCTTGGCGAACTTGACTTCGAAGTTGTGGTACCACGGGTTCCAGCCCATGCGCCAGACGTCCATGACCTGCTTGCCGTCGACGGTCAGCGTCGCGTAGTCCGACGAGTACAGCTGCATCTTGTGCACGCCCGGCTTGTCGCTGCTCATCGTGCCTTCCCAGACCACGCGCACGTCCTTCAGGTCCTTGTGCGGGCCGAGCTCCTTTGGCCAGTTCTCGTCGAGGTCCTTCAGGTACTGGTAATCGATGTCTTTCTCCTGGCGCGTGAGCGCCAGCTTGCCGCCGATGTAGTAGCGGGCCGTCAGGCCTTCGCTCTTGCCATCGGCGCCGCGCAGCACCAGGTCACGCGACATCAGATCGTACGGCGTCTGGTCACCGAAACGCGAAATCGAATTGTTGTCCCAAAGGACGCCATATCCCTTGTCGGACACGACGAACGGCACCGCGGCGATCATATTGTGCTGCTGAAGCAGCACGTCTTCGCCGTTGTAGTTCATCTGGTTGTTCTGATGCTGGCCCAGGCCGTAGTACGCATCCTTCGTGCCGTGGTTGAAGCCCTGCTTGATCGCCACGAACGGCTTGCCGCCCACGTTCACGGGCTGCATCGATTCGGATGCCTGCGCCAGGAAACGCTTGCCGTTGGCATCAAAAAAGGCGACTTGGCCATCCTTGAGCGACACAGTGGCGGCGATCTTGCCGGCCTTGAGCTGGACCGAGTCCTTGCCGGGCGTGACGGTGAAGGCGCAGCTGCTGGCGCACGGTTTGGCGACCGTCATCAGGGATGGCGTGAGCGTCTTGTCGGCCTGATCGAGCTTGACCACCTGGACGATGTTGTCGCTCATCAGGTTCAGCCGCACCACCTTGGCGCCGCTGTCGGGCTTGACTTCGATACCGGTCGCGGTCTGTTGGAAGGTGCCTGCATCGGCCCCGGTTGCCGCCAGCATCAGTACTGCGGCCGCCACTTGTGTCATACGCATTTGTCGATCTCCTGTTGTGTACTTTTTATGTTGATTACTTGTTATGCTTACTCGGTATAGGTGCCCAGCCGGACCTTGAGAACGGTCGGCGTGGCCGGCAGGTTCAGGCCGTAATCGGTCTGGTCGCCATTCCAGTTGCGCTCCATGACCCATTTGCCATTCACGTCGAAGCGCCCTTCTTCCACGCGCGCCAGCATCGACGGCTTGCCGTCGTTGACGCCGCTGCCGGAGAGCTTCACGCGCGCCTGCTGGCCGACGATGACGAACTCGTTCTCGCCGATCTGCGCGAACGCGACGCCGCCGCCCGGCTGCTCGGTGCCTGACTGGTACTCGTTCTTGTCCTTCAGGTACTGGCGCTCGCCGAACTGGAACTCGCGGAACGACACGTTCGCCGTCCACCCCTTCATGGCCACCGTCTGTGCGGCGCGGTCGTCGCCCTCGGCCACGCCGTAGGTCCGGCCTTCGAAGGCCCAGCGCGCCCACTGGCGCGTCATCGGCGCGAATACGCCATACACTTTGGCGAATGGTTCGACCATCCGCTTGTCAGTGTGCTTGGCGCCCAGCGGGTAGTTGCTGTAGTCGGCATAATCCAGGCCGAACGGCGCGACGCCGAGGGCGCCCATGCCCAGCGCCTGATACACATAGCGCGCATACCCGGGCGCATTGCCCATTTCCGGGATCATCAACGCGTTGTCGGGCCGCTGGAACGACTTAAGGATCGCCGTGACTTTTTTCGATTCCGGCATGTAGATGTCAGGCGCAGCGAAGTCGATGTGGGGCGCGGCCACCTTGTAGATATCGAGCACGTCGTAGGTTGGCCCGCCGCTGGCGAAACCGCCGCCGTCCTTCCACAGCGCTGCCGGCTTGCCGTCCAGCGCCGGTTCGCGCAGTGCGTTATTGACGAACATCGGCAAGTCGTAGACGGCGCGCCCGGCCTTGGCAATCGACTCGATGTAGCTGGCAATCGCCCAGGAATGGAAGTACTGGGCGGCGTAGTCGCCATAAACCTGGGTCCAGGTCCCGCTCGTGACACCCTGGACCTTCGGCGTCTGGCGCGCCACGACGGCGGCCGGCACCGGCTGCGCGAACGCGGCCTGCGCGCGCGCGCCGAAGTCGCGCTCGAAGCCGTAAGTACCCACCTCGTTCTCGACCTGCACCATGATCACGGTGCGGTGCGCGCTGTCGATCTTCTTGATGTGCTCCATCATGCGCACGAACGCGCGGCGGTCCAGCGCCAGCGTCTCTTCGCCGAACGGCGAATGACTGTAGACGGTCTTGCCGTCCTTGTCCTTCATGCGCGGAAAGCGCGCGTTGTCGAACTTGACCCATTCGGGCAGGTAGCCTGGCCCCGTGTTCTTCCAGGTGCCGAACCAGACGATCACGAGCCGGATCTTGTTGTCGCGCGCCTGTTTGACCAGCGTGTCGAGGAAGCTGAAGTCGAAGCTGCCCTCCTTCGGTTCGATCTGCTCCCACGCAATGGGCATCTCGAGCGTGTTGGCACCGGCATCCTTCAGCGCGGCCCAGACCTTCGGCAAGGCCGCCGGGTAGTTGCTGGAGTTGTGCGCCTGGCCCGCCAGCATCGTGAACGGCGCGCCGTCGACGATCAGGGCGTGGCGGCCGTCCTTGCTCTCGAGGCGCGGCAGGTCGGGCGCGGCGGGCGCGGCGTTCGCGCCATGCGCCGTCAAGGCCAGGCACAGCGGCGCGAGATGCGTCAGGCGGCGGGCGATCTGGTTCAGCTTCATGCGGGTTGTCTCCTTCGTGGTGTCGTTTTTTTATTTGAACAGCGACGCAGACACGGTGCGGCTCTGCCCTTGTTTGAGCTCGACTTCGGTCACCCAGGCGCCGTAGCGCAGCTTGACCTTGCCGTCGTTCGACGGGGCGCGTACCGTGACGTTCTTCAGCAGCCCCTTGCGCCAGACGATGTCGACTTCAAAGCCGCCGCGCGCACGCAAACCCTTGACCGAGCCGGTGGCCCACGCTTTCGGCAACCCCGGCAAGACCTGGATTTCGCCCGCGTGCGATTGCACGAGCATTTCGGCCATCGCGGCGGTGGCGCCGAAATTGCCGTCGATCTGGAATGGCGGGTGCGCATCGAGCAGGTTCGGGTAGGTGCCGCCCGCATTGTTATGTTCCGAGAAGATGCCGCCCTGTTCGGCAGCACGGGCGCCCGGCGCGGCCAGCACGCCGCGCAGCATGCGGTGGGCGCGCTCGCCCTCGTGCAGGCGGGCCCAGAACGCCATCTTCCACGCCATCGACCAGCCGGTGCCGGCGTCACCGCGCGCTTCGAGCGTGCGCTTGGCGGCAGCGGCCAGCTCCGGCGTTTTCACGGGCCCGATCTGGCGGCCCGGGAACAGCGCGAACAGGTGCGACACGTGGCGGTGCGTGTCATGGGGCGTATCGAGCACCGGATCGTGTTTCTCGTCGAGCCATTCGAGCAACTGGCCCCAGCTGCCGATGCGCGGACCGGCCAAGCGGTCGCGCATAGTGGTCAGTTCGGCGCGCAGTTCGGGATCGACGTCCAGGATGCCGGCCGCTTCGACCGTGTTATTGAAAAGGTCCCAGACGATCTGCTGATCGTAGGCGACGCCGTCTTCCACCGGGCCATGTTCGGGCGACCAGCCTTGCGGCGCCACCAGGCGTCCGTCGGGCAGCACCTTCAGGTAGTCCTGCCAGAAGGCAGCGGCTTCCTTCATCATCGGATAGGCAGTCTCGCGCAGGAAGCGCTCGTCGCGCGTGAACGCGTAATGTTCCCAGAAGTGCTGGGCGTACCAGGCGTTGCCCGTCTTGTTCCACAGGTAGCCCATCGCGCCGAACGGGTTCGACTCGGTGCGCAGCGTCCAGCCGCGAATCGGGGCGCCGTCCTTGCCCTTGAATTCCTGCGCCGTCTGCGCACGCCAGACCGGCGCCAGGCCGTTCACGAAACCGAAGAACGGTTCGGCCAGCTCGGAGAGATTGGTCACCTCGGCCGGCCAGTAGTTCATCTGGACGTTGATATTGGTGTGGTAGTCCGCATTCCATGGCGGCGCATAGCTGTTGTTCCACAGGCCCTGCAAGTTGGCCGGCAGCGAGCCGCGCGAACTGGCGGTGAGCAGGTAGCGGCCATACTGGAAATACTGGGCTTCGAGTTCCGGGTCGCCGCCATCGCGCGTATAGGCCAGCAGACGCGCATCGGTCGGCAGCGCGCGGCGTTCGGCGAGCGTCGGGCCCAGGTCGAGCTCGACCCGCTTGAGCAGGCCGCCCAGATCGCGCTCGTGCTCGACGCGCAGCTCGTCGACGGGACGCGCGGCGGCCGTACTGACCTGCTGCGTCACGCGCGCCAGCGGGTGGCCGCCTTCGAAGCGGCGGGCCGGATCCATCACGAAGCTGGTGCCGGCGCCCAGCACCAGCGTGACCGAATTCGCATTCGCAAAGCCGATCCGCTTGCCGTCGACGGCCAGCTTGCCGCCGTCATTCTGCACCTGCACCTGGCTCGCATACGACATCACATTGGTGCTCGGCGCCTGGTCGGGCAGCACGAAGCCGGCCAGCGTGCCCGCCGCATACAAGCGGTTGCCAGCGACGGCCAGGTTGGCGCCGTGGCGGTCGGTCAACGCGACGCTGCCCGTGTAGCGGCCCGGCTTGTCGGCGGACAGGCGCAGCACGATCACCTGCGCCGGATAACTGGCCCAGGCTTCGCGCTTGTAGTTCACGCCATCGTGCGTGTAGGTGACCGTGTGCACGCCGCGCACCAGGTCGAGCGTGCGGCGGTAGTTGGTCACGCCCGTCGCATGGGCCGGCAGGTCGACCAGCACGTCGCCGAACGGTTGAAAAGCGCCCATCGTCTTGTCGTCGCCGGTCCACAGCGTGATGTCGTTGAACTGCAGGTGTTCGCGGCCTGGCTGGCCGAACACCATGGCGCCGATGCGGCCATTGCCGATCGGGAGGGCTTCCTTCTCCCAGCCGGTGTCATTGTCCTGCGCGGGCGCGTTATAGCGCAAGACGAGGTCGGGAGCGGCCAGCGCGGCGCCGGCAAAGGTCAGGCCGAAGCCAAGGCTGGTGGCGGCAAGCGCCAGGCGCAGCGTGTGATGCAAAGTCATTGGTTAACAGGCTTTCCGTGCACGATGCCGCGTCCGGCAGTGCTCATGTAGACAACGCCGAAGCGGTTCATGTCACCGACGATGAAGTGGCCGTCGCCAGGGCCGCCGTACTGGTGCGCGTCATCGTTGATGCGCTGCCAGGTGGCGCCCGTGTCGAGCGAGCGGTAGATGCCGCGCACGCCCTTCACGCTGCCCCAGATGAACACCGTCGGATACGTTTTGCCCGGTGCAGCCTTGCCGAAGCCGACCGCGCCGCAATAGTCGATGTCGAACACCGGCTTGAAATTGACGCCGCCATCGATCGAGCGCGCAAGGCCCCCCTGCTTGAGCGGGGCCCACAAGTCGCCTTCACGTTCGGGCGCCGCGCGGATCAGGCGCGAGCCGCCCGAAGGCAGACTGGCGCGCGCCGTGAACGTGGCGCCGCTGTCGCTGCTGGCCACCAGAGCGTTGTCATCATACGCGTAGAACACGTTCGCACGCACCGGATCGGCCACGGCGCGCATCCGGTTGCCAGTCAGGCCGGCGACCGGGGTCCAGGTCGCGCCCGTGTCACCGGAGCGGAACGAGGTGGTCGAGTCCTGCGGTGTGTGCACGAGCGTCGCGCCGTCGGCCGAGATGGCAATCTGGCCCCGCTTGCCCTGCATCGTCGGCGTCTTGTGCCAAGTGGCGCCGCCGTCGCGCGTGACCAGCATCGCGTCGCCAACCCGCACCAGGGTGCCGGGCCGGCGCGCCGCCGCGTCCAGGCCGGTGGTGGTGCCGATTTCAGGCTTGTGGATGCGGCCATGGCGCGCCGGGTCGTCGTGCACGAAACCGTCATAGTCGCCGATCGCAGACACCAGCGGCGCGCCCGGCATGCTCACCAGACCAAGCGGCACCGTCTCTTCCAGGCCCTTGACGGTGAACGTCCAGGTAGCAGGGACAGCGTCGATGTTCGCGGTGCGGAAGATGCCGTTGCCGGATGTGACCCAGACCGCGCGGGGATCGCGGGGATCGAATTCGACCGACCCGGCCCAGTGGATCGCGTGCCCCTCGAGCCATGGCACACCGGCGGCGTCACGCCGAAAGCCCCGCGCAATTACGTCGGTCCAACTGGCGCCGGCGTCGTTCGACACCAGGATGCGGTCGCCCTTGGCGTCGCCCTGGGGGATGAACGTGTTGATGGTCGAGACGACGAGCCGGCGCGGGTTGGCCGGGTCGACGCTGATGCCGGCAAAGGGGCGCGTCCAGCCGGCCGGTGTGACGTCGGTCCACGCGCCGCTGGCAAGCGCATAGCGCCAGACCTGGCCCCGTTGCATCGGTTCGGTACCGCTTTTGTCCGGATGCGGGCCGGCGCCGTCGGCGTAGGCGATATACAGGTTGCCCGCGCCATCGAGCGCTGCGCGTTGCGGCATCAGACCGGCCGGCCCGCCTGCCACGGGCTGGAAGCTTGCGCCGGCATCGTCGCTGCGGTACAGATTGGGGCCGACGCTGCCAAAACGCGAGACGCCGACGAACACCCGGCGCGCGTGGCCGTCCTGCACGCTGGCAGGATCCGGCAGCACGATGTTCAGGCCGACGTCGTTCGGCGTCGTCGTGACCGGCAGCGCGTCGTTTCGCTGCCAGGTCTTGCCGGCGTCGTTGCTGGTGAACAGGCCGTTGCGGCGCGAGCCGAGGTACAGGCGCGTATCTGGTGGCTGATTCGATGCTGGATTTGATCCATGCGTTGATCCCGGATCGACGGCGAGCCGCTCGCCGTTTTGCCGGCCGAAGCCGTTGCCATGGGTTTTGAACTGGGCAGTGACATCGACGACGTCGAAGGTCTTGCCGTAATCGGTCGAGCGCAGGATGGCGGTGCGGCCGCCGTTCAGGTAGGCGATGCCGGCCAGCAGCCAGATGTTGCCGGCATGGTGCGGGTCGACGGCGAGTGCATCGATGCCCAGGAAGCCCGTCTGGTCTTCGCCGACCCAGTCGAGCAGCGGATACCAGCGGCCCTCTTTTGCGCTCCAGCGGTAGGCGCCACCAACGTCGGTGCGGGCGTAGGCGACGTCCGGCTCGCTGCGGCTTGGGACGACGGCCGTCACGAAACCGCCGCCGCCAATCACCACGCTGTCCCACACGTAGGCGGCAGGTGCGGTCGCCGTCACTGCGGCGCTCGATGATGGCGTCGCGGGCATGGCATTGGTCGCTGTGGCCGTGGCCGTGGCGGCGGCCCCGACAACGATGGCCGCGACCGCGCCCACGAACACGCCAAGCTGGCGCGCGTACGTGGAAGGCATGGTGTCTCCTGATTGTTCTTATGTGCCGCGTATGGGTTGCGACTATTAGCTTGCTGCAAACCATGCTAAACAATCCAAACGATGCTGGCAAGCAGAATGTTCGCGCTAACAAATAAATTTCAGGATACGAACCGGCATATCGACCAACTTCTCCACGCAAGCATGATTGCGTATAACATTGGCGACCTACACGAATTCAACACAGGAGATTGCATGAACATCAGCGGAGAAATGATCATTGGCGCACGCATCGTGCGCGGTGCAGCCGGCACCGTGCGTGCCTACAACCCGGGCACGAAGCAGGAACTCGAACCTGCGTTTGGTCTTGCCACGCCCGACGACCTCGCCCGTGCCTGCCTGCTGGCCGATGACGCCGTCGAGCCGTACCGCGCCCTGAGCCTCGAAGAGCGCGCCAACTTTCTCGAAACGATCGCGCAGCGCATTCTGGATCTGGGTCCGGCACTGATCGAGCGCGCCAGCCAGGAAAGTGGCTTGCCGACGGCGCGCCTCGAAGGCGAGCGTGGCCGCACCGTCGGTCAGCTGCGCCTGTTCGCCAAGGTTGTGCGTGATGGCTTGTTCCTCGAAGCGACGCTCGACTCGGCCCTGCCCGAGCGCACGCCGCCACGCGCCGACCTGAGAATGCGCAAAATCCCCGTGGGCGCCGTCGCCGTGTTCGGGGCCAGCAACTTCCCGCTCGCGTTTTCCGTCGCCGGTGGCGACACCGCCTCGGCACTTGCCGCCGGCTGCCCGGTCGTCGTCAAGGCGCACAATGCGCACCTGGGCACGTCCGAGCTGGTCGGCAAGGCCGTGTTGCAGGCAGCGCTCGACTGCGGCATGCCCGAAGGCGTGTTTTCGCTGCTGATTGGCGAAGGCAACATGATCGGCGGCGACCTCGTGAGCCATCCGGCGATCCGCGCCGTGGGCTTTACCGGTTCGCGCGCCGGTGGGCTGGCGCTGGCGCAAATCGCCAGCCGCCGCAAGGAACCGATCCCCGTCTACGCCGAAATGAGCAGCATCAATCCGGTCTACCTGCTGCCGGGCGCCCTGGCCAGCGGCGGCGCTGCGCTGGCAAGCGCGTTCGTCGACTCGCTGACGATGGGCGTGGGTCAGTTCTGCACCAACCCGGGTCTGGTGATCGGCATCGCCGGGCCACAACTCGATGCGTTCCGCGCCGCAGCGAGCGCGGCGCTGCAGCTCAAACCGGCCGGCACCATGCTGACCGCTGGCATCCATGCGGCCTATACGGATGCGGTCGGCATTCGCGCCGGCATCGCTGGTGTCACGCTGATTGCGCACGGCAGCAGCGAAGGCGCGGGCTGCGCAGCAAAGGCGGCGCTGTACGAGTGCGACGCCGCCACGTTCCTGGCCAATCCGGCGCTCGAAGAAGAAATCTTCGGGCCGGTGTCACTCATGATCGCCTGCCGCGATGAAGACGAGTTGCTGGCCGTCACGCGCCATCTGGAAGGCCAGCTGACCGCCACCGTGCACGCGGTTGCGAGTGACCATGCGCTGGCTGGCGCGCTGTTGCCACTGCTGGAACGCAAGGTCGGCCGCATCCTGTTCAATGGTTTCCCTACTGGCGTCGAGGTGTCGCATGCGATGGTGCACGGCGGCCCGTTCCCGGCCACCACCGATCCACGCAGCACGTCAGTGGGCGCGACAGCGATCGAGCGCTTCCTGCGGCCCGTGTGCTATCAGGATGTACCGGCCGACCTGCTGCCCGATGCTCTCAAGGACAGCAACCCGCTGCGGCTTGCACGTCTGGTGGACGGTGCACTGACGCTGCCTGTGTAACGGGCAGGCTCGCGCCAAGGACCGCGACAGATTCAGCAACCAGGCGCAGTGGCCAGGCGCAGAAATCAGGCGCAGCAACCAGGCCCGGCAGCCAGGCCCGGCAACCAGGCCGGCAGCGCCAGCTAATGGTACTGAATGTCGCGATCGTCGTCGTCATCCATCGACAAGTGCACATCATCCGGGACGAGCGACAGTTCGACCCGGATCTCGTCGGCCTGAATGGCGTTGCCTGCCGGTGGGCGGTCGCCATCGACGCGCACCCACGACAGTACGAGCTCGGAAAAATTCAGCCGCTGTTGCCGCACCAGCAGGTGCGACACGTCGAATTCGAGCCTGGGCATGCCATGGTGCGCCGCGGCGGCAATCTGGAACGCGCCCAGCGTGCCGATCAGCGCTGCATCCCGCTCTGCCGTCGACTCGACAAAGGCCGGCATGTCGAGGTAGAGCGCGTAAAAGAAGCCGCCCTTTGCTGCGGCTTTGCCAATCACCAGATTGTCGAACACCAGCTTGATCATTGCCGGCATCGGCCGCGCTTCTGACTCACCCGTGTCACGGCACAGGGCAACGACCCGTGCCAGTTCGGCCGCATCGCTTTTCGCCAAGCGCAGCAGCACCGATACCGACTGCTCGTCGAACGGCACTTGCGCCACACTACTCACCGACCGCCGCGTGCTCGACAAGCGCCGCCCGGCGATTGCCCGGAACGACCGGAATGGCGGTCGCTGCAGGATCGCAGCACGGGCCGCGGGCGCGGGCGGCAAAACCGTCGGCACGGCGTTCGACGCATACGAAGTGCCCAGCCAGCTGGGCGTCCTTGTCTTGTAGCGCTCGATGCTGAGACCGGTCGCATAGTCATGGCTACCCGCCCAGTACACATCGCTGTTGGTCGACGAATACGGATTCGCCGAAGGCGGCACGGTTTTTCCCGCAAGCAGAGACCATGCGTGGGTCAAGCGATCGATGCTGGCGTGATGGAGGAAAAAGATGGGGTCGAGCGGCGACTGCATCGTGCTCATGACGCCACCGATCAGATCATGAATCGGGTTGTGGACGTCTTCGATAATCGGTTCGAACGCATTGTTTTTGCCGCGCTGAAAATTGCGCACTGACGACGCGAATGGCGCCAGGCTCAGCGCGCTGTGAACGTTCGCGCTCTGCCGGGGTACATACAGGGGATTGCCGGGCGCCGGATCGGTGAATTCCGCTGGCAAGGTGGCGTAGGAATAATAGTCCCAATACGGCAGCATCAGGTAGGGGTTGCCGGACACCGTGCGCAGCTGCTGCTCGAAATGGTACAGATACCCGCGGTGCCAGGCGATGAAATACGGCACCCCGTGTGGACAGCGGTTGACATGCACATTGGCCCAGTACGCGAACGATCCGCGGTTGGTCTGGTTGGTATTGCTGCGCATCGTCGCGATGGCATTGACGAACGCAGGATACTGGTTGGTGGTCTTGAATTGCTTCCATTCGAGCCGCGGACCACTGCTGGCCTGCGCTGCCGCCAGCTCGGGGAGACACTGTGCAACAGTGACCCCGACACCTGTTTTTAAAAACATTCTCCTGGAGCCGCTGTGGGCTTTCATCGCATCCCCCGACTGAACAAAATGCTGTACATGTTCAGTCGAGTGTAGAAAGACATCCGGCGACCAGCCGCGCACACCTTCACCGAAATTAAGCGCGATCAAATGTGCGCCAAAGCGCGTGGCTCACATCGGACAATTGGTGCGCTGGCAGCGATAAATCCGATGACGCTTATCGCGTGTTGCCGCGCGTCGCGACATCCAGCCACACGGCCAGTGTCAGGATCAGGCCCTTGACGATCATTTGCCAGTACGCATCCACGTCCAGCATCGACATGCCATTGTCCAGGCTCGCCATGACGAGGGCGCCCACCAGCGCACCATGTACGGTGCCCGCGCCGCCGCGCATCGAGGTGCCGCCGATGAAGCAGGCCGCGATCACGTCGAGCTCGGCCGACACACCAGCCGACGGCGACCCGGCCGCCAGGCGCGCCGTGTTGATCAGGCCAGCCAGCGCGCACATCAGGCCCATCAGGCCGAAGATCCACAGCTTCACCTTGCGCACGTCGATGCCGGACAGGCGCGTCGCTTCCATATTGCTGCCCACCGCGTAAATGCGGCGGCCAAACACGGTCTGGCGCGCGATGTAGCTGAACATGCCCAGCAGCACCAGCAGGATCAGCACCGGCAGCGGAATGCCTTCGTAGCTGTTGAAGGTGGTGATCAGCCCGGCCAGCACCGCGCCGGCCACCACCACGCGCAGCGCCGAGCGCCACACCGGGATCACCGGCAGCTTGTGGCGCGCCTGGCTTGCACGCTGACGCCAGACCAGCACACAGGTCAGCACGAACAGGCCGATGCCCAGAATACTGCCCCACAGTGGCGGCAGATAGGCCTGGCCCAGCTGCTCCATGCCCGGCGACACGGGCGCCACGGTGGCACCGCCGGTCAGTGCCAGCACAACGCCGCGGTACGCCAGCATGCCGCCCAGGCCGACAATGAAGGAAGGGATGCCCGCATACGCCGTCAGGTACCCGTTCAGGAAACCGCACAACAGCCCCGCGCCGAGCACGATGATGACCGACAGCGGCAGCGGCAAGCCATGCGTGACATCGAGCACGGCGGCCATGCCACCAAGAAGACCGAGCAGCGAGCCGATGGACAGGTCGATTTCGCCGGCGATGATGACGAACACCATGCCGCAGGCGAGGATGCCGGTCACCGACATCTGGCGCATCAGGTTCGACAGGTTACGCGCCGAGGTAAAGCCGCCGTCCGTCTTCCAGCTGAAGAAGGCCCAGATCAGTGCGATTGCAACCAGCAGCGCCAGAATCTTGTACTGCGTGAAAATGCGTTTAAACGTCATCGTGGTCATTGTGTGATTGTGGTTGTCATGCGTGGTGTGGAATCGACGGCGCCGCGGCCGCCTGGCCCAGCGCGGCGGCCAGCACCGTTTCCTGGTTCAGGTTCTGGTTGACGAAGTCGCCGTTCAGACGCCCTTCCTTCATCACCAGCACGCGGTCGGACACGCCCAGGACTTCAGCCAGTTCGGACGAGACCATGATGATCGCGATCCCCTGCGCCGCCAGTTCCAGCATCAGTTTATAGATTTCGAACTTGGCGCCGACGTCGACGCCGCGCGTCGGCTCGTCCAGGATCAGCACTTTCGGGCCGGTCAGCAGCATCTTGGCCAGCACGGCCTTTTGCTGGTTGCCGCCCGAGAGCGACGTGATGGCCAGCGCCGGCGTGGCGGTCTTCAGCGCCAGCCGGCTGATCTGCTCGCTCACGGCGCCCGCTTCTTCGTGGTCGTCGATGCGGCTTACGTGCGAAAAGCGCGGCAGGACCGACAGCGTGATGTTCTCGCCCACCGACAGGTCGCGCACGATGCCGTGGTGCTTGCGGTCTTCGGGCACCAGCGCGAAGCCAGCGCGGATCGCCTTCAAGGGCTCGGACGTATCGACCTTGCGGCCTTCGAGCCAGACTTCACCTTCGTGCTTACCCGGATAGGCGCCAAAGATGGCCGTCACGAGTTCGGTGCGCCCGGCTCCGACGATCCCGGCGATGCCGAGGATTTCGCCGCGCCGCACCTGGAACGACACATCGTCGACCTTCTTGCGGCCCGGCTGCTCCGGGTCGTAGCACGTGATGTGGCGCGCCTCCATGACCACCTCGCCCACCGGATGCGGCAGCGACGGATACATCTGGCTCATCTCACGGCCGCACATCTGGTTGATGATGCGCTCGACGCTCATCGCTTCCATCGGCGTGGTGGCAATGTGCTTGCCGTCGCGGATGACGACGACCGTGTCGCAGATGGCCGCGACTTCTTCGAGCTTGTGCGAGATGTAGACGCAGGCCACGCCCCGGCTTTTCAGGTCGCGGATGATGTCGAGCAAGACCGCGATTTCCGACGCCGTCAGCGATGCCGATGGCTCGTCGAGGATCAACAGGCGCGCGTTCTTGTTCAGGGCCTTGCCGATCTCGATCAGCTGCTGGTGCCCGCCGCCGTAATGCTTCACCGGCAGCACCACGTTCACGTCGGGCAGCTTCAGGCCGCGCAGGATCTCCGCGGCCTTCTGGTTCATGGCGGGATAATCCATGCGCCCGCCGGGCAGCGTGATCTCGTTACCCAAAAAGATATTCTCGGCCACGCTCAGTTCGGGCACGAGCATCAGTTCCTGGTGGATGATGATGATGCCGGCGTCCTCGGTCTCGCGCACCGAGCGAGCGCGCAGCGGCTGGCCGTCCAGCACGATCTCGCCCTCCCAGGTCCCGTGCGGATAGACGGCCGACAGCACCTTCATCAGCGTCGATTTGCCGGCGCCGTTCTCGCCGCACAGGCCGATGCACTCGCCCGGGCGGATCGCCAGGTCGATGCCATCCAGCGCGGGCACCCCGTTGAATCGCTTGGCGATTCCCTTCATTTCAAGCAGATAGCCGGCCATCGAAAGACTCGTTTCAAGACGTTGGACCACCGGCCGGCGAGGCTCGCCAGCCGGTGCGCCCGCAGGCGCGGGCGCTGTAGCACAGTGACGCCGGCTTACTTACCGGCCAGCTGGCCCTGGGTATAGAAGCCGTCCTTGACCAGCATGTCGACGTTGGCCTTGTTCAGCAGGATCGGCTTGAGCAGGATGGTGTTGACAGGCTTGAAGCCGTTATTCAATTGCGCGTTGTAGGCAGGCTTTTCGTTCCTCACCAGTTGCACGGCCAGCGTCGCGGCGCTGGTGGCGATATTGCGCAGCGGTTTGTAGACCGTCATCGACTGCGTGCCGGCGATCACGCGGCGCACGGCCGCCAGGTCGGCGTCCTGGCCCGAGACCGGGACCTTGCCGGCCAGCTTCTGCGACGACAGCGCCTGGATCGCGCCGCCGGCGGTGGCGTCGTTCGAAGCCACGACGGCGTCGATCTTGTTGCCGTTGGCGGTCAGCGCGTTTTCGATGATGGCCATCGCCTCGGACGGGCTCCAGTCCTTGACCCACTGGCGGCCGACGACCTTGATGTCGCCCTTGTCGATCAGCGGCTGCAGCACCTTCATCTGGCCTTCGCGCAGAATCTTGGCATTGTTGTCGGTCGGCGCGCCGCCCAGCAGGTAGTAGCTGCCCTTCGGCTTGAGCGCGACGATCGACTGCGCCTGCAGTTCGCCAACGGCCTTGTTGTCGAACGAGATGTAGGCGTCGACATCGGCATTAAGGATCAGGCGGTCGTACGACAGCACCTTGATCTTGGCTTTCTTGGCTTCGCGGATCGCGTTGTTCAGCACCGTCGCGTTGTACGGCACGATGACCAGCACGTCGACGCCGCGCGAGATCAGGTTCTCGATCTGGGCGATCTGGCGCTGCTCGCTGGCGTCGGCCGACTGCACATACACCTTGGCGCCGAGCTTTTCGGCCGCACCGATGAAGTAGTCGCGGTCGCGGGTCCAGCGCTCCAGGCGCAGGTCGTCGATCGAAAAGCCGATCTTCGGATTCTTGGCATCGGCCATGGCGGGGGCGGATGCGAACAGCATTGCGCAACCGATGCCGACTGCCGTGATGAGTTTTTTCATGCTTGTCTCCAGTGTATTTTCGACGCCTGGACAGTACCGTCCAGGCGAAGTTCCGACATTCTGCTCAAGAATGGCTATTCATGCCACTTTTAGTCATCGTACAAAGTGCAGTTTAGTGGTTATGCCGCGGCATCGCGCCGGCCACGGCCCGATATGGCAAGGCCAGTTCCATGCAGGCCCCCGTGTGCAGCTGGCCCACCGTGGCGCGGTAGATCTCTTGCCACGGCGTCTGGCTAGGCGGGATCGCTGGCGGCGTATCGAGCTTGCGGGCTTCGAGTTCAGCGTCCGACAGCAGCACATCGCAGCGGCCATGCACCAGGTCCACGCGCACGATGTCGCCCGTGTGCAGCAGCGCCAGGTTGCCGCCGGCCGCGCTTTCAGGTGACGCATTCAGGATCGACGGGCTGTCCGAGGTGCCCGACTGGCGACCATCGCCCAGTGTCGGCAGGTTGTTGATGCCGCGCTTGATCAGCGCATCGGGCGGTTGCATGTTGACGACTTCGGCCGAACCGGGCCAGCCGATCGGACCGGCGCCGCGGATGACCAGCATCGTGTGCTCGTCGATGCCCAGTTCCGGGTCATTGATGCGCGCATGATAATCGTCCGAGCCGTCGAACACCACCACCTTGCACTCGAAGCAGTTCTCGGCGCCCGGCGTGGCCAGGTAGCGTTCACGGAAGCTCGGCGAAATCACGCTCGTCTTCATGATCGCAAAATCGAACAGGTTGCCTTTCAGGACCAGGAAGCCTGCGTTTTCCTTGAGCGGATCGGCGAACGGGCGGATCATCTCGCGGTCCATTGTCTGGTGCATGTCGATGTTCTGCGCCAGCGTCTTGCCGGTCACCGTCAGACGGTCCGAACGCAACAGGCCCGCCTGATCGAGTTCCCACATCACGGCCGGCACGCCGCCGGCGCGGTGGAAGCGCTCGCCCAGGTATTTGCCGGCGGGCTGCATGTTCAGCAGCAGCGGCACTTCGTACCCGTAGGTCATCCAGTCTTCGGTGGTGATCTCCACACCGGCATGGCGCGCCATGGCCATGATGTGCGGCTGCGCATTGCTCGAGCCGCCGATGGCCGCGTTGACGACGATCGCATCGAGGAACGCGTCGCGCGTCAGGATGTTCGACGGGCGCACGTCTTCCATCGCCAGACCGACGATGCGCCGGCCCGTCTCGTAGGCCATCTGGCCGCGCTCGCGGTATGGTGCGGGAATCGCCGCGCAACCGGTCAGCGACATACCCAGCGCTTCGGCCACGGCGTTCATCGTCGAGGCGGTGCCCATCGTGTTGCAATGGCCGGCCGACGGCGCCGAGGCGGTGGCGATGTTCATGAATTTCTGTTCGTCGATCGAGCCGGCTGCCAGCTGGCGGCGCGCCTTCCAGATCGCCGCACCCGAACCCACCAGTTCACCGTCGAACCAGCCGTCGAGCATCGGCCCGCCCGACAGCACGATGGCCGGCATGTCGACCGTCGACACGGCCATCAGCTGGGCCGGCGTCGTCTTGTCGCAGCCGGTCGTCAGCACCACCGCGTCGATCGGATAACCGTGCAGGATCTCGACCAGGCCCAGATAGGCCAGATTGCGGTCCAAGGCCGCGGTCGGGCGGCGGCAGTTTTCGAAAATCGGGTGCAGCGGGAATTCCATCGGGATGCCGCCGGCGTCGCGGATGCCATCACGCACGCGCTTGACGAGTTCCAGGTGGATGCGGTTGCACGGCGTGATATCGCTGCCGCTCTGGGCAATGCCGATGATCGGTTTGCCCGAGCGCAGTTCGTCGGGCGTGATCCCGTAGTTCATGAAACGCTCGAGATACAGCGCCGTCATGTCGATCCGCTCCGGATTGTCGAACCAGTCCTGCGAGCGGAAACGGAAGGTGGATTGCTTGGTCATGCGGTGATTCTCCAGTGCGCGTTACAGGTGCAACGCATGTTGCGGCAGGCCCGGCGTCTCGGCGCGGAACGTGAACAGGCCACCGGCCAGCGGCTGCGCCAGCAGATCGGCCTCGCTCAACCCCTTGCGCGCGGTGGTGGCATACACGGTGCGCAGATCGTCGCCGCCAAAGGCCGGCTTGGTGATGTTCGCGCACGGGAAGCGCACTTCATCGACCTTGCGACCTTGCGGATCGTAGCGGTCGATGCGCCAGCCGCCGAAGACGGCGACCCACAGGTGACCTTCTGCGTCGACTGCCATGCCGTCCGGGTGCCCGCTGCCTTCGTGCGTGACGAACAGGCGCTTGCCACTGATCGCGCCGTCCGGGCCCAGGTCGAACGCGAAGATCGTGCGGGCCAACGTGTCGGTGTGGTACAGCGTGGTCGCGTCCGGGCTGATGGCCGGGCCATTGGTGATGATGTAGCCGGCGTCCATCGCGCGCGCCGGCTGGCCGGCGCCGTCGAAGCGGTACAGCGTGCCGGTGGCTTCGTTCTCGCCATTGTCCATCGAGCCAAACCACAGGCGGCCCGCTGCATCGACGTGTCCATCGTTGAAGCGGTTGCCCGGCAGGTCGGCTTCGACGCGGGCCAGCGCGATGAACGCGCCGTCGTTCTCGACAAAGCGGTACAGGCCATCTTCGAGCCCGCACACCATGCCGCCATCGTCGCTCGGCGCGAGAAAGCCGATCTGCGATGGCGCATCCCAGGTCTGACGCGCGCCGCCGTCTTCATCGCAGCAGTGGATGCGGCGGCCCTTGATGTCGACAAACCAGATCTTGCGCCGGACCGCATCCCACAAGGCGCCCTCGCCCAGCGTGGCCTTGACGTCCCACAGGCAGTGCACGGCGCCGCTCATGCGCCGTACCAGCCAGCGTCGACGAAGTATTCGCGGCCGCTGCAGCGGCGCGCGTTGTTCGAGGCCAGGAACAGCGACAGCGCCGCCACGTCCTGCATCTCGACGCGCTGCGGCAGACACTGGCCGGCCAGGATGCGCGCTTCTTCTTCCGGCGTGTGCCACAGCGCCTGCTGGCGCGGCGTGCGCACGGCGCCGGGAATCACCGTATTGACGCGGATGTTCTCGGCGCCAAGGTCGCGCGCCAGGCCGCGGCTCATCGCCTCGATCGCCGCCTTGGCCATCATGTACAGCGACAGCTGGTTCGACGCAAGGTACCACGAGATCGAGCCGAAATTCAGGATCACGCCACTGCCCTGGCGGCGCATCATCGCGACCGCTGCCTGGCTGCAGAAATACGTGTGGCGCAGATTGACCGCCATCCGGCTTTCCCAATAGTCCGGCGTGACGTCGTCGATGCCGTGGCGGTCGTCGTTGGCGGCGTTATTGAGCAGGATGTCGATGCCACCGGCCTCCGCCTCGATGGCGGCAAAGGTCGCGGCCAGCGCATCGAGGTCGGTCAGGTCGCACGACAAAAAACGTGGCTTGTGCGCGGAACCGGCCAGCGCGTCGGCCAGCGCGGTCGATGCTTCCTTGGCGATGTCGAGGAACCAGACCTGCGCGCCCTGGCCGGCAAACGCCGTCACCAGTTCGCTGCCGATGCCGGTGCCGCCACCGGTGATGACGACGCGCTTGTCGCGCAGGTCGGGATAGGTCGCGTAGACCAGTGCGGCGGGGGTGGAATCTGGTGTTGAATCGTGCATCGTGAACTCGTGGTTATCTTGAAGCGGATCGAGGGGCGAATCGTGTCGCGAAACGTGGGGCGCGCCGTCAGGAGGGGTCATGCCGGACGGCCTGCCAGCAGGTCGCGCCGCGCCAGGTTCTGGTACAGAGCGCGCACGCCGAAGGTCCATGGTGCGATGGTGTCGCTGCGGCCGACCGTGTTGACCAGGGCGCCCAGCGCCGGGGTCGAGATGGTGACCTTGTCGCCCGGGTGGTGCGTGAAGCCGCCACCGGCCGCGCCGCGGTCCTTGATCGGCGAGAACATCGTCCCCAGAAACAGCATGAAGCCGTCCGGATACTGGTGGTGCGCGCCGCAGGTCTGGGCCACCAGGTCGAGCGGGTCGCGAGAGATCTCGCGCATGCGGCTCGATCCGGCCAGCGTGAAGCCGTCGTCGGCGCCTTCGATCAGCATGCTCACTTCGCAGCTGCGCAGCGTGTCGAGCGTGAAGTCGCCGTCGAAGATGCGCACGAACGGGCCGATGGCGCACGAGCCGTTGTTGTCCTTGGCCTTGCCCAGCAGGAGCGCGCTGCGCCCCTCGATGTCGCGCAGGTTGACGTCGTTGCCCAGTGCAGCGCCGACGATCTCGGCGCGGCTGTTCACGGCCAGCACGATCTCGGGTTCCGGATTGTTCCAGTGCGACGACGGGTGCAGGCCCACGATCGCGCCATGGCCCAGCGACGACATCGGCTGCGATTTGGTGAAGACTTCGGCGTCGGGGCCAATGCCCACTTCCATGTACTGCGACCACAGGCCGCGCGCGCTCAGCTCCGTTTTCAGGCGCATCGCGGCGCTGGAACCCGGCACCATCTCGGCCAGGTTGGTGCCGATGGTGGCCTGCAGTTCCGTGCGCAATGCAGAGGCGCGGGCAGGATCGCCCTTGGCCTGTTCTTCGATGACGCGCTCGAGCAGGCTGACGGCGAACGTCACGCCAGCGGCCTTGATGGCCTGCAGGTCGCATGGCGCGAGCAGCTGGACGCCGCCATCGCCCAGGCCGCCGTCCAGCGCCGCTTGCAGCAGGCTGGCAGCATCGCCCAGGTCGTCGCCCGGGGCGCTCTTGACGATCGCCAGCATGTCGGCGGCGTCGCGCTCGAACAGGTCGGCGACGGTGGCCGCGTGGCGGGTGATGTCGATGATGCGGCCAGCGCGCACGGCGACGACTGCTGGGCCGTCGATCGGCGCCGGGCGCCAGACGCGGCCAACCAGCAGGGCCGACGCGATGTCAGCGGGGAGCGCGGCGGGAAGCGCGTCAGGTAGCGCATTGACGGAAGATGCGGTCATGTTTTCTCTCGTTCGTGGTGACGGGTCCTGGCGGGCACGCTGAAGGGTGCGAAGCAGCGTGGCTTGTGCAGCCGGGACAAACCGGTACTCAGGAGGTGTGACGGGAAGGCGCGCGGCTGAGCAGGGCTGCAGCCACGCCGGCGGGCAGCCGGGTGTGCGGGTCTGGCATGGTCGTCTCCTGATGCTTTTTGATTATTTTAATGTGCGTCACAACAATCCTTTAACAGAATTGTTAGCGCAATCATTGCAGTCTAAACTTCAGCTCGGACGGTTGTCAACGAATTATTGGCATGCGCGCAGGCAGGCGGGATTGGCATCGGGACGGGTGCAGAAAGCCGTCCCGGGTGATGTGCCTGCCCCGGACGCGTCCGGGAGCGAATCGCTGTCAGATGGTCCGTGCTGCGGCAGGCAAACGCGCCGGCGGGCGCACACGCGGCGCAGCGTCGGACTGGCGTCGCACGAGCACGAAGTCCATGCGCGTCTGCTCCGGCTCGGCCGGTTCTTCTTCGCGCATTGCGCGCACGCGCCGCACCAGGGCCTGCACCGCTTCACGCGCCATCTCGGCAATCGGCTGGCGCACGGTTGTGAGCTCCGGCCAGATGGTCGTGGCCAGCGCGGTATCGTCGAAACCAGTCACAGTGAGGTCGCCCGGCACGTCCAGCGCCAGGCGATGGGCGACGGCGACCGTGGCGGCGGCCATGTCATCGTTGCTGGCGAAGATCGCCGTCGGCCGCTCGGCAAGGGCCAGCAACTGCTCGGCCGCGTCCAGGCCCGAGCGGTAGGTGAACATCCCCTGCACCACCAGTTCGTCGGCCGCATCGGCGTTCATTTCCGCGATTGCTGCGCGGTAGCCGTCGAGACGGCGCGCGCTGGCGCTCTGGTTCGGGTGACCGACGATGAAGCCGATGCGCTGGTGGCCCAGGGCGATCAGGTGGCGCGTCATGAAGTGGGCGGCGTCGTAGTCGTCGATGCTGACGGCGCCCAGGCCCGGCGCCGGTGAACCGCAGGCGACGACCACGGCCGGAATGCCGGCGCGTTCCACGCACCCGAGCACGGCTTCGCTGTCGCACAGCGGCGGTGGCAGGATGACGCCATCGAGGCCATTGTCGATCAGGCGCTGTGTGTGCTCGGTTTCGTGGTTGCCCGCCTCGCACTTCTCGACGAAGAGTTGGACATTGTTCAGGCCGGACTGGTTCAGCAGACCGACGAGAAATTCGCTCAGGTAGGCGGCGCTCGGGTTGCTGTACAAAAAGCCGACGCGGATCGGCTTGGAGCCGGCCAGATTGCGCGCTTCCTGGTTCGGCGTATAGTTCAGTGCAGCGACCGCATCGGCGACCTTGCGCCGGGTGCTTTCACGCACCAGGGTTTTCCCGTTCATGACGCGCGAGACCGTCATGGCGGACACGCCGGCCAGCTTGGCGACGTCCACCATGGTTGGCTTGCCGTGTTCCATTGCTTCACGGATGCTGTCGAGCGTCACTTTACTCATGTCAGGATTGTTTTCAAGGCCAGGGAAATGGACTTGATGTTAGCACAGCAACGCTTGGGATTGCGCTAACATCCTCAGGCGTCGGCCGGCGCTGCAACGTCGCGGTACATGACGGCAGCGCGCTGACTGGCTATAATCCCGGTCTTCGCATCGAAGGATTCCCCATGTCATTGCTAGCCCACGAGCTTGAACTGCTCTCGCCCGCCAAAACCGCCGAGATCGGGCGCGAGGCGATCCTGCACGGCGCCGATGCCGTCTATATCGGCGGCCCGGCATTCGGGGCGCGGCACAATGCCAGCAACCCGCTCGAGGACATCGCCGGGCTGGTACAGTTTGCGCACGCCTACCGGGCGCGCATCTTCGTGACGATGAACACGATCATGCACGACAGCGAACTCGAGCTGGCGCGCAAGCAGATCTGGCAGCTGTACGAGGCCGGCGTCGATGCGCTGATCATCCAGGACATGGGGTTGCTCGAGCTCGACCTGCCCCCGATCCAGCTGCATGCCAGTACCCAGTGCGACATTCGTGGGCCAGAGAAAGCGAAATTCCTCGCCGACGTCGGGTTTTCGCAACTGGTGCTGGCGCGCGAACTGACGGTCGAGCAGATCCGCAAGATCCATCAGGTCACCGACACCCCGCTCGAATACTTCGTGCACGGCGCGCTGTGCGTGGCGTATTCGGGCCAGTGCTATATCTCGCACGCCGACAATGGCCGCTCGGCCAACCGGGGCGACTGCTCGCAGAATTGCCGCCTGCCCTACACGCTGAGCGATGGCCAGGGCCGCGTGGTTGCGTTCGACAAGCACCTGTTGTCGATGAAAGACAACGATCAGAGCCGCAACCTGGGCGCACTGGTCGATGCCGGCATCCGCTCGTTCAAGATCGAAGGCCGCTACAAGGACATGGGTTACGTGAAAAACATCACGGCCCACTACCGCCTGCTGCTCGACGAACTGCTCGACCAGCGGCCGGAATTCGTGCGCGCCTCGAGCGGCCGCACGCGCGTCATGTTCACGCCGGATGTCGACAAGAACTTCCACCGCGGCCATACCGAGTACTTTGCGCAGGGTCGCCTGACCGATATCGGCGCGTTCGATTCGCCGAAGTACGTGGGCGTGGAACTGGGCATCGTGGCGCGCCTGAACGGCGACAGCTTCGATGTCGTCACCAGCGCGCCGATGGCCAACGGCGACGGCTTGAACTATATGTACAAGCGCGACACGGTCGGCATCCAGGCCAACAAGGCCGACAAGCTGGGCGACGAGGCTGACGGCCAGCGCTGGCGCGTGTATCCGAACGAGCCGATGCAGACGCTGGCAGGCTTGAAGGTCGGCACCGTCATCCACCGCAACCGCGACCACGGTTGGGAAGCAACGCTCAACAAGAAATCATCCGAGCGCAAGGTGGCGCTGGAACTGGTGCTCAGCGAACAACCGGATGGACTGCGCCTGGACATCATCGACGAGGACGGCATCGCGTCGCATGCAGCGGCGGCAATAGCCCTGCAGCCGGCGACGCAGGCCGCGCAGGCCGATGCGGGATTACGCGCCAGCGTTGCCAAACTCGGCAACACCATGTTCGAAGCGGGCCACGTCGAACTCAAGCTGAGCCAGCCGTGGTTCGTGCCGAGCGCGGCGATCAATGCACTGCGCCGCGACGCCATCGCGGCGCACGAAACGGCGCGGCTGGCGGCCTGGCAGCGGCCCGAGCGCAAGGCGGCAACCACGCCGCCGCCGGTGTATCCGGACGTGCAGCTGAGCTATCTGGCCAATGTCTACAACGACAAGGCACGCGCGTTTTACCAGAAGCATGGTGTGCAGCTGATCGATGCTGCGTACGAATCGCACGAGGAAGCCGGCGAAGTCTCCCTGATGATCACCAAGCACTGCCTGCGTTTCTCGTTCAACCTGTGCCCGAAGCAGGCCAAGGGCGTGCAAGGCGTGCAGGGCCAGGTGAAGGCCGAACCGATGACGCTGGTGAGCGGCGAAGACCGCTACACGCTGCGCTTTGATTGCAAGCCGTGCGAAATGCACGTGGTGGGTGCGATGCGCTCGAACATCCTGAAGCAGCCGCCACCATCGGCCGTGTCGTACACGCCGTTGACGTTCCATCGCCAGCGGCCGCGGGCCTGACTAGCTGTTGGCGCTTGTTGTTGTCGACCAAACGGCGCCCTCGGGCGCCGTTTTTCATTTCCGGAGGATCGTGCAATCGATGCCGAGGTTTCGGCATGGGCAGCACCGCGAGCCGTATCCATACTGATGCCACTGATCACACATTAGGGAGCACAACATGGAACACGCATCGAAAGTCATCCTGATCACGGGCGCCAGCAGCGGCATCGGTGAAGCCACCGCCCGTTTTCTTGCAGCGCAGGGCCACCGTGTCATCCTCGGCGCGCGCCGCGTCGAGCAGCTGGTCGCACTGGCAAGCGCCATCCGGGCTGCCGGCGGCACTGCCGACGTCGCCCGCCTCGACGTCACGAGCATGGAGAGCATGACGGCATTCGCCGACTTCGCGCTCGACTGCCATGGCCGGATCGACGTGCTCGTCAATAACGCGGGCGTCATGCCGCTGTCGAAACTCGAGGCCTTGAAGATCGATGAGTGGAACCAGATGATCGACGTGAACATCCGCGGCGTGCTGCACGGGATTGCCGCCGTATTGCCGGGGATGCAGGCCCGTGGCAGCGGCCAGGTCATCAATATCGCGTCGATCGGCGCGTATGCGGTCAGCCCGACAGCGGCGGTGTATTGCGCCACCAAGTTTGCGGTGGCGGCGATCACCGAGGGTTTGCGGCAAGAGGTCGGCGGCGCGATCCGCGTGACGCTGGTGTCGCCCGGCGTCGTGGAGTCGGACCTGGCGGAATCGATTTCAGACCCTGCTGCGCGCGCCGCGATGCGCGACTTTCGCAAGGTGGCGATCAAGCCGGAGGCCATTGCACGCGCGATCGGGTTCGCGATCGACCAGCCGGCCGACGTGGATGTCAGCGAGCTGATCGTGCGGCCGACGGCCAGTCCTTACTGAGGTGCGTATTGAGGCACGTACTGAGGCACGTACTTAGGCACGTACTGAGGCACCTGCCGCGTCTTGCCTACGCCGGGATCTTCAGACCTTTTTGCACGGACGGGCGCGCGAGGAATTTCGTGAGCGCGGCCGACACGTGCGGGAAGTCCTTGATGCCGACCAGATCCCCTGCTTCGTAAAAATTCAGCAGGCCATTGATCCACGGGAAGATCGCGATATCGGCAATGGTGAATTCGTCACCCGCGATCCAGGCGTGCTGCGCCAGTTGACCTTCAATCACGCCCAGCAGGCGGCGTGACTCGTCGACATAGCGGTCACGGGGGCGCTTGTCCTCATAGTCCTTGCCAGCAAACTTGTGGAAGAAACCGAGCTGGCCAAACATCGGCCCTACGCTGCCGATCTGGAACATCACCCACTGCATGACTTGATAGCGCGCGGCCGGGTCCTGCGGCATGAGCTTGCCACTCTTGTCCGCCAGGTAGATCAGGATGGCGCCCGACTCGAACAGCGGCAGCGGCTGGCCGCCTGGGCCGTCCGGGTCGATGATCGCCGGGATCTTGTTATTCGGGTTGAGCGACAAGAACGCCGGCGAATGCTGGTCGTCCTTGGCGAAGTCGACCTTGTGCACTTCGTACGGCAGACCGACCTCTTCCAGCATGATCGGAATCTTGACGCCATTGGGCGTCGGCATCGAATACAACTGCAGCCGGTCCGGATGTTGTGCCGGCCATCGCTGCGTGATGGGGAATGCGGAGAGATCGGTCATGGCGTTGTCGCTCGCCCGATCAGCCGAACAGCTTGGCGGCGGTTTCGGCGATCAGCTTGCCCTGATGGCGCGCGCCGCCCAGGTCGATCTCGCTCGGCTGACGTTCACCCTTGCCGCCGGCAATCGTCGTCGCGCCGTACGGGCTGCCTCCGGCGACTTCGTCGAGCGTCATCTGCTGCTGGTAGCTGTATGGCAGGCCAACGATGGTCAAGCCGAGGTTCATCAGATTCGTAATGATCGAAAACAGCGTGGTTTCCTGGCCGCCGTGTTGGGTGGCGGTCGACGTGAAGGCGCCGCCGACTTTACCGTTCAGGGCGCCGCGTGCCCACAAGCCGCCGGTCTGGTCGAGGAAGGCCGCCATCTGGCTCGGCATGCGGCCGTAGCGCGTCGGTGCGCCGATGATGATGGCGTCGTAGTGCTCCAGATCATCCACTTTGGCAATGGGCGCAGACTGCTCCAGCTTGAAGTGGCCGTTCTTGGCGATGTCTTCTGGAACGGTTTCAGGGACGCGTTTCACGTCGACCGTTGCACCGGCGCCGCGCGCGCCTTCAGCCATTGCATTGGCCATCGTTTCAATGTGACCGTAGGTCGAGTAATACAAAACCAGTACTTTTGCCATGGACTTCTCCGATAGCTGAAAACAGAAAAGCCATTGTAGCGAGATCGGCAAAGATGCCGGTTTCGCTACAATGGCCTGTCGTGTCGTCTCCGTCGTGTCGTCTGATTATCAGCGCTGTTGGCGTACGTCAGATCCAGTAGATGAATGCGGCCAGTGCGACGACCAGCGCCACGCGCGTGATGTTGTACGCGGTCTTATTCCACGCCTTGAAGCGGCGGCGGTACTGGCCCATGTAGAACGAAATGCGGAACAGCTTGCTGACCAGGCCGACCTGGTCGCCCGTTTCGTTAGGCGATGCGGCGGCGGTCATCAGGTTGCGGCCGAGCCAGCGGTTCACGCTCTGCATCCAGCGATAGCGCATCGGGCGCTCGACGTCGCAGAACAGGATGATGCGATCGCTCTCGCTGCCATTGATCGCCCAGTGAATATAGGTTTCGTCAAACACGACGCCCTGGCCATCGCGCCAGCTATGGCGCTCGCCATCGACTTCGATGAAGCAGCGGTCATCGTTCGGCGTGGCCAGGCCCAGGTGGTAGCGCATCGAGCCGGCGAACGGATCGCGGTGCGGATTGAGCTTGCCGCCCGGTGGTAGCTCGGCGAACATCGCGGCCTTGACGGACGGGATCGACTGCAGCAGCGCGTAGGTCTGCGGACACAGGCGCTCGGCCGACGGGTGGCTGGCGTCATACCATTTCAGGTAGAAACGCTTCCAGCCATTCTTGAAGAACGAATTGAAACCGGCGTCATCGTTCTGCTCGGCAGCCTTGATTTTTTTCAGCGCGAGCATGCTCTCCGCTTCGGCGCGGATAATGGGCCAGTTCTCTTGCAGGCGGGCCAGTTCAGGGAATTCGGACAGCGGCGTGAACGGGGTATTGGGTACGCGCGAAAACTTGTGCATGAAGATATTGATCGGCGCCATGAACGACGAGTGATCAAAAATCTGGCGACGAAACGGTAAACGGACGCGGCCGCGGAAATGGATGTGCAGGATCGATAACACGTAAAAACCGACAACAACCCACTTCATACCATCCTCCGTCCCAACCCATTGCGTGGCTGGCTTGCTTGATCGAGGACGCAGAATACCACAACGGCCATGGGGCCGTTGCGGGCGGGCCAGGTTCTCTGGACGAGATGCCGGCGCATCGGCAAGGGGCGAATGCCGCGCTTGCCGATGAAGCAGAGTTGGCGGACCTGGTGGCCCGCCGGGGAAATCTTAGTGCGTCACCGACGTGATCGCATACCCTTTTTCGGCGATCTGGTCGCTCAGGTGTTCGATGTCGAAATCCTTGATGCCGTCGGCGTTGTCTTCCACCTCGTAGCCCTGGGTTTCAATTTCCCAATCGGTATTGGTGGCTTCTTCAGGAATGCTTTTCGATTCCGGCACGGCCAGGTAAGAAAACTTGCCATCATGTTCAGCACGGCGGTAGATATCCAGGCGCATATTATTTCCTCTATTTAATGTTTGCTTTCGAATGAAAGCGAGCATCTTCACAGTAGAAGATCGCGCATGAAGCGTCTGTTAATTGCCCAACACTCAGTCATGTCACGATGTTATCAGTGGCCGGGCCGCTGTCCCAACACCCTTGCCGGCAGCATGACAACGGCCTTGAGCAGATTGAACACGGCATCGACGCCGATCCCCAGCAACCTGAACGGCAGAAGCAACAGCCACACAACGGGATACACGAGCAGCGCCAGCAACGCGATCGGCCAGCACACCATCAACAGCAGCACCCACACCAGAAAACTCAGCATATTGCCTCCACATTGAACATGGAAGCACTCTACCCGCCACCGTTATTCGGAGGCAATCCCCATCCGACGCGCGGTCGGTTCCTCGGCACGAACAGTCGCTTACCCCGATAAGCGGTCAAGGCAATAGCCGCATGGCTCAATCCAAACAATTAGGGTCAGTGTCGAATTATTGAGCAACTGATTTACTGCAGTTGGCAAACAATTCGACACTGACCCTAATTATCCGGCGTGCAATGACCCATCAATTGGGGTCAGAGTCGAATTATTGAGCAACTGATTTACTGAAGTTGTCAAACAATTCGACACTGACCCTAGTTGGGGGTTAGGCGTATTCGGGGATTTGTTCGGTGACGGTCTGGGTGATGACGTCGGCCTGGATCGAGGCTTGCAGGGACGGGATGGAGCCGCCGGCGCGGTAGGCGAAGGACAGGCGCAGCAGGTCGCCGGCTTTGACGGTGATGGGCGTGTACAGCGGCAGCGTCATGTAGTGGTTCAGCCAGTCGATCGTCGTGGCTTGCTCCTGCACGATGGCCAGGACGTTTTTTGTCACGAAGCGCATGGCGTTCAGGGTGCCGGACTGTTCGATCAGGACCGAGCCTTCCCAGGCGATCGGGCTGTCGACCGGCTGGCCGAAGTCGATGATGCTGTAAACGGCGGGTTGCGACAGCTCGATCGTGCCTGGCTGGACGACGCCGGTTTCCTGGAACTGGACGATCGGGGCGTAGAAGCCGTCGAAGTCGTATTCCTGCTGGAGCGGCTGGACGGCCATGATCACGGCTTCCGGCATGAACAGCGGCAGCGGGCCGCCGAACTTGGCCAGGTAGCGGCGCTTGAACGACTCGATCACTTCGACCTGTTTTTCACGCAGCATGCCGACGTGGATCATTTCGCAGATGACGACATCGACCGGCTCCGGTGGCAGGTAGTCGAATGCGTCGGCGTGGACGACCTCGACCTTGTGGCCGTTCGGGTTCATGGCCAGGAAGCGGCGCGCTTCACGCACCATGTCCGGGTTGTACTCGACGCAGTAGACTTTCGACGCTTTCTGCGCCGCGAAGAACGACAGCACGCCTGTGCCGCCGCCCAGTTCCAGCACCTTGGCGCCGGGGAAGACCGAGTAGTGGATGGCGGATTTGAAGCTGTGCATCCGGTTCTGGTCCATCAGCATATTGTGATGGTAGTGGACTGGAATGAACTGCCCCAGGTAGCAGCTTTCGATTTCGCGTTCGTTCAGCATGATTATCCTCGTCGTCCTGTGTAGTGGGACCGTGGGACTATTATGGATACTATTTCCTACGCGCAATCTGTCGAGGTGAGGGGCAAATGACGTCCAATTCAATCCCGACGCAATTCGCCACCCATCAGCGGCCGGACAATAATCCGGCCAGTTTGTCGTGCCCAGCCTGCTTGGCCAGTTGTGCAGCGGTGAAGCCTTCCGTGTTCTTCAGTGCCGCATTCGCACCCTTGGCCACCAACAGGCGCACGATCCCGTCCTGCCCCTCGCGCGCTGCCATCATCAACGGCGTCACGGCGCCGGACGGGCGTGGCGACAGTGCATCGAGCTTCGCCCCGCGCTCGATCAGCAGTTGCGCGATGGCGGCGTCGCCACTGGCGGCCGCGTAGTGCAGCGCCGTCCAGCCGGGCTGGTTGACCTTGGCGCCCTTGTCGAGCAACGCCCGCACGGTGTCGCCATCGCGCTTGAACGCCGCCATCATCAGTGCCGTGTTGCCGTTGACTGCCTTGCGTTCCAGATCGGTGCCCGGATGGGCCAGCAGATCCTGGACGACGGCCGTCGAGCCTTCGCGGATCGCCAGCACCAGTGCCGGCTCGCCACCCAGCGGATTGAGTTCGTTGGCGTTGACGACCGTCCCGACCATCTTGCGCACGGTGCTCGCATCGTCCATCTGCACGGCGCGGAAGAACGACGACACCTGCTTGTCAGTCGGCGGCGCCGCTGCAACAGCGCCGCCGGCCGCTGCAACCAATACACTCACTGCGCACACGCGCGCCATCGAACGAACAATCCGCATGCGTCAGCTCCTGGCTGTCTGGAACAGGTTGAAGAAGTTCTCGCTCGTCTGCGCCGCGACATCGCGCAGCGACACGCCCTTGAGCGTGGCGATGTACTCGGCCACGTGCGCCACATAGCCCGGCTCATTCATGCGGCCACGGAAGGGCACCGGCGCCAGATACGGGGAATCGGTCTCGATCAGCATGCGCTCGAGCGGCACCGCCAGCGCAACGGCCTGCAAGTCCTTCGCGCTCTTGAACGTCACGATGCCCGAGAACGAGATATAGAAGCCCTGCGCCATCGCCGCCTGCGCCACCTCAAGCGACTCGGTAAAGCAATGCATCACGCCCGCCACGCCACCGGCGTCGGTGCCGGCGCCCTCTTCCTTCATCAGGCGGATCGTGTCTTCACTGGCTGCGCGCGTATGGATGATCAGCGGCTTGCGGGTCTCACGCGAGGCGCGGATATGCACGCGAAAGCGCTCGCGCTGCCAGTCGAGGTCACCCTTGAGGCGGTAGTAATCCAGGCCCGTCTCTCCGATGGCAACGATCTTCGGGTGGTCCGCCAGGTCGACCAGCTGCTGCACGGACGGTTCAGGGGTGTCCTCGTAGTCGGGATGCACGCCGACCGAGGCGAAGATATGCGGATACTGCTCGGCCAGCGCGAGCACTTGCGGAAAGTCCGGCAGGTCGACCGACACGCACAAGGCGTGCGTAACCTGGTTCTCGGCCATCTTGGCCAGCACCTCGCGCATGCGGGCGGCCAGTTCCGGAAAATTGATGTGGCAGTGGGAATCGATAAACATCCCGCCATTGTACGCGAGGCGCCCTGCCGCAGCACGGGCACCACCGTCATGGTCAAGCCACGCGCTTGCCCAGAATGATCAGATCGCGCTCGATGCCATCGAGGTTCGCCACCCGCGGGAAGTTGGCCCAGGTCTCGAAGCCGTATTTACCAAACAGCGCCAGGCTCGGCGCATTGTGGCCGAAGATGAAGCCCAGCAGCGTGTGCACCTTGACCTCGGGCGCGAACGCGATTGCCAGCTCCAGGCAGTAGCGTCCCAGGCCCTGGCCACGGGCGCTTTCGGCGATATAGATCGAGACTTCCGCCGTACCCGAATACGCCGGCCGGCCGTAGAAGTTCGAGTACGACAGCCAGCCAATCACCGCCGGCTCTTCGCTCGTATCGAGCGCATCGTGGATTACCCACAGCGGGCGCCGGTCGGGCGTGTGCTCGTTGAACCAGGCTTCGCGCGACTGCACCGACACCGGCTCGGTATCGGCCGTCACCTCGCGCGAGGCAATGGTGGAATTATAGATATCGACGATGACCGGCAGGTCGTCGCGTCGTGCCAGGCGATGGACGTAGGAAGGCATGCAGCTAAATTGGGTTAGTTACAAAAATGGGTTAATTACAAACGATGGGTTAGTTACAAACCATGGGTTAGTTACAAAGTATGGGTGGCGCGTGAAGAACGCAGCGCGGCGCCGAGGATTTCTTCGATGCGCTGGCGGGCGCGCTGGCCCGATTCGTCCGCCGGGAAATGCACGCCGATGCCTTGCGCCTTGTTGTTGTTGGCGCCCGCCGGCGTGATCCACGCGACGGTGCCGGCTATCGGGTATTTGTTCGGGTCGTCCATCAGCGCCAGGATCAGGTAGATCTCGTCGCCGATCTGGTACGGCTTACTGGTCGGGACGAACATGCCGCCATTGCGCAGAAACGGCATGTAGGCCGCATAGAGCGCCGCTTTTTCCTTGATCGCCAGCGACAGCACGGACGGGCGCGGGGCCTGGGCTGCGGTGGCATCGGGCGGATTGGCGCTCATCGTGGTCCTCTCATGTACAGCAGCCAGTGTACTCAAGCAGCATGTCCTCGACAAATAATTTTGCCGACAGCGGATGATCTGCCACTGCGCGCCGTTCGTTCATGGCCTTGATCGCGCGCAGCAGATTATTCGTCTGCGCCCGGCCGGCCAGCGCCGCCAGCTCTTTCTGGTAGCGCGGATAGTAGCGGATCTTGCCCGACAACTTGCACGAGAATACATCGTACAGCCAGCGCTGGGTCCACGCCACCAATGCCGGCAGCTCGGCCTTGGCCAGCTTGTCGGCCGCGCGCAGCGCCGCATCCGGCGCCGGCCGCGCCAGAAACGCGAGCAGCACGTCGAGTTCTTCGCGGCTGCCGTGCGCCGACGCGGCCAGCGCCGCCAGCGGCGCGCCGCCCTGCTCGCGCAGCCAGCTGTCGGCATCCGGCACGCTTTGCGCGTTGAGCCACGCCAGCGCATCGTCGTGCGACGGCATCGGCAGCGCGAACTTGCGGCAGCGCGACAGGATCGTCGGCAGCAGCCGGTCCAGGCTATTGCTCGACAACAGGAACACGGTGCCCGGCGGCGGCTCTTCCAGCGTCTTGAGCAGCGCGTTCGACGCCGGCGTATTCAGCGCCTCGGCCGGATACAGGACCACGACGCGCAAGCCCTGGCGGTGGGTCGAGATATTCATGAAATCGGCCAGCGCCCGGATCTGCTCGATCTTGATTTCTTTCGACGGCGCCTTGGTCGACTTCGATTTACGATCGCCATCACCTTCCTCGTCGCCCGCGCCTGGCTCGTCTTCGAGCGCTTCGGGCCGCACGCGGCGGTAATCGGGATGGTTGTGCTGGGCGAACCAGCCGCACGATGCGCAGACGCCGCAGGCCTGGCCGTCAGGCCGGGCGTTCTCGCACAGCAGCGCCTGTGCAAACGCTTCGATGAAGTCGGCCTTGCCGGTGCCGGCCGGGCCGTGGAACAGGATCGCGTGCGGCATGCGCGCGCGCAGTGCCTGCAGTTGCGTCCAGGCCGCGCGCTGCCACGGATACATCGTCACAGCAGGCGCTCCAGGACAGTCGCGAGTTCGCGCTGGATCGCCTCGATGCTGCGCGTCGAATCGACGACCACGAAGCGCCCCGGGAACTGCGCTGCGCGGCGCAGGTACTCGGCGCGGCACCGGCCAAAGAACTCGGCCTGCTCGCGCTCGAACTTGTCGAGCGTGCGCGAGGCCGCAAGCCGCTCGCGCGCCACCTCGAGCGGCACGTCGAACAGCAGCGTCAGGTCAGGCTGCAGCGCTGGATGCACCCACGCCTCGAGCGCTTCCATCTTTTCGCGCGACAGGCCACGGCCACCGCTCTGGTACGCGAAGCTGGCATCGGTAAACCGGTCCGACAACACCCAGTGGCCCATCGCCAGCTGCGGCGCAATCATCTGAGCGATATGCTCGCGGCGGCTGGCGAACATCAGCAGCGCCTCGGTCTCGAGATGCATCGTTTCGTGCAGCAGCACGTCGCGCAGCTTTTCGCCCAGCGGCGTGCCGCCCGGCTCGCGCGAGGCGACCACGGTCTTGCCGTGCGTTGCGAGAAATTCGGTGACGAAACCGATATGGGTCGATTTTCCGGCGCCGTCGATGCCTTCGAACGTGATGAACTTGCCCTGCATGGAACAACCTTCTGTCATTGGGTGGTGATCCCGCGCTGGTAGCGATTCACGGCGCGGTTGTGGTCCGGCAGATTGCTGGAGAACTGGCTGGTGCCGTCGCCGCGCGAGACGAAATACAGTGCAGGCGTCTCGGCCGGCGCGAGCGCTGCCTGCAGCGACTGCAGGCCGGGCAGCGAGATCGGCGTGGGCGGCAAGCCGCTGCGCGTATAGGTATTGTACGGCGTGTCGGTCAGCAGGTCCTTCTTGGCGATCTTGCCGACGAACGCGTCGCCCATGCCGTAGATGACGGTCGGATCAGTCTGCAGCAGCATGCCGGTGCGCAGGCGGTTGACGAACACGCCGGCGATCATCGTGCGCTCGCTCTTCTGCCCCGTTTCCTTCTCGACGATCGAGGCCATGATCAGCGCTTCGTACGGCGTCTTGTACGGCAGTTCCTTGTTGCGCTTGTCCCAGGCTTCGTTCAGGTGGGCAAGCATGGCCTGGTGCGCGCGGCGGTAGATCTCGATTTCGGACGAGCCCTTCGCAAACAGGTAGGTGTCGGGGAAGAACAGGCCTTCCGGATCCTTGTACTCGGTCGAGATCTTCGCCATCAGTTCAGCGTCGGTCAGCTTGACGGTATCGTGCTTCAGGCGCGTGTGGCTGCTGATCGCCTGACGCATCTGCTTGAAGCTCCAGCCTTCGATGATCGTCACCGTTTCTTGCGCGAACTCGCCGCGCACCAGTTGCGACAGCAGGCCGCGCGGCGACGTGTTCGGCTTGAGTTCATAACTGCCGGCCTTGATGCGGCCCGCATCGCCCGTCAGGCGCGCCAGCAGCACGAACAGCGTCGGGTTGACGGGCACGCCGGCAGCGGCCATCTGCTGCGCGCTGGCGGCCACGCCGCTGCCGGGGTTGATCGAAAATTCAATCGGTGAGCCGGGGACCGGCAAGGCCTGCTTGGTCCACCAGGCGAAGCCGCTGGCGGCAGCGACGGAAACGATGACGCCGGTAACGAGTAATTTTTTTATCAGTGCCATGTGTTTGCGCGGTCAACGTGCGAAATGGACCGCGCCCGGCGCGATTTTCCACACAACTCTATAATGAGGCCGTAATGATAAAGCCTAATTGCCTAAATATAAGCGGATTTTGATGACGACCCAGACAGACATCCAGAACACGCCTTCGCCGGTGCCGGCTCATGCTGACCTGACGGTACCTGCGCAGGTTGCTGACATTGGCCCGCAGCTCACGCTCGACGATGTGACCGCCGGCTTCATCGCGACGGTACGCGAGCAGGGCCTGATCGCTGTGAGCGGTGACGATGCCGCCAAATTCCTGCACACGCAACTGACCAACGACGTCGAGCACCTGACGGCGACGGACGTGCGCTTCGCGGGCTTTTGCACGCCGAAGGGCCGCCTGCAGGCAAGCTTCCTGATGTGGCGTGATGTCGATGCCGTCTACCTGCAACTGCCGCGCGCCATCCAGGCGCCGCTGCAGAAACGGCTGTCGATGTTCGTCATGCGCTCCAAGGCCAAACTCGTCGATGCGACCGATGCAGCACCGTTCGCCACGGTTCTGGGTCTGGGCGGCGCCCGTGCACAAGCAGCGCTCGGGCAGATCGTGCCGACGCTGCCGGCCACGCCGATGACCAAGACCGATGGTGCGTTCGGCACCGTCCTGCGCCTGAACGACGCGTTCGGCGCGCCACGCTACTTGTGGCTCACGTCCGACGAGACGGCCAGCGCTGCGCTGTCCGCACTGGGCACGCAGCTCACCGTTGGCGGCGACCAGGCCTGGCAACTGGCGACGATCCACGCGGCCGAGCCGCAGGTCGGCCCCGCGACGCAGGAACAGTTCGTCCCGCAGATGATCAATCTCGAGCTGCTCGGTGGCGTCAATTTCAAGAAGGGCTGCTATCCCGGCCAGGAAATCGTCGCACGCACCAAGTACCTCGGCAAGATCAAGCGCCGCGCGACGCTGGCCCGTATTGACGACGCAAATGCACGCGCCGGTGACGAAGTCTTTTCGCCCCTCGACCCGAGCCAGCCATGCGGCATGGTCGTCAACGTCGCGCCCAACGGCATGGGTGGCGCCGATGCGCTGGTCGAAATCAAGCTGGCGCAGCTGACCGAAGAAGTGCGCCTGGGCTCGGCCACCGGTGCACGTGTGAGCTTTTTACCGATGCCGTACAGCCTCGACGCGATCGACGACTGACGATGGCCGATCTGTCCGTCTCCGACCTGTATGTGTATTACAAGGTGCGCGACGCCGATACCGCGCAACTGGCGCCGCTGGTGCGCGCGATGCAGGCGGCCCTCGCCGCCAGCGAAGGCGTGAGCGTGCAGCTCAAGCGCCGGCCAGGTAACCAGGATGGCTTGCAAACCTGGATGGAAGTCTACCCGTCCGTCCCCGCCGGCTTTGCCGCCGCGCTCGCGCGCGCTGTCGACGAGGCCGGATTCGAATCCCTGCTGGCCGGCCCGCGTCGTGTCGAAGTCTTTACGGAGTTGCCGCCATGTGCCTGATCGTCTTTGCATGGCACGTCGTCCCTGGCGTGCCCGTGATTGCCGCCGCCAATCGCGATGAATTCTATGACCGCCCGGCGCTGCCCGCGGCGCCCTGGCCCGAGCATCCGCACGTGATCGCCGGACGCGATCTGCAGGGCGGCGGCAGCTGGATGGGCGTGTCACTCACGGGCCCGAATGGCCCGCGCTTTGCCGCGTTGACCAATATCCGCAGCCCAGGCGAGCGTCAGCCCAATGCGCCGACACGCGGGGCGCTGGTGGCCGACTACCTGGCTGGCGAGCTCGATGCGGGCGCCTACGTCGCCCAGCTGGCCGCGCAGCCGGACCACTACAACGGCTACAACCTGGTGCTGGGTGATGGCGAGACGCTGTACTGGTACTCGAACCGCGGCCAGCACGACCCGCGCAACGGCCAGCCGCTCGAGCGCGGCCGGATCTACGGCATCTCGAACGGTTTGCTCGACGCGCCGTGGCCGAAGGTGCTGCGCACGAAAGCGCAGTTCGCGAGCCTCTTGTGCCAGGGCGCACCGGAAGACGCGTACTTCGAAATGTTGGCGGACACCACGCGCGCACCCGATTTGCGCCTGCCGGAAACGGGTGTGCCACTCGAAATGGAGCGGATGCTGTCATCGGTCTGCATCGAGTCCGAGGAATACGGCACGCGCACGTCGACGGTGGTCAAGCTGTACCTGAACGGCGCGCCCGACCTGCACGAGCGCATCGTGGTCCCGGGCGAGCAGGCCGCGGCCTGATAAAGGGTCGGCCGCTCAGCGCCGTCCCTTGAGCCCCGCTTTCAGGATATCCCGCAGATGCGGCGTGGCCGCATACGGGTCGGGCGGCTGCCGGCCGTGCACCAGCGCACCGGTGTGCTCGGCCACGGCGCCCAGCGCCTGCGGATGCGAGAACACATAAAAGCGCTCAGCGCGGATGGCATCGAACGTCAGTTGCGCGACCTGCGCCGCCGACACCTTGCCCGAGCCGACCGCTTTTTCGGTCAGCGCCTGCGCCGCCATCTGGCTGGCCGTCATGATCTCGTCAGTGCGCAGTTCGTCCGGCCGGTGCCGGTGCGACTGGGCGATCTGGGTCGGGATGAAGTACGGGCACAGCACCGACGTGCCGATCGGCGCATCGACCAGCTTGAGGTCGTGATACAGCGTTTCGGTCAGCGCCACCACCGCATGCTTGGACACGTTGTACAAGCCCAGCGCCGGTGAATTGATCAGCCCCGCCATCGACGCCGTGTTGACGACGTAACCCCGGTACGCGGGATCCTTGGCCGCGCATTCGAGCATCACGGGAATGAACGCACGCACGCCGTTGACGACCCCGTACAGGTTCACGCCCAGCACCCACTCCCAGTCTTCCTTCGAATTTTCCCAGATCAGGCCACCGGCGCCAACGCCCGCATTGTTGAATACCAGGTGCACTGCGCCAAAGCGCGCCATCGCCGAATCGGCCAGCTCCTGCACGTGCGCGCTCTTGCGCACGTCGCACACCATCGCAATCACGTCGGCGCCGCCGTCCATCAGTTCCTCGGCAGCTTTCTCGAGTGGCTTGCGCTGCACGTCGCCCAGCACCAGCTTCATGCCCAGGCTGGCGGCCATGGTGGCGAACTCGCGGCCCATGCCGCTGGCCGCGCCGGTGATGACTGCGACCTTGCCCTTGAAATCATCCATCGTCTTGTCCTTTGACCGAAACGTTCAGACAGCGTCAGACAGCGGTGACGCCGCCATCGACCGCCAGTATTTGTCCCGTGATGTGCTTGCCGGCGTCGGAGGCAAACAGCACCACCGCGCCTTTCAGGTCTTCGTCGTCGCCCAACCGTCCCAGCGGCGCCGCGGCTGCCAGACTCTCGGCGCCGTAAGCGGCCAGCACACCTTTTGTCATCTTCGATGGAAAAAAACCGGGCGCGATGGCATTGACCGTGATGCCGTGACGGCCCCATTCGCCGGCCAGCGTGCGCGTGAAGTTGATCACCGCGCCCTTGGACGTGTTGTACGCAATGGTCTGCATCGCATCCGGCGGGTTGCCCGACAGGCCGGCAATCGACGCGATATTGACGATGCGCCCGTAGCGGCGCGGGATCATCGACAGCTTGCCGACCGCCTGCGCGACCAGGAAGACCGAGCGCACGTTCAGGTTCATCACCTTGTCCCACGCCTCGATCGGATAGTCCTCGGCGGGTGCGCCCCAGGTGGCGCCGGCATTGTTGATCAGGATATCGACGTGCCCCAGGCGCGCCAGCGCCGTCTCGACCAGGCTTGTTGCATGCGCCGGGTCGGACAGGTCGCCCGCAAAGCAGCTCGCCTCGATGCCCAAGTCGTGCAGCCGGGCGACGGCGGCGTCGAGTTCTTCCTGCTTGCGCGAGGTGAGAATCAGGCGCGCGCCCTGCTCACCCAGCGCCTGCGCCATCTGCAGCCCGAGCCCGCGCGAGCCGCCGGTGACAATGGCGGTCTTGCCCTCCAGTGAAAACAGTTCCTGCGTGGTGCGCATACGGCCTCCGGTCAACACGGTGTGGTCAGACTTCGTAATCCATGCACTGGCGGCCCTCGCGGATCGCGCCGATGAACGGCACCACGGCCTGGTGCACCGGGTGCGCGATATACGCGGCCAGGGCCGCGCGGTCGGCGAATTCGGAATACAGCACGATGTCGTAGGTGGCTTCGAGGTCAGGCTGGGCCAGCGTGACTTCGAACGTGATGATGCCGGGGACGATCGCGGCGCATTCATCGAGCCGGCGTTTCATCTCGCGTGCATTGGTTGCGCGGTCCGCGCCTTCGGCCGCGTCTTTCAGTTTCCACATGACGATGTGCTTGATCATTCGTGCTCCTGTTTTTGGTGTGGTGGGCAGCGTTACCTGCTCTTCGCAACCAGTATAGCGAGCGCACGATCGTTCGCCAAAACAGTACGAAAAACATATTTACAGCATGGGCTCCGGCCTACCCATTTTGCAAGATTCGCGTAAGGTTCGAGGCGCACATTGGGTTGGCTGACCAACAATCAGCCTTTCCGCTTAAACACAAAACAATGAACGGAGACAAGCCATGGCAATCACACCCGGCAACACTGTCGGCGCCGTACCCCCCACCACCACTGCCGGCCTGACCAAGGAAGAGCGCAAGGTCATTGCTGCTTCCTCGCTCGGCACCGTGTTCGAATGGTACGATTTTTACCTGTACGGTTCGCTCGCCACGATCATCGCCAAACAGTTCTTCATTGGCGACCCCAATACCACCTTCATCTTTGCGCTGCTGGCCTTCGCCGCCGGCTTCATCGTGCGCCCGTTCGGCGCGCTCGTGTTCGGGCGCCTGGGCGACATGATTGGCCGCAAGTACACCTTCCTGATCACGATCCTGCTGATGGGTGCGTCGACCTTCCTGGTCGGCATCCTGCCCAGTTACGCGCAGATCGGCATTGCCGCGCCAATCATTCTCGTCACGCTGCGCATCCTGCAGGGTCTGGCGCTGGGCGGCGAGTACGGCGGCGCGGCGACCTACGTGGCCGAGCATGCGCCGCACGGCAAGCGCGGGCTGTTTACGGCGTTCATCCAGACCACCGCAACGATCGGCCTGTTCCTGTCGCTGCTCGTCATTCTGGGCACCCGCACGCTGATCGGCGAAGAAGAATTCCAGGCCTGGGGCTGGCGCATTCCGTTCCTGATCTCGGTCGTGCTGCTGGGGATTTCGGTCTGGATCCGGCTGTCGATGAACGAGTCGCCGGCGTTTGCCAAGATGAAGGCCGAAGGCAAGACGTCGAAAGCGCCGCTGTCGGAAGCGTTCTTGAAACCAAAGAACGCCAAGATCGCCCTGCTGGCGCTGCTCGGCCTGACGATGGGCCAGGCCGTGGTCTGGTACACGGGCCAGTTTTACGCGCTGTTCTTCCTGACCAAGACGCTCAAGATTGCCGACCCGACGGCCAACATCCTGATCGCCATCGCCCTGCTGCTGGCCACGCCATTCTTCATCATCTTTGGCGCGCTGTCGGACAAGATCGGCCGCAAGTGGATCATCTTGGGCGGCTGCGTGATTGCGGCGGCGACCTACTTTCCGATCTTCAAGGCCATCACGCACTACGGCAATCCAGCCCTGGAAACGGCGCTGCGCACCGCGCCCGTGGTCGTCGTGGCCGACCCGGCCACCTGCAGCTTCCAGATCGACGCGACCGGCACGCGCAAGTTCCCGTCATCGTGCGACATCGCCACGCGCATGCTGACGGCGGCCTCGGTCAGCTACAACCGCATCGATGCGCCCGCCGGGACCGTCGCCACGATCAAGATCGGCACGACCGAGTTCAAGTCGTTCAACGCCGTCATGACGCCGGATAACCTGAACTTCAACGATGCCTCCAAGGCCAGCGAAGCGGCGCTCAAGAAGGAGGTCAACGGGGCGCTGGCCAGCGCGGGTTATCCCGAGAAAGCCGATCCGGCCGCGATCAACAAGCCAATGCTGGTCGTGCTGCTGTTCATCCTCGTGCTGTATGTGACGATGGTGTATGGCCCGATCGCGGCGATGCTGGTCGAGATGTTCCCGACCCGTATCCGCTACACGTCGATGTCGCTGCCGTATCACATCGGGAATGGCTGGTTCGGCGGGCTGCTGCCGACGACGGCGTTTGCGCTGGTGGCGTTCAAGGGCGATATCTATTACGGCCTGTGGTACCCGATCATCATCGCATTGACCACATTCGTGATCGGTGCGCTGTTCGTGCGGGAGACCAAAGACAACAATATCTACGCGAACGACTAGTCGTTTTGTTGTGTGCTCGATGCGTGGAGTGCGACGCTCTCCACGCATCGAGCCACTTTAACTTCAGGTGTTGAACGCGCCATTCGCCGCAGCCAGCTGCACCAGCAGTGGGGCTGGCGTCCACGCCTCGCCATTGCGCCCGTGGGCATAGCCTTCGATCGCCCTCAGCACGGCAGGCAACCCGACCATGTCGGCATACAGCATCGGCCCGCCACGATGCAGCGGGAAGCCGTAGCCGCTCAGGTAGACCATGTCGATGTCCGACGCCCGCAGCGCGATGCCTTCTTCGAGGATTTTGGCGCCCTCGTTGACCAGCGCGTACACGAGGCGCTCGACGATTTCAGCGTCCGGGATGGCGCGGCGCTCCACACCGATCTCGTCCGAGTACTGCGTCACCATCGCGTCGACGGTACTGGAGGGCGTGGCCACACGCGCGCCCGCCTGGTAGTCGTACCAGCCGGCGCCCGTCTTCTGCCCGAAACGGCCCTGTTCACACAAAAGGTCCGGCAGCTTCGAATAGGCAAAATCGGGCGACTCGATTGCACGGCGCTTGCGGATATGCCAGCCGATGTCGTTGCCGGCCAGGTCACTCATCCGGAACGGCCCCATCGCAAAACCGAATGTCTCGATCGCGCGATCGACCTGTTCCGGCAGCGCGCCTTCTTCCAGCAGGTCGTACGCCTGGCGCAGATACTGTTCGAGCATGCGGTTGCCGATGAAGCCATCGCAGACGCCCGAGACCACGCCGGTCTTTTTGAGTTTTTTCGCCAGCGCCAGCGCCGTGACCAGCACGTCGGCACCGGTCTGCGCGCCGCGCACGATCTCGAGCAGCTTCATCACGTGCGCGGGGCTGAAGAAATGCAGCCCGATCACGTCCTGCGGCCGGCCCGTGAACGCGGCGATGCGATTCACGTCGAGCGACGACGTGTTGGTGGCCAGGATCGCGCCCGGCTTCATCAGCTTGCCGAGCTCGCGGAACACGAGCTCCTTGACGGCCATGTCCTCGAACACCGCTTCGACGACGATGTCGGCCTGCGCCAGCGCGTCGTACGACAGCGTGCCGGTGATGGAGGCCATGCGCTGCGCCAGCTTGTCGGCCGTGAGCTTGCCCTTGGCGACGCTGCGTTCGTACACGGCGCGGATACCGGCCAGGCCCTTGTCGAGCGCTTCCTGCTTCATTTCGAGAATCGTCACCGGGATGCCGGCGTTGGCAAAGTTCATCGCGATGCCGGCGCCCATCGTGCCCGCGCCCACCACGGCCGCACTGGCGATCGGGCGTGGCCGGGTGTCGGGCGGCACACCGGGTACCTTGCCGGCAGCGCGCTCGGCAAAGAATGCATGACGCAGCGCCTTCGATTCGGGCGTCGTGGTCAGATACATGAAGCGTTCGCGCTCGAACTGCGAGCCGGCTTCGAAGGTTTCAGCCGTGACCGACGCGGCCACCGTTTCAACGCACTCGCGAGGCGCCGGGAATGGGCCGGCCATCGCATCGACGCGCTCACGGACCGCTGCCAGGAAGCCGGCGGCGTCCGGGTGGTCAACAGCGCGGTCGCGCACTTTTGGCAGCGGCCGGACGGCGGCGACCGATTCGGCAAACGCGACGGCGGCCGGCAACAGGTCGACGTCCGCATCAAATACCCGGTCGAACAGCCCCGTGCCGGCCAGCTTGTCGGACACGACCGGCGCACCGGTGAGGATCATGTCGAGGGCTTTTTCCAGGCCCAGCACGCGCGGCAGGCGCTGCGTACCGCCGGCGCCGGGCAGCAGGCCCAGCTTGACTTCAGGCAGCGCGATCTGTGCGCCCGGCGCGGCGACGCGGTAGTGGCAACCCAGCGCCAGCTCGAGGCCGCCACCCATGCACACGCTGTGGATCGCGGCAACGACTGGCTTGGCCGCGCTTTCGGCAGTGGCGATCAGCGTGTGCAGCGTCGGCTCGGTCAGCGCTTTGGGGGAGGTGAATTCACGGATGTCGGCGCCGCCCGAGAACGCCTTGCTAGCGCCGGTGATCACGATGGCCGTGACGGCCGGGTCGGCTTCGGCCTGCCGGATGCCGGCAACGGCTGCGGTGCGGGTGGCCAGGCCAAGGCCATTGACGGGGGGATTGTTCAGCGTGATGACGGCAACGCTGCCGTGCACCTGGTAGTCGGCGCTCATGTCGATTTCGTCTCCTGAAAGTGGGAATGACCGAGCTGCCAACTATACCGCAAATAAACGAACGAACGTGTTATTCGGGCAAGCCAGGAGGGGGATTACCCAATCCGAATGGCGCAGTCAACGTTAAATAGAGCAAAGGTTTGAACTGATGAGCGATTCCATGGTCCAACGCCTGTCCCCAGCGTCAGGAGTCGCTATGAAAGCGCCCCGTTTCAAGAACTGGTTTGCCAAGTTGTCAGCGCTGAATCAGCCGCAGCGCCGGCAGGTACTTGAGGCCCTGCATCCCGCAGCCGGCCTCGACCAGGTGGTGGCGCTGATCGCCCAGGCCAGAGCGCCAGCACGCTGCTGCCCCAGCTGTGGCAACGAACGCTGTCATCGGCACGGCTTCGCCAACGACCTGCAGCGCTTTCGCTGCTGCGCCTGCGGTCGCACGTTCAACGACCTGAGCGGCACGCCACTGGCGCGGCTCAGGCACAAGGCCAAATGGCTCGCGTATTCGCAGGTGCTGCTCCATTCACTGTCCGTACGCAAGGGCGCAGAACGGGCCGGCGTACACCGCAATACGGCATTCCGGTGGCGTCACCGCTTTCTTGCCTGGGTCAAGCTCGACCGGCCTGCATCGCTCAACGGCATCGTCGAGGCAGATGAAACGTTCCTGCTCGAATCGCAAAAAGGCTCGCGCAACCTCGACCGCCCGCCACGCCGCCGCGGGGGACGCGCAACCAAACCTGGCATTTCCCGGCAATTCGACTGCATTTTGGTGGCACGCGACCGGAATGGCCAAACTATTAATGCCGTCACTGGCCGTGGCGCACTGACAGTCGCGCAACTCGAACGCGATTTGCTGCCCAGACTTGATCCGCAGGCACTGCTGGTCAGCGACAGCCATGCCGCTTATCGGGCATTTGCACGCAAGCACAAAGTTGCGCACGAGATGGTTAATTTGCGTGCCGGGGTACGCGTCAGGCATGCGGGAAGCCGTGCCATCCACGTACAGAATGTGAACGCGTATCACGGACGCTTCAAGGCCTGGCTATTGGGCTTTCGCGGCGTGGCATCGCGCTACCTGCCCAATTACCTGGGTTGGCGTTGGGCTCTGGATGGCGGACGGGTCAGTTACTCAGAACAATTGTTTTGCATCGCAATCGGCGTCATCAACAGACAACGCTGACTGCGCCATCAGAATTGGCCGCGTTGGCTCGCTTCTGCGATCTTCTTGTCGGTCTTGTACTGGCTCAGCGCGTACACCGCCCAGATCGTGGCAGGCAACCAGCCAACCAGCGTGATCTGCAGGATCAGGCAGATGACGCCTGCAATCGGACGGCCAATCGTGAAGAACGTCAGCCAGGGAAAGATAAGGGCGATAAGCAGGCGCATGGGGATTCCTGTGAGTGGAAAATTGTTAAAAGTGACACAACTTTACCCGTCCACCGCGAAATGCGTCGCACAGTTATTTTTCGGCAACCTGCGTTGATGGCAGACGGTGCTGAGCATAGGTCTCGCGTAGCCGGTTCTTCTGGATCTTGCCGGTGCCGCCGACGGGCAACGCGTCGGCGAACACGACGTCGTCCGGCGTCCACCAGCGCGCGACCTTGCCGTCAAACCAGCTGATCAACGCGTCGCGCGTGACGTCCATGCCGGGCCGGCGCACAACCACCAGGAGCGGACGCTCGTCCCATTTCGGGTGCGCTACACCAATGCAGGCCGCCTGCAGCACGGCCGGATGCGCCATTGCCACGTTTTCCAGGTCGATCGTGCCAATCCATTCGCCACCGGACTTGATCACGTCCTTGCTGCGATCGGTGATCGCCAGATAGCCGTCGGCGTCGATCGTGGCGACGTCGCCCGTCGGGAACCAGCCATCAACCAGCACGTTGCCGCCCTCCTCGCGGAAATACCCGGAAACCACCCAAGGCCCCTTGACCAGCAGGTGGCCGAAGGTCACGCCATCCCAGGCCAGTTCGGCGCCAGCGTCGTCGACGATTTTCATGTCGACGCCATAGATGGCATGCCCCTGCTTGCGCAGAATCGCGCGCTGCTGCTCGGGCGGCAGCGCAAGGTGTGCGCTGTTCAACGTGCAGGCCGTGCCCAGCGGCGACATCTCCGTCATGCCCCATGCGTGCACGACCTCAATGCCGAAGCGGTCCATCAGCGTGTCCATCAGCGCTGGCGGGCAGGCCGAACCACCGATCACGGTGCGACGGAACGTGGAGAACGCCAGAGCATGCTCGATGACGTGGTTGACCAGGCCCAGCCAGACCGTGGGCACGCCCGCCGAGAACGTCACGCCCTCGCCTTCGAACAAATCGTACAGCGAGCGTCCGTCGAGCGCCGGCCCCGGAAACACGAGCTTGGCACCCGACAGCGGCACCGAATACGGCAGACCCCACGCATTCACATGGAACATCGGCACGACCGGCAGCACGACGTCGCGCGACGATACATTGAGCGCATTCGGCATGGCCGACGCATACGCATGCAGGACCGTGGAGCGGTGCGAATACAGCGCGCCTTTCGGGTTGCCAGTCGTGCCGGACGTGTAGCACAGGCTGGCGGCCGAACGTTCGTCGAACTGTGGCCAAGCATAGTCATCGCTCTGCGCGCCGATCAGGTCTTCGTAGCACAGCAATGTGTCGATGCCACTGTCACGTGGCAGCGCTGCGCTGTCGCACAAGGCCACCCAGGCCTTGACGCCCGTGCAGCTGCGCGCCAGCGCGGTGACAATCGGCAGGAAGGTCAGGTCGAAGAACAGCACCTGGTCGTCGGCGTGGTTGACGATGTAGGCGATCTGGTCCGCGTGCAGGCGGGGATTGATCGTGTGCAGCACGGCGCCGGAGCCCGAGACGCCGTAATACAGTTCCAGGTGCCGGTAGCCGTTCCAGGCCAGCGTGGCCACCCGGTCGCCCATGGCGACGCCCAGGCTGTCCAGCGCATTGGCCAGCTGGCGCGAGCGGGCGGCCGCATCGCGCCACGTGTAGCGGTGCAGGTCGCCCTCGACGCGGCGCGAGACGATCTCGCGGTCGCCATAGTGGCGCGCGGCGAATTCGATGATGCCGGAGACCAGCAACGGTGTATCCATCATCTGGCCTTGCAGGGGACTCACGGGATAGTCAGACATGTGGGCTCCGGGATGTAAAGAGGATTAAGCTCAACAGCAACGGGGAAAGTGTCGTGCGCGATGGCGCGCGGCGTCAACGCAATTCGATGATGCAGTGCGTCATCTTGCCACTCCGCGCCTGCCCGCCCTGACCCGCTGCCGTTACAGGATGTAACGCGCGCACACTGGCGTGCCCGATCACGCATACCATCGCGGTCGGGTAAAATCGTTCCATGCCGATTACGTTACCGAGGACTGCCATTACTGCCGACGAACTCGCACTGAACAATTCCTTCGCCGAATTGCCGCCAGCGTTTTACACGCGCCTGATGCCTACACCCCTGCCTGCGCCGCATTTCATTGCGGCCAGCGAACCTGCGGCGGCCCTGATCGGGCTGACCGTCGAGGATCTCGCGCATCCTGATTTTGTCGACGTCTTCACCGGCAACAAGGTCGCGCCGCGTTCGCAACCGCTTGCCGCCGTGTATTCCGGCCACCAGTTCGGTGTCTGGGCCGGCCAGTTGGGCGATGGTCGCGCGATCACGCTGGGCGACATCGCCACCCCGACCGGCCCGATGGAAATCCAGCTCAAGGGCGCCGGGCGCACGCCGTATTCCCGCATGGGCGACGGCCGCGCCGTGCTGCGCTCGTCGATCCGCGAATTCCTGTGCTCCGAAGCGATGGCCGCGCTGGGCATCCCGACGACGCGCGCGCTGTCCCTGACCGGCTCGCCGCAGGGTATCGCGCGTGAAACGCTCGAGACGGCCGCCGTCGTGGCGCGCATGGCGCCGACGTTCGTTCGCTTCGGCTCGTTCGAGCACTGGGCCTCGCAAGACCGCCAGGACGAGCTGCGCCTGCTTGCCGACTACGTCATCGGGCAGTTTTACCCCGAACTCGCCGGCGAGGCCAATCCGTACGCGGCGCTGCTGGCCGAAGTCACGCGCCGCACCGCGCGCATGATCGCGCACTGGCAGGCGGTGGGCTTTATGCACGGCGTCATGAACACCGACAATATGTCGATCCTGGGCCTGACGCTCGACTATGGCCCGTTCGGCTTCATGGAAGCGTTCGACGCCCGCCATATCTGCAACCACACGGACCAGGGCGGGCGTTATTCGTACGCCAACCAGGTCCCGGTCGGCCACTGGAACTGCTACGCGCTGGGCAATGCCCTGCTGCCGCTGATCGGCGAACCCGAGGTAGCCGAAGAAGCGCTCGCCGTCTACCGGCCCGAATTCGGGCGCCAGATGGACATCCTGATGCACGGCAAACTGGGCCTTCTAGAAAGCCAGGACGGCGACGCCAAGCTCTTCGAAGACACGATCGAACTGCTGCAGGCGAATCACGCTGACTTCACGCTGTTCTTCCGCCTGCTGGGTGACCTGCAGGTGGACGCACCCGGGCATGACGAACCGCTACGCGACCTGTTCATCGACCGCGCCTCGTTCGACGCCTGGGCCACGATCTATCGCACCCGCCTGCGCAGCGAACAGAGCGTGGATGCTACGCGCCGCGTCGCGATGAACCTGGTCAACCCCAAGTACATCCTGCGCAACTACCTGGCCCAGACCGCCATCGAACAGGCCCAGAACGGCGACTTTTCTGGCGTGCACAAGCTGCTGGCCGTACTCGAGCGCCCGTTCGACGAACAACCAGAACACGCCGCCTACGCCGAGCTGCCGCCCGATTGGGCTGCGCATCTCGAAGTAAGCTGCTCTTCATAAACTCACCAACGAGACACGAGGAAACCACATCATGACCGACAAAGTCACCAAGACCGACGCCGAGTGGCGCAACCAGCTCGACCCGATGGAATACGAAGTCACGCGGCACGCGGCGACCGAACGCGCGTTCACCGGCAAGTTCTGGGACCACCACGAGCACGGCATTTACAGCTGCGTCTGCTGCAACACGCCGTTGTTCGAATCGGACACCAAGTTCGACTCGGGCTGCGGCTGGCCCAGCTACTTCCGCGCGCTCGACCCGGCCAATGTGATCGAGAAAACCGACCGCACGCACGGCATGGTGCGCACCGAAGTCATTTGCGGCGTCTGCGACGCGCACCTGGGCCACGTGTTCCCCGACGGTCCGCCGCCAACCGGCCTGCGCTATTGCATCAATTCCGCCTCGATGCGGTTCGACCCCGCCTGAGAGTGATTGCACGATGAAATTCCTGTTCGACTTTTTCCCGGTCCTGCTGTTCTTCGGCGTCTATAAATACGGCGACAGCAACCAGGCCTGGGCGCATCGCATGGCCGTCGAGTACCTCGGCCCCTTGATTGCGGGCGGCGGCGTGCCGCCGTCACAGTCGGCGATTCTGCTGGCCACGGCCGTGGCCATCATCGCCACCGTCTGCCAGGTCGGTTACCTGCTGGCGCGCGGGCGCAAGGTCGACAATGCGATGTGGCTGACCCTGGGCGTGATCGTGGTCGCTGGCGGCGCCACGATCTATTTCCACGATGACCTGTTCATCAAGTGGAAGCCAACGATCCTGTACTGGGCGTTCGCGCTGGGCCTGTTCATCGCGCAGGTGTTTTATCGCAAGAACCTGATCCGCTCGGTGATGGAGCCGAACATGAAGCTGCCCGAGCCACTGTGGAACCGCATCGGCTACATCTGGATGGTGTTCTTCGTCGCGATGGGATTGCTGAACCTCTTGATGGCGTTCGTGGTCTTCCATAACGATACCGGCGCCTGGGTCAGCTTCAAGCTGTTCGGCTTTACCGCCATATTCTTTGCCTTCATCATGATCCAGACGATGATGCTCTACAAATACATCAAGGAAGAAGACGCATGACCAACCTGAACGAACAAAGCGCTGATAAAAGCGACCGCGAACCACGCATGCGCGCCCAGCTCGAAGCCGGGCTGACCCCTACGCTGCTCGAGATCAGCGACGACTCGCACCTGCACGCGGGCCATGCCGGCGCAGCGTCCGGCGGCAGCCATTATTCGGTGAAAATCGTGTCCTCGCGCTTCGAGGGTCTCAAGCTGGTCATGCGTCATCGTCTTGTGTATGATGCCGTTCACGATATGATCAACAAGGCGGAAATCCACGCACTGGCTATCAACGCCATCGCGCCTTCCGAGCTGTCCTGAAAGCGGGTTTTCAGGCAGTTTTAAGAAATTTGCCCGACAATCGAACAGATAAGTACATCACCTGAACTTCTCTCGTCCAGTTAAAACCCGTCACAGGAATACACATGACCTTTAAGCCTGCTCGCCTGCTGTTAGCCCTCGTTGCCATCGCATCGGCCCCGGCCTTTGCCCAGAACATCGCAGTGGTCAACGGCAAGGCGATTCCTTCGGCACGCGCCGACGCCGTCGTCAAGCAGGTCGTTGCCCAGAACCAGGGCCAGGACACGCCACAGCTGCGCGAAGCCGTCAAGAACGACCTGATCGCCCGCGAAGTGCTGATGCAAGAAGCCGTCAAGCAAGGCTGGGACAAAAAGCCTGAAGTGCGCGAAGCCATGGACAGCGCCCGTCAGTCGATCGTCGTCAATGCACTGGCGCGCGACTACATCGCCAAGAACCCGGTGACCGATGCCGAGATCAAGGCCGCCTATGACAAGGTAAAGGCAGAAACGGGCGACAAGGAATACCACGTCCGCCACATCCTCATGACCACCGAAGCCGATGCCAAGGCTGCCATTGCCAAGATCAAGGGCGGCGCCAAGTTCGAAGACGTCGCCAAGACGTCCAAGGACACCGGCACTGCCAACACCGGCGGCGATCTGGACTGGGTCACCCCGAACACGATGCCGCCAGAATTCTCGGCCGGCTTCACCAAGCTCGCCAAGGGTGCGATCACCGACGTGCCGGTCAAGACCAACGCCGGTTACCATGTAATCAAGCTGGACGACACCCGCGCCACCAAGCTGCCACCGATGGACCAGGTCAAGCCACAGATCTCCGAGACGCTCGCGCAAGAGAAGCTGCGCGACTTCCAGGAGCAAATGGTCAAGAAGGCAAAGGTGCAGTAAGATGTATTGTCGCCGGCGCGCACACAGCGCACCGGCATTCGTCGCCTGCGGCGATACTTTTCGAGTTTATATAGGATCTCAACGATGATTTTGAAGCCAGCCAGCCTGTTGTTCGCCATGATTGCAGTCGTTGCCGTGCCTGCCCTCGCGCAGAACGCCGCTACCGTCAATGGCAAGGCAATCCCGCAAGCTCGGGTCGACCAGCTGGTCAAGCAGGTCGTGGCCCAGGGCCGCGCTGCGGACTCCCCTGACCTGCGCGAAGCGATCAAGAAAGACCTGATCAGCCGTGAAGTATTGATCCAGGAAGCCGACAAGCAGAACATCGGCGCCCGCGCCGACGTGAAGTCGGCCATCGACAACGCCCGTCAAAGCATCATCATCAACGCGATGCTGGCGGACTACGTCAAGAAGAACCCGGTCAAGGATGCCGACGTCAAAGCCGAGTACGACAAGCAGAAAGCGCTGATCGGCGACAAGGAATACCACGCGCGTCACATTCTGGTCGACTCCGAAGCCGACGCCAAGGGCATCATCGCCAAGCTGAAAGCCGGCGGCAAGTTCGACGAACTGGCCAAGCAGTCGAAAGACGGCAGCGCACAGAACGGCGGCGACCTGGGCTGGGCCAGCGCGGCCACCTACGTGCCTGAGTTCTCGAAAGCCATGGTCGCCCTGCAAAAAGGCGCCATCACCGAAACGCCTGTGAAATCGCAGTTCGGTTACCACGTCATCAAGCTGGAAGATGTGCGTGCAGCCAAGGTGCCGGCGCTGGAAGAAGTCAAGCAGCAAGTCACCGAAGGCCTGCAGCAGCGTCAGCTGGCAGCCTACCGCGAGACCTTGGTCAAGAAAGCCAAAGTGCAGTAATTCGCTGCCTGGCTTGACCGCAAAGAGCGCATCCAAGGGTGCGCTCTTTTCATTTGGAGGCTGGTGCTTATGCGTACCGTATTTCGCGAGGCGGCGTGCGGCGATATTCCGCATATGACCCGCATTCGCCTGGCGGTAACTGAAAACGTCCTGCGCGACCCGACACGGATCACGCCGCAGATGTATGCCGATTTTCTGGAGAAAGACGGACGCGGCTGGGTGGCGCTGGTCGATGGCGACATCGTCGCGTTCAGCTATGCCAACCGGATCGACGGGTCAATCTGGGCGCTGTTCGTCGATCCGCGTTTCGAGGGTCAAGGGCTGGGCAAGGCGTTACTGGCACGGGCGACCGGTTGGCTGTTCTCGCTCGGGTTCACGAGGGTAACACTCAGCACAGGGACGCACACCAGGGCCGCGCAATTCTATACGCGCCTGGGATGGCGGCTTGCATCATCGAGCGCCAGCGACAGCGTCTTCGCCCTCGACGTCCCGTAGGGTGGCGGCTATGCCACCCACGCGTTCAAATCGATCCGAATTCATGGCACGCCAAACTTCAAAAGCCGGGGTCAGGTCTGACATTCGGACACGATCTCGACAGTTAGGCGATCGATCAGCAGGCAATCTGGCGCCGGACCATGCCGCTGCTGGACAAGACACCGTTGGAAGCGACTAAAGCTGAGACCGTGTCCGAATGTCAGACCTGACCCCAGCTATGTGACCCCAGCTATGCAGTTGTGGTAAGGCACACGTGGACGGGGAAGCCGTCCACCCTACGCCTGAGGTCGTGTCCAAATGTCAGACCTGACCCCGGCTGTGACCCCGGCTGTACTACAGCACGAAAAAAACGCCTCCGAGGAGGCGTTTTTTGCATCGTCAGCCGATCAGCCAACCCACTTGCGCGCGTTGCGGAACATTCGCATCCATGGCGATTCGTCGCCCCAGGATTCTGGCGCCCACGAATGCACCGAGGCGCGGAAGACGCGCTCGGCGTGCGGCATCAGGACCGTGAAGCGGCCATCGGCCGTCGTTACCGACGTCAGACCACCCGGCGAGCCGTTCGGGTTGAACGGGTACGTTTCGGTGGCCTGGCCACGGTTGTCGACAAAGCGCATCGCCTTGATCGAGGCGTCGTAGTCGCCGGTCAGCGAGAAGTCGGCAAAGCCTTCGCCGTGCGCGATGGCGATTGGCGCGTGGGTGCCGGCCATGCCCTGGAAGAAGATCGATGGCGAGTCCAGTACTTCCACCATGCCGAAGCGCGCTTCGAACTGCTCCGACTTGTTGCGCGTGAACTTCGGCCATGCCTGCGCACCCGGGATGATCGACTTCAGGTTGCTCATCATCTGGCAGCCGTTGCAGACGCCCAGGCCGAAGGTATCCTGGCGCGCGAAGAAGCGGGCGAACTGGTCCGACAGCTGCGGGTTGAACAGGATGGTCTTGGCCCAGCCTTCGCCGGCGCCCAGCACGTCGCCGTACGAGAAGCCGCCCACGGCGATCACGCCATGGAAGTCGTCAAGCTTGGCGCGGCCGGCAATCAGGTCGCTCATGTGCACGTCGATGGCCGCGAAGCCCGCCTGGTGCATGACCCAGGCCGTCTCGATGTGCGAGTTGACGCCCTGCTCACGCAGGATCGCCACGCGCGGACGCTTGCCGGTCGCGATGAATGGTGCAGCGACATCCTCGTCCAGGTTGAAGCTGATCTTCGGCGTCATGCCGATATCGTGCTCGTCCAGCAGGCGGTCGTATTCTGCGTCCGCGCACTCAGGATTGTCGCGCAGGCGCGCGATGCGCCAGCTGGTCTCGCTCCACAGGCGGTGCAGGCTGCTGCGCTTTTCGTTGTAAATGACTTTCGCGTCACGCGTGAATTCGATGGCACCGCGGTCATTGAGCTTGCCGATGATATGGCTGCAGGCGCCCAGATTCGCTTCGCGCAGCACATTCATGACGGCCGTCTTGTCGTCCACACGCACCTGGAATACGGCGCCCAGTTCTTCACTGAACAGCGCGCGCAGCGTCATTTCGTTGCGGCGCTCGGCCACCTGGCCGGTCCAGTTCTTGGCATCGCCCCAGTCGGCGCCGTGCCCGCTCTCCATCGTCAGGATGTCGAGGTTGACCGACACGCCGGTGCGCCCGGCAAAGGCCATCTCCGCCAGCGTCGCGAACAGGCCGCCGTCCGAGCGGTCGTGGTAGGCCAGCAGCTTGCCGTCCTTGTTCAGCGCCTGGATCGCGCCGAACAGCGCTTTCAGGTCGTCCGGCGAATCGACGTCCGGCACCGAGTCACCCAGTTGCTGCGTGACTTGCGCCAGGATCGACGCGCCCAGGCGGTTCTTGCCGCGGCCCAGGTCGACCAGGATCAGCGCCGTCTCGCCCGCGTCCGTACGCAGCTGGGGCGTGAGCGAGCGACGGATATCGGCGACCGGTGCGAACGCCGAGATGATCAGCGACACCGGCGAGATCACGGCTTTCGATTCGCCAGCGTCGCTCCACGTCGTGCGCATCGACAGCGAATCCTTGCCGACCGGGATCGACACACCCAGCGCCGGGCACAGTTCCATGCCGACCGCTTTCACGGTGTCGAACAGTGCGGCGTCCTGGCCCGGCTGGCCACAGGCCGCCATCCAGTTGGCCGACAGCTTGATATCCGAGATATCGTCGATCGCGGCGGCCGCGATATTCATGATGGATTCGGCCACGGCCATGCGGCCCGATGCGGCAGCGTCGATGACGGCCAGCGGCGTACGCTCGCCCATCGCCATCGCTTCGCCGAGGAAGCCGTCGTAGGCCATTGCCGTGACGGCGCAATCGGCCACCGGCACCTGCCACGGGCCGACCATCTGGTCGCGCACCGTCATGCCGCCAACCGTGCGGTCGCCGATCGTGATCAGGAAAGACTTGTCGCCCACGGTGGGGTTCTGCAGCACGCGGCGCGCCGCTTCCACTAGCTCGATTCCGGTCAGGTCCACCGGCGGGAACGTGTTCTGCACGTGCTGCACGTCGCGCGTCATCTTCGGCGGCTTGCCGAGCAGGACGTCCATCGGCATGTCGACTGGCGACGCATTCGGCCCGCCCGCTTGTTCTTCGTCGAGCAGGCGCAGCTGACGCTCTTCGGTCGCGGTGCCGACGACGGCAAACGGGCAGCGCTCGCGCTCGCACAGCGCGGCGAACTTCGCCAGGCTCTCGGGCGCGATCGCCAGCACGTAGCGCTCCTGCGATTCATTCGACCAGATTTCTTTTGGCGCCAGGCCGCTTTCTTCGAGCGGCACCTTGCGCAGATTGAAGATCGCGCCGCGCTTGGCATCATTGACGATTTCCGGGAAGGCGTTCGACAAGCCGCCAGCGCCCACGTCATGGATCGAGATGATCGGATTGTGCGCGCCCAGCTGCCAGCAGCCATTGATCACTTCTTGTGCGCGGCGTTCCATCTCCGGATTGCCGCGCTGGACCGAGTCGAAGTCCAGATCGGCCGTATTGGTGCCGGTGGCCATCGACGACGCGGCGCTGCCGCCCATGCCGATGCGCATGCCAGGGCCGCCCAGCTGGATCAGCAGGCTGCCGACCGGGATCTCGTCCTTGTGCGTGTGCGCGTCCGAGATGCTGCCGATGCCCCCGGCGATCATGATCGGCTTATGGTAGCCGTAGACCGCGCCGGCTGCGCCGACGTTCTGTTCGTAGGTACGGAAGTAGCCGCCCAGGACCGGCCGGCCGAATTCATTACTGAATGCGGCGCCGCCGATCGGGCCTTCGATCATGATCTGCAGTGGCGAGGCAATGCGTTCCGGCTTGCCGTACAGCGCGTCCGAGCGCATCTGGCTCGTCACGTCCGACGCGTTTTCCCACGGCCGCACGGCATCCGGGATCACCAGGTTCGACACCGTGAAGCCGGCCAGGCCCGCCTTCGGCTTCGCGCCGCGGCCCGTTGCGCCTTCGTCGCGGATTTCGCCGCCGGCGCCGGTGGAGGCGCCCGGGAATGGCGAGATCGCGGTCGGGTGATTGTGCGTTTCGACCTTCATCAGGGTGTGCACGAGCTCCGTCGACGGGCCGTACTCTTCACCGTCGCGCGGGAAGAACCGGGTCACGGTGGCGCCTTCGATGATCGAGGAGTTGTCGCTGTAGGCGACGACCGTGCCGCGCGGGTTCAGCTGGTGCGTGTTCTTGATCATGCCGAACAGCGAGATGCTCTGCTTCTCGCCGTCGATGACCCAGTCGGCATTGAAGATCTTGTGGCGGCAGTGCTCCGAGTTCGCCTGGGCGAACATCATCAGCTCGACGTCGGTCGGGTTGCGCTGCGCCTTCGTGAAGGCGTCGTTCAGGTAGTCCACCTCGTCGTCCGACATCGCCAGACCGAGTTCGGTGTTGGCGCGCACCAGTGCGGCGCGGCCAAGACCCAGCACATCGATGCTCTCGAGCTGCTTGCCCTCGAGTTCATTGAACAGGTGCTGCGCGTCGTCGGCGTTGCGCAGGACGGTATCGGTCATGCGGTCGTGCAGCAGGCCGATGACCGCCTGCAGCTCGTCGGCCGCCAGTTTTTTGGGCGCGCCGAAACTGCTGCCAAGGATGCCAGTCTTGAGCACCACGGTGTAGCCGATGCCGCGCTCGATGCGGTGCACATGGCCCATGCCGCAGTTGCGCGCGATGTCGGTTGCTTTCGAGGCCCACGGTGAAATGGTGCCAAGGCGCGGGATGACGAAGAATGCTTCGGTCACGCCGTCGTACAGGGTCTCCGGCGCAGGTTCGCCATAGGTGAGCATGGCCGACAGGCGCGACGTATCGTCGATGGACAGTGGCGCGCTGGTGTCGATGAAATGGTAGAAACGGCCCTGGACGGCGGCGATCGACGGGGCGACAGCTTGCAGTTGGCTCAGGAGGCGTTGGCTACGGAAGGCGGACAGGGCATTGGAACCCGGCAGAATCAACATGGCTTGGACAGTCGGTTGATGCAGCGTCGCTGCTAGGGTGGAAGATAGGCCGGTATTATACAGCCTCACCCCTCTGGCCGGGCCGCCATCGACGACCGGCTGGCACCTCGCGCACGCAGCGTACCGGTTTCCTTGATCGTTTCGGCACTTGCCGGTATCTTAACGTTGAACAATCTTGCGATGTGCGCCGTCCGGCGTACGCGGCCAGAGCAGACGAGAGCGACGATGCAAGAAAACGCGAACCTGGCGGTGCTGGTGGTCGATCCCAATCCGGGCATGCGCACCAGCCTGCAAAACATGCTGGGCCTGGCCGGCATCACGAAGATCGAACACGCGGTCAATGCCGGCACGGCGATCCGCCAGCTGCAGCAGCGTGCGTTCGACATCATCCTGTGCGAGTACGACCTGGCCAGTGGCACCGGCGAAGGCCAGGACGGCCAGCAACTGCTGGAAGACCTGCGCCAGCATCGCCTGATTACGCCGTCGACCATCTTCATCATGCTCACGTCCGAGGCCGAGCGCGACAAGGTCGTCAGCGCCGCCGAACTGGCGCCCACCGACTACCTCCTGAAACCGTTCACGGTGGAGTTGATCAGCACGCGCATCAAGCGCGCGCTCGATCGGCGCAGCGCCCTGCTCCCGGCCTGGCAACTGGCGGCGCAAGGCAGGCTGCGCGGGGCGATCCTTGCGTGCGCCAACGGCGCCCGGGCGCAGCCGCGCTTCGCGGCCGACCTCGCACGCGTGCGCGCCGAGTTGCACACGACGCTGGGCGAACATTCAGAGGCCGCCGCCGTCTACCGCGACGTGCTGGCCGAACGCCCGGTCGGCTGGGCGGCCCTGGGCCTGGCGCGCACGCTGCTCGCGCTGGGTCAACCGGACGACGCGCGCGCGATCCTCGAAGAACTGCTGGCAACCAACCCGCGCCTGATGGCCGGCTACGACCTGCTCGCGCGCTGCCTCGAGGCGGACGGCGAGCCGGCGCTGGCCCAGCGCGTGCTGGCCGATGCGGTCGCCATCTCGCCGCACGTCGTGGGGCGCCTGCGCAAACTGGGCGAGCTCGCACTGACCACGGGCGACATGGCCGTGGCCGAGACGTCGTTCCGCCAAGTCGTGGGCAAAGCGCGCTACTCGGCGTTTCGCGATCCCGAAGACCACGTCAGCCTGGTCAAGACGCTGGTGGCGCGCGGCGACCTGCTGCAGGCCACGGGCGTGATCCGCGATCTCGAACGCTCGCTGCGCGCCACGCCGGGCTACGATGCCTGCCACGCCTATGCCAACGCGCTCCTGTACGACAAGACCGGCAACGGCGGCGCGGCGGTGGCCGGACTGCAGACTGCCGTGTCGGCGGTGCGCGCCAACGACGCGCTGTCCCCTAGCCTCAAACTGGAACTGGCGCGCGCATGCCTGGCGCACCGGCTCGACGAACAGGCGGCCAGCGTGATGCTGACGGTCGTAAACGACGCAGACAGCGGCGTCTCGCCCGAGCAGGCGATGACGGTGTTCGTCGACGCCGGGCGCGCCGACCTGCTCGAGAACATGGGCCAGCAGCTCAAGGCGCAGGCGCAGATCCTGCTGGGCGTAGCCGACGAAAAACGCAATATGGGCGACGTGCGCGGCGCAGTCCAGACGCTGCGCGAAGCGCTGCACCTGGCGCCGCGCAACCTGCAGGTAATGGTGGCCACCGCCGGGGGCATCCTTCGCCAGATCAACGAACTGGGGTGGGACCATCCGCTGGGCCAGACCGCCGCCGGTCTGCTGGACGGCATCCGGGCGCAGGACGCGCAGCATCCGCGGCTGGCCACGCTCACCGAGGAATACCAGGCGGCGCGGCGCAAGTACGGGATTGCGGCCGCTTGAACAAATCACGACCAACAGAGCGACCAACAGCGCGACCAATCGCCATGGCACTGCTCTCCCCCGTTCTGACGCTGCTGTCGGCGCTGACCTTCTGGCTCGCCATCCCGATCTTCATCTTCCCGCCACTGGCCGCCTATGCCGGTTATCGGGCCTACCGCACGCGCCGGCTACAGCATCCGCGCATGGGCCGCATGCAGAAATTCGCGTGGCTGCTGCCCATGCTGCTGGCCATTGTGGCCTTGCCTCTCGAGCTGTACGTGCTCAATACCGGCTACCGCATCTAGGGCCGTCAACTTGACGCACTGCACAAGTTACGGTCTACTGTCGCTGTCATTCTTACTACAGCGGCCCGATCGCCTTTCATTTTGCTCGACCTAATCAACGCCCTTCCCCGTAATCTTTTCCTGCCTCCCACCAGCCTGTACCTGATCATCGCGCTGGGTCTGGTGCTGTGGCGTTTCCGTCCAAAGGCCGGGCGCATCGTTGCCGGTACCGGTCTGGCCTTGCTGACACTCATGTCGAGCAATGCCGGATCGAGCTTTCTGGTCCGGCCGCTGGAAGAGCTGACCAAGCCGCTTGCGCGGCCCGAGAACGCCGGCGCCGAGGCCATCGTCGTGCTGGCGGCAGGCCGGTTACGCAGTGCCGGTGAATACGACAACCGCGACATTCCCGACCACACGGCCCTTGCGCGGCTACGCTATGGGGCGCACCTGCAGCGGCGCACCGGCCTGCCGATTCTGGTCACCGGCGGCAATGGCGGCAGCGGTGTCGATCCGGCCACCATCGACATGGGGTACACCAAGGCCGACGCGATGGCCAGGGCGCTGCGCGAAGATTTCGGTGTGCCGGTCAAATGGATCGAACGGCGCTCGCGCGATACGGGCGAGAATGCGATCTACAGCAATCTGCTGCTGCGTAAAGCCGGCGTGAAACGGATCCTGCTCGTGACCGATGCGATGCACATGCACCGCGCGCGCAATGTGTTCGAGCGTGAAGGCCTGGAGGTGGTCGAGGCGCCGACCATGTTCGTCTACAACCCCAACTATGGTTTCGATGCCTGGCTGCCAAGCGCAGAAGGCATGCGGCGCTCGTGGTATGCAACCTATGAGTTGCTGGGCCTTGCGTGGTACCGGATCCGCGATCGTGAAGCGCCGGGGGCGAAACAGGACCCGGTGGCGACAACACCTCGCCGCGCAGCGCTGCCCCCGGCATTGACGCCGGTATTGGCGCCTGCTTTGAAACCGGCACCGGCAGCGGCACCTTCGCCAGCACCAGCGTCAGCACCAGCGCCAGCAAAGGCCCCGGCAACCGCGCCGGCGCCAGCGCCAGCGCCGGTCGCGAATTAACGCACGTCGAGCAGCTCGACCTCGAACACCAGCGTGGCGTTCGGGGGAATCGGGCCTGCGCCGCCGGCGCCATAACCCATGTCGGCTGGCACGATCAGCGTGCGCTTGCCGCCCACTTTCATGCCCTGCACGCCGACATCCCAACCCTTGATGACCTGGCCGGCGCCAACCTGGAAGCTGAACGGCTCACGGCCGATCGACGAATCGAACTCCTTGCCACGCTGCTGCGGCGCTGCCGGCTCGTACAGCCAGCCGGTGTAGTTAACGACGGCGGTCGCGCCGGACGTGGCTTCCTTGCCGGTGCCGACCACGGTGTCGATCTGTTGCGAAGCGACGGCTGGGGCGGTAGTGGTCGCGCTGCTGGTTTCGGCAGCCGGCGTGGCCGGGGCTTCGGCGCGCTTGCAGGCGGTTACCGTCAGCAGCATTGCCGCCACCAGGGCGGAGCAGGTCAGTACGCGTTTCATGGTATCTCTCGTAGTAGTGTTAAAAATCGATGCTGGTGCAGCATACAGGGCGCGCGGGCGGGCCACAATATGCTGCCCTGTGCTATGGATTGCCGTAACCGCCGCCGCCCGGCGTCTCGATGACGAACACGTCGCCCGCGGCCATGTCGATCTTGCCGATATGCCCCACCTGCTCGATACGTCCGTCGGCGCGCTCGACACTGTTACGGCCACGCCCGGCTTCTCCGCCACCGGCCATGCCGAACGGCGCGTGAATCCGGTTGTTCGACAGGATCGCCGCCGTCATCGGCACTAAAAAGCGCACGCGGCGCACGCCGCCGTTGCCGCCATGCCAGCGCCCCGCCCCGCCCGAATTCGGTCGAATTTCATAACGCTCAAGCCGCACGGGAAAGCGGAACTCCAGGATCTCGGGATCGGTCAGGCGCGAGTTGGTCATATTGGTCTGGACCACGTCGGTGCCATCGAAGCCCTCGCCCGCGCCGGAGCCACCCGAGATGGTCTCGTAATACTGGTAGCGGTCATTGCCGAACGTGAAGTTGTTCATCGTGCCCTGCGCCGCCGCCATCACGCCCAGCGCGCCATACAGCGCATTGGTGATGCAGGTCGAGGTCTCGACATTGCCCGACACGACCGACGCCGGATAATGCGGATTGAGCATCGAGCCGGGCGGAATGATCACCTCCAGTGGTTTCAGACACCCGGCGTTCAGCGGAATCTCATCGTCGACCAGCGTGCGGAACACGTACAGCACGGCCGCCATGCACACGGCCGACGGCGCATTGAAGTTGTTTGGCAGCTGGCCCGAGGTGCCGGTGAAGTCGATCTGGGCACTGCGCGCCGCAGCGTCCACGCGGATCGCAACGTCGATGTGCGCGCCGTTATCGAGCTGGTAGTGGAAGCTGCCATCCTTGAGCGCCGAGATCACGCGTCGCACCGCCTCTTCGGCGTTGTCCTGCACATGGCCCATGTAGGCGCGCACCACGTCCAGACCGAAGTGCGCGACCATCTTGTGCAGCTCTTCGACGCCTTTCTGGTTCGCGGCCACCTGCGCGCGCAGGTCGGCCAGGTTCTGGTCGGGATTGCGCGCCGGGTAGCGCGCGCCCAGCAGCAAGGAGCGCAGTGCTTCTTCGCGCAGCACGCCATCCTGCCCGTCGATCAACTTGAAGTTGTTGATCAGGACGCCCTCCTGCTCGATGTGGCTCGAGTCGGGCGGCATCGAGCCGGGCGTGGTGCCGCCGATGTCGGCGTGGTGGCCGCGCGAGCCGACGTAGAACAGGATCTCGGCGCCGGCTTCGTCGAACACGGGCGAGATCACCGTCACGTCGGGCAGGTGCGTGCCGCCGTTGTATGGGTCGTTCAGGATGTACACGTCGCCCGCGTGCATGCGGCCTGCGTTCTCGCGCATCACGGTCTTGATGCTCTCGCCCATCGAGCCCAGGTGCACCGGCATGTGCGGCGCGTTGGCCACCAGATTGCCGTCCTGGTCGAAGATCGCGCAGCTGAAGTCCAGCCGTTCCTTGATGTTGACCGAGTGGGCCGTGTTCTGCAGGCGCAGGCCCATCTGCTCGGCAATCGACATGAACAGGTTGTTGAAGATTTCGAGCATCACCGGATCGGCCGTGGTGCCGATCGCGCGGCGTTCGGGCAGCGCTTGAACGCGCTGCAGCACCAGGTGGCCGTACGGCGTCACGCGCGCTTCCCAGCCCGGCTCGACGACCGTGGTCGCGTTCTCTTCGGCGATGATCGCCGGGCCGCACACCGCGTGCCCCGGCTGCAGCGCACCGCGCGCGTAGACACCGGTATCATGCCAGCGGCCCGCGCTGTACATGCGCACGCTGTCCTGCGGGGCCGCTTCGGCGCCAGGCGTGGTCGTTGCCACCACGTGCTCCGGCGGCGCATCGGACTGGCCGATGGCCTCGACCGACACCGCTTCGACGATCAGCGCGCGCGCCGGCATCAGGAACGAGTAGCGGCGTTTGTAGGCTTGTTCGAACTGCGCCGTCATCGCCGTCATGTCGCCCGCGAGCACGACGAGCGCCGAGTCGGTGCCTTCGTAGCGCAAGTGCACGCGTTCGACGAGCGTGATGCGCTCGGGCGCCACGCCTTGCGCCAGCAACTGCGCGCGCGCCGCCTCGCCCAGCACGCCGAGGCGTTCGGCCAGCACCGGCAGTACCGCATCGACCAGCCGCTCTTCGACGGCCTGCTCGCGCATCGCGCTCTGGTCGGCCAGCCCCATGCCGTAGGCCGACAGCACGCCGGCCAGCGAATGGATGAACACCGTCTGCATGCCAAGGGCGTCGGCCACGAGGCATGCATGCTGGCCACCGGCGCCACCGAAACTGGTGAGCACGTAGTCGGTGACGTCGTGGCCTCGCTGCACCGAGATCTGCTTGATCGCATTGGCCATATTGCCCACCGCGATCGCGATGAAGCCTTCGGCCACGGCTTCCGGCGCAGGCCGTTCACCCGTCGCCACGCCGATCTCGTCCGCCAGCGCATCGAAACGGCGGCGCACGGCGCCCACGTCCAGCGCTTCATCGCCACGCGCGCCGAACAGGCGCGGGAAATAATCGGCCTGCACCTTGCCGAGCATGACGTTACAGTCAGTGACGGCGAGCGGGCCGCCGCGCCGGTAGCTGGCCGGGCCGGGATTGGCGCCGGCGCTGTCGGGCCCCACGCGGTAGCGGCTGCCATCGAAGTGCAGGATCGAACCGCCGCCAGCGGCCACGGTGTGGATGCTCATCATCGGCGCGCGCATGCGCACGCCGGCGACCTGGGTTTCGAACACGCGTTCAAACTCGCCCGCGAAGTGCGAGACGTCGGTGGACGTGCCGCCCATGTCGAAGCCGATCACGCGCTCGAAGCCGGCCTGCCGGCTCGCGCGCACCATGCCGACAATACCGCCGGCAGGGCCGGACAGGATGCTGTCCTTGCCCTGAAACGCGCGTGCATCGGTCAGGCCGCCGTTGGACTGCATGAACTGCAGGTTCACGCCGGGCAGTTCGTCGGCCACCTGGTCGACGTAGCGGCGCAGGATCGGCGACAGATAGGCGTCGACGACCGTCGTGTCGCCGCGCGCGACGAGCTTCATCATCGGGCTCACCTCATGCGAGACCGACACCTGCGTGAAGCCGATCGCACGCGCGATGCGGGCCACGGCCGCTTCGTGCGCCGTGTAGCGGTAACCGTGCATGAAGACGATGGCCAGCGAGCGCAGGCCGGCGTCGAACGCTCCCTGCAGGCTGGCCTGGGTGGCCGCTTCATCGAGCGCCTGCACGATGTCGCCATGCGCGCCGATGCGTTCATCGACCTCGATCACCTGCGCATACAGCAGTTCGGGCAGCACGATATGGCGGTCGAACAGGCGTGGCCGGTTCTGGTAGGCGATGCGCAGCGCGTCGCGGTAGCCGCGCGTGATGGCCAGCACGGTCGGCTCGCCCTTGCGCTCGAGCAGCGCATTGGTGGCCACGGTCGTGCCCATCTTGACGGCCTCGATGCCGGCTGCCGGCAGCGGCGCGCTTGGGGTGACGCCCAGCAGGTAACGGATGCCCGCAACCGCCGCATCGCGGTACTGCTCGGGGTGCTCGGACAGGAGCTTGTGCGTGACGAGTTGCCCATCCGGGCGGCGCCCCACGATATCGGTGAATGTGCCGCCACGGTCGATCCAGAACTGCCAATCCATACTCACTCCCTGTGCTGACCAGATGATGGCAGCCATTGTAGTGCGGACAGCGCGCCAACGTTGGCGCGAATGCACGACAATGGTGGCATTCTCATTCACGCAAACGACCATGGCAAACCCTCTCTACACCGTCGCGCAGCTGCGCACCATCGAACACGCGGCCAGCAGCACGCTGGCGCCGGGTACCCTGATGACCCGCGCCGGCAAGGCCGCCGCCGACTATGCGCTCGAGCTGCTGGGCGAATCGGGCGGCGACCTGCGTGGCGCGGCAGTGCTGGTGCTGGCCGGCCCCGGCAACAATGGCGGCGATGCACTCGAGGTAGCGGCCAACCTGGCCGAAGCGGGCGTCAACGCGACCGTCCTGCACTTGCCGGGCGACGGCAACGACGACGCCTCGAGCGAAACCGCCGCGGCCTACGAGCGCGCGCGTTCCGGCACCGTGGGCTGGCTCGACATGCTGCCGCCGGATGGCCAGTGGGCGCTTGCCGTCGACGGCTTGTTCGGGATCGGCCTGACCCGCGCGCTCAGCGGCGAGTACCGCGACGTGGTCGCGGGCCTCGACAGCCTGCGCTGCCCGGTCCTGGCACTCGACGTGCCGAGTGGTCTGGATGCCGACACGGGCGCCGTCATCGGCCCGGACGGTATCGCGGTGCGCGCCACCCACACGATCACGTTCATCGCCGACAAGCCGGGCCTGCATACGGCCGACGGGCGCGATCACGCAGGTGCGGTACGCATGGACACGCTCGGCGTGGATGCTGCAGCCACGCCCACGACGGCAGCCATGAACGGGTTGCCGGCCTTCGCGCACTGCTTCACGGCGCGCCGCCAGAACTCGCACAAGGGCAGCTTTGGCGACGTCGCCGTGATCGGTGGCGCGCATGGCATGGCCGGTGCACCAGTGCTGGCCGCGCGCGGCGCGCTGTATGCGGGCGCGGGCCGCGTGTATGTCGCGGCACTGAACACGCCGCCCGGCTACGACAGCAGCCAGCCCGAAATCATGTTCCGCGCGGCCGACGACCTGGATCTGTTTGGCCGTACGCTGGTGCTCGGGCCGGGCATGGGCGACTCGGTCGACGCGATCCGGCTGGTGGCCAAGGCGCTCGACAGCGACTGCCCGCTGGTGCTCGACGCCGATGCGCTGAACCTGGTCGGCGCCAGTCCCGACCTGCAGGCGCGCCTGGCGCAGCGGAGCGCCCCAAGCGTGCTCACGCCGCATCCGCTGGAAGCGGCGCGCATGCTCGGCATGACAGTGTCGGTGGTGCAGGCTGACCGCCTGGCCAGCGCGCGCGAACTCGCGCAGCGCATGGATGCGGTCGTGATTCTCAAGGGCTCGGGCACTGTGATCGCCGCGCCGGATGGCGCGGCGCTGATCAACCCTACCGGCAACGCAGGGTTGGCCACGGCGGGCAGTGGCGACGTACTGGCGGGGATCTGCGGCGCCCTGCTCGCGCAGGGCTGGCCGGGTAAAGAAGCAGCAGCGGCGGCGGCCTGGTTGCATGGCGCCGCGGCCGACGCGCTGGTCGAAGATGGCGTGGGGCCGATCGGCATGACCGCCGGCGAGCTGCCGGCGGCGGTGCGCAAGGTACTGAACGCGCAGGTGCGCGCTGCAGCCCAGGCAGCTGATTAATCAGCCGACGAGGCGGCCGGCGGCGATCGTGATCGTCCGGCCGCAACGCGCCGCCATGCCCGGGTCGTGCGTGACCAGCACCAGCGTCGAGCCGCGTTCGCGATTGAGTTCGAACATCAGCCCGATGATCGATTCGCCGGTGGCAGCATCGAGGCTGCCGGTGGGCTCGTCGGCAAACAGCAGCGGCGGCTGCGTGACAAAAGCACGCGCCAGCGCAACACGCTGCTGCTCGCCGCCCGACAGGAACTTGGGATAGTGCTTCAGGCGGCTGCCCAGGCCAACGCGGCCCAGCATGTCAGCCGCCTTCTCGCGTGCACCGGATTCGCCCCGCAATTCAAGTGGCAGCATCACGTTTTCCAGCGCGTTCAGGTGCGTGAGCAGCTGGAACGACTGGAACACGAAACCCAGCTTGGCCTTGCGAAACGCCGCGCGGCCGTCTTCATCGAGTGCAAAGATATCGGTGCCATCCAGGCGCACGGTGCCGGACGATGGCGTGTCCAGGCCTGCCAGCAGGCCAAGCAGCGTCGACTTGCCCGAGCCGGAAGCGCCGACGAGCGCGAGCGTCTCTGCCGGTTGCACGGTAAAATCAATCTCTTGCAGGATGGTCAGCTCGCCGCTGGCGTCTGCGACCTTCTTCGACAAGCCGCTGACTTCAATTGCGGGCGGCCGGCCTGTCATTACATCGACGTCAGTGACGTCATTTTTGAATGCCTCGGGATGATCACGCATGCTTGCTTTTCTTAAGAACGCAGTTCTCGGTAAATTAATTGTCGGCGCTGCACTGGGGTTGAGTCTGTCCCTGGCAGCGACGGCGAACGCTTATTCTGCACCAAAAACCGTCCTCGTGGTGGGCGACAGCCTGTCGGCCGAATACGGCATTGCCCGTGGCGCCGGCTGGGTGGCACTGCTCGAACAAAAAATGAAGAGCGAAAAAATCGACGCGAAGGTCGTCAACGCCAGCATCAGCGGCGAGACTACCAGCGGCGGCAAGGCGCGCCTGCCCGCGCTGCTGGGCCAGCACAAGCCGGACCTGGTCGTGATCGAACTGGGCGCCAACGACGGCCTGCGCGGCCTGCCCGTGCCGTCGGCCGAAGCGAACCTGCGCGCGATGATCGCCGCAGCGCAGGCGCAGAAAGCACGCGTGCTGCTGGTGGGCATGCGCATGCCGCCGAATTACGGGCGCGCCTACACCGAGCGCTTCTTCGGCATGTTCAAGACCGTGGCGACATCGACGAAGTCGCCGCTGGTGCCGTTCATGCTCGAGGGCGTGGCCGACAAGCCGGCCCTGTTCCAGCAAGACCGCCTGCATCCGACCGCGCAGGCGCATCCGATCATCCTGAACAATATCTGGCCGACGTTCGAGAAAATGGTGAAGCAGCCATGAAGTACCCGGAAGTCGCAGGGTTCGACGCCCTGCTCCCGCGCCTCGGTGAATTCGACGCGATCATCGACGTGCGCAGCGAAGCCGAATTCGCACTCGACCATATTCCCGGCGCGATCAACTGCCCGGTGCTGAACAACGACGAACGCATTCTGGTCGGCACGCTGTACAAGCAGACCAGCGCATTCGACGCCAAGAAGGCCGGCGCGCCGATCATCGCGCGCAATATCGCGCACCACATCGACACGCTGTTTCACGACAAGCCGCGCGACTGGCGCCCGCTCGTGTATTGCTGGCGCGGCGGCAACCGCAGCGGCGCGATGGCGCTGATCATGGCGCGTATCGGCTGGCCGGTGGCGCAGCTCGAAGGCGGCTACAAGAATTATCGCGCCTGGGTCAGCGCTGCGCTGGCCGAGCCACCTGCCGTCGATTTCCGCGTCGTCTGCGGCCCCACCGGCAGCGGCAAGAGCCGCCTGCTCGAAACGCTCGACGGCATCGGCGCGCAGGTGCTCGACCTGGAGCAGCTTGCCGCCCACCGCGGCTCGGTGCTGGGCCACTTGCCGAACGAACCACAGCCAAGCCAGAAGATGTTCGAGACGCTGGTGCTGACCAGGCTGCGCAGCTTCGACCTGACCCGCCCCGTGTTCGTCGAGGCCGAAAGCAAGAAGGTCGGCAACCTGCGCGTGCCCGACGCGGTGATGACGCGCATGCGCGCCGCGCCCTGCATCGACCTGCAACTGGCGCGCCCTGCGCGCGTGCGCCTGCTGATGGAAGACTACCGGCACTTCTGCGCCGATCCGTCGGTGCTGGCCGATCAGCTGACGCACCTGACGCTGGTACATGGCCGCGCCAAGATCGCTGACTGGCAGGCGATGGCGCAAGGCGGCGCGCTGCCGGCGCTGGTCGACGAGCTGCTGGTGCAGCACTACGACCCGGCCTATATGCGCTCGATCGACCGCAACTTCGTGCAGTATCCGCAGGCGCAGGTGGTGGAACTGGCCGATATCGGCACCAGCGATTTTCTGGCAGCGGCGCGGCGTCTGCACGACGCGCCAGCCTGAGGCTACGACGCGATGCGGCGGGCGTCGTCGATCGCGACATCCTGCCAGAGCGCGTCGTCGTCGGCGTGCTGCGCCGCCCACACGCGGTAGTCGCCGGGCTCGATGACGAAGCCCGGCGCGTCACCCCCCACCCGGTAGCGTGCAAGGATGCGCGGCTCGAGGTCGATCTCGACGCTGGCGCGTTCTCCGGCCGCCAGCACCGTCTTGGTGAACCCGGCCAGGCGCTTGACGAAGCCGTCAGCGACGGGTTTGGCAACATAGATCTGCACCACGAAGGCACCCGTACGCGTGCCGGTATTGGCCACCTCAACGCTCGCGGTGTAACGCCCATCGACGCCCACGCGTAGACCGCTCAGTGCAAACGTCGTGTACGACAAGCCGAACCCGAACGGGAACAGTGGCTCGTGGCCTTCGCGTGCAAACCAGCGGTAGCCAACATCCGACCCGTCGATATCGTAGTCGAGCGGGATGATGCCACCCTTGCGCGGCGTGGCGGGGTTTGACGTCGTCGTCTCCGGATCGATCTGCGCGGGGCGCGGCAACTGCGCCTCGCTGGCCGGGAACGTCACAGGCAACCGGCCCGAAGGATTGACGCGCCCGAACAGCACACCCGCCACGGCCGGCCCGCCGCCCGATCCCGGGTACCAGGCGGCCAGGATCGCGGCCACGCTGTCACGCCACGGCATCGTGACGGGGCCACCCGACTGGATGACGACGATCGTCGTCGGGTTGACACCGGCGATGGCCTCGATCAGCGCATCCTGGTCGTCGGGCAGCGCGAGGCCCACGGCGTCGAGCCCTTCCGAGCGCCACTCCTGTGCGAACACGATCACCGCATCGGCCTTGCGCGCTTCGTCCAGTACCTGCTGGCGATCCGCGCCGTCGACGAACACGACGTCGCGTGCGGCGCTTTCTTCTTTGATCGCGGTAACGAGCGACGACGGCTGGACGACCTTGGCCACGTCCATCCCCATGATGCTGGTGCCAGGCAGTTGCAGGCTGCCGATGGGCGTCACGGCCGATGAGCCGCCGCCACACAGCACGCCGTGCTCTGCATGCTCGCCGACGATCAGCAACTTGGTGAGTCGTTGCGGCAGTGGCAGCGTGGCGTTCCGGTTCGTGAGCAGCACGATGCCTTCCTCGGCCTGGCGCTGCGCGATCAGCTTGTGTTCGCTGAAGTCGATCGGCTGGGTGCGCTCGTTGGCCGGCGCCCCGTCCAACGAGCCAACGCTGATCAGGCTTGTCAGGATGCGCGCCACCATATCGTCGATGCGCGCCTGCGGCACCTGACCGTCGCGCACCGCATCGCGCAGCGCCTGACCGAAATAATGTGCGTCGTCGAGATTGGCGCCCGATTGCACGTCCAGCCCTGCGAGTGCCGCCTTGACGGTCGAATGCGTGGCGCCCCAGTCGGACATGACCCAGCCGGGGTAACCCCATTCGTCCTTGAGCACCTGCTGCAGCAGGAAGGCGTTTTCGGACGCGTAATGGCCATTGACGAGGTTATAGCCGGGCATGACGGCGCCCGGCTTGCCGATCTCGAGCGCGATCTGGAACGCCAGCAGGTCGGATTCGCGCAGCGCGGCTTCGGCCAGGTTCGCGCTGACCATCACGCGCCCCGTTTCCTGGCCGTTGGAGACGAAATGCTTGACGGTCGAGACCACGCCCTGCGCCTGGATCCCGGCGACCGAGTGGCCGGCCAGCACGCCGGTGAGCAGCGGATCCTCGCTGATGTATTCGAAATTGCGCCCGCCGCGCGGTTCGCGGATCAGATTCGCGCCACCTGCGAGCTGTATATTGAACCCCTTGGCCCGGGCTTCGCGTCCGACCAGCACGCCGCTGTCGTGTGCGAGCTGGCGGTTGAAGGTCGCGCCCAGCAGCAGCGAGCTGGGCAATCCAGTTGCATGGTCGCCCGGGCGCACGCCGCCGATATTGCTGATCCCGAGACTGGCATCGGCCTGCTGCATCGCGGGGATGCCCAGGTGCGGGATGCCGGGATAGAACGCGGCCGAGCCGATGGCGCCCTGCGCTTTAAGCTCGTCCGTCAGAGGAATGGCCATCGGGCCGGACAGCCAGGCAAACTTTTCGTCCTCGGTCATGCGCGCGACCAGGTCCCGGGCGCGCTGACGGCTGGTGGTGATGGTGGTCATTGCAACGGTCCCTTCATGATTGGCAGTAGCTGATACGGTCAGTGTTCCAGATGCCATCTCGCAGGTCGGTTAAGCACATCGCAAAAAAGCCCGGCTGCTTGCGCGGCCGGGCTTTTTTCAATCAGGAGCGAACAAGCGACAGCTTACTGCGCGTCGGTATTCGTACCCAGTTGCGACGGGGTGGCCGTTACCTTGGCCTTGGCCTTCACCTTCAACGCTTCGACATAGTCGACCATCTGCTGCTGGCCCACCAGGCTGCCGATCTGGTCGGCTTCCTGCTTGCGGCGCGCTGCATCAGGCTGCGCCGGCTGCGAGACCTTGCCGATGCGGTAGACCGCGTAACCCTGGCCCGGCACATCGACACCGACATACGCCGGCAGCTTGGTCGCATCAGCCTTGAGCACCGCAATGGCACCGGGCTGGTTGATCGTCGGCTTCATGGTGCGCGAGACCGTCACAGGAGCGCCGAAACCGGTCGCATCGCCTGCCGCCTTGGCCGCAGCCAGCTTGGCTTCACCGGCCTGGCGTGCCAGGCGCACAGCTTCTTCGATCGTTACGCGCTGACGAATCTGCGCCTCGACCTCGGCCAGCGGACGCTTGGCCGCCGGACGCAGTTCAACGACGCGACCTGCCACCAGCACGCTAGGCGCGACTTCCACCGCTTCCGTGTTGCGCTTGTTTTTCAGCGCATCGTTGCCGAACAGCGCAGTCAGGAACTTGGCGTTGTTGAACGGTGCATCGCCCAGCGCCGGATTCGGCGTACGGGTCAGGTTGTCGACGGTCTGGATCTGCAGCTTGAGCTTGTCAGCTACCGGCTTCAGGCTGTCCGACTGGTCATACGCGGTCTCGGTGAATACGCCAGCGAGTTCGGTGTACTTGGCAGCCATCTTCTGTTTCTTGAGGTCGCCTGCAATCTGATCACGCGCCGTGTCCAGCGACTTTTGCGTCGCCGGCTTGACCGAATTGAGCTTGATGATGTGCCAGCCGAATTCCGACTGCACCAGGCCGCTCGTCTCGCCCTCTTTCAACGCGTAGATCGCATCTTCGACCGACTTCACGAACAGGCCCTTCTCGACCACGCCCAGATCACCACCAGCCTGGGCCGAGCCCGGGTCTTGCGAATTGGCTTTGGCAATGGCGGCGAAATTGGCCGGGGCCGCGCGCACTTGCGCCAGCACGGCTTCCGCTTTCGTCTTGGCCGCAGCCTGATCGGCTGGCTTGGCGTCCTTTGCCACCGTGATCAGGATGTGGCTGGCACTACGCTGCTCGGGCGTCGTGTAGTTCTTGAGGTTCTTGTTATAGAAGTCGCTGATTTCGGCATCCGACACCTGCACCTGGTTTTCGACGGTGGCAGCGTTGAAGACAACGTATTCGGCCTTGACCTGCTCGGGAATCTGGAACAGCGTCGCGTTCTTGTCGTAGTAGGCCTTGACCATCGCGTCGGTAACCTTGACCTGCGGCAGGTAGGTCGCAATGGGGAACACGATCTCCTGCACTTCACGTTCCTGATCGTTGATGTTCGACAGGCGCGTTGCGACGCTGCGCGGTGCAAATGCGGTGGCCTGGATCGAACCGGTCAGTTGCTGCACGGTGAGGTCGCGGCGCAGACGCTGGTCGAACATCGCCGGCGTCATCCCTTGCGCTGCCAGAGCGGCCTTGTAGCCTTCCATGTCGAAACCACCGTCCGGCTGGCGGAACTGCTGGATCTCCATGATGGTCTTTTGCAGCGTTGCATCGCTGACGTTCATGTGCGAGCGGGCGATCTCGGTGCTGATGGCGCGTTCGCCGACCAGATTGTTGAGAATCGTTTTCTTCGCTTCAGCAGTCTCGAACATCTTCTGATCGAACTGGGCGCCCATCATCTGGCGAGCCTGGTCGATCTGGCGACGCTGCGCATCCTCCCATTCCTGCCGCGAGATCTTTTCACCGCCAACGGTGGCGACGTGGGTGCCGGCATCGTTACTCTGGTAACTCTCCAAACCGACAAACACGAACGATGGGACGATCAAAAGAAGCAGGATCCCGTACATCCAACGCTTGTTGTTCCGAATAAATTCAAACATGGTCAGCCATTCAAGGTTGAGAATGCAATAACAGCACAAGTTAAAAAAAAAGGCGAACTCGCGTTCGCCTCTTTTCATCATGAGGCGGCTCAGCGAGCCACCCCTATTTTACGCAATTCTGGCGGAGCGGACGGGACTCGAACCCGCGACCCCCGGCGTGACAGGCCGGTATTCTAACCAACTGAACTACCGCTCCAGACATGGTGTCTGTGCGTTTTTTGTGGCGGAGCGGACGGGACTCGAACCCGCGACCCCCGGCGTGACAGGCCGGTATTCTAACCAACTGAACTACCGCTCCAGCAAAAAACACACCAACAAACATCAGGGACTAAACAACAACCCCTGTTGCTTTCCTTCGCTTGTCACCGCGAAGAAGGCATTAGTTTACAGCATCTTTCAGCGCTTTACCAGCCTTAAATTTCGGGACGCGTGCGGCCTTGATTTTGATGGGCTCCTTGGTGCGCGGATCGCGGCCCGTGCGCGCTGCGCGCTCGCCAACCGTGAACGTGCCAAAGCCGACCAGCGTCACGCTGTCGTTCTTTTTCAGGGTCTCGGTCACGGCGTCGATCACGGCGTCGAGGGCACGCGCTGCCGATGCCTTGGTAATGTCCGCGGACTTCGCGATTTCTTCGATCAGTTCTGTCTTGTTCACTCGTTCCCTCGTTTCCCGTTCGTGACGCACGCGCGCCGCTGCTGCAAAAGTGCAGGCCGTATTAAACAAGGGCAACATGGCGCTGTCAAGCGAGGGCGCGTCAACGCAGGTTCATCTGTGGCATATGGTATATGGCGCGCCAACACGACGCCGCAAAAAAAACAGGCGCCACACGGGCGCCTGTTTCATGAAGCTGCAAGCAGCTCGGTACTATTTAATGCTTGACCACTTCGGGCTTGGCTTCCACCGGCGCTGGCGCGACGGCCACCGCAGGATCTTCGACCAATGGCTGCGGCTGGCGTTCCAGTGCAATCTCCAGCACCTTCTCGATCCAGCGCACCGGCACGATCTCGAGCTTGTTCTTGACGTTGTCCGGAATCTCGGCCAGGTCCTTCACGTTCTGCTCGGGGATCAACACCGTCTTGATGCCACCGCGATGGGCTGCCAGCAGCTTCTCTTTCAACCCGCCGATCGGCAGCACTTCACCGCGCAGCGTGATCTCGCCCGTCATCGCCACATCGGCGCGCACCGGGATGCCGGTGAAGGCCGAGACCAGCGCCGTCGTCATGCCGATACCAGCCGACGGACCATCCTTCGGCGTCGCGCCTTCCGGCACGTGGATGTGGATGTCGGCCTTCTCGAACGCCTCGTTCTTGATACCGAGACGTGCGGCGCGGCTGCGCACCACGGTGCGGGCAGCTTCGATCGATTCCTTCATCACGTCGCCCAGCGTACCGGTGCGGATGATGGCGCCTTTACCTGGCACATTGACGGCTTCGATCGTCAGCAGATCGCCACCGACTTCGGTCCAGGCCAGACCGACCACCTGGCCGACCTGGTTGTCTTTCTCGGCGACGCCAAAGTCATAGCGGCGCACGCCCAGGAACTTGTCCAGGTTTTTGCCGTTGACGATCACGCGCTTGTCGACGCCCGTACCCGGCTTTTTCAGCAGCAGCATCTTGACGACCTTGCGGCAGATCTTCGACACTTCGCGCTCGAGCGAACGTACGCCGGCCTCACGGGTGTAGTAACGGATGATGTCGCGGATCGCGGTCTCTTCGACCTTGATTTCCTCTTCCTTCAAGCCGTTGTTCTTCAGCTGCTTCGGCAACAGGTAGCGCAGCGCGATGCTGGTCTTTTCGTCTTCGGTGTAACCCGACAGACGGATGACTTCCATGCGGTCCAGTAGCGCCGGCGGAATGTTGTACGAGTTCGAGGTCGCCACGAACATCACATCCGACAGGTCGAAGTCCACTTCGAGATAGTGGTCCGAGAACGTGTGGTTCTGTTCGGGGTCCAGCACCTCGAGCAGGGCCGACGACGGATCGCCACGGAAATCGGCGCCCATCTTGTCGATCTCGTCCAGCAAGAACAGCGGGTTGCGCACGCCGACTTTCGCCAGCGATTGCAGCACCTTGCCTGGCATCGAACCGATGTACGTGCGGCGGTGACCGCGGATCTCGGCTTCGTCACGCACGCCGCCCAGGGCCATGCGCACGAACTTGCGGTTCGTCGCGCGGGCGATGGACTGGCCGAGCGACGTCTTGCCGACGCCCGGAGGACCGACGAAGCACAGGATCGGCGCTTTGAGCTTCTCGACGCGCTGTTGTACTGCGAGGTATTCCAGGATGCGTTCCTTGATCTTATCCAGGCCGTAGTGGTCCTGCTCGAGCACGGCTTCGGCATTGGCCAGATCGATCGCGACCTTCGACTTCTTGCGCCATGGCAGCGAGACCAGCGTATCGATGTAATTGCGCACGACGGTGGCTTCGGCCGACATCGGCGACATCATCTTGAGCTTGCGAATTTCAGCCTGGGCTTTTTCCATGGCTTCTTTCGGCATCTTGGCGGCGACGACTTTCTTTTCGAGTTCCTCGATGTCGGCACCTTCTTCGCCCTCGCCCAGCTCTTTCTGGATCGCCTTAACCTGCTCGTTCAGGTAGTACTCGCGCTGCGACTTTTCCATCTGGCGCTTCACGCGGCCACGGATGCGCTTTTCGACTTGCAGGATATCCAGCTCGCCTTCCAGCTGACCGAGCAGATGCTCGAGGCGCTTGGCGACGTTGAAGATTTCCAGGATCACTTGCTTTTGCTCGAGCTTGAGCGGCAGGTGCGCAGCGACGGTGTCAGCTAGGCGGCCTGCATCATCGATGCCGGCGAGCGACGCCAGGATTTCTGGCGGAATCTTTTTATTGAGTTTGACGTACTGGTCGAACTGCTGAACGATCGCGCGGCGCATCGCCTCGACTTCGGAGTCGTCGCCGACTTCCGATTCGACTGGCGTCAGTTGCGCCGTGAAGTGCGTGGCGCCGTCATTGATCGTGTCGATGCGTGCGCGCTGCGAACCCTCGACCAAGACCTTGACGGTGCCGTCGGGCAGTTTCAGCATCTGCAGAATATTGGCGACGCAGCCGATCTCGTAGATGTCTGCAGCCGATGGTTCGTCCTTGGCGGCGGCCTTCTGGGCGGCCAGCATGATGCTCTTGCCCTGCTCCATCGCGGCTTCCAGAGCCTTGATCGATTTAGGGCGGCCAACGAACAGAGGTATCACCATATGCGGGAACACAACCACATCGCGCAACGGCAGAAGTGGCAGCGTCGTTTGCTCGGTTAATTTCGAAGTTGTCATGGCATACCTTATAAAAAGCGTGTTCTGAACTTGGGCACTGGACAGCCAAAACACAAGACCGTCCGCCAAAAATATATTCTGTAAGTAAAAGAAAATCGACTTGTCAGAGCATATAGCCGTTCCAATAAAAGACTCTCGGGAAATGAAAAAGCCACCACACGGCGTACCGCGAGTGGCTTTTCGAATGAAGCCGGGATCTCTTATTGAGATTGATTGTACCGAGTTGAATCCGTGCGGCAAGCAATTTGTCGCTTGCGCCCGGATTTTTTTCAGTTTTCTCCCGAAGCTTTTGCCGTTTCGCTGTAAATCAGCAAAGGTTTCGCGCCATTCGTGATCGTATTTTCATCGATCACGACTTTCACCACATTCGACTGGCCTGGCAATTCATACATCACGTCAAGCAGCGCATGTTCGAGAATCGAACGCAGGCCACGTGCACCGGTTTTACGCGCCAGTGCTTTCTTTGCAATGGCATGCAGCGCCGCAGGACGGATCTCCAGTTCGGCGCCTTCCATTTCCAGCAATTTCGAATATTGCTTGATCAACGCATTCTTCGGCTCGATCAAAATCTGGATCAGCGCTTCTTCAGTCAGCTCGGACAGAGCAGCCACCACCGGCAGACGACCCACCAGTTCCGGAATCAGACCGAACTTGATCAAGTCTTCGGGTTCGGCTTCGAGCAGGATCTCGGCGTTGTAGCCGGAATCGAGACTCTTGACCGTGGCGCCGAAGCCGATGCCGCTCTTGACCGAACGGTTCTGGATGACCTTGGCCAGGCCATCGAACGCGCCGCCGCAGATGAACATGATGTTGGTCGTGTCAATCTGCACGAAATCCTGGTTCGGATGCTTGCGCCCGCCCTGAGGCGGCACGGATGCCATCGTGCCTTCGATCAGCTTGAGCAGCGCCTGCTGCACGCCCTCACCCGACACGTCGCGCGTGATCGACGGGTTGTCGGACTTGCGCGAGATCTTGTCGATCTCATCAATGTAGACGATGCCGCGCTGGGCTTTCTCGACTTCGTAGTTGCAGCTTTGCAGCAGCTTCTGGATGATGTTCTCGACGTCTTCGCCCACATAACCGGCTTCGGTCAGCGTGGTGGCGTCGGCGATCACGAACGGCACATTCAGCATGCGTGCGAGCGTCTGGGCCAGCAGCGTCTTGCCGGAGCCCGTTGGACCCACCAGCAGGATATTGCTCTTGGCCAGTTCGACTTCGTCTTTCTTGCCCAGATGCTTGAGGCGCTTGTAGTGGTTGTACACCGCCACCGACAGGATGCGCTTGGCCGTTTGCTGACCGATCACGTACTGGTCGAGCAGTTCGGTGATTTCAAGGGGCGTCGGCAGGTCGGACTTGGTGCCGGTCACTGTTTCGACGTTCGAGGTTTCATCGCGGATGATGTCGTTGCACAGGTCAATGCATTCATCGCAGATGAAGACCGACGGTCCTGCGATCAGCTTTTTGACTTCGTGCTGGCTCTTTCCACAGAACGAGCAGTACAACAGTTTTTCGCCGCTGGAGGATTTTTTCTCTGACATGGGGGCAGGACTCTATTGAATTGCTATGAATATAACGCTTAACCGGAGACGCAACAAGAGCGAATCCAAGGGCGCAACTGGCGCGCATGCGAACATGCTACCCGAAATAAAAAACAAACGCCCGAACGTGTTCGCGTCCGGGCGTTTTTTCCAACATCACGCTGGATGCTCGGGCAATTTCTTAGGCGCGGTGGATCAGTACCTTGTCGATCAGCCCGTACTCCACCGACTCGTCGGCCGACATGAAGCGGTCGCGGTCGGTGTCACGGTGAATCTGCTCGATGCTCTGGCCGGTGTTATCCGACATGATGCGGGCCAGACGTTCGCGCAGGTACAGGATTTCCTTGGCCTGGATTTCGATATCCGAGGCCATGCCCTGTGAACCGCCCGATGGCTGGTGAATCATGACGCGCGAGTTCGGCAGCGAGAAACGCTTGCCCTTGGCGCCGGCTGCCAGCAGGAAGGCGCCCATCGAGGCCGCCAGACCCGTGCACAGCGTCGAGACGTCAGGCTTGATGAAGTTCATCGTGTCGAGGATCGCGAGACCGGCCGAAACCGAGCCACCCGGCGAGTTGATGTAGAGCGAGATATCCTTGTCAGGATTTTCGCTTTCCAGGAACAGCATCTGGGCGACGATCAGGTTGGCCATCTGGTCGTTGACCGGACCGACCAGGAAAATCACGCGTTCTTTCAATAGGCGCGAGTAAATGTCGTAGGCGCGTTCGCCGCGACCACTTTGCTCGACGACCATCGGCACCAAGCCGAGTGCCTGTGTATCCAGTGCTGGATTGTGCATCATACCTGTCTCGTTCCTTGTTAGGGGTTGGTCAAATGGGCCATTGAAAAAAGCCGGCCTCGAGGGGCCGGCCTGCTTTTCTTAAGCCTGTGGGACGCTGCCCATCAGTTCATCGAAAGCGACGGTCTTGTTCGAGACCTTGGCCTTGCCAAGTACGTAGTTGACGACGTTTTCTTCCAATACAAGGGCTTCGACTTCACCGAGGCGACGACGATCGCTGAAGTAGTACTTCAGGACTTCTTTCGGGTCTTCGTAGCTCTGCGAGAAATCTTCGATCTGGGCTTTCACCTGATCTTGCGTGGCTTGCAGATCGTTGTCGGCAACCAGTTGCGACAGGATCAGACCCAGGCGCACGCGGCGCTCGGCCTTGTCCTTGAACATCTCGGACGGGAATGGCAGCTTGGCCACGTCCATGCCGCGCTGTGCCATGTCCTGGCGGGTCATTTCAGCCAGACGCTCCGAATCCTGCTCGACCATCACGGTCGGCACGTCCAGTTCGGTGGCCTTGACCAGCGCATCCATCACGGCTTCCTTGTTGCGGGCCTTGACGCGGGCGCGCACTTCGCGCTCCAGGTTCACCTTGATGTCTTCGCGCATTTTCTCGATCGAGCCGTCTTCGATTCCCAGCGACTGGGCGAATTCGGTGTCGACGGCAGGCATGTGCGCCCACTCGAGTGCTTTCAGGGTGATGGTGAACTCGGCGGTTTTACCGGCGACGTCCTTACCGTGGTAGTCCTCTGGGAATGCCAGCGGGAAGGTCTTGGCTTCGCCGACTTTCAGGCCGATCGTTGCGGCTTCGAACTCAGGCAGCATGCGGCCTTCGCCCAGCACGAACGCGTAATCTTCGGCCTTGCCGCCGTCGAATTCGACGCCATCCAGCGTGCCGACGAAGTCGACGGTAACGCGGTCGCCATTGGCTGCGACTGGCTCACCGCCGGTGCCGTGTTCGCCTTCTTCACCCTTGGTGTGGTAGTGCACGCGCTGCTTGCGCAGGATGTCGATGGTCTTGTCGATTTCGGTGTCGGACACTTCGGTCACGACGGTTTCGACTTCAACGGCTGCCAGGTCGCCAATGACGACTTCTGGATAGACTTCGAAGGTGGCGTTGAATTCGAGGACGCCTTCAGGGGCGTCGTCTTTTGGCTCGATTTTCGGGAAACCGGCAACGCGCAGTTCGTTGGCGACAGCGGCTTCGTTGAATGCGCGGCCAACTTTGTCGTTGAGCACGTCCGATTCGATCTGATAGCCGTACTGGGCAGCGACCATCTTGAGCGGTACTTTGCCCGGACGGAAGCCAGGCGCCTTAGCGGTCTTGGCCTGCTGTTTCAGGCGCTTCTCGACTTCAGTGCGGACGTCAGCGACCGGAAAAGAGATCGTCAGGCGACGTTCGAGTTTACCCAGGGTTTCGACTGCAGTTGCCATTGTAAAAATCGTCCAAAAAAATAATTATTCGTGGTGCGAGGAGGGGGACTCGAACCCCCACACCATTGCTGGCGTCAGGACCTAAACCTGGTGCGTCTACCAATTTCGCCATCCTCGCTCAGGATTGCAATATCGCCTCAAAAACAAAGGGCGCCCGACAGTAGAACCCGGCCGCCCTGCACTCCATTGTTTAGGGGCTACAACTTCAATCGATTATTTTACTGGAATTTCTGACACTATTGGGCATCATTTTTTCCAGTGCGGGGGTGAGTGCATTCATTCGACGCCCGCCCCTGCCGGCTTTTTCACGCGGAACCACGCCGCATACAAGGCCGGCAGGAATAACAGCGTCAATGCGGTTGCCACCATCAGGCCACCCATGATGGCCACCGCCATCGGGCCCCAGAACGTCGAGCGCGACAACGGGATCATCGCCAGCGCCGCCGCGGCGGCCGTCAGCAGGATCGGCCGGCAGCGGCGCACGGCCGCTTCGATGATCGCATCCCACGGATGGCTGCCGGTGGCAATGTCCTGCTCGATCTGGTCGACCAGGATCACCGAGTTGCGGATGATCATGCCGAACAGCGCAATCACGCCAAGATTCGCGACAAAGCCGAACGGCCGGTCGAGGATCAGCAGCGCCATCGCCGCGCCGGCCACACCAAGCGGGCCGGTCAGGAACACCAGCAGCGAGCGCGAGAAGCTGTGCAATTGCAGCATCAGGAGCGCAAATACGATGAACAGTACCAGCGGCACATTGGCGGCGATGGACGCTTCCGCGTCCGAGCTGTCGGCGGCGGCGCCTTCGATCGTCAGGCGATAGCCGGCTGGCAGCTTCGCGCGCAGCGCGGCCAGCTCCTTATCGACTTGCGCCGTCACGGTCGGCCCCTGGATGCCATCGACCACGTCAGCCTGGACCATGATCGCCCACTCGCGGCCCTCGCGCCAGACGACGCCCGGCTCCCAGACGAAGCGCACGCGCGCCACCTGGCCAATCGTCACGGCCTGCCCGCTGGCAGTGGGCACCAGCGTTTCCGACAGGCGCGTGATCGTCGAGCGCTCTTCCAGTGGCTGGCGCACGACCATGTCGATCAGGCGGTTCGATTCGCGCAACTGGCCGACCGTGGTGCCGGTGAGCGTCGTGTTGACCGCGCGCCGCACGGCCTGCGACGTCACGCCCAGCGCGCGCAGCTTGTCCTGGTCGAGGTCGAGGCGCAGCACCTTGATCGATTCATTCCAGTTGTCGTTCACGCCCAGCGTGTTCGGATTGGCCTGCAGCGTCGCCCTGACCTGGTCGGCGATCCCGCGCACGACGCCGATGTCCGGCCCCAATATCTGGAACTGCACCGGGTACGGCACCGGCGGGCCATTGGCCAGCAGCCTGACGCGCCCGCGCACTTCGGGGAAATCGTGCTTGAAAATATCGACGATCTTCAGGCGCAGCGCATCGCGCGCCCTGGTATCGACCGGCAGCACGACCACTTGCGAGACGTTCGACTGCGGGAAGATCTGGTCCAGCGGCAGATAGAAGCGCGGGCTGCCGGTGCCGACATAGCTCGTCACGCTGTGCACGCCCTGCTGCTGCGCCAGAAACGCCTCGAAGCGCTTGACGGTCGCTTCGTTGGCGGCAAAGCTCGTACCCTCGGGCGACCAGAGTTCGACCATCAACTCGGGCCGGCTTGAATCCGGGAAGAACTGCTTCTCGATGAATTTAAAGCCGAAGATACCGAGCGCGAACACGGCAAGCGTCAGCACGATGGTGGTCTTGCGCCATTCGACGCACCAGGTCACGGTGCGCCGGAAGCGCCGGTAGGCCGGGGAATCGAACACGTCGTGGCCGCTGTCACCGTGGGCGTGCGGCTTGACCTTGAGCAGCATGAAGCCGATGTACGGCGTGAACATCACCGCCACCACCCACGAGATCAGCAGCGCCAGCCCGTTGACCGAGAACATCGAGAACGTGTACTCGCCGGCGGCCGATTCGGCAAGACCAATCGGCAAAAAGCCCGCCGCCGTGATCAGGGTCCCGGTCAGCATCGGCATCGCGGTGGACGTGTAGGCAAAGGTCGCAGCCTCGAAGCGCGACAGGCCCTCTTCCATTTTGCGCACCATCATTTCGACGGCAATGATGGCGTCGTCCACCAAGAGGCCCAGCGCGATGATCAGCGCGCCCAGTGAAATCTTGTGCAGCGAGATGTCGAGCATGCGCATGGCCAGGAACGTGATGGCCAGCACCAGCGGAATCGACAGCGCCACCACCAGGCCCGGGTAGATATCGATGCGCCATTTGGGCTTCGTGTGCAGGCCCAGGGCCAGGAACGACACGACCAGCACGATGACGACCGCCTCGATCAGCACCTTGACGAATTCGCCGACCGACTCCTTGACGGCCTGCGGCTGGTCGGCGACGCGCTCAAGCTCGATCCCGACCGGCAGCTGCGCGCGGATGCGGGCCACCGTGTCGGCCAGTCCTTTGCCCATCGTGATGATGTTGCCGCCCTTTTCCATCGACACGCCCAGGCCGATCACTTCCTTGCCGTTAAAGCGCATCTTGTCGGCCGGCGGGTCCTGGTAGCCGCGCTTGACGGTGGCGAAGTCGCCGAGGCGGAACGTGGTGCCGCCGGCGCGCAGCTGCAGCGCCTCGATCTGGTCGAGCGTGCCGAGTGCACCCGTCACGCGCACCGACAGGTTGTCTGTCGGCGTGACCAGCACGCCGCTGGCCTCGACCGCGTTCTGCGTGGCGATCTGGTTCACGATCTGCTCGAACGGCACGCCCAGCTGGGCAAATTTCTTGCTGGAGAACTCGATATACACTTTTTCGTTCTGCACGCCGAACTGCTCGACCTTGGCCACCAGCGGCACGCGCAGCAGTTGCTGGCGCACGAAGTCGGCGTAGTCGCGCATTTCGCCATAGGTAAAGCCGTCGCCCGACAACGCGAAGATCGAGCCGTAGGTGTCGCCGAATTCGTCGTTGAAGAACGGGCCGATGACGCCCTGCGGCAGCGTGGCGGTGATGTCGCCGATTTTCTTGCGCACCTGGTACCACGCGGCGCTGGTTTCTTTGGGCGGCGTCGATTCGCGCAGCTCGATCAGGATGGTGGTCTCGCCCGACTTGGAAAAACTGCGGATGCTCTTGACGTACGGCGTCTCCTGCAGCTTGCGCTCGAGCGGATCGGTGACCTGCTCGGCCATCTGCAGCGCGGTGGCGCCCGGCCACACGGCGCGCACGACCATCGCGCGGAAGGTAAATGGCGGATCTTCGTCCTGGCCCAGTTCGAAGTAGCTCAGGATGCCGAACAGCAGGCAGGCCGCGATCAGAAAGCGCGTGAGCGGGATGTGTTCCAGCGCCCAGCGCGACAGGTTGAAGCCTTTCATTGTGCGGTCCCGCCCTTGGCCGTCATGGCGGCTTCAGCGTCCGCCCGCCGCGCGACATCGGCGGTCAGGATGCGCACCTTCTGGCCAGGCTTGAGCAGGTTCACGCCGGCCGTGACCACGCTCTGCCCGGCGCGCACGGCGCCGGCCACCAGCACGTCGTTGTCGACCTGGCCGGTGACCTGCACCGGCACGCGCTTGACGGCGCCGTTCTCGACGATCCAGACGCTGCTCGCGCCCTGGTGGTTGACCAGTGCGGTCAATGGCACGCGCAACCCGCCAGTGGACGCCGCACCCGTGCTTAGCTCCACGGTCGCACTCATCCCCAGGCGCACGTCGGCGCGCTCGGGCAGCGCGACTTTCACGGTGTAGGTACGGGTCGCGGGATCGGCCATCGGCGCGATTTCGCGGATCTTGCCCGGGATCGTCCCGTCGGCATTGGCCCACAGGCGCACGACGACGTCGGCCGACTGGCGCAGTTGCTGCACCTTGTTCTCGGGGATGCCGATGACGACTTCCTTTTCGGTGGTGCGGGCGACACGCACCACGGGTGTGCCAGCCTGCACGACCTGCCCCACCTCGGCCTCCAGCGCCGTGACGACACCATCGACGTCGGCAACCAGCGTCGTGTAATTGGCCTGGTTCGACTGGCCGCGCAAGCCGGCGCGCGCTGCTTCGACATTGGCCTGCGCGGCCTTGAGCGCGCTTTGCTTGGCGTCGAGCACGGCCTGGCTGACGAAATTCTGGGTCCGCAGATTGACGTGCCGTTTGTAATCGGCAGCGGCCAGTTCGCGCTCGGTTTCTGCGGCGCGCAGCGTGGAGCGCGCCTGGGTTTCGGCCAACTTGATGTCTTGCGGGTCGAGCCGCATCAGCACCGTGCCGCGCCTGACGGTCGCGCCCACGTCCACCTTGCGCTCGATGATCTTGCCACCGACCCGAAAGCCCAGTTGCGACTCGTAGCGCGGCCGCACATCGCCCGCAAACTGGGACCGCTCGGCGCCCGCATCCGCCACCAGCTGGATCACCCGCACCGGGCGGATATCTTCGACCGGCGGCGCCGGCTTGGAACACGCGGCCAGAGCGCCGGCAGCGCAGAAGGCGAGCACGGCCGCCCGCAAGATGGGGGAAGAAAATCGGACAGACACGGTGGTGTTCCTTTGACGTGACATGCGGCGTCTCGCGCCGAAGCTGGCGGCGCGTCGCGTGCTGCGTTGGCGCCAGTTTGTAATTCAGCAATTATAATCATGCAAATAGACAATGTGACGACTTTAGCGTCTTCCCTCTAAACATGGCTGTTGATCACTACGAGAACTTTCCTGTTGCGTCGATCCTGCTGCCGCGCCGCCTGGTGCCGGCGGTCGAGGCGATCTACGCCTTTGCGCGCAGTGCCGACGATTTGGCCGATGAAGGCGACGCATCGCCCGGTGAGCGGCTGGCGGCGCTGCAAGCCTACGACCAGCAATTGGACCGCATCGAGGCCGGCAGCGTTCCCGATGAGCCGATGTTTGCGCGGCTGGCCGGCATCGTGGCGCAGTACCGGCTGTCGGTCGCGCCGATGCGCGACCTGCTGTCGGCCTTCCGGCAGGATGTCGTCACGCCCCGCTACCAGGAATACGCGAGCCTGCTCGATTATTGCCGCCGCTCGGCCAACCCGGTCGGACGCCTGATGCTGGCCCTGTATGAGGCGGACGACGCGACCAACCTGCGCGACTCGGATGCGATCTGCAGCGCGCTGCAGCTGATTAATTTCATCCAGGACGTCGCGATCGACCTGACCAAGGGCCGGATCTACCTGCCGCTGGAAGACCTCGCACGCTTCAAAGTCAGCGAAACGGCGCTGAAGGCGGGCATCGTCGATGCGCCGTTTCAGGCGCTGATGCGCTTCGAGGTCGAGCGTGCCCGTGCGCTGATGCTGTCCGGCGCGCCGCTGGCCGGGCGGCTGCCGGGACGGATTGGCTGGGAGCTGCGCATGATCGTGCAAGGCGGCTTGCGCATCCTCGACCGGATCGAGCGCGCCGGTTACGATGTGTACCGGCGCCGTCCGACCCTGGGCCCCGCCGATTGGGTCGCCGTGGGCTGGGGCGCACTGCGCATGTAAAAGTCACGGCGCACATCGCCGGCTGCGCTGTCTACCCTGCTAGAATGCTCGCCTGACGGCACAGCCGTGCCGCAGCCGCCCAACCAGCACTCCACGACGATTTTCATGTCTCCAGACGAATACTGCCAGCAAAAGACCGTTCAAAGCGGCTCCAGTTTCTACTACAGCTTCCTGTTTTTGCCGCCCGAACGCCGGCGCGCAATCACGGCGTTGTACGCCTTTTGCCGCGAGGTGGACGACACGGTCGACGAAGCCACCGACGGTTCGGTCGCGCGCATCAAGCTGGCCTGGTGGCGCACCGAGGTCTCGAAGATGTATGCGGGCACGCCAACGCACCCGGTGATGCTGGCGCTGCAGCCGCATATCGCCGTCTACAAGCTCGAAGAACAACACCTGCAGGCAATCGTCAACGGCATGGAGATGGACCTCGACCAGAGCCGCTACCTCGATTATCCGGGCCTGCAGCGCTATTGCTGGCACGTGGCGGGCGTCGTGGGCATCCTGTCGGCCAGCATTTTCGGCTACACCAATCCACAAACGCTGGCGTATGCCGAAAAACTGGGCCTCGCGTTCCAGCTGACGAACATCATCCGCGACGTGGGCGACGACGCGCGCAAGGGCCGCATCTACCTGCCGGTGAACGAGCTCCAGCAGTTCGGCGTGACGGCGAACGACCTGCTCAAGCTCCAGCACAGCGAGAAATTCGAAGCGCTGATGGCATTCCAGGCCAAGCGCGCGCAAGCCATCTATGACGAAGCACTGGCCCTGCTGCCGAAAGAAGACCGGCGCGCCCAGCGCCCGGGACTGATGATGGCGTCGATCTACCGCACGCTGCTCGATGAAATCCAGCGCGACGGCTACCACGTGCTGAACCAGCGCATCTCGCTCACGCCGCTGCGCAAGCTGTGGCTGGCGTGGAAGACGTATGTCCGCACCTAGGCTGCGCGTTGCAGTCGTCGGCGCGGGCTGGGCCGGCTGCGCGGCGGCTGTCACGCTGGCGCGCAAGGGCGCGGACGTCATCCTGTTCGAAGCGGCGCGCACCCTTGGCGGGCGCGCCCGCGGCGTCGACGTGCACGGCCTGGCGCTGGACAATGGCCAGCACATCCTGCTGGGCGCTTACGCCGAATCGCTGCGCATGCTGCGCCAGGTGGGCGTCGATCCCGATGCGGCGCTGCTGCGTCTGCCGGTGCAGATGCGCTATCCGCCCGGCGGCGCCGGCATGGATTTTGTTGCGCCGCGCCTGCCCGCCCCGCTGCACCTGGCGTTCGCGCTGCTGCGCGCAAAGGGCCTGGCCCGCGCCGACAAGCTGGCGCTGGCCCGCTTCAACAGCGCCGGGCGCTGGATGGGCTGGGCGCTGGACGTCGATTGCACGGTGGCCGAACTGCTCGAACGCTTCGACCAGACCGAGCGACTCACGACACTGATGTGGCGCCCGCTGTGCATCGCGGCGCTCAATACCCCGCCCGAGCGCGCGTCGGCCAATGTGTTTCTGGCCGTGCTGCGCGACAGCCTGGGCGCCAGCCGGCGTGCAGCATCCGACATGCTGCTGCCGCGCGTGGCGATGGGCGCGCTGTTTCCGGAGCCTGCCGGTGCCTGGCTGGCGCGTGAAGGCCACGCAGTGCGCGCTGGCGTCAAGGTTGCGGCGATTGCGCGCAACGTGGATGGCGATGGCTGGTGCCTGACGACGGGCGCGGGCGAGGAGCGGGTCGATGCCGTGGTGCTGGCCACGCCCGCCAGCACCAGCGCCACGCTGCTGGCGCCGTTTGCCGACTGCGCTGCGCTGAGCGCGCAACTCGATGCTTTCACGTACGAGCCAATCGCCACCTGCTACCTGCAATATGCACCGGGCACGCGCCTGGACTTGCCGTTCTGCGCGCTGCTGGACGATCCGCAGGCGGGCCGCTGGGGCCAGTTCGTGTTCGACCGCGCCCAGCTCGACCCGGGCCAGGATGGCGTGTTTGCCGTGGTCGTCAGCGCCGCGGCCGAGGCTGCCGCGCTGCCGCGCGAGACACTTGCGGGCGCCATCGCGGCGCAACTGGCGCACGACTTTGGCCGGCCCGAACTGGCCGCGCCGGTCTGGACCCAGCTGATCACGGAAAAGCGCGCGACGTTCACCTGCGCGCCCGGCCTGGTCCGGCCCGGCAACGCGACGCCACTCCCGGGCGTGGTGCTGGCGGGCGACTACACGGCCAGCGACTACCCGGCGACGCTGGAGACGGCGGTGCGCAGCGGCCAGGCGGCAGCGACGGCCATCCTGGCCTACGGCGCCCTGCCCCGCGAAAAGCGCAGCCTGTCGCACGGTGATGGTGCACCAGCGGCCGGCGCCGTACAGTAGCACCATCGAAATCACGCCTGATGGACATCACCATGACACCCCGACTCGGACTGCGAACGGTCGCCCTGCTGCTTCTCGTGGCGGCCAGCACGCTCGTACTCGTCATGCCGGAACTGATCGGCGGCGCCGGGCACGGCACGGCCAGTGCGATCGGTGCGGTCGGAGCGCTTCCCATCCTCGGCCATCACTAGGCCGGCGCGCAGCCTATGGCGTACTTTTTCTCCAAGCTCGACTACCTCGACGCGCTCAAGCGCGCGTTGATGGGGCTCCCGCCCGACGTGCAGGCCAAGACGCTCGCCTGGTACGAACAGCGCTTCGTCGATGGTGCAGCGCTCGGAACGCCCGAACAGGATATCGCCCGCGAGCTGGGCGATCCGCGCGAGGTCGCGCTGACGCTGCGCACCAACGCGCATTTCGCGCAGCTGAACCACAAGCCGCCGCCAACGGGCAGCGTGGCGCGCACCATGGTGTCGGGCTTCGGGCTGCTGGTGTTCAATCTGTTCATGCTGATTCCGGCAGCGGTGTTTGCGTCGCTGCTGATGGCGCTGTACATGTCGGCCTTCGGCGTGTATGTCTCGGGGATTGCCGTCACGGCGAGCGGGCTGGCCGGCTCGAATGAACTGGTTCTGAGCGCCCCGCTCAGCCGCATGGATATCACGAACGACGACGGCGCGAGCGAGACCCAGACCCGGGTGTCGATCGGGGAGCATGGCATCCAGGTCTATGAAGAGCCGGTGCTGCGACCGGATCCGCGGCCAGATACCGACAGCGGTGAACCGGCCGCCGACAGCGTCGTTGACGAGAGCAGGAAGCGCTCGCGCGTGCTGCGCGGCGCCGAAGCGGTGGCCGAACGCCGCATCCAGATCACGACCGACCTCGATCCCGATTCGCGCACGACGCAGGTGGTGCTCGGGTGCGGGCTGATCCTCGGCGGCATCGCGCTGTTCCTGCTGTCGCTGGTATTCAGCAAGTACACGATCGCCGGCATCCGCCGCTACGTGAACATGAATATGTCATTGTTGAGGGGATAGCCGCCATGCGCTCATTGATGAAAGTGGGCTTCAGCCTGCTGCTGCTGGCAGCCGTGCTGGTCGCGCTGAGCTACAGCATGCTCAAGGCCAGTGGCACGGTCAGCGCCGCCGAAGGCCGCGCCGTCGCCCAGGACACGCGCCCGGTACCGGCCGGCGTGGAGATCGTCGAAGTCGATGGCCCCATCAACCTGAACCTGCGTTACGGCGCCACGCCGCTGCTGCGGGTCAGCGGCGAGCAGCGCATGCTGGGCAATGTCGAGGTCACGGGTGACGGCAAGGTCCTGCGCATCGGCATCCGCGGCATGGTGCTGCGCCACCGCGAACCGCTGGTGGTCGACCTGGTACTGCCGGTACTGACGTCGGTGACGATCGAAGGCAGCGGCGACAGCACGATCAACGGCTTCTCGGGCGACGCCATCGCGGTCCAGCTCAACGGCGCGGGCAGCATGCGGTTCAATGGCCGCTACCGCGATGTCACAGTCGGCCTGACCGGCAGCGGCGACCTGGACGTCAATGGCGGCGCCGCCATGGACCGCATGGAAACCCGCCTGATGGGCTCCGGCAGCATCACGGTCTCCGGCACCACCCGCGCGCTGGAAGCCGACACGACAGGCTCCGGCCGCCTCGACGCCGAACACCTGCGCGCCAGCGAGGTCACGCTGAGCCAGACCGGCTCCGGCGACAGCGCCGTCCAGGCCCGCGACAACATCCGCATCACCCTGAGCGGCAGCGGCGACGTCGAAGTCTACGGCAACCCCGCCGAACGCAGCACCAGCCGCACCGGCAGCGGCAGCGTCACCTACCAAGAATAACCCCCCAACAAATAGGGTCAGTGTCGAATTGTTTGACAACTTCAGTAAATCAGTTGCTCAATAATTCGACTCTGACCCCAATTGTTGGGCAATGGCCTTTGGGATAATTAGGGTCAGAGTCGAATTGTTTGACAACTTCAGTTAATCAATTGGTCAATAAATCGACACTGACCCTACTTTTTGCTTAGCAAGCGGTGGGTTTCAGGCGCTCGACTTCGAGGCCGAAGAACGGGCGCAGGCGGGTGCCGACGATGTTGCCGATGAAGGCGACCACCAGCCACAGCCAGCCGTGCAGGCTGCCCGACAGGATGCCGCTGAAGTACGCGCCGATATTGCAGCCGTAGGCCAGGCGTGCGCCATAGCCCAGCAGCAAGCCACCGACGATGGCTGCCATCAGCGAGCGCAGCGGCAGACGCCAGACTGGCGCGTAGCGGCCGGCCAGCGCTGCCGCCAGCATCGCGCCCAGCACGATGCCGATGTCCATCACCGACGTCACGTCCTGCGAGATCGGCGACGCCAGCGCGGCGGCGTTGGCTTTCGTCGACCAGTAGGTCCAGCTGGCCGTGTCGATACCCATCACCGCGGCGGCTTTCGCGCCCCACAGTGCGAAGGCCGACGTCACGCCCCACGGACGACCGGACAGCGCCAGCGTCGCGAAGTTGAGCACCACCAGCGCCAGCGCGCCAGCCAGCAGCGGCCACGGGCCATGCAGCCATGGCGAGCGATGCGGCGGCTGCACGTGCGCCGGCACCAGCTTGCCGTGGCGGCGCTTTTCGACGACGATCGTGATGAACGCGATCAGCGCGAAGATGCCCCAGTTCAGCGCCAGCGCCGGCGCCAGGCCCAGTTCCTTGACGGCCGACAGCGGCGCCAGTTGCGGCATCGAGGTCCAGAACGGCATGTGCGCCGTGCCGATCAGCGAGCCGATGATGAAGAAGATCAGCGTGACGATCATGCGCGTGCTGCCGCCCCCCACCGTGTACAGCGTGCCGGACGCGCAACCGCCGCCCAGCTGCATGCCGATGCCGAAAATGAACGCGCCGAAGATCACCGACGTGCCGGCCGGCTGCACCAGGCCCGTCACCGGGGTGCCGAACAGCGTGCCGGCGGCCAGCGCCGGGAAGAACAGCGCCACACCGACGGCCAGCATGACCATCTGCGCGCGCAGGCCGGCGCCGCGCCCGTCGGCAATGAACACGCGCCAGGCCGACGTGAAGCCGAACGCCGCATGGTACAGCGCCACACCGAGCAGCGCACCGACGATGTACAGCGCCGACTGGCGGCCGCTCACCGCCTGCGCGAGATACCACGCGCCAAACACGAGCAGGAACAACGCCACGCCAAGCGGGCGCACATTGAGGTCGACGCGGGGCGCCATCGACAGAGTGGAAGAATTGGACATGACAGGACCGTGCGAAAGAAAGTAGGCCGGTATTGTCGTCGCTTTTGACAATCGTTGCTGGAGGCGCGCCAGTTTCGCGCGCCGCCGCCAGCGCCGCCAGCGCCGCCAGTGCAGCAACACGCAAGCAGGCCGACACGTCAGCGCTTACAATGCCCCTGCTCCTGCGACCCTGCACGGCGCATCATGCACACAGGACCAAGATGGCCGCACTCACTCCACATGTCAATCCAGCCGAAGTCGAATTCAGCGCGATCCGGGCCCAGGGCCCGGGCGGGCAGAACGTCAACAAGGTCTCGTGCGCCGTGCATGCGCGCTTCGACATCGCGGCGTCGTCGCTGCCACAACCGGTCAAGGAGCGGCTGCTGGCGCTGCGCGACGCGCGCATCACGCAGGAAGGCGTGCTGGTACTCAAGGCGCAGCAGTCGCGCAGCCTGGAACAGAACAAGGAAGACGCCCTGCGGCGCGTGCAGGAACTGGTCGACAAGGCGGCAATCGTGCCGGTCACCCGCCGCCCCACCCGGCCGACGCGCGGCTCGCAACTGCGCCGGCTCGACGGCAAGACCCGCAGCAGCCAGACCAAGGCGCTGCGGGGCAAGGTCACTGACTGATCGTCACGCGCGAGCGTGCTAAGGCTTGGACTCGGACTCCACCTGGTCAAGCGCTTCAAACCACGCCGCATACGGCGTATTGACCGCCATGCACCGGTTGTAATCCGGCGCCCCATCGGTCCACCAGACCGGTCCGCGCTCTCCCAATGCCCGCTTGGCCGCGTCGACACCGGCGCGGGCCGCGCGCTCGGCCGCGTCATCGTTCGCCTTGAGCGCCGCCCCGACCTGCCGCCGTGCGTCCATCAGCTGATTCACCAATTGCTGCCGCTCGTCCGGCGCCAGATGCGGATTGCTGCTGCGCCAGAGGCGGCCCTTGACCACGAAGTAGCGGCCGTCCGGCGTGTTCGGATAACGGGAAGAAGATGGCATACGCCCGACTATACGCGCCGCGGCCCGGAGCCAGCGCCCGCCAGCAGCTACCGGCACAAGCGCACAGCCCTCACGGCATCACGCCATAGCGGTCGATGAAGTACTTGACCCCGCCCGGATTCGCGGCAATCCACGCCTGCAGGGCCGGCCGGTAGGCCTGGCGGAACATCAGGAGCAGGATCGCAGGTTCGAGCTGACCTTGCCGCGCCAGCGCACGCACCTGCAGCAAGCCGGGATCGGTCATGCCCGCGTCGCCCCTGGCCTCGGCGTCATCGGCGGTCTTGAGCGCCTGGCGCCACGTTGCGAGCTCGATCTCGAAGGCCGACTTGCGCCGGTCCTTGTCGTCCGTGCGCAGCCGGGCTTCCGTCATGCCCAGTACCAGCCGGATTGCGTGATCGGACGTCTTCTCCGCGTCCGTCTGCGGGTCGAGGCTGATCACGTACTCGCCCTGCGCGTTTTCCATGACGCGCACACCACGGCGCAGGCCCAGGATGGCCAACGGCATGCCGGCGCTGGCCCGGTATCCGGCCAGCTTGCCCCAGGTGAGCCGCTGCGACGGATCGGCCTCGATGGCCTTGTACAGCGCCGCTTCGGCCGCTGTTCGCTGGTCCTGGTAGAACAGCACGTCGGACAGGTAGCGCCAGGCCTGCGAATTATGCGGCTCGATCACGGTCGCGGCGCGAAACAGCGTCTCGGCGCGCGTCCAGCTGCTTTGCATGTAAAGGCAGTTTCCGGCGGCGACCCAGGCGCTGGAATACTGCGGATCGGCCAGCATCGTCGCTTCGTACTTCGCCAGCGCCAGCCTGAGGTCCTGACGCGCAAACGCCGCCTCGCCTTCGGCCATCAGTTTCGCCGCCCTGTCGTTCGGCTGATGCAGTGGCGGCGGCGCCGGATCGTCGAGCATGCGCAAGACTTCCTGCGCCACCGGGTCGTCCGCTTCCAGCTGCGCCGCGCGCTCGGCCAGCGCGCGTGACATGTCGCGCAGCTGCTGCGCCTTGTCCTGCGGCGCCACGGTCGACAGTTTCAGCACCAGGCCAGCCGCCAGCGACAGGGGCATCGAGGCGGTCGGATCGGCCTGCTCGGCCTTCTTGTATTTGGTCAGCGCTTCCTGGTATCGCGCCTGCCCTTCCAGGCTTTTCGCTTCGAGCACCAGGCCACGGCATGGCTGGCCGCAGCCGATGTCTGCATGGGCGCGCGGGGCGGCGGCGATGTGCGCGACGGCCAGAAGAACTGCGAGCGTCAGGACGCGATGGAATGTCATGAGGTTGCGGTGGCGCGAAACGCTTATCTTACCAAGCCCGCACCCCGGGATAATTCACGGAATGTCACTGCTGCGCAGCCCCCAGCCAGGCCAGCGCACTGCGGCCGGCCGCACGTCCGCTGGCAAAGCAGGCAGTCAGCAGGTAGCCGCCGGTTGGGGCTTCCCAGTCCACCATTTCGCCAGCGACGAACACGCCGGGCAGCGCGCGCAGCATCGCGCTGGCGCCGTCCATCGCGTCGAAACGCACGCCCCCCGCACTGCTGATCGCTTCGTCGATCGGGCGCGGGCGCAGTAGCGTCACCGGCAACGCCTTGATCGCCGCGGCCAGCCGGGCCGGATCGGCGTAATCGGCCTTCGCCAGGCACTCGTGCAGCAGCCCCGCCTTGACGCCCTTGATCCCGAGCCGGCTTTGCAGGTGACTGGACATCGAGCGCGAACCCCGCCCGCGCGTGACCTCGTCAAACACCCGCTCGGGACGATGATCCGGCGCCAGGTCGAGCCACAGCGTGGCCGAGCCATCACGTGCGATCGCGTCGCGCAGGGGCTTTGATAACGCGTACACCAGACTGCCTTCGACGCCGCCTTCCGTGACGACAAACTGGCCCTTGCGCCAGGCGATGGCACCATCTTCACCGCGCACGCCCGCCGCCACCGTCAATAACGGCGCACCGGCAAAGCGGCTGCTGAAATGCGCGCTCCAGCCGGTATCGAAACCGCAGTTGGCCGGCACCAGCGGCGCGACCTCGACACCGCGCTCGCGCAGCAGCGGGACCCAGGCACCGTCCGAGCCCAGGCGCGCCCAGCTCGCGCCGCCCAGTGCCAGGATCGTCGCTTTGGCCTCGACCAGCCGTTCGCCATCGGGCGTGGCAAAGCGCAGCTGACCGTCCTGCCAGCCGAGCCAGCGCTGGCGCATGTGAAAGCGCACGCCGCCCTCCTTCAGGCGGTGCAACCACGCACGCAGCAACGGCGCGGCCTTCATCTCGAGCGGGAACACGCGGCCCGACGTGCCGACGAAGGTCTCGATGCCGAGGTCGTGGATCCAGGCGCGCACGGCATCGGCATCGAACGCTTCAAGCCAGCCGTTCACCTGCACCTGGCGGTCGCGATAGCGCTGCACGAAATCGGCATACGGCTCCGAATGCGTGATATTCATGCCGCCCTTCCCGGCCAGCAGGAACTTGCGCCCGACGCTGGCCATCGCGTCGTAGACGTCGACCTGCACGCCCGCTGCCGCCAGCGTCTCGGCCGCCATCAGGCCCGCAGGACCGCCGCCAATCACGACGACGCGGGGCGAAATTGCGGGATTGGCGGTCTGGGTCATGGTGACGAACGAGAAAAAGCAGGACCAGCATTGTAGTCGGTTTCTCGCCCAAAAAAACGCTGTAAAGGATGCTTGACATCACAAAATAACGGGCCTACGATGTAAAGCATCCTTTACTAACCGACAAGAGACACGAGATGGCTGCGAGCAAGCACGAGAAGCGGGTTCACACGGCGTACCTGCGCGAGATGGCCGGCGCGTTCCTGGTCTATGCGGTACTGCTGATGGCCTCCATCCGCTTCGGCAGGCCGATGGACGACGGCCCGTTGCGCATCCTGGTGCTGCTCTCGCCGATGATCGGCTTCTGTCTGGCGCTGTGGGCGATCGCGCGCCATCTGGGCCGGGTCGACGAATATCTGCGCAGCTTCTTGCTCGAGTCGTTCGCGCTGGCCGCCGGACTCACTGCCGGACTCACCTTCAGCTACGGGTTCCTCGAGACGGCCGGCTATCCGCGCATGTCGATGTTCGCCGTGTGGGTGGTGCTGTGCGGCGCGACCATGCTGGTCTGCCTGGTACGCTCGGTGTACACGAAGCTGCAGACGCGATGAAAAACAGTATCCGCGAACTACGCGCCACGCAGGGCTGGAGCCAGGCCGACCTGGCCGAGCGCCTGGACGTCTCGCGCCAGAGCGTCAACGCGATCGAAACGGGCCGTTACGATCCCAGCCTGCCACTTGCCTTTGCCATTTCCCGGCTGTTCGGCCTGCCGGTCGAAGCCATCTTCACACCTGATCAGGAGACCGCATGAAAGCTGCACTGTTGTTGACCCTCGCACTTGGCGCCGCCCCCTTTGCCGCAGCCCAAGCACAGTCTGCGGCCCCGGCAAGCCAGAGCGCGAACCGCTTTGCCGCCAGCATCACGCCAGCGGAAACCTTCGAATCCGGTTCGCTGCTGGTCGAACGCCATGGCAGCAAGGGCCGGCCGGTGATCCTGATTCCTGGCCTGGCCAGCGGCCCGTGGGTGTGGCAGGACGTGATCCGCCAGTTCAAGGACGAGTTCACGCTGTATGTCGTGACGTTGCCGGGCTTTGACGACCGCCCCGCGCCCGCCGGCGAACCATTCGATGGCGCCCGCGCCGCGCTGGAAGGATTGATCGCGCAGCGCAAGCTGACCAAACCGATCCTCGTTGGCCACAGCCTGGGCGGCACGCTGGGCTACGCAGTGGCGCAGGACCTGGGCAACCGCATCGGCGGCGTCGTGGCGCTCGACGGCTTGCCGGTCTTCCCCGGCACCGAAAACATGCCGCCCGAGCAACGTCCGCAAGCGGCGCAGCGCGTGCGCGACACGATGGCGGTCGCCGACCCCAACGCCTGGGCCGCCCAGCAGCGCCAGTACATGCGCGGCCAGGGCGTGCTTGACATCGGCAAGGCCGACGACATCGCGCCACTGCTGCTGCGCAGCGACCGCGCCGCCGTCGGCGCCTATGTGGCTGACGCGCTGGCGCTCGACCTGCGCCCGGGCCTGGAAAAGATCACCGCGCCGGTGCTGGTGGTCGCGCCGTTTTACCAATACGATGGGGCGCAGGACACCATGACCGCCGACGACAAGGTCGCGCATTACCGCAGCCTGGTCGAGGGCATTCCCTCGGTCGAGGTGGTGCCGATTGCGCCGTCCCGGCACTTCCTGATGATTGACCAGCCGCTGGCTCTGGCCGGCATCCTGCGCCGCTTTTTCGACCGTCATTGAAAGGAGTTTTCCATGCGCCCTGTTACCTATTGGATTGGCCAGTTCCTGCTGGCCGCCGGCACCATGTTTCTGCTGCTTGCCGCCGTCGACCTGATGCGCGGCGACAGCCTGGCCGCCACCTGGCCCGCTACACTGGGCTGGTCGGCAGCGGCGGCGGCAATCTTCGTCGCCTCGCGCTGGCGCCAGGCCAGCCGCGGCATCGCCTGCGCCGTCTGCAAGGATGAGCAGGCGCGCTGATCGCCACCGGCCACGCTATTCCTCCAGCATGTTCGGTTTGTCAGATCTGCAATATTCTGCTTGACATGCCGCGCAGCAGGCATATTCTTGTCGTGGCCAGCTGCGAACGATGACGCCCGCATTGACGAAACCCGCCACGATTCGCCCGGCAGTCCGTTACAACATCTTGGAGGATGTATATGTCGGTAGAAATCGAATCGTTCGCTACGCGCAGGACAGTACTCGGTGCGCTCGCCACCAGCCCGCTCTGGATGAGCTCGGCGTGGGCCCAGCCCAACAATCTCAAGATCTCGCACCAGTTCCCCGGCGGCAGCATCGCGCGGGGCGACTTCCGCGACCGCCTGTGCCGAATGTTCGCTTCCGAGGTTGAAAAGCGCACGCGTGGCGGCGTGAAGTTCTCCATCTATCCGGACTCGACCATGATGCAGCCGGGCGCACAGTTCGGCGCACTGCGCAGCGGCAAGCTCGACATGGCACTGGTGCCGCTGTCGTACGCGGGCGCCGAGGCGCCGGAAGCCAATATCGGCCTGATGCCGGCGCTGGTCACATCCTACGAACAGGGCTATGGCTGGCGCAACGCACCGGTCGGGCGTGAACTGTCGCGCATCCTCGGTGAACAGGGCCTGGTCATCGTCAGCTGGATCTGGCAAGCCGGCGGCGTTGCGTCGCGCGGCGACCCGATCATCGCACCGGAAGACGCGCGTGGCCTGAAAGTACGCGGCGGCTCGCGCGAGATGGACATGCTGCTGCAGAATGCCGGCGCCACGGTCGTCAACATGCCATCCAATGAAATCTACAACGCCCTGCGCAGCGGCGCCCTCGATGCAGCGCTCACGTCATCGACATCGCTGATCTCGTTCCGCCTGCAGGAAACCGCCCGTTCGCTGACGACGGCGCGCGCCGGTTCGTACTGGTTCATGTTCGAGCCGCTAATGATGTCGCGCACCGTGTTCGAGCGCCTGACCAAGGCGCAGCAGCAGGCAGTGATGACGGTCGGTGCCGATCTGGAAAAGTTCGCGATGAATTCGGCGCGCATGGACGATGCCGAAGTCGCCACCGTGTACCGCGGCGTTGGCGCGCGCGTGGTCGACCTGAATCCCGACGCGCTGCGCGGCTGGCAGGAAGTCGCCCGCAATACAGCCTGGAAGGACTTCGCGGCCCGCAACAGCAACTGCGCCAAACTGATGGCGCTGGCCGAGCAGTCGATCGCCGCGATCTAGTCGAGCGGGAGGGCTTACCCGCCTGTCACGGGCGGGAAGAACGCCACTTCGGCGCCGGCCGCCACGGGCGTGGCGCCGTCGCACATCACTTGCTGATGGGCCATCCGTACTGCACGCTCAGGCGCCAGCGCCTCGGCCCACACGCCGCCGCGCGCGCGCAGCAGTTCGCGCACGGCGCCGACGGTCGTTGCTTCTACCGGCAAGTCCAGTTGTTCCTGCCCCGTACCGACCGCTTCACGCAGCGCGGCAAAATATTTCACGTTGATCTTCATGACGATCCTAATGCTGGAGTTCGGCGAACGGGATGAAGCGCACCAGGTCGCCCGCGGCAATTGCATTGCCCGGCGGGTTATCGATCAGGCCATCGCCCCACACGGTGGACGTCAGCACGCCGGAACCCTGGTTCGCAAACAATTCGAGACCGCCGCCAGTATTCAGGCGTGCACGCAGGAATTCGTTGCGGCGATCGCCCTTGGGCAGGTCGAAATCGGCGCGCACCAGATACCCGCGTGGCTCGACCGAACCACGCACGCCCTGCAGGCGCAGCAGGAAAGGCCGCACGAACAGCAGGAAGGTGACGAAGCTCGACACCGGATTGCCCGGCAAACCGATGAAGAAGGCATTATCACCGTCACGATGGACCTCGCCAAACGCCAGCGGCTTGCCGGGCTTGACGGCGATCTGCCACATCGACAGGCGCCCTTCTGCCTCGACCGCCGGCTTGATATGGTCTTCCTCGCCCACCGACACCCCGCCTGACGTGATGATCAGGTCATGCGCCTTGGCGGCGTCGCGCAGCGTGGCACGTGTCGCGGCCAGCGTATCGGGCACGATGCCGAAATCGGTGATCTCGCAGCCAAAGTTTTCCAGCAGCGCGCGCAGCGTGAAGCGGTTCGAGTTGTAAATCGCGCCCGGTGCCAGATCGTGCGCCGCCACCTCGCCCGGCATCGCCAGTTCGTCGCCCGTGAAGAACACGGCCACGCGCAGGCGCCGGTGCACGGGCAGCGTCGCCAGGCCGACCGAAGCCGCCAGGCCCAGCTCCTGGCTGCGCAGTCGGGTGCCGGCGGTCAGGATTACGCTGCCGTTGCCGATGTCTTCGCCTTTGCGGCGGATCCACTCGCCGTCAGCCGGCACGTGGCGCACGGTCACATTGTCGCCCGCGGCCTCGCACTGCTCCTGCATGACGACGGCGTCGGCGCCTGGCGGAATCAGCGCGCCGGTGAAGATGCGTGCTGCCGTGCCAGGTTCGAGTGGCTGGCCGACATGGCCGGCCGGGATGCGCTGGGCCACGCGCAGCGTCGCCTCGCCGCTCGCGCAGTCGGCGGCGCGCACGGCGTAGCCATCCATCTGCGTGTTGTCGGCCGATGGCACGTCGATGGTGGCCAGCTGGTCGCCTGCCAGCACGCGGCCGTTGGCGTCCAGCGTGGGGATTGTTTCGATGTCCGTCGCGGGGCGCGCGGCGGCAAGCAGCACGTCCAGCGCCTCGCGCACCGTCAGCATGGGCGGTCGTTGTCCTGGTGCGTTCATGTTACAGGCCCGTGTGGTCGGCGATGTACGCCTTCATTTGCGCGACGTCCGCAGGCATCACGACGTAGCGCTGCGGCAGCGTCTCGATGTCGTCGAAACCGGCCGGACGCTCGGCATCGGTGCCCAGCGCTTCGAGGATCGTCTCGTTGAACTTGGCGGCCAGCGCGGTTTCCAGCACGATCATCGGCACGCGCGGCGCCATGTGCTCGCGCGCGACCTTGATGCCGTCGGCGGTGTGGGTGTCGATGGTGATGTCGTAGTCGTCGGCCACATCGCGGATCGTGTCGAGGCGGTCGCTGTGCGTCGAGCGGCCCGAGGCGAAGCCGAAGCGCGCCACCTGCTTGAATTCGTCGCCATCGCTGCCCGTCTTGCCGGACAGGTCGAAGCCGCCATGCGTGTCGATTTTGCGGAACAACGCGTGCGTACGCTCGGCGTCGCGCCCGACCAGGTCATACACGAAGCGCTCGAAATTCGACGCCTTCGAGATATCCATCGACGGGCTGCTGGTGTGGAACGTCTCGGCCGCCTTGCGCACGCGGTACACGCCGGTGCGGAAGAATTCGTCGAGCACGTCGTTCTCGTTCGTGGCGGCCACCAGCTTGTCGATCGGCAGACCCATCATGCGGGCGATGTGGCCGGCGCAGATATTGCCGAAGTTACCCGACGGGACGGTGAACGAGACCTTCTGGTCATTGCTCGTGGTGGCGGCCAGGTAACCGCGGAAGTAGTACACGACCTGGGCCACGACACGCGCCCAGTTGATCGAATTGACGGTGCCGATCTTCTGGCGTGCCTTGAACGTCAGGTCGTTCGAGACGGCCTTGACCAGGTCCTGGCAATCGTCGAAGTTGCCCTTGACAGCGATATTGAAGATGTTCGGGTCTTGCAGGCTGAACATCTGCGCGGTCTGGAACGCGCTCATGCGCCCGTGCGGCGAGAGCATGAACACGCGCACGCCCTTCTTGCCGCGCATCGCGTACTCGGCCGCGCTGCCGGTGTCGCCCGAGGTCGCGCCGAAAATGTTCAGTTCATCGCTGTGTTTGGCCAGCGCATACTCGAACAGGTTGCCGAGCAACTGCATCGCCATGTCCTTGAACGCCAGTGTCGGGCCATTTGACAGCGCCTGCAGGATCAGCTTGCCATTGCGGCCGTCTTCCAGCACGCGCAGCGGCGTGATCTCGGTGGCAGGTTCGCCGGCGCGGGCATTGCAATACACGGCCGGCGTGTAGGTGCGCGTCGTGATCGCCTTGAGGTCGGCGTCCGGGATGTCGGTGGCGAACTTGCGCAGGATCTCGAAGGCCAGGTCGGCGTACGACAGCGTGCGCCACGCGTCAAGCTCGGCGCTCGTGACCTGCGGGTACTCGGCCGGCAGGTACAGGCCGCCGTCCGGGGCAAGGCCGCCGAGCAGGATGTCACAGAAGTTCTCGGGATTGCGTGCTGCGGACGCGCTCGTCGCGCGGGTGGACACATAGTGCATACGGTTGTAGATCCAGTTGGCTCGGGTGGATCGTCAATTATAGTGGGAGCCAGAGAAATTGTATGCTGTGCTGCAAAAAAGTCATGTCACCCAATAAAATTGGGCGGCCGATGCCCTGGCCGCCCAACAATTGCCGAGGCGCAGTCAACGTTAAATAGTGCCGAGCTGTGAACTGACGAGCACTTTCATGGTCCAACCCCTGTCGTCAGCGCCAGGAGTCAAGCATGAAAGCACCCCGTTTCACGCGTTGGTTCGCCAACTTGCCATTGCTGAACGTCCCGCAGCGCCGGCAGGTGCTGGATGCCTTGCATCCTGCCGCCGGGCTCGACCAGGTCGTCGCACTCATCGCGCACGCCAGGTCGCCGGGCCGCTGTTGCCCCCGCTGTGGCAGCGTGCGCTGTAACCGGCACGGGTTCGCCAACGACCTGCAACGCTTCCGGTGCTGCGATTGCGGACGCACCTTCAATGACCTCACCGGCACGCCTCTGGCGAGGCTCAGGCACAAGGCCAAGTGGCTCGCCTATTCACAAGTTCTGCTCGATTCACTGCCTGTACGCAAGGCGGCAGACCGGGTTGGCGTGCACCGCAACACGGCGTTCCGCTGGGCGCCACCGCTTCCTGCATTGGATCAAGCTCGACCGGCCGACGCCCCTGAATGGCATCGTCGAAGCCGATGAAACCTTTCTGCTCGAATCGCAGAAAGGTTCGCGCGCGCTCGGCCGGCCCGCGCGGCGGCGAGGTGGCCGCGCCGCCAGGCCCGGCATTTCCGGAGAACTCGACTGTATTCTGGTAGCGCGTGACCGTAACGGCCGCACGGTCGATGCCGTCACGGGCCGCGGCGCATTGACGGCCGCACAGCTCGAACGCGACTTGCTGCCCAGACTCGATCCCCAGTCCTTTCTGGTCAGCGACAGCCATGTCGCCTACAGGGCTTTTGCACGCAAGCATGGGATCACGCACAAGACTGTCAATCTGCATAAGAGTGAGCGGGCCAGGCGCCTGGGCAACCTGGCCATTCACGTACAAAACGTGAATGCCTATCATCAGCGCTTCAAGGATTGGCTGCGGGGCTTTCGCGGTGTGGCGTCGCGCTATCTCGCCAACTATCTGGGTTGGCGCTGGGCTCTGGATGGCGGGAGAGTACGTTCACCAGAACAATTGCTGCACATCGCAATCAGAGTCATCAATACGTAATGCTGACTGCGCCATTGCCGAAACTGTCTACATCAGCGATAAGCTCAACAGGCGGCGTGATTGACCGTCACGACGTGGATGGCAAGGCCGCCCAGCGACGTTTCCTTGTACTTGACCTGCATGTCGGCGCCCGTCTGGCGCATTGTTTCGATCACGCTGTCCAGGCTGACGAAGTGCACGCCATCGCCCTTGAGCGCCAGCGACGCCGCCGTGATCGCCTTGATCGCGCCCATGCCGTTGCGCTCAATGCACGGGATCTGCACCAGGCCGCCGATGGGGTCGCAGGTCATGCCCAGATGGTGTTCGATGCCGATTTCAGCCGCGTTCTCGATCTGCTCGTTGGTGCCGCCCAGCGCCGCGACCAGCCCGGCGGCCGCCATCGCGCAGGCCACGCCGACTTCACCCTGACAGCCCACTTCAGCGCCCGAGATCGAGGCGTTCTTCTTGCACAGCATGCCGATCGCGGCCGACGTGAGCAAAAAGTCGCGCACGCCGCGCTGCGGATCGATCGGGCGGCAGTCTTCCGCGTAGTAGCGCAGCACGGCCGGGATGATGCCGGCTGCGCCGTTGGTCGGCGCCGTGACGACACGACCACCGGCGGCGTTTTCTTCGTTCACGGCCATCGCGTACAGGCTGACCTGCTGCACGGCGTCGTGCGGCAACGCGTTCTGCGGCTGCGTTTGCTGCGCCTGCTTCCACAGGGCTGCGGCGCGGCGGCGCACGTTCAGGCCGCCCGGCAGGCGCCCTTCCGTTTTCAGGCCCTGGCAAATACAGTCGCGCATCACGCGCCACAGGCGATCCAGGCCAGCATCCAGATCGGCGTCGCTCATGCGCACGCGCTCGTTCGCGCGCAGCATGTGCGGGATCGTCAGGCCGTGCGTGCGGCCATGCTCGAGCAATTGCACCATCGTGTCGAACGGGTACGGCACCGGCGTGCCGACGGGCTCAAGAGTGCGCGCCTGCGCTTCGCCGGCCGCCGTGATGAAACCGCCGCCGACCGAATAATAAATGCGTTCGATGATGCTGCCGTCACGCAGCTGCAGCACGAAGCGCATGCCGTTCGGGTGTTCGGGCAGCGTCGACGCTTTGTGCCAGACCAGGTGGACACGGGCGTCGAATGGCACCGTCTTGATGCCCAAGAGTGCAATCTGTCCATCGAGCGCGGCGAGGTCGAGCTTGTCGTCGACCGACGCTGGATCGAGTTCCTGCGGCGTTTCGCCCATCAGGCCCAGGATCACCGCCTTGTCGGTCGCGTGGCCGACGCCCGTCAGCGCCAGCGAACCATACAGGTGCGCCTCGACGCCGACCGCTTCGTCCAGCATGCCGCTTTCCAGCAGAAAGCGGCGCGCTGCGACCATCGGGCCCACCGTGTGGGAACTCGACGGGCCGATGCCGATCTTGAACAAATCAAACACGCTCATGTCCATCTTGTGTCTCCTGCTTTTTTATTGTGAGGCGCGGTCCTACGCTGCTACCTTGACGCCGACATCGATATTGGCCAGCATCGAGTCGACCATTTCGTCGATGCCGATGCGCGATTGCCAGCCCCAGTCGGCCGTCGCGCGGCTGTCGTCCAGGCTTTTCGGCCACGAATCGGCGATTTGCTGGCGGCTGTCCGGCGCATAGGCGATGCCGAAACCGGGGCGCGCCTTCTGGATCGCTGCCGCCAGTTCACGCGGGTTGAACGACACGCCGGCCACGTTGTACGACGAACGGATCGCGACTTGTTCGGCCGGCGCTTCCATCAGCTCGATGGTGGCGCGGATCGCATCAGGCATGTAGATCATCGGCAGCGTGGTCTCGGGGCCGAGGAAGCATTCGTAGGTCTCGCCGCGCAGCGCCGCATGGAAGATCGCGATCGCGTAATCGGTGGTGCCGCCGCCCGGTGGCGACTTGTAGCTGATGATGCCGGGGTAGCGGATGCTGCGCACGTCCACGCCGTACTTGCTGTGATAGTACTCGCACAGGCGCTCGCCGGCCAGCTTGCTGATGCCATAGATCGTGGTCGGGTCCATGATCGTGAACTGCGGCGTCTGTTCGCCCGGCGTATTCGGACCGAAGGCAGCGATCGACGATGGCCAGAAGACTTTCAAAGGCTTGCCGGCCTCGCCGCGTTCACGCGCGATCTCGAGGATGTTGAGCAGGCCATCCATGTTCAGGCTCCAGGCCTTCAGTGGCGCTTTTTCGCCGGTGGCCGACAGCATCGCGGCCAGCTGGTAGACCTGGGTGATGTCTTCGTCGGCGATCAGGCTTGCCAGAGCGTCGTTGTCCAGCACGTTCAGGCGGGTGTAGCGCGCCGCGCCGTACAGGTTGTTGTCGCCGATGTCCGACGCGATGACGTTCTGCGCGCCGTGGCGCTCGGCCAGCGCGCTGACCAGTTCACTGCCGATCTGGCCATTGGCGCCGATGATGAGAATGCGTTCCATGCTGTGATTCCTTGCCTGTGTATGTACTATTTATTATTTATTATTGTTGCTTGATGATGCCCAGCTCGCGACCGGCTTGTTCGAATGCCTTGAGCACGATGTCCAGCTGTTCGCGGGTATGCGCCGCCGAGAGTTGCACGCGCACGCGCGCCTGGCCCATCGGCACCACCGGATAGAAGAAGCCCGACAGCAGCACGCCCAGTTCGAACATGCGCGCCGCGAATTGTTGCGCGACCGGTGCGTCGAACAGCATCACCGGCACCACCGGATGCGTGCCCGGCTTGATGGTAAAGCCGATGCGCTCGATTTCGGCGCGGAAGTACGCGGTGTTGTCCATCAGGCGGTCGCGCAGTTCGGTCGACTTGGAGATGCGCTCGAGTACCGCGAGCGAGGCGCCGGCAATCATCGGTGCCAGCGTGTTCGAGAACAGGTACGGGCGCGATTTCTGGCGCAGCGTTTCGATCACTTCCTTTTTGCCCGACGTGAAACCGCCCATCGCGCCACCCAGCGCCTTGCCCAGCGTACCGGTGATGATGTCGATCTTGCCGATCACGCCGCAATGTTCGTGCGTGCCGCGACCGGTCGCGCCCATGAAGCCCGATGCGTGGCACTCGTCGATCATCGTCAGCGCGCCGTACTGCTCGGCCAGTGCGACGATCTTGTCCAGCTGGGCGATCGTGCCGTCCATCGAGAACACGCCGTCGGTGACGATGATCTTGTGGCGCTTGCCGGCTTCAGTTGCCGCGATCAGCTGCTTTTCGAGGTCCGCCATGTCGTTGTTGGCGTAGCGGTAGCGCGCCGCCTTGCACAGGCGCACGCCGTCGATGATCGACGCGTGGTTCAGCGCGTCCGAGATGATCGCGTCGTTCTCGTCGAACAGCGGCTCGAACACGCCACCGTTGGCGTCGAACGCGGCGGCGTACAGGATCGTGTCTTCGGTGCCCAGGAAATTCGACAGCGCCGCTTCCAGCTCCTTGTGCACGGTCTGCGTGCCGCAGATGAAGCGCACCGACGACAGGCCGTAGCCATACTTTTCAAGCGCGGCGGCGGCGGCTTGCTGCGTTTCGGGGTCGCCCGCCAGGCCCAGGTAGTTGTTCGCGCACATATTGATCAAGGTGCGGCCATCCTGCGCAACCACTTCGGCGCCCTGGCGCGATGCCAGCACGCGTTCTGGCTTGAACAAGCCATCGCCGCGCAAGGTGTCGAGTTTTTGCTGCAGGCCGCTGTAGAAAGTTTGGTCGCTCATGGTGTTTTCCCTGTTCCGTGGATGGTCCGGCTTGACCGGCAGTTGGCGGATGCTGTACCGTGGGTTTGTTCGATGTAGAAGACTTATCCTGTATATCGAACAAAGATTCAATATAGTGGATATTACCCGCGCCCAATCGACTTGGCAAGCCGGTCCTTATAACCTTATGCGGCAATGAATACAATTTCAACCAACAACGCGCCACCCGAAGTCGGCGCCACACTGCAACGCCTGCGCCTGGCCCGTGGCCTGACGCTCGAAGACCTGTCGCGCATTGCCGGCGTCTCGAAATCGATGCTGTCGCAGATCGAACGCGAAAAAGCCAACCCCACCATCGCCATCACCTGGCGCCTGGCCAATGCACTGGGCGTGCAGATCAGCGAACTGCTGTCGTCCGAGGTTCGTCCGACGGAACTTATCCGGCTGGTGGATGCGCACGAAATCCCCACCCTGCCCGGCGCGCATGCCGGCTATTCGCTGCGCATCCTCGGTCCGATGGACCTGGCTGGCAAGTATGAATGGTATGAGCTGACCCTGGCGCCCGGTGGCGAACTGGCGTCGCAGGCGCATGATCCCGGCACGGGCGAGCACCTGACGGTGATCACGGGGACCGTGGAGCTGGAAGTGGGACCGGAGAAGAAAAAGGTGCGACACGGCGCGACGGCGCGCTACCCGGCCGACCAGAATCATGTGATCCGCAATACGGGCAAGACCGAAGCCAAGGCGGTGCTGGTGGTCGTGCATCGCTAGCAGAAAGACCACGCGACAGACACACAAAACAACATGGCCGCCGGATCGCTCCGGCGGCCATGTTCGCATGCGCCCGGTATTACTTGGCGCCGCCGGCCGTCACGGCGGCGTCATTCATGTGCAGCTCGCGCGACAGGAAACCCCAGCGATCCGCGACTTCCTCGATCTGCTTGCCCGTCGGCTTGCCCGCACCGTGGCCCGCCTTGGTATCGATGCGGATCAGGATCGGCGCGCTGCCGGCCTGCGCCGCCTGGGCTGCAGCGGCGTACTTGAAGCTGTGCGCCGGGACCACGCGGTCATCGTGGTCGGCCGTCGTCACCATCGTCGCCGGGTAGCAGGTGCCAGCTTTCAGGTTGTGCAGCGGCGAATACTTGACCAGCGCCTTGAATTCGTCCGGGTTCTCGGACGAGCCGTAGTCCGAGGTCCAGGCCCAGCCGATCGTGAACTTGTGGAAGCGCAGCATGTCCATCACGCCCACCGACGGAATCGCCGCCGCGAACAGGTCCGGGCGCTGCGTGGTTGCCGCGCCGACCAGCAGGCCGCCGTTGCTGCCACCGCCAATGGCCAGCTTCTGCGGCGACGTGACCTTGTTCTCCACCAGCCATTCGGCCGCGCCGATGAAGTCATCGAACACGTTCTGCTTCTGCAGCTTGGTGCCGGCCTGGTGCCAGGCTTCGCCATATTCGCCGCCGCCGCGCAGATTGGCCACGACATACACGCCGCCCATTTCCATCCATGCCAGGTTGGCCGGCGAGAAGCCCGGCGTCAGCGAGATGTTGAAGCCGCCATAGCCGTACAGGTAGGTCGGGTTCTGGCCGTTCATCTTCAGGCCCTTCTTCGACACGATGAACATCGGGACCTTGGTACCGTCGCGGCTCGTGTAGAACTGCTGGCGTGTTTCATAGTCGGCCGGATTGAACGCGACCTTCGGCTGGCGAAACACGGTGCTCTGGCCGGTGGTCATGTTCAGGCGGTAGATCGTGGTCGGGCTGGTGAAGCTGGTATACGAATAGAAGGTCTCGGTGTCGCCACGCTTGCCCGACAGGCCGGCGACGGTGCCAATCCCCGGCAGCGCGATCTCGCGCACCGGCTTGCCCTCGAGCGAGACCACGCGCACGACACTGCGGGCATCCTTCAGGTACTCGAGCACCAGCTGGTTGTTGACGATGTCGGCGCCGGTCAGCGTGTCGGCGCTTTCCGCGACGATCTCTTTCCAGTTCGATTCCGCAGGTTTGCTCACATCGATCGCGATGACGCGCTTCTTGGGCGCCTTGCGGTCGGTACTGAAGTAAAACACGCTGCCGACGTTATCGATGAAGTCGTAGCCGGCGTCGAAGTTGTCGATCAGGTCGACCACTTTTGCGTCAGGCTTCGACAAATCCTTGTACGACACGCGGTACTTCGGCGCGGTGCCCTTGGTGGTGGTAATGATCAGGTAACGGCCGTCGTCCGTGGTGCGGCCGCCGAAGCCCCATTCCTTCTGGTCGGCGCGGTCGTACACGAGCGTATCGGCGCTTTGCGGGGTGCCGATGCGGTGGTAGTACAGCTTCTGGAAGTAGTTCACGTCGGCCAGCTTGGTCGCTTCTTTTGGCTCGTCGTAGCGGCTGTAGAAGAAACCCTTGCCGTCTTTGGTCCACGCGGTGCTTGAGAACTTGACCCATTTGATGTGGTCGGGCAGGTCCTTGCCGGTCTCGATGTCGCGCAGCTTGATCTCGTTCCAGTCCGAGCCCGATGCCGCGATGCTGTAGGCCAGCAGCTTGCCGTCGGGGCTCACTTCGGTGCCGGCCAGGGCGACCGTACCGTCGGCGGCCAGCGTGTTCGGGTCGAGCAGCAGGCGCGGCTCGTCATTCAGGTTTTTCAGCGTGTACAGGACCGACTGGTTCTGCAGCCCGTCGTTGCGCGTGTAGAAGTAGCGGCCGCCTTCCTTGCCCGGCACGCTGTAGCGCTCGTAGTTCCACAGCTGCGTCAGGCGCTGGCGGATCGCTTCGCGTTGCGGAATCTGGGCCAGGTACGCCTGGGTCACCTTGTTCTGGGCATCGACCCACACCTTCGTTTCGGCGCTGTTGGCGTCTTCGAGCCAGCGGTACGGATCGGCGACCACGGTGCCGTGGTAGTTGTCGGTCTGGTCGACTTTCTTGGTCACCGGGTAGGTGGGCGCGGTGCCTTTGGTGGAACAGCTCTGTGCGAGCGCCGGGTTGGCGCTGAAGGTCGTGGCCAACACGGCGGCAAGCGTGGCAAGTTTCATGTGCATGTTGTTCTCGGTCTGTGAATGATGAGGTCGGCTTGTGGCCGCAGGGCATCATAGCGCGAAACGACAACAGTGCAAACCGCCCGCCGCCGGCCTACAGCAGACCGAGCGCCCGCTGTGCGACGGGGTTGCCGGCGCCCGCCGCATGACGGAACCAGTACAGCGCCTGCGCGCTGCTGACCGCCACGCCCAGGCCGCGCGCGTACATGTGCGCCAGCTGGACCTGCGCGGCCACGTGCCCCTGCAGCGCGGCCTTGCGGTACCACGCCATCGCCAGCGGATGGCTGATCGTGACGCCCAGCCCGTGCAGGTAGCCGTGCGCCAGCTGCGCCTGGGCACGCGCCATGCCCTGCTCGGCCGCGCGGTAGAACCAGGTCAGCGCGGCCGTGTGCGATAGGGTCACACCGCGCCCCTTGCGGTACAGCAGCCCCAGATTGTATTGCGCCGAGCGGTCGCCTTGCTGCGCTGCCCGCAGAAACCAGCGCGCTGCAAGAACGTGGTCGGGATGGACGCCGCGACCGCTGTAATACAGCGCGCCGAGATGGTTCTGGGCATAGGCCAGACCGCTGGCCGCCGCCCGCGCCAGCCAGGCAGCGGCCTGTGCGTCGTCGCGTCCGACGCCGTGGCCGCGCAGGTAGAGCTGGGCCAGGTTGAACTGGGCATACGGGTTGCCGCGCCAGGCAGCGCGGTGGTACCAGGAGAACGTCGCGGCGCCGGCGCGGGCGGCATGGTCGGAGCTCATCCAGATCCTTTCGGCAAGTCGGGCGAACGGCTGCAGGCGCAGCCGGTTCCATTGCCAAAAGTTTAAGTAGATCGGGGATGTGCGGTTTGCGAGCGCACAATCAGGGCGTCAAGTGCAATCAGCTGCCATCAGCTGCCATTGAGCACAGCAGCCATCTGGCGTTCGCGCACGGTGGCCGCATATTTTTCGAGAAATACCGGAATCTTGGCGGCAGCGACTTTATTGATCGAGACCAGCAGGCTCGGCTCGACGCGCTCGATGCCGCAGGTACGGCCCAGATGACGCGCAGCATGCAGCAGCACGTCGGCCGCGACCTGGGCGTCGGCCTCGGCCCGGTGGGCGGTACCGGCAAACGGAATGCCGAGCTGACTCGACAGCTGGCCCAGCTTGTAGCTGACCAGGCCCGGGAACAGGCGCCGCGACAGTTTCAAAGAACACACGAGACCCATGTGCTGCGTCGTGCGGCCCAGGCGCGCACCTTCGGCTTTCAGGAACTTTTCGTCGAAGCTCGCATTGTGCGCCGACAGCACGTCGCCGCCGATGAAGTCGATCAGCTCGGGCACGACCTGGTGCGCCGGTGGTGCGCTGTCGACCATCTGCTGGGTGATGCCGGTCAGGGCCGTGATGAACGACGGCACGCGCACGCCGCAGTTGACGAGGGAAACATAGCGCTCGGTGACTTCACCGCCGACGATGCGCAGTGCCGCCACTTCCGTGATGCGGTCGCCCATGTCGGGCGACAGGCCGGTGGTCTCGAAGTCGAGCATCACCAGCGGTCGGTCGTACATACTCATCCTTGCTCCTTTGTGTGCCGTTCCAGCTGAACGTCAGCCGAACTTGCGCAGCGCGTCGAGCGCCAGCCCGGTGCCGATGCTGCCGAACAGGTCGCCTTCGACGCGGCGCGCGTCCGGCACCATCGCACCAATCCGCGCGCGCAGCAAGCCCACACCGCTCGAACCGCCGGTGAAAAAGACCGTGTCGACATCGCTAGGGCGCACGCCCGCATCGGCGAACAGCTTGCCGACGGTGGTGGCGACCTGCTCGACCAGCTGCGCGATGGCCCCTTCAAACTGGGCGCGCGCGATATCCAGCGACTCGGGCGGCGACAGCCGATCGAGCTGAAGATTGACCATGTCGGCGTCGGACAGCGCAATCTTGGCGCCCTCGACCTGCATCGCCAGCCAGTGGCCGGCGCGGTCTTCGATCAGGTTCTGCAGCCGCGCGATGCGGGCCGGTTCGGCCGCGTCGCGCGCCAGGTCGGCCAGTTGCGTCACGCTCTTGCGCGTGTAGGCCTGGTTGATCGTGTGCCAGGTGGCCAGATTGAAGTAATAGCTCGACGGGATCTCGGCGCCCGAGCGCAGCTTGCTGCCATAGCCGAGCAGCGGCATGACGCTCGCCAGGCTCAGGTATTTGTCAAAATCGGTACCGCCGATGTGCACACCGCCATTGGCCAGGATATCGTCGCGGCGGTCCGGCCGGCCGGCGCGCTCGGGACCAAGGCGCACCAGTGAAAAGTCGGACGTACCGCCGCCGATGTCGGCGATCAGGACCAGTTCTTCGCGGTCGATGCGCGATTCGTAATCGAAGGCGGCGGCGATCGGCTCATACTGAAAGCCAATGTCGCGAAAGCCGACGGAACGCGCCACGTCGAGCAGTGTATCCTCGGCCAGCTGGTCGGCCTGGGCGTCGTCGTCGATGAAGAACACGGGGCGCCCGAACACGGCGCTCTGGAACGGCTGGCCGGCCTGTGTTTCGGCGCGGCGCTTGACCTCGCCAATGAACTGGGCCAGCAGCGAGCGGAACGACACGGAACGGCCCGCGACCTCGGTCTGGCCGTCGATCAGGCTCGTGCCGAGCAGGCTTTTCAGCGAGCGCATCAGGCGGCCTTCATAGCCTTCGAGATATTCGGCGAGCGCGGCGCGGCCATAGCTGACCCGGTCGTCGTCGGCATTGAAGAACACCACCGACGGCAGCGTAGGCTTGCCGTCCTCGAGGGTCAACAGCGCCGTCGGGGCGGATTGCATCATGCCGGGCCGATACCAGCCGACCGTGGAATTTGACGTGCCGAAGTCAACGCCGCAAGCGTGCACCATAGGAACCTTTATCTTGAAGGGGCGGTATGGTAACAGATTCCGTGTGGTATCGCTTGCGCAATCCCGGCTGTGGCAGACAGGCGACGGCGTCCTGTAAGCAAGCTCTTACAGGGAGGCGGCGAGCGTACCGATACGGCGCCTGTCGCGAACACCGGATAATCTGCTCATCAATGCGCCGCTGGCGCTGTCGGCGCTGCAAGCTGCCGATTACAACAATAAAGACGAAAGATTGACAGCATGAGCAATACCCCCCACGCTGGCGCCGTCGTTGTTCACGGCGGCGCTGGCACGACGCGCGACCATGAAGATGGTTGCGTGCTCGCAGCGCGGCGCGCCTTGGCGCAACTCGAAATCAACGGCGACGCGCTCGACGCCGCCATCGGCGCGGTGACCATGATGGAAGACGATGGTCGCTTCAACGCCGGCAGCGGCTCGGTGCTGGGCCTGGATGGTGCGACCGTCGAAATGGACGCCGCGATCATGGACACGCGCGGTCGCCTGGGCGCCGTCGCCTGCGTGCAGGCGGTGCAGAATCCGGTGCATCTGGCGCGCGCCGTGGCCGACACGCCGCACTGGCTGCTCGTCGGCGAAGGTGCCAGCCGCTTTGCGCGCACGATCGGCATGCCGGACGCCGCCCCCGTCTCGGACCGCCAGCGCACGGCGCACCGCAAGCTGCTCGCGCAACTGGCCGGCTCGATGCCGGTGATGCCGGGCCTGGACCGCAGCCTGATCGAGCACTACTGGAATTACAATATCCCCATGCGATTGCCCGAAGGCGTGGCCTGCGACACGGTTGGCGCGGTCGTGCGCGGCGCCGATGGCCACTTTGCCGTGGCCTGCTCGAGCGGCGGAACGGCGCCGGCGCTGCTGGGCCGCGTCGGCGACGCCCCGATCATCGGCAGCGGTTTCTTTGCCGGGCCGGAAGGCGCGGTCGCCGCCACCGGCATCGGTGAGCAGATCGTGCGCCACCTGCTGGCGCGCACCGTGTACGGCTGGATTGCCGATGGCATCCCGCTGATGGACGCGCTGCAGCGCGGCGTGGCTTTGTTCACGCCGGACATCAAGGTCGGCCTGATTGCGGTCAGCCGCACGGATGCCGGCACCTTCAGCAACAGTGATATGCCCACTTCGAAAATGGTACAACGATGAACCCAACACTGAACGTACCGCGCAACGGCCACCTCGTCATCATCGGCGGCCACGAAGACCGCCAGCACGACATGCAGATCCTGTCGCGCTTTGTCGAACTGGCCGGGGGCGTGAACGCCCGCATCGTCGTGATCACGGCCGCCAGCCAGATCGCCGACGAGATGTGGCATATCTACGATGACGCCTTCGGCGCGCTGGGCGTGACCCAGCGCAGCCACCTCGAAATCACGAGCCGTGACGACGCCAACGACGAGAACTTCGTGCGCCAGGTCGCGGAAGCCGATGGCATCTTCATGACGGGCGGCGACCAGAAACGCCTGCTCGCGCTGATCGGTGGCACGGCGCTGGACGCCGAAATGCACGCCGCGCTGAAGGTGCGCGGCGCCACCATCGGCGGCACCAGCGCCGGCGCATCGGCGATGTCCGGCCACATGCTCGCACAGGGCCGCACCGACCTGCTGCCCGAAAAAGGCTCCGTCAGCCTGGGCGCGGGCCTCGGCTTTCTGCATCGCGTGGTCGTCGATCAGCATTTCTCGGAGCGCCAGCGTCTGTCGCGCCTGTTGTCGATCGTCGCGCAGAACCCGTACCTGCAAGGCATCGGCATCGATGAAGACACGGCGCTCGTGATCGAGCGCGGCGTGGGCATCGAGGTGCTGGGCGAAGGCGCAGTGACCGTTGTCGACGGCCGCTCGATGAGCAGCAACGTCGCCGAGATCAAGGACCGGGCGATCCCGGAACTGATCGACGTGCGCCTGCACCTGCTGCCCGCCGGCGCCAAGTATTCGCTGCCGATTGGCGACGAACAGGTCGGCCGGCGCATTCCTGCTTCGCTGCTGGACTTCCTGCAGATCGTCACGAAGCGCACGCCCCTCTCATGAAAGTGATTGAAAAGCGCCTGCTGCGGGGTCCGAACCTGTATGCCGAGACGCCGTGCCTGATGGCCGTCGTCGACAATGCCAATACGAAGGGACGCGGATTCCGTGCGCGCCTGCTGGCATTGATGCCAGGGCTGCCTGCTGCAGCGGCCGTGCGCTTGTCCGACGACGTCCTGCCCGTTGACGCGCTCGAACCCGTGATCATGGAACTGCAGCGTCTGGTGGGCATCCCTGGAGAACATAGTGCGACGCTGGCAGTGCTTGGCCACGAGCAGCGCCGCCGCATCGTGTGCGGCTATGGTGTCGAGCAAGTGGCGAGTGAAGCGCTGCGCACCGGCGTCAATTTGCTGACCGCGCTGACGCGCGACGAACCGTTCGATCTCGATGCCGCTGTCGCGGCGTTGCGCGAACTCGCGCTGGACCACGCAATCGGCACCAGCACCGGCGCCGTGCTCGATGCGGCGCACCGGCGCGGCATTCCATCGCGGCGGCTGACGGAAGGGGCCAACCTGTTCCAGCTGGGCTGGGGGAGCCGGCAAAAACGCCTGCAGGCGACCATCACCGGCGCCACCAACTCGATCGCGGTGAGCATCGCCAGCGACAAGCACCTGACCAAGACCCTGCTGGCCCAGGCTGGTGTACCGGTGCCGCGTGGCGAGGTCGTGACCACGAGCGCGGCGGCCCAGCGCGTCGCGCGGCGCCTGGGATGTGCGGTGGTGGTCAAGCCACTGGACGCGAACCAGGGCAAGGGTGTGACGGTCGATTGCGCGACACCGGACAGCGTCGAACGGGCGTTCGAGCACGCGCGGCTTCACGGTCGCCGCGTGATCGTCGAGCAGTACCTGCAGGGACGCGACTACCGCGTGCTGGTCACGGGTGGCCGGATCGCGGCGGCATCGTGGCGGCGCCCGCCGGGCGTGACGGGGGATGGCCACTCGACGATCCGCGAGCTGGTCGAACTTGAGAACCGCAATCCGGCCCGTGGCGACGGGCACACGAATATCCTCACGAAAATTCCGCTCGACGCCTTGGCGATCGAGACGCTGGCCCGCCAGGGCTACGAGCCCGATACAGTGCTGACGGCCGGCATCGGCGCCGACTTGCGCGGCAACGCCAACCTGTCCACTGGCGGCACCGCCGAAGACGTGACCGATCTGCTGCCCGAAGAAACGCGCGACATCTGCCTGCGCGCCGCGCGCACCATCGGCCTGGACATCGCCGGTATCGACATCATCTGCGACGACATCGCCCTGCCCTTGCACGCGCAGCGCGGCGGCGTCATCGAAGTCAATGCGGCGCCGGGAATCCGGATGCACCAGTACCCGAGCCGCGGCGCGCCGCGCGACGCGGGTGACGCCATTGTCCAAGCCCTGTTCGGCGACGATGACGGCCGCATTCCCGTGGTCGCGGTGACGGGCACCAACGGCAAGACCACCACCAGCCTCTTGATCGAGCACGCGGTGCGCCTGGCCGGCCTGCGCACCGGTGTGACGACAACCAGCGGCGTGTACCTGGACGGGCAGCTGGCGTATGAAGGCGACTGCACCGGCTACCATTCGGCGCGCAGCGTGCTGGGTTCGCCCGAGGTCGATTTCGCGGTGCTGGAAACGGCGCGCGGCGGCATCCTCAAGCGCGGCCTGGCATACGACCGCTGCGACGTGGCGGTGGTACTGAATGTCTCGGCCGATCACCTGGGGCTGGATGGCATCGACACGATCGCCGATCTGGCCAGGGTCAAGGCCGTCGTGGCAGCGAGGGCGATGCGCGCAGTGGTGCTCAATGCCGAGGATGCCCATTGCGTGGCGATGGCGGATGCGCTGGCCGAGGGCGTCGAGGTCATCTATTTCGCGCTGGACGCTGAAGATCCGGTCCTGGTGCCGCACATCGAACAAGGAGGCCGCGGGGTGTACCTGCAGGACTCGACGATCGTGCTGGCAGGCGGCGTGCGGCACGAGGCCTTGCTCGATGTGCGGGCGATGCCGGTCTCGCTGGGCGGGCATGCGCGCTACAACATCGCCAACGCGATGGCAGCCGCAGCAGCGCTGATGGCAAGCGGTTTCAGTAACCGTGACATCGCTGCAGGCTTGCGCGGGTTCGTCTCGGATAGCAAGCACAATCCGCTGCGCTCGAACCTGTTCGATGTCGACGGCGTGACGGTGGTCGTGGACTATGCCCACAACTGCGCCGCCTACGCCGCGCTGGCCAGGATGGCGCGCGCGATGACCGCTGGACGTCTGGTCGGCGTGGTCGCCGCACCGGGCGACCGACGCGACGCCGACCTGATCGACATTGGCCGCACCTGCGCCGCCGGCTTCGACGAGCTGGTCGTCTACGACAGCGAAGCGCGGGGGCGCGCAACGGGTGACGCGGCGCGATTGATCGCGCACGGTGCACAACTGGCGAAGATCGCATCGGACGACTTGCAGATCGAGCTCGACGTCCACCGCGCAATCCGCCTGGGCCTGTCACGCTGCGTGCCGGGCGATGTGCTCGTCTTCGGCTGCGGTTCATCCATCTCCGAGCTCACGGAAGCCCTCCGCCCCACCCGCCCCGACTTGGCCAACAAGATCGAAGCTGCCGCAATCTAAGGGCATAAAAAAAACGGCCCCACGCGGGCCGTTTTTCATGAATATTGGGCTTCCCCGAATCAATTGCAAAATAATTCGACACTGACCCCAATTAATGATTGCCTTACCACCCACCCTGAAGAAACTGAACAATTAGGGTCAGTGTCGAATTCTTTGACAACTTTTTCGAATGAGCAAGCCCGCATGAGCTGAGCCTGCTTACACCGTGAGAAATTGCTCAATAATTCTACTCTGACCCTAATTGTTCGTGATCTTCGGGTTAGGCCGTTTGGGCGGCGATCAAGTCGGCGCTTTCGGGGTCGGTGACGCGGATGGCGTCGACGAAGACTTGCAGGGACGAGCCGCAGGCGAAGATCAGGACGTCGCCCGGCTTGCACAGGCTCAGGCCCAGGCGGATGGCGTTGCCCACGTCCAGTTCGCGGTGCAGCGTGTCGCTGATGCCGACGACTTCTTCCGCGCCGGCCAGGATCAGGTCGACCGTTTCGCCGGGCACGCGGCCGCGGCTTTGCGATTCGTAGACCACCAGCTCATCAAAGCGCTCGCCGCAGACGCGGCCCACCTGTTCGAGATCGGTGTCGCGGCGGTCACCGGGTGCTGTTACGATGCCGATCAATTGCCCTGGCAGCATGCCGCGCGCCATGTCGGCCATGGCGGCGTAGGCAGCCGGGTTATGCGCATAGTCGACGATCACCGTTACGCCGCGCACGTCGAACATATTCGTGCGCAGCGGGTTCGTGCGGCCGTTCGAGACAAAGGTCGACAGACCGGCGGCGATCTGCAGATGGTTGAAGTTGGCCGCCATCAGGCCGGCAGCCGCGGCCAGCGCATTGGCGATGTTGAAGCGTGCCAGGCCGCCGAACGAGACGGGCATGCTTTCCACCCGCAGCACCGCTTGCTGGCTGTGGCCATCGGCCAGCACCACCGCGCCGTCCTGCAGATAGGCCCCGCGCCCGCCGTCTTCCAGGTGCTTGAGCATTACCGGGCTTTCCGGATCCATCGAGAAGAACAGCACTTCCGCGCCCGGCTTGACGCGGCGCGCCATCTGCACGCACAGAGCGTCTTCGGCATTGAGCACCACCGCCTTCGAGGCCGACTGTGCCACCACCGCCTTGACTTGCGCCAGGTCTTCGACGGTGTCGACGCCATCCAGGCCGAGGTGGTCGGCCGCGATGTTCAGCACGATCGCGACGTCGCAGCGATCGAACGCCAGCCCGCGCTTGAGGATGCCGCCGCGCGCCGTTTCCAGCACCGCGACCTCGACTTCGGGCGCGCCCAATACCGTGCGCGCCGACCAGTAGCCGGTGCAATCGCCCTTGACGACCTGCTTGCCGTCGATGAACACACCTTCGGTTGTCGTCACGCCCGTCACCTTGCCCGCCATGCGCGCCGCGTGCGCGACCAGCAAGGTGGTGGTGGTCTTGCCGTTGGTGCCGGTCAGCGCGATGACGGGGATGCGCCCGTCGGTCTTGCCCATCAAGCCTTCGACGATGGCATCGCCCGCATCACGCGGTTCGCCGGCGCTCGGGTACTGGTGCATGCGAATGCCGGGGGCGGCATTGACTTCGATGACCGCGCCACGCTGCGCCGCCAGCGGCTGCGCGATGTCCTGGCAGACGATGTCGATGCCGGCCACGTCCAGGCCGATCTTGGCAGCGGCCCGCACGCACAACAGGCGTGTCGATTCCGGCAGTTGATCGGTCACGTCTTCGGCAGTGCCGCCGGTCGACAGGTTCGCGTTGCCGCGCAACTCGGCCGTGACGCCCACCGGCAGCACACTGTCGATGTCGAAACCCTGGCGCGCCAGCATGTCGTTCGCGTGCTCGTCGAGCGTGATGCGCGTCAGGATGGTCGCGTGACCAGCGCCGCGCGCCGGATTGGCGTTTTCAATCTCGACCAGCTCGCGCACCGTCAGGTTGCCGTCGCCGACGACGTGGGCCGGGCGGCGGCACGAGGCGGCAGCCACGCGGCCACAGGCCACAAGCACGCGGTAATCTCGCCCTTCGACATGGCGCTCGACGATCACGCGCCGCCCGAAGCCCCGCGCAAATTCGAATGCCAGCGCCACATCCTCGGGCGTCGCGCAAGCCACCGTCACACCTTTACCCTGGTTACCGTCCAGCGGCTTGAGCGTGACCGGCACCGCCAGGCGCCGCGCCACGCGCAGCGCCGCTTCGACGGTCGTGACCACGTCGCCCTCGGGCACCGGCACGCCGGCTTCCTTCAGCAATGCCTTGGTCAACTGCTTGTCGCTGGCAATCTTGACCGCGATGAAGCTGGTCTCGCCGGTTGTCGTTGCTTGCAGGCGCTTTTGGCGCACGCCCCAGCCAAGCAGGAACAGGTTCGCTTCTTCGGTGATGCGCTGAGTCGGGATGCCGCGCTCGTGCGCGGCCGCCAGCACGGCTGCCGTGCTGGTACCGATCGCATAACGCCCGGCGATGCCGCGCAGCTCTTCCAGACGCGGCGCGAGCGCGAACACTTCACCGCGCGCCAGCGCCGTGACCAGATCGACCGCCAGATCAAACGCCGGCTCGGCCAGCTTTTCACTGCTGTAGGCGACGACGACGCGGAACTGGCCCGGGTGGCCGTTCACTGGCCGCGTACGGCCAAAGGTGGCAGGTGCGCCAACCAGCGCCTGCAGCTCAAGCGCGACGGTCTCGACCACGCGGCCCAGGTAGGTACCGGCCGCCAGACGTTGGGCGAAACCACCCGGCGCGCCGTCGGCCAGCAGTGCGCCACCCAGTGCCGGCAGCAGCGCGAGCAGCGCCTCGTTGAAACCGGGAATGTCCCTGGTCGAGATGCCGTACAGGTCTTCCAGGTCGATGACGGACAGCAGGCAGGGGGAGTCGGCGTGGACGTTCGGTCCACGCAGGAAGCGTTGTTCCAGGATTTGCACGTTGGTGTTCCCTTGTTATGGTGTTGATGAAGCGACGGCCGGCACACGCTCTCCACGCGTACCGGCCGCTTTGTGCACGATTCGTCCGCCTCAGGCGTCGAACAGTTGCGTATACATCCGGGTGGCCATCAGGCCTACCGTGGTGTGGTGCACTTCGGGCGACAGCAGGCGCGCCAGCAGCGCCATTGCCTCCTGCTTGCCGCTGCTGGCCGCGACCTGCTGCTCCAGCACCCGCAGTTCGTTACCTGTATCTTGCGCGTCCGCGCCCGTGTGGCGGCGGATCAGGCCACGCACCGGGAATGCGGTTCCGCGCTCGGTGCCCAGACCGTGCTGGTCGAGCGTGCGCTGGCGCGCGCGGGCGGTCAGCACGCGCGGGCCGGCAGCCTGCCCGCCGTCAGGGTGGCTCGTGATCCAGTCGCGCAGCACCTGCAATTCGTAGGCATTGAACACACCGAACATCTCGGCGCGCTCGCCTTCGACCAGGCGCCAGAAGCGGCTGTGCTCGACCTGCTCACCGCGCTTGATCCAGCCAGCTTCTTCCAGCGCTGCCAGGAAAGCGGGAATCTGTGCTGGCTCGGTCAGCCAGTCGTTGACCGAACGGCCTGCTACGCGGCAGTAATCGGAATGCATGTTCTTGCCGACGACACTCTTGGCCGCCATGATGTCGACCAGCTCGTCCTGCAAATCGAATTCGCCGATCACCGACGTGGTGCTCGCGCCCAGCTCGTTGAGGCGATAGCCATTCACGACACGCTGCCAGAAGGCATCGCGGTCGCCCACGCGTGGCATCAGGTCGTGGACCGACTGCACCGCCTTGCGGGCATGGCCGCTGGCGGCATTGTCGACCGTGACGTGCAGCGTGAAGTAGTACGGATCGATGCCCAGTTCATTGAGCTCATAGGACGTGATCAACAGGTGCAGCGGCAGTTGCTCGTAACCGAGGTTGTAGCCGATGATCTCCGGCAGGTAATGCTCGGCATGGTGACCCAGCGCCAGTTGCAGTGCACCTTGCAGGAAATGGCCGTCGCTCAGACCATCCCAGCTGTCGCAGCCGTGCGTGGCCAGCAGCTTGCGATACAGCGTCACGTGGTTCTTGTCCGGCAGGCCATCGCCCAGCTCTTCGAGGTAGGTCTTGATCAGCGGATGGAATGCAACGTCGTCCCAATGGCGCACCAGGCCATACAGCCAGGCGCCATCGACCAGCTTGGTGGGGGCCACACCCTTGATGAAGTACAGCGCATGGGCGCGGGTGCTGAAGTAACGGCGCGGCGCGCCATTCTTGCGCGCGGCCAGATAATCGCGGTACTCCTGCCCCACGATCTCGGTGCGCTCCTCGATCCACGCTTGCAGATCGTTGATGTTTGATGGCAGATCCACCGGCAGCTCGCGTGCGAGCGCGATCTGGTCGTCGATGAACGATGTGGCGACATCAGGCTGCGCTGCCGGGTCGGCATACAGCGAGAAGTACAGATTCCTGGCACCCTGCCCGGTAGGCAGGGGGGCATTCTGGACGCCTGGCGCGTCGGCTAACAGCATTGGGCTCATGTCTCGATTCTTGAAATGCGTTCTATGGACGGTGACGCATTATCCGTGCTGAACGGTGCCAAGGAAATCGGTAGGCGCGCTGTGAGCCTGTAAGATAGGGATTACAAAAATATTATCGGTTCACGCAGTCGTTGACCCGGTTGATCACGCTGCCGCGCCCAGCGCCAGGTCTGCCGCCAGCCCGGCACCTGTCAGTTGCACCGGCATTGCACCACGCTCGAGCATTTGCTGCAGCGCCCGGTCGCCGTCGTCAGCGTTGACGTTGACGGCACGTATTGCCTCGGTGGCAAGCAGCACCTCGAATCCTGCCGCCAGCGCATCGACCACCGTATTGAGCACGCAGTAGTCGGTTGCCAGTCCGCACACGACCAGGCGTCGGATGCCACGCTCACGCAGCGTGTCGGCCAGGCCAGTGCCATTGAAGGCCGAATACGCGTCGACGTCGACCGTGGTTGCCTTGGAGACGACCACGGCGTCGGCCAGTTGCAAGCCTGGCGCAAAACGCGCGCCGTCGCTTCCAGCCACGCAGTGCACGGGCCACGGACCGCCTTGACCAGCGAACGAACAGTGCAGCGCAGGATGCCAGTCGCGCGACACATACACCGGCAACGCATGCGTGCGGTACAGGTCAATCAGGCGATTGATCGGGGCCAGCACGGCGTCGCCTTGCGGGACGCCCAGGCTGCCGCCGGGGAGGAAGTCGACCTGCGGGTCGACGATCAGGAGGGCGTCGCCCCCACCCAGCACGATGGCACTCATGGTTGTTTCCTTTGCTCTTGATTCACAAGACGCCATGACAGCGTCGCCAGCAAGAGCCTACCATGAAGCCCCCGTGCCGGCAGGGGCGCAAATCACGCAGCTTGTTGTGATGTCTTACTGTGGCGTGTTGTTCAGCAGCGAGTGCTTGCGTGCATAGCCGAAGTACACGATCGCCCCGATGCTCAGCCAGATCGCAAACGCGACCCATGTATGCCAGCTCAGGAACGACATCAGCACCAGGCAGAAGATGATCGCCAGGATCGGGATCAAAGGCACGGCCGGGCAGCGGAACGCACGTGGCAGGTCAGGGCGCTTCTTGCGCAGCACGATCACGGCGATCGAGACCAGCGTGAACGCGGCCAGCGTGCCGATATTGACCAGCTCAGCCAGCACCGTCAGTGGTACCACGGCGGCGATCAGGCCGAAGATGATACCCACCAGCCAGGTCGCGAAGAATGGCGTGCCGTATTTCGGGTGCACCTTCGACAGGCGCGCCGGCATCAGGCCGTCACGCGACATCGCAAACAGGATACGGGTCTGGCCATACGCCATCACCAGCATCACCGTGCTCATGCCCAGGATCGCCGCCAGGTCGACGAAGCCGGCGACCCAGTCTTCACCAGCCACTTGCAGCGCCAGCGACACCGGATGGTCGACACCCTTGAAGTCCATGTGCGGCACGATGCCGGTCATGATCGCAGCGACCACGACATACAGAATGGTGCAGATGATCAGCGAACCGATGATGCCGATCGGCAGGTCGCGCGCCGGGTTCTTGACTTCCTCGGCGGCCGACGTGACGGCGTCGAAGCCGATGAAGGCAAAGAACACCAGCGCGGCGGCGCTCATGACGCCCGTCATGCCGTATGGCATGTACGGCTGCCAGTTTTCCGGCTTGACGTGGCCCACGCCGACGGCGATGAACAGCAGCACGACGCTGATCTTGATGATCACCATCACGTTGTTCAGGCGCGCCGATTCACGCATGCCGAGCGACAGCAGGAACGTGATGGCCATCATGATCAGGAAGGCCGGCAGGTTGAACAGGGTCTCGACACCAGGGCGCGCGCCGGGGGCGGCGGTCAGCGCATCCGGCAGCACGAGGCCAAAGCCCGACAGCAGCGACTGGAAATACCCCGACCAGCCGACCGCGACGGTCGACGTTGCCAGGCCGTATTCGAGCAGCAGGTCCCAGCCGATCATCCAGGCGACGAATTCGCCCAGCGTGGCGTAGCTGTAGGTATAGATGGAACCGGCGACCGGGACGGTCGAGGCGAATTCGGCGTAGCACAGCGCGGCAAAGCAGCATGCCATCGCCGCGATGACGAACGACAGCGACAGGCCGGGGCCGGCCGTGACGGCGCCGGTGCCAGTCAGCACGAAAATACCGGTGCCGACGATGGCGCCGATACCGAGCAGGATCAGATCGGTCGGGCCGAGCACTTTCTTGAGGCCGCCGGGCTTGGCGCTCGCGGCGATCATCGCGTCCAGATTCTTGGTTCTAAAAATACTCACTACGTGTTCTCCAATCAAATAATGGTGTGGTCCCGCGTCTTGTCATTACTGCGCTCGCCTGATGGGCGGGCGCACTCCCGAGATCCTGCCTGGTGGGCCGGCTTGCCTGACCTGGAAACCGCCGCTGCGTACCTGTCGCCTTTCAGCTTTTTTACAGGTGTGCCAATATAACCAGAATGTTGTCTCGAATCAAAGCAATCTGGCGAAACTGCTGCAATTTACGTGCCCACTGGCAAATCTGGCAAGCGTTGCGTAAACAGCGCGCCCGGCCCGACCTTTCTTGATTTCCTAAATTCAACATTCGATAATGGGTGGCAGCTTCCTCCCCATATTGCATGGGCCGCCTTCCGCCGTTCGCACACCGCTGTTCCCCACCATGATTGTCACCCCAGGCCACCTGACCGCCCTGCTTGCCGCGCCCGCCTCCCACAGCGACGGCTGGCGACGCGTGGCAGTGGCCAGTGCGCTGGCATTGACGCTGGCGCTTGGCGGCGTCGCGTCACACGCGGCGGCCGCGCCGCATGCCGCAGCGCGCCTCGACGACATCGCTGCGCTGGCCGAACAGGATCATGCGCTGGGGCGCACCACGTTGGTGCGGGAAGGCCCGACGCTGATCGCCGGCGCGCCCTACGCGGTGCGGATTCGCTATCTGTTCCTGCTGCGCCGGGTGTATGTCGATGGCGGCAATTTCCGCGCAGCGTACAACATCAACGAACAGATCATCCGTCTGGCCACGGTCGCGCACGATCCCCGCAATCTGGCCGTGGCCAGCCTCGGCCGCGTCTATCGCCTGATCGAAAACAACGATCCTGCCGCCGCGCTTGGCTTGCTCGAAACGCTTGGCAGTCGCTACCGCGATCTCGACAGCCTGGAATTCAAGGGTGGCTTCGATGCGCTCCAGGGCGCCGCGTTCAGCGCCGTGGGCCAGTACGACCGCGCGTTGCAACACTTTCTGCGCGCACTGGAGCTGGTCCAGAACCATCCCGACCTGTGGAGTCCGCGCAAAGCCGACATCCTGCTGGCAATGGCGCGCATGTACGTCAATGCGCGCGACCCCATGCGTGCGCTGGAGACGCTGCGCGAAGTCCGGGCTGGCGCAAAACGCCTGCCGCCGCGGCTGGACGCGGCAGCGTCGTTCTTCGAAGGCCGCGCGCTGGTCGCACAGGATCAGCCGGAAGCGGCGCTGGTGGCCTTCGAGCGGGCACTGGCGCTGGCGCACAACCATCAATTGCTATCGGTCCAGGCCAACGCGCTGGGCAATATTGCCAATGCCTACCTCAAGCTGGGCCGCTACGCCGAGGCTGAAACGGCCGCCCGCGCCGCGCTGATACCCGCGCACAGCAGCGAGGACAAAATCAGCCTGCACATGGCCACGGCGAACCTGGGCTTTGCGCTGTTCGGCCAGGGCCGCCATCAGGAAGGCATGCGCCTGGTCGACGAGGTTTGCGCGGCCATGCGCCGCGCCGGCGCGCTGTCGACACTCGGTCGTATCCTGAGCGAAAAAAGCCATGCGCTCGAGCGCGCCGGGCGGTTCAAGCAAGCGCTCGCCACGCTGCGGGAACGCGAAACCGTACTGCAGCAACTGTCGCTGGATGACCGCAACAAGGCGGTCTCTGCGCTGCAAGAACAGTTCAAGGCGCGCGAGCGCGCTGCCCAGATCGACAGCCTGCGCCTGGAAAACACCGCCAAGGACGCTGAACTGCGGCACCGCACGCTGATCCAGACGGTCGCCTCGCTGGGCGCCGCGCTCGCCCTGCTGCTGTGCTCCGGCGTGCTCTGGCTGTACCGCAAGTCCGAGCGCACCGGCCAGCGCCTGACGGAATTGAACGCCGAGCTGGCCCACCGCTCGGCGCACGACCCGCTCACCGGTCTGCACAACCGGCGCTCGTTCCAGGACCGCATGCGCAGCCGCACCGGCGAGGCGGCCCCGCAGCCGGACGCCGCCGACTGCTTCACGCTGCTCGACATCGATCACTTCAAGCGCATCAACGATGACTACGGCCACGCTGCCGGCGACGCCGTGCTGGTCGAAGTGGGCAAGCGCCTGCGCGCGACGCTGCGCGAGTCGGACATGGTACTGCGTTGGGGTGGTGAAGAATTTCTCGTGTATTCACAGGGCATCACGCGTGCGCAGCGGCCCCTGCTGGTGCGCCGGATCCTGGATGCGCTGGCCAGCGCGCCCATCGTGCTGGCCGACGGCACCCGCCTGGCGATCAGCGCGACAGCCGGCGCCGTTGCGCTGCCGTTTGCACCGGGTGAAGACGAGCCGCCCACGCCGGCGATGGACTGGCAGCAAGCCATCGCGCTGGCCGACCGCGCCATGTACAAGGGCAAGGAAGCGGGCCGCAACCGTGCATATATCGTGGCTGGCCTGCGGTGTCCGGAAGGCGCCCTGCAACTTGATCTGGTGCTGCCGGGCGTGGCGGCCTGAGTCCTACACGGCCGGCGCCGGCGCCGGTGTACGGCGCGCATTGACTGCCGCCACGGTCTGCAGCAGCGCCGCCGGCACCAGCGGCTTGGCCAAAAATTCATCGAACCCCGCCGCCAGCACCTTCTGCTCGTCTTCCCTGCGCGAAAACGCCGTCAGCGCGATCACGGGCACGCTGGCGATCAGGCGGTCAGGCAACGCGCGCACCTTGCGGATGAACTCGAAGCCATCGATGACCGGCATCCCGATATCGCTGATGATCAGGTCGGGCCGGTGCAGCCCGATCAGGCGCAGCGCTTCCTGGGCGCCGGTGGCGGTCAGGATCGTGGCCTGGCTGGGCGCCAGCACGGCCTGCACGAGCTCGAGCGAATCGAGCGCGTCGTCGATCACCAGCACGGTCAGGCCTTGCAGCGCGAGCGCTGTCAAAGGCAATCCCTGAGCAGGCGCGGCCACAGCGGGGGCGTCGGTGAACGCTGCAGCGCTGCTGCTTGCCAGCGGCATACGCAGCGTGAACGCGGCGCCCTTGCCTTCGCCTTCGCTGGCCACGCTCAGAGTGCCACCCTGCAACTCGATCAGCTGGCGCGCGATCGCCAGTCCCAGGCCCAGCCCCCCGTGGCGCCGCGTCGACGACCCGTCGGCCTGGCGGAACCGGTCGAATACAAACGGCAGGAACGCGGCGGGAATGCCCGCGCCGGTATCCTGCACGGTGATTTCACTAGCGCCCGCCACCGTGCGCAGCGTCACCGTCACGACGCCGCCCGGCTCGCTGAACTTGATGGCATTGGACAGCAGGTTCACCAGCACCTGCTGCATGCGGCCGCTGTCGCCGAGGATGTTCCCGGCGGCCGGATCGAGTTGGCTCACCAGTGTCACCTGGCGTGCCAGGGCGGCCGGGCGCGTCGTGTCCAGCGCCGCGTCGACGAAGTCCCGGGGCTGCAGCGGCGCACTGTCGATCCGCACCTTGCCGGCCAGTAAGCGGCTCATGTCGAGCATGTCTTCGATCAGTTCGGACTGCGCGCGCGCATTGCGTTCGATCGTGCACAGGCCGCGCCTGAGCGCGGCCTCGTCGCGCCCGCCCTGCAGCAGCAATTGTGACCACCCGAGCATGGCATTGAGCGGCGTGCGCAGTTCGTGCGACAGCGTGGCCAGGAAGTCATCCTTCATCTGGCTGACATTTTCGGCGTCGAGCCGCGCCTGCTGCTCGATCAAAAACAGCTTCTGGCGCTCGGCCGCCGCCACGAGCGAGGCCGCGATGGTCTCGTTGCGCGCCGCGAGTCGCGCATCGAAAATCGTGGCCAGCAACGTGATGCCCAGTAGCGAGACCGTGGCGAGCGTGACGAGCGCCGCCAGGTAATCCTGATCGACGCCCACCAGCACCGCGCGGCAGACGCTGCCTGGCGCGAAATGCGCGGCGGCCATGCCGGTGTAGTGCATGCCGGCGATGGCGCTGCCCATGACGACGCTGGCGGCCAGTTGCATGCCCGGGCGCGGGCGCCCTGACTGGTGCATGCGCATGCCAATCTGCAGCGCCAGTGCCGACACGCTGATGGCGATGGCAACCGACAGCGCGAACAGCCAGGGGACATACGTGATCGCCGGATGCATCTGCATGCTGGCCATGCCGGTGTAGTGCATGGCGTTGATCGCAAGCCCCATCAGGAGCGCGCTGGCGGCAAGATGACGCGGCTTGACCGTGCGGTGACGGACTTGCCAGAGCGCCAGACCGGAAGACACCACGGGCAACAGCCACGAGACGAAGGTTGTCGTGGCGTCGTAGCCGATCGGCAGCGGCAGGCGAAACGCCTGCATCCCGATGAAGTGCATCGCCCAAATGCCACTGCCCATGGCCAAAGCGCCGCCGGCAACCCAGGCATACCGCGCCCGCCCGCACGTCTGCTTGACCCGCGTGACCAGGCTCAGGGCCGTGTACGACGCCAGTACGCCGACCAGGATGGAAACAATGACCAGCAGGGGGTGGTAATGGCCATTCACCATAAAGAGTTCGCTGGCTGTAAGTATCGAGTGCTGGCACGCGCGCTGTGATCTCGCCCATGCCCGGGTGGATGTCCGCCAAGTGTACAGGGCCTGGCATGTGACGCGGTTGAATTCCGGGCGCATGGCGCCTGATCGGACATTGTTTTCTTTGACAATCGATCATGCCAAATGCGAGGCAGAGCCCGGAACGCAAAAAAGGCCTGCACGGTGACGTGCAGGCCTTGATCGGACAACCATATTCGTTGGTGGGAAGTGCAAGTTTCGAACTTGCGACCCCTGCAGTGTGAATGCAGTGCTCTACCCCTGAGCTAACCTCCCAGCGAGGCCGTATTATGCCACAGCCGATAAATTATGCCAAATGGCAATCGCTGCCTGAAAACACTGATGCGCTGCGTCCATCACATCAACCGCAGGCGGAAACGAACAAGGCCAGCATCTCTGCTGGCCTTGAAAATTCTTGGTGGGAAGTGCAAGTTTCGAACTTGCGACCCCTGCAGTGTGAATGCAGTGCTCTACCCCTGAGCTAACCTCCCGAAGCGAGGCATATTATGGCACAGAATTATCTCAGCGTCACCCCTGTGCAGCGTAATTCCGCCAGACGCAATTACCCTTGACGCTTTTGTCCAGGCCAGCCAGCACCGTATCGTGCTCGGCCAGTTCATCACTGCTGGCCGCGACGACGATGATCTCGCCCAGCGGCACGATCTCGAGCGCCTCGCCATCGCTGCTCGTTTCTTCTTCCACGTCCATGGTCAGCGAATTCTGGCCACGCGTCATCGCCAGATACACATCGGCCAGCAATTCCGAGTCGAGCAGCGCGCCGTGCAGCTTGCGGTGCGCGTTCGAGATATCGTAGCGGTCGCACAGTGCGTCGAGCGAGTTGCGCTTGCCGGGGTGCAGCTCTTTCGCCTGCACGAGCGTATCGATGACGCCGTCGCAATACTGGACGAATGGCGGCAGGCCCATGCGTGTGAACTCGGCGTTCAGGAAGCCCAGGTCGAACGGCGCGTTATGGATGATGACCTGGGCACCCTGGATGAAGTCGCGCAATTCATGGGCGATCTCGTGGAATTTCGGTTTGTCGCTGAGGAACTCGGTGGTCAGGCCGTGCACGGCCAGCGCGCCCTCGTCCGACTCGCGTTCGGGATTGATGTAGCAGTGGTAGTTATTGCCGGTCAGCTTGCGATTGAAGATTTCAACGCAGCCGACCTCGATGACGCGGTCGCCGGTGCGGGGGTTCAGGCCTGTGGTTTCGGTGTCGAGAACGATCTGACGCATGGTGCAATTCTTCAAAGTGGGTGCGGGCGCAGTATAACAACTGCGATGGCCCGGTGTGCGGCGCGTGACGGATCAGCGCCGTACCGATGCAGCGCCCTTGTTGGCCAGCACGTCGGCCCGCTCATTGCCGGGGTGGCCATTGTGCCCGCGCACCCAGCGCCATTCGACAGCGTGCTGCTGCTGTGCCAGGTCGAGCGCCTTCCACAAATCTTCGTTTTTGACAGGCTCTTTCGCCGCCGTTTTCCAGCCGCGCGCCTTCCAGCCGTGGATCCACTCGGAAATGCCTTTCTGGACGTACTGGCTGTCGGTATGCAGCACGACTTCGCACGGCCGGTTCAGCACGCCCAGCGCCTCGATCACGGCGCGCAGTTCCATGCGGTTGTTGGTGGTGTTCGGTTCGCCGCCGAAGATTTCCTTTTCGTGCCCGTTCGACACCAGGAGCGCGCCCCAGCCGCCCGTGCCCGGATTGCCCTTGCACGCGCCGTCGCTGAAAATCTCGACCCTGGTCGGGTTGGCGTCGTTCTTGACTTCACTCGTTGCTGTACTCGTTGGTTCGCTCATGCCCTGCTAATCACTTTCTGTTCGTTCAATGCGGTTCGCCGCCGGGACTGCTGCCGGCCGCTTGCTCGTTTTCTTGTTCCATGCGGGACCGATCAGGTGCATGCCTTTGACGCGCTTGATCGCATGCACCACGTAGACCGCACCGAGATAGGGCCACCAGCGACCGCCAGCCGACTCCATCATCGCAAAGCGGCTGAGCCAATGGGCAGTGCGGCATGGGGGCGCGTAACAGCCGAAGTGGCTGCGTGTCGCGCTCAGATTGAGCAATTTTAGCCAGTCTTTCAGGCGCGGCATAGAAATGAATTCGCCCGTGTCCGGCAGGTAGCCATTACGCGTGACCCGCCCGAGCCCCTGGCGCATGCCCCACAGGCTGGCAGGATTGAAGCCGCAGATGATGACCTGCCCTTCGGGAATCAGGATGCGCTCGACTTCGCGCAGGACCTGGTGCGGCTCTGCGGTGAACTCGAGCACATGCGGCAGCACCACGAGATCGACGCTGCTGGACGCAAACGGCAGCTCGGTGAAATCGGCCGCGGCCGCGATCTGGCGGCCGCTGGACGCGAACGCCAGTTCGTCGGCATTCGACGTGCGCGTGGCAACCTGCCACCGGTTCGGCATGCGGCTGGCCGCCAGCGCATCGAGCTGCGGCACGCCGATCTGCAGCGCGTTGTAGCCGAAAATATCTGCCGTCAGCTCTTCCAGGCAGGCTTGCTCGAACGCGCGCACGTAGGCGCCGGCTGGCGATTGGAGCCAGTTGTCGAGCGCTATAATGGATTTCTCGGCAGCGCTATCCATGCCACCTCTTGACCATACACATGACCATGACACCTCCACGGCAGCCGGCCCTGTCGGTACTGACAGTGCCGGCCTTCAAAGACAATTACCTCTGGCTGGTTCACGACGGCACGCATGCGGCCGTCGTCGATCCGGGCGACGCAGCACCGGTGCGCGCGGCGCTGGCCGCGCACAACCTGCGCCTGACTGCCATTCTACTCACCCATCATCATGCTGACCATATTGGTGGCGTACCGGCCCTGCTCAGCGAATGGGATGTGCCCGTGTTCGGCCCGAAGAACGATGGCATCGATCTTGTCACCGCCCCATTGGTGCAGGGCGATCGCATCACCGTGCCGGGCATCGATATGACACTCGACGTGCTGGACGTGCCGGGCCATACGCTGGGGCATATCGCCTATGTGCGGCGCGATGACGAGGCCAATTGGCTGTTCTGCGGTGACACGCTGTTCGGCGCCGGCTGCGGGCGCCTGTTCGAAGGCACGCCGGCGCAGATGGCCGCGTCGCTGGCGCAACTGGCAGAGCTGCCGGACGAGACACTGGTGTACTGCGCGCACGAATACACGCTGTCGAACCTGGCGTTCGCGCAGGCCGTCGACGGGGGCAATACAGCGCTGGCCGCGCGCGTGGAGGCCGATGGCGCCAGCCGCGCCGCCGGTCAGCCGACCATCCCGTCGACCATCGCACTGGAGAAAGCCACCAACCCGTTCCTGCGCACGACAAGCGCGCCGATCGTGCGCAGCCTGGTCGCTGCCGGGCGCGTGGCGGAAGGGGCAGCGCCGCTCGAGGTGTTCACGGCGCTGCGGGCGTGGAAGAACACGTTCTGACGGGGGTTAGATTTCCTCGTACAGCGGCAAGGTCAAGAATTCGGCAAATTCCCCGGCCGTCGACATCTGTTCGAAGATGACGGCGGCGCGCTCGTAACTGGCGTGCGTGCCATCGGCCGCCACCAGCTTGACCTTGTCCAGCTCCTCCGGAATCATCGCGCGCACCATGTCGGCCGTCACCTTGCGGCCATCTTCCAAGACCCCTTTCGCTGAACGGATCCATTGCCACACCTGCGAGCGGCTGATTTCGGCCGTCGCGGCGTCTTCCATCAGGTTGTGGATCGGCACGCAGCCATTGCCGGCCAGCCAGGCGCCCAGATAGTGGATGCCGACATTGATGTTGTAGCGCAGGCCCGCTTCGGTGATCGGCGCTTCCGGCTTAAAGTCCAGCAATTGCGCGGCTGTCACGACAACGTCGGGCCGCACTTTGTCGAACTGGTTCGGACGCTCGCCCAGCACTTTCGTGAATTCTTCCATCGCCAGGCCCACCAGCCCCGGATGCGCCACCCAGCCGCCGTCGTAGCCATCGGTCGCATCGCGCGCCTTGTCGTTGCGCACGCCACCCATCGCGACTTCGTTTTTCTCCGGATCGTTCTTGATCGGAATCAGCGCAGCCATGCCGCCGATGGCCGGCGCGCCCCGTGCATGGCAGGTCTTGAGCAGCAGCAGCGCGTAAGCGCGCATGAACGGCGCCGTCATCGTCACTTTGGCGCGGTCGGCCAGGCAGAAATCGCTGTCGCGCTTGAACTTCTTGATGCACGAGAAAATATAATCCCAACGGCCTGCGTTCAGGCCCGCGCTGTGCTCGCGCAGCTCGTACAGGATTTCGTCCATTTCGAACGCGGCCAGGATGGTTTCGATGAGCACGGTCGCCTTGATCGTGCCCTGCGGGATGCCGAGCAGGTCCTGCGTCATCACGAAAATGTCGTTCCACAGCCGCGCTTCCAGGTGCGACTCGAGTTTCGGCAGGTAGAAATACGGGCCGGCGCCCCGTGCCAGCAATTCCTTCGCGTTATGGAACATGAACAGCGCGAAATCGAAGATGCCGCCCGAGACGCGCTTGCCGTCGACCAGCACGTGTTTTTCATCGAGATGCCAGCCGCGCGGGCGCACCAGCAGCGTGGCCACCTTGTCATTGAGCCGGTACGACTTGCCATTCTGCTCGAGCGAAATGGTCTTGCGGATCGCATCGAACAGATTGATCTGGCCGCTGATCTGGTTATCCCAGTTGGGCGTGTTCGAATCCTCGAAGTCGGTCATGTAGCTGTCGGCACCCGAGTTCAGCGCATTGATGATCATCTTGCGCTCGACGGGCCCGGTGATCTCGACACGGCGGCAGTGCAGCGCGGCGGGAAGCGGCGCGATGCGCCAGTCGCCGTCGCGGATTGCGGCGGTCTCGGGCAGGAAATCCGGGCGCTCGCCGGCGTCCAGGCGCTCTGCCCGCGCAGCGCGCGCCGCCAGCAAGCTCTGGCGACGCGGCTCGAAGGCACGCGTGAGCTTGGCCACCAGCGCCAGCGCATCCGGCGTCAGAATGTGTTCGTAGGCCGGCGGGACCGCGCCGGAAATTTCCATGCCTTGGGGGATGCTGACGGACATATCGACTCCTGAAGATGAATGAAAATCGCGTGCGACGCCGGGCCGGGGTTGCCTTGCTTGGCGTTCAAGTTGGCTTCCAGTATATTCACTCCGGTAGCGCTAAACGAGACAAAAACGCACTTCATCTGTGTGTTTTTGTATTAAATCAACGCAGGCAACAGGACCGTTTGCATGAGCAAGTTCACCCAGATGAGCACCTTTGTCGACGTCGTCGCGCGTGGCAGCCTGTCGGGCGCGGCGCGCGCCGAGGGCATCGCCCCGGCCATGATCGGGCGCCGGCTCGACGCGCTGGAGGCGCGCCTGGGCGTCAAGCTGCTGCGCCGGACGACGCGCAAGCTCGTGCTGACCGACGAAGGCGTAGCGTTTCTCGAGGATTGCCAGCGCATCCTGGGCGAACTGGGCGAGGCGGAAGCGGCAATCTCGGAACGCAGCGGGCATGCATCGGGGCACTTGACGATCTCGGCGCCGGCCGGCTTCGGCCGCCAGCACGTGGCACCGCTGCTGCCATCGTTCCTGGCCGAGCACCGCGACGTGACGGTCAACCTGAACCTGAACGACCGCGTCATCGACCTGGTCGGCGATGGCGTCGACGTGGCGATCCGGATCGCGCGCCTGGGGGACTCGAACCTCGTGGGCGTCAAACTGGCCGACAACGGGCGGGTGCTGGTCGCTGCGCCCGCCTACCTGAAGCGGCATGGCACGCCGCGCGTACCGGCCGATCTGGCGCGCCACAATTGCCTGGCCATCAGCAGCGAAGGCAGCCAGCGCGGCTGGACCTTCCTCGAAAACGGCAAGCCCGTGACCTACAAGGTCAGCGGGAATATGGTGTGCAACGACGGCGCCGTGCTGCATGCCTGGGCGCTGGCCGGCAAGGGCCTGGCGTGGCGCTCGATGTGGGAAGTGGGCGAGCAGATCGCTAGTGGCGAACTGTGCACGGTGCTGGACGAGTTCGCCGCGCCCGGCAACGACATCCACGCCGTGTTCGCGCAGCGCCGCCACCTGCCCCTGCGCATCCGCGCCCTGGTGGACTTCCTGCGCCGCAGTTACGCGGCGCCGGATTACTGGCGGCAACGCTGACGCGCCAGGCCCAGGACGACCAGAACGCAAAAGGTACAGACGAAAAAAATCCCCGGCAGTTCCGGGGATTTTGGTCTCGCAACGCCTGTTAGGCGATTACAGAGGCTGGATGTTCGAGGCTTGCTTGCCCTTAGGGCCGGTGGTCACGTCGAACGAAACGCGCTGGTTTTCCTGCAGCGACTTGAAGCCGTTGCTCTGGATAGCCGAGAAGTGCGCGAACAGATCTTCGCCGCCTTCATCAGGGGTGATGAAGCCGAAGCCCTTCGAGTCATTGAACCATTTAACGATGCCAGTTGCCATTACAATTTCCTATTTCGGTTAGTTGGGCTTACGCCCGTTTTAGATCGTTTGAAGAAGCAAGAAAGAAATGACAGACAGACTGCACTACTACCTCGAACCCAACGATCCCACATTATACCGAATATTTCTCGCGCATGCCCTATTCGTTCAACAAAATACGTAAGTAGCCTCACGATTCTTGCTGTTAATAAACGCGCTGGCGCGATTTTTTTATCCGGTATGCAGCAAAGAATAGAGGCAAGGACCGTTGATTTGTTTGCGCTTGATCAAATTCCGGTGTGCTCGACAATTGTGCGCACGACTTGCGCGGCGGCCGTATCAGGTCAGCGCCTTGGGATCGCTCAGTGCCGCAGCGATGTACTCGTCAAGTTCGGCGCGCCAGGCCTGCCACTCGCTGGCACCGACCGTCTCGAAGGCCCGCAGCACGCGCAGGCGTTGCTCGAGCAGGCGCGCATGGTGCCCCAGGCCGCGGAAGCCAAAGGTCGCGGCCGAGCCGGCCAGCGTGTGGAGCATCGCCTGCAGCTCGCCTGCCGGTCCCGCCGGGTCGAACCCGGGCGTGCCTGCAGGCGCGAGTTCCTGCGACAACTGCCCCAGGCGCCCGAACGTCGATGGCAGGCGCGCTGCGAACTTGTCGTTCAGTTCGGCCAGGCGGGCAAAGAATTGCTGATCAGCCGGCTGCGTCATGGTCATGCCGGCCTTACTTGGTGCCAAAGATACGGTCGCCCGCATCGCCCAGGCCCGGGATGATATAGGCGTGCTCATCCAGGTGCGAGTCCAGCGACGCGACATACACCTTGACGTTCGGGTGCGCATCCTGGACCACCTGGATGCCTTCCGGCGCCGCCACCAGCGCCAGGAACAGGATCTGCTCGTCCTGCACGCCGCGCTTCTTGAGCACGTCGATCGCGTGCACTGCCGAGTTGCCCGTGGCGACCATCGGGTCGCACAGGATGAACGTGCGATCAGTCGTGTCCGGCAAACGGACCATGTACTCGACCGGCTCGTGCGTCTTGGGATCGCGGAACACACCGATATGCCCGACGCGCGCCGACGGCACCAGTTCGAGCAAACCGTCGCTCATGCCGATGCCGGCGCGCAGGATCGGCACCACCGCCAGTTTCTTGCCCGCGATCACCGGTGCGTCGATCGTCACCAGCGGCGTGCGGATCTGGCGCGTTGTCAGCGGCAGGTCGCGGGTGATTTCGTAGCCCATCAGCAGCGTGATCTCGCGCAGCAGTTCGCGGAACGTGCGCGTTGACGTATCGTGCTCGCGCATGTGCGACAGCTTGTGCAGGATCAGCGGGTGATTCAGGATAAAGAGGTTGGGGAAGCGCGGATCTTGGTTCATGGCGGGCTCGACAGAGTCAATAAAGCTTGAGAGCGAGCATTATCACAGGCACAACGTCGTTTGTCCCGGCTCAGGCCGAAAAAATTGTATGCCAATGGTGCCGGCAAGCCCGCGGCCCGCCCCCGGCGCCCTGCCCCAGCCAGTCCGCCAGCCATCTCTCCCTCGTTACCCATCCCGCATCCAGAAACCACTGCGTGCTTACGCGCAGCACATGAATGTGTCATGACTGCACAAATCTCGTTGCATTAAGGCACTTAATTAACGGACAGACATTTTCTACTCAGCAATAATCGGCGACAATACGCGGATGGCCGGTGTGCACGTGTTGCCGTCATGCAAGGATGCGAACACGCCGCAGGTTGTTCATTCTGATGCAGTACGGAATTTTTCAGTGATAGACTCGTCCCTGGTTTGTTCGCCCGGCACGGATAACGAGATGACATCGGCATGCATCGACATGCCGCGAAACGAGAGCCCTGACCGACCATGCACCTCCCTTCCTGCGACGCACCCCATTCGCCGCCAGCGCACCTGCCGCAGGCGAGCCTGCTCGACGGTCTGCTGGAAAGCGCGGGCGACGCCGTGTTCCGGGTGGCCGCGAGCGGAACGATACGGGCTGCAGGCACGCGCGCCCAGCGTTTTCACGGGTTCGCGCCCGGCTGTTCGCTGGTCTCGCTCGTGCACGAGGTCGACCAGGCGGCCCTGCGCCATGCACTCGATGGCGCCGCCAGCGCGCACGAGGCAGCCCTGGTCCAGGCCCGGTTTCGCATTGGCGAGCAGGACATCTGGTTCGAACTGCGCATTGCCCGCTTGACCACCGGTGACGATGCGCAGATCCTCGTGATCGGGCGCGACATGTCGGCGCAGCATGCGACCGAAGAGCGGCTGCGGCACATGGCGACCCACGACGCGCTGACGGAATTGCCGAACCGCCTGCTGCTGGCCGACCGCATCCGCATGGTGATCTCGAATGCGCGCCGCTCGGGCCAGGGGTTTTCGGTGGTCGCGATCGGCCTGGACGGGTTCAAGAAAGTCAACGACGGCCTGGGCCATCCGCTGGGCGACGCCGTGCTGCAGATGGCGGCCACCCGCCTGCGCCGGGTCTTGCGCGACAGTGACACACTGGCGCGCGTTGGCGGCGACGAATTCGTTGCCGTGCTGCCCGGCACCTTCAGCGAGGCCCAGATCAAGCTGGTCACCGGCCGCCTGATGGCCACGCTGCAGTCGCCATTCGAGACGGGCGGCCACACGATCTACCTGGGCGCGTCGATCGGCGTGACGATCTACCCGGACCACGCCGAAGACGAGGTGCGCCTGGTCACGCTGGCCGACGCCGCGCTGTCGCGCGCCAAGGAAACCGGCAAGGGCCGCACCGTCGTCTACAGCCCGGCCGACCAGGGCCCGTCCGAACACGACATTTCCCTCGAGGCGGCCATGTTCAAGGCCGTGCGCGAAGGCGAATTCCTGCTCTATTACCAGCCGATCGTCGACGCCCGCACGCGCGTCATCGAGGGCTTCGAAACGCTGATGCGCTGGAAACACCCGACCCTCGGCATGGTGCCGCCGGTCCGCTTCATCCCGATTGCCGAAAACAACGGCCTGATCAACCTGCTGGGCGCCTGGGCGCTGAAGGCGGCGTGCATGCAGATCCGCCAGTTCCAGGAAGTGGCCGGGCGCGAATTGTACATCTCGGTCAACATCAGCCCGCGCCAGTTCCGCAGCGACCGCTTCCTGACGGTGCTCGACGAGGCGCTCGCGCTGTCGGGCGCGCACGGCCACCAGCTGGTGCTGGAAATCACCGAAGGCACGCTGATGGTCGATCCGGCCCACGCCGAAGCGGTGATGGCGAAAATGGTCGAGCGCAATGTGCGCATCGCGATCGACGATTTCGGCACCGGCTACTCGTCGCTCGCGTATCTGAAGCGGTTTCCGATCTCGGTGCTCAAGATCGACCGCGCGTTCGTCAAGGATCTGCCCGGCTCGCAGAAGGAAGCCGCGATCTGCCGGGTCGTGCTCGACCTGGCCCGGCACCTGAGCCTGGCGGTCGTGGCCGAAGGTGTCGAAACCGAAGACCAGTTGATCTGGCTGGACGGTCAGGGCTGCCACTACATCCAGGGCTACCTGACGGGTAAGCCAATGCCGGCCAATGTGGCCGTCACGGCCCTCAATGAAAACCTCTACACCGCTCTTCTGCCGGCCGACACCCGGACAGGCACACCATGACCCCACCCATCACCACCGCGCGCTCGGCGAAAGCGCAAGCCACCCTCGCCCTGCTGTGGGAACGCATCCGCCGCCAGGGCGACATGCCCGGCTTTACCAAGGCGATCAATGCCATCCTGGCGTCGATGCGTGGCGAGGACGAGCGCGATTTCTCGATGACGCAGACGGTCCTGTCGGACCCGGTGCTGACCCAGAAGGTCCTGCGCCTTGCCAACAGCAGCATGTACGCCGCCTTCGGCCAGCACGTCAACACGATCTCCAAGGCGGTGCTGGTGCTGGGCACCGACAGCATCGGTCACCTGGCGCTGGGCCTGAAGCTCATCGAGGAGCTCGGCCGCAGCACGCCGGACACCGAGATTGCCCACATCGAGATGGAAAAAGCCGTGCTGGCCGGAATGGTGGCGCAGCAACTGGCCGCAGGCGCGCAGGCGCGCAATCCGGAAGAAGCCGTGGTGTGCTCGATCCTGCATTCGCTGGGCCGGATGATGATCACGTTCTACATGCCCGAACGCTGGACCCTGATCCAGGCAGCGGCGGCCGGTGGCGACGACACCGCTGCCGCGCAGGACGTGCTGGGTCTGCATCTCGAAGACCTTGGCCGCGCCACCGCCGCGCACTGGGGCCTGCCGGGCAACCTGGTGGCCGGGATGCGCCGTGTCGAACCGGGCGAACGGGGCGAAGGCTTCGAGCACGATGACTGGCTGGCAGCGCTGGGCACGATGTCCACCCGCGCCGCCGATGCGCTGTGGGCCGACGATGCTGCCGGCGCCGCCAAAGTCGCCGAACTTGCAGAGCAGTTCGCGCCGATGCTGGGCATCTCGCCAGACGGCATCCTGGCATCGATCGAGCAGGCCAGGCTTGAGGCGGCGGCCGATCTGACGATCGCGCCGCTGGCCAGACCCGCCGAAAAACGCGCGCGCCTGGCCGCCGCCACGCGCAGCCGCATCGCCGGCAACAAGATCCTGATGGGCGGCGTGGCCGACATGCGCGAAGCTGGCCCGAACGCCACTGCCGGCCAGATGATGTCGCTGGCACTGGAAACCATGCACGAGGGACTGTCGGTCGGGCGCTCGTTTGCCTTCGTGCGCAACCGGCGCGACGGACGCTACGCAGCGCGCCTGGCGCTCGGCGCCAACGCCAGGACGCTGCAGCCGGACCTGACCTTCGACGATATCTTTGAGCCGAACGTGTTTCACGCGGCGCTGGCGAGCGACCGCGTGATCTTTATCGAGAATGCGCACGACGCCAAGTTCGCGGCCAAGCTGCCGGGCTGGTGGAAAGCGTCGCTGTCGCAGGCGCGCTGCTTCATCGTGATTCCGCTGTGCGCGCGCGGCCAGCCAGCCGGTTTCATCTATGGCGACTGGGACGATACCTACCCGCAGGTGATCCTGAGCCAGACCGAGTTCGGCCTGCTCAACGACATGCGCGCGCTGGTGGTGCGCACGGTCGAGCAGCGCCATCAGACGGAAGTGATCGCAACGCGCGCCTGAGCGGGCCGGCCTGGCCGCGCTGATTACTGCCGCCGCTGGTGCTGGCGCTGATGCTGACGCTTACGTCAGCCTGGGCGTGGCGACCCGGACGTCGCCGCACTGTGCGCGGTGCATCAGTGCATGGTCGATCAGCACCAGCGCCAGCATCGCTTCGGCAATCGGCGTCGCGCGAATGCCCACGCACGGATCGTGGCGACCGAAGGTTTCCACCAACGCGGGATTGCCTTCCTTGTCGATCGAGCGGCGCGGCACGCGGATGGACGAGGTCGGCTTGATCGCCAGCGAGACCGTGATGTCCTGCCCCGTCGAGATCCCGCCCAGCACGCCACCTGAGTGGTTGCCGATGAAACCTTCTTGCGTCAACTCGTCGCCATGGACCGAGCCGCGCTGCGCCACCGAGGCGAAGCCGGCGCCGATTTCGACACCCTTCACGGCATTGATGCCCATCATCGCGTAAGCGATGTCGGCGTCGAGCTTGTCGTAGATCGGCTGGCCCCAGCCCACCGGCACGCCGCGCGCAATGACGTCGATGCGTGCGCCGATCGAGTCGCCGTCGCGGCGCAGCTGGTCCATCGCGTCTTCCATGCGCTGCAGCAGCGCGGCATCGCCTGTCGCGGCAAAGAACGGATTGGCGTGCACGTGTTCCCAGCCTTCGAACGGCACGGCGATGTCGCCCAGTGCACGCATGCAGCCCAGGAACTCGGTCCCGTATTGTTCGCGCAGCCACTTCTTGGCGACAGCGCCAGCGCCCACCACGGGCGCGGTCAGGCGCGCCGACGAACGGCCGCCGCCGCGTGGATCGCGCACGCCGTACTTGTGCCAGTAGGTGTAGTCGGCATGGCCGGGCCGGAAGCTCTCGGCGATATTGCCGTAATCCTTGCTGCGCTGGTCTTCGTTGCGGATCAACAGGGCGATCGGGGTGCCGGTCGTGACGCCCTGGTAGACGCCGGACAGGATCTCGACCCGGTCGGCTTCCTGGCGCTGGGTGACATGGCGCGACGTGCCGGGCTTGCGGCGATCGAGGTCGGACTGGATATCGGCTTCGGTCAGCGCCATGCCGGGCGGGCAGCCGTCGATGACGCAACCGATCGCAGGGCCGTGCGACTCGCCGAAGGTGGTGACGGAAAACAGCTTGCCAAATGTATTGCCGGACATGGATAGGAAGGGGGTGCAGTTTGATCGAACTGGCATTCTAACAGGCGATCCGGCTACCAGAAACGCATAATCTGCACTTGGGCCTCGCCAAAATGTTGCCAACAGGATATATTTAGCAGGTTACCTGAAGTCTGTATTCCTTCGTGAGCAACCGGTCATTTCCTTTCCAAATTACAAATGCCTATATACTGGACGTACACATGCCAAGCATCCCTGGAGACGTAGCACATGCCAGCTTTGACGCCGCCGTCCGGACCACCGCAGGATGATCACACGATGGATGATCTCGTCTTTGCCGACGAAGTCGCCGTTACCCCCGTCACCACACGGCCGCCATGGCAGATCCTGGTGGTCGATGACGATGCCGATGTGCATTCGACGACACTCTTCGCACTTGCCGATGTCGACATGCAGGGCCGCCCGCTGGCCTTCCTGCATGCCTACTCGGCCGCCGAGGCCTTCGCCATGCTGGGCCGGGAACGCGATATTGCCGTGATTTTGCTGGACGTCGTGATGGAGCGCGCCGATGCCGGTCTGCAGCTGGTGCGCCGCATCCGCAACGAACTGGACCTGCATGACGTGCGCATTATCCTGCGTACCGGCCAGCCCGGCTATGCCCCCGAGATGGAGGCGATCCGCGGTTACGACATCAATGATTACCGCACCAAGTCGGAACTCACCCGCACCAAGCTCTACACGACAGTGGCCGCCGCGATCCGCTCCTACGAGCAGCTGTGCGCGCTCGAGGCCAACCGGGTCGGCATGGAACGCATCGTTGCCGCCTGTGCGCAACTGATGGCTCTGCACGGTGTGCGCGACGTCGCGTACGGGATTCTGGCGCAGGCCGGCAAGTTGATCGGCCAACCGGCCGACGGCGTGCTGTGCACCCGGGAGTTCGGCGATGGCACCGGCGCCTTTGGCCCATTGGGCGTGGTGGCCGCCTGCGGCGCCAGCCGCGATCTCGAAGGCTGCGAGCTGGGCGCGCTGTACGACGATCCGCACGTGACCCGGCTTGCGCAGGCTGCCGAGCGCACGCTGGCGCGGCGCGCCTGCACGGCCGACGACGGCATACTGACCTTGTTCTTTCCCGGCAAGGCCGGGCGTGATTTCGTTGCCTGCATGCCGCTCGAGCGCACGATCAGCGACGTCGAGACCCGCCTGCTGAAGGTCTTTTGCGGCATGGTTGCTGTCAGCCTGGATAACTGCGAACTGGTCACCGACCTGCACCAGTCGGCGTTCCACGACCCGCTGACGGGCCTGCCGAACCGCACGCGGATGGTCGAACTGATTGACGCCGCACTGGCCGCCGGCGCGGGCCCCGACCACAATCCCGACCAGGACGCGGTGCTGGCACTGGTCGACATCGATCACTTTGCCGAAACCAACGACGCGCTCGGTCACCGCTTCGGCGACCTGCTGCTGGCCGCCGTCGCCCGGCGCCTGTGCACGCGCCTGGTGCCCGGCCTGGCGCCTGGTCTGGCGCCGTCCCTGCATATCGGGCGCATCGGCGGCGACATTTTTTGCGTGCTCGGCAATGCCGAGCTGGTCCAGCCGGCCGCGCTGCAGACGCTGTTTCTCGATGCCTTCCACATCGATGGCCAGGACGTGCAGGTGTCGTCGACGCTGGGCCTCGTGCGCCTGGCTGAACATGACGGCAGCGGCGCCGATGCGCTTAAGGACGGCGACATCGCACTCAAGCGCGCCAAGTTGCAGCAGCGCGCCGGTCACTGCTATTTTTCGCGCGGCATGGGCGTGGAGATCCGCGAACGCGTGCGCATGATGCATGCGCTGCGCAGCGGCTTCCGGCACGGCGAACTGTTTCTGGATTATCAGCCGCAGATCGACCTGGCCACCAACCGCGCCTTCGGCGCCGAGGCGCTGCTGCGCTGGCGCCAGCAGGACGGCCAATTGGTCCCGCCCGACCGCTTCATCCCGATTGCCGAATACTCGGGCCTGATCGTCGAGATTGGCGAATGGTTGTTGCGCGAGGCCTGCACGGAGCTGCTGCGCCTGCGGGCAGCCGGCTACACGGCGTTCACGATGTCGGTCAATGTTTCGCAGGTGCAGCTGCGCCATCCGCACTTTCTGGACATGCTGCGCCGCGCACTCGACGATACGGGTGCGCCGCCCGAATTCATCGAACTGGAAATCACGGAATCGATGGCGATGGAGGAGCCGGCCGCGCTCGTCGAAAAGCTGGCGCACGTCAAGCGCACCGGCGTGTCGATCGCAATCGACGATTTCGGCACCGGTTTTTCGTCGCTGTCGCACTTGCAGCGGCTGCAGGTCGACCGGCTCAAGATCGACCGCACGTTCGTGACGGAGATTACCGGTTCGGCGCGCGGCAGCAGCATCGCGCAGATGGTGGTGCAGCTGGGCCGCAACCTGGGTCTGTCGGTGATCGCGGAAGGGGTGGAAGACGAGCGCCAGGCGCAGATCCTGCGCGAGCTAGGGTGTCCGCTGGCCCAGGGCTACCTGTATTCGCGGCCGTTGTCGCCGGAGGCGCTGCTGGTCTGGCTGGCGGGAGAGGCGGTCACGCAGGCAGCGTGACCGCAGGTACGGTCAGTCCGGCGCGTTCTGCTCGGCTGGCCAGTCGCGGATATAGGCCTTGAGCATGCGGTTCTCAAAGCTTTGCGCTTCCAGCACGGCGCGCGCCACGTCGTAGAACGAGATCACGCCCAGCAGCGTGCGTGCATCCATCACCGGCAGGTAACGCGCATGCTTCTCGAGCATGATGCGGCGCACCTCGTTGACTTCAGTTTCCGGCGTGACGGTGATCGGGCTGTCGTCCATGTGACGGCGCACCGTGCCGGCGCCCACCGCGCCGCCATTGGCGTGCAGCGTCTTGAGCACTTCGCGGAACGTCAGCATGCCCACCAGGTCGCCGTATTCCATCACGACGAGCGAACCGATGTCATTCTCGGACATCGTGGTCACGGCCTCGACCAGGGGCTGGTCGGGCGTCACGGTGTACAGGATATTGCCCTTCACTTGCAGGATTTCCGAAACTTTCATGCTGGCCACCCCCGCGCGGTCAATACTGCTGTTGGATAAATTTGTATAAGGCATAACGCCGACTGTAGCCTATGCCCGCCAAAAAATCCAGCATTGCGCCACCTCATGGTGCGGGGACGGCCGCAGAATGGTGCAGTGCAGATTGCGCAAACGGCCAACACTGCTAGGATGGCTGGCTTTCATCAAGACAGGCTATCTGACATGCAACTCACGATCGATGGGTACAGCGCCTTTTGCCATACCGGCGACAACCCGTTCGACCCGGCGCTGCCAACGGTGGTGCTGGTACACGGCGCCCTGAACGACCACGCGGTGTGGGCGCCGCAAATCCAGGCGCTGGGCGCGCGCGGGTTTGCCGTGCTGGCGCCCGACCTGCCGGGCCACGGGCATAGCAGCGGGCCGGCCCTGCGCTCGGTGGAGGCGCTGGCCGACTGGCTGATCGCCCTGCTCGATGCGGCGGGCATCAAACGTGCGCTGCTGGCCGGTCACAGCATGGGTTCGCTGGTCGTGCTGGAAGCGGCGTCCCGGGCGCCGCAGCGCGCCGCTGGCCTGGCCCTGCTGGGCGCCACGTTCCCGATGAAGGTGGCCGACGCCCTGCTTGCCACGGCGCTGGAAGATCAGCAGGCCGCCATCGACATGGTCGTGACCTGGTCGCACGCGGCATCAAGCGCCCCGTCGGTTGCCGACGCCGCGCGTGACATGATGCGGCGGCTGGCAGCCGGCAGCAGTGAGCCGCTGCTGCACACCGATCTGGCCGCGTGCAATGCGTACGGCAACGGCCTGACGGCCGCGGCGGCAATCACCTGCCCGGTCGTGTTCGTGCAGGGCACGCAGGACAAGATGACGCCGCCGCGCAAGGCTGGCGCACTGACTGACGCGATTGCCCATGCAACCATCGTCACAGTCGATACGGGCCACGCGATGATGCAGGAAGCGCCCGAGGCGGTATCGAACGCGCTGCTGGCGCAGGCTGAACGACCGATCAGCTGACCGGCGCGGCGACCACATCGGCGTCGGCATTGGCGTCCCCGGCGTCGCCAAAATGCTCGCGCAGGGTTTCGCCCAGCCCGGCCTCGACCGCCTCTTCGACCCGGCGCGCCAGCGCGCCGGTGTCGAGCGACAGGGCGGTATCGGGGCTGGCCTCTTCTTCGCGCTGCACGGCCTCCTCCACCGCGAAGTCGAACACAAACAAGCGGTACACGTCGGCCAGGCGCAGCGTATCCGGGTCGGCCAGCAGCACCCAATGTTCCTGGCTGGCGCGCTTGGTGTGGCGCCAGCTGATCTTCGCCGGCGCCTGGTCGTGCACGCGCCCGACCCAGCCTTCGGCCACCATGCGGTGCAGCAGGCGCGCCAGTTCGTTGTAACCGATGCGCGTGTGGTGGCGGATGGTGCTGCCGGACACGAGCGACGTGCCACTGAGCTTGGCGCTGCCGTGCAAGACCTTCAGCACCGACATCGCGTCGACGAAGGCGCCGCCGGGCGCGGCCTGGTACCACCAGCGTTCGTATTTGACGACCGGCAGCGCCGCCGTCAGCAAGGCGCCGACCAGCGTGATCATCCAGGTCACATAGATCCAGACCAGGAACAACGGCAGCGCGGCCAGCGCGCCATAGATGATCGCGTAGGTCGGAAACTGACGGATGAACAGGCCAAACACGCGCTTGGCAACTTCGAACGCGACCGCGGCGGCGAGCGCGCCCCAGAAGGCGTCGCGCCAGGCGACATGGCGATTCGGCACCGCCACGTACAGCAGCGTGTAGCCACCTGTCGTCGCGGCAATCGAGGCGAGGGTGAAGGCCAGCGTGGCCAGCACGCCGGCGTCGCGCTCCAGCCCGCCCGTGACGTCCACCAGCTGCGACGTGAAACTGAGCGACGCGCCGAACAGGATCGGCCCCAGCGTGATCAGGGCCCAGTACACCAGCAGGCGCTGGGTCCAAGGCCGCGGCTGGCGCACGCCCCAGATCTGGTTGAAGACCCGCTCGATCAGGCTCATCGTCGCGGCCGTCGTAAACAGCAGCGCCACGGCGCCCAGCGCCGACAGGCCCTTGGCCTTGCTGGCAAACTGCGTCAGGTTGCCGCTGATCGTGCTGGCAATGGCCGGCGGCATCAGGTTCTGCACGAACCAGGCATCGACCATCGTGCGCACCTGGCCGAATGCCGGGAACATCGTAAAAATAGCCAGCACGATCGTGAGCAGCGGCACCAGCGCCAGCGTGGTCGTAAACGTCAGGCTGCCGGCGACCTGCGGCAGGCGCTCTTCGCGCAGCCGGCGCAGCGCAAAGCGCACCAGATCCTTGGCTTCGGCCCGGGTCAGGCTACGTTCGAGGCTGCCGTCGGCGCTGTCGGTAACGGTGTGGGAAGGATGCTGCGGCGGTTGGTTCGGCATGGCCATGGAAATACCCGATTCAGGCCACGAATTGGGCGTCAACCCGGGCATGTCACTTCAACAAAGCGCACTATAATACCAAGGATGAACACGAACCCTTTGAGCATCCTGGTTTTGTACTACTCCCGCCACGGCGCCACGCGCAAGCTGGCAGAACTGATCGCCCAGGGCATCGACAGCGTCCCTGGCGCCGAGGCGCGCCTGCGCACCGTGCCGGCGGTATCGTCGGTAGCCGAGGCGACCGCCCCATCGATTCCCGAAGATGGCGCGCCGTATGTCGAGGCGGCCGATCTGGCCGAATGCGCGGGCCTCGCGCTGGGCTCGCCCACGCGCTTTGGCAATATGGCCTCGAGCATGAAGTACTTCCTTGACGGCACCGCCGCCGAGTGGGTCAATGGCACGCTGTCGGGCAAGCCGGCTGTCGTGTTCACGTCCACCGGCAGCCTGCACGGCGGGCAGGAAGCAACACTGCTGTCGATGATGATTCCCCTGCTGCACCACGGCATGCTCGTGATGGGCTTGCCGTACACGCACCCCGAACTGATGAACACCGCCAGCGGTGGCAGCCCGTATGGCGCCACCCACTGGGCCGGCGTCGATGGCAAGCGCGCCATCACCGAGGACGAGCGCGCCTTGTCGATCGCGCTCGGTCGCCGCCTGGCAACCGCGGCGCTCAAACTGCACGAAGGTCAATAATGGGCAAAGGCAGAGTCTTTCATATCGGCGCGGTACTCAGCCTGGTCTGGCTGATCGGCTGGCTGGTGGCGTGGGAAGCGTTCGTCGCACCGCTCCAGCCGGGCAGCTGGCTGCTGGCACTGAAAGCGCTGCCATTGCTGCTGCCGCTGCGCGGCGTGATCAAGCGCGACCTGTACACGCTGCAATGGTCGTCGATGCTGATCCTGATTTACTTTGCCGAAGGCGCCGTGCGGGCCTGGGCCGACACGAACCCGCTGTCGCGCCAGATGGCCATCGGTGAAGTCGTGCTGGTGGTCGTGTTCTACCTCTGCGCCCTGCTGTATCTGCGTCCGTTCAAGAAGGAAGCACAGCGCATGGCCAAGGAATTGCTGGACAAGGTCAAAGTACCGCATGGTTGACCAGTCAGCGGCCGCCTTTCTGCAAGGGCTGCGCTCCGTCGTGGGCGTCGATCACGTCATCACGGACAGCGTTGACATGGCGAGCTACCTGGCCGACTGGCGCGGCCGCTACAGTGGCCGCGCACGCGCCGTCGTGCTGCCGCTGGACACCGATCAGGTGGCCGCCGTCGTGCGCCTGTGCGCCACTGCCGGTGTCCCCATCGTCCCGCAAGGCGGCCGCACGGGCTTGGTCATGGGCAGCGTGCCCGACAGGTCGGGTGACGCCATCGTGCTGTCGCTGCGCCGCCTGAACCGCATCCGCGCGATCGACCCGGCCAACCGCACCATGACGGTCGAGGCCGGCTGCATCCTGGCCGATATCCAGGCTGCGGCGGCCGCGGCTGGCATGCTGTATCCGCTGTCGCTGGCCGCCGAGGGGTCGTGCACGATTGGCGGCAACCTGTCGACCAATGCCGGCGGCACCGCCGTCCTGCGTTACGGGAACACGCGCGACCTGTGCCTGGGTCTGGAAGTCGTCAATGCCCAGGGCACTGTGTGGGATGGGTTGCGCGGCCTGCGCAAGGACAACACGGGCTACGCGCTGCGCGACCTGTTCATCGGGGCCGAAGGCACGCTGGGCATCATCACAGCGGCAGTCCTGAAACTGTTTCCGGCGCCGCGCGGCATGCTCACGGCCCTCGTCGCGCTGGACTCGCCGCGCCAGGCGCTGGCGCTGCTGAACCTGCTGCAGGCGCGTTGCGGTGCGGCGCTGACGGGTTTCGAGCTGATGTCCGCCGTCTGCCTGGACCTGGTCGCGCAACAGTTCCCTGCCGTGCCACAACCGTTCGCCACGCGCCATCCGCAGTATGCGCTCGTGGAATTGTCGAGCAATGAATCCGAAGCGCATGCGCTGGCGCTGCTCGAATCAAGCATCGGCGCCGCCCTGGAAGACGGCATCGCACGCGACGCCGTCGTGGCCACGTCCAGCCAGCAAGCGCTTGGCCTGTGGCGCCTGCGGGAACACATCCCATTGGCACAGGCGGCGGCTGGCAAGAACATCAAGCACGATATCTCGTTGCCGGTCTCGACCATCCCGGATTTCATCGCGCACACCGACGCTGCGCTCGACCGGGCGTTCCCGGGCTGCGTGCTGGTCACGTTCGGCCACCTGGGCGATGGCAACCTGCATTACAACGTCGCGCCGCCGCCGGGCGTCGCGCACGACACTTTCCTGCTGCAGCAGGATGCGGTGAACCGCATCGTGCATGACGCGGTGGTCGCGTTTGCCGGCTCGATCTCGGCCGAGCACGGGATTGGCGCGCTGAAACGCGACGAGCTGGCGCGCACCAAGTCGCCGGTCGAACTTGGCATGATGCGTGCCATCAAAGCCGCGCTCGACCCGCTGGGCATCATGAATCCCGGGAAAATACTATGACCGGGAGCCTGCCATGCGTTGCCTGTGGTGTTTTGTATTGTGTGCGACGTGCTGCGCCATGTGCCGGCTGGCCATGGCCGGCGTGGTCTACAAATGTCATGACGGAGCGCACGTGAGCTACGCCGACCGCCCCTGCCCTGGCGCCGGCACGCCGCTCGCGCTGCCTCCCGCCCCGATGCCCGATCCGGTGCAGGCCGCGCGCCTCGCTGCCGCCCGCACCGCACTGGCGACCATCGATGGGGCACGTACCGCGCAGGCTGCGCGTGACGCGCATGAATTCGAGCGCACCGCGCGCGCCGCGCTGGCCTTGCGCAAGCGCTGCGACAAGCTGCGTCTGCAGGCACGCTGGGCTGACGAAGACCTGGCGAAGAGCAGCGATGCGGCAAAAACCATCGCCCCCATCAAGGCGCGCCGCATGGCCGAAACACTGGCGGTCGAATGCCCGGGTTGAGCCGCCTCACGCGCTGGTTGCTGCTCGGCGAGTGGCGCGCGCACCCGGTGCGCGCGCTGGTGGCGATTGCGGCGATTGCCGTCGGCGTGTCGATGGGCTTTGCCATCCATCTGATCAACGCCGCTGCCTTCAATGAATTCTCGGCTGCCGTCAAGAGCCTGTCGGGCCAGGCCGACATCCAGGTTCAGGGGCGCGAGCTGCTGTTCGATGAAGCAGTGTACCCGCAGCTGGCCAGCCACCCGGACGTTGCGGTGGCCGCCCCCATTCTCGAAGTGCAGGCCGGCGTGCCGGGCCAGGACACGCCGCTGCGCATCATCGGCATTGATGCCTTTCGCGCCGGCTTCATCTCGCCCGACCTGACCGGCGTGCCGGGCGACGGCCGCATGCTGGACGTACTGGCCGACGATGCGCTGTTCCTGTCGCCGGCGGCCGAAGCGTGGCTGGGCAAGCGGCGCGGCGACACACTGAATCTGCGCGCGGGCACCGGCGTCATCACGCTGCGCGTGGCCGGCCCCGTGCAGCGGGCCCGCAGCGGCCAGCGCCTGGCGGTGATGGACATCGGTGCACTGCAGTGGCGCCTCGAACGCGTCGGCAAGCTTTCACGCGTGGACCTCAAGCTGCGCAGCGGCGTTGACCGCGCGGCGTTCCAGCGCGCATTGACGGCCGATCTCGAACGCACCTGGCCGGGGCGCTTCACGGTCGGCCAGCCGAACGACGCCGACCAGGAAAGCCGCACCGAGAACATGAGCCGCGCCTACCGCGTCAATCTGACGGTGCTGGCGCTGGTCGCACTGTTCACAGGCGCGTTCCTCGTGTTCTCGACCCAGGCGCTGTCAGTCATGCGCCGGCGCAGCCAGTTTGCGCTGCTGCGCGTGCTGGGCTTCGAACGGGGCCAGTTGCTGCGCCAGGTGTTGCTCGAAGGCGCGAGCCTGGGCGTGGCCGGCAGCCTGCTGGGGATCGGCGCCGGCTATGCGCTGGCCGCGACAGCCCTCCATTATTTTGGCGGCGACCTGGGCGCCGGCTACTTCCCGGGCATCCGTCCGCAAGTGGCGTTCACGCCCGGTGCGGCCATCGTCTTCTTCGGCCTGGGCCTGGGCGTGGCCTTGCTCGGTTGTCTGGCGCCCGCGTGGGAAGCGGCGCGCGCGCGGCCGGCGGTGGCGATCAAGTCCGGCGCCGACGAAGCGCCGCTGTCGCGCCTGGCGCGCGTCTGGCCATCGCTCGCGTGCCTGACGATCGCCGCGCTGTTCGCGTTCGCGCCGCCCGTGTTCGAGCTGCCGCTGTTCGGCTACCTGGCGATCGCGCTGCTGCTTGTCGGCGGCATCGGCCTGATGCCGCGCTTTGCCGCCGTCACGTTCCGCGCGCTCGAAGGCTTGCTGGCGAAAAAACGGCATCCGCTGCCCGTGCTGGCGCTGTCACTGGGGCGCCTGGCCAATGCGCCGGGCCAGGCCTCGATCGCGCTGGGCGGGATCCTGGCCAGTTTCAGCCTGATGGTGGCAATGGGGATCATGGTGTCGAGCTTCCGGGTCTCGGTCGACGACTGGATGGGCCACATCCTGCCGGCCGACCTGTATGTGCGCACGGTGGATGCCGGCGGCACCGGTTATTTGAGCCCGGCGCAGCAGGCCGCCTTGACGGCGCTGCCCGGCGTGCAGCAGATCCAGTTCCTGCGCACGCGGCGCGTGTCGCTGGCGCCCGAGCGCCCGCCCGTCGTCGTCATCGCGCGCGACATCGACGTGCGCGATCCGGCACGCCTGTTGTATCTGGTGGGCGCCGGCGCGCCGATTCCTGCCGGCGCGCGGCCCGCCTGGGTGTCCGAGGCGCTGCTGGACCTGTACGGCGCGCGCGTCGGCCAGACGCTGCGCCTGCCGCTGGGCGGCGTAGAGACGCCGTTCTTTGTGGCCGGCGCCTGGCGCGATTACGCGAACCAGAGCGGCTCGGTCGTCATCCAGCTGGCTGACTACCGCAAGCTGACCGGCGAAGGCGATGTCACCGACGCCGCGCTGTGGACCAGCGACGGGGTCGACGCGGCCGCGCTGGAAACCCGTTTGCGCGCGCTGCCGTTTGGCGCGGCGCTCACCTTCATGCGCCCGGGCGACATCCGCGCCGCGAGCCTGAAGATTTTCGACCGCAGTTTCGCAGTCACGTACTTGCTGGAGGCGATCGCGATCGCCATCGGACTATCGGGCATCGCCGCCAGTTTTTCGGCGCAGACTTTGGCACGGGCGCGAGAATTCGGTATGCTGCGCCACGTCGGCGTCACGCGGCGCCAGGTCCTGCAGCTGCTCGCCTTCGAAGGCGGCCTGCTCACCGGCCTGGGCGTCATCGCCGGTTTCGTGCTCGGGCTGACCATCAGCCTGATCCTGGTTTTCGTGATCAACCCGCAGTCGTTCCACTGGACCATGGGCCTGCACCTGCCCTGGCCATTGCTGGGCAGCGTGGCCGCGGTACTGGTCGCCGCGTCCGTCGCCACCGCGCTCGTGTCGGGCCGTCAGGCCCTGTCGGGCGGGCCGGTGCGCGCTGTCAGAGAGGATTGGTAATGCGTTTCATCCTGGGTGTACTGCTGTCGATGTTGACGTTGCTGGCGCTGCCAGCGCGCGCCGAAGCGCCCGTGTTTGCCCCCGTCACGCCCGGTGCGGCGCTGGCGTTCCCGCGCGACTATGGCGCCCATCCCGAGTTTCGCACCGAATGGTGGTACGTCACCGGCTGGGTCGAAACGCCCGACAAGCGCCCGCTGGGGTTTCAGGTCACGTTCTTTCGCAGCCGCACGGGTGCCGACGGCGCCAATCCCAGCCACTTCACGCCGCGCCAGCTGGTGATCGGCCACGCGGCGCTGTCCGACCCGGCGGTCGGGCGCCTCGTGCACGACCAGCGCAGCGCGCGCGAAGGCTTTGGTCTGGCCTGGGCCCGCCCCGGCAACACCGACCTGAAACTGGACGACTGGCGCATGGTGCGCGACCAGGACGGCACCTACCGCGTAACCATCCGCTCGAACCAGCTGACGCTCGAACTGCGCCTGCGCCCGACGCAACCGGTGCTGGCGCAGGGCCAGGGCGGCTATTCGCGCAAGGGCCCCAGCGCGCAGCATGCCAGCTACTATTACAGCGAACCGCAACTGGCCGTCACGGGCAGCGTGGGCCGCGCCGGCATGGCCGCCACGGCGGTCACCGGCAGCGCCTGGCTCGATCACGAATGGTCGAGCGAAGCCCTGCAACCCGACGCCGTGGGCTGGAACTGGGTCGGCGCCAACCTTGACGACGGCGGCGCGCTGATGGCTTTCCAGATCCGCGACAAGCAAGGTGGTAAACTATGGGCGCACGCCACCCGGCGCGACAAGGCGGGCAAGGTCACGCACTACGCGCCGGAGCAGATCACGTTTACCCCGCAAACGCTGTGGACCTCGCCGCGCACGCAGGCGACCTACCCGATCGCCACCACGATCACCACCGGCGACCAGGTATGGCAGATCGCGCCGCTGCAGAACGACCAGGAACTCGATTCGCGCCGCTCGACGGGCGCCGTGTACTGGGAAGGCGCGGTCACGATCCAGCAGAACGGGCGCCGCGTCGGCCGCGGCTACCTCGAGATGACCGGCTATGTGCAGCCGATGAAATTATAAGAATCCCACGAAGACACGATGACGACGCGTACCACCAGCTCCACCGCCTCCCCCGACGCAGACAGTTCCCGCAAGAGCAGCCTCTCGACCCTCAAGGGCTTGACGCCGTTCATGGCGCCCTACCGGCGCCAGTTCATCCTGGCCGGCATCGCGCTGCTGTTCGCGGCCGGCGCCACGCTGGCGATCCCGGCGGCGTTCAAGCAGATGATCGACCTGGGCTTCGGCGCGTCGGCCACCGCGCGCGGCATCGAGAACGTCAACGCGACCTTCCTGGCGCTGTTCGGCGTGGCCGCCGTGCTGGCGGTGGCCACGGCTGCGCGCTTCTACATGGTCTCGTGGCTCGGCGAGCGCGTGACGGCCGACATCCGCAGCGCGGTGTACGGCCACGTGGTGCGCCAGAGTCCCGAGTTCTTCGAGACCACACGCACCGGCGAAGTGCTGTCGCGCCTGACCACCGACACGACGCTGATCCAGGCGATCGTCGGCACCAGCATCTCGCTCGCCCTGCGCAATACGCTGCTGTTCATCGGTGGCCTGGTGATGCTGTTCATCACCAGCCCGCGCCTGACGTCGATCATTCTTGGCCTGCTGGTGCTCGTCGTGCTGCCGATCGTGCTGTTCGGCCGCCGCGTGCGCAAGCTGTCGCGCGATTCGCAGGACCGCATTGCCGATGCCTCGGCCGTCGCCGGTGAAATCCTCAACGCCATGCCCACCGTGCAGGCCTTCACGCGCGAAGGCTACGAGGCCGGGCGCTTTGGCGTCGAAGTCGAAAGCGCGTTCACCACCGCCATGCGCCGCATCCGCGCGCGGGCCACGCTGACGCTCCTGGCCATCGTGCTGATCTTCGGCGCGATCGTGTTCGTGCTGTGGCTGGGCGCGCACGCCGTGATTGCCGGAACCATGACCGGGGGCGAGCTGGGGCAGTTCATCCTGTATGCCGGCATCGTCGCCGGCTCGGTCGGCGCCTTGTCGGAAGTGATGGGCGACGCCCAGCGCGCCGCCGGCGCCACCGAACGCCTGCTCGAACTGCTGGGCGCGCGCTCGGACATTCAGGACCCGCCCCACCCGGCCGCCCTGCCTGCCCGCACCGCCAACGGCGCGCGCGTCACACTCGACAATGTCACCTTCGCCTATCCGTCGCGCCTGCAGGAAGCGGCGCTGTCGCACCTGGCGCTCGAGATCCAGCCTGGCGAGACGGTGGCCGTCGTCGGCCCGTCCGGCGCCGGCAAGACCACGCTGTTCCAGCTGCTGCTGCGCTTTTACGATCCGCAATCGGGCAGCATTCGCCTGGACGGCGTCGATGTGCGCGACCTGACGCTGCAGACGCTGCGGGGCGCGGTCGGCATCGTGCCGCAGGATACGGTCGTGTTCTCGCTCGACGCGATGGAAAACATCCGCTACGGCCGCCCCGACGCCACCGACGACGAAGTGATCGCGGCGGCGCGCATGGCGGCGGCCCACGAATTCATCGAGCGCCTGCCGGAAGGCTACCGCTCGTTCCTGGGCGAGCGCGGCGTGCGCCTGTCGGGCGGCCAGCGCCAGCGCATCGCGATTGCGCGCGCATTGCTCAAGAACCCACCGCTGCTGCTGCTTGATGAAGCCACCAGCGCGCTCGACGCCGAATCCGAACGCCTCGTGCAGCGCGCACTCGAAGCGGCCATGATCGGGCGTACCACGATCATCATCGCCCACCGTCTGGCCACCGTGCAGCGCGCCGACCGCATCGTCGTGCTCGATGGCGGCAGGATCGTCGAGACGGGCACGCACCACGAACTGGTCGCGCTGCGCGGCGTGTATGCGAACCTCGCTGCGCTGCAGTTCCAGGCGCACGCGCCCGTGGCAGCCTGACCGGGCGTTAGCCAACCGTGAATTCATGTCACATTCCGTTGCATTGACGCACAATGAAAACTGCGAAAAGTCACTAATTGTTGCCTCATGAAAAGATTGGCGAGTATGATCCGGGGTTATACCTTCCATCATCACTCAACTATCATGAGCAACCAAAAATATAGTTTAGCCAGCTGGAATGTCGGCACCCGCATCAGTGTGGTCACATTCGCCCTGGCAGGTGTCATTCTCGCAGTCCTGATCGCCACGATCACGCACTCCACCTCCAGCATGCTGGAACAGCGCGCCATGCAAAGCGTGGCGAGTGAGCTCAAGGGTGTATCCAATACCGTCGAGCTGTTCAACAAAACCGTGTCGAGCCAGGCCGTCAGCTTCGGCCGCATCTTCAGTTCCGGGCTGACAGGCGCGTACACGCTCGACGAAGCCACCACCGTGGACATCGGCGGTCGCCAGGTGCCGACACTGAGCGTGGACGGCAAACCACTGAACCTCGACTTCGCCGTACCGGACAGCTTTACCGAGCGTACCGGCGCCAACGCCACCGTGTTCGCCGTCGCCGGCGACGACTTCGTGCGCGTGACCACGTCGGTCAAGAAGGAAAATGGCGAGCGCGCTGTCGGCACGGCCCTGGACAAGACGACGCCGGCCTACGCCGCGCTGCGCGAAGGCCGCACCTACGTCGGCCTGGCCACGCTGTTCGGCAAGCAGTTCATCACCCAGTACGAGCCGGTGCGCGACGCCGCCGGCAAGGTCGTCGGCGCGCTCTACGTGGGCGTCAACATCAGCAAGGACATCGCCTTCCTCAAGGAACGCATCAATGCGATCAAGGTCGGCGACAGCGGCTACTTCTACGTGCTGTCGGCAGCGCCAGGCAAGACCTACGGCGACCTGATCGTGCACCCGAAGAGCGAAGGCAAGAATATCCTCGACAGCAAATCGGCCAATGGTCACGAGTTCGTCAAGGAAATGCTCGAGAAAAAGGAAGGCACGGTCCGCTACGACTGGCAAAACCCGGGCGATACCGCCGCGCGCGAGAAATTCGCGGCCTACACGCACATGAAGGACTGGAACTGGGTTATCGCCGGTGGCACGTATGTCGACGAGATCACCGCCGCTGCTACTCAACTGCGCAACCGCTTCATCCTGTTCGGCATTGCCGCGCTGGCCGTACTGGCCACGCTGCTCTACCTGCTGGTACGTTCGACCGTGACGCGCCCGCTGGCAGCGGTCGAAGACGTGGCCCGCCGCATCGCCGGCGGCGACCTGACCGCCCGGATCGCGACCCGCAACAACGACGAAATCGGCCGTCTGACCGTTGCCATCAATGACATCGGCGAGAGCCTCTCCGGCGTGGTCGGCAAGGTGCGCGACGGCGCCGAGCACATTGCCGCTGCCTCGCAGCAGATCTCGACCGGCAACCTGGACCTGTGCAGCCGCACTGAAGAACAGGCTGCCAGCCTGGCGACCACGGCGTCGTCGATGGACGAGCTGACCACGACCGTGCGCCAGAACGCGGACAATGCGCGCCAGGCGAATGAATTTGCCCGCACCGCGTCAAACGTCGCGCAAAAAGGCGGCGACACAGTCTCGCAAGTGGTCGCCCGCATGGATTCGATCACGGTCGCCTCGCGCAAGATTTCGGACATCACGAGCGTCATCGATGGCATCGCGTTCCAGACCAATATCCTGGCCCTGAACGCGGCCGTCGAAGCAGCGCGCGCCGGCGAACAGGGTCGCGGCTTCGCGGTCGTGGCGTCCGAAGTGCGCAATCTGGCACAGCGCTCGGCGGCAGCGGCCAAGGAAATCAAGGGCCTGATCGACGCCTCGAACCAGGAAGTCGGCGCCGGCAGCGCGCTGGTCGCGCAAGCCGGCACCACGATGCAGGAAGTGCTCACGAGCGTGCAGCGCGTCACCGCCATCATGGCCGAGATCAGCAACGCCAGCCAGGAGCAGACCCAGGGCATCGAGGAAATCAACCGCGCCGTTGTCGAGATGGACACGACCACGCAGCAGAACGCCGCGCTGGTCGAAGAAGCCAGCGCCGCAGCGCAGGCGATGCACGAGCAGGCCGATGCCCTGGCACGGTCGGTGCGCAGCTTCCGCCTGGCCGAAGACGGCCCGAGCCTCGGCCACGATGCGCTTGCTGCGACGCCACGCCGCCCGGCGCTGGCCCACAGCTGATTGACCATTCTGCGCCCGGCCATCCGGCCGGGTGCTTCCTTTGCCGGCCCGGCGCGGTGTAGAGTAGCGTTCCTGTTCCTTCGGAGTGCCTCTTGTCAGAATCCGCCCTGCAGCGCCGCTGCCACACGATCTTCCCCGGCCACCGCCAGCGCCGTCCCGCCGAACATTTTGCAGCGATGGCCGCCTGGTGCGAACAGCACGACATCGATCACGACGTGTACGGCAATGGCGACCTGATTCAATCGTTTGAGGCCAAGGTTGCGGCCACGCTCGGCTTCGAGGCCGCCGTGTTTTGCGTCAGCGGCACGATGGCGCAGGTGACGGCGCTGCGCCTGGCCTGCCTTGAGCGCGCCAGCCGCCTGGTGGCGCTGCACCCGACCTCGCACATCTTCGTGCACGAGCGTGCCAACTACCAGTTACTGGATCACTTCCAGGCGCTGCCTGTGGGCGACCGGCACCGGCCATGGACGGCTGCCGACCTTCTGGACGTGCCGGATCGCCTGGGCGCGGTGGGCCTGGAGATCCCGATGCGCGAGATCGGCGGGCAGCTCTCGTCATGGGACGAACTCGAGGCGATCAAGCGCGGCTGCCGTGAGCGCGGCATCCACCTGCACATGGACGGCGCACGCCTGTGGGAAGCGGCGGCCGGCTACGGGCGCAGCGCGGCGCAAATCGCGGCCGGCTTCGATTCGGTGTACGTCTCGCTGTACAAGGGCCTCGGTGGCCTGGGCGGCGCGATGCTGGCCGGCAGCAGCGAGTTTGTGGCACGCTGCGCCGAATGGTTCCGGCGCCAGGGTGGCAACGTCATTCACCGCTCACCGTACGTGGTGGCCGCCGCAATGGACTTCGACGCGCGCCTGGCGGCCATGCCCGATTATTTCAGGCGCACGCAGCACTTGTATGCCGCGCTGCGGGCGCACCCGGCGATCCGCGTGAACCCGGCCGCGCCCCAGGCGAATATGCTGCACCTGCACCTGCCTGTATCGCGCGATCATGCACTGGCGATCCGCGACGCGCTGGCGGCCGAGCATGGTATCTGGATGTACAATCGCGCTGCGCACGGCGCGCTGCCCGACACCAGCGTCGTCGAAATCTACGTGGGCGACAACCTGCTGGCGATGCCCGATGACGCGCTGCGCCTGGCGTTGCAGCGCTTTGCCGACCGCTTGGCCGCGCTACCGGCTACCGGCCACGGCGCCCCGAGCGACCCCGTTTGCACCGGATGATAGAATGACGGGTTGTTAGTTACTTCATCACACAATCCGCAATGCGCCAATATCTCGACTTCATGCGCCATGTCCAGCAGCATGGTGCCACCAAAACCGACCGCACCGGCACCGGCACCCGCTCGGTATTCGGCTACCAGATGCGCTTTGATCTGCAGGAAGGCTTTCCGCTCCTGACGACCAAGAAAGTACACCTGAAGTCGATCATCCATGAACTGATCTGGTTCCTGCAGGGTTCGACCAATATCGCGTACCTGAAAGAAAACGGCGTGTCGATCTGGGACGAATGGGCCGACGCCGATGGCAATCTGGGGCCGGTGTACGGTTACCAGTGGCGCAACTGGCCGACGCCCACCGGCGAGCACATCGACCAGATCGCGCAGGTGCTTGAGCAGATCCGCACCACGCCCGATTCGCGCCGCATGATCGTCTCCGCCTGGAACGTGGCGGACGTGCCGTCGATGAAGCTGCCGCCGTGCCATGCGTTGTTCCAGTTCTACGTGGCCGATGGCAAGCTGTCGTGCCAGCTGTACCAGCGCAGCGCCGACATCTTCCTGGGTGTGCCATTCAATATCGCCTCGTATGCGATCCTGACCCACATGATGGCCCAGCAGGCGGGCCTGGAAGTCGGCGACTTCATCTGGACCGGCGGCGATTGCCACCTGTACGCCAACCACATGGACCAGGTTGACCTGCAACTGTCGCGCGACATGCGCGCGCTGCCGCAACTGGTCATCAAGCGCAAGCCGGACTCGCTGTTCGACTACCGCTTCGAGGATTTCGAGATCACCGGCTATGACCCGCATCCGGGAATCAAGGCGCCCGTTGCCGTCTGACCGGGCCGGCGTTGCCCGGCGTGTGCACTGCGCCGGGCACGACTGCACTCTGACTGGAGCATCATGACATTCCTACCCAACGCGCTGATACCGCGCCTGCTTCCGGCCCTGGTCTGCACGGCGCTCGCCGCCTGCGACGGCGCTGGCTCCGCCGCTGACCTGTCGGCCACCCTGTCCCACGCAGCGCCAGCCACCGGTGGCGACCGGCCCGTGCAGCAAGCGGGCAGTGCCATCATGGCGTCCGTGCACGCGGCCACGGTGGTCCAGGCCAGCGCGGCAAGAACGGCCCCGGACGCGGGTGCGCGCGCTGCCGCGTTCGGCAATTATCTGCGCCCTTACGCGGCCACGTCCTTGTGGAACGCGCGGCCGCTCAACCCGACCTTTGGCAACTTCGTCATTCCCAAGTCGAGCTACTTTCCGACCGTTGCATCGGGCGCCTATTCGACCGGCGTCTTCCTGGCAGCGGCAACGGACAAGCCGATGACGGTGGTCGGTCCGGGCTCCACCGACGGCAACACGGTGGGTGTTGCCGACCCCGACAACAACGGCAGCCGGGTCATCACGATTCCGCGCTGGCCTGCGGGTGTGTTGCCGGCTGCGGGCACGGATGGACATGCCGACATCGTCGACCCGGTGACCAATATCATCCACTCATTCTGGCAATTGAAACAGAAAGATGGCCGCTGGACCGCCGCCCTTTATTCGTGGAGCAAGCTGTCAGGCAATGGCTGGGGAGATCCCGCGCACTATTATCAGGGCGCCCGCGCGGTCGGCATTCCCGCGTCGGCAGGTCTGATCCGCAAGCACGAGATCAAGGATGGAAGCGCCACGTATCGGCATGCGCTGGCCATGTCGCTGACCAAGAATGGTCTGGCCAACGGCGTGACGAGTCCCGCCTATATCTTTCCCGCCACCTCGGCCGATAACACGGCAGCCGCCAATACCGGCGCCATCCCGCAAGGCGCGCTGCTGATGCTGCCGCCCGGCTTCGACAGCAGCGCCATCACCAGTCCCGACCTCAGGAAGATCGTCGAGACCCTCAAGGTGTACGGCGCGTATGTCGTCGACTACAACACCGGCACGCCGTTCGTGATCTACGCCGAGAACGACGCCGGCTTCAACCTGATGCCCAGGGGCTGGGACAACGAGGTCGCCAGCCAGCTCGACCTGATCCGTGCGGGTTTGCGCCAGGTGACGTCGGTGCGGGGCTGGCTCGACGGCAATGGGAACACGGCGACTGCGGCAATCAAGGCGCAGCAGAACATGAACGTGCTGTCGATGCGGGGGCCATGGTCACGGCAATCGGGTACGGGTTCCGCCGCCTACGACACCCTCGAACAGCACCTGGCGTTCGAGGCGGCGACCGGCAAGACCGTGTATATAAATGCAAGCAATGCCGGCATGACGCCCGTGACATGGGCAAAGCCGCAAGCAGGCACCCACGTCCAGTTCTCGGTCAGCGCAAGCGGCGGCGCCACATTGCGGCTGCAGGTGCGCAGCAACAACGTGATGGTGCAGGACACCCGGGACCTCGCGAACGGACAATCACGGCGCTTCGTGTGGCCTGCCGACGCCACATTCACCCTCACGGCGACAAGCGGCGCCAGTGGGCCCTCATCCGTCAAGGCCGCGCTCGTCAAACTGCCGTGACGTAATTAAAGGCTCGATTACAACCAGAGTCCCGGCGCGATCTTGCGGGCGATCATCCGCAGTTTTTCTTTTGCCCTGTAACCCGTGCTGCGGTAATTCGCATTCGAATAGCCTGAATAGCCATCGATGATGGGCTGCACCCGGAAACGCGGGATGATCTGCGCGTCCGGTGTCTGCATCGCTTCACTCATCGTTTGAAAGAATTTCTTTTCGAGCACGAACGATTTGGAAAACTCTCCCCGGAAATAGCGATCGTAGGCGTCGCGACGGAAGGCAAATGTCCGCAATTCCATCCACAGATTACCGCCCAGGGACTCGCCGATGAGCGGCACGTCGCGCAGATCGCAATACACCTCGTAATCGGCGGGCGCTGAGCAAATCAATTGCTCGATATTCAAAATCTTCAATCTGCCAGTAACCTTCCAGATGTGATCATCCGGCTTGATGACATGACTGGCGAGCAGACCTTCGTCAAACATCCTGAATTCGCCATAGCCCTTGCCGCGTGACGGCGGGTAATCGGAACTGACGCTGATGAATTCCACGTTCTTGAACGACTTGCGCTGCAGCGCATTTTTCAATGGGGTCAGATCGGTGTCCGAGTTTTCGAGAAACACGATGCGATCAGCGACTTCCGGTGCGACTGCCTCGTAATACCGCAGCGCTTCGATGTAGTCGTTCATCCGGATCGCAGGGTCCATGCGTGTTGAACCGGGCATGTCCTTCGATGGCGTGATCGTCGCCGACATCAGGATCACATTGGGTTTTCTTGGGTGAGACATCATTTTCCTCACGGCCGGGCCAGCCCCGACCGCCTCATGTTTGTTGTAACTTCAACATCTTACCGCGTTTCTCGCCGTGCCAGCGGACAGCGCGCCTGGCGCGCGCACCAAATACTTTCAAGCCATTGTCATTCTTGCCGATTGAATTGATTGGCACGAGCGATTTAATTCGGCAGCGCTGTCAATACTGTTAATACCTTTCTCCAGGTAAATACACGTCGAGTTTTTCTTTGCAGTAAAGACACATCGCCAACTCTCCATTTAAAGAAAAACAATTGCTTTAAGTTTCGCATTTCAATTCGACAACGTCAGGCGGTATCACTTTTTTAATGCCCATAGCAAGAAGGGCAATCTTCTGTTGCAAATACCCAAAATTAGTGCATATAACTTTTATTTGCCGTGTGGAATTCTTTTCCCTGCAGTAATATTCATGGCATCTGACAGGCTGAGAGAGAAGAGCCTGATACGCATCCGATCCTCCCTGATATTGAAGATACCGATATGACACTCTTTTCACGCACGGTCACCGTGCAGGTCGTTTCCACGCTGCTTTGCACATCGCTGGCAGCTTGCGGCGGCGGCGGTGGCGCCGACACCAATTCAGCAAACGCTGCCCTGGGCGTATCGAATGTCGTTGCCCCCACGCCAGCAGTGACAGTGCCCACCGCCAGCAGCGGCGGCGCCTCCAACCCGTCGCCGGTGTCGACCGCACCAACGGCCAGCGCCAATCTGCCAGCGACCGAATCGGTCGTGCCCGGTCTTACGTCGCCCGATGCAAGCTCGGTGAGCCAGCCGGAACCGTCTTCGGCAACCCCGTCCGCGTTGCCCTCGTCGAACCCGACCCTGGGGCAGACGACGCCATCGAGCACCGGCGACGGCGTCTTTGGCACGTATCTGCGCCCGTACGCAGCCAACTCACTGTGGAACTCGCGCCCGCTCAACCCGGTGTTCGGCACCTTCGTGATTCCGAAGTCCAGCTATTTTCCAACCGTCGCGTCCGGCGCGTATTCAACCGGCGTCTTCCTTGCCACGGCGACCGACGCACCGATGACGGTTGTCGGCCCGGGATCGACCGCCACGAACACCGTCGGTGTCGCTGATCCTGACAGCGGCAGCAATCGCGTCATCACCCTGCCTCGCTGGCCGGCATCCGTATTGCCGGCCTCTGGCACGGACGGTCACGCCGATATCGTCGATCCGGTCACGAACATCGTCCATTCGTTCTGGCAGCTCAAGCAGCAGAATGGCCGCTGGACTGCCGCAATGTACTCGTGGAGCAAGCTGGGCGGGACTGGCTGGGGCGATCCTTCGCACTATTACCAGGGAGCACGCGCGGTCGGGATTCCCGCTTCTGCCGGTCTGATCCGCAAGCATGAAATCAAGGACGGCCTTGCCGCCTATCCTCACGCGCTCGCCATGTCATTGACCTTCAACGGTCTGGCCAACGGTGACGGCACGCCTGCCTATGTGTTCCCGGCAACGGCAGCGGACAATTCGGCAGCGGCCAATACCGGCGCCATCCCGCAAGGCTCGCTGATGATGCTGCCACCAAGCTTCGACAGCAGTGCGATCGCCAACCCTGACCTGCGCAAGATCGTTGAAACACTCAAGTTGTACGGTGCCTATGTCGTCGACCGCAATACGGGTACGCCATTCGTGATTTATGTCGAAAACGATGCTGGTTTCAACCTGATGCCAAAAGGCTGGGACAACAATGTTGCCGACCAGCTCGACAAGATCCGTGCGGGCCTGCGTCAGGTGACCTCGGCGCAGTCCTGGATCGACGGCAACGGCGACATGATTGCGGCAAGGAATGTGCCTCAGAGCATGAACATCCTGTCAATGCGCGGGGGCTGGTACCGGCAGTCCGGCACTGGCACGGGCGATTACGACCCGATCACCCAGAAGTTCTCGTTCGCTGCAACAACGACCAAGACGGTTTACGTGAACGCCAATAACACTGGTCTGACACCGGTCAAATGGGCCAAGCCGCAGGCCGGCACCTATCTGAACTTGACGGTCAGCGCCACCGGCGGCGCCAAGCTGCGCCTGCAAGTCAAATCCGGTGACACGTTCACGCACGACACCTGGGACCTGGTCGATGGAAAATCGGTGCGGATCCTGTGGCCGGAAAATGCATCGCTCGTCTTGATTGCAACCAGCGGTACCAGCGGCGCGTCGACGGTCAAGGCTGAACTCGTTCCGTCAAACTGATCGTCACCCCACCCCTTGCAAGCCGCGCCGAATGCGCGGCTTTTTTTTGGGGCGCAGTCAACGTTGAATAGAGGCGAGCTTTGAACTGATGAACGGTTCCGTGGTCTGTCGCCAACGCCAGGGCCCCGTCATCAGAGCGCCACGTTTCAAGAGCTGGTGTGCCAGGCTTCCATTGCTGAAGGCGCAGTCAACGTTAAATAGAGCAAAGGTTTGAACTGATGAGCGATCCCATGGTCCAACGCCTGTCCCCAGCGTCAGGAGTCGCTCATGAAAGCGCCCCGTTTCAGGAACTGGTTTGCCAAGCTGTCAGCGCTGAATCAGCCGCAGCGCCAGCAGGTACTCGACGCCCTGCATCCCGCAGCCGGCCTCGACCAGGTGGTGGCGCTGATCGCCCAGGCCAGAGCGCCAGCGCGCTGCTGCCCCGGCTGTGGCAACGAACGCTGTCACCGGCACGGCTTCGCCAACGACCTGCAGCGCTTTCGCTGCTGCGCCTGTGGTCGCACGTTCAACGACCTGAGCGGCACGCCACTGGCGCGGCTCAGGCACAAGGCCAAATGGCTCGCGTATTCACAGGTGCTGCTCCATTCACTGTCCGTACGCAAGGGTGCAGAACGGGTCGGCGTACACCGCAATACGGCGTTCCGGTGGCGTCACCGCTTTCTCGCCTGGGTCAAGCTCGACCGGCCTGCATCGCTCAACGGCATCGTCGAAGCAGATGAAACGTTCCTGCTCGAATCGCAAAAAGGCTCGCGCTCGCTGGATCGCCCGCCACGCCGCCGCGGGGGACGCGCAACCAAACCTGGCATTTCCCGGCAATTCGATTGCATTTTGGTGGCACGCGACCGGAATGGCGGCACCATCGATGCCGTCACTGGCCGCGGCGCACTGACGGCCGCGCAACTCGAGCGCGATTTGCTGCCCAGACTTGATCCGCAGGCACTGCTGGTCAGCGACAGCCATGCCGCTTATCGGGCATTTGCACGCAAGCACAAAATTGCGCACGAGATGGTTAATCTGCGCGCCGGGGTACGCGTCAGGCATGCGGGAAGCCGTGCCATCCACGTACAGAGTGTGAACGCGTACCACGGGCGCTTCAAGGCCTGGCTACTGGGCTTTCGCGGCGTGGCATCGCGCTACCTGCGCAATTACCTCGGTTGGCGTTGGGCTCTGGATGGCGGACGGGTCAGTTACGCAGAACAATTGTTTTGCATCGCAATCGGCGTCATCAACAGACAACGCTGACTGCGCCTTGCTGAACGTGCCGCAGCGCCGGCAAGTGCTCGATGCCCTGCATCCTGCCGCTGGCATCGACCAGGTCGCAGCGCTCATCGCTCAGGCCAGAGGCCGGGTGCAGGCCCGTCAACGTTTTCGGTCCCCGAGTCACCGCACGACGCGGCTCGCCAGCGCACCGCTGCCCACGTACAATTCCGATGCCAGCAAAGCACGATATCTTTGTCCGTTACAATTCATGCATCTGAAATTTCGCTTATTATATTGCTATTGATCACAATAGCGGCATCCAGCCCATGCAGCGTCATCGCTGCCAGTGTTGCCGCCCGGTGGCGTTCGATATCATCGCCGCCGTGTCCAGCCTGCCCTGCTCCTGCCATCCATTTTTAGGAAACCATTCTTTTGATCCATGCGTTTTCGATCGCCCTGCTCGTGTTGCTATGCATCATATTGGTGCCGGTGATGGTCCTGCTTGCCCAGGCCCTGCTGGCGTCGCGCACTGTGCGCGGTGCAGCATCCGTGGCCGGGCCGCGGCCGAGCGTGGCAGTGCTGATCCCTGCCCACAATGAAGAAGCAGGCTTGCTTGCCACCCTGGCGAGCCTGCAACCCCAGCTGAGCGCCAACGACCGCATCCTGGTCGTTGCCGACAATTGTTCCGATCAAACCGCCGAAGTGGCCCGCCAGGCCGGGGCAGGCGTGATCGAGCGCAGCCATGCGCAACTGCGCGGCAAGGGGTACGCACTGGACTTTGGCGTGCAGGCGCTGGCCACGGCGCCGCCGGACGTGGTGGTCATCGTTGACGCCGATTGCATTGTCGGTGAAGGCGCGATTGCGCGCGTGGCAGCGCTGGCAGCGCACCATCAGCGCCCGGTGCAGGCGCTTTACCTGATGCACACGCCGGCCGGAAGCGGACCGCTGAAAAAAATTGCCGAATTTGCCTGGCTGGTGAAAAACAAGGTGCGGCCGCTGGGCTGGTTCCGGATGGGCTGGCCGTGTCAGCTCATGGGTACCGGCATGGCTTTCCCATGGCAAACAATCCGCTCTGCCCACCTGGCGACCGGCCACATCGTCGAAGACATGAAGCTCGGACTGGATCTGGCGCTGGCCGGCAGCGCGCCGATGTTCTGCCCCTCGGCGCTCGTCTACAGCCATTTTCCGTCCAGCGCCGAAGGCGTGCAAAGCCAGCGCACGCGCTGGGAGCATGGCCATCTGAGCGTGATTGCCAGTGCCGCGCCGGCCGCGCTTGGCGGCGCCATCCGCCAACGCAGTGCGAGCCTGTTCGCGTTTGGCCTGGACCTGTGTGTGCCGCCGCTGGCGCTGCTGGTATTGCTGGTCTGCGCACTGACCGGGCTGGCACTGGTGCTGACCCTGGCCGGCGGCCCGGTCGCGCCGCTGATCCTGGGCGTGCTGGCAGGGCTGGCGCTTGGCACGGCAATCCTGCTGTCGTGGTGGCGTTTTGGGCGGACGGTGCTGAGCGGCAAAGAACTGGCGCTCGCTGTCGTGTATGTGCTGGCGAAAATACCGCTGTATTTCCGCTTCCTGTTCCGTCGTCAAGTTTCATGGGTGAGGTCAAAACGTGACAGTGAATAATAGTGTGCCGGTGCCACCGGCCCCTCCGTCTGTGTCTGCGCCTGTCGTAACCGACTTCACGCGCCCCGTGTATTGCGTGCTGGGCCTGCCGTTCGACGCGCTGGGAATGCAGCAAACCGTGGATCTGCTGTTGGCGCGCGTGGGTACCGCCGAGCGCTGCTTTTTCTCGACGCCCAATCTGAACTTTCTGATCACCAGCCAGCAGGATCCGGCGTTTCGCGATTCGGTACTGCGCTCGTCGCTGTCACTGGCCGACGGCATGCCGGTCGTGTGGCTGGCAAGGTTGCTGGGTTTGCCGTTCAGCGAACGCGTTGCAGGAGCAACCGTCTTCGAACGCCTGCGCGACCAGCGCAGCATGCCGATCAGCGTGTTTTTCTTCGGTGGCCCGGATGGCGTGGCGCAGAAGGCGGCAGACGTGCTCAATGCCGGCGAAGGCCGCATGCGGTGCGTGGGCGCCTGTTCGCCCGGCTTCGGAACGCTGGCAGAGATGAGCACGCCAGCCATGATCGAACGCATCAACGCAAGTCATGCCGACCTGCTCGTGGTGTCGCTGGGCGCCAAGCGCGGCCAGGCGTGGATCGAACACAATCTGGACGCACTGGACACGCCGCTGGTCAGCCATCTGGGCGCCGTGGTCAACTTCGTGGCGGGCACGGTCAGCCGCGCGCCCGGTCTGGTGGGCCGGCTCGGCCTGGAATGGGTGTGGCGCATCAAGGAAGAACCGGCGCTGTGGAAGCGCTACTGGAACGACGGCATGGCGCTCGTGCGTCTGCTTACCACACGCGCGCTGCCTGCTGCACTGGACGCGCGACGTCTGCGCGCTGCCCATGCGGCGCCCGTACTGCAGGAAAGCGACGATGGCCAGCTGTACACGCTGACGCTGGGCGGCGTCTGGCGTGATGCGGCCCTGGGCGACCTGCGGGCCGCACTGGCGCGTGCCACTACACGGCCGCGTTCGATCCATCTGGCGTTGCTGGACGACTGTGGCCTGGACAGTGCCGCCCTCGGCCTGCTGCTGCTGCTGTATGGCCACCAGAGCAAAGTGGGTACCGCGCTGAGCGTGGACGCACGCAGCGCCGCCCTGCGCCGCACCATGCGCCTGCAGAATGTCGAATTCCTGCTGCAGGGACTGCCTGGCAAGACCGTGTCTGCGACCACTGCCGCTGAGCGCGCCCTGCAACGCTAGTACGCCGGCGCCTGGCGTCGGCAACCCCTGTTTTTCACACTGATTGGATCGTGCAGCATGGATTGGCTCGTATTGTCGCCGTTCGTTAAGACTACCTACCCCGGCTGGTTGATGCCCTTCATCGATCCGGCCAAACACCGGACCCGGCAGGTACCTGCCGACTACGATCACGACCGCTCGCGCGCGGTGTCCTCGGGACGCCAGTGGCTTGATTACCTGCGCCATGGCTGGCGCGGTTTCAGGCAAACGTTCAGCCGGCAGCCGGTCGGCATCGTCACGGCGTTCCCGCAGCTGGCGGTGATCGTGGCACTGCTCAAGACGCTCAGCGGCCGCAAGAACGTGCCGCTGATCGCATGGTGCTTCAACCTGGCCCAGCCCTACGGCGGCATCAAGGGCAAGCTGGCGCGCTTCTGCCTGCCGGCAGTTGACGTGTTCGTCGTGCATTCACGGGCCGAGATCGAGATTTACAGCACCTGGCTGCAGCTGCCGCGCGAACGCTTCGTGTTCGTGCCCCTCAGCGCTGAAATCCGGGATACCGACACCTGGCTTGATCAGGGCGACGACCCGTACATCGTTGCGCTCGGCACGGCCAACCGCGATTACGCATTGCTCTCTGAAGCCGCCGGCCAGTTGGGCTACAAAACGATCATCGTGGCAGGTAGTCACGCCACCGCCCACATCCAGGCGCCGCCCTGCGTGAGCTTCCGTTCCAACCTGACGCTGGCAGAGTGCCACCAGCTGGCACTGTACTCGCGCGTCAACGTGATCCCGATCGCGGACGTGAAGGCGCCGTCCGGCCAGGTGACCGTGATCGAATCGATGATGCGCGGCGTGCCGATGGTGGCCACTGCCTGCGCCGGCACCAGCGATTATGTCGTCGACGGCGTCGATGGCATCCTGGTCGCGCCGAACGACGTCGCGGCCATGGTGAACGCGCTGCGCACGGTCTGGGAAGATGCCGCACTGCGCAGCGCCCTGTCGCGTAACGCGCGCCAGGCCTCGCTCGACAAATTCACCTTCCCGGCGGCCGCGGCGCGCCTGACGGAGCTGATGACGCAGCTAGCCAATCGGCAGCCACGCCCCGATTGATCCCCTGCTGTCATTGACACTTGATCGCGCTTTCACCGGAGACCGAATTGATCGCATATTTACTGCTGGCGCATGGCAACCCCGCCCACCTTCAACGGTTGATCGCGCGCCTGCGCTCGGACGGGACGACATTCTTCATCCACGTTGACGCGAAAGCCGACGCGCGCGCCTTCGCCCATCTGGGCGCAGCCGATGTGACGCTGGTGCCTGCGCCCGTTGCCGTGCACTGGGGCGACTTCTCCCAGGTGGAAGCAATCCTGCTGTTGATGAAAACCGCGCTGGCGGCAGGCGGTTTCACCCGCTTCGTCCTGCTCAGCGGCGTCGATTATCCGCTGTGGCCGACAGCGTCGATCAACGCCTTCTTCGCCGCGCAGCCCGACGCCGAATACATCAACCTCGTCGCGATGCCCTGCGCCGCTGCCGGCAAACCGCTGGCGCGCCTGACCTCGTACACGCTGCGCCCGACCTTGTCTCCTCTGCACCGCTTGCTGCTGCGCGTGCTGCTCAAAGCCCGCATCATCCCGCGTCAGCGCGATCTCCAGCCTGCACTGGGGGCATTGAAGCCGTACGGCGGCTCCACCTGGTGGGCGCTGACGCGTGGCGCCTGCACCTACCTCGTCGATTATGTGGCGCGCAATCCGCGGCTGGTGCGCTTTTTCAAGGGCACCCAATACGCGGACGAGACGTTCCTGCACACGATTCTGGGAAACTCGCCGTTCATGGCGAACGTCAGGCGCAACCTGACCTATACCGACTGGAGCGCAGGTGGCGCCAGCCCGGCGAATATGTCGGCCAGCCACATCGACTACTTCCGCACCAACACGCAATTTGGCGCCGGCGATGTCTACGGCAGCGGACCGATGATCTTCGCGCGCAAATTCATTGACAGCGACGCTGCGCTGTTGCAGGCCATGGATGCGCAGCTGTCGCACGGCGCGCACGGCCGATCCACCATTGAAGCACACGACAACGGCAACTGAAGGCAGACGAACGGCATGGCAAAAGATTTGTTGAACACGACTTCGGCACCAGCGGGCCGCGGTGAAAAATACGCGCTTCCCGTCGTCGCCATGGGTAACGCGATTCCAAAGCAGATCCATCAATGCTTTTTCGGTGCGCGCACATTTACCGACGAGCTGGCGAACAATGTGGCGTTCATCAAGACGCTCAATCCGGGCTGGACACACACCCGGTACGACGAGCCCATGATGAAGCAGTTTATTCTGGAAAATTATGGCGCCACGATCCTGCGCTATTACGAGCGGATCAATCCAAATTATGGCGCGGCGCGCGCTGACCTGTTCCGCTACCTGCTGCTGTACAAAGTCGGCGGCGCCTATCTCGACATCAAGAGCACGATGACGCGTCCGTTCGATGACTTCATCACGCCGTCGGACCGGTATTTATTGGGGCAATGGGACGATCCGGATAACCTGGACCGTCTTGGCTGGGGCATGCATAGAGAAATCGCGCACATCGACAAGGGCGAGTATCAGCAATGGCACATCATCTGCGTGCCGGGCCACCCATTCCTGCGCGCTGTGATCCTGTCCGTGCTGGCCAATATCGACCGCTATCTGCCATGGAAAAATGACACGGGCGCGCATGGCACCTTCCGGCTGACCGGGCCCGTCGCGTACACACTGGCCATTCATCCGTTGACCGCGACGCAGCCCTACCGGCTCATCGACAGCCGCGACAGTGGCCTCGTGTATTCGATCCTGAACCAGCGCAGCCACGCCAAGCTGTTCACATCGCATTACTACCGGCTGACCGAATCGATCGTCACGCTGAACACATTCTGGACCGTCGTCGGCCGGCTGCGGCATTTCAGGCAGCAAACGAAAGCGCTGATCAAGCGCCAGGTGAAAAAACTGATCGGCCGCCCGACCTGACGCGCGGCATCGACCCGCGCTAGCGGATCGAGCTGTCCAGCGACATCCTGAATTTGCCGGCCCTGATCTTGCGCAGCGCGAATTTGGCATGCTTTGAACCCAGCATCACGCCCAAATCCCGGAGCGTCAGCCGGATCTGGTCGTAACCCGCCAGTGAATAGAGCATGCCGGCGAGATCGCCGCGCTGACAATGCTTCTGATAAAACAGGTGGGCCGCGCGGATGATTTTTTCCGACGACTTCTTGGTGATCCGCTCGAACTCGTGCGAAATATCCATGATGTAGGTGTTGGCCTGAATGCTGTAGGCCGGGCCACCTGTCTTGATCAGCCGCACCCACATATCCCAGTCCTGCCACGCCGGCATGGCGGGGTCGAAACGACCCGCATCCTTCATGCGCTGCGGCGTCGTGAATACCTGATTGCCGACAGCGTTCGATTGCACGATCTGCTCGGCCGATACCGACGCTTCTGTGTCCCACAGGGCGACGTTGTCGCCGGCATTGACGATGCGGCGGTCGAACAGGCACGAGAAACGCACGCCCTTCTCCTGCTGGCGACGCCATTCAGCCAGAAAGGTGGCGAGTCGGTGCGGCAGAAAAATATCGTCGTCATCCAGACCGGTGATGAATTCGCCCTGCGCCACGTCGATCGCCTGATTGCGCGCCGCACAGGCGCCGACCGACGTGTCATTGTGAATCAGCGAGATCGAGATGTTCTCAATCAGCCCGTTCACATAGTCGCACGTGCCATCATCCGAACCGTCGGAGACAACAATGAGTTCAATGGGCCGGTGCGTCTGCGACAGGACGGAATTGACGGCGCGCTTCAACAGATCAAGGCGGTTCTTGGTGGGGATATAAACGGTAATCAGGTTTTCCATATGAACGTCGTCGATCTCGATAAAGTGTAACAGCGCGGGACTGGCAGCATGCCGGGCATACTCACCCGGTCTTCATGCCAATCATTTGTTTGCAGCTCTGCACCACTGCTTTCGAAAACATCATGATCAACCCCCCGTAGATCACGGCGCCGGTCACGGTGACCGTGATCAGGATCGTCTGCGGTGCGTAGCCGCCGTTCGACAGCACGTTAAACAACGGATAAATGACTGCGACCATCACCCCGGAGAACATCACGGGCTGCCAGATCACGCGCAGCAAGGCGGCCAGGCTCGTATGCAATTCCCGCGTGGCGTAATAGAAATGCGGAAGCCCGTTGAGGATATTGGCAATCAGGTAGCAGGCAGCCACGCCCTGGATACCCCAGTTCACACCGATGAAGAAGCTGCCGACCTGCAGGACCGAGCCCAGCAAGCCCAGCCGCATCATCAGATCGGTGCGTCCGGTCGACATGAACACCGACCCGGTCGTGGAAATCAGCGATTGCAGGAAGCCGACCGGCGCCAGCCAGGCCAGCACGATCGGCACCTGCGCCCACTGCTTGCCCAATGCGATCGCCACGAACGGCTCGCGCAACACCCACAGACCGGCCATCATGGGCGCGGTCAGCGTGGCGATCATCGCCAAAGCACGGAAATACAGCTGCGCCATCTTGTCACGCTCGGCCTGCTGCCGGCTCATGACGGGGAACAGGGCCCGGCCGGCGACATAGCTCATGCTCTGCAGCGGGAACATCATCACTTTGTAGGCCTGGCCGTAGATACCCAGCTGCACCGAGCCCAAAACACGGCCGATCACCATGCTGTCGGCATTGCGCGCGAAAAAGTTGATGAAGTTAAAACCGGTCAGATTGCCACTGAATCCCCACAGCGATCGCAGTTCGGACGCGCTCCAGACCTTCTTCGGGCGCCACGGACTTGCCAGCCACAATTGCGTGGACGAGCACAGCGCCGATATCACGGAGTTCCACACCAGGCTGTACACGCCGTAGCCAAGCAGGGCCAGCGTGATCGCGACCGTCAGTCCGATGACCGACGACACGATCTCGATGCGCGCCAGCGTCTTGAAACCGGACCGGCGTTCGACCAGCGACTGGTGGACGGCGCTCGCGCTGGTGATCGGAAACACGATCGACAGCAGGCACAGCACCGGTGCCAGCCGGTCGATACGGAAGTAAGCGGCCAGAAATGGTGACGCAAGCACGAGCGCCAGCGTCAGGAACAGGCCCATCGCCATGTTCAGCCAGAACACGGTGCTCGTGGTCTGGTCGGTCAGGTTCTCTTTCTGCACCACGGCGGCGCCGGTGCCCATATCGCGCAGCAGGAACGCGAAATTGGTGGCGACGGTGGCCATCGCCAGCAAGCCGTATTCGGACGGCGGCAGCAGCCTGGACAGGATGGTCAGGGAAATGAGCTGCAAGATGATTCTTGAAGCCTGCGACAGCGTCAGCCATCGCGCGTTGGACATTGCAGACATCAGGTGGTGGTTCTTTCCGCAGTAAAGCCGTAGGCGCCGATCATGGCCCGGATCTGGTTATCGTTCATCATGGCGCCCAGGTTGTCTTTCCATAGTGCGACCTCCTGAGTGCCTTCCCAGCAATGGATTTCTCGTTGATGCGGCACCCGCTTGAAGGTCGCGCCACGCGCCCGCGCCATCCACCAGAACCAGATATCGTCACCGCGGGGACAATATGTGGTGAAGGCGTCGACATTCAGCACCTCTGGCCCGAAGACATTCGGCGGATACAGCACGCCGCCAATGCCGGTCGGGAAATTCAACCGGCTGGATGTGCGATCGTCGGTCTCGAACTCCCATTCGTTGTAAGGAACGGGCAGCCCGGTGCCGTCGAGCTTCACGCGGTGCATGCGGTGGGCGATCACCTCGAGCTTGTGCGGATCGCGCGCCTGCACCAGCTGCTCCAGCCAGTCAGGCCAGTAATGGACGTCGTCGTCCGCAATCACGATCGGCGCGTTGCAGCCCTGCTGCAATAGCGGGATCATCTTCTTGTACGACCTCAGGTCGTCGCAGGGGATGATTTCCAGCCCGGCCGCGCGCAGGCTGGTGACAGCCGGCGGCAGCGCTGCCATGTCGGCACGCGCGATCCACAGAATGATGCGATCGGCCACATGCGACTGTGACAGCAAGGATTTCAGTGTCAGGTGCAAGGTGCCAAAGCGTGGCGGATAGGAGGTCAGCGACACGATGACACCACTGCCGGATCGCCTGGCGCGCGCATAGCGCCGGCCGTGCTTCAGCCAGTGCAGTTCGAGTTCGGTGTGCAGCGCCAGCATCTTCAGTCGCCAGCGCAGCTTGAGGTAGATATCTCTTGTCCAGCTAATCATGAATCGTGTTCTCGGAGTGCCAAAAAGTGCGGTCGTGAGCGGGCGGGCCATCTGGCCAGCGCGCCTGCGCGTCAAGCCGTGGACTGGCGTATCAGTTGCGCCAGTTTCGCCGCTTCGGTGTCGACAGCGTGGCGCGCCAGCACGCGCCCGTGGCCGGCCGCCCCCATCGCCTCGAGCTCGGCTGGCGACGCCGCCAGGCACGCCTCCAGCGCAGCAGCCAGTGCGTCCACGTCGCCCGCCGGGAACAGCCAGCCCGTCTCGCCCTGGCGTACCAGTTCGGGAATGCCGGCGATATAGGTGGTCAGTACCGGACGGCGCAATGCCATCGCTTCCATGACCACGACCGGCAAACCTTCGGCAAAGCTCGGCAAGACCATGGCGCGCGCCGCCAGCATTTCTTCGCGCACCTGGTCGCCGTTGATCCAACCGGTAATGCTGATGTGGCTGCCCAGATTGTTCGCGGCAATCAGCGCCTCGATCTCGGGACGCATTTCACCGTCGCCGGCCAGCACCAGATGGATCGGGATCCCTTTGGCGACCACGGCCTGCACCGCGCGCACCAGCAGCATCTGGCCCTTCTGTTCACACAGGCGGCCCACGCACACCAGGCGCGGTGCGGCGGGACTTGGTCGCGGCGCTACTGCGTGAAAGCTTCGGTCGATGCCGCAATGAACCACCTGCACCTTGGCCCAGTCCGCGTAGGCGGCCCAGCGGAACAACTGGCTGCGGCCGAACGAGCTGACAGCGACCACGAAGGCCGAACGGCGGATCTTCTCGCCCAGCCACAACAGTTCGGGCTTGTCGAATTCTTCCGGGCCGTGCACGGTGAAGCTGTAGGCCGGACCGCCAAGCATGTTCGCCAGCATCGCCACTTCGGTCGAATTGGTCCCGAAGTGCGCGTGCAGATGGCGCGCGCCATGCGCCGCCATCCACGGCACGATCCTGCAAGCCTCGGCCAGATAGATCAGGTGCAGCGGCAACGGGCGATCGGCGCGCAGGCCGATCTTGCAGGCCAGGCCCAGGGCCCTGGCAAACCGGACCGGGCGCTTGATGGCCATGCGCAGCACGTCCAGCGCCATGGCGAGCGCGCCATCCTGCAGCACGTAGCGCGTCAGGCCGCGCTCACGCACATCGTCCTCGTCGCGCAGCTCGTCCTTCCAGCCGCGCACGGCCAGGCGCTGCACCTTGTAGCCCTGGCGCTCGAGCGCCAGGATTTCGCGCCGGATGAAACTGTGACTGATTTTGGGGTACTGGTTCACCAGGTACGCGATGTTCATACTTTTCCTTCATGATTACCGGGCAGACCGGACTTGCCGCTGCCGTTGCCGGTGCGGTGGCGTGCAGCGCCGGTCCTGGCCGTGGTTGCCTTGCTACTTGCGTGCAGATTCACCAGCGCGCATGCACCGCCGACCGCGAACCACAGGTACCAGTTGAAAACCAGGTAACGGAACATATTGTCCGAAAACGACACGATCAGGTACTGGATCACGATGGCCAGCATCAGGAACCCGGAGACGGGATCGATACGGGCCAGCGTGCGCAGCGTGCCCAGGACGCGGGCGTACAGCCACAGGTAGCACAGAACACCAACGATGCCCATCTCGAACAGGAACTGCACATACACGTTGTGGGCGTCCCACCGCACCGTGCGGTCGGCCGGGAAGAAGGTCGCAACGTGGTACCCGAACCCGTCGAGGCCATAGCCAAGGAGCAGGCGCGACGTTTCCATCCAGCCGATCGCCGATTCCCACAGCAGCACGCGCCAGGCAAACGAATTGAGCTGCGCATTGCGCATGACTTCATTGCCCTGCCCCAGATCCATCAGGCGTTCGTTCACCGCCGGCACGAACAGCAGCAGCGGCAACAGAAACAAGTACAGCAGGTAGCTGCGCTTGAACAGCAGCGCATACAGCACGAACACCAGGAAGCACGCCAGCCAGGCACTGCGGGTCTGTGTCAGCAACAGCTGCAGCATCAGTACCGGCATGTAGAGGCACACGGCCACGCGCGCACGGGGCGTGATGTTGTACAGCGGGCTCTTGAGCATGTACAGGCCCAGCACCAGCACCAGTGTCAGGTAGAACGCCAGCACATTGGGATGGGAGAACGTCGACTGCAGGCGAAAACTGCCGTCGCGCATGTGCAGCGCGATATCGACGAGCGCATACAGCGTGGGCAGCAGCGACGAATACAGCACCAGGCGAATCGCCTTGTTGAAGTCGTCGTTCGAGCGCACCATATAGATCGCGATGATGAAGATCGCGAAGTTCGACAACATGCCCAGATACATCTTCAGCGCATTAGTCTTTTCATACGACAGCACCAGGCCCACGCTCATCATCACGAGGAACGGCAGCCAGTAGCGCGCCAGTTTGCCAGGAAATTCCCGCGGCTTTTCCATCACCATCATGCAGGCGATGATGATCACGAACAGGTTGATCAAGCCGCCGATACCCATGCGAACGCTGCCGATCCCGAACTGGGTCGATTCCAGCACCATGTCGCCGACCGACCGGAACAGCAGGATCAGCATCACGAGCTTCTTATAGTCGTAGATCAGCAGCACGCCCAGCAGCAGCAAGGCGGGCAAGGCCGCAAGACGGCCGAACTGATAACCCATGCTGTCACCGAACATGGGAATCACGGCGCCTACCGCCAGGCTGATAACGACCAGGGCCAGAATGGTCCAGGTCGGGACGCCGAAGGGCTGCCTCAGCCAGTCAAGCATGCGTACTGATCGGTTCAACATTCCCTGCTACCACTAGACCAGTTGAGGCGCGACGCGGATGCGGCGCTTGCCAGGATAACGGCGCACGAGCCAGCCACGTACTGCGTGCCACTCGCCGGTTTCGGTGATATCGCCCGAACGGAAGCGGTTGTAGCGCCACAGCAGCGAGGCCCAGTTACGGGTCGAAATCGCCTTGCGATAGCGCAGCTCCCGTTCGATTTCGGGCGATGCCCCGAACACCTTGCGCACGCTGTGCGCCATTTTCTCGAATTCGGCATCGAAGTTGCGCTTGCCACCGACGTCCATCAGGATGCCGCCGTGGTTGCAGAACGGCGCCGGATCGAACCACGGCAAGTTGTGCATCGTGCAGAACGAACGCGTCAGCGAACGCGAAATCGCCAGCGAGACTTCCATCTGTTCGGTGAAGCTGGTGATGCTGACGTTCTTGCCGTGCCACCGGTACTTGAGCAGTTTCTGCGGCAGATTCGTCACCTTGCCCAGGATCGCCAGCTGGCCGAACAGGAAGTAATCTTCCGCCAGCGACGGCACATCGATGCGCTCGTTCTCGGGCAGGATTTTCAGGATGTCGATTCCGTAGCGCACGCCCATTTTCTGGACCGGGTCGAACCGCAAGGTCGACGCCGGATGCGACACCGGATTGCGAAACAGGCTGGCTGCACCGATGCGGGCCGTGCCCACGGGCAGGCGCAGATCGTCGAGCTTGTTACCGGCGGCGTCGATGACGTCCGCCTGACCACTGACCACGATGCATTCCGGCTGCGCTTCGAAGGCGGCCAGCGTCAACGCCATGCGGTCCGGCAGGCAGATATCATCGGCATCGTGGCGCATGATGAACTCGCAGTCGGCGATGTCGATGCCGCAATTCAAGAGGCCGGACAAGCCCTTGGCCTGCGGGAACGAATGCACCTCGATCCGCGGATCGCGCGCATGGTAGGCCTGGGCCATTTCAACGCTGCCATCGGTCGAGCCGTGATCGAGCACCAGGAGGCGCCAGTCGGTGTAGGTCTGCGCAATGACGCTGTCGATGGCTTCCGCCAGGTAGTCCTTGCCGTTTTTCACAGGCAGTAAAATATCAATTCGGGCCATTCTGTACCTTAGTTAGAGCTGATTCTTCGTCGCCAAACGCGCACGGCTGGCGCTGCGCCGCCATGGCGTCGATCGTATCGAGCAGGGGCGTTGATGCGGCGGAAAACTTGCGCGCAAACAGCACTTCGCGCCGCTCGCCGGGGCTGTTCTTGTACGCCGATGCGCGCACGCCAGGTCCCTGGAACTGCGGCAGATAACTGGCGTCGAGCATGTCGGGACCCGTCTTGCCGGGCGTCCAGCGGGTGAACGTCAGGCTGTGGCTGATGTTCGACTGGAACCGCGAATTCCACAGGATGTACTGGAAATAGAATTCATCCGGACAATCGACCAGCTTGCAGTAGCGGTACACCTGCGGCTCGCGCGCCGTCACGTCCAGCACATGCCGCACGGCGGCGTCCGTCAGGCACCACCACTGCGAACCGGTGACCAAATCGCCCGTCAACACCTTGCGGTAGTCGCGTGGCGGCAACACCCGATTCAGGAAATGCTGCAGCGGCCAGCGATAGCGCCCCAGTGGTTTGCTTTTGCGGATCGAGACGCGCGAGATGCGCTCGAGCGTCTTGCCGTAGGTCGTGTCGGGCAGTGCAAATGTCTCGATGAACTCGGTCTCGCGATGGGCCTCGAGAAACGCTGCGATATACGCCGGCGTCTGCAGCGGATAGCAGGCGCCGCTGAGCAAAACGTGACGGTCGAAGCGGCCCGGTTCGGCCGTCGCGATCTTCATCAGTTCCAGCGTCGCCTTCACCAGCGAGATATCGCCCCAGGCGCCATTCACACGGCGCTTGCAGAACGTCACGCTGTGCGCGAGTCCGGCAAACGCGTTCAGATCGGCCTTGGCGTCGATGTGGACAAAGAATGCCACGCCGGGCGCGGCCAGGCGCTCGACCAGGCGCTGCAGATGCGCCGGCTGATCGTGCGCGAGGATCAGGTACGCGATACGCACGCTCAACCCTGCACCATGCCCGTCACGGCGCAGCCCGACACGGGATGCATCAATGCCAGCGGGCGCAGGCGGCGGTTCATCAGGCGGCTGGTCGTCATCATCATCGATCAGTACTCGTTGAGCACCGTACCCACCAGATGCACGCGCGCGTCGGTCAACAGGTCCACCAGATCGCGCATTTTCTTGAAGTGGCTATGGTTCTTGTGCGCCACCATGACGGCAGCGCCAGCGCGGCTTGCAACCACCTGGGCATCGGGATACTCGGCGCCGGCCGGGGTATCGATCAGGATCACGTCGTAATCGGCGCCCAGTTCGCGCAGCAGCTTGCCGAACGCCGGCGAGCCCAGCAGTTCGGACGGATTCGGCGGCAGTGCACCGGCAGTCAGGACAGACAGGTCAACCAGCGCCGGTACACGCTGGATCGCCTCGTGCCCGCTGCGCCCGGCCAGCACGCCCGACAGCCCGGCGCGGTTTTCAAGGCCGAACAGCGCGTGCTGGCGCGGCGCGCGCAGGTCGGCATCGATCAGCAAGGTGCGCTGGTGCTGCTGCGAAAACACGACGGCCAGATTGGCTGCCAGGAAGCTGCGGCCGTCGCCCGATTCGGCGCTGGTGATGGCCAGGGCACGGCGCTCGTCGCCCGTTTCGAACCAGCGCCACAGCAACTGGTTGCGCAGCGCGCGCAGCGATTCGACGCGCGCGGTGAACGGCTCGTAGGCGGCAACGACTTCGTCGCTGATGGCGCTCTGGCCGGCCAGCAGGTACGGGTAATCGTACTGGCGCGACAGGGCCAGCTCGATGTCGGCAGCGGTCAGGATGCCCATCTCGACAGCGGCGTCGCCGAAGCGCAGTTTGCGGTCGATCGAGAAACGCATCACCTTGTCGGCATCGGCCACAGACAGGCGTCCGTTACGGATCAGGATGGCACCGATCGAGTCGTCCGACCCGGTGCGGGCGGCGTTGTCCGTCAAAGCGACGGCCGGGGAAGTGGAATTCATCGTAGACGCTCCATGCTGGTCAATATGCTGATGCGCCATTTAGGTCGGCCGCGTCAGGTTGCCGGTGCGCTTGGCGCCAGGCGACTTGGGAAAGGACTGGTTCTTTCTGGATGCCACACGTGGCTTCTGGATCACGCCCAGCATCGGCAGGCCGAACGCTTCGGTCAGATGCGACGCCGAACGGATGCGCTGGTCCAGCAGTTCCAGCACCAGGACGGCGCCCAGACCCAGAATGGTACCCGCGATGATTGCCAGCACGATGTTCAGCGACACGCGCGGACCGGCCGGCTGCAACGGTGGCGTGGCCTCGCTCAGCACGGCGATATCGGCCTGCTTGGACTCGCCTTCCAGGCTGATCGTGTTCAGGCGCTGACTGGCCGATTCGTAGGCGCGACGGGCGTTTTCCGCCTCATTGCTGAGCAGGTTGAATTCGTCACGGGCGCCGTTCAGGGATTGCACGCGGTCTTTTTGCGCTGCCAGGGCGGCGCGCAGCTCGCCTTCGCGGCGCTCGCTGATGTCGGCCGAGGCCACCACGCTGCTGGACGAAGTGCGCTTTTGCTGTTCCAGATTCGAGCGCAGCTTGGCCACTTCGGACTCGGCCGCCTTGTATTGCGGGTGGTTCGACGCCAGGCGCTGCGAGATGTCGGCAAACTTGGCTTCGGCCAGCGACAGGCTCGTTTGCAGGGTCTGCACCACCGGGTTGTTCATGACGTCGGGCGAGCTGCCGGAGTTACCCTGCGCCTGGCTGCGGCGCGAGGCAGCGTCCATGCTCTGGCTCTGCACGACCACCAGCTGGCTCGACAGCTCGTTCAGGCGCGCTGTTTCGACGTCCAGGCGGTTGTCCGCACTGTAGATGTTGTTGTCCTTCTGGTACTTGGACAGGCGCGACTGCGCCAGCTCATAACGGTTGCGCAGGGTCTTGATCTGGGCCGTGATATAGCTGCTGGCGCGCTGCACCGGATCGGTCTTGAGCTGGACACTGACGTCGAGGTAGGCGTTGGCGAACGCATTGGCCGCCTTCGACACGAATTGCGGGTCCGAGCCACGGAAGTTAATCGTCAGCACGCTGCTCTCGCGCGCCGGCACCACGTCCACATTGCCGCGCAGCGAATCGGCGAGCCACTCGCGCAGCGTGCCACCATTGCCGCCGGTAGCATTCTGGAAGCGCGCCTGCGCGTCCGGCGCGTTGGCCAGACCCAGGTCGTCGACGACTTTCAGCGCCACGCTCTTGCTCTTGATGATGTCGACCTGGGTCGCAATATAGCCGGGCATCAGCTGCGCTGGTGCGCTCAGGCCGGTGACCGGATCGACGCCCTTGTAATTGACGACCATCGACACGGTGGCGACGTATTTTTTCGGCTGCATCATGCTGAAGACGACGGCGGCGAGCACCGTCACGCCGAGCGCGAGCAGCACGATCTTGTAGCGTGCGCGCAAGGCGAGCAACAACAGGCTTGGGTTCATGGTTGGCTTTCAATAAAGTGCAATGGCGTGCGCACGTGCGGCGCTCGCTGGACAGGGCGACGGCGCACCGTCAGAACAGGCTTTCCTTGACGTACACGACGTCATCGGGCAGAAGCAGATCGTCGCCCTTCACATTGATGACCTGCAGCTTGCCGCTCGCGTCGCGGCGCTTGATGCGCAGGCCGCGTTCGGTACCGCGCGCCGTCAGACCGCCGCCGGCCGAGAGGCCCTGCAACACCGTCATCTGACGCTCCAGGCGCAGCATGCCCGGGCGCTGCACTTCGCCATAGATATAAAAGCGCGGTGCGCGCTCGACGAAGATGACGTCGCCACCCTGCAGATCGTAATTGCCCGCCATGTCGGCAGTGCGCATCAGCTCGGCCGTATCCAACTGGTCCTTGACGACCTTGCCGTTACGCGTGCGCACCACGGTGACAATGTCGCCACCGTTGGTGTCGATGCCACCGGCCAGTGCCAGCATGTCCAGCACGCTGCGGCGACCGTCAATTGCATAGCGCCCTGCTTTTTTGACCTGGCCCAGCACGGATACCTGCTGGCTCGTCAGCGCTGTGATCAACAGATTGACCTGCGGTTTTTTCACGAAGTTGCCGCGCTCGAGCATGCTGGCGATTTTCGCTTCTGCCGCCGCGCTCGACAGACCGGCGACAGCAACCTGGCCGACCAGCGGCATGGTGATGAAGCCCGATTCGCTGACGCGGGTCTCCACGGCCAGATCGGGATTACCGAATACCGAGATCTTGACGACGTCTCCGCCGCCGAGCACCAGCTCTTCGGCGTGCGCGCTCCCCATGCTCCATGCCAGCAAGACGGCGAAGATACCAAGCAAGATTTGTTTCATGTTAAGTTCATTCCATTCGCAAAGTGTCGATAGTGCAATTCAGATCGTTCGTTGGTGTCTGCAACAGCTGGAAACGACGGTGAAACTCGTTGGTACAGTGACTCAATTAAATTGCAACGTGGCGTTGATGGAGCCGCCATTTGCCTTGTAGCTATTGGTGCCTGCGGCGAGGCTGCCCGAGCGCTGCTCCTGGAATGCCCGCGCCTTGATGGTGATATTACGCAGCGGCTTGTAGACGAGTGCGACTGACTTCGTGTCGCGGCTGTCGCTGGCCAGATCGGCGGCGACGACCGGCACGGCGGCGCCACCGAACGGCTTGAATTCGCGCTCTTCGCGCCGCACGTCCACCTCGGCCTGGATCTTTGACGTGAACTCCCACGTCACGAGCGCACTGGCGCCGTTGGCCAGCGCACTGCCGATCAGCGCGCCGTCGATGGCCGCAAATTCGCGCCAGGCCTGGCCGGTAACCTTGACGCGTCCCGCCGGCGTGTAATTGACGATCAGCCGTGCATTGGTCCCGCTGTCATCGCGCGTCGATTGGCCCATCTGCTTGCGCTGCACCCAGCCGCCCAGAAACAGCAGTTGCGTGCTCCCCGTTGCCAGCCACAGGACGTTGAGTTTCGCTTCGTCCTGGTCATAGCCGTTGATCAGCGTGCCCGTGTTGCCTGCCGTCAGCCAGTTCGGATACTTGCCTTCCAGCCGGCGCAGTTGGAAACCAGCCGTGCTGCCGCTGCGTGCCAGATAGTCAAACCCCGCTACCCATGAATCCTCGGTCCGGTCGCTGGCGCGTTGCGACGCCAGTTCGTAGGCGTACTCTTCTTTCGAGACCTCGCCACGCAACTGCCAGCTCGGGTGAAATCGCCACCGGCCGTCTGCGTACTGCTTCTTGCTGACCCGCAGGTTGCGCTGGACGACGTCGAAATCCGCAAATGACGCCAGCTCTTGCCGGTAATAACCGCCAATGTGTCCGTCGAAATGCGATGCGACAAACCAGTGCCAGTCAGCGCGCAGGTCCTTGCGGAGATAGTCCAGCTGGCTGTTGCGGTCAAATTTCACCGACGAAAAATCGGCAAACGCCGTGATCACTTGACGACTGACGGGGCGCTCGAAGCGCACACCACCACCGGCACTCCGGTAGGTGTCGCCGCGCGCCGCCGAGCGCGTTGCTTCGTCGCTCGACGCACGGAACAGGTTGTCGTCATGTTCGACGCCAGCACTGACAAATGGCTGCAGCGTGCCGGACAGCGCAGGCGTGCTGGACAAGGAACACACGAGCGCCACGCACCCCGCTGCGGTCAGCTTCAGGCACAGACGGCTGGCCGGCAGCCGGCTTGCCGACCGCGCAGCGCTGGAGCCAACATGACGTTCGCAGGTTCGCAGTAAGTACAAGAAGAATCCCATCCCAGATAATATTTATTCACGCTTCTTCCCGCCCGCTTGCAACACATGCACGCCGTACACTTTTTAATCAGCGTAATCAAGACAGCGTGGCCGTAGCGGGCAAACATGTCTTTTTATCAGGATAAGTTGCAATTCTACTACATCACGCCATGAGCACGCGTTCGTTACGTGCGCTGGCAACAGCGTCTCGGACAGCGACGGGGCAGCGCACTGCCCGGGTGTCAATACGCGGTCTTGTGGAACCAGACCGAAAATGCCGTCATGATGAGAATCTTCATGTCGAGCATCAGCGACCAGTGCTCGATATAGTGCAGATCGTGCTCGACGCGGCGCTGCATTTTGTCCAGCGTATCGGTCTCACCCCGGAAACCATTCACCTGCGCCCAGCCGGTGATACCCGGCTTGACGTTGTGGCGGGCGTAATATTCCGAAATGATGGCGCCAAATTCCAGGTTGTGCTTGATCGCATGAGGCCGAGGACCGACGATCGACATATGGCCGAACAGCACGTTGAACAGCTGCGGCAGTTCGTCCAGGCTGCTGCGGCGCAGGAAGCTGCCGACACGCGTGACCCGGCTGTCAAAGCGCGTTGCCTGCTTGACTTCGGCGCTGGCGCAGTCATCGAACTTCATCGAGCGGAACTTCCAGACTTCGAATTCATGGTTGTTGAAGCCATGGCGCCGCTGCTTGAAGATCACCGGACCCGGGCTATCGAACTTGATCGCAAGCGCAATGATGGCGAGTACCGGGCTGACCAGTGCGAGCAGGATACTGGAGATGACAAGATCTTCGGCCCGCTTGAGACGCCCCATCTGCTCGCCGACGCGGCTGTTGGCGATGGTCAGGACTGGCACGCCTGCCAGGCGCTCCATATTAATGGATGGGAATTGCCAGACAACGTTGTTCGGCACCAGGTCGATCCTGACCGGCACGGTGCGCAGTTTTGTGAGCAAGGCTTCGACCCGTTCCGTTGCCAGCCAGGGTAGCGCTACCACGACACGGTCAACAGGGTTGGCGCGAATGTAATCGAGCATCGTGCAGGTAGAACCAAGCATGTGCTTGCGCAGCGTGGCCGGAATGCCCCGTTCGACGCGGTCGTCGAACACACCCAGCACCCGGATGTTTGCGTTTCCGCTGCGCTTGATCGCATTGACGATCAACTCGGCGCGCTCATTGGCGCCGACGATGATGATCGACTCGTCGAGCATGTTCGCCATGCGCGCACGGTAGATCAGGCGTGTCAGGATGAGGCGATTCGCCAGCAGCAGGACAAACCAGGCGCAGGCACTGGTGGCGACCCAGACGCGCGAATACTCCGACAACGTGCCGGACAGGTAGCCAACGATGGTAATCAGGGAAAGACCGCCAAAAAAGCCCAGACCCAGCTTGCTCAGGAGCGAATTGAGCGACAGGATTTCGCGCTCGCGATACGCCTGCGCGCAGTGCAGCGACACGATGATGACGAGCGTGCTCAGGTAGATGAAAAGGTGACCGGCCGTGCTCAGCCTGGCGTCTAGGCCGAAGCGCACATAGAAGCCGCCGAAACCTGCCAGCAGCAGGACAGCGACATCGGAGATCTTGAGCAGGTTGATGAAGAATGGCAGCCAGTATCTGGCAGACGACTGCGCACTGCCCTTTTTCAGCAGCGAACCAAGTTCAGCCGCGTCCAGAGACGGATGTTTATCGCGTTTGCCGACAGTGGCAGCAGGGTCGAAGTTATTCATCGTGACAGATCCAATCATCATGAATTGAATAAGGTGCGCAACATTCTTCCGGCAGGCGCGCCGTCGTGCGAGCATCATCGCGAACGCTTGAAGCCACGATCGAAGCGTGCCCGGCCAAGCGCGCAGCCTGTGCTGCCGTTACCGGATACCGCCTCCATGCATGCCATGGCGCTGGATCTGCCTACCTCATCCAATTGTTTGCTGCAGCGCCGCGAAACGCGTACCACTTCAAAAGAGAAAAATGCAACCGACTACATCAAGAAATTATGCAAAAAACTTTGCATCATTTGATGCACATCAATAACATAACTAGACTATATGCTAATTGAGCTTCAAAGTCATTAGTTTTTGACGCGTCGCAGCAAAATATTTAAATAACAACTTGCAATGCAACTTCTTCGAATGCAAGGACTTCAATTCCCGCGCTTTGCGTCATCGACAGGCGCGGCTACGTCACAGATCGGGACGGGTCTCGCAGCATTCGTCACCCGCATCAGACTGGCTGCGACCTTACCCCGGCCACATGGAGACAGTACATACTGCTTACTTTTTATTACTGTTTTCAACGGTACCGCGAACCGCCATTGTCTGACGCACATGACAAACAGCTCGACAGTGCTGCACTCGCATACCGCGCATTGATCTGTTGTCAGTACGGCGCATACCGCGTGATTTGGTGCGCCGGGCGTCGATAAACCGTATAAATATTGGTATCATGCAAGGTCTCGATTCCCCAGCCAACACAGGACCTCCCGATGTCAGTTCCCAACGCCGCGACCGCCGCGCCCCCTGCCATGACCGCGCAGTTGACCATGGTGGTAGCCGTCGACCGTGACAATGGGATCGGCATCGACAACCGCATGCCGTGGCACCTGCCGCAGGATCTGGCGCACTTCAAGCGCGTTACGCTCGGCAAACCGGTGATCATGGGTCGCAAGACATTCGACTCGATTGGCCGTCCATTGCCCGGCCGGCGCAATCTCGTCATTACCCGCAACGCCGACTGGTCGCACGAAGGCGCCGAGCGTGCCGGATCGCTGGCAGCGGCGCTCGCGCTGCTGGACGGCGCGCCGGCCAGCATCATCGGCGGCGCGCAGATCTTCGAGGCGGCCATGGATCTGGCCGATGCCATGATCGTCACGCACATCGATCACCGCTTTACCTGCGACACCTTCTTCCCGCCGATCGACCCGGCGCTGTGGCAGGAAACTGCACGCGACCCGCAGCACCGGCCGCAGGCTGCCGGGGAACCGGGGTTCGACTACGCCTACGTCACGTACCAACGCCGCGCCGGCAAGGACACACCATGAGCAACGCACATCGCCCCACGGGTTCGCGCGGCGGCGACGGTTTTGCCGGGCGCATCGCGGTCCTGATCGCGGTGCTGGCCACTGTGGGCACGCTGTTTGCGTTCCTGGGCACGTCGTCCCACAACGACGCCAGCCTGTTCAAGACCACCGCTGCGATGGAAAAAACCAGCGCGGCCAACGCCTGGGCCCATTACCAGGCCAAGTCGAGCCGCCAGAACCTGGCCGAACTGGCGGCCACCCTGCCCGGCGTCGACACTGGTCGCTATACCATGGACGTCGAGCGCTATCGCGTCGAAAAAGAGGTCATCCGCAAGGAAGCAGAGCGCTGGGAAGCCTCATCGCGCGACTGGAACAAACGCTCCGAAGAAGCGCTGCACCGTCAGCGCCAGTGGGCCGCAGCATCGGTGGCGCAGCAGATTGCAATTTCACTGGCTGCGATCACGCTGCTGGCGCGCCGCACGTGGCTCTTGACGCTGACCGGCGCTGTCGCCACGTTTGGCATCACGCTGGGCCTGTTTGCCTTTTTGGAAGGCAGCACCACCGCGTTGTCGCCCGTTCCGCTGGGCGCGGCGCTGGCCGCCGCGCTGCTGACCGAAGGGTGCCGGCGCGCCGGGCGCCGCCTCGATAGCTAAGGTGCGACACTGATCGGCGCGAATGGGTAGTCTTGCCGGTGAGCTCGCTGGTAAGCCAGCTGGCAAACAAGTTGCCACGTAAGTTGACAAAAAAACCTGCACCGGAACCCGCAATTTCTGCGAAAATCCGCTACTCATTTTCTACGGTGCCGTGCGCGGCGGCCCTGCCCCATTTCGGAATGATCCGGACTGGCGCGGCTGCTGCCCACGGCGCTTCGCTTTGGAGCTGTCCATGAAATTTCGTTTCCCCATCGTCATCATCGACGAGGACTTCCGCTCGGAGAACACCTCCGGCCTTGGCATTCGCGCCCTCGCGGCGGCGATGGAACAAGAAGGCATGGAGGTCGTTGGCGTGACCAGCTATGGCGACCTGTCCCAGTTCGCCCAGCAGCAGTCGCGCGCATCGGCATTCGTGCTGTCGATCGATGACGAGGAATTCGGCAGCGGCTCGCTCGAAGACACCGATTCGGCACTGGTCGGCCTGCGCGCCTTCGTCAAGGAAATCCGCCACAAGAACGCGGACATCCCGATCTATATCTACGGCGAAACGCGCACCAGCCGCCACATCCCGAACGATGTGCTGAAAGAACTGCACGGCTTCATTCACATGTTCGAAGACACGCCCGAATTCGTCGCGCGTCACATCATCCGCGAAGCCAAGGCGTATCTGGACAGCCTGGCGCCGCCATTCTTCCGCGCGCTGGTCAACTACGCGTACGACGGTTCGTACTCGTGGCACTGCCCCGGCCACTCGGGCGGCGTCGCCTTCCTGAAGTCGCCGATCGGCCAGATGTTCCACCAGTTCTTCGGCGAAAACATGCTGCGCGCCGACGTCTGCAACGCGGTCGAAGAACTCGGCCAGCTGCTGGATCACACCGGTCCGATCGCCAAGTCCGAACGCAATGCCGCGCGCATCTATGGCGCCGACCATTGCTACTTCGTGACCAACGGCACCTCGACCTCGAACAAGATGGTGTGGCACTCGACCGTCGCACCGGGCGACATCGTCGTCGTCGACCGCAACTGCCACAAGTCGATCCTGCACTCGATCATCATGTGCGGCGCGATTCCCGTGTTCCTGATGCCGACCCGGAACAACCTGGGCATCATCGGCCCGATTCCGCTGTCCGAGTTTACGCCCGAATCGATCGCCCGCAAGATCGAAGCCAATCCGTTCGCGCGCGAAGCCGTCAACAAGAAGCCACGCATCCTGACCATCACCCAGTCGACCTACGATGGCGTGGTCTACAACGTCGAGACGCTGCGCGAAATGCTCGACGGTAAAATCGACACGCTGCACTTCGACGAAGCGTGGCTGCCGCATGCGACGTTCCACGACTTCTACAAGAATATGCACGCGATCGGCCAGAACCGTCCGCGCGCGAAAGAGTCGATGATCTTCTCGACCCAGTCCACGCACAAACTGCTGGCCGGCCTGTCGCAGGCCTCGCAGGTGCTGGTGCGCGAATCGCAGTCGGTCAAGCTCGACCAGGATGCGTTCAATGAAGCGTACCTGATGCACACCTCGACTTCGCCGCAGTATTCGATCATCGCGTCGTGCGACGTCGCTGCCGCCATGATGGAAGCGCCGGGCGGGACCGCCCTGGTCGAAGAATCGATCCTGGAAGCGCTGGACTTCCGCCGCGCGATGAAGAAGGTCGATGCAGACTTCGGCGACGACTGGTGGTTCCAGGTCTGGGGTCCGGACAAGTTCTCGGAAGAAGGCATCGGCACCCAGGACGACTGGATGATCCGCGCCGAAGAATCGTGGCACGGTTTCGGCAACCTGGCCCCGGGCTTCAATATGCTCGACCCGATCAAGGCGACCATCGTCACCCCGGGTCTGAACCTGTCGGGTCAGTTCGGCGAGACCGGTATCCCGGCCTCGATCGTCACCAAGTACCTGGCCGAGCACGGCGTCATCATCGAGAAGTGCGGCCTGTACTCGTTCTTCATCATGTTCACGATCGGCATCACCAAGGGCCGCTGGAACACGCTGGTCACGGCGCTGCAGCAGTTCAAGGACGATTACGACCGCAACGCGCAGATGTGGCGCGCGATGCCGCAGTTCGCCGCGGCCAATCCGCGCTACGAAATGCATGGCCTGCGCGACCTGTGCACCGAGATCCACACGTTCTACAAGTCGCACGACGTGGCACGCCTGACGACCGAAATGTACCTGTCGGACATGATCCCGGCGATGAAGCCATCGGACGCATTCGCGCACATGGCACACCGCAAGATCGAGCGCGTGGCGATCGACGAACTCGAAGGCCGCATCACCGCGATCCTGCTCACGCCTTACCCGCCGGGCATTCCGCTGTTGATCCCGGGCGAGCGCTTCAACCGCACGATCGTGGATTACCTGCGCTTTGCACGTGACTTCAACGAGCGCTTCCCGGGCTTCGAGACCGACGTGCACGGCCTTGTCAAGCGTGAAGTCGATGGCAAGCGTGGCTACTTCGTCGACTGCGTGCGCCAGGACGACTGATCCAGCAGGCTGCGCGCCCTCCCGCGCGCAGATTACTGACAACGCCAGCCAACCGGCTGGCGTTGTTGCATCAAGCGTATATGCTCAGCGCGGCGCGCACTGCGGCAACGTTGCCCGCGTGGCCAGCAACGCACGGCTGTCGTCCACCGACGGCGTGTTGTCGCTGAATTTGCAGCCGTACTGCGGATCGGCGACGATGGCCGGCGTCAGCACGTCGTCGCCCTCGGGCTTGACGCCCTGCTGCTCCCATTTGACCATCGCATCAAAGGCGGACGCCTGTTCGGCGATCGTGAAGTCGCAGTGGGCGATCCCGCGGATGGCGCGCTGGACCAGCAGGTTCGACGTGCCGAGCGCATCGGCGCGGCGCTTGTAGATCTGCTCCATCTTGAACGGCACGTACAGGTCGCCCAGCGTATGGATGGTCACCACCGGCACGGTGATCCGCGCGTTCGTATTCGGCACCCAGCGCAAACCATCGCGGCGCAGCCGGTTGGCGCCAGGCGTGGCAGGCACGCGGAAGATGCTCGCATTGTAGGCGACCTCGTCGGCGCTGATGCCCGGGTCGGCATCGAGCTGGAAAAAGATATCGCTCGTGGTCACGACGTCATCAAGGAGGACGCCCTGCATCTTGCCGTCGCGGCCGAACGTGCCCCAGACCGTGGCCTGGTACGCGCTGGCATACGCATAGTCGAACAGTGGACGGGTACCGCCGCTGAGGCTGGCAACGATCTGCTTGAGCCGCAGGCCCTGCGCGGTCGGCACGGCCGGCGCTGTGGGCGTACTGCCGCCCGGGAAGCTCGAGAACATCTTCGCCCGCACCTGCGGGCCGACGGTGGCCCAGTCGGCCGGCGGCCAGCGCGTGGCCGGCATGCCGGCTTCCACCATGGCTGCGGTCTGGTAAGCCGCGAAGTAATCGTACAGCTCCGTGTCACCCAGTACGCCGCACATCGGCACCGCACCGTGGTAGCGGATCTTGTTGATGGCCGTCTCGATGTTTTCTTCGTCCACCGCGGCCGCCGTGACATGGCCGCCCATCGAATTGCCAATGATGTAGGTTTTGGTTGGCGCTGCCAGCGTGCGGCCGTTCTTGCCGGCGATATCGCGGAAGGCCAGCGCTAGCGCGTTGGTGTCTTCGACGCCCGCGCGCACGTCATAGTAGTTGGTGCTGTAGCTCGATGCGGCCCACGCATAGCCCTGGCTGACCAGGTGGCGACGGATCGCCGGCGGCGCCACTTCCAGCACCGGGCCCGTGCCGCCGTAGCCGTGGGCGTACATGACCAGCATGCCGTTCCAGTTCTTCGGCACTTCGATCTGGTAACCCGCCTTGTTCAGCACGCCCCACCAGCGGTCGGTCGCCGGGGCATTGGCCATGGCGGCAAATGGCAAGTTGCTTTCGATGACGGCATAGGTACGCCCATCCTGCGGGCGCAGGGGTTCGGGCTGAATGGCAACCGGCGGCGTGGTTGCCGGCGGCGGCGGGCCGTCATCGTCACCGCCACAGGCAGACAGCGCCAGGACGGCGATCAGTGACGGTACTACCCGCGCCGCGATGCGGCGGGACGTGCAGGGTGCAAGCTGCGTTTTCATCAACACGGTCTCCATGATTTTAGTTTTGCACAGCGAAACCAAAAATCACTGTGTGATTTATTGTAGATCGAAACCGTGTGCGCAGGCGTGCCGGGTCGCGCGGGGTGTTGTCAGGCAGATGGGGGGATGCAGCTTGGCGGTGCTGGAGCGGCAGTGCAGGCCTGACAGGGTGTCAGGCCGGTAGTCGTCTGGGCCAGTCTGGCCGCCCTGCGGCGGTCACACTGCCCCGAATGAATGCGGAACGGTCTTGCAGTTACTCAGGTCTTTGGCAGTGTCACGCCGCTCTGGCCCTGGTATTTGCCACCGCGGTCCTTGTACGACGTTTCGCAGACTTCATCGCTTTCGAAGAACAGTACCTGCGCGCAGCCTTCGCCGGCGTAGATCTTGGCTGGCAGCGGCGTCGTGTTCGAGAACTCGAGCGTGACGTAGCCTTCCCATTCCGGCTCGAACGGCGTGACATTGACGATGATGCCGCAGCGCGCGTAGGTCGATTTGCCCAGGCAGATCGTCAGCACATTGCGCGGGATGCGGAAGTATTCGATCGTGCGCGCCAGCGCGAACGAGTTCGGCGGGATGATGCAGACGTCGCTCTTGATGTCGACGAACGAGTTCGAATCGAAATTCTTCGGGTCGACGATCGTGCTGTTGATGTTGGTGAAGACCTTGAATTCATCGGCGCAGCGGATGTCGTAGCCGTAGGACGAGGTGCCGAACGAGATGATCCGGCGGCCATCCTGCTCGCGCACCTGCTGCGGCTCGAATGGCTCGATCATGCCAGTGCTTTGCGCCATGCGGCGGATCCAGTTGTCGCTCTTGATAGTCATTTTTTGGGTTTCCAGCAGGGAGAAAATCACGCGATTTTACGCGAAAAGGCGCTGGCCGTGAGGCCTGATGATGATTGATTTGCTACCCGTTCGCCTTGGCGCCGCCGAGCAGGCGCGTGATCATCGCGTGGACCAGGCCCGCCGTCTCGGCCGGTTTTTCAAGCGGATACAGATGGCCGCCTTCGATCATGACCAGGTGCTCGCCCACCAGCTTGCGCGTGGGCCCGAGCCCTGCCCGCCGCATCTCTTCGGACACCGTGCCGGCAATGAAACCCACCGGCACCGGAAACGGTGCACGGATCACGGCGCCCATGTGATGCGGCAGCGTCTGGTAAATGGCCGATTCGACGTCGCGCCGGAAACGCAGCGTGACGCCGTCGGGATGCGGTGCCAAGCCATGCTCCATGTAGTCGTCGAGCGCGCCCGGCGCCCAGGCCTGGAAGATCGACTTGGCGTGAAAATGGCGGTAGGCGGCGTCACGGTCCGGCCAGTGCTCTCGCCGTTTGTACGAAAAGCGCGCCGGTGACAGACGAGCGCCCCACCCCGCCAGCTTGACCAGGCGCCAGGCCAGTGCGCGCCACCCGGCCACCACGGGCGAATCGAGCATCACGACGCAGCGCGCCAGATCGGGCCGGCGCCGCGCCGCCATCGTGCACAGCGCGCCACCGAGCGAATGGCCAACGAGGATCGCCGGCTGGCCATAGGTGTCGAGATGCGCGATCAGCTCGTCCACCAGCGTGTTCCAGCCGTCGCCGACCGGATAGCGCGGATCGTGGCCGTGCATGTCGAGCGTGCGCACGTCGTAATGCCCGGCGAGCTCGGTCAGCAGGCGGTTGTAGGTGCCCGCCGGGTAGCTGTTCCCGTGGGCGAAGTGCAGCAGCGGTTTGGACATGGACAGGAGCGGTAGCCGGATTCAGCGGCCCATTGTAATGGCGTGGACCGTCCACTGCCGGTCTTTGGAGCGCGTTTAGATGTTTACACCTACTGTCAGCGTCGCGCTGTAGCCCTGGCTGGCCGTGCCCGTGACGCTGGCCATCTGCAGCGCGGTGCCGTCGCTGAAGACGTTATCCAGCGCAAAGCTCATGCGCGCCAGGTTGCTCACGCTGCTCGCGTAACCGCTGCTGGTGTAGGCCTCATTGGCGATCGCTAGCGGGAACGTGAACTGCGACGTCCTGATGCGGTTGGCTGCATTGGTCGCCTTGGCCAGCGTCGGGTACACCTCGACGTGCACGTGCGGCATGCGCCCGTCGTAGCAGCCGGGGAAGATGGTGGTGAACGTGACATAGCCGTCGCTGTCGGCCTCCTGTACGCCGCGCAGGTAGTTCTCGCCCGCGATGCCACTGGTGTACATCGAGTAGCCCCCTTCGCGCGTGCAGTGCCACAGGTAGACCGCGGCGCCGGCGGCGGCCGCGCAACCCTGCGCGACGTTCTCGATCTTCAGGCGGATCGTCAGCGGCACACCGGCCGCGATGCCGCTGGCGCTGGCCACACTGGCCCGCAGATCGCTGCGCACGATGCCGGACAGGATCAACGCGTTGGCCACCCCGTTGGCATTGCGGTTGGTGCCGTCGCCCGGGTAGGGGCCGCCGGTTTCTTCGGGAATCACCGAGCAGACGGCGCTGCCGCTGGTCGTGCTGGCGGCGCCCAGCGTCGTGGTCGAGCTCGAGAAACCGAAACCATCGTCGGCGCTGCTGCCACTGCCGCCGCAGCCGGCCAGCGGCAAGACGGCACTGCCCGCGCCGGCAAGCAGCCAGCACAGCGACTGGCGCCGCGTGGCGGTGCGGGTCAGCATGCGGGCAAGGTCGGCGCCCAGGCCCAGGTGGTGGTCGGCGTCGTGGTCATGGCCGGCGTCATGGCCGGCGTCTTGGCCAGCCTCGTGATGATGGCATGCTGCTTTCATTTCCGGCTGTCTCCACGATGGCTATTATGTCGTTCAGCATCGGCCTTGCGGCCCATGCCGCGCGGCGCGTCGAGCTGCGCACGCTGCTCCGGCGTGAGCACTGCCTTGAGCATCGCGCGTGTCTGCAGGCGCAGCAGTTCCTGGTCGGCGATCGCCTGGCCCAGCGCCTGCGCGGCGGCGGATGCGGCGGTCCCGTCAAATTCGGGCGCACGTGCCACCGCGCGCAGCGCGTCGTCGGCCCTGCGTTCGGCAAGGTCCAGTGCGCGGTGCCGGGGCGCCTGGCCGTGCAGGATCGTGAAGATGCGTTCGTTCTGCGCATCGCTCAGATTCAGGCCGCGCAGGAATGGCGGCGTGCCGAACGGACCCGGTTCGCCGTCGCGCTCGTGCAGTTGACCGAACGGCGGGCCGCCGTATTCAGGGCCGTCCGGTGGCGGCATCGGCTGGGCCAGGACGGCGGGCGTGGCCAGCAGGCAGACGGAGAACGCGGTCGCGGCGCGCAATCCGCTCAGTGTGGGACGCGGGGAAGCTGGTCGTGTCATCGTGGACCTCTCGTGTGATGGAAGCGGCGATTGTGTGGCGGCCGCGTGTAAAGCGCGTCTAAGCCAGGTAAATCCGGGTAAAGCAGCGCAGACGGGGCGGACCTGCTGCGCTATCCTGTCGCCATGAACAACGTTTTACTCATCGACGACGACGTCGAACTGGTCGGCATGTTCGCCGAATACCTGGAACAGGAAGGCTTTCCCGTCACCTGCGTGCACAATGGCGAAGACGGCGCGCGCGCGGCGCTGGCCGGTGGCTACGCCATCGCGATCCTCGATGTGATGATGCCCGGCGCGGGCGGCATCGAGGCGCTGCGCCAGATCCGCGCCGGCAGCCGCATGCCGGTGCTGATGCTCACCGCGCGCGGCGACGATGCCGACCGCATCCTGGGCCTCGAACTGGGCGCCGACGATTACGTGGCCAAGCCTTGCACGCCACGCGAACTGACGGCGCGGGTGCGCGCCATCCTGCGCCGCACGCAGGCCGTGCCCGAGAGCGGCCCCGGCGTCGTGCTCAGCGTCGGCAAGCTGACCATGCTGCCCGAGCAGCGCCGCGCCACCTGGGACGGCCAGCCTCTCGACCTGACCAGCACCGAATTCAACCTGCTCGAAGTCCTGGCCCGCAATGCCGGCCGTCCGGTCAGCAAGAACGATTTGTCCGAACAGGGCCTGGGTCGGCCGCTGGCGCGGTTCGATCGCAATATCGACGTCCACCTGAGCAGTCTGCGGCACAAGCTGGGGCCGTTGTCCGACGGCCGCTCGTGCCTCCAGACGATTTACCGTCAGGGCTACCAGCTGATCAAGGACTAGCGTGGGCCGGCTGTTCTGGAAGTTCTTCCTGTGTATCCTGCTGGCGCAGGTGGCAGCGACCATCGGCGTGGGCGGCGTGTTCTGGCTACGCGACCAGGCGCGCCAGCGCGCCACGCCCGTACTCGATAGCGGCCCGCCCGCCGCCATCGCGCTGGACGCCGCCGCCGCCACACTGCGCCACGGCGGCTTGCCCGCCCTGCGCAGCCTGCTGCCCGACATGCGGCGTCCGCAACTGTTCGTGCTCGACGCGTCGCGCCACGAACTGCTCGGCCGTGCAGTGCCCGCCGACTTGATGCACGAAGTCGAACGCGAACTGCGCGATGGCGCCCAGGGTGGCGACAGCGCCGTGTGGCGCGGTGCGCGGCAGTTGGTCGGACCGGGCGGCGAGCAATATATCGCGTTCGTGTCGCGCAATTTCGGGCGCCAGATCGGCGGTGATACCGGCCGCCAGGACGGGCTGCGCGACGGTACCGGCCCCGATACGCTGACGCCCGGCCTTGGGCCCGGCCCCGGCCCGCGGCGCCGTATCGGCCAGAGCGTGGTGATCGGCGCCACCATCCTCGCCAGCCTGCTGTTCGCGGCGCTGCTGGCCTGGTATTTCTCGCGCCCGATCCGCGCCCTGCGCAGCGCCTTCGAGGCCGCTGCCGCCGGTGACCTGGCGCCACGCTTCGGCCCCGGCGCCAAGGGCGGCGACGAACTGGTCGATCTGGGCCGCGACTTCGACCGCATGAGCGCCCGTCTGCGCGCGCTCATGGATGGTCAGCGCCGCCTGCTGCACGACGTCTCGCACGAATTGCGCTCCCCGCTGGCGCGGATGCAGGCAGCGCTTGGCCTGGCGCACCAGCAGCCGGACAAGATCGGCATCACGCTCGAACGCATCGAACGCGAAAGCAATCGCATGGACCAGCTGATCGGCGAACTGCTGACGCTGTCGCGTCTGGAAGCGTCGCCCGACGTACTGCGGCGCGAGCCGGTGGATCTGGTTGAACTGGTCGACGGGCTGGTTGCCGATGCGCGCTTCGAGGCAGACCAGGCGGCCGGCGGTGAGGCGCTGCGGGTGGAGTTTGAGGCCGACGAGCGCGTCGGCGTCGAAGGCGACCCGGATCTGCTCTGGAGCGCGCTCGAGAATGTGGTGCGCAATGCCGCCAAACATGGCGCCCCGGGTGGCATCGTGACCGTGTCCGTCCGCGCCATCGACGGCGTCGCACGGGTCGATGTCTGCGACCGGGGACCGGGCATCGTGCCCGCCGATCTGCCGGCCATTTTCCAGCCGTTCTTCCGTGCCGGCGCCTCGCGCACCGGCATCGACGGACACGGCCTCGGCCTGGCCATCGCGCAGCGCGTCGTGCAGGCACATGGCGGCGAGATCGTGGCCGCCAACCGCGACGGCGGCGGATTGCAGGTGACGATCACGTTGCCATCGACCAGACGATGAGGTCTGCAGCTCAGCGCCCATACCAGTAGCGGGCGTGCGTTTCGCGGTAGGTCGCCACGTCCAGACCTGGCCCGAACGACAGCGTGACGGCGCCATGTGCATCGGTGCGCAACCGCTCGATGCCCATGGCGCCATAGCGGGCATACACCAGTTTCTGCGGGTGACGATAACGATTGCGGTAGCCCACCTGGAAAATGCCGACTGTCGGTGCGACCGCCTGCAGGAATGCGGCAGTGGACGAGGTACCGCTGCCGTGGTGCGGCGCGAGCAGCACGTCGGCGCGCAGCCGGCCGGCGTCAAGGCGCAGCAGCGCAGCCTCCTGCGGCGCTTCGATGTCGCCGGCTAGCAGGATCGCCCTGCTGCCGGCACTGATGCGCAGTACGCAGCTGCGCGCGTTGGACCGCAAACCCGGGGTGGCGTAGCTTGCCACGGCGGGCGCGAGCATCTCGAAGCGCACTCCGTCCCAGTTCCAGCCCTGGCCCGCACTGCAGCGGACCGGTTGCGGCGGCTTCTGCAGCAGCGGATGTGGTGGCGGCAGTGACGAGATCAGCTGCCCTACCTGGATTGTTTTGAGAACCGCTTCGGCGCCGCCGACGTGATCGAGGTCGCTGTGCGAGATCACCAGCGCATCGAGCCGGCCGATGCCGCGGCCGCGCAGATACGGCAGGATCACGCGCGTGGCGCCGTTCGCGCCCGGCGCGTACAGCGGGCCGGTGTCGTACAGCAGCCGATGATGCTGCGTTTCGACCAGCAGCGCCATGCCCTGCCCGACGTCGAAGGCCGTGACGTCGAACCGGCCCGCCACCGGCGCGCCCGGCAGCTGGGTCAGCAACGGCGTCCACGCGGCCAGGCCCACCCAGCGCTGCGGCCAGCCGCGCGGGGCCAGCATCCACGCGGTGCCGGCCAGGGCCAGCACGAGAATCCAGGGTGATGGCGCGGGCGCGGTCCACACGGCCAGCGCCGGCGCGGACAACCAACTCAGTGGCCACGCCAGCAATACCATCGCCAGGTGCGCGATGCCCAGCACCAGATCGGCCAACGGTGATGGCAGCACGCTGCCCGCCAGCGCCAGCGGCGTGACGAACAGGCTGATGACGGGAATAGCCACGGCGTTGGCAAGGGGGCTCACGAGCGAGACTTGCCCGAACAGCAGCAGCGTCAATGGCGCCAGGCCCAGCGTCACGGCCCATTGGGTGCGGGCTGCCACCATCAGGCCGGCGCGCCAGCCGCGCGTGGGTGCGCCCGGCTGGCGGCTGCACGCGTACAGGATCGCCGCCACAGCGCCGAACGACAGCCAGAAGCCCGGCCACAGCATCGCCCACGGATCGCGCAGTACGGCCACGCCCAGCGCCAGGCACAGCACATGCGACATCGACGCGATCCGGCCGCACCACAGCGCCACCGCGACGACCGCCAGCATGTAGAAGGTGCGCTGGGCCGGCACGCCAAACCCTGCCAGCAGCACGTACAGCAGCGCCACCACCGCACCCGCCAGCGCCGCCGCCTTCTGGGCCGGCAAGCGCAACGGCAGCGCGGCACCGGTGAAGAAAGAGCGGCGCCACAACCACGACGTCGCCCAGGCGGCCAGGCCTGCCAGCATCGTGATGTGCAGACCGGAGATCGAGACCAGATGGCTGATGCCGGTCCGGTTGAACACGTCCCAGGATGCCTGGTCGATGCCGCGCTGGTCGCCGATCACCAGCGCGACGATCACACCGGCATAGGGCTTGCCATCCAGGACCGCCAGGATGCGGCTGCGCAGCCAGCCCCGCGCCCGCTCCACGGCGTAGCGCGCGTCCGGGGTCCACGTGGTCAGGCGTTGGTTGTGCCGGTCGGCCGGACGCACATAGCCGGTAGCGCGGATGCCCTGCTCGAGCAGCCACGCCTCGTAGTCGAAGCCGTGCGGGTTGGCGTTACCGTGCGGGCGCTGCAGGCGCACGACGAGGCGCCAGCGCTCGCCGGGATGCACGCGCGACGGATCGGCGGCGATGGCGCCGTACCAGGACAGGATGATGGTCGGCGGCACGGTCGCACCCGGCGTGTCAGTCTGCGCCACGTCGAACTGGAAACGCACGCCGCCGTCGAAGCGGTGCGGCAGGCTGGCGACGACGCCGGTCACGGCAATGTCGCGGCCTTCATCGGTAAGCGGCAAGGCGTGGCGCAAGGCCAGATGGGCGAGTAGCGCGGCCCAGCAGATGCCGAGCAGCAGGCCGGCCAGAAGGCCGGCGGCCAGCCTGCGCCTGCGCCCGCGCCCGCGCCCGCGCCGACGCAGCAGCAGGCAGCCGACGACGGCCGTCGCTGCGCAGGCTGCGAGCGTGGCCGGGGCAGGCAGGGCGGGCTGCATCTGGACCCAGGCTGCGCCGGCGGTGAAGGCAAGGATGGCGCTGCGCATGTGCTGGGGATCGGCGTTCGGGCGTCGGTCAGCCGCCAGTCAACCTGCCGGGCACCGTGTCGCGCGTTCGGCGAAAGGCGCTCACGGTTGATCCACGGGCAGCAGCGCCAGCGCGGCATCGGGCGCCCCCGCCCCCGCTGCCAGCGCGCGCGGCGCGTGACGCCTGTCCGCCAGGCGCCACCGGGTGGGCGTGTTGCTCTCATAGCTTGGCTGCAAGCCCCTGATCCGCTGCCACACGGTCGCCTGCGGTAGCAGCAATGCTTGCGGCATCTGCGTGCCCGCTTCGATGAACTGCCGACGCCCGCCGAGCACACCCACCTGGGCATTGGCCTCGGTGCAGTGCCACCAGCCCGTGTACGGACAGCGTTCACGGGCCAGCGCGATGTCGCCGAGAACACCCATCGGCAGTTCGGGCCGCGCCGGCTGGCGGGGCGCGATCGGCCGCAGCCGGAGACTGCCTGCGATCCCGTCCCACAGATCGAGCAGCGCCGGCTCTGACAGCGTCGACTGCACCGGTTTGCCACCGCTGTCCGGATTGGAGCCCGCGCTCAGTTCCAGCATGAGCAGTGGCGCATGCACGTCAGCCTGGCGGCCCGTCATCTCCCACTGGAATGCGTAGCCCGTCGTGAAATTGGGCTCCCTGACGCGCATCACGAGTTCGTCGCCATCGAGGCCATTGATGGCGCGCGCCGCTTCGCGCAGGTGCGAAAAGGCCAGCCGCATGAACACCGGGCGGCGCTCGACCGTGATCGCGTGACGCTCGAGCAGTCGCGGGGCCGGGTCCACGCCTGCCATCGAGGACAGGACGATATGCACGTCGGGATGGTCAGGCAGGCCGGCGAACATCACCACGCTTTCGGTCTCCGGGTGCTCGTACGGGTCGAGCACGATCGCGTGGCCGATGCAGAAGCCCGGCTCGGTCGGAACTTCATCGTGCGCGAGAGCGCGAAACCGGCCCAGCAGGCGTACCAGCGCATCGCCGCTGTCCAGCGCCATCCCCTTTGCGCTCGCCGAAATACTTGCGTGCGCCAGGCGCAGCATGCCGTCCAGATCGACGCTTTCGATGTCGATAATCCGCTCGCCTTCGAAGGCCCGGGCCCACTGCCGGTTGTGCACGAACACGTTCCCGCGCCGCCCCTCGGACGCGATCGTCTTCGTGGATTCCAGCGCAGCCCGACCATCGCCAGTGCTTGCGTCATGCCAATTGGCAGCAAGCTGCGCCAGACGCCCGTCGAACTCGTCGTCGGATTCGCGGTCGGTACTGGCGACGTCATAGCCACTGATGAAACCGCGTCGCAGACGCACGGTTGCCTCGGCGGGAAGATCAATCAGAAAACGGCCCACACACACGGTCTGCATCTTGCCGGTCATCTTTGCCACCTTTAGCTTGTCCTGGTCGGCCTGCACGGAATTGGCAAGAAACGACGCAAGCATCAAGACCAATGCCACCACTGCCCCGACCCAGCGCACCTGGCGGCTCCTGAGCCGCCTCATCGGACTTCCTGGACGATCTTGACGATGAGATGCCGCGTCAGGAGCAACAGGTCGTCATGCTGGAAGCTGTCCTGATGGCGAAATCCTGCCGCAGCAAAGGTGCGCCGCACGTGCGACACCGGCCCGGCACCGGATTGCGCAGGCACCGTCTCGTCGCCGGGGGCGTCCTGCGGCCAGAGCATGAAATTCAGGCGCGTCCCTGGCTCGATCTCGACTTCGCGCATGCCTGCGCTGCCCGGTGCAACAAGCCTGGCGGCGCGAAGATTGGCCGGCGTCAGCGCTGCGCGGGTGTGGGCCGGAATGCGCGCCACCCAGCGGATCTGACCGTAGGCCTTGAGCGCTTTGTCGGCACCATACAACGCATACGAATGCGGATGGTAGTAAGGCCGGGCCGGACTTCCCTGCACGTCGGTTGACAAAACCTGGGTATGAAAACGCTCGGCCTCCTGGATGGCATCGAGAATCCGGCGCCGCACGCCACCGCTCACGTGCGCATAACGCTTGGCCGGATCGGCCAATCCCGGATCGATCATCCGGTGCCAGGATGTCATGTCACGGTACATGTCGTAGGGATTGCCGTCCGGGAGTGACACCATGTCGCGACTGTCCTCGTGCGCGCTCACGCCCCGCAGCGTCCGGATCACCAGCCAGGGTGTCGGATACAGGTGATTCGGCAGCAATTGCAACAAGCCGGGCGCCACCGCCATGACCGGCATCGTCCGTTCGCTCGTGTCGCCGGCCACGTCAGCGAACCCGGACGCGGCCAGATTGGCCAGTGGCCCGTTGGTGAAGTTGCCGGCCTCGGTCCCGCAGGCGATACGCCGGTACGCCACCGGCGCGCCCAGCGCCGGCATCACCGCATGCACGATGCCGGCGATATCCGATGCGCCCGCCGTCTCGCTCAGGCGCGCACAGGCGCGTGCAACCAGCCCGCCCATCGAGTGGGTTACCAGGATCACATGGCGGCACGTGTGCTTGCGCTCGGTCCAGAAGGCGCGGATCCGGTCGATGCGCGCGCGCAGGCCGTGCGCCGCCAAGTCGCACGAGGCCAGCCAGTTGTAGCCGAATGCGTACACCGGATACTGGTAGCCGGCGAATTTTTCGAGCTCGGCTTCGGTGACATGATCGATCTGCCGCACGCCCCAACGCTCGGGGTCGCAGTGCATGACCCGTTGCCAGTGCTGGCGTACCAGGCGCGCGCCATGCGGCGATAGTAGGAACGTCTTGTCCAGGTGGCGTTGCAGGTCAGCCAGGACAGCGCCGTACGAGTCGGCGTGGATTTCGCCCCAGCCCCGCTCGCGCATGACGGCGGCGTCCAGTGCGCACGGCGGAAAGTCGAGCTTGCCGTCAGGATCCACCTCGAGAATGGCAGGGTCCAGGATGCGCTGCCGGATGGATGGCGCGCGCGTTTCCCACAGATCGGCCTCGCGGTACTTGCCGGTGAAGTCGTTCGGTGGTCGCCAGGCGGGCTCGCCGGGCCGCAGCACGGCGTCGTCATGCTGCTGCATGTCGGCACGCGCCCGCAGGTTCGAGCCCATGGTGCCCGGCACGAAGATGACGGGAATGACCTTGCGCGAGCCGATCGTGACCCGCGCGCGCACCTTGAATGCGACCGGCGTGGCGACCGTGTGTGCCACCAGGCTACCGTCACGCTCGACGCTCGGCTGGTGGATCGGGCGGGTCGGCTCATTCATGCCCGGTCCGTGGCAATCGGGGCCGGATCGGCGGGCATGTCAGCGGCCAGCAGGCGGATTTCGATGTCCCCCATGGCGTAGCTGTGCAGGATGCTGGTGCGGCCTTCGTCGTCGGTGATGCCTTCGATGCTGGTGCCGTCTTCGTGCCGTGCGATATAGCGCTGGCCCCTGGCAGGCAGATTGGTCTGGCGGTCGATGACCACGACACGCTCGTCGGTTTCCAGCGCAGTTGCCGGTAGTCGCAGGCCAGCCGGTACGCCATTGCCGCCCGTGAGGTAATCGACGCTGGCGGCCTTGACGACGTGCTTGCCGCTGCTCTGATGCGTGATCGTACCGCCGGCCCAGTCGGTTTGCGTGCCCTGCGAGACGATCTTGACCGACGGCGCTTCGAGCTCGATGCCGGCAGCGGCGATCAGGCGGATCCGGTTGGACGACTTGATCTCGATATCGCCCTTGTGGGTTTCGACGATGATGTCGCCGCGCGCCGCGATCAGCTTGACGCCGAGGTCGTACGCGAACAGGCTCAGCGCACGCGCCGCGCGCAGGAACAGGCTGCCGCCGGCGGCTGCCTCGGTATCACCGGCCGAGACGATGTCGATCTTGGTGCGCGCACCGAGCGCAATGGCATCGTCACTGGCAAGCACCACGCCGGCCGGTGCACTGACCGCCACCATCGGCGCGCCGCCCTGCGCCGCTGGCGCCGCCGCCGTCCCCGTCCCCACCGGATGCGGCGCCACATTCGAACCATCATGCCAGCGGCGCAGGCGCTCGGTGAGTTCGGCCATGCGCGGCCTGGCCTCGTGATCTTCGCCGTGCGCGCTCGCCAGCCGGGCCAGCTCGTCGAGCACACCGTGCATGACGTCGGCGATGCCGACGAGCGCGCCCCGTTCGAGCTGGGCGCCGGCGTCGGACGCCATGCTGCCCGCGCTGAGCAGGATCCCTTCGCCACCACGCACGCTCACCGCCTTGCTGCTGCGAAGCTCGGCGCCTTCACCGCGCGCACCGGCCTTGCCAGCCACGCGTGGTTCGTTCAGCCAACCAAGATTGAGTTCCGATTCAGCATGTTCGCTGGCCAGTTGCACGCCGATCTCGCCCGGCGTGTCGTCGAACAGCAGCTGGCCACCGCGCGCGCCGCCCACTTCGCGGCTGCGCATGCCGGACAGGAAGCGATTGCCCGGCAGCGCGCCCGCGCGGCTCAGTGCCGGCGGCTGCGCGCGCTCGTTGTACAGCTGCGACAGGATCACCGGCCGGTCGGGGTCGCCCCCCATGAACGCCACCAGCACCTCCGTTCCTACACGCGGCATGCAGAGCGTCCCGGATTGCTGCTGGCTACCGGGACCGGCCCCGGCCCAGTTGGACGCGACGCGCACCCAGGCCGAGTCGGCAGGGGTATCCGATGCCCCTGCCCCATTTGCATGCTGGTGGTCGTCCGTGCGCATGCCGGGAAAGCGGATCTTGACCCTGCCCAGCGCATCGCAATGCACTTCTTCGCCGGGCGGGCCGGTCACGATGGCGCTTTGCAGCTGCGGATGCGGCAGGTCGGTGCGCGGATCGAAGCCGGGCGCCAGCACGATACCGCGCCGCACGGCGTCGAAGCTGACCCGCACGCGAAGCAGAGCGCCGGCGGCCGTGGCCTCGGCCGCCGGGAATACGCCGCCGTTGCCCGGCAGCGATGCGCCCATCAGGCGCTGCAGGCGTGTCGCCACGTCAAGCGGCAGATTGTTCTGAGCCTGCACGTGCAAGGCGGTGACGACGAAGTCGCGTTCGGGCGCCGGGTGCGTGTCGATCTCGGGATGGCCGCTGAGCGTGAACCACTCGCCGGCGCGCAGGTCGCGCACCGTGCCCACGCCGTGGAAGCACTTGGTGTCGAGTTCATGCCGGTTCATGCGCAGCTGGCCCAGGCGCCAATGGTCTTCGACGTCGTTGCCGGCATGCGGCATCTCGACCTGGTAGTCGTCCAGGCTTGCGGCCAGTGCGTTGCCATGGCAGCCCTGGTCGGCCATGCCGTGCGCGGTGGCCGTCATGAAGGAGGTGCCCAGCGGATTGCGATAATCCCAGCTATGCCGCGTCGTGCTGCCGGCCTGCAGGCGGCGCGCTGCGCACCACGAGACAATCGTGTCGCGCTCTTCGGTGGCGCCGCCCTGATGGTAGCGCACCATGCCGGCACTGTTGCGTGGCAGTGCATCGGGGTCGTTGAACAGCACCAGCGTGTGGGCCGGCGACGCAGCGCGCTCACTGTCTGGCGCCCCGGTGCGCGCATGGCCTGGCCGGAAAGTCCAGGCTACGCCGCGCCGGCGCAGCAGGCGGCGCACGAACGCGGCGTCGGACTCGTTGTATTGCATGGTCTGCTCGCGCGGCGGAAACTGGCGCGGGTCGAACAGAGGATCGAGTTCGTACTCGAACGCGCTGGCCAGGACGCTGCTGGACTGGCGCCATTCGTCGAACAATACCTGCACGATCTGGAGTTCGTTCTGGCCGCGAAACACGCGGCTGTTGACGCGTTTTTCCATGATCGCCAGCGCGTCGCGGATCACCAGCTGATACACGCCCAGGCTGCCATCGACATCCCCGGCACGCGCTTCGGCCACGATGCCGCAGGCGCTACGCAAGCCGCCACGATCGGTGACGAGCCCGATCTCGGCCGGCAACGCGATCAGTTCCTTGAGCGGCAGGCGCGGGGTGAACGCGACGCAGGTGACGGTGTACTCGAGGCCACCGCAAATGGCTTCACTGCCCGTAACACGCTGCGGCAACAGGATGGTGGCAAGTGGATGATCAGCATGGCCGAGACGCAGCCGGATGGGCCGGTGCGCCCCCGATAGCGAACGGTCGTTCTGCAGCCTGCGCAGGAATTCGCTGGCGTTGTCCACGTGAATCTCCTGTCCATCCAATGCGCTTCTGGGGGAAGCACATCTTGGCACGCCGTACTGATGGCGTTTTGTCAGGTGTCACAAATGCCAGACGCCGTTTCGGGAACTTCGCCGGACCGCCTGGCTAGACGGCGGCGCACAGCCCGGCCAGGCGCGGGATCGCGGCCAGCGAAGCGCGATGGGCAGCAATGCGCACGACATCCGTGTCCACGCCGCGCAATTCGGCCAGCGCCGCGCCAATGCCCGGCAAATTCTCGGGGCTGTTGCGGCCCGGATGAATCCAGCTGGGCGCGATGTCGGGTGAGTCAGTTTCCAGCACGATCCATTCGAGCGGCAACTCGGTGGCCAGGCGCCGGATCTGCAGTGCGCGGGTAAAAGTCAGGTTGCCACCGAAGCCCAGGTGCAGCCCGAGGTCGATGAAATTCTGCGCCTGCTGGAAACTGCCATTGAACGCATGTGCGATGCCGCTCGGCGGGCGAATCTGGCGCAGGTGCTTGAGCACCTGGTCCTGCGAGCGGCGCACATGCGTCATCACTGGCAAGCCGAAGTCGCGCGCGATGCGCAGCTGTTCACGGAAGAACCGTGCCTGCTTCTCGCGCATCTCGGGCGTGGTGAGTTCGGGGATGAAGAAATCCAGGCCGATTTCACCGATGCCCACAAAACACGGATCGCCCATCGCCGCTTCGACACGCGTGCGCAGGTACGCCAGGTCGTCGTCGCTTGCCTGCGGCACGCACATCGGGTGGATGCCCAGCGCGTAGCAAGCGTTCGGGCTGCCTGCAGCCAGGGCCGCGACGGTGTCGAAATTGCCCCGCTCCACCGCCATGATGACGATCATCGAGACGCCGGCCGCTTCTGCCCTGCGCGCGACGCCCGCGCCATCGCCGCCGTATTCGCGGGCGTCGAGGTGAACGTGCGTATCGATCCACATGGCGTCAGCCTTCTGCAGCCTGCAGGCCGTGTTCGGTCATGCGCAGCACGCGGTCGCAGCGGCGCGCCAGCTCCATGTCGTGCGTGACGATCACGAAGGCGGTGCCCAGGGTGCGCGACAGTTCGAGCATCAGGTCGAAGATAATCTGCGCGGTCGTGTGATCGAGGTTGCCGGTCGGTTCATCGGCCAGCACGCAGGCCGGTTGCGTGACCAGCGCGCGCGCCAGCGCCACACGCTGGCGTTCACCGCCGGACAGTTCGCCCGGGCGGTGCATCACGCGTTTGCCCAGGCCGACGCGTTCAAGGATTGCCTGCGCCAGCGTCAACGCCTCGGCGCGCGGCATGCGCCGAATCAGGAGCGGCATCATGACGTTGTCGAGCGCCGTGAATTCGGGCAGCAGGTGGTGGAACTGGTAGACAAAGCCGAGCGCCGTGTTGCGCAGTTCGCCGCGCCGGGATTCGGACAGGCTCGCAAAATCCTCGCCGCGCAGGCTCACCGTGCCGCTGCTCGGCGTATCCAGGCCGCCCAGCAGGTGCAGCAATGTCGACTTGCCCGAGCCGGACGCGCCGACAATCGCCACGCGCTCGCCGCGGTACACGGCAAAGTCGATGCCGTCGATGACACGCACGATGGCATCACCCTGGTTGAAGGTCTTGCCCAGGCCACGGCAGGCCAGCACGGGTACATCGATCGTTTTGTTCACGTCGTTCATCGCAGCGTTTATTCCATTACTCTTCAGATTATTCATAGCGCAGCGCCTCCGCCGGCTTCACGCGCGAGGCGGCCCAGCTTGGGTAGATCGTGGCCGCAAAGGCCAGCACCACCGACACGATGCCGATGGTGACGACGTCCGGCGTGTACAGCTCGGACGGCACGGTACTGATCAAATAGATATCCTTCGACAAGAACTCGACGCCCAGCAAGCGTTCGATGAACGGGACGATGACACCGATATTCTTGCTCACGCCCACGCCCATGGCCACGCCCGCGAGCGTGCCAAGCACACCGACGACGGCGCCCTGCACCATGAAGATTTTCATGATCGAACCGGGCGAGGCGCCCAGCGTGCGCAGGATCGCGATGTCGGCCTGCTTCTCGGTCACCGTCATCACCAGGCTCGACACCAGGTTGAAGGCGGCCACCGCGATGATCAGCGTCAGAATGATGAACATCATCTTTTTCTCGGTCTGCACCGCAGCGTACCAGTTGGCATTGAGCTTGGGCCAGTCGCGCATGACCAGGTCGCCCTTCATCGAGGCCTTCAATTCGGCCGCCACCTGCGGCGCCTCGCGCATGTTCGCGATGCGCAGGCGCAGGCCCGATGGCGCCCCCTGCCGTTCGAGGCGCTGCGCATCTTCGATGTGCACGAACGACAGCGCCGCATCGAAGTCGAAGTGCCCGGCCTCGAAGATGCCGGCGACCGTGAAGCTGCGCGTGCGCGGCACCATGCCGGCCGGCGTCACCTGGCCCTGGGCCAGCACCATGGTGACCTTGTCGCCCATGCCCACGCCCAGCGCGCGCGCCAGCGCATAACCCAGCACGATGTTGAAGCTGCCGGGCTTCAAGGCATCGAAGCTGCCGGCGCGGATCTGCTTTGCCACCGTCGACACATTGTCTTCAACGCCCGGCAGCACGCCGCGCACGATCGACGGGCGCATGATCCCGTCGCGCACCAGGAGGCCCTGGGTTTCGACGAATGGGGCCGAACCCAGCACGGCGGGATTGCGCGCCGCCTCCTTGGCCCTGGCCTGCCAGTCCGTCATGCTGCCGGATGCATCAAAGACTTCGATGTGGGCCAGCACCGACAGCATGCGGTCGGTGACCTGCTTCTGAAAGCCGTTCATCACCGACAGCACGATGATCAGGGCCGCCACGCCGAGCGCGATGCCGGCCACGGAAATGAGCGAGATGAACGAAATGAAGCTGCTGCGACCGCTGCTCTTGCCGGCGCGCGTGTAGCGCAGGCCGACCTGCCACTCGTACGGCAGTTTGTGGATGATGCTCATGAATTTTCGTGCTTCAGATTGGAATCGGGGCGGACGACACCGGCGCGGTTACTCATAGCGCAGTGCCTCTGCCGGTTTCACGCGCGAGGCGGCCCAGCTTGGGTAGATCGTGGCCAGGAACGACAGCAGCACGGCCACGCCGCCGATCCAGCCGACGTCGGCCCACAGCAGCTCGGACGGCATCTCGCTGATCAGATACACCTCTTGCGACAGGAAATGCACGCCCGAGATGCGCTCGATGGCGGGCACGATGACGTCGACATTGAGCGCCACCAGCACGCCCAGGCCCACGCCGAGCAGGCCACCAAGCAGGCCCACCAGCGTGCCCTGCACCATGAAGATTTTCATGATCGCGCGCGGCGAGGCGCCCAGCGTGCGCAGGATGGCGATGTCGGACTGCTTGTCCTTGACGGTCATGACGAGCGTCGAGACGAGGTTGAACGCGGCCACCGCCACGATCATCGTCAGGATAATGAACATCATGTTCTTCTGCGATTGCACGGCCGCGAACCAGACGGTGTTGACCTTGGTCCAGTCGCGCATGATCAATTCGCCCGGCATCGAGCGCTGCAGTTCGTAGGCCACGCGCGGGGCCTGGTGCAGGTCTTGTAGCCGCAGGCGGATGCCGGCCGGCGCCGTGGCGCCCGTGGCCACCCGGGCGTCGTCGATATTGATCAGGGCGAGCGTGGAATCAAACTCGAAATGGCCGGCCTCGAAAATGCCGGACACCGTCAGTGCGCGCGTGCGCGGCAGCGGGTTTTCGCCCGGCGTGCTGGCGCCGCCCAGGATGCCGCTGCTGGCCACGAGCAGCGTGACGCGGTCGCCCACATCGACGCCCAGCGACTTGGCCAGCGCGCGGCCCAGCACGACGTTGAACGAGCCGGCGCGCAGCGACGTGAAGCTGCCGGCCTTCATCTGGCGCGTGATGTCGGATACCTGCGCTTCTTCGACGGGCGCCACGCCGCGCAGCAGCGCCGGCTTCATGACGCCGTCGACCAGCAGCATCGATTGCGCATCGATGAACGGCGCGGCGGCCTTGACTTCCGGGTTGCGCAGCGCCTGCAGGCTGGTGGCGCGCCAGTCGGGCAGCGCGCCGCGGCTGTCGAAAATCTCGACGTGCGCCAGCATCGACAGCATGCGGTTGGTGACTTCCTTCTGGAATCCGTTCATCACGGACAGCACGACGATCAGCGCGGCCACGCCGAGGGCGATGCCGGCCACCGAGGCCATCGAAATGAAGGAGATAAAGCTGTTGCGGCCGCTGCGCTTGCCGGCGCGCGTGTAGCGCAGGCCGATCTGCCATTCGTAGGGGAGTTTGTGGGTGATGCTCATGCTGTCCGTGTCGACCGATCCGCTGTGTTTCGCTGTTTTTTTGTATTGATGGCGCAGCGCCGGGCTGCATCAGCCCGGCAGTTTGCCAGACAAACCGGGATTGTGGCGCAATTATCAAAAACTCACTAGGGCATTCCAGCGGGCATGCGGGTGAAGAATCGGGGTGGTGCTCCGCTGGCGCCAGCGATTTGCCCTAGAATAGCGGGATGGCTCATATTTCGCTCGTCCTGCCGTTCGCTCTGCCGCTTCCCGAATTTGCTCCCGACCTGATCCGCGCGATGAACACGCCGGCGCTGGCGCTGCTGCTCTCGCGTACCTCGAGCGCCACGCGCACGCGCACGGCCGAGCATACTCACGCCCTGCCCCACGAAACCTGGCTGGCGCGCGCGCTCGGTCTGGGCGCCGCGGGCGGGGTCGCCGTGGCCGTTGCCGCCATGCGCGGCTTCGGGCTGGATCCGGATGGCGGCAATTGGTACATCGTGTCCCCCGGTCACATCCAGATCGCCCGCACACACCTGACGATGGCCGATACGCGCCAGGTACCGCTGGACGATGCCGACAGCCGCGCACTGTTCGCCACGGCGGCGGAACTCTGCGAAAGCATTGGCCATGCGCTGCGCTACGGCGATACGCAGACGTGGTTTTTGCGCGCTGACGAATGGACCGGTTTCGAGACCGCCACCCCGGACACGGTCGTCAACATGGACCTGACGGATTTCATGCCGAAGGGCCAGCCGGCGCTCGCGTATCGCCGCCTGCAGAACGAAGTGCAGATGGCGTGGCATGCGCATCCGGTGAACGCTGCGCGCGAAACGCGGCGGCTGCCGATCGTGAACGCGTTCTGGATGTGGGGCGCGGGCCGGACGGCGCCCACGCCACGACAGCCGCTGGCCACTATCGCGGTGCCGGGCTGGCTGGGTGCGCTCGGCGATCAACGGTTCGACACGCTCGACCGCTTGCCCGATCTGCTGTCGACCGACCGCACGCTGGTGGTCGGGCCGCTCGCCGAAGCGGCGCAGGCGGCCGACTGGGGCGTCTGGCTGCAGGTGATGGGGCAACTGGAACAAACGCTGTTCGTGCCGCTGCTGGCTGCCGTCAAGGCGGGCCGCGTGGGCAAGCTGACGCTGGTGCTGAGCAGCCGCGAAGGTCTGCTCGAGACGACGACGAGCGCGCTCGCGCAGCGCAAATTCTGGCGCAGCCCGACACTCGACGCACTGAAGTGAGAACACTGGTGAGCGCACTGAAATAACCCGACCGAGACAGACATTGACCCTGAAGACCCGACTTTCCACCCGTCCCTGCCCGTTCCGCACCTCCGAACTGCTGCGCCAGGATGGCGTGCACCCTGTACTGGCCCGCATCTATGCGTCACGCGGCCTGCTCGATGCGCGTGAACTCTCAAGCGAACTGGCGGCCCTGTCGCCGCCGTCCGGCCTGAAGCACATCGACGCCGCCGCCGCGTTCCTGGCCGACGCCATCGGCGCCGGCAAGCGCATGACGATCGTCGCCGACTACGATTGCGACGGCGCCACCGCCTGCGCCGTCGCCCTGCGCGGCTTGCGCGCGATGGGGGCGCAGGTCGACTACATCGTCCCGAACCGCTTCGAATATGGCTATGGCCTCACGCCTGAAATCGTGGCGCTCACCGCGCGCGAAAAGGCGCCCGACATCATCGTCACGGTCGACAACGGCATCGCCAGCGTCGACGGCGTGCTCGCCGCGAATGGGCTGGGCATCGACGTCGTCGTCACCGACCACCACCTGCCGGGTGACGTGCTGCCGGCGGCGCGCGTGATCGTCAACCCGAACCAGCCGGAGTGCGGCTTCCCGAGCAAGAACCTGGCCGGCGTGGGCGTCGTGTTCTACGTACTGCTGGCCCTGCGCGCCGAGCTACGCCGGCGCGGCGTGTTCGACGCACAGACGCAGCCCAAGCTCGACAGCCTGCTCGACCTGGTCGCGCTGGGCACGGTGGCCGACGTCGTCAAGCTCGACGCCAACAACCGCATCCTCGTCGCGCAGGGCCTGAAGCGCATGCGCGCCGGCCGCATGCATGCCGGCGTGGCGGCGCTGTTCCGGGTGGCCGGCCGGGAAGCGCGCTGCGCCACGCCATTCGACCTGGGCTTTGCCGTCGGCCCGCGCCTGAACGCGGCCGGCCGCCTGCAGGACATGGCGCTCGGCATCGAATGCCTGACCACCGACGACGAGGGCCGCGCCTGGGCCATCGCCCAGCAACTCAACGAGATCAACCTCAAGCGCCGCGAAATCGAAGCCGAGATGCAGGACACCGCGCTGCTGCACCTGGACACGTTCGAGCCAACCGGCGCCAGCACGATCACCGTGTTCGACGAAGGCTGGCACCAGGGCGTGATCGGCATCGTCGCCTCGCGCCTGAAAGAGAAATTCTACCGCCCGACCTTCACCTTCGCACCAGCCGGCGACGGCATGATCAAGGGCTCGGGCCGCTCGATCCCGGGCTTTCACTTGCGTGATGCGCTGGACCTGGTGTCCAAGCGCGTACCGGGCCTGATCGACAAGTTCGGCGGCCACGCCATGGCGGCCGGCCTGTCGCTGCGCCACGACCATTTCGACACCTTCTGCCAGGCGTTCGAAGCCGTCGGCCAGGCCTGGCTGACCGAAGCGCAGCTCGAACGCATCATCGAAACCGACGGGCCGCTCGAGGACGAGTTCTACTCGACCCAGTTCATCGAACTGATGGACGGCCAGGTCTGGGGCCAGGGCTTCGCGCCGCCCGTCTTCTGCGACGAATTCCGCGTCGTCAGCCAGCGCATCCTCAAAGAACGCCACCTGAAACTGCAGCTGGAAAAGAACGGCCGCCGCTACGACGCCATCTGGTTCGGCCACACCGACAGCCTGAGCGACCGCGCCCGCGTCGCCTTCCGCCTCGACGCCAACGAGTACAACGGCGTCACCAAAGTCCAGCTCCTGGTCGAGCACGCCGAATCCGCCTGACCGCTCCGGGCAAGTCCCCTGAGCAATTGCAAAACAATTCGACTCTGACCCCAATTGCAGGTCACTCGAATTGAGGCAATTGCCCAATAATTCGACTCTGACCCTCATTGTCAGGCGGGCTCTGCAGCAAACGTAACAATTAGGGTCAGAGTCGAATTGTTTGATAACTGTTTGTGGGCAGGATACTTACAGGCGACATGATCTTTTCGTGTTCGCTATGATGGGCCGGTTTGTCCGTTGCCCCCTCATTTCCTACACGCTGGCTGGCTGCTGGCGGGAGCATGCATGTTTTCAATCATTATCAATTTTCTCGGCTCACTGATGCATTTTTACGTGGCGCATCGCCTGTATGCGCTGGGGCCGGTTCGCGCGCGCGTGCCGACGCGGGTCTGGTGGGTGGGCGCCGTGGCAATGTGGGCGGTGTATCTGTGGGGCGTGCAGCTCGGCGATGCGGCGCTGGACTGGCGCTGGTGGCCGGGGCAGTTTTCGATGACCTGGCTTGGCGTGCTGTTCTGCATGACGCAGTACCTGCTGCTGGCTGACATCATCACCGGCTTCGGCTTCTGGCTGCGCACCTGGGCGCCACGGATTCTGGCAGTTGGCGCGATTGCCGGTGTCTCGGTCAGCGGTTTTGCGATATTCCAGGCGATGCGTGCCCCGGCGATCGTCGAGCAGGAACTCACGCTGCCCGGCCTGCCAAAGGCGCTCGATGGGACCGTGCTGGTGGCGATCAGCGATACGCACCTCGGGGCCCAGCGCCGCGCGAAGTGGCTCGGCGAACGGGTCGACCAGATCAATGCACTAGCGCCAGACGTTGTCGTGATGCTGGGCGACCAGGTCGAAGACGAGCCGATCAACGACGACCTGCTCGCGCCGGTCCTTCAACGCCTGCGGCCGGCAATGGGCGTCTGGGCCATCACCGGCAACCATGAATACTACGGCGACGCCGGCGGTACGATCCACGAGTTCGCAGCCGGCGGCGTCCGGTGGTTGCGCGACCAGCAAGTCGAAATCGCACCGGGCCTGCACCTGGCGGGCCTGGACGACATCGGGCGCGCGCGACGCGGAAAGCGCGACATCACCACCGGCCTCGAACGCATGCTCCCCAAACGGCTGGACGGGGCGACGATCCTGCTCGCGCACATCCCTGACCCGATACTGATCGAGCGCGCCGCGCACAAGGACATCGACCTGATGCTCTCCGGGCACACGCACGGCGGTCAGGTCTGGCCTTTCGCTTATCTGGCCAAGCGCGAATTTCCGTACCTGGTGGGCTGGCACCGCATCGGTGACATGCAACTGGTGGTCAGCCGCGGTGCGGGCGGCTGGGGACCGCGCATGCGACTGTGGGAGCCGGGCGAGATTCTCAAGCTGACCCTGCGCGCCCAGCCCTGACGTTTGCGCACGACCACCCCGCCGCCACTCATGGCGCGGTGGGTGGTTTGTACGTCTGCCCGTGCCGTATCACGAAGAACGCATCGTCGGCCACGCCCTGCGCCGCGCGCGCCAGCGCCAGATCGCGCGGCGCCTGGTCAAGGCGTTCCTGACCCATCGGGTAGGTCCCCCAATGCATGCCCACGCTGCGCTTGACACGCAGCTCGCGATGGATGCGCACTGCCTCATCGGGGCTGACGTGCGAATTGCGGTACCACAGCGGCTGGTACGCGCCGATGCCGATGGCCGCCAGATCAAAACCGCCAAAGCGCGCGGCGATGTCGCCGATGTCCTTCGAATAGCCCAGGTCACCCGAGAAGAAGAACGCAAAGCCCGGGCGCGTGACGGCAAATCCGCCCCACAGCGTCGCGTTACGATCCCACAGCGAGCGCGCCGACCAGTGATGCACGGGCAGCAGGTGGAGCTCGAGTCCCCGATAGACGGTCTTCTCCCACCAGTCGAGCTTGACGATGCGCGAGCGGTCGCCGCCCGTCACGTTTTCCGCGAGCCAGACGTCCACGCCCAGCGGCGCCACCAGCAGCGGCGGCCCGCCCGCCTGGCGGTACAGCGCGCGCAGCGAGGCTTTCGACAAGTGATCGTAATGCGAGTGACTGAGCAGGACGACATCGATGCGCGGCAGGTCGGCCAACGCCACGCCGGGCGCCTGATGGCGCCTGGGGCCCGCGAACGGCAACGGCGACGCACGGTCGTCGAACACCGGGTCCGTCAGGATATTCACGCCGGTCCCGCTCTGGAACAGGAACGTCGCGTGCCCGATCCAGGTGAGCGCTACCTCGCTGCGGTTGGCATGCATGAAAGCCAGGTCGGGCGCCACGGGCGTGATCGGCGCAAGCGGCGCGCGCACCGTCTCGTCCTCGGTCCAGTTCCTGATCCGCGCCGCCCAGCCGTCGAAGAACCCGCGCTGGGGCCGCTGGTACGCCGGGTTGGCCGGATAATTGTTCGCAAAGCCTTCCAGCCGGTGATGGGATTTGGCGGCATCGTAATAGGGATTGCGGTGTGCGCAGCCAGTTGCAAGGAGCGCGCACGCAACGACGGCAACAGACAGCAAGGTGGCGACGGGAGTAAGCATGCGGCAAGGCCCGGTTGGTCGAAAATGCCAGTATAGGCCGGGTTGCGGCCTGCGCTGGCACGCTAGACCTGACCGTCGCCCTGCCCCGTACTGACAGGTCTTTTGGACGCAGCCAATGTTCTTTTGCGCGGCTTTCCGGTACGATAGCGCCTTTCCCGATCCCGATGCCAGGCCGACGCCCGCGACATGGGCAGGTCTTGATCGGTGGGAAATTCAATGCCCGAACCCCCGTGCGCAATGCACTTGCCGGGTTCCTCTACTGGAATCGAATGGAGAATCCCGCGATCACCCGGCCGCCCAGGCATCATGCGATCCTGTTCGGCTGTCTGCTGCTCACCGTGCTCGTGATCGCGGCGGAGGCGCTGCGCTGGCGCGCCGCGCATCGCACCGCTGCAAGCGCAGCCGCCGTGCCCAGCATGACCACGACCAGTCCCGGGCGCGTGACGCTCACCGAACTGTCGAACGCGCACATCCCTGCGCCGCGCGGCATGCCGTCGGCCCACGCCAGCACGCTCGCCGCCCTGCCGGGCAACCGCATGCTCGCGTTCTGGTGGGCCGGCAGCCGCGAGAGCGGTCCGGACGTCAAGGTCTTCGCCTCGACCTGGGCCAATGGCGGCTGGTCTGCACCATCGATGGTCGTCAGCCGCGAGTCGCTCGGCGCCGAACTGGGCTTCGGCGTGCGCCGCATCGGTAACCCGGTCGCCTGGACCGACCGCGCCGGCAGGATCCACCTGTACGTCGTGGCCACGGGCCTGGGCGGCTGGGCCGCGGCGCGCATCGCACATCTGGTCTCGCTGGATCAGGGCAAGCACTTCCACGTACGCCGCATCCTGCCCACCTCGCCCCTGTTCAACACCAGCGCGCTGGTGCGCACGGCGCCGCTGCCGCTGAGCGACGGCGGCTGGTGGCTTCCTGTTTACTTCGAGATCGGCAACAAGTACCCGATGCTGATGGCGTTCGATGCGGACGGCAACCCGACCAGCCTGGCGCGCATCGGCAACAGCACCTCGACCCTGCAGCCAGCCCTGGTTGCTGTATCAAAGCACGAAGTGCGCGCCGTCATGCGCGACGACAGCGAGCAGCAACTGGTGCAGCACGCAGCCAGCGTGGACGGCGGCGCCACCTGGCAAGACCTGCCGGCGCTCGACCTGCCCAACTACAGCACGTCGGTCGCTGCCATACGCCTGACCAGTGGCCAGTTCCTGATGCTGCATAATCACGTTGAAGGCGGCGCGTCGGCGCGCAGCATCCTGCGCCTGTCGATCTCGAACGACATGCGCACCTGGCGCACGGTTGCCGATATCGCCAAAGGCCCGGCCGGCGACGAATTCTCGTACCCGTCGATGCAGCAGGTCGGCGACGAGCTGCACATTACCTATACGTGGCAACGGCAGGCGATCGCCCACCATCGCTACCGCATCCAACCGGAAGGCACGTCCTGATGATACTGCCGGCTCTTGCAAGCCAGATCGTGTATGGCCGCGTTGGCTGGGCGATCGTCGCCGCCACCGTGGTCTGTACCCTGTGGCGCAGCGCTGCGCCCATGTCGCGCGCCACGCTGGCGGCCATCGTGGCCGGCGCGCTGGCCGTGATGGCGCTGCCGGGCAACCTGTCGCCAGCCTGGTATCTGGGCCTGGCGTTCCAGTACCCGAGCGGGTTGCTGGTGGGGTGCTGCCTGCTGCGCCTGACGCAGCGCTGGAACGGCTCGCGCCGTAACCAGGCCATGCCACAGATGCTGGCTGGCCTGCTCGCGCTCGCCGGCCTGCTGCTGTATCTGGATGCGCTCGGCGTGCTCACGAGGGGCTACTATTACGCCGGTTTTGGCGGCGCCGTGGGACCGCTCGTGGCGATCGTCCTCGCTGTCGCGTGCGCGCTGGCGATCATCTTGCAGCATTCGCGTGGCCATGCCGCGGCGCTCCTTGGCGCTGTCGTGCTGTTTTCCGTGCTGCGCCTGCCGACCGGAAACCTGTGGGACGCATTGCTCGACCCGCTGCTGTTCGGCTGGGCCATCATCGCGCTCCTGGCCGGCGCGCGGCGCCGCGTGGGCCGGCGGACATCCGGACGCGTCGCGGCAAACGATGGCGAGCCCGTTCCGGGCGCCGCCCTGCAGCCGCTCGCGGCTGAACATTTTTCGTCTCTGAAGGAGCAAGTTGGTGGTCAATAACTCAGTGGTCAATCATCAGTGGTACAAACACCCGGTCATTATTTCGGCCACCATCATCAATGCATTCATCCTGCTGCTGACGCTGGCCTGGTCGGGCAATCCCCAGGAACTCTCACGCCTGCTGGTCGAGGACGGCATCGTCGAATGGATGCAGTTCCTGGCCTTCTCGCTCACGGCGGGCTTGCTCGGCTATGTTGCAGCCGATCGCTGGAAGAACGGCGGCATGCGGCTCGAAGTCCTGGTCCTGCTTGGTCTGACGGGCCTGGTTGCGCTGGCCGCACTGGAAGAAATCAGCTGGTTCCAGCGCATCCTGCACATCCAGTCGCCCGACTTCTTCGTGCAGAATAATCGCCAGGCCGAGACCAATCTGCACAATCTGGGCTTCGGCAAAGAAAGTCTGCACAAGGCGGTGTTGCTAAAGATCATCCTGATCACGGGCCTGATCCATAACCTGTTCCTGCCGCTGCTGGCGCGCAAGCGGCCCGAGGTACGCACCTTCGTCGAGCGCTTCGGCCTGTACCTGCCGCCGCTGGTGGCCTCGATTCCGTACCTGGTGCTGGTGATCCTGTCGCACCTGCTGATCGAGCACCCGCGCAAGGGTGAGCTGGGTGAAACGTTCGGTGCCGTGCACTACCTGGCGACCGTGTTCGGCGCGTATTTCGTTGGTGTGGCTTACGACAAGAAGCCGCTGTTCGCCGGCCTCGATGCCCGCCGCGTCTCGGTCCTGTTCACGCTGCTGATGTTCTATCTGCTCATGACCGGCTGGATGCTGAGCGCCGGCGCTGGCGCCATCGTCACCGCAGTCGGCGCCGACTGATGCCGCTGCGCGCCGGGCAACCGGTCGCGCGCCTGCCGGCCATCGCTTGCCATGAATCCCGAATTGGAGTATAAATACTCCAAAACCGGAGGAACCATGAGCCTGGCCTATGCCTATCCCAAAAGCCGTTTCGAGCCAGCGACGCTGGTCGACCTGACGTCCAGGGTCGAGCGCGAGCGGTTGTCGCGCTCGGCACTGACCGGCTTTTTCCGTCTTGCGGCAGCCTGGGGCCTGCGCGACGACGATGCACGCGAACTGCTTGGCGGCCTGTCGTCATCGTCGTTCTATGACTGGAAGAAACACCCCGACCGGGTGCTTGAAGTCGACCGGATCACGCGCATCTCGTACTTGCTGGGCATCTACAAGAGCCTGCACATCCTGTATGGCGACAAGCTCGCCGACGAATGGGTGCGTCTGCCCAACACCAATCCCATCTTCGCTGGCCGCACGCCGCTCGCGTTCATGCAGGCCGGCGGCCTGCTGGCGATGCAAACCGTGCGCAAGCTGCTCGACGCCAGGCGCGGCGGCCTGTGAGTTCGCACGTCACGCCACGGCTGACGCTGCTGCGCCAGCTCGATACCTGTCGCCTGATCCCGTCGCGCTTCGCCGATGTCGAAGACTCGGTGCTCGCGCCTCTGGCCGACAGCGACGATGCGCTGCGCGACTTGTTCGATCTCGATAACGCCACGAACGAGCGCCTGCGCGCCGAATCCGGCCAGGCCCCTGGCATCGGCATGGACGAACTTGTGTTCGGCGTACCGAACTTTCGCATCATCAATGCCGCCTTCACGTATGCGCGCCCGGAAGGCAGCCGCTTCAACGACGGCGAGCGCGGTGCCTGGTACTGCGGGTTCGATGCCGCCACGTCACTGGCCGAAGTCATCTTCCACAAGACCGTCGAATACGCCGAGATCAACCGTTTCGATGACAGCGTCAGCTACCAGTGTCTGCTGGCCGACTTCAGCGCAACCTTTCACGACCTGCGCGGCATCGCCGCCTACGAAGACTGCCTCGACCCGGCCAGTTATGTCGCCTCGCAGGCGCTGGCCAACGATCTGCTGGGCGCCGGTTCGCTCGGCGTGATCTTCCCCAGCGTGCGCCATGCGGGCGGCACGTGCCTGGCGTGCTTCCGCCCGGCGTTGGTGGGCAACGTGCGCAAGGCGCACACCTATCGGTTAACATGGACGGGTTCGCCGCAACCTGCGGTCGAGATTATTTGACCAGATTGACATGCACATGAAGACCTACCCCGAGAAAGACACCGAACTGCACGACAAGATCAACCGCGAGACCGGCCGCGTCGCATGGACCGAGCTGCAACGCCACTTCGCCAGCGGCAGCGTGGTGTGGGTGTCGGCCACGCTGGACCTGATCGATGTGGCGCTGCGCATCGCGCACGACGATCGTGACAGCATCACGCGCTGGATGAACGATGGGCAGGTAGCCAAGGTCAGCGATGAGCAGGCGCAAGCATGGCTGGCAACGGATGCGACGCTGTGGGCGTCCGTGGTGAGCCCGTTCGTACTGGTGCAGGACGAGAAGAAGCCGGTGCATTGAAGCGCCAGCCGCGCATGGTGGCTGCATGGCTACAATAATTCGGCGTGTATGTTAAGTTGTAATTTTGATAGGGTTTCGCATGGTTAGCGCATTTTCTCGCGACGACGGTGACGAGTTGGTGAAAGCGAACGGCAGCGTGGGTGTCAAGGCTGGTGGCGAGGTCGAAGGCAGTGCCTACAATCCGATGGGCAACCCGGGCATGGAACACTGGAAGTCCAGTTCGATCTCGCAGTCGGGGTTTGCCAACCAGGACAATATTTTCTTCGCGGCCGTCGAAATGACGCGCATGCCGATGGTCGTGACCGACCCGCGCCAGAAGGACAACCCGATCGTCTTCGTCAACGGCGCATTTCTCGACCTGACTGGCTATACGCCGGACGAGATTCTGGGAAACAATTGCCGCTTTCTGCAGGGTCGCGATACCGACCGCGCAGTGATCGACGAACTGCGCACGGCGCTGGCACAGCACAAGGCCGTGGCGGTCGATATCCTGAACTACAAGAAAGACGGCACCCCTTTCTGGAACGGCCTGTTCATCGGTCCGGTGTTCGACAAGGAAGGCGAACTGCTCTACTTCTTCGCGTCACAGCTCGACATTACCTCGCGCCGCATCACCGAGATGTCGTACACGCAGGCGCAGAAGATGGAAGCCATCGGCCAGCTGACCGCCGGGCTGGCACACGATTTCAACAACCTGCTGCAAGTGGCCATCGGTAATCAGGAAATCGCCCTCAAGAGCCTGTCCAACCCCGACCTGACCGGCAAGATGCTGGCCAAGAGCCAGGCCGCGCTGCAGAAAGCCACCAAGCTCACGCAGCAATTGCTGGCCTTCGCGCGCAAACAGCGCCTCGAGCCGCGTCTGGTCAACCTGAACAGCCACGTCATCGCGTTCAGCGAAATTCTGGTCGGCACGCTGGGCGACCGTATCGAGCTGCGCCTCGACCTGCGCCCCGCGCTGCCGGAGTGCTGCATCGACCCGCACCAGTTCGAAGTGGCGCTGCTCAATACCTTGATCAACGCACGCGACGCCATGCCCGAGGGCGGCACCATCACCATCGGCACCTCGGTGCTGCGTGACAAGCAAAAAATCGAGGCGCACCGCCTGCTGGGTGACGAATATGTCGTGATCTGTGTCTCGGACACGGGCGAAGGCATGTCGCGGGAAGTCATGGCCCGCGCCACCGAGCCGTTCTTTACCACCAAAGGACCGGGCACCGGTCTGGGCCTTGCCATGGTCCATGGTTTCGCGGAGCAGTCGCATGGACGGCTGGAGCTCGACAGCGAGGTCGGCAAGGGCACGCAGGTACGGATGATCTTTCCAGTGGCCAGCCATGTGCAAGCGGAACAGCAAGACGACCACGACACTGCCCCTGAGTCCGGTGGCCAGACGACCGATGTCGCTCCCAAGCGCGTACTGGTCGTCGATGACAATGCCGATGTGCGCGAAATGTCGGCGGCATTCCTCTCTTCGCTCGGCTACGAGACGGTGGAGGCGGAAAGCGGCGAAGCGGCCCTGGTCATACTCGAATCGACCACAGTCGACCTGGTATTTTCAGACGTCATCATGCCCGGCGGGATGAACGGCCTGCAACTGATCGACATTGTCCGGCGCACCTACCCCGGCGTTGCCACACTGGCCGCGACCGGTTACTCCGAAAATGCGCTGGAACGACCTGATTCAGCGCCCGACCTGCAAATCCTGCCCAAGCCGTTCAAGCTGCACGACCTGGCCGACATGGTGAGCAAGCTGACCCAGTAGCGCCGCGCACGACCACCAAAAAAAATGCCGGCCCACGGGCCGGCATCGATCGCGACAGAACAGCTTACTTCGCCAGATCGACCGCGTACAACGCGGTTCCTTTGCCGCTGCCATCGTCGGCCTTCACCTGGCTGACATTGCCCAGCCCCGCCTCGCGTGCCAGCCCCTCCAGGCCTGGCGCCGAATGAAACACCACCTGCCCTTTGGTTTCTGTACGCGCAAAGCGCCAGCTGCGCGCCGCGCCATGCGACGCGCGCGTCAGTTCTTTCGCCGCGCGGATGTGCGCGATCAGGATGTCGCGGTTGTTGTCCGGCGACGCGATGACAACATTGCTGCCATCGAGCCCCGGGAAGCCGCCACCGCCACTGGCGCGGTAGTTGTTGGTCGCCACCAGGAACGCCTGCGCCGGCGCCACCGGCTTGCCCAGATACGTCAGGTTCACGATGCGCTCGCCCGGCTTTTTGGTCACGTCGATCTCGTAGCTGACATCGGTCGACGTGATTGTGTCGAAGTTAAAGCTCGGAAAGCGCGTGTTGACCAGTTCCTGCGGTGCGCTCACCGCCGGGTCGATCGTGTTGAAGCGCTGCGCCGCCGTCTCCAGCCACGCCTTCAGGCCCGCGCCATCGACCTTCACCGCATACAGCGAGTTCGGGAACAGATACAGGTCGGCCGCGTTGTTCAGCGCCAGATCGCCGGCCGGCACATCGGTGTAATCCGTCACGCTCGGAAAACCCGCCTTGAACGGCGCCGACACCGACAACACAGGCAGGCCGGCGTACTGCGGCAGATTGGTCTTGACGTAGTTGCTCACGTATTCGGCTTGCGCGCGGTTGACGACTTCAAGCGCCGACGGATCGCCCACGTCGGCGAAATAACTCGTCATGCGAAACGCCGAGCGGCCCACCGGCGTCTTCACGTAGGCAATCGTCGCTTCGTGTTCGGCGCGCACCAGGGCGGCTACCTCAGCGTCCGGTTCGACGAAGGTCTTGGGCCCCGTCTGCGTGGCGCGTGCCTGCACGACGGTCTTGTCCTTCTGTACCGTCCAGGTCTTGCCGTTGTAGGCCAGGTGCAGCTGGACCACGCCCAGGTGCTTGCCCCACTGGCTCGGCATCACGGTCGGCACGCCGTGCACCAGCCCGCGCGCCTTGTCCACGCCCGGCAGGTTGAATTGCGGGACCGTGCTGTCGGCGTTCGGGAACAGCTGGTGCGCGTGCCCCATCAGCATGACGTCGATGCCCGGCACCTTCGCCAGGTGCCAGTTGGCGTTTTCCATGGCCGGCGAGTACGGCGCGTCATCCAGGCCACCGTGCGACAGCGCCACGATCAGCTGCGCGCCTTTCTTGCGCATCTCCGGGATGTATTTTTCGGCCGTTTCGCGCACGCCGGCCGGGGCCACGCGGCCTTCCAGCCAGCGCTTGTCCCACGCCATGATCTCGGGCGGCGTGAAACCGATGATGCCGACTTTCACCAGCGTCTCGACCGGCTTGCCATCGGGCCCGCGCGCCGTGATCTTCTTGTCGATGATGCGGTACGGTGCGAACAACGGCGCGTTCGTCTGCAGGCTGTTCAGATTGGCCAGCACGATCGGGAACGCCGGACCGGCGCAGCGCGGCCCCTTGTCGACGCCCTTGACCTGGAACTGGCTGCCCGTGATCCGGTTCAGGAACGGCAGGCCGTAGTTGAATTCGTGGTTGCCAACCGTGCCGCCTTCGTAGCCCAGCGCATTCATGATCTTGTAGATGCCCAGCACCTCGTTGCACGCAGGCGGTTTGACCAGCGCCTGGTAGTCGGCGAACGCGGTGCCCTGGATCGTGTCGCCATTGTCGAGCAGGAGCGTGTTGGCGAATTCCTTGCGCGCGGCCTTGATCAGCGTGGCGGTGCGATCGACGCCGATCGACGGCTCGGCGGCCAGTTTGTAGTAGTCGTAGCCGACGACGTTGGCGTGCAGGTCGGATGTCTCCAGCACGGCCAGGACGGCGGTGGCGCCGGCCGGTGCCTTGCTGGCAGCATGGGCGGGAACAACGAGCAGCAATGGGGCGAAGGTGGTGATGAGTACAGCCACGCGTGCGGTGCTGATCTGATGACGCAGGGAGCGGTTCATGGGTAATCCGGGTAACGAGACCGCGCGATGGTACCCGTTGCCCTGCCGCCGGGCAAGCCATAGCGCCACATTGGGGCGACGCGTCGGGTATAATCCCCGGTTCGATTCAACCCACATTGAGACTGCCGATATCATGGAAGCCGAACGCATCAACGCCATTTCCGCCCTGCTGAACGACCTGACGGGTCGTGAGGCCGAACTTCGGAGGTATCTTTGACTTCGATAAGAAGTCAGAGAAACTAGAACAGGTCAACCAGGAGCTGGAAGACCCGGCCATCTGGAACGACCAGAAGCGCGCCCAGGAAATGGGCAAAGAGAAGAAGGCGCTCGAGGGCGTCGTGCTGACGCTCGAGAAAGCCAAGGCCGATCTCGCCGACGCCCTGGACCTGTTCCAGATGGCGCGCGAAGAAGGCGACGAAGACACGATGGAAGCCGTCGCGGGCGACGTCGAGGCGATCCAGAAGATCATCGAAGCGATGGAGTTCCGCCGGATGTTCTCCAATCCGATGGACCACGCGAGCTGCTTCATCGACATCCAGGCCGGCGCCGGCGGCACCGAGGCGCAAGACTGGGCCTCGATGCTGCTGCGTCAATACCTGCGCTACTGCGAACGTAAGGGCTTCAAGGCCGAGATTCTCGAGCAGTCCGACGGTGAAGTCGCGGGCATCAAGACCGCCACGATCAAGGTCGACGGCGAATACGCATATGGCCACCTGCGCACCGAAACCGGCGTGCACCGCCTCGTGCGCAAGTCGCCGTTCGACTCGGCCAACGGGCGCCACACGTCGTTCACGTCGCTGTTCGTGTACCCGGAAGTCGACGATTCGATCGAAATCGAAATCAACCCGGCCGACGTGCGCATCGATACCTACCGCGCGTCCGGTGCCGGTGGTCAGCACATCAACAAGACCGACTCCGCAGTGCGCCTGACCCACGGCCCGTCGGGCATCGTGGTCCAGTGCCAGAACGACCGCTCGCAGCACCGCAACAAGGCCGAAGCCTGGGACATGCTGCGCGCCAAGCTGTACGAACTCGAACTGCGCAATCGCATGAGCGAGCAGCAGAAGCTCGAAGACTCCAAGACCGACGTCGGCTGGGGCCACCAGATCCGCTCGTACGTGCTGGACCAATCCCGCATCAAGGATTTGCGTACCGGTTTTGAAACCGGCAACACGAAGAACGTCCTGGACGGCGACCTCGATGATTTCATCTCGGCCTCGCTGAAGCAAAACGTATAAAGGCTTACCCCGCATGACGACACCCGCCCGCGCACTGATCTTCGACATGGATGGCACCATCGTCGACAATATGGACTTCCACACCCGTGCGTGGATCACGTTCTTCGCTCGGCGGGGCCAAACCATCGAGCCCGATGCGTTCTTTCGCGACACGGCCGGCCGCCAGGGCAAGGAAATCCTGCGCCACTACCTGGGCGCAGAGCTGGACGACGATGTGCTGGCCACGCTGAACCACGAAAAAGAAGTGCTGTACCGCGATCTGTATGGCCCGCACCGGCGCACGATCGACGGCTTCGATGCCTTCATCGACCGCGCACGCGAGCAGGGCTGGGCTCTGGCAGTGGCCACGTCGGCCTCGCCGGGCAGTGCCCGTTTCATCCTCGACGAGATGGACCTGCACCGCAAATTCGATGCCGTCGTCGTGGGCACCGTGGACGTCCCGCGCGGCAAACCGCATCCGGACGTGTTCCTCAAGGCCGCCGAGCGCTGCAGCGTATTGCCGGCACAGTGCATCGTGTTCGAAGACGCGCCGCTGGGCGTGGAAGCGGCGCGCCGCGCCGGCATGCGCGCCGTGGTGCTGACCACGACGCTGCCCGCCGAGGCGTTCGCCGAATTCGACAACGTCATCGCGATCGTCAACGACTTCACGCAGCTGGACGTTGAAGCCCTGCTCTCGCTGTCTTAATTACTGCGCGCCGTATCGGCGGCATGCTCAACCAATACCAACCACCACCACTATGACCACCGAGAACCAAGAACAGGCCCCGTTGCAAGGCGCCGACGAAAACAAGATCATGGCCGAGCGCCGCGTCAAGCTGGCGGCGATCCGCGAAAAAGGCGTCGCGTTCCCGAACGACTTCGTCCCGCAGCACAAGGCGGCCGACCTGGTCCAGGCGTATGGCGAAAAAACGCGCGAAGAACTCGAAGCCGAGCCGGTTCCGGTGGTACTGGCCGGCCGCATGATGCTGCGCCGCGAGGCGGGCAAGAAGGCCGCATTCGCGACGCTGCAGGATAGCTCGGGCCCGTCGGCCAGCGGCCGTATCCAGATCTACATCACGCTCGACAGCGCCGGCGAGGCCGCGATGGACGAATTGCGCAGCTACGACCTGGGCGACATCCTTGGTGTCGAAGGTACGCTGTTCAAGACCAAGGTCGACGAACTGACCGTCAAGGTCAGCCAGCTGCGCCTGATCACCAAGGCGATCCGCCCGCTGCCGGACAAGTTCCACGGCCTGGCCGATCAGGAAACCAAGTACCGCCAGCGTTACGTCGACCTGATCATGAACGAGGACACGCGCCGCACGTTCAAGGCGCGTACCGCCGCGATGTCGTCGATGCGCCGCTTCATGGAAGACAACGGCTTCATGGAAGTCGAAACGCCGATGCTGCACCCGATCCCGGGCGGCGCCGCGGCCAAGCCGTTCGTCACGCACCACAATGCGCTGGACATGGAAATGTACCTGCGCATCGCACCGGAGCTGTACCTCAAGCGCCTGGTGGTCGGCGGCTTCGACCGCGTGTTCGAAGTGAACCGCAACTTCCGCAACGAAGGCGTCTCGGTCCGTCACAACCCTGAATTCACGATGATGGAATTCTATGCGGCGTATACCGATTACAAGTGGATCATGAACTTCACCGAACAGGTGATCCGCCAGGCCGCCGTCGATGCGCATGGCAGCGCCGTGCTGTCGTACGGTGGCCGTGAGCTGGACCTGTCCAAGCCGTTCCAGCGCCTGACCATCATCGAAGCGATCGACAAGTACGCGCCGGGCTACACGCCCGAGCAACTGAACGACGCCGAGTTCATCAAGACCGAACTGAAGAAGTTTGGCGTGAAGCCATTCGCCACCGCCGGCCTGGGCGCGCTGCAACTGGCGTTGTTCGAAGAAACCGCCGAAGCGCAGCTGTGGGAGCCGACCTTCATCGTCGATTACCCGGCCGAAGTCTCGCCACTGGCGCGCGCATCGGACACCCGCGCCGGCGTGACCGAACGCTTCGAGCTGTTCATGGTGGGCCGCGAGATTGCCAACGGCTTCTCGGAGCTGAACGATCCTGAAGACCAGGCAGCGCGCTTCCTGGCGCAGGTCGAGGCCAAGGATGCAGGTGATGAAGAGGCGATGTTCTACGACGCCGACTACATCCGCGCGCTCGAATACGGCATGCCGCCGGCAGGTGGTTGCGGCATCGGCATCGACCGCCTGATGATGCTGATTACCGATTCGCCAAACATCCGCGACGTGCTGCTGTTCCCGCACTTGCGCAAGGAAGACTGAGTGTCGAAGATTGATGCTTGAATGAAAAAGGCCGCCTTCGGGCGGCCTTTTTTATGTTTACTGCACGATCGTGTAGCAAGGTGTGTACGCCTTGCCTGGCAACTTCATGCGGCTTTGTTCGACAAACGACGCCAGCAGCGCATCCATCGGCCCCATGATCGCGGCTTCACCACGGATCTCGTACTTGCCGAATTGCTCGATCGCGCGAATGCCCTCTTCCTTCACGTTCCCGGCCACGACGCCCGAAAACGCCCGACGAAGATTGGCCGCCAGCAGGTGCGTCGGGATGCCCCGGTGCAGGTCGAGGTTGCGCATGTTCTCGTGCGTCGGACGGAACGGCTTCTGGAATTCGTGGTCGATCTTCAGGCGCCAGTTGTAATAGTAGGCGTCGCTGTGCGCCTTGCGGAACGCCCGCACTTCGCTGATGCCCTTGACCATCGCCACCGCCACCGCATCCGGATCGTCGATGATGATCTGGTAGCGCTTCTGCGCCGCCTCGCCCAGCGTCAGCGCCAGGAAGGCGTCGATCTGCGTGAAGTAATCGCGCGACGATGCCGGGCCGGTGAAGATCAGCGGGAACGGGATCCCGGCGTTATCGGGATGCAGCAGGATGCCGAGGATGTACAGGATTTCTTCGGCCGTGCCTGCGCCGCCCGGGAACACGACGATGCCGTGGCCGGTGCGCACGAAGGCTTCGAGACGTTTTTCGATATCTGGCATGATCACCAGATCATTGACGATCGGGTTCGGCGACTCGGCCGCAATGATGCCCGGCTCCGAAATACCCAGATACCGACCGCCCGCCAGGCGCTGCTTCGAGTGGCCAATCGTGGCGCCCTTCATTGGCCCCTTCATCGCGCCCGGACCGCAGCCGGTGCAGATATCGAGTTCGCGCAGGCCCAGCGCGTAGCCGACCTTCTTCGTGTAGTTGTACTCGATGCGCGAGATCGAGTGGCCGCCCCAGCACACGACCAGATTGGGATTGCGCTGCGCCTGCAGCACGTTGGCGTTGCGCAGGATGTGGAATACGGCGTCGGTGATGCCGTCAGTGCGGGTCAGGTCGAACTTCGGGTTGTCGGTGACGTCGAAATTGACGAACACGATATCGCGCAGTACGGCGAACAGGTGCTCGTGAATCCCGCGGATCATCTTGCCATCGACGAACGCGCTGGCCGGCGCGCCGCGGATATCGAGCTTGATGCCGCGCTCGCGCTGCAGGATGCTGATATCGAAACTGGCGTAGCGCTCGAGCAGTTCCTTGCCGTCGTCGATGTCGCTGCCGCTATTGAGTACTGCAAGCGCACATTTGCGAAACACGTCGTACAGGCCGGTGCGGCCGGTATCCAGCAGTTTACTGACTTCGGATTTGGACAGCACTTCGAGCTGGCCTTCGGGCGAAATCAGCGTGTCGACGACTTGCCGGCTTTCGGGGGACAGCTCGGTATCTACTACGGGTAATTCACTTGCTGCTTGCGTCATGGTCTGATGTCCTCGTTCGATTCTGTGATGCGGACTGCCAATCGTCTGACCGTCCTGTACAGCAATATACGCCAATCCGATGGCGCATGCGCGCCCCAAAACAGGGTGCAGTGCACCATGTTCGGGACCCGTCGGCGCACCGGCAAAAAAGCTTCGTATGATGCAGGATATGCACTAGAATGCGTGCCTATTGGAACGTTCGCCCGTCGAATAGCGCCATATAACAATTACCTTGTCATTACATTTTCGGGAGGAACCGCATGAGCGGTGCAGCTACTACCCCAGCTCGGGGACCTCTTCCAGAGTTCAAGCAGATCATGGGCCATCCAGCACCGCTGTGGATGCTGTTCATGACGGAATTCTGGGAGCGCTTCGCTTTCTATGGCATTCGTTGGGCACTCGTCCTCTACATCGTCGGCCAGTTCTATGCCGGCGACGCGGCTGGTCAGGCCAGTGCCAACCTCACCTACGGTTCCTACCTCGCGCTGGTGTATGCCGGCGCCGTCTTCGGCGGCTACGTGGCCGACCGCGTCATCGGTTATCAACGCTCGATCCTGGTCGGTGCCATCTTCATGGCGGCCGGCCTGTTCATGATTTCGATTCCGAACCAGGACGTGTTCAAGCTGGGCCTGGCCACGATCATCGTCGGTAACGGCATGTTCAAGCCGAACATCTCGGCCATGGTCGGCCAGCTGTACGCGCTGAACGACACCCGTCGCGATTCCGGCTTCACCATCTTCTACATGGGCATCAACGTCGGCGCATTCTTTGCACCGATCCTGACCCAGCTGCTGGCTGAAAAAGTGTTCGGTACTGCCGCCATGCCAGCGTACAAGATCGTGTTCCTGGCCTCGGGCATCGGCATGCTGATCTCGCTGGTCTGGTTCTTCATCGGCCGCAAGACGCTCCAGGGCATCGGCGCACCGGTCGGCGAACTGGCCAGCCCAAAGCGCCTGGCCGTCGTCATCGTCGGTTCGCTGATCGTGATCCCGATCGTCTACATGCTGCTGCAAGCGGGCGCCGCCAACCTGCAGATCCTGCTGACGGTCCTGTTCATCGGCCTGGCCGCGATGCTGATCATCGAAGGCGTCCGCGAAGGCAAAGTCGCCCGCGACAAGACCTGGGCGATGATGATCATCTTCTTCTTCAACGTCCTGTTCTGGTGCTTCTTCGAGCAGGCCGGCAGCTCGTTCACCTTCCTGGCCGATAACATCGTCGACCGCGACCTGAACGGCTGGACCTTCCCTGTCGCCTGGTTCCAGTCGGTGAACTCGGTGGCCATCATCGTCTTCGCGCCGATCATCGCCGCCGTCTGGGTGTGGCTGGGCAAGCGCAACGCCAACCCATCGATCCCGCGTAAATTCGGCCTGGGCCTGATCTTCAACGGCATCGCGTTCGGCCTGCTGGTCTACGCGCTGTCGCAGCTGATCGACGGCAACGGCAAGATCCCGTTCTGGACGCTGTTCGCGGTCTACGTGATCCAGTCGGTCGGTGAGCTGTGCCTGTCGCCAATCGGCCTGTCGATGGTCACCAAGCTGGCCCCTACCCGCCTCGTCGGCCTGGGCATGGGCGGCTGGTTCCTGTCGACCGGTATCGGCAACAACCTGTCGGGCATCTTCGCCTCGCACGTCTCCGGTGAAACCGGCATGACCGTCGCGTCGGCGCTCGACGGCTACAACTTCGGCCTGCTGTCGCTGCTGGGCGGCGGCATCCTGCTGGTGCTGCTCGCACCGGTGATCCAGAAGCTGATGCACGGCGTGAAGTAAGAGCGCTGCGTACCAATAAAGAACGGCGGCCTGCGGGTCGCCGTTTTTGTTTCAGCAAAAGCCGGGGTCAGGTCTGACATTCGGACACGATCTCAACCAAAAGCCGGGGTCAGGTCTGACATTCGGACACGATCTCGACAGTCAAGGAGTTGGAATTGGCAGTCACATAGCCATGCCAATGCTGGCAACACGGCGTTGGAAGTGGCGAAGGCTGAGGTCGTGTCTAAATGTCAGACCTGACCCTAGCTTTATTAGCTGTATTGGACGTGACCAAGGCTGAGGTCGTGTCCGAATGTCAGACCTGACCCCAGCTGTTGCCTTGGCCGTGTGCCTTACTTCACGGGCTTTTCACGCGCTACCCAGAACAGCAGCGCCACGATCACGGCGTATGGCAGCATGCTCAGCACGTTCGCGCTGTCGCCTGCGAAGAACGGGTTGTATGCTTCGGCCCAGCGCGCTGCGGCGGCGTCGAAGTCCGTCAGCACGCCCGCCGTGATCGCGATGATGATCCCTGCCAGCGCGCCGCCGGCGATGTAGCCGGATGCCAGCAGCACGCCCGAGCTGCGGTCGTTCGCGGCCTGGCGCTCTTCTTCGTTCAGGCCCACGTTCTGCGGCAGCTTGTTGTTGCGGCGGTCCGCCAGCCAGCGTACCGTGCCGCCAATCGCGATCGGCAGCGTCGCTACCAGCGGCAGGTAGACGCCTACTGAAAACGCCAGCGATGCGATCCCCGCCATTTCCAGCACGATCGCGATCATCACGCCGAACAGCACCAGCGTCCACGGCAGCTCGCGGTCCAGGATGCCCTTGATGATGTACGACATCAGCACCGCTTTCGGCGCATCGTATTTCTTCACCTCGGTGCCGTCGGGCCGCGTCTTGTGGTGGCCGTTGATGCCCGGGTCGACCAAGTACACGGCCTTGCCTGCGTTGTCGACGAAGTACTTGCCGGCGGGGCCGCCAACCGTGTCGGTCTTGTGCCAGACTTTATAGGTGTTCTTGTCCGTGTCGGCCTGCGGACCTTGCAGCGTGCCGGTGTCAGTCAACCGGGATGCATCGACCGTCAGGCCTGGCGCCACCTGCGCTGCCGGCACGTACACGGTGCCCGCTTCGTTCAGCTTGAGCAGCACCGGCCCCAGGATCAGCGCCGATGCAAACGCGCCGCACAGGATCGCGTACTGCTGCATGCGCGGCGTGGAGCCGACCAGGTAGCCGGTCTTCAGATCCTGCGACGTGGTGCCGGCATTGCTGGCGGCGATGCAGACGATCGCGCCGACCGACAGCGCGGTCACGTAATACTGGCCGCCCGTCCAGCCCATCAGCAAGAAGATCAGGCAGGTAAACAGCAGCGTGGCCACGGCCATCCCGGAGATCGGATTGGACGACGACCCGATCTCGCCCACGAGCCGTGACGACACGGTCGCAAACAGAAAGCCGAATACCAGGATCAGCACCGCACCGAGCACGTTCATGTGCAGCGGCGCGGCCAGCGAAATCACGGCGACGATCGCGAGGCAGCCGATCACGACCCACTTCATCGGGATGTCGCGGTCAGTGCGCAAGGAGGTATCAACTACGGCGTCGCGACTGTTCTTCATGCCCGCCAGGCCACCGCGCAAGCCATTCCAGATCGTCGGCAGCGAGCGCGCCAGCGAGATCAGGCCGCCCGTGGCGACGGCGCCGGCGCCGATGTAGAGAATGTAGGCGCTGCGGATGTCGTCGCCCGTCATGTCGCGGATCGGGATCGTGCCGGGCGAGAGCGGCGTGCTGGCCAGCTCGCCGAAGAACTTGATCATCGGGACCAGCATCAGCGACGCCAGCACGCCGCCGGCCGCCATCGTGAAGGCGATGCGCGGTCCGATGATGTAGCCCACACCCACCAGCTCGGGCGAGATCTCGGCGCCGATGCTGCCGGTCTTGAGCGGCGCGCCGAACTCGAAGTTGACCGTATCGCGCCAGCCCTTGAGCGATACGCTGAGCGTCTTGTACAGGATGCCGATGCCAAAGCCACCGAAGATCAGCATTGCGCGGCGTTTTGCGATGCGGACCGCGTCGCTGCCGGCGATGCGCACTTCGCCTGCGGCGTCGCGCGAGACATCGGTGGCCGCAGCCTTGAGCACTTCGGCGCAGGCCGTGCCTTCCGGGTATTTCAGTTCGCGGTGCTGGTCGACGATCAGCGTGCGGCGCAGCGGGATCATCATCAGGATGCCCAGCAGGCCACCGAGCACACCCACCAGCAGCACGCGCGAGATTTCCAGGTCGAAGCCCAGGATCAGGATCGCCGGCATCGTCACGCCCAGGCCGAAGGCCAGCGACTCGCCGGCGGAACCGGCCGTCTGCGCGATGCTGTTTTCAAGGATCGTCGATTCGCGCGCGCCCAGTTGCCTCGCCACGCCGAACAGCGTGATGGCGATGACCGCCACCGGGATCGAGGCGCTGACGGTCAGGCCGACCTTGAGCACCAGGTACAGCGACGACGCGCCGAAGATCATGCCGAGGATGACGCCCATGATCAGGGCGCGTGGCGTCATTTCAGCCAGTTGGGCATGTGCGGGAATATACGGTTTGAAGCTTGAATCGGGCGGCATGGTGTCCTTGGTTGCGGGCGCAGTTCGCCAGTCGCGGACGAACCGAAAGCAGGAATATCGCACATGCACGTACGGAAAGAAAGCGCGCGCTGAAAGCGGACTATAATCGCCCGATCCTGGCCCACGACGTGGTCCGCAGCAAGTTTTAGAGTGAGAGTTCGGCATTGAAAGCGACCAACCAACAGTCCGCAAAAACCCTGCTGGGCATGAAGCGCGCGTACGCGTACGTGCTGATCTTCGTCGCCGCGCTGCTGCTGATTGCGGTCGGCCTGGCCATCGGCGTGTGGAGCGCGATCAGTGCCAAAGTGCCGCCAATCGACGCCGTTACCGATTACCGCCCGAAGATCCCGCTGCGCATCTACACGCAGGACAATGTGCTGATCGGCCAGTTCGGCGTCGAGCACCGCGACTTCGTGCCGATCACGAAGATCCCTGCGATGATGAAAAGCGCTGTGCTGGCAATCGAAGACACGCGCTTCTATGAACACGGCGGCATCGACTTCCTCCGGGCGATGGGTGCAGCCCGCGCCAATCTGCGCGGCGGTTTTCGCCAGGGCGCATCGACCATCACGATGCAGGTCGCGCGCAACTTCTTCCTCACCAACGAGAAGACGCTCTCGCGCAAGCTGACCGAGGTCGCGCTGGCCTACAAGATCGAGCGCTCGCTGTCCAAGGACCAGATCCTCGAGCTGTACATGAACCAGATCTACCTGGGCCAGCGCTCGTATGGTTTTTCGAGCGCCGCGCGCAGCTACTTCGGCAAGACACTCGATCAGCTGTCGCTGGCCGAAACAGCAATGCTGGCCGGCCTGCCGCAAAATCCGGCGCGCACCAATCCCGTGTCGAACCCCAAACGCGCGGCGGCGCGCCAGCACGCCATCCTCAAGCGCCTGCTCGAACTGGGCACGATCACCGAGGCGCAGTACACCACGGCGCTGGCCGAGCCCCTGCGCGTCAAGCGCGACGCCGGCCAGAAGTTCGACACGCCGGCCCAGTATGTCGCGGAGCTCGCGCGCCAGGCGGTCTACGAACAGTTCGGCGAAGACGCCTACACGCGCGGCATCGTGGTCACGACGACGATCCGCGCGGCCGAACAAAAGGCCGCGTACGAATCGGTGCGGCGCAACGTGCTGGCCTACGATGGCCGCCATGGCTACCGTGGCCCCGAGGCGCGCGTCGAGCTGCCATCCGACCCCGAACAACGCGATGAAGCCATTGCCGACGCGCTGCAGGCGCGCCGCTCCAGCGATGGCTTGCTGGCCGGCGTCGTACTGGCGGCCAGCACAAACCAGGTGCGGGTGACATTGCTGTCGGGCGAGGACATCGTCATCAAGGGCGCGGGCCTGAAGTTCGCCAGCCCGGGCCTGCAGCCAACGGCGCGCGAGGCGCTGCGGATCACGCCGGGCGCCGTCATCCGCGTCAGCAAGGACAAGGGCGGCGACTGGGCCATCGTGCAGGTGCCGCAGGTCGAGGCAGCGTTCGTCGCGATCGACGCCGATACCGGCGCCTACCACGCGCTGGTCGGCGGCTTCGACTACAACCTGCAAAAGTTCAACCACGTCACGCAGGCGTGGCGCCAGCCGGGATCGAGCATCAAGCCGTTTGTGTATTCGGCCGCCCTTGAAAAAGGCTATTCGCCCGCCACCCGCATCCTCGATGCCCCGATCGAACTGCCTGGCGCCAGCGTGGACAATCCGTGGCGGCCGCAGAACGACGACGGCGTGTTCGACGGCGAAGTCACGCTGCGCCAGGCGCTCGTCAAGTCGAAGAACGTGCCGACGGTGCGCGTGCTGCGCGCGGTGTCGGTCGATTTCGCGCACCAGTACCTCGAACACTTCGGCTTCGACCTGGCGCGCCATCCGCGCAACTACACGATGGCGCTGGGCACGGGCGCCGTCACGCCGCTGCAACTGGCTGGCGCCTACTCGGTGTTCGCCAACGGCGGCTATCGCGTCAAGCCCTACCTGATCCAGCGCATCGTCGACGGCAATGGCACCGTGATCGCCGAGGTAGCGCCGTTCCAGGGCCCGCAGGAAGACAACCGCGTCATCACGGCAAGAAATGCCTTCGTCGTCGACAGCATGCTGCGCGACGTGGCCCGTTTCGGCACTGCCGCCGGCTCGGCCAAGCAGCTCGGCCGCACCGACCTGGCCGGCAAGACCGGCACCACCAACGATGCCATCGATGGCTGGTTCGCCGGCTACGCGGGCAAGGTTGTCGCTGTATCGTGGATGGGCTACGACGAACCGCGCTCGCTGGGCGGCCGCGAATTCGGCTCGACGCTGGCGATGCCGATCTGGATCGACTATATGCGCGTGGCGCTGGCCAAGGTCGCGCCACAGGAACGCACGCCACCGGACGATCTGGTCAACGATGGCCGCGACTGGATCTATCCCGAATACGCGGATGCAGCCGAGACCCGCACCATCGACATCGCGCTCGCGCCGCCGGCAGCGCCCGTCGACGAATTCCAGCAGCCACTCGACAACGCGCCGCCCGAAGGACCGTCGCCGCTCGAGGCCTTGCCCAATGTCGCGCCCCCATCGCCGCCAGCGCAACCGCCGCAGCAATCACCGCAGCCGGCACCGCAAGCACCGCAGCCGCCAGCGCTGCCCCCGCAACAGCCCCCGCAAGCACCGGCACCCGACAACAGCGTGTGGTAGCCTGAGGTTCCCGACACCACCGTCGGGAACCTCGTGGGCCGTGTACTGGTGGGTCACAGACGCGCGCCGCGCATCCAACCGTCCAGGGAGATCCACATGGCATATGTCGATGGTTTTGTCCTTCCGCTTCCCACCTCCAGCATCGAAGCATACCGCGCCCAGGCGCAGCTGGCCGGCGCCGTCTGGCGCGAGCATGGCGCACTGGAATACCGCGAATGGATCGCTGACGATGTCCCGTCCGGCGAACACACGTCGTTCCCGCAAAGCGTACAACTGGAAGATGGCGAAACGGTGATCCTCGCCTGGGCTGTCTACGAATCGCGCGCCCATCGCGATGAAGTCAATAAAAAAGTCATGAACGATCCGCGCCTGGCCGCCATGATGCAGCCGGGCGGCGTGCCGTTCGACGTCAAGCGCATGTTCTTTGGCGGCTTCGAGACTTTTGTCGTGCTGTAGCCGCGCACGTCCCTAGGGAAGTACTGATTTATTCTGGGGGATGGAATTGGCTGCGGAAAAAGCCACCATGCAAGGCGCAAATCGCAGCAATAGTGGGCTATTGCGAGAATTTGCAACGCCGCAGGGTGGCTTTTTCCGCGCCAAGTCCGCCTCCATGAATTAATCAGTGCTTCCCTAGACGTCGCTGTCGATGATCCAGTCGGCCAGCTTGCCGCTCGCACCACGCGGCAGGCGCGGTCCGAACGAGTAGGCCGCCGGGCACTCGGGCGCTGTCAGGCGCTCGCTGAGCCAGGCATGCAGGCCGGCCTGCAGCGCGGCATCGGCCACCGCGCCGTCACGCACCACCACGAAGGCCTTGAGGCGTTCGCCTTCATCGGGCCGCATGCGGCGCACGCTTGCCTCCAGCACGGCCGGATGCAGGCGCAGCACATCGGCCACATAGCCCGGAAACACATTGACGCCGCCGACCTGCACCGCCTGGTCGATGCGTCCGTCCGGCTGGAAACGCCCGTCGTCACGCCATGCCAGCCGATCCTGCAACACGGCTGGCTGACGCGTCCCGTCCGGACACTGGCGGACCAGGCCATCGGTCTGACGCTTGTCCTGACCCGTGCGCGACCAGTACGGGAACAGCGTGTAGCCGCCCTCTGGCTCGTCACGCCAGCCGACGCCGGCGGTCTCCGAGCTGCCATACACCTGCACCAGCCGCGCCAATCCTGTGCCGAGCGCAGCACGCGCCACCTCGGGCGGGCACGGCGCTGTCGAGGTGACGCCGACGACGTCCGGCGCCAGCGGCCCGGCGGCCTGGCCGAACGCGCGCCAGAGATCCGGATGCCCGATCACCAGGTCGCCGGGCATCAGCTGGGCCGCCAGCGCCGCCGGTGCATGACCGCGCAGGTCGCACACGGCATCGATGCCCAGGCAGCGCGGCAGCAGGACGGTGAACAGGAAGCCATAGATATGGTGCGCCGGCACCAGGCTGACGATGCGCCGCCGGCCTGGCAGCAGCGTGGCGAGTGCCCCGACCTCTTGCCACAGTAACGCCAGCGGGTGCCTGCACGGCTTGGGCGCGCCACTGCTGCCCGACGTGCGAAACGTCAGCGCGCTCCCGTCAGCGTCAAGACCGGCGCGCGCCGCATCGAGCCAGTCGTCCAGACGCGTGCGCGTGAGCAACGGCGCATCAGCCGTCCCGCGCAGATGCAATTGCGTTTCCAGTGCCGACGCCAGCCCCATCAGCTCGAGCGAATCGGCAGCCAGATCGTGGCGCAGATCGAGTGCTGCGGGCCAGGGCGGCGCCTGCAGTTGCCGGCCTGGCCGCAGCGCCGCCAGTTCGGCGGCCAGCAGATCGACAACTAAGCGCCGCAAGCCTGCCGCATCGCGCCACCAGCAGGCCGCATCGTCCGGGTGATAAGTCATAAAATGGGAGCACATGAAGAGACGGGCATGGTGACGTTGAAACAGCGGGCTGTCAATTTGCGACACAGTGTGCGAAATTGTGGATTCTCACTGTAAAATCGTGATTTGTTGCAGAGCGGCAATTGACACGCGTTTATTGCACATGGCAACATCGATGACCAATATCTACTGGCCGCGCGTCGGCACCCAATTCATGACTCTTGCCTTTGATTTTCCCGAGCTGGCTGCCCGGCTTGACGCGTGTTCTTCCGAAGAACTCGACCAGCTCGATTTCGGTGTGATCGGTTTCAATCCGAATACCGAGGTCAGCCGGTACAACGCGTTCGAGTCGCAGGCTGCCGGCCTGTCGCCGCAGCGCGTGCTGGGCCAGCCGTTGTTTACCAACGTCGCACCGTGCATGAACAACTTCATGGTCGCGCAGCGTTTCGACGATGCGCTGGAACAGAACATCGCCCTCGACGAAACCGTCGACTACGTCCTGACGCTGCGCATGCGCCCGGTGAAAGTCGCCCTGCGCCTGCTGTCCAACCCCGGCAGCGCCACGCGCTACGTCCTCGTCAAGCGGCAACCAAAGTGAGTGACGACCTCGCCCAGCTCAGCGCGGAATACGAGGCGCTGATCCAGTTCCTGTATCTCGCCCCGGTTGGGCTGGTACAGCTCGCCGCCGATGGCGAGATCGCCATGATCAACCCGATCGCGGCCCAGCTTCTGATGCCGCATTCGCGCAATGGCGGGCTGGACAACCTGTTTGTCGCGCTCGAGGACATCGCGCCCGACCTGCGCAACCTGTGCCAGCAGAGTACAGTCCAGAGCGGCAAGATCTGCGACGGCATGCACGTGCACCTGCATGCCGGCAGCGGCTGCAGCAAGCGCATGCCGCAGATCCTGTCGATCACGCTGCTCCGGCTCGATGCCAGCCGCATCATGGCGGTCATCGACGACATCACCGAGCAGGTGCGGCGCGAATGCCGCCAGCGGCAGAACGACGCCTGGCTCAATGCGGTCCTGACCGGCATCACCGATTATGCACTGGCCAGCCTGGATTCCCAGGGCCGTCTGTGCGAATGGAACCCGAGCATCGGCCGCGTGACCGGCTTCGGCCCCGACTCCGAGGGCCAGAGCTACACGATGTTTTATCCAAACGATGCGATCACGCCCGAGCGCGCGCTGGACCGCCTGCGCGAAGCCGACGCTGACGGCTGGGCGCTGGACGAGAGCCGCCTGCTGCGCGCCGACGGCAGCGCATTCTGGGGCAGCGTGATGATTGCGCCCCTGCCCGAAGCCGACCGCGAAGCCGCCGATGGCGCCCAGAGCCTGCCCTGCGAAGAGGGCCCGGCCTACTGCCTGATCCTGCGCGACGTGAGCGACAAGCGCGACATCGCCGAGCGCCGCCGGCGCGAAGCATTCAGCGACCACCTGACCGGCCTGGCCAATCGCCGCGCGCTGTTCGACGCCGCCAGCCAGGAGTTCGAACGCAGCCGCGCCGCGCCGCGGCCGACCGCAATGATCATCCTCGACGCCGATCACTTCAAGGCCATCAACGACCGCTATGGCCACCCGGGCGGCGACGCCGTGCTGCAGCATCTGGCGGCGATCCTGCTCGACTTCTTCCGCGAAGTCGATGTCGTCGCGCGCATCGGCGGCGAAGAATTCGCCGTGCTGCTGCCATCGACCGACCTGGCGCATGCGCTGGATCTGGCCGAACGCCTGTGCGCACGCGTCGCGCTGGATGCCAAGAGCTTCGATGGCCAGGCGATCGTGTGCACGATCAGCGCCGGCGTCGCAGTCGCTGCCGATGGCCATGGCGGCGTCGACCTGCTCATCAAGCAAGCCGACCAGGCTCTGTACGCGGCCAAGCGCGCGGGGCGCAACCGTGCCCTGGCCTGGCAGCCTGATCCCGTTATCGCCACGCCCCAGGAGGCGCTCGATGGAGCCTAAGGTCCAACAAGACGCGGTCGACGCCTATGAAGCGCTGGTGCAGTTCCTGTACCGGGCGCCGATCGGCCTGGCGCAGACCTCGCTCGACGGCACGGTCGACATGCTCAACCCGATGGCGTCGCGGCTGCTGATGCCACTGGCCACCGCGCAGGGCCTGGACAACCTGTTCGATGTGCTGGCGCCGGTGGCGCCGCATCTGGCGTCCATGGTCGAGGCATTCCTCGAGCCGTCCGGCATGATCTGCGAAGGCCTGCGTCTGCCGGTGGGCGTTCCGCACGCCGCCACTGGCAGCCTGCAGGTGCTGGCGCTGAACCTGATGAAGCTCGACCCCGAACGCCTGATGGCGACCGTGGCCGACGCCACGTTCGAAGTGCAGCGCGAGCAGGAGGTGCTGTCGCGCCGCCTGCGCAACGCCGCGCGCACCGACACCCTGACCCGCATGCCCAACCGCGAAGCCGTGCGCGACGCGTTGCAGCACCTGCTGGCGCAGCCGGTTTCCGATCTCGGCTTCGCGGTGCTGACCCTCAATTGCGACCGCTTCCGCCAGCTCAACGACAGCCTGGGCCAGGCGGTCGGCGACCATCTGCTGATGCACATGGCCGACCGCCTGCGCGGTGCGCTGCGCCCGGCACTGGGCCGGATCGAACCGGGCACGCTGAGCGGGCAGCTGGCGGCCCGCACCGGCGGCGACGAATTCGTCGTCCTGCTCGATGGCCTGCGCGGACGCGCCGACGCCGAGCGCATCGCGCTGCGCCTGCTCGATGCGCTGGCCGATCCGTACGTGGTCGATGGCCACGACATCGTGTGCGGCGCCAGCGTCGGCCTGGCCTGGAGCATGGATGACCCGGACATCGCCCTGCGCGAACCGGACGACGTGCTGCGTGACGCCGGCATCGCGATGGTCGAGGCCAAGCGGGCCGGCGGCAACCGCCACGTCGTGTTTGCGCCAAGCATGCGCGAACGCGCAGCGCGGCGCGCCGGCATCGAAGCCGAACTGCGCCAGGCGCTGGTCGAGGAACAGCTGTTCGTCGTCTATCAGCCAGTGGTGCGCCTGCTGCCCTGCGGCGGCGTCGATTACGCGGCCGGGGTCGAGGCGCTGGTGCGCTGGCGCCATCCGGTGCGCGGCATCGTGCCGCCGATCGACTTCATCGAAGTGGCCGAAGAATGCGGGCTGATCGGCCTGTTGGGCGACTTCGTTCTTGAACGCGCCAGCCGCGACTTTCTCGACTGGCGCGCTTGCCTGGGCGAGCGCGCACCTGGCCTGATGGCGGTGAACCTGTCGCGCGCCCAGTTGGCACAACCGGGATGGATCGAGAGCGTGCGCCGGATCCTGCACGACACCGGCATGCCGCCGGGTTGCCTGCAGCTGGAAGTCACCGAGAGCCTGGCCGCACAGGGCCAAGACGTTCAGCAGCGCTTGCACGACCTGAAAGCCCTGGGCATCAAACTGGCGCTGGACGATTTTGGCACCGGCTATTCGTCGCTGTCGAGCCTGCACCTGCTGCCGGTGGACACGGTCAAGATCGATCGCTCGTTCGTGTGCCAGGCCGACACCAGCGCCCACCACCGGGTACTGATCGAAGCCACCGTCAAGGTCGCACGCAGCCTGGGCATGACCACGGTGGCCGAAGGCATCGAGACACAATCGCAGCTGGATGTGGTGCGCAGCCACCTGTGCGACAAGGTGCAGGGCTATTTCTACAGCCGGCCATTGCCTGCTCCCGAGCTACTGGTGTGGCTGGCAAGTCACGAAGCTGCCATCCATTGACGCGATCGACTGACGCCTGCGCTGACGTGCGCTGGGCGTGTCGTCCTACAAGAATGGACTCTGTGTTCCTATTCGTGCGAACCCGCGGTTGCTTGATGATAAGACAACTTAATCATCACGGAGACTACCATGACACGCACCCTCGGAACCGCACTGATCGCAGGCATGATGGCATTCGGCCTGGCCGCATGTGATACCCCAAGCAAGACCACCGATTCGATGACAGGCTCGAGCAGCACGATGTCGACGACCGGCAGCTCGGTGCAGACCCCAAGCACCACCGGCGGCCAGGGCAGCTGGAATTCCGGCGCCACCGGCGCTACCGGCGTCAACAGCGCATCGGGCACCACCAGCAACAACGAGCCAGTGACCAACTCGGCAACCGGCCGCTGATCGATCGTCAGGCAACCATCCCACTGCTGCACACCGCACCCGTGGGTGGTTGATCTCTCAAGGAGAAATGCGATGAAACTGCTTCATACTGCACTTGTTGGCGGCATGTTCGCCTTTGTTCTGGCCGGTTGCAATACCACCGACACCATGGGCACCAGCAGCACCGGCTCGTCCTCGATGGGAACGACGTCAGCCGGTTCGACGGGCAATACAACCGTCGATGCACAAATGGGCATGACCCCGGCTGATGGCACGGCCACCGGTGCGGCATCCGCTACCGGCAACGCCAGCACGCCAACCAACACCGGTCACACGACCACCAGTTCGGATACCAAGCAGTAATTGCAACCACACATGGCCGGGTTCCCGGTCGTGTGTTGCATTGGCGCTGTAGAATCGCGCCATGCCTCCATCTTTCGTCATTCCCGTCCCATGAAACGCTGGCTTGCACGCCTGTTTGGCGCCATGCCCGCAGGGCCTGTCGATCACCCACCCTTTCCGTCCAGCTTGCCGGTGGCAGACGCGCTGCCCACGCCCGGCGCTGAACAGCCTGGTGCCCCCGATCTGGATCTCGCGTTCTTTCACTGGCTGGCCGGGCCGCATATAGCCGGTGCGGCGGGCGACGAAGCCCTGGTGCTCGACGAGCTGACGCGGCTCGCCCGCGATCCGCAGGCAGCAAGCGCCCTTGTACCGCGCGTGCCGGCCGTGATTCCGCAAGTGCTGCGCAGTCTGCGCGACGAGGCCGGCTCATCGGCCGATCTGGCGCGCCTGGTGGCACAGGATGCCGTCCTGGTCGCCGAGGTAATTCGCGAAGTAAACAGCCCGTACTATCAACCCGGCACACCCGTGCGCAATCTGGAAGGCGCGCTGCTGCTGCTTGGCCAGAACGGCCTGCGCATGCTGCTGGCGCGCGTGGCGTTTCGCCGGATCATCAGTCTGCAGACCAGCCGCCTTGCGCGCCTGGTCGCGCCGCAACTCTGGAGCCAGTCCGAGAAATGTGCGCAGGCCGCCAGCCTACTGGCGCACGGTCAGGGCGCCGATCCGTTCGAAGCCTATCTGGCCGGCCTGATGCACAATGTCGGCCTGATCGTGGCGCTGCGGGTGATCGATGGCCTGGTGCCCAGCGGCGGCTTGCCTGACAGTGACGCCTTCGGACTGCGCCTCGTGCGCGCGGCGCGCCTGATCTCGGCCGGTATCGCCGCGCAATGGGAACTGCCCCCGGCCATCGGCCACGCGATTGCCCATCTCGGCGACGCCGTAACGCCGTCTGCCAGTCTGCCCGCAGTACTGTGCGAGGCTGACCGCCTGGCCAAACTGCACATGCTGGCGCGGGGTGGCCAACCGGCATTTGTCAGTGCCGCGGCGAGCCTGTCCGCGGACCTGCACCGGATTTACGCTACCTTCAACGACACCGACCACGCTGATCAGGACGCCTGAATGCCCTTTCCCATCGAAGAAAAACTCGTGATCGGTGTCGCTTCCAGCGCGCTGTTCGATCTGTCCGATTCGCATCAGGTCTATCTGGACGGCGGGCCGGAAGCCTACCGCAGCCACCAGGAGCGCCAGCGTGACGTGATCCTGGCGCGCGGCGTCGCGTTCCCGTTCATCCGGCGCTTCCTGAGCCTGAACCGGTGCTTTCCGCAGCAGGCGCCCGTTGAGGTGGTGCTGTTTTCGCGCAATTCACCCGAGACGGGCCTGCGCGTGATGCGCTCGATCGCGCACTATGGCCTGGACATCTCGCGCGCCGTGTTCATGAGCGGCAAGTCGCCCTATCCGTATCTGCCGGCCTTCAACACCGCGCTATTCCTGTCGGCAAACGAAGATGACGTCAAGAGCGCGATCGCGGTCGATTATCCGGCCGGCCTCGTGCTGCCGTCGGGAATCGCCGATGAAGACACCGACATCGAGCTGCGCGTCGCCTTCGACTTCGACGGCGTCATCGCCGACGATGAGTCCGAAACGGTCTACAAGCGCAACAACGACCTGCGCGAATTCCACGCCCACGAAACCCTGCACATGGCGCGCCCGCACCAGCCAGGTCCGCTGGCGGGGATGTTTCGCAAGCTGGCCATGCTGCAGCAGCTGGAACACGAGGCCGAGCGCGCTGACCCGGATTACCGCCGCATCGTGCGAATCGCCATCATCACGGCGCGCAGCGCGCCGGCGCACGAGCGCGTCGTGACCACGCTGGGCAGCTGGGGCGTGTCGGCCGACGAGACATTCTTTCTGGGCGGGATGGACAAGGCGCGCGTGCTGTCGGTGTTCAAGCCGCACATTTTCTTCGATGACCAGCTCACCCACCTCAAGTCTGCCCCCGGCGGCACGGTGCCGATGGTGCACGTGCCGTTCGGCGTTGCCAACCGGCGCATCGTCGAGGGCGCTTAAAGACGCGGCAGCGCCATCAGCCGGTCGAGTTCGGGCTGCATTGCCGTCGCCCAGATCGCGTAGCCGGCTGCGTTCGGATGCAGCAGATCGGGCATGATGGTTTTCGCGAGTAGGCCATCCGGCGTCAGGAACGCGCGGTTCACGTCCAGGAACACGATCCGGTTGCCATCGGCCAGTGCCGGCAATTGCGCGTTGATGGCCTCGTTGGTGCGCCTGAGCGTGCTGTCGGGCATTGCGTCGCGCGGGAAGATCGCCATCAGCAGGATGCGCGTGCGCGGCAGGCGCTGCCGAAGCTCGTCGAGGTTACGACGGATGCCCGCCACGGTACTGGCGGGGAAATCGCCGCGCAAGCCGGTGTTGTTGGTGCCGATCATCAGCACCGCCACCTTCGGATCGAGACCGTCGACGGCGCCATTCTGCAACCGCCACAGCACGTTTTCGGTGCGATCGCCGCCGAACCCGAGGTCCAACGCATCGAACTTCGCATAGTGCGTTTGCCAGACGGGCGCGCCCTCCTTTTCCCAGCCCTGCGTGATCGAGTCGCCGATGAACACCAGTTGCGGGCTGCGACCGTCGCGCACCATCTGCTGTGCGTCGTCGAGTTTCTGGCGATGACGGGGCAGCCACCAGTCGATCGACCACGCTTCATCAAGCCTGGCCGGCGTGACCGCCACCGTGCGCCAGTCCGGGCACGCCGTGTTGGGCGTGCCGCCCGCTGCAATGGCCACGTTGGCGATGCTGACCTGGCCGCTGCCCGTGCCTTCCAGCGCAAACGGCCTGGCCACCTGCGAGAAATCGTCGCCGTCGCGCGCGAAGCACGACAGCGCCAGCACGACGCGCTGCCAGCCCTTGCCCTGCGCGGCGCGTCCGGGAAGCACATACGGCACCTGGCGTTCGCAGGACGGACCGCAACCGACCTTGACCACGAGGCCACCGGCGTCGAGCGCATCGACCTTCAGGTCGAATCCCAGCGTGCCTTGCGCAAGGAGTGGCCGCAAATCCTGCGGCGCCGTTTGCAGCGCCACGCCGCTTTTCCAGATCTGGCGCCATTGCAGCGTGAGGGCGGCGCCACCGTCGGCATACTTGCTGCGCGTGAGCTCGATGGCGCTCTCCGGGAAGGTCGTGCGCAGCGCGGCGTCAGCGGTGACCTTTTCGCCATCCAGCCGGTGCGAGCTATCGGGCGCCAGCGCCAGGATCTCGACACCGGTTCGCGGCGCATCGCCCAGCAGGACCAGCGGTGCTGCCGGCGCCGCGCTGGCCGCTGCACTCAGCAGGCATGAAACAATCAGGGGCAAGGCAGCAAAGGCTGGGCGCATCGTATCTCCGTGATTTTTATGTTAGCGCAATCATGCCCGTGATTCGGCTTCCAGACAAGCCGCCGCTCTCCACGCTGCGCGGCGAGCAGGCACGCGTTCGACTATAATTGGCCACCACTTTCCAGCGCATTTTTCACGGATCTTTCAAGCACGCGGCATGCCTTTCGACCTCGAGAAACACCTTCCCAAAGCAGGCCATCGTTTCGTCCTGCCGCTCCTTCATGGTTCGTCCGACGCCTACGCGCTGGCGGTTGCCGCCCTTGCGCTCAAGGCTCAGGGCCAGATGCTCACCGTCGTCGTGGCCAATGCCAGCGACGGCCAGCGGCTGCTCGATGAAATCCCGTGGTTCGCCGATGGCAAGCTGGCCTGCCACCTGCTGCCGGATTGGGAAACGCTGCCGTACGATGCGTTTTCGCCGCACCAGGACCTGGTGTCCGAACGCCTGGCCACGCTGCACGAGATCCGCAACGGCCAGTGCGACGTGCTGATGGTGCCGGCGACCACGGCGCTGGTGCGCCTGGCGCCGCCGTCGTTCCTGGCGGCCTACACCTTCTTCTTCCGCCAGGGCGAACGCCTCGACGAAGCGCGCCTGAAGGCACAGCTGACGCTGGCCGGCTATACGCACGTGTCGCAGGTGATGTCGCCGGGCGAGTACTCGGTGCGCGGCGGCCTGATCGACCTGTTCCCGATGGGCTCTGCCCTGCCCTACCGACTTGACCTGTTTGGCGACGAGATCGAATCGATCCGCACGTTCGACGCCGACACCCAGCGCTCGCTGTATCCGGTGCGCGAAGTGCGCCTGCTGCCAGGCCGCGAATTCCCCATGGACGAAGCGGCGAGAACCGGCTTTCGCGGCCGCTGGCGCGAACGTTTCGAGGGCGATCCGTCCCGCTCGCCGATTTACCGCGACATCGGCAACGGCATCGCCGCCGCCGGTATCGAGTACTACCTGCCACTGTTCTTCGATTCGACCTCGACGCTGCTGGATTACCTGCCGGACGGCACGCCACTGGCGCTGGTCGGCGATATCGATGGCGCCATCGGGCGCTTCTGGATGGACACCGAGTCGCGCTACCGTTTTTTGAAAAGCGACCGTGAGCGCCCGATCCTCGAGCCGACCGAACTGTTCCTGAGCGCGGAGCAGTTCTTCACCTGCATCAAGCCGCACGGCCGCTGGAATATCGCGCGCGACCCGCTCGCGCCGGCGTCCGAACTGTCGGCGCCGATTCCCGACGTCGCCGTCAACCGCCGCCTGGACGATCCGCTCGCCAGCCTGCGCACCTACCTCGAGCGCAGCGACACGCGCGTGATGATCTGCGCCGATTCGGCCGGCCGGCGCGAAACGCTGCAGCAGTACTTCAGCGAATACCGGCTTGATCTGACCCCAGTCGAAGGTTTCGAGGGTTTCCGCGCGAGCGACGCCCGCCTGGCCCTGGGCGTGGCGCCACTGCAGGCCGGCTTCGAGCTGCTCGATGCGGGCGCCGGCCACCTGGTCTTCATCACCGAGACGGAGCTGTATGCCGGTTCGGGCCGGCGCGCCGGGAAGAAGAAGCAGGAAGCGACGAGCCAGGTCGAGTCGATGGTGCGCGACTTGTCCGAACTCAAGATCGGCGACCCGGTCGTGCACATCAACCACGGCATCGGGCGCTACATGGGCCTGACCAGCATGGACCTGGGCGAAGGCGAGACCGAATTCCTGCACCTGGAATACGCGAAAGACACGAAGCTGTACGTGCCGGTGTCGCAGCTGCACGTGATCGCACGCTACTCGGGCACGGCGGCCGAAGACGCGCCTCTGCACTCGCTTGGCTCGGGCCAGTGGGAAAAGGCCAAGCGCAAGGCCGCCGAGCAGGTGCGCGATACGGCTGCCGAACTCCTGAACCTGTACGCGCGGCGCGCACTGCGCCAGGGCCATGCGTTCGAGTATTCGAACGTCGACTACGAAAATTTCTCGCAGAGCTTCGGCTTTGAAGAGACGCCCGACCAGGCCGAGGCGATCCACAACGTCATCAAGGATATGACGTCGGGCCGCCCGATGGACCGCCTGGTGTGCGGCGACGTCGGCTTCGGCAAGACCGAGGTCGCGCTGCGCGCAGCGTTCATCGCCGTCATGGGTGGCAAGCAGGTCGCGATCCTGGCGCCGACGACGCTGCTGGCCGAGCAGCATGCCCAGACCTTCGCCGACCGCTTCGCCGACTGGCCCGTGAAGATCGCCGAGCTGTCGCGCTTCCGGACCGGCAAGGAAATCAACAACGCGATCAAGGGCATGGCCGACGGCACGCTCGACATCGTGATCGGCACCCACAAGCTGCTCTCGCCCGACGTGAAGTTTACGCGTCTGGGCCTGGTGATCATCGACGAAGAACACCGCTTCGGCGTGCGTCAGAAGGAAGCGCTGAAATCGCTGCGCGCCGAAGTCGATGTGCTCACGCTCACCGCGACGCCGATCCCGCGCACGCTGGGCATGGCGCTGGAAGGCCTGCGCGACTTTTCGATCATCGCCACCGCGCCGCAAAAGCGCCTGGCGATCAAGACGTTCGTACGGAGCGAAGACGGCTCGATCATCCGCGAGGCGTGCCTGCGTGAACTCAAGCGCGGTGGCCAGATCTACTTCCTGCACAACGAAGTCGACACCATCGAAAACCGCCGTGCGATGCTGCAGGAGCTGCTGCCCGAGGCCCGCATCGGCGTGGCGCACGGCCAGATGCACGAGCGCGACCTGGAAAAAGTCATGCGCGACTTCGTGGCGCAGCGCTTCAATATCCTGCTGTGCACGACCATCATCGAGACCGGTATCGACGTGCCGACCGCGAACACGATCATCATGCACCGCGCCGACAAGTTCGGCCTGGCGCAGCTGCACCAGTTGCGCGGGCGCGTAGGCCGCTCGCACCACCAGGCGTATGCCTACCTGCTGGTGAGCGACGTGCAGAATCTGACCAAGCAATCGCAGCGCCGCCTGGACGCCATCCAGCAGATGGAAGAACTGGGCAGCGGTTTCTACCTGGCCATGCATGACCTGGAAATCCGGGGCGCCGGCGAGGTGCTCGGCGAAAACCAGTCCGGCGAGATGCTGGAGATCGGCTTCCAGCTGTATTCGGACATGCTCAACGAGGCGGTGCGCTCGCTCAAGGCCGGCAAGGAACCCGACCTGGCCGCGCCGCTGTCATCGACCACCGAGATCAATCTGCACGTGCCCGCCCTGCTGCCGGCCGACTACTGCGGCGACGTGCACGAGCGCCTGTCGATCTACAAGCGCCTGGCCAACTGCGAAAGCGCGGACCGTATCGACAGCATGCAGGAGGAGCTGATCGACCGCTTCGGCAAGCTGCCCGAGCCAGTGAAGGCGCTGGTCGAGACGCACCGGTTGCGCATTGCGGCCAAGGCCGTGGGCATCGTCAAGATCGACGCCCACGGCGAAGCGGCCAGCCTGCAGTTCATGGAAAAGCCGCCGATCGATCCGATCAGGATCATCACGCTGATCCAGAAGAACCGCCACGTCAAGCTGGCCGGCCAGGACAAGCTGCGCATCACGGCCAGCATGCCGGACCTGTCGGCGCGCGTGAACCAGATCAAACAGACCATCAAACAACTACTCGCATGAACACGACGATGAATCTGGTGCTGCAGGGCCCGCAGGCCGACCAAGCCACGCTGGCACGCCTGGCGCAACTGGCCAATCCGCAGCGCACCAGCGCCGTGGGCGAACATGCGCTGCGCTGCGAAGGCGTGGCGTTTTCCGCCGACCTGAAAGAGCGTCTCGACGCCGCGGCGTTCGAGGCTGGCGTCGACGCGACCTTTATCGCGGCCGGCCGTTCACTGGCCGATGTGCGCCTGGTGGCGATGGACATGGATTCGACGCTGATCACGATCGAGTGCATCGACGAAATCGCCGACATGCAAGGCCTCAAGCCGCAAGTGTCCGAGATCACCGAGGCGGCAATGCGCGGCGAGCTCGATTTCTCGGAAAGCCTCAGGCGCCGCGTGGCGCTGCTGGCAGGATTGGATGCCGGTGCGCTGCAGCGCGTCTACGACGAGCGGCTGCGCATCTCGCCGGGCGGCGAGGCGATGCTCGAGGCCGTGCAGGCGGCCGGCATCAGGACGCTGCTGGTGTCGGGTGGGTTCACATTCTTTACCGAGCGCCTGGGCGAGCGCCTGGGCCTGGATTACACGCATGCGAATGTGCTCGAGATCGCGGATGGCAAGCTGACCGGCCGCGTCGTCGGCGGGATTGTCGATGCGGAGGAAAAGAAGCGCACTGTCGAGCGCGTGTGTGCTGAACTGGGCATCTCGCCATCGCAGGCGGTCGTGATGGGCGACGGCGCCAACGACCTGCGCATGATGAGTATTGCCGGGCTGTCGGTGGCGTTTCGCGCCAAGCCGGTTGTGCGGGCCCAGGCCAATGTGGCGCTCAATTTCTCGGGGCTAGATGGGTTGTTGACGATTCTGGGCTGATGAGCGGCCACACCTATGTACCGGTTGTTTGCGCGCTGTAACAGCGTGTAAAACCGTGCGCCGTCTTGTACGCAAGCTCGTATGATGACTTGATCAGGAGGAGCGCCATGAAAAATCTTGCGATCGTTATTGTGTCACTGGGCATGCTGGCGGGCTGCGCCGCGCCAGGCCCCTATTACAGCAATCAAGGCTACGCCCAACCGGCAGATCCCAGTCAATGGCGCGTTGTGTCCGTGACGCCCGTGCCAGTGGGTACCGGTGCGCGCGTGGCATCATCGGGCGGCAGCACCGTCACCTCGACGCCCGTGCCTGCAACGACCTATTCGACGCCGTACTACACGCCACAGCAGCCGGTGTATGTCCAGCAGCAACCCGTGTACATCCAGCAGCAGCCGGTGTACGTACCGCAACCGGTGTATGTCGAACAGCCGAACTACTGGTATCCACCGATCTCGATCGGACTGGGTTTCGACTTCGGCCGTAGCAGCTGGCACGGTCATCGTGGCCGGGGCTGGGGCGGAGGTATCGGAACACACTTCCCGTACCGCAGGTAATACGCAACAAAAGCCGGCCGACGCCGGCTTTTTTCATGCAGAAAAGCCGGGGTCAGGTCTGACATTCGGACACGATCTCGACAATGCAGTAGCCGGAACCAGCTGGCATCTGGCCATGCTAATACTGAACAAGACGCTATTGAACGCGCCTAAGGCTGAGGTCGTGTCCGAATGTCAGACCTGACCCCCGCTGTGTGACCCCGGCTGTGACCCCGGCTGTGTCACACTACACACCGCAGCAGCTGGCGCGGCCATCGCGGTTGTGGTTGGGGTGGGCGTATCGGGTCGCATTTCCCGTACCGCAGGTAACACGCAACGAAAGCCGGCTGATGCCGGCTTTTTCATGCGCTAACTCCTGGTGACGCAATGCGGTCTCGCGCTCACGACAAATCGTGCAAATCTTTCTGCAGTGCCGGTTGTACCGAGAACTTGCTGAACACTACCTCCAAACCGCCACGTTGAGGCGTGCAGCACATGGGGCCGACGAGGTAACGATCCGCAACGGGAAACGGTGCCAGGCGAAGCAAGGGCCACACGATGCCATCGACTGAATACTGCGCCCTGACGGTGCCAGACCCGACGGTCACGCGGATCCAGAAGCCGTCACTGATGGACGGCGCAGGCATCACGGCCCAGTCCGACTTTTCGGCCGTCAACACGGTGCTGAGCATCAGTTGATCGTCCGAAAACTCCACACCGATCTTGATCCAGTGGGCCTCGTCGATCCTCACCATCAACCCCGCCTGGTCATACAACGCCTGAAAGTTTGCGCGTACATGCAGTTGGGCGGTAAATGCATGATCAACGGGCCTGCCGAAGAAGTGGCCGTTATCATGGATGAAATCGTATTGGGTGATGCGCCAGAAGTCCGTGTTCTCGCTGGTGACGACCTTTAACGCGTCCTGGTCGATCTGGCGTTCAGGTGGCGTGTGAAGCCATGTACATTCGTTGAACATGTAATCTCTCTTTCTTACTGTGCCGCGACTTCGCTTTGCAGCGCTGGATCCGGAAGCTGCGTACGGCCTTCGCCAAAGGATCAGGCCTCGCCAGTTCTTTCAATACTGAGAACAAGAACACCCACAAGAATGATGGCGATGCCAGTCAGCTTCTGGAGCGAAACCTGCTCTTGAAAGAACGCGATGCCAACGAGCGCGGTGATGGCCGTGCCACTGGCAGCCCACACCGCATACGTGACACCCATTTCCAACTGGCGCAAGGCAATTGCCATGAGCCAGACCGCTGCGATATAGAACAAGCCTGCCAGAAGCGCTGGACCGATCCTGGTGAAGCCAGCCGATTGCCTGAGCGCAATCGTGCCAGCAACTTCTGACATAACGCTGATGCCCAGAACGATCCAGGCCATGAAAATCGCACTCATGGATTCCCCTCCATTTGCTCATCAACCACTTGTACCGAGTGGCGTGAGCAACATCGTGGAGCGGTACCTTGAGGGCGTTAGTGTAGACCATTCACCAGAAAATTTGAACGTTCATGGCGAACGTCGCCTGCCTCTTAACGTCCAAACAGATCGTGCGAATCGAGAATCGCCCAGGCGATCTCGGGCCGCATGGTCAAGCACCTCCGCACCGCTGCCGGCACGGATTGCCGCACCTTCTTGCACAACCCAGGCCGGTCTTCGAGCACGATCACGATGCCGCGTACGCTGCGTACCTCGTTCGGGCCCGGCGCGATGTGCAGCGTCGCGCCGATGTTCCTGTGGATCAGGCCCTGCACATATTGCAGATCGGCGTAACTCTCGACGCGCTCGATCCGCTCGATCAGCTTGAGTTCCTGCTGGCGCGTGATCATCAACGGGCGCTGATCCAGATGCGGGTCGGCCAGCACGCCTGCCCGGTCGCAGACGCAGGCGCCTGGCGGGCACTCGACCCGTAGGGGCATGGCGGCAGGCTGCGGGCCTGCAGTCGGGCCCGGCTCTGACTGGACGGCGGTGGAGGAGTTCACTCGGATCGCGCGGTGATGGTTGGACCCGCTGATTCTACCGCGCCCCGGTCGCCCGATGGCCCCACTTCATGCCCCATCAGTTCGAGCGCATTGGGCACGGCTGCGCCCTCCGCTGTATTGTCGAAGATGCACCACACCGTGCGCCCCGCCGCGATATCGCGCTCAATGCGGCTGCGCCAGCGGGCGATCTCGTCGCCCGGATACGCCGAATAATAGATGCGCGGCGCGCCGTGCAGGCGCACGTAGACGTGGGTATCGCTGGTCGGTTCGTGCTCCCCGGGCTGGCCGGCGGCAGGATCCGCAATGACGCGCACAATGCCGCACTCGCGCAGCGTCGCCGTGGCAGATTCCGAGAACCAGCTGGCGTGACGCGCTTCGAACGCAATGCTGCAGCCGAAACGCTCATGCACCTGCCCGAAGAATGCATGCGCCAGCACGTCATCGAAACCGAAGCGCGGCGGCAGCTGGACCAGCAGGCAGCCCAGCTTGTCGCCCAACATGCCGGCTTCGCCCTGGAACCGGTCAAGCAGCGCATCGACATCGTGAAGCCTGGCGTCATGCGTGATCGCGCGCGGCACCTTGACCGCGAAGCGGAAGTGTTCGGGCACGCTGGCGGCCCAGCGCGCATAGGTCTCGGGTTTGTGCGGTCGGTAGAACGACGAGTTGATTTCCACCGCCGGGAACACGGCGGCATAGCGTTCGAGGTGGCTTCCCTCTGCCGGAAATGCGGCGAAGTCCTTGCTCCCAAGGCTCCAGCCAGCGCAGCCGACCAGCAGGCTGCCGGGCGTATTCTGCTCAGGCATACGATCGTCTCATTTGTATTATTGCAATCATTCTAGCGATCCGGGGCGCGGCGCGGCGCATGGCAGGGCCGGCGACGTGCAGACCGGGCCCCGCTTACAATAACGGCATCATATCGACCGAAGGAATTCAGCATGACCGAACCAACCCACATCGTTTGCCCGCACTGCGACGCCGTCAACCGCATGCCGCAGTCGCGCCTGCAGGACGCGCCAACCTGCGGCAAATGTACGCAGCCACTGTTCACAGGGCGTCCACTGGACGTCGACAGCGCGCGCTTCGAGCGCCACATCGGGCGCAACGATATTCCCGTGCTGGTGGACTTCTGGGCTGAATGGTGCGGCCCTTGCAAGATGATGGCGCCGGCGTATGCGCAAGCCGCCGGGCAACTCGAGCCATCAGTGCGCCTGCTGAAAGTGGACACCGAGCGCGCGCAGGATCTGTCGGCGCGCTTTGCGATCCGCAGCATCCCGACGCTGGCACTGTTCAAGGGCGGCCGCGAAATCGCGCGCCAGTCCGGCGCGATGGATGCGGTGCGCCTCTCCGCTTGGGTGCGCCAGCACATCGGGTAAAGCGGCAGGGTCATTGTCGCGAATCGTGCTGCTACAATGGCAACAAAGGGGGTTGGCCCCGCACGAGGAGACGGTATGTCGCAAGAACTGATTCTGGAACGAGGCGTCGAAGACAACAAGCACTGGGCGCGCATCCTGTACGTGATCCACGCGCTGACGTTCTTCTTTTCGCTCGGCATGCTGTCGATCGTGCCAGTGATCGTCAACTACGTGAAGCGCCCGGACACGGCCGGTACGATGGTCTACACGCACCACACGTGGATGATCCGCTCGTTCTGGTGGTACGTGGTGTGGATGGCGGTTGGCGCGGTGCTGTTCGCCACCATCATCGGTATTCCCGCGGCGTGGGTGGTGTGGCCCGTCGCGTGGATCTGGAAAGCGTATCGGCTGATCCGCGGCTTCATTGATTTGAACAACAACCGCGCGATGCCGGTGTAAAAAGATGGGGCCAATGGCCCCATTTTTATGTCACAACACGTCAAAGGCCTGGGCCAGATCGGCGATCAGGTCGGCCGGGTCTTCCAGGCCCACATTGAAGCGCACCAGTACCCCGCCCTCCCACTGATCCCGCAAGCTGTTTATCCGATATGGCATCACGAGACTGTTGGGCCCACCCCAGCTGTAGCCGATGCCAAACAGCGTCAGCGCATCGACCATGCGATCGACCTGCGCCTCGTCCAAGCGTGCGTCGAACACCACCGAGAACAAGCCGCCCGCGCCCGTGAAATCGCGCTGCCAGAACGCATGGCCCGGGCAATCCTCACATGCCGGATGCAGCACCTTTGCGATCTCGGGCCGCGCCTTGAACCAGGCGGCCAGCTCGCGCGCGCTGGCGTCGTGCCGGTCGAAGCGCATCTTCATCGTCGGCAAGCCGCGCTGCACCAGATACGCATCGTCCGGGCTCACGCCCAGGCCCAAGCGCATGTGCGCCAGCGCCAGCCGGTCGTTCAGCGCGCGGTCACGCGTGATCACGGCGCCCATCAACAGGTCGGCGCCGCCCGACTGGTACTTGGTCAGCGCGTGCATGACGATGTCCGCGCCAAGATCGAACCCGCGCAGCGCCAGACCGGCCGACCATGTGTTATCGAGCGCCACCAGCACGCCCCGCTGGTGTGCCGCATGGCACAGCGCCGGCAGATCCGGCACTTCCATCGACACCGAGCCGGGCGCTTCGGCCCACAGCAGCTTGGTGTTCGGCTGGATCAGCGCAGCGATGGCGGCGCCGATCATCGGATCGTAGTAGCGCGCGGTGACGCCAAAATCGGCGCTGAGCCAGCGGCCCAGTTCGCGGTTCGGGTTGTAGACGTTCTCGGGCAACAGCACATCGTCGCCGCTTTTGAGCAGCGCAAAGTCGACCATCGCGATCGCCGCCAGGCCCGACGGCGTGAGCAGGCAATGATTGCCGCCCTCGATCTCAGCCAGCTTGCCTTCCAGCGTGAACGTAGTCGGCGTGCCGTGCAAGCCGTAGGTATAGGCGGTCTTGTCTGTCCACTGGCTCGCGCGCATCGCCGCCGTGTTCGCAAACAGCACGGTCGACGCGCGGTGCGTCGCCGGCGGGAAGGCGTCGAACCCCGCCGGTGCGACATAGTCGCTATGCACCAGCGTGGTCTGGATCGACTTGGCGCTCATGGGCTCAGCCGCTTAGACGGGATTGGCCCACAGGTCGTGCGCATCGGCCTTCGTGATGACGACATCGGCGAACTGGCCGACGACCAGTTTGCTCTTGCCCGGCACGAGTGGCCGCTTGATGTGCACGACGCCGTCGATCTCGGGCGCATCGGCGCTCGAACGGCCGATCGCTTCGCGGGCGCCCACTTCGTCGATCAGCACGCGCAGCGTCTTGCCGACCTTGGCCTGCAGGCGCTTGGCCGAAATTTCTTCTTGCAGCAGCATGACGCGCGCGCGGCGCTCTTCACGCACTTCTTCCGGCACCGGATTCTCGAGCAGGTTCGCGGTCGCGCCTTCGACCGGCGAATAGGCGAAGCAGCCCAGGCGGTCGATCTGCGCTTCTTTCAGGAAGTCGAGCAGATACTCGAACTCGGCCTCGGTCTCGCCCGGGAAGCCGGCGATGAAGGTCGAACGGATCGTCAGGTCCGGATTCATCGAACGCCATTTCAGGATGCGCTCGAGGTTGCGCTCGCCGCTGGCCGGGCGCTTCATGCGTTTCAGGACATCCGGGTGCGCGTGCTGCATCGGGATGTCGAGGTACGGCAGCACGTGGCCATCGCCCATGAACGGGATCGCGTGATCGACGTGCGGGTACGGATAGACATAGTGCAGGCGCACCCAGGCGTCGTACTGGCGCGCGAGCTGGCCCAGTGCTTCGACCAGCTGCGTCATGTGCGTCTTGATCGGGCGGCCATTCCAGAAGCCGGTGCGGAACTTGACGTCCACGCCATAGGCACTGGTGTCCTGCGAAATCACGAGCAGTTCCTTGACGCCGGACTTGAACAGGTTCTCGGCTTCGACCAGCACTTCGTCGATGCGGCGCGAGACCAGATCGCCGCGCATCGACGGGATGATGCAGAAGCTGCAGCGGTGGTTGCAGCCTTCGGAAATCTTCAGGTAGGCGTAGTGCTTTGGCGTGAGTTTCACGCCGTGGTCCGGCACCAGATCGATGAACGGATCGTGCGGCTTCGGCAGGTGCAGGTGGACCGAGTCCATCACCTCGGCCAGCGCATGCGGGCCGGTCACAGCCAGCACCTTCGGGTGCACCTTGGTGATGATGTCGTCGCCTGCCGCATCCTTCTTGGCGCCCAGGCAGCCGGTGACGATCACCTTGCCGTTTTCGGCCAGCGCTTCGCCGATGGCGTCGAGCGACTCCTGCACGGCGGCGTCGATGAAGCCACAGGTATTGACGATCACGAGGTCCGCCCCGTCGTACGAGTTGGCGGTCTGGTAGCCTTCGGCGCGCAGCTGGGTCAGGATCTGCTCGGAATCGACCAGCGCTTTCGGGCAGCCAAGCGAGACAAAGCCGACCTTCGGCGCGATCACACCGGGCATGGGCGCCGGAATGATGACGCCAGGTGCCTTGGCTGTGGCAGCCAGGCTGCTAGAGTTGGCGGAAGGACTACGACGAAGTTCAGTCATGGGCAGCGGAAAAGTGTTTGGGCAATCCGCGATTGTACCTGAACCCGGCCCCGAGGGTGATGCCCTGCCGCCCGAATACCGGGTGGTTTATTTCTTGTCGGTGGGCGGGGGCGTCATGCCCGGGAATGGAAACACACCGAACATCGCCTTGCTCTGGCTCTGCATCTGTTCCTGCATCTGGATGAACAGGTTCTTGCTCTGGTCGATGTAGTTGTTCATCATGCCCTGCATCATCGGACCCTGGACGTTCATGAACTGGGTCCACATCTCGGGGCTGAATGGCTTGCCCTCGATGGCGCCGGCGGCGTTGCTCGTGAATTTGTGCTGGATGTCGGTGAAGGCCTGGACGTTCTTTTCCAGGTACGAGCCCATCATGCCCTGCATCGCGTGGCCGTAGTAGCGGATAATTTGCGAGAGCACCGAACTCGAAAACATCGGCACGCCATTCGCTTCTTCTTCGAGGATGATCTGGAGCAGGATCGCGCGGGTCAGGTCTTCGCTGCTCTTGGCATCGACCACGGTGAAGTCGTCGGCGTCCAGCACCAGCTGCTTGACGTCTGACAGCGTGATGTAGGAACTGGTCTGCGTGTCGTACAGGCGACGGTTCGGGTATTTCTTGATCAGGCGTTCTGCACTCTTCTTCACACTGCTCATCTCTGTTTCCATGGTTTGCGGCGCCGCTTCGTGAGCCGCGCACTTATGATTATTCTGGCCGGCGTGGCCGGCTCGTCTCCACCCGACCCACGACCGGTTCGACCGTGGGGGATAACAGACACCTTACCACGCAATTGTGGCAGTTGCAGCAATTACCAGATGCACCACAAGCATGGCTTTTCTGTCAATACATGCGGTGGACAGCTAGTCACCCCTGACCTGTACATAGCGTCCTGGCGCTGGCTCGGACGGCGGATAGTCGCTGCTGCCCGCGACGCCAGGGGCCGGCACTTGCGCGCCGCCGTGCTCGGCCAGGAAGTTGGCCCACGCCGGCCACCAACTGCCTTTGTGCTCTGCAGCACTCTCGAACCAGGCGGCATCCGTCTTGGGCCGCAACTTGCCGCCCTTGTCGTTGATCCAGTGACTGCGCTTGTTTTTCGAAACCGGGTTGATGACGCCAGCGATATGGCCCGACGCGCCCAGCACAAAGCGGTTCGCTTTCGGGTTGCGCGGATTGAGCAGCTGCATCGACGCAAATGCCGCTGTCCAAGGCACGATATGGTCTTCCTTCGAGCCGTACACGAACACAGGCGCATCGATGGCGCCCAGGTCGACCGGTACGCCGCACACCATCAGCGCGCCCGGTTGCTTCAGCTTGTTTTCCAGATACATATTGCGCAAGTACCAGCAGAACATCGGCCCTGGCAGATTGGTGCTGTCGGCGTTCCAGTACAGCAGATCGAACGCCGGTGGTTCCTTGCCCTTCAGGTAGTTTTGCTGGACATAGTTCCAGACCAGGTCGTTCGGGCGCAGCGACGAAAACGTCGTGGCCAGGTCGCGCCCCGGCATCAGGCCGCCAGCAGCGAGCTTCTGCTCGCGCAGCGCCACCTGGGTTTCGTCGATGAACACCTCGAGCACGCCGGCGTCCGAAAAGTCCAGCAGCGTGGTCAGGAGCGACAGGCTCGCGGCCGGCTGGCGCCCGCGCGCCGCCAGCACGGCCAGCGCCGTGGCGGCAATGGTGCCGCCGACGCAGAAGCCGAACACGTGCGCTTTCTCTTGCCCCGTGATCTGGGCCACGACGTCAAGCGCGCGGATCGCACCGTCTTCGACGTAATCGTCCCAGCGCAGGTGCGACTGGCTGCGGTCCGGGTTACGCCAGGAGACCATGAACACGGTGTGGCCCTGCTCCACCACGTAGCGCACCAGTGAATTCTCCGGCTGCAGGTCGAGGATGTAGAACTTGTTGATGCACGGCGGGATCATGACCAGCGGCACGCTGTGCACGTTCGCCGTAGTCGGCGTGTACTGGATCAGCTGGAACAAATCGTTTTCGAACACGACCTGGCCGGCCGTGTTGCCGACATTGCGGCCCACTTCGAAGGCCGTTTCGTCCGATTGCGAAATGCGGCCCTTCTGCAGGTCGGTCAGCATATTGCTCAAGCCCTTGGTCAGGCTTTCGCCCTGGGTCTCGATCATGTGCTGCTGCGCTTCCGGGTTGGTGGCCAGGAAGTTGGCGGGCGACATCGCGTCGATCATCTGCTGCACCGAGAAGCGCAGCTTCTGGCGCTCGCGCGGACCAACCTCGACCGCATCGGCCATCGCCATCATGCATTCGGCGTTGAGCAGGTAGGAAGCGGCCGAGAACGCCGACAATGGATTGCCGCGCCATTCGGCTGCCGCGAAGCGCCGGTCGCTGAGCTCCGGCGTCTTGCCCAGCATGACGTCTTGCCACAGCTGCGTTGCTTTCTTGAGATAATCGTCGCGGATCGCTTCCATGCGGGCCGTGTCGATGCCGGCGCCGGCATCTTTCAGGAAGCCGGCCAGCGGGCTCGCGCCACCCGGGGCGGGCATGCCCGGCATCGCTGGCATGGCAGGCATGGCGGACATCATCGTCATCCAGGGTTGCCAAGCGGCAGGGTCGGACCATTGGGACAACCAGGCAGCGGCAAGCGCTTGTGGATCAGGCATGTTCATGTGGGCATCCGTTGTTAGAATCGCGTCTCTTCAACCAGGAACTACAACAAGGAACTACTGCATGTGGATCGTTGCCATTGCCTGGATATACGTTGTGGTGCTCATGGCGGCGACCGAGCCGACCGTCGTGGCCGGCATCATGACGTTCGCGTTTTATTGCGCACTGCCATTATCCATACTTTTTTATATCACTGGCGCGAAACGGCGCCGGCAGCGCGGGCGAACACAGCAGTCCCGGCATCAGGTCAGACCACGGCGGGAGTCGCCGGCAGACGACATGGATGACGGCGGCGGTGACGGTGACTGAGCCGTACCGCATCGCGCGCAGGCGTTATTTACGCCAGATGACGCTGGCCTGGCGGCCGGTGACGCCATCGCGGCGATAGGAATAAAAGCGCTCAGGCGCACTGGCCGTACACAGCCCGCCACCATGCACGCGTTCGACGCCATCATGCGCCAGCGTCAAGCGGGCCAGCGTGAACATGTCGGCGAGGTGCTTACCGGGGCGACCCGGATAGGCCGTGAAGCAGGCGCGCGTCGCGTCGCCCGGCAGCGCCGCGGCAAATGCCGCCACCACGTCGTCGCCAACCTCGAACGCATCCGGACCGATTGCCGGCCCCATCCACGCCGTGATCTCGCCCGCGCCGGCCGCACGCATGGCGCGCACGGTCGCGCCCAGCACGCCGCCAGCCAGTCCGCGCCAGCCGGCGTGCGCCGCGCCGACCACCTTGCCATCCAGATCGGCAAACAGCACCGGCAGACAATCGGCAGTCAGGATGGCGCAGACGACGCCGGGTGTCGTGGCTATGCTGGCGTCGCCCGTGCGCACCGGCTGGCTCGGGCCCACGGTGCCGGCGTCAACGACGTCGGCGCCATGCACCTGGGCGATCCAGGCTGGACGGCCCGGCAACCAGGCTTGCAGCAAGGCGCGGTTGGCGGCGACGGCGTCGGGCGCGTCGTTCACATGCAGGCCAAGATTCAGGCCACCGCCACCCTTGCCGTCGTCGTACGGACCGACGGAGACGCCGCCATCGCGGCTGGTGGCCAGCGCGCCGACGGATGCCGGCAAGTCAGGCCAATCTGGCCAGACCAGCGCTGAATGGGACAACGGGGCCAGCGTGCTCACGCGCGGTAGGTGACGACGCCGTTGTCGTCGTCCGCCGCATCCTCGATCGCCGTGCCGAATTCGCCCAGCTCCGGCTCTTCGATGCCGGCACGCGCGATCAGCTCGGCGAAATCGTCGGCCAGCGGCACGGTCCATTCGCATTGCTCACCGGTGGCCGGATGCACGAGGCCCAGGCGACGCGCCTGCAGCGCCTGGCGCGGGAACACCGGCGTCAGGTGACGCTTGCCATACACCGCATCGCCGACGAGCGAAAAGCCCAGCGACTGCATGTGCACGCGGATCTGGTGGGTGCGGCCCGTTTCGAGGCGGCAGCGCACCAGCGTGACGGGACGCCGATCCAGCTCGCCCGAAATAACGCGCTCGTAATGGGTGATCGCCGGCTTGGCGAACGGGCTGCTCGAGACGGCCATTTTGACGCGGTCCTTGGCATCGCGCCCCATCGGGCTGTCGATCGTGCCCGACAGGCGCGGCGTGCCCCACACCAGCGCGAAGTACTCGCGCTTGACGGTACGCGCCTGCAGCTGGCGCACGAGGTCGGTCTGCGCAGCGAGCGTTTTGCCGACGACCATCAGGCCACTGGTATCCTTGTCGAGACGGTGAACGATGCCGGCGCGCGGCACGCCGACCAGTTGCGGGCAGTGATGCAGCAGGCCGTTGAGCAGCGTGCCGGTCCAGTTGCCCGAACCCGGGTGCACGACGAGGCCCGCCGGCTTATTGACGACCATGATGTCGTCGTCTTCGTACACGATGGTCAGATCCATCGCTTCCGGCGCGAACGCCGTGTCTTCAGGCGCAGCTTGTGGCACGACGACAATGGCTTCGTCGCCATAGGCCGTGTCCTTGCCCCGGGCCGGTTTACCGTCAACCGTGATGTGGCCGCTTTCAAACCATTGCTGCAGGCGGCTGCGCGAGAACTGGGGCACCAGGCCAGCCACTACCTTGTCGAGGCGCTGGCCGCAATGTTCTTCTTGCAGCGCCAAGGTAATGGGCGACAGATCGGTGCCTGGCAACGGGACGAACCCGATCTCCAGTTCATCGTCAAAATCAGGGTCAATCGGTAAATCCGCCGGATTCGGCGCAGGAGTTAATATCACGTGAGTCCCATCGGCTATAATCAGCCGTTCGTTGAATCTAGGTAAAACATTTCTTGCAAAAAGCTATGCAAAAAAAATTGTCTGTGTTGGTCGCTACTTGCGCCCTCGTCGGTCTGTCGGCATGCAGTATGCTGCCAAAGGCCAAGGACGAGTCCAAAAACTGGTCGGCGGAGAAATTATACGCTGAGGCGCGCGAAGAGATGGCAGGTGGGCACTACGAAGCCGCAATCCCGTTGTTCAACCGGCTCGAAACCAACTTCCCATTCGGCGTGTATGCAACACAAGCGCAGATGGAAGTGGCGTACGCCCACTACAAGTCGGCTGACCAGGCGCAAGCGCTGGCGGCGGTCGAGCGCTTCATCAAGCTGCACCCGAACCACCCCCAGGTCGACTACATGTACTACCTGCGTGGCCTGATCAATTTCAACGATCAGCTCGGGTTCTTCAGCTTCGTGTACTCGCAGGACCCGACCGAGCGCGATCCGCGTGCAACGCGTGAAGCGTTCGCGGCGTTCAAGGCGCTGGTCGACAAGTACCCGAACAGCAAGTACGCGGCCGACGCGACCGAGCGCATGAGCTACTTGATCAATGCGATGGCCCAGTACGAAGTGCACGTGGCGAATTACTACTACCGCCGCGGCTCGTACCTGGCGGCGCTCAATCGTGCCCAGGATGCGGTGACCAACTACACCGACGCCCCGGCACGCGAAGAAGCGCTGTTCATCATGATCCGCTCGTACGACAAGCTCGGCATGCCGCTGCTGCGCGACGATACGCAGCGTGTGTTCGCGCTGAACTATCCGGACAGCTACTTCCTGAATCCGAACGCACGCGGCGATGCGCCGTGGTGGAAGTTCTGGTCCAAGGGTGGCGCCAAGGCAGCGCCGAAGGATGCGGTGCAGTAAGCGCCGGGGCCGGCAAAGAACAAAGGCGCCACGCGGCGCCTTTGTCGTGTCTGCCCTACACTGCAATGCGGCGCCGGAACACCCACGCGCGCTCACTTGACGCCGCTGGCTCGAAGGCATAGCCGTCGACATCGAAGTCCTTGAGCTCCTCGGGATCCGTGATGCCGTTCTCGGTCGCATAGCGCGCCATCATCCCCCGCGCCCGCTTGGCATAGAACGAGATGATCTTGTACTGGCCGTTCTTCCAGTCCTGGAACACGGGCTCGATGACGGGCGCGGCCAGCAGCCTGGGCTTGACCGACTTGAAGTACTCGGTCGAGGCCAGGTTTACCAGCGCCGTTGAGCCGTTCTCGGCCAGTTGCCGGTTCAGGGCGGCGGTGATCGTCTCGCCCCAGAACGCATACAGGTCCTTGCCGCGCGACGTAGCCAACCGGGTACCCATTTCAAGGCGATACGGATGCATCTGATCCAGCGGCCGCAGCACGCCGTACAGGCCCGACAGGATGCGCACGTGGCGCTGGGCAAACGTCAGCGCCTCCGTGTTCAGCGTGCGCGCATCGAACCCCGTGTACACGTCGCCATTGAACGACATGATCGCCGGTCGCGCTTGTCCATGATCGGGTTCCCAGTGGGCGTAGCGCCCCACGTTGAGCATCGACAGCGCGTCGGACAGGTCCATCAGTTCGCTGATCGAGGCGGGTGAATGGCCGCGCAGGACCTCGATCAGTTCGCCCGCATGGGCAATGAAGTCGGGTGTGGACTGGTGCGGCGTGGTCAGGGGCGATTCGAGATCGAGGGACTTGGCGGGAGACAGGACAATCAGCATGGCCGTACGAAACTTTTCCATAAATAAACAACCGACATGATAACCGCTCCAGCCCCAACCATCGTCATCGACACCAATGTGCTGCTCGACCTGTTCGTGTTCCACGATCCGCGCTGGGCCGACCTGCTCGCCGCCATCGAGGCGCGCGAGATCGATGCCATCACGCGCGCCGACTGCCGCGCCGAATACCTGGCCGTGCTGCACTACCAGCACCTGCCGCTGGACGATGACAGCCGCCTGGCCGCCGCCGCCCGCTTCGACGCCCTGCTGCGCCTCGTTGACGTCGATTCGAAAGCGATCCGCCTGCCCGTGTGCACCGACCGCGACGACCAGAAATTCATGGAGCTCGCGCGCGACGCTGGCGCGTCGATCCTGATCAGCAAGGACAAGGCGCTGCTCAAGCTGGGACGCAAGACGGCGCAGGCGGGGCTGTTTCGCATCGTGCTGCCCGAGGTGTGGATCGCCTCGTGGCGCCAGGCCAGGGCCGAAGGCACGCTAGAATAAGGCTTCCCCCCATTTGCTTTCGATCAGGATGCATTCATGAGCCTTCCACCGCTGGTTTCCCGCCTGCCGCACATCGGCACCACCGTGTTCACCCGCATGTCGCAACTGGCCATCGACCATGGCGCCGTCAACCTGGGCCAGGGTTTTCCCGATTTCGCCTGCGATCCGGCGCTGGTCGACCTGGTGACCGACGCGATGCGCGCCGGGCATAACCAGTATCCGCCGATGACCGGGCTGCCGGCGCTGCGCGCGGCGATTGCGGCCAAGATCGAGGCCACCTACGGCCATCGCTACGATGCGAATACCGACATCACCGTCACTGCCGGCGCCAGCCAGGCCATCCAGTCGGCGATCCTGGCCGTCGTGCACCCGAGCGACGAGGTGATCGTCATCGAGCCGGCTTACGATTGCTATGCGCCGGCCATTACGCTGGCAGGCGGCGTCGTGGTGCCGGTGACGATGCGGCTGGACGCCGATGGCTACCGCGTTGAGTGGAACGACGTGCGGGCCGCGGTCACGCCGCGCACGCGCATGGTCGTCATCAACACGCCGCACAACCCGACCGGCACGATCCTGCGCCAGGCCGATCTCGAGGCCCTGGTCGCGATCGTGCAGGACACGCAGATCCTTGTCCTGTCGGACGAAGTGTATGAACACATGGTGTTCGACGGCGAGCCGCATGCGTCGGTGGCGCGCCATCCGGCGCTGGCCGAACGCGCATTCGTCGTCTCGAGCTTCGGCAAAACGTTCCACGTGACCGGCTGGAAGATCGGCTATGTGGCCGCGCCGGCGGCCTTGATGGCGGAGTTTCGCAAGGTCCATCAATACAATGTCTTTTGCGTCAACGCACCGATGCAGCACGCGATTGCCGCCTACCTGCAGGACCCGGCGCCGTGGCGCGACCTGCCGGCGTTCTACCAGGCCAAGCGCGACCTGTTCCGCGCCGGGTTGGCGGCGTCGCGCTTCACGCTGCTGCCATCGGACGGCACGTACTTCCAGTGCGTGCGCTATGACGCGATCTCGGATGTGAGCGAAGCGGAGTTTGCCGAATGGCTGACCCGCGAGATCAAGGTCGCCGCCATTCCCGTCTCGGCGTTCTATAGTCAGCCAAAAGAGTCGCGCGTGGTGCGTTTCTGCTTCGCGAAAAAAGACGAGACGCTGCAGCTTGCGCTGGAGCGTCTCGCACGGTTATAAAACAAACCTAGTGGGCGGCAGGCGTCGCCGCCCCGAGCGCCTTCTGCCCCGGGTCGAGGCGCTTGACCAGTATCTGGTCGATGCGGTGATGGTCGACGTCGAGCACCTCGAAGCGCATGCCTTCGTACTCGACGCTGTCAGTCTGCTTGGGTACCTTGCGCAGCATGAACATCATGAAGCCGGCCGCCGTCTCGTAGCGCTCTTCTTCCGGCAGCGACTGCAGGTCGATCACGCGCTTCATCTCCGCCACCGGCGTGCTGCCGTCGATCAGCCACGAACCGTCTTCGCGCTGCATCGTTTGCTGGTCGGCTTCCAGCGGACTGCCCCAGCGCCCCATCACGGTCACCATGATGTCCGACAGTGTGATCACGCCGACGACGAACGCGTACTCGTTGATCACGACCGCGAAGGTCTCCTTGCTGGAGCGGAAGCGGTCGAGCAGCTCGGACAGCGTCAGGCTGTCGGGGATGATCAGGACCGTGCGGATCGTCGATTCGCTCAGGTGGAAGTGCGACTGGTTGTTCAGCAGGCGCACCAGGATGTCGCGCGTGTCGACATAGCCGACCACGCGGTCGATCACGCCGTCGCAGACGGGGAATTTCGACAGCGAGTGCGCAGCGATCTTCTGGCGCACGCTCTCTTCAGGTTCGGTCAGGTCGAAGAACACGATGTTCTCGCGCGTCGTCATTGTCGACGTCACGGCGCGCGACTCGAGTTCGAACACGTTCTCGATGAAGTGCTGCTCCTGCTTTTGCAGCACGCCGGCCTGCGCGCCTGCTTCGACCACGGCCGAGATTTCATCGAACGTGATGCGGTCTTCGCGCGTCATGTTGATGCCAAACAGCTTGAACAGGCCGTTGGCGATCACGTTCAGCGTCCACGAAAACGGCTTGAACAGGCGGATGACGAACAGCACCGGCCGGATCACCGCCATCGCCGTCGTTTCGGGCGAAATCAACGCCAGACGCTTGGGCATCAGGTCCGAGAACAGCACGAACAGCGTGGTGACGAACACGAACGACAGCGTGAAGGCGATGTTTTCGCGGCCCGGGCCTGCGTAGAACACGGAGAGCCACTCGAGGAAGAACGGGCGCAGCGCCCCCTCGCCCAGAATACCGCCCAGGATCGCAATGGCGTTCAGGCCAAGCTGTGAGGCCGCGAAGAAGTCGGCCGAATGCGCCTGCAGCGCCATGACCTTGCGGGCACGGTCGTCGCCCGCTTCGGCCAGCAATTTGAGTTTGATTTTGCGGGCGCCAGCCAGCGAGATTTCGGTGAGGGACAGGAAGCCCGCCGCAAGCACCAGCACGGCCAGCAAGGCCAAATGTTCGAACAAGTTCATGGGACACCCGGGGTACTGTTATTGGGTCACGCTCGTTGACCGGGGAGCTGCGCAGGGGTACCTGCGCAGGCATGACACTTTACCATGCCCGCCCTCCCCGGCGGCGGCCTCAACGACCGAGTTGACCCAGCCGGCGCTCGACGAAGCCCTGCAGTTCGGGCGACAGCGTCTCGCTGGCCTGCGCCCGCGCGAACGCGGCAACCGCTTCTGCATCGCGCTTGTCGGCCTGCAGCGCGATGCCCAGGCCCATCCACCAGACGCCATTGCCGGGCGAACGCTTGAGCGCGGCCTGGTAATGCTCGGCCGCTTCATGCGCGCGGCCATCGCGCTGCAGCACGCCGGCCAGGAAGGCGTGGTACTCGCCATTGCCAGCCGCATAGGGCAGCGTGCGCATCAACGTGTCGATGGCCGGCCCGCCCCGTTCGAGCTGCAGGCGTGCCAGCAGCATCGCCAGCGCCGGCTGGCGCGCATCGATCGCGAGCGCGGCCTGCAACTGGCGCATCGCATCGTCCGGACGCCCCGCTTCGATCAGCAGGCCGACCAGCGTCTGGCGCGCCGCTTCGTGGCGCGGATCGATCTGCAGGCCCGCCTGCAGCGTGGCGATGGCTTCGGTCACGCGCCCGTCTTCGAGCACGCCGAGCGCGCGCCGGTAGGCGTTTTCGGCCCGTTGCGATGGCGTGGCGGTGCGGCCGGCTACCGGCGCAGCCGATGCAACCGGCAGCGTCTTCGCCACCGACACCGTGCGTGGCGCGGGCTTGGTGCCCGGCGGCTTGCTGACCGGCGCGACAGGCTTGGCTGCTGGTGCTGGTGCTGGTGCCGGTGCTGGCTCCGGTGCCGGTTCAGGTTCCGGCTTTGGCTCCGGCACCGGTGCAGCTGGCGCCACATCGACCACCTGCACCGGCGCTGCCGCCGGCATGTCGACCACCACCGCCGTGCGTGCCGCGACGGGCGCAGCCACCAGCACGGCCGGCGTTGACGCTGGCGTTGGCGCCGTCTGCATCGTCTTCCAGCCAACCACACCGGCGCCGACCGCCAGCAGCGCGCCACCGACCAGTGCCGCGCGCAGCACCGGGCCACGGCGCTCGGGCGTCGTCACCGGTCGTACGTCGGCCGGCAGCGGCGCTGCACCAGGCTGGCCGGCGCGCGCATCGAGATCCTTGAGCATCTTGTTAATGGGGCTCATGGCGCCACCACCCAGGCAAACACGCCAAGGGCGCCCATGACGATCGCGCCGCCCGTCAGCCACTGGCGGATCGCGCGCCCCACGCCGACCGTGTCACGCGCAGCGATGGCGACATGGCCACCTGCGACCTGCTGCTTGCCCTGGCCATAACTGAGCATCATCGCCTTGTGCGCCATGATGTTGACCAGGCGCGGCACGCCACCGCTGGCTTTGTACAGGCTGCGGATCGCGGCGCTGGAAAACAGCCGCGCGCCGGTGAAGCCGGCCACGCGCAGCCGGTGCGCCACATAAAAATCGATGTCGTCGCGATTCAACGGCCCCAGGTGGTAGTGGAACGTGATGCGCTGGGCCAGCTGGCGGATCGAGTCCAGTTGCAGCTTGCGATTCAGTTCAGGCTGGCCAAACAGGACAATCTGCAGCAGCTTGCGCTTTTCCGTTTCCAGGTTCGTTAGCAGCCGCAGGGCTTCCAGGCTGTCGACGGGAATCGCCTGTGCTTCGTCCAGGCACAGCACGACGCGCAGGTCCTGCGCGGCCAGTTGCAGCAGGCGCAGGTTGATCGCCTTGAGCAGCTGGTGCTGATCGACGTCGCGTTCAAGGACGATCTCCAGTTCGTCGGCCAGCGCCAGCATCAAGGTGCGCGGTTCGAGATACGGGTTCGGAATGTAGGCCGTGACGAACCCTTCACCGAGCGTCGCCATGAATTTGCGGCACAGGAGCGTCTTGCCGGTACCGACTTCGCCCGTGATCTTGATGAAGCCTTCGCCGCTGCGCGCCGCGACCAGCAGCGTGTTGAGCGCTTCCTGCGAGCGCGGGCTGCCGAAGAAGAAGCTGGTGTCCGGCGTGATCCCGAACGGCAGCTCGCGCAGGCCAAAATGCGCCGCGTACATCAGTCGACGCCCAAGCCAGGCGCACGGCGGCGCGGATCGAGCTGCTCGATGCGGCGGCTCGCGTCCATCATGTCTTCGCTCCAGTCGCTGGCGCCTTCGACGATGGTCGGCTTGATCAGCACGACCAGCTCGCGCTTCTGGTTGGTCCGGTTCTTGTTGCGGAACAGGTTACCGAGCAGTGGAATCTTGTCCGCGCCCGGCAGCTGGTCGGTGTCGCCGGTGGACGCTTGGCGCATCAAGCCGCCGATAGCGACGACCTGCCCGTTGCGGCCGCGCACGATGCTGTCGAGTTCCGACGTGCTCGATGCCGCCAGCGGCAGGCGCAGCGTGCCGCCCGACCCCAGGTCGACATCCTTGTTGACGGTCGTGACCTGGCTGACCGACGGGTGCACGTGCAGCAGGATGTTGCCGCTGGCGTCGATCTGCGGCGTCACGTCGAGCACGACGCCGGAGAAGAACGGCTGCACCGTCACGCTCGGGCTGACGATGCTGCCGTTGTCGCCGGTCGTGATGTTGTTGGTCACGCCGGTGACAAAGAATTCATCGGTGCCGATCTTGAGCACGGCTTTCTGGTTGTTCACCGCCGCGATGCGGGGGCTCGACAGCACGTGCACACTGCCCTGCGACTCCAGGAACGTGATCAGCGCCGCGAAGTTATTCGTCTGAAACGCGAAGCCGAACAGCGAACCGGCCGCCGTGGCAGCATTCGACAGCGAGAAGCCGGTGCTGGCCGCGAGGCCCTGGCCACTGTTGATGACGGCTGGCTGGCCGCCCGTGTACGGCAGTGGCGCCAGGTTGGCGCCGGGCGAAATCAGGCCACCCGAGACGCGGTTGGGATGCGAGCCGCGGAACGAGGCGAACGAGGCCCAGTTGATGCCGCTCTGGAAGCTGTCGTTCAGTTCCACTTCGAGGATCTTCGCTTCCAGGATCACCTGGCGGTCGACCGACAGCTGGGTAGCCTTCAGGTAGGCGTCGACATTGCGCAACTCGTCCGGCATCGCGCGGATCACGAGCACGCCCGATTGCGGGCTGACGACGACGCTGCGACCGCCTTCGGTCGAGCCGACGATGGCGGCAATCGACAGTTTCAAATCGCCCCAGAAGTCGTTGTCCGAGTGCGTGCGCACGTCGGTGCTGTTGGTCTGGGTCTGGCCGTTGCTGCTGTTGTTATTGTTATTGTTGTTATTGCCGTTCTGGTTGTTGTTGTTCTGGTTGCGGTTGTTGTTGCCACCACCGCCGCCGCTGTTATTGTTGTTGCCGTTGCCGGCGTCGGCCACCGACGTCGACGACACGCGCAGATTGGAACTGCCGCTGCGCTGCGCCGTCAGGTAATTCACATGGAACATGCGGGTCTGCATCGTCAGCGGGCGGATCGCAATCCGGGCGCCGTCGATCTTGTAGTCGTAGCCATACATGTCGCGCACGGCTTCCAGCGTTTCGACCAGCGTCACGTCCTTCAGATTGGCGCTGATATTGCCCGTCACGTCCGGGTGCACCAGCATGTTGTAGCGGGTGCCGGCCACGATCGAGCGGAAGAACTGCTGCGCCGGGACGTTGTTGAAGGCGACGTTGAAGCGCTCTTCCAGCGCCGGGCGCGCCTTGGGCAACTGGCTGGCCAGCGTTGCCGCCGGCGGCAGCAGCGCATTGGCCACCGCATCATCCACCGCGGGGCGGGCGCCCTGCTGGGTGCTGGCTTTCGTCAGCTCTTTCGTGATCGCGTCATAGGTGGCATTCTGCGGCGCGCTCTGGCAGCCGCCAAGGAGCACGGTGACGGCAAGCGCCACGGCCAGCGCGCGCGGCGCCATTACAAACTTGGGTGTCATGGTGGGTACGTACTTCATCGGTTAGCGGGCAACCGGCGTCATGCCGGACAGCGGTGCATCCATGCGCAGCACCTGGCGCGCGTTGCCGCGCACGAGGATCACCTCGCCAGGCTTGATACTCGTGATCCGTGCGCCCTTGTAGCTCTCGCCCAGGCGCAGCGTCTCGCCGTCGATGACGGCCACGTGGCGCCCGCCCGCATGCGGTGCAATCAGTACCGATTGCAGGCGCGGGACGTTGGCCTGCACGGCCGGATCGAGCGCGATCCGGTCCATGCCGGCAGGTGGGCGGGTCGGGTCCTGCAACGGCTGCGCGGCGGCAGGCAACGCGCACAGCGCGAGGCAGGCCAGCACGGTCTTGGTCAGGTTCTTCACAGCTTCATCCATTGTCGGTCCAGGCTGAGGGTATGCAGCGTGAGCGTCAGGCGCGCGGTCGGATAGTTTTCGACGTCGAGCCGGGCGCGGCCCCAGAACATCCGCGTCGGCATCGCGTCGAGTGTGCTCATGTAGTCGACCATGTCGAGGTAGTTGCCGCGCACCGTGACTTCGACGCCGTGGCGGTACAGCAACGGCACGTCGCCCCCGGCTTGCGGCGCTGCGCCTGCCGGGACAGCAGAAGGAGCGGGAGGCGCGGCGGCGGGCGTGGCGGCAGGCGTGGCGCCCGGCGCCGCCAGCGGCTCGGCCGGCAGCGTGCGCATCGAGACCAGCTTGAGACGGCCATTGGCGCGCAGGATGCCCTCGACCAGTGGCCCCATGCGCTCGGGCGCCACCAGGCCATGTTCGAGCGCCAGCAACTGGCTGCCCAGCTGCCCCATCTCTTGCTGCATCGTGTTCAGGCGCGCGCGTGACTGGGCGTCCGGGTCGATCCGGGAGCCCTCCACGCGCGCCGTGATCTCGCCATCGATCGCGGCAATCGCCGCGTGCTGCTGGTCGATCTGCGTGCGCAGCGCCGCCTGCTTCGCGTCCTGCGGCGCCAGCACGAACGTGTGCCCGGCAAACGCCAGCACGCCGACAGTGGCGCCGAACACCATGCCGCGTTCGCGCAGCGACAGCGCGTCCATGCGCGCCGCCAGTTGCAGCACGCGCTGCTTGATCGATGCGCTCATGGCTGCGGCTCCGTGGCGACCGACTGCAGGCTGAATTCAACATACGGCGCGGTGCGGGTAGCAGGCTGGTTGTCCGCCCCGGGCACGGCTGTCGGCACCGGCAGCGGCGCCGCTTCGCCGATCTGCAGGCTGGCAAACGACTTGCCCTGCATTAGCGGCTCGTTCGTCAGGCGATTGAGGTAGCCCGGCACCATCGCCGGGTCGAGCGCGCGGCCGCGAATGCCGATCTGCGCGCCGCCGGCATCGACCGTCACGCCGGTCAGCCACAAGCCCTGCATGCTCTGGCGCGCCAGCGCCTTGAAGTAGCCGGCAAAGCCGCTCGTGTCACCCAGCTCGCCCCGTGCGAGCGCGCCCGACATGTGGCGCATCGCGGCCAGCTTGCGGTCGGCGTCGACCAGTTGCCCGTCCATCGTGACGTCCTTCCTGCGCGGTGCAAATTCGGTGTTGACCGCCGCCAGGCGCGCCTGCCGGCCGTCAAGCTGCACTGCGCCGGCATTGGCCTGCTGCTGCAGTTCGGCCGTCTGCAGGCTGCCCCACATCGCCAGCCCGGCGATGCCGACGATCAGCACGCCGGCAGCCAGCGCCAGTTGCGCCGCCGACAGCACGTGCTTTTGCGGCTGGAACGCCGGGTTGAACAGATTGATTTGCTGGCTCATGCGCCCTCCCCGTCCCGCAGCGCGGCGCCGATGGCCAGGAAAAAGCGCTGCTGCTGCGCCAGGTCGGCCAGCTCAGGCGTGCGCGACAGGTCGAACAGGGTGGCCAGGTTCAGCGTTTCGACCGGCGTGTACAGATTACTGGACAGGTATTCGTCGAGCCCCGTCACCGCCGATGGGCCGAGGATGAGCTTGGCGATACTGATGAACGAATACTGGCGCTCGAAATGGTCGAGCGAGCGTTGCAGTTCGAGCGTGATCTTGTCGAAGCTCGCATGCTTGCGGTCGTGGTCGGGTTCGAGCAATTGCGCCAGCGTGACATCGAAGCGGCGCGACAGGTACAGCTCGCCGCGGTAGGACACCGTCAGCAGGCCGCCATCGTCACCAAACGACAGCATGGCGATGCCGCGGCCTTCCGGTTCGAGCATGGCTGACACGTTGCGCTGGGCCATTTCAGGAATATCGATCGCGGTCAGTTCGACCTTGGCGTCCAGGAACAGCTTCTGGCGCGGGGCGATGATGCTGTTTTTTGCCGCCACGACGAACACCGATTGCTGGGCACGCGAATTGGCGTCCAGCGCAATGTCGAGCACGTCGATGGTCGCTTCGGCAGCCGGGAAATCGAGAATGTCCTTCAGGCGCCAGCGCACGGCCGTTTTCACTTCGTCGCGCGGGACGTTCGGGGCTTCGACGTTGAGGATCTGGTAGTCGCCGCCAGTGAGCAGCGTGGTGCAGTGACGCACACCAGCCTGACCTTCACGGCCTGCTTTTTCGATGGTGTCGACACCAGAATTACCGGGAAAAAATTGCGCGAAATGCACGAGTGGCTTGGCCTCGGGCGCACGCTTGACGCTCGTAATAGCCACACCGTCGCGCCCGATGGCAACAGCAAGCCAGCCATCTTTTTTCTTCGCTCTTTTAAACAGACGCATGCAAGCAGCCAGTGTTGATCGCAGAGTAAGTCGATACCGACAGAAGTCTTGATTATAGACAAGAGTGATTGGGGGCAATTACAAAAAGACGTAGGACACGTAAAGTAATCGTCGGCGTGTGGCTACCCAGCCACCGATTTCGCCCCCCGGCGTTCCTCGCTTGGTGTCATTCCAAGCTAACGAGTACACCACCATAAAAAAAGCGCTGCCTCAGCAGCGCTTTTTTGATCAGATCACGAGGATTATTCGCACTTCGTGCTGACAACCTGGATGACCGGTGCCGGCACAGCGGCGGTTGCCTCGGTGTAGCGCACGTTGCAAGTCGTATCCAGAGCTGCCGGCATGTTCAACGGCGTGAACGTCACGGTTTGACCATTGATTGCCGACTTGTAGTCCTTGTCGCTCAGGCCCGCTGCCACGCCAATGGTGGCAACGCTAGGATAGCCATTGACCATCTTGATGGTCTCGCCTTCGACAAGAATATCGGTAGTATTGGTAATCAGGAACTTGCCACGCAACATCGACGACGCGGCGCTGATGGCGCCACGAGCGCCCTGCAGCGATGCGGCGCGGGCATCGCCGCTCAGGCTGGCGAATTTCGGCAGCGCCGTTGCTGCCAGAATGCCCAGGATGACGATCACGACGATCAATTCGATCAGGGTGAAACCGCCTTGCGCGCCTTTGTTGAAACCTTTGTTCATCGCTACTCTCCGTATGATTGAAAGGATGAAATTCCTTCCGACTGTTTGATCGAGGACCGGTGCACCAAGGCACGCCGTGGACCGATCCTCCTGATATCTTCGCCCTCATCCAGGCCTGACGGCAGAGAGCGCATAAAGAATTCTACATTGGCCTTAGGAAATTTCTATATCCAGGAAGAACTTTCCACAAAGTATTTTGAGCTAGTGCGACTTTTCCGCCCGGCAAGCCTTATTTTGGTGCCATTACACAACACTCGGCAGTGACCCCATGTTATTTCGGATGCAATGCCGCCTGTCCCAGATCCCAGATCGGCAGGAAAATACCCAGCGCCAGTATCAGCACCATGATGCCCAGGAAGGTGATCAGAATCGGTTCGATCTGGCTGGAGAGCGTTTTGAGCTCGTAATCGACTTCGCGCTCGTACATCAGGGCGATCTCATCCATCAGGTCATCGATCGAACCGGTTTCCTCGCCCACAGCGATCATCTGCAGGACGATCGGCGTGAACACGTTCGCAGCGGTCGACGTGCGCAGGATGCTCTCCCCGCGCTCGACGCCATCGCGCATCTGGTCGATGCGCGAACTGAGATAGGCGTTGTCCGCCGTCTGCGACACGACTGTCAGTGCTTGCACGATCGGCACGCCACTGCGCAGCGACAGCGCAAAGCTCCGTGCAAAGCGCGCCATCGTCCCTTTATGGATGATTTTGCCGGCTACTGGCAGGCGCAGCTTGACGCGGTCCCAGATCAACCGGCCATTCACCGTGCGGGTCCAGGCCTTGAAGCCGACGATGGACGCAACCGTCACGCCAGCGAGTGCTGGCCACCAGGCGATCGTGAATTGCGACGTCGCCAGCAGCACGCGCGTCATCAGGGGCAATTCGGCGCCAAACGACTGGAACACCGAGGCAAACTTGGGGATCACGAAAATATTCACGACGACCATCGCCAGCACCATGGCGATGACAACAAAGGTCGGATAGCGCAGCGCCGTCTTGACGCGCTCGCGCATGTCGCGGTCAAATTCGAGGTGGTCGAACAAGCGCAGGAATACTTCTTCCAGGCGTCCCGTCATTTCACCGACCTTCACCATCGACAGGTAGAACGGCGTGAACACGGCCGGGTGGCGGCCCATCGCGATGGACAGCTCACGACCGGCGTCGAGCGACTCGCGCAGGTCCTTGATGATGCGTGCGAACGACGTGCTGATGGCCGATTCCTGCAGCCCGGCCAGCCCGCGCATGATCGGCACGCCGGATTTCAGCAGCGTGTAGATCTGGCGGCTGAACAGTTGCACGTCCATCGACGTGACCTTTTTCTCGAACAGGCGCTCGCGCCAGCCCACGCTGCTGCTGCCAGCGCCGCCGCTGGTCGCGCGCCGCTTGGTCACGTTGATCTCGAGCGGCGTCACGCCGCTGCCGAAGAGCTGATCGGCGACGGCGCCGCTGTCGGCGCCTTCGAGCACGCCCTGCAGCAGCTCGCCGCGCCCGTCGCGGCCTTTGTAGGCGAAAAATGGCATCGTTTATTGGTCCCTGGCTCAGTCGTCGAACTGGTTACTGACCCGCATCGCTTCGGAGATCGTCGAGCGTCCCTGCACCGCCAGGCTGACCGCATGGCGGCGCAGCGTGTCGCCGCGCATCTCGGCCTGGGCCACTTTGAGGAAGTGCCCCGGATCGGGATGGTTAACGGCCTCGGTCACGGCGCGTGTCATTTCCAGCAATTCGTAGACGCCGGTGCGGCCCCGGTAACCAGTGCCGTTGCAATGCGAGCAGCCCTTGCCGTGGTAGAAGCGCGTGGTCGCGGCGAGCTCCTTCAGCTCCGAGCGCAGCCATTCGACTTCGTTCGCAACCGGCTGGTAGTCGACCGTGCAGCTCTCGCAGATCACACGCACCAGGCGCTGGGCCAGCACGGCTTGCAGCGAGCCGCCGACCATGTAGCGCGGCACGCCCATGTCCATCAGGCGCAGCGGCGTGCTGGCGGCATCGTTCGTGTGCAGTGTCGAGAGCACCAGGTGACCCGTCATGGCGGCGCGCAAACCGATCTGCGCCGTTTCCTGGTCGCGCATCTCGCCCACCAGCACGATGTCCGGGTCTTGCCGCAGTGCCGAACGCAGCACGCGCGCAAAGGACAGTTCGATCTTGTCGTTGACCTGCACCTGGTTGATGCCCGAGAGACGGTATTCGACCGGGTCTTCGACCGTGATCAGCTTTTTCTCGACCGAATTGAGTTCGGCCAGCGCGCTGTAGAGCGTCGTCGTCTTGCCGCTACCGGTCGGCCCGGTCACCAGCACCAGGCCGTTCGGGCGCGCGACAATCGCGCGGAAGCGCTCGACCAGGCGCGCCGGCATGCCGATCGCGTCCAGGCGCAGATTGGTGCCGCCCTGGTTCAAGAGGCGCATGACGACCGATTCGCCGTACTGGGTCGGCATCGTCGAGATACGCACGTCGATGCGCTGGTTGCGCACTTTCACGGCAAAGCGGCCATCCTGCGGCAGGCGTTTTTCGGAAATGTCCAGGTCGGCCATCAGCTTGAGACGCAGCGCCAGTGGCGTGGCCACTTTCAGGTCGGCCTCAGTCTGCAGGTGCAGCACGCCGTCGATACGAAAACGGATCTGCAGGCGCCCGTCCTGCGGCTCGATGTGGATGTCCGATGCGCGCACCTGGGCGGCATCGTCGAACACCGATTGCAGCAGCTTGACGATCGGCGCTTCTTCGAGGCCCGGGTTGGCCGCCAGCGCGCCGAAGTCGATGGACACGTCGCCCAGGTCGGCCTCGACCTCGCGCGCCAGACCCGTGATCTCACCCGTGCGGCGGTAGATGCGGTCGATCGCGCCCAGCACCTCGGTCTCGTTGACGACGGCCAGCTCGACGCCCTTCTTGATCAGGCGCGCGATTTCGTCGTAGGCAAACAGGTCGGTTGGATCGGACACACCCACCAGCATGGCGTCGCCACGGTCTTCCAGCACGAGTGCGCGAAACCGGCGCGCGGCCGTCTCTGGCAACAGCCGCACCAGGTCAGCGTTGATGTTGTAGAACTTGAGGTTGATGTACGGAATGTCGAGCTGGCGCGCCAGTGCGCCGGAAATCTGGTCCTCGGTGACAAAGCCGCTCTCGACAAAAACGCGGCCGAGCTTGCGGCCGGTGCGCTTCTGATCCGCAAGAGCTTGCTGGAGTTGTTCTTCACTCAACAGCTTTTGTTGCATCAATACTTCGCCGAGACGTACTTTCTCTGGCCTTGCCATACCGTTCCTTGGTCAAATTCTCGCAGTGTAGATTCTATGCCAGAAAGAATATAAATTGACTCAAGGAATTAAAATGTGTCGGCTTTTGGCGTCAGGGTCACGCTCACACGATAGCGAAACGACACCAACCGGCGCATTTGCACGATTACAGACTGACAAACACCGAACCGACATGATGGCGCGTCGTTGATCCCCGGCACCGGCGACGTTAACGCAACAGGGCTGCAACCCGAAGGCTGCAGCCCTGATCAATCAGGGGCAAACCGCAGCCCCGGAACATGGTGCCTACTTGGCGGTGGCGCTGACAGTACCGCCGGTGGTCGGGACAACCATCATGTAGGGCATCACACGCGACGCCATCCGCACGTCTGTCTTGAGCATCCCGACCTCATCGGCCAGGATATTTGCCGCCTCTTGCAGCATCACATCCTTGGCGTCCTTGGCCGCCTTTTCTGCCGCCAGCTCGGATTGCAGATTGCGCTCGTCTGCCTGCAGACCATCATCCTGACGCGGGGTACCACGCACGGCGACGACCGATTTCTTGGCCTTGGTCGGATCCGGCGCTTCGGCGCGCTTTTCCTTGCTGCCCGGACCGCTGGCAGGCTCGTCCGGCGTCGCCGACGTGCCACCCAGGCGGGCTTCACGCAGCTTCGAGCGGGCATCCTGCGTATCGCGCTCCTTGCGGCGCACGGCCTCGTTCAGCGAGATGACGTTTTCCTTGCGCAGCTTGAGCACCTCGGCGATGTCTTCCTGCAGGAACTGGAAGTCCTTGTCCTTGGCGATGCGCGCTTCATGCCGTTGCTGCAGCGGCGCCACCAGTTCTTTCAGGTCACCCGCCGGCATGTACGTGGCCGGTTTGATGGCCACCCATGGCAACGCATTGTCGTAGGACGATTCGCCGAAGCTGTCGAGATCGGTCATGACCGGCAGCTTGATGTCCGGCGTCACGCCGCGCAGCTGCGTGGTACCGCCATTGATGCGGAAGAACTGGGCGATCGTCATCTTCAGCTCGCCGTAACGGGCTTTTTCACCCGGTGCGAAGCGGTCGAGGTCGATCAGCGTCTGGACCGTGCCCTTGCCGAAGCTCGGCTCGCCGATCACGAGGCCGCGGCCGTAATCCTGGATCGCCGCCGCAAAAATCTCGGAGGCCGACGCCGAACCACGGTTGATCAGCACGCCCATCGGGCCATCCCACGCCAGACCGGCCTTGACGTCGCTTTCGACTTCGACGCGGCCTTCCGCCGTGCGCTGCATGACGACCGGGCCCTTGTCGATGAACAGGCCCGTCAGTTCGACGGCCTCGGTCAGCGAGCCGCCGCCGTTATTGCGCAAGTCGATCAGGACATTGTCGACCTTGTCTTTCTTGAGCTCGACCAGGATGCGCTCGACGTCACGCGTGGCGCTGCGGAAGTCTTTCTCACCCTTGCGGCGGCCTTCGAAGTCCTGGTAGAAGGTCGGCAGCGCGATCACGCCGATGCGGCGCTCGACGCCGTTTTCCTTGACCTTGATGATCGACTTCTTGGCAGCCTGCTCTTCCATGCTGATCTTGTTGCGGACCATCGACACGCTCACGTGCTTGGCGTCGACGCCGCCGTCGCCCGGAATCACGTCCAGACGCACCGTGGTCCCTTTTTCGCCGCGCACCAGCGCGACGACGTCGTCCAGGCGCCAGCCGAGCACGTCGGTGAATGGCGCATTGCCCTGTGCGACGCCGACGATACGGTCGCCCACCTTGAGTTTGCCGGACTTTTCCGCCGGGCTGCCCGGGACGACTTCGCGGATGATCGTGTAGTCGTCGCGCGACTGCAGCACGCAGCCGATGCCTTCGAGCGACAGACGCATCGCGATATCGAAGTTGTCGGCCGAGCGCGGGCCCAGATAGTTGGTGTGCGGCTCGATGGCGGTAGCGTACGCGTTCATGAACATCTGGAACACGTCTTCGTTGTTCAACTTGCCGATACGGTTGACGTAGTTCTCGTAACGCTTGTCGAGCGTTTCGCGGATCGATTTATCGTCCTTGCCGGCGAGCTTCAGGCGCAGCCAGTCATTCTTGACGCGCTTGCGCCACAGATCGTGGATTTCGTCTTCGCTCTTGGCCCATGATGCTTTTTCGCGGTCGAGCTGCATCGTCTCGTCGGTCGAAAAGTCGAAGTTGCCTTTGAGCAAACTACGCGCATACGCCATGCGTTCGCCGAAGCGCTTCTGGTACATGTTGTAGATCGAGAACGGCGCGCTCAGGTCTTCGTTGTTGATGGCGTCGTCCATCTTCGTGCGCAGGGCGCCGAAGCTGTCGAGGTCAGCCTGCACGAAGTACAGTTTTTCGCTGTCGAGGCCCTCGAAGTATTTATCGAAGATCTTGGCCGACATGGCGTCGTCGAGCGGGACGGGGCTGTAGTGGTAGCGGCCCAGCACGCGCGAGGCCCACAGCGCGGCCTGGGTCTGGGCAGCGATGGGCTTCATGTCGGCGGGGATGGCCGGGGTGGCGGATTTGCCGGCCGGCTTGGCTGCAGACTTCGCCGAATCGGCGGGCTTGGCCGGAGCCGGTGGCGTTGCGACGGCAGCGGATTTCTCGGGCTGCGCGGTCACCACATGGGCGGACATGGCAAACGCCATGGCGGCGAGGAGCACGTGCTTCTTCATTCTGCGATTCTCCGAACGGGATTCCTGTTGCGGTTGCGGCATGGCGCAAGGCAAACCTGCCATACCGCGCTTTTCAATCCATTCTACAGGTAGAACGGCGTGCAAGAGGCAGCCTGACCCGCTTGCGCCATCGCAAATACGGTCAATTAAGGTTGCCGTAAGCCTGCTTTCGCTCCTGTATTTACCCTTTGACAAGCGCCATCAGCGCGCCGCCGTAGTACCAGAGCAGCGCAAGCACGCCCAGCAACGGCGCCCACGGCCACGACCGCGCGGCAAGCTTCCAGTCGACGGGCGACGGCCAGAACGACAGGAACTGTGGCGCCAGAAACAGCATCAACGCCAGGTCGACCGGCTCGAACGCCAGCCCGTGGCGTGTACGCCACCATGCCACACCCACCGGCACGAACAATACCAAGAGCGGCGCCAGTGCGGCCGGCGCTGCGTTGTACCAGCGCAGGTTGGCAAACGTGACCGAGCCCAGTTCCCAGTTGTGTCCGCCCGCCTTGCTGCCCCTGGCCCGCTTGATGCGGCGCGGCAGCACGCTCATCCCGACCGGTTCGGCATTGGTGAGCAGCCCCACCGAGAAGTGCGCCAGCTCGTGGCACAGCGTGCCAGCGGCGGTGAACACGAAAAAGACGGGGTGCGCGGCCGAGGCGATCCACAGCAGGAAGGCCAGCGCCGCCGACGGAATCAGGTAGATCAGGATGTCGAGCGATGGCGCGGCCACGGCGCAGGCGGCGGCGGGAAGCCAGACGCTGCAGCCGGCGGGCATCACGTCAGCGTGCGTAGAAGCAGCGCCCGCACGCCTGGCGGTAGCTTTCGTTGCCGCCGATACTGACCTGCTCGCCTTCACGGATCCTGCGGCCCTGCTCATCGACGCGGATATTCATCGTCGCCTTCTTGCCGCAGGTGCAGATGTTCTTGATTTCCTCGATATCGTCGGCCAGCGCCAGCAGATAAGCCGAGCCGGGAAACGGTTCGCCGCGAAAGTCGCTGCGCAAGCCGTAACAGATCACGGGCACGCCGCGCAGCTGGGCCAGCTGGTGCAGCTGGCTGACCTGGGCCGCCGTGAGAAATTGCGACTCATCTACCAGCAGGCACGCGACGTTCTCGACCTGGTCGAGGAAATTGGTGTCCGCGTGGAAGACTTCGGCCGAACGCTGCGCGCCAAGGCGCGACGTGATCACGCCGACGCCGTAGCGGTTGTCGATCGCCGCCGTGTAGAGCTTGACCTGCTGGCCCTGCTCTTCGTAGTTGTGCGCGACCTGCAACAGGGCGGTCGATTTGCCGGCGTTCATCGCCGAGTACCTGAAATAAAGTTTGGCCACTGCCCTGTCCTGCCTGTCTATCCGATGCGACGAAGGCTGCGATTATAGCGTGCCGGCAACCTGCATCGCCAGCTTCATCGCCACCGGATTCTCACTTGCCAGGATGGTATTTCCGCTCGAGATTGCGCTCGATATCTTCCTTGTAGAACAGCACGTCCTTGAACTCGCCGCGCGCATACATGGCGGCCTGATCGTTGAAGTGCGGCGAACGGGGATCGCTGCTCTGGCCACCCGCCAGAATGCTCTTGGCGCGCACCTTCGGGCCGAACTCGACGGCAGCAACAAAACTGTTGCCGCGGTCGCCATAGATGCGCTTCGTGGTTTGTTTGGCCGACATGCCGAACGAGGCCAGCGAACCCCAATTGGCCGACGGGAACGCCACCGGGATGCTCGGCTTGCTGTCCTCGTATTGCTGGTCGACGGCGCCCGACAGACGCTGGAAGCGATTGATCTCGCCCCACGGCGTGCGCCAGTCGCCGAAGTCGGCGGTCAGCTTGTCCGACGCGCGCAGCAAGCCGTCGAGCCGTTCTGCCGGCGTCAAGCGCTGGGCGATGTAGTCGACGGGCGGGATCGTCTCGCTTTTTGCACGCGCGCCATGCTGGGCCACCAGGTCCTGGCCCCAGTAGACGGCCAGCGACGTGGGCACGGAATCGATGGCGTAGCGCATATTCCAGCTGCGCAGTGCATCGATCTGCCCGGCCAGCGCCGCCTTGCGCGGGTCTTCCGGTGGCAAGGCCTCGTAATCGGCAATGACGGCCGGCACCAGCGGCTCGAACGCCTGCAGGCGCGTGTCGTACGAGGCCGCGATCAGGCTGTCAATGTCGAGCCCCTTGGCATCCTTGAACACGCGCGCGGCATTGCGGCCCCGCGCATTCTCGGGCAGCGACCACATATAGGCCGGGTAGTTCGCGCACTTGGGGCTGCTTGGGCCGGCCGCCGTGCAGGGCCAGTTGTTGGTGTTGAAGATGTAGCCGCTGGCCGGGTTGAACAGCGTGATAGTCTCGTCGATCTCGTGCAGACGCTGCCATTCGTTGGCGGGATTGCTGCCGTCCACCGGGCGCGTCCAGTCCACGCGCGGGTCGCGTTTCGGGATGAAGTTACCGTGGAAGTAGGCGATATTGCCCTTCGCATCGGCATACACGGTGTTGTTGGACGCATTGGTGCGCAGCTCCATGGCCTTGTAGAACGCGCTGTAGTCACGCGCCTTGGTGCGGGTGTACGACTGGGTCAGCGCATTGAGCGGGTCGTCCATCAGCTTGACCGACACCCACTTGCCGCCCTCGGCGCGCACGACCGGGCCGTGGTGCGTAAAGTAGGCGGTGACGCTGCGGCTGGCCATCGTCCCATCGGGCGTCTTGTACGGCAGCGCGATCGCGACCTTGCGCATCGGCGCCTCGTACTTGCCGTATTTATAGAAGTACTCGCCGTTGCGGTCGACGACCGTTTCCAGGTATTCGTCGATGACGTCACCGCCACCGGACGTGTGCATCCAGCCCAGCTTGTCGTTGAAGCCCTGATAGATGAAGAACTGGCCCCAGGTCACGGCGCCGTAGGCATTCAGGCCTTCTTCGCTGACCATGTGCACTTCGGGGCGGAAGTAGAACGACGTGTGCGGGTTGATCATCAACAGCGCGCGGCCATTGGCGCTCAGTTTCGGCGCGATGGCAAAGCCGTTCGAGCCGCGCGGTTCCGGCGCGAAGCCGCGCGGGTCATCGCGCTGCGCATCCAGTTTCGCAGTCAGTTGCGCCACTGCCGGGCGCTTGCCATAGAACGCGGCCAGGTCGGCCAGCTCGATCGACTCGATGTCGCCGCCAATGCTGCCCTCGCTGAAGGCCAACGCCATCCACGGTTCGAAGTGGGTCAGGAGCTTGGGCGTGACCTCCGGATGCGTGTACAGATAATAGTTCAGGCCATCGGCAAACGCCTTCATCAGGTTCTGCAGCCACGCGGGACTGGCCGCATATTGCGCCTGCATGGCGGCCGGCTGGACATACAGCTTCATGCGCAGGTCGCGCCAGATCTCGGCCTCGCCCTCGACCTCGGCCAGGCGCCCCATCGCGTTGATGTAATTGAGCTCAATGCGGTTGAAGTCGTCCTCGGCCTGCGCGTACAGCGTGCCGAACACGGTGTCGGCATCGGTGCGACCGAACACATGCGGAATGCCCCATTTGTCACGCAGGATCGTCACCCGCTCGGCTGTCGCTTTCCAGCGCGCGACCGTGGCCGCGCTCGGCGCAGCTTGCGCGCTGGTGGCCGCGATCGGTGTCTTCTTGGGCGCGACAGCGAGCGATGGTGCGGCGGCGCCGATCAGGAGCAAGCCGAGCAATGCCGGCGTGAACGAACGTGACGTGGGCATGGGGGCTGGCTCCTTGGGGACGTGGGAGGTTCAGTCGGCGCCGAGACCGGCGTTGACGAGGCGTTGCTTGAGGCGTTCGTTTTCGGTCAGTAGCGTGGCCAGGCGGTCTTTCATCGCTGCGCGTTCGCTGCGCAGCGTGGCCAGCTCGTCGGCCGGATCGACCACTTCTTTCTCTTTGCGCGGGCGGGCCGCACTTTTCTGTTCGCGCACCTGGCGCGCGGCCTGCTGCAATTCCTTGCGCCCGCCGGCCACGGCGGCCAGCTGCGCCGACTCGGGCAACTGCGCCACGTTGGCGGCGGCATTGATCGAGATGGTGCCCGTACGCACCGCTTCGCGCAGCTCGGGCGTGGCCGCTTTCTGGATGCGCTCGATCTGGCTGATCGTATTGCTCGACACGCGCGCCGCACGCGCGACATCTTCGCGCGTGTTCCATGGCGGCGAGGCAGGGTCCAGCGCCGCGTCGGCATCGCTGTCCTCATCGGCAGGACGCTCGGCCACGCGGGCCGAGACAATTTCTTTTTTCTTCAGCGCCAGTACGCCGCGCTGAAAGTCCGATACGCTGCGGCGCGCCAGGTGGTTATCGATCATCCACAGCATGACGTCCTCGATCGACTCGAAGGTGTTGTTGTGGACGGTGCGGAACGGGATGCCGTGCTTCTGGCACAGTTCATACCGGTTATGCCCATCAATCAGCGTATCGCGCCAGAGTACCAATGCATCGCGGCAACCTTCGGCAAGCAGGCTGCGCTCGAGCGCGGCTTGTTCGATCGGGCTGAGTGGATCGACGAAAGAGCGCAATTCGTCGTTGATCGTGATATTCAATTCGGGTCCTTGCATGTCGTGCTGGGGAGTGTCGTGGTGCGGCGGCGGCACTGAGGTGCCGAATGGCATGCTACACCATCCGGTCGAGGCCGCTGAGCTGCGCTTGCCCTAACGGAATGTATGGACAGCTGCGCACCAGAGTGAGTGCATCGGCGCTGTCGCGCGATGATCGGCGTGGAGCGCCAGGATAATTCGTGGTGCGGGCAGCCGGAATCGAACCGGCACGCCTCACGGCGGCAGATTTTAAGTCTGATGCGTCTACCAATTTCGCCATGCCCGCGCCGCCCGGATTGTACTACGTGGAGCAACCCGGGTGTTAGTGGCTGAGCTGGGCCGCCCGATTTAAACACGCACATTCAACATGGCTATTACACCAAAGTGCTTCAGGTTTCAAGGGAGCGCGGCCTTAACGCGAGCTGACATAAAATCAATTCATTATCTTGTCATTTCTTTTCGCCTGGGCGGCGCCATCGTATCGACGCCAACGCTGTGGTGAACAACGTACTGTATAGAAGGAACTTCCAAACATGGAACAATTCAGGGAAATCAAGCTGTCCCGGCGCGATGTATTGATCGCCGGCGCGGTATCGGCCTCGGCCGTGGCAATGCCGGGCGCAAATGCGCAAACGGCCGCCAACGCCCCGGCCGCCAACCCGGAGCCGGTCAAGGTCGGCGTCTCCTTCAATGTCAACGGCAAGGACGTCACGCTCGAACTCGACACGCGCACGACGCTGCTCGACGCGCTGCGTGAGCACCTGCACCTGACCGGCTCGAAAAAAGGCTGCGACCAGGGCCAGTGCGGCGCCTGCACCATCATCATGGATGGCCGCCGCATCAACTCGTGCCTGTCGCTGGCGATCATGCACGACGGCGCCAAGATCACGACGATCGAAGGCCTCGGCACGCCGGACAAAATGCACCCGATGCAGGCAGCCTTCGTCAAGCACGACGGCTACCAGTGCGGGTACTGTACCCCGGGCCAGATCTGTGCCAGCGTGTCGGTGATCGAAGAAATTCGCGCCGGCATGCCAAGCCACGTCACGGCCGACCTCAACGCCAAGCCACAAATGACCGTGGAAGAAATCCGTGAGCGCATGAGCGGCAATATCTGCCGATGCGGCGCCTACTCCAACATCATCGACGCCATCAAGGAAGTCGGAGGGGTCAAAGCATGAAGGTCTTTACTTACCAACGCGCCACCACGCCTGCCCAGGCCGCGCAAACCGTCGCCCGCACGCCAGGCGCACGTTTCATCGCCGGCGGCACCAACCTGCTCGACCTGATGAAGCTCGAGATCGAAACCCCGGGCGCCCTGGTCGACGTCAATAAACTGGGCTTCGACAAGATCGAGCCGACCGCCAACGGCGGCCTGCGCATTGGCGCCTTCGTGCGCAATACCGATCTGGCATCCGACCCGCGCGTGCGCAAGGATTACGCCGTGCTGTCGCGCGCCCTGCTGTCGGGCGCCTCGACCCAGTTGCGCAACAAGGCAACGACGTCGGGCAACCTGCTGCAGCGCACCCGCTGCTCGTACTTCTACGACACCGCGCAAAAGTGCAACAAGCGTCAGCCGGGCAGCGGTTGCGCCGCCATCGGCGGCTTCACCCGCAACCTGGCAGTCGTCGGTACCAGCGACGCCTGCATCGCCACGCACCCGAGCGACATGGCGGTGGCCATGCGCCTGCTGGACGCCGAAGTCGAGACCGTGCGCGCCGATGGCAGCAAGCGCACGATTCCGATCGCCGATTTTCATCGCCTGCCGGGCAACACCCCGCACATCGAAACGGTGCTCGAGCCAGGTGAACTGATCACCTACGTCACGCTGCCAAAGCCGTTGGGCGGCGTGCACGCGTACAAGAAAGTGCGTGACCGCGCGTCGTATGCGTTCGCGCTGGTGTCGGTCGCCACCGTGATCATGCCGGACGGCAGCGGCCGCGTGGCCGTTGGCGGCGTGGCCCACAAGCCATGGCGTGTCGAAGCCGCCGAGCAGCAGATGGGCGCCGGTGCCAAGGCCGTGGCCGATCGCCTGATGGCTGGCGCGAAGACCACCGAAGAAAATGCCTTCAAGGTGCCGATGGTCCACCGTATTTTGGCCGCCGCAATGCAAGATGCAAAGAAAGCCTAAGCCATGAAATTCATTACTCCAGCAACCACCAATCCGATTGACCGCATGCGCTATGTCGGTCAGCCAACCAACCGTATCGATGGCAAGCTCAAGACGACCGGCACTGCGCCGTACGCGTACGAGCACCACAAGGAAGTGCCGAACGCGGCGCAGGGCTTCGTCGTCGGCTCAGGCATCGCCAAGGGCCGCATCGCGTCGATCGACATCGAGGCGGCGCGCCGCGCACCGGGCGTACTGGCCGTTGTCACGGCCGAGAACGCCGGCAAGCTGGGCAAGGGCGACATGAACACCGCCCACCTGCTGGCTGGCCCGAACATCGAGCACTATCACCAGGCCGTCGCGCTGGTGGTGGCCGAAACGTTCGAGCAGGCGCGCGCCGCTGCGCACCTGGTCAAGGTCAACTACACGGTCCAGAAGGGTCGCTTCGACCTGGCCGCCGAAAAAGGCAATGCCGTCAAGCCAACCGGCGAACAGGATCCGCCAGACACCAAGGCAGGCAACTTCGCGCGTGGTTTCGAAACGTCACCCGTCAAGCTCGACGCCACCTACCACACGCCGGACCAGTCGCACGCGATGATGGAGCCGCATGCGTCGACCGCCTTCTGGGAAGGCGACAAGGTCACGGTCTACACGTCGAACCAGATGGTGGCGTGGTGCCGCAGCGACCTGGCCAAGACGCTGGGCGTATCGAAAGACAAAGTGCGCGTGGTCTCGCCATACGTTGGCGGCGGCTTCGGCTCAAAGCTGTTCCTGCGCGCCGATGCGCTGCTGGCAGCCCTGGGCGCGCGTGCAGCCAAGCGTGCGGTCAAGGTCTCCCTGCACCGTCACCTCATCTTCAACAACACGACGCACCGTCCGGCGACGATCCAGCGCATCCGCATCGGCGCCGGCCGTGACGGCCGCATCATGGCCATCGGCCACGAAACCTGGAACGGCAACCTGCCAAAAGGCAGCGCCGAAACGGCAACCGGGCAAACGCGCCTGCTGTATGCCGGTCCGGACCGCATGACCACCACCCGCGTGGCCGAGCTCAATCTGCCGGAAGGCAACGCGATGCGTGCACCGGGCGAAGCGCCGGGCATGATGGCGCTCGAAGTGGCGATGGACGAGATGGCCGAAAAGCTGAACATGGACCCGGTCCAGTTCCGCATCCTGAACGACACCAAGGTCGATCCGGAAAAGCCGATCCGCAAGTTCTCGGAGCGCCGCCTCATCGAGTGCATGCGCATGGGCGCCGACAAGTTCGGCTGGGCCAAGCGCAATCCGAAGCCGGGCCAGGTCCGCGAAGGCCGCTGGCTGATCGGCCACGGCGTGGCGTCCGCCTTCCGTAACAGCCCGGTGATGAAATCGGGCGCCCGCGTCAAGCTGGGCACGGATGGCCGCGTGACGGTGGAAACCGACATGACCGATATCGGTACCGGCAGCTATACGATCATCGCGCAGACCACGGCCGAAATGCTGGGCGTGCCGCTCGACCGTATCGATGTGCGCCTGGGTGACTCCGAATTCCCGGCATCGGCGGGTTCGGGTGGCCAATGGGGCGCCAACAGCGCCACGTCGGGCGTGTACGCGGCCTGCGTCAAGCTGCGCGAGCAGGTTGCCGCCAAGCTGGGCGTGAACGAAGCCGAGGCCGAATTCGTCGATGGCACCGTGCGCGTGGGCAGCAACAGCCAGCCGCTGGCCAAAGCAGCGGCAGGTGGTGAGCTGGTTGGCGAGGACACGATCGAATTCACCGGCGGCCTGGACAAGAAAAACCAGCTGTCGACGTTCGGTGCGCACTTCGTCGAAGTCGCGGTCGATTCGGTCACGGGCGAAACGCGCGTGCGCCGCATGCTGGCCGTGTGCGCAGCAGGCCGTATCCTGAACCCGATGCAGGCACGCAGCCAGGTCATCGGTGGCATGACGATGGGTATCGGCGGCGCGCTGATGGAGCACCTGGTGGTCGACAAGCGCCTGGGCTTCTTCGCCAACCACGACATGGCAACCTACGAGGTGCCGGTGCACGCCGACGTGCCGCACCAGGAAGTCATCTTCCTCAAGGAAGAAGACGAAATCTCGTCGCCAATGAAAGCCAAGGGTATCGGTGAGCTGGGTCTGTGCGGTGTCGCTGCGGCAGTCGCCAACGCGATCTACAACGCAACCGGCGTGCGTGTACGTGAATACCCGATCACGCTCGACAAGCTGATCGAAAAGATGCCGCTGTCGGCTTGATGCCCGATTGAAGTGCCAATGGCAGCGGCAACACGCCGCTTGCCATGAAGTTCCCCTGCCCTCATGTTCGCCGTCCCTGGCAGACATGAGGCGCTCCTCTGTTGTTTCCGGTGCACCGAACCCCTCCCCCGCGCCATGCGGAGGCGAATAAAGGCCGAGCCCATGAAATTTACTACCCCCGCCACCACCAATCCCATCGACACGCTGCGCCACGTCGGCAAGCCGTACGACCGCGTCGATGGCCCGCTCAAGTGCACCGGCCAGGCACCGTATGCCTATGAACACCACGCGACCGTCCCGGATGCCGCCCACGGCGTGATGGTCGGTGCGACGATTGCCAAAGGCACGATCCTGGCCATCGACGACGCGGCAGCCCGCCGCGCGCCTGGCGTGCTGGCCGTCGTCACCGCCGCCAACGCCGGGACACTGGGCAAGGGCCAGAAGAATACGGCCCGGCTCCTGGCCGGACCCGAGGTCATGCACTACCACCAGGCCGTTGCCCTCGTGGTGGCCGAGACATTCGAGCAGGCGCGCGCCGCCGCCCATCTGGTCAAGGTCAGCTACAACGAGGCCAAAGGCAGCTTCGATCTGGCCAGCGTGAAGGACAGCGCTACCCCGCCCAAGGGCGAACGCAACGCGCCGCCCGACACCCGCGTCGGCGACTTCGAACGCACATTCGACAGCGCCCCGGTCAAGCTCGACGCCACCTACACGACACCCGACCAGGCGCACGCGATGATGGAGCCGCACGCGACCACCGCGCGCTGGGACGGCGACAAGCTCACGGTCTGGACCTCGACCCAGATGGTCGACTGGTGCCGCACCGATCTGGCCAAAACGCTGAACATCGGCAAGGACAGGGTGCGCGTCGTCGCGCCCTACATCGGCGGTGGCTTTGGTGGCAAGCTGTTCCTGCGCACCGACGCCGTGCTAGCCGCGCTGGGCGCCCGCGCCGCCGGCCGCCCCGTCAAGATGGCCCTGCAGCGCCACCAGATCTTCAACAACACGACGCACCGTCCCAAGACCATCCAGCGCCTGCGCATTGGCGTGGGGCGCGATGGCCGCATTCAGGCCATCGGCCATGAAACATGGAACGGCAACCTGCCGGCCGGCCGGCCCGAGGTCGCCACCCAGCAAACGCGCCTGCTGTACGCGGGCGCGCACCGGATGACGACGACACGCGTGGCCGTGCTCGATCTGCCGGAGGGCAATTCGATGCGTGCACCAGGCGAGGCGCCGGGCATGATGGCGCTGGAAATCGCGATGGACGAACTGGCCGAGAAGCTCGGGATGGACCCGGTGCAGCTACGCATCCTGAACGACACGAAGGTCGACCCGGAAAAGCCGAACCGCCCGTTCTCCGAACGGCGCCTGGTCGAATGCCTGCGCACCGGGGCCGAACGCTTCGGCTGGAAGGCGCGCAACGCGAAACCGGCCCAGGTCCGTGAAGGCCAGTGGCTAATCGGTCATGGTGTCGCGGCAGCCTTTCGCAACAGTCCCGTCGTCAAGTCGGCCGCCCGCGTGCGCCTGGGTACGGATGGCGTCTTGACCGTGGAAACGGACATGACCGACATCGGCACCGGCAGCTACACGATCATTGCGCAGACGGCCGCCGAGATGCTCGGCCTGCCGCTCGAGCGCGTAAAAGTCATCCTGGGCGACTCGGACTTTCCCGTCTCCGCCGGCTCGGGTGGCCAGTTCGGCGCCAACAGCGCGACGGCCGGCGTGTACGCGGCCTGCGTCAAGCTGCGCGAACAGATCGCCGCCAGGTTGAACATGACGGACCCGGTATTTGCCGATGGCGTCGTGCGCGCTGGCAGCGCCAGCCAGCCGTTGGCCAAGGCCGCCGAGGGCGGCGAATTGGTGGCCGAGGACGTCATCGAATTCGGCGATCTGGCGAAAAAGAACCAGTTATCCACCTTCGGCGCGCATTTCGTCGAAGTCGCGGTCGATTCAGTCACGGGCGAAACGCGCGTGCGGCGCATGCTGGCCGTCTGCGCGGCGGGCCGCATCCTGAACCCGAAGTCGGCGCGCAGCCAGGTGATCGGCTCGATGACGATGGGTGTGGGCGGCGCACTGATGGAGCACCTGGTGGTCGACAAACGCCTGGGCTTTTTTGCCAACCACGATATGGCGACCTACGAAGTGCCGGTGCATGCCGACATCCCGCACCAGGACGTGATTTTCCTGGATGAAGAAGACGCGTATTCGTCGCCGATGAAGGCCAAGGGGGTCGGTGAACTGGGCCTGTGCGGCGTGGCGGCAGCAATTGCCAATGCGGTCTACAACGCCACTGGCGTGCGGGTGCGCGAGTATCCGGTCACGCTCGACAAGCTGCTGGAAAAGATGCCGCCGCCGGTCTAGTCGCCGTCGACGACGACGCAGTTGCGCCCGCCATCCTTGGCGGCGTACAGTGCCTGGTCCGCGGCGGCGATCAGTGCCGCTTCGTCATTCAGGCGGGCGCGGTCGAAGGCGGCCACACCCACGCTGATGGTGACGTGGAGATGGCACGCATCAGGGGCCTGCTGCAGGTGCAATGCGGCGATGTGGGCGCGGACGCGCTCGGCCATCTCACGCGCCTGCTCGCATGTCGTATCGGGCAGGATGGCCGCGAATTCTTCGCCGCCGTAGCGCGCGGCCAGGTCGGCGGGTCGCTTCAGGATGCCGGCAATCTCCTGCGCCACCCGGATCAGGCAAGCGTCACCTTCCTGGTGGCCAAAGTGATCGTTATAGGCCTTGAATGTGTCGATATCGAACATCAGCAGCGCCAGCGGCGCATCGGCCCGCTGGGCGCGGCGCAGTTCACGCGTGAGCGTGACGTCGAACTGGCGGCGGTTGGCAATGCCGGTCAGGCCGTCGATGAACGAGCGCGCCCGCATGGCTTCGACGTGTTCCAGCAGGCGCCGTTCACGCTCCGACGTGTCGCTGATATCGCGGATTTCAATGAGACAAAAACGTTCCCCGCCAACGTCGAACGGCGTGACTGCCACGGCCTGGTCGATCAGGTCGCCGTCGAAACTGCCGGCGGGCCGTAGCGGGAAAGGGTTGCGGGCGCTGGCGTCTGGCACGTGCGCGGTCGCTGTCGCATCGCTCAGTGCCGCCTGCACTGCGGCTTCGACGCGCGAGCCGCGCAGGCCGGAAAACACCTCGAGCAACGGATGGCCGATGACGCGCGCCGCGCCGCGGCCGCAGCGCGGGACCAGCCAGGCGTTCCAGTGCACGATGCACGCTTGCGCATCGAGCACGATCACGCCGCAATCGAGCAGATCGAGCGCACGGGATACGAGTCCGGGCGCCAGACCGGGCGTTGGCGTCACTACCGACTCAAGCTTGCTGGCCGAGCATGTGCCAGGCCATCGCGCAGCAGAGGATCACGACGCAGCACAGCAGGCCGTAGACGAAGATACGCATCGACGTGGCCAGGCCGGTGACGGCGCGGTTGGCGTTATCGCCGAGCTTGCCACGCTTGCGCGCGCTGTTCATCAGCATCGAAAAGAAGATGAACAGCGTCGCGCAAATCAGGACGAGTTTCATGACGGCCCTTGGTTGATCAGGTGCGCACGGCCACGAGCACGAGCGCCACGACCGATAGCAGGCCGGACAGCGCTGCGGTGACGCCCATCCAGGTCATCTTCTGGCGCTGGGCATCCATCTTGGCGATGAGCTGCGCATTCTGGTCGGCCAGGTTGGCGATGATCTCGGACGCCGAGCGCATCTGGTTGCGCAGGTCGGTGATCTCGGCATCATTGCGCTCGACGCTGCGGATCAGGATATCGAACACGTCTTCTTCTTGCCCCGCCATCCCGGGCGCCACACCCATCGGCTCATCGGGCATGCCCTGCCGGTTGCGGTTGACCGTGTCCCAAAGGCGCCGCGCGCCATTCGCTACCTGCGGCGCCGCACTGATCACGTCGCTCCAGGGAACGGTTCTTAATACTGTCCACCAACCTGCTGCCATACCTGCTCCTAATCAATCGTTGTATTCCTGAGCATACCATTGCGGCGTGCTGCGGCCAAATGCCACACGCGCCGCGCGCCCGCAGGACGCGGTGCGACGCATCCGCCCGCGTTGCGCTACCATGACCCGCATGTGTGGACGACTTGACCAAAGCCAAACGGCCCGTTATTACGCCAGCGTCATCGGCTGGCTCGACGCCGTGTATGACAGCGAATCCGAACCGGCGTATAACGTGCCGCCCGGCACGTATCGCCCTGTGCTGCATCTGCAGGACGGCGAACGGCGAATCGACGACGTGTACTGGAGTTATCAGGCGCGCTGGGCCAAGGGCAAGGTGCCGGTGACCATCAACGCGCGCCTGGACAAGCTGGACAACCGATACTGGCGCGGGCTGCTGAAGTCCGGGCGCGCGCTGGTGCCGGCCTCTGGCTGGTATGAATGGACGGGCGAGAAAGGCAGCAAGCAGCCGTGGCATATCCACCGCAAGGACGGCGCGCCGCTGTTCATGCTGGCACTGGCCAACTTCGGCAGCTTTACTGAAAATCGCGCTGAGGCGGGTTTTGTCATCGTGACCGACGACGCCTCGGGCGGCATGCTGGATATCCACGACCGGCGGCCGGTCGTGCTGGATGCGCAGGATGCCGAGCGCTGGCTCGATCCGGCGCTGTCGAGCGAAGAAGCATTGGCGCTGGCACGCTCGGCTGCCCTGCCCCCGGACGCCTTCGCCTGGCACGAAGTCAGCACGCAGGTCAATCGCGCCGGCGCCGGCGGCGCCGGGCTCGCGCAACCCATCGACAGCAACGCCTGAGCCGCTCACCCGCAACGCCGAACGGTACCACTGTCGTGGAACCGGGCACTTGGTTGATCTGGATCGAACCGGGAATGCAACCAAACGTCGGGTTCGGCAGTCTTAACGGATTGCTACCACACGTGAGGTGAATCCATGGGCGAATACATGCAAATCCGGGGCCTGCTGCAAGAGGGTGAAGAATACGCTGGTCTCATCCTGGGCAAAGACGATCCCGACTATCACCTCGTGTTGCTGCCAGGCGACAGCGCGGACGTCAGCTGGCCGACCGCAGCCGACTGGGCCTCCAGCCAGGGGGGCGCGCTGCCCACGCGGCCGAACTGGCGCTGCTGTTCGCCAACCTGCGCGAATCGTTCCAGCGCGACTGGTACTGGTCCAGCGAGCCGCATGCCACGCGCGCCCAGCTGGTCTGGGGCCAGAATTTTGCCAGCGGCATCCAGACCATCTACGGCCGGCCGTACCGCGGGCATGCGCGCGCGGTACGACGAATCAGTACGGCTGCCTGACCCGCAATCTGCCTTGCGTCACGGCGCCGGCACGCTGGAGCGGCCAATTGGCTGCTCCATATTGGCCAGGTACCAGGCCGTCGCTGCCATCAGCGCGACGTTGCGGCGCAGGCTGTCGGGGTCGATCTTGTCCAGCGTATCGGCCGGCGTATGGTGGATGTCGAAATAGTTCGCCGTGTCGACGATCGGCGCAAAGCTTGGCACGCCTGCGCGTTCCAGGCCGGCCAGGTCGCCTGTCGCCAGGACGTCCTGCCGCTGGAACACGCCGGCACCGATCGGCTGCAGGGCCGCTTGCAACGGCGCGAACAGCTTGACCGACTGCGGCGTGACGCTGGCACGCAGGCCGAACGGGCGGCCCACCCCGTTGTCGCTTTCGATCGCGCCGAAGTGCCTCGCGGCGTTTGCCTGTTCGGCGGCAAGATAGGTGCTGGCGCCGCGCATGCCGTTCTCTTCGTTCATCCAGGCGATGAAGCGGATCGTGCGGCGCGGCCGGTAATCGAGTTTTTTCAGCACATCGAACACGGCCATCGCGCTGGCCACGGCGGCGGCATCATCGTGCGCGCCGGGCGACAAATCCCACGAATCGAGGTGGCCCGAGACGATGACGATTTCTTCGGGCTTGTCCGTGCCCGGCAGATCGGCGATCACATTGAAACTATCGGCGTCGGGCAGGTTTTTCGGCGTCAGCACGAGTTTGAGCTTGACCGGGCCGCGCTTGGCCAGGCGCGCCATCAGCATGGCGTCTTCCGCCGTCACGGCTGCCGACGGGATGCGCGCGTCGTCAGACAGGCCGGACGAGCCCGTGTGCGGCAAACGGTAGGCAGCGCCACCGACCGAGCGCACCAGTGCGCCGACGGCGCCCAGTTCGGCCGCCAGGCGCGGGCCGTTGCGACGGTAGTTCGAACCCGCGCCGTAGGCCGGGCCGGCCAGGCCACGATCGGCCATGTGCTGGTCAAAGGGGACATCGAACAACACGATCTTCCCCTTCACTTCGGCTGAGCGCGCCTTGAGTTCCTCGAAACTATTGAGCACGAGCACCGGCGCGAGCAGGCCTTCGACCGGGGTGGCGCCCGAGCCGCCCAGCGCGGTCAGCACGATGCGCTGGGTGATGCCGGCTGGCCGGCCCGTGTAATCGACCAGTTCACCCGTCTCGATCCCGCGTACCCAGTGCGGCACCTTCACCGGCTGCAGCGTCACCTTCGCGCCCAGCTTGCGCATGGCCTCGGCAACCTGGGTCACTGCTGCCGCCTCACCGGGCGAACCCGACAGGCGGGGGCCGATCAGGTCGGTCATGTCTTCCGTGCGTTGCCAGGCGTAGTCACTCGCCATTGCCGCGTCGCGGATCTTGACCAGCGCAGCAGGATCGTTACCGGGACTGGCGGCCAGGACGGGTGTGACGATCACCGCGCCGGCGATGGCGCACAGGATGGGCAGGCGGCGAAGATGGCGAACGGGGAAGTTCATGCGGGAATCCTTGCTGTATTGGAAGGATTCAAACAATAGCGCATCCGGCGAGGTTGTGCCCCGACTTTCCTGGTCGAGGGCCAGCCGTCAGGCGGCCACCAGGCGCACCAGCGTGATTTCCGACGGTGCCCCGAAGCGCTTGGGCGGCCCCCAGTAGCCGGTGCCACGGCTGGTGTACACCCACATCTCGCGCACCCGGTGCAGGCCAGCCACGAAAGGCTGCTGCAGTGGCACGAACAGGTTCCACGGGAAGAACTGGCCGCCGTGCGTGTGGCCCGACAGCTGCAGATCGAACCCTGCCGCCGCGGCCGCCGTCGCGCTGCGCGGCTGGTGCGCGAGCAGGACGCGCACGCCGATGCCGGCCGGCGCGCCCGCCGCGGCGCGTTGCGGATCGCTCTTGTGCTCGGGGTGGAAGTGGTGGGCGTGATAGTCGGCCACGCCCGCGATCATCAGGCGCGCGTCGCCCTTGTGCACGATCACGTGCTGGTTCATCAGCACGTTCAGACCGAGGCGCCGCACTTCGGCAATCCACTCGAGTGCGCCCGAGTAGTACTCGTGGTTGCCGGTCACAAAGTACACGCCATCGCCCGCGCGCAGGCGGCCCAGCGGTTCAGTATGCGGCGCCAGGCGCTGCACGCTGCCGTCGACCAGGTCGCCCGTGACGGCAATCGCGTCCGCTTCGAGTGCATTGACCTTGTCGACAATGGCATTCAGATACGCACGCTTGATGGTCGGGCCCACGTGCACGTCCGAAATCTGCGCGATTGTGTAGCCGTGCAGCGCTGTTGGCAAATCGCGGATCGGCACGTCCACCTTGACGATGCGTGCAACCCGGCGTGCGTTGGCATAGCCGATCAGCGTTACCGCCAGCGCGGCCAGCGGCACCGCCAGCGCGCTGATGTACAGCACCGGCGCCGTTACCGTGCCAACGACCGTCAGAAACAGCAGTACCAGGTCGCGCAGCACCGTCGCGACCAGCAGCGACGAGAACAGGCCCATCGACAACAAGCCGATCCAGGCGACCGCATCGGACCAGCGGCGCCGGCGCATCGAGGCCGACATCAGGCCTACCGGTACCAGGATGCCCAGCACGCACAGCAGCAATCCGGCAATCAGATTGCCCACCATGCCAAAGGCCAGGTCAGGCAGCAGGCGCATGCCGATATACACCAGCAGTGCGACCATCAGGAACAGAACAACGAGAAAGCTTCGGCTTGGGCGCATGAGGGGAATAGATTAAAAGCAATAGAAGCTACATGGGGCAGATGGGCCGAGATGCAAGCGAGGATGTTACAGACCGGGCATGACTTGTAAAAATCTGTATTAGCAGATGGAACTATTCAGAACCAAGAATATAGTGATTCTTACCCGGTGAGCGAGAACATCATTCCGATCTCCGCCGGGGTAAAAAGGAAAAGCCATGTTGAAATCGAAGACCTTTGGTGCTGTGCTGCTGGCCGCCGTCGCCGTATCGCCGGCGGCAATGGCCGGCGATCGTGGTACGAATACGGCCATCGGCGCCGTGCTCGGTGCAGTCGTTGGCCACACGGTCGGCGGCACCGGCGGCGCCGTGGCAGGTGGTGTGATCGGCGCGGCGGTGGGCAACTCCGTCCACTCGCGCGACGACCGTCGTCACTACGGCGATCGCGGTAACTATTACGACAATCGCGGCGGGTATTACCAGTCGCAACCGGCATACGTCCAGCAGCGCCCGGTCTATGTCCAGCAGCGCCCTGTGTATGTCCAGCCACGCCCGGTGTACGTGGAATCGCGTCCGGTGTACGTCCAACCGCGTCCCGTCTACGTCGAATACCGTGACGGTGGCCGTGGCTGGGACCGTCATGACCGCCGCGACCGTTATGATCGCCATGACCGCTGGGACCGCGACGACCGCCGCGGCTACGGCCGCTAACCCCGAAAGCCGCGCACCGCGCGGCTTTTTCTTTGCCCACAGCCGGCACAGCCGGGGTCAGGTCTGACATTCGGACACGACCTCAGCCTTAGCCTTAACCACAGCCGGGGTCATAACCACAGGCGGGGTCAGGTCTGACATTCGGACACGACCTCAGCCTTAGCGACATCCAATGGTGTCTTGCCCAGTATCAGCGTGGTCCTTAGCCAGCGAGGTCAGGCTACGCGACTGTCGAGATCGTGTCCGAATGTCAGACCTGACCCCGGCTTTCTTTCCCGCGACTGTCGAGGTCGTGTCCAAATGTCAGACCTGACCCCGGCTTTTTAAGCTCTTTTCTCTTTCCCTCCGCTTTGCTTCCCCATCGGCGCCTTGCGCCATGCTCGGGGGATACCATGTACGACGCAGGCACCGTCATTTCGCTCACCGGCGGGCAGTATCGCCTGCGCGAACCGCTGGCCGGCGCGGCCTATGGCGTCGTCTGGCGTGCTGACAGCCTGCATGCGACTGGCGCCGTTGCTCTCAAGCTTGTCAATCTCGACCAGATGGCGCGCGCGCCCGACGCATTGCGCAGCCGCTGGGTGGAGAGCGCGCGCACCGAAATTGCGTTCCTGCAGAGCCTGGCGCCATGGGACGGCCGCCACATCGTGCGTCTGCTCGACAGCGGCGAGCATCTTGGTCTGCCGGCACTGGCCCTGGAATTGCTCGATGGCGACCTCGCCGCCTATCTGGCGGAGGAAGCCACTGCCGGTCGCACGATCGCACCGGCCCGCGCCCTCGTCTGGATCGGCCAGGTCAACCAGGCGCTGGCCAAGGTGCACGCCAACGGCTGGCGCTACCTCGACCTGAAACCCGGCAACCTGCTGCTCGACCGTGCAGCCGACACGCTCAAGCTGGCCGACTTCGGCACCAATCGCCGCCTTGACGACCTGCGCGCCCATACCTATGCCGGTACCGCCAACTGGCAGGCGCCGGAACAGTTTTTCCCCGACGCCGACGGCTACGCCACCGAAGCGCGCACCGATTATTTCGCCCTGGGGGCCCTCCTCTATTACCTCGTCTGCGGCCGCCTGCTGCGTTACAGCAGCACCTGCGGCCAGGCCTGGCAAGCGCATGGCCGCGATGGCGCAGCCACGCTGCTGGCCACGCACCAGGCGCGCCCGCCCGTGCTGCAGCTCGATGAGGCGACGCTGTTTGCCAGCCACCTGGGCCAGGCTGCCGTGCCGGGCCTGGCGCTGCTGCGCCGACTGCTGGCCGACAGCCCCGCCGAGCGGCCGCAGCACGCGCTGGACATCAGCCGCCTGCTTGGGCAAGCAACCAGCCTGCTTGGCGCGCCGCCAGCCAGGAGCGCAGCATGACGCCCAGCCGCCCGCGCATGTCCTTTGGCGCCGCGACGGCCACGATCCTGCTCGCGCTGCTGTGCGCCGTGCAATTGCTGGCCGTCCTGCGCGCGCCTGCCGCGTGGCTGCCGCGCGAGCTCGCGGTGCGCCTGCAGCCGGGCACATCGATCGTGCTGGGCCGCGCGGAACTGGGTGCGCCGCGCGCCGCCGCGCGCCAGCTGACCCTGCGGCGCGATGCAAGCGGTGCCTGGTGGCTGCGCAATCTGGAGCCGGTTCAGCCGATCGTGCTGCGCCGTGGCGACGCGCGCGTGCGCAGCAGCGACGTGCCGCTGGTCCGCGGCCAGCAGATCCAGGCCGGCGCCGCGCTCTTTGACGTGCTGGCGCAGGATGCCGGCAGCGTGACGCTGTCGAACGGCGAGCGCACCTGGCGCTACGACGGCGCCACGCTGCTGCAGGAGGGCGCACTGCAGCCGGCCTGCCCAGATGCGCCCCTCGCCAGTCGCGCGCTCGCCCTATGGAACCGCATCACGCCGCACCCCTTCGGCCTGGCGCGGCCAGTCAGTCTGGGCGGCCTGCTGTATTGCGGCAACCGACTGGCCAGCAGCACGCTCGAGGCAGGCACGGCATCGCTGGCGCGCCTGCCCGATGGCCGTATCGCGCTGTCGGTACGGGGTGACCAGCCGGTGCTCGTCTCGACCGCCAACGGCTGGGAAGATGCCGCGCAGCGCGACCAGTCGCTGGCCGCCACCGATGCCTTCGCTGTCGGCCGCACCGTCTTCACGCTGACGCCGAATGGCGACATGCTGCACTTGACGCCATCGGGCCAGGTCGCGCTGTCGAACGCGCCGCAGGTCCAGCTGCCAGACGCCGTGCAATGGCAGTGGCAGGAACGCACGCTGTTTGCGCTGCCAGCGCCCACGCCGCTGGCATGGGCCGCCGCGCTGGGCGTGCTGCTGATGGGTGCGTTCAGCGTCGTGCCGCTGCTGCGTCAGCGCGTCGCCGGCGCACGCCTCGCCCTGCCGCTGATTGCGGCGCTGGTCGCGGCCACCGCTACGCTGCTGCTGATCGCCCAGCGCAGCAGTGGCGCGCCCGGTGTCGGCATCTCGCTGCTGCTGGCCTGGGCCACGCTGTGGCTGACGCTGCGCTTTCAGGCGCGCGTCCGTTTGCTGCCCGCCGCCGCCATACTGCTGCTGGGCGCCGGTCTGCTGGTACAGCTCGAGATGGGCCTGGGCGCGAGCGATACTGCCTGGCTGCGCCACTTCCAGAACTCCACCGCGCTGCTGGGCCTGGGCTTACCCGGCACGCTGCTGCTGTTGTCCTCCGTCGGCCGCAACAACCTGTCGCGCCCCGTCACCGAGCGCGTGCTCCTGGCCCTGGCCGGGATCGCGCTGGTCGGCGTGCTGCTGCAAGTCTGCTTTGGCAGCGAGACGGGTGTGTTCGACATTCAGCCGTTCGAATTCGCCAAGTTCGCGCTGGCCGCGCTCAGCGCCCACTGCCTGGCGCTGGTGGCCGGTGGCGCAACGCACCAGCAGCGCAACTGGCGCTTCTGGCTGCGCATGGCCGCGCCCGTGCTGCTGTTCGTGTTCCTGCTGGGCGTTGCGCTGGTGCGGGTCGACGACTACTCACCGCTGGTACTGCTGCTGGTCTGGAGCAGCGTGATGGCGCTGGTCTGGTGCGCGAGCCGTGGCCGCCGCGCCGCCCTCATCACGGCCGCCTGCGCCATCTGCCTGCTGGTGGCAGGGGGCGCAGCGCTGCGTAGCGGTGGGGCATTCATCGGCGCGCTGGGCTTTTACCCTGAACGGTTCCAGGTCTGGAGCGCGCCGACCGTCCACCCGCACACGGGCCAGCAGATGCTGCTGGGCGCACGCGCCATCGCCCAGGGCGGTTGGCTGGGGGCCGACGACGCGTTCGGTCTCGCAGCGTTGGGCGGCGCGGCCGGCGACGCGCTGGCGATCCCCGCGATTCAGGATGACTTTGCGCCCGCCTTCCTGTTGCAGCGTCACGGCCTGGCGGCCGGCCTCGCGCTGTGGACGCTGCAGGCGCTGTTTTTGGTGGCGCTGGTGCGGGTGGCCGCCGGCGCCTGGGGCCGCGCGCTGGCAGCCAACGATTTCCGGCGCGCCTGGCTGGGCCGCTTCCAGTGCTTTGCGCTGTGCGGCGGCGCGGCGTTCGTCGCCGGCCACCTGCTGCTGTCGTGGGGCACCAATCTAGCGATGTTCCCGATCATGGGTCAGCCGATGAGTTTTCTGTCTGCCGGCGGCTCGCACCTGCTGTTTTTCATCTGCCCCCTGCTAGCGTTTGGCATGGCAAGCACCCCATTCAACGAGGAGATTCAATCATGCCGGTCTATGTCCAACACGAAGTCCTGGGCAAGGTAGAAGACGTGTTCAACGCCGACGCGCTGTGGCAGGCGCCCGGTCTGTCGCTGTTCTCGCGCCGCGCGCTGCTGCGCGACCTGCTCGAACGCTCGCCGCGCGAACTGCGCGGCCGCGCCGCGACCCGCTGCTTCTCGCACGTGACACTGGTGCTGCCACAGGACGACGTCGACGACGACCGCCACCTGACCCGCGGCGCGCGCGTACGCGACCTGGCGCAGTCGCTGGCCGCGCTGCACCAGAAGGATTTCGGCGACCTGCTCGGTGGCGATGAAGTGCGCTACTTCATTTCCGGCGACGAGCGCATCGCGCCGGGCGAAGTGCAGGTCAAATTCGGCCACGCGGTCTACCTGCCGGCGCCGGGCGAGCAGGTGCAGTACACGGTAACCGCTTCGCGCGACAGCGCCATCTGGCAGCCCGTGTGCGCGATCTACCCGAACCAGCGCCTGACCCTGGTGGGCATGGACCCGGCCAATGCCACGTTTGCCGTGCCGGGCTGGCCGTTCGGTCCGGACGGTGGCCTGCTGCTCGTGAACGACGGGCCGGAAGCGCCCCTTGAACTGCAGGTGCGCCCGAAAGACAGTTTCGACTGCGTCTTTGACGGTGCCAATGGCTATTACGTCCTGCGCGGCAAGGGCGCGAGCGCCCAGCGCCTGCTGCTCAGGATCAGCCACGCTGGCGCGACCCTGAAGCCGCCGGCTTCCGTGCCTGCAGCAGCGACCACGCCCGCCGCTGCGTCGCAGCGCAGCCCCGCCGTCTGGAAATCGCGCAGCAGCACGCCGCCGGCCGACCTGACCGCGATGCCCCTGGCCGCCCCGACGCCGGTATCGTTGGCGACGCCCGCACCCGCCCCGGAAGCCGACGCAACCTACGCGCCCGTCGCGCGCCATCGCATCACGCTGGCCGCGCTGGCCTTGCCGCGCCTGAGCCGCTACCGTGACACGGGTGCGCAGGCGCTCGAGGTGGGCCTGGACGCGCAACTCGTACCAGCCGCGCCAGGCAAGGACAACGTGATCCGCTTCGCCATCGACGATGCCGACGAACTGCACGCGATCACCCCGGCTGGTCGCCAGCGCATCGCCGTGCCATCGCAGTTTTCGCCGATGGACGGGGCCAGCATCGGCCTGCTCGCCGCGCCGCAGTCGATGGCAGAGCGCTACAGCGCCCTCCTGGTGCTGCCGCAGGGGCCGTCCCAACCGGCGGCAGGCGGCTCGCGCCTGACGTTCGGGCGTGGCATGCCGTCACTGGCCGCGCTGCGCGTGCTCGATGCGCCGCAATTCGTGCGCCAGGCCGACGGCGCCGCCGCCAGCGCCGATCGCCTCGGCCTGTCGCGCAGCGCCTTCAGCTGGGAAGCGTCAAGCGATGGCCTTCGCGTCGTGCGCCTGTCTCCAAGCCAGGCGCTGTACCACCTTGACGCCGACCTGGCCCTGGTGGCGCAGATCGACGCGGCCACCCAGGATGCGCCGTACCTGATCCCCCCTAGCCACCACCTGGTGGCGGGCCACTACGTGCTGCGCTTCGACGCCTGAGGCCAGCATGCTATCGTCGACCCACATTGCGGCGTATTTCGCCACGTACATCGGTGCGTTCGGCGCGGCCCTCGTGCTCACGCTGTGCGCCTGCGCGTGGCTCACGCCCCGTGCCTGGTGGCGACGGCCCAACGCCCGCGCACTGGGCGTGCTGGCCGCCGGTACCGCGGCCGGCGGCGTGCTGCTGCTGGCATTGTTCGGCGGACCGGGCACACTGCCGGCGCCGGTCGAACTGGCCGAGACGCCGCTGCCGGCAACCGACGTGCCCGTGGCAGGCGCGCCCTACCGCGTGCGCGATGCGCTCAATCTGCGCGTCGCAGGCGGCATCGGCGCCGAGCGCCTGCTGGTGGTACCGGGCGGTGCGCGCGTGATTGCGACGGGCCAGCGCGATGGCGACTGGTGGCAGGTGCGCGCCACGCTCGATGGCAAGGATGTCGAAGGCTGGGCCAGCAGCCTGTGGCTGCGCCGGGCGGACGAACGCTAGTCGCCCAAGACCAGGGATGTAGCCCCATCGTCCAAACAGACGTGGAAACAAGCAGCTCCTTCACTTATTGCCAGCGCATAGCGGGGTTATGATTGCACATTATCAATTATTTCCCTAAGGCATGTTTTCCAGACTCGACCCCAGCCTTAAGGTATTCGGCGCCCTGATCATCATCATCGTTGCCTGCCTCGCCACACTGCCCTGTATCAGCAGCTACCAGGCGAACACGACTTTGCGCGCGCTTCAGGACGGCGCGAAAAAGGAGCGCGCATACAACCTCGCGCTCAGCTTGCTGAAGGATGCCGAAACCGGCCAACGCGGCTTTCTGATCGGCAGCGACGAAAGCTTCCTCGACCCCTACAACGTTGGCGTTGCAGGCATTCCCGCGGCGCTCGAGGATTTGCATCGACTCGCCAATTCCGACCAGGAGCGAACCCTGGTGGCACGCATTGCCAGTCTCAGCCAGGCCAAAGTTCTCGAGATGGATAGCAGCATCCGCCTGAAAAGAGCGGGCAAGACGCAGGCGGCCATCGACGCCGTGGCGAGCCAGAAAGGCAAGCTCCTGATGGACGAGCTGCGCACCCAGTTCGGCCGTCAGATTCATGTCCTGGCCGAGCAGCGCAAGGTGCTGCGGGACGAACTGACGTCAACGCTGGGATACAATTCCGCGCTTGGTATCGGCGCCGCCTTGGCCAGCCTGGTCGTGATCGTGGCAACGGTGCTCATCGTGACCAGGAGCTTGAACAAGCAGGCGGAAGTGGCTAACCAGTCGCAGTTATTGGCCGAGAACAACGCGCTATTGGCGAAGCAGTCCGCCGTGCGCGCAGAGCGCCTGTCGGTGGCAGCGGAGATGCTGCACGCGCTGGACAGCGTCAAGGCGCCGTCCGAACTTGCCCGCATGTTGCCGGTATTCCTGCGCAAGCTATTACCGGACACGGCTGGCGCGGTATATCTCTACCGCAATTCGCGCGATGCACTCGAACTCAATGCGTCGTGGAATCTGACCGATACGGCGCCTCCTACCATCGCCCGCGATGAGTGCTGGTGCCTGCGGCTGGGCAAAATGCATGTCGCGACGGCGCAGCACGACCTGTTCTGCGATCACGGTACGCTCTGGATCGGCAAGTATGCATCCCAGACGTGCGTCCCGATGATCTCGCAAGGCGATGTCGTGGGTGTTCTGATGGTCCTGGACGACCGGCACGAAGACAACCAGAGCGACAGCATGCACATCATCGCGCTGGCTGAACAGCTGAGCCTGGCGATCAGCAACGTCTCGCTGCGCGACACGCTGCGCCACCAGTCAACGGTCGATCCGCTCACCGGCCTGTACAACCGGCGCTTCTTCGACGAATCGCTCAAGCGCGAGCTGGCACGCGCCCAGCGCAGCCAGAGCGCCTGTTCGGTGGTGATGATCGACCTGGACCATTTCAAGCGCGTCAATGACACCTACGGCCATGAAGGCGGCGATCTGGTCCTGAAGGCCGCCAGTCACGCCATCCTGCAACGGGTGCGCGCAAGCGACGTCGTGTGCCGCTACGGTGGAGAAGAACTGGTGCTGATGCGGCCGGACTGCAGTGCCGAGGAGGCGCAGAAGTGCGCCGAGGGCATCCGTTCGTCGATTGGCGGGATCGTCATCGAGCACGCGGGGCAGACCATTTCGGGTATTTCAGCATCGTTCGGTGTGGCGCAGTGGCCCGGTCATGGCAATGGCGAACAGGCTCTGCTGTCTGCCGCTGACCGTGCTCTCTACGCGGCAAAGAAAGGCGGACGCAACCAGGTGATGGTCGCTGACGTTGATATGCCGGTACTGGAAGACGCCTAGTCGCCAACGAGCCGGGCAGCAGCGTTGTCGCTGACCGGCTCAATCACGCGCAGTCCGCCATTCCTGCTGTCGGGCCGGCTCTTCATCCTTTGGGCAGGTCGTGAAGCGCTGCTTGCCGTGCATTTCGATCATCTCGACATTGGTCGTCGGCGCGCGGTCCGTCAGGCAGTAGGTGCGATCTCCGGTGATCACGCGGGTGCGCCGCGCGCCATCGCCCGTGTTGTTGACCAGTTCGACGACCCGCGGCGCCTCCCACAGGCGCGGGGGCGCCATCTCACGCGCATGCTCGATGCCGCGGCGCAGGCGCAGTTGCGGGCTGTCCGGCGGCAGCACGATCGTCGGCTGGCGCTCCTTGCGTAATGCCCGATCGATGTCGCCGATGCTGCGGCGTGCGCTGTCCATGATAGCGGCCGTGCTGGGGGTCGCCGGTTCAAGCGGCGTTGGCGGCGCATCCGGCACTGGTGCCGGTACCGGAATTTGCACGGGCGTCTCTGCCTGTGCCGCAGGCACAGGCCGCAGCGGCGTACCGGGCTTCCGGGTTGGCGCAGCCTCCGGTTGAACCGGCGGGACAGCGACAATGCGCGGCGCTGGCGCTGGCGCCGGCACACGCAGCCACAGCATCGCCGCATCGTCCCCCGCGACCGGCGCCGGCAACGTGCGTGCCATCTGCCACGCCAGGATCAACAACGCATGCACGAGCAGCGTGGCTGCCAGGCCCGCGCTGCGGGGTTCATTCAAACGGTAACGCCAGGTGGCCCGGTTCATCTCCGCAGTATAGCCACCCCGATGGCGTCACTTACTCAACAATTCTCACCGCCGCCAGCCGCCTGCCGTCACGCGGCAGCAGACACCGGCACCTTGGCAGCGTGCAGCGCCATCAGCGACGTCACCAGGTGCGCCGGCAGCGGACGGCTGACCAGGTAGCCCTGGATCTGGTCGCACCCGTGCGCCAGCAGGAAGGCCTTCTGCGCCGGCGTCTCGACGCCTTCGGCGACGACCTGCACGTTCAGGCTGTGCGCCATCGTGATGATCGCGTTGACGATGGCGGCATCGTCGGCATTGGTAGTCACGTCGCGGATGAAGGCGATATCGATCTTGAGCTTGTCGATCGGAAAACGGCGCAGATAGGCCAGGCTCGAATAACCGGTGCCGAAATCGTCGACCGAGACCTGGATGCCGTGTGCGCGCAGATTGCTCAGGCATTGCATCGTGCGCTCGGTGTTGATCATCAGCGACGTCTCGGTCAGCTCCAGTTCCAGCAGCGCAGCCGGCACATCATACTCTGACAGCGCGCGCAGGACATCGCCTTCCAGGTCGCCCTCGGCGAACTGGCGCCCCGCGATATTGACCGACACCTGCACCGCCCCCGTTGCATGGCGCGTCCAGGCCTTGATCTGGCGGCAGGCCGTGTCGATCACCCAGCGGCCTACGCGCACGATCAGCCCCGTCTCTTCGAGCACCGGCACGAACAGGCCGGGCGACACCAGCCCGTGGCCAGGCCGGTCCCAGCGCAGCAGCGCCTCGACACCGACGATGGTGTCCGCGCCGAGCAGCAGCTTGGGCTGGTAATACAGCTCGAATTCCTCGTTCTCGACCGCCTTGCGCAGCGCGTGCTCGAGATCCTGGCGCTGCAGCGCATCGGCATTCATCTGGGCCGTGAAGAAGCGGTAAGTGTCGCGCCCGGCCTGCTTGGCCTCGTACATGGCGGTGTCGGCGTACTGGATCAGCACCTCGGGGTCGGCGCCATCCTGCGGATGGACCGTGATGCCCACGCTGGCCGTGACGATCACCTCGAAGCCGCGCAGATTAAACGGCGGATACAGCACCTCGGCGATGCGGCTGGCCACGGTGGCCGCGTGCGCCGGGTCCTGGTCGAGCATCAGGATCAGGCCGAATTCGTCGCCGCCCAGGCGCGCGACAGTGTCGCGTTCGCCCACGCACGTGACCAGGCGCGCGCTGAACTGCACCAGCAATTCGTCGCCCATGGCGTGACCGAGCGTGTCGTTGACGTTCTTGAAGCGATCCAGGTCCAGAAACACCACCGCCACGCTGGGACTGGCGCTGTGGGTCGCCCGGACCGTGCCGTGAAGCGCCTCGTAGAACCAGGCGCGGTTGGGCAGGCCGGTGAGCACGTCATGGCTGGCCTGATATTGCAGGATTTGCTGCGCGACCCGGCGCTCGGTGATGTCGCGCACCACGCTGACGATGATCCAGTCGTTGCCGGACAACAGGGCCTGGCGGTGGATTTCAACGTCCACTGACCCGCCATCCTTGCAGTGGAGCGTGACCTCGCTCAGCCTTGGCTTGATCCGGCCGCCCGGCGCGGGCTCGAACATGGCTTCGAGTTCATCATGCGTCGCCGCGCCCAGGGCCACCGGGCCCAGGCTCAGCATCTCGGCGCGCGTGTAGCCCAGCATCGCGCAGGTGGTGTCGTTGACCTCGACGAAGCGCATCGTGTCGCGGCTGACCAGCATCAGGGCGTCCGGCGTCGCATTCATCGCCGTGCGAAAGCGCAGCAGGTCGGCGGTGCGGGCGGCGATTTTCTGCTCGAGCACGACAACCTGGTCTTCCAGGTCGCCCATGTCCTTCAGGCGCAGCAGATTGCGCACGCGCAGCCCGAGTTCCGTGGGATCGACTGGCTTGCTCAGGAATTCCTCGGCCCCTGCCGCCAGTCCGGCCTGGCGCGTGCCGATGTCCTCGTCTCCGGTGACCATGATGATCGGGATGTTCTCGGTTGCCGGATCGGCCTTGAGGATGCTGGCCACCTGGCAGCCGTCGATGCCCGTCATGGTCTGCGCAATCAGGATCAGGTCGGGCGCCTCGCAGGCGACCGAGGACAGCGCTTCTTCGCCGCTGGCGGCACTGGTCGTTTCATAGCCTCCGGGCGCCAGCAGGTCGGCCAGCCGATCGCGGCTCCTGGCTTCATCGTCGACGATCAGGACGGTCGGGGCGGAGGTGCTCATGGGTTACGATCCTTGGAAAAAAGCGGGCATGCGGTCAAACCTTCACCAGTCGCACCAGATCGCTGTGCGCCGTCCATTGGTCGATGTACGTGGAATTTTTGCCGTAACTGTTGTCGATCACGGTATGGTGCTTGTCCATCAGGCACGCCAGGATGTGGCCGTGCAGGCGGTCGGTGACGATGTGGTCATGGCGCGCGAACAGGGCCACGGCTCTGGACGAAAAATGCTGCGCAAGCGGTATCCAGTACCATGGTCCGATCAGCTTCTTGCAGGTTTGCCAGCCGCGCTTGATGAGGGCGGCCTGAATGCGCCAGGCGAAGGCGATCAGCCGCTGTTCCTTGCCCACGACTTCGATCCAGTCGGTACGCGTGTCGAATCGCGCATCCTTGAGCGAATCCGGCACGACCGGCTTTTCCGTATCCACGCGCTCGATGCGCAGCACGCCACTGGCCTTGCCGGCGCTGGCAATCGGATACAGGTGATGCGCCATATCGGGCGCCAGATACACGTTCTCGGAAAACCGATTCGCAATCTGCTGCGACGCTTTATCTCGCACAAAAATGTGGACATCGGCATGCCGCCGGAATACGGCGACCGAGCGGTCACGCGCCGCTTCACTCGCAAAGAACACGGTTTGCGGCAATATCACGATGCGGTTAGCCGGAAAGCGCGCGATGATCTCTTCGCGTATCTCGTTGATGTTCGCGTACAGGTCGCCGAAATTGCCACCCCCGTGAAACACCAGGATATCGCCCGGCTTGACCCATGACGGATCGAATGCCCACGAGGTCGATATCGTGCGCGGCGACAGGCGCTTCCATCTGAAAAACGCCAGCGTGCCCTGCATGATGAGCAGATCGCCGATATTGTCGTGCATCGGAATATCGATGTAATGAAAGTCTCTGCCCTTCAGCAAATCATGAATGGTGTCATGCTTGTTTTGCAGATCCTGCATCATCAAACGATGGTTACTCAAGTCTACTCCCGAAAAATCAAGTTACTTGGCGCGCGTCACTAGCCGGCGCAGGATGGCAAGGTCGCTGCGGGTCGGAATGAAGTCGGGCATCGGCTCCCTCAGCCGGCGCACCCCGAGAATGATCGTCGTGATCAGGCGCAAGCAGGCCCCCGCCAGCATCAACCCGGCCAGCCAGACATAGCTATTTTCCTGCGGCAGGAACGGAATTGCGATCAGCACGGGAACCACGGCGATGATCTGGCGCGCCAGCACCAGCCCGGGTTGCCCGGCGGCGGTGAAACGTTGCGCCAGCGTCCAGCTGGCCCCGCCGATCACGCATTCGAACAGCAGGATGGCAAACGGCATCGTCATCGCTGCGAAGGACTTGCCATAGATGAGGTTGAGCAGCCATGGCGACAACGCGCCGCCAATTGCGGCCAGTACCATCAGCGGCATGAAGGTCACCCGGAACGTCGTGCGCACCGCCTGGCTCAACGCTTGCTCGTCCCGGCCTGCAAAGCGCGAGAACAACGCGACCGATGCCGATTCCTGCACCGCGCCGATCAGCCGTGACGTCGTGAATGCCAGCGCATAAAAACCGTATTCGCGGATGGTGCCGCGATTGAGCAGGAACAGCTTGTCGAAATTGACAAGGAAAATGCTGAGCAAGCCGATGCCCTGCTGGTGAAAACCATAACGCACGACGTCCCACGGCCGTACCGGGTCCTTGACCTCCACTTTCAAGTGCCAGATCCGGTGCTTGCGCGCCCACCACAGGCCCATGACCGTGACGCCAATCAGCATCAGCAATTGCGTGGCGAGGATCTGTTCGAAGGTCACCACGTCGAACCACAGCACCAGGGGCAGCATCAGGACCAGGTTCCCGAACACCTGGGTAAACCGCAAGATGTTGAAGAAGTGAAGATCCGAATGCAGCTGCGTGAGTGAGAACACATAGATCTGGCTCGCCATGAATGCGGCAAACGCCAGAATCAGCCACATGAACCGGTGTAGCTGCACCGCATCGCTCAGTTGCAGCCCAGCCGCAGCCAGCGCGGTGGCAAAGATGCTGATGCTCAGCAGCGACAGCAGAAAGAAGCGCAGATACGGAAACTGCCGCGCCGCGCCGAAGTGATACAGATAGCTGCTGCCCATGCCGCACTGCGCGATTCCGGCGGACAGCGAGCAGACCAGGATGGCCGCCGACAGCAAGCCGCGCCCTTCCGGACCCAGGATGCGCGCGGTAATGACGGAGGAGATGAATCCCACCACGGTCATGCCCATGGTGGTCATCAGGGTTTTGCCGAACGCGCGCGAAATGGAAGGCATCGACGGCGCTGTCGCGCTCATGCCCATGTCTCCCGTGCTGCCTTGGGCAGCACGGTTACAGGAAGTGTGCGGATCAGGTTATGCAGAATCATCATCATCAAAACTTGTCGAGCACGGCGCGCCAATGCGCCGCTCACGTCCGACCGATACGGACGACCACCATTGTAACCTGCTGCCAAAACGAAAACTTTTGTCGCAAGGCAATATATACTGAAAGTGCACAGTACGTTACATGGCCAGCGACACAGGTCGGGTCCGACTGGGTCAATCCCCCGCCCAGGCAAGGTGCATCGGATTGAACGACAGTCCCTTCATGCACTGGGTCGGCGCCACCCGCACGAAGCCAAGCCGTTCATAGGCCGAGACGGCGTAGTTCGATGCATTGACCGTGAAATTGCCGTCTCCCCCGCGCGCAATGGCGGCGGCGCGCGCAGCGTGCCACAGGCGCCGCGCCAGTCCCTGCCGCTGCCAGGCCGTACCAACGAACAGGTGAAACAGATGGCTGTTGTCGCGGATGGCGACGAAGCCGGCCAGCCGCTCGCCATCGAGCGCCACATGACAGGCATACCCGCGCGCCAGATAGCTGCGGATGGCATGCTCGTCATTCTCGGCCAGGAAGGTCGCGGCGCCGAGCGGCGTTGATTCGTGCACGATGAATTCCAGCGCCAGGCTGCGCAGCAGCGCGGCCATGGCCGGTGCCAGGACCGGCACGTCGGCAGACTCGAGGGGACGGATGACCATGGCGCGTTTCGAGAAAGGTGTGATGGAAACGTCAACATACCATGCCCGATGTTCCAGGTTGCAGGTTCATTGCCCTCGGGTGGCGCGAAGAATGGCATCTGTTCAGCGCATGACTTGCCAACAAACAGTAGTACAGTGTCATCATCCCACCACACCCCCAGCCCATGCCTTCGACGCTTGCCGACTTTCGCTTTGCACCCTCCTTCGATGTCGCCGTCGCGAGCCGCGTGGGTGTGGGGCCCGCCACCCGCAGCGAAAACCAGGACAATCTGGTCGTCATCGATTTCGACGGCCGTGCCTGTCATCTGCACGACCAGTTGCCGGTCATCTCGACAATCGCCGCCTGGCCCGCCGGACATGGCCGTCTGGCAGTCCTCGACGGGATGGGTGGCCATGGCCACGGGCGCGAAGCGGCCGAAGCACTTGCCGCCGGCCTTCTCGCCATGCCGCCCTGCACGACACCCGATGCGTTGACCGCCCACCTCGATGTCCTGCACGCCATGTTGCAGGCGCAGTTTGCCGATGGTACCGGCGCGACGGGCCGGCCCGGCACCACGCTCACGCTGCTCGAACTGCCGCCCGGCGCCGCGCCGCTGCTGTATCACGTGGGCGACTCGCGGCTGTATGAACTCGATGCGCAGCAGGCCACGGTGCTGACGGTCGACCACGTACCGGCCACCGGCGCCGCACTCGCTGGCCGGCTTGGCGAAGCCGACTGGTGGCGCGAAGTCCATGGCCGCCACGCGCCGCAGATTGCCCAGGCGTTCATTCTTGGCAATGCGTTTGCCGATCCGTCGCGTCTTTCCGACGGGCTGTTTGCCCTCACGCCCGCTAACCTGCCATGCTGGCTGGCCCACCTGCCCGACCGCCGCGCGCTGCAAATACGGGCCGACGCCGCGTATTTGCTGGCCACCGACGGGTTCTGGTCATGCGCGCAACCGGATGCGTTTGTCGCTCGCTGGCCGGCGCTGCTCGCCGATGCACCGGCGGCGGCAACGCTTGTCGAGCGCCTGTTCGGGCTGATGGAACATGAGCCGCCTGCTGGTCTGCAACCCGATAATCTGACGGCGCTCGTGCTGCGCCCCCTGCCTCGCCACGCCGACGAAACCGCCTTGCCGCTCCATGATGACGGCGCCAGATATTGAACGTTGGAAAGATGGCAAATTAATTTGATGCTATAGGTAAATAATGTTGATAAGCAACGAGCTCGGCGCGCCGTGCCTGCTGAAAACAGCGTAAGCTTGCAATACCGTTTTCGAACTTTCTAAACTGATCAATCTGACATGAATCGCTGCCGCAATCCCGCGCATCCGCACTGCACCGTCTGGGTCGCCCCCGGCGAGGTGCGGTGCGCGCACGGGCATGCCCAGCCCGAGGCGGCGGCCGGTGCGTATCAGGCGCACGCTGCGCCGTTGCCGCCGTCGGCAAACGCGGTGGTCGATGGTTTGCCAACCAGTTTCGACACGATCAGTGCCGTGCGCACGCGCCGTGACACGGTCGTCCCGGCACCGGCACCTGAGTCGACCAGCCTGCAGCGCCCGCAACTGCACATCAGCGGGTTCGACCCGCGCGCGGCCGGTGGCCGCCAGGCCCTGCGTCTTGAGCTGCGTGGCATGCCGATGGATTGCGCGCCCGACGTGCGCATGCTCGTGCACTCGGCACTGCGCCTGCACGGCGGCGAAAGCTATTGCTTCCAGCGCACCTCGCGCGGCGATTGGCGCCCGCTGTTTCTCGAATTTTCGTCGCGCGGCCTCGAACACGGCCAATACCGCATCGAGATCGAACTGCACAGCCGCCATGCCCATGCGCCCGACGCCAGCCGCACCTGGACCTGCTCGCCCGTGATCCTTGTGCCGCGTCAGGATGCGAGTCTGGGTGAAATCCACCAGACCTTCCTCGCCACGCACAAGAACGTGCGCGTCACGGCCGACGACGCCGGCATCGCCCGCGTCAATGCGCCTGGCGGCGGCCGGATCGATATCGATGTCGTGGCCCGCAATGCGTCGATCGCCCACCTGAACCTGGACGGCGGCAACGGCACCGGCAAGATCGACATGGGCATGACCACCATTGCCTGGGACGAAGACCTGATCGAGATCGATCTGCCGGCCCAGCCCGCCGCGCACCCGTGCCTGACCGACAGCGCGTGCTTCGTGCACGCCGAAGCCGATTCGGCCACACAGCGCCACGTGCGCCTGTTCGCGCTCGACGAATTCATGCTCGGCCGCTTTGAATACGACGCACCCGATGCGGATGTACTGCTGGCCTACCATGGCGACACCGGCATGGAAGCCGGCGGCCTGACGCGCCGGCTGTCGGGCCGCCATGCGATCATCCGCCGCAGCCGCGCCGGGTTCGAGATCGAAGACGTATCGCGCTATGGCATGCTGCTCGATGGCGTCTGGCCTGGCAAGCATATGCCTGTCCAACTGCGCGTTGGCATGCGCATCGAACTGACGGCCAGCATCAAGGGCATCGTCACGCTTGAGGTGACAGCGCTGCTGGCACATGCGGTCGTGCTGCACCGGCTCGACGCCGGCGCCCGCGCCGAGTGTTTTTATCTAATGGCGCCGGACACCGTGCCGCCGGTTGGCCAGACTGCGCTCAACGGTGCCAGCGCTGGCGCCCAGCCAGTGACAATGCCGCGCGCCGTCGCCCTGCCGCTGCTGTTCCACCGTGACGGCGGCTTTTGGCAGCGCGACCGGGCAAGCGGCCGCGACGCGCCGCTGGCCATCAGCGGCACGCTCGATCGGGTGCAACAACCCGGCATGGGCATCGCGGCGCGCTTTGTCCCCACGGCCTATCCCGAGGCGCGCGCCGACCGCCGCAGCGTCGACCGCCGCAGCCTGCTTGCTGCCGCCCTCAGCGCCTGATCAGCCGTACGACGGCACCAGCACCAGAAACACCAGCGCCGCACCGGCCAGCAACACTGCCTGTAGGGCGAACACGATCGCCGGCGCACGCAGGTGGTCAGGAATTTTCATGGCATCACCTCATTCGTATTGACACGTACAGGGTTATGCCAGATTACGCCCGCCCGCACCGGACGGGCGCACGTTAGCCGCGCGGCAAGGTCAGTCGCGGCGCCAGGTTGGCGGCCACTGCGGCAGCGGAATGCGTTCGTTGTCGCCAGCCAGCGGCACGAAGCGGTCGTTTTCCCAGTCGCGCGCCGCTTGTTCGATGCGCTCACGGCTGCTCGAGACGAAGTTCCAGAAAATGAAGCGCTTGCCGTCGAGCGGCGCCCCGCCGATCACGACAAAGCGCGCGCCGGCAGCGGCGCTCACCCGCACCGCCGCTCCCGGTTCGAGCATGGCCATCGTGTTGGCGGCAACGGGCTCGCCGTCGATCTCGATCGTGCCGAACGGCGCGTACAGCGCGGTTTCATCGGGCAGGTCATCCAGTTCGATGGCCGCCCCGGGCGCCAGTTGCACATCGAGGTACAGCGTCTGGCTGAAGGTCGGCACGGGCGACGTCTGACCGAACGCGCTGCCTACCAGCAGCCGCACCGTGGCGCCCGGCAATGTAATTTCGGGAATCTGGTCGGCCGGTGTGTGGCTGAACGCAGCGGGCGTTTCTTCGTGCTCGCGCGGCAGCGCTGCCCACAGTTGCAGGCCGTGCGTGCGGCGCGTGCGCTCGAGCAGATCCTCGGGCGTGCGCTCGGAATGCACGATGCCGCTGCCGGCCGTCATCCAGTTGACCGCCCCCGGCTCGATGCGCTGCTCGGTGCCCAAGCTGTCGCGGTGCATGATCGCTCCCTCGAACAGGTACGTGACCGTGGCCAGACCGATATGCGGATGGGGCCGCACATCGTGGCGGGCGCCGGCCGGCGCTTCCACCGGCCCCATGTGGTCGAAAAACAGGAACGGCCCGATGGATTGGCGGGCCGCAGCGGGCAACATGCGGCGCACGGTGAAACCGCCGCCCAGGTCTTTATCGTGGGATCGAAACAGGTGCGCGATGGCCATGGCAGGTGTCGTAAAAAAGAAAGGGAATGCCTGACTGTACACCGGATCGCCCGGCGCTTTCCAGTCCTGTCTACATCAGTTCGCGTACCACGCGCAGGCCGACGATATCGTTCGACAGCACGGCCGAGAAACCATTGCGCAGCGCCGAGCGCAGATAGCGCGGGTTGTACAGCCACGAGCCGCCGCGCAGGATGCGGCGCACCTGGTCGCCCCCCGTTTCCCAGGCGCTGCCATCGCCCGGTGCGCCGTCGTAATTCTCGTGCACGACGTCCTGCACCCATTCCCAGACATTGCCGTGCATATCGTGCAGGCCCCAGGCGTTCGGAGCAAAGGTATCGACCTTCGTGGTCCCATGCCGGAACTTGCCGCGCGGCCCGCCGTTGTAGGTGAACGTGCCATCGAAATTGGCTTGCGTCGTGGCAATCGTGTCGCCCGTATTAAAGGCGGTCCTGGTGCCGGCGCGGCACGCATATTCCCATTCGGCTTCGCTTGGCAGGCGATAGCGCTTGCCCGTCGCTGCGCTCAGCCACGCCACGTATTGCAGCGCGTCGAACCACGTTACGCCAACCACCGGATGGTCATCGGTCTGCGGGAACCCCGGCGCGGCCCAGTCGACCTCGCCGGCCGGCTGCCAGGCGCTGGCCTGTGCGAAGGCGCGCCACTCTCCCACCGTTACCGGATAGCGGCCCATCGCAAACGGACGCTCGATGCCCACCCAGTGCTGCGGCGTCTCACGCGCGATCCAGTTCTTTTGCGAGCCGGCCGCCATCGCGATGCGGCGCTCGTGCTCGGGCGAGCCCATCTGGAACCGGCCCGTCTGGATCAGCACCATCGCCGGGCCGCTGCCGCTGCCGTCGATGAAGGCATCGCGCAGGATGCCGGTGTCGGCGACCGGTGCTGCTACCGCTACCGATGCCGCCGCCGCTGGCGCATCTGCCACCGCCACGGCCGCCGCTGCGTCGGGCGCCCGTTCCTGGCTGACGGGCTCGCTCACAGCGCCCGCAGCGGCGTCCTCACGCGCCTTTTTCTGCTGCGCCAGATACGCTGCCGCCGCTTTGAGTTGCGCGGCCTTGCGCGCGGCTTCTTCCTTGGCCGCCTGGGTCTTGGCGACTTCTTCGTCGCGCCGTGCCAGCAGTTGCTGGCGCAGCGATTCCTTGCGCGCCAGGCGTGCCTGTTCGGCCTCGAGCCGTTCGCGCCGCTGCTGTTCGCGCAGCTGGACGCGGCGCTGTTCGTCCTGCTGCGCCTTGATGACGGCAGCCGCCTCCGCCTCGATCGCACGCCGCGCCGCCAGTTCGCGCGCCACGCGTTCCTGCTCGATGCGCTCGCGGGCATCCTGCGCCGCCTGTTCGACGGCGGACGGCCCGGCCGCCGCGCGAATCGCCGCCAGGAGCGCGTGCACGCTGGCCGGGCGCGCCGCCGGATCGCGTCCGAAACCGCCGCGCAGCACCTCCCACTGGCGCGCGCCCAGCGTCTCGGGCACCGTGCCGCCCGGTTCGCCAGGCAGCACGCCGGTGAGCAACTGGTGGATCATGACGGAAACCGCATACACGTCCAGCGTGGGCTCTGGTGTGCGGCCTTCGATCACGGCTTCCGGCGCGCGGTAGCCGGCCGTGCCGGACGTGGCCGGTGCATCGAGCTTCGACGCAGGGCCGCTGGCGCGCGCGCGCGCCGCGATGCCAAAGTCGAGCAGCTTGACGTCGCCTTTCGTCGTGACAAACACATTGCCGGGCTTGATGTCGCGGTGGACCAGGTGATGCCGGTCCCACGCATAGTCCAGCGCAGCGGCGACCGGGTCGAGCAAGGCCAGCACGCGCGCCAATGGCAGGCGGCCTTCGCGCGCCAGCACGGCGTCCAGGTCTTCGCCTTCGAGGTATTCCATGATCAGGAAAAAGCTCGACGTGGCCGGGTCCTGTGCCCATTCGTAGACCCGGACGATGTGTTCGTGCGCCAGGCGGCGTGCGCGCGTGGCTTCCTGGATCAGGAGCTTGGCGTGGCTGGCGGCGGATGTCGCATGGGCCGGCAGAATCTTGAGCGCGACCTGGGCGCTGTGCCCCAGCTCGGCATGCGTGGCCAGGTCGGTCGCCTGCCATACCTGGCCCATGCCGCCATGCGCGATCAGGCGTTCGAGCCGGTAGCGCCGGTTTTGCGGGCCGATTTCCTGGCCCGTCATCAGGCCGATTTCGGTGCCCGGGCGCGCTGCAGGCGCAGATGCCGACGAAGAAGCGTCGTACAGCGCATCCGGATCCGCAGGCCGCTCGCCCGGCTGGTAGGCCGCGTCGAGGATCGCGTTCTTGCGCAGCTCGAACTCTTGCCGGCTCAGCAGGCCGTCGTCGTGCAGTGCGCGCAGTTCGCGGATCTTGTCGATGGCTGTTTGCATTGATCGATCAGGCAGACGGCGCCCCGCCGCAGGCGGCGCACACGCGATCGTCGCGTTGCAGGGTGTGGCCGCGCACGCACTGGCGCGCACCCGCCACGCCGGCCTGCGCATGCAGTGCGGCTTTGTTCACGTCATTCTGGAGCGTCAACAGGTCGAGCTGGTGGCGCCGGTCCTTGTCGACTTCGTGCTCGCGCCGCGCCTGTTCGTCGCGCAACAGCTGCGCCGCAGCGCGCGCTGCCTGGTCCAGGTCGACCTTGCCGGCGCCAGCCACGCCGGCCAGCGCCGTCAACTGGTCGGCATCCATGTCGGCATGCACGCGTGTTTTGAGGTAATCGGCCAGCACGACGGCATTGGCGGCGTCGGCCAGGGCCAGCTTGGCCGTGTCGTCCATCGCGCCAAGCGCCGCAGCGCGTTCCAGCGCCAGGCGTGCAAGCGCGATCTCGTGTTCCCGCTCGCCCGCGCGCGCCGCCTCGCCCAGACCGGCGCGGCGTTCGTCGGCGTGCAGTGTCACGTCCTGCAGCGAGCGCGCCTGCAGTGCTTCGAGTTCGATCGTGCGTTGCAGTTTGTCCTGCTGGGCCTCGGCATCGAGCTTGCCGGCGCCGCGCCGGGCGCCCTCGATGCGCTGGCGCGCCTGTTCGTCTTCCCATTCCTGCGTGCGGCCCGCCTCGCGCAGGCGCGCGTCGTTGGCCAGCTTCAGGGCCTGATAGCGCGCCTGGTACTCGGCTTCGTCGATGTCGCGCATGCGGCGCGCCGCTTCGGCTTCGCTCTCGCGCAGGCGAATCAGTTCGTCACGCTGGCGCGTCGCGTCCTCGATCAGGCGCGCCTGATCGATCTTGTGGCGGATCTGCTGCTGCAGCAACTGCTGCGAGAAACGCTGCTGCGCCGACTGGCGCGCATGCTGCGCTTCCTGCTGCGCGCTGGCGACTTCGGCGCGCATGTGCACGCCGGCCAGCGCGCGCAGGTGCTGCCACTGCGCCGCTTCGTCGGCGCGCTGCGCCCCTTTTTGCGCGGCCTCGTGCTGCAGTTCGGCCAGCACTTCACCGGCGCCTTGCGCCATTGCCTGCTCGCGCGAGTTCGCTTCGAGGATGCGGCCATACAGTTCGATCTGGCGTGCACGCACGCCGTGCGCGCGGTCGGCGCCCTGCAGCGACATCTCGGCGCGTGCGATCGCGTCGTCCTGGCGCAGCTCGGCGCGGCGGATGCGCAGGCGCGCTTCTTCTTCGCTGCGCTTGATGCGCTGCCATTCTTCGGCCGTGTACAGCTCGTCCAGATGGCGCTTGTGCGCCAGCTGCACGTGCTGCTCGTCGGCCGCAAGCCACATGCTGCCCACGCGCGCGCGGTTGGCGTCGTATTTGTCGTGGCGCAGCTCCACCGTCTGCACGCTCGTCACGGCCAGGCCGTAGTCGGCCAGCAGGAGCTTGAGGCCACCCTGCAGGCGTTCGTCGAGTTCTTCGCGCAGCGCGCCGCCGGCCGCCATCTCGCGGATCGAGCGCGCGCCGATGAATTCGAGCGCCAGCTGGCGCACCGGATGCGCCAGCAGTTCGCGCAACTCGGGCGTGCCGATGGTGCCGGGCGTAGTCATGAAGTGGCGCGCAAAGGCCGGGACGTTTTCAATTTTGATGCTGACCGTGAAGCGCACCGAAATCGCAAGCTGCTCGCAGGTCGGGATGTCGTCGAACTCGAATGGCACCGGCAGCGCCGTCGTGCGCGTGACGAGGATTTCGGCGTGCTGGTCGCGCAGCAGATGGTTCAGGCGCGTGAAGAAGCCTTCGAGTTCGTATTCGCCCTGCGGCACTTCGGTCGCCTTGTCGCCCTGCAGGATGAAGCCGCGCGCTGTGGCCGGCACGCGCAGCGTCTTGACGAACAGCCCGGACAATTCGCGCAGGCCAAAGAACACTGCCAGTTCATCGGGCGCGGGCACCCAGCGGTTCTCGACCAGCACCGGCTTGCTGCGCGGCGCCCCCAGGATCACGCCGCAGCCCGCGCAGTAGCGCGCATCGGCCCCATTCTTGCGCTCGCACCGCGGGCAGCTGGCGCCGTTTACTCCGAACATGTGCAACATAGCTGACTCCGTTTTCTCTCTTGCTTTCTGCTTGCCAACCCGCTGTCGAACCTGCCAATTCTAGCAGCGCACTGTCTGCGGCCGCGGTGCGCTCGCGCACGCCCGCGATGTCAAACCCGTGATCTCAAATGATGCCGATGCGCTCGACACAGGCGAGGCTCGCGCCGCGCGCGCGCAGCGCTTCGCGCATGCCCTGCGGCAGCGCGCTTTCCCACGCCTTGGGCAGCAAAATGCGGTCGCCCGGCCCCGCTTCGCGCAGGATCAGCGCGCACTTCGGCGCCAGCGCGTCCACGGTCTCGACCTTGCCCGCATGCCAGGCGCTCGACGTACCGGTGGCGATCACCCTGCCACGCGCCATGAATTCACGGCCGCGCGCGATACGGTCGGCCATCACCAGCGCCAGGCTGTACGAGTCGCCCGAAAAGCCCGCCTCGCCAAAGCGCACCGTCGTCTTCCACTGACCCTGACCGCGACCGTCAAAATGCCGGGCGCCGGCCAGGACGGTCCGGACCTGGCCCTGGCGCAGCGCATCCAGGTCGGGCACGCTGATGGCATCGTCGTCGGACTCAAGCGCATTGGCCAGCGGCCGCACGCTCACCTCGACCCACCCAAGATCATCGTGCTCGCCGCCGCTGTGCAGCGGGAACCAGGTGCGCGCGCTGGCTGTCGCTGCGCCAGGATCGGGCTGACCGGTCAGCGCGCCCAGGTGGGGCAAGGCGTCCGGGCCGCCCGCCAGCACGCCGTCGGGCACATTGACGAGCGCGCGGCCGTCGATTCGCCCCAGGTGCCAGGCGTCGGACCAGCCATTGGCCACCACGGGTCGCGCCGCTTGAAACACGCCACGCACGATGCGGTCGGCCAGCACGGCAGCCAGTTCCCAGTCGCGCGTGGCCGCATCCAGCGCGCGGTCGGCGCTGAGCACCACCTGATCACGGCTGTCGTAACGTGGCTCGGTATGGCGCGCCAGGCGCACCACCTGCTGCATACGATCGCCCTGCGCCGGTGCACCGGGCACGCTGCACTTGACGTCGGCGCGGCCCGCACGCGGGCGGCGTGTCGCCGTAATCGTGACAGTGCTGCCGTCAGGCAGGATGCTGCGGCACCTCGCTTCAAGCACCGGCGCCGTCATGCCGTCACCTCGTCCTGCACCTGCGTGAGACGGCGCGCACCAGTTTCAACCTCGAGATTGGCCACGATGCGGTCGGCTTCGTCGAACAGCACGTCGAGCGGCCCTTCGCCGGCGACCTTCATGCGCGCCAGCAGCGCCCAGGCTTCGTCGAGCGCGGCGGCGGCGCGGCGGCTGTGGCGCGCGCGGCGCAGTTGCTCCTCGGGTGCCAGTGGCTGGCCGGGCGCGGCCAGTTCGAGCGCCGGCATCGTGCCGACCGACAGGCTGACCAGGTCGAGCCGGCGCAGCAACTCCTGGTGCTGGCGAAAGCGCACCTGATCCGCCGGCAGCACGGCCATGCGCACCGCACACATCAGGCACGGCAGTTCCAGGAACAGGCGCCGCAAGGCGCGGGCATCTTCGCAGGCCGGCACGAATGCTTCAGCCGGCATCGCAGCCGCTGGTTCGGCCGATGCTGCCGCAGTCATTGGCACGACCTGCGCCGCCAGCCGTGCTTCGAGCAACGCCGGATAATCGTGCGCCGCGCCCAGGTCGACCGGCACGCAATCGTCGACCGTCACGCCAAAGCGCGTGTACATCAACTGGTTGAAGCCCGACCGGAACGTGTTCCACTCTTCGAGCGTCGTGCAGGGTGGCAGTTCAAGGTTGCCCTGGGCCAGCTCGCGCTGCAGCGCCGTTTGCGCCAGCGCGCCAAAGCCCGCGAGGTCGACCACGCTACCCGCTTCGCTGGCCAGGAACAGATCGAAACGCTGGTGCGTGGCGCGCGGATCGCTGGCATCCACCGCAAAACTCACGCGCAGGCCGATCTCGGGCGCGCCGGCAAACGGGACGAGATCACAGTTGTACGGACCCGGATGGACACACCAGGCGGTTTCCCCTTCGAGGACGGCGATGCGGCTGCCCGATGCCAGACGCCGGCTGCGGCCACCGCGGTCGACCAGCACGGCGGCGCACGGCGCAGGAATGGTGATCCCGGCTGGCGCCGGCAACGCGATTGCCGCGCTGCCAAGCAGGGTCGCGTCAAACGCGTCCTGCCGTGGCGGGCGTCGCAGGGGATTCCTGAACAGTGAACCTAGCATCGTTATCCTTGAGCGAATTCGGGAACTGCACTATGTGGATGGAGGAACGGGCATCACATCGAAGCGTGCCCCGTGCCGTTGAAAGTGTGAGGAAGGTGAGGCTGCAAACGGCCACGGGCCTTCGCACTCGCCGTCCGCGTCCAGGCTCCCCTGTACGATCACGCTGCCGGCGCCGTCGCGCACGGCGATTGCCGCGCGCGCTGCCAGCAGTAGCGCGGCGCCCGGCGCGTCCAGATCGAGCTGCACGACCACGCCGGCTACCCCGCCCTGGTCGACGAAGTGCAGGCGCCACATCCGGTCATCCGTGCGCAGCACGTCCAGCGGAGCACCGCTGTCGGCCGCGCGCAGGAGCCCCGCGCTGCCGGTCCAGGTCATGTGCTGCGTGCGGCGCACATCGGCCAGATGGCGCAGGCGGTGCAGCGTCAGGGGCGACGCCTGCAGCACCGCGCGTTCGCCGTGCGTCAGCGGCCGGCTACCGTTAAGCGCCTGCAGCAGGATGGCGTCGGCCAGCATCAGGCCATCGCCTTCCACGCGGCGCGCCAGCAGCGCGCCGGCCTGCAGTTTGCGATCCAGGTTCGTCATGCCCATCGTTGTTCCTCCTGTAGTCCAGCCACCTCGTTCAGGCGCAGTATCGCGGCGTCGCGCCGCTTGCGCAGGGTTGGCAGCGAGACGCCGTCGAGCTGGGCCAACTGGCCCATCGTCGGCAATTCGCCCGTGGCGGGGTTGCACCATTCGGAAGGGTAACAGTCGTCGAATGGTCCGAGCAGCTTGAGGTACACCGCCAGGCGTACCGGCAGGCTGTCCTGCGCCATCCGGCGCGCCGCCCAGCTGGCGCGGTCCTCGACCGTCGCTGCCACTACCAGGTAGTTGGGGGGAAGTGAAACGCAGGGTGCAATGGAGGTCAGTGGTGCAGTCATTGGCGCGTCGATATCCGGCTCTGCATCCAGATCGATGTCCAGCGCTTCCTGGCGCGCTTCAAGGATCTGGTCCGGTCCCGGCGTGCTGCCCTGCTCGGACTCGTTCAGCACGCGCCAGTAATCGTCGAGCCAGGCATCGGCCGCGCCGGCGTCCTGCAACCAGTCGCTGTCGCGGTTGGCCGACAGCGCGTCGTACTCACCGATTTCGCGCAGCATTGCGCCGATCTTGTCGGGATTCGATTTGAGGCTGGCGAAGCGTTTCGAGCGCGTGTGCAACGGCCCCGGTGCGCCCGTGTGGGCTTCCAGGCTCTCGCTCCAGCGCAGGATCCATTCGGGCTTGCAGTCGCCGATCGAGCGCAGCTGGCGCACTTCGATTGGCATCGCCCCGACACTGCGGCCCAGGATCGCGCCGACCTGCGGCGCATGTTCGCGCCAGTTCTCGAACAGGCGCGCGATGTCGTGGTAGGCCGTGTCGAGCATGCGGTAGGCGTACATGCGGTTCGGGCTGCAGGGCCGGCCGCATGCCACCTGGTAGTGATCGCTGTCGACCTTGTCGCGCAACACCGCATACAGGTCATTGAATTTCTTGCGCAGCAGCGCGTCGCCGCCCGGTTGCGTCCAGAACGGGCCGATGCGCGCAGCTTCGGTGGCCACGGCCGTGCACAGTGCGGCCCAGTCGGCGGGCCGCGCCTGCAATTCGTAGACGAGGCTCAGGGCCAGCTCGGCGGTGGTCTCGCCGTAGCTGTTGCCAGGGGCATGCGCGCGGGTGCCGCCTGCATGCAGGATCGGCGCGACCGCCTCGACATACGCGGCCAGCGACGCGTCCGTATCGGCGCCCTGCAGACTGGCGGGGTCGATGCGGGCGAGCGCCTGCAGGGAACACTGACCCAGCAACTTGCGGACCTGCTCCCAGCCGTGCTCCTGATACCGGGTCCCCGGTAAACGCATACCTTCCTCGTCCTCGATTTCGCTGCGCACGTGTTGCACAGTGAAATAGATCATGCCATACAACTACAGCATTCAGGCGCGATGGAGACCCCTATTTGTGCCTCTTTTCCAACGACTGCCCAGCCATGGATTGCAGCAGGGCCGCCACGACCGGCGCCGCATGGCCGCCACCCGTCAACGCCGAATGGCTGACAAAGGCGGCAAATGCCAGCCGACGGGTCTGGCCCGGCAAGCTGCCCGGCTCCAGATAACCGATGAACCAGACCGTGGCCAGATCGTCATTGCCGACCGGCGCGGTGCCTGTCTTGCCATACAGGCCGGGGCGCAGCGCAGCGAATGCCGGGCTGCGGAATGCACCGGCTGCCGTACCGTAGTCGATCACGCCCTTCATGCCGGCGCGTACGCGGTCCAGCCGCACACCAAGGGGCGCGCCCTGGCTCGACGCAGCATCGCGGCCGTCGAGCGCGAGCAGCAGGCGCGGCGTCACGCTGCGCCCTTCGCCGACGCTTGCCGCCACCAGTGCCATTTGCAGGGGCGTCGTCTGCATCCGCAGGCCAATCGCCATCTGGCGCAGTTCATGGCGGCTGTGGACCGGATCGAGCTGTGACGCGGACGCCGACAGCGCATCCCAGTCATTCCACCGATAGTCCGGCGGCAGCAAGCCGCCGTCCAGCCGCATCGGCTGGCCAAAGCCCAGGCGCGCCGCCATCGCGGCCACTGGCCGCACTGCATCGAGCGCGCCCGGCTCCAGCGCGGTAACGCCAGGCATGCCGCCGTCGGGCTGGCCGAGCAGCGTGCGGTCGCTCAGCTCACTCGTCCAGGCGAACCACGTATTGACGCTGTGCGCCATCGCGCCGGCCAGACCCAGGCGCCCGTCCGCAGCGCGCGCGCCGGTGATCTGGTCGCGGAAATTGGTGATGCGGGCGCGCGTGCCACCCGCCGGGTAGCTGGGCGCATCGGTGCGAAAGTCATAACCGCCATCGCCCGCGATACGGTCGACCTGCGGCAACGGCAAGCCGCCCAGCAGCGCGTCGAGCTGCTTGTCGCCGCGCGCGGCCTGCTCGAGTCCGAGCGCGGTGATGACCTTGAAGGTCGAGCCGGGCGCGCGGTGAGCGCCGCCGTCGTGCTGGAAGGCGGCAATCCGCAACGGGCTGCGCGCCGGGTCGGCGCGGTCGAAGTCGCGCACCTCAGGCCAGTTGCCTGGCGCAGCAGTATTTCCACCACTCGATGCAGCGGCCAGGATGTCGCCGGTGCCGGCGTCGAGCAGCACCAGGCCGGCGCGCCGCTCGGCGGGCGCGGGCTGGGCGCCACGGCAAACGCGCCCGTCCCACTGGCCGCCCTGCTGGCCGATGCAGTCGAGCAGCACCTGGGCGCGCGCTTGCAGCGTCAGATCGAGCGTCAGGCGCGCCGCATGGTCGCTCCCGCCCAGGCGCGCCAGCATGCCGGCCACGCTGCCGTCTTGCTGGCGGTGCACGCCCAGCAGCGGCGCCAGGCCGGCCAGTGTGGCCTGGACCGACGGCACGCCATCCTGCCACAGGAGGTCGCCGTTACGGTCGACCAGGCGTACCGCGGCGCCGGCGGGTCTCACGCTGCGGCGGCCAGCAGGCAGCGCCTGCCATGCGAGCGCGCCCCGTTCGACCTTCAGATGGCGGTAGGCGGCGTCGGCGCCGCCGGACAATCTCGCCAGGTCGAGCGGCTCGATCTCGACCTTGACCGACGTAGCGCCCGGCAGCGGCGACAGCAGCAGGTGCGCCACGGCGCCCGCATCCGGACAGGCGCGCCCGTCGCAGACGCCGCGGGCCGCCACCGTGGCGCCCAGCACACTGCGCACGCGGCCGGCGACCAGAAGCTCCAGCGGCTTGCCTTCGGCTCTTGTATTGAGGATCACGAGGCTGTCACGCCGCCCTCCCTCCCAGCCGCCGACACGATTCCACGGCGCCCAGTCTTGCGGCAACTGCGCGAACAGGCGCATCGCCGCCAGTGGCAAGCCCGCCTCGCGCACGGCCGGACTGCCTGCCACTGCTGCTTGCCAGATCGCCGTTGCGCCGGGCCGCACGCGCCACGCCACCAGCCGCCGTTCGCTATTAAACACGCGCACCTGTTCGCGCACGAACGCGCCGTCGGCCCGGTGATGCAGGCGTTCGAGCAGGCGCCGGTCGCCGGCGTCGAGTTGAAAATGCTGCCAGCCGGGCAGCGGCGCTCGTCCGGATTCGTCGGCCTGGAGCCAGGCCAGCAAATCGCGCGGCGCCAGTTCGATCAAGCCGTCGCGGCCAAGGCGCAGCAGACCGCGCGCCCGCAGCGCCTCGAACAGCGCCTGGTCTTCCAGGCCGGCGCCCGCGACCAGCGGCACGGTCCAGACACCGGGACGCAAGCGCAGCGAGACCGGCGCGCCGGATGCCGGGAAGGCCTGCACCAGCGCTGCCGTTGCGGCCTGTTGACCTGGCTGAAAATGCTGCAGCACCAGCTCACCGGCCTGCGGGCAGGCGCCGCTTGGCTGGCGCGTGAACCGCAGCGCTTCGCCGCGCCACAGCAGCCAACCGGTACCGCCCAGCGCGGCCTGGCCCTGGCGCGCATGCGTGGCCACCCCGCCGGTCGCATCGCTGATCCAGCTGGCGGTTTCAAACCCTGCATTCCAGGCGATGGCCAGACCTGCGCCCGCATTGCCCGTGATGTCGATGCGCGGCATGCTGGAGCCGTCGCGTGCCAGCAGCACGCTGCGTGCTGGTCCATTGATGCTGCGCGCGAGCGCGGCCGCTTCGCTGAATGGATAACCAACGCGCAGCGGCAGCAGCCGTCCATTCGCCGGATCGAGCATCTGTGTGCACAGGTCGACCCGGACCGCCGGCCCGGCCTGCATGCCGCTGGCAATGACGAGCGCCAGTGCGCCGCGCTGCGTCAGCGACACGCCGCTGTCGGTCGGCACGATGAGTTCCAGGCCCGGCGCCAGCGGCTGCAGCGCCGCCAGCGCCTGCGCGCCGGGGACGTCCTGCACATCGTTCGGCAACGCGCGCGCGTGCAGCGCCAGCGCGACCGCGCCGCCCATTACCAGCGCCAGCGCGGCCCAGGCCCAGGCGGGACCAAGCGAGATGGTCCAGCCCCGGCGCAGATTGCGGGCGCGCCGCCGCGCCGTGCGTGATGCAGCGATGTTGCGGGTCAGGGTGGCGAAGGGGCCGGTCATGCACGAGTCCAGTCGTTGGCGTGGCGCCCATGCGCCCTTGCGCAGGACTAGCGGAGGGCTGGTGAAATCGCTGAGCGCAGTAACGCTGCAAGCGCATGGTCAGGGCCGCCCTGATGCAGCTCACCCCCCGTTTTCTGCGGCTCGTCGCACGCTGCTGGAAGCCCTGCGGGGACACGCCTACAGTACACACATCGACACACCACTTAACCACCAAGGAGAAGCAAAATGAACGTCCTCAAACACATGGAAGCCGTCTTCATCGCCGCCGCCCTGATCGCTGTTCCTGTCGGCTATCTGGCCAAGGTATCGGACGCGAATGCCAACGCCTTCACTGCAAGCAGCGCGGCCATCGCCAGCGGCGCCAAGGTCGCCACCGTGACCGTCACCGCCAAGCGCCTGAGCAATGCCGAGAAGTCGCAACTGCTGGCACTGGACACCGTCACCGCAGCGAGCCGGCTGTGACCTCGGTTTGTCGTCGCAGCGCCGCCAACAGGCGGCGCGCGGCGGCCAGGTGGACCGATCACGCCACCAATCACGCCACCAAACTGTGTCAGATGTAATAACTTGCTTCAGGCTTCGCGTCACCGATCCCGGATTGCTATATTCCGCTTATCCGCTTACGGATCTGGAGACGACCATGAAATCCCCGCTTATTCTTGCAGCCCTGATCGCCATTGGCGCAGCTGCCACCATCCCGCTGTCTGCACAGGCCCAGCCACATGTCTCGGTCGTGATCAGCAACGCCCCGCCCGCCCCCATCTACGAGCGCATTCCCGGTCCGCGTCACGGCCACGTCTGGGCGCCCGGCTACTGGGAATGGCGCGGCCATCGCCATGACTGGGTGCCCGGGCACTACGTCGTGGCGCGCCCCGGTTACGTCTACGCGCCGCCGAGCTGGCACCATCGCGGCAATCGGTGGGTGATGGAACCGTCGCGCTGGAACCGTGGCCCGGGCCACCACTACGGCCCGCAACCGGTGTATGTGCGCGGCCCTGACGGCTATGATCGCGACCGCGGCTACCGGGACCACCACCGCGACCGTGATCGGGATCGGCATCACGGCAACGGCCGCGGACGCGGACCGGACTTCGACCGCGACGGCGTCCCGAATTACCGCGACCGCGATCGCGACAATGACGGTATCGGCAACCGCCACGATCGGGACCGCGATGGCGACGGCGTGCGCAACCGCCATGACAGCCGTCCGGACAACCCTTATCGTCGTTGATCCACGCTGTTAATTCACGGCCTGGCGTTTCAGGTGCTTGTCCAGAAACGCCAGGATCTTCGCGCTCGCTTCGGTCTGGTTTTTCTTCTTCGAGAAACCATGCCCTTCGTCGTCGAATACGACGTACTCGACGTCGACCTTGTTCTTGCGGACCGCTTCCACGATCTCGTCGCTCTCGGGCCGGATCACACGCGGATCGTTCGCGCCCTGGATCACCATCAGCGGCTTGATGATGCGGTGCGCGTGGAACAGCGGCGACGTCTCGACCAGAAATTCCTTGTCCTTGACCGGGTCGCCGATCTCGTCATACAACGCCTTGCGCTGCGCTTCCCAATACGGCGGAATGCTCTCGAGCGTGCGTACCCAGTTGCTCACGCCAAAAATGTCGATGCCGACCTTGAACGCCTCGGGCCGGAACGCCAGCGCCGCCAGCGTCATGTAGCCGCCGTAGCTGCCGCCCATGATGCCGATACGCTCGGCATCGATGTACGACTGGCTCGCCAGCCACGTCTTCGCTTCGATGCAATCCCACAACGGCTCCATGCCGTGCTTGCGATCGTCCGCGCGGAAGAACGTCTTGCCATAGCCCGAGCTGCCGCGGTTGTTGATGCCCAGGACCGCATACCCGTGATTGACCAGGTACTGGATCTGCGCGCTGTAGCCGCGCATCGTCTGTCCCCCTGGTCCGCCGTGCACGTACACCACCGCCGGCACCTTGGCGTTCTGCGCCGCGCCTTTCGGCTTGTAGTAAATCGACGGGATCACCGTGCCGTCGAAGGACTTGAAGCGGACGACCTCCGCCTCCACAAGGTCATTCGGATCGATGGCCGGGTTCAGGCTGCGCGTGAGCTGGGTGGTCTTCTTGCTGACAAAGTCGTGCACGTACAGATTGTTCGGCGAGCGGTCGCCATTCAGATAGAACGCCATCAGGCGGCCACTGGCCGAAAACGTCACCTGGCGCATCTCGCCGCCCGGCAGTTTTGGTAGCGTGACTGGCTTGCCGGCGGCGTCGAACACGCGCACGTCGATGCTGCCGTCGCGGTTGACGATGCTGACCCGGTTCGCGCCATTGCGCGAGTAGCTGGTGTCGAGGAGGTCCCAGTCGGCTTTCTCGACATCGCTCGTCGCGCCGCTGGCCAGGTCATACGCGGCGATGCGCGTGAACTCGCCGCCGGCATTGGTCGTCAACAGCAGGCGCTTCGATTGCGGATCGAACGTCGCCGCCGAATGGCTGGCCGGCGCGGTGTGCGGCGTGATGTGCTTCATCGTGCGCGTGGGCAGGTGATACACGTAGACGTCGCTGTCGGACGTGGTGCTGGACTTGTCGAACGCAAGCCAGTCGCCATCGCGGCTGATGTCCGAGACATTCATGCCGCTGTCGTTCTGGTACACCATCGTGCGGTCGTAGCTGCCCGCGTCGTACAGGTAGATGTCGAAGAATTTCGGATCGCGCTCGTTGGTGGCGACGTAGAAGCCGCTGCCATCGTGCTTCCAGCCGGCGAAGGATGCCTTCAGTTTGCCGGGTGTCAGGTCGCGCTCCTTGCCGCCCGGTTCGAGCACATACAGGTGATTCTGTTCGTCGCCGCCCGTGTCGCGCGTGAACAGGATGCGGTCGTCGTTGTAGAAGTAGCCCACCGCGTAGGTCGAATCGCCGGTGGACGTGGTCAGCGCGCGCGGCGTGCCGCCGCCGACGGGCAGCGTGTATGCATTGAAGATGCCGGACGCGTTACTGCTGAACAGGATCTGCCGCTCGTCCTTGCTGAACGAGGCGCCGGTCACGGAGGTCGTCGCCATGAACTGCTCGATCGTGTAGCGCTTGACGTGCTTGCCCTGTTTCAGCGGTGCTTTCGCCAGCGGCTGCTCGCCGGGTTTTCCAACCTGCGCGCTGGCCTGCAACGGCATCGACGCGGCGCCGACGAACACGGCGAACAGGGACAATCGGACTGCATGACGGGACGGACGCATCGCTTCTCCTCAGGTTGGACAGCATCGGTCCAGTGTTTCAAAAGTCTTAACTTCTGTCAACGAATCAAGATCGGTTATGCTCTCGCCATGAACGACCTGAGCCTTCTGCGCGCCGCCGCATTCAAGACCGAACTGGCGGCCAGCCAGCGCCTGATGGCGCGTGCCGGGCTGAGCGAACTTGAGGCCCTCACGCGCACGCTCACGCACAGCGCCGGCCTGGCTGGCCTCGCGCACCTGCTGGCCGACCGCGAAGCGCTGCGCCTGCATGCGGCGCAGCAGTCGGCAAGGCGCGCGGCGCTGGCCAGCGCAGCGCGCACGCGGGGCGCAGGGGCCGGCAAGACGGCGTGGCGGGCCTGGTTCGACGGCTCGGCACGCCCGAATCCCGGGCGCTGCGGCATCGGCGCCGTGCTCGAAGGCCCGGCCGGCGTGCGCGTCGCGATCTCGCACGATGCCGGCTACGGCAGCAGCAGCGAAGCGGAATACCTGGCGCTGATCGCCGTACTGGACGCCGCGGTGGCGCACGGCGCGCACGATGTGCTGGTGGTCGGAGACAGCCAGGTCGTGATCGACGACGTGAATGGTCCCGCCAGCGCAAGTGCGCCGAGCCTGCGTGAGTACCGCGACCGCGCCTGCGCCCTGCTCGCGCGCCTGCCGCAGGCGCAGCTGCGCTGGATCCCGCGTCACAAAAATGCACAAGCCGATGCGCTGTCACAGCGCGCCACGGCGCTACCCTTACCGGAAACAACCGAATGCTAGAAGCTAACCCCACCGATTTCGCCGTCTGGCGCACGCAGCTCGTCGCGCTGGCAGCGCAGGATGCCGGCACCGACGGCGCCCATGATGGCGCCCACCTCGACCGCGTCTGGCGCAACGCCCAGGCGCTGCTTGCGCACCATCCGGAAGCCGACCGCCTGGTGGTGCTGGCGGCCAGCTATCTGCACGACCTGGTGAACCTGCCGAAGAACGACCCCGCGCGCAACCAGGCGTCGCGCCGCTCGGCCGAACTGGCGCGCGACTTGCTCGCGCCGCTGGGCTTCCCGCCCGAGAAGCTCGACGCGGTCGCCCATGCCATCGAAGCGCACAGCTTTTCTGCGGCGATCCCCGCCACCACGATCGAGGCAAAGATCGTGCAGGACGCCGACCGCCTCGACGGCCTGGGCCTGGTGGGACTGGCGCGCATGTTCTACATCGCGGGACGGATGGAAAGCGGCCTGGCACATCCGACCGATCCGCTGGGCGACGACCGCGCGCACGACGATCGCCGCTACGCGCTCGACCACATCGTCGTCAAGCTCGACAAGCTGCCGGACATGATGCAGACCGAGGCCGCACGCGCCGTGGGCCGCGAACGCCTTGAGCAGCTGATGACGTTCCGCGCGCAGTTCGCAGCCGAATGGAGCGGTGTCTAGCGGTTGCTATCAATTGTTATCGGCATGCAGGCGTTGCCGCAATGCTAAGATAGGCGACCGCCAACCGCCGAGGTGTCCATGACCAGTACGACCACCGTGCCGCAAGCGTCCAGCGGCAACCTCAATTTCGTGCTGGTCTGCGTGTTCATCGACATGCTGGGCATTGGCCTGATCGTGCCCGTGCTGCCGCTGCTGGTCGGGCAGTTCGTCGAAGGCGCCGACATGCGCGCGCTCTGGTACGGCGTGCTGGCCACCGTGTTCGGCCTGCTGCAGTTCCTGTTCATGCCGGCGCTGGGCGCGCTGAGCGACCGCGTCGGCCGGCGCCCCGTGCTGCTGTATTCGATGGGCGGCATGTGCATGAATTTTCTCGTCACTGCCTGGGCACCAAGCCTCGCCTGGCTGTTCCTCGGCCGCGTGATCGGCGGCATGTCGTCGGCCAGCATGTCAGTGGCCTCGGCCTACGCGTCCGACATCTCGACCCGCGAGAACCGCGCCAAGAGCTTCGGCAAGATCGGCGCCGCCTTCGGCCTGGGCTTCATCTGCGGCCCGATGCTCGGCGGCGTGCTTGGCGAGAGCAACCTGCACCTGCCGTTCTACGTCGCCGCCGCGCTCTCTGGCGCGAACCTGATATATGGCTACTTCTTCGTGCCCGAGTCGCTGGCACCCGGCGCACGCCCGCCATTCGCATGGGCGCGCCTGAACCCGTTCACGGCGCTGATGCGCCTCGTGCGGCGCCAGGACATCCGCGGCCTCGTGGTCGCCGTGTTCCTGGCCACCTTCGCCCAGATGATGCTGCAATCGACCTGGGTGCTGTACACCACCTTCCGTTTCGACTGGACGCCGCGCGACAACGGCATCGCCCTCTTCTGCGTGGGCCTGACGTCGGTCATCGTGCAGGCCGGGCTGCTGGGCATCCTGATCCGGCGCTTTGGCGAACCGCGCCTGGCCCTGCTGGGCCTGGGCTCGGGCGCCATGGCGTATGCCGCTTACGGCCTGGCGACCGAAGGCTGGATGATGTACGTCTTCATCATGTGCAATGTGCTCGCCTACGCCGCCGGCCCGGCGCTGCAGGGCCTCGTCTCGAAATCCTCGCCGCCCGAGCAACAGGGCGAACTGATGGGCTCCCTGCAGGCGATCGGCAGCCTCGCCGTCATCATCACCCCGCTGCTCGGCACCGGCATCCTCAGCGCCGTGAGCCACTTGCCGCAATCGGACTGGCGCGTCGGCAGCAGCTTCTACCTGTGCGCATTCATGCAACTGCTGGCACTGATCGTCGCCTGGCGATACTTCAAGAGCCACAAAAAAGAAGAAAGCCGGGACCAGATCCAAAGCCGGGGTCAGGTCTGACATTCGGACACGACCTCAGCATTAGGCACTTGCCTGGATGATGATCGCGCGATTCCAACGTGGGTTTAGATACCAGTCCGGAAGTTATTGCCTTTGTTTGAGAACGTAGTGATGAGGTCGTGTCTGAATGTCAGACCTGACCCCAATGTTCCTGGCACTGATCGTCGCCTGGCGCTACTTCCGCAGCCACAGAATGAACGAAAACCAGCGCCCAGCCCAAAGCCGGGGTCAGGTCTGACATTTGGACACGACCTCAGCATTAGGCACTTGCCTGGATAATGATTGCGCAATTCCAACGTGGGTTTAGATACCAGTCCGGAAGTTATTGCCTTTGTTTGAGAACGTAGTGATGAGGTCGTGTGCGAATGTCAGACCTGACCCCGATGTTTAGTGCTGAGGTCGTGTCTGAATGTCAGACCTGACCCCGATGTTTCGCAATTCCAACGTGGGTTTAGATACGAGCCCGGAAGTTATTGCCTTTGTTTGAGAACGTAGTGATGAGGTCGTGTCCGAATGTCAGACCTGACCCCGATGTTTAGTGCTGAGGTCGTGTCTGAATGTCAGACCTGACCCCGATGTTCCTGACCCCGATGTTTCGATGTTTAGTGCTGAGGTCGTGTCCGAATGTCAGACCTGACCCCAATGTTACCAGTCCGGAAGTTATTGCCTTTGTTTGAGAACGTAGTGATGAGGTCGTGTCCGAATGTCAGACCTGACCCCGATGTTTTGACCCCGATGTTTAGTGCTGAGGTCGTGTCTGGATGTCAGACCTGACCCCGATGTTTATGACCCCGATGTTTAGCGCCATCAAAATGCCAGCTGATACGTGAGCGTGGCGCGCAGCGGGCCGGCGAAGTAGAAGCGGCGTCTTTCCAGTCCTGTCACCGGGTCGGCGTACGACGGCTCGAAGCCTTCATTCTCGCGCAGCAGATTGGTTAGCGACAGCCGCAGCAAGCGCTTTGTATCGATGCGCCAGGCGGCGTACGCATCCAGGTCGGTGCGGGGCGCGGTGTAATAACCGCGATTGGCGGTCACGCGCACCAGACCATTGCGTTTGTGCGCTACGCTGCTGCCCAGCGTCAGTGCGCCGCGGCGGTAGTCGATTCCCAGGTTGGCCGATAGCGGCGTTTGCCGTTCGAGACGGTTATCGGGGCCGGGTACCGCTTCGACGCGCGACCAGTGACGCGCCACGCCCGCCCGCACGTCAATCTCCGGCGCACCTGCAAACAGGGACTTGAGCGGAAACTTCGTTTCCAGCTCCACTGAGCGGGTCTCGGCGCGGCCGTCGTTGACCGGCGTGAAGATCCAGCGGTAACCGTCAAAGTAGATGCGGTTGCTCGTGTAGTCGTCGATCCGGCGCAGCGAGGTGGCGAGCGACACCATCGCGTTCTCGGCCCAGTAATGCTCGTACCCGGCGTCGACGCCCCACGCCAGTTCGGGCTTGAGGTTCGGATTGCCCTGGAAGTCGGCCTCGGTGGCGCTGTTGTTTTCGAACGCCTGGCGCCGCGGCAGCAGGTTCCACAAGTCCGGCTCCTTGTAAGTGCGCGTGAGTGCAAAGCGCACCTGGTCGCCCTTGCGGCCCGGGATCTTCCACAAGGTCTGCATAACCGGACTCCAGACCCCGGAACCGGAGCGGGTCGAGGCAAACGAATTGCCGGAAGCGCGCGTGCGGATGCCCTCCCAGCGCAGCCCCAGGTACATCGACCAGTGCGACGTGATGTCCCACTCGTCCTGCGCATACATGGCCAGCCGGGTCACGCGCGCGTCAAACGTTTCGTCCAGCGCCAGCCCGGACGGGAACGTGCGCACACGATCCTGCTCGATGCGCGTCTCGTCGCGCCACGTGACGCTGCCGTCCCAGCCAGTGGCAAGCGCGTGACCGCTGCCGAGTTTGCGCATGGCCTTGCCGGTCGAATTGACGCCCCGGTCGCGCCGCGCACCGTCGATACGGCCATCGGTCTCGGGATTGCCGGCCGCGTCGCGCCCAGCGCGCAGACTCACGTTCTCGCTACGCTCACCCGTCAGGCCAAGCTTGGCTTCGATGCTGGCGCCGGACGGAAAGCCCCTGCTCCAGCGAAGATCCGTGCGCGCCGTTTCGTCATCGGCGCGGTAGTGCGTGACCAGGTCGGGTGCGGGTGGCGGGCCGCCGATCAGCGTGGTGACAAGGGCATGGCCACGGTTGCGAAACCGGGTCACGTTCACAAACGTCTCGGACGTGATCTTGTCGCCGCCAGCCAGTGTCCATTCCAGGCGCGGCGTCAGGTTCAGGCGTCGCATGCGGCCACGTTCATCGGTCGCCGTCGTGCGCAGCAGGTCGACCGCGCGGTCGGTTCCCGTGTTTTCCAGGACCATGCCATTGACGCGATCGAACCGTTCGCTCACGCCATCGCCGGCCAGCGACCACGCGAAGCCCTCGCGCCGGTCGCTCAGTTGCAGGGACGCGTTCGGCCCCCTGAACACATCCGAACCGAGCACGCCCAGCTTGAGCTCGCGCTCCCTGGTCTTGGCCACGTGGCGAAGGACGATGTTGACCGTGCCGGCCACCGCCTGCGTCGACAGGTCTGCCGTCGCGGCGCGCAGTACTTCGATGCGCTCGACCACCTCGGGCGACAGCGTGTCGAAGCTGAAGTTGCCAGGTGTCCGCTCGCCGTTGATCAGTACCTGCGTGTAGCCGGCGCCCAGGCCACGCAACTGGATCGTTCCGCCCTGGCCGCTGCTGCCATCGACCGTCACCCCGGGTACACGTCGCAACGCATCCAGGATCGAGCGGTCGCCGTAGCGCGTGAGTTCGTCGCGCTTGATGACGATGCGGGTCGCGGTATCGTCGCGACGCGCATCGTAGCCGGCAGCGCTGCCCCGGATGTCCACCTGCGGGATGCCAGGCTCGGTCTGAGCAGCCGCCGGTAGCGGCAGGCTTGCAGCGAACAACAAAGACACGGTGCGGGGCGTTGGCAGTTTCATCACGGCGGCTTCTCCAGGCTATTGAACAGGCCGGTTCAGAATATGCCACTTCGTAGCAAAATGTAAACGTAAATATAGAAATTTATAATTCGCTAGAGTCGCACTCTCAATTGCTACCTTATGGAAATTGGGAGTAATACGGAAGCGCATGCTTGCACTGTCCGCCATCCCCCGGCTACCTGCGGTACACTCGCCTCAACAGTGTTAAAAGCGGCAACAGAATTTCCGTCTGACATGCCCAGCTATAATGCGCACTTTTCCACGAAAGGCGATCGACCGTGTCCCGACTCAAAGTCCTGCCCCAATATGTGATGCCGAAGCAGGCAATGACCAACCTCGCCGGCCGCGTCGCCGGCCACCGTGGTGGGTCGATGACGACTGGCCTGATCCGTTGGTTCGTGGGCAAATATGGCGTCGACATGAGCGAAGCGGCCAATCCGGACATTGCCAGCTACCCGAGCTTCAACGAGTTCTTCACGCGCGCCCTACGCGATGGCGTGCGCCCGCTGGCGCAGGCCGATTACGTGTGCCCGGTCGACGGCGCGATCAGCCAGTTCGGCGACATCGATGACCACCAGATCTTCCAGGCCAAGGGCCACAAGTTCACGACGGCCGAGCTGGTCGGCGGCGACCAGGCGCTGGCGGCGCACTTCCAGCACGGCCACTTCGCCAACGTCTACCTGAGCCCGAAGGATTACCACCGCATCCACATGCCATGCGATGGCCGCCTGACGCGCATGATCTATGTGCCGGGCAAGTTGTTTTCGGTGAATCCGACGACGGCGCGCGGCGTGCCGGGGCTGTTCGCGCGCAACGAGCGCGTCGTGTGCGTGTTCGACAGCGACGAATTCGGCCCATTCGTGATGACGCTCGTGGGCGCAACCATCGTCGGCAGCATGGCCACCGTCTGGCATGGCGTCGTCAATCCGCCGCGCATGGCGCGCATCTGCGACTGGCAATACGAGCCGGGCCAGGTGACGTTGAAAAAAGGCGACGAGATGGGCCGCTTCCTGCTGGGTTCGACCGTCGTGATGCTGTTCCAGAAAGGCGCGATCCGCTTCAATCCGGCCTGGGCGCCCGAGGGCAAGGTACGCCTGGGCGACGTGATGGGCAACCGGCCGCTGCGCTGACCGGTCTCAGGCAACGTCCGACGCACCCTCTTCCAATGCAGCCTTCGCCCTGAAGGCCGCAGCGATCTGTTCCGGCCCGTGACCATGGGCCGTACAGGTTTCTTCCATCATTGCCAGAAATGCGCGCGTCTTGGCCGGCATCAGCTTGCGGCTCGGGAACACGGCCCAGCCATTCGCGGTCGGCATTTCCCATTCGGGCAGCACCCGCACCAGTTCACCCGTCTGCACATACGGTTCGGCAAACAGCGTGGAGCTGCGCGCGATCCCGGCGCCGCGCACGGCAATGCGCGCCAGCAGGTCCGGTGAATTGGCCGTCAGCCGACTCTGCAGCGCGCGCTGCCAGCGCACCTTACCGCGAATCAGCGTCCATGGCATCGCGCCGCCAGTACGGCTCAGGATGCACAGCACGTCGTGCGTCGCCAGGTCGTCCGGATGTTCGGGAATCCCGTGGCGCGCCAGGTAGGCCGGTGATGCGAACAGGCCCGGCTGCTCAAGGATAAAGGGGCGCGCGCTGAGCGTGGCGTCGTCCGGCAAGTCGCCCATGCGGATGGCGATGTCGAAATTCTCTGCCACCAGGTCGACGCGGCGCGGCGTCAGGTCCATCTCGAGCGTCACGGAAGGATAACGTTCGAGAAAGCGCGCGATCACGTGGTTCAGGCTGCTGTTGGCAAAGTCGCCCGGCGCCGAGATGCGCAGCTTGCCGCTTGGCTCGCCCTGGCGGTGCTGGGCCAGTGCGCCGGCCGCCTCCACTTCGTCGGCCAGGCGCCGCGCGTGCTCATACAGGCTGGCGCCGAATTCCGTCACCACCAACTTGCGCGTCGTGCGCTGCAGCAGGCGCTCACCGAGCGTCGTTTCGAGCAGCGCCAGACGGCGCGAGACCGTCGACTTCGGCAAATTGACGCGCTCGGCCGCGCGCGTGAAGCTGCCTGCCTCGACGATGCGGGCGAACAGCAGCAGGTCATTCGGTTCGACATCCATGATTGTCCCATCAGCAGAATAATGTTATCCATTTTAAGGGCTTTCGCATTGTTTTTGGAAAGACTAAAGTAGACCCATCGCAACTCCAACCACGAAGGGACCACCACCATGAACATCCTGCACATCACCTCGAGCATCCGCGGCGACGCCTCCGAATCGACCCGCGTCACGCAGCAGATCGTCGACAAGCTGGTCGCCGCCAACCCGGGCGCGACTATCGTGCGCCGCGACCTGGGCGCTGCCCCGGTGCCGCTGCTCGACGGCGCGGCCCTGGGCGCGCTGTTCACGCCAGGCGAGCAGCGCACCGCTGCGCAACTGGCGCGTGTGGAGCAGGACGACGTGTTGATCCTGGAAGCGCAGGCGGCCGACGTGATCGTGCTGGGCGCACCGATGTACAACTTCTCGATGCCGGTGCAGCTGAAAAGCTGGTTCGACGCCATTGCCCGCGCTGGTGTGACGTTCCGCTATACCGAGACTGGTCCGGAAGGCCTGCTCAAGAACAAGAAGGTCTACGTGGCCGCAGCGCGTGGTGGTGTGTACGAAGAAACGCAGGATCCGCAAGTGCCGCAAATGCGCGCGCTGCTGGGCTTCCTGGGCCTGGTCGACCAGACCTATATCTACTCGTCGGGCATGGCGATGGGCCCTGATGCTGTGGCTGCGGGCCAGGCCGCGGCCAACGCCGCCATCGAAGCGGCACTGGCGTAATACCGGTAACACCCAAGCCACCGTCAGGTGGCGCAACCACCAGGAGAACAGATTGACCAGCACTGTCACCCATCCGGTCACCACGGCGCCTCTCGTCAAAAGCCGCGGCGTCGAGCGCATCATCAACGGGCAGTTCGTGATGGACGGCGCGGGCGTACGCATCAACCGCATCCTGACGGGTCCCCTGCAGCGCCGCCTGGACCCGTTCCTGATGCTCGACGCTTTCGGCAGCGACAAGCCTGGCGACTACATCGCCGGCTTTCCCGAGCACCCGCACCGGGGTTTCGAAACCATTACCTACATGCTGGCCGGGCGCATGCGCCATCGTGACAGCGCCGGCAACGAAGGCCTGGTCACCGATGGCGGCGTGCAGTGGATGACGGCCGGGCGCGGCGTGATCCACTCCGAAATGCCGGAGCAGAATGCCGGTCTGATGGAAGGCTTCCAGCTGTGGCTCAATCTGCCCGCGAGCGAGAAGATGACGGCGCCGTGGTACCGCGACATCCCGCTTGAAGAAGTGCCGCGCCTGACAACGCCTGACGGCGTGACCGTGCAGGTAATCGCCGGCCACACGCACGGCATCGACGGCGCAGTGCAGCGGGCGCATACCGAGCCGCTGTATCTCGACCTCGAGATCCCGGCCGGCGTGACGTTCGAACAACCGATTCCAGCGGGGCACAATGCGTTCGTGTATGTGTTTCGCGGGGAAGCGGTCATCGACGGCAAAGGCGTGCCGCAAACGCGCATGGCGATCCTCGACAATGCCGCCGGCGCCGACGGCGTTCGGATCAAGGCGATCGCACCCACACGCCTGCTGGTACTGGCCGGGCGCCCTTTGAGCGAGCCGATCGCGCAGTACGGACCGTTCGTGATGAATACCCAGGCCGAGCTGCACCAGGCGGTCGAGGATTTTCGCGCCGGGCGTTTCGCGTAAGCGCTTGGTCAGCGGCCATCCTGCGCACCTGGCAGGCATGCGCTACACTTCCGGGATGACACAAGCGCAACACAGCCTGCCATGGCACTGCTAGACACCCTGGGCGACCTGCTCGCCCGCGCCAGCTACGCGCTGGGGCTGGAAAACGCCGACCGCTTCCCGCGCGGACACGCTTCCCCATACACCCGCTGGAACAAGGCGTACTTCGACATCCCGTCCGACCTGAAGGCCGAGCGGATGGAAACCATCGTCTGCGCGGCCATCACCAACACGCCCTATGTGTTCGGCGAGATCCGCAATCCCACGCCCCGCATGCAGCGCGCGCTCCTGGCCATCATCGAAGCGCGCCTGCGCCGTGCTGACGCGCCGGCCGATCTGGTGGCGCTGCTGATCAAGGCGTACCGTCAGCCGCACACGCCGGACATCGTGCCGGGCCTGCGCGCGACGATCGCGGCCAACGCGCAGTTCGATGCGAATATCCAGGCGCATGCGGTGCTGGCGTATCTGGGCGATGCGCCGGCCGGCTTTGGCGTGATCGACGCACACGGATAACGCGCCACCGGATGCGCCACGGAATGCGCTAGCCTTTTGCCGGCTGCGCCGCCGCACCTGCACTGACACCTGCAGCGGTGCCTGACGCTGCCCTGGCCCCTGTACCTGTACCTGCACCTGCACCTGCACCTGCAGCATCGGCCGGCTTGTCCGTCTGCGGTTTGGGGGGCGACACCGCAGCATTGACGAAGTTCTGCGTCGTCTCGAACGTCTTGAGCAATACCCTGAACAGTGGCTCGACGTTCTCCGGCTTGATCGCCCCGTTCAGGTAGAACTGGCACAGCGCGAACATGCCCGTGCGAAACGCATCGAGCGGTGCATTGCGCGATGCCAGGACCGTAACGGCGGTGCTGAAGTCGTCTTTGAGGGTCACGCTTTTGCCAGGCACCGTGAGGGCGGTATCGATGCTTGCCTTGACGCTCGCTGCAGTGTCCGGCGGCGGCTCGGCGCAAAAACGCGGTTGCGGATGCTCTGGCGCGGCAACGATCACCGTGCGCCGGTCGGCCGACAACGACACCGTTCGAACGACTTGACCGATGTCGTCCTCGACCACGGGACGATTGAAGAACGTGCCCGCCGTCGCGGCGCAACCCGCTAACGCAGAAAAAACGGCAAGCATGAGGAGGACGCGGAACATGGCAGCTCCTGGTGCGACCCCGGGCATCGCTCGGGTAGTCTGCCTGTCAGACTCGCGCGCAGCGCAAGCGTGCCCCGAACATACCCGTCGCTTGCGCTTGCACAAACCTGTTGTCAGGCCAGGGTTTCCCGCTAGAATATCGCCACATTTCCCTTCCCGCCCAGACCTCATGACCTCCGCCCGCCAGTTCCAGTTCAAATCCATCAACTACACCGGCCTGCAGCCAGGCCCGCGCGTCATCATCATGGGCGCGACCCACGGTAACGAGGTGTGCGGTACCAAAGCCATCCGGCGCGTGATGGACGAGATCGACAGCGGCGCGCTGCACATCGCCGCCGGCAGCGTGACGTTCGTGCCGATCGTCAATCCGCTGGCATACCAGCAAGTCACGCGCAATGGCGACCGCAACCTGAACCGTGACCTGTTCCCGAAGGCGAACCCGCAGGATTTCGAAGACCAGATCGCGAACTGGCTGTGCCCCCTGCTCGGCCAGCACGATGTGCTGCTCGATATCCACTCGTTTGCCGCCACGGGCGAGCCGTTCGTGATGGTTGGTCCGCTCGACAATGACGGCACGCTGCAGCCGTTCCGCCACGCCGAAAAAGAACGCGCGTGGGCGCGCCGCCTGGGCGTGCGCCGCTTTGTCGACGGCTGGCTGGCGACCTATGGCGACGGCGTGCAGCGCCGCAGCCGCAGTGCCGACGAACTGGAAACGGTGTTGCGCTATGGCGTGGGCACGACCGAATACATGCGCAGCACGGGAGGCTACGCGCTGACGCTCGAAGCCGGCCAGCACGACGATCCGGCCGCGCCCGATGTGGCGTACCGCGCGATCATGAATACGCTGGCGCACCTGGGCTTGACCGCCGCGCCCGACCCGGTGCCCGTTGATTTTGATGCCATGGAAGCGCTGTCGATGGTGGTCGTGCACGACAAGCTGCACGCGGATGACACGTTCACGCGTCCGTGGAAAAGCTTCGATCCGGTTGAAGAAGGCGAACTGATCGGCACCCGCGCCGACGGCACGCCGGTGACCGCCGAATTTGGCGGCCGCATCCTGTTCCCGGCCGCCAGCGCCGCTGCCAACACCGAGTGGTATTACCTCACCCGCCCGAATCCGGTGTTCGGACGCGAACAGAACTGAGCGTCACTTCACGACGTCACGCCGGCGACAGCAGCTTGAGCATCACGATACCGCTGATGATCAGCGCAATCGCCAGGAGGCGCAGCGCGCCGGTCGGTTCACCCAGCATCAGCATGCCGAAGATCGCCGTGCCAACGGTGCCGATGCCGGTCCAGATGGCATAGGCGGTGCCCAGCGGGAGCTGGCGCAGCGCCAGGCCCAGCATGCCGACGCTGGCCGCCATCGTCGTCACCGTAAACACCGATGGCCACAGCCGGGTGAAGCCCACCGTGTATTTCAGGCCGACGGCCCAGGCCACTTCGAGCAGGCCGGCGATGACAAGATAGATCCAGCTCATGGGGTTCCTTGCACGTTGTCGCGTCAAAAGGCGGCGAGTATACCACCGGCCCCCTGGACCAAAATCGGCCCGTCGCCAGCAGACTTTTTTTGAATATCGTAAGATGACGATATTCGGATCGAAAGATCCCGATATAAAGGAACCACCCGATGGATATTGACGCGATCCACAAGGCCCTGGCCAACCCGGTGCGGCGCCAGATCCTGCACTGGCTGAAGGATCCGCAGCAGCACTTCAGCGAGCAGGAACACCCGCTCGAGATGGGCGTGTGCTGCAAGCTGATCGATCAGCGCACCGGCCTGTCGCAATCGACTGTGTCGGCGCACCTGGCCACGCTGCAGCGCGCGGGGCTGGTGGGCACGCGCCGGGTCGGCCAGTGGGTTTTTTATCATCGTAACGAGGAAGCCATTGCGGCCTTCCTCGCCCAATTGAACGACGCAATCTAGGAAAACAAGATGACTACCATGTTTGATCCGATCAAGGTCGGCGCCCTCGAATGGCCAAACCGCATTGTCATGGCACCGCTGACCCGCTCGCGCGCCGATAGCGGCCGTGTCCCCAATGCCCTGATGGCCGAATACTACGTGCAGCGCGCTTCGGCAGGCCTGATCCTGTCCGAAGCCACCTCGGTCACCCCGATGGGCGTGGGCTACGCCGACACGCCGGGCATCTGGTCCGACGAGCAGGTCGAAGGCTGGAAGCTGGTCACCGACGCCGTGCACGCCGCCGGTGGCCGCATCTTTTTGCAGCTGTGGCACGTCGGCCGCATCTCGGACCCTTCGTTCCTGGACGGCCAGCTGCCGGTGGCCCCATCGGCGATCAAGCCGGACGGCCACGTGAGCTTGCTGCGCCCGAAGCGTGAATACGTCACCCCGCGCGCGCTGGACCTGGAAGAAATCCCGGGCATCGTGTCGGCCTACCGCAAGGGCGCCGAGAATGCCAAGCTGGCCGGCTTCGACGGCGTGGAAATCCATGGCGCCAATGGCTACCTGCTCGACCAGTTCCTGCAAGACTCGACCAACCAGCGCACCGACGCCTACGGCGGCTCGATCGAGAACCGCGCGCGCCTGCTGCTGGAAGTGACCGATGCCTGCATCGACGTCTGGGGCGCTGACCGTGTCGGCATGCACCTGGCGCCGGCACGCGACTCGCACGACATGGGCGACTCGACGCCGGCCGAGACCTTCGGCTACGTCGCGCGTGAACTGGGCCGACGCAAGATCGCGTTCATCTTCACCCGCGAAGGCCAAAGCCCGGATGAACTGGGCCCGATGATCAAGAAGGAATTCGGCGGCGTCTGGATCGCGAACCAGCAGCTGAGCAAGGAAAAGGCCGAGGAACTGATTGCCAGCGGCACGGCCGATGCCGTCTCGTGGGGCCAGCTGTACATCGCCAACCCGGACCTGGTCGAACGCCTGCAGCTGAACGCACCGCTCAACAAGCCGAACCCGGACACGTTCTACCATCCGGGCGCGACCGGCTACACCGATTATCCGGCGCTGCCAGCCACGGTGTAAGCACCCCTTTCTCCGCGCCCTCGCCCGCTATCGCCGGCGAGGGGCGGCGCTACTTCGAACAGGACCTGCGGGTCCTGTTTTTTTTGGCGCAGTCAACGTTAAATAGAGCCGAGCTATGAACTGATCAGCGGTCCCATGGTCCAACGCCTGTCCCCAGTGTCAGGAGTCGATCATGAAAGCGCCCCGTTTCAAGAACTGGTTTGCCAGCTTGCCAGCGCTGAATCAGCCACAACGCCGGCAAGTGCTCGACGCCCTGCATCCCGCAGCTGGCCTCGACCAGGTAGTCGCACTGATCGCGCAAGCCAGAGCGCCGGCGCGCTGCTGCCCCAGTTGTGGCAACGAACGCTGCAATCGGCACGGATTCGCCAACGACCTGCAGCGCTTTCGCTGCTGCGCCTGTGGCCGCACGTTCAACGACCTGAGCGGCACGCCGCTGGCGCGACTCAGGCACAAAGCCAAATGGCTTGCGTATTCGCAGGTACTGCTCGATTCACTGTCCGTACGCAAGGGCGCACAACGGGTCGGCGTGCACCGCAACACGGCATTCCGGTGGCGTCACCGCTTTCTCGAATGGGTCAAATTCGACCGGCCTGCATCGCTCAACGGCATCGTGGAGGCCGATGAGACATTCCTCCTCGAATCGCAAAAAGGATCACGCACGCTCGACCGCTCGCCACGCCGGCGGGGCGGCAGCGCGCCCAAGCCTGGTCTTTCCCGCCATCTCGATTGCATCCTGGTGGCGCGTGACCGGAATGGCCGCACCATCGATGCGGTTACTGGGCGTGGCGCACTGACGGCCACCCAACTCGAACGCGATTTGCTGCCCAGGCTTGATCCGCAGGCGCTCCTGGTCACTGACAGCCATGCCGCGTACCGGGCCTTCGCACGCAAGCACAGTATTGCGCACCAGACCGTCAATCTGCGCGCCGGCGTGCGCGTCAGGCATTCGGGTAGCCGCGCCATCCACGTACAGAATGTGAACGCGTATCACGGGCGGTTCAAGGACTGGCTACGAGGCTTTCGCGGAGTGGCATCGCGCTACCTGACCAATTACCTGGGATGGCGCTGGGCCCTGGATGGTGGGCGGGTCAGTTCCGCAGAACAGTTGTTCTGCATCGCAGTCGGCGTCATCAACAGATAAGGTTGACTGCGCCTTTCTTTTCGTATTGACGCTGGATTGAAGCATATGTATGCCATATGCATGGGTGAAAAAGGATCGTCGTGATGGGTGTCCAGCCACGAACGTTAGTGATATTCTTGCGCGATTGTTAGATTGTTAGATTGTTACTGCGCGCACATCTCGATGCGCCTACCGAGAGAGGATTTTCAGTGAACGTTCCAGCACACCGCGCCATGGCGCTTGCCATCGCTTCCGCCATCGCCTTCAGCGGCGCCGTCAATGCTGCGCCGGCGGCTCAGGGCGCGCGCGCCGAGACGCCGTTCCTGTCGCAGGTCGACGCCTTTGCCCGCTCCGCGCGCGTATCGAACGTGGACTATGTGCTGGACTTCACGCTGACCGGCAAGGAAACCTTTGCCGGCACCACGACCGTCACGTTCGACCTCAAGGACGTCGACGCGCCGGTCACGCTCGACCTGAAGGACGCCACCGTCAAATCGGTCAGTGTCAACGGCAAGCCGGTCGCCACGCGCTACAACAAATGGTTCGTCACGCTCGACGCGCCCAGCCTGGCCAAGGGCCGCAACACGGTCGTCATCGATTACGAGCGCCTGCACAGCACCAATGGCGAAGGCCTGCACCGCATGGTCGATCCGGCCGATGGCCGCGTCTACACGTATTCGCACTTCGAGCCCGTCGCCGCCCAGCAGATGTTTGCCGTGTTCGACCAGCCCGACCTGAAAGCCAGCTACACGGTATCGGTCACCGCCCCGCGCGACTGGCACGTGGTCACGACCACCCGCGAAACGAAGATCGACGAGCGTGGCGCGAACCGCCACTGGACCTTCAAGACCACCAAGCGCCTTAGCCCGTACAACTTCTCGCTGCACGCCGGCCCGTACCAGGTCTGGGAAGACAACAGCGGCAAGTACCCGATGCGCCTGTTCGCGCGCCAGTCGCTGGCCAAGCTGGTGGTCCCGGCAGACTGGTTCCGCCAGACCAAGGCCGGCCTCGGCTTCTTCGAAGAATACTTCGGCGTCCCGTATCCATTCGAAAAGTACGACCAGCTGATCGTCCCGGACTTCCTGTATGGCGCGATGGAAAACGCCGGCGCGATCACGTTCGCCGAAGCGCGCTATGGCGTGGCCAATATGACGGCCGAGCAGAAGCAGTCGCTGACCGAGGTGATCATGCACGAGATGGCGCACCAGTGGTTCGGCAATCTGGTGACCATGAAGTGGTGGAATGGCCTGTGGCTGAACGAAAGCTTCGCGTCCTTCATGGGCGTGCTGGCGACGGTCGAATCGACCGAGTTCAAGGATTCGTGGCAGAAGTTCTACCAGAGCGGCAAGCAGCACGCCTACATTCAGGACCAGACGGCGAGCACGCACCCGATCGAAGTGCCGGTGCCGTCATCGAGCAATGCCTTCGACAATATCGATGCGATCACCTATTCAAAAGGCGGCTCGACACTCAAGCAGCTGCGCCACCTGCTGGGCGAAGACGTGTTCCGAAAGGGCGTGCACAACTACCTGGTCAAGTACTCGTGGAAGAACGCGACGCTCGACGATTTCATCGGCAGCCTGGGTGAAGCGGCAGGCCGCGACCTGTCCGGCTGGACCAAGCAGTGGCTGTACAACGCCGGCGTGAACACCGTCGCCGCGAACTACAGCTGCAGCGGCGGCAAGATCCGCAACTTCACGCTGGCGCAAACCGCGCCATCGAAGGACCTGCCGACGCTGCGCGAACAGCGCGTACAGATCGGCGCCTTCAAGATCGACGGCGGCAAGCTGACGCTCGTGAAGAACGTCCCCGTCACCTACACGGGCGCCACGACCGCGGTGCCGGACATGAACGGCACGGCCTGCCCGGACCTCGTGTACCCGAACTACCAGGACTGGGGCTATGCCAAGGTCAAGCTGGACAAGCGCTCGTTCGCCACCGCGCGCACCAGCCTGGCCAAGGTCGACGATCCGCTGCTGCGCGCGATGTTGTGGCAGAGCCTGTGGGATGGCGTGCGCGACGCCGAGATGCCACTGAATGACTTCATCACCGTGGCGCTGAACAATGCGCCGCTCGAGAAGGATTACACGCTGCTGGGCGATGTGCTGGGCAAGGTCAGCGAGTCGAAGGCTTACCTCGACGCGATGAACCTGGACAACGCCTACACGCGCCAGACCACGCTGGCACTGGAAAAAATGGCATGGGACGGCGTGCAGGCCAACAAGGGCAATGCCGACTTCCAGCGCCGCTGGTTCAACCAGTACGTGAGCGTTGCCAGCAGCCCGGATGCGCTGACGCGCCTGGCCGGCATCCTGGGCGGCCAGGTCGATGCGGCCGGCGTGCCGGTGGGCCAGCCGCAGCGCTGGTCGATCATCGCGCGCCTGAACCGCTACAACTACCCGGGCGCGTTCGACCTGATCGCGCAGGAGTCCGCGCGCGACAAGTCGGACGCCGGCCAGATCGCGGCCGTGGCAGCGACCGTCATCCGCCCCGACGCCGCCGTCAAGGCGGACTGGGTCAAGCAGATCGAAGACCAGAAGACGACGTTGCCGTTCTCGCGCATCCGCACCGCGATGGGCAGCATCTTCCCGGCCGAACAGGGCGCGCTCAATGAGCGCGATGCCGATGCGCGCCTGGCGCGTCTGCCGCAGGTGGACAAGACGGGCGGCCCGGTCTTCATGCGCGCGTACGCGGGCACGATGATCCCGGCAACCTGCACGCCGCAAAGCGTGGAGCGCCTGAGCCGCGCAGCAACCACGATGACGGATCTGTCGGCGTTCACGCGCCGCACGCTGCTGGACACGCTGCAGGACGATCAGCGCTGCGTGGCGATCAAGGCAAAGCTGAGCGCACCAAAAGGCTGATCGCCGCATGCTGGCTGCCGGGGTCCTGATGCCACGCCGCAGGCCCAACTGGCCGCTTGCGCTCACCCTTGGCCTGCACCTGCTGCTGGGCTGGTGGTGGTTGCAGGCGACGGGTGTGCGGGTGCTGCCGGCGATTGTGTCGGCGCCCCGCGAATTCATCGTGGTGGCGGTGCTGGCGCCTGCGCCTTCTCGTTCTTCCGCTGCGCCGGCTGCCGCATCGTCATCACGACCGCGCGCGGCGCAGGCAACCACTGCGCGCGCCGCCCCTGCCGCACCGCCAGTGGCGCCACAACCGATCACGCCAGCGCCAGCTGACACTGCGCCGCCTGCAGCCACGAGCGAACCGGCTGCAGATCCGTTCCCCACCCCTTCAGCATCAGCACAAGAAGGCATTGCCACAGGCGACGACAGCCTGGCCAGCCGCGGCAAACGCACGGCAGGCGCGGTCGATCACGAGCTGCGCAAGGGGAAGCTGGCGCCACTTGAACCCGGCGACAACAAATGGGAGCGCTTCGCGCAGGCCGTCGGCAACGCCCGCGTGGACATATCGCGCACGCTGGTATCCGAAAGTTATACGGCGCCGGACGGTGTCATCGTGTACCGCTTCCGCCTGGGCGGGCGCATCTGGTGCCGCACCGGTGGCGACATCAGGCCAAGCCCGTTCGGCGCCCAGGCTGGCGGCGCGGCGCTGTTCGACAAGGCTGGTGGCGGCGGCTTTGCTGGCACGGTCCGATGCCCGACCCGGGTGGACTTCAAACCCGACTGACCACTGACGGGCCGCACAGTCGCCATCCACCGTTACGCTGCCCTGCCGTAAAATGGCCGAACTTGCGGCCCCCTGCCGCTCACGGAGACAGCATATTGGACTGGGATTATCCGCAACCGTTCATCCTGGCGGTGACGCCGCAGGCCGGTGACATCGATGGCCTGAACCACACCAACAATGCCGTGTATGTGCGCTGGTGCGAGCAGGCCGGCTGGGCGCACTCCGACAGCCTTGGCCTGTCACTCGACGACTACCAGCGCCTGGACCGGGCGATGGCAATCCGGCGCGGCGAATACGATTACCTGCTGCCCACATTCGTTGGCGAAGCGCTGCGCCTGGCCACCTGGCTTGTTGGCGGCGATGGGAAGCTGTCGATGGAACGGCGCTTCCAGCTCGTGCGCGACAGCGATGGCGCCACCGTGCTGCGCGGCCGCTGGGACCTGGTCTGCATCGAACTCTCGAGCGGCCGGCCGCGCCGCATGCCCGCCGAATTCCTGAACACGTACATGCCCGTGATCGTGGGCGGGCCGCCTAAAGAATCTCGTGCACGCGCGTAAACGGCCGGCATAGCCGCACGCCGTTGGGTGTCACGACAAATGGCCGTTCGATCAGGATCGGATGCGCGAGCATCGCGTCCAGCAGCGCAGCGTCACCTGAGCCCGGCTGGTCCAGCCGCAATTCGGTGAAGACCGCTTCCTTGCTGCGCACGGCCTCCCGCACCGTGATGCCCGCATCGGCAATCAAGCGGGTCAGCGTGTCTCGTGTTGGCGGGTTGGCCAGGTAGTCGATGATCTGCGGTTCGTGACCGGCATCGCGGATGGCGGCCAGCGTGTTGCGCGATGTTCCGCAGCGGGTATTGTGGTAAATCGTGATGGCCATGGTCATAGCGAAGGGGTTGTTCCTGTCAGTTTGTGGTGGATGGGATACGTACATGATAACCACAGCGCATACCCGTCATCACTATTTCGCTTGTCCCCCCTCCCCGCACGGGCTAGAATCGCACGCTTGATTTTCTTGCGCGTAGCCAATTGCAACCCTTGCGATGTGTTGACGCCACCCTGGAGACCAGATGACCGACTACCTGCTGCGCCCTGCAGCCCTGCCCACCCTGCGCCAGCGCGCGGCGCTGCGCGTACTGCAGTGTTTCGGCTGGAAGGTGTTCTTCAAACCGCTGCCAGGGCCGCACGGCGTCTGCGTCATCTATCCGCACACGTCGAACTGGGATTTCCCGATCGGCCTGCTGGCCACGTGGGCCATGGGCACGCAGTTCAAGTGGCTGGCCAAGGACACGCTGTTCCGGGGCCCGATTGGGCGCCTGATGCGCCACTGGGGCGGTGTTCCGGTCGATCGCCGCGCACCGATGGGCGCGACGCGCCAGCTGGCCGACACCATGCTCGCCGCGCCATCGTTCTGGATCGGCATCACGCCCGAAGGCACGCGCGCCTACCGTCCCAACTGGAAGAGCGGCTTCTACCACCTGGCCGTCACGGCCAATGTGCCGATGGTGCTGGTACGTTTTGACTATGGCAAGAAAGAACTGAGCCTCGTCGACACGATGACGCCGACCGGCGACGTCGAGCGCGACATGGACGCCATCCGCGCCGTATACGTCAACAGCCAGGCGCTGTACCCGGAGAATGCCGCGCCGATCGTGCTGGCGCCACCGCGCGACGAACAGCCGGCGCAGCGCAAGCGCGCCTGACGGTTCAGCCTTGTGGCGGGAACTGGCCAAGCTGCAGGAAGAGACCAAACCAGTCCTCCATGTGCCAGGTCGTGGTGATCAGACCGCCTTCGAGCGTGTGAAACTCGTGCAACCGGAAGCTGACTTGCTTGCCAGTAGGCGCAATCCCGAACAACTCGCCCAGATGCGTCCCGCTGATCTCCGCGCGTACGGCGACCTTACCGGGCGCCTGAATCGTGTCGTGGATCATAATGCGTACGTCCGGCAATGCCGCTGCCAGCATGCGGATGATCGGCTTGATGCCAGCTGGCCCCGGGCCCTGGCCCGGGGCCAGCGGAATATCTTCCCAGGCGGGGGCAAGCACCGCATCGACAAGATCCGGGTTCTGCTCGCTGAACGCGCGGTACAGCGTTTCCACGACGGTGAGTTCGGTGCGCAGCTGGTGCGATAAAGCGGTGGTTGACGTCGTCATCGGAATGATCTGCTCGAAGTTGAATGAGGCGCCAGTGTGCTGCCCGCAGTTCAATCAGTCCAACAAATAACCGATATACCGTATTATTCAGCTCATGGATTTTCATGGCCTGGATTTGAATTTGCTGGTCGCGTTCAATGCGTTGATGAACGAACGCAATGTCACACGTGCTGCAACGCAGGTAGGCGTCAGCCAGCCGGCAATGAGCGCTGCGTTGTCGCGCCTGCGAACCTTGCTGGGCGATCCCCTGTTCCAACGCAGCAGTGCCGGATTGGTCCCCACCGCACGCGCACGCGATCTGGCTGCACCCGTGGCCGCAGCCCTGCGTCAGATCGAGCTGGCGATGCTGACGCAGCCCGCGTTCGAACCCGGGACGGCGACGGTGACGTTCAAACTGGGTCTGCAGGACTATCCCACGCTGGTCCTGTTACCGGCGCTCGTGGAAGCGCTCGAACAGGCCACACCCGGCGTATCGTTGAATGTGCTTGCATACAACGACAGGGATACTGCCGTCGACCTGCTCGATGCCGGATCGATCGATGTCGCCATTGGCGTCGCACCGACCGTCATGGATGCCCGCATCCTCACGCGCCCTTTGATGCGCGATACCTTTGTCACGATCGTATCGACCGACCATCCGGCAGCCAGTCGCCCGATGGACATGCGCACTTATCTCGACCTGCAGCACGTGCTCGTGTCACCCGAAGGGCAGTTGCATGGCCTTGTCGATCAAACCCTCGCGCAACAGGGCAAGCAACGCAAGCTTGCCCTGACCTTGCCACAACTGTTTGCCGTGCCCGCGGTGATTGCGCGCACCAATATGGCGGCCACCATCCTCAAGCGCGTGGCAATGCATGCGCAGGCCAGCCACCGGCTTGTCATGTTCCCACCACCGCTGGCACTGCCGGACATCACGTTTCACCTGATATGGCACCGCCGTAGCGACAGCAATCCGGCGCAACAATGGTTCAGAGAGTTCATTGCAGCGAAGTCAGCCGCCTTGTAAGTAATGCTGGCGTTCAACGCAGCAGCGCACGCGCACTGCTACGGCTTACCCGTGGGCCGCGTGGCCGCGGCCGGCGTGCCGGCGGCACGCGATCCGGCCAGCTGGTCCCACGCAATGGCAGCGCTCAGGAATATCTGACCGTTGAGTTTAGCCAGCAGATCGCTTTCCTTGAGCCGGTCCATCACCGGCCCCTTCACTTCGGCCAGGTGCATCAGCACACCGCGCCGGTTCAGCGAGCTGTTCAACTCCTCGAGGCCGAACAGCGCCGACGTGTCGATCGCATTCACGGCCGACAGCACCAGCACCAGATGGCGCGTGCCGCCATGCGCGACGAGTTCTTCGTCGATGCGCTCATTGACCGCATCGACATTGCCGAAAAACAGGCCGGCATCCACGCGCAGCATCAGCAACCCCGGCGTCGTTTCGGCCGAGTAGCGATCGACATTGCGGAAGTGTTCGGTGCCATGGATGCGGCCCAGCACCGCGATATGCGGCCGGCTGGCGCGCCAGATCAGCACGACCATCGACAGCGCCACGCCTACCAGCACCCCGGCTTCGACACCCAGGACCAGTACCCCGCCGGCGGTGGCCAGCAGCGCCAGCGCATCGGCGCGGTCGTAGTGCCAGGCGGTGCGCAGCGTCGACAGGTCGAGCATTCCGAGCACGGCCACGATGATCGTCGCGGCCAGTGTCGGCAGCGGCAGCAGCGCAAGCCAGCCCGTGGGCAGCACGAGCGCCAGCGCCAGCAGGCCGGCCGTGATCAAGCTGGCCAGCTGCGTGTTGGCGCCGGCCGCGAAATTGACGGCCGATCGCGACAGGCTGCCGGTGACGGGAAAACCGCCCGTCAGCGCGCTGCCGACATTCGCCGCGCCCAGGCCGACCAGTTCGCGGTTGCTGACGAGTTTCTCGCCGCCGCGCTTGAGCGCCAGCGCCTGCGCGCCCGACATGCTGATCAAGAACACCATGAAGCCGATCAGAAGCGCCGGTTGCAGCAAGGCTTGCCAGTGCTGCGATGACGTCGCCAGGTTCAGGCCCGGCAAGCCGGTCGGCACGGCGCCGGTGGTGGCCACGCCCATCTGCGCAAGACCCAGCTGCTGCACGAGCGCCATCGCGCCCAGCACGACGGCGATCGGCGCCAGCTTGGACCCGACGTCGGCCGCCGCTGCCGGCACGCGCAACCGGCGCAGCAGCGGCGCCAGGTGGCTGCGCGCGGCCAGCAGCAGCACGAGCGAGCCCACGCCCAGCAGGATGCTTGGCCAGTGCGGCCGCATGCCGATCTCGATCGGACCGCCCACTAGCGTGCGCAGCTGCCCCCACGCGATCATGAGCGCCGAGCCGATGGTGAACCCGCTCATCACGGGCCGCGAAAAGAAATTGGCGAGAAAGCCGATGCGCAGCAGGCCGCACAGCAGCAGCACCAGGCCGGATAGCAGCGCTAGTTGCGCGGCGAGCACGCCATACAGCGCGGTGCCGGGCGTGGCCAGGGGCGCCAGCGTAGACGCCGTCATCAGGGAAATGATCGCCATCGGTCCGACCGATTGCGTGCTGCTGGTGCCGAACAGCGCGTACAGCAAGGGCGGGACGATGCTGGCGTAGATGCCGACCGCCGGCGGCAGGCCCGCCACCAGTGCGTAGGCCATGCCCTGCGGGATCATCATCATCGCCACCACGATGCCAGCGCTGATATCGCCCGGCAGCGCGGCGCGCCGGTACGGGCGCAACCACTCAAGCATGGAAAGTCCTGGCCGGGACGGCCGACGGTAAAAAGAGCGCTAGCGTAGCATAATTACCCGTACCGGCCGGGCATCAACCGGCCAGCGCCACGAGCCAGATGCCCGCCGCGCCGATGGCCGCAGCCAGCGGCCGGCGCAGGCGCTCGCCCGGGATCGCGCCCAGCAGCATCAGCCCGGCGCTGGCCAGGATGAAGCCGGTGCCACTGGCCACGCCGGTCAGCTCATTGCCGTGCGCGAGTCCGTGCACAAAAGCGCAGGCGCCGACGGTGAGGACGGCCATCTGCGGCTTCTGCAGGTGCGGCGCATACGCTGCCAATCCACCCAGCAGCAACACGGTCGCCGCGATCGACAGCTCAAGCGCCGGCAACGCGACACCGCCGCTGCTGGCCGCGCCCAGCGCCATCATCACGAGGAACGTCGGTGCGAGCAGGTAGCCATGCTGCTGGCGGCTCCACAGGCCGACCGCGAGCAGCGCCAGCAAATGGTCGATGCCCGTCACCGGGTGCAGCAGGCCGGCCATGAAGCCGCTGTCGGGCGCGTGCCCGGGATGCGCGGCCGCCGGCAGCGCCAGTGTCAGGGCGGTGACGGCCACGCCCGCGCGGGCCAGGTGGTTGCTGGTGGCGTGGCGCAGTGAAATGAACTGTGTCGTCATGATCGTCTCCTTGTCTTATTGGTGGACTGCGTCGAGCAAGCCCTGCTCGCGGATGAACGCGACCACGTCCTGCACGCCCTCGCCCGTGCGCAGATTGGTAAACACGAAGGGCCGCTCGCCACGCTGGCGCCGTGCATCGCTTGCCATCACCGACAGATCGGCGCCGACATGAGGCGCCAGGTCGGTCTTGTTGATGATCAGGAGGTCCGAGCGCGTGATGCCCGGCCCGCCCTTGCGCGGAATTTTCTCGCCGCCGGCAACGTCGATCACGTACAGCGTCAGGTCGGACAGCTCCGGGCTGAAGGTCGCCGCCAGGTTGTCGCCGCCCGATTCGACCAGCACCAGTTCCAGGTCGGGAAAGTCGGCCTGCAAACGCGCGATGGCTTCCAGATTGATCGACGCGTCTTCGCGGATCGCCGTGTGCGGACAGCCCCCCGTCTCGACACCCATCAGCCGCTCGGGCGCGAGCGCGCCGGCGCGCAACAGGATGTCCATGTCTTCGCGCGTGTAAATGTCGTTGGTGATCACCGCCATGTCGTAATCGTCGCGCATGTGGCGGCACAGCAGTTCGCACAGCGCGGTCTTGCCCGAGCCTACCGGCCCGCCAATGCCGACCCGCAGCGGATTGGAGGTTGTCATGCTTGCTCCTTCTTGATGGATGATCACGACCGGTACAAACGGCCATGCTGCACTTCGTGGCGCATCGACAGCATCGACAAGCCGGGCGCCCAGTTCGACAACTCGTCGTCCGGCAAACGCTGCGCCAGTTCAACGGCGCGCTCGATCTCGGGCCGCAGCGACAGCAGCAGGCGCTGTCCGGCCACCTGCCCCAGCGGCACCGACTTGACGCACACCAGCACCTGGTTCTCGACCCACGCGAACACCATCGCCAGCAGCGCTGCTTCATGCGGGATAGCCAGTCCGTCGACGGCGCAGGCAAATGCCAGTGGCAGCGTGACATCCTCGCCCAGCGCGCGTGTATCGGCCACGCCCAGCTCTGCGATCAGGCGCCCCAGCGAATAACCCATCTGGACCGATTCGGCGCGCAGTTCGGCCGTGTCGCGCGACGCAAGGAAGCACCCGCCCCAGTGCGCGATCGTCTCGCCGTCTCGCGCGGCGAACGCTGTCAAAAGACGCCACAACACGGGCGCATCCCAGCGCGCCACGACGTCATCCAGATAGCGCACGATCCACGCGCGGGCGCTGTCGGCGTCCGTGACGAGGCCTTCTTCGAGCGCCGCTTCGAGACCCTGCGAATAGCTGTAGCCGCCAATCGGCAAGGCCGGACTGGCAAACTGCAGCAGGTGCAGCAGGCTGGCGGCGTTCATGCCGGCCCCGGCTCGACCGGTTCAAACGGCGCAGCGTCCGACGGCCGGTGAATTTTCTGGCGCAGCGGCACCGGCGCCAGCAAGCTGCCCGGCCCCTGCTCGTGATGATGGCCATGACCGCCGCCATACGCCCCCGCCTCCGGCTCGAATTTGGCCAGTTCTTCACCCACGTCCGCACCCAGTCCTTCGACCATTTCGCGCAGCACCGGATCGACACGGATGCGCAGCCAGCCGATCCCCACCTCGGTCTGCGTGTGGCGGTTCCCCAGGTGGAATGCGCAGCGTGCCAGCAACGTCGCGTCGCCGCAACGCACGACATACGTCAGCTCCAGCGCGGCCTCGACGCGCACCACGCGCCCGCCTTCGCCCAGCAGCAGGTCGCCATCGCGCAGCACGGTGCCGCGCACGAGGAACAGCGCGACCTCTTCGCCCGAGGCCAGGCGCGCGCGCTGGCGGCAGCGCTCCCGTTGTTCGAACGGCAGCACCAGCGTGTCGTGCACGACTTCGGCAACAAGGATGCGGGTATGCAGTGAAATCATGGATGGCCTCTAGAACAGGAAGTAACGCTGCGCCAGCGGCAGCACGCTGGCCGCTTCGCACACCAGCAGGCGCCCGTCGGCGCGCACTTCATAGGTTTCGGGATCGACTTCCATGTGCGGCGTGGCGCCGTTGAGGATCATGTCGCGCTTGCGCAGGCCGCGCGTGCCGCGCACGGCGATCGTCGTCTTGCTCAAGCCCAGCGTGCCTGCGATGCCGGCCTCGAACGCGCTTTGCGACACAAACGTGAACGACTTGCGCAGACCGCCGCCAAACGCGCCGAACATCGGCCGGTAATGCACCGGCTGCGGTATCGGGATCGATGCATTCGGGTCGCCCATCAGGCTTGCCGCGATCATGCCGCCCTTGACCACCATCGACGGCTTGACGCCAAAGAAGGCCGGCCGCCACAGCACGATGTCGGCGATCTTGCCTGGTTCCAGCGAGCCGACGACGTGCGCGATGCCGTGCGTGATGGCGGGATTGATCGTGTACTTGGCGATGTAGCGCTTGACGCGGGCGTTGTCGTTGCGTGACGAGTCGCCTGCCAACGCGCCGCGCTGGGTCTTCATCTTGTGCGCCGTCTGCCAGGTACGCATGATCGTCTCGCCCACGCGGCCCATCGCCTGCGAGTCCGACGACATCATCGAGATCGCGCCCAGGTCGTGCAGGATGTCCTCGGCTGCAATGGTCTCGCGCCGGATGCGCGACTCGGCAAACGCCACGTCTTCGGCAATCGCCGGGTCGAGGTGGTGGCAGACCATCAGCATGTCCAGGTGCTCGTCGAGCGTGTTGACCGTGAACGGGCGCGTGGGATTGGTCGACGACGGCAGTACATTGTCGTAGCCCACGGCCGCGATGATGTCCGGGGCGTGGCCACCGCCCGCGCCCTCGGTATGGAAGGTGTGGATCGTGCGGCCCTTGAACGCCGCCACGGTCGACTCCAGAAAGCCCGCCTCGTTGAGCGTGTCGGAGTGCAGCGCCACCTGCACGTCCAGCCGTTCGGCCACCGACAGGCAGTTGTCGATCGCCGCGGGCGTGCTGCCCCAGTCCTCGTGCAGCTTCAGGCCCACGGCGCCGGCATGGACCTGCTCTTCGAGCGGGCCGGGCTGGCTGACATTGCCCTTGCCGAAAAAGCCGAGGTTCATCGGGAAGGCATCGGCCGCCTGCAGCATCGAATGAATGTGCCAGGCGCCCGGCGTGCAGGTTGTCGCCGCGGTGCCGACGGCCGGCCCGGTGCCGCCGCCCAGCATCGTCGTGATGCCCGAGTACAGCGCTTCGTCGATCTGCTGCGGGCAGATGAAATGGATGTGCGTGTCGACGCCGCCGGCCGTGACAATCATGCCTTCCCCGGCGATGATCTCGGTCGCCCCGCCGATGGCCATCGTGACATTCGGCTGGATATCCGGGTTGCCCGCCTTGCCGATGGCGGCAATCAGGCCGTCCTTGATGCCGATGTCGGCCTTGACGATGCCCCAGTGGTCAATGATGACGGCGTTGGTGATGACGGTGTCCATCACGCCCTCGCGCAGGCGCTGCGACTGGCCCATGCCGTCGCGGATCACTTTACCGCCGCCAAACTTGACCTCTTCGCCATAGGTCGCGAAGTCGCGCTCAATCTCGATTATGAGCTCGGTGTCGGCCAGGCGGATGCGGTCGCCCGTGGTCGGACCATACATGTCGGCATAGGCCTGGCGGCTGAGCGTGACCATCATGCATCTCCCGGTGACGCAGGCGTGGGCAGTGGTCCCGACACACGGCCCTGGAAACCATGCACGATGCGCTCGCCCGCCAGGTCGACCAGTTCCACCGTGCGGCGCTGGCCCGGCTCAAAGCGCACAGCGGTGCCGGCAGCGATATTCAGCCGCATGCCGAGCGTGCTGTCCCGCTCGAACTGCAGCGCCGGATTGACTTCATAAAAGTGGTAGTGCGAGCCGACCTGCACTGGCCGGTCGCCCGCATTGGCCACGACCACAGTCAGCGTGCGCCGACCGACGTTGAGTTCGATATCGCCGTCGTCGAGAAAGTATTCGCCTGGGATCACGCTGGGCTCCTGCTAGGGAATCGGATGGTGGACGGTCACGAGCTTGGTCCCGTCCGGGAACGTGGCCTCAACCTGGATATCGGGGATCATCTCGGGCACGCCCTCCATCACGTCGCCGCGCGCGAGGATCGTCGTGCCTTCGCTCATCAGCTCGGCCACGCTGCGGCCGTCGCGCGCCCCTTCCATGATGGCGGCCGTGATCAGGGCCACGGCTTCCGGATAATTCAGCTTGAGACCCCGCGCACGCCGGCGTTCGGCCAGCAGCGCGGCAGTAAAGATCAGCAGCTTGTCTTTTTCGCGGGGCGTCAGGTCCATGGCGATTCCGTTCTAAGTTAGCCAGATGCGCGGCGCGCATGCCGGACGGTCAAGCAGATGGGGCCGCAGCAACGCCCACACCTGCGCCATGACGGCGCGCGCCGCTTCGCCGTCGTCGCCCAGATAACGCGCGACGAACACCGACTTCACCTGGCTCGACGCCAGTTGCGGGTCGAGCGCGCGCACGCGCGCCTGCAGCGCGGCGGGCACGGGCCGGCCGACGGCAAGCAAGGTCGCGCACACCGCATGGCCGCGCATGCCGAGGGGGCTGGCGATGCCGTCGGGGGTCAGGATGCCCTGCTCCCACCATAGCAGGCGGCCGTCCTGGCGAATCCGCGTGCGCTGGCGGATCCGTCCGCGCGTAAACGCTTCGCCGGCGGCCACGCGGCCAAAGCACAGCACTTCGCTGCCAATGTAGACGCTGCCGGCGGCGAGATCGACGTCGTGGTCAAGGTCGACGCTGGCCGCGTCATAGAAGATGGTTTCCTGCGGCAGCCATTCGATGGCGGCGCCCGCAGCAATGCGCAGGCGCACCGCCTGCTGCGACACGCGGCCGTTGGCGCGGTACCACTTGGCCGCGCCGGGGCTGGTAGCGAGCACGCTGCAAGCAGGGCCGGCGTCGACGTCGATCTCGAGCCGGTCGCCCCCGACCACGCCACCCGGCGGGTGCACGACGATTACGTGGCAGGCGCCAGGGCCTTCGGGATACAGCGCCTTCTGGACCCGCAGCGGCCCGCGGTGCGTGCGGCGCACGAGGCGCGTCGTGGCGCCATCGCGCACGAAGCCCAGCGCCAGACTGGCTTGCCAGGCGGGAAAGATGGTGGGTGCATCGGTGGAGGTGCAATCGCGCATGCTTGATGAAACAGCACGATGCGTGCCAGCGTCCTTACGTGGCGTGGGACGTCTGCTTTGCACGCGACGCGCACCGCGAAGGTGCGCGCTGCACCCGAACGCATCAGGACATCGCCAGCTCGATGCAGTTGCGGCCGGCCCGCTTGGCGCGCGCCAATGCGGCATGGGTACGCACCGCCATCGAGTCGCCGCTCTCGCTCTCGCCCAGCTGGGCCACCCCGAGGCTGATCGTCACGTGGTCGCATCCCGGTATTTCCACCTGTTCGATGGCCGCGCGCAGCTTCTCGGCCATCTTCAGCGCGTCAATCGCGCTCGTGTGCGACGCGATCACCTGGAATTCCTCGCCGCCCGAGCGCACCAGCACGTCGCTCGCACGCAGCAGCGCGCGCGCCGTATCGGCCACCGTGCGCAGCACCAGGTCGCCCACCGGGTGGCCGAAGGTATCGTTGACATGGCTGAAGCGGTCGATATCGAAAGCGATCAGCGCGAGCGGCAGCCGGTAGCGGCGTGCGCGCTTGATCTCTTGCTCCAGCAAGGCTTCGCCATGGCGCCGGTTGGCCAGATCGGTCAGGGCATCGGTCGAAGCCAGGTGCGTGACGCGTGCCAGCAGCGCCTCGTTTTCGCGCGTGACCTCGGCCATGCGCAGGCCATGGGCGGCCAGGCCGGCCAGGTCGTCCAGCGCCTGCAACTGCGCCAGCGAGAACGGCCGCGTATCGCCAAACAGCAGGCACAGGGAGCCCATTGGCCCACCCGGCCCCTGCCCCGGGATCGGCACACCGACCACCATGCGCGTGCCAACCGCTTCCAGGCGCGCGGCGAGCGCCGGGTCGCCAAGCGTGTCGAGCGCATCGACCAGCGTCAACTCGCCTGTCGTCGCCGCCAGCAGCCCCGGGAACGCATGGCGCAGCGGCGCGTGCAGCAACTTGCCCTCGTCCCCGAGAAGCGCCGCCAGGCGCAGGCCATCGGCGCCCTGCTCGGCCTCGAGGTGCAGAGCGCCATCGCGATGCTGGAACAGCGCCGCATGCACGACGCCCGGCCAGCCCGTCAGCGCGGCGCACAGGTGCGTGGCAAAGCGCGCGCTGTCGTCGGCGTCGCTCAACGCCTGCTGGCAGGCGGTACGCAGCGCGAGCAGCGTGCGCAGTTCGGCTTCGGCCGGTGTGGGCGCGCCTGGCGTTGCGACGGGAAAGCCGGTGCGCATGCGCGCAGCCAGCAGCGCGCGCGTTTGCTGCGCGCGCAGCGGACCGATCGCGTAGTCGAGCGGGCCAAACGCCATCAGCGCCGGCAGCCAGCGCGCATTCGTAAACGGGCACAGCACCAGCACCGGCGCACCGGCGCGCGCGCCGATCAGGGCGCCCAGCGCCGGCAAGTCGACGCCCTGATCGCAGCGCTCCAGGTCCAGCACGAGCAGGTCGGCAGGTTCGCGTGCCAGCAGGCCGCGCGCCTGCTCGGCGCCGGCGGCCACGCGCAGGTTGGCAAACATGCCGTCGCAGCAGTGCTGGAAGTCGGCGCGGCGCTGGCCGACGGGATTGACGAAGACGCAGGTAAAGTCATCACGCGCGCCGTCTTCTTGATGCATGTTCATTCTCCAGATTGAGTCCAGCCGCACCGTTCCGGTATGGCTGCATGGCAAGTTTGCCATAAGCTGGCGTGTCAAGCATAGCAATTGTCACCCCTGTGTGTGGGAGCGCACCGTCGTGCCACGGTGTGGGCCGAATACTCTTGCGAACGAACGCACACTCACGGGAGAAACACCATGGCACACCAAGACGACGTGGCAGCAAAGCAGCGCGCTATCCAGCAAGAGCAGGACGCGCGCGACGCCAAAAAGAACGACTCCGAGAGCAAGGAAGCCGTCCAGACCGGGGTCGACCAGCCGGCGCCGCCGATGCCGGCGCAGCACCTGGCCAAGCCGGGCCTGGAAGCCGATATGGAAAGCAAGCCGAAGTTCATGGCCGAAGGCTACAAGGGCAGCGGCAAGCTGGACGGCATGGCCGCCATCGTCACCGGTGCCGATTCGGGCATCGGCCGCGCAGTCGCAGTGCTGTTCGCACGCGAAGGCGCCGATGTCGCCGTCATGTATCTGAACGAAGACGTCGATGCGGCAGAAACCAAGCGCTGCATCGAGGCCGAAGGCCGTCGCTGCATCACGATCGCGGGCGACGTCAAGGATCCGGCATTCTGCAACGACGCCGTGCAGCAGGTCGTCAAAGAGTTTGGCCGACTGGATGTTCTGGTCAATAACGCCGCATTCCAGGAACACGCCGATTCGATTCTCGACATCACCGAGGAGCGGTTCGAGGAGACCTTCCGCACCAATATTTTCGGCTACTTCCACATGGCCAAGGCGGTCGTACCGCACCTCAAGCGCGGCGCGTCGATCATCAATACGGGCTCGGTCACCGGCCTGAAAGGCTCGTCCAAGCTGATCGACTATTCGTCGACCAAGGGCGCGATCCACGCGTTCACGATGTCGCTGGCCGGCAGCCTGCTCGACCAGGGCATCCGCGTGAACGCGGTCGCGCCAGGCCCTGTCTGGACGCCGCTCAACCCGGCCGACAAGGGCCCGGACGACATCACCGAGTTCGGCGCCAGCACCGACTACCGGCGCCCGGCCCAGCCTGAAGAACTCTCGCCCGCCTACGTGTTCCTGGCCTCGCCCGTGTGCTCGGGCTACATCACGGGCATCGTGTTGCCGGTGACAGGCGTCGTCGGCGAATAACAGACCCACAGCGAGGAGCAGGCAATGGCACGCAGCATGTGGAAGGGCGCGATCAGTTTCGGACTGGTCCACATTCCGGTCGATATGTACCCCGCGGTCGAGACCAAGGGACTCGACCTGACGATGCTCGACCGGCGCGATTTTTCGCCGGTCGGGTTTAAACGCTACAACAAGGGCAATGGCAAGGAAGTCGTGTGGGACGACATCGTCAAGGGCTACGAGTACGAGGACGGCGAATACGTCGTACTGTCGGACGAAGACCTGCGCCGGGCCAACCCGGAAGCGACGCAGACGATCGATATCCAGGCCTTCGTCGACGCCGGCGATGTGCCGCTGATCTACTACGACCAGCCCTATTACCTGGCACCCGGCAAGGGCGGCGCGAAAGTCTATGCGCTGCTGCGCGAGACGCTGCGCGAAGCGGGCAAGATCGGGATCGCGCACGTGGTCATCCGCGTCAAGCAGCATCTGGCAGCGCTGATCTGCGTGGGCGACACGATCGTGCTCAATACGCTGCGCTACCCGGACGAGATGCGCGACGCGGGCGAACTCAAGATCCCGTCGCCTAATTCAAAAACGGCGTCCGTCACCGTCAAGGAACTCAAGATGGCAATGGCGCTGGTCGAGGGCATGAGCGAAGACTGGGCACCGGCGCAGTACCACGACAGCTACCGCGAAGACGTGCTGGCCCTGGTCAAGAAAAAGATCAAGGCAAAGCAGACCAAGACCATTACGCAGCCCGAGCCGGAAAAAGAAAAGCGCGCCACCGGCAAGGTCATCGACCTGGTCGCGTTGCTTCAGGCCAGTCTTGGCAAGAAGCCGGCCAAGGCGGCGTTGGCCGCCCTTGACGACGATGACGATGACGACGATCCGCCGCCACGCAAGTCGCGCAAACCCGCCGACGACGAGGACAGCGAGGATGACCAGCCGCCGCCACGTTCGCGCAAGGCGACGGCGACGTCAGGGGCCCGTGCCACTGCTACCAGGAAAGTGGCCAAACCGGCAGCCAAGCCAGCAGCGAAGAAAGCGGCGGCCAAGTCAGTTACCAAGGCGCCTGCGCGCAAGAAGGCGGCGTGAGGATGGACGGATTCATCGACTTTCTCCAATGGCCTGCGATGGCCGTCAGCCTGATTGCCGCCTACCTGGTCGGCGCCAAGCGCGCCGAGCGCCGCATCCTGGGCTTCTGGACCTTCATCTTCAGCAATGTGCTGTGGATCGTCTGGGGCCTGCACGACGAAGCGTGGGCGCTCATCGCGCTGCAGGTCGCGCTGCTGGCCATGAACGTGCGCGGTATCTTCCGGAACGAAGCCTAGCGCACCGCGCCCGCCCTCACCCTCAGGGCACGAACCCGAGCTGCTTCATCGCTTTGGTCAGTGTCCTGGCCGCCGTGGCATAGTCCTGCCACGGCGTATTGCCGACATCCAGCCGCTCGTGCACATTGGCGACCGTCCACTGGTCGCTCGACGTCAGCGTGTCCAGCTCATCCCAGCCCAGCGGCACCGAAATCCCCAGCCCCGGACGCGAGCGCGCCGACCATGCGGCCACCGTCGTCGCCCCCTGCCCGTTGCGCAGGTAATCAATGAAGATTTTACCGACGCGGTTTTTCGGCCCGCTCTTGAAGGCAAAGCGCTCCGGCAGCGTTTGCGCCATGTGGTGCACGATCGCCTGCGAGAAGCGCTTGACCGTGTCCCAGTCATGGTTGCCCTTGATCGGCACCACCACGTGCAGGCCCTTGCCGCCGCTGGTTTTCAGGAACGCCGGCAAACCCAGTTCGTCCAGGAAGGCGTGCATCAGCTGCGCTGCTTCCTGCATCTCGGGCCACTTGATGCCGTCGCCCGGATCGAGGTCGAACACCATCCGGTTCGGCTTCTGGTAACTGCCCTTGAACGCATTCTGGGTATGGATCTCCACCACGTTCCACTGCGCCGACGACAGGATGCCCAGCGGCGTGGCCAATTCGAGCATCGGCGGGTGCTCCGTGTCGAGCGCCTGGTCCAGGTCGCGCAGGCCGGGCATCTTGCGCACGTCGACGTGCTTCTGGAAAAACAGCTCGCCGCCGACGCCCTCGGGCGCGCGCACGAGCGACACCGGGCGGCCTTTCAGGTGTTCCATCATCAAGTCGCCCACCAGGGCGTAATAGCGCACCAGCGCCAGCTTGGTGGCGCCCGATGCCTTGTCGATCACGCGTTCGCCGTTGGTGACCTTGAGCGTCGCGGGCAGCTTGCCCTGCGCGGCCACCGGCTCGTCATCCACGGCAACGTCTTCCACCGGGAGCGCCTGCTCACGGGTGATGTTTTTGGCCGGCTTGTCCTTGCGCAGCCCCTGGAACACCGGATGGCGCACGGCGCCGCCGCTGGTCCAGTCCGAAAAACTCACCTCGGCCACCAGCACCGGCTTGACCCAGTGATGCGCGCGCCCCGGCACGGCGCGCGGCGGGAACGGGCTCGTGTCGGTGCGCAGCGCCTCGAGTTGTTCGGCGATGCTGGTCAGGGTGGCGTGGTTGAAGCCCGAGCCGACGTTGCCGGCGTAGCGCAGCACACCGTCTTCGTCATGGACCCCGAGCAGCAGCGCACCGATGCCGGTGCGCGCGCCTTTCGGGTCGGTGAAGCCGCCGATGACGAATTCCTGGCGCCGGCCGCATTTGAGCTTGATCCAGTCGGGCGAGCGGCGCGAGACGTAACGGGCGTCGCGCCGTTTGCCGATCACGCCTTCGAGGCCGATCTTGCAGGCCGCGACGATCAGTTCATCCGGTTTGGCGCCGAACTCGGCGGAAAACCGCACCTTGTCGGATCCGGCGTTCTCGAGCACCTGTTCGAGCACCGTGCGGCGGTCGACCAGCGGCATCTCGCGCAGGTCGTGGCCGTCGAAGTACGGGATATCAAACAGGAAGTAATCGATGTCAACGGCGCCGTTGCCGTCGAACGCCGCCTGCAGCAGGCCGAAATCGGGTTTGCCATCATCGTCGTGCACGACGATTTCGCCGTCGTACCAGCCGTCGGGCAGCGCCATGCGTTCCAGCTCTTCCTTCAACGGCGTCAGTTTGTCGGTCCAGTCATTCGCGTTGCGCGTGATGAGGCGCACGGCACCGTCCTCGATGCGTGCGAGCATCCGGTAGCCGTCGAACTTGACTTCGAACAGCCAGTTTTCAGGGTCGGGGGGCGGTGCGTCGACGAGCGTGGCCAGCTCAGGGGCGAATTTCGCCGGCAGTGGCGCCCTGGCGTCATCGGCCTTGGTGCGTTTTGCCGGCGCCTTGTTTGCTGCCGCTTTTTTGGCGGGTGCTTTTTTGGCTGTGGCTTTCTTCGCTGGCCCCGCCTTTGCTTCTTCGCGCAACGCTTCGACCTTTTGCGCGACCCGCTTCGGCATCGGCAATGCCTTCACGCTGTCGGGCAGTTCGTCGACCAGCGAGAATTCGGCGGCCGGGCGTGCGTAATCGTCCTTCTCCTTGATCAGCAACCATGGCGGCTGTTTTTCGCCACGGCCCTTCATCCGTACCAGGGTCCAACGGCCGTGCATCTTGTGACCGTGCAGCGCGAACTTGATGCTGCCCTTGGCAAAGCCCGCGCGCGGGTCTTCCAGCGGCTCCCAGGTGCCCTTGTCCCAGATGATCACCTTGCCGGCGCCGTACTGCTTGGCCGGAATCGTGCCTTCAAAATCCGAGTACGAGATCGGATGGTCTTCGACCTCCACGGCCATGCGCTTGTCGTGCGTGTCGTAGCTGGGGCCTTTCGGCACGGCCCAGCTTTTCATCGTGCCGTCGAGCTCGAGCCGGAAATCGTAGTGCAGGCGGCTGGCCCAGTGCTTCTGGATCACGAAGGTCAGCACGTCCTGCCCCGCCTCTCCGCCCTCGGCCGGCTCGGACGTGATATCGAAATTGCGTTTGGCTTTGTAGGCTTTGAGCGCGTCCGTCATGGCAACCCCAGGGGAAATTCGATGGTGCCAGCGTAGCCCGGTGACGCGCTGCAGACTGTACGGCAACTCACGCTGGCAGGGGCTGCTATGATCACCGCAAGCCGCCAACCGCGAAAGGACCCCATGCAGCGAATCGTTTTTCTCGACCGTGACAGCCTGCGCGCGAATGTCCGCGTGCCCGCCTTCGAACACACATGGCACGACCATGCCGCCACCGCCGTCGAGGACGTCGTGGCGCGCCTGGCCGGCGCCACCGTCGCCATCACCAACAAGGTGCCGTTGCGGGCTGACGCCATTGCCCGCCTGCCCGACCTGAAGATGGTCGCCGTCGCCGCGACCGGCACCGACAATGTCGACCTGGCAGCCTGCCACGCAGCCGGCATCGTGGTGGCAAATATCCGCAATTATTCGCTGGTGTCGGTGCCCGAGCACTGCTTCACGCTGATCCTGGCGCTGCGCCGCAACCTGCGCGCCTACGCCGCCGACGTCGAGGCAGGCAAGTGGGAAACTTCGAGCCGTTTCTGCCTGCTCGACCACCCGATCGGCGATCTGGCCGGCACGCGCCTGGGCATCGTCGGCTACGGCGCGCTGGGCCGGCAAGTGGCCAGCATCGCACGCGCCTTCGGCATGGACGTCGTCGCCACCTCGCGCTCGCCGATCACGGATGCGAACGTCACGGAACTGCCGCTGGACGAATTGCTGGCCACGTCGCAGGTCGTGAGCCTGCACTTGCCGCTCTCTGACGCCACGCGCCACATGATCGGCGCGCGCGAACTCGGTCTGATGCAGCCTGGCGCGCTGTTGATCAACACGGCGCGCGGTGGCCTGGTCGACGAGGCCGCGCTGGCCAATGTGCTGATGGAAGGCCGGATCGCCGCCGGCTTCGATGTCCTGAGCGAAGAGCCGCCCGGCTCGAACAATCCGCTACTGCGCCTGCGCCTGCCGCACTTCCTGCTCACGCCGCACATCGCGTGGGCCAGCTTCGGTGCAATGCAAACGCTGGCCGACATGCTGGTCGATAACATCGAAGCGTGGCACGCCGGCACGCCGACCAACGTCGTCTAGGGTGCAGCGCCGACCGTGGGCGCCAGGGCCTCGGGCGCCTTCTGCGGCAGTTCGAGCAAAAAGGCGGTGCCGGCGTCCGGCTGGCTCACGACGCGGATCGTCCCGCCCATCAGCGTGGTGACGATGTTGTAGACGATGTTCAGTCCCAGGCCGGTGCCGCCCTGGCCCATGCGCGTCGTGAAGAACGGATCGAAGATGCGGCCCAGGTGGGCCGGGTCGATGCCGCGGCCGTCGTCGCGGAACGTGAGCGCGACGCGGCCATCGGTTTCCAGCGCCGTCAGCGTCATGACGCCGCCCGGACCGTCGAACGCATGCAGCATCGCGTTGTTGACGAAGTTGATGATCACCTGGCCCAGCGGGCCAGGGAAGCCGTCCATCGCAATCCCGGGCGGCACGTCGATGTCAAACCGGTGTCCGCTCAGGCGCACGGTATTCATCAGGGTCGCGCCGATTTCCTGGCAGGCCCGGGCCAGGTCGAATCGGCGCCGCTGGGCACTGGCCTGGTCGACCGACACCTGGCGGAAGCTGCTCACCAGCTCGGCCGCATTGTGCAGGCTGCGCACGATCAGTTGCGAGGCGTCGCGCGCCGCGCCCATGTAGTCGGCCAGGTCGGACCGTTTGAGCGTGGTCGCCTCGAACTGCGCCGCCACCGCGTGCGTGCGTTCCTGCAGCGTGCTCGCCATCAGAAGGCTGTTGCCGATCGGCGTATTGAGTTCGTGCGCCACGCCGGCCACGAGTGATCCGAGTGAGGCCAGGCGTTCCTGCGCCGCCAGCTGCACCTGGGTTTCCTTCAGGCGCGCGTAGGCTTCGGCATTGTCCATGGCCACGCCGACGTAGGCAGCAAGCGTGCTGAGCATGTCGAGGTGGACCTGACCGTAGGCGCTTGTCTCCAGGCTTTGCACGGTCAGTGCGCCCAGCACGCGCTCGCCCGCCGTGACGGGCACGCACAGCAGCGAGCGCGGCATCGGTAGCGCAGTCGCCGGCGCGGCCAGCGCCACCGCCGCAGCCAGGTCAGGGGCGTCCGGCAGGCAGGCCCGCAGTTCGGCATCGACATCCGCCAACAGGAATGCCCGGTTTTCGTTCACGCAGCGCGCCAGCAGAAGACCGGCCGGATCGACGGCCAGCTCGCGCGGGGTCTCGCGCCGGCCGAACGCCATCGCAAACGGCAGCTCGAGCACGCCGCGCTCGCCCTGGCGCAGCGCAACGGCAAACAGCGGTGCATCCATCAGCGCCTTGACGTGCTGGTAAAGCGTCAGCATGATCGCCTCGTGATCGAGGTTCGTGGTCAGCATGCGCCCCATCTCCGACAGCAGCGCGATATTGCGGTGCGCGCGCTCGACCGATTCCTTTTGCCGTTCGACCTCGCGCTTGCCCCGCTCAGCCGCTTCTTTCTGCAGCAGCAGTTCGCCGGTGCGGGCGTCGACCTCGCGCGCGAGCAATCCCTGGCGCGTCACGAGTGCGCCGATGCGCAGCCGATAGGCAAAATACGACAGCGTCACCACCAGCGCCACGGCCAGCGTACGGAACCACCATGTCTTCCAGTACGGCGGCGTGATGGTGAGTGCGAGCGTGGCCGCGTCCTTGCTCCAGACACCGTCCTTGTTGCTGGCCCGGACCCGGAACACGTAATGGCCGGGATCGAGATTGGTATAGGTGGCGAAGCGCCGGCCAGCGCCGGTATTGACCCAGTTGGCGTCGAAGCCCTCGAGCTGGTAGGCGTACAGGTTGCCCATCGGGTCGGCATAGTGCAGCGCCGCGAATTCCAGGGAGATCACGGTATCGCGGTGCGACAGTGTGATCTCGCGTTGCGCCGCCAGGTTGTGAATGCCGCGCGAGCGGTTCAGGACCTGCAGGTCGGTGATGGCCACTGTCGGCGGGAACGGATTGTCGTGCACGTCGACCGGGTTGAACGACGTGACGCCGCTCACGCCGCCGAAGTGCAGCTGTCCGTCGGCGCCGCGCTGCCCGGAGCCCACGAAATACGCGCCGTCGATCAGGCCATCCTTGGCGTTATAACTCTTGGTCTGGCCGGTGACCGGATCGACGCGCGTGATGCCGGCGGTCGTGCTGACCCAGATGATGCCGTCGTTGTCTTCGAGGATGGCGCCGATCGACTGCGCATCCAGGCTGCTGAACGGGTAGTAGCGAAACGACGTGCGTGCACCGGTCTGCACCATCCGGTGCAGACCGCCAGCGGTGCCGACCCACAGGTCGCCGGTTCTGGACTCGAGCAGGTGGTACACGCGGCTGTGGCGCAAGCTGGTGCTGTCATGCGGATCGTGGCGAAAGCGGCTGAAGGTGCCGGTGGCGGGGTCGAAGCGCTCCAGGCCCGATTCGGTGCCGATCCACAGTACGCCGCGCCGGTCCTCGACCAGGGCGAAGCCATAGTTGTCGCCCAGGCTTGTGGCGTCGCCCGGCACGTTGCGCCAGTTGCGTGCGCTCGTGGCACCGGGTGCGACGGCCGACAGGCCGTCACGCGTCATGACCCACAGCGTGCCGTCGCGGCCCTCGCGCAGCGCCTGCACATGGCTGGCGCCCGGGCTCACGCCCAGCGCCACGCGTCCCATGCGCCCGCGCGCATCGCGCCACGCGAGGCCTGTGGGTGTGCCGATCCATAGCCGCCCCCCGGCCAGCGTCAGTGCAGTAACAACCTTGCCGGTGACGGCATCGGTGCCAAAGCGCCGCGTCGTGCGCGAGACCGGATCAAGCAGCATCAGGCCATCACCGCTGGTGCCCAGCCACAGGCGCCCGGCCGGATCGTCGACGATGGCGCGCACCCTGGCGCGGCCCATGCCTTCCGTTTCGCCAAAGCGCGCGAAGCCACCGCTGGCCAGGTCGGTGCGGTTGATCCCGCCAAAATACGTACCGACCCACAGCGTGCCGGTGCGATCGACCAACACTGACGAGACCTGGTTATCGGACAGGCTGTGCCGGTCCTGTGGCAAATGGCGGTAACCGGTGAAGCGGCCGCTGGCCGGATCGAGCCACTTCAGGCCATCGGCCGAGGTGCCTACCCACAGCTGCTCGCCGCTGTCGTGATACAGCGTGCGGATACGCGCGCCGCGCACGCCGTCCGCCGCGCCGATCTGGCGCCGCTGCGGCACATCGCCGTCGATGCGCCAGGCTTCGAGGCCGCCCGCAGTACCGATCCAGAGCATCTGGCGCGGCCCCATTGACAGCGCCAGCACGGCATTGCGCTCGGCGTCAGCAGTCGGCGCCATCGCGAAGTGCACGACCTGGCCAGTTGCCGGGTCGAGCCGGTCCAGGCCCGCTGCGGTGCCAACCCACAACGCCCCGCGCCCGTCGAACGCGAGCGCATTGACGCGGTTGTCGCGCAGGCTTGCCGCGTTGTCCGGGTCGGCCACGTGGTTGCGCTGCTGGCCCGTGTGCGGGTCGAAGCGCACCACGCCGTCATTGGTTGCCAGCCACAGCGCGCCATCGGGTCCCGGCACGATGGCGCCCACCGACCGTTTCACGGTGCGGCCCGGCTGGGTCAGTGCAAACCGCTCGAAACGGCCGGTCGCCGGATCATGCCGGGCCAGTCCGCCCTTCGTGCCGAACCACAGGCGACCGGCCTGGTCTTCGTACGAAGCCGAAATGAAGTTATCGGGAATGCTGTCGGGATCGTTGGCGTCATTGCGGTAGATGACGATCCGGTAGCCATCGTAGCGGTGCAGGCCGGCCTGAGTCCCGAACCAGATGAAGCCCTGGCGATCCTGCAGGATGCTCATCACCGAATGCTGCGACAAACCTTCCTCGACCGACAGGCGCTCGAAGCGCAGATTGCGCTGGCTGGCGTCGGCCGGCAACGCCAGTGCCAGCAGCAGGAAGAACGTGAAACGAAACAGGCCGCGGCAGGCGGCCCAGGTGAAACCTGGCATGGTCATCCGATCAATGTGCGCTGTAGCCAATCTACCAGATGACTTTGTTGCCGTGAAATAATTTGAGTCTTCCAGAAATAAAATGTCGCTGCTATAATGCGTGCCTCGGGCGGCTGTAGCTCAGCTGGATAGAGTACTTGGCTACGAACCAAGGGGTCGTGGGTTCGATTCCTGCCAGCCGCACCAGAAAATATGAAGGGCCAGATCGCGAGATCTGGCCTTTTTTCTTGGCGCAGTCAACGTTATCTGTTGATGACGCCGACGGCGATGCGGAACAATTGTTCTGCGGTACTTACCCTGCCACCATCCAGGGCCCAGCGCCAGCCCAGATAATTGCGCAGATAGCGTGAAGCCACGCCGCGAAAATCCAGAAGCCACGCCTTGAAACGCCCCTGATACGCGTTCACGTTCTGTACGTGGATGGCGCGGCTACCCAGGTGCCTGGTGCGCACCCCGGCACGCAGATTGACCACTTCATGCGCAATTTGGTGCTTGCGTGAAAAGGCGCGATAGCCGGCATGGCTGTCGGTGACCAGCAGCGCCTGCGGGTCGAGCCGGGGCAGCAAGTCGCGTTCAAGTTGCGCAGCCGTCAGTGCCCCTCGTCCAGTGACCGCGTCGATGGTGTTGCCGTTGCGGTCGCGCGCGACCAGTATGCAATCCAGATGCCGCGAAATGCCACGCATGGCGGTGCGCCCACCTCGCCGGCGCGGCGGCCGGTCGAGCGTGCGGGACCCTTTTTGCGATTCCAGCAGGAACGTCTCGTCGGCCTCGACAATGCCATTCAGGGATGCCGGTCGGTCAAACTTGACCCAGTCGAGGAAGCGATGACGCCAGCGGAAGGCAGTATTGCGGTGCACGCCGATGCGATCCGCCCCCTTGCGCACCGACAGTGTATCGAGCAACACCTGAGAATACGCGAGCCATTTGGCTTTGAGCCTGAGCCGTGCCAGCGGCGTACCGCTCAGGTCGTTAAACGTGCGACCGCAAGCGCAGCAGCGAAAACGCTGCAGATCGTTGGCAAATCCGTGCCGGTGGCAACGTTCGTTATGACAGCGGGGACAGCGGCGACCTGGTCCTCTGGCCTCAGCAATCAATGCCACTACCTGATCGAGCCCGGCTGCAGGATACAGGGCGTCGAGCACTTGCCGGCGCTGCAGTCCGTTCAGCGAGGGCAACCTGGCGAACCAGTTCTTGAAACGCGGCGCTTTCATGATCGACTCCTGACGCTGGGGACAGGGTTGGACCACGAGGCTGCTCTTCAGTTCAAAGCGCTCCTCTATTTAACGTTGACTGCGCCTTTTTCCGGGGCGCCGTTTGGTACTGACAATGACGCGTGAATAATCAGTCTTTGCAAGATGCTCACGGCCCGCTATAATGCTCGCATTGGGCGGCTGTAGCTCAGCTGGATAGAGTACTTGGCTACGAACCAAGGGGTCGTGGGTTCGATTCCTGCCAGCCGCACCAAACCTTTTCAAGATAAGGGCACTTCGCAAGAAGTGCCCTTATTGCATTTGGGCTCGTGTCACACGCTATTCCCAACAGGCTCCCCGACGATGATCACGTTTCATCCCCAACCTGATGAGCACGGTGCGCCGGTGCGTCTCGCGCACCCATCGACGCCAACGGCGATCGTCACCTGGCATGACCATTCCAGCATCGCCACCGTGACCCCGCTCGGCGCCCTGCCGCCGTCCTTGAATGACACGCCGTTTGCGCCGTGGCTCGATATCCCGCTCAGCACCGCTGACTGGCAGACGGTTGCCGGCCAGGCTGCCATCGACGAGCCGCCCTTCGCCGTGCCGGCGGCGTTCGCGCCTGCTGCGGGCGTGGTGATCGTGGAAGACGATGGCCGCGTGTGGGCCGTGGCGCCGTCAAACCGTTTTGGCGGATATGACGCAACCTTTCCCAAAGGTCGTGTCGACCCCGACATCAGCCTGCAGGCGACGGCCATCCGCGAGGCGTTCGAGGAATCCGGCCTGCGCGTGCAGATCGTCCGGCACCTGGTCGACTGCCGGCGCACGCAGACGATGACGCGCTACTACCTGGCGCGGCGCCTGGGCGGCAATCCGGCGCTGATGGGCTGGGAAAGCCAGGCCGTGCACCTGGTGCCGCTGGCGCTGCTCGAGACAGTCCTGAACCACCCGAACGATGGGGTGATCATCGATGCTCTGCGCCGCTTGCCTGGCAGCGAAACCGGGGCTACGACGGCGTCGGCAAAATAATCTCCCCACAGGTGTTTGCCAAGATCACCTCACCCCGCTATAATGCGTGCCTCGGGCGGCTGTAGCTCAGCTGGATAGAGTACTTGGCTACGAACCAAGGGGTCGTGGGTTCGATTCCTGCCAGCCGCACCAAAGTTTCAAAGAGAATGGCTCAGAAGAAATTCTGAGCCATTTTTCTTTTGCGCACGAGTTTGATCGCGTGTTTGAAGCCGTTGCCACAACTATACGCACGCGACCACACTGAAACACGGCAGACTTTGCCAATTCGGCACATGCTGCTATAATGCGTGCTTCGGGCGGCTGTAGCTCAGCTGGATAGAGTACTTGGCTACGAACCAAGGGGTCGTGGGTTCGATTCCTGCCAGCCGCACCAAAGTTTCAAGAGAATGGCTCAGAAGAAATTCTGAGCCATTTTTCTTTGCGCCCTGGTTTTTCACGCTGCCGCCGCCATCACCACGCCATCCGGAAGACAGGCTTGCCCTGCCCTCCAGACGATGCGGCGCGCTCAGGTACGCAGCTTTTTGATGATGCTGCGGCTACCCAGGATTTCCTCGATCTGCTCGAAGCGCACCGGCTTGACCATGTGATGGTCGAACCCGGACTCGAACGCCAGTTGGCGGTCTTTCTCCTGGCCCCAGCCTGTGACCGCAATCAGCACGGTCAGCGCACCGGTCGGCAGCTTGCGGATGCCGCGCGCCAGGTCGTAACCCGACATGTGCGGCAGGCCGATATCCAGGAACGCGTAGTCCGGACAGAAGCGCGCAGCCGCTGCCAGCGCGTCGGGCCCGTTGTGCGTGATGACCACGCTGTGGCCCATGGCCGTGAGCAGCGCGCCGATGCTGTTGACGAAATCCACGTTGTCGTCGGCCAGCAGGATACGGTAGCTTTCGGCGCTGATGAAGGCCGCCGGCGTTGGCTTGGTGGGCGGCTCCGGCTCGACCACGATCGGCAGGCGCACCACGAAGCGGCTGCCGTGGCCGAGGCCTTCGCTGTGCGCGGTGATCGTGCCGCCATGCAGTTCGACGAGCTTGCGCGCCAGCGACAGGCCCACGCCCAGGCCGGCATTGCTGCGCTCGAGCGTCGAGTCGACCTGCACGAACATGTCGAACACCGAGTCGAGCATCTCCGGCGCCAGCCCGATGCCGGTATCGGCCACTTCGAGGATCAGCGTGTTCTCGTCCACCTCGCCCTTGAGCACGACCCGTCCGCCGCGGTTGGTGTACTTGGCCGCATTGTTGAGCAGGTTCGACAGCACCTGGGCCAGACGCGTCGCATCGCCGTGCAGGAACACGGGGCGGTCGGGCAATTCAAGCACCAGCTCATGGCCGTGCAGCTCGATGTACGAGCGCACCACTTCCAGGGCATCGTTGACGACGGCCTTGAGTTCCACGCGGCCCATCTTGATCGTAAACTTGCCGGTATTGATGCGCGAGACGTCCAGCAGGTCGTCCACCAGACGCACCATCTGGCGCAGCTGGCGTTCCATGATGTCGGTCGCGCGCTGTGTGGCCTGAGCGTCGCCGCTGCGGATGCGCAGGATATCCAGACCCGTGCGGATCGGGGCCAGCGGATTGCGCAGTTCGTGCGCCAGCGTCGCGAGGAACTCGTCCTTGCGACGATCGGCCAGGAGCAGCGCGCCTTCGGCTTTCTGGCGCACGTCCATCTCGTGCTCGAGCGTGCGGTTGGCCGTCTGCAGCGCGTCCGATCGCCGGCCGATCTCGGCCAGCATGTCATTGAAGGCTTCGACCAGCACGCCGATCTCGCCTTTTTCGTGGCCGGGCACGCGCAGGCTGAAGTCGCGGCGCAGCATGACCTGGCGCGCGATGTCGGTCACCGCTTCGAGCGGGTGCGTGATCGATGCCTGCAGGCGTGACGCCACGACGGCGGCAATCACCAGCGCGCCCAGCAGCACGCCGCCAAGAATGGCGCCATAGCTCAGAGCCCGGTCCAGCACGCCATAGCGCGAGCGCAGGTAGACGGTGCCGACCCGCTCGCCGTTTTCGACGATGTCGTGGTACAGGACGACTTCACCGCGCTCGATGCGGTAGCCGGCCGGCTCGGGCCGCTCGGGCAGGTTGGCCTTGACGCCGGTGCGCACATACGTGGCAAAGCGCGTGCCGTTGGCCGTGAAGACGGCGGCGGCCACGATCTGCGGGCGCACCCGCAGCAGGGTCAGGCTTTGTGCCACGTCGGCCGGATCGTTGAACGAGACCGCAGGCGCGGTGACACTGGCGACGATATCGGCCTGGGTAGTCAGGTCATCGATCCAGTAGCGCTGGAAGGTACGCAGGTCGAGCAACAGCATGGCGATTCCCGCGCACAGCAACGCCACTGCGGTGGTGGACACCGCCATGAGGATCAATTTGCTGCGCACGGAGCCGGTATCGTGCATTGACATCATGAGGCTCCTTTTTGCACGCGGTTCGCCACCGTCAACAGGCGCGAACTGAGCTTCACATTCTTTTTCTCCGCCGCATCAAGTGACACGTCAAAACGGACCCGATCGTCGATGATCGTAAAATTGATGACGCTGCCGCTGCGCAGCCCACCGTCGCATTCGGTCACGGTCAGCTGCGCATTGGCTGCGCGCAGCAGGCGCGCGGCGCGCGCATCATCCTGGCCGGCGACGAACAATACATGCAGCGGCTGCGCCAGATCCTGCTCGCGCAGCGCGCGCACCGTGATCATGCGGCCGGTCACCAGGCGACCCGCGGCAATCCGCGTCAGTTCGGCGGCCATGTCGTCGGCGCCAACCACGCCAATGCTCACGGGCGTGGACGCATCGGCGAACGAGCCGGCCGGAAAATCGGCATAGCCGAGAAATTTGTACAGGAACGCTGCCTTGACGCGTCGTTCGAGCGCCGGCGCAGTGTCGACGCCGACGGCATGCACAGGCATGCCGAGACCTGCCAGCAGCGGCAGCATCAAGACCCGGCACACCTTGCGGCGCTGCGGACAATCTGGCTGGTTGTTAGTCATGAAATCCATTCGCACGTCAAAATCGCAGCGTGGCGCTGGCAAACACGGTGCGCTCGAGCAACTGGCGACTGCCTGCCGCGACGAATTCGGCGTGGCGGGCGTGCAACAGGTTGCGCCCGACAAGGGCGAGCTCGAGCTCGGGACGCACTTGCCACGCGAGACGCGCGTCGAGCTCATGATAACTTGGCACGGCCAGCTGCGGCAGTCGCGCGACGTAACGAAGTGAAAAATCCGCCCATACACGCTCGCTCAGATCGTGCGCGCTGCGCAGGGTCCAGGTCAGGTTGGGGTCATTGCCACCCAGGCCGGACAACCCCGTGGTGTCGCGACTGGCCGGCTCGCGCCCCATGTCCACGTCTTGCAGCACGCCGCCGGCGTGCAGGCGCCAGCCACGGGCGGCTTGCCAGCTGGCCCAGAATTCGAAGCCGCGCAGATTGCCCTTGCCCAGGCTCTCGATGACGTAGGGCAACCGTATGCCGGGCGTTGCCGGCTCAAGGGAGCGCAGCCGCTCGAAGTCGGTATAAAACAGTGTGGCCGAATACGACAACGTCGGCATGGGCTGGGCACGGAATCCCACTTCGGCCACGCGCGCGGTTTCCGCCACCGTATCGGCGCCGCCGGCGATCAGGAACTGGCGCGGCGACGCCGGATTGATGACAAACAGGTCGCGGTCAATGCGCGACGGCGCGCGCACCGTGCGCGACAGCGCTGCCCACAGCGTCGCACGGTCAGTGGCGTCCCATGCCAGGCGCAGATTCGGCAGCAACTCGCTGCCGGTATACACATTGTGCTCGACACGCATCCCGGCCACGGCGCGCAGGTTCGGGGTCAGGGTCAGCTCATCCTGCGCGAACAGGTGCGACCAGCGCAGGTCACGGTGTGCCGGCGTGAAACGCAGGACAGGACCGCCGTCGATCTGGTCGCGGCTATTGCGATATCCGCCGCCCCAGGTGACGCCGTGCGCACCGAAGCGCACCAGATGCTGGGCCTCGATGTCGACGGTATCGATCTGCTGCATGCCCACACCCGGCTTGTTGCGACGCGTGTGGTCAAGCCATGCATGCAGGCGGACTTGGCCGGCAGCGGCGAGGTCGCGCTGGAGTTCAGCCCGCAGATTGGCGCCGGACATCGTTCCGCTCGACAATAAGGACGTGTTGCGCAGGCGCCCGTCATACACGTCGCCACTGAGCGTGACATCGTTCTGGCTGCCCTCCCAGTCGAGACGAAAGCCCGCCTGTTCGCGCGCCATGCGGTTGTCGGCGCTCGAGCCCGGCGCGCTGCGGTCGGCCTCGATCCGCGCCTGCCTGGCATACACGCGCCAGTGCGGCCCGTTCTCGAACTGGCCGCCATAACGCACGCCGGCGCCGTATTCATCCGGCCCGGCGTGGGCGGTGACTACCCCGCCATGGGTCTCGGCCGCGCTGCGTGTGATGATATTGATCACGCCATTGACGGCATTCGTTCCCCACACGGTGCCACCCGGCCCGCTGACCACCTCGATGCGTGCGACGTCTTCCAGTGCCACATCCTGCATTTCCCAGACGACACCGGAAAACAACGGCGAATAGACGCTGCGGCCATCGATCATGACGAGCAGCTTGTTGGCTTGGGGCGAGAGGAACCCGCGCGCGCTGATCGCGTACTCATGGGTATTGATGCGGGCGACCTGGAGATTCGGCGCCAGGCGCAGAACCTCCGGCAACGTGGTGGCCCCCGAGCGGGCAATATCCGCTGCGCTGATCACGAACACCGATGCTGCTGCGCGCGCCAACGGCTCGCTCTGGCGCGATACGGATGTCACGGCGATATCGGACAGTTGTTCGAGCGAGTAGTCAGCCCAGGACAGCGGCGCCGAGGGGGATGCACCCGGCTCGTCATGCGCGCGCGCATCAGGGGAATAAGCGGTCGACAACAGGGCAGCTACGACGCAGGCGTACAACGGAGAAAAAGGCATAGTTGCCATCGTAGAACATTTTCTCGCTCGCACCAAGTGCGCACACACCACAACGCTGCGCTTGACAACACCTGGGGATATTGATTAAAGCAATGACAGTTATTGGTAATATAAATTGGACTGATTTGACGCAATGCAGCATGATTGCACTGTCTCCTCTATTCTCCTTCCCGGAAATAGATTTAGCCCACTTCCCACGAAGTGGGCTTTTTTTTTGCCCGCGCCGGATGCGCGATGCGCGTCGTCTTGTGCCTTCCCCCCATGAATCCGCAGGGCCTGTTGACGGCAACCCTGAGTGGGCATGGGCGCACGTTTGCCCGAGCAGGCGCAGGCCGTTTGGTGTAGGATGCCGCCCATATTTTCGTTTTTACAACAATCCATGCCAGACTTCGACCTTTCCGCCCGGAGCACCGCCTCCTACGACTGGAGCGCGACCGCTCTGGGCGACGCCGCCCGCTGGCCTCTGCCACTGCGGCTGTGCAGCGATCTGTTGCTCAATTCGCCGCTGCCCACCCTGCTGGTGTGGGGACCGGAAACGGTCCTGGTGTTCAACGAGGCGTACGCCGCGCTGGCCGGTCCTGCCTATGGCCGCGTGCCGGGTGGCTCGGTACCGCCGGTGATGCCGCCACCGCTGGCTGCGGCCGGTCCGGCGCTGGCTGCGGCCTGGCGCGGTGAAGCCGGCGTGCTGGCCGACACCGCCCTGACCTTCCGCCGCCTCGATGGCAGCGCGGACAACCGGTTCGACCTGCGCCTGTCGCCGGTACGCGACGAGACCGGCGCCGTGCGCGGCGTGCAGATCGTGCTGGCCCCGGCCACCGCGCAGCCGGTCCCGGACGTGGTGGACGACGCTGGCCTGCGCATCCTCGTCGTCGAAGACAACGTCGACTCGCAGTACCTGGTGTGCGAAATGCTCAAGGCCTTCGGCCACGAAGCCGATGGCGTGGCGCATCCGGACGATGCACTGACGCTTCTCTCGCAACAACGCTATGACGTGCTGTTTTCCGACGTCAGCCTGCCAGGCATGTCCGGTGTCGAGCTGGTGCAGCGCGCCATCAACGACGATCCGGCACTGTCGATCATCTTTGCATCCGGCTACGGCGACACACTGCTGCGTCACCTCGAGTTTCCGTATCAGTCACTGCAAAAACCCTACGAAATCGACCAGTTGCAGGATGCGCTGGCCAAGGTAGTGCGTCAGCCGGGCCGACGCTGACCCGAAGGCGCAACGGTCCGCACTCACAAAGTGTGGGTCGAACGCGCCCGGCTGGTCTACAATGAAACGCATCCTGCCCGGCTTCGGGCGAATGGCACCCCGGCATGAACCCTTCATCACAACACGTCCGCCGCATCGCGCGCCACCTCCGGAGGCAGGCATGAGCATTGCCCGCGACGTGTCCGGCCAGGACCTGGTTGCCGCGCAACAGGCGCTCCAGCGCGCCACCGAGCGCATGGAAAACATGCTCGAAAGCCTCACCGACGGCTTTTGCGCGGTGGATCGCGACTGGAACATCACCTACATCAACGGCCGCGCCCTGCAGATGGTCGAGCCGCTCAACAAGCGGCGTGGCGACCTGGTCGGGGCCAGGCTGTGGGACGAGTTCGAAGACCTGCACGGCACGACGGTCGCCCTCGACTGCGTGCGCGCGATGGAGCAGCGCGTTACCGTCAATCGCGAATTCTATTACCGCCGCCTGAATGCCTGGCTCGACATGCGGGTCTACCCGTCCCCCGAAGGCCTGACCCTGTATTTCCAGGACATCACGGCGCGCAAGCTCGACCAGCAGGCACTCATCGACAACAACAACCGCCTGCAACTGGCGATCGCCGCCGGGCGCCTGGGCGACTGGCGCTGGGATGCGGCCACCGATCGCGTCACGTTCGGCGCGCGCGCCGCCCAGATCCTCGGCCTGCCGGCGGACGTCGCGCTGGCCTGGCCAAGCCTGCGCGGGCGGCTGCAACCCGAAGACCGCAAGGTGGTGCGGCGCGCCGTGCTCACCGCATTCTCGCAAGGCACCGACCTCGACATCGAATGTCGGCTGCTCGCGCGCGGCACTCCGGCCGGCGGGACGGCGCACTGCGTGGCGCTGGTCGGCCGGCCCGATTACGCCAGCGCCGTCGACGGCGGCGGCGTGCTGGGCATGACCGGCATGGCGCAGGACATCAGCGCGCGGCGCGCGGCGGACGACCATCTGCGTCAGAGCGAAGAAGAATTGCGCGCACTGGCCAATACCATCCCCCAGCTGGCGTGGATGGCCGATCCCGACGGCTCGATTGTCTGGTTCAACGAGCGCTGGTACGAATACACGGGCATCACGCCGGAAGAATCGACCGGCTGGGGCTGGCAAAAGGTGTACGACCCGGCGGTGCTGCCGGCTGTGCTCGAACATTGGGATGAATCGGTACGCACCGGCACCGCATTCGAGATGGAATTTCCAATTCGTGGCGTCGACGGCAATTTCCGCTGGTTCCTGACCCGGGTCGAGGCGGTGCATGACCGCGACGGCAACGTAGTGCGCTGGTTTGGCACGAACACCGACGTCGACCAGGTCAAGCGCGCCGAGCAGGCGCTGCGCGACGAGTCGCACGTCCTCGAACTGCTCAACAGCACTGGCAGCATGCTGGCCTCGACGCGCGATCTGCGCTCGGTGATGCAGGCGGCCACCGATGTTGCCGGCGGCGTCTGCGGCGCGCGCCATGCCGCTTTTGTCCATTACGGCCAGGATGGGGACGGCACGCTGTATTCGCTCCACACGCTGTCGGGCGCCTCCTCGGCCCAGTTCCAGGATTTTGCCGAACCGGGCGCCAGCGCACTGTTCGGCCCGGGCCTGCGCTCCAAAGGCCTGCAGCGCGTGGCCGATCTGGCGGCCGATCCGGTCAGGGCCGAAGGCGCCTTGCAATTCGGCCTGGGCGACGCGCATCCGGCGGTGCGCAGCTACCTGACCGTGCCGGTGATGGCGCGCTCCGGCGAGTTGCTTGGTACGATGTTCTTTGGGCACCCGGAGCCGAACGTCTTCACCGAGCGCAGTGAACGCATCGTCAGTGGCATCGCGGCCCAGGCCGCGATCGCGGTCGACAATATCCGCCTGTATGAGGTGGCCAGCCGCGCCGCCGAAGAGCGCAAGGTGCTGCTCGAAAACGAACGTGAAGCGCGCGCCGAAGCCGAGCGCACCAGCCAGATGAAGGATGAGTTCCTGGCCACGCTGTCGCACGAACTGCGCACGCCGCTGTCGGCCATTCTCGGCTGGTCGCAGGTGCTGCGCCGCGGCAGCCGTGATGGCGCCGATCTGCAGCGCGGCCTGTCGACGATCGAGCGCAATGCGCGCGCCCAGGCGCAACTGATCGAAGACCTGCTCGACATGAGCCGCATCACGTCGGGCAAGGTGCTGCTCGACATGCAGACGCTGGCGCCGGGCAGCTTCATCGATGCGGCCATCGAAACGGTACGCCCGGCAGCCGACGCCAAGGGAATCCGCATCGAGCGGCGCTACCCTGAAGGCGTCGCCATCCCGTCCGTCGCCGGCGACCCGGGGCGGCTCCAGCAAGTGGTCTGGAACCTGCTGTCGAACGCCATCAAGTTCACGCCCCGTGACGGGCTGGTCACGATCGAACTCGGTTACCTCGACGGGCAAGTGACCATCACGATCCGCGACACGGGCTCGGGCATCGCGCCTGAATTCATCACCCACGTATTCGAGCGCTTCCGCCAGGGAGATGCCTCGATGACGCGCAGCCATGGTGGCCTGGGCCTGGGCTTGTCGATCGTGAAACACCTGATCGAACAGCATGGCGGCACGGTGCGCGCCGACAGCGCCGGGCCCGGCCACGGTGCCAGCTTCACGCTCGAACTGCCGGCGGCGCTGTCGAGCATGCCGCGGCCTGCCCGCGGCGCCGACACCGGCGCCGACATCGGCATACCATCCGCCGGTCCGCAGCCAGCGCCTGAACCGGTTGTGCGCGACATGCGCGGCATGTCGGTACTGGTCGTGGATGACGATCGTGATGCGCGCGAGCTGATCGCCCGCATCCTGTCCGACTGCCACGCCGACGTGCGCCTGGCCGGCAGCGCGCAGGACGCCATGGCGCAGCTGCGCGCCAGTCCGCCGGACCTCCTGATCAGCGATCTGGGCATGCCCGATGTGAACGGCCTGGAGTTTCTCGCCTGGGTGCGCGCCCTGCCGCGCGACGCCGGCGGCCTGGTCCCGGCCATCGCCCTGACCGCGTTCGCGCGTTCGGAAGACCGCTTGCGCGCGCTGGAGGCCGGCTTTTCGGCCCATGTATCGAAGCCGGTCGAACAAAGCGAACTCATGACGGCAATCGGCATGGTCAGCATGCCGCCAGCCGTACCGTTACTGGCCGAAAACGGACGCGGCCATAGTCGATGATGTTCCTACCTACGGACGCGGCGCTGTCCTACAAGAAATTTTATGGTCCTTGCTACACTAATTAGAGGTAAGGTATCGTTAGATTCCACCCCGAAATGGGGCGCCGCCCAGTTTCGATAAAGAGATAAGCATGCCGAGCAGACAAGACATTTTGAACGCCAAAATTCTGGTGGTAGACGATTCGCCCGACAATATCGAGCTGATGGAAGAGATATTGCGCGAAGAAGGCTACACCTGCGTCAGCTCGACCATGCTGCCGGAGCAGGTGTGCCCGCTCCATCGTGAACACAATTACGACCTGATCCTGCTCGACCTGCAAATGCCGGGCCTGAATGGTTTCCAGGTCATGAAGGGTCTCAAGGAAATCGAACAGGGCGGCTATCTGCCGGTCCTGGCCCTGACGGCCCAGCCAAGCTTCAAGATTGCCGCACTCGAAGCCGGTGCACGCGATTTCATCAGCAAGCCGTTCGACCTGCTTGAGGTGCACAAGCGTATTCACAATATGCTGGAAGTGCGCCTGCTCTACAAGGAGCTGGCCCAGTACTCGAAGGCCCAGCAGGAACTCGCATTGCACGACGCGCTCACCGGCCTGCCAAACCGCCGCCTGCTGGAAGACCGTATCGAGACAGCGCTGCAACATGCCAACCGCACGCATGCCAAGGCCGCGATCATGTATCTCGATCTGGATGGTTTCAAGGCGATCAACGACACCTACGGCCATGCCTATGGTGACGAGATCCTCAAGGCCGTCTCGCAGCGCCTGCTGGCCAGTTCGCGCAAGGAAGATACGGTTGCCCGCCTGGGCGGTGACGAATTCATGGTCGTGCTGGGCGATATTCACGGCCTGGTCGACGCACAGGGTCCGGCCGCCAAGCTGGTCGAATCGCTGTCCGAACCCTTCTTCATCAACGACCTGACGCTGCGCCTGTCGACCTCGATTGGCATCAGCATCTACCCGGACGATGCCGAATCGGTCGATGCCCTGATCAATATTGCCGACTACGCGCTGTACGAAGCCAAGCGCGCTGGCAAGAACCGTTTCTGCTCGCCAGCGGCCAACCGGCAGGCGGCGGCCAAGACCAGTGGTGCGCCCGTGGTCGCGCCCGTGCCAGAACTGGCAACGCCGCATCGCTGAAACCACCCGTTTCGTTACCTGGCTACCGACCGGGGCGCTCGTGCAAGCGAGCGCCCCGGTGTGCTTTTGCGGCTCAATAAATATTGACGGCCCAAACAAAAACAGATCACGGAACCTGCGCTCCGTGACCTGCTCAACTGTTCAACAAAGCCCGCTTAGCGCTTTTCGCCGGGCGGGCAGTCCCGAATCGTGCTGGTCTCTTCGATCGAGCGTGCGTGCTGGTGATCACGCCCTGCGTCAACCATCTCGGGCGGCACTTCGATGCGGGTGATGCCGGCGTCGACCGAAATCGGATCGCTTGCCGGGAACGTCATTTCGACCGCGTCATCGAGCAGCGTCTGCTCGGCATTTTCTTTGCTCGACGATGTCTCGCTGCCCGCAAGCGCCTTGATGGCGACGGCGAACGTGACTGCCTGCAGACTTGCCAGGTCGCCGATGGTTTTGACGCCCAGCGCATCGGCCAGTGCACTGGCCTGCTGCTCGCCGATGCCGCGCAATGCTGACAATGGTGCGTCGGCCAGCTCACGGAACGACTTGCCGCGGAACTGCTCATTTACGATGGTATCAATATTCATGGTGTGTCCTCTCTTATGTAACGCCCCCGTCCTCGATGGAACCGGCTTGTTTTCAATATCGCATGGTGGCAACGGCACGTATGTGCGGCAGCGAACGTCTTGGCAACCACACGATTGATTTCTTTGCCAGATTGCACTTTTGTCACATGAACGATGCGCCTGACCGACGAAGCGCCGCACGGCACTGCTCGCGTACGGACGTAAAAAAGCCGGCCCCGGGAAGGCCGGCCAGCACCGCAACTACACGTTAAACGGCAGCGAGAATTTCATCGCGACGGGCCGCCATCTCAGCGCCCATGGACTCCAGGTCGAGCTTGAGCTTGCGCACTTTCGGGAACATTTCTTCTTCTTCCTCTTCGACGTGGTGCGACACGTATTCGCCCAATACCTTCACTTTGGCGTCGTAGTAGTCGTCGTCCGGCTCGCCCTCTTGCACCTGGGCGATCAGGTCCTTGGCCGATGCGTGCTCGACAAAGGCTTCGTCGAGCATGTCTTCCATTTCCTTGGACGTTTCACGCAGCGCCGGATAGAAAATTTCTTCCTCGATCGACGTGTGCATGATCAGCGCTTCGCAGATCTCGGTTGCCAGCTTTTTCTTGCTGACATTGGCACGATCGCCCAGTTCTTCGTACTTGTCGAACATGTCTTTCACTTCGTCGTGCTGGCTCTTGAGAAGTTCCAGCGCATCCTGCGGGCCGCTCTTTTTGGTCGTTGCTTTGGTCATGGTATTACCCCCGTATTGTTGGTTGAATGATGACTCGTTGGCCACATTGTCAGATTGCGCCTGACGCTCGATCTACACTGTTCGCAACCTCACACTCGGCGAGAACAGAACGAACCGCTCTTGCTGCACCCAATGCGCGACGGATAAATGACAATTGTTGTATGATTTGGGAAACATTTAATCGAGACCCTGATGACTGAACCGGTCCCACCGCATCCCGACCCGGAGCTCGAACGCCTGGTCGCGGCGCGCACTGCTGAACTCTCCGACATGGTGTCCTGGCTGGCCAACAGCTGGGACCAGGAGCGTCGCCAGCTTGCGCGCCAGCTGCACGACAGCCTGGGTTCGTCGATGACGGCCCTGACGATGCACCTTGCCCTGCTTACCCAGCGCCTGCCAGCCGAGGACAAGGCGCTGCGGGACCGCGCTGCGCAAATGAAAACCCTTCTTGGCGGCGTCATCGAAACCAACCGCCAGATGCAACTCGCGCTGTGGAACGACAAGCTCGAATTTTTGGGCTTGCGCACGGCCTTGGCCGAGCTGGTGCCGGAATTCGGGGCCGAGCACGGCATCAAGGCGCACGCCAGCCTGCCCGAGGAAGACGGCGCCTGGTCGCGCGAGCATGCCGTGCTGCTGCTGCGCTGCGCCGAAGAAGGCTTGCGCAATGCGGTCGCCCATGCGCAGGCCACGCGCGTGGACGTGATCCTGGACGACGATGGCGAGATGGCCATGCTGACGGTGCGCGACGATGGCGTCGGCCCGGGCGACGATGCAATGGGTGCCAGCGACCGCCATGGCCTGCGCCTGCTGCGCGAACGCGCCCGCACGCTGGGCGGTAACCTGATCCTGGCGCGCGCCGAGAACGGCGGCGCCATGTTGCAGATGACATTGCCGCGTGAATTGCCGGCCTAGGCACTAACCGGGTCGGACAATATGACAACGGCGGCCAATGGCCGCCGTTGCTATTTCCGTTCTGACAATTACCCGGTCAGTGCAGCTTGACCAGCGGCGTGCTGCGCCGGATCAGGAACCGCGCCACCGCCAGCAGTCCAGTGCGGGTGATGCCCATCACGGCCCGGTGGTGCATCAGGTGCAGGCTGGCATACATCAGGCGCGCGATGCCGCCCTGCACGAACCAGCTCGCGCCACGCAGCGAGCCCATCAGGCTGCCGACACTGGTGTTCTGGCCGACCGACACCAGCGAGCCGTAGTCGCGGTATTCGTACGGCGCAGTCAACGCTGGCTGGCCCTTGTCCATGCGCAGGAACGTCGTCACCAGGTAATCGGCCTGCTGGTGCGCTGCCTGCGCACGTGGTGGCACCGGCAAGCCGTTGCCGTCGATGCAGACCGCGCAGTCGCCCAGCGACCAGATCGCTTTGGCGCCCTTGACGCGCAGATGGGAATCCACGTCCAGTCCACCGCCACGCGCGGTCTGCAGACCGAGCTTGCCGAGCATCTCGGGCGCGCGGATGCCTGCCGCCCACACGCACAGATCGGCCGGATACACGTTGCCATTGGCATCGAGCACCTTGTCGTTCTCGATGCCCGTAACGCGGCAATCGCTGACGACGCGAATGCCGCGCTTGTTCAGCAGGCCCAGCGCCGCATTCGACACGCGCTCGGGAAGCGGCGCCAGGATGCGCGGCGCGCCTTCAAGGATCGTGATGCGCACGTCGCGCTTGACGTCCATGCGCGCAAAACCGTAGCGGGCATACGCGCCCGACGCTTCGCGCAGTTCGGCGGCCAGCTCGACACCGGTCGCGCCGCCACCGATGATGACCACGTCCAGGCCCGTTTCACGCCCTTCTTCGCGCTGCTGTTCGACCGCCAGCATCAGGCGCAGCATGCGCAGGCGGAAGCGTTCGGCGTCCTCGGTCGCATTCAGAGAAATCGAATGTTCCTGCGCGCCCGGCACACCGAAATAGTTCGAGGTGCTGCCGACCGCGATCACCAGCGACGTGTAGGCCAGGCGACGCACCGGCAGCACTTCGTCGTGTTCGGTGGCCGAATACACGGCCCCGATCTCGATCGCCTGGCCGGCCTCGTCCAGCCCGGTCATCGGACCGAGCACGAAATTGAATCCATTGTCGTGCGCGAGCATCGCGTACGACAGACCTTCCTGGTGGATGTCCAGGGTACCCGCCGCAACTTCATGCAGCGACGGTTTCCAGATATGGTACAGGCGGCTGTCGACCAGCGTCACCTTTGTCGGGCCGAGTTTACGGCCCAGTTTGCATGCCAGCTCCAGACCGCCAGCGCCGCCACCCACGATCACGATATCGCTACGCAAGCTTGCCTCCTTCTTGATGCCAAGTCCGGCAACAACGCCGGGCTGATGGCCATCTGAGATTTTACTACGGCAACGTCGCGCACGCTGGCCTGTCCCTACATGTGACGAAAGAGCGCCATGAACGGCTGACTGACTGTCAGCGTCTCGGGCCGGTTGCGCAGCCGGATGATGCCCTTGCCGCTGTCGTCGCGCGTGACGCCCGCGACGGCGCGCAGATTGACGATCGTCGAGCGGTGCACCTGCCGGAACATGGCCGGATCGAGCACCTCGAGCAGGTCGCGGATGGGCTTGCGCAGCAGCGATTCTCCCTCGGCCGTCATGACCACCGTGTACTTCGAATCGGACTGGAAATAGGCGACGTCGTCGACCAGGATCAGGCGCGTCTCAACGCCGCGGCTGACCGTCAGCCAGACCAGCGGCTGGGCGCGTGGGGCCGGCGGCGCGACGCTCTGCAAGCGCGCCAGCAGCGCCGCCAGCTGTGTCGTATCCGCCACACCGCGCGCCAGCCGCTCGCGCAACCGGCCCACGGTCGCGGCCAGGCGCTCGCGCCCGACCGGCTTGAGCAGGTAGTCGACGGCGCCGCGGTCGAACGCGTCGAGCGCGTACTGGTCATACGCGGTCACGAACACGATCTCGGTGCGCAGCCCAGCCGCCAGCACGCTCGAGGCGACCTCCAGGCCCGACAGCCCCGGCATGCGGATGTCGAGGAACGCGACCTCCGGCTGGTGGGTGGCAATGGCGTCGAGCGCGCTGCCGCCGTCGTCGCAGGCGGCCACGATCTCGAGGTCCGGCCACACCTCGCCCAGCAGCTTGACCAACTCTTCCTGCAGCAGGAGTTCGTCTTCGGCAATCACGCAGCGGATCATGGCTGTACCCCGGGCCGCACGCCCGCCCCCTGCAGCGCCAACGGCACCGTGATCGTGGCGGCCACGCCACTGGGGAAATTGGCGACGATGGCAAAGCTCGCCAGGCTGCCGTAGCCCAGGCGCAGGCGCTCGCGCACATTGCGCAGCCCGATGCCGGTGCCGGCGGTCTCGAGCGAGAAACCGCGGCCGTCGTCAGCCACCGTGACGGCCGCCGCATTGTCGATCGCGCGCGCCAGGATCCAGACAGTGCCCCCGCCCGGCTTGGGTTCCAGTCCGTGCTTGATCGCATTCTCAACCAGCGTCTGCAGCATCATCGGCGGAAACACGAGCCGGCGCAGTTCGTCCGGCACGTCGACCTGCAGGGCCAGGCGCGGCCCCATGCGGATGGCCAGGATGTCGAGGTAGGCGCGCGCCCGCTCCAGTTCTTCGCCCAGCGTCGAGGGCGCATCCTCGGTGCGCGGCAGCGAATGGCGCAGGTACTGGATCAGGTTGCCCAGCATGGCGTCGGCGCGCGCCGGATCGGTGCGCGTGAGCACCTGCGCGCTGGCCAGCGTGTTGTACAAAAAGTGCGGTTCGACCTGCGCGTGCAGCAGGTTCAGGCGCGCCACCGTCAGCTCCTTCTCGGTCGCGCTCTCGCGCACGGCCTGCGTTTCGAGGCGGCGCCGTTCGGCGATGCGGCGCGTGATGGCGCGCACGATGGCGTCGGCGTTTTCCAGGTTGCTGCCCTGGTCGACCAGGAACCAGTCGATCCAGGCCGGGTCTTCCGGTTCGCAGATCAAGGTCACGCTGCCGGCCGCGTCGCCATTGGGCGTGATCGTGGCGCGGATCTGGTTGCGCCAGGTCGACAGGCGGGCCAGCGCCGCGCCGGCCGACGCATTGCCGCCATACAGGTCGGTGCGCTCGACCTTGGCGCGCACCTGCAGGCTGTCGCGGGCACTGTCGACAGCGTTGACGCCAGGCAGTTCGCGAATCGCGGCGTCGATCATGTCAAAGGCTTCGCCGGCCTCGAACGGAATCTCGATCTGGCGCCGCTGGCGGTTTGCCAGCGTGGCCGCGTTCACCGTGCCGGCCACCAGCCGCACGCGGCGGGTGTGCGAGAACGCGATCAGGAGTACCCAGCCGGCCAGCGCAAAACCGAACAGCGCGACATACCCCTCGATGTTCAGATCGATCTCGTGCAGCACGGTTTCGCTGACAAAAATACTCAGCGCTAGGTACACCGCGCTCCAGACAAGGACCAGGCGACCGTGGTGGAAGAAACTCGACATCATGATGGGGCTTTCAAGCGTTGAAGAATGTCGCCAGCTTAGGCAAGCCAGGGGTCGCAAAACAGCATTATGCGACGAAGCCGAGGCTGGGCCGACGAAACCGGCCCTGGCGGCATTGTCCAGGTATCGCACAGCGTTGTTACCTGCGCCGGGTGACGAACCACGGCCTGCGCGCCTGACAGCAGGTTTCACTGTTCATCGCGTTCTCGCGCACTTATACTTGCCTGTACTTACACTGCAGAGCAAATGGCTATTTCCTCGTGCGCAGACGCATCCTGCTGTCTGACACGACTGACTCACACGATGTTTTCTTCGATCGCTTTCAAGATTGGGTGACATGGCTGACCAGACCAACGACACGCACGCGTACCTGGTATCGGTACTGATTCCGGCAAAGGACGAAGCCGGCAACATCGGGCATCTGGTGGACGAACTCCATCACGCCCTCGCCGGCCATCTGACGTACGAAGTCGTGCTGGTGGACGACGGCAGCAGCGACGCGACCGGCGCTGTGTTCCTGCAGCATTGCCAGCGGTCGGGTACGCCGGCGCGGCTGATCCGCCACGCACACAGTGCCGGGCAAAGTACCGCACTCTGGACCGCAGCGCGGCATGCCACCGGGCGTTTCATCGTCACGATCGATGGCGATCGCCAGAACGACCCGGCCGACATCCCGGCGCTGGTGGCACAGGGGCTGACCTTGAACGAGACGCACCGGCATTTCTGCATTGCCGGCTTTCGCAAGGACCGGCGCGACACGCGCTGGAAGAAATTCCAGTCGCGCATTGCCAATGCGGTGCGCCGTCGCATCCTCGACGACGGCGTGCCCGATACCGGCTGCGGCCTCAAGCTGGTGCCGCGCGCTACCTGGCTGTGCCTGCCCTATTTCGACCACATGCACCGCTTCGTGCCTGCGCTGGTCAAGCGTCTGGGCGGAGCGATTGCCATCGTGCCGGTGCACCATCGCCATCGTATCGCCGGCATCTCGAAATACACGGCCTGGAACCGGCTGTGGGTCGGCATCGTCGACATGTGGGGGGTCAATTGGCTCATCCGCCGCACCAAGGTGCCGCTGATCGAACGCATGGAAATTCTGCAGTGAAATCCACATTGCGATTGCTGTTCAAGCCGCTGCTGCTGACCGGGGTGCTGACGCTGGGCTTCGTGTCGCTGCATTTCCAGTGGTGGGGCGCGTTCACCGAACTGGATCTGCTGAACCGCCTGTTTCAACAGCAACCGACGATTGCCTGGCCCGTGTTCGCGTTGATCAGCATCGTCTACACCGCGCTTGGTGGGCCGCGCCAGGTGCTCGCTTTTTCCTGCGGCTTGCTGATGGGTGGTTTGCCGGGTGCGTTGCTGAGCACCATCCTGACCGGTTTTGGCGCCCTGCTGGCGATCTTTTGCGTGCGCCACATCGGGATGGCATGGATGCACAAGCGTTACGGCGACCGGGTCGCTTTCATCCGTCAACTATTGGCCGAGGACACGTGGCTGTGGATCTGCACGGTGCGTCTGATGCCGGTCGGTAGCAACCTGGCCACCAATATTGCCGTTGGCCTGGCGCGGCTGAGCACGCCAGCAGTGTTCTGGGGCAGCCTGCTGGGCTACCTGCCGCAAATGCTGCTGTTCAGCTTTGCCGGCGCCGGCCTGGCCCTGCACGACAAGCAGCAACTCTGGATCAGCCTGCTGATGCTGGCGCTGTCCACGGTGCTGGTGCTCTATCTCTACCACCATGGCTTCAAGCAGCGCTTGCAGGAAGTCCGGGGACAACCGCATGCAACACCCGCACGCCCCTACTCTTAGGCAGCACTCGGGCTGGTGGCCGTGGATCGTTGCGCTGACGATGCTGGCCCTGTTCGCCGGCATCGGGCTGCGCGACCCGTGGCCGGCCGACGAACCGCGCTTCGCCCAGGTGGCCCGCGAGATGGTGGAATCGGGCCAGTGGCTGTTTCCCACGCGCGGCGGCGAGTTCTATCCCGACAAGCCACCCATGTTCATGTGGCTGATTGCCCTCTTCTACCAGCTGACCGGACAACTGAAGATCGCGTTCCTGCTGCCCAGTGCGCTGGCCGGCCTCGGCACGCTGTGGCTCGTCTGGGACCTGGGTCGCCGCGTGTGGGGCGAGCAGGTCGGACGTTCTGCCGTGCTTGCCCTCGCGTTCACGCCGCAATTCCTGTTGCAGGCCAAGGGCGCGCAAATCGATGCCGTGGTGTGTTTCTGGATCACGTTCGGCTGCTATGGACTGGTGCGCCACTTCCTGCTCGGCCCCGCCTGGGGCTGGTACGCCGTCAGTTGGGTGGCGATGGCGCTGGGCATCATGACCAAGGGAGTCGGCTTTCTGCCGGCGCTGATGCTGCTACCGCTGGCGCTCTGGCGCCGCCGCGACGACGAATCCGGGCAACCGGTCTGGGGCCGGCGTGCGTGGTGGGCCCCCGCCCTGCTGCTGGGCACGCTTGCGCTCTGGCTGGTACCGATGTGGCTCGTGGTTGAACGCGTCCACAGTCCCGACTTGCTGGCATACCGCGACAACATCCTGCTCCGGCAAACCGTCCAGCGCTATGCCAATGCATGGCATCACATCAAGCCATGGCACTACTACTTGTCGACCGCGCTGCCGAGCATGTGGTTTCCGCTGATCGTGCTGTTCCTGCTGCAACTGCGCACCATCAGGCAACTGTGGCGATCAAACGTGGCGCTGCGCATCTTGTTGAGCTGGGTCGGGCTCGTGGTGCTGTTCTTTTCCGCCAGTCCCGGCAAGCGCGAAGTCTACATTCTGCCGGCGCTGCCGATGTTCGCGCTGGCACTGGCCTGCGTCTGGGAACAGGTGCCGGCCGCGGGCCGCCACACCACGGCGCGTGTGTTGCGCGCAGCGCTCGGACTGATCGGCTTGCTGTTGATGCTGCTGGCGGCGTTGGCACTCGTTGCGCCGGACCGGCTGCCATCGCGCGCGGATGATTACACGGATGCCGTGGTGGCACTGGCGCCGGGCTTGCTGATTCTGGGACTGGCGCTGGCCGGCATCGTCGTGCTGCTGCGCCGGCGCGCGTTGTTCGAACAGCTTGCCCTGGCCAGCGTGCTGGCCTGGCTGTTCATCGGCTTCTGGCTGTGGCCGGCGCTCAACCCGCATCGCACGCCCCGCGCCATCATGCAGCAACTCGAACACCGCATCGGACCCGACACGCAGGTCGGCCTGCTCGAATTCAAGGAACAGTTCCTGTTGTTCGCCGCGCGGCCGCTGGTCCACTTCAGCTACCTGGCGCCACTGGCCGTACAGGAACGGCGCGCCTGGCGCTGGATGCGCGCAGACCCGACGCGCGTGCTGCTGCTTCCCGATCACCTTGCGCTGCAGTGTTTCGACCTGTCGCAGCAACGCGTCCTTGGCGAGGCCCACCGGCGCGACTGGATCCTGCTCGATGCCTCGGCGACGCGTGCGCGCTGCGATGGGTCTGTCGACGCCATAACCTATCGCTACGCCCCTTTGAAACTGGATATCCTGAAGTGATGGCGCGCGCCCGCGCGCCATCGGCCGGCGTATGATGGTTGTTCGCCATCCGGAGGTCTATCATGCAACCACGCACCATTTCCGCCACTGTGCTGACACTGGCCTGCCTGTTGCTCGGCGGTTGCCGCGAACACAATGGGCCGGCCCAGCCGATCGCGCATCCATCTCCAACCACAGCAACCACAGCAACCACAGCAACATCGTCCTGACCCCGCAGCGCCGGGCGTTCCACCCTGCCCGGTCCGCATCACGATGATCGCCATGCCGGCCCCGGCAGGTTAAACTGCGGCCTGTCCATTTTTGTTGCAAGGTTTCCTGCCCATGTCGTTTGCCTCCCTCGGCCTGATCGAGCCGATCGTCCGCACCCTGGACGCCCTCGCCTACCACACGCCCACCGCCGTCCAGGAACAGGCCATTCCCGCCATCCTGGCTGGCAACGACGTGATGGCCGCAGCCCAGACCGGTACCGGCAAGACCGCCGGCTTCACGCTGCCGATCCTGCAGCGGCTCGTCATGGGCGGCAAGGTCGGCAACAACGCGGCGCGTGCACTGATCCTGGTGCCCACCCGCGAACTGGCCGAGCAGGTGCACGAGAGCGTACGCACGTATGGCGAAGGCTTGCCACTACGCTCGATGGTCGCTTATGGCGGCGTCAGCATCAATCCGCAGATGATGACGCTGCGCAAGGGCGTGGATGTGCTCGTCGCCACGCCGGGCCGCCTGCTCGACCTGCACCGGCAGAACGCGGTGCACTTCAACGAAGTGAAAACGCTGGTGCTGGACGAAGCCGACCGCATGCTCGACCTGGGCTTTGCACGCGAACTCGACAGCATCCTGAAATTGCTGCCAAAGAAACGTCAGACGCTGCTGTTCTCGGCGACATTCTCGGACCCGATCCGCGCGCTGTCGAACCAGATGCTGCGCGAACCGGTGCGCATCGAGGCGTCGCCGCGCAACACGACGGTCGCCGCGATCCGCCAATGGATCATCCCGGTCGACAAGAAGCGCAAGGCCGCACTGTTCGTGCACCTGCTCGAACGGCGCGACTGGACGCAGGTACTGGCGTTCGCCCGTACCCGCAAAGGGGTCGATGAACTGGTCGGTCTGCTCGAATCCAAGGGCATCGCAGTGGACTCGATCCACGGCGACAAGCCACAGCCGGCGCGGCTGCGCGCGCTGGACCGGTTCAAGGCCGGCGAGGTGCGCGTGCTGATCGCCACCGACGTGGCCGCGCGCGGCATCGACATCGATGACCTGCCCGCCGTGATCAATGTGGATTTGCCGATCGTGGCCGAGGATTACGTGCACCGCACCGGCCGCACGGGCCGCAAGGGCGCGAGCGGCGAAGCGGTGTCGCTGGTGTGCGCCGACGAAGTCGAGCAACTGGCAGCGATCGAGGTGCTCACGCGCCAGACGCTCGAACGCGTGGAAGAGCCTGGGTATGCACCGGAGCACCGGGTACCAGTAACCGATGCGAAGGGCCAGATCGTCAAGAAGCCGAAAAAACCCAAGAAGCCCAAGGGCAATGCACCCGTGGTCAGCGAGGACGTGCGCTTCCGGCGTTAAGAGTGCCTGAAAACACCGTTCGACATACTGCCAACAGATGAGCGAGCAGGCACGTGAGAGAAATGCCTGGTGGATGTCTGCTCATCGCTGATGTCGTGTGCACAGTCTGCGAAAGCGGTGTAGCCAAACCAGGGCGCGCTCGATGCCCCATCACCATCGGCCGAGCGGTTCGCGCGACTCTGCGCTATGGCGCGCAATTCGCGCTGTAGTGCCCCGATCGCGCAATCAGGACGGATGGGCTCTCGAAGCATACGCTCGATCGGCATGCAGCTTGCCTGGGCGTTTTGGGCACGGCTTGCTCATCCTTTCACTGCAGGGACGCACCCTACCAGCGGGATGAGGAAACGCGCGTCGTGTATTTGCCCGCCTGAGATCTGAGCGACTGGCGCAAGCCCACGCTCATCCACCAGCAGATGGTGTTTGCTTCTGCGTTTGACGCGAGCGGCGAGGCCGCAGCCGAATTCGCGCAGCAGGTACCCCTACGGCATTCCAGTCTTGAGCACTAAACAGAATCCCCGCTAGGGCCCCGCGATCATTGATATATAAGCGTCCGACTTCCGGCAATCGGTGATGGGTCAGAAGATGATCTGCCATAAGCGACCACGGGTCTTCAGGAAGTAGTACTCGGGCTGTGGCATTAGCTCGTCTACCAACGCGGCCGCTATGTTAGTGCCGGACTGACACTGCGTCGGTCTGCTATCGACCCAAAGCGGTCTTCCAACCAGCTGATGTGGCAATGGCTCGATGGTCACTCAGGTTGTATATTTGTTCTTATCCATCGCTCTCCACTTGCAGCTCGTTCTGCTTCTTCATTGGGTAATAGGTCCAGAATCGAGCCAAGTGATGCGTCTCGTTCAATCACATGTCCAAGCCCTACGACTCGATAGTGGTCGGCGCTGTCGGGGTGCAGATCACCGCAGAGGAAGCACCAACTGCCACCATCTCTGCTCACCAAGAGCACCGGTCGTGACTGATCGAAGACGTGAATGCATACGTAGGATTTTTGATGAAAGTTTGGCTTGGCAACCTTTTTCATGCTGTTTTTCACTATGCCTGTATGGCTGCTTTTGGCCGAACCCGGCCGCTCAGGGCAGCATAGCAGGTCGCCAGGCCGGAAATCCAGCGGTGGCCGCGGCAGGCCGGAACCGACCCAAAGCGGACCGTTATGCATTGTCAACTGACGAGCTGCCGCCCAATTTTGACTCTAATTCCTGTACGCGTTCGCGCAATGCAACTACAGGCGCCTGCGACAACCAAATAATGCCGATAGCGAATGCAACAATCGCGCTCATAGACATTGCACCCTCAATTCGCTGTCCAATGTAAATACCTCCAAGGCCCATCAAAAAAGCTCCTGCCACCATCATCAATTTTGACAACATTTTATCCCCAGTATTCGTTATGGCTGACTACACAGTATAGTTTTGGACAACCAGATTGTGTCGACATTGACGGGTGCTAATGACCGCTCTTGGCCGACTGCGGCCGGTCGAACCAGCATAGCAGGTTGCCAATGCGAAAAACTCGCGAAGTGTCACGACAGGCTGCTCCCGACCCAAAGGCGACGTTCAAGGCTTGGCGGGGCCAAAAACTGGCGCTGGGAAATATGGTTCAACCTGTTGACGGGTCAGCGCGAAACGAGTACACGCCAGCGCAGTAAGAGTTCAACCGTCTCGGCAGAATTTTCCCGAGGTCTTTCAATACCCATGCCGTTAGTCTCGATGTCGACGAGATGGTCGACGATCTCAGATTCAGTGGCGTCTGATCTGAGCAGCGACAGAACTCCGTTCACGTATCCGTCGTACTCATCCCTGGCTTCCGGAACACCTGCCACCCCGATGGGGTCCCAAATGTAATGGAGAACTTCACTGATTGCGGGATGTAGTTTACTGTCTTCGGTGTCGAGGCCGTATCCAAGGTCATATCTCATATTTTCTCTGCCATGACGATTCCCGATTCCGGTCCGACCGTCGACTACTGGCCGATCTGCGGCGATTGCGAAGGACCGCTCTTGGCCGAACCCGGCCGTTCATGGCAGCACAGCAGGTTGCCAGGTCGGAAATCCAGCGGTGGCCGCGACAGGCCGGAACCGACCCATTGTGGACGTTCAAACTGCTCGTACTGCTTGCCGAGTGCTCATGGCGACAGGAGCTTTGCTAGATGGGTTTCCATAGACGGATTTCCCTTACCTAAAGCGGACATTTCTCGTAAGACGCTTAGCCACTCAGTCATAAGTCTCGTATCTTCCTTCAATGCCTGTCGGGCTACGTCCCACTGATCTTCGAAGCTTCGGTTACGAGCCTGTAGGCCCTCAAGCAGAACGACACACACCTCGCAATATGCAGGCAGCCACCATACGTACTTCCTGTCTACCTCGTATGCCATCTGCTGTGCTTCCGCTGTAAAAACAGAAGAAGTACCGCATCCCCGACATCGACAGCGTATCGACTCATATTCGGTCGCATGCTCGTCGTAGTGGCCGCTTGTTCGTTGGCTTAAGGCAGTCCAGGAAGTGCGCAAAATCGGGACGTTCATAACATAGTTGATGTGACCTTTGGTGTGTCTGCGACCGTCCGCATCTGGCCGAACTCTGCCGTTCGCGTCAGCTTAGCAGGTTGCCCGACTGGAAAATTCACCGATTGTCTCGACAGGCAACTGTCGACCCAAAGCAGACCTGCGCGCGTTCGCACCTGTGTTTGCCTCGCCACCCACTTTAGACAGGTTTGCGATGAGATATGCGCCGTAATTCCTTCTGCCTCACACCGCGTGTTGTGTAGTTTCTGAACAAGAGGATGTTCGGTAGTCGGGTCGAAGGCAGCTAGCCGACGCTTGCCGTATCGAGCATCGATGATCGCTAACGCTCGAATAACTGGATTGTTGTGTTCCGACATATCCTCGACTGTCAGGCTGAGACTGCAGAACAGATCCTTGTTCATCTGTTCAAGTAGAAACAGGCCGCTGGAATCCATGACAGGCCACGCTAGTTCGTATGCCTGTGCAGGCGTAGACCCAGCGGCACGGTTCTTCGCGGTCAAGGCTACAAGCGAAGACAAATAACTTAGCGACCCGGCGCTGAAGATTCGACTACCGCGCAAACTGATCCAGAATTCCCCTTCTTGGTCGTGAGCATGACGATATCGTGTCTGGTTGAGATCAATGCTTGCCGCCACGCTCCCAGCAAAACGATCCTGTAGCTGCTTTTTAAGCTGTGACCATCGCATGCTGACTCGATTCTTTCATTGTTCAACCTGAGTTTATTTACTACAAAGGTCCGCTTCTGGCCGAAAGCGGACGGTCGGTACAGCTCACGGCACGAGAATGTTGCCGCAAGACCAAACAACAGGTTTTGTCAGACGTTCCAAGCCGGCGTTGCGCCGCGCCCGGATCAAGCGCCGCTGTGCGCAGGCGCCAGCCCGCGCCGGCGCGCCAGGCCGCGCTCGCACAGCGCGCCAACGGCATACAGCAGCAGGAACACCGGCATCACGAACAGGCCGTACGCTTCGGGCCACGACAAAAATTGAATGACGCGGCCAAGCCCGAACGCCTGGGCCAGCCCCAGTTGGCCGGCAATCGGCAACTGCAGGAAGGCGAGCTGCGACGCACCGTCGCCGCCGGCAAGCGACACGATGCCGACGCAGACGAGAAGGAAGATCGCATACGGGGCGCACAACAACAAACCGAGTCGGGACATCGGGAAACCAGGGTCGGGCCCTGTTGGCAAGAGGCGGTACGAATCGTCACGACGTGACAGGGCGACAGACACCGCCACCTTATCACCGCAAAACAGCCCAAAATCCTCCGAATGTCACGGGGCGCCCGCAAACGCTAACGTAATGCAAGGCGCATGTTGCGGGTGCCGTCTTCGCGGTCGATCGTCACCTCGAAGCCCAGCTTTTTCACCATCGCGACGATGCGCGAATTCTGTGGCAGCGCTTCGCCCACGATCTCGCCGGTACCGCGCGCGCGGCAATACCGGATCAGCTTTTCCATCATGATGCGTCCCAGCCCCACCCCTTTCAGGTCCGAGCGCACGGTGACGGCAAATTCGGCGCTCGTGTTGTCGGGATCGGCCACGACACGGGCCACCGCCAGTGTCTCGAATACCCCGGCGGCGTTCTTGCGGGTGGCGATGAAGGCCATCTCGCGGTCGTAGTCGATCTGCGTGAAGCGCGCCAGCTGCGACGGCTGCAGCTCGCGGATGCGTACGAACATCCGGTAGCGCACGTCGTCGGGCGTGAGCGCATCGAAGAACGCCAGGTGCGCCGGCCCGTCTTCGGGCCGGATCGGGCGCAGCAGCAGCGGTGCGCCCTGCCACTCGATGGTCTCTTCCAGTTCGCGCGGATAGGGCCGGATCGCGAGCCGGTCGAGCGTGCTGCCCGAACGGTCGGCCAGCGCCAACCGCATGCGCGCGTCGAGCACGATGGCGCCGCGGCTGTCGACCACGAGCGGGTTGATGTCCAGCTCGACGATTTCGGGAATATCGGAAATCAGGCGCGAGACCTGGATCAGCACCGCCAGCACGGCGTCGATATTGGCGGCAGGCCGGTTGCGGTAGCCGGCCAGCAAACGCGCCACGCGCGTGCGGTCGACCAGGTCGCGCGCCAGCACCAGATTCAGCGGCGGCAGGCCGACCGAGTAATCATCGAGCACCTCGACCGCCACGCCGCCCTGGCCGAACACCAGCACCGGCCCGAACACCGGGTCGAGCGCGGCGCCCACGATCAGTTCGTGGCCATGCGTGCGGCGGCACATGGCCTGCACCGAAAAGCCGTCGAAGCGCGCCTGCGGGAACAGTTCAATCAGCCGGGCGCGCATGCGCAGCGCGGCGGCGCGCACGGCGTCTTCCGAATCGAGGTCGAGCGTCACGCCGCCGACATCGGACTTGTGCATCACGTCGGGCGTGAGGATCTTGACGGCCACCGGGAACCCGATCGCGCGCGCCGCCGCCACGGCCGCGTCGACGTCAAGGGCGGCGCGCGTCTCGACCAGCGCCAGGCCATACGCGCGCAGGATCGCCTTGGTCTCGGGATCGGACAGCAAGAGGCGCTTGGCGGCGATCGCTTCGCGCACCAGCGCGCGCGCGGCGCTGCGATCGGGCGCCATATGGCCCGCCATCGACGGTGGCACTTCCATCAGCAGATTCTGGTTGCGCCGGTAGTTCACCAGTTGCAGAAAGCCGTTGACACCGTCTTCGGGCGTGCGGTACGTGGGCATGCGCGCCTCGGCCGCGATCGCGCGCGCAGCCACGACCGAGGCGCCGCCCAGCCAGCACGACAGGATCGGACGCGATGCGGCGCGCGCCAGCGGCGCAATCGCATTGGCCACGTCGCGGCTGTCGACGGTCGCAGTCGGTGAATGTACGATCAGCACGGCGTCGACCTGCGGGTCGGCCAGCAGCACGTCGAGCGCCGCCGCGTAGCGCTCGGGCGGCGCGCCGCCCAGCAGGTTCACGGGGCTGGCACGCACCGGATTGCCCGGCTGCGCGCCGTTCCAGCCGGCCGGCAGCACGGCATCGAGCCGCGCGATCGATTCGGGCGACAGCGTCGCCGCCACGCCGCCGCCGTAGCGCAGCGCGTCGCGCGCCAGCACGCCCGGCCCCAGGCCATTGCTGACAATGGCCAGGCGCTCGCCATGCAGCACGCGCGCATAGGCCAGCGTCTCGACCGCCGCGAACAGCTGCTCGGTGGTGTGCACGCGCAGCATGCCGGCGCGCCGGATCGCGGCGTCGAACACGTCGTCTTCGGTGGCCAGCGCCCCGCTTTCGCTGGCGGCCGGCCGCGCGCCGTCGGTATCGCTGCGCGACTTGAGCACGATCACCGGCTTGCTGCGCGCGGCGGCGCGCGCCGCCGACATGAACTTGCGCGCGTAACGCAGCTGGTCGACATACAGCAGGATCGCGCCGGCGTTGCCGTCGCTGGCCAGGTGATCGAGCACGTCGCCCAGGTCGACGTCGGCCGAGTCGCCCAGCGAGATGAAGTGCGAAAAGCCGATGCCGCGCGTGCGCGCCCAATCGAGCACGCCCGTCATCAAAGAGCCTGACTGCGAGACAAAGGCGATCCGCCCCGGCAAGGCGCCACTGTGGGCCACGCTGGCGTTCAGGCCCAGGCCAGGTACCAGCAGGCCCGCGCTGTTGGCGCCAAGAAGACGCAGCAGATAGGGGTGCGCCGCGTCGAGCGTGGCCTGGCGCAGGCTGCGCCCGCGGGCATCGCGCCCGCGCGCCAGGCCGCTGGTGAGCACCACGGCCGCGCGCGTGCCGCGCTCGCCCAACTGGCGCACCAGTTGCGGCACGGTGGCGGCTGGCGTGCAGATGACGGCCAGGTCGGGCGCCTCGGGCAGGTCGGCCACGGTGGCATAACACGGCACGTCGCCCAGCTGCGTGTATTTGGGATTGACGGCAAACAGCTTGCCCTTGAAGCCGCCGCCCTGCAGATTGGCCAGCAGCGTGGCGCCCATGCTGCCGGGCCGCGCCGAGGCGCCGATCAGTGCCACTGACTTGGGCGCAAACAGGTGCTGCAGGTTACGGACGCTCATGACAGCACCGGGGCGGTGCGCGGCATGGCCGGGCGGTTAAGAAGACGGGCGGCATGCGACATGGATGGGACCTTTGCGTCAGTGGCGTCAAGTAACGCCAGCATAACGCCACCGCGCACTGCAGCGCGCACAAAATCCCGCGCAGCAGTCAGCGAAAGGCGAATACGGCGCCAATGCGCCGCTGGGGCAGTGCGCGCAGTTCGGCCGAGCGGGCCAGCAGTTCGCGCATCAGGCCATCGGCCAGACCCGGTGTATGGTACGACACGACGTCGGCATCGAACGCAACCTCGGCCATGCAGCTGCGCATGCGCTGCGCTTCCGGCAGGTCGCACAGCGCGATGGCGGCCAGCATCTCGTCGGACACCGGCGGCAGCACGGCGTAGAAACGCACGCGAAACTGGCGATCGAGCAGCATGCTGCCATTCAGGAAACGGTCGGCACCGACGTCGAACAGCACCTGCGCAATGACTTCGGCCACCCTGCCCGCAACTTCTTCCTGGTTCTTCCTGCGCCGCAGAGCGAGCAGCCGCTCGATCAACACCATGCCTGCCCTTGTCATTGAATTGTCATTGAATCAACCCGGCATGCTATCAGCCGCTCTCCGGCCCTGCAAGCCTTGCGACCGCCATTGTGACGACAGTGTTGCGCCGACGCCATGCTAGAATCGGGCCGTGAACCATCCCGTCCCTGTCTGCCTGCGCCGCGTATTCGTCTGGCTGCTGTTGCTGGCAATACCCTTCCAGGGCATTGCGTCGGCAGGCATGCTGACGTGCACGCATGCGCCCATGCAGCATGGCGTCGCTGCACCTCCTGCCGCCATGCACGACATGGCCGGGGGGACAGGTCACTGTCACGAGGCCGGGCCGCAGGTTGCCGCGGCCACCGACCATGCGTCCGCGAGTCACGACCAGGAGCGCTGCAGCGCGTGCGCCGCCTGCTGTCTCGGCGCTGCCATGGCTGGCACGCCGACGATTCCCGCCGCACCGCAGACTCTGTCGACCCGGCTGATGGATACCGCCACCGGCCGACTGGAAGCGGTGGACCTGGCCTTGCCCGAACGACCTCCCCGCTTCCCGCTCGCCTGAATCAGCAAGCCGCCGCGCCACGCTGCGCGGCATCACTGCATTTCACCGAACGAGGAATCATGTCGCTTCTATCCCGACGACAGTCGCTGCTGCTGGCCTGTGTGCTGGCCAGCAGCGCCTTGACGCCTGCCGCAGCGCAGACCAGCCGCGCCACCGATCCGGACGCCGCCGTCCCGGAAACCCGCTACCAGCCGGCGCACGTCCTGCGCGCACCCGCGGCAGAACGCGCGACGACGGCCACGCCCGATCGCCTGTGGCACGAACACAACCGCATCGTGGCAGGCCAGCCCGGCCATGCCGGCCACGGCAAGCCGGCGCCGGATCAGCACGCGCATCACCACAACGATTCCCCTGCCCCTGCACAGCCAAATCACGAGGAGCACCATTGATGGCCCACCCGATCTCATGGCGCGCCACATCATCCCTCGCATGCGGCCTGCTGCTGGCGGGCTGCGTCAGCGTCGCGCCCGAGCGCGCCTTCGAAGCCAGCGCCGCTGCGGCGCAGACGCGCACGGGCGTGGAAGCCCGCCTGCTGCGCAGCGATGCCGACCGCCAGGCTTTGCAGGCCGACATCGACGCACTGCTGCAGGCGCCGCTGACACAGGACGCCGCCGTGCGCATCGCTGTGCTGAACCATCCTGGCCTGCAAGCCACCTACTGGGAGGCAGGCATTGCCCAGGCCGACGTGGCCCAGGCTGCGCGCCTGCGCAATCCCGGTTTCGGCTTCTCGCGCATGGACGGTGGCGGCAACCGGGAAACCGAACGCTCGGTCTCGATCGACCTGGCGGGCCTGCTCACGATGCCGCTGCGCCAGCGCATGGCCGCGAGGCGCTTTGATGAAACGACGCTGCGCGTGGCCGCTGCCATCGAGCGCCACGTCAACGCCACCCGGCGCGCGTGGGTCGAGGCCGTGGCCGCGCGCCAGGCCGTGGCCTATGCGCGTCAGGTGGCGGACGCCACCGACGCATCGAGCTCCCTGATGGCGCGCATGACCCAGGCCGGCAATGCCAGCGCACTCGACCTGGCGCGCGAGTCGGCCTTCCACGCCGAAGCCGGCGCCGGTGTGTTGCGCGCCGACCGCCTGGCGAGCGCCGCGCGCGAACATCTGACGCGCCAGCTCGGTCTGTGGGGGACGCAGACGCTCTACACGCTGCCCGAGCGCTTGCCCGATCTGCCTGCGGCGCCGGCCGAACTGGCCGGCATCGAGCGCACGGCGCTGCGCCAGCGCCTGGACGTGCAGGCCGCGCGCGCCGCCGCCAGCGGCACCGCCGCCGACCTGGGTCTCACGCGCACCACGCGCTTCGTCAATGTGCTCGACCTGGGCTATGCGAGCAAGCATGAAACGGGTGAGTCCAAAAGCGACGGCTACGAGATCGGCCTGGAACTGCCGCTATTCGACTGGGGCGGCGCCCGCGTGGCGCGCGCCGAAGCGATGTACATGCAGTCGCTCGGCCAGGTCGCGGCGGTCGCGGTCAACGCACGCAGCGAAGCGCGCGCTGGCTACCTCGGCTACCGCGCGAGCTATGACGTGGCGCGCCACTACCGCGACCAGGTCATCCCGCTGCGCAAGCAGATCGCCGACGAGACGCTGCTGCGCTACAACGGCATGCTTGCCAGCCCGTTCGAACTGCTGGCCGACGCGCGCGAACAGGCCGCAGCGGTCCACGCCACCATCGAAGCGCTGAAGGATTTCTGGCTGGCCCAGGTCGACCTGGAAACCGCCATCGGCACGCGCCTGCCGGCGCGACCGACCACTGACAAGAAGGACGTATCACAATGACCAACCGCAGAACGTTCCTGACCGGCGCCGGCGCCGGTATCACGGCACTGGGCGCCTCGCTCGTGAGCCGTGCCGGCGCGGCGTCGCTGCCGGAAGCCCCGACCCACACCTCGAGCGCTACCGCCGCGCCACTGGCCCCGACAGGCGGGCGCCCGTACAACCCCGTCGTCACGCTTAATGGCTGGACGCTGCCATGGCGCATGAAGGACGGCGTCAAGGAATTCCACCTGGTGGCCGAACCGGTCGTGCGCGAATTCGCGCCCGGCATGCAGGTCAATTTATGGGGCTACAACGGCCAGAGCCCGGGCCCGACCATCGAAGTGGTCGAGGGTGACCGCGTGCGTATCTTCGTCACCAACAAGCTGCCCGAACACACCAGCGTGCACTGGCACGGCCAGTTGCTGCCGTGCGGGATGGATGGCGTGACGGGGCTGACGCAGCCCGGCATCCAGCCCGGCAAGACGTTCGTCTATGAATTCGTCGCGCGCCACGCGGGCACTTTCATGTACCACCCGCACGCCGACGAGATGCAGCAGATGGCGATGGGGATGATGGGCTTCTGGGTCACGCACCCGAAGAATCCGCGCCAGCACGCCGTCGATCGCGACTACGTGATGCTGCTGTCGTCGTATGACATCGAACCGGGCAGCTATACGCCGCGCACCAACACGATGCTCGACTTCAACCTGTGGACCATCAACAGCCGCGTGTTCCCGGGCCTGGATCCGATGGTCGCGCGCCTGGGCGACAAGGTGCGCATCCGCGTCGGCAACCTGACGATGACGAACCATCCGATCCACCTGCACGGACACCGCTTCGAAGTCGCTGGCACCGATGGCGGCTGGGTGCCGAAGTCGGCGCGCTGGCCCGAGGTGACGACCGACGTCGCCGTCGGCCAGATGCGCGCGATCGAGTTCGTGGCCGATGCGCCGGGCGACTGGGCCTTCCACTGCCACAAATCGCACCACACGATGAATGCAATGGGCCACGACGTGCCGACGCTGATCGGCGTCGACCATCGGGGCGTGGCCGAAAAAATCAACAAGCTGGTGCCGGGCTATATGGTCATGGGCGACAAGGGTGGCTCGATGGGCGACATGAAGATGCCACTGCCGGCCAACACGCTGCCGATGATGAGCGGCGACGGCCCGTTCGGCAACCTGGAGATGGGCGGCATGTTCACGGTGCTGAAAGTGCGCGAAGGATTGAGGCGCGGCGACTACAGCGACCCTGGCTGGTACCGGCATCCGGCCGGCACGGTCGCGCGCGAATGGACGGGCGACGGCGCCGGGGCGCTGCCGCCAGCGCCGCGTGCGCCGGATGCGCGCCCGGCACCGGCGCCGGCCGGCCAGGCGATGGATGCGCGCAAACCCGGCGCGAACGACATGACGGGGCACGAGCACCACTAGCCCGCTGCAGGAGTCTCGGGCGCCTCGGGCACTTCGGGTACCTTGCGCAGCAGCGCAATGAGCTGCGGCGGCGCGACCGGTTTCGTGAAGTGCTCGTCGAAGCCGGCCGCCAGCGACGCGGCGCGGTCTTCCTTGCGGCCGCGCCCCGTCACCGCCACCAGGTAGGGGCGCGGCGCGTCCTGGGCCAGCATACCCGCCAGCTCCAGCCCATCCAGGTGCGGCATGCCCAGGTCGAGCACCGCGATCCGGGCCGGCCGTTCGCGGTGCAGGCGCAGCGCCTCGGCGCCATCGTGCGCCACCATCACGGTGGCGCCCTCCGAGCGGAGCAGCCAGGCCAGCGATTCCGCCGCATCCACATTGTCGTCGGCGACCAGGATATGCTTGCCCAGCGCAGCACCGTCAGGCACGGGGAGCACGTCGCCCGGCGCCATGACCGGCTCCTCGCACAGGCGCAGGCGCACGAGGAAGGTCGCGCCGCGGCCCGGCCCGTCGCTGTCGGCCCAGATACGGCCGCCATGCAGCTCGACAAAGCCCTTGGCCAGCGACAGCCCGATCCCCAGCCCGCCCTGCGCCAGGTGACTGGCGCTGCCGGCCTGGACAAACGGATCGAACACGCGTTCGAGCATGTCGGGCGCCAGCCCCACGCCGCTGTCGGCCACCCAGGCAATGGCCTGATCATCTTCGCGCCGCAAGCCCAACTCAAGGCCGCCGCCCGGCGGCGTGTATTTCGCCGCATTCGTAATCAGGTTGGCGAAGACCTGCGTCAGGCGCAGCGGATCGGCGTCGACCCACAGCGGTTCATCGGCCACGCGCAGCGCCACCTGGTGGCGGCCGGCCTCGATCAGCGGCATGCTCGTTTGCAGCGTCTCGCGCAACAGGCGGCCCAGGTCCACGCGCACGCGGCGCAGTTCGATCTTGCCGCGGCTGATGCGCGAGACGTCCAGCAGGTCGTCGAGCAGGCGCGCCATCTGGTCGGTCTGGCGCGCCACCATGGCCGCAATCCATGCGATGCGTTCCGGCGCCAGCGACTTGCTGCGCAGGAGCGAGGCCGCGTTGGCGATCGGCGCCAGCGGGTTGCGCAATTCGTGCGCGAGCGTGGCGATGTAGACGTCCTTGCGGCCGTCGGCTTCGCGCAGGCTTTGCATTGCCGCCTCGCGTTCGGAGACGTCCAGCACCAGCGAAAACACGGTCTGGATGTCGCCGGCCTCGTCGACCAGCACCGAGTTGTACCATTCGCAGCACAGCGCGCGCCCGTCGCGGGTGCGGTTGCGGTTGGCCGATTTGGCGTAGCGCGTGCCGGAATCGACCAGGCGCGCGATCATTGCATCGACCTGGCCGGCATCACCCTCGTGAATCATGCCGATGCGGTCGATCCGCCGGCCGATCGCATCGGCCGCAGGCCAGCCAAACAGTTCTTCGGCGCGGCGGTTCCACAGCGTGATGACCAGGTCGCGGTTCCATTCGATCACGGCCAGCGGCGTGTTCTCGATCAGGTAGCGGGTCTGGTCCAGCGCCCGGGCCAGCGCCGCACTGGCTTCGGTGCGCTCGGAGATATCGTCGATGACGATCACGGCGGAGGCCAGTTCGGCAGCGCTCTCGCGCAGCGGCGCGCCGCTGACCGCATACACGCGGCGTGCGCCGCCCTGCACGCTCTCGATCATCGCGTCATGAAAGGCCCGGCCGCCGATCGCGCGCGCTACCGGTTCGCGGATCAGGTCGAGCATGCCCCCGACGCCATCGGCCGCAAAATGGCGCGCCATCTGCGTGGCCTGGTCGTTGGCCATCACGCAACGACCCTGGGCGTCGACGATCAGCACGCCGTCGGGCAACTGGCGCAGAACGGTGCCAAGCAGGCTTTGCCACTGGGCGTGGGCGCGCGTTTCGATCATTTCCTGGAACGTCGCATGCAGGCGCGCGTGCAGTGCGATATTGTCGATCGCCAGGGCGCCCAGCACGAACAGCGACGTGGACAGGCCGTACAGGCGCCCGGCGTAGAACCCCAGGTCGAACAAACCGGTATTGAACACACACGACAGGCCCACTTCGAACACCCAGGCCGCCATCGCCACGGTCAGCCAGACATCGAGCACGGTGCGCGGGCGCTTTTGCACCGTGGCATACAGCACGTAGATCGACAGGACCAGTATGCCGGCCGAGATGCCATGGTAGAGCGGCAGCGTGCGCGTGCCGTCGATCAGCCTGGGCAGATACGGCGCGCCGGTCGTGCCCACCAGCACCAGCAGCGAGACGAACAGCACGGTCAGCAGCGCGCCGATGCGCATGAAGTGCGGCGGCAGCGGCGCGCCCGCCAGACGCCCGCGCGCGCTGCGCGAGTAGCCGAGCACGAACAGCGGATACAGCGCATGCCAGGTGGCGTGCAGCCAGGCCGCAGTCTGCGGATTACCGCCGAGCACGCCCTGGTTGCCAAGCAGGCCGTGGAACGTGAGCATGTGGGCGCCGGCAATCAGCGCGGTGAACAGGTAGCCCAGGGCAAGGATGCCCAGGGCCAGCGAACGCCGTGTGTGGACATGACCGAGTAGCAGGATGCCGGTGACGAAGTTGCTGGCGATCAGTGTCGACAGATAGATCGGCAGGAATTCCGGCGCGTGCGGCAAGGGCACGCCGGCCGCTGGCACCAGGACGGCGAACCCCAGCGCCAGCCCCGCCAGCACCAGCACGGCGCTGCGCAGCTGCGCACTGCCGGGCGGATGCCTGACCAGGTCGATCGGTTCTGCGAGCACACCATCTCTCATGAGGATTCCGCTGACAGGGTCGGTCGGAGATGCACAGGGTTCGGTATTGATCTTTCTACAAAATATAGCTCATATGAATATTGTTCGGGGGTGTATTTATCCGCTTATCGTCCAGGAAACACACTGGGCCGCGGCACCAGGCGGCCTCAGGCGCCGGCCGTCACGGGATAGCCGGCGTCGTCGATGGCCGCCACCAGCGGCGCCACGGCGGCCGTGCTGTCGATGCGGACCTTGCCGCTCGCCAGATCGATGTTCACCGTGGCGGCCGGATCGACGGCGTGAACAGCGGCGGTCACGCGGCCAACGCAATGTTTGCAGGTCATGTCGGCAACAGTCAGTTCAATCATGTGAGATTCTCCTTTGATTGGGGGCGCAGGCACGGGTGCGAGCGCCCCGGTGGTGGTGGAAATGGAACGGGACGCCGCGCGCCAGCGGCGCAGCAGCAATGCGTTGGCCACGACGCTGACCGAACTGAGCGCCATCGCGGCGCCGGCCAGCACCGGATTGAGCAGCCCGAAAGCGGCCAGCGGCACGCCGATCAGGTTATACACGAAGGCCCAGCCCAGGTTCTGGCGAATCTTGCGCCAGGTACGCTGCGAGACGTCGAGCGCGTCGGCCACCAGCATTGGATCGCCCCGCATCAGCGTGATGCCGGCGCTGTGCATCGCCACGTCGGTCCCGGTGGCCATTGCCATGCCGACGTCGGCCGCGGCCAGCGCCGGCGCGTCGTTGATGCCGTCGCCAATCATGGCGACCGTGTGGCCAGCCTGGCGCAGCGCCGTGATGACGTCGGCCTTGTCCGCCGGGAGCACCTCGGCATGCAAGCGCGTGATGCCGAGCGCATCTGCCACGACTTGCGCGGCGCCGGCGCTGTCGCCGGTCAGCAGTACCGGCGTGATGCCGCACGCGACCAGGCGCGCGACGGCGTCCTTCGCACCTGGCTTGAGCCCGTCACCGAACGCGAGCAAGCCAAGCACGGTGACGGTGTCGCCACGCCGCTCGGCCAGCCAGGACACGGTACGCCCTGCTGCCTCGTGCGCCTCGGCCCCGGCCGCCAGCACACCGAGGTCGTTCATCAGACGCCGGTTGCCAAGCAGGATCGTTGCGCCATCGACGTCGGCCTGCACACCGCGCCCCGGCAGCGCTTTGGCATCGCTTGCGCGCGGCACCGTCAGCGTGCGTCGCGCCGCATCGTCCAGCACGGCGCGCGCCAGCGGATGCGCACTGGTTTGCTGGACCGCAGCGGCCAGCGTGAGCAGGCGCGTCGTATCCGGACCGTCGAGCGCCAGCAACTGCGGGCGGCCTTCGGTCAGGGTGCCGGTCTTGTCGAACACGACGACGTCGACGGCATGCGCCGTTTCCAGCGCCTCGGCGTCCTTGATCAGGATCCCGTGGCGCGCGGCCACGCCGGTGCCGACCATGATCGCCGTCGGCGTGGCCAGGCCCAGCGCACACGGACAGGCAATCACCATCACGGCCACCGCATTGAGCAGCGCGCCCTGCCAGTCGCCCGTACTCACGCCCCAGGCCAGCAGCGTGACGAGGGAAATGGCCAGCACCACCGGCACGAACACGGCGCTGACCCGATCGACCAGGCGCTGGATCGGCGCCTTCGCGGCCTGCGCGTCTTCGACCATGCGGATGATCTGCGCGAGCATCGTCGCGCTGCCAACGGCGGTTGCCCGCACCAGCAGCAAGCCGTCGGCATTGACGGCGCCGCCGGCCACGGCATCAAACGGCCCCTTGGTCAGCGGCAGGCTCTCGCCGGTCAGCAGCGACTCGTCGACGTGGCTCAGGCCCTCGAGCACCACGCCATCGGCCGGCACCCGTTCGCCAGGCTTGACCACGATCACGTCGCCCACCCGCAAGGCCGCCAGCGGCACGCGGACGTCAAGCCCGTCGCGACGCACAAGAGCGTCGGCCGGCTGCAGGCGCTCCAGTGCGCCCAGCGCCTCGATCGTCTGGCGCCGGGCGCGGCCTTCCAGCCATTTGCCGAGCAGCACCAGCGTGATGACGACGGCCGACGATTCGAAATACAGGTGGGATACTGCGTGCCCGCCCGGCGTCAGCAGCAGGTACAGCGACAGGCCGTAAGCGGCGCTCGTGCCGATGGCAACCAGCAAATCCATATTACCCGCTCCGGCGCGCAGCGCGCCCCAGCCGGCGCGGTAGAAACGCGCGCCGAGCCAGAACTGCACCGGCGTGGCAAGCAGCCACTGCAGCCAGCCCGGCAACATCGCATCGATGCCGAACGGCGCCAGCAACATCGGCATCACCAGCGGCGCGCTCAGCAATGCGGCACTGGCGACGGGCCACCACGGGGCGGCACCGGCTCTGGCAGCAGGGACGGGAGCATCCGGTGTCTCGAGGCGGGCTGTGTAACCGGCCGCCTGCACCGCTGCCACCAGCGCTGCCGTCGGCGCAGCGCCGTCGATGCGGGCCTTTTCGGTGGCCAGATTGACACTGGCGCCGGTGACGCCGGCCACATTGACCAGGGCTTTTTCGACACGTGCCACGCAGGACGCGCAGGTCATGCCGTCGATCAGGAGGGTGACGGGTGGTGTTGCCGGAGAGAGTTTGTCATGAACCATGCGTCAAGGATAAACCTTCCCACCGTGGCAAGGTCAAGACAATCTGGCGATCACGGATTCAACTGCCGAAGTTGAACAGTACGCCGACCGCGAGTTCGACCCACAGCACGCCGAACACCAGTGCCAGGGCGCCCACGATGGCGATGCGCTGCCAGACGGCCAGGCGTGCCACGCGGCGGCCCGTGCGCAGACACGTCCAGCCGGCGCTGGCCAGCAGCACGGCGGCCACGCCGAAATCCAGGCCGGTCCATTGCACGCCGTGCGTGAACTGCATTGCTACCAGAGGGCCGAGCAGGATCATTGCCGTCGCCAGCGCGACGCGCACTGCATCGATGCCCATCGACGCGCGCACCATCTCGTCGTTCGCGCGAAGGTCCCTGCTGCCTGCCGTATTCATGCTGTTTTTCCTGGTGCGTGGCCGACCGCTGGTGCCGGAACCGCCAGTGTAGTCCTATTGTCATCCCGACAAAAGCGGCAAATGCCGCGCCGCGTGCCACAATGCAGAAACCAGCGGTTACAAGCGACACGCCGGAAGTCGACCATGCCCACCCAGTTTCCCTAGAGCACGCATCATGCGATCCTTGTTGCCTATTCTGCTGTTCCCGATCACGCTTGCCACGACTGCCGCGACGGCGCAGGTGCCGCTGCGCGGCGCCCTGCCCGGCACGGCCGTCACGACAACGCAATCGGCAACGCTGACGGCCCTGCGCGATGCCGAACGCCGGCGCGCCGAGGCCGTCGCCGAGCGCGATGTCGATACGTTGCGCGACATCATTGCCACCGATTACTATCACGTCGAGACCAATGGCCGCGTGCGTACGCGCAGCGAATTTCTGCAACTGCTGGCGCGCGACGACTACGAGTTTCGCTCGTACACCAACGTCAGCATGGAAATTCAATTGCTCGACAGTGGCCGCACGGCGATCGTACGGGGTCACTTTCAGGCGGATGTGGCAGCATCGGGCCGGGCACGCGAATTTCGCGGCCGCTATGTCCGCGTCTGGCAACTGCAGGCAGAAGGCTGGCGCAACACGATGATGCAGAGTACCGAAATCCGGCCCGGGCGCTGAGCGCCCGATCGGGTGCATGGCAGCGGCCGGGAATCGCCTTTGCTCACCCGGCGCGCCAGCCTATTGCAGATGCTGGTATTCTGGACAAGTCAGGGCGCACGCGGAAACCATTTCGGCGGATGCCCCGGGGTGCGCGTTGCCCATCCCGGATTGACCAGCACATGCACGACGCCGGGCCGTGACGAACACGGCCCTGGTGCCTCGCTTCATACCGGAACAGCGTTCCCAACCATCTGAACGGAGAATGATCATGCCATACGCATTGCCACCACTGCCTTACGCCTACGATGCCCTCGAGCCGCATTTCGATTCGCGCACGATGGAAATCCACCACACGAAGCATCACCAGGCTTACATCACCAACGTCAACAACGCGCTGGGCGACGCTGGCGTCGCCGAGATGCCGGTCGAGCAGCTGATCGCCGACATTGGCAGCCTGCCGCAAGCCGTCCAAGGTGCCGTGCGCAACAATGGCGGTGGTCACGCCAACCACTCGCTGTTCTGGACCGTGCTGACCCCGGAAGGCGGCAAGCCAAGCGGCAAAGTTGCCCAGGCAATCGAAAACGACCTCGGCGGCTACGAGAAGTTCAAGGATGCGTTCACCAAAGCCGCGCAAACCCGCTTCGGTAGCGGCTGGGCCTGGCTGACCGTCGGCAAGGACGGCAAGCTGCTGGTCGAAAGCAGCGCCAACCAGGACAGCCCGCTGATGGGCGAGTTCGCCGGCATGTCGGGCGGCACGCCGATCCTGGGCCTGGACGTGTGGGAACACGCGTACTACCTGCAATACCAGAACAAGCGCCCTGACTACATCGCGGCCTTCTTCAACATCATCAACTGGGCGGAAGTCGAACGCCGCTACGAAGAAGCGCTGGCCAAGTAAGCCGGTGTTCGGGCCTGCCATGCAGGCCTGTCTGCAAGTGCGAGGCCGGCCATGATGCCGGCCTCGCGCCGTATACACGTGCAATGAAGGACATCCATGAAACTGCTGCTGGTTGGATCAAGCGGACTGGTCGGAAGCCACGTGCTGGAGATGGCACTGGCCGATCCGAAGGTCACGTCGGTGGTAGCGCCCACGCGGCGAGCGCTGCCGGCGCACCCCAAGCTGCAAGCGCCCGTCGTCGATTTCGATGCCTTGCCGCAGGATGCCGCCTGGTGGCAGGCCGACGCCGTCATCTGTACGCTTGGCACCACGATGCGCAGCGCTGGCTCGCAGGATGCGTTCCGGCGTGTAGACCATGATTACCCGCTGGCCGTGGCCACGCTGGCGCGCCAGCATGGCACACCGTGTCACGTGCTGAACTCTGCGCTCGGCGCCGATGCCCGCGCGCGCTTTTTCTACAACCGCGTCAAGGGCGAGCTCGAACGCGACCTGGCGGCGCTGGGATTCGCGTCGCTGACCCATGTGCGCCCCGGCCTGATCGGCGGACAGCGCCAGGAGCGACGCCTGGGCGAACGCGTGTCCGGCATCGTGCTGGAACTGCTCGGGCCCGTGCTGCCACGCCGCTGGCGCATCAACCCTGCCCCGCGCATCGCGCACGCCTTGATCGAGGCTGCGCTGCAGGCGCGCCCTGGCCTGCACATCGTCAGCTCCGATCAACTGGTGTAAGCGGACTACAGCTTCACGTTCAGTGAGATATAGGCAGCCCGGCCATTGCCCGATGAGTACATCGGCTGCGCCTGGCTTGCCGGCCAGAAGAAGTTGTCGTACCACGCGTACTCATAATTGCGGTCCGCAATATTCTTGACCTGCACATCGATGCTGGTGCGCGCCGAGATCGCATAGCGCACGTTCGCATCGAACAGCACGAAGCCGCCAAACTTGCCCAGCTCGTTGGGCGTATCGATGTAGTAGTTGCCCTGCGAGCGGCCCTGCAAACCGAAGCGCCAGGTGTCCGAGTGCCTGTAATCCAGGCTCACATTGGTGATGTGGCGCGGCGTCGAGAACACCTCCTTGCCGGCCAGCGAAACACCATTCGTGCCCGTGGCCTTGCGCACTTCGGCCATTTGCAGCGAGTGCGACAGCGACAGTTCCAGCTTGTCAGTGACCTTGCCCGAGAGCTGGAAGTCCAGGCCTTCACGGCGCGTCTCGCCCAGCCCCACCGTGGTGCCGGTGGCCGGCATATTCGCCACTTCGCCCGTGGCATCCTGACGCCAGAGCGCCAGGCGCAAATCGCTGCGCGTGGTGGGCTTGAGCTTGACGCCCACTTCCTTGCCAGTGTTCACCGACGCGTCGAACGGCGCCTGGCCCGGCACCAGATAGGCCGGCCCCACGGAGCCCGTCAGGATCTGGAACGTGCGGCCCCAGTTGCCGTAGACGCTGATATCGGTCGCCGGACTCCAGACCATGCTGAACTTGGGTTGCTTGATCCAGCCGTACTCCTGCAGCCCCACGCTCGTGCCACCCGCCAGCGGCTGGTTGCCGGTGAAGCGGTCGACCCGGTAGCCCGGCACGAGCTGGATCGTGTCGGTCGCCTTGATCACCGCCTGCATATAGGCGCCGACATTGTTGAACTTGTAGCGGTCGTCGTTCTGGGTGCGGGCCGGCGTCGAAAAGTCCGTCGGGATCGCAAAGTTGTAGCGCAGGCGGCGGTAGCCATTGTCCTGACGCTCGGTGTTCACACCGCCGTCAACCGTGACGCGCTCGTTCGCGCGCCATGTCAGCGTGCTCATGAAACCAAGCTGTTCTTCGTCCCACAGCCGGCGCTGACGCGGCGCATTGCCTTCAGGATTGCTGGTGAAGGTGACGCGGCGGTCGTCCTTGTATTCGTTGTAGTACAGCTTGTTGCTGAGGAACGCGTTCGGCGTGATGTGCCAGTCAAGGTGCGCGCTGGCGTGGTGCATGTCGCGGTCGGTCTTGTCGTTGGCGTTCTTGCGCGGCGACTGGCGGCGGTCGGCAGCGAGTTCGGCGGCAGTCAGAAAACCCGGCTCGCCCGACGTGTGCTCGTAGGTACGCACGACCAGGCCGGCCGTGACCGTCTTGTCGTTGGACGTAACGAACCACTTGCCACCGATCGAGTATTTGTTGGAGTCGCCGTTCGCGCGGTAGCTGTCGGTCAGTTGTTTCGCCACGAAATAATTTTGTGCAAAGCCATCGGCTTCGCGGCCATACGCCGCCTGCACTTCGCGCGTGTTGAAGCTGCCGTAGGTGAACCGGCTGTCAAAGTAATTGCCGCCCTGGCGCGTGCCGATGTTCAGGTTGCCACCGATATTGTGCAGCCCATAGCGTGGGTCATTCGTGCCGCGTACCACTTCGATATAGTCGACCTCGAGCGGGAAGATCATGTCGATAAAGCGTTGGTTGCCGCTGTTGACATTGCTCGGGATGCCGTCGATCAGCACCTTGATGCCGTTGATATAGCCTTCGCCGTTGAACGCGCGAAAGCTCGCTTTGCCCGATTCGGCGCCCATCCGCGTTTCGGTCAGTTGCACGCCCGGCAACTGGCCAACCAGTTCCCAGCTGTTGGTCACGTTCTTGTCTTCGATCTTGTCCGCACCCAGCACATCGACCGATGTCAGGACGCGGCTCGAGCGCAAGGCGCCGGCGTCGCGCTGGGCGCTCACGCGCACCTCGCCCATGACGATCGCCGGTTCGGCAGCGTGGGCGAACGTGGACCCGAGGGTTGCCAGGGTAAGTGCATGGGCAATTGGAAGGAGCTTGAATGTCATCAGAAAAACCTTGTCATGAACGGCGCACGCGGCGATGCGCGCTGAGTCGATAATGATAAACCATTCTCAGTAGAGATGGCAACATGCAAGATGTTGCCGGGCATCCGGTATGCTGAATCATCGCCCCATTAAGGCAAACCAACTTGCCATGAAAATTCTGTATATGAAGCATCTCACCACCCTCCTGTTCGCCGCTCTGCTGGCCAACCCTGCGATGGCCCAAGCCAACGAGTTTCGCTGCCTGGTCTCGGTCGACGCCGCGACGCCCATCCGGCTTCAGTTCGACTTCCCACAATCCGAACACGCACACGCCGCCGTGCGCTATCAGCGCGGCAGCATGCCCATCCTGCTGCGGGCGCTCAAGACGAGTTCAGTGGAGATGACACCGGGCAGACCGTTCGAGTTCACCACAATCTGGCAGGAACCGGGCAAGAACGGCGGCACGTACACCGTTGCGACCCAGGGTGCGCTCATTAACCAATTTGCGTATCAGCGTGCCCGGGACAAGAAGACATTCACCTTCGAGGAAGACGTCGGCGCAATGGAAACATCACGCTGCAAGTGGAAAAAGTAACGGGCGAAAAAAAGCCGCAGCGGGGATGACGCCAGGCTTGGCATCATCCCCGCTGCGGCGGTTACTCCAGACGCTGATCAGCGGTTCGGCACCACGCGCCAGACGGTGTTCGCCAAATCGTCAGCGATGATCAGCGCGCCGCGCGGATCGACCGTGACGCCGACCGGACGACCGCGCGTCTTGCCGTTGGCATCCCGGAACCCGGTGGCGAAGTCGATTGCCGCGCCAGCTGGGCGACCGTTCGCGAACGGCACGAAGATCACCTTGTAGCCCACCGGATTGTCGCGGTTCCAGCTGCCGTGTTCGCCGACAAATGCGCCATTGGCGAATTTTGCGCCCATGGTCGGCAGCGAGAAGTGCAGACCCAGCGCCGCGACGTGCGAGCCCAGGCCATAGTCCGGCTTGATCGCTGCCGCCACTTTTTTCGGGTTCGGCGGCATCACGCGCGGGTCCACGTTCTGGCCCCAGTAGCTGTACGGCCAGCCGTAGAAACCGCCCTCTTTCACCGACGTCAGATAATCCGGCACCAGGTCCGGGCCCAGCTCGTCGCGCTCGTTCACGACCGACCACAGCTGGCCCGTTTCCGGGTTCATCGCCAGCGCCGTCGGGTTGCGCAGGCCCGTGGCGTACGGCTTGTGGGCGCCCGTCGTCACATCGATCTGCCAGACCATCGCGCGGTCGACTTCGGCTTCCATACCGCGCTCGGTGATGTTGCTGTTCGAACCGATACCGACGTAGACATAGCGGCCATCGGGGCTGATGGTCATCGCTTTCGTCCAGTGGTGGTTGATCTCGGCGGGCAGTTGGGTGAGCGTGACCGGCGCTGCGGCAGCCTTGGTCTGACCCGGCTGGTAATCAAAGGTGACGACCGCATCCTGGTTCGCCACGTACAGCTTGTTGTTGGCAAACGCCAGGCCGTATGGGGCGTTCAGGTTTTCGGCGAACACGGTCTTGAGCTCGTACTGGCCATCACCGTCCGCATCGCGCAGCAGCGTCAGGCGATTGCCGCCCTTCACCTTGGTATTGCCCTGCGCCTTGATGTAGCCGGCAATGACGTCTTTCGGCTTGAGCTTGGCCGCGCTGCCGCCACGCCCTTCCGCTACCAGGATATCGCCGTTCGGCAGCACCAGCATCTGGCGCGGGATCTTCAGGTCGGTCGCGATGGCCGTGATGCTGTAACCCTCCGGCACGGTCGGCTTCTGATCGCCCCATGCAGTCGGCTCGGCAATTTTCATGCTTGGAAACAGGCCGCGCTCGGGCGCCGGCAGTTTCGGATCCGGGCCGCTGGCCAGGTTGGTATTGGCTTCGTTGCTGCAGGCGCTGGCCAGCAGGGTCATGCTGAACAGGGCAAGTGCGCTCGAGCGATTCATTTCAGTCCTCCCGAACGTGGGTTAAGGCCTATGACAGCGGTAATGCAAATCAGGATAAAGACGATGGCCGACAGCAACAGGCCGGTCGGCATGAGCGCCCAGGCATCCTTGGCATGCTGAAAAGCATTGACCAGGCCGATCACGAAGGTCAGCAGCAGCAGCACGAAGTAGTTCAACGGCCGACCGGCCATTGGCCTGGCGCGCAGCAGATTGACCAGCGCGAACACGAGCGCCAGCCCGGCGAACAGCAAGGCGCCGGCGTTGAGCCACGAAGCAAAATTGCTCCACTGGATCTGGTAGGTGGTGTAGTAGGTGTAATCGCTGAGCAATGCGCCGAGGAACAGCGACACGCTGCCTGCGAGCAGGATCGTATGGAGTACGCCTGGCGGGCGGACGTACGTTGCGCTGGCCGTGGTGACAGTAGACATGGGGTTGACCTTATTGGTAATTTTGATAACGCAGATCATAGCGGCTATGCAGCGAGACTGTCGCCTCGTTGAGTCCGGCACGAATCTGGTACGAATCCGGCGCGAATCCGGCGCGACTCCCGCGTCGCTCTCATGCCAAAGGTGGTCGATGTGCGTGACGCTGCCGGCAACGCCGGGGCGTACAGAGATCAGTCGCGCCGGTTGGACGCCAGCGCGATGCGGTACGTGGCGCAGGCGCCATCGGGCGCCGGACGATGGTCGATCCCGACCGACAGCAAGGGCCGGCGCGAGGCGCCCGAGCCGGCCAGGGTCTCGGCCCGCAGTTGCTCCTGGCCTGTCACGCTGACGTATCGAAGGGGCCGCTCGACCGGCCACTGCGTGCACGACTGCAACTGAGCGTTGCGCGTGACGACCTGGAAGACCAGTGGCAGCATGACCGCGTGCCGATACGCCGCCCCGCGCCACAGTTCGGCGCCATCGGGCGTATGACGCAGCAGCAATCCTTCGCGCAGCATCAGCGCTGCCGTGTCGAGGCTGGGGATGAAACGCAGGTGCATGGCCATGCCCACCGGATGTTCGTGGCTGACCACGATAGCCACCAGAGGCCGATACGGGGCCATTGCCTTACCGGCCTCGCAGGGCCGTACCGCGCGGCAGATGCTGCTGCAGCGCGGCCACGCAGCGCGCGGCCATCTGTTCCTGATCGCCGATAGCGGCATCGATTGCGCCATCGATCCCGCTGGCGCGGTCGAACTGCGCGTACCACAGCACCGCGCCGCCGGCACCGTGCCGCAGGATCAAGGACACGCGCAGCAGCGCGGCGTCCTGGCGCACCGTGCCCTCGAGCAGGTAGCGCGCGCGCGACTGGCTGTCGGCCGGGGCCGGGCTGTCTCCGCCGGGCAGGCTGAGCGAGCGCAGTTCCCGGTACAGCCGGAAGCCCAACTCGTCATTCAGGCCTGCCGTGAAGTGACTGGCCGCTGCACCGGCGCACAGGCAGATGAGCGGGCTGAACAGCAATAGCGGCGCACCGGCAGGCACCGGCCCGCCTGCTCCCTGGTCGTCAGCGGGCAGGATGCGGGCGTGATAACGCCCTGGCGGCACACTGATGCGCAAGGCATCAAGGACGCCTTCATCGGCGTAATACGCGGTCAGGCGCAGACGCAGACGCCCTGCCTGGACCCGGACGATGGGATCGTCTGCCGGGGAATACGCTGCCGGATCGCGGCCGAACACGGCCACGCCGATCTCGTGTTCCGGTGGCGACGCATCTGCGTCGTCGCACACCAGCACGCGCTCGACCAGATAAACCAGCAACGCCGTGCAGCGGCGTGCCTTGGCAAATTGCTTGCTGGTCAGGACACGTCGTAATGCCTCGCGGATGGCGTCGTCCGAACAGGGACGCGGTTCGTTGCCCACGGCCAATGCGCTGGTGATCAGTGACAATGCAGGCTGGTTCATCATGCTCTCCGGTAAGTCGTGCTGCTCGATCCCTGCGCGAACACTCTACGATGAACACTGTATTGACACCTTCCGGATACCTTCCCGCATTGCCCTGCACGTCAAGTCATTGATTCATTTGTCAAATCCCCGGCGCGAACGCGAGTGGGGGCGTTGCCGGACCAACCAGCCGCCAAAAGCAACTGAAACATTGACAGGTTTACAAAACCATCTTTTACGTGCCATATTGAAAGCCTGCCATCATCGCAAGCGTTTTTTGCTTGCCACGGCACACGAGGATGCGCCTCGCCCATGCTCAGGGAGTGATCTTGACACACGCATCGCAACCCGAATTACGCGCACTGCAAGAAGGCGATCCGTTGCTCGCGGGCGGTCGCTTTCTGTTGGGCGACTGGACAGTCGACCTGGCGGCGCACCGGATCGCGCGTGGTGACAACGTGGTGGCGCTGGAGCCGCGGCCGATGGCCGTGCTGGCGGAACTGTGCCGGCGCTGCGGCGAGGTGGTCACGGCCGACGCCCTGCTTGATGCCTGCTGGCCGGGCCAGGTCCAGGGCGACAACCAGGTGCACAAAGTCATCGCCGGCCTGCGCCGGGCGCTGCAGGACGCCGCCACCAGTCCACGCTATATCGAAACGATCCGCAAGCAGGGCTACCGGCTGATCGCCCCGATCCGCGTGCTGTCCGACAACGGGCCGCGCAGCCTGAGCGGCGCATGGCGCGGTACCTCGCCCTTCCGTGGTCTGGAACCGTTCGGGACGGAACATGCCGCCGTCTATTTCGGCCGCGACGACGCCATCCGGCAGTTGCACCGCCGCCTCGGCGAGCAGCAGGCGCGGGGCCACGCGCTGGTCGTGCTGCTGGGGCCCAGCGGTTCCGGCAAGACATCGCTGGTGCGTGCCGGCCTCATCCCCGCCATGCTGGCCGCGCCGGTGCCGGGCGATGAACGCCTGCGGGCCTGCACCGCGACCGTGCTCGACCTGGGCGCGCTCGACGCGAGCGGCCCATGGCAGGCGCTGGCCGGGGCGCTGCTCGACTGGGAGTTTGCCAATGTCGCGCTGTTGTCGGGCCACAGCATCGCCTCGCTGGCGGAGTTGCTGCATGGCGAGCCAGATGACATGCTGCGCTTGCTGCGGATCGGTTTGCAGGCACAGCGCACTGATAACGCAGGCTTGCCGCTGCTGGTGCTGGATCGCCTGGAGGGCCTGTTCGAGCCAGCCAGGGACGCGGACCGCCAGGCGTTTCTCGACTGTATCGAACGGCTGGTCCGCAGCAGCATGGTGCTGGTGCTGGCCGTCTGCCGCAACGACTTTTATCCCCGCCTGGCGTGCCACCGTCTGCTGATGCACGGCAAGGAGCACGGGGCGCACATGGACCTGGCGCCACCCGACGCCCAAGCCATCATGCAGATGATCCGCCTGCCGGCACGCGCGGCCAACCTGACCTATGGCAGCGACGCGAGCAGCCTGAACCGGCTGGACGACCGCTTGTGCGCCGATGCGATGCAGGCCGGCGATGCCTTGCCGCTGCTGCAAACCACGTTGCAGACGCTGTATCTGGCGCGCGCGCCCGGCGACGAACTGACCTGGGCTGCGTACGATGCGCTGGGTGGCCTGGAAGGTGCGATCAGCAGCCGGGCCGAAGCGGTCCTGGCAGTCTTGCCGGACCCGCAACAGGCAGCGCTGGCGCGACTGCTGCCGCGCCTGGTAACCCTGTCGGCCGAGGATGCATCGCCCACCAGCCGCTCTGTGATCGGCGCCAGCCTCACCGACCTGCACGAGCGCGCACTGACCGAGGCGCTGATCGACGCGCGCCTGCTGGTGGCCGACCGCCTGGGCGGTGGCGAGATCGGTTTTCGTGTCGCGCACGAAGCCTTGCTGCGCCGCTGGCCACGCGTGACGGCGTGGGTCGCGCAGCACCGCGTCGCACTGACCGCACGCGCCGAACTGGCGCCCTGGGTCCGGCGCTGGCTGGACAGCGGACGGGCCAAGGCCTGTCTGCTGCCACGGGTGCCGCTGTTGTGGCAATCGAGCAGCGCGGTGCGCGCCGCACCGCAACTGTTCGGGCGCGACGAACACGACTTCGTGGCGCGCTCCCTGGCACGCCTCAAGGCGCACACGCGCTGGCGCGTGGCCGCCCTGGCTGGCGCCCTGGCGCTGGCGGCAACTGCCGGCCTGGCCGCCGTGCGCAATGCGCAGCTGGCCGAGACTGTGACGGCGCGCGAGCTGCAGAGCCGGCGCCTGGCCACCTTCATGCTGGGCGAGCTTGCCGACCAGCTGCGCCCGATCGGCAAGCTCGATCTGCTCGCCAGCATCGGTGAACATGGTTTGCAGGTGCTCAATCCTCACGACATCCGCGACGAACTGCCGGCTGACACCTTGCAGCGTGCCAAGGCGCTGGTCGTGATCGGCGAAGTCAACAGCAGTCGCGGAACGCACCAGCTCGCGATGGCCGGCACGGCGCTGGCGCGTGCCTACAACCTGCTCTCGGCGATGGGGCCGGCACCAGGCATCGATCTTGGCGAGTACTACAAGACGCTGGGCGCCAGCGCATTCTGGCTCGGCCAGATGGCCTACGACGCCGGCCACCTGGATGAGGCCACCGCGCAGATGACCCGCTATCGCGCCGCCAGCCAGGCCTGGCTGGCCGCCGCACCGGCGCATCCCCAGGCCAGGGCCGAGCTCGGGTTTGCGCTTGGGAGCCTGAGTTCGATTGCGATGCGCAGGGGCCGCTGGGTTGACGCGCAGCGCGGCTTCGACGCATCGCTGGCGCTCAAGCTGGCCGTGCTGGCCGACCATCCGGGCGACGTCGATGCCCAGGATGCGGTGGCCAGCGCGCGTGCCTGGCTGGGCCAGGTGGCGCACCTGACAGGCAACAGCGCGCACGCGCTGGCGCTGTACGACACCGCGCGCGCGGTGCAACAACAGCTGCAACAGGCGCGCCCGGGCGAATCGGTACGACTGCGCGACCTGGCCGTCATCGAAAGCCGGCGCGCCGAAGCCTTGCAGGCACTGGGCCGGCGCGACGAGGCGATCGCTGCCAGGCAGGCGGCCGTGACCTGGATGCACCAGGCGCTGGTCGATGGCGCCAGCAACGCCTTCTGGCAGGCGGAAAGCCTGCTGGCCGACAGCGCCCTGCTGCTGGCGCAGGCGGACGCCGGCCGGCCCATCGACGCGCAGCTCGCTGCGCTGCAGCGCCGCCTGGCAAGCGCTGGCAAGGGCAACGAGGACATCCGCGAGTGGCGCCAGAGCTTGATGCAGACGCGCCTTGCTGTCGCCGCGCAGGCCATGCGGACACGCGACCGGGCTGCTGCGCGCGCCGCGGCCAGCAGCGTGGCGCAGGACGTGCGCAGCTTGATGGCGCAGTACCCGTTTCTGTGGCAGGGCCGCGAACTGCAGGCACGGGCCGGCCTGCTGCTGCTGCAGGCCGATGCCAGTGCTGCCGACGGGTCGTACCCGACCGTCCTGTGCCGGGCAACGCGCAATGCATTGCAACCGGCAATCGACACCGGCCAGGCAGGCTTCGTACGTGAAGCGTGGCTCGTGGCACGCGCATGTGCAGGGGAAGGCGCCGTCACCGGCGCCGATGTGCAAACGCTGACGATGGGCGGCTACCGGCCGCAGTCGTCAGCCTTTCTCAACGCAGTACCAATCAGGAACGCACCATGACAACAGCAGCCCCGAACGCTATCACATCCGTGCCAGGTAGTGCCCCTGTCTTTTTCGTCGTGCCCGTCATCCCCGACGACGGCAGCGTGGAACGTGTTTTGTATTACGCCCAGGCGGACGGTGCGCAGGAGTGGGAAAAGATCTCCCCGAAAGAGCTCAACACCAAACACGGCGGAAGCGACGCCGATAGCGTGATGCTGTACCAGCCGGACGTCGACACCATCCTGCAGCACACCCATCTGACGGTGGATCGCCTCGACCGGAGTGTCACCCTGTACGCGGGGGTGGCGCGCACCCTGTCGGTCAGCGACGATATCCTTCCGAGCGCCTGCCAGTTCGACGGCAACCGGTTCATGCTCGTGCCGGTCGCACCCCACACGACGCGTGTGTGATCCTCGTGTTCAGCAAGCGCGCTGCCGGCAAATCGTCAGCACCTGTCGTCGAGCTGATCGCCACGACGGATCCTGAAATCAAGAACGGCGTGGGCAAATAAAGCCGCCAGCGATCATCTGGCCAGGTTCGACGCGGCGCCGCGCCAATAGAACTGCGCACGACTGCGCCAGATGATCAGCAGGGTCACGCAAAGTGTCGCCGTGGCGACCCAGGCAAACGACCCTGCACCGAACTGGCCCAGCAACATGCCACCGACCACGCTGCCGGCAAAGATTGCCAGATTCCACACGGTCGTCATCATCGACTGCGCCACGTCCTGGGCCGGCCCCGACGCATTGGACAGCGACGTCACGAACAAGGTTGCAGCGCCGCCGAACGCCAGTCCCCAGATGGCCACCGCCAGATACACTGCGGCCGGCGCGCCTGGCCACAGCGCCAGCGTCACGCTCGCCAGCAGGAACAAGCCGGTGCTCATCATGACCAGCTGCCGCAGCCAGCGGTCGACCAGCGCACCCACCAGCAGCAGGCTCAGCAACGCAGCACCGCCGAACAGCGCGAGCAAAAAGTCCACGCGCGGCGCCAGTCCGGCCAGCGTCACGAGCGGCGCGATATAGGTGTACAACAGGTTGTGGGTGACGACGTACAGCAGCAGCACCGCCAGCACGGTCCGCACGCCGGGGAGCGCAAACACCTGCGCCACGCGCTGGCGTTGCTGGCCGGGGATCGCGCGCAGCGCCGGCAGCCGCAGCACGATCCACAGCATCAGCAGCGCGGCCAGCGCACTGAGCGCGCCGAACGCGATGCGCCAGCCGACCAGATTACCGACATAGGTGCCGAGCGGAATGCCGACCGTCAGCGCCAGCGGCGTGCCCGCCATCGCGATGGCAATCGCCCTGCCCTTGTGCTGCGGCGCGACCATGCGCGCAGCGTAGCCGACCAGCATGGCCCAGGCCAGCCCCGCCGCCACGCCACCCAGGAAACGGGCGACGAAGATCAGCGTCAGGCTCGTGGACAGCGCGGTGATCGTGTTGGCAATCACGAAGCCCGCCATGGCGGTGAGCAGCAAGGTGCGGCGACCGACGCCTTGCGTAGCGGCCGCTAATGGGATCGCGGCCAGCACCGAGCCCAGTGCGTAAATGCTGATCAGCTGCCCCATCACGGATTGCGAACTGTTCAGGCTGGCGGCAAGCTGCGGCAGCAGCCCGGCGGGCAAGACTTCGGTGAGGATAACAACGAAGCTGACCATCGTCAGCGCCAGCAGTGATGTCAGCGGCAGCTTCGGCACGGCGGGTTGATCACGAAGTTCGTCGGGGTGCTGCAAGGTATCTGGTGTCATGTGAAATGCCATGGCGAACGCCGCAGCGGCGGCGCATGGTTGACCCATGCACCGCCGCTGCGAACGCTGAGGAAAGAAAAAAGTGCGGCCTGGCGAATCAGACGGCCAGATCGACCCGGCTGCCGCTGCGGTCGGACGCGATGATCGCGTCGATCACCGCATGCATCCTGACCGCGTCGGCGAAGGTTGGCGCCAACTGCGTGCCATCGCGCACGTCGCGCACATACGCCGCATACAGATGGGCCAGCTCGGCCACGCTGCCGCCCAGGTCGTGTTCGGGCAGCCAGTCGTACTGCGCCGGCACAGGCAGCGCATGCAACGGCTGGGCATCGCCGCGCGCGCCTTCGATCAGATTGACCGATGGACCGAAGCTGGTCGCATTGATGATGCGCAGGTCGCCTTCGGTCCCCGTCAGGTCGATCTGCACGCCGGCGTTATTGCGCTTGCCCGCCTCGAGCTGCACCGACAGCACGGCGCCGTTGGCGAAAGTACCGGTGACCAGCACCTGATCGGGATTGGTGCGCGGCAGCGTCGCGCCGGTGTCGACGATCGTCACTTGCTTGATCTGGTTGGCCGTCAGCGCACTCAGCGTGCGCGGAAAACCGAAGTGCCTGAACAGGATGTCGAGAAAGTGCCCGCCGAAGATCGGCAGCAGATCCGAGAAATTCTCGGTCGGCACCGTATAGGCCAGATAGCCCATGCGGCGCGCGCCGAACGCGTCGACGCTGACATGCATGCGCACCGAACGCAACGCGCCGATGTAGCCCTCGGCCAGCAGATCCGACATGTAGCGGTAGCTCGGCGACAGGCGGCGCTGCAGGCCCACAACGTGGCGCACACCGGCTTGCTCGGCCAGCGCTGCCAGCTCGGCCGACACGGCGGTGCTGGTAGTCAGCGGCCATTCCGAATACACGTCCTTGCCAGCGGCAATGGCGGCGCGGATGGCTGCCTCATGCTGCGGCGCCTGGTTCAGCACCAGCACCAGATCGACCTCAGGATGCTCGACGAGCGCCTGCAGCGACGTGACGGGATACGCAATGCCATGGCGCGCGGCCAGTGCCTGGGCCTTATCAAAGCTGCGGCTGTACACGGCCGTCAGTTCGAACTCGGGCAACAAGGCCAGCGACGGGATATGGCCATACTCGGCCCAGGTACCGGCGCCGACGATGCCGACGCGGATTTTTTTCACAGACACTGCGGGAGTGGATGAAATGGTCATGCGAGAGACTCCCTTGAAACTGTTGGACCAGCAAATGCGGCATCCAGCATTTTAACGGGGGTGCACCGATCCTGCTGCGGAGCAGGCTAAAGTGAAAAGCTGGGGTCAGGTCTGACATTCGGACACGAGCGCGACCGTCGGGTAGTCGGGAATGTCTCGTACGTTCAGAAAGCGGGGGTCAAAAGCGGGGGTCAGGTCTGACATTCGGACACGAACGCGACCGTCGGCTAATCGGGAATGGCAAGCGCCGGACTACCCATACACTGGGCAAGACACCATTGAAAGCCGTTCAGGCTGAGGCCGTGTCTGAATGTCAGACCTGACCCCAGCTGTCCAGCTGTCCAGCTACCATTAGAAGGGGCTAACGCTGAGGCCGTGTCCGAATGTCAGACCTGACCCCGGCTGTGCCAAGTGGCAAGCAGACGGGCCACCAAAGAAAAAAGCCACCTCGCGGTGGCTTTTTTCATCGTTCTTGGCGGAGACGGTGGGATTCGAACCCACGATACAGGTATAAGCCGTATGCATCCTTAGCAGGGATGTGCCTTCGGCCACTCGGCCACGTCTCCAATCAGTGCCACCGTTTCCGTCAGCGCTGAGTGCAAGCATCTTAAGGGTTGGTGCTCATTTGGTCAAGAAAACACACCCAAAAAATTGCAAACTGGCTTAACTTTGTTCGAGATTAAACGACTTGTGCAGGGCGCGCACGGCCAGTTCCATGTATTTTTCGTCGATCAGCACCGAGATCTTGATCTCCGACGTCGAGATCATCTGGATGTTGATGCCCTCCTCCGACAGCGTGCGGAACATGTCCGAGGCCACGCCGACGTGGCTGCGCATGCCCACGCCAACTGCCGAGACCTTCGACACCTTGGCGTCGCCGACGATCTTCGCCGCGCCCAGGATGTCCTTCTGATCTTCCAGCACCTTCATCGCCTGCACATAGTCATTGCGCGAGACCGTGAAGGTGAAGTCGGTCTTGCCCTCCACCGACTGGTTCTGGATGATCATGTCGACTTCGATATTGGCTTCGGCGATCGGGCCCAGGATGTGGAAGGCGACGCCCGGCTTGTCCGGCACGCCCAGGACGGTGATCTTTGCTTCATCGCGATTGAAGGCGATGCCGGAGATGACGGCTTGTTCCATATTGCTTTCTTCCTCAAACGAAATCAGGGTGCCGGAGCTGGCTTCTTCGGCCAGGGGCATCAGGGGATCGGTCAGCGACGACAGCACGCGCGTCGGCATCTGGTAGTTGCCTGCGAACTCGACCGAGCGGGTTTGCAGCACTTTCGAGCCCAGTGACGCCAGCTCGAGCATTTCTTCGAAGGTGATCTTCGACAGGCGGCGCGCCTCGTCGACCACGCGCGGGTCGGTCGTGTAGACGCCGTCGACGTCGGTGTAGATCAGGCATTCGTCGGCCTTCAGCGCGGCCGCAATGGCCACCGCCGACGTGTCCGAACCGCCGCGGCCAAGGGTCGAGATATTGCCGTCCTCGTCCATGCCCTGGAAACCCGTGATGATGACGATCTTGCCGTTGGCCAGGTCGCGCATGACACGCGTGTCGTCGATCGACTGGATGCGCGCTTTCGTGAACGACGAATCGGTGCGGATGCCCGCCTGCCAGCCGGTGTACGACACCGCGTCCTTCCCGATGGCCAGCAGCGCCATGGCCAACAGGCCCACGGACACCTGCTCGCCCGTCGAGGCGATCATGTCCAGTTCGCGTGGATCGGGCTGGTCCATGATCTGCTTGGCCAGACCGATCAGGCGATTGGTTTCGCCCGACATGGCGGACGGTACGACGACGATCTGGTGACCTGCGTCGTGCCACTTGGCCACACGGGCCGCGACATTCTTGATACGGTCCGTCGATCCCATCGACGTCCCGCCATATTTGTGGACAATTAAAGCCATATCAGGAAGGGTTCCAGCTAGGGTAAGGATCAAAAAGGGACCCTTACTCTAGCATGGTGCAGCGCGGCATCACAAGGCTCGTTGGCGGAAAAGCTATACGAAAAGAACATAACCTAATGCTTTTCGCAACGCCACTGGCCGCGCCTGCCTCTCTGCCTCAGGCCGTCTTCGCTTCCCAGCGCAATTCGATCCTCTCCTCGCCGTCTTCCAGCACATGCGCGCAATCCATCCCGATGCCGGCGGCGAACAACAGCTCGCGGCCACGGCTGACGGTGGGCAGGCGCTCGCGCTCCCAGGCCGGCACGCCCAGCGCCTGGAAGTGCGCCTTGAGGCCGCGCGTGGGCCGGTTGGAAGCCGTCTTGAGGCGCTCGCCGCCCTTGCGGAAATCGATCATCAACGGCAGCGCGCGCAACCACGCGGCGTCGAAGCCCCTTGCGGCCGGCACGAAGTGCAGCACGCCGCCGTAGGCCGGAAATGCCATCGACGCTTCGCCCTGCCAGCGGAAGCGCTGCCCTTCCTTGACGAAGATGCCAAGGTCGTCCGGGTCACGCATGCCTTCCAGTTCCGGCAAGTGCGGCGTCAGGTACAGCTTGCCGCGGTGGCGGCGGATGTGGCAGTCAGGATGCGTGACCTTCAGCTGCGCATCGTCGCGCGCCGAGAACAATTGCCAGACCATCTCGGCGAGCCACGCCGTCGACGGCATCGCCAGCCCGCGTACGGCGAACAGATGGCGCAGGCAATTGTCGATGCGGTCGGCGCTGAGCGCGCCGAGCACCGCGAGATCAACCGCATCGCCGTCCAGGCAGGCGGCCAGGTCCTGCGCCGCCAGTTCTTCGAGCATGCGCTGGGCCGACGCCACGTGCGCGGCGCCGCGCGCCAGGCGCGCCTGGAAGCCGGGAAAGTTCGCGGCCAGCGCCGGCATCACCTGATGGCGTAGCGCGTTGCGTGCATAGCGCGCATCCTGGTTGGATTCATCCTCGACCCAGCGCAAAGCATGCGTCGCGGCGTAGGCCTCGAGCGCCGCGCGCGCTTGCGTCAGCAGCGGGCGCGCCATCACGGTGACGTCGTCGCCCAGCAGGTTCGGCGAACGGTTGGCCGCTTCCATGCCGGACAAGCCGGCTGGGCCCGAGCCGCGCAGCAATTGCAGCAGCACGGTTTCGGCCTGGTCGTCGAGGTGATGGGCGGTCAGCAGCAGCGTCGCGCCATGCTCACGGCACATGGCGCCCAGCGCCGCATATCTTGGGCGGCGTGCAGCTGCTTCCACGCCGGAGCCGTCGACCGGGATCGTCACGCGACGGTGGTCGAACGGCACACCCAGCGCTGCGCAGCTGCGTTCGCAATGCGCGAGCCAGGCATCGGCGTTCGGGCTCAGGCCGTGATGGACGTGGAAGGCAAATAAGGGGATCCCCTGCTGCGCGCACCAGGGGTGGGCCAGGTGCAGCAAGACCATCGAATCGAGGCCGCCACTGCAGGCGATCGCGATCGAGGTGGGCGTGTAGGTGGTGGACAGGCGCGCGAGCGCCTCATTACATGCTGACGGGACCGATCCGGCTGGATCGGTCCCGCGATTGGTTCTGCTCACTGTTGAGACTCGCTTACTTTTGTTGCTTACTCTTCACGCGGCAGCGTTTCCTTGAACTTGCCATACGCCATCAGCTTGGCATGACGGGCTTCAAGCAGGTCCTTGGTCTTCATGCCCTGGAACTGGCGCAGCGTGTCGGCCAGTGCGCGCTTGAGCAATTGCGCCATCTGTTTCGGGTCGCGGTGGGCGCCGCCCAGTGGCTCATTGACGATCTTGTCGACGAGGCCCATGGCCTTCAGGCGGTGCGCGGTCAGGCCCAGCGCATCGGCAGCATCGGCGGCGCGTTCGGACGTCTTCCACAGGATCGACGCGCAGCCTTCCGGCGAAATCACCGAGTAGGTCGCGTATTGCAGGATCAGCACGGCGTCGCCAACAGCGATGGCCAGCGCGCCGCCGGAACCGCCTTCACCGATGATGGTGGCGATCAGCGGCACCTTCAGTTCGGCCATCACGTACAGGTTGTGACCGATGGCTTCGGACTGGCCGCGCTCTTCCGCTTCGATGCCGGGGAATGCGCCCGGCGTGTCGACGAACGTGAAGATCGGCAGACCGAATTTTTCAGCCAGCTTCATCAGGCGCATGGCCTTGCGGTAGCCTTCGGGTTTCGGCATGCCGAAGTTGCGCATCGCGCGCTCTTTGGTATCGCGGCCCTTCTGGTGGCCGATGACCATGCAGGGCTGGCCATTGAAGCGGGCCAGGCCGCCAATGATCGACTGGTCGTCGGCAAACGTGCGGTCGCCGTGCAGTTCATGGAAATCGGTGAAGATCGAATTCACATAGTCCATCGTGTACGGACGCTGCGGGTGACGCGAAATCTTCGACACTTGCCACGGAGTCAGCTTGGCGTAGATGTCTTTGGTGAGCTGCTGGCTTTTCTTGTCCAGGCGATCGATCTCCTCGGAGATATCGACGGCGGAATCATCTTGTACGAACCGCAGCTCTTCAATCTTGGAATCGAGCTCGGCGATCGGCTGCTCGAAATCGAGGAAAGTTAATTTAGTCATTGTCACTCCGGGGTAATGTCTTGGCCGTGCTCTGAGGCTGCGCGGCGGATCAGGGCGCTATTCTACCGTAAGCCGGTGGCGTGTCGGGCGGATCGGGGCTCAGGCCGCAGGGGCGACCGGGTCCAGGCTGCGCCACAAATACCATGTTGCCACCGTGCGCCAGGGTTCCCAGTTGGCCGACACCTCGCGCGCATCGCTGCGCGAAACAGGTTCGCCCGAGAAATAGTTTTGGCTGATGCCCTGGATCAGGCCGGGATCGTCCAGTGGCAGGACGTTCGGCCGCAACAGATTAAATATCAAAAACATCTCGGCTGTCCAGCGGCTGATGCCGCGAATCCGGATCAGCTCGGCAATCACCGCCTCATCATCCATTTCGGACCACAGGTCGGCGTGGACACGCTTGGCCTTGAAATGGTCGGCCAGGTCGAGGATGTATTCGGTCTTGCGCTTGGACAGGCCGCAGCCGGACAACTGGACTGCGCCCAGCTTGATAATCTGGCTCGGGCCCAGGGTCGGGCAGACGGCCAGCAGCTTGCCCCAGGCCAGGTCGGCCGCTTTCGGCGTGACTTGCTGGCCGACGATCGAGCGCGCGAGCGTCGTGAACGGGTCGGGCTGGCCGCGCAGGTGCAGGTCGCCGAACTGCGGGATCAGCTTGTTCATGATGCGGTCGCGCTGCATCAGTTCGCGCTTGGCCTCGGCCCAGTAGATGGGCACGGCGAGCGCATCGTGCGTCGGCGACGTGCCTGCCAATGCAGCCACGCTGCCCGACTTGTCCTTGTTCGCTGGCATTATGTACGGCGCCAGGTCGTTCCGTCGGCCTTGTCTTCCAGGACGATGCCCGCCTCCGTCAATTGTTTGCGGATGGCGTCAGCACCAGCGAAGTCGCGCGCGGCCTTGGCGGCTGCGCGGCGTGCGATCGCATCCCCGATCGCCGCTTCGTCCAGCCCACCCTCGCCCGCATCGGGGCTACCCGCCTGCAGGAACGCCTGCGGTGACCGTTCGAGCAGACCCAGCACGGCGGCAAGCGCCTTGAGCTGACGCGCCGCATCGACAGACCGGGTGCGGTTGACTTCACCGGCCAGATCGAACAGTGCAGCCACTGCCAGCGGCGTGTTGAAGTCGTCGTCCATCGCCTCGCGCACGCGCCGGGCGTGGGCTTCGTCCCAGTCGACCGCGACCGGCTCGTTACCCAACTCGATGCCGTTCAGCGCCGTGTACAGGCGGGTCAGCGCTGCCTTCGCGTCGTCGATATGGACGTCGGAATAATTGAGCGGGCTGCGGTAATGGGCGCGCAGGATGAAGAAGCGCACGACTTCGGCGTCGTACTTCTTGAGCACGTCGCGGATCGTGAAGAAGTTGCCCAGCGACTTGGACATCTTTTCGTTGTCCACGCGTACGAACCCGTTATGGATCCAGTAATTGACCATCGGCGCGCCGAACGCGCCTTCGGACTGGGCGATCTCGTTTTCGTGGTGCGGAAACTGCAGGTCGGCGCCGCCGCCATGGATGTCGAAGTGTTCGCCAAGCGTCGCGCACGACATGGCCGAGCATTCGATGTGCCAGCCCGGCCGGCCCTGGCCCCATTGCGAATCCCATTTGGCCTCGGCGGGTTCGGATTCTTTCGCGGCTTTCCACAGCACGAAGTCGAGCGGATCGCGCTTGCCGGTGTTGACGTCGACGCGCTCGCCGGCGCGCAGGTCGTCGAGCGATTTGCCCGACAGCTTGCCGTAGCCGTCGAAGCCGCGCACGGCGTAGTTGACGTCGCCGTCCGCGGTTTGATAGGCCAGGCCTTTTTGTTCGAGCTTGCCGATGATCGACAGCATCTGCGGCACGTACTCGGTGGCGCGTGGCACGACGGTCGGCGGCAGGATGCCGAGCGCAGCCGTGTCTTCGTCCATGTACCCGACGAAGCGGCTCGTCAGTGCACCGATGGTCTCGCCGTTCTCGACGGCGCGCCTGATGATCTTGTCGTCGATGTCGGTGATGTTGCGCACGTACTCGACCTCGTAGCCGGACGCGAGCAGCCAGCGGTAAACGACATCGAACGCCATCATCATGCGTGCGTGGCCAACGTGGCAGTAATCGTAGACAGTCATGCCGCAGACATACATGCCCACCTTGCCGGCGACCTTCGGGACGAAGACCTGCTTGTCACGCGCCAGCGTGTTGTAAATCTTGAGTTGGCTCATTGAATTTTCGGTTCGCACGAGGCTGGCAAACGATCGCCGGCGCCGCAACGACCATCCCGGCGCAGCATTGCATGCGCGCCAGCCGGACGGGTGCAGCGTGGGGTTCGCCTGGGTCCTCGGTGTTATTCTTATTTGATAGAATGGGACGTTCGGATGCAAACGCTTCTCTTGAACGCTTCCGGGAAAGTATAGCATTGATAAAAACCCGGCTGGCCCCATACGGACCAGCTTTATTTTCGGGACAACCCTTGACAGCGCCACGTGCGCAGTCCATCAGAGGAAGCCAGATGTCATCGTCATTCACCCGCCGCCTCGCACTCGTGCGCATGGCCGGCGCCACCGCCGCCCTCGCCTGCGGCGTGCTGTTCTCGGGCAGCGCGCTGGCGGCCGACATGCCGCAATATGCAATCAAGACCAGCATGGGCGAGATCGTCGTCGAGCTCGACCAGGAGAAAGCCCCCAAGACCGTGGCCAACTTTGCGGCCTATGCCAAGTCGGGCGCCTACAACGGCACGATCTTCCATCGCGTGATCGACGGCTTCATGATCCAGGGCGGCGGCATGAACGAAAAGTTCGAGGGCCGCAAGACGGTCAAGCCCATCAAGAACGAATCGAACAACGGCCTGTCCAACCAGCCGTACACAATTTCGATGGCGCGCGAAGACAATCCTGACAGCGCCACGTCGCAATGGTTCATCAACGTGGCCGACAATTCGGGCATCGACTTTCCGTTCGTCGGCGGCTCCGGTTACACCGTGTTCGGCAAGGTGGTCAAGGGCCAGGAAACGGTCGACAAGATCAAGGCGGTGGTGGTCGACGACGTGCGCGGCATGCAGAACGTGCCGGTCGTGCCGATCAAGATTACGTCCGTGACGCTGCTCAAGGGCGACAAGCTAGTAAAATAACGGCTCAGCCGCGCCTGCATCCGGCGCGCACGCTCATCAACCAACAACAAGGACACCACATGACGACGATTCTCATCACCACCAATCAAGGCAACATCACCGCTGAACTGGACGCTGAAAAAGCACCGAAGACCGTTGCCAACTTCATCGACTACGTCAACAAGGGTCACTTCAGCAACACGATCTTCCACCGCGTGATCAAGGACTTCATGATCCAGGGCGGCGGTTTCGAGCCAGGCATGAAGCAAAAGCCAACCCCGGCTACCGTCGAGAACGAAGCCAAGAACGGCCTGAAGAACGACAAGTACACGCTGGCCATGGCCCGCACGTCGGACCCGCATTCGGCATCGGCCCAGTTCTTCATCAACACCAAGAACAATGCCTTCCTCGACTACCCGGGCCAGGACGGCTGGGGTTACGCCGTGTTCGGTAAAGTCACCGAAGGCCAGGACATCGTCGACACGCTGAACAACGTCAAGACCAGCCGCGGCGGGATGCACTCCGACGTGCCGGTCGACCCAGTCATCATCGAGAAAATCGAAGTCCTGTAATGTTCGGCGCGCACCAGCATCAGTGGGTCGCATGAGCGCTCTCTTGAGCGCTGCTATGACGCTGCCTGCGCGCCCGTTCGCGCTGTTCATTTCCGACCTGCACCTGCAGGTCTCGCACCCTCGCACGCTGGACGCGTTTTTACGCTTCCTGGCCGAGCGCGCGGTGCATGCCGAGCAATTGTATCTGCTCGGCGATATCTTCGAATACTGGGCCGGTGACGATGACGTCGCCGATCCGTTCCACCAGACCATCATCACGGCGATCCGCGCCGTCGCCGATGCCGGCGTGGCGGTCTTCTGGATCGCGGGCAACCGCGACTTCCTGGTTGGGGAAGGCTTCGCGCACGCCGCCCATCTGACCCTGTTGCAGGAACCCCATGTCATCGAAGCCAGCACGCGCCGCATCGCGCTCGTGCATGGCGACGCGCAGTGCACGCTCGACACAAAGTACATGGCGTTTCGCGCCCAGGTACGCGCGCCTGACTGGCAGGCACAATTCCTTGGCATGCCGCTGGCGCAGCGCAAGGGCATCATCGCCGGCCTGCGTGAAGGTTCGCGCGAAGCCCACACGGGCAAATCGTACGAGACGATGGATGTCACGCCTGAAGCGGTGACCGCTGTGTTTGCGGCGCTCGATGCCGACGTCATCATCCACGGACACACGCACCGGCCTGCCGTACATGCGCATGGCGACAAGCTGCGCTACGTGCTGCCCGACTGGGAACTCGACGAAGCGCCACACCGTGGCGGCTGGATCGCGCTGCACGCAGACGGCAGTCTCGTGCGTCACGACGTCGACGGCGCCATTCTCTAACATCCTCCCGCGTTCTATCCGCCCCGCATGATCTCGCGTCTGCATGTTGACGTTTGCGCGACCACTGTTATACTCAACTACAACACCACTTCAACACACCACCATGAGGAGGCAGGCATGCGCATCACCCTGACGCCGTACCGAACCACCACGGAGGCCCCCGATGACCGTCGGCTGGAACGATAAAACTCCGATTTACCGCCAGCTCAAGGAGCGCGTCGTCGGCATGATGCTCGACGGCGATCTCAAGGCTGGCGACGCCCTGCCCTCGGTGCGCCAGATCGCCGCCGACTATCAACTCAACCCAATCACCGTGTCGAAGGCCTATCAGGAACTGGTCGACGAACAACTGGTGGAAAAACGAAGGGGAATTGGCATGTATGTCACCGAAGGCGCCAGCGAGAAACTGCTGGCCAGCGAGCGCGAACGTTTCATCAATGAAGAGTGGCCGGCGATGCTCGAGCGCATCCGTCGCCTGGGCCTGGACATCAAACAATTGCTGAGCAATGTGGACAACGGCGGTGCCGCATGACCGCCGTTATTTCAGCCAGGGGTTTGAGCAAACACTACGGCAAGCGGGTCGCCGTCGACAGCATCGACATCGAGATCGCCGCCGGCCGCATCGTCGGCCTGATCGGCCCCAACGGCTCGGGCAAGACGACGACGCTCAAGGCGGCCCTGGGCCTGATCCCTTGCGAAGGCGAGCTGTCGGTGCTGGGCCTGGATCCGCGCACCCAGCGCGATGAACTGATGAAGGACGTCTGCTTCATCGCCGACGTCGCCATCCTGCCGCGCTGGCTGCGCGTGAAGGATGCGGTCGACTTCGTGGCCGGCGTGCATCCGCGCTTCGACCGCAGCAAGGCCGAGCGCTATCTCGCCAACACCAAGCTGACGCCGACCATGAAGGTCAAGGAAATGTCCAAGGGCATGATCGTGCAACTGCACCTGGCGCTCGTGATGGCAATCGACGCGAAGCTGCTGGTGCTGGACGAGCCGACGCTCGGCCTGGACATCATCTACCGCAAGACGTTCTACCAGAACCTGCTCGAAGACTATTTTGACGAACACAAGACGATCGTCATCACCACGCACCAGGTCGAGGAAGTCGAGCACATCCTGACCGACCTGCTGTTCATCCGCGACGGCAAGATTGCGCTGGCTGCCTCGATGGAAGAGATCGGCGAGCGCTACGTCGAAGTCATGGTGGGCAGCGACAAGGTGGCGGCGGCCAGAGCGCTGCAACCGATCGACGAGCGCACCGTGTTCGGCAAATCCGTGATGCTGTTCGACGCGCTGCGCGCCGGCGGCCTGTCCCGCACCCAGCTGGCTGCACTCGGCGAGGTACGCAACCCGAGCGTGGCCGACCTGTTCGTCGCCACCATGAAAGGAACCTACGCATGACTACGCCAATGAGCACCATGAAATGGCTGATCCGGCGCGAACTGTGGGAACACAAAGGCGCCTTCTTCTGGGCGCCGCTGGCAGTGGCCGCCGTGCTCGTGCTGCTGTTCGGTGGCGGCTTCCTGTACGCCATCATCGCCAACCCGTCGTTCCACGTGCAGGTCAGCGGCGAACAAGTGATGACGGTCAATGGCTTGCCGCCCGCGATGCTGGCCAAGCTGGCCGCTGCCGCCGCGTCGAGCTACCTGGTGATCACGGCCCCGCTGTTTTTCGTGCTGCCAGTGGTCGTGTTCTTCTACTGCATGGCGGCGCTGTACGACGACCGGCGCGACCGCAGCATCCTGTTCTGGAAATCGCTGCCATTGTCCGATGCGCAGACCGTGCTGTCGAAGGCAGTAACCGCGCTGCTGGTCGCGCCACTGGCGACCATCGCGATCGGGATTGCGGCCTCGCTGATCCTGCTGGTGATCGGCCTGCTGGGCGGCGCCATCAAGGGCATTAACCTGATCGCGCCGGTGCTGGCCAATGTCGACTTCTATCTGGCGCCCGTGTATCTGATCAGCTTCCTGCCGCTGTACATCCTGTGGGCGCTGCCGACGGTCGGCTGGCTGCTGCTGGTGTCGAGCTGGGCGAAGTCGCGCGTGTTCCTGTGGGCCGTCGGCGCGCCATTGGTGGCACTCGCCATCCTGGCCTGGTTCGATTTCCTGGCCGGGCGTTTTGCCGGCGTGTCGATGAACGTCAAGTGGTTCGGTGAAGAGATCGTGGCGCGGGTTCTCCTGGGCGTGTTCCCCGGGATCTGGTTCGGCGAAGTCAATGGCGCGGCGCTGGCGCAGCAGCAACAGGCCGGTCTGGATGGGCCGCTGCTGTTGGGTACGTCGTATGCCACGCTGCTCACGCCGGGTGTCTGGATCGCGGCCGCTGCTGGCTGTGCGATGATCTACGGCGCGATTCGCCTGCGCCGCTGGCGTGACGAGGGGTGAGCGCGATGCGAGCTTTCTCCATCCTGATGCTCGCCATGCTGTTCGGTGTCAACGTCAGCGCCAGCGCTGCCGACACGCCGCCGGACAGCCCCGAATCCATCCACATCAACGCAATCCGCAAGCCGGAAGTGCGCAAGTACACGGCAATCGTCGCGGGCCTGGACGCCTTTGAGCGCCATCACAGCATGGCACCAAAAGCCGAGGCTTTACGCTTCCGCGTCGAGCGCCGCGCCTGGACCGACAACACGCCCAGGCTGGACGAGGCGCCACTGGCGCTGCGTCTGGAAGGCAAGGACGACTTCGTGCTGCCGCTGGCCCTCAACGATGCGTTCGAGACCATCGTGCCGCGCAGCAGCGCCGCGCTGGCGGCGAACAGCGAACTGGTGCTCAATCGCAAGCGACGCATGTATCGTGTGACGCCACTGGTGCGCTCGCCCGGCCTGCCAGAGAACGTGCGGCGCCTCGGCGACCTGCGGCTTGAATGCCACGTGATGGTCGCAATCGGCAAGGATGAGATTGGCCTGATGCGTACACTGTTCGTCAACAGCGTGCTGCTGACGCCCAACTGGTGCAACTTCTTCAATGCCGAGCGCGATGGCTTTCAGTTCGACACGCCAGCGACCCTTTCGCGCGCCACCTTGCGTGAAGCGGATCGCACGAAAGACCTGCCGGTCGACGGGAAGAGCTTTCGCACCGCCATGAACGATCCGGCTTGGAGCGACGACGCGCTGATCGAACTGGCGTTCGAGCCGGTTACTGGAACTGCTGGCGAAACGCCTCGAACTGGCCCTTGAGGTCTTCCATCTCCCCGCGCAGCGTGGCGACTTCTTCTTCGAGCTGCGCGATGCGACCGCCCTGCGTCAGGTTGCTCGCGCTGCTGGACGTCTGCTCGCTGCCGGCGACGATGGTAATCTCGCCGCCCAGCAACTGGCCGTAACGCGATTCCTTCGTGCCCGGCGCGCGCTCGAGTTTCACGACCAGCGGCGGGTATTTGTCGATCAAAAACTGCAGCGCCGTTTCGACATCGGCCACGGTCTTGAATTCGTGCAGGCGCCCGCTGCGGGTGCGGATTTCGCCGGCGGTCTGCAGGCCACGCAGCATCAGGATCGTGAGCACGGCCAGCTTGTCCTGCTCCAGCGTCCACTTGATGCGCATGCGGTGCTCGTACTTGACGACGCGCGCACCGGCCTGCGAGATGGCGTTCACGAGCTTGCGCTCGGCCAGGCGCTGCAGCGTATCGAGCACGACCGCTTCGCTGATCTGCATGACCGGATCGCGGCTCGACAACTGGTTGCAGCCATTGACGATCGCGTTGAGCGACATCGGATAATTATCGGGCGTCAGGCCTTCTTTTTCGGCCAGCACGGCCAGCACGCGCAGCTCGACCGGATCGAGTACCGCCACCATTTCATTCGTCATGCGATTCCTTGTTATGCCAAACAGTTCAGTTGTTCGAAGCGAGTTTACCACCGTCGTTGGCGCGGGATGGCCTGGCGTGTTTTGTCGCCGATTCGGGAAGAGCCTTGCTGGGGGGAGATTTGGTACTGCGGAGGGATGAAACTGCCCGGATTGCCGCGAGCGCAGCAATCCGGGCATGAAGCACAATCAGCTGTCGCGACCGATGCGCTGGCGGCGTGCTTCGTACAGGCAGACGCCCGAAGCCACCGACACGTTCAGGCTTTCGACCGAACCGAACATCGGGATACTGACCAGCACATCGCAGGTCTCGCGCGTCAGGCGGCGCATGCCCTCGCCTTCCGAACCCATGACAAGTGCGGCAGGGCCCGAGAAGTCGGCTTCGTACAGGCCCTTGTCGGCGTCGTCCGTGGTGCCGATCAGGAGAATGTCGCGTTCCTTCAGCTCGCGCATCGTGCGCGCCAGATTGGTCACCGTGATGTACGGGACCGTCTCGGCGGCGCCGCTAGCGACCTTGGCGGCGGTGGCGTTCAAGCCGACCGCGCGGTCCTTCGGCACGATGACCGCGTGCGCGCCGACACCGTCGGCCACGCGCAAGCAGGCGCCCAGATTGTGCGGATCGGTGATGCCGTCCAGGATCAGCAGCAGCGGCGGACCTTCGATGGCGTCGAGCAGCTCATCGAGATTGCGCGCCAGCGCGAGCTGGCTGGCAAACGCGATCACGCCCTGGTGACGGCGGGTGCCAGTGATCTTGTCGAGACGCGCGGCTTCGACCGGCATCACGCGCACGCCGGCTGCCTTGGCGTGGGCGATCAGGTCCTTCATGCGGCCGTCGTTGCGCTCGGCATCGACGAAAATTTCTTCCACCGACTGGGCCTCGTGACGCAGTCGCGAGGTCACGGCGTGGAAGCCGAACATCATTTTATTTTTCATTTGCTACTTTTCTAATACTTTCAGGGACTTACTTCTTGCTGGTTTTGGCTGCGGTCTTTGCTGCAGTCTTCGACGCGGTCTTCACTGCGGTCTTGGCCGGGGCCTTGACAGCCTTCGGCGCGGCCGGCTCAGCGACAGCCTTGGCTGCGGCTTTGCGTGGTGCAGCTGCCGCCTTTTTGGCTGGCGCTTTGGCCGCGACTGGCTCGGCCGGCGCCTTGGTGACTGCTGCCTTGGCTGGCGTTTTGACCGCTGCTGTCTTGGCCGGAGCCTTGACTGCCGCTGCCTTGGCCGGTGCTTTGACTGCCGCTGCCTCGGCCGGTGCTTTGGCAGCAACGGTCTCGGCCGAAGCCTTGACTGCGACTGACTTGGCTGGCGCCTTGACTGCTGCCTTCTTCGCTGGCGCCTTGACCGTTGCTGCTTTGGCCGGTGCATCAACTGGGGCTGCGGCGACCGGCGCTTTCACGGCAGCCGTCTTGGCAGCAGCCTTTTTGGCTGGCGCATTGACCGCTGGCGCTGCCGCGACGGGTGCTGCCACGACTGGTGCAGCTGCAACTGGCGCCGCAACTGCTGGCGCTTTCGCGACCGCTTTCTTTGCTGCGGCTTTCATTGGCTTGGCGTCGGCAACCGGCGCTGGCGCAGGGGCTGGTGCAGCCGCGACCACGTCGTTGACGACGGCCTTGGTTGCACGTGGCTTGCGCGCTGGCGCTGGGGCCGCGACTGCTTCGGCAGGCTTTGGCTGCGCCACCGGTGCTGGTGCTGCTGCAACCGGTGCTGGTGCTGGTGCTGGTGCTGCAACCGGTGCCGGCGCTGGCGCTGGCTTCTGCGCCTGCGCTGGTGCTGGTTTCTGCGCCTGCACTGGCGCTGGTGCCGGCTTCGCTGCCTGCACTGGTGCCTGCGGCGTCGCTGTCGTCATTGGCGCTGCTGCTGCTGCCGCAGCGCGCTCAGCCGCCTTGGCCTTCTGACGGGCTTTGCGCGATTTCGGCTTCGCCTGTTGCGGCTCGATGCCATCCTGACCAAGCGGACGTGCAATCTCGAGTGGCGACTGCTGTGGACGAGCTTGATCGTTGTTACCGCCGTTGTTGCCGCCGTTATTACCTGGCTTCGGACCACGCGAACGACCACCGCGCGAACGCTTGCCGTTACCGCCGTTGTTGTTACCGTTACCGCCGTTATTGTTACCGTTGCCACCGTTGTGATTGCCGTTGTTGCCGCCACCACCATTGCCGCCGTTGTTCTGACGACCGTCATTCGTGCGTGGCTCGTTGCTGCGCTGTTCCTTGTTGCGGCCGCCCTGATTCCGCTCGCGCCCGGCGTCGTCGCCCGACGACTCGGCGCCCGGCGCGGACGCCAGCGTCAGGTCGATCTTGCGCGATTCCAGATCGACGCGTGCGACCTTGACGGTCACCTTGTCGGTCAGGCCATAGCTCTGGCCGGTACGCTCGCCGCGCAGCACGTGGCGCGCTTCGTCGTACTGGAAGTAATCGGCGCCCAGCTCGGTGACGTGCACCAGGCCTTCGACGAACAGCTCGTCCAACTGGACGAAGATGCCGAAGGTGGTCACGCCAGCGATGGTGCCGGTGTACTCTTCGCCGATCTTGTCCTGCATGAAGAAGCACTTGAGCCAGTTTTCGACGTCGCGCGACGCTTCGTCGGCGCGGCGTTCGTTGGCCGAGCAGTGCACACCCAGGGCGTCCCAGATGGTCAGGTCTTTTTCGTTCTTCGGCGCCTTGCCGTCGGCCTTGTCTTTCGCGGCCTGCTTGCGGGCCGAATTCGACTGCGTCGTGTTCAGCTTGGCCAGGTCGATGCCTTTCGGCTCGTACTTCTTGCCAAGCAGGATCGCCTTGATCGCACGGTGCGTCAGCAGATCGGGATAGCGGCGAATCGGGCTGGTGAAGTGCGCGTACGCTTCGAACGCCAGGCCGAAGTGGCCGACGTTGTCCGGGCTGTAGACGGCTTGCTGCATCGAACGCAGCATCATCGTCTGCAGCAGTTGCGCATCCGGCCGCTCCTTGATCTGCTGCATCACGGCGGCGTAGTCGCGCGCGCTCGGCTTGTTGCCACCGGCCAGGTTCAGGCCCACCTGCTTGAGGAAGGTGCGCAGCTGGTTCAGCTTTTCTTCGGTCGGCGTCGCGTGGATGCGGAACGTGCCCGGGTGCTTGTGGCGCAACAAGAAGTCGGCAGCGCAGACGTTGGCCGACAGCATGCACTCTTCGATCAGGCGGTGTGCGTCATTGCGGGTGCGCGGGATGATCTTTTCGATCTTGCCCAGCGCATTGCACACGATATAGGTTTCGGTGGTTTCGAAGTCGATCGCACCGCGCTCCTGGCGCGCCTTGAGCAGCGCGCGGAACACCTGGTTCAGGTGTTGCAGATGCGGGACGATGCCCGGACGCTTCTGGGCCTGTTCGCCATTGGTGTCAGCCAGGATATCGGCCACTTCGTTGTAGGTCATGCGCGCAGCCGAGTGCATCACGGCCGGGTAGAACTGGTATGCAGTGACTTCGCCATCCTGCGAGACCACCATGTCGCACACCAGCGTGCAACGGTCCACTGCCGGGTTCAGCGAGCACAGGCCGTTCGACAGCTTCTCGGGCAGCATCGGGATCACGCGGCGCGGGAAGTAGACCGACGTCGAGCGTTCGATCGCGTCGGCGTCGAGCGCCTCGTTCGGCTTGACGTAATGGCTGACGTCGGCAATCGCGACCAGCAGGCGGAAACTGTTCACGCCCTTGATCGTCACCGGTTCGCAGTACACGGCATCGTCGAAGTCGCGTGCGTCTTCGCCGTCGATCGTCACCAGCGGCACGTCGCGCAGGTCCACGCGGTTGGCCAGATCGGCATCGATGACTTCGTTCGGCAGGCGCCCGGCCTGCTTGAGCGCGGCCGGCGAGAAGATGTGCGGCACGCCGAACTTGCGCACGGCGATTTCGATTTCCATGCCCGGGTCATCGAGCTCGCCCAGCACTTCGACGATGCGGCCGGTCGGCTTCTGGAAGCGGCCTGGCTGCTCGAGCAGTTCGACACTGACGACCTGCCCTGCACGCGCGTTGCCGGTCGGACCGGTAACAATCACGTCCTGGGCGATACGCTGGTCTTCGGGCGAGACGATCCACGCGCCTTCTTCATTGAGCAGGCGACCGATGATGTGCGTGTTGGCACGCTGGACGACTTCGACGATCGAGCCTTCCGGACGGCCGCGGCGGTCCATGCCGGTCACGCGCGCCATGACGCGGTCGCCGTGCAGCACTTTCTGCATTTCACGGTCCGACAGGAACAGGTCGGGACCCGGTTCGTCGGGAATCACGAAGCCAAAACCGTCGCGATGCGCGCTGACTTTGCCGGCCACGAAGGCGGAGTGATCAGCCAGCATATAGTTGCCGCTACGGTCGGAACGGATCTGGCCGTCACGCTCCATGGCGTTCAGGCGGCGGCCGAGGACTTCCTGCGCTGCGGGCTGAACATCAAGGGCATGTGCCAGGGCGGCTGCATCGAGCGATTCAGCGGCGTCGCGGAAGACAGCGAGGATTTCCTCGCGGCTTGGAATGGTATGAGTAGGTTGCTTCAAATCGATTCTTTTTTCTTTTGGCCAGTAGAGCGCCGCACATCACATAAGGGCGGCAGCGTGGTTAATTGACACCATGACAGGCGTAGTGTAACGGAGGTCTATCCGATTCGCCTAACATGATGTGCGCCAACGACCTGCGCCCGTCACGGGATGCATGCGCGGAATGCTTGCGCGGGGTACTTGCACGTGAGTCCTTGTCGAGAACTTCACCTTGGGTCTTTGACTATTGAAAATGATCCGCTATAATCTCGCTCTCTTCAGCAACGGCGACAACGCCGGGGCGATGAAAAGCAGGCGTAACAGAGTATGTTTGATGCGAAGTCAGCTATTTTCAGGAATAGTTGATCTGGCGGAAAATGACAAACCCTGCTATTGTAGCAGAGATGTTCTTGCAGTGCCCACGTGGCGGAATTGGTAGACGCGCATGGTTCAGGTCCATGTGCCGCAAGGTGTGGGGGTTCGAGTCCCTCCGTGGGCACCAAAAAGTTCATCGGTTGTATTGTTTTACCGTAGTTGCAGTGCCCACGTGGCGGAATTGGTAGACGCGCATGGTTCAGGTCCATGTGCCGCAAGGTGTGGGGGTTCGAGTCCCTCCGTGGGCACCAAAGGTTTCAAGCAGGGTATCAGGTAGCACGCAGTATCGTTGTAACTAGTCCCAGTGCCCACGTGGCGGAATTGGTAGACGCGCATGGTTCAGGTCCATGTGCCGCAAGGTGTGGGGGTTCGAGTCCCTCCGTGGGCACCAAAAGTCTATCTCGCAGTAAGTAGTAAGTAATAAGTAGTCAGCAGTATCGTTGTCAGCAGTTGCAGTGCCCACGTGGCGGAATTGGTAGACGCGCATGGTTCAGGTCCATGTGCCGCAAGGTGTGGGGGTTCGAGTCCCTCCGTGGGCACCAAAAAATGTAGTGAGTTTGTGGACCCCGTGTCCCGCAAAACGCCGTAGCCTTCCAAACAGGGTTACGGCGTTTTGCGTTGTGCCTCCCGTTTTTGGCGCAGACTCACTGCGCCGCCAGATCGTCCAGAATCGGGCAGGCCGAGCGCGCGTCACCGTGGCACGACGCCGCCAAACTCACCAGCGTGCGCCGCATCGCTGCCATCTCGGCGATCTTGCGGTCCAGTTCTTCGATATGTGTCTGCGCCAGTGCGCGCACGTCGGCACTGGCCCGGCCCTTGTCTTCCCACAGCGCCAGCAGATTCCTGATCTGGTCCAGCGAAAAGCCCAGTGCGCGGCCACGGTGAATGAATTGCAGTACGCGCACCTCGCGCTCGCTGTAGAGGCGATAACCGGCATCCGTGCGACGTGGCGCCGGCACCAGGCCAATGGATTCGTAGTGGCGAATCATCTTGGCCGTAATGCCCGACGCGCGGGCGGCGTCGCCGATGTTCATGCTGGGTGGGCTCGCTTGCACGGTACGCTCCTGTCGTGGGTCAGGCACCAGCTTACACCTTGCCACGATGGGAAGGACAAGTGCGCGCTTGACTTGGACGCCGTAACGGTCGAGCATGGACGTCATGCAGATTCTTCGCTCTGCCGCCCTGGGGGCGGCGCTCATGGTCGGCGTCGCTTCCAGCCTGGCTGCGCCGGCGCCCTATTACCAATGGCGCAGCAAGCTCACGGGCGAGCTGGCCTGTTCGCCGACGCCGCTGGGTGAAGGCTGGGTCAAGGCGAACGGCCCGTATCGTGACGCGCGTTGCGAAAAACCCATCGTTGCTAAATAATGAACCCGGCAGACGCCGTTTGTCTGTCATTGTTCAGTTTTCAAAAATAGCTTACCCACTGAGGAGACACCCCATGTTTACCAGCCCGGAACAGTTTGCCAACGCCACGAAAACCCTGTTCGACCTGCAGATGCAGACCTTCAATGCGCTGGCCGGCAAGACCGTCAAGGGCGTCGAGCAGGTCGTCGCCCTGAACATGAACGCCATCAAGAGCACGATGGACAGCACGATGCAAGCGAGCCGTGATGTCGCCCAGGCCGGTAATCCGAAGGCCGCGTACGAATCGCTCGCGGCGCGCATGCAGCCAGCCGCCGGCGTGACCAACGCAGCCGAGTACACGACGCAGTTGAAGGCCATCATCGACGACATGCACAACGAGTTCCGCGGCGCGGCCGATGCGCACGCGGTCGAAGCGAAGAACACGCTGTCGGCGCTGATCTATGACGTCACCCAGAACGTCAAGCCTGGGTCGGAGAATGCGGTCCAGATCATGAAGGCGGCGATCGACAATGCCTTCAAGGGCTACGAACAGGTGACGGCCGCCACGCGCCAGGCCGTGCAGACGGTCGAAGCGCAGTTCGAACGCGCCAGCACCATCGTCACCCCCGGTGGCGGCAAGCAGGACAAACCCGAGTAAGCCCGGGTAAGCCCGTTCTTCAGCAACCCGGCCCCTCAGGGCGCCGGGAGCTTCGCCGGCTGGTCCACCTGGCCGTCAATTCCCAGCAAGTCTTCGAGTCGCGACAGCGACGCTTCGTCCTTGATCACCGAACGCAGCCAGGCATGCAGTGGCTGCTCGCCCCAACGCGCCGCTTTCTCTGCCAGATACGCAACAGGACTGTGCGGCTCCGTGCGCCGGAAAAACGCGGCGACCTGGCGCAGCTGCGCCAGCGCCTGATCGCGCTGCAGGACCGGCGCGCCCCGAAGCACAGGTTGCGCCACAGCGATGGGGCCGCCCTCGCCTGCGCTCGTTGCCGCATTGTCCGCCACAGCTGCCGGCAAGCCCGCTGACATCAGGTCGATGACGTCGCGCAGCGCCGTGCGGGCCACGCGATAGCTGGGGCCGTCGTTGCCCAGTCGCGCGTCAACGACCCGTTCCAGTTCATCCAGCGCCACAACGCACGCTTCGCAGTCGGTCAGCACCATCTGCACGAACGCCGGCTTGGCGCGTGCACGCAGCGCATCCAGTTCGGCCACCGCTTCCGGCCCGCGTGTGCGCGCCACTTCCCATGCCTGCATTGTCAGCGCGCCGCTCTCGTCCAGCGCCACCCCCTTGGCCAGTGGCGCCACGTGGCTGGCCAGCCAGGCCAGGATGCCGATGCGTCGCTCGACGCCATCTTCGTCAGACTGTGGATGCACGCCGTCCCAGTAACGCTCGCACAATGCCGCCACCAGACCCAGGCCATCGGCCAGACCGCGTATGCCGCCGGTTTTTGTGCTTGCCTCGGCCAGCCAGACGGCCAGTTGCAGATCCTTGCTGCGCGTTTCGAGCAGGATGGTGCAGTGTTTGCCGACGAATTTCCAGTCGGCCTCCTTGAGCGTCGTGACCCAGGCGCCCTGCTCCAGCGACGGATCGTCGGCCAGGCGCGCGCGGGCGATGGCATCGACTTCGGGCGCGAACGCCAGGTCGGCGCCGCACGGATTGTCCGGCGTGATCGGTTTGAGAAGAGCGGCGATATCGAGCATGATGTCTCCTTGAGATCAAGCCTGCACCGGTTCGATCAAGTATTTGAACTTGCCGGCGCGGGTCGCGCCGACTTTCACACGCGTGATCGTGCCGCCTTCCATCATCCGCGCCAGCACGCTGTCGGCGATTTCGGGCAGCAGCGTGCCGCCCAGGATGTTGTCGACATTGCGCGCACCGGAATCGACTTCCGTGCAGCGGCTGAGCACCGCCGCCACCAGCGCGTCGTCGTACTCGAACAGGGCCTTGTGGTTGTCCAGCACGCGCGCGCCGATGCGTGCGAGCTTCAGGCGGATGATATTGGCCAGCACGTCGTCGCCGATCGGATAAAACGGCACTACGGTCAGGCGGCCCAGGAACGCCGGCTTGAAATGCTTCATCAGGCTGGGACGCAGCAGATCGGCCAGCCCATCGGGCGTGGGCATGTCGGCGGCCGGCTTCTTCAGACACGCGGCCATCACCTGGCTGGCCCCGACGTTCGACGTCAGGATGATGACGGTGTTGCGAAAGTCGATTTCGCGCCCTTCGGCGTCGTCCATTACCCCCTTGTCGAAGACCTGGTAGAACAGTTCAAGCACGTCCGGGTGCGCTTTCTCGGCTTCGTCGAGCAGCACGACGCTGTATGGATTGCGCCGCACCGCTTCGGTCAGCACGCCGCCCTCGCCATAGCCGACATAGCCCGGCGGCGAGCCTTTCAGGCCGGAGACGCTGTGCGCTTCCTGGTACTCGCTCATATTGATCGTGATGAGTTTGCGCTCGCCGCCGTACAGGATGTCGGCCAGCGCCAGCGCCGTTTCGGTCTTGCCCACGCCCGAGGTGCCGACAAACAGGAACACGCCCTTCGGCTTGTTCGGCTCGTCCAGATTGGCGCGCGCCGTGCGCACACGCTGGGCCACGACGCTGCTGGCGTGGCGCTGGCCCAGGATGCGCTCGTCGAGCATCGCCTGCAGATTGACGACGGTGCGGATTTCATCCTTGACCATGCGCCCGAGCGGGATGCCGGTCCAGGCCGCGACGATGGCGGCGACCGTGTGCCCGTCGACCTGCACCGGCACCAGTGGCGCGTCGCCCTGCAGGCTGCGCAGGCGCTCGCCGAGCGCGCGCAGATGCGCGCTGCCACACCCTGCTGCATTCGATCCGGCCGCTTCGAGTTCGGCGCGCAGCGTGGCAATCTGGCCCGCCAGGACCTGCTCCTCAGCCCAGCGACTGTGCAACGCGACCTGCTCGGCAGCCGCACTGGCGCGCTCTTCGCCCAGTGACGCCAGCGCGGACGCGTGATCCTCGCCGGCGCTGGCGTCGCGGCGCAGGGCTATGACGCTGGCGTCCAGGCGCTCGATGCGGCGCCCGCAATCTTCCAGCAACGCCGGCGTTGCGCTCTGGCCCAGCGCCACCCTGGCGCACGCCGTGTCCAGCACGCTGATGGCCTTGTCCGGCAACTGGCGCCCGCTGATGTAGCGGTGCGACAGGCGCACTGCCTCGGTGACCGCCTCGTCGTAGATGCGCACGCCGAAGTGCTGCTCCATCAGCGGCGCCATCGCGCGCAGCATCGCAGCCGCCGTGTCTTCGTCGGGCTCTTCGACCTTGATCACCTGGAAGCGCCGTGCGAGCGCCGCATCCTTTTCGAAGTATTTCTTGTATTCGCCCCAGGTGGTCGCGGCGATCGTGCGCAGCTCGCCCCGCGCGAGCGCAGGCTTGAGCAGGTTGGCCGCATCGTTCTGGCCGGCCGCGCCGCCGGCGCCGATCATCGTGTGCGCTTCGTCGATGAAGAGGATGATCGCGTGGGGGCTCTGCTTGATTTCCTGGATGACGTTCTTGAGACGGTTTTCGAATTCGCCCTTCACGCTGGCGCCGGCCTGCAGCAGGCCCATGTCGAGCGTGTGGATCTCGGCGCCCTTGAGCACATCCGGCACGTCACCATGCGCGATGCGCAGCGCCAGGCCTTCGACGACGGCGGTTTTGCCGACGCCCGCTTCGCCGGTCAGGATCGGGTTGTTCTGGCGCCGGCGCATCAGGATGTCGATTGCCTGGCGGATTTCCATGTCGCGGCCAATGACCGGATCGAGCTTGCCGTCGCGCGCACGCGCGGTCAGGCACGTCGTGTACTGATCGAGGGCCGGCGTGGCGCGGTTCGCGGACTGCGCAAGCGCCGACGCCGCGTCCGGCCCGGGCTCGCCGACCTCGGGCGCGATGCCCGGCTGCTCGACCGAGCCGCGCGTCAGGCGTTCGACGTCGTGCTTGAGGCGGTCGAGCGGAAAGCGCGCGAACAGCGGCGACGCGCGCTGTGCCAGTTGCGCCAGCGACGGCTCGGTCAACAGGGCCAGCAGCAGATGGCTGCTGCGAATCTGCGGTGGCCCGCCGACCCCGAGCGAGGCGATCAGCCACGCATGCTCGAACAGCAGCGGCAGATGGCGTGAAAACACGGGCGTGCGCGCGCTGCCGGTGGCAAAGCGCGCCACTTCGCGTCGCAAGTCGGCGTCAAGCCCGGTCAAACTGATGTCGCAGTGGCGCGCGATCGCGGCCAGGTCGCTGCCCGGCTGCTCAATCAGGCCAAGGAACAGGTGCTCGACATCGACTTCGTACTGGCCCAGTCCGACGCAGATGCCGGCAGCGCGCGTGGCCGCCGCGCGGGTGGTGTCGTTGAGCTTCGAGATCAGTGTCTTGAGATTGATGTCCATCGTGCCTCCTGGTCAGGTGCCGTCGCGGCCTTTGCCGGGCCGGACGGTGCGGTGGATGTCGTAGTGCAGCGACGACGGTTGCAGCACCGCGTTGAAGTTGATCGCCTCGTGCTGGCCGCCCAGCGCCAGACGGGCTTGGATGGCGAACTGCAGCCGATTGACGGCGCCCGCATCCGGCTCGAACACGGCCCGTACGTCGGACAAGCGCGGCTCGTGCGCCGCGATCGCCGCTTCGATGCTGGCGCAGATGGCGGCGCGGTCGATGCTGCTGGTCAGGCAATAGCCAGCGAAATCGACCAGGCCATACTGCAGCAGCGACGCGCGCGCATGCGGGTAGCCGGCCAGATCGCCGGCATCGAGCGCGATGCGGGTATTGAGCAGCGCTTCAAGGTCGCGCGCGACGCTGTCCTTGAAACCCTCGATGCCAATCCGGGTGCCGGGGGTGTCAGGGACAGCATCGCGACGTTCGTCCATCAGCCGGTCGAGCAGGCCGGGCGTGCAGCCATGCATGGTGTCTCCCAGGGAGTTGGTACGATGAATACGCGGCGGCGCACGGCCGCCGCGTGGAAAGCGGCGGGCGCCGCTCAGACGATCTTGTTGGCCGCCAGGTCCCAGCCGCCCGAGGTGTTGCCGCCGGCGCCGCCGGTCACCTTCTGCTGGGTGTATTTCCACTTGATCTTCGAGAACTTCAGGCCCACTGCTTCATGGATGATGCTGCCTTCGGCGACGCTCGGCTGGACGCCGCCGATCAGCACGTTTTCAAGCTCGATCTCGAAGTACTTGATGCGCTCGCCCTGGCCATCGGCGCGCATGAATTCCAGCTTGGCCTTGGGGATGGTCTTGCCTGCCGAGCAGGTCTGCAACAGGATGGGCGAGGCCAGGTCGGCGAGCTTGGTCAGCGCGATTTCCTGGTGCTCGCAGCGCTCGGCGGTGTGGCCGCCGCCGGTGGATGCCGTGGCCGAACGGGGCTGGCTCACGCCCCAGTTCACCGAGGTGCACTCGATCCAGTCCTTGTGCCGGTCATCCTGCGACTCGCCTTTGATCCCGTCGATCTGCAGGTACACGTCAATTGCCATGTTCTACTCCAAGTGTGATTGAAACGTCGGTTGAATAACAAGATGGTTACAGCAGTCAGTTCTTGGTCGATTGCGGCAACTCCGCGACCAAACGGAGCGAAACGGACAGCTCGTCGAGCTGGAAATGCGGTCGCAGGAACGACACGGCGCGGTAGACGCCGGGCCGGCCCGGCACCTCGGAGACCTGCACGCTCGCTTCGCGCAGCGGGAACTGCGCTTTCTGGTCCTGGCTCGCGTTATCGTCGAGCAGGACGTATTGCGTGAGCCAGCGGTTCAGGTAATCCTCGACATTGGACGCTGCCGCGAAGCTGCCGATCTTGTCGCGCATCATGGATTTCATGTAGTGCGCGATCCGCGACACGGCAAAGATGTATTGAAGTTGCGACGACAGCACCGCATTCGCATTGGCCGCTTCATTGTTGTACTTGCGCGCCTTCTGCGCCGACTGCGCGCCCAAGAACGCCGCGTACGAGGTGTTCTTGCAGTGCACGAGCGAGATGAAGCCCAGGTCCGACAGCTCTTTCTCGCGCCGGTCCGTGATCGCCACTTCGGTCGGGCACTTCAGCGCCACCTCGCCCTCGTCGGTCTTGAACGTGTGGGTCGGCAGATTCTCGACCAGGCCGCCGCCCTCGACACCGCGGATCGCCGCGCACCAGCCGTAATCCTCGAACGCGCGCGTCAGGCGCGCGCCGAACGCATACGCGGCGTTGCACCACAAGTAGCGGGAATGGTCGCTGCCGTCGACATCCTCGACGTAATTGAAGCCTTCGGTGGTCACGCCGTCGGCCGGGTGATACGGCAACCGGCCCAGAAAGCGCGGCAGCGTCAGACCGACGTAGCGCGCGTCCTCGGATTCCCTGAACCCCTTCCACTTCGCGTATTCGGCAGTGTCAAACACCTTGGACAGGTCGCGCGGCTTGCCCAGGTCACCGAAGCTCTCGACGCCGAACAGTTCGGGGCTGGAGGACGTGATGAACGGCGCGTGGCTGGCGGCGGCCACGTGCGACATCTGTTCCAGAAAGTACATGTCTTCGGGCTGGCGCGAGATCTCGAAGTCGCCGATCAGCGTGCCATACGGCGCGCCGCCGAAGGTGCCGAATTCTTCTTCGTAGATTTTCTTGAACATCGTGCTCTGGTCGAATTCCATCGCCGACTGGAAGTCTTTCACCAGCTCGCGCTTGGACGCGTTGAGCATGCGGATCTGCAGGTTGGCGCCGGTCGTGCTGTTCCTGACCAGGTATTGCAGCCCGGTCCAGCTGCGCTCGAGCTTCTGGAATTCGGGCGCGTGCATGACGGCGGAGAGCTGCTCGGAGATCATCCGGTCGAGCTCCGCCAGCCGGACATCGATCGTGGCCGACAGGTTCGATGACATCACCATCGTGCCCTGCATGACCTGGCTGACCAGCTCCGAGATCAGGTCGCGCGCCCGTGCATGCTCGCTGCTGGACGTGGCCACGCGGCTTTGTTCGACGATCTCGTCGAGCAGCGTCGCATTCAGTTCGGGCGCGCCCGGCTGTGCATTGATTGCGTCGAGAACCGCGGCCATCTCAACCCTCCTCGCCCGCGCTGCCCACGTCGCCATGCTGCTTGCGCAGGCTGCCCAGCTTTTCGGTATTGCCCAGCACGTCGGTCAGGATGTCTTCGAGCTTGTCGTTCCCGGCCAGCTTGTTGCGCAGGTCGGCCAGCTTGGTACGCGCCTCGAGCAGCCCGGCCAGCGGCGCCACCTGGCGTACGACCGATTCGGGCCGGAAGTCGGCCATTTCGCGAAACTGCAGCTGCACGCCGAACGTGCCGCCGTCCGGTGACAGGTGGTTCTCGACCTGGAAGCTCGCCACCGGCGCGACGCCGCCCAGTACTTCGTCGAAAGTGGCGGCATCGACGTTGACGAACTTGCGGTCCTTCAGACGCTTTTTTTCAAGCTGCGGATCGGTCCCGAAATCGCCGACCACGCCGACCACGAACGGCAGTTCCTTGTTCTCCGTCGCGTCGCCAATCTCGACGTCATACGTCATCTGCACGCGCGGCGCGCGCACCTTCTGCAACCGTTTTTGTACGCTCTCGTTCTTGGCCATATCGACTCCAGTGGGGGATGGGATGGCCGGCGTAACCGGCCCCTGGTAAGGGCAGCGGCGTTATTTGAGGACATCGAACGGACTGCCGCCCGCAGTAGCAGGCGCCGGTCGCGATGGCGCCGCCACCGCCGGCTGGGTCGGGGGCTTGCGCACCGGTGCGCGCGTCACCGGGCGCGGGTTGACCAGTACTTCCTCGCCCAGGCTGGTGCGCAGCAGTCTGGCCAGATCCTGTGCCTCGCTGCGCACCGAACCCTGCAGATTGTTCTTGCGGGTGAGGTCAGCCAGCGCCTTGCTGGCCACACGCAGCCCGCTGACGGCAAGGATGCTGTAGGCCAGCGTGTCATTGGGATCGCGCGCCAGCGCTTGCTGCGCATTGCTGATCGCCTCGCCATACTGGCTGGCGTCGAACCGGATCTGGGCCATGCGCACCCACGGTTTCTTGTCGACGGGATGGGCCACGCTGGCCGATTGAAGCAGCAGGATCGCCTGTTCGGGCTGGCGCGCTGCCAGTGCCGCATCGGCCTGCACGTAAAGGTTGCCGGATACGGCGGCGCGCGGTGCGCTCCCGCCCGTCCCTTCCGTGGCGCACCCTGCCAGGATGGCGACGCCGAGCAGCATGGGTAACAGTCGTTGGCGAATCATGTTCGGCTCCGGTGAATAAACAAGCCACCATTATTCGCATCGAGACCCATGCGAAGTTGTGCCCTGTCAACGGCAAGCGAATTCAGCAAACGCGTGTGGGATCGCGGTACGAACCTGCCTGGACTTGCGCTGGCGCAGCGTATCGCGGCGAGAAACGGATTCAATCCAACGTTGGTGCTCAGGAAAATTCCAAGGAGAACGGAATGACGGCAACTTACCGCTGTGCGCTGCTGGCCCTTGCCTTCGTTACGGCGCTATCCGGCTGCGGCGGCACCGCGCTCGGCCCGCTGGCGAGCCTGCGCAAGCCAACTGCGCTGGCCGAATCGCAGAAACCCCCGCGCAATGTGCTGCTGCGCATGCACGCGGCCACGCGCCTGAATGTCAACCAGCGCGGCCAGCCGCTGGCACTTGCCGTGCGCCTGTACAAACTGCGCCAGAAAGATGCTTTCGAAAGCGCGCCCTATGCCGCCTTTCTCGACCCGCAGCAGGAGCGCGACCGCTTCGGCGCCGACCTGGTCGATGTGCGCGAGATCATGCTGGTGCCAGGACAGCGTTACGAGGTGACCGAAACCGTGGCGCGCGAAGCCCGCCACATCGGCATCGTGGCGCTGTTCCACCATCCCGCCGCCGGCCACTGGCGCACGACGCTCAGCAGCGCGGACGCCGAACGCGACGGTGTGAGCATTGGCCTGCACGCGTGTGCGCTGAACCTGGCGAGTGGACCGATCAGTGCGGCGCCGACGCTGGCATCTGTGCCCTGTCAATGAATGTCAGAATCTTTCCTGCAAGCTAAACCGTTTTGGATACCGAGCGAGGCCGACGTGAGCATGCCATCCAGGGTCTTGTGGGACGAGGGATTGTTCCTGCGGCCCCAGCATTTCCAGCAGCAGGAACGCTACCACGAGGCGCGCCTGAACCAGACCGCCTGCGCGCTGCATCCGTATTGCTGGGGCGTACGCAAGCTGACGGTCGATCTCGACGCACTCAGGAACGACGTGCTGCGCCTCGAAGCACTCTCGCTGCTGTTTCCCGAGGGCGAGGTGTACCGGGCGCCCGACGGCGACCTGCTGCCGCCCCAGGTGCGTCTGGCCGACCTGCCGCCGGATCTGCAGAGCGTGACCTACCACGCCGCCCTGCCGGCGCTGCGCACCCATGGCGACAACTGCGCCAGCGAGGCTGGCGATGTCAATGGCGCATCGGATGGTGCAGAAGGCGATCTGCGCTTTGCCCGCTACCAGCGCGACACGCACGAGACGCACGACCTGTACAGCAGCGCTACCGAAGCCCCGGTCACCTATCTGCGCAAGGCGCTGCGGCTGGTGGCCGATGGCGATTCGCTCGATGCGTACGACAGCTTTCCGCTGCTGCGTCTGCGCCGCGTGGCCACCGGCGGCTTCGAGCCCGATCCCGGCTTCATCCCGCCCAGCCTGTCGATCGATGCGGTGTCCGGCCCGGGGATGGGCCTGTACGGCGCCCTGGTGCGGCTGATGGAAAAGCTGCAGGCCAAGGTGGCCGCGCTGTATGGCGACCTGCGCGAACCGAGCCGCAACGTGGTCGAGATCCGCGGCGGCGACGTGTCGTCGTTCTGGCTCCTGCACACGGCCAGCGCCGGCTATGCGGCGCTGGCCCATTACCTGCACCACCGCGAACTGCATCCCGAGCGCCTGTACGGCGCGCTGCTGCACCTGGCCGGCGGCCTGATGACCTATTCGCGCAGCTACCGGCTGGGCGACCTGCCGGCGTACGTTCATGCCGATCCGGCGCCGCAGTTTGCGCGCCTTGACAGCATCATCCGCGACCTTCTCGATACCGTGATTTCGTCGCGCTATTTCACCATCGCCCTGCAGCGCGACCGGCCGTCGTACTACCACGGCGCACTCGATTCGGGCCGCATCACGCCCCAGACCACGCTGTACCTGGCGGTGGCCGCCGACATGCCGGCGCTGCGCCTGGTCGAGACGGTGCCGCTGCAGTTCAAGGTTGGCGCGCCCGAAGACGTCGACCGCTGCGTGCTCTCGGCGCTGCCGGGCGTGAAGCTGCTGCACGCGCCGCAGGTGCCCAGCGCGATCCCCGTACGGCCCGACCTGGTGTACTTCGTGCTCGAGGCGCGCGCGCTGCTGTATGACGCCATGCTCAAGGCGCAGACGATCTCGGTGTACGTTCCCAACGGGCTGCGCGAATTGCGGCTCGAACTGATCGCGGTATCGGCATGAGCGCGTTCATCGAGCGCCGCGCCGCGCCCAAGGCCGATGCCGGCGAGCGCGCCATCCGCACGCAACGCCTCAGCGACATCATGTACGAGGGGTTCTATGCGCTGTTCCTGCTCAAGACCGGGTGCGGGCCGCAGGACAAGGGCGCGTTCGCCGACAACATGACGAGCTTTCTCGGCGACGTCGACCGCAGCGCCAAGGCGCTCGGCATCAGCGCCGACGATATTCAGGCTGCCAAGTACGCGTTCTGCTCGGCGGTCGATGAAATCATTCTGCGCTCGACCTTCGACGTGCGCGAGGCGTGGGAAACACGACCGCTGCAACTGCGGGTCTTCGGCGACCAGCTGGCGGGCGAACACTTCTTCAACCGGCTCGAAGACCTGCGCGCGCGCGGAGCGCAGCACGTCGAGGCGCTCGAGGTCTTCCATATGTGCCTGCTGCTGGGTTTCCAGGGGCGTTATGCGCTCGACGGCAAGGACAAGCTCGATTACCTGGTGGCGCGCCTGGGCGACGAGATCGCCCGCATGCGCGGCCGCACGCGCGGCTTCGCGCCGCAGGCCGAGCGCCCCGACCAGGTGATCAACCGCGTGCGCAGCGATCTGTCGCTGTGGGTGCTGGGCGCGGTGTTCATGGTGGCCGGCCTGGGCGCGTACGTCGGCTTCCGGACAGTGCTGGGCAATGACACGCGTCATGCGCTGGCGCAGTACAACGATCTGGTGAAACTGCCGCCGAAAGCGGCGAACGTGACGATCACGCTGCCATGATGCGTCGACACGCCCGGCCTGCAAATCGCGGGCCGGGGTGGCTCACTGGATGGCTTACTGGATGCCTTACTGGATCACCTTGAACTCGATGCGCCGGTTGCGCGCCTTGCCCTCCGGCGTGCGGTTGTCGGCCACCGGCCGGTCGGGTCCCTCACCCGACACTGCAATCGACTCGGCCGCAATGCCCTGCGCCACCACGTAGGCCTTGACCGCTTCGGCGCGCGCCTGGCTCAGCGACAGGTTGCCCGCGCGCGAACCGGCATTGTCCGTGTGCCCGATCACTTCCACCTTCACGCCCTTGATCTTTTGCAGCGCGGCCGTCATCCCGTCCAGCACCGCGGTGCCGGCCGGCGTGAGGGTCGCCTTGCCCGACTCGAATTCGATGATGCGGTCGGCCAGCGCCGCGTCCAGAACGTTCTGCTGCGACGCCTGCACCCGCAGGCCATTGTTGACCGTGTAGGTCGGATTCAGGTTCGCCGCGATGTCGCCCGCGATCTGCTGGCGCTGCCCCTCGTTGAGCACATCGCCGCGCAGGCTGACGCTGTTGCCGTCGACTTTCAGCTGACCGCCTTTCACCAGGCGCAGGTTCGGCCCGATCAGGCGGCCGACATACGCGCTCCAGTTGGCGGGCGTCGATACCGTGCCGACCGACAGCTGGTCGACCACGCGCGCCGGACCGTACACGCTGCGCAGGCGCTCGAGCAGCGCCGCCCGGGTGGCTTCGTCGGCCACGGTGCCGGTGATCAGGACCGGTGCTTCGGCCTGGGCCTGGGCCTGGGCCTGGGCTGCGCCGTGCGGCAGGCTTGCCAGGCCCGCGACGCCCAGCATGACGATCAGTGTGCGAAGTGTCATGTCAGGCTCCGATGAAGGTGGTCATGAACAGCTCGCGCGCCAGCGCCAGCGGCAGGTCGGGCTGGGCCAGCTGGCTGGCCAGCGCGCGCACGTCGGGGTCAAGCTGCAGCTGCGCGTCGATCCAGCCGGTGTGACGCAAGCGCACTTGCAGCTCGGCGCCTACCAGTGGATCGATCATGGCGCGCAGCGTGTCGGCCAGCGCGTCGCAAAAGCCCACCACCAGCACCGGCCGCTCGTCCTGGTGCGTGATGAACAGCGCCAGGTCGAACCCGGCGCGCCGCAGGAACGGCGCGATCAGCCCGAGCCAGAACGCAGCCACCGGATAGCGCGCCGCAGCATCAAGGGGCAGCGGCAGCACGAGACTCTTGTCGAGGGCCCTGGGCTGGCTGTGCATCACCGGCTGCAGCAGCAGGCCAAGCGCCAGCACCAGCCGTTCGACGCCGCAACCGCCCAGCAGCGCGTCGAGCGAGCCGACCGTGCCGGCGTCGATCCAGCGCAGGTAGGCATCCGCGTCACCCAGGCCGATTGCGCTGTCGGCGATTGCCTGCAGCGATGCCGTGGGATCGGCGTCGGCCAGCACCTTCGGGCAGATCGCTTGCAGAAACTCCCACAGCGGCGCGAACGCGACCGGACAGCTCGCCACGAAAGCGGCCGGGTCGGCGACCGTCAGCGTGCGCGTTGCCAGGAACGGAAAGCGACGGCCCGACTGGTCATGGCTGGCCCGCAGATGCCCGGCCACCGCGTGGTGGCGCGCCGGGCCGACGAGGGCAAAACTGACCGGCGCCATGGCGTCGTAATGAAAACGCCAGCGCGCGTCGGACGGCAGCAGCGTCATCACCTGCGCCAGCCAGGCATCGAGCATGCCGATCGCGGCAGGGTCGTGCGCCAGCTTGACGAAGTCGGCGCGTGCCGGCAGCTTGCCAAAATAACCGATCCGGTCGGCGCGCATCACTGGCCTCCCGTGCTGGCCAGAGCCGGGGCCGGCGCCGCCAGCGGCGGCGCATCGAAGTGGCCGACGATCGCCGGCGGCAGCCGCATGCCGCGAAAACCCTGGCCCTGCGTCTGCCCGCCGCCGCCCGCCTGCGCACTGCTGACGATTTTCAGGTCGACTGCCACCGTCACATTGTTGGCGCTCCAGCGCAGCTCGAACACGCCGCCGTCCTTCTTCGTGCGCTGCGCCGACTCGAACAGGCGCTGCAGGCCAAACTGGCCGGGCTGGTTGAACAGTTCCACGGTGCGCCCATCGAACGTGAGGGCCGACACGCGTGCGCCCGACACGCCCTGCGGCCCCGGATGCACCATATTGCTCCAGCTGGGCGGGGTGTTGCGGTACCGGAGCTGCTGGCCGTCGATTTCGACCGTGTATTCGAGCGTGCCGGGCGCCGTCAGCGGCAGGATCTGGAACACGGTCTGCGCCGCCGTGCCGGCCGCCACGCCGTTGTTCGACAGCGGCGCGATCCAGGCCGGGAACGCCGCCACCGCCTGCGGTGCGAGCGAGATGCCGATGTCGGCCCAGGTGCGCGCGGCCAGCACGTCGCCGCGCCGCACGACGAGCGGGCCCATGGCCGTGCCCACGAATTTGGCCACGGCGCCGTCGGGGCCGAACACCTGGCTGATCTCGCCCGGTGTGGCCTCGACGCTGGAACCCTGCGCGAACGGGTACTTGGTCGCCAGCGTGCGCGTAAACGGTTCGACGACCTGCGCCTGCCAGGTCTTGTTGATCTCGGCCTCGGATGGCAGCACGATCATCGCGAAGGTCTGCGTCAGCGGGCGTACGAGCAGTGGCCGCAGCGCGCTTTTCTGGCTCTCGCTCATCCCGGTCAGCATCTGCTCGTCGACGTAGCGCAGCGCCTCGGCCAGTTCCGAGCCGCTGCCCTCGAGCGTCTGCTGCATGAACTGCTTGGCGCCCGGCCCCGGGTCGCCCTGGTTCTTCAGCGTGTTCAGGCGCGTGCGCAGGCGCGACAGCGCGTCGAGGTAGCCCGTCATCAGGGACGCTTCTTTTTCCCTGGCGCCGACCAGGCGCGCCACGCCGGCAAATTCGCGGCCAATCGGGCCCGCACCTTGCGGCCCGCCCGTCAATTCGACGGGATCGATGGCGTCGGCCAGCGTGCGCGCATCAGACGGCGCCCGGCGCAGGATTTTCTGCTTGATCCACTCGGCGACACCGCGTTCGGTCTTGCTTGCCGGCAGGCGCAACCCGCCCGGATTGTCCCACGCGGTCTCTTCATGGATCGTGCGCAGCAGCCGGGCGATGGGCGATGATTGCGGGTCGCCCAGCCGGTTCATCGCTTGCACACTGGCGTCGAAGCCGCGCAGGTCGGTGATCGTCACGCCCTGCAAAAACTTGACCCACTCGCGTGCGTAATCGGCCTTGTACAGGTCGACCAGCGCCTTCTGGATCTGCTCCGGGCTGCCCTCCAATGTCAGGTCGTCGCGCGCCGTGGTCTTGAGTACCCAGTCGACCGTATTGAGTTCGCGGCTCGAGGCGTCGCGGATCGCGCCCAGCACGAACTTGTCCCACGCCGCGCGGGTGAACGCGCCGCTGACCGCGTGGCTGCCGGCCACCAGGGCGCCATCCTGTTCGCCGGCGATGCGCGCCACCGTCACCGCCGGGAAGCGCGTGGCGGCGCGCGTGCGGATGTCGGCGTACACGCGCTCGCGCGCCGGCGTGCCGCGCACCACGCGGCGCAGATGCTCGCGGGTGGTGTCGAGCAGACCCAGCTTGAGCGTCATCTGCGGCCAGGCGGGGTCGTCGATATTAGCCAGGTGGAAGCTCAACAACCGCTCGGCGCTGCGGATCATCTGCTCGCGTGGCATCGCGCCGCGGTTCGCTTCCAGCCAGCCGCGCCAGTAACGCGTCAGCTGGTCGTTCAGGTGTCCCGGCTCGGCATGACTTTTATCGCCGAGCATCAGGTAAGTTTTGAGCGCGTTATAGGCGTCGCCAACGCTGGTGGGTGACGCATCCTGGTAGGGCTGGCCGGGCCGGGGCGCCGGCGTAGCGGCCTGGCGCGTCGGATCGAGGTTGGCGGCATTGGTATTGACGTCGGCAAGCATGGTTTCAAGCGCCGCCGTCACCGGTTCGACCAACACCGCGCGCACGCCGGCGAAGTATTCGTCGCGCAGCTTGCGCGATAGCTGCCCGCCCTGGTACAGGCCAAAACCCAGCGCCCACGGCTTGTCCTGGTGGTAGCCGTCGAGCAGATCGATGCGGTCCTGCAGGATGTCGAGCGCCTCCAGCCGCGACTGCAGGTCGATGCGCCCGGCCTGCAGCCTGGTGACTTTATCGAGGTCGGCCTGCACATTGGCCACCAGCTGGCGGTTGCCCAGATACGACCACGACCAGCCACCCATCGCGCAGCCGAGCAGGATCGTGGCACCGAAAAACAGGCCCAGCTTCCAGCGCGCCGCCGCCGGTTTCGTGTAGCGCTTGACCAGGTCGCGGTCGGCGAAGATCACCTTGCGAAACAGGTCGCGCAAAAAGTAGCCCGACTGCTCGCCCGTCGGCGCGGCCACGGCGTCCTCGCGCGCGCCGAGCGCCAGGTCGAAACGGCTGGCCACGCGCAGGCTCGACAGGTCTTGCACGCTGCCTTCCTGCAGCGCGCTGGTAAAGTAAAAGCCGCGAAACACCGGCTTGAACTGGTACGTGTTTTCGTCGAACAGCGTGGCCAGAAACGCGCGCAGCGGCGTGCGGATTGCCGCGAATTCGAGCGGGAAGGTAAACACGCCCGGGCGCATCAGCGTGCTGCGGTTGGCCCCCATCCCGGCCAGGCTCATCGCTTTCAGGCCATCGACGAGTTCTTCGAACTGGGCGTCAAAAAACGCCAGCACGTCCTGCGGCGCGCTGCGGCGGTTATAGCGCAGCGTGGCGCCCCAGATGCGCTCGCGCTCGGCCTGTTCGCTGTCACTGAAAAAATCCAGGAACCCCGCCACCAGGTCGACTTTGGTGAACACGACATACACGGGCGGATGCACGCCCAGGCGCTCGGTCAGCTCCTGCATCCGGGTGCGCAGGTTCTTGGCCAGTTCATGCGATGCCGTGGCCGGGCCGGCCATCAGTTCGGCAACGCTGACGGCAATCAGGATGCCGTTGACCGGTGCGCGCTGGCGATGGCGGCGCAGCAGGTCGAGAAAGCCGAACCATTCGTCGCGATCGTCTTCCTGCACCGAATAGCGGCCGGCCGTGTCGAGCAGGATGCCGTCGGTGGTGAAGAACCAGTCGCAATGGCGGGTGCCGCCCACGCCCTGCAGGGCCTTGTTGCCGGGGATCGGAAACGTCAACCCGGAGCGGACGATGGCGCTGCTCTTGCCCGCCGCCGGGTTGCCGATGACCATATACCACGGCAGCTCGTACAGCGCGGCCGCCCCGCGCGTCAGGCCCAGTTTGGATGTCTTGATGGTGCTGACCGCATCGAGCAGGTTCTTGCGCAGCACGGCAACATCGCCCTTGCCGCCGTCGTCCGCGCCGTCGTTCGCGACGTCGTCCCCGGCATCCTCCGTGGCGATGGCCGACGCCAGCCTGCGCCCTTCGCGCGCACGCCAGGCGCGCCGGATCATCCAGCCCGCGCCCCAGATGCCCAGCAAGGCCAGGCCCACGATGGCAGACCACACGAGGCCGATGTCCAGCGCCACGGCGCCGAGCACCAGGAGCGCCGCGACGGCTGCCAAGCCGATCACGATCAGGATCGGCAGGCGGCTGTCGGACAGGAACTTCCAGAATCGTGCCATGGCGGGGCCCAGGTCCGTTGAAAAAAGAGTCTCACAGGAAATGCTCGCATGCGCATCGAAGGCGTCGCTTGAGCGGGCGCAACACGGCGGACTTGGGGGAACGCTCAGTCATCACTGCATCGCCGCTGCATCACCGCCGCATCACCCCGCGCAGGCGCAGCTCGGTGTGGCCAAAATCCATCATTTTCCAGCGCCCGCCCCAGGTCAGCCCCAGCGACTCGGCCACCTGCCCGTAGACCTGGTAGCCGCGCATCGCCCACGGGTCTTTTTCAGAAATCACCAGCTTGCCGTCGCGCAGGAACGCGCAGTCGCCGGCCAGGCCGTACTGGTGCCAGCTCTGGAATGCGCGCGCATTGGTGACGTTGCTGCCACTGGCGGCCAGTGCATCCTGGCGCGCCGGGCTGCGGTAGCCTTCGAGCAGCGCCATCTCGTAACCGTGCTGCTCTTTCATGATCTTGAATGCCAACAGCAGCCGCGCACTGAAATCGGGATGCAGCAGGCCCCAGTTGCGGCTGGCGCCCACCAGCATCGGCCGCACCAGTTCGACTTCGGCGGTGGTAAACACGTCGGGTGGCAGCGCCACGGGGGGCGCCAGTTGTTCACCGGCCAAGAGCGCTGCCACCTGCTCGTCCGGCATGGCGGCGCTGCCTTCGTACACGGGCAGCATGGCGGGGTTGCTCAGTGCCAGCGCAAGCAGCGACGGAATCAGGATCACCGGCGCGCCAATGGCCAGCAGCACCCGATGCTGGAGCACAGTGCGCACGATGCGCGCGCGGACGCTGAGCGCGGCGTTGTTGCGCACGGCATCCAGGGCCAGCCCGCCCGCGTGACGCCAGGCGCCGGCACGCCGCGCCAGCGCGCGCAGGCTGCCGATGCTGCGCGTTGCCAGCGCGCGACCGGCCGGGAACACAGCGAGCCAGATCAGGCCGGATGCGCCACAAACGTACAGAAGCGCGATAAAAATCAGCATCGGTACCTCCGGGATTGTTTCTAATCGGAACAAGAAAAATCCCATCTTAGGAGTGCTGCCGTGCGTCCACCCGACGAAAATCAAGCGAACCCCACGCACCCGCACCTGCGGCCCGATCTGATGTCGTCGACGCGGCATGGCGGCAACGAAGACAGCATCCTCGCCAAGCTCGAACGTGAGCCGGCGCGCCGCGCTGCAGCGGGCGGCAGCGGCATCCGGCTGGCCTGGTATGGCGGCGCCGTCGTCGTCGCGCTGGCATTGACCTGCACGCTGGCCTGGCTGGCGGCGGGCCAGGAGGGATTGCCCAGGGTCGAGGTCGCCCACGCGGGTCACCTTGCGCGCAGCATGGCGGCGACCGAAGAACCCGTTGCGCTGGCAGCATCGGCCAAGATCGTCGATGCGGCGCCGCCCGTCCCCGTTCCGACCGTGCTCGCCACGGCGGACCTGACGCCCGATCCGGTGCCACCGCTGCGCCTGTTGAAACCGGCGGCCGTGACGCGGGCGCCAGTCAAGCCAACGCGCATGCTTGCTGCAGCGGAGCGCAGCACGGCCACGGCGCGGGTCGCGGCGCCCGTCCCGGTTCCGGCGCGCACGCGCGTTCCCGTGCCGCGCCAGGCAGCCCGGTCAGCAAAATATGCCGCGCCGGCGCGCATCCCCGAGACGCCCGACAGCGATGTCGCGCTGATCTCGGCCGTCATCTATCACGCCAATGGCCACGCCCTGCCCGACCCGGAGATGAACCCGGATCGCTGCGCCGGCGACGCCTGTCGTCCACGGCCAACGCGCTAACACCGCGCCAGACGATCGCGCCGAAACTGCTGGATTCCCTGTCCACCCGGGCTTATACTGTACATAAGAACAGTAACGCGGGTGGTCATGATCAGGTTGTTGGAAAACGAGTTTTATTATCTGGACAACTTTCAGCGCGTTCTCGACTGGATCGGCGAACGCTATGCCGACCTGCTCGACGCGCAGGAGCACGCGTTCCTGGCCGCCTTCCCTGCGCTGCCACATGCGGCGCGCGCGCTGTTCGTGCGCATGGTCATGCGAAAAGGCACGCTGTTTCGCGCCAGTAAACTCCGTTACGCCGAGATCGGCTGCCCCGTCGAGGCGGCTGGCCACCTGCTGGGCACCGGCTGGATCGAAGCCGATCCCGAACTCTCGCTCGACGAACTGTTCGACCTGCTGTCCAAGCCCGAAGTTGCCGAGGCCTTCCCGCACCTGCGCCAGAAAAGCGCGCGCAAGGGCGACCTGCTCGAGGCCTTGCGGGCCGACTGCGCCGATCCCCGCCGTTTTTCCGGCTGGTACGGCGACTGCGCCGACGTGGCCTGGCGCATCCACGTCAAGCCCCTGTGCGACCGCCTGCGCCTGGTTTTCTTTGGCAACCTGCGCCAGGGCTGGACCGACTTCGTGCTGTCCGACCTGGGCCTGTTCCGCTACGAGCAGGTCGACATCTCGCCGGCCTCGCGCGGGTTTCGCCAGCGCGCCGACATCGACCATTACATCCTGCTGCACGCATGCCGCGAGCGCTTCGCCGCCGGTGAGGCGGTTGAAGATGTCGTGCGCGACCTGCCCGAACATGCATTCGACAACGACTGGCTGGCCAGCCGGCGCGAAAAGCTCGTGTTCCAGATCGGCCAGCACTACGAAAAGCAGAAGGACTGGGATGGCGCTTTTGCCGCCTACGCACGGTGCCGCTACCCCGGCGCGCGGGGCCGCGCCATCCGCGTCCTTGAAAAACACGAGCGCTTCGACGACGCCTGGGCCCTGCTGACCGAAGCCCAGACTACCCCCGAGAACGACGCCGAGCGCCAGCACCTGGCCCGCATCGCGCCGCGCCTGGCGCGCCGCCTGGGCCACGCGCGCCTTGGGCGACCACCGAAGACCGAGGTGCAGCGCATCGACCTGTGCCTGGCGCCGCCGAACGGCGAGCGCTGGGTCGAGGGCGCGGTGCGCGACCATCTTGCACAAGAACAGGCGCCCGTGTTCTACGTCGAAAACGCACTGGCCAATACGCTGTTTGGCCTGCTGTGCTGGCGCGCCATTTTTGCCGCCATCCCCGGCGCCTTCTTCCACCCGTTCCACCGCGGGCCGGCCGATCTGTACAGCGCCGACTTCTACGCGCGCCGCCTGGCCGAATTTTCCGCGTGCTTCGACGAACTCGAGTCCGGCGCCTACCGCGACACCATCCGCGCGACCTACCGCGACAAGGCCGGCCTGCAGTCCCCGTTCGTGCACTGGGACGGCATCAGCCTCGAGCTGGTCGAACTGGCGCTGGACTGCATCCCGGCCGCGCACCTGCGCAAGTGGTGCGAGCGGATCCTGGCCGACGTGCGCGAAAACCGCACGGGCTTTCCCGACCTGATCCAGTTCTTCCCCCTCGAAAACCGCTACACGATGATCGAAGTGAAGGGCCCGGGCGACCGCCTGCAGGACAACCAGCAGCGCTGGATCGAGTACTGCGCCGCGCACGCGATGCCGGTGGCGGTGTGCTACCTGGTCTGGGATCTGGCGCCCGGGATGGCGCCCGGGATGGCGGCCTGATTTGACCGGCGCCACGCAACCCGTCTACACGATCGCCGTGCGCGCACTGTGCGAGTTCACCGCCAAGGCGGGTGACCTTGACCTGCGCTTCACGCCCTCGCCCAGCGCGCAGGAAGGCATCGCCGGCCACGCCGTCGTCGCCGCGCGCCGGGGCGATGGCTACCGCGCCGAGCTGCCGCTGTCCGGCGAATGGAACGGCTTGCGCGTACGCGGCCGCGCGGACGGCTACGACGAAAACGAAAACCTGATCGAAGAGATCAAGACGCACCGCGGTCGCCCCGAGTCCATCCCCGACAACCACCGCCACCTGCACTGGGCGCAGGTGCGCGTGTATGGCCATTTGCTGTGCCAGGAGCGCGGCCTGGACGCGGTCAACCTGGCCCTCGTCTATTACGACATCGGCAGCGGCGTCGAAACCGTGCTGCGCGAGCAGCGTGACCGCGCGTGGCTGCAGACCCATTTTGCGGGCCTGTGCGAACGCTTCTCCAGCTGGGCCGCGCAGGAAAGCGCACACCGCGCCGCGCGCAATGACGCGCTGACGCACCTGCGCTTTCCGCATGCCGACTTCCGTCCGGGCCAGCGCCACCTGGCCGAGAGCATCTACCGCGCCAACACCAGCGGGCGCTGCCTGCTCGCGCAAGCGCCAACCGGCATCGGCAAGACGGTCGGCAGCCTGTTCCCGACGCTCAAAGCCATGCCGCAGCAAGGCATCGACAAGGTGTTCTTCCTGGCCGCGAAGACGCCGGGCCGGCGCCTGGCGCTCGATGGCGCGGCCAAACTATGCAGCGCCACGGCTACACCACTGCGTGTGCTGGAACTGACCGCGCGCGACAAGGCCTGCGAGCATCCCGATAAAGCGTGCCATGGCGAGGCGTGCCCGCTGGCGCGCGGCTTCTACGACCGCCTGCCGGCCGCGCGCGCCGCTGCGGCCGAGGTGCTGGTGCTGGACCGCGAGGCGCTGCGCACGGTCGCCCTCGAACACGACGTGTGCCCGTACTACCTGGGCAGCGAGATGACGCGCTGGGTCGACATGATCGTTGGCGACTACAACTATTACTTTGACGGCGGCGCGATGCTGTACGCGCTGGCGCAGGCCAATGGCTGGAAGGCCAGCGTCCTGGTCGACGAAGCCCACAACCTTGTCAACCGCGCGCGCTCGATGTACAGCGCCGAGATCGACCGCGAGCTGCTGCGCGCCGCGCGCGCCGTCGCGCCACCGGCGGTCAAGAAAGCGCTCGAGCGCGTCGGGCGCGCCTGGACCAATGTCGACAAGGGCGCGCCCGCGCCGTACCAGTTGCTCGAGTCGATGCCGGCAAAACTGGTCGATGCACTGCAGGACGCGTCCAGCACCATCAACGAACACCTGGCCGCCTTCCCCGGTCCGCTCGACCCTGACCTGCAGCGCTTCCACTTCGACGCGCTGCAGTTTGCGCGCCTGGCCGAGTCGTTCGGCCCGCACTCGCTGGTGGACCTGTCGCGCGACGCCGACCGCCCGACCTTGCGCGATTCGACCATCTGCATCCGCAACGTGGTGCCGGCGCCATTCCTCGGCCCGCGTTTTGCCGCGTCGCATTCAAGCACGCTGTTCTCCGGCACGCTCGGCACCTGGCAGTACTGCACCGATACGCTTGGCCTGCCGGCCGACACGGCCTGGGTCGAGGTCGATTCGCCGTTCACGGCCAGCCAGCTCGACGTGCATGTGGCCAAAGGCATTTCGACCCGCTACCAGGCGCGCGCCGCGTCGGTCCAGCCGATCGCCGAACTGATCGCCCGCCAGTTCCACGAACGGCCCGGCAACTACCTGGCGTTTTTCAGCAGCTTCGACTACATGGACCAGGTGGCGGGCGCGCTGGCGAAGCTGGATCCGGGCGTGACGGCCTGGCGCCAGGAACGCCGCATGAGCGAGACCGCCCGCCAGGGCTTCATCGACCGCTTCGCCATCGGCGGCGCGGGCGTCGGCTTTGCGGTGCTGGGCGGTGCATTCGGCGAAGGCGTCGACCTGCCGGGCGAGCGCCTGATCGGCGCGTTTGTCGCCACGCTCGGCCTTCCACAGGTCAATCCCGTCAACGAACAACTGCGCGAGCGGATGCAGACGTTGTTTGGCGCCGGCTATGACTACACGTATCTGTACCCGGGCATCCAGAAAGTGGTGCAGGCGGCCGGCCGCGTAATCCGCACCGAGCAGGATCGCGGCGTGGTGTGGCTGATCGACGACCGCTTCGCCCAGCCGGGCATCCGCGCGCTGATGCCGGCCTGGTGGGAACTCGGCGCGCACAATTCGCGCTGAGCGATTACGCCAGCAGCCCGCGGATGCGCTGGTAGCCGCTGCGGCTGATGGGCAGCTTCACCCCGCTTTTCAGCACGGCGCAGTGATTGTCCTTGCTGACCGGTTCGATGCGCGCGATCGCGCCAAGGTTGACGATGTGCGAGCGGTGGATGCGCACGAAGATGGCGGGGTCGAGCTGCGCCTCGAGTTCGGCCAGGCTGCCAAGCTTGAGGTACTGCCTGCCGTCCGCGCAGACGGCCACATAATCGTCCTGCGCCTCGATGTAATCCACGCTCGCTGTTGGCACCACGTGCACGCGCGCGCCGTCGCGGATCAGGATGCGCTCGATGGGCGTGTGGCGCGCCGCTGCTTCCTTGACCACGGCCTCGATCTGCGCCGGCCGGGCGTTTCGCAGGCGCGCCTGCGCCAGCGCTTCGCCAAGGCGCGCGCGTGAAAACGGCTTGAGCAGATAGTCGATCGCATGCACCTCGAACGCGCGCAGCGCGAACTGATCGTAGGCGGTGGCGAAGATGTAGTGCGGCTTGCTCCCGGCCAGTTCGACCACCTCGAAGCCGTCGAGTTTCGGCATCTGGATATCCAGAAAGACCAGCTCGGGATCCAGCTCCGCAATCGCCTTGACCGCCTCGAAACCGTTGGCGCATTCGCCGACGATCTCGACGTCGGCGTGCGTCGTCAGGTATTCGCGCAGCACCGCGCGCGCCAGGTGTTCATCGTCCACGATCAGAACCCGCATGCGTTCACTCTCCCATGTCTGCGGGCAGGATCAGGTCCACCCGAAAAATCGCGCCGGCGCGTGTTGCGTGCACGCTCGCGTCGATGCCATACGCGGTGTTCAGGCGCTGGCGCACGTTCGCCAGGCCGACGCCACTACCCTTGCTTGCCGGCCCGCCGTCCGGATCGACATCGTTCTCGACCCGCAGCTTCAGCTGCGAGCCGGCGCGCACCGCCTGCACGCGCACCACGCCGCCCTGCGGCAGCTGGCCAATGCCGTGCTTGACCGCGTTCTCCACCAGCGGCTGCAGGATCATCGGCGGCAGCAGGCAGCGCGCCGCGTCATCCGCCATCTCGCACGCAAACACCAGGCGCGGCCCGAAGCGCACCTGCTCGATCGCCAGGAAGCGCCGCGTCAGGTCGACTTCGTCGGACAGCAGGACCTTGCGGTGCGCCTCGAGTCCCAGCGTGTGGCGAAAGAAGCCGGCCAGCTGCAAGGTCATGTCACGCGCGGCCTCGGCATCGATGCTGGTGAGCGCGCTGATCGAATTGAGGCTGTTGAATAAAAAGTGCGGGTCGATCTGCGTGCGCAGCATGCGCAGTTCGGCGTCCTGCGCCAGCAGCTTCAGTTCGAGCTCACGCGTTTCCAGCCGGCGCGCGCGTTCGAACTCCAGCGCCAGATAATGCGCGCATGCCGTCATCCCGTACAGCAGCACGCCGACACCGAACATCACGGCGGCGACGGGTGGCGAGAGCAGCACGCCGCCCATCGACGGCGCCAGCCAGCGCCACAGTGCCGCCCACGCCAGCGCCGCCGCGCACCACAGCAAGGCCGCGCTGGCGGCCGTGACAAAGAACACGACCAGCACCGAGCGCAGCGATTTGGTGGCCAGCGGATAGGCGCGGCACAGGTAGTAACTTGAAAAGCCGCACACGCTTGCATACACCAGCATCAGCGGCAGCGCGAACAGCAGGCTGGCCGGCATCCGGGCGCCGGTGGCCGCGTTCAGCAAACCCGCGAGCATCAGTCCCAGCATCAGCCAGGCCGCCAGGTACAGTGCGGCGCTGCGCCCGGCCCAGAACATCCGGCCCATCAGTTGCGGATTTCCACACCGCCCATGATGGCGTAGCCGCGAATGACCAGGCGCTTGCTGCCATCCGGTGGTACGACGGTCTTTTCTTCAAAGCCGCCCAGGATCGGCGTGCCAAGCAGGATCACGGTCCAGTCGGGCGGACACTTGATGGTCACGCCGCCCCAGAACGCGAACACGTTGATCACCGCTTCGCCACGGATCGAGGCGCCGCGCATATCGAGCTCGCACCCGCCCATGACCGCCGTGATTTCACCGCCGCGAAAATCCTGCGTGGTCACGCGGCGCTCGTAGCCGCCAAGGATCGCCGTGATGTCGACCACGTCGCCGCTACCCGTGTCGTCGAGCATGCCGGCGCCCTGGCTGGTGGCAACGCTGCCCGGCATGCCGCGGCTGCGCAACGCCTTGGCAACGAGAAAACCGCCCAGGCCAATCAGGATCAGTGGCCACAAGGTGCGCACACTGAAGTCAATGATGTCGAGCCGGTCGAGCATCATCAGGATGCCCACCCCGACCAGCGCCGCGCCGAGCAGCGTGCCACCCTGGCTGCGCGTGTCGCACAGCTTGACCGTACCGACGAACACGAACAGCAGCGGCCAGAACGAGACCACGCGGTGCATGTCGATCAGGCCGAGGTTATCGAGCAGGAACAAGAAGCCCATGCCGATGACCAGCACGCCAAGCACGACCTGGCCCGTCACGCCCCTGGGCAGGCGATCATTTTTCATGGCGGCTCACCTTTTGGTTATTCAGGAAACGGCGGGCAATGAACGGATCGAGCACCAGCTTGATCCCCCACATCAGGATGAACAGCGGCCAGCTGTTACGGAACGTCAGGCCGAACGCATTCTCGAGCACCGCAAACAGCCACAGGCCGGTAAACACCGTCCACAGGCCGTTGCCGAATTCCTTGGGACTCGGGTAGCCGATGGTCTGGCTGATACCGACGGCGACCAGCAGCAGCGGCGCGTAGTGCCAGTAATCTTCGGCGTTGATGTAGTACAGGCGATCGAGCAGCACGACGGCGCCGACGACGATGAGCAGCAAGCCCCAGACGATTTGCTTGCGCCAGCGATAGGATTCTTCGGATTGCATGATGCGGACCTCCCTGTGATCGAATAGGGATCACGATAACAAGGGTGGGCACGTTGGCGGAAGTGGTTTTCGGCGAATGACGAATCCTTACCGGCGAACGGCGAATCGACGTCCGCGCCAAAGGTACAGGCGAAAAAAAACCCGCCGTGAGGGCGGGTTCTTTATGCAGCCAACGCGCGATCAGGCTGCGCTGGCGGCTTCCTGGCGCTTGACCAGGCCTTTTGGCACGTTGCGGTACTTGGCGCGGGCTTCTGCCTGGCGCACGGCTTCGCGTGCGATGTTGGTGCGCTTGATGTCGAGGCGTTCTGCCTTGCCGCGATGTTGAGCGATATGCTTGCTTCCGATTCTTTTGGTCATGTGGTCTCCTTGGTTGAACTATGCGCCGCGTCCTTGTCAGGACGTCGACGCGAAAACATACGCAAAGGCCAGGCGCGGGTCAGGCGCCAGTGACGTCTGCGGGCCGAGTTTTGACATCGTACACGGCACCCTGCGCTTACCTGCTCTTACCTGCTCTCCGGGGCTGACACATGGCCAACACCGGTGTAGAAATTGGTGCCGATCCTCGAGGCGACCGGCTAACCTGTTGAGGTGTCGGATGGCTGCGAATTACTTCGCGCGTTCCTCACTCAGACAGGAGCATCTTAATGGCTGCATCCAAGATTCACCGTTAGATGCCGCACACTTTGGGCGTCAATACGGCTGAGCTAGATATACCACCGTAAAAAGGGGGCCGCAGCCCCCTCCTCTTTTGCAGTATGCCGAGATCAGAACTTGTAGCGCAGGTTCAGATAATACTGGCGACCACTGACGTCGAGCTTTTGCTGCTCTTCTTCGCTGTAGCGATATTGCGCGCGTTTGGCGTTGGTCAGGTTGGTCGCGCTGAATGCGAGCTCCAGGTTGTCGGTGAAGTAGTAATTGGCCGACAGCGCCAGCGTCGTCACCGCATCGGCGTAGGTCGGCGCGGTTGGCATCGCCACGCCGTTGATCACGGTCAGGCCCTGGCTGTTGGCGGTTGGCGCGGGCGCCGTCGTGCTGTTGACGTACTCGCCGCGGTAGTTTGCGACCAGGCGTGCCGACAGCTTGCGGTCTTCATAGTACAGGCCCAGGTTGCCGGTCCATTCGGATGCGCCCACCATCGGCCGGCCATCATCGACCTTCGTCTTGGCGCGGCTGACGTTCGATGTGAAGCCGAAGTTGGTCTGCCCGAACGGCTGCTCGTACTGCAACTCGATGCCGTTGATCTTCGCGCCCTGCTGCGAGGCCGTGTTGATGAAGAAGGATTTGACGGTCTGGTCGCGCGGATCCTGCAGATCGATCGTGGTGCTGCCCACGGCGCCCGTCCTCGGATAGCCGTCGATCGACGAATGGAACACGCTCAGCGCAATGATCGAGCGCGGTGCGAAGTACCACGACCACGACAGGTCGACGTTGTCGGCCGTCTGCGGTTCGAGATCCGGATTCGGGCCCGTCACGCGGCAGCCGTTGGCGTCGCAACCCGGCGTGCCGAAACCACTGCCCAGCAGGTTGTAGTTCTGACGCCCGATCGTGCGGCTCGCGCCAAAACGCGCCAGCATGTCGTTGCCCATGTCATAGCGCACGTTCAGGCTTGGCAGCCAGTTGTCGAAGGTGCGCTTGGTCGGCGTCTTGTAGTACAGGATACCGGCCAGTGGATTGAACGGCGTGCCATCGAAGAAAGCGGTGGCGTCGCCGGCATCGGTGATCGCGCCCGGATAGGCGGCGCAGGTCACGGGCGCCTGGCCCGGCGCGACGCGCTGGCAGGCGCCAGCGGGAATCGGCGTGGCGATATTGGCTTTCACTTCGGTGCGCGAAAAACGCACGCCGACGTTACCCGACCAGCGATCGCGTTCCAGGTTGGCCATCAGGTAGGCGGCGCTCTGGCGTTCCTGCATGTCGATCTCGGAACTCACGCGGCGCTCGAACGCGTCGCTCGTGACCTTGGTATTGCCCGCGATGTAGTCCTTGATCGCTTCCGGCGTGTACGTGAAGCCGGTGTTGTCCCAGCCGGCCGGACCGTCCAGGCCATTGCCGAAGTCGCCCGGGAACGCTTGCCAGCCAGTGGTTGGCGTGGGCGTATTGGACGTGACGCGGCCCGTGACCGGATCGAGCGTGATGCCGTTGCGGAAGGCCGGGCCGCGGCGCGCACTGGTGCGCTTGTGGTCCGAGAAGCGCACGCCGCTTTCCAGCGACTGGAAGATGCCGCGGTCGACGCGGTATTCGGCGTCGAGTTGTGCGCTCCATTCCTTGTCCACGGTGCGTACGCCCGAGGCGGCGCGGTCGACGATGGTGTAGCCGCTGCCATCGGCGTTCAGGCCGGGCTGGTTACCGCCCGCGTTCTGGTACTGCACGAACGGCGCGTCATGCAGGCTGCCGAGCGCGTAAGAGATACCGGTGCCGTAGCGGGCCAGCGTCAGGCCCTGATCGAGTTCGGTCGTGCCCACGCCGCGCGTACTCGAGAGCAGCGTCTTGATCGTCAGGTCGTCGTTGACGCGGTACTTGGCATCCAGGTCGAGGAACGAGCTCTCGGCCTTGGCGCCGTCACGGTAGAAGCCTTCCGAGTTGCCGACGTACTGCGGCGTGGTCCCGTTCGGGAACACGATGTCGGCGGCCTTCAGTACCTTGAGCTGGTTGCCGTAGACGGTGGTTTCGTTGACGATGACCGGATTGCGGATCTGCGCAAATACCTGCTGGCCGTTCGAACTGGTGTTGGCGGCGCTGGCGACGGTGCTGCCCAGTGGCGCGTTCTTCCCGAGCAGCATGGAGTAGATGGCGCTCGATGTCAGGCGGCCGTGGTTGTCGGCATCCATCGACGAATGAAAGCCCGTGAGCGTCACGTCAAGGTCGCGGTTCGGCTTGAACTGCAGCGACAGCATGCCGCCCTTGCGGTCACGTACCGATTCGACGAACTCCGAGCTCATCGAACCCGGCAGGCGCACGCCGTTCAGGTCTGCCGCCGTGTAGCCGGTGCCGGCGAGCGATGCATCGGTGATGCCTTTCATCGTGCTGGTGTTGATCACGTCCCAGCCGCTGTTGGTGCCATACGCGAAGCGCGACACCGAATCGCGCCGCACGTAGCGCTTTTCGGCAAACAGCGCGGCCAGCACGCCGAAGGTGCCGGCCTCGTTCTTCCAGTTGACCGAGCCGTTCATGTCCGGGGCGTAGCGGCCCGGCAGGTCGGCGTAACTGGCGCCGACGCTGATCACGCCCGACAGGTTCTCCTTGGCCGACAAGGGTTTACGCGTGGAGACATTGATGGTGCCGGCCAGGCCGCCATCGACGATATTGGCCTGGGACGTCTTGTAGACGACCGCCTGCTGCAGCACGTGCGATGGCATCAGGGACAGGCTGGTCGAGCGCGAGCTCGAGCCCTGGTCGGCCACGTACCAGTCGGCGCTGCTGACGGCGTGGCCATTGAAGATGATCAGCGACATGTCCGGGTTGGTGCCGCGCATCGAGACCTTCTCGGCCTCGTCGTAGTCGGTACGCACGGCCACGCCGGCCAGGCGCTGCAGCGAATCGGCCAGGTTCTTGTCCGGCATCTTGCCGACGTCTTCGGCCGTGATCACCTCGACGTTGGCCGACGCATCGCGCTTGACCGCCAGCGACCGGGCAAGCGACGCGCGGATGCCCGTCACTTCCACGGTCTGTATCGGCACGGCGGCTGCGGCCTCCTGGTCCTGCGCTTGCGCGTGCGCCAGCACCGGCAACGTGGCAAGGCTCCAGACGGCCATCGATACGGCCGCGGCAAGCGGCTTCTGCTTGAACATCATCTCTCTCCTGGGAAGGGTGCGATTCTTGGTAAAGTAAGGCAAATTTTTAAATGCTTGTGGCGAGTATTGATGATGGATTGCCATCATGAATAATCACTTGTGTTTGCTTTCGTATAACTGGGAGGAATGCATGTTTTCGACGGCTCGTTCTGGTTATGGGCAACTACGCAGAATTCATTATCTCCATTGCGCTTACCGGATTAGCGTGACACTTTCCCTTCTCCCGAAATGACCGCCATGCGCCTTGCCTGCCTGCTTCTTGCCAGCGCCGTCCTGACCGGCTGCGCCAGTCCCCCCGCCGCCACGCCGCCGATCCCGGGTGCGCCACCGCCACCCACGCCAATGGCCGCCCTGCTGGACAAACCGATCTACAAGATGACGCCGTTCGAAGCCGGCCAGTACATCCCGCACATGCAGGGCGCGCAGCCCGACCTGCGCAAGCGCATCGCCGCGATCGGCCGCCAGAACATCGGCCAGCCGTATTCGCTGAACCTGCTGGGCGAGTTTCCGTTCGAGATCCATGACAGCCTGCCGATGTACAGCATCGAACAAAGCGATTGTGTGGTTTTTGTGGAACACACCTATGCGATGGCACTGTCGCAATCGTGGGAAGAATTCTTCTGGATGCTGCAGCGGATCCGCTACCGCGATGGCGTGATCGGCGTGGCCACGCGTAACCATTACACCGAGCTCGACTGGAACGTGGCCAACCGCTGGCTGGTCACCGATATCAGCGCCAGCCTGGCCGGCCCGAACGGCCCCGGCTACGACATGCGCGTCGACCGCGCCCGCTTCCTGCGCACGCGCCACAACACGGTGCGCGACATCCCCGTCGAAACAAGCCGCCAGACCTACGTGCCGAAAGACGGCGTGGCGGCCATCCTCGATCAGTTGCAAGAGGGCGACTTCGTCAACGTGATCTCGACCCGCGACGGTGAATACTGGGCGTCGCACGTGGGCCTGGTGGTGCTGGGGCCGAATGGCGAGCGGCATTTCCTGCATTCGTCGGCACCCAAGGTGCGCGAAGAAACGTTCGCTTCGTACATGGCCCGCGTGGCCGGCCGCGAAGCGGACAATGCACGCGCCGGCAAGCCGGGCCAGATGCTGGCCGGCTTCAAGTTCCTGCGCCTGAACGAGACGATCACGGTGCCGCCGATGGCGCCGCAGCCGCGCCCCGGCCGGCCGGGCGCGTAGTACGCCGCAGTGCGTTCCCGGCTTGCCGGGCCGGGAACGTTACCCGCCTCCGCTTGAATCTTCAATAAAGAAATAGGGAATTAGAAATTTAATTCCCTGATTCTATTTCCATTTTCATTTCCAGGTTGGCCAAGCCGTTTGAATGACGCCATCGTCGCCGATATCCCCGAGCGCGGTTGAGTGATCTCAATCCCGCCATGCAGGCAGGATCGGATAATCAACTCGCGAATCACCGGGAATCAATGTTGGCGTGATTCGATCCACGAATCGACAGGCTGAACCTGCTGTGATTCGGGTATGTTGCAAATAAATTTCTTCGAATCTAATAGCCCGTTTGTTTAACCAGGTAACGGTCGCCATGCCCACCCAATGCGTTCTCACTGCAAGCCGGCCCTCTGTGGACAGCGAGTCGGCACCGTGCAGGGCCAGCGCCGCCCTCATGATGGTGATGGGCCCGGCTGCATTGGTGCTGTTGTTGTTACTTGCCGCGATATTTTGCGGCAGCTATTTATTTCAAGCACATCGATTTGGTATCGGCAGTTCCTTGATTCTCGCGAAACATCAATTGCTGCCTACCGCCGCGGAATTGGCTGCATTCCCGCAAGCCATTGACCGCCAAGCCGTCTTGCAATTCATCCAGCGCTATTCTCCGATAACCATTGGCCTACCATGCGCTTCCGATTTGTTATTTGCTTGTTCCACCCCGGCCATTCCCGAAACAAGGTATTTGCGCGCCGCACGCTGGCGATTGACACGTTCGCCGCCCATTCGTGTCATGTCGTGTCGCGCGCGGGCGGGCCAGGGCCGCGATGTGGTGCCTGTGTGGACGCAGCCCTGCCCACAATGATCCGGTCAGTAAAGCGGCAGCGGCGCGCCGCCGCACGATCGCGGGCCTGACGCGTCGCTGTCATCACTCTCATCCGTAACGATCACTACCACTGTCGAGGACACCATGCGAGACGAGAACCAATCAGTGCACCTGGAACAGCTGCTGACCCGGCTGCGCGAGCGCCACGCCGTGATCGGCATCGTCGGCCTTGGCTACGTCGGGCTGCCGCTCGCGCTGCGCTATGCGGCCGAAGGCTTCCATGTCCTCGGAATCGACATCGACGCCGCCAAGGTCGACCAGCTCAACCGCGGCGAGAGCTATATCGCGCATATCAAGGGGGCGACGATCGCGGCGGCCCGTGCGGCGGGTCTGGCTGCCACCAGCGATTTTTCACGCGTGGTCGAAGCCGATGCGTTGATCATCTGTGTCCCCACGCCCCTCACCGCCTACCGCGAGCCCGACCTGTCGTACGTGATCGGCACCGTCGAATCGCTGCTGCCCCACATGCGGCCCGGTCAATTGCTGTCACTCGAGAGCACCACGTATCCCGGCACCACCGAAGAAGAATTGCGGCCCCGTCTGGAAGCGCGCGGCCTGCGCGTCGGTCACGACGTCTTTCTCGTGTTCTCGCCCGAACGCGAAGACCCCGGCAACCCCGACTTTCACACCCGCACCATCCCCAAGATCTGCGGCGGCTCGACCGACGCCTGCCTCGAAGCAGGCCTGGCCCTTTACCGGCAGGCGATCGATACCGTGGTCCCGGTCAGCTCGACCCGCGCGGCCGAACTGACCAAGCTGCTCGAGAACATTCACCGCGCCGTCAATATCGGGCTGGTCAACGAAATGAAGATCATCGCCGACCGCATGGGCATCGATATCCACGAAGTCATCCGCGCCGCCGCCACCAAGCCGTTCGGCTTCACGGCGTATTATCCCGGCCCGGGCCTGGGCGGGCACTGCATCCCGATCGACCCGTTCTATCTCACCTGGAAAGCACGGCAGTTCGGCCTGCACACCCGCTTCATCGAGCTGGCTGGCGAAATCAACAGTGACATGCCGGCCTGGGTGATTGCCAAGGTCGTCGATGCGCTCAACAGCCGCAGCCGCGCTGTCAAGGGCAGCCGCATCCTTGTGCTGGGGATCGCCTACAAGAAGGACGTCGACGACATGCGCGAGTCACCGTCGGTGGCGCTGATGGAACTGCTGCGCGCGCGTGGCGCCACGGTTGCGTATTCCGATCCCCATGTGCCGGTGTTCCCGCGCATGCGCGAACACCATTTCGACCTCGCCAGTGTCGAGCTCACACCATCGTCGCTCGCCTCCTATGACGTGGTGTTGCTGGCGACCGGCCACAGTGCGTTCGACTACGAACTCGTGCATCAGAACGCCAGCCTCATCGTGGACACGCGCGGCGTATTCCCGCACCGCTCGCCCAACGTGGTGCAGGCCTGAACCGCGAGACAACCACAGCGCTGGTGGCCTACCCGCTGCGCAAGGGCCGCCTACCCCAACATCGGTGAACGAGGACATCGAATGACATTTACTGACCTGCAATCGTCATACGACGCGTCGCGCAGGCTGATCAACAGCCGTATCCAGACCGTTCTCGATCACGGCCACTATGTCATGGGCCCGGAAGTGGCCGAGCTCGAGCACCGCCTGGCCAGCTACACGGGCGCGCGCCATTGCATCACTGTATCGTCCGGCACCACGGCTTTGGCAATCGCCCTGATGGCAGTCGGCATCGGGCCCGGCGACGACGTCATCACCTCCCCGTTCGCTGGCATCGCCACGACCGAGGCGATCCTGCTGACCGGCGCCAGGCCGGTGTTCATCGACATCGAGCGCGCCACCTGCACGCTCGATCCCGGCCTGATCGAACCAGCGATCACGCCGGCAACGCGCGCCATCATCCCGGTCTCTCTGTACGGCCAGCCGTCCGACATGGACGCCATCAACGGCGTCGCCGCCCGCCACGGCCTTGCCGTGATCGAAAACGGTGCGCAGAGTTTTGGCGCGACCTACCGCGGCCGCCAGAGCGGCAATCTGGCGCTGATCGGCTGCATCAGCTTTTTCCCGAGCCATCCGCTGGGTTGTTATGGCGATGGCGGCGCCCTGTTGGCGAACGACCATGCGCTCGCGATGACGATGCGCGACATCCGCATGCACGGCCGGGCGCGTCGCCACGCGGGTGTCCATGTCCGCCTTGGCCCCGGCGCCCGCATGGACACACTGCAATGCGCCATCGTGCTGGCCAGGCTGGAACGCTTCGACTGGGAGATCAGGCAGCGCCGCCTGGTCGCGGCCGCGTACGACGACATGCTCAAGCCGCATGTGCCGCTCATTGGCGGCCGGCCCGACCGGACCAGCGTCCATGCCCAGTACACCGTGCTGGTCGAGGACCGCGAGCGCGTGCGCGCAATCCTGGAGCAAGCCGGTATCCCGACGGTCGTGCATTACCCGGTGCCGTTGCACCGCCAGTCAGCCTACATCCATCTGACAGGCGGCGCGTCTTGCCCCGTCACCGACGCGATGGCTGCGTCCGTGCTGAGCTTGCCGATTGGATCCTATATGGCGGCGACGGCGGTCCGTCACGTCGCACAGCGCTTGCTCGATGCCACCAGACCGCTTCAGCTGCAAGGCGTGGAGCCGGTTGAACTCCCGGGGTAAAACGTTGGCAAGCACGGCCGAACGCGGTCCGATGGACGGGTGACAGCATCTGCCACCGATGTCGCCACCAATGGCGGTGCGTGGGCGCCGGATGGCGTCAGCGCATTTCTTCGACAAGCTTGAGCCCATCGACAAAGCGCCAGATACGGCGGATCTCGATGACATCGAAGTTCGCGGCGACATTCGGCGGGAACGCGGCGTAGCGGGCGTTCAGGCGTACGAAGCGGCGCACCGCGTCATCCACGTCGGCGCGACCGCTCGATCGCACGATGGTGATCTCGTCGATACTGCCATCGCTGCGCAGCGACACGCTCACCAAGGGATCGATGCGGACGTCGCGCAGCGACAGACGCGCACCACCAAGCACGGCGTTGCGCTCGAGTTTCTGGCGCACGCTGTCGACGTACAAGCGCAGCGGCGCATCACGCTCGCCGCCATCGGCCAGCACGCGACGGTTGCCAGCCGAGTGCTCGCGCGGCAAGCCGGCGGCGTCCACATTCGGGATGGTCACCCCGCGCAGCAATTCACGGGCGCGGTTGCCGGGCAGGCCAGCCATGGCGCCCGGGCCCGACTGCGCACCCGGACCGCTGCCCAGTCCGACACCAACCCCGGCGCCGTTCGCGCGTGCGGCCGCTGGACCGCTGCCAGTGGCTGGCCCTGCAGCGCGTCCTGCAACTGGCCCGGATGCCTGCGCCTGCAAACGCTGCGCCGCCTGACGCGCCGCTTCTTCTGCAGCGCCCCGCGCCAGCCGCTCTGCGTCCAGGCGCGCCTGCCCGGCCGCTTGCTCGCGTGCCCGCTCTTCCGCCAAGCTGCGCTGCGCCTGTTCGTCGATACGTTGCCGCTCGGCGGCTTGCTGGCGTGCGCGCTCCTCGGCCTGGCTACGCTGCGCCAGTTCCTCGACCCGCTGGAGTTCGACTGCTTGCTGCGCCAGGCGCCTGGCAGCCTCCTCCGCACGCTGGCGTGCTTGCAACTGCGTCTGGACCAGCGCATCCTGCACCGCGCGCTGCGCAGCCAGTTCACGCGCCGCTTCCGCCTGTTGTTCAAGCTGCCGCTGAAGCGCTTCCTGATCGCGCACGGCCTGCTGTTGCGCTCGTTGCTGCGCCTGCTCGTCCTGGGCTTGCTGCAGCTCGGCGCGCCTGCGTGCGTCGGCAGCGTCGCGTTGCTCCTGCTCCTGCGCCTGCTCCTGCTGCAGAGCGAGCTCCTGCTGCAACGCCGCTTCCTGCGCCGCATCGGCCACGCGCCGGGCCAGCGCCTCTTGCGCGATTTGTTCCGCTTCGACATCCACGACGGGCTCAGGATCGGCAGGCACCTCCCTCGCCACAACCGCCTCGGGAACGACGGGCACATCGGCAACTGCTGTCGATGGACCAGCATCGACCTCGGGTAGAGGCACCGCAACAGAAAATTCGGACGCCGGGTTGGCGTCCATCGCAATCACGGGCGTTGCCACGTCACGCAGACGACGCACTGGCACGACTGGCGTCGGTCGACGCCGGCTTGCCTTCGGCGCCGGCGCAACCTTCGCTTCCGGCGGCGTTGGCGGCGCCAGATCGACCAGACGCAAGCCTCGCGCAGGCTCGGGTGCTGAAGGGGCAGGCGCAGCGGACGATGGTGGTAAAGGGGGCGGCGGCAGAACCGGTAACGGGACCTCCGGCGTCGGCAGCGCAGCGGTCGTGGGTGACGGTGGGGGTACCGGAGCCAGTGAGCGAACCGGCGCGGTCACAGGCGCAAGCACAACGCTCAACGGTCCGCTACCGCCGCCATTACTGCCCGGCACCCCAAACTGCAGTGACAGCAGCAACGCATGCAGCAGCACCGAGATGGCGATGCCGCCGACCAGGCGCCGGTTGCTGCGGGCGTGGCCGGCGTGTCGCGTGCTGGCGGTCGCAGGATGCATGGCGTTGGTTCGGATCTATTGTCAGGCTTGCATCTTAGCGTTAACGCGACCGTATGGCGATCACGACGCCTTGCCGGGCGTCCGAATGCTCGACATGCCCGGCATGCCGCCGACCAGCGCCGCCAGGCTGGTGCGTGCCTGCCACCATGGGGTGCCTTCCAGTGTCTGCCGGCAGCTCGGGCATTCTTCGAACGGGTTGCAATCGTGTTCGAGCGCCACGTAATTCACGCCGACCACCGTCTTGCCCTGATAGCTGTCCACGCGACCCGAACCCGCCCTGGCGCCAGGCTTGGCTGCGCCGCCACCGGAAGCCGGGGTTGAAGCCGACGCAGAAGCGGATGCCGCATCGATCCACTTGGCAAAGGGTTCAGTCGCGACGCCATCGGCCACGTACCAGCGGCGGCGGGTCGGATTCCAGCGGGCGCCAAGCGCCTTGGCGGCGTCTTTTTCGGCGTAGGGGACGGTGAGAAAAACCATGTGCGAACTGCTCCGGGATTGATGTGCGTGCGGTTTGCTATTCTACCGCGCCAGACGAGCTCAAACCTCAGGGTTCCTTCTGGCGCCTGGCCCAGGCGGCATCGCTGTCGCGCTGCTCACGACGATCCTTGCGCCATGTATATAACAGATTGCCGACGGTGCTCAGCAAGGCGCTGAACATGCCGATCAGTGCGCCGATATCGGCCAGTGTCAGCTCGCTGGCCAGTCCGGCCAGGTTGGCGTCCATCAAACGCTGCAATGTTTCGATGATCATCGTGTCTCCCCTGTGCTTGCGGCGGAACCTGCTCCGGCAAGCCCACGCTTACCTTGTGCCACATCAATGCGATGGATGAAAGTATAGGAAAACTATACCACAGCAGTAAAGAAAAGCTATACTTTGATGTATAGATTTCCTTTACCATACGCATATGGACCTTCAAACAATGATTGCTAACTGGGTGAAAGAAGCGCGGACCTCGGCCGGCCTGTCGGGCACGGCACTGGGCGCCCGTCTCGCCCTCGAGCTCGGTACAGACCGTGGCCATACCAAGGCCAATATCTCGCACTGGGAAAATGAAAAGCACAGCCCCAACCTGAAGCAGTTGCTGGCGATTTCCCGGGTCACCGGCTGCCGGCTGCCACCGGATATCCTGGCGCCGCTTGCCGGTAGCCCGTCCGGTGACAGCGCCACCCTGTCCGGCCTGGCTGGGCCAATCGGGTTACCCAATGCGCTGCGGGTGGTGGCCGAAGGCGATGATGATGCCTTCGTGCCGATTCCAATGGTCAAGTTGCGCTTGTCGGCGGGCATTACCGGATACCAGACCGAACCCGAAGCCCGAGATGGCGGCACGCTTGGCATGCGCCGCACCTGGCTCGAACGCAACCAGTACAGTCCGTCGCATCTGATTGCGATCTACGTCAAGGGCGAAAGCATGGAGCCGTCGCTCTACGCTGGAGACATCGTCGTCATCAACACGCTCGACACCAAGCCGGTCGCCGGCGCCGTGTACGCGTTCAATGTCGAGGGCGAAGCCGTCGTCAAGCGCCTGGCGCGCGATGCGGCCCAGTGGTGGCTCACGTCCGACAACCCCGACCAGCGCACCTACCACCGCAAACGATGCCAGGGCGACGATTGCATCGTGATCGGGCGCGTCGTGCGCAAGGAAAGCGATCGCATCTGACGTACGCCCCCGCTTCTCAGCCAAATACCTGCGGCGCCCGTTCCAGGATGCGCCGCAGCGCCGGATGGTGTACCCGCCGCTCGACGGTCACGGCATAGACCTGCTCGACAATGGCGTCGATCACCCCTACCGGCTCGAGTCCATACTGCGCGCACAATGACGCCGCAAGCACGGTCGGCGCCGCCATGAAGCCCGCACCGGCGCCGGCGAATGCGCCCAGCAGTGCACCATCGTCGAACTCGCCGACCACGATCGGGCGCAGTCCCTGCGCTTCAAGCCAGGCCATCAACTGGCTGTGCAGCGCCGCACCCTGACCAGGCATCAGGAACGGCGCCCCCTTCAGGCGCTGCGGAAAATCACCGCCCCAGTGCTGGCAGACGTCAGGATGCCCCACAACCGTGACGGTGCTCGATCCCAGCAGGTGACTATGGCCACGCACCGCGCCGCCAGGTGGCAAGCCCTGGTCCGAGATCAGCAGATCGAGCCGGTGTGCGCTCAGATCCTCCATCAGGTCGCCAAAGCGCCCTTCCCGACAAACCAGGTGCATGGCCAGCCCCGCATCGCGCGCAGGTTGCAACAGCTGAAACGCCATTGTCTTGGCGATCGCGTCGCACAGGCCAACCCGCAATGTTTCCGTCTCGGTGAACAAGCCGCGTCGCACCGCCTGCTCCAGTTCATTACCAAGACTGAAGATCTGGTCCGTATAGCGCAGGACGGTCTTGCCAGCCTCAGTCAGCACCAGCCCGCGCCCCTTCTTGCGCAGCAGTTCCTCGCCAAACTGGTCCTCCAACAACTGCAACTGCGTACTGATCGCCTGTGCCGACACGTGCAACTGCTCGGCCGCGCGAACGACGCTGCCGACCGTGGCAACCGTATGGAAGTACTGAAGATGCTTGTAATTCATGCGCTCTCACCACCAGAAATATTGAGAATTGCTAAAGATAATTCGATTTTACTTTAGGATTTCGCAGCCGTATATTGGTGACTCAGTTCACACGAAGCGAGGAAGCAATGAGAAATTACCCGACCGACAGTCCCAAGGCCATGAGCCGGTTGCTGGCCCTGGCCATGATCGCCGACGGTCGCCTGGCGCCACAGGAACTCAAGACGCTGCACCACAGCGGTGTGCTCGAGGTACTGGGCGTGAGCGAAGACACGTTCGACGATGCCGCCGGCGAGCTCACCCAGGATCTGCTGGCCCACAGCACCAACCACGCGGCCGGCATGGTCGAAATCGAACCGGCCACGATCGACGCGCTGCTGGACGAAGTACAGGATCCGGCGCTGCGCGCACTGGTACTCAAAGGCATGCTCGAGATTGTGCGGGCCGACCAGCAGATCGATCACCGCGAACGTCGCCTGCTGCGCCGCGCACTGGCGGCATGGGGTGATGGGGACGAGGCGTTTCCCGCGCTCGCATGATGACTAGACGCTGCACTTGCAAAGCGTGACCATGTCGGCACATCGGACGACATTGCCAGGCCTGTCGCCAGGGCATCCCACCGCCCGAGGCCTGCCATGTCCGCCTATTCCACGCTCGACTACGTGGATGACTTGACGTGGTCGGCCATGAACCGGGACTAACGCCGTGACCTCGACCCGGTCCGGCATCCGGAACTCGGCCAGTTCTACGGTCATACTGCCCGCTAGAGCACCGTCGATCCATACGCAAGCGAGGACGATATCTTCATCTTCACGCCACGGCCGGCATAGGCTATACGGTCCAGAGCGGCAGCTATTACGGCCCGTTCCTGCTGCGCATCTACGACCACACCGGCCATGTGATTGCCGCCTTAATGTCACGACGTCTTTTGGACCAGATGCCGGCATACGCACTCACGAGCAAATGACACAGCTACGTCTATACGGTGCTTGCTGATCGAAGGCAGAACAAGGCGAAGTGCCATTTCCGGCTAGCCAATACTGTCTTCGCGTAACTAGCGTGTATAGCGATCCCGTAGTCGCGCCTAGCCCGCCTCCCCAATGATTGGCAGCGATAATCGGGCGGCCTGGTGTCGCCGCCTTATGTGGCGCAAGACTGTAGATTCTGCAGTAGGTCAGACTTCCGGGACAGGAATTGCTTCAGGTAACGCGCGCCCGCGTTCATGAAAAATGCAACTGAGCTGATTCTCGACGGTGACATAGAATATACACCCAGCCGCGAATGCAACGCCTGTAATAAAAGCGCCGGCGAGGTCATTTTCGCCTGCAGATGCACCAATGATTAAATACTTCTAGTGAGCAATTACTGCACGGACTGGCATGCGCCGCAGTTCCGCGATCTCACCATCGTGTTTAACTTGATCGCATCGTCGGATCACCTCTTTTATAAATAGGAAAAAACAATGTTCTGGTGATCTTAAACCGCTTGCAAGTCTGCCAAATTACAAGTGGAATAAACATCGCACATAGCAAGACAGTCGCTTCGACAGCGAACTTATAAGGCAGAATTCGGTCCAGAATCGCTGGGAAATTATATAAAATTGGCATGTGAAACAACAGGATAAAGAGCGAACCGCGACCGATAAAGATCAAACCTTTCTCGACCCATGCTATTTTCCCTAGCAGGCTGCTCAAGCCCAACATCAAATATATTCCAGAAAATGCTAAAGCGGTGGTGCCAAATAGATGGTCATATTGGCGATAATTTAAATTCATCGAATCATTGAAAGAAAACCAGACCACCGTGACGATGGATAGAGCTACACCCAAATGCAATAAGCTAAACTTGAAATTCTTAACCGCTGCCGACATGAAAACACCGAAGATAAAAAAGACTGCCGTAATCAGCAAAAAATCTGCGCTCATCGGCAAACCGCAGCTGAAAAGCGCAGTACTGAACTCCGTAATTTTAAAGCAGTCATTATTTTCATAGGGATTATTGAACATATCGAGAACCGCGTATCCGACCCCAAGCAAAATGGTCAGCGACGCAGTGCGGCGGATACTCGTAGAAAACAGATACTTGCAATGCATCAACAACGCACTGCATGACACATACAACAACCACAAATGTGGCAAAAACCATACTGCGCGTGGTGAAAGTGTATACCCTGTACCATACGTCAGCGCCAGTACCAAACCTTCAAGCGTTCCCGTTCCACGCAAAATATTCAGACATCCAAAAATTGTAACCACCACGACAAATGGCTTTAACCATGCATCTGCCCTAGCGATTGCAATATCGGTCAGCCCGCGCCGACCTAGTGAGAAAGTAACACCTGAAATAAAGAAAAAGAACGGCATTCGTATTCCACCCAAGAAATCCGCAAACTGGGGGAAATATCCACTGAACCCCGCATCATGACCTAACACGATCAAAAGGATGCCGATGCCCTTGGCAATGTCGATCGTCGACGATCGGACTTTGGTCGGTAAAGCCTCAGAATGCTTTACGTGAATTTGCTCCTCCGCGTGCGACAACTTCTTCAACTCGAGTGCATATTTATTATTCATTTCATTCAGATAAATTGGTAAATTCAGTTTTCGATCGGATGATCGCGGGACTACTGCAAAGTTGCGGACGCATAACTAAATCAGCATTTTCCCGAAAGAAACCACATTTCGTGTCGCGCGTTTGTTTCGCCGATGGACACATGCGTACTGAAATCTCCCCTAATTTGTTGAACGACATCTTTCTAACCCACCCTAAGTTGGACAAAAACATAATTTCATTACCACGGTGCAAGCCATCTGCTAGCCATGAGCCACAGGTTTATCGTATGGAGTTGCTGTTTCGGCTAGCCTGAATCGTCTTCGCTCGAGGTCCTGGGCACCTAGTTAACTTCAAGGAAAGAATCAGCGAGCACAATCTGCGCGCAAATTGCATAATGATCCAGAGTCGCCGGCGCCGGAACGCGGCTGCTCGCGCATGCGGACATGTCAGCTCACGCAGCGCGTATATTGCCGACAGCCAGAGCGTGTGAAAGCCGGGGAAAATGGCATTCAATAGCGCAAGGAAACTTAAATAACGCAATGCCTACGGAAAGGTAGCCGCACGATGCGGATAAGCACTTGTCTGGTTTGGGAAATCTGGCCCGCCCTGAGGGAATCGAACCCCCGACCCACAGCTTAGAAGGCTGTTGCTCTATCCGACTGAGCTAAGGGCGGTGCAAAACGATGAGACCGGAAAACAAAACAGGCCGTCGATGACGGCCTGTTCTGATGAATCTTGCTGGTCGGAGTACAAGGATTCGAACCTTGGACCCCCTGGTCCCAAACCAGGTGCGCTACCGGGCTGCGCTACACTCCGCCGTGGGCAACATTATATGCCAATCGTTCGCGAAACACCAGTGTCTGACAGCCGCTTGATGCGATGCCAACGCCCGCGCTTCGCTCAGCGCATTTATGCCGACAATTTGGCCGCGATACGACGTGCCAGGCTGTCCGCAAGTTCCGCCTCTTTCGCCTCGACCATCACCCGGATCAACGGCTCAGTGCCCGATGCGCGGATCAGCACGCGGCCGTTGTCGCCCAGCTCGCGCTCGACGGCTTCTTTCTCGGCGACCATTGCCGCATCGGCGGTCCAGTCGAAGCCCGGCGCGACTTTCTTGTTGATCAGCGTTTGCGGGAACAGTGTGAGCTCATTACAGCATTCGGCCAGCGACTTGTTGCCGCGCACCAGCGCCGACAGCACTTGCAGGGCCGAGACGATGCCGTCGCCGGTGGTGTGCTTGTCCAGTGCCAGCAGATGGCCCGAACCTTCGCCACCGAACAGCCAGCCACGCTCCCTCATGACTTCGAGCACGTAGCGATCGCCCACCTTGGCGCGCGCGAAGCCGATGCCCATTTCCTTGAACGCCACTTCGAGCGCCATATTCGTCATCAGGGTGCCCACGGCGCCGGCCACGGGGCCGGTGCTCATGCGGTCGCGCACCATCACGTACAGCAGCTCGTCGCCGTTGTAGACGCGGCCGGTGGCGTCGACCATGATCAGGCGGTCGGCATCGCCGTCCAGCGCGATGCCCAGGTCGGCCTTGTTGGCCACGACGGCTTCGGACAGCGCCTGCGGCGCGGTGGCACCAAAGCCGGCGTTGATGTTGAAGCCGTCCGGCTGGGCGCCAATGGAAATGACTTCGGCGCCCAGTTCATGGAACACGTGCGGAGCGATGTTGTAGGCAGCGCCATGGGCACTGTCGACGACGATTTTCAAGCCGCGCAGGTCGAGCTCGTTCGGGAACGTGCTCTTGCAGAATTCGATGTAGCGGCCCTGGGCATCGCGCAGACGCGAAACACGGCCCAGCTTGTCGGATGACACGCAGCCCATCGGCTGGTCGATCGCGTCTTCAATTTCCAGCTCCACCGAGTCCGGCAGCTTGGTGCCATGGCCGGAGAAGAACTTGATGCCGTTATCCTGGAACGGGTTGTGCGACGCCGAGATCACGACGCCCGCCTGCAGGCGCAGCGCGCGCGTCAGGTAGGCGATGGCCGGGGTTGGCATCGGGCCGGCCAGCATCACATCCACGCCGGCCGCCGAGAAACCCGACTCCAGCGCTGCTTCGAGCATATAGCCCGAAATGCGCGTGTCCTTCCCGATCAACACGACGGGCCGGCCGCTGCTCGATTTTTTGCCCTTTGCCAGCACGGTGCCGGCGGCGTAGCCGAGGCGCATGACGAAATCAGGGGTGATTGGTGCTGCGCCCACGAGGCCGCGAATGCCATCGGTGCCGAAATATTTCCGTGCCATCTAGTTCTCTTTTCTCTTATTGAAACGAATTTTTATGGATGCATGGCCGCATGCCACACCTTCAGCGCATCGACCGTCTCCGCAACATCATGCACACGCACGATTCTAGCGCCCTGTGCTACCGCAGCCAATGCCGCGCCGACACTACCTGCAGTGCGCTGCTCGACCGGACGCCCGGTGACGGCCCCGATCATCGACTTGCGCGACATGCCGGCCAGCACCGGCAAGCCAAGTTCATCGCGGATGCGGCCCAGGCCGCGTAGCAACGCGTAGTTGTGCTCGAAGGTCTTGCCGAAGCCGAAGCCCGGGTCGACGCAGATGCGGCTGCGATCGATGCCAGCCGCTGTCATCGCATCGATGCGCGCGGCCAGGAATGCAATCACCTCCCCCACCACGTCATCATACCGGGGCGCCTGCTGCATGGTGGCCGGTGTCGCTTGCATGTGCATCACGCACAGGCCGCAGTCGCTGTCCTGCACCGCCTCCAGCGCCCCTGGTGCGCGAAAGCCGTTGACGTCGTTGATCATGTCGGCGCCGGCAATCAGCGCCTCGCGCATGACCTCTGGTTTGATGGTGTCGACCGACAGCGCAACGTCCAGCGTACGCAGCGCGTACAGCGTCGGCATCACGCGGCGCAGTTCTTCATCGAGGGGTACGCCAGGGGAACCGGGGCGGGTCGACTCGCCACCGATATCGATCATCGTGGCGCCATCGCGAATCATGGCTTCGGCATGGGTCAGCGCGAATTCCAGGCCCTGATAGCGGCCGCCATCCGAAAACGAATCCGGCGTGATGTTCAGGATGCCCATCACGACGGGTTCGAGCGAGGCGGCGCCATCGAGCGCGAAGCGGAACTGGCCGCATTGCAGTGTGTTGTTCATGGTGTCAGTCGTACGGGCGTTGCGGGCTGTTCAGCAAGTCAAAGCAGCGAGCGGACGCCATCATGAAAAAAGGCACCCTTGCGGGTGCCTTCGTGGGGTAGCGCGAGCGTCAGGCTGGTGCGGTGGCGTTTGGCGCCACACCACCAGGGCCGCTATCGCCTGGCGGCGTGCGCTTGGTCAGCACCGTCGTTGGCTTGCGTGGCTCCTGGCCGGCCATGATGTCGTTGATCTGGTCGGCATCGATGGTTTCCCAGTCGAGCAGCGCCTTGGTCATCATCTCGACCTTGTCGCGGTTCTCTTCCAGCAGGCGACGCGCCAGGGCGTACTGCGTGTCGAGGATCGCGCGGATTTCGGCATCGACCTTTTGCTGGGTCGCTTCCGAGATCGTTTTGGTGGCGCCGCCGAAGAAGCCTTCGTTCTCGCTGTCTTCGTAGACCATCACGCCCATGCTGTCGGACATACCGAAGCGGGTCACCATCGAACGGGCCAGCTTGGTGGCACGCGAGAAGTCATTCGACGCGCCGGTGGACATCTGGCCGACAAAAATCTCTTCGGCGATACGGCCACCGAACAGGATCGAGATTTCTTCAAGCATCTTGTCCTTGTAGCCAGACAGCGCATCGTGCTCAGGCAGTTGCCAGGTCAGGCCCAGCGCGTAACCACGCGGCATGATCGTGACCTTGTGCACCGGATCAGCCTTTGGCAACAGCTTGGCAATGACCGCGTGGCCCGACTCGTGATACGCGGTGTTGCGACGTTCTTCTTCGCGGATGACCATCGACTTGCGCTCCGGACCCATGAAGATCTTGTCCTTCGCATCTTCGAAGTCGATCATCTCGACCAGACGCTTGCTGCGGCGGGCGGCGAACAGTGCCGCTTCATTGACCAGATTGGCCAGATCGGCGCCCGAGAAACCAGGGGTACCGCGCGCCAGGATGTCGGCTTTCACGTCGGTGCCGATCGGCACTTTGCGCATGTGCACGTTCAGGATCTGTTCGCGGCCGCGGATATCCGGCAGGCCCACCATCACCTGGCGGTCGAAACGGCCTGGACGCAGCAGTGCTTTGTCCAGCACATCGGCGCGGTTGGTGGCGGCAATGACGATCACGCCCGATTGCGCTTCAAAACCATCCATCTCGACCAGCAGCTGATTCAGCGTCTGTTCGCGTTCGTCGTTACCACCGCCCATGCCGGCGCCGCGATGACGACCGACAGCGTCGATCTCGTCGATGAAGATGATGCACGGCGAGTGCTTCTTGGCGTTCTCGAACATGTCACGGACGCGGCTGGCGCCGACACCGACAAACATCTCGACGAAGTCCGAGCCCGAGATCGAGAAGAACGGCACTTTGGCTTCGCCGGCGATGGCGCGAGCCAGCAGCGTCTTACCGGTACCTGGAGGACCGACCATCAGCACGCCGCGCGGGATACGGCCGCCCAGCTTCTGGAACTTGGTTGGATCGCGCAGGAAGTCGACGATCTCGGAGACTTCTTCTTTGGCTTCATCGCAACCTGCGACGTCCGTGAACGTCACGGTGTTGTTGGTTTCGTCGAGCATGCGGGCCTTCGACTTGCCGAAGGAGAACGCCCCGCCCTTGCCGCCGCCCTGCATCTGGCGCATGAAGAACACCCACACGCCGATCAGGAGCAGCATCGGGAACCACGAGATGAAAATCTGCTGCAGGAACGAAGGCTCTTCAGGCGGCTTGACGTCGAAGCGCACGCCATACTCACGCAGATCACCGATCAGGCCACGGTCGAGACCAGTGGCGGTGGCGCGCACCTTGGTGTCATCAGCGCGCGTGGCAGTGATGTTGGTGCCCTCGATCAGGACTTCCTTGATGCGGCGGGACTTCACCTCATCGAGCAACTCGGAATAAGCGATGGTCTTGCTGCCGCCAGCGACGCTGTGGGTGTCAAACTGCTTGAACAGCATGAACAACAGCAGCGCGACGACCACCCAGATGGCGGATTTGGAAAACATATTATTCACGAGCACTCCTCCGATGCGTACGCATCTCTACCGATTTCAGTATTCTGATTTTACCCGCAATAAGCCAACGCTGCCACGCAACTCCGGCCATAGTGTCGAAATACCATCGAATGACTGTCTTATTCATTCCCGTCGTTGCCGACTGCCTGAAACGCAGTCGCAACACGCGGGTTCACGCGGCAGATGTGGTGGCCGCGCAGCCAAATTTCAAGAGGCGATCTGTGATCACCTGCCAATTACGCACTCGGATTTTTCAGACCCCGGCCCAGCAGGAAAATCTCGGACGATTTATCGCGGCTGGCCTTGGGTTTGATTTGCTTCACGGTCGTAAACTCAAGGCGGAATTTCTCCAGGATCTGGGTAAAACCCATGTCCTTGAAACACTTCACCAGCAGCGCGCCGCCCGGCTTCAGATGCGCCTGCGAGAATTCAATTGCCAGATCGATCAGATGTTCCATGCGGGCGGCGTCGGCATGGCCGATACCCGACAGATTCGGCGCCATATCGGACAGCACCACGTCGACCTTGCGGTCGGCCAGTACAGCGTCGAGCTGCGTCAGCACCTCTTCTTCGCGGAAGTCGCCCTGAATATATTGAACATCAGCGACTGGCTCCATTGGTAAAATATCCAGGCCAATAATGGTACCGTGGATACCGCCGCCGTCCTTGCCGGCCAGCTTGCGCCGCGTGTACTGGGCCCAGCTGCCAGGGGTGCAGCCAAGGTCGACCACGACATTGCCTGACTTGATGAGTTTTTCGGCTTCGTCGATTTCTTTCAGCTTGTAAGCGGCGCGGGCGCGGTAGCCCTCTTTTTGCGCGAGTTTGACGTAGGGATCGTTAATATGGTCGTGTAACCAGTTTTTGTTTAATTTGTTCTTGGCCATTCGCGTAGAATACTGCTTTTATAGGTCCATCAAAAAAAATTTATTATGCTTAAACTCACTCCGGCCGAGCGCAGTGCTCTGCGCGCAGAAGCCCACGGGCTCAATCCTGTTGTCATGATCGGCGCCGACGGCCTGACCGAATCCGTGATGAAGGAAGTCGCCAACAGCCTCGACTCGCACGGCTTGATCAAGGTGCGCGTATTCGGTGACGACCGCGAAGCGCGCGTTGCCATGTACGACAAGATCAGCGCCGACCTCGAAGCGGCCCAGGTCCAGCACATCGGCAAGCTGCTGGTGCTGTACCGTCCGAAGGTCGAGACGGCCAAGGAACGCAGCAGCAAGGCCGGCCCGGGCATGCGCGAAGTCACGATCGTCAAGGCCAGCGCCAGTGGCACCAAGAAGCCAAGCGTCACCAAGGTCATGCTCAAGGGTAACGAGCGTGTCACGGCAGGCGGCAATATCAAGCGCGCCAAACCGCGTCAGACCAGCTCCAAGAAGAATTCGCTGAACAAGTAAAAAAAAGACCGGGGCAACCCGGTTTTTTTATGAGCGTAGGGTGGACGGCTGCGCCGTCCACGCGTTCAACCGGTAACGGCGCTGCGCTGCACCCAAACAGAAGCCAGGGTTAAATTACCGCAGCTTGACGAGCAACCACGCGCCCAGCACGCTCTGAATCATGTGAAACACCTGCGACACGCCATGCATGACGGCAAACTGCGTCCAGTACGGCGACGCCCGCACACCCGCCTCACCCGCCAGCACGCGCAAATGCGCCATCCCTGGCTGCAAGCCCACGAAAATCACCAGCGCGCACGCCAGCATCGCGATCACGAGCCAGCCGAGAAAACGCCGGCGCGGCGCGGCAAGATCGGCCGAGCGCCACAGCAACAGCGCCAGCACGATCGCACAGCCGATCGACAGCCACGCCTGGCGCGTGAGCAGCACGGCAACCAGATCGCCGGCCTGCCCGCTGCCAAGCACCTTGAAGGCTGCTGGCGCGGCGATATAGCCCAGCGCCCACAGGCTGCCGGTCCACAGCGCCGCGACCAGCAGGCGCGCCGCCGGCAAGCGCCCTGCCCGGCCCGGCGCCTGACCTGCTGCGAGCCCCTGCGCGCCGCTGTCCATCAGATGTAGCGCACTTCCAGGATTTCGTATTCGCGCGGGCCGGACGGCGCCTGCACTTCAACGACGTCGCCGGCGTATTTGCCGATCAGCGCGCGCGCGATGGGCGAGGTGATCGAGACCTTGTTCATCTTGAGGTCGGCTTCATCCATGCCGACGATCTGGTACGTGACCTTCTGGCTCGAGTCGAGGTCTTCCAGGTCGACGGTGGCGGCAAACACCACGCGGCCTTCGGCGTCGAGCGTGGTCGGGTCGATCACCTGCGAGGTGCTCAGCTTGCTTTCCAGCTCGGCGATGCGGCCTTCGACGAACGCCTGGCGTTCCTTGGCGGCGTCGTATTCGGCGTTCTCGGACAGGTCGCCATGCGAACGCGCTTCGGCGATCGCGTCGATCACGCTGCGGCGTTCCTTCGTCTTGAGCTGGTGCAGCTCTTCTTTCAGGAGTTCTGCGCCGAATTTGGTCAGTGGTGTGGTCATGGTTCTCTGCTTGGTTTGTTGACGGGCCCGCCGAGGCGGATCGTACCGACGCGACAAGAAAGCGAAAACCACAGAGGCACGCGGCGCCAAGGCCGCGCGAGCTCTGTGGTTGACTGGACTTCCAGTGTGACGGGTACTGCGTCTGCTTAGTTTAAGGTTTTATGCAGACCTTGTAAATCATACACACGCAGTTCGTCGATATGCGGCATGCCTTCGATGGCCGCTTCGGCGCCGGCGATCGTCGTGTAGGTCACCACGTGGGCGGCGAGCGCCGACGTACGGATTGCACGCGAGTCGACGATGGCGCTGCGCTTTTCTTCAACAGTGTTCACGACCATCACGATTTCGCGGTTCTTGATCATGTCGACGACGTGCGGACGGCCTTCGAGCACCTTGTTCACGGCGCGCACCGGAATCCCGGCGGCGGCGATCACGGCGGCCGTGCCCTTGGTCGCGACCAGGTCGAAGCCCATCGCCACCAGGTCACGCGCCACGCTCGTTGCGCGCGGCTTGTCGGACGACTTCACCGACAGGAACACGGTGCCCGAACGCGGCAGCTTGATGCCGGCAGCCAGTTGCGACTTGACGAAGGCTTCGCCAAAGGTCATGCCAACGCCCATCACTTCGCCGGTCGATTTCATCTCGGGGCCCAGGATGGTGTCGACACCCGGGAATTTCACGAACGGGAACACGACTTCTTTCACGCTGAAGAATGGCGGGATCACTTCCTTCGTGATGCCCTGCTGCGCCAGCGTCTGGCCAACCATGCAGCGCGCGGCGATCTTCGCCAGCTGCAGGCCGGTGGCTTTCGACACGAACGGCACGGTACGCGAAGCGCGTGGGTTCACTTCCAGCACAAAAACAGTATCAACCGTCTGACCGTTTTCTTCTTTCTGCTGAATCGCGAACTGCACGTTCATCAGGCCGACCACGTTCAGGGCCTTGGCCATCAGCGAGGTCTGGCGCTTGAGCTCATCGATCGTCGCCTGCGTCAGCGAGTACGGTGGCAGCGAGCAGGCCGAGTCGCCCGAGTGCACGCCAGCCTGTTCGATGTGTTCCATCACGCCGCCGATGAAGGTGGCTTCGCCATCCGAGATGCAGTCGACGTCGACTTCGATGGCGTCGTTCAGGAAGCGGTCGAGCAGCACCGGCGAATCGTGCGAGACCTTGACCGCTTCGCGCATGTAGCGCTCGAGGTCACGCTGCTCGTGGACGATTTCCATTGCGCGGCCACCCAGCACGTACGATGGACGCACGACCAGCGGATACCCGATTTCTTCGGCCAGCGTCAGTGCGTCGGCTTCGGTGCGGGCGGTGCGGTTCGGCGGCTGGCGCAGGCCCAGCTCTTGCAGCAGTTGCTGGAAACGCTCGCGGTCTTCGGCGGCGTCGATCATGTCCGGCGAGGTGCCGATGATCGGCACGCCGTTGGCTTCGAGGTCCAGCGCCAGTTTCAGTGGCGTCTGGCCGCCGTACTGGACGATCACGCCGACCGGCTTTTCCAGCTCGACGATTTCCAGCACGTCTTCCAGCGTCAGCGATTCGAAGTACAGGCGGTCGGACGTGTCATAGTCGGTCGAAACCGTCTCTGGGTTGCAGTTGACCATGATGGTCTCGTAGCCATCTTCGCGCATTGCGAGGGCGGCGTGGACGCAGCAGTAGTCGAACTCGATGCCCTGCCCGATGCGGTTCGGACCGCCGCCCAGCACCATGATCTTTTTCTTGTCGGTGGGGTTCGACTCGCACTCTTCGTCGTACGTCGAGTACATGTACGCGGTGTCGGTCGAGAACTCGGCCGCGCAGGTATCGACGCGCTTGTAGACGGGACGGATGTTCAGTGCATGACGGCGCGCGCGCACTTCTTCGGGCTTGACCTTCAGCAGGAACGCGAGGCGACGGTCAGCAAAACCTTTTTGCTTAAGCTTGTACAGCACAGGCTTGTCGAGGCCTTCGAGCGTCTGCGTCTCGAGCCACAGTTCGATGTCGACGATTTCCTTGATCTGCACGAGGAACCACGGATCGATCTTGGTCAGGCCGTGCACTTCTTCGAGCGTGAAGCCCTGGGCAAATGCATCGCCCACGTACCAGATGCGGTCCGGACCAGGCTCGCCCAGCTCTTCTTCGATTTTTTCGCGGTCGCGTGTTTTTTCGTTCAGACCATCGACGCCCACTTCGAGGCCGCGCAGGGCTTTCTGGAACGCTTCCTGGAAGGTGCGGCCCATGGCCATCACTTCACCCACCGATTTCATCTGCGTGGTCAGGTGCTTGTCGGCGGTCGGGAATTTTTCGAACGTGAAGCGCGGGATCTTGACGACGACGTAGTCGATCGACGGTTCGAACGAGGCCGGCGTGGCGCCGCCCGTGATGTCGTTGCGCAGCTCGTCGAGCGTGTAGCCCACGGCCAGCTTGGCCGCGACCTTGGCGATCGGGAAGCCGGTGGCTTTCGAGGCCAGCGCCGACGAACGCGAGACGCGCGGGTTCATCTCGATGACGATCATGCGGCCGTCTTTCGGGTTGATCGCGAACTGCACGTTGGAGCCGCCCGTGTCGACGCCGATTTCACGCAGCACGTCGATCGACGCGTTGCGCAGGATCTGGTATTCCTTGTCGGTCAGGGTCTGCGCCGGTGCGACGGTGATCGAGTCGCCCGTGTGCACGCCCATCGGATCGAGGTTCTCGATCGAGCAGATGATGATGCAATTGTCGTTCTTGTCGCGCACGACTTCCATCTCGTACTCTTTCCAACCGAGCAGCGACTCTTCGATGAGCAGCTCCGAGGTTGGCGAGGCTTCCAGGCCGCGCTTGCAGATCGCTTCGAATTCTTCTTCGTTGTAGGCGATGCCGCCGCCACTGCCGCCCATCGTGAACGATGGACGGATGATGGTCGGGAAGCCCATCTCGCGCTGCACGACCCACGATTCTTCCATCGTGTGCGCCACGCCCGAACGCGCCGAACCCAGGCCGATCTTGGTCATCGCGTTCTTGAACTTCAGGCGGTCTTCGGCCTTGTCGATCGCTTCCGGCGTCGCGCCGATCAGCTCGACATTGTATTTTTCGAGCACGCCATGACGGTGCAGGTCGAGCGCGCAGTTCAGCGCAGTCTGGCCGCCCATCGTCGGCAGGATTGCGTCCGGACGCTCTTTCTCGATGATGCGCTCGACGACCTTCCAGGTAATCGGCTCGATGTAGGTCACGTCCGCCGTTTCCGGGTCGGTCATGATCGTGGCCGGGTTCGAGTTCACCAGGATGACCTTGTAACCCTCTTCGCGCAGGGCCTTGCAGGCTTGCGCGCCGGAGTAGTCGAATTCGACGGCCTGGCCGATGACGATCGGGCCAGCGCCGATGATCAGGATGCTTTTAATGTCACTACGTTTTGGCATATTATTTTTTCTCCGCTGCTTGCATCAGGCCGATGAAGCGGTCAAACAGGTAGGCGACGTCGGTCGGCCCAGGCGAGGCTTCCGGGTGACCCTGGAAGCAGAACGCCGGTTTGTCGGTACGCTCGAAACCCTGCAGCGAGCCGTCGAACAGCGACACGTGCGTGACGCGGCAGTTGGCGGGCAAGGTGGTCGGATCGACCGCAAAGCCGTGGTTCTGCGAGGTGATCAACACCTTTCTGGAATCGAGGTCCTGCACCGGGTGATTCGCGCCGTGGTGGCCGAACTTCATTTTCATGGTCTTGGCGCCGGAGGCCAGCGCCATGATCTGGTGACCGAGGCAGATGCCGAAGGTCGGGACGCCTTTTTCGATCAGCTCGCGCGAGGCGGCGATGGCGTAGTCGCATGGTTCCGGGTCGCCCGGGCCGTTGGCCAGGAAGATACCGTCCGGGTTCAGCGCCAGCGCGTCGGCGGCGGTGGACTGCGCCGGCAGCACGGTGACCTTGCAACCGCGCTCTGCCAGCATGCGCAGGATGTTGCGCTTGACGCCGTAGTCGAAAGCGACCACGTGGTACTGGGGATTGGTCTGCTTGCCGAAGCCTTCGCCCAGCTTCCATTCGGTTTCGGTGAACTCGTACGGTGCCTTGACCGAGACGACCTTGGCCAGGTCCATGCCGGCCAGGCCAGGGAACGAGCGCGCCAGTTCGAGTGCCTGCGCTGCCGATGGCTCGGCGCCCTGCGACGACGTGAGGATCGCGCCGGCCTGGGCGCCCTTCTCGCGCAGGATGCGGGTGAGCTTGCGGGTATCGATGCCGGCAATCGCCACGACGTTCTCGGCCTTCAGGTAGTCGCCAAGCGACTGCGTCGAGCGGAAGTTGGAGGCCAGCAGCGGCAGGTCGCGAATGATCAGGCCTGCGGCGTGTACTTTCGATGCTTCCACGTCGCTCGTGTTGACGCCATAGTTACCGATGTGCGGGTAGGTCAGCGTGACGATCTGACGCGAATAGCTCGGGTCGGTAAGGATTTCCTGGTAGCCGGTCATGGCGGTGTTGAACACCACTTCGCCGGTCGTGTGACCGACGGCGCCGATGGAATAACCTTTGAAGATGGTCCCGTCAGCAAGGGCCAGGATGGCCGGGACTGAGGGGCCGGAAAAGAATGGCGGCAAGGGCAACTCCCGTAAAAGTTGCCGTAGCTGCGCCACGTCAGACCGACATCCAGCTAACCCCGCTGCACTGCTTGCGCCGGGTGTTGGAGGTCATGTTGAATGAGGGTTGGTGGGTATGCGCTACGGCGAAGTTTGAATTAGATAAACTTCCGAATTATAGCGCGTACAACGGCATTCGGCAATGCGGCGTTGCAGCAAATACGGGCACAAATCATGTGCCCGTACCCTTGATTTACGGCGTGCCCAGGGCGGCGATACCGGCCCTGGCGATCTGCACATCCTCGTTCGATTTCACGCCCGAGACGCCGACCGCGCCGATCACGTGGCCATCGACGATGACGGGCACGCCACCCTCGAGCATGCCTTCGAGCTTCGGCGCACTGAGGAACGACATGCGCCCGCCATTGATCACGTCTTCATACACCTTGGACTCGCGGCGGCCGAGCGCGGCCGTGTTGGCCTTGCTGGGTGCGATGTGCGACGAGATCGGCGGCGCGCCGTCCAGGCGCTGCTGCCACAGCAAGTGGCCGCCATCGTCGACGATGGCGATCGACACGGCCCAGCCATTGGCGAGGGCTTCGGCTTCGGCGGCAGCGCCGATCTGTTTCGCGTCCGCCAGGGTCAGGTAAGGTTTGGTGTTCATCGTGGGCTTTCTCAGGGAACTTGCTGTTTGAGTTTCAGTTTGGCCTTGATTTGCGGCATGACCGCGGCGGCGGCCTGCTCGCCCGCCAGGATGGCCAGGTTGCGGCCACCGAAATCGCTCGAGCCCATATTGCCCAGTGCCGGCGTAATGACGACGTCGGCATCCTTGAGCTCGAAGTGATTCAGGCGCTGGCCCATGATCGAGAAGGTCTGCATCAGTACGTCGAGCGAGCTGGCCGTGGCCGCGCCTTCGGTTGCGCTCGAGATATTGACCGCGATAATGAAATCGGCGCCCATGTCGCGCACGTAGCGCACCGGCACCGGCGCGACCAGGCCGCCATCGACATAGCTCTTGTTGCCGATGACGACCGGCTGGAACACGCTCGGCACTGACGACGACGCACGCACCGCCATGCCCGTGTTACCGCGACTGAACAGGATCGGCTGGCCCGTTTTCAGGTCGGTGGCCACGGCGCCGAAGCGCAGTTTCAACTTCTCGATCGGTACGTTGTTGACGGCCTTGTTCACATAGCTCTGCAGCGCTTCGCCCTTCAGCAGGCCCGTCGATTTGCTGAACAGCGGCAGCGCCCAGTCCGAGATGGTGGCCTCGTCCATGGTCATTGCCGTCTTTTGCAGCGCAAAGCCGTTTACGCCCGACGCATACAGTGCGCCGACGACCGAGCCGGCACTGGTGCCAACGACGATTTCGGGGTAGATGCCCTGGGCTTCGAGCGCCTTGATGACGCCGATATGGGCGAAGCCACGCGCGGCGCCACCACCGAGGGCCAGGCCGATACGGATTTTCTTGGGAGGCAATGGCGCCGCCTTGGGAGCGGCAACGGGAGTGACGGGAGCCGGGGTCGGGGTGCTGCCGCAGGCGGCCAGCAACAGCGCGGCGCAGGCCACGAGGGAAGTACGTCGAGAGAGCATAGAGGGGGCCGTTAAGAACGAGGCACGATTGTACATCGGCGCGTTCTTGATGACATGCCTTGGCGGGCACGACGGCAAGCCGCTTCATCGCCCCGCTGGAAACGGTCGTAAAAATGTTTTGAAATGAGAATGATTCGCATTATAATTCCTGTCGCATTACTGCCCGTCTGATCCGATCAATAACCACAAAGCGCTCACCATGAACAAGATTCTGCTCTCCTCCCTCGTCGCCATGCTGGTCGCAGCGCCTGCCGCGCAGGCCCACCAAATCTGGTTCGAGCAGGACGGCAAGGTGGTCAAGCTGCAGTTCGGCGAGTTTGCCCTGAACCAGCGTGAAACCACGCCGGGCCTGCTCGACAAGTTCGGCGCTCCAAGTGCGACGCTGCTGGGCGCCAAGGGCGAACGCACGCTCAAGCTGGACAAGACGGCCAAGGGTTACCTCGTCAGCGGCGCCACGCCGGCGGCGGGTGACGCGATCGTCGCCGAAGACAACGCCTATCCGAGCTGGGAAACAGATGAGAACGGCAAGAAGCTCAACCACATCTGGGTGCCGGCCGCGCGCATGGCCACCAGCTTCGCTGCGCAGCAGCCGAAGCTGACGCTCGACCTCGTCCCGACCGGCAAGGCCGGCGAATTCAAGGTGTTCTACAAGGGCCAGCCGCTGCCGAAAGCAAAGGTCAATGCCATCGTCCAGAGTGGCTGGGCGAAAGAAGCGGAGTCGGATGACAGCGGCGTCGTCAAGTTCGACATGCCATGGAAAGGCCTGTATGTGCTCGAGACCGAGCACACCGACAAGACGGCGGGCGAGCGCGCCGGCCTGCAATACGCAACGTCCAGCTACACCACGTCGCTGAGCGTCGTACAGCCAAAGGGCATCGCAGCCGTCGCGGCTGGCCCGGCCATGGCGCCAAGCGCCGAACACTGATCCGGCTGACCGTGTATCCAGTGACGCCATCATTCGTCTGACGAGAGGCCCCGCTTCATGACCACGCTCACCTGGCGCTACCGTGGCGGCGTCACCGCCCGCGCGGTGGCCGCGATCGGCGGCGGCTACATGCTCGCCGCGCTTGGGGGCGCACTGATTGCGCTGGCGCTGCCGCTGCCACGCGCCGACGCCGTCACCATCGCCACGCTGCTGGCGTTCGTCATCTATCCCTGCGTGATCCTGTGGGTCTTTGCCACAAGCAGCGCGCGGCGCGCCTGCGTCGGCGTGGCTGCAACGTGCGCGGTGCTGGGGATGGTGTTGTGGCTGGTCGGAGGAACGGCATGAAGGACGGCTTGCGGCAATCGATGGCGTGGGTGCATACGTGGGCTGGCCTGCTCGTGTGCTGGCTGCTGCTCTTGGTGTTCATGGGCGGCACGGCCGCGTATTACCGGCACGAGATCACGTTCTGGATGAAGCCCGAGCTGCACGCGGCGGCTGCTGCGCCGGCCACGCTCTCTCCGGCGCAGTCGGCGCAACTGGCCGTGCGCGTGCTGCAGGAGCGCGCGCCGAACGCGACGCGCTGGACGATCGACCTGCCCGACGAGCGCAATCCGGTAATCCAGGCCGCCTGGCAGAATCCGCCGAAAAAAGACATGACGCGCGCGGAACGCCGCAATGCGCTGCGCGACCAGAATGTCACGCTCGATCCGTCAAGTGCCCTGCAGACGGCCAAACCGCGCGACACCCGGGGCGGGGATTTCCTGTACCGCCTGCACTTCGACCTGCACTACATGCCGGCGATCTGGGGCCGCTGGATTGTCGGCATTGGCGCGATGTTCATGCTGGTGGCGATCATCAGCGGCGTGATCACGCACAAGCGCATCTTCAAGGACTTCTTCACGTTCCGGCCGAAGAAAGGCCAGCGTTCGTGGCTGGACGCGCACAACGCGACCGCCGTGCTGGCACTGCCGTTCCACCTGATGATCACGTACACGGGCATCGTGACGCTGATGTTCATCTACATGCCCGCGCCCACCAAGGCGCTGTACGGCGACGAGCAGAACACGATGTTCAGCGACGTATTCGGCAACTTCGAGCGCGGCAAGCCGGCGGACATTGCCGCGCCGCTGGCCGACATCGGGCCGATGCTCCAACAGGCCGGGCGGGCGTGGGGCGTGACGCCGTCGCGTGTGGCGATCAGCCATCCGAACGATGCAGCGGCGCGCGTGGAACTGTACCGGCCGTCGGGCCAGCAGTTGTCGAACCTCGAGCCGGCGATGACGTTCGATGGTGTCAGTGGCGCCCTGCTGTCGGAAACGCCGCCGGTGAGCACGGCGCTCGCCACGCGCGCCGCGATCTACGGCATGCACCTGGCGCACTTTGCCGATCCGCTGCTGCGCGCACTGTTCTTCGTGTGCGGCCTGGCCGGCAGCGCGATGGTCGCCACCGGCGCGCTGTTATGGGGCGTGCGCGAACGCCAGTCGTACGCCAAGATCGTCGCCAAAGGCGGACGCGTCGGGTTCGGCGTGCGCCTCGTCGACGCACTGAACATCGGCGCCATTGCCGGTCTGCCGATCGCATTTGCCGCGTTCTTCTGGGCCAACCGCCTGCTGCCGGTGGACATGGCGCAGCGCGCCAGCGCCGAAGCCAACTGGTTCTTCATTGCCTGGGGCGCCGCGGCCCTCCTCGCGCAGATCCGGCCGACGCGGGCAATGTGGCGCTTCCAGCTAACGGTGGGCGCGGTGCTGCTGGCGGGCATCCCTGTACTGAACGTGTTCACGACCAATTCGCACCTGGGCGTGTCGCTGTTCGGCGGCCCAGGCCTGCGACCGGTGGCGGCGTTCGACATCGTCGTCCTGATACTGGGCGCATTGCTGGGCTGGGCCGCATGGTGGCTGGGTCACAAGGCCAAACAGAAAGCAGCGAAAAAGCAGACGGCGGCTGACGCCGGATCGACCTCGACCATGGAGCCCGTATGAGCATGCTATTTCTCAGCAGCGTTTCCCTCGCCTTCAGCGCATTCGCCGCCAAAGGCATCGTGATGGACCGCCACTACGCCGACCTGCACGGCCGCGGAAAAGAGCCAGCGCCTGCGCTGAGAATGCGCATGCGCACACTGGCCTGGCTGGGCCTGGCACTCTCCTTCGCCGCCTGCATCGCTGCCCGCGGCTGGCACGTCGGCCCGGTGCTGTGGTGCGGCGTCCTGTCGGTCGCCGCCTGGACCGTCGCCGCCATGCTCCAATACGCCCCCCGCAAAGTCGCCCAAGGCGCCTGGATCGGCATCCCGGCCGCCGCCCTGACTGCCGCCCTCCTCCTGCTACCCTAACATCCGGAACAATTAGGGTCAGAGTCGAATTATTGGCCAATTTCCCACTTGCACCACGACGTTTTACCGACCCTCAATTTCCTCGCCCCAGCTTGCCCAAAAGACAATTAGGGTCAGAGTCGAATTGTTTGACAACTTTCGAAGTTGCTCATTAATTCGACTCTGACCCTCATGTTTTTCGGGTCAAAAAAGCCGAAAAAAGTACCTCAATATATTGAGCGATGGCTTTGCTTGCTCGTGCCCATCGTCCTAGTCGAAATCAATTGTTTTTCTAACTAAAACGCCAAAAAAACAATGAGGGTCAGAGTCGAATTGTTTGACAACTTTCGAAGTTGCTCATTAATTCGACTCTGACCCTCATTGTGCCAAACAAACGTTTCCGTACAATTCGTGATCAACCGGAAGATCTCCCCGGCATGTCACAAAGTTGTCAAACAATTCGACTCTGACCCCAATTGTAGGGCAATTGCTTTTGGGGTCGGAGGTTACGCCGGCAGGGAGGTGTTCGGGAGCGTGGCGGCGAAGGTGCTGCCTTTGCCGGGTTGGGAGGTGATCGTCAACTTGCCGCCGTGGCGCAGCAGCACGTGCTTGACGATGGCCAGGCCCAGGCCCGTGCCCTGCGTTTCGCGTGAGCGGCTCTTGTCCACGCGGTAGAAACGCTCGGTCAGGCGCGGGATGTGCTCCGGGTCGATGCCGATGCCGCAGTCGGTGACGGCAAATGCCAGCGCATCCGGGCCGCGTGACCAGGCCAGGCGGATCGTGCCGCCGTTGGGCGAGTAGCGCACGGCGTTCGATGCCAGGTTGGCGAAGGCGCTGCGCAGTTCTTCCATGCTGCCCATCACGTCCGGGCCATCCACCGCCACCTCGATCGTGTGCCGGCCACCCGACAGCGCACGCGCTTCGGCCGCAATCGATTCGACCAGAAGCTTGATATCCACCCGCTCGCGCTTGAGCGGGAATTCGTCCGATTCCAGCCGCGACAGCGTCAGCATGTCCTGGATCAGCCGCTGCATGCGCTGCGCCTGCTCGGTCATCAAGGTCAGGTGCGCCGTGCGCGTGGTCACGTCCAGGCCCGGATCGCCCATCGCGATCTCGAGGAAGCCCACGATCACCGTCAGCGGCGTTCTCAGCTCGTGCGAGGCGTTGGCGATGAAGTCGCGCCGCATCGCTTCGATCCGCTCGGTGTCGGTCGCGTCGTGCGTGACCAGGATCTGGCGCCGGTTCTCGAACGGGATGATGCGGCATTCGATCTTGCGGCCCCTGAACGCCAGCGTGAGCGGCTGCTCGTAGCGGCCCAGGATGATGTAGTCGATGAAGTCGGGATGGCGCACCAGATTGGTCACGCGCAGGCCCTTGTCGCGCTCCATCGTCAGGCCCAGATGGCGCTCGAGCGCCGGGTTGCACCATTCAAGGAACAGCACGTCGTCCATGATCGCGACGCCTTCCGGCAGCAGGTGCATCGCCTGGCGGAAACGGGCCAGCCACTCGGTCAGCTCGGCCTGATGCTTCTTGTCGTCGCGCCGCAGGTGGTACAGGCGCGCGAATGCTTCCGTCCAGGCGCCCCAGCCGTCAGGCAGGCGCGTCTCTTGTGGATGCTCGAGCCATTCGCCCAGCTTCTGCAGATACGACAGCTGCACGATGATGGCCGTGACAGTGGCGGCCAGCGCCAGCGACAGCCCGGCCACCAGCCCCATCCACCACCAGACGAGGCCGGCAAAGGCAAACAACAGCCCCAGGCGCAACAGCGCCGGGACCCAGAACAGCAACTTGGGATTCATCGCGTCCTTCGACACAGACTATTTTTCGGACAGCATGTAGCCGACGCTGCGCACCGTGCGGATCAGGCCATCGGCCGATTTCAGCGCCTTGCGCAGCCGCAGCACGTGCACGTCGACCGTGCGCTCTTCGATCACCGCATGGTCGCCCCACACCTTGTCGAGCAACTGGGCGCGCGAAAACACGCGCTCGCGGTGCGCCAGCAGGTACTTGAGCAGCTTGTACTCGGCGTTGCCGATATCGATCTGCTGGTTCTCGACCGTCACGGTGCAGCTGTTCGGATCGAGCGTGACGCTGCCCGCGCGCAGTGGCGCTTCGGCCAGGTGCGGGCTCTTGCGGCGCAGCAGCGCGCGCGAACGGGCCAGCAGTTCGCGCGGCGAGAACGGCTTGGTGATGTAGTCGTCGGCGCCGCTGTTCAGGCCTGCCAGCTTGTCTTCTTCCATGCTCTTGGCGGTCAGCATGATCACCGGCAGCTCCTGGAAGTCGCGGTCGGCGCGAATACGCGACAACAGACGCAGGCCACTCTGGTCGGGCAGCATCCAGTCCAGCAGCAGCAGGTCGGGCTTGCCCCGGCTGATGCTGTCCCAGGCGCCGGCCGCCGTATCGGCCGTGCGGATTTCCCAGCCCGCTTCGCGCAGCGAATAGGTCACCAGTTCGACGATCGCCGGCTCGTCCTCGACCACGAGGACGGAGGTGGTGTCAGCCATGCTCACAGTACCGGCGGCTCACCGAGCGTCGGCTTGCTGTGGCGGATGTCGCGGCCTTCGACCACGTAGATCACGTATTCGGCGATGTTCTTGGCATGGTCGCCGATGCGCTCGATGGCCTTGGCCACCCACAGCGTGTCGAGCGCCGACGAAATCGTGCGCGGATCTTCCATCATGAACGTGACCATCGTGCGCAGGATCACGCGGAACTCATGGTCGACCACTTCGTCGCCCGCGATGATCTGCAAGGCCTGCTTGCCGTCCAGGCGCGCGAACGCGTCGAGCGAATCATGCAGCAGTTCGGACGTCGCCTTGGCGATCGTGCGGATCATGTCGAAATGGGCAAAGCCCGTCGCGCCCCGCTCGTGCAGGCTTTTCGCCGTGCGGGCGACCTTGGTCGCTTCGTCACCGATGCGCTCGAGGTCGGTGATCACCTTGATGGTGGCCATCACGGTGCGCAGGTCGTTCGCGGTCGGCTGACGTTTCACGATCAGGTGGCTGCAGGCGTCGTCCAGCGCGACTTCAAGCTGGTTGACGGCCTGGTCTTCGGCCATCACGCGCTCGGCGCGCGCGATGTCGCCGATGCGGAAGCATTCCAGCGCTTCTTCGAACTGGGTTTCCACCATGCCGCCCATCAGCAAGACCTGGGAACGGATCCCTTCGAGTTCCTGGTCGTACTGCTTGGATGAATGCTCGCCTGTCATACAAACTCTCCGTTAATATTCTTGTGAAGCCGTCCGCAAGGACGGCCGAAAAAGGTCAGCCAGCTCGATCAGCCGAAGCGGCCCGTAATGTAGTCCTGTGTTTCCTTGCGCGCCGGCTTCATGAAGATCTGGTCCGTCTCGCCGAATTCGACCAGCTCGCCCAGGTACATATAGGCGGTGTAGTCGGAGCAGCGCGCGGCCTGCTGCATATTGTGGGTCACGATCGTGATCGTGTAATCCTGCTTCAGTTCGCTGATCAGTTCTTCGATCTTGGCGGTCGAAATCGGGTCCAGCGCCGAGGTCGGCTCATCGAGCAGCAGCACGTCGGGCTTGACTGCCACGCCGCGCGCGATGCACAGGCGCTGCTGCTGGCCGCCCGACAACGACAGGCCGCTCTTGGACAGCTTGTCCTTGGCTTCTTCCCACAGCGCTGCCTTTTTCAAGGCCCACTCGACGCGCTCGTCCATCTCGCCTTTCGACAGGTTTTCGTACAGGCGCACGCCGAACGCGATGTTGTCGTAGATCGACATCGGGAACGGGGTCGGCTTCTGGAACACCATGCCGACCTTGGCGCGCAACATGTTCACGTCGACGCCTGCGTCGAGAATATTGCCGCCGCGGTACATGATCTTGCCTTCGGCGCGCTGGCCCGGGTACAGGTCGTACATCCGGTTCAGGGTGCGCAGCAGCGTCGACTTGCCGCAGCCCGACGGGCCGATGAAAGCCGTCACCTGCTTGGCGTGGATGTCGAGGCTGACATTCTTCAGACTCTGCGTTTTACCGTAAAAGAAGTTCAGGCCTTCGATTTCGATCGTCTTGGCTTTGGCCGCAGCCGGGGTCGGAGTCGTATTGAGCATGGCTTGGTTCATCACTTTATCGTTTATCAGAGTGAATTAATTCGGGGTTTTTTGGCTGAACAGCGTACGCGACAGGATGTTCAGCAACAACACGGTCGTGGTTACCAGCAATGCACCGGCCCAGGCCAGCGAGCGCCAGTCGTCATACGGGCTCATGGCGTAGGTGTAGATCACCACCGGCAGGTTGGCCAGCGGCGCATTCATGTCATGGCTGTAGAACTGGTTGTTCAGCGCGGTGAACAGCAGCGGCGCGGTTTCACCGGTGACGCGGGCCACGGCCAGCAGCACGCCGGTGACGACGCCGGCCTTCACGGCGCGCAGGCGCACCGTCAGGGCCACTTTCCAGTGCGGCGCGCCCAGCGCATAGGCCGCTTCGAGCAGGCTGGGCGGTACCAGGCGCAGCATGTTGTCGGTGGTGCGCACAACGACCGGGATCGCGATCAGCGACAGCGCGATCGTGCCGGCGTAGCCCGAAAAGTGCTGGACCTTGGCAACGTAGATGGCATACACGAACAGGCCGATCACGATCGACGGGGCCGACAGCATGATGTCGGTCACGAAGCGCGTGACTTGCGCGAACTTGTTGTTCTCGCCGTACTCGGCCAGATAGATACCGGCCAGGATGCCGACCGGCGTGCTGATCAGCGTCGACAGACCGACCATCATCACGCTGCCCAGGATGGCATTGCGCAAGCCACCGCCTGGCGTACCCGGAGCTGGGGTGTCGGCCGTGAACAGCGTGGCCGACAAGCCGCCCAGGCCGTTGTACAGCAGCGTGAACAGAATCCAGGCCAGGAAGGCCAGGCCGATGCCCATCGCGCACACCGACAGCGTGATGCCGATGCGGTGCGCCAGCAGGCGCCGGCGGTACACCGGGTTCTTGGAAGGGGTATTCATCTCAGTTGCCATCTTATTTCGTGCCTTCGTTACGGGACATACCGAGCAGCATGATCTTGGCCGCCGACAGCACGATGAACGTGATGCCAAACAGGATCAGTGCCAGCGCAAACAGCGACGACGAGTGCAGCGTGCTGGCCGCTTCGGCAAATTCATTGGCCAGTGTCGACGAAATCGAATTACCCGGCGAGAACAGCGACGCCGACAGCGAGTGCGCGTTACCGATCACGAACGTCACGGCCATCGTCTCGCCGAGCGCGCGGCCCAGGCCCAGCATGACGCCGCCCACCACACCGTTGCGGGTATATGGCAGCACGACCTTGCGCACCACTTCCCAGCGGGTGCAACCCAGGCCGTACGCCGATTCCTTCAGCACGGTCGGCACGATCTCGAACACGTCGCGCATCACCGAAGCGATGAAAGGGATGATCATGATCGCCAGGATCAGGCCGGCGGTCATGATGCCGATACCCATCGTCGGGCCCTGGAAGATGACACCGATCACCGGCAACTGACCGATGGTTTCCTTCAGCAGCGGCTGCACGTGGTCAGCAAACATCGGCGCGAACACGAACAGGCCCCACATGCCGTAGATGATCGACGGCACGCCGGCGAGCAGCTCGACAGCGGTGCCCAGCGGGCGGCGCAGCCAGGCCGGGCAGATCTCGGTCAGGAACAGCGCGATGCCGAAGCTGATCGGAAAGGCTACGGCCAGCGCGATGATCGAGGTAGCCAGCGTGCCCCAGATGGCGATCATGGCGCCGAACTCGTCGTTCACCGGATCCCACTCGACGCGGGTGATGAAGCCCGGGCCAAACTGCGAGAACGCCGGCGCCGCGCCGATAGCCAGCGAGATGATGATCCCGATCAGCACCGCCAGGACTGTGGCAGCAAACAGCAGCGTGATTTTGTGGAAGAAGAAGTCCTGGATGCGCTGGTTGCGCATCGTCGTGCGCAAGGCGGCGTAACGACGGGCGTCTTCGGCTGCTGCCTGTTCAGGCAGGTCCTGCGCGGACAAGGATGGGTGGGCGCTCATATGTGTGGAAGACTCGCTATAAGACTCGTAATCAATATCGTTTTGTCAATATTGCTGGCATGCAGAAGGACCGGTCGGGCCGGTCCTTCGATGATGAAAACTAGTGGATTACCAGAGCGCCTTGCCGGTGGTGTCTTTCAGATTGGTACGCCAGGCATCCTGCACGAGCTTGATGACCGGTGCAGGCATCGGCACGTAGTCGAGTTCAGCAGCCGAGGCGGCGCCGTTCTTGTACGACCAGTCGAAGAACTTCAGCACTTCCTTGCCCTTGGCTGCGTCTTGCGCCTTGTGCACGAGAATGTACGACGCGCCCGTGACTGGCCAGCTGTCCTTGCCTGGCTGGTCGGTCAGGATGACGGCGAAGCCCGGGGTGCCCGACCAGTTGGCGCCAGCAGCGGCGGCCTTGAAGGCGTCGTCGCTTGGCTGCAGGAACACGCCATCCTTGTTCTGGAGCTGGGTGTGCGACATCTTGTTCTTCTTGGCGTAGGCCCACTCGACGTAGCCGATGCCGCCCTTGATGCGCTGCACATTGGCGGCCACGCCTTCGTTGCCCTTGCCGCCCACGCCCACTGCCCACTTGACGGTGGTGCCGGCGCCGACTTTCGTCTTCCATTCCGGGCTCGACTTCGACAGGAAGTCGGTCCACAGGAACGAGGTGCCCGAGCTGTCGGCGCGGCGCACGACGGTGATGTCGGCGTCCGGCAGTTTGATGCCCGGGTTCAGCGCGGCGATCTGCGGCGCGTTCCACTTGACGATCTTGCCCATGTAGATGTCGGCGATGACGGCGCCACTCAGTTTCATCTGACCCGGGGCGATGCCCGCCAGGTTGACGATCGGCACGACGCCGCCCATCACGGCCGGGAACTGGAACAGGCCGGCAGCGTTGAGTTCAGCAGCTGCCAGCGGCATGTCGGACGCGCCGAAGTCGACGGTCTTGGCCTTGATCTGCTTGATGCCGGCGCCGGAACCGACCGACTGGTAATTCAGGCCATTGCCCGATGCTGCCTTGTACAGCTCGGCCCATTTGGCGTAGATCGGATAAGGGAACGTCGCGCCTGCGCCGGTGATGTTGGCGGCCTGGGCGGTTGCAGTGAATGCCGAAGCGGCAACGGCGATCGAAACGAAGAGATGCTTCATGCGCATATCTGATCCTCTGAAAATAGAACGACGGGACGATCCCGCTGACGATGAAGCGCAGTCTAGCGGGCGAATATGACAAGTTCATGACATATTCTGAAATGTGACACGAACATGACACGGCCGCAAGCATGGCATTGCAGGGGCCGGCGTGGCGCGCGGCTGGGCTTTCGAAAGAATGTTCCGCTCGCGCCAGCCTTGTAAATACGGCGCCAGCTGCTAACCTGATGGTGTCATCACTACATGGAGGGGATGCCCGAAGGCGTTGAACAATGTATGTTGGACATGATGGTCATGGGGATTCTTGGGGGGCTGGCAGCGCTGGTCGCGTTCGAGATCTACCAGGAAGTACGTGGCAGTTCCAGGCACCTTGAAGACCGCTATCACGAATAGCGACAAACCCGCTCAGCGGGTCAGCAGCGAGCGGCGAGGCCCCAGGGCGCTCGCCGCTTGTCATATACAGGGTCGGGCTCAGCGCAGGAAGCGCGCCAGCGCGGTTACGCCTGCCAGGTCGAGGCTCTGGAACTTGAACCCCACTTTGTATTCGCCACCGCTGAAAATGCAGTGCAGCGCTTTTGCGTGCGTGTCGATGGTCGTGAAGCGACCGTCGATCATCAGGTCGAAGCGCAGTTGACTGGACAACCCGACCGGGACCGGGTCGGGGATATTGACACTGATGCCGTTGGCGCTGATATCGACGCTTTTGCCGCTGAACGGCGTCCGGCCGTCGATGGCCAGCAAGACTTTGGTGCGCAGTACTTTGCGCGGGGATTGCCTCTGCTCTTGTAACACGTGTTTCCCATGATGCCTGAAAGAGGCACTATTATAGGAACAACCCGGCCATCCGGCACGCCATTGTTGAGCTGAGCCGGATTGCCGGTGAGCGGCGCGCCTAGTCGAGTTCGCGCAGTTTGTTGAACGCTTCCTCGATGCGTTCGACGGCGATGATCGTCATGCCCTCGATTTTCTGCTTCGGCGCATTCGCCTTCGGAATCACGGCAATCGAGAAGCCCAGCTTGGCCGCTTCGCGCAGGCGTTCCTGGCCGCGCGGCGCGGGGCGGATCTCGCCGGCCAGACCCACTTCACCAAACACCACGAGCCCGCGCGGCAACGGTTTGCTGCGCATCGATGAATTGATCGCCAGCAGCACGGCCAGGTCGGCCGCCGGTTCGGTGATCTTCACGCCGCCGACCGCGTTGATGAACACGTCCTGGTCGAACGCGGCAATACCGGCATGGCGGTGCAGCACCGCCAGCAGCATCGCCAGGCGGTTCTGCTCGAGGCCGACCGACAGGCGGCGCGCATTGGGCAGGTGGCTCGTGTCGACCAGTGCCTGGATCTCGACCAGCAGCGGACGCGTGCCCTCCTGCGTGACCATGACGCATGAACCCGGCACGGGCGTGTCGTGCTGCGACAGGAACAGCGCGGACGGATTCGACACGCCTTTCAGACCCTTCTCGGTCATCGCGAACACGCCCAGCTCGTTGACGGCGCCAAAACGGTTCTTGATCGCCCGGACCAAACGGAAACTCGACTGCGTATCACCCTCGAAATACAGGACCGTATCGACGATGTGTTCGAGCACGCGCGGACCGGCCAGCGCGCCCTCTTTCGTCACGTGGCCGACCAGGATGATCGTCACGCCGGTCTGCTTGGCCACGCGCGTCAGCTGCGCCGCGCATTCGCGCACCTGGGCCACCGAACCGGGGGCCGACGTCAGCGCATCGGAATACACGGTCTGGATCGAGTCGATCACTGCGACTTCGGGTTTCAGGTCAGCGATCGTGCCGAGGATTTTCTCGAGCTGGATTTCGGCCTGTAATTTGAGGTCTTGCGCGTCGACCGCGAGGCGGCGCGCACGCAGCGCGATCTGGGCGCCGGATTCCTCACCGCTGACATATAACGTGGAGCGCGTTTTCGACAGGCTGGCCAGCGCCTGCAGCAGCAGCGTGGACTTGCCGATGCCAGGGTCGCCGCCAATCAGCACGACGCCCCCGGCCACCAGGCCGCCGCCCAGCACGCGGTCGAATTCCTCGATGCCGGTGCCAAAGCGCGGCACGTCGATCGCCTCGATATCGGCCAGCGACAGCACCGGTGCAGTCTGCGCCAGCGCGCGGTGCGGGGTCTGCGACATGCGGTTTACGCCAGGCGCTTCGACGACGGTTTCGACCATCGTGTTCCAGGCCTTGCAGTCGGCGCACTGACCCATCCAGCGGGTGGCGATCGCGCCGCATTCGGAGCAGGTGTAATTGGTTTTTGCTTTTGCCATGTTCTCTATCGGTTATCCATCGGTGCCAAGGCGGCCTTCGGCGATGCGCACGCGCGGCGCGACGGCGCACATCAACTCGTAGCCGATCGTGCCGGCGGCGTGCGCCACGTCGTCGATCGGCAGGCCATCGCCCCACAGCGTGACCTTGCTGCCGATGCGCGCATTGGGTACGGGTGAGAGGTCGACTGTCATCATGTCCATCGAGACGCGGCCGATCAGCCCGGTGCGCACGCCGTCGACGATCACCGGCGTACCGTGCGGCGCGCTGCGCGGGTAGCCGTCCGCATAACCGCAGGCGACGACGCCGATCGTCATCGGGCCGTCGGCGACGAAGCGGCTGCCGTAGCCGACGGTGTCGCCGCGCTCGATGTGCTGGATGCCGATGATTTCCGAGCGCAGCGTCATGGTCGGGCGCAGGCCGAAATCGCCCGCGCTGCGGCTACCCGGCGTGCCGCCGTACAGCATGATGCCGGGACGGACCCAGTCGTTCTGCAGGTGTTCGCTGATCATCGCCTGATGCAGCACGCCGCCCGAATTGGACAGGCTGCGCTCGCCGGGCAGATCGCCGGCGCCGATCTGGAAGCGGCGCACCTGCTCGGCGATGGTCAAGAGCGGATGTTCGAGTTCGTCGGCGTTGGCGAAGTGCGTCATGTGCGTGATGTTGCGCACGTCGGGGATCCCGCGCAGCCGCTTGTAGGCGGCCGCGTACTCGTCCGGGCGCAGGCCCAGGCGGTTCATGCCCGTGTTCATTTTCAGGTAGACATCGATCGGGCGGTAGAGCTGGGTATATTCGAGCAACTTGATCTGTTCGACCGAGTGCACGGCCGTGACGATATTGTGTTCGGCCAGCAGGGGCACGTCGGCTGCTTCGAAGAATCCCTCTAATAACAGGATCGGCTTGATCCAGCCAAGTTCGCGCAGGCGGATGGCGTTTTCGAGCTCGATCAGGGCCAGGCCATCGGCCGTGGCGAAGCCGTGCATCGCGCGTTCCAGGCCGTGGCCGTAGGCGTCGGCTTTGACGACCGCCCAGATCTTCGCCATAGGCGCGCAGGTGCGGGCCTGCGACAGATTGTGCTGCATCGAGTCCGGGTGGATGGTGGCAAAGAGTGGGCGCGGCATGGTCGGCGATCGGGATGAAACCGGTACGAAAAGTGGGAGTGGCTATTCTACCGGAGCAGGCCACGAGGCGTTGCCGGTGCAGTCACGGTGCATCGTACGGGCTTCGCCACGCCAGCCATTCATGGTATAAAGCAACCCGGACCGAACTTTAGAATTTTAGAATGAACCGTGGTTTTTATACCATCATGGCGGCGCAGTTCTTCTCGTCGCTGGCAGATAACGCGCTCCTGTTTGTCGCGATCAGCCTGCTCGTCGCAATGGACGCCCCGGCATCGCTCACTCCGCTGCTGAAGCTGTCGTTCGTCCTGTTCTATGTGTTGCTGGCCGCCTTCGTCGGCGCCTTCGCCGATGCGCTCAACAAAGGCCGCGTGATGTTCATCGCGAACATCATCAAGGTGTTCGGCTGCGCGCTGATGTTCTTCACGGTGCACCCATTGATTTCGTACGCCGTTGTCGGCTTCGGCGCGGCCGTGTATTCGCCCGCCAAGTACGGCATCCTGACCGAACTGCTGCCGCCGGAAAAACTGGTGCCGGCCAATGGCTGGATCGAGGGCTTGACGGTGATGTCGATCATCCTCGGCACGGTGCTGGGCGGCACGCTGGTGAGCCCGCGAGGCTCGGGCTTCCTGCTCTCGTTCGACCTGCTGCCGCGCATCGGCATCGACACACCGGCCGAGGCGGCGATGGCCGTCGTTGTCGCAATCTATATCCTGGCCGCCATCTTCAACCTGCGCATTCCGGACACCGGCGCGCGCTACGAGCACCAGGAACGCAATCCGATCAAGCTCATCACCGACTTCGCCAATTGCTCGGCCACGCTGTGGCGTGACAAGCTGGGCCAGATTTCGCTGGCAGTAACAACCTTGTTCTGGGGCGCTGGCGCCACGCTGCAATTCATCGTGCTCAAGTGGGCCGAAGCATCGCTTGGCTTGCCGCTGGACCAGGCGACGAACCTGATCGGCGTGGTCGCGATCGGCGTCGCACTGGGCGCCGCGATGGCCGCCCGCATGATCCCGCTGCGCAAGTCGCTCACCGTGATCCCGATGGGCATCATCATGGGCCTGGTGGTGACGAGCATGGTGTTCGTGAAATCAGTCACGCTGGCCTACCCGCTGCTGGCCTTCATCGGCTTCCTGTCGGGCTTCTTCGTGGTCCCGATGAACGCGCTGCTGCAGCACCGCGGCCACGTCCTGATGAGCGCCGGCCACTCGATCGCCGTACAGAACTTCAACGAGAACCTGTCGATCCTGACGATGCTCGCCGCCTACGCCGTGATGATCACGCTGAACCTCGATCTGAACATCATCATCGTCATCTTCGGCCTGTCCGTCGCCGGCATCATGCTGCTGATCCAACGCCGCCACCTGCTGAACCAGCGCGAACACGACTCCCTCGGCCTGATCGGCGAAGGCAAACACTAAAACTAGGGTCAGTGTCGAATTGTTTGACAACGTTTCGCCTGACCTCTTTCTCTGAAGCTTCCCCTGCTCGGCATGCCCAGCAGGCAATAGCTCACGACAGTCACTCTGTCCCCACTTTCTCCGCATTCGCGAGAAATTGCTCAATAATTCGACTCTGACCCTCATTGTTTGGCGGGCCTGAACTTGGAGGGCAATACGCCTTTGTCAGCGCATTCCGAACCGATTCAGTCATCGGCTGAATTTGATGCTGGCGGTCATGCAAAATGAGTCCAGCAAGCAAAAAAACAATTAGGGTCAGAGTCGAATTGTTTGACAACTTTGAGGAATTGCCCATTAAATCTACTCTGACCCTACTTTATTTGACGGGCTCGTCGGCGGGGTTCGAGGCAGGGTCGGGGGCTATTTATTGGGCAATTCGGGAAATTGCTCAATAAATCGACTCTGACCCTCATTGTGGTGAGGGGTGGGTGGTTTGGGCGCGGGTGCGCCAGTCGTTGGGGACGATGAAGCCGCGGTCGGCTTCTTCCAGTGCGTTGTCTTGTGGGCGGACGCGCGCGATCAGCGCTGGGGTGTTCGATATTGCGAAGCGGTCGGTCAGTTCGGCTGCCAGTTGTGCTCGCGTCATTGTCCAAGTCGGTGAAGCGGTGCGCAGTGGCGCCAGCCATTCGAGTTTTGGCAGGATGACGTAGGTGTCGTCGGGCAGATTGTCCAGCTCGCTTAGTGCGCACCAGAAGCCGCGGCAATGGCCTTGGGTGATGCCTTGCATTGCCGGCCAGTTGCCGGCGGGGTAGAACAGCCAGCCTTTGACCAGGGCGCCGGCTTTGTTGACGGGGCGTGGCAGTTGCGCTTGCGCGGCCGGGTGCTGGCCCAGCGCGAGCTGACGTTCGAAGATCTTGCGCATCTTCAGGCCCAGCGTATCGGCCAGGTTGGGGCCGACCAGTGTGTCGAGGCCTCCCTCGCCGCTCTCGCCTTGCAGATAGAACTTGGTCGCGAACTCGATGTGTTCCAGCGCGTCTGGACCATTGTCGAGCAGGAAGTCGAATTCGCCCACCGTGTCGTTGCGGTTGGCGCGGATTTGCAGGCCGTGCGCGACCAGCCGCCCCTGCTGCGCGAAGTAGAACGCCATCAGCTTTTCGGCGTACAGGCCCAGTCGGGTGTACGGTTTCTCGCCAAGCGCGGCGTTCAGCGTCGATGGGTCGGCATCGAGCTGCGCCAGCCAAGTGGCGACCTCGTCCGTGACCGGGCCCAGCGTGGCCACGCGGCCGGCCCATGCCAGTGCGGCGCCATCGAGCAGGTCGGGCGAATCGAGCAGCCAGGCCAGCGCGCGCGCATGCGGCTGCGTCAGGTGCCGCCAGCGCGCATGGAACGCGGCCTGATAATCAGGTGCGGGGTGCAAGCGAACGTGCCCGGCACAGGTCCGCCCAGGCGAGCGCCTTGTCGGCGCCGCGCAGCAGTAATTCGCCCGGATGCAGCGTGGCGACCAGCGGCACTTCGCCGAGCGCGTGCACCTGACCGCGCAAACCGGCGAGCGGCTCGTTCAGCGCGCGGCCCAGCAGGCCGTTCGCGGCCACCTGTCCCATCGTCAGCACGGTCGTTGCGCCCGTCAACCCCAGTTCGCGCTCCAGGAACGGCCGGCATGCCGTGATTTCCTCAGGCGTCGGCGCGCGCTCGCCGCCCCTGGCGTTCACCGGGCGACACTTCACCAGCGGCGTGACATACGCATCGCGCTCGCGCGACAGGCCGACCGCGTGCAGCATATTGTCCAGCAGCTTGCCCGGATCGCCTGTCAGCGGCTGGCCCGCTTGCTCATCAAGTGCGCTGGGCGTACCGGCGGCGATCAGCCAGCGCGCCTGGCGCGGTCCGTTGCCATACACGGGCTTGCGGCCTTCCCCGCACGCGCAGTCCTTGCAGCCGGCAATCGCCTGGCGCAAGCCCGCCCAGTCGAGCGTCGACACGTCGGGTGCGGCCGGCGCGGCATGACTGCTGTCGTCCCACGCAGCGTCGGTGGCGACGGGCGGCGGATTGCGATACGGCGGCGCCGACAGCGGCGTCATCCCGCGCGCCACCGGTGCAGGATCGGGCACCGGCACGGGTGCAGAAGCAGGAGCAGGAGCAGGTGCAGCAACAGGAGCAGCAACAGGCGCAGAAGCCGGCACAACCGTCGGCGCAGCATCGACCGCGCCACCAGCATCGCTGTCAACAACGTCATCACCAACAGCATCCGCCACCGGCCCGGGCGCAGTACGCAACTGCCACAACGGCCCGATCCCCATCTCGTTCAGAAACAGCGCATCGCGCCCGCTCACGGTCTTCATAAATCCAGCCTCATCACGATGGCATCCTCGCGGCCCGCAGCGCCGGCCGGATAATAGCCCTTGCGGCGCCCGATATGGACATAGCCATGGCGCCGGTACACATCCAGCGCGCGCTCGTTCGACGGCCGCACCTCGAGCAGGATCGACGTCATGCCCTGGCTGCGCGCGCGCGCCGCGAGCACGGCCAGCAGACGCCGACCCAGCCCTTGGCGCTGGCGATCCGCCGCCACGGCAACGTCAAGCAGGTGCGCTTCGTCGAGCGCATACATCAACAGGTAGTAGCCGGCCAGCTCTCCGGCAGCATCGCGCACGGTCCAGCAATCGTAGCCGCTGTTGAGCGAGTCGAGGAAGTTCCCGCGACTCCAGGGAAACGGAAACACGCTCGTCTCCAGCGCGCACACTTCGCCCACGTCGGCCGCCGTCATCGGCGCCAGTTGCAGGCCAAGATCTTGCAGGTCGCTCATGCGCCGGCCTTGGCCGCATTGATCACCAGGCGCTCGGCCGTGGTGAACGCGATCTTGTTGCGCAGGTAAATCGGCTGCGCCTGCGCCGCCGGTACGCCCTCCCCGGCCGCCAGCGCGCCAACGGCAAGGAGCGCCATCTCACGCGCATGCGGCACGATGTCGGCCATGGCGCCGACCGCAAATCCCTGGTCGGCGAAGGCGTCGGGATACGCCTCGAAGCCGTTGCCGCATGCCTGCAGACCAGGCACTGCCAGCGGTGCCACGGCTTGCGGCGCGCTCAGAGTGGGCGCCACGACTTCACGCCAGACGCCATCGAAGCGGTACTGCGCCCAATAGACTTCGCCCATGCGCGCGTCGAGCACCGCCAGCACCTCGGTCGCGCCGCAGCGCGCCCGGCAGCTCTCGGCCATCGCGGCCAGCGTCACCATCGGCAACACGGGAAGATTGGCGCCGTACGCCAGGCCCTGCGCCACGCCGCACGCCGTGCGCACGCCGGTAAACGAACCGGGGCCGGCCCCGAAAGCAATCGCGTCGCAGTCCGCCAGCGCAATGCCGGCTTCGCGCAGCAGTTCCTGCACCATCGGCAGGATCGATTGCGAGTGGCTACGCACGCCGGCGGTGGCGCGGGCGATGACGGCGTCGTTGACCAGCAGCGCGCAAGACGCCAGCTCGGCCGAGGTTTCAATGGCAAGAATGGTAGGCATCCCGTATTTTACCCGCTTGGCCGGGCGCGATCCATGCCGGCCGGCCTTCCCCGCCACATTGCAGCGCAACACGGAGTAAAATGCGCTCCATGCATAGCCTGACCCTCGATTCTTCGACCCTCGACGCCGCTGTCGCCGCCGTCCACGACGACGCCTGGACGGTCGCCTGCCTGTGCGCCGCCTGGTGCGGCACCTGCGCGACCTACCGCGCGACGTTCGAGAACCTGGCCGCGCGCCACCCGGACAAGCATTTCATCTGGATCGACATCGAAGACCAGGCCGCCCTGGTCGGCGACCTCGATGTCGACAACTTCCCGACGCTGCTGCTGCAGCGCGGCGATACGGTGGCGTTCTTCGGCACGATGGTGCCCGATGGCGGCGTGGCCGATCGCCTGATCCAGGCCCAGGCCGACATCGCGCCGGCCGAACTGGCGCGCCTGGCCCAGTCGAGCGAAGAGCGCCGCGAATGGCAGCGCGACTGCAATCTGCGGCAACTGCTGGGCGGCGCGGACTAACCCTGCCCGCCCCAGCGCGCCACGATTTCGTCCCCGGCCACGGGCTTGCCATACAAATACCCCTGCGCCAGATTGCACCCGTGGCGCAGCAAAAATGCTGCCTGATCCGCTCGTTCGACGCCTTCGGCAATCACCGACAGGTTCATGCTCTTGCCAAGCTGGATGATGGCAACCGCGATGGCCTCGTCGTCCGGCCCCTGCGAGATATCCTTGATGAAGCTGCGGTCGATCTTGAGCGTCTGCACCGGCAACTGCTTCAGATACGCCAGCGATGAATAGCCGGTGCCGAAATCGTCGATCGCCAGCCCCACGCCGATCGCGTGCAGGTCCTTCACGTACTGCAGCGCGTCGCCCGTATTCATGATGATCGACTCGGTCACTTCCAGCTGCAGGCGGTGCGGTGCGAGGCCGGTCGATTCCAGCACTTCGGTCACGATCGCCGCCATGCCGCCGCGCTCGAACTGGCGCACCGACAGGTTCACCGCCATCTTCGGCATGCGCAAGCCCTGCGCTTCCCACGCCACCATCTGACGGCACGCTTCCTGCAGCACCCACTGACCAAGCTGGCCGATGAAGCCGGTGTCTTCGGCCAGCGGGATGAACTGCCCCGGGCCGATCTGACCCAGCTCGGCGCTGTTCCAGCGCACCAGCGCTTCGACGCCGGTCAGGCGGCCGCTGTCCATTTCAACCTGCGGCTGATACGCCAGGTAGATTTCGCGCTTGTCGATCGCGCGTCGCAGCAGGCCTTCCATGCGCAGGCGCTCGACGCCGTCGCCGCTCATCGACGCCGCATAGAACTGGTAGCCGTTGCGCCCGCGGGCCTTGGCCTGGTACATCGCCACGTCGGCATTCCGGATCAGCATGTGCATGTCCTGCGCGTCCTGCGGATACAGGCTGATGCCGACGCTACCGGTGACGAACAGCTCGTAGCCGGACACCATGAACGGCTGCTCGAACATCGCGATCAGCTTGGCGGCCACGCGGGTCGCGCCGGCGATGCCGCCGATATCCTCGAGCAGCACGATGAATTCGTCGCCGCCCAGACGCGCCAGCGTGTCGCCTTCGCGCAGGCAGCGGGCCAGTGCGCAGGCAGCCTGCTTGAGCAGTTCGTCGCCGACGTGGTGCCCCAGCGTGTCGTTGACGTTCTTGAAGCGATCCAGGTCGATGAACAGCACCGCCAGCTGCTGGCCGTCGCGCTGCGCACGCGTCATCGCGTGGCGCAGGCGGTCGTGGAACAACAGGCGGTTGGGCAGCGCGGTCAGGGGGTCGTGGTGCGCCAGATGGTCGAGCTGATTCTGCGATTCGCGCGCGCGGGTGATGTCGCTGAAGACCGACACATAATGCGTGACCGCGCCAACGTCGCCCCGCACTGCGGTGACGGTCAGCGATTCCAGATACGCCTCGCCGTCCTGGCGCGTGTCCCAGATCTCGCCGCGCCAGAAGCCGGTGTCGTCCAGTTCGCGCCACAGCTTGTGATAAAAATCGTCGTCCTGGAGCCGGCCACGCATCATGCTCGATTCGCGCCCCACCGCTTCTTCTTCGCTGTAACCGGTGATGCAGGTAAAGGCCGGGTTGACGGCGACGATCCGGCCCGTCACATCCAGCACCATCACGCCATCGGCAATGTGTTCGAGCACCGTCGCCGACAGGCGCAGCCTTTCTTCGGCCAGCTTGCGCTCGGTGATGTCGGCGAACACCCAGATGCTGCCTTCGTCCGGGTGCGCCGGGTCGAGCGCCGAGCCGCTCACCAGACACCAGAACAGGCTGCCGTCACGATGGCGTAACTGGTGCTCTTCGCCCAGGTCCATGCGCCGTGCCAGCAGCGGGTATTGCGTCATGGCGGTCTGCTCGTAATCTTCGCGCGTCGGGTACAGGATTTCGGTCGACTGGCCGACCATCTGGCCCTCGTCGTAGCCGAACAGCGTTTCGCCGCGCCGGTTGCTCGAGACGATGCGGCGCTGGCGCACGAACAGCACGCCGAACATCACGTTGTCGAGGATCGCCCCCTGCTCGGTGAGCAGCGCTTCGATGCGCATCTCGTTGTGCTTGCGCTCGCTGATATCCGCGATGATGCCGTCGATCCGCACCGCGCCGTCCAGCGCGGCCGCGCCCGACAATCCCTGCGGCTGCCCGCTTTCCTGCACCCAGCGCTCGATGCCGTGGGCATCGATGATCCGGTATTCCAGCTGATACGCGTCGCCGACGCGCGCGGCGTGGCGCACCGTGTGGCTGTAGCGGCGCCGGTCCTCGGGATGCACGATATCGGTCCAGTCATGGGTCGTGGCGCGCATCAGGTGCTCTGCCGTATGGCCGGTGATGTCTTCGATCGCATCGCTGACAAACTCGATGGTCCCGCCGGCGCGCACGCGAAACACCGCGCCGGGGACCTGGTGCACGATGCTGCGAAACTGTTCTTCACGCCGCGCGATGTCGGCAAACAGGTCGCGAATGGCCAGGCGCATGCGCTCCATCTGCCGGCCCAGGCGCCCCAGTTCGTCGGATGCCGACAGTGCCAGCGGCGTGTCGAAGTCGGCGCGCGCCAGCCGGTCGGAAAACCGCATCAGGCGGCGCAGCGGCGAGAGCAGGCGCCGGCGCAGCAGCAGCGCGATCAGCAGCAGCGAGACGGCAACCTGCCCCACGACCACCAGCGCATAGTTGCGCTGCTTGCGGCGCAGCTCCTGCTGGCTGCGGTAGTCGTCCATCTCGAGGCGCACGGTGCCGATCGTCTCGCCGCGCACCACGACCGGCCGTTCGGCACCCAGCACCCGCCCCAGCGGGCGCGCCGGCGAGCGTACCCGCAGCGCGACTTCGCCTGCCGGACCATGGACCTCGACCGTCACCACGGCCGGGTCGCGCAGCATCGCATCGAGCAGCGGCCGCGCCGTTTCCGGATCGAGGTTCCAGAGCGGCTCCTGCACACCCAGCGCGAGAATCTCGGCATTGCGCTTGAGGGATTCGTCGAGCGCTGCGGCAACCGCGGCGCGCTCCTGCACACCGATCAGAAGATAACTGCCCACCGCCGCCGGCCCTGCCAGCCCGACGAATACCACCAGCAGCAGCGCGCGGTACAGCGAGCTGCCATACAGGCTTCCCAGGCGTGACAACATTGTGGGGGTGGTGGATGCGGATTTGGACATGACGTTGACGCCGCCGGCGCTCGCCGCTGGCACTGCCTTTACTGACACAATAGGGAAGTCGCGATTATGCGCCGTCGGTTGCTAAGCGTCACTAGCTAACGGCCCGTGACCGCGACAACGTGACGCGGCACGATGCTGATACCGACAGCACGCGGGCGGACTTGCTATGATGGGTTGTCATGAACACATTGTTAACCAAGGAGAATCTGATGAGTCATTCCCTGTACGCCGCTTCGGTGCCGGTATTTCGCCAGCTGCTCGACGCGCTGGCCGACGTGCTCGAAAAGGCCGAAGCCCATGCACTCGAACGCCGCATCGAACCGGACGCGTTGCTCCAGGCCCGCCTGTTCCCCGACATGTTCCCGCTGGCGCGCCAGATCCAGCTTGCCACCGACTTCGCCAAGGGCGCCGGCGCGCGCCTGGCCGGGATCGAATCGCCACGCTATGAAGATGGCGAGCGCACCTTTACCGAACTGCAGCAGCGCATCACGCGCACCGTGGGCTTTCTCGACACGCTGGAGCAAGCCGACATCGACGCCGGCGCCACCCGCCCGATCACCCATGGCAGCGGCGAACGTGCACGCCACTTCGACAACGGCGCGGTGTATCTGACCCACTTCGCGATGCCGCAGTTCTGCTTCCACGTGACGACCGCCTACGCGATCCTGCGCCACAACGGGGTGCCGATCGGCAAGCGCGACTTTATCGGCAGCTATTAATATAAGTAACGATTATTTGTTGCGGCGCGGGTAACCCTGCGCCAGGATGCGCTGCCAGACCAGCTCCTTGGCGTCAGCGCTCATTGACACCCAGTGCGCAACCTCGGCCACCGTGCGACCGCAGCCGCGGCAGACTTCGTCGAACGTGGTCGAGCATACCGCCACGCAAGGGGTGTCCGGCCGGCCGGCCGGGGTGCCTGGGGTTACCGGTGCGGGGCTCGCCCCGTTTTCTTCAGGCCGGTCCGACATGGAGCTTGTCCCAACCGTCGTGTCCGAGCTGTTCCATCGTCTCGATATTCTTTTCAAAAATCTCTTCCGCCTGCGGGAATGCTTCCACGACGCGCGCGATGCTGTCCTCGCGCAGCAGGTGCAGGATCGGATACGGCGCGCGGTTCGTGTAATTGGATATATCGTTGATATCGGTATCGGCGAACTGATACAGCGGATGGAAGCTGGCCACCTGCAACTCGCCGTCGAGCTGCATGTCCTCGAGCGCAGCGTCGGCCACATCCAGGAACTCGTTGTAATCCTCGAAGTCGCCCAAGACAAACGGGTGAATGATCAGCGTGGTGTCGACCTTCTCGGCAGCGGTATCGGACAGGTGCTGCAGCTCGTCCATTAGTGTTTCAAGCAATTGTTCGGGCGTGGTTGCGTTCGCAACGACGTAACGGACCTGCTCCTTCACATACACGGCCTTGGCAAACGGGCACAGGTTCAGGCCGATCACGGCCTGCTCGAGCCAGTGACGGGTTGCCGCGACGATGGCGTCGTCGTCGGCATTGAGGTTGGGAGTACGCATGGAAGACTTTCTATAGCAATGCAGACAGCAAACACCGGATTGTACGCACTCTTTGCGTGCCCTCATAGATCGGCCCCGATCCGGGCGTAACGTTGACCAATCGGTCGGTATGCATTCTGGATAGCGGCACAAAATCCCGCCTGCTGCTGACCAAACCCGTCACCAGTTCATTAATTTCGATGATCCTGATGGCATCTTCTGTTTTCATGATGTTAACGTGCGCGATTCGAGGCGGCATTTTTATTGTAACGAACGCGTCATACATCTTGACTCGCTCAACAATCCCTCCGTACACTGCCTCCTTGTCCTCGGTCCGTTCGTTCCTGAACGCAACACTGGAAAGCTATGCACAACACGAAACGTCCTACCTTCGCACTGGCTGCATTGGCCTTCCTGGCCGCGTCACCCCTCAGTTTTGCCATGGACGCAGCCTCGCTGCCAACCGTCCAGTCTGCCGCAGTCGGCAGCCGCACCGTCCCAGCGCCATCGCAACTCCAGAGCAAGCCCGATGAATACCGCGAAACCGATGTCTGGGGCCGCATCCGCAGCGGCTACGCGATTCCCGATCTGAGCAACGCACTCGTCACCCGTCATACCCAGGCCTACGCCAATCATCCTGCCACGCTGTCCCGCATTTCCGGCCGTGCTTCTCCGTATCTGTATCACGTGGTGTCCGAACTCGAAAAGCGCGGTATGCCGACCGAGCTGGCGTTGCTGCCAGTGATCGAATCCGCGTTCAATCCGCAAGCCATGTCGAGCGCCAACGCCGCCGGCCTGTGGCAGTTCGTGCCGGGCACGGGCAAGGACTTCGACCTCAAACAGAACATGTTCAAGGACGAGCGCCGCGGCGTCGTGGCATCCACCGATGCTGCCCTGAATTACCTGCAACGCCTGTACACCATGTTCGGCGACTGGCCGCTGGCCCTGGCTGCGTATAACTGGGGCGAAGGCAATGTGCAGCGCGCCATCAAGAAAAACCAGGCCGAAGGCAAGCCGACCGATTTCGAGAGTCTGGCCGATCTGATGCCGGCCGAAACGCGCAACTACGTGCCAAAGCTGCAGGCGGTCAAGAACGTGATCGCCAATCCAGGCAATTATGGCGTCGTGCTGCCGGCCATCGACAACCAGCCCTACTTCACCACGGTCGACAAGACCAGTGACATTGATCTGGCAGTTGCAGCCCAGCTGGCCGAAATGTCGCTTGAAGAATTCAAGGCGCTCAATCCGCAGTTCAAGAAGCCGGTCATCATTGGCGGCGCCCAGACCCAGATCCTGCTGCCGAAAGAAAACGCCGAGAAGTTCCATGTGAACCTGGCGCAATGGGGCCATGCCCTGTCGACTTGGACCACACACAAGATCACCGGCGCGCGCGTCAGCATTGCCTCGCTGGCGTCGAAATTCGGCACCACACCGGAAGTCATCCGCCAGGCCAACAATATTCCGGCGCAGTCGCTGCTGAAAGTGGGCTCGACGATCCTGGTACCAAAAATCTCGACCTCGAGCCACAGCGACATCGCCGAAAACATCATCGACAACGCCGTCGTTGCGTTCGAAGCGGACCGCGGCATCGTCAAGCGCACTGCGGCGCGCTTCAAGACCAAGGCTGGTGCCAGCACCAGCACCAAGCGCATCGCACGCAACACGTCGTCCAAGCGCAAGCAGCGCTGATCGCGTACCAGCGCCCTCGCCAGAGGGTGCTGGCGGCGATGCAGGGCAGCTCCAGTTATACGATTTTCAAAGGGTCCGTGCACGAAGGCCGAAAAACCTGTATAGTTCGGTTTGTGCACTGCGACATCGCGCCCTTGCTTGAGAACATCCAGGCCAGGCAGCAGCAAGGCAGTCATCCAAGCAGCACCGCAAACCCCAGGCAGCTCGTCAGAGCGCCTTTCTAAAGCCCTCCCGCCCTGTGTGTCGCTTTCAGACACCGTCCCGGCGCAAAGCTTTTGTGCCGAAATTTCTTTCATTCTGAGTCATTTCGTTTGTTGGTTCGCGTTGCATTTTTTCGTTCGCGCCATCCGTGCGAGCGTATTTGATTTATTCCGAAAGTACAGATCACATGAGTTTTGAAGCCCTAGGCCTCCACGCGTCCCTCGTCCAGGCTGTTGCCGATACCGGTTACACCACCCCTACGCCAGTCCAGGCGCAAGCCATTCCTGCCGCCATCGCCGGCCGCGACCTGCTGGTTTCGTCGCAAACCGGTTCGGGCAAGACTGCCGCCTTCATGCTGCCAGCACTGAACAAGCTGGCTAACGCTGAAGAAACGCCAGCCGGCAAGACCGCTGCGCAAGAAGCGCAGGCTGCCCGCGCCAAAGGCGAGCGCGTGCGTTTCAAGGCTGCCCAGCCAAAAATGCTGGTACTGACCCCAACCCGCGAACTGGCCCTGCAAGTCTCGGCTGCCACTGAACAGTACACGGCGCACATGCGTCGTCTGCGCTGCGTCTCGATCCTGGGCGGCATGCCGTACCCGAAACAGATGCAACTGCTGGCCAAGAATCCTGAAATCCTGGTCGCTACCCCAGGCCGCCTGATCGACCACATGGAATCGGGCAAGATCGATTTCTCGCAGCTCGAAATCCTCGTGCTCGACGAAGCCGACCGCATGCTGGACATGGGCTTCATCGACGACATCGAGAAAATCGTTGCCGCGACCCCGTCGGCCCGTCAAACCATGCTGTTCTCGGCTACGCTGGATGGCGTCGTCGGCAACATGGCGCGCCGCATCACGACCGATCCGATGACGATCCAGATCGCCAGCGCGACCAACCGCCACGAGAACATCTCGCAGCGCGTCCACTTCGTCGACGACCTGTCGCACAAGAATCGCCTGCTGGACCACCTGCTGCGCGACGAATCGATGGACCAGGCCGTGGTCTTCACCGCCACCAAGCGTGACGCCGACACGATCGCCGACCGCCTGAACATCGCCGGTTTCGCTGCTGCCGCACTGCATGGCGACATGCACCAGGGCGCCCGTAACCGCACGCTGGACAGCATGCGCCGTGGCAGCATCAAGGTGCTGGTCGCGACCGACGTCGCTGCCCGCGGCATTGACGTGCCGAGCATCACGCACGTCGTCAACTACGACCTGCCGAAGTTCCCGGAAGACTACGTCCACCGCATCGGCCGTACCGGTCGCGCTGGCCGTAACGGTGTCGCCGTCTCGCTGGTGAACCACGCCGAAAGCATGAACGTGCGCCGCATCGAGCGCTTCACGCGCCAGCCGATCCCGGTCGCTGTCGTCGAAGGTTTCGAGCCAAAGCGCGCCGCAGCACCAGCGCGCGCCGGCTGGAAGCCAGGCGATGGCCGCAGCCCGTCGGCCAAGCCGGCATCGCGCGGTTTCTCGAAGCCATCCGGCGCGCGTGAAGGCTACGCCGACCGCGCACCGAGCGGCGCCCGTGGCGCCCCGTCGGAAAGCCGTTACGCTGACCGCGGTCCGCGTGAAGCCGGCCCGGCCCGCGCACCAGGCGCTGCACCGCGTGCACCAAGCGCGCCACGTGACGGCAACCGCTTCAGCGCTCCGCGTGAAGGCCAGCCGGCCCGTCGCGAAGGCGGCTACAAGGGTGCCCACCCACGTTCGGCGGACGGCGTGCGTCGTTCGTTCGGTGAGTAATCACCCTGCGTGAATCAAGAAACGGCTGCTTCGGCAGCCGTTTTTTTATGGGCGCCACTTTCATTACTGGCACCCCGCCTGGCACGTCCACGCCACATGGTGGATAATCCAAGACGATCAACGATTACCGGACATCCCATGAGCACCAGCGACCAACCCATCAAACTCACGTCGTTCTCGCACGGCGGCGGCTGCGGCTGCAAGATCGCGCCTGGCGTGCTGGCCGAGATCCTGAAGTCGTCGCACGGCTTCCCCGTGCCCAAGGAGCTGATGGTTGGCATCGAGACGGCCGATGATGCCGCGGTCTACAAGCTCAACGATGAACAGGCCCTGATCGCCACCACCGATTTCTTCATGCCGATTGTCGACGATCCTTTCGACTTCGGCCGCATCGCCGCCACCAATGCGATTTCGGACGTGTATGCGATGGGCGGCACGCCGATCATGGCGCTGGCGCTGGTCGGCATGCCGATCAACAAGCTGCCACTCGACACGATCGGGCAGATCCTGCGCGGTGGCGAATCGATCTGCGCCGAAGCGGGCATTCCGATTGCCGGCGGCCACACGATCGATTCGGTCGAGCCGATCTATGGCCTGGTCGTGCTGGGCCTCGTGCATCCATCGAAAGTCAAACGCAATGCCGACGCCCGCGATGGCGACGTGCTCATCCTCGGCAAGCCGCTGGGCGTGGGCGTGCTGTCGGCTGCGCTCAAGAAAGACAAGCTGGGCGCCGACGGCTACGCGGCAATGATCGCCAACACGACCAAACTGAACAAGCCCGGCCGCCTGCTGGCTGATATGCCGGGCGTGCACGCACTGACCGACGTCACCGGCTTTGGCCTCCTGGGCCACTTGCTGGAACTGTCGCGTGGCGCGAAGCTGCATGCCACGCTGGACATGCCGAACATCCCGCTGCTGCCGGGCGTCCTGCAACTGGCGCAGGATGGCTACTTCACCGGTGCATCCGGGCGCAACTGGGAAGCATATGGCAAGGACGTGCAGCTCGACGCGGCGATCCTGCCCGAGCAGCGCGCGCTGCTGACCGATCCGCAAACTTCGGGCGGGCTGCTGGTGGCCTGCGACCCAGCGGCCGCCGACGAGGTGCTGGCGCTGTTCGCACGCGAAGGCTTTGCCGACGCCGCCATCATTGGCCGCATGGCTGCCGGCACGCCTGGCGTCAGCGTCAAGCCATAACGGCAGGCATGGCAGGCATCAAACGAACAGCTTGTCGCGCGCCAGCGTACTGATCGCCACCGTCGCCGGATGACTCATCCGGCGCTCGGTGGTGATCGCATACACCTGCTCCACCACCCCATCGATCTGGCCCAGCGCCACCACCTGGTATTGCTGGCTCACCTGCGCCGCAATTACCGTCGGCACGAAGAACACCCCTGCCCCTGACTGGCCAAACGCATTCATCATCGCGCTGTCGTCGAATTCGCCGACGATGTGCGGATGCACCTCGGCCTGCTCCAGCCAGCGCAACAGGCGCTGGTGGATCGCAAAATCCTCTCCCGGCAACAGCATCGGCGCATTGTGCAGGCAGGCCGGAAACGGCTGCTCGAACGTCGCCGCCAGCGCCTGCGTGCACAGCGCCGTCATCGGACTCTGGCCCAGCAGGTGGTTGTAAGCGCGCACGCTGAAATGCCCGGGAATCGGCCGGTCGGCAATGACCAGATCGAGCCGGTGCACGGCCAGGTCGCCGATCAGGCTGTCGAGCCGCCCTTCGCGGCAGATCAGCCGCACCGGCTCTTTCAGTTTCAGCGCCGGCTCCACCAGCTGGCAGGCGATGAGTTTCGACACTGAATCGGCGCAGCCAATCCTGAACGACATCGTGGCGAAGCTTTTGTCCCGCACCAGTTCGAGCAGTTCGTCGCCGGTGCTGAAGATCGTCTCGGCGTAGCTGACGATGCGGCGCCCCGTGTCGGTCAGCTCGAGGCTGCGGCCGGACTTGCGAAACAGCGCCACGCCGAGCGCCTCGGCGAATTCGGACAATTGCCCCGAAATGGAATGGGGCGTCAGGTTCAGCTGCGAGGCCGCCTTGGCGATGCTGCCGGTCTTGGCCACCATCCAGAAGTAACGCAGGTGCTTGTAGTTCAGCGCGGACATGGTCTCTCCAATCAGACGGACTGTTCAATACATCGTTAATTTCGATGTTATATGAAATTATATTCGATTTGTACGATGCTTCGCCGTCCCCTATAGTCGAGCCTTCACCACAAACTATAGGTGCCATACCAATGACACATCCTGTCCACCATTCCTGCGCACGGGCGCAGGGCAACCGGCCGCATGCGATGCGCCATGAAGGGAGCAAGCCATGAACGGTCTGGAAACAATTGCAAGTCCCATGATGTGGGCTGGCTTCGTCGGCTTCGTGCTGGTGATGCTGGCGCTCGACCTGTTCGTCTTCGGCGGTAACAAGGCGCACAAGGTCAGCGTCAAGGAAGCGGGTATCTGGTCGCTGGTCTGGGTCAGCATGGCCCTGCTGTTCAATGCCGGCCTCTGGTGGTATCTGAAAGGCAGCGTCGGTTCGGAAATCGCGGACCAGAAAGCGCTCGAGTTCTTCTCCGGCTACCTGATCGAGAAAGCCCTGTCGGTCGATAACGTGTTCGTGTTCCTGCTGATCTTTACCGCCTTCCAGGTGCCGCAGCAGTACCAGCGCCGCGTCCTGATCTACGGCGTGCTCGGCGCGATCATCATGCGCGCCATCATGATCAGCGCCGGTGCGTGGGTCGTGAGTGAATTCAGCTGGGTGCTGTACCTGTTCGGTGCGTTCCTGCTGTTCACGGGTATCCGCATGCTGGTGGCCGTCGATGCAGAACCGGACGTGGTCAACAACCCGATCCTGAAGTTCGCCCGCAAGCACCTGAAAGTGTCCGACGGTGACCATGGCGAGAAGTTCTTCGTGCGAATCAACGGTGTGCGCTTTGTCACCCCGCTGTTCCTGGTGCTGATCCTGATCGAAGTGACCGATCTGGTGTTCGCGGTCGACTCGATCCCGGCGATTTTCGCGATCACGACCGATCCGTTCATCGTGTTCACGTCGAACATGTTCGCGATCCTGGGTCTGCGTGCGCTGTACTTCCTGCTGGTCGACGTGGCTGACCGCTTCCACCTGCTCAAGTATGGCCTGGCGATGGTCCTGACCTTCATCGGTGTCAAGATGCTGATCATGCCGTGGTACCACGTGCCAGTGCAGGCTTCGCTGACCGTCGTGGCTGTGCTGATCGCCGGTAGCTGTATCGCCAGCGTGTTCATCACCAAGAAGGACGACAAGTAAGATCGTCGCTTCCCGGTAACGCCCAGAGCGGCGCCAGGAGCACCCGGAAATTACCGGGCTGCGCCTGGCGCCGTTGTCATGGGGTCTTGCGACTTGTCGTCCGGCGCCTCGTCGTCCGGCTCCTTGCCCACCCGCTCGTACTCGGCGATCACCTGCGCGCCCAACAGGAGCAGCGTCGCGGCGATTTCGAGCGAAAACATCACGACGATCGCCGTCGTCATCGAGCCGTACACCAGGTTCACCTGCGACAGCGTCGAGAAATACCAGACCAGCACATGGCGCGCCGCTTCCCACAGCAACGCCGCGGTCACGCCGCCGATGGCGGCATGCCACAGCGACAGCCGGCCCACCGGCATGACCAGGTAGATCGACGTGAGCACGAGAATCTCGCCGATCAGCCCGAGCAGATACAGCAGCGCACCCGAGACGCCGTTCAGCGACCACTGATAGTTGAACAGCCACACGCTTTCGCGTCCCATGACCTGCAGCGCGCCCGCCACCAGTGTGACCACCATGATCCCCACGCCCAGCGCCAGGATGTAGCAGTACGGCAGCACGGCCGAGACCAGGTAATGCCGGCGCCGGATGGCCACACGGTGCACGAAGATCACGCTCATCGCGTTTTCCAGCACCGTGAAGGCTAGCGAACTGAAGAACAGCATCGTCACCGCCAGCACCCAGGTGATGAGTTGCCGGTCGTCCAGGAAATGCGCCACCTCGGCCACGATCGGCGCCGACTGTCCCGGCATCAGCAGTTGCAGGTAGCGGCTGAGCGTTTCCAGCAATTCAGCCGGGTCGATGAAATGCGACAGCACCACCATCACCAGCATCAGAAATGGCACGATCGACAGCAGCGCGTAATAGGCCACGGCCCCTGCCAGCAGCAAGCCCTGGTTGGCGCGGAACCCCTTCAGGACCTGCAGCGTGAACCTGAGCGGATGATTCAGAATATAGACATTGGCGCGCTGATCCTTCAGGCGCGCTGTCCAGTCACGCCGACGACTCATCGGGCGAGGCGAATGCCGGAAAACTGCCAGCGCGCGCCTGTCGGAAAGAAGTTGCGGTAGCTGGGCCGTGCGTGACCGCCCGGCGTTGCGCAGGACGAGCCGCGCAGCACATACTGGTTGATCATGAACTTGCCGTTGTATTCGCCGATGGCGCCCGGCGCCGGTGCGAAGCCGGGATACGGAGCGTAGCTGCTGCTGGTCCACTGCCAGCAAGCGCCGAACATCTGTTGCAGGCCGGCGCCGCTGGCGGCGTCCGGGTGATGCGACGGGCCGCTGCCCAGGCAGGCCTGACGCGCCGCGAATTCCCATTCGAATTCGGTCGGCAGCCGCGCGCCCGACCAGCGCGCGAACGCATCGGCCTCGTACATCGAGACGTGCGTGACAGGCCGCTCGGGGTCGAGCGGCTGCAGGCCGTGCAGCGTGAACTCATGCCAGCCATCGGCCTCTTCTACCCAGTACAGCGGATGGGTAATCTCGCCGCTGCTGACGCGGTCCCAGCCCTCGGCCAGCCACAGCGCCGGATCGCGGTAGCCACCGGCCTCGATGAACGCGCGGTATTCGCCGTTGGTGACCAGGCGCGAGGCCAGCGCGAACGGCGCCACGTAGGTGCTGTGGCGCGGCAATTCGTTATCGAAGCAAAAGCCCTTGCCACCATAGCCTGCCTCGGCCAGACCGCCTTCGAAATCGAGCCAGGCCAGTGACTCGGCCGGTGCGGACGGGGTCATGGCATCGGTCGCGTACGCCGGATACAGCGGATTTTGCGCCAACAGGTGCTTGATGTCGGTGAGCATCAGTTCCTGGTGCTGCTGTTCGTGCTGCAGGCCCAGCTCGATCAACGTGGCCAGCGTCTCGTCGATGCCACCGGCCAGCAGGTCGGCGATGCGGCGGTCGACGTCGGCGCGGTATTCCCTGACGACACGCATGCCAGGGCGCGTCAACAGCCCGCGCTGGGCGCGCGGATGCTTGTTGCCCACCCCGTTGTAGTACGAGTTGAAGAACACCCGGAACGCCGGATGAAACGGCGCAAAGTTGACTTCGCGCGGCTCGAGGATAAAGGTTTCAAAGAACCATGTCGTGTGCGCCAGATGCCATTTCATCGGGCTTGCATCCGGCATCGACTGCGCGACGCAGTCTTCGTCGGACAAGCCCTCGGCCAGTTCCAGCGAACGGGTACGTACCTGCGCAAATGCGCGTGGCAAGCTGTCATCGCGCATCATGTTCATGATGCGATCGCCTGTGCGTGAATCACGGCAAACCAGCTCTGGGGATCGGTCCAGACGTGCGTGGCCTCGAAACCCGAGCGTTCCAGCAGCCCGATCGCGTCGGCCTGCTGGTATTTGTAGCTGTTCTCGGTGTGGATGCGTTCGCCCGCCTCGAAACGGCGTTCGCCCCCGCGCCAGTGCACGGTCTGCGCGCTGCGCGCCTCCAGGTGCATCTCGATGCGGCCCATGGCCGCGTTGTAGGCGCCCCGGTGCTGCCAGCCCTTGATGTCGAAGTCGGCGTCGATCAGGCGGTTCACGTGGCGCAGCAGGTTCAGGTTAAAAGCCGAGGTAACGCCCAGCGCGTCGTCGTACGCAGCGTCGAGCGTGGCGGCATCCTTGGCCAGGTCGATGCCGATCAGCACGCCGCCATCGTTGCCGCACTGTGCGCGCAGGCGCGTGAGGAAGCCCTGCGCTTCGTCCGGCGTGAAGTTGCCGATCGACGAGCCCGGATAAAAGAACAGGCGCCGGCCGGCATTGACCTGCGGCGGCAACTCGAAACTCGATGAGAAATCCATGCCGAGCGCTTCCATCGCGATCTGCGGGAAGCGCTGGCGCAGGCGCGACAGAGCGTCTTGCACGAAGTCGGTGGAAATATCGATCGCCACGTACTGCGCCGGCTGCAGCAGCGGGAACAGGGCCGCCGCCTTGGCGCAGTTGCCGGCGCCCAGGTCGATCAGGGTGGCGCCGGTGCCTGCGGAACGGGCGATTTCGGCGCCGTAGCGCTCGAAAATCGATGCTTCGGTGCGTGTTGGGTAATACTCTGGCAGTTCGCAGATCGCTTCGAACAATTTCGAGCCAAGCGCGTCATACAGGTATTTGGGGGAGATCCAGGCGGCTGGCGCCTGCAGACCGGTGTGCAGTTCGTCGGCTTCGTGCGCGCTGTGACGGGGCGCCGCGACGTCTTCAGGTGTACAGGATGTCAGCATAGGGTTTATCATTCGTGCCGCCACGACGCACCATGCGAGATGGCCTGTGAGTTTTGCTTCGCGTAGTTCTGGTAATTCTTTGTTGATTTCTAAGTGTATTGCTGTTTTAGCTATCATAGCGGATTCCCCGGATTCGCCTAGTCTGCCTCACGCCAAGCGTGCTGCCCCTCGGGTCAGCCCCGTTTCATTACTTTTCAGACAAGAGCCACCATGACCCTGTCCTTCCGCCGCAATGTTCTCAAAACCCTGTGCGCCGCCGCTGCCGGCACGCTGCTGATCGCGGGCGCTGCCCACGCGCAGAGCAACGGCGTGCTGCGTGTTTCGGCCATTCCCGACGAATCGCCGACCGAACTGCAGCGCAAGTTCAAGCCGCTGGGCGATTACCTGGCCAAGGCCACGGGTCTGAAGGTGGAATTCACCCCGGTGACCGACTACGCCGCGTCGGTGGAAGGCCTGGTCAACCGCAAGATCGACATGGTCTGGTTTGGCGGCTTTACCTTTGTGCAGGCGAACGTGCGCAGCAAGGGCCAGGTCACCCCGCTGGTGCAGCGCGTGGAAGACGAAAAATTCCGCTCGGTCTTCATCACCACCATGCCGACCATCACCAAGCTGGAAGACCTGAAGGGCAAGACGCTGGCCTTCGGTTCGGAATCGTCGACCTCGGGTCACCTGATGCCGCGCTCGTTCCTGCTGCAAGCCAAGATCAACCCGGACACCGACCTGAAGCGCATCGCGTTCTCGGGCGCGCATGACGCCACCGTCGCCGCAGTTGCAGGCGGCAAGGTCGATGCTGGCGCGCTGAATATCTCGGTCTGGGAAAAACTGGTCGAGGCGAAAAAAGTCGATCCGAAGCAAGTGCGCGTGTTCTACACGACCCCGGGCTACTTCGATTACAACTGGACCGTGCTCACTGACATGGACCCGGCCCTGAAGAAGAAAATCACCGATGCCTTCCTGGCACTGGACGATTCGACCCCGCAGGGCAAGGAAATCCTCGAACTGCAGCGCGCCACCAAGTTCGTGACGACCAAGACCGCCAACTACGGTGCGATCGAAGCCGCGGCGAAAAACGCCGGCCTGCTGAAGTAAGACGGTCATGGCAAGCTTTCGCCTGCGCGGCGTGACCGTGCGCCACCTGGCAGGCAGCCGCGCGCCTGCCCTGCATGCGCTCGATCTCACGATCGGCGCCGGCGAACAGGTTGCCCTGATCGGCCCGTCCGGGGCCGGCAAGACCACGTTGCTCGCGACGCTCGCCTGCGCCCACCAACCGGGCGAAGGTACGCTGGAAATCCTGGGCCAGGAACCGTGGAACCTGCCACACGCCGCGCGCCACCGGCTGCGCGCGCGCCTGTTTCTGGCGCCGCAGACGCCCCCGCTGCCGGCGCGCCAGCGCGTCGTCACGGCCGTGCTGGCGGCGCGCTTGCCGCACTGGACGCTGTGGCAAGCCTTGACCTCGCTCGTGCGGCCGGACGATCCCGACGCGGCCCACGCTGCGCTGTCCCGCTTTTCGCTGGGCGACAAGCTCTATGCGCGCGTCGACCGCCTCTCCGGCGGCGAACGCCAGCGCTGCGGCCTGGCGCGTCTGCTGCTGTCCGATGCCGAAGCCCTGCTGGTCGATGAGCCGATCTCGGCGCTCGACCCGGCCCTGGCCCGCCATACACTGGCCACGCTGCGCCAGGAAGCCGCGCAGCGCAACGCGACACTGGTGTGCAGCCTGCACCAGGTGGATCTGGCGCGTGAGCAGTTTGCCCGCCTGGTGGGTCTGCGCGACGGACGCATCGTGTTCGACGCGCCGCGCGAGCAGGTCACCGACAGCATGATCGCCGACCTGTACGCCAACGAAAACGTCGAGCCGCACGTGGCACCGCCACACGACACGCCCGCCCAAATCGCCGTCGGCGCCTGTTTCTAGGCATGACGAGCAAGACCGTGCTGCATCCCGATCCGGCCTGGCGCGCGCGCCTGATGGCGGCCATCGTCTTCATATTGCTGCTGTACCCGCTGCTGGTCGCGGCCGAATTCAAACCGTGGCTGCTGTTCGACGCGCAAAGCCTGCGCGCGGCCGGTGGCTTCCTGCGCGATTTCCTCACACCCGAAACCGATCCTGCATTCCTGGCGATGGTGCTGCGCGAAACCTGGCAGACGGTGGCGATTGCCACCGCGGGCCTGACGCTGGCGCTGATCGTCGCCATTCCCGCCACCTTCGTCATCAGCGAGCGCCTGTCGATCTCGCGCCTGGGCACGGGCCGCATCCGCCCGCTCGCCGGCGTCGTGCGCCAGGTGCTGCGCTGGATCCTGATGGTGCTGCGCTCCGTGCCCGAGCTGGTGTGGGCGCTGCTGTTCGTGCGCATCGTCGGCCTGGGCCCGACCGCCGGGGTGCTGGCGATCGCGCTGTCCTATTCGGGCATGCTGGCCAAGGTGTATGCCGAAATCCTCGAGTCATCCGACGCGCATGCCACCGATGTCCTGCTGGCCAATGGCAGCGGGCGGTTGCCGGCGCTGTTGTACGGCGCCCTGCCCGATGCCAGCGCCGAACTCGTGTCATACACCGTGTATCGGTGGGAATGCGCGATTCGCGGCTCGGCCGTGATGGGCTTTGTCGGCGCCGGTGGCCTGGGCCAGCGGCTCGATGAATCGACCAAGATGATGGCCGGCGGTGAAGTGGCCACCATGCTCATCATGTTCGTGCTGCTGGTGGCCGGCGCTGACCTGGTCTCGAAACTGCTGCGCCGGAGGATCGGATGAAGGCAGACATGACTCAGCGCGCCGCGATCCCCGCCCCGCCACCACGCCAGATCGGTACCTGGCTCATTCTCGGCGGCCTGCTGGCGCTGATCGTCGCCAGCTTTGCCTCGCTGCCGCTGCAATGGCGTGCGTTCTTCACGCGGGAAGCGATCGATTCGGCATCCGAATTCCTGGCGGGCTTCGCGCCGCCCGATACCGCGCCGGCCTTCCTGGCCAAGACGCTCGTCGCGTTCTGGGAAACGCTGGCCATGTCGGCCATCGGCACCATCCTGGCAGCGCTGGTTGCCATGCCGCTGGCGCTGGCCGGCGCCGGACGCATGGGCCGCGCGCCGCGCGCCGTGACGCGCCTGGTGCTCAATGTGCTGCGCTCGATCCCCGAGCTGGTGTGGGCGGCGGTGCTGCTGGTGCTGGCAGGCCTGGGGCCACTGGCCGGCACGCTGGCGCTGGCCGCGCACACGGCCGGCGTGCTGGGACGCCTGTTTGCCGATGCGCTGGAAAACATCGAGCCGCACGCCGAGCAGAGCCTGCGCACGAACGGCGCGCGGCCGCTGGCAGCATTCCTGTACGCGACGCTGCCCCAGGCGCTGCCGCAGATGCTGTCATATACACTGTACCGCTGGGAAAACAATATCCGCGCGGCAGCCGTGCTCGGTGTGGTCGGGGCCGGCGGCCTGGGCCAGATGCTCAAGTACCACCTGTCGCTGTTCCAGATGCCCAGCGCCGCCACGGTCGTGATTGCGATGCTGGTGCTGGTGGCGCTGGTCGATGCCGCCAGTTATGCGCTGCGCCGCGCGCTGATGCGCTAAAACTGATGCCCTAACTTTATTTGCGGACACCTCACCCGATGCTCGAACTCGACCAGCTCACCAAATCGTATGGCGGCCGCACCGTGCTGGCCGAACTCTCGCACGTGTTCAAGGCGGGCGAATTCGTCGCCATCATGGGCGAATCGGGCGTCGGCAAGTCGACGCTGCTGAACCTGATCGCGGGCCTCGATACGCCCGACGGCGGGCGCGTGATCATCGACGGCACGCCGATCTCGAACCTGGACGACGACGCCGCCACGCGCCTGCGCCGTACCCGCATGGGCTTCATCTTCCAGGCCTTTCACGTGCTGCCGCACCTGACGCTGCGCCAGAACGTCGCGCTGCCGCTGCTGCTGAACAAGGCGCCGCTCGAGCGCGCCGATGCGATGCTCGATGCGGTCGGGCTGCACGGGCGCGGCGGCGACTTTCCGCGCCAGCTCTCGGGCGGCGAAATGCAGCGCGTCGCGATCGCCCGCGCGCTGGTGCACCGCCCGGCCCTGCTGCTGGCCGATGAACCGACCGGCAACCTCGACCCCGAAACTGCCGGCAGCATCCTGCAACTGCTGCGTGACGAAACGCGCGCGCATGGCGCCGGCGCCATCATGGTCACCCACTCCCACGCCGCGGCCGCCATGGCCGACAAGGTCCTGCTACTGACCCATTCCGGCCTGAAATTAGCGTAAATTCCCAGAGGAAACGCTCGCTTACCGCGAAATTAGTTAAATGTGCAAACGCGTGCGCGATGCAATCGTAGTAATATCGCAACGACCTGCCGTAGATAGCCATCAGAACAAGCAGGGAATATCCAGAACCAGCGGTCTGTCTTGAATCATGTTTACATCAGGGAGAACCGACATGACCGTACGGCAGAAAAAACAGGAATTGCTCGATGCGATGCAACGAGCGCGCGCACTGGAGCCGTCGAGCTTCGTGCCCAACAAGCTGCTCGACACGCTGATCGAGCGCATGCAACTGAAAAATGACGCCGAGCTGTGCCGCGTGCTCGAAGTGCAGCCCCCGATCATCAGCAAGATCCGTCACCGCAAGCTCAATGTCGGTGCCACGATCCTGCTGCGCATGCACGAAAAATCGAACATCCCGATCCGCGAGCTCAAGGAACTGACCAACGACTCGGCGCTGCACTGACGGCGCGCGAGGGCATCAAAGTCACGCCTGCGCTGGTGGCCGCCCGGTCCTGAGCTGCGGCAACGCCGCCAGCACACCTTGCAAGGTCGCCACATCTAGCTGGCCCAGCAGGGCCACGCCAATGCGCAGCAATTCGCTCTTCTTGACGTCGATGCCCGCGCGCAGGCAGGCCTGCTTTACTTCCAGCAGTACCGCATACTCCCCTTCCGGCATCGTGAAGCTGTCGCGCACGAGCGCCGGGCGTGCTTCGCGGGCAGGCGTGCGTTCCACGATCGGGACGACCGGCGGCTTGGCAGTGGCGCGCGGCGCGGCCGGCTTTCTTGCCGGACTGCTGGCCAGCGCCTTCGCTGCCGACTTGACTACCGCCTTGACACTGGTCTTTGCGGCGGGCCGGGTCGGCGTCGCTGGCGGCGCGACGGGCTTGGCGGGTTTGGTAACGGCCTTTACCGACTTGGCGGGTCGGGCAGTGTTTGCGGCCGCAGATGCGGCGCGGGAGGCTGATTTGGCGGCAGGTGTGCGGGGCATGAGCCGCTCCGTCATTGAGAAGGCAAACAATATAAACGATTTGCCAGTATGCTGTCGGACGGGAATGCACGGTGGGTAGCAGCCAAATGCCAGCGGCCGACGCCAATTCGCGCGACAATACAGGCGTCATAGAGCGGAGTTTCTGTTTTTTCGAAGTAAAGCTTCGACAAACTCCTCTTTTGCAGGAAATGAACCTGAATTATCCTGCCAAGGCGACGACTCTGCTGTAAACTTGTTGGCGCCGCGGGCTGCGTCTCGCGGGCCCCTGCGCACCCCAGTAATTTATGAACCCGACCCAGGCCAGTATGCGCACCAAGACTCAATGGATCCTGCCGGTGCTGTTTGCCGCCGCGCTGGCCCTGCTGCTCCAGCATTTCCTCGGCTCGATCGCGTGGGCCGGCCTGCTGGCCGTGATCACATGGCCGCTGCACCAGCGCATGCTGCGCCGCGGCTGGCCGCCGCTGGCCAGCGCCACCTTCATGCTCGTGCTGCTGATCGTGAGTTTCGTCGGCCCGTCCGTCCTGCTGTTCCACACGCTCAGCAGCGAACTGGCCAGCCTGCAGCGCCTGCTCATCAGCTTCAACCAGACCGGCGTGCCGGTACCGGCCTGGCTGACCAATCTGCCGCTGGTGGCCGAACCGGCCGTTACCTGGTGGCTCGAACATCTGGCCGTCCCGGGCGGGCTGAATGCCCTCGTGCGCACGACGCTGGGCGACTTCATGCCGCACCTGACCGACACGGCGCGCGTCTGGGGCTCGACCATCCTGGCCAACGCCCTGTACCTGTTCCTGACGCTGTTGACGCTGTTCGTGCTGTACCTGCACGGCACGGCCGTCATGCATTACATCGACGGCGCCGGCCAGCGCCTGGCGCCCGTCCAGTACGCCAAATTGCGTCGCGTGCTGCCGCTGTCGGTGCGTGGCACGGCGCTGGGCCTGGGCTCGATCGCGATCCTGGAAGGCATCGTGCTGGGTGTGGCCTACTGGATCGCCGGCGCGCCGGCGCCGGTGCTGCTGGGCGTGATCACTGGCTACCTGGCCCTGATCCCGGGCGGCGCGCCGCTGTCGTTCACGATGGTCTCGCTGCTGCTGTTTGGTCAGGGCAATTCGGCCGAGGCACTGGGCCTGTTCACGTGGGGCGCGGTCGAGCTGTTCCTGGTCGATAAATTCATCCGCCCGAAACTGATCGGCAAGCGCGTGAACCTGCCGTTCCTGGCGGTGCTGTTCGGTCTGCTGGGCGGCGTGTCGACGCTGGGCGTCATCGGCCTGTTCGTCGGCCCGCTGATGATGGCGATCCTGTTCGGCTGGCTGCGCGACAGCACGCCGGCCGCACCGCTGGTGCTTGCCCCGGTGACACCCGACACATCAGACGACGCCCACGGGATGCGCTAGCGTCGCGCCGACGGCCCCGGCGCGCTGGTGCATGTCCCACAGCGCGCCGACGCGCAGGCCGGCAGTGACCGGCGTGACTGCCGCGATCTCGAGTTCTTCCATCAATCCCCACAACAGCGCCAGCCCGCCAGCCAGATGCGCCCCCTCGCGGGTGGCGATGAAAACGTCACGCAGGACCGCGAGATCGCCCTGCGTCAGCGGCGTGCCCGTGTTCTGGCCCCGGTGCGCGTGACCGGCCAGCGCGCGCACCGTGCCGCACGCACCGTAAGCCATGTCCCAGCCGCGCGCGCCCAACCCTGCTTCGGCGAAACGGCTACGGCTCGAGCGCACCGCGGCATCAAAGCCGGCCCCGTCAATCCGGCCGCTTGCGAAAAACGTCAGGCTCTGGCGCACCGCACCGAGCGCGAACGATTCGATGCGGCGGATCGCCGCGCCCTCCCCGATCACCAGTTCCGTCGACACGCCGCCGATATCGAGCACGAGCCGTGGCGCACAGTCAGCTGCGCCCAGCGTATTGACGACGCCCAGGTAGACCAGGCGCCCGGCTTCGTCGCCCGCAATGATGTCGACCGGATGGCCGAGCGCGCGCCCGGCTGCCGACAGGAACAGGGAGGCATTGCGCGCCATGCGCAGCGCGGCCGTGGCCACGACGCGCACCGCGTGCGGCCGCCAGGCGTCGAGTGCACCCCGGAATTGCGCCAGGCAGGCCAGCGCACCCCGCAGCGCGGCGCTGCCGAGCATGCCGTCTTCGTCGAGCGACGCCGACAGCTCGACCTTCTCGCACATGGTCGCGACGAGCTCGAGCACGCCGTCATTGAAACGGCCGATGTGCAGGCGAAAACTGTCCGAGCCAAGCTCGACAGCGGCGTAGATGGGGGATTCGTGATCGATGGGCGGCATGGCGCATGAGCATAAGCGGCCACCGTGACGGGCGCGTTACATGGACGCTGCGAGGCGCACCCGCGGCTAGATATCGGCGACCGCTTCGCTGGCCGGCGCTACGCGGTTGCGGCCCGCTCGCTTGGCCTGCTGCATGGCCTCGTCGGCGCGCTGGAACAGCGACGTCGTGCTGTCCTCGGGCCGGATCGTCGTCACGCCGAAGCTGGCCGTGAGCTTGATCATCGCCCGCTCGCTCTTGACCGGCGTGGTGTCGATGGCCGCACGGATGCGCTCGGCCACCATCACGGCTTCATCGAGACTGGTGCGGGGCAGCAGGACGGCAAATTCCACACCCACCACGCGCCCCAGCTGGTCGCTGTCACGCAACTGGCGCCGGCACAGCGCGACCATCTGGTGCAGCACCACGTCGCCAGCCGGATGGCCATAGCTGTCATTGACGCGCTTGAAGCCATCCAGGTCGAACACGATCAGCGCGGTCGGCAGGCCGGGCCGGCGCGCCAGCGCCAGCCATGGCGCCAGCAGCTGGAAGAAACCACGCCGGTTCGGGGCGTCGGTCAGCGGGTCGATGGTCTCGAGCCGCTCCAGCGTATCTTGCAGGCGTTCGCGGCTCAGCAACAGCACGCCGAAGGCATTGCCGAGCAGAAGCAGATACAGGGCGCCGCTGGAAAATTGGCTCAGCAGGTCGTTCGAGAGCCAGCCCCAGCCACGTGGCAGCAGCAGTACCGACAAGCCGCGCGCCGCGACCACCAGCGCCAGCGCCGCTGTGGCCAGCGACAGGAAACGCTGCAGCAGGCTGGCATCACGCCAGCGCCAGCCGAGCGCCACTGCGCCTGACAGATAGAACGCCCCAAGCAGGAGGGATGCGGCCACACTGCGCAAACCCTCTTCGTCGATCAGATAGCACAGGAAAAACACGAGGACTGCCACGCCGCCCAGGATCAGGGTCGGTGTGCGCCAGGCCGGCCGGCGCGCCGCTTCCCACGAGGCGCCCGCCTCGACCGCCACACCGGCAAACAGCAGCGCATAGCCACCAGGGATCGCGATGGGGGCCGGTACCACACCCGAGTCGCCCAGCGCCAGCAGCAGCCAGGCGCCGCCCTGGATCTGTTTCGACAGACTCCAGAACGTCATCGCAGGCGCGCGCACGGGGCCGTGATTGAAAAACGTCAGTAATGCACACAGGGTCAGGTTCCCCAGGGCGAGCACCAGCACCATCGTCGACGCGTCCAGCATAGGCATGTCATTACTCATGTTCGGCGTTCCGGGGTGCCGGCACCAGGCTGGCTGGCCAGGATGCGGGGTGAATGATTCGCGCCACGGGGCCGGCAGACGGCGCACGGGCTGCTGGCGGCCAGCTTATCAGAAAGAGATGCCTTGCAACAAGCCAACGCAGCCGTCAGCCGGCGAAGCGGTTGAAGACCTCGCGCACGGCCAGGCCGCCGCCACCAATCAGGACGCTGAAATAGACGATGGTCACGACATTGCTGATGTGGCCCAGCAGGATACAGACGCCGTCGCGCTGCAGCAGGCCGATGGCCAGGAACAGGATCGCCACGGCCGGGAACGTATTGCTGAACGGGATCAGGCCGAATGGCATCATGAGCAGCACCGCGCCCAGGATCAGGGCCGCGTTGTTGAAGAACGCGACCGGTCCGGCAGCGACCAGCCACTGGATGCGGTTGGGCTTGCTGACGCGCTCGAGCTTCTTGAGCCACGACAGCGCCTTGCGCAGCAGCGGACGCAGCTTGCGCGTACCGATGACACGGTGCGCGAGCTTCGATGGAATCCACAGCTCGCGCCCGGACAGACGGCTGATGCTGATGAGCAGGATCGCGGCGCCGAACACGGTGCTCACGCCCGGAATCGAAATCGGGATCAGGAACACCAGCGTGAGCAGCGCCACCAGGATCAGCAGGCCGTCGTTGCCGACGCTGCGGATCAGTTCACTGAGAGTGATGCCGGTGCGCGGCATCGAGCGGACCAGCGCGCGCAGGCGCTGGGAAACGGGTGGTTCACTGTGCATGGTGTTTTCTTGTGGTGCGTCCGGATGCCCGAACAGGGTGGCTACTGGCCAACGCAAATGATCCGGGTCTCGTATTCGGCCGCCTTGTCTTTCTTGGTGGTGGCCCAGGCAATGACCTCGTCCGCTTGCGCGATCGTCATGATCGTCGCTTTCTCCTTGTTCTTGATGAAGGAGACGCCTTCGAACTTGCCTTCCTTGCTGCGCATGACCTTGGCGAAGACGGGGGGTTTCTTGCCGTCGTCCGACCGTTTGTCCTGGCGGACGAGATAACGCTGCTCTGCTGGTTCCATAAAATAGTCCGTGCCTGATCGATCAAACCGCTATTTTACGGTGCCCGCATTGGGCACACGTGAAAACTTCACCGCCCCACGACACCGATCACCTGGACCAGCACGATCTTGAGCACGGTCATCGACGGAAAAATCATCGCGTAACCGATGTCGGGGCGGTCCGTCGGCGCGATCCGGTTGGCGAACGCAAGGATGGCGGGATTGCCCGTGGTGCCGGCCACGATGCCGACCACGCTGTCGAACGGCAGGCGAAACACGAACAGGGCAATGACCATCGTGACGATGACGAGCGTGGCTGCAATCGCACTGCCCAGCAGCAGGTACAGCAAGCCATCGTTGGCGATCGCGGCGGCAAACGTCGCGCCCGACGAGATGCCCACGACCGCCAGGAACAGCGTCAGGCCAAAATTGCGCAAGACCAGGTTGGCCGGAATCGGCATCGCCCACTGGAACATCCCGCTGCGGCGCCGCCAGCCAAGCACCAGCGCGACCAGCAGCAGCCCCGCGAACCCGAACGAAAACTGCCCGATCAGCGGCAACGGCCAGACGATCGCGCCGAACGCCAGCCCCAGCGTCACTCCGACGCCGATCCCGATATAGCTCACCTCCCCCGTGCTGCGCACCGAGTCGCCGAACAGCTTGCGCAGCGCTGGAAAGCTGCTGCGCGGCGCGAGCACGCCGATGCGGTCGCCCAGTTCGAGCAGGCGCGTCGGGGTCAGGACCAGATCGGCATCCCCACGCCGCAGGTGCAGGATGCGGGCATTGAGCGCGGCCGGCAGCGCCAGCGCGCTCAGTTGCAGGCCGGCCATGCTGGCGCTGGAAATGAAGAAGCGGTCGTAGTCCAGGTCGCTCCGGTCGTGCAACATGCCGCCCGGATGCGCCGGGCCGAAGCGCGTGGCGACCTCGTGCAGCACAGTCTGGTCATTGCCTGCGACGAGCAAGCGATCGCCCGGTTCGATGCGCATTGCGTTGTCAGCGACCAGATTGTGCTCGCCACGGCGCAGTGCCACGATGGCAACGCCGTCGGGCAAGCGCGCTGCAGCTTCAGCCAGGGTCATGCCCAGCACGGAAAATTCAGCCACATCGATCTCTTCCAGATGCAGCGCGGACGATGCCGGCGCCGCGCTGGCCGGCTTGAACACGGCGTTGTACAGCCCGAGCAGCAAAATCGGCACGGCCACGCCCATCGGGTAAGCGACCGAATACCCGGTTGCGGCGGACGTGCCAAACACGGCCAGCGCCGCTTGCAGCGCAGCCGTGCTGGTGCCCGCCCCGGCAAAAGCGCCCAGCGCTTCGGGCAAGGCAAAAACGGGGAACAGCAAGGCCGCGCCGACCGCCAGCGCCAACGCGGTGAGGACGGCCAGCAACGCGGCCAGATTGGCCTTGATGCCCTCAGGCGTCGTCAAGCCGCGGAAGAACTGGGCGCCATAGGCGATGCCGACGCCGTACAGGAACAGCAGCAGGCCGAGATTGCCAAGCATGCCCGGCAAGACGAGGTCAGGTACGGCCGCGCCGACGGCCAGGCCGACGAACAATACCGCACCGGAGCCGAGCGACAAGCCCTTCACGCTGACCGCCCCCAGCAGGTAACCGGCAGCGATGGTGAAGAACAGCGCAAACATCGGCTGGTGGCTGAAGAACGTGGTGATGGCGGTCATGGGGCATTGCCTGGTTGCATGTGTGTGATGCAGTCTACGGCATGGAGACCTGGTTACCCGAAATTGATGCTGCCAACTGAAGGAAATTGGCTTTTACCCCGTCTGTGTGTGATTTTCAGTTGCGGTTGGTGAAGCATGCGCGTTATCGCATCGACGCTATGCCTCGGTGTCGCAGAGCCGGTCACGTCCTGCTGACTTCGCCTGATAAAGACGGCGATCGATCCGGTCGAGGAACACCTTGGGATCATCCTGGGCATCTGGAATAATGGTGCCGATGCCCATGCTCACGGTAACGAGCCGGCCGACGCCGGACCGCGCGTGCGGAATCTCTTCCGCCATGAGCAGCTTGCGGCAACGCTCAGCCGCGCTCCGCGCCGCCTCTCGGTCAGTGCCAGGCAACAGCACGACGAATTCCTCGCCACCGAAACGGGCGCACAGTTGGCCAGGATGGGACGCCGCGGCGTCGATCGCCCGGGCCACGCGTCGCAGGCACTCGTCACCCTGCACGTGACCGTAGTGATCGTTGTATTGCTTGAAGTAATCGATATCGATGATCACGAGAGACAACGGGTGACCGCTTTCGCGTGCTTTTACCCATTCCACGGGGTAAGCCGTGTCGAACATCCGCCTGTTGGCGACACCCGTGAGGCTGTCGCGGTACGACAGAAGCTCGAGTTCGCGCTGCAACTGCACGATCTTGTCTTCCGCCTTTTTGCGCGCCGAGATGTCAAACATGAAGCCGACCAGCGACTCCACAGCGCCGTCCGGACGGCGCACGACGTGCACCACGTCCCGGATCCAGACATAGTCGCCCTGACGCGTAATGGCCCGGTAGTCGGCCTCATGGTCAATGCCTTGCTGCGATTGCGCCACGCAGAAATCCACCGTGCTCTGGCGATCTTCCTCATGGATCCGGTCGGCCCAGTCGTTGACGGTCAGCCAGCTTGCCGGGCTCCATCCAAGGAGCTCTTCGATCTGCGGACCAATATAGGTAAATTGCATCGTAGCCCAGTCGATGCGCCACGGGATTGCCTTGGTGGACTCCAACAGGGTCCGGTACACGCCCGGGTCATCGCAGGCAACCTCTGGAGGGTGTGCAGGTGAAGAAATCATGAATCAGCTGGCTCGAAGGGCTTGTGCTGTGTGTTGCGCATTCTGTCTTTTTCTGGCAGCAAGTGGCGGCAACTGGTCGATCATGCCAATATGATAAGTTGCTTCCGCGAAAAAGTCACGAATTGTCAGGGGCCCCGCTGCAAGAAAGCGCGACGGCCAGACCTACGGCTCCCGCAACAACTTGAACTGCCTCGCCTGCCGGTGATACGTATCCACCGACTGCTTGACATACCGCGTGAGCGCATCGCCCGTCAGCGCAAATGGATACAACCCGGCCTGCGTGCGCATCTCCGCAAACGCAGGTGAACTTTCGACCCCATCGAATGCCTTGACCCAGCGCCGGTAATCCGCCTCGCGCACGTCCGGCCCCATCCAGACGCCACGGATCACCGGCCAGACCACGTCATACCCCTGCTCGCGCGCCGTGCGCACACCGGCCAGCGCGCCCGGCAGGCGCCGTTCGGACAGCACCGCCAGCACACGCACATTGCCGGCTCTCGCCGCCAGCAGCGCTTCGGACGTGTCGCCCGACACCGCCTGCACATGTCCTGCCCCCATCGCGATGAATTGCTCGCCGCCGCCTTCAAGCGCGACAAAGCGCAGCTTGCGCGGGTCCACGCCGGCCATGCGCGCGAGCAGCGCCATCTTGATCCAGTCCTGGCTGCCGACCGTGCCGGACATGCCGATCAGGACCTGCTTCGGATTGCGCCTGATCGCACCCAGTAAATCCGACAATGTCTTGTAGGGGGAATCGGCGCGCACTGCGACCATGCCGTAGTCGGCGCCGAAGGCTGCGACCCAGCGCACGTCGTCGACGTCGGCCTTGCCGAATTTGCCCAGTGCGAGATTCAGGACCGAGCCGCCCGAAAACGTGACGAGCGTATTGGCTTCGCTGCGGCGCTGCGAGACGACCGAGTGCCAGGCCACGGCGCCGACACCGCCCGGCAGGTAGCTGAGCGTGAGTTCAGGCGCGCCCGGCTGATCGTGCAGCGCTTTTTGCGCCAGCTTGCAGGTGAGGTCCATGCCGCCGCCGGGTTTGGACGGAATCAGGCATTCGGCAGCGCTGGCGTGCGGCAGGCCGCCGAATGCCAGGACGGTCAACAGGAGGACGTGCGAAGGTTTCATGGTGCCCATGATACCGCCGCACGGTAAGGCGTGGAATCAGAAGCGGTGCTGCATGCCCGCCGTGATGCCGCTCTGGGTCGAGCCAAAGCCCGGATCGTCGCGCGAGAGGCCAATCAACTGGCCATTGTCCGCCTTCGCGTGCGCCAGCGACAGGTACAGGTCCGTGCGCTTGGACAGCGCCAGCATGGCGCGCGCGACAAACATCGTCGGGTCGGCGTCCAGATTGGCAGGCAGGTTCTTCGTGTTGATGTGATAGACGGCGCCCGTCAGCGTGACCGCGTCGATCGTGCGCGTGATGCCGCCCCAGTAGGTGTCGCCGCGCAGGTCGGCCAGGTTGGTACGGCCCTGCGCCAGCTTGTAGCCGCGCTTGCCGGCCGTGTAGCGCCACGGGCCGCTGCGGTAGTCGAGCGCCACGTGGTACGCCGTCGTCTTGTCGAGCGCATTCGTGGCCACGCCCTCGATCGGCGTGCCGTCGATCCGCTCCCACGATGCCATCACGCCCAATCCATCGCCGAACCACGAGCCGCCCAGCGCCAGCTTGCGGCCTTCTCGCGAGCTGCCCGACCGTTCGCCCAGGCCGACCGTCGCGCCGTAGGTGAAGCCGCCCGTGCGTCCCGTGTACTTGATCAGGTTATCGAACTGGGTCGTCATGCCATAGCGCGATGGCTGGGTGGCACTGCCGCCCGTCGCCCATGAATAGTTGGGGGCAAAGCCCAGTGGATCGAACTTGATCACCAGTTCATACACGGTGGTAAACGAGCGGCCGATGACGATCCGGCCCAGATCGTTCTCCAGTCCCACGTAGGCCTGGCGCTTGAAGATTGCGCCGTCGCTGGCGCCGGTGTCGAGCAGGATGCCGCCTTCGAGATTGAAGACGGCTTTCAGGCCGCCGCCCAGATCTTCGCTGCCGCGAAAGCCCCAGCGCGACGTGTTCTTGCCGCCCGAGATGACGCGCACTGCGTTGCCGCCATCTTCGCCGGCATGGTTGACGAATTCCGCGCCGGCGTCGATCAGGCCATAGACCTGGACGTTGCTCTGGGCGAGGACGGGTGCGGAAAGGGACAGCGCTGCCAGGACGGCAAGCGCGAGGGCCGATTGTTTCATGTGTCTCCGAACGTTGTTATGGTGATCTGCTGCAGCTGGGTCGCTGCTTGTGGGCCGACTATAGGGGCGCGCGCCTTTCAGTTCGCTTTCAGTGGCGCTTTTCCGAAAAGCCGCTTTGCGTTTACACTGGCGCGATGAGAATCCTGCTCGTTGAAGACCACGTCGAACTGTCGCACTGGGTGTCCAAGGCCCTGCGCGACGCCAAGCTGACCGTCGAATGCGCCGCCACCGGCGCCGATGCCGACGCGCTGCTCCACACCCAGGACTACGCCCTGGTGATCCTGGACCTGACGCTGCCCAAGATGGACGGCCTGGACGTGCTGCGCCGGCTGCGCGCGCGCGGGGGCACGCGTGGCGGCACGCCGGTGCTGATCCTGACCGCGCGCGGTGGCCTCGAAGACCGCGTGCAGGGCCTGAACCTGGGCGCCGACGACTACCTGCCAAAGCCATTCGAACTGGCCGAACTCGAAGCGCGCGTCAAAGCGCTGCTGCGCCGCCGCAGTGGCAACGAAGCGCTGGTGCACGAATGCGGGGGCCTCCGGTTCGACACCGTGTCGCGCATGTTCACCATCTGCGGGGAAGCGCTCGCACTGACGCCGCGCGAACACGCGGTGCTCGAAGCGCTCATTGCGCGCCCCGGCCGCGCGCTGTCGAAAGAAAAGCTGTTCGACGAAGTATTCGCGCTGGCCGACGACGTCAACCTCGACGCCATCGAGCTGTATATCCACCGCATCCGCAAGAAGCTCGAAAAGTTCCCGGATGCCCGCGCGATGATCGTCACGCTGCGGGGCATCGGCTACCTGATGCAGGAGCGGCCCGCGTGAGACGCCGCCCGCGATGACCCTGCGCGCATCCCTGCTTCAGATCACCGCCGGCCGGCCACTGGGCAGCCTGCGCGGGCAGCTGCTGCGCTGGCTGATCCTGCCGCTGGTGCTGCTCGTCGCGCTCAATGCGGTCTCGCTGTACCGCGACGCTCTGGAGGCGGCCGATGTGGCCTATGACCGCTCGCTGCTGTCATCCACACGCGCGCTGGCCGAGCGGGTCTCGGTCCAGGATGGCAAGGTGGTCGCCAACGTGCCGTATGTGGCGCTTGACAGCTTTGAGACCGACACGCTGGGCCGCATCTATTACAAGGTCACGGGCCTGCAGGGCGAGACCGTGTCGGGCTACGACGACCTGCCGCCGGTGCCGAAGAACGTGCCGCGCACCGACCTGTATCCGGCGCTGGTGCGGTTCTATCACGCCACCTACAACGGCGAGCGCGTACGCATCGCCGCGCTGCTGCAACCGGTCTACGACGATTCGATGCGCGGCATCGCGCTGATCCAGGTCGGCGAAACGCTCGACGCGCGCCAGGCCCTGTCGCGCGACATTCTATTCAGTACCCTGCTGCGCCAGGCCCTGCTCGTGCTCGCGGTGGCGGCGATGGTGTGGTTTGCCGTGCGCCTGGTGTTGCGGCCCCTGATGCTGCTGAAGAACGAGGTGGAAACGCGCGCGCTGTCCGACCTGTCGAACATCGACCCGGCGCTCGTGCACAAGGAAGTGCGGCCGCTGGTAGCGGCCATGAACGGCGCGATGGCGCGCACGCAGGACCTGATCGCCAGCCAGCGCCGCTTCATCGCCGACGCCTCGCACCAGTTGCGGACCCCGCTGGCGGTGCTCAAGACGCAGGCGGAACTGGCCCTGCGTGAAAACGATCCGGCCGCGATGCGGTCGATTGTCAGCTCGATTGCCGGCACCACCGACGGGGCGATCCACCTGGCCAACCGCCTGCTGACGCTCGCGCGCATCGAGCATGGCGGCGGCATTGCGGCTACTGCGCCGGTGGCGCTGGCAGAGGTGGCGCGCCAGGTCGGACTCGAACTGGCGCTGCCGGCAGTACAGAAAGGAATCGACCTGGCGCTGGAAGCCGATGCTGACGACCTCACCACGGTCCCCGGCCAGGGGTTGCTGCTGCACGAAATGGTGTCGAACCTGGTCGACAATGCGATCCGCTATACGCCCGTCGGCGGCAGCGTGCTGCTGCAGGTCAGGCGCGCTGGCGACGGTGTCACGCTCGCCGTCAGCGACAGCGGGCCGGGCATCGCAGCAGCTGACATGGACAAGGTGTTCATGCCGTTCTACCGCGCCCAGGCGACGCTCGAAGCCAATCCGGGCGGCACCGGACTGGGACTGGCCATCGTGCGCGATATCGCTAACCTGCACGGCGCCGACATCACGCTGGGCCAATCCGGCGATGGTCATGGCTTGAGCGTGCGCGTGATATTTCCCGCGCCGGCAATCGTTGAAGCGTCAAGTGCACTGAAAGCCAATTGAAAGGCACGCACGCCTATAGTTGGTGCAAACAGCAGCACACCAACGACAACGATCGGAGACACCATGCACTTCCCTGCCCACGCGCACGCCGCCCTGGCCGCGCTTTCCCGCCCTTGAACCGCGCCTGACAAACACGGCGCGCGATCAAGCGTGCATCGGCCTGCATGAAGCAGCCGTGCACCACAACGCCACGCGCCACCTGCACCAACACCACGGGCCCCAGCGGCCCACACACCGCGTGCGGCAAGCGCACCGGCAAGGAGAATGATGATGATGTTGACCATCCTGGCGTATTCCATGGTCGTCGTGTTCATGTACCTGATCATGACCAAGCGCCTGCCCGCGCTCGTGGCCCTGATCGTGGTGCCCATCGGGTTCGGCGTGATCGGCGGCTTCGGCCCGCAGCTCGGCCCGATGATGCTCGACGGGATCCGCAACCTGGCCCCGACCGGCGTCATGCTGATGTTCGCGATCCTGTACTTCGGCATCATGATCGATTCGGGCCTGTTCGATCCGGTCGTGCGCCTGATCCTGAAGATCGTCGGCGGTGACCCGTTCAAGATCGTCGTCGGCACTGCCGTGCTGGCGATGTTCATCTCGCTCGACGGCGACGGCGCCACGACCTACATGATCACCGTGGCCGCCATGCTGCCGCTGTACGTGCGCCTAGGCATGAGCCGCCTGGTGCTCGCCTGCGTGATCATGCTGGCGGGCGGCGTCTTCAACATCCTGCCGTGGGGTGGCCCGACGGCGCGCGCCGCCACCGCCCTGGGCGTGGACGTCAGCGACATCTTCGTGCCGATGATCCTGCCGATGGCCGTCACCTCCCTCTGGGTCGTGTTCGTGGCCTGCGTGCTGGGCATGAAGGAGCGCAAGCGCCTGGGCATCATGACGCTGCCGACACAGGCTGAAAAAGCAGCAAAAGCTGCCCAGGCGGCGCAGAATGTCGCCGTGCTGCAGCCGGCGGTGGCCGCCGAAATGAACGGCACCACCGGCCACTGGAGTCCGAGCGCCGCTGCCGCAGCGCGCGATGGCAATGTGCACCAGCTGGCGGGCGGCCGGGTCGAATCGACCGTAACATCGCCGGGCGAACCGGCGCTGGTCGCTGGTGGTGGTAACGGCGGTGGCGATGACGACGACGTCTCGAACGCCGCGATCAAGCGCCCACGGCTGATCTGGATCAACTTCGCGATGACAACCCTGCTGATGGTATTCCTGATCAAGGGCGTGCTGCCACTGCCCGTCTTGTTCATGATCTTCTTCGCCGTTGCGATCATGATCAACTACCCGGGCCTCGAAGAGCAGAAGGAGCGCATTGCGCACCATGCAGCGAACGTGCTGCCGGTGGTGTCGCTGATCTTCGCCGCCGGCATCTTCGTCGGCATCCTGCAAGGCACCAAGATGGTCGATGCGATTGCGCTGTCCGTCATCGCCGGTGTGCCCGACTGGATGGGTCCGTACTTGGCGGTCGTCACGGGTCTGCTCAGCATCCCGTTCACGTTCTTCATCTCGAACGACGCGTTCTACTTCGGCATCGTGCCGGTGCTGGCCAAGGCGGCCGAGGTGTATGGCATCACGGCGGCAGAAATCGGCCGCGCCTCGGTGATCGGCCAGCCGGTCCACCTGCTCAGCCCACTGGTCGCCTCGACCTATCTGCTGGTCGGCATGTGCAAGGTGGAGTTCGGCGACCACCAGCGCTTCACGCTGATCTGGTCGATCTCGGCTGCACTGGTCATGCTGGTGGCGGCGCTGGTGTTCGGCGTGGTCCCGCTGATGGGCAGCGCCGCGTAGTAAGGCGGGGCGGCGGGCGCGGCGACATATACTTGCCGGATGCCCGCGCCCCACGATCTTCCTGAACCACCCGCCGTCGCCGCGCCCCTGGTCGTGAGCGACGGAAAGCGCCGCACCCTCGCATTCACACCCGACGACGTGCAAAGCGAGATGCTGCTGGCGCGGCCCGACGCCCTCGTCCTCGATTACACCCGCGCCATGATGTGCTTTGCGCTGTTCGCGCCACGCCCGCGCCATATCGTGATGGTGGGCCTCGGTGGCGGCTCGCTCGCCAAATTCTGCTACCGCCACTTTCCCGCTGCCCGCATCACGGTGCTCGAGATCCGCGCCGATGTGATCGCGCTGCGCGACCTGTTCTGCGTGCCGCCGGACGATGCGCGCCTGCGGGTGCTCCATTGCGACGCCGCCGACTGCCTGGCGCGCATGCCGGGCGATGCCGATGTGCTGCTGGTGGATGGGTTCGACGGGCGCGGCCTGCCACCGGCACTGGCCAGCACAGCGTTCTACACGGCCTGTCGGCGCGCGCTGCGACCAGGTGGCGTACTGGTGACCAATATTTTTACCTACGATCCCGGTTATGTGTCTTTCTTACAACGGTTGAGGGATGCTTTCGACGGCCGCATTCTGTGGTTCCAGCGCATTGCCGGCAACAACCGGATCCTGTTCGCCGTCCACCCCGCCACAGCGCCCTCGCGCGGACAACGCCTGCTGGCAAGCCTCGCACGGACCGACCGGGACCACGGCGGCATCGGTTTTGGCTGGAGCAACCGGCTGCTTGCACGCGGTGTGGTTGCCTGGCTGGCATGGCGGCGTAGCTGACATGCTTTTACCCACGGCGGGCAGCTTGTCATTCACAATACGATAAGTTTGCGGCGCCGGGCCCTTGTATGACACACTGGCGCGCATTAATGCCCGCCGGAAATCACCGATTGCCGCGCGCGCGCCCCTGACTGATTTGCACGAATTTGCCTGGACCTTCCGACATCATGCCGCGCCGCCTGCCCCGTTCGCTGACCCTCGCGGCGGCCCTCACGCTGGGGGGCGGCCTGGCTGCCTCCTTCGGCCTGTTCATCGGTGTCAGCCACCTCGAATACGACAATATGGCGCTGTCGTTCGGCCAGCGCGCCGATGAGCGCGTGGCGGCAGTGCGCCAGGGCATGGGCCAGGCATTCGAAGTCCTGGCCGTGACCAACCAGCTGTTTTCCAAAGGCGAGCCGGTCAGCCGCGAACGCTTTGCCGACTTCACGTCGGCCCTGCTGGAGCGCCACCGCTTTGTGCAGGCGTTCAATTTCCATCGGGTGGTACCGGGCCATGAACGCGCCGCCATTGAGGCCGAACTGCAGCGCGTGCGGCCCGGCACCATCCTCACCGAAATGACGCCCGCCGGCCTGATGCCGGCGCCGCTGCGCACGCGCTACCACGTGATCGAATATGTCGAGCCGATGGCCGGCAACGAGGTGGCCTTCGGCCTGAACCTGTCCCACAATGGCGCCGTCATGGGCGCGCTCGAGCTGGCGCGCAGCACCGGTCAGCCGGCAGCCAGCGGCCTGTTCGCACTGGCCCAGGCGCCCGCGAGCCAGACCAGCTTCGATCTGGTGCAACCGGTGTTCGACAAGAATGGTGTCCTGCGCGGTAACACCGCCGTCGTCCTGCGGGGCAAGGAACTGGTGCGCGAGTCGCTTGCGGCTAGCGGCCTGCTCGGTGGCGGCGACATCTTCGTGTCGGTGTATGCGAGCGAGCTTGCCGACCCGGCCACCTTGCTGTTTTCGAACGGCCCGACGTCGGGCGCATCGCGCCGCGCATTTGCCGGCTGGCTGCGCCCCGACCATGGCATGCACAGCACCGTGCTGAACGCGGGCGGGCGGCCCTGGCGCGTGGAGATCGCCGCGGCTGAGCGCCCGTTCCTGGCCGACCATCTCGCCTCGCTGTCGCTGCTGTGTGGCGGCATTCTCGTCACGCTGATGGGCGCTGCCTTTGTGCAGTCGGCTGGCGAGCGGGCGCGCAAGGTGCAGCAACTGGTGCGCCAGCGCACGTCGGAGCTGCGTCGCAGCAATCGCCAGCTGATCGACGACATGATCGCGCGCGAGCGTGCCGAAAAAGCGCTGCTGCACAGCGAACAGCGTTTCCGCCAGCTGGTCTCGATGTCGTCCGACTGGTACTGGGAACAGGATGCCGAACTGCGCTTCACGATGATCACCGGCGGCTTCACCGAAAAGTCGGGTGTCGCCGTCGAAGGGCTGATCGGCAAGACGCGCTGGGAATACGTGCCGGGCCTGCTCGACAGCGACAGCGGCCGCACGCACCTGGCCAAGATGCAGGCACGCGAAGCGTTCAATAACCTTGAGTACCAGGTCCTCGATGACGACGGTAATGCGCGCTGGTTCTGCGTCAATGGCGAGCCCGTGTTCGACGAGGCGGGTGCCCTCACCGGCTACCGCGGTACCGGCAGCGACATCACCGAGCGCAAGCTGACCGAGCAGCGCGTGCACCACGTGGCCCAGCACGACGTGCTCACCGGGCTGCCGAACCGCTCGCTGCTGCAGGACCGCCTGAGCCAGTCGATTGCGTTTGCCAGCCGCAGCGACCGGCCGGTATGGGTCATGCTGATCGACCTGGACCGCTTCAAGTTCGTCAACGACAGCATGGGCCACAAGGCCGGCGACGTGTTGCTGGTCACCGTCGCGGCGCGCCTGCGTGCGGCGCTGCGCGATGCCGACACCGTGGCGCGCCTGTCGGGCGACGAATTCGTCGTGATCCTCAACGAGCATGCCGACGAACCCCTGTGCCCGGCCGTCGTGCAGCGGATCATGGATGCGGTAGCGCAGCCGGTCATGCTGGGCAACAAGGAGTTCTTCGTCACCTGCTCGGTGGGCGTGGCCGTGTTCCCGACCGAAGGCACGCTGAGCGAGAACCTGATCGAGCACGCCGACATCGCCATGTACCGCGCCAAGAAGCTGGGACGCAACAACTTCCAGTTCTTCACGCCGAGCATGAACGACGAGGCGATGGAACGCGTGCGCATCGAAGGCGCGCTGCGCAATGCGCTCGAGCGCAATGAATTCGTGCTGCACTACCAGCCGCAGGTCGACATGAAAACCGGCCAGATCGTGGGCATGGAAGCGCTGATCCGCTGGAACCATCCCGAACTGGGCATGGTGCCCCCGGGGCGGTTTGTGGGCGTCGCCGAAGAAACCGGCCTGATCGTGCCGATCGGCGCCTGGGTCATGCGCACCGCCTGCGCCCAGAACAAGGCGTGGCAGCTCGCCGGCTACCAGCGCCTGCGGGTGGCGGTGAACCTGTCGGCGCGCCAGTTCGGTGCGGCCGACCTGATGGCCAGCCTGGAGGCGACGCTGGCAGAAACCGGGCTCGACGCCGCCTGCCTCGAGATCGAGCTGACCGAGAGCCTGTTCATGAGCGACGTCACGCCGGCAGTGGAGTTGCTGCACCGGATGAAGGCGCTGGGGGTCAATCTGTCCATCGACGACTTCGGCACCGGGTATTCGAGTTTCTCGTACCTGTCGCGCTTCCCGATCGACGTGCTCAAGATCGACCGCTCGTTCGTGGCCGACATCACGCATGACGCCAACGACGCAGCCATCGTGTCGTCGATCATCGCACTGGCCCACAACCTGAAGCTGGCCGTAATCGCCGAAGGCGTCGAAACGCTCGCACAGCTCGACTACCTGCGCAGCCACGGTTGCGATGAAATGCAGGGCTACTACTTCAGCAAACCCCTGCCCGCTGCCGATTTCGAAGCATTGCTGATCGAGGGGCGCTGCCTGCCGATGCCCGCCCCTGCGCCCGACACGCAGCCGGCCTGACGCACTGCCAGTTGCAGTCACACCACGGCGATTGGCAGAAAGCCATGTCATTACATGGCGGGAAAAACATTTGTATAGCTAAATAAACATTATTGGTCGTACAATCAGCGGGCCGATGGCAATCCCAAGACCTGGACACGATAATGAACATGAATGACATGCCTGATATGGCCGTCAAAGCCAACACGACCACGACCCGCCACCAGCGCGTCGACGGCCGCACGTCCGATCTGGTCAACCAGGCGATCGCGTCAATTCCGACGCTGGGCCTGCAGCGCGCGGCAGAGTTCCTGGCGACGATGAACGTGCCGGCCGAAGTCGCGGTGCGGGTGCTCGTGTACCCGGCCCGCCGCCGCGCACACTGAACGGGCGGGCAGCTGCCTCAGGCAGCTGATATAGAAGAAAAGTTCGAAGGCGGCCGTCGGCGACGGACCGCCGGCCGGATCAGCGGCGCTCTTCGTTCAGGGCGATGTCGGCCAGCGACTCGCGGCCCTTGTCGCTCAGGCCATGGCCGCCACCGTCGAGCGGCACGATGTGCGATTTGCGGTTCAGGAAACGCAGCACGTCGTCGTCGAGCGCCACTTGCGGATCGGCCGCCAGCGCGCGCAAGCCCGTCACGCAGCGTCGCAGAAACAGCACCTCTTCACCCTTGTCGGTCAGCGTCAGCCGCTTGTCACGACCGTAGGACATCAGCTTGATGCCACACAGGCGCTTCGAATTGCGCCCGACACAGGCACTGGCCATCTCTTGTTTACCGCCGCGCCGCACCATCTCGAGTGCGTCGTATTCGTCCGTCGTGAGCTTTTCGTTTTTCATTACCGCGTTTCGTTGACCAAAGGGCGCATGGTACGCGTCGCAGCGCGCCGGGGCAACCTTCAGCGCAGCGAACGCAGCAGCACCCAGCCCAGGCCGACACTGGCCAGCACGCCAAGCACCAGCGCAAGCTGCACGCTGCGCGAGGCCAGCAACGGGCTGCGGCCCAGATAAATCTTGTTGTACAACGTCGAACCCATGATCGTCTCCTGTTTTACATGTCACCCACATTATAGAAACCGCTTTGTTGCGGTTCAGTGACAGACAGCACACGCCCACTCTACGGGGACGAAAAAGCAACACTTTTCGCCATAGTCTGGCGCGCGACATGGGCTGACGAGGGCTGTTAGGATCGTACAACATTGACAACGCTATTGGAGCACAGCATGACCGACACGACACCCCAGGTGGATCCTGAAAACAAGGGCCGCGCGATCTTCGATGAAGCCGACATCGGCAGCGGCGAACGCTCGCCCGGCCAGCACGACACTGAACAGATGATTCGCGAGATCCCGGCACTGCCGCCAGCGGGCGCCGACGACAAGCAGGAAGACAAAGAAGACAAGGAAGAAAAGCGCCAGGAACCCGGCGCCTGATTCAAGGAGATGCAGTAATCAGTGTGCCCGGATCGGCGGTTCGGGCATGCTTGGCTCTTCGACCGGTGCATTGACCGGATCGGGGACATCGTCCGGCACCGGCGGCTGCGCAGGCGGCACCAGCGGATCGTTCGGTGCATCCGGATCGGGCGTCGTGTGCGCGCGCTGGATGATCGGTTCGCGCGAGGCGTCGTTGGCATGGAATTGATTCATGGTCGCCTTTCGGTGGGTGATTGGGTCATGGCAGACTAGCATGCCAGCCTTGCCGGGGCCGTACGATTGCCCCGCAATGTGCCGCCATCGCTGCGGCAGGTGCCACCCGCAGGTGCCACCCTCAAGCGACTCGGCTATAGTGATGTTTTCACCACCCTCACCGCCCCCATGCGCCTATCCAGCCTGCTGCTTGCCCTCGTGCTTGGCGCTGCCACCAGCGTCCACGCCGCCCCGATGAGACTCGACGACTACCTGGCCCTGCGCGGCCCTGCTCCGACCACCACGCTGGCCTACGGCCCCGCCCCGTCCCAATACGCGGAACTGTTCGTGCCGGCGGGCGCCGGCCCGTTTCCTGTCGCGGTGCTGGTGCACGGCGGATGCTGGAACAGCAAATTCGGCGGCATCACGCAGTTTCGCAATATGGCTGGCGCGCTGGCCGCGCGCGGCATCGCCGTCTGGAACGTCGAATACCGGCGCATCGACGAACCGGGCGGCGGCTATCCTGGCATGTACCTCGACATGCACGCCGCGCTCGACCTGCTGAGGCAGCATGCGCCCGCGCACAAGCTCGACCTCGAACGCATCGTGGCGGTCGGCCATTCGGCCGGTGGCCAGCTGGTGCAATGGATCGCGGGCCGCGCGCGCATTCCTGCCAGCAGCCCGCTGCACCAGGCCAACCCGCTTCCGATCGACCGTATCGTGAGCCTGGGCGGGCTGGCCGACCTGCGCCATGAGGCGGCACTGATCAAGTCGAGCTGCGACCGCGATCTCGCCCAGCTCGCAGGCGAGCCCAGCGCGACGCGGCCGGACGTGCTGCTTGACACCAATGCTGCCGACCTGATGCCCAATGGCAGCCGCACGTGGCTGGTGACCGGGGCGCTCGACACGATTTCGCCACCGCGCGTGGCGCATGACTATGCGGCGCGGGCGAAACAATCCGGGGATATGGCTGAGGTCGTGATCTTGCCGCAGGCAAGCCATTACGATGAGGTGGCAACGAGTTCGCCGGCGTGGCCGACCGTGCTGAGGGTGATCGAGGGTGCGCTGGGTCTGCCGCCGAGCAAGCCATAGACGAAAACGGCGCGCGTCGCCGGGAGGCGACGCGGTCATGCAGGGTAAAACGGCGATTACAGCATTACTGCTGGCGCGACTTTTCTTCTTTCTTGACCTTCTTGGCTTCCTTCTTTTCCTTCATGGTCTTGGCCGGTTCCTTCTTGGTCGTCTTTTTTGCATCCTGACTCTTGCTCATGGTGGTGCTCCATTCATGGTGATTGCTGCGGATGTCATGAGAACGTGCCGGACAGCGCGTCGGGCATCATGCGGATAGTACCACCATGCTATCGCCGCCCGGTAGCGGCTCGCCGTGCCAGCGGGACGTCCAGCACCAGGTCATCGCGCGCCAGCGCCACGCAGGGCAGGATGTCGCCATCACGCCGTTCCTCCAACGACAATCCCGGCCAGTCGATCGTGTACGCCACTGCGCCGGCGCGCAGACGGCACAGACAGGTGCGGCACGTGCCGTTGCGGCACGAACTGGGGATGTCGATGCCCGCTGCCTCGATCGCGGCCAGCAGCGTCGTGGCGCCGTCAACCGTGACGCTGGCGCCCAGCGGCAGAACGGTGATGGTGTAAACAGGGTTATCCATGGCGCAATTGTAGCCTCAATGAAACAGTTGACCGACTGTGAGTACGCTGACGCACAGACCCGCACCCTGCAGAGCACTAGTCTATAGTTTTCCAGAAGCAAACCCGGAGACCGCATGAACAAGATGACCGCCCTGACCCTGATCGCCGCCCTTGGAGGCACGCTGACCCACGCCATCGCGCAACAGCCTGCCCCGCTGCCACCCGCCGCCCAACCGGCAACGACAGCCCAGAACACGACGATGTCGACGGCGGTCGCCGCTGCGCCCGGCGCCGTGCAGGATCCCGCGCTTGCCGAGCAGGCCGAATTCGAAAAGCTGCTGCGCGCCCAGGTGCTGCTGGAGCGCATCTATCTGTCGCCGGGCGAACTGGACGGCGCCTATGGCTCGAACCTGCGCCAGGCCTTGACCACGTTCCAGACCTTGCGCAAGCTGCCGGTCACCGGCAAGCTCGACGACGCAACCTGGAATGCCCTGGCTGTCGACACCACCCCGACCCTGGCCGAGTACGCGCTGATCGCCGAAGACGTCGAAGGCCCGTTCCAGCCAATCCCCGACACGATGATGGAAAAAGCCAAGCTCGACAAGCTGGGCTATGCCAACGTGCTCGAAGGCCTGGGCGAAAAATTCCATGCCAGCCCGGCCCTGCTGCAACGCCTGAACCCAGGCAAGACCTTTGCCCGCGCCGGCGAACGCATCATGGTGCCGAACGTGAGCGGCAAGGAACCGCTGGCGCAGGCGACCAAGGTTGTCGTGCGCGATGGTGCCAAGACGCTGCAACTGTTTGACGCATCGGGTCGCCTGCTGGCGCAGTATCCGGCCTCGACCGGCAGCAGTCGCGATCCGTTGCCAATTGGTACCTGGAAGATCGAGGGCGTGCACGCCAATCCGGTCTACAACTACAACCCGAAACTGTTCTGGGATGCCAAGCCCGGCGACAAGGCAACGCCGGTCAAGCCAGGTCCGAACAACCCGGTCGGCGTGATGTGGATCGACCTGTCCAAGCCGCACTACGGCATCCACGGTACGCCGGTGCCGGGCCATGTGGGCAAGACCGAATCGCATGGCTGCATCCGCTTGACGAACTGGAGCGCGGCCGAAGTGGGCGCGGCCGTCTCGGCCGGGGTCGAAGTGATCCTGCAAAAATAACGGTCGCCACAGGCACATATGCGGCGCCGATGGCGCCGCACGGAGAACACGATGAAATGGTTGATCACGTTTATCATCGGCGCCCTGGTCGGCGCCGCGATACTGTTCGTCGCGCTGCAGGACGTGCCGGAGACTCCGGCACCGGCGGTCACGGCTGCTGCCCCCGCAGCAGCCGGCATCCCGGCATCGCAGATTGACGGCCAGTTGCCACCGGCGCCGGTGGTGATGCCGAACCTGGAAGATGCCGACCTGCCGCTGCGTCCGACGCCTGAAGGCACTGCGGCTGCCGGCGCAGCAGCGCCAACAACAATGCCGGGCAAGCTGCTGGTGCCGGTGCAGGGCATCAAGTCGGCCCAACTGACCGATACCTTCTACCAGCCGCGCGGCGAGCAGCGCCAGCACGAGGCGCTTGACATCATGGCCCCGACCGGCACGCCGGTGATCGCGGTCGCCGACGGCAAGGTGGTTAAACTGTTCCAGAGCAAACCGGGCGGCCTGACCGTGTACCAGTTCGATCCGACCGAACAGTTTGCGTATTATTACGCCCACCTGGACCGCTACGCCGACGGCCTCGCCGAAGGCATGGACGTCAAGCGCGGCACGGTGATCGGGTATGTCGGTGTGACCGGCAATTCCGACCCCAATGCGCCGCACCTGCACTTCGCCCTCGTCTCCCTGACGGCCGAGAAGCAGTGGTGGAAAGGCACGCCCATCAATCCGTTTCCACTGATGAGCGATTAGTAACTACTGCCGATGCGGACCCAGGCCCCGGGTCCGCAGTCGTTTCGTCGATGTCGGCGCCGACGTTGATGGCAGCATAGGCGCGCGTGACCGCCACCGCTTCGCGGCTTCCTACCCCATACAATTCCCCCGCCGCTTCAATCATCTTGGTGCGCGCATCAGCGTAGTTGGTGCTGGCCGTGAACTTGGTCGTGTTCGCGCGGAACCAGATGCGAAACGCCTTGTCGATGCCGATACCCGTCATCGCGGCTGGCTGCCGCGTCAGGTAGCTGCTCCACCCATCGCCGGTCTTGTCGGCATCCGATCCCCGCGCCAGGAAATAAAACATCCGGTTGTTGGGGCCACTGCTGTAATGCACGTCCAGGTTCTTGAGAGTCGTGCTCCAGGCATCGCGGCTGCTCCCGTCCTTGCTCGGCTTGATCATCCAGCGCAACGGCTTGCCGTCGCGGGCGATCTCGCTGCCCAGCATCCAGTCGTTACCCAGCTCGGGCACGATGTTTCCGGTGCCGCCAGCGCGGGCATACGCCTCGACCACTTCGCCGGTGATGTCCGAACTCGACTCGTTCAGCCCGCCCGATTCGCCCCTGTAGAGCAGGTTCGACGTGGCAGCCGTGACGCCGTGGCCCATCTCGTGGCCGACCACGTCGATTGCCCCCAGGTTGGTGAAGAACGTGCCGTCGCCGATGAACATGCAACGGCAGGTATCGCTGTAATACGCATTGTCGTAGCCACGGTTGACGTGCACGGCGATGTGGGTGGCGGTGTCGTGGCCGTCGAGCGCGCGCCAGCCCAGCACGTTCTGGTGCAGGTCGTAAGTATTCATCAGCCCCCACATGGCGTTCACGGCTGCAGTCTGGCCGTTGGCGCCCGTCGTGCTGGCGCCTTCGACGAACTGCTTGCCGTCGCCCCAGGTGTTGCTGCCGTTGGTATACACGCGTCCGCTCGAGGTGGCGTGGTTGGCGTTGGTGATGGCCATCGCGCCGAACGAACCACCCTTGCCGCGCTGCGGGTCGAGCAGCTGGTACATATTGCCGGCAAAAGTCGTGCTGAGCGGAACATTGCCGTTGTACTGACTCAGGCCGATGCCTTCCACGGTTTGCAGCATGTTCCAACGCTCGATGATGGCACCTGTGCGCGCATCGACAATGGCATCGTAGTAAATCGGTTGCTCGCCGCTGCGCAGCCGCACGCACACATGCCAGGCCAGCATGTAGTGGTCGACCGTCTCGACCACGTCGACCGCGTTCAGTTCGCTATCGGGCTTGGCAACGGCGCTCGGGGCACGCTCGTCGCGCATCACCGGATAGATCACCAGTTCGGCAGTGGGGAGCTTGACGTTGACGGCGCGGGGCGGACTGTTCTTGAGCGCGGCGCTGACGGCTGCCTTGCGCCTGATGACGGGCATGGTGTCGAAACCGGTGGCGGTCGACGTCATCCCACTGGTCGCGCCTCGTCCCAGCGCCAGGCGCCGGGGCGAGGCGCTTTCGGACACGATCTGCTGACGTGCATCGAGCACGACCACCGATTCGGCGCCAAAGATGCGCAGCCCCTTGTACAGGTGCGCCACGCGCATCACGTGCGTGCCCTGCACGCCAGGATGCTGCGAGACGACCCGGTAGCTGTGATCGGCATCAAGGCCAATCGCCGGCCGGCGTGCATCGAGCTGATCCAGCACCAGCGCCTGCGCTTTGCTGTCAAGCTTGCCTGCAGCGCCCATCATCGGCGCAGCTGACACGCCAGGCGCCAGCACGATCGCGGCAGCCAGCACGACTGCCCTGAAAAACGGTTGAGGAATCATCTCGGCTCCATCCGGTAAGCCGGGCCAGGTGGCGCCGGTCATCGACCATGATGGACGTGCAAATAAACGAGTATTTGCTTGAGAACAATGTCCCCTACCTACGGCGCTTCATCAGATACACCGCAGTGCCAACGACGGCCACGCCCAGCGCAACCTTCTTCGCCAGGCCCGCCTTATTGTGCTGGAACTCGGCCTTGATGCCCATCTCGGCCAGCACGTTCGGAATCTTGCCACTGGCCAGATCCTCGCCGATGCCCTCGACCATGTTGACGCGGTCGGCCACCAGCAGCAGCAGCCAGTGACGCACATCGTTCTCGGTCAGCTTGAAGGCCTGGCGCCGGATCATGCCGGACAGCCCGGACGGCGGCTGCACCGTGCCGAACAGCGGCGTGCGGCCCGGGCGCTCGGTGGAGACAAGCACCTCGACCTGTTCTTTCTGCGCTGCAGGATCGCCGTCCGGCACGTTGATGAAACGTGGCGGCGTGCGTTCCATCGGCACGCCGGGCCGGTCCTTGCGGTCGAGGTCGGCGCCCCAGCCCTGGATGTGCGCCAGTTGCGCGCGGGTGGGCCGGCGTGGCGCAATCGCGCCGTGGACGTGGCCGACGTGGCCATCGTTGTCGTGTTCGCCCGGTGCGTGGTCACCGTCGTGCTGGTCGTTGGCGCTCACGATGTCGTTACGTGTCTGCATAATATGTCCTCGTGGTGATCTGCATGTCGGTTACGCTGCGATGCTGGCCTTGACGGCGCGTACTTCGTTCGCGCGCGGCGGAATCAGGATCGTCTTGATGCAGTTATCGAGCTTGCTCGAGAAGATGTGATACGCATCCGACACTTCTTCCAGCGGCACGCGGTGCGTGATGATGGCTTTCGGATCGATGCGGCCGGCACGGATGTGTTCGATCAAGCGCGGCAGATGGCGGCGCACGCTGGCCTGGTTCATGCGCAGCGTCAAACCCTTGTTCAGCGCATTGCCGATCGGGACCGCGTTGAAGGTCGGCCCGTACACGCCGACGATCGACACGTTGCCGCCCTTGCGCACCGAGTTGATGCACCAGTGCAGCACAGTCGCGGCACCAGCCTGCATCATCGTATAGACGCCCGTGATGGTCTGCATCGTGTTGCCCGCTGCTTCGCAGCCGACCGCGTCGATGCAGACGTCAGCGCCCATCCAGTCGGTCATCTTCTTGATGTGCAGTGCCATGTCGCGCACTTCCTTGAAGTTGACCACTTCGCACTGCGCGTAGTTCTTGACGAATTCGAGGCGGTATTCGATCTCGTCGACGACGATCACGCGGCCCGCGCCCATCAGCCAGGCCGACTTGGCGGCAAAGATGCCAACCGGGCCCGCGCCGAACACGACGACCGTGTCGCCTTCCTTGATGTCACCCATTTCGGCAGCCTGGTAACCGGTGGGCAGCGCGTCGGTGAGCAGCACGGCGTCATCGTCGTGGATGTCTTCCGGGATGATCATCGGGCCGACGTCGGCCATCGGCACGCGCACGTACTCGGCCTGGCCGCCGTCGTAGCCGCCGGCCGTGTGCGAGTAACCGTAGATCGCGCCCACGGCGGTCGATTGCGCATTCGTGTTGTGGCAATTGCCGTACAGCTCGTGCTGGCAAAAGAAGCAGGAGCCGCAAAAGACGTTGAACGGCACCAGCACCTTGTCGCCCACCTTGAGCTTGTGGACATCCGACCCGATTTCTTCGACGATGCCGATGAATTCATGGCCAAAGGTATGGCCCACGCGGGTATCGGGCACGAGGCCGTGGTACAGGTGCAGGTCGGAACCGCAGATGCAGGCGCGGGTGACGCGCACAATGGCGTCACCGGGGTGTTCAATGACGGGCTCGGGCTTCTGGTCGGCGCGGACACGGTATGGCCCGCGGTAGTTCATGGCAAGCATAAGCACTCCTTGGCAAGTTCTGTAAGGTGATGTCGGCGCGCGTTGAATAGCGTGCTGATCTAGCACCAACTTATGTCAAGTTACCAAGAATTGCCATACGCGCACGGTAACGAACACGCATTTTTATGCACTTACCCGGAATTAATGTCCGCCTTTATACCCAACAGGAAACTTTCTCACGCCTTTTATAGATTTTTGGCATCAAAAGTATTGCACGAGGCTACTTCGCCACTTTCCAGGCCACGCTCGAACCAGCGCACGCGCTGCGCCGATGTCCCGTGCGTGAACGAGTCCGGCACGACCACGCCGCGCGACTGCTTTTGCAGCGCATCGTCGCCGATCGCGCTGGCGGCGTTCAGGGCGGCTTCGACATCGCCCTGCTCCAGGATCTTGGCACGCTGATCAGTACGCTTGGCCCAGACACCGGCAAAGCAGTCGGCTTGCAGTTCGAGTTTGACCGACAGGACATTGCCCTGCTTTTCCGACGCGTTCTGCTGGGCCGCATGCACCTTGTCGGAAATCCCGAGCAGGTTCTGGACGTGGTGACCGACTTCGTGCGCGATCACGTACGCCTGGGCAAATTCACCGCCGGCGTTGAAGCGCTGCTGCATCGTGCGGAAGAAATCGAGGTCGATGTACACCGATGCGTCGGCCGGGCAGTAGAACGGCCCGGTCGCGCTCTGGCCGACGCCGCACGAGGTGTTCGTGCGGCCGTCGAACAGCACGAGCTTGGCCGGCTGGTATTGCGTATTCTGTTCGGTGAAGATCTGGGTCCATGCGTCTTCGGTGTAGGCCAGCGTGGTGCGCACGAACTTGCTCTCGCGGTCGTCGGCCGGCGCCGCGCGTGGCTGCGACGATTGCTGCACCTGCGGCGCGCCGCCACCTGACAGCAGGCTCAGGATCGTGGCCGGCGAGACGCCCAAAAAGTAGGAACCCACCAGTGCGATGACGATGGTGCCGATGCCGATCGAGCGCCCGCCAATGCCGAAGCCACCACCACCTCCCCCGCCACTGTCGCCCCGACGGTCTTCGACATTGCTGCTTTCACGGTCACCATCCCAACGCATACGTTCTCCTGGTCGTTCAGTTGTTGATTCAGCGGCTGTTGCGCTTGAGGTTGGAAGTATCGGCGCGCTCGCGCGCATCCTTGCCGCGCAGGTCATCGGCGGGCGCGAGGCCTGCACGCTGCTCGTCGTTCAACGCGCGCTCGCGGCGTTCGCGGGCGATTTCGCGGTCCATGCGTCCGCGCGGGACGTCATCCATGTCAAAGGTTTTCATGTTGTCTGTTCTCTCTCGTGTCGTGGTCGATGCGCGACTATGTCGGTGAGTATGGTCGGTCGCCATCATCCGGTATGTTCGAATGATCACATATTGCATCAAATTCCATCGGCATACGGCGCGGTTGAAGCGCGCCAATCCTGCCTTATTCGTGCGATGCTTGCGCCATGACACCATTCCAAGCCAACGCCCTGCTCACCCTTGGCACGACCCTGCGCCAGGCCGGTTACCGCTTCATGACCGTTACCCCATCGACACACCGGCGCATCAACGGCCGGCCCGGCAACGAACAGGCACGCGACCTGCGCGACGTGTTCGGCTGGAGCCGGCCGTTCGCCGCCGCGATACTGCCGCCCGGCATGCTCGAATTGATGGCCGCAGCCGGGGTGCTGGCTGGCGAAGGCAACGCGCTGCGCTCGACCGTGCGCGCCTCGACGCTGGACGACCTGCTGCTGTTTCATTCGGCCTTCCCCACGCAGGCCGACGATGCCGTGTTCTTCGGGCCGGACACTTACCGGTTCGTCGGGGCCATGCGGCGGGCATTCGCGTCAGCCGACCCCGCGCCCATGCGCGCGGTCGATGTCGGCTGCGGCAGTGGCGCCGGTGCGCTGACGGTCGCGCGTGCTTTCCCGGCTGCGGACGTGATCGGCGCCGATGTCAACACGGCTGCGCTGGCGCTGTCGCGGGTGAATGCCCGGTTGAACGATGTGGCCACGTTCACGGCCTGCGAAAGCGATCTGTTTGCCGGTGTCGAGGGCGAGGTCGACCTGATCGTCTCGAATCCACCGTTCGTCGTCGATCCGGATGAACGCCGCTACCGCCACGGCGGTGGCGACCGTGGCGCCGAGCTGTCGCGGCGCATCGTCGAGGAAGGCCTGGTGCGCCTGCGCCCCGGCGGACGGCTGCTGCTGTACACCGGCGTTGCGCTGTCGGGAATCGATGACCACTTCCTGGACAGCATCCGTGCTCGGCTCGATGCAGAATGCGCCTCGTGGTCGTATGAGGAACTCGACCCCGACATCTTCGGCGGGCAGCTCGGCGAAGCAGGCTACGAAGAGGTCGAGCGGATTGCCGCAGTGTGGCTGCAGGCGCGCAAACGCTAAGCCAGTGCCGTCAGCCGGGATTGTTCCTGCGCCGGCGCCAGAAGCGGTCCATGATCGGTTTGACGCTCAGGCCGTGGGCCAGGATCGACAGCATGATCACGGCAATCGTGATCTGGCTGAACTGGCTTGCCAGGCCGGACGGCAAGTCGTGGTTGATCGCATACATCAGGTAAGCGTTTCCAGCAGATGCGATTGGCCGATGGGATCGAACGAAAACACATGAAAGCCCGCCGGCCCAAGGACGAGCTCGACGCCCAGATAGATGATCGCGGACGTGACAGGCAAGCGCGCGAGAGTGGACGCCGCAAGGCCGCGCGCCAGCATCAGCATGCCGACCAGGAAAAACCAGTGAGTTGTCGACATGAGATAGCCAGCAGTTTCGGGCGATTGTACGGACAATGTCTGTACACGCCCGTTGTGTAGCCGGCAGGAATTATCCGAGCAAAGCGGGGGTCAGGTCTGACATTCGGACACGATCTCGGCAGTCGGGCAGTCGGAACCAGCTGGCACCGGGCCATGCTAATACTGGTCAGGCTTCGATTGAAGGTGGGTAAGGCTGAGGTCGTGTCCGAATGTCAGACCTGACCCCGGCTGTGCCGTTGCAAGTGCGGAATGAAAAAAGCCACCTTGCGGTGGCTTTTTTTTGCTACTTGGCGGAGAGGGTGGGATTCGAACCCACGGTACGCTCGCGCGTACGCCTGATTTCGAGTCAGGTACATTCGACCACTCTGCCACCTCTCCAGATTCGGTCGTCTCGCATCGCTGCGAGAGGCCGCATTATACCGGCACCCTGGCGAACCTTGCAAGTAATGGGTCGCAACTTTTTAAAAGCAGCATCAACGGCCTGCCATTCACCAGAGCACGACGTCTTGCCGACGCCGACGTTTACACGCCATTGACAGGTGCGCCCTGCTCTTTTGCCCTGTTTTTACAGCCGGGTCGCTACGCTGGGCCAATCGAATCTGTTCAGGAAGCCAGCCATGATCATTGCCATCGTCAATCAACACAGCAGCCCGGAGCGCACGGTCGTGGCGCGCAATCTGGCGGTGCTGCGCGCGCAAAGCGGTCGGCGGGTGTGCCTGATGACTACCGCCGGGAATGGCAACAGCGACTGGTCCGAGGAACGTAGCCATGCCGGCGTGCAGCCGTGGATCGAAACGCATCAGGTGGGCAGCCGCGCGGTCAAGACGCGCCTGGCCGCGCTGCGACCGCTGTTCGACGACATCCTGATCGACGCCGGTACGCGTGACACCGACGGCTGCCGCTGCGTGCTGGCCGAGAGCCGGCTGGTGGTGGTGCCGGTGCGCAGCGGCGCGCTCGAGCTTGACCTGCAATACCGGCTGCTGGCGCGCCTGCATGGCGCGCGCACGTTCAATCCCGCCATGCGGGTGCTGTTCGTCGCGGTCAGTGGGGCCGCCGGTCCGGGCGTCAGCGAGCGCGCCGCCGTGCTCGCGCACGTGGCGCGGGTCGACGATGCCACGCTGGCCGAGACGGTCCTGCATACCATGGCCGCGCGCGAGTACGGGCCTGGCCGCTGCGTGTCGGACGCCGCTACCTGCGATCCCGATTCCGCCGCAGAACTGCGCGCGCTGTACGACGAGGTGTATCCGGCCGCGGCGCCGATGGTATTCGCCGTGCAGGCGCAGATGGGTCGCCAGGACTGTTTGACACCCCGGATGTCATTGCAACCCTAGGAGAAATCACGATGAAACACTTTACTATTCACAGCCCCGCCCTGCGACGCCTGCCGCCCGCCGATCACACGATGCTCGTCTGGCTGCAGGTCGACACCGCATCAGCAACGAGCCTGCGCCAGGCAGTGATCCGCGCGGGCCTGGATGCGGTGCGTTTTCTGCGCATCGACGCCTGCCCGAGCGGGTGCAATGTGCGCGCGTTGTTGTGCGTCGAGCGCGACGCCGCCCCGGCACTGCAGGCGCAGCTGTTGCAGCGCCTGCCCGGCTGCCAGTGGCATGCGGCGCCGCGCCGCCAGGCTTAGGCGATATCGAGGCGCTCGTGCGGCGCGAACTCGTGATAGATGTCGGGCTGGTGTGTCGGGATGTAGACGCTCAGGCGCTTGCCGCGATGGAAGACGCCGCGCAGGCTGTTGCAGGCCGCCCACGCGTGCTCGTACGAGTCGGCGATGTGCAGCACGGCCCAGGGGCTGTCGGGCGAGCCTTCGCGGATCATGTCCACCTGCGTGATGTGAAAATACGGGGTGAAGCTCTCGATGATGGCGCTTTCGCTGGCATCGGCGTGCAGGCCGGACAGGATGACTTTCATGGGTGTTCTCCAGATTCAGGCAGTGGTGGATCGAGCAGGTCGCGCAGGTCACACGTATGGCGCGCGATCATCAGTTCTTCATTGGCGGGCACCAGCCAGACCGCGATCCGGCTCGATGCGAGGCTGATGCGGGCAGGCCCGGCCGCCGGCGCCGCGTTGGCGGCCGGGTCGAGTTCGACCCCGAGCCAGGCCGCATCACGACACACGGCGGCGCGCAGCCGCGCGCTGTTCTCGCCGATCCCGCCCGAGAACACCAGCGCATCGAGTCCGCCCAGGCTGGCGGCCAGCGAACCCAGTTCGCGGCCGATCCGGTACACCATCAGGTCGATCGCCAGTTGCGCGCGCGGGTCGCTGCTCGCTTCCAGCACGCGCATGTCGGACGACACGCCCGACACGCCCAGCAAGCCCGATTCGTTGTACATCATGCGCTGCACGCCCTCTACCGTCATGCCCAGTTCTTCGATCAGGTAGATGACCACGCCCGGGTCGAGCGCGCCGCAGCGCGTGCCCATCGGCAGGCCATCGACGGCCGTGAAGCCCATCGTGCTGGCCATGCTGCGCCCGCCCTGCATCGCGCACATGCTGGCGCCGTTGCCCAGGTGCGCAGCGACCACGCGCGCGCCGGCCAGCGCCGGATCGCACAGCGGCAGCGTGGCCGCGATGTATTCGTAAGACAGCCCGTGAAAGCCATAACGGCGGATGCCCAGGCTGGTAATCGCCTCTGGCAGCGCGAACGCCTGCGCCAGCGCCGGCTGCGCCGTATGGAACGCCGTGTCGAAGCAGCCAACCTGCAGCAGCCCGGGCCGCAGCGCCATCAAGGCGCGCACCGGCGCCAGATTGTGCGGCAGGTGCAGCGGCGCCAGCGGAATCAGGCCGGCCAGCCGGTCGAGTACGGCATCATCCAGCTGCACCGGTCCGCTGAAGTCGACGCCGCCATGCACGATGCGGTGACCGACCGCGCACACGCGGTAGCCATCCAGATGGCCCTCGGCGAAATCGATCAGGTACACCATCCCGGCCTGATGGTCGAGCGGCGTCGTCCAGGTATGTTCGCCGACTGTGTGGCCGGCGGCGTCGCGGGCGATGAAGCGCGCGGCGCCCCGATACAGCCCGTCGATCTTGCCCGTGAAGAGCGGCGCCAGATCAGGCAGCGCATGCAGCGAAAACTTGATACTCGACGAGCCGGCATTGATGACCGCGATACAGTCTTGCGTCGCCATCAGCGCCCCGCCACGCTGGCGTTGGCGGCGGCGCTGGCGCTGGCCAGCTGATGCCGCGCCAGCAGCACGGCCACGGCGCACGACGCCAGGCGCGCGGCCACCGAATCGGCGCGGCTGGTCAGGATCAACGGCACGCGCGCGCCAAGGACAATGCCGGCCGCCGCCGCCCCGGCCATGAAGGTCAGGCTCTTGGCCAGCATATTGCCCGCTTCCAGATCGGGCGCGACGAGCACGTTGGCGCGCCCGGCCACGGGCGAATCGAGCCCCTTGACGGCGGCGGCCTGCGGATCGATCGCATTGTCCATCGCCAGCGGCCCATCGAGGATCGCACCGGTGATCTGGCCGCGATCGGCCATCTTGCACAGCGCCGCGGCGTCGATCGTCGATGGCATCTTGTCGCTGACGGTTTCCACCGCGGCCAGGATCGCCACGCGCACGCCCTCGAAGCGCAGCACATGCGCCAGGTCGATCGCGTTCTGCACGATGTCGCGCTTTTCGGCCAGCGTCGGGATGATGTTGATGGCGGCATCGGTGATGATGAGCGGTTCGCTGCGCCCCGGCACGTCCATCACGAAGCAGTGGCTGAGGCGCCGCGCCGTGCGCAGGCCGGTCGTGGCGGCGACCACGGCCCCCATCAGTTCATCGGTGTGCAGGCTGCCTTTCATCAGCGCGGCGGCCTGCCCTTCGCGCACCAGTTCGACGGCGCGCGCGGCCGAGGCGTGGCTGTGCGCCGTGTCGACGAGGCGCAGCGCGCCGATGTCCAGGCCAGCCGCATCGGCCGCGGCGTGAATGCGCGCGGCCGGCCCCACCAAAATCGGCGTGATCAGGCCGATGCGGGCCGCGTCGAGCGCTGCTTCGAGTGCGTAGCGGTCGCACGGGTGCGCCACCGCCACCGTCACCGGGCCGTTGGCGCGGCCGGCCTCGATCAGGCGGTCATAGTATGGATGTGCGGATGTTACTGCGGTCATCAATCTCTCCTTGAACGTGGGTACATCACCAGTACCCGAGCAACTTCCACCACAGGCCGCCGACGACGGCAAACACCGCCAGCTCGAACAGACACATGATGAACCCGACCTTCCACCACAGGCCCATGGTGACATACCCGCTGCCGAAGATGATCGGCGAGGTGCCGGTGGCGTAGTGGGTCAGCGTCATCATGATGCCCGACGCCGCCGTCATCATCAGCAGGAACAGCACCAGGTACTGGCCTGGCACCAGCGCGGCGCCGACCGACAGAAACGCGAACATCATCGCGCTGATGTGGGCCGTGGTGCTGGCAAACAGGTAGTGCGAGAACACGAAGGCCAGCACCAGCACGCTCGCTGCCGCGCCCCAGCCCATGCCGCTGGCGACGATGGCGTCGCGCATGCCGTTCGAGGCCCAGGCGATCACGCCCATCTTGTTGAGCTGCTCGGCCAGCATGACGAGCGCGCCGAACCAGATTAGCGTATCCCACGCGCTTTTCTCGGACAGGATATCGTCCCAGTCGAGCGTGCCCGTGATGATCAGGATGAACAGGCCGACAAAGGCGACCACGGTCGGGTCAAGCGTGAACGCGCTGCCAAAGAGCATGGCCGGCACGTTCGCCCACAGCACGAGCAGCAGGCCAAAGGTGCCGAGCATCACGCGTTCGCTGGCCGACAACGGCCCCATGCGCGCGAGCTCGCCCCGCGCGAAACCGATCGCATCCGGTGTCTGCTTGAGCTCTGGCGGCGCCAGCAGATAGATAATCAGGGGCATCAGGAACAGGCACACGAGGCCCGGCAGCACCATGCACAGCGCCCACGTGGTCCAGCTCAGCTGAAATGTCTGGCCGCTGGCGCGCGCGACGAAGTCGACCACCAGCGGATTGGGCGCGGTGGCGGTGACGAACATCGTCGAGGTGATCGGATTGGCGTGGTAGTTGACCAGTGCCAGGTACGTGCCCACCTTGCCCTCAGTACCCTTGGCCGGGTCGGAATCGAACGACGCGGCGATCGACTTCATGATCGGGTGGACGATCCCGCCGCCGCGCGCGGTATTACTGGGCGTGAACGGCGCCAGCACCAGCTCGCACACGGCCAGCCCGTAGCCGATGCCGATCGTGCGCTTGCCCAGCAGCGCGATGAAATTGAGCCCGATGCGGTTGCCCAGGCCCGTCTTTTTCAGGCCGCGCGAAATCAGCACGGCAACGACGATCAGCCAGATCAGCGGGCTGGAAAAGCTGCCCAGTGCATCGGCCATCGCGCCCTTCGATGACCCGGACGTCACTTGCGACAGCGCCACGATCACGATCGCCATGAGCGCCATGACGCCAATCGGCATGACTTTCAGGATGATGGCAACGATGGTGGTGAGAAAAATCGCTACCAGCGTCCAGGCGCCAGAGGTCAAGCCTGCAGGGTGCGGAATAACCAGCAGCGTGAGCAGTACGGCGGTGGTGATCAGTGCAGGGATCAGGCGAAACGGCACGGCCTGATTGAAATAACGAAACGCAGCCTGCAAGCGCAACAACATGAACTTCCTTCTACGTAACCGACCAGCCAACGAAAATATTGACTACTGGTCTGATAGTAACAGGAATATATTGCACCGCATCAATCATCGAGCGGTTTGGTCGGGTATTCATGCAGGTCGTGGTTATGGCCCGGCTTGTCTTATGATGGGTCTTTACACCGAGTCGCCCCGACGATGACCACGATCCGCCCCGCAACCCGACTTGACGCCGCCCGCATCTGCGCGATCTACAACCCCTATGTCGACGGCACGACGATTTCGTTCGAGGAAACGCCGGTGAGTGCCGACGACATGGCTGCGCGCATCGCCGACGTCATCGACGGCGGCCTGCCCTGGCTGGTGCTGACAGAAGACAACGACGCCATCATTGGCTATGCCTACGCCACCAGGTGGCGCGCCCGGCCTGCCTACCGCCACGCGGTCGAGAGCACCATCTATCTCGACTCTGCTCTCGCCGGCCAGGGCCATGGCATGCGCCTGTATGCCAGCTTGCTGGACGCGTTACGCACGCGCGGCCTGCACACGGTCATTGCGGGCATCGCGCAGCCGAACGAGCGCAGTGTTCGCCTGCACGAACGCCTGGGCTTTGCCAAGGTCGCGCACTTTTCAGAAGTGGGCTTCAAGCTGGGGATGTGGCTCGATGTCGGGTACTGGCAGATGCGTCTGGCGCCAGGCTAGACGGGCTCCGCAGGCCCTACCGGCCGCCGTGCGTAGCGGCCCGCGATCACCGCGCAGACGATCAGCTGGATCTGGTGGAACAGCATCAGCGGCAGCACCACCATGCTGATGCTGGCGGCAGGGATCAGCACATGGGCCAGCGGGATGCCGGTGGCCAGGCTTTTCTTGGAGCCGCAAAACACGATCGTGATTTCATCGGCTTTCGAAAACCCGAAGCGCCGCGCCAGCCACGTCACCACCAGCATGACGACCGCCAGCAGGAGGATGCAGACCAGGATCAGGTTGCCCAGCATGGCGGGCGGCACCCGTGACCACAACCCTTCCACCACCGCTGCGCTGAACGCGGAAAACACCACCAGCAGAATCGAGCCCTGGTCGACGCCCCTGACCAGGCTCTTGTGGCGATCGACCCAGCCACCGATCCAGCGCCGCGCTATCTGGCCCGCAATGAACGGCAGCAACAGCTGATAGACGATCATCAGGACCGAATCGAGCGACGCGCCCGCACCGGACGAGGCCGGCATCGCCACATTGACCAGCAACGGCGTGAGGACAATACCCAGCAGGCTCGATACCGAGGCGCTGCAGACCGCGGCCGGCACATTGCCGCGCGCCGCGGCCGTGAATGCAATCGACGACTGCACCGTCGACGGCAGCAAACACAGGAACAGGATGCCCAGATACAGCTCGGGCGTGAGCAGCAGCAGGATGCCGGGCTTGAACAGCAGCGCCAGCACGGGGAACAACGCGAAGGTGCACAGCAGTACCAGCAGGTGTAACCGCCAGTGGGTCGCGCCGGCAATGATTGCAGCACGCGAGAGCTTGGCGCCGTGCAAAAAGAACAGCACGCCGATCATCACCATCGTGACAATCTTCAGCACGGCAGCGACGTCGCCCTGCGCCGGGAAGATGCTGGCGGCGGCCACGACGGCCAGCAGCATCAGGGTCATTCGGTCCGGCAGAAATCGGGATGGGATTCGAAATGGCATGCAGAGGTCCTGGCAGCGTTCGGGAATGAAAAAAGCCACCTTGCGGTGGCTTGTTCCATGCTACTTGGCGGAGAGGGTGGGATTCGAACCCACGGTACGCTCGCGCGTACGCCTGATTTCGAGTCAGGTACATTCGACCACTCTGCCACCTCTCCTGATTCGGTCGATTCTTGCTGTGAGCTGCAAGAGACCGCCATTATAGCGGATTGACCGGAAAATGGAAGGGAGAAAATGCGCGCTGGCTCATTTCCCCTTCCCTCACCCGTTTCAAGCCGCCGGGCTCAAGCGCTCCAGGCCACCCATGTACGGGCGCAGCACCTCGGGCACGATCACGCTGCCGTCGGCCTGCTGGTAGTTCTCGAGCACGGCCACCAGCGTGCGGCCCACGGCCAGACCCGAGCCATTGAGCGTATGCACCAGCTCAGGCTTGCCCTGCGCATTGCGGAAGCGGGCCTGCATGCGACGCGCCTGGAACGCTTCGCAGTTCGACAGCGACGAAATCTCGCGGTAGGTATTCTGCGCCGGCAGCCAGACTTCGATATCGAAGGTCTTGGCAGCCGAGAAGCCCATGTCGCCCGTGCACAGCAGCATGACGCGGTATGGCAGGCCAAGCGAAGTCAGGATGAATTCGGCATGGCCGACCATCTCGTCGAGCACCACGTACGACTGTTCGGGATGCACCACCTGGACCAGTTCGACCTTGTCGAACTGGTGCTGGCGGATCATGCCGCGCGTGTCGCGGCCGTAGCTGCCGGCTTCGGAGCGGAAGCATGGCGTGTGCGCCGTCATCTTCAGCGGCAGCGTGTCCAGCGCCAGGATCTCGTCGCGCACGACATTCGTCAGCGACACTTCGGACGTCGGGATCAGGTAAAAGGTTTCGCCCTCGCCTTCGACGCCGCCCTTTTTCACCGAGAACAGGTCGGCTTCGAATTTCGGCAGCTGGCCAGTGCCGCGCAGCGAATCGGCGTTGACCATGTACGGCGTGTAGCACTCGGTGTAGCCATGGCGTTCGGTGTGCGTGTCGAGCATGAATTGCGCCAGCGCGCGGTGCAGGCGCGCCATGCCGCCCTTCATCATCGAAAAGCGCGAGCCTGTGATCTTGGTGGCGGTTTCGAAGTCCATGCCCAGGCGCTCGCCGATGTCGACGTGGTCGCGCACGGCGAAGTCGAATGCCGGCACATCGCCGACCTTGCGCACTTCGACGTTGCCGCTTTCATCCAGGCCCTGCGGGGCGCTCTCGTGCGGCAGGTTCGGCACGGCCGCCATGAACTGTGCCATGCTCTCCTGCACCTTCGCCAGCGCCGCTTCATTGGCCTTGAGCTCGTCGGCCAGGCCCGCCACTTCTGCCATCACGGCCGTCGTGTCTTCGCCTTTGCCCTTGAGCATGCCGATCTGCTTGGACAGCGCATTGCGCTTGCCCTGCAGTTCTTCGGTGCGCGTCTGGATGGCCTTGCGTTCGGCCTCCAGCGCACTGAAGGCGGACACATCGAGCTGGTACTTGCGGGTCGCCAGGCGGGCGGCAGCGGTGTCGATGTCTTTGCGGAGAAGTTGGATGTCAATCATGTCGGGTTGGACCAGGCTGTGTGTATCGAAACCACAATTGTACCAAGCCGACTGGCATTCCTTGCGAGATTTGGCAGTGATGCTGCCGGGCCCTCGCCTGCCCACCGGCAAGCGGCGAGTTACAGCGTGGCGGCCAGGCGCGGCGCGCTCACGACGACGGTCTGGATGCTGGCCATGTCGAGCGCTGGCGCGGTCGATGCGGCCGATGCAGCGATCATGATCGGCCGTTCGCTGGCGGTGACGTAGCTGCCGACCAGGCCCAGTGCAACAACGGCCAGGAACAGGGCTTCGAAGTTTTTACGGATGTTCATGATGGCTCCTCGGTGGTGATTTCAGGGTCCGCAGAAGTGATGCGGTATGGTGGTACTGTAGCCACCACTTCCCTGAACTGCCATCGACATGCGACCAAATGCACGATCTGCGGCGCAGAATGCGCCGACGTGCGACCGACCGCAACGCCACCCTGACCAGCTGGATAAGTCAGTCAGGGAAGTGCTGATCAAGCCGGATCAGAAGGCCAGATCGACCGGCTTGGAACTGGCCGTCACCTTCGGTACGTCGATTTTGGCGCCTTGCGCCAGTTTCGCCACGCCAGCGATGATGCCGCCCGAATCGCTGACGACTTTACCCAGCAGTGGCAAGGTGTCCTTGACCGGCATGATCTTCGTCAGGTTCATCGGATTGGCGCCGGCCTGGCCTACCAGCGCCTGGCCAGTCTTGCTCAGCTCGACCGCTTGCAGGCCGCCGATACCGAAGTTGAGCAATGCGCTACCGATTTGTTTGCGGCCTTCGGCGTCGAGCGTGGCCATGCGACCCTTCATGTCGCCCGAGTCGAGCAGGCGCTTGGTTTCGGCCGATTGCGACTCATACAGCTGTTTCGTGCGCACGTTTTTTTCGCCGGCATCGGTCAGCTTGTTGATGGCATTCAGTTCGGCCTTGATGACGGCGCTGTCTTCCTTGCTCATGAAGGCCGAATTGATGGCCACCAGCGACTGGCTGGTGAGCGCGCTCAGTACTGCGCTCTGGCTGACGAAGGTGCCGACACTTGCGCCGATATCACCGCCGCTGCTCTTCGCGCCGCCCAGCAGGCCACCAAGGCCACCCAGCTGAGCCTGGGCTGTGCCCGCGCCCATCAGGCATGCGGCAACGACGACGGCTTGTGCAATCTTGTTCATTTTTTTTGTATCCCTGTGTTGTAACGTTGATCAGTTCTCGATTTTCTTGAGCAGGTCAGGCTGCATCGACAGCCCGTTGCCCAGTCCTTTGTATCCGTAGAATGCCTCCCTGCTTTGCGGCGGCACGCCACTGAATTCGGTACGCAGACCCGAGGCCGCCGTATGCTTCAGCTCGCCCCCTGCCTTGAAGCGTGCTTGCAGGCCCAGCATCAGCGTAGCGCTGCATGCCGCGCCGGCGCACTGGGCCGTTTCTTCGCGCATGACATACCCGGGCTGGATGCACAGGCCGATCGTCGGCGCCTGCAGCCGCAGATCGAACAGGCCGGTGCGCAGCAGCGCGTTGGCGGCGTCGTAGAACGCGGGGTCGCCCACATGACCGGCATATTTGCGCGAACGGTAGACCGCGTGGCGCACCAGCGGCCCCGCAAACGCCGCCTCGGCCACATTGTTCTGGCCGACATACAGCGGCTCCACGCAATCCGTCACACGCGTCACGCCCGCCAGTTGCTGCCCATACAGACGCACGATGTCGCCACGCTGTGGACGGGGCAGTGCCGGGTTGACGGCCGAGTAGGACAGGCCAACGAGAGCGCCATCGGCGATGGCACCGACGCTGCCGGGATTGACATCCAGATCCAGCAGCGCTGTCTTGCCCGCTGCTTTCGCCGAGAGCGGGTGCAGCACGCCAAAGCTCGGCAGTTCGGTCGGTACGCCATCCATGCCTTCGACCCAGAGCCGTTCTGCATCGACCTTTGCCACGCGCAGTTCGCGTGCGGCAAAGCGCACATTGGCGAGGAAGTTGTCCGCCAGCTTGCCAGTTGCATTCTTGAGGGCGACTTCACGCGCCTGGGGCAGGCCCAGGCCGTTCCCGCCGACGCGTTCGATCCGGTGGTCATCGTCGCCCAGTTCCGAAAACACCACCTTGCCGAATTGGTCGACGACTTGTGCGGTCACGAGGGTATGAAAGCGTTCCTCGGTCACGGCGCCGCGCACGCCGCTCAGCACAACCGACGGCGTCGTCACCGGCGTGAAGCGCAGGAAGAAGTCGGGCGGATCGGTACGCTCGCCGGATGCCTGCGCCATGCTCGGCAATTTGGCCCAGTCGACGCAATTGGCAGCGCGGGTGATGCGCTGCCTGGTCTGGTCGAAATGCACGTCGACCGGGCTGAGCTGGAAGGTTGCCTTGAAGCCGATCGCGCGTCCGAACATGTCGGCGACCGCCGTGCCTTCAGCATCGTTGCTGGCAACCACAGGCATCAGGCGCGGCTTGCGGCTGTCGTCGCCCGTGCTGTCGAACGTGAACTGCAGGCTGTCGCCCACGCTTGCCGAACCCATGGCACTGCGCAGTACAGCGTAGCCGCTGTCAGCATAGAGCACGTCGAAGATACTGGCCTCGCCGCCAGCAGAGCGCGCCTCGACCTGCTCGCCCTTGACGAAGCCGGCCTCGACACCACGATCGGCGACCAGGAACTTGCCGTCGCGGTCCACCAGCTTGACCGTCGTCGACCTGGGGTCGAAGGCGGCGCGGGCACCGGTAACCAGCGTACCGATCTGCTCGCTGATGCTCTTGAGAACTTCGGCGCGGATCGTCGCATCCATCGCGCCCGATGCATACTCGCTTCGGCTGAAGCGAAACGGCGTATAGACCGTCTCGCTCATCGTGTAGACAACTTTGGCCAGACTCGGCCGGACGAACTGCAGGCTGAGCGTCACCGGCACCAGCACCTCGACGTTGTCGCCGCGCTCGACCTTGTACAGCGATGCCCGCGTGATGCCGAGCACCACGGCGTAGGTATCGGCTACCTTGAACGACGGCGCCGCGCGGCACTGCAGGCTGCCGTCATTGACGAAGCGGTGGCCTTGACCGATGTTGTTGTCGGCAACCTGGCGCGCATGGATGAGTGAGTCCGGATAGGCCCCGTGCAACTGATTGACGAACTGCGTCACCAGCGCAGCCTGCGCTTGCTGTCCGGCCTTGTCGCCGAACAAGCGCGCCATCACACCGGGATCGAGCATGCGGCGTGCTTTCTGGCCCTCCAGCGACATGCCTTCAATTTCTTGCACGGGAAACAAATAGAACGAGGCCGCCGCGGCCGGCAATACGGTGGCAACACCGATCGCCAGACCGATCGCCAGACGGGCAACCTTGCCGGTCATGCGCATGCAACGCCCCATCAGATTCGCTCCGGGCACTTGCCTTCGATACACATGACGAGGCGGTCGCCCCGCCGTTCGAAGCGGGCGTCCTTGTAGGCTGCGTCACCCGATTCCTTGAAGGCATCGACCATGTCTTCGATCCGCTCGCTGAAGTTACCCTTGGCCATGACGTTCCAGGTTCGCAGCTCGTCGGTCGCGTTGTCGCTGTCGCCGACTTCGACCACGCCTTCGATTGCCTTCAGGCGGCTGGAAAAGTCGCGCCGCACTTTGCCCGGTACGCGCAGTGCGCTGTAGATCGATACAAAGTACGGCGTGCCCTGGACGGCGCCCTGCTGCAGGGTGCGCTGGGCCTTGGTGCCGATCGTGTCGGCAAGCGCACGCGCCATCGATTCGGAGAGGTTGCCACGGCAGTTCTGGTCGCTGCTGCCGGTAGCGCGCTTGACGATCGTGCCGGCCACGAAACCGGCGCCGGTGTCGACGTTCGACGACGTCAGCTGCAGTTGTCCGGAACATTCGGTCTGGCCGCTCGGACTCGTTCCTTCGGTCTGCATGCGGGCACGTCCGTAGACAACGTACTTGGCGCGGTAGCTGCCTGTCGCTGCCTTCGCCAGATAGGCATCGAACTTCTGCAGGCGCTCGATATCGCTGACGGTCAGGCGCTGCCCACCTTCGACGCGGAAATCGCGCTCGTCGGTAAAGGCCAGGCCAAAATCGCCCGCGACCTGCTGCAACTTCTGGGTGATCAGAGCGCTGCTGGCCTCGACCGGCCTGCCATTGTCGAGGCCGGCAAAGACCTGGCGCACCTTGAGGTTGACCACGTCATTCTGGCGACGGACATCATTATTCTGCGCCGAGTAGCCCACCGCACTGGCCGACTTGCTGGCGCTGGCGTTCGCGTACGTGGCGCTCATGGCCGCCTGCGACGATGCACTGCCGGCGGCGGACGATTTCTGGGCGCCGGCAAACTGCGTGTCACGCGCCCCGGACGACGAGGCGCTGCCCGAAGCGGCGCCGGCATTGCCGTAACCGTCGCGCAGCGCCATCGCGCCGCTGGCAGAGCCGCTGTGGGCCTGGCGGTCACGCGCAGCAACGGACGACGCCGAGCTGGCGGCGAACGCGGCCTTGTCCGACGAGGCCGCTGCGAAGCTGCCCTTGACAGCGCTGGCGGACGAACTCGAGGCGCTGCGCGACGAGGCCACCGACGTACTCTGGTCCGACATTGCGCTCTTGTCGTGCGAATAATCGATTTCAGTGACCAGCGGCAGCGACGGATCAAGCCGGGTGCCGACACCGAAGTACTCGTCGATCAAAAATAGCACCCTTGCATTCGCGACCGCCACGCCAGAACCAATGCCCAGCGAACGTGCGAGGTCCAGGAACTCGCTCGATTCGACCTGCAGCACGCTGCGCGCACTGAGCACGTCGCCTTCAGCGCTGAACGATGTGCGCAGCTTGTCGGCCAGCTGCTTGTGCAGATCGGGTAACGCATTGCGCACTTTCGGGTCGTTCAGGTCGGCGCTGAGCTTGATCTTGAGTACGCTGGCCACGGCGTCCTTCTCAGCCTGTTCGCGCGCGATACGACGAGCGTTGATCAAGTCGCCATTGGCCTTGATACTCAGTTCCTTGGTACCGTTGGCCTGGAAAGTTTCGGCCGTCACCGGCGCAGCGATGCTCAGTGCCAGCAGCGCTGGCAGCAAATGTTTCTTCATCATGGAAAAGTGGGGGGGAGAAAAGATTAGTCGGGAAGCCGGACCGAAACATCGCCGGCGCTGGCCGTGATGCCATCGGCGCCAATGGACGCCGCTGCAGTATTGGATGACGCCGGCGCAAAGGCCGGCGTGGCGCCAGGCGCCAGGGTGTTGGTCTGACCAACCGGGCCTGCGGCGACGCCGGCAGCCAGGGCGACGAGGCGCTCGTCGAGACGCACGGGTTCGAGCATCGGCTCGGTCATCAGCCGCACCCCGTCCACCGCGCCGCCCTGCACCGCCATTCCGGCGAAGCGGATCGCTGCATCGGCATGGCCTGCCTGCGCACTCGCTTTTGCCGTTTCCCAGGCCACGCCGCCGCTCGGGTCGCGCTGGTTGGCCAGCCAGGCGCTGCCATCGGCACTGGCCCGGCTGAATTCGCCCTTGGCAATCTGCTCACGCAGCGCGCCTGCAACCTCGGCCGGACTGGCCGGACGAATCGCTTCGGCCACACTGTAACGTGCACGATCGCAGCCAGCCATCAGTGTTGTCGCGATCAACAGCCCCAGCACCCCAGCGTAAAGCAAGCTTGATCTTGTTGGCATCCCCGGCCCAATCGCTATAGAAAATAGAACGTTATAATTATGCGAACATATGGTACACCTGTATTTATTTTCTGTAAAGAAATTGTTTTTACCGAAAGGAAGGCTTTGGCCAGAACACCCGCAGCGCGAGCCTGGCGCCATACAGCACGATGAGCGTGCCGGCCAGGTCACCGATGAACATGACCACGAAGCCATGCCACAGATCCTGCCCGCCCGTCAGCGCGAACCAGATATGGTGCATGGCCGGACTCATGACGGAAAACAGCAGCGCGAAGCAGAACAACCGCTGGCCGCTCATGCCGCGCAGCGAGGCGCCGATGCCTGACGCAAGCAATGCGCGGTAGGCAAGGTATGGGGCCAGCGCCGACAGGATGCCGCCGATGAACGAGCGCAGCGGATCATCCGGAAACATGTAGAAGAAGCAGATGCCCCATGACGCCAGCAGCAGGCCGATGGCGCCGGCCTCCGCAAACAGCAGTACACTCAGCAGGCGCACTCCGGCAGGCAGATAGATCATGTTGATGCCAGGCGCAAACTCGAGGTGCGTAAACAAGACTTCGTTCAGCAGGATCGTGGCCAGGAACAGGATCGCGGTACCCGCGACCATCGTGAATTCAAGCTGCAGGTGACGCATGACCGGGAGGCTTTGGTTACAATGTCCATACACCGGACAGACGCGGGATTATAAACACGCGGATGTTATCTGAGGTGCAACAATTTACCGGGCGTAGCATCAATGCAACAAACATCCCCGACTGGGGCACGGACACTCGATGAGTCACGAAAAACCACTGACGCGACCGGCTGATATCTACCTGCGCTTCCTGCATCTGGTCGATGCCTTGCGCACGTTGCCCACCCTGGGTCCGCTGGACGCGCGCGAAGAGCGCGTGCTGACCGTTGTCGCCCGCGCAGCGCAGGCGCATCAGCGCCTCTCCGTACGCGACCTGATGGCGCAGGAACATCTGGGGGCGCCCGCCACCATCCATGCGCGGGTCACGGCAATGCGCAAGAAAGGCTGGCTCACGCTTGCCGACACCGAAGACACCCGGCGCAAGCAGGTCGATCTCACGCCGGCGGCGCTGGCGTATTTCGATGAACTGTCCGGCCTGCTGGTGAAGGCGGCAGAGGGTCGCTAGCGACGCGCCTCGTCGTCCAGCCCGCGCAGCCACGCCATCTTTTCGGCGATCTTGGTTTCGATCCCGCGCGGCACCGGCTGGTACCAGCCCGGCTCGGGCATGTCGTACGGCAGATAGGTCTCGCCTGCCGCATACGCGTTCGGCTCATCGTGCGCATACCGGTAATCGTGACCGTAGCCCAGTTCTTTCATGAGCTTGGTCGGCGCATTGCGCAAGTGGACCGGCACTTCGCGCGACTTGTCCTTGCGTACGAATGCCATCGCCGCATTGAACGCGTTGTAGCCGGCATTGCTCTTGGCGGCAATCGCCAGATAAATCACTGCCTGGCCCAGGGCCAGCTCCCCCTCCGGCGAGCCCAGCCGCTCGTAGGTGGCGGCCGCGTCGTTGGCCAGCTGGATCGCACGCGGATCGGCAATGCCGATGTCTTCCCAGGCCATGCGCACGATGCGGCGCGACAGGTATTTGGCGTCCGCCCCGCCATCGAGCATCCGGCACAGCCAGTACAGCGCAGCATCCGGGTGCGAACCGCGCACCGATTTATGCAGCGCCGAGATCTGGTCATAGAAATTGTCGCCCCCCTTGTCGAAGCGGCGCACGTTCAGCGTCAGCGCATTCTCGACGAAGTCGGCGGTGATGTGCGTGATGCCGGCCGTGTCGCTGGACGTCTTCGTTTGCTCGAGCAGGTTGAGGAAGCGGCGCGCGTCGCCGTCGGCGTAGCCGATCAGCGTATCGATGGCGACCTCGTCGAATTCGAGGTGCTGCAGCACCGATTCTTTGGCGCGTGCGAGCAACTGGCGCAGCTCGTCATCGGTGAGCGCCTTGAGCGTGTACACCTGCGAGCGCGACAGCAGCGCCGAGTTGACTTCGAACGACGGGTTCTCGGTGGTCGCGCCGATCAGCGTGACCAGCCCGCTTTCGACGAACGGCAGCAACGCGTCCTGCTGCGATTTGTTGAAGCGGTGGATTTCGTCGATGAACAGGATCGTGTGCTTGCCGCGCGCCAGATACTGCTCGGCCTGGTCGATCGACGCGCGAATATCCTTCACGCCCGACAGCACCGCCGACAACGCGATGAGTTCGCAATCGAACGCATATGCGGTCAGGCGCGCCAGCGTGGTCTTGCCCACGCCCGGCGGGCCCCACAGGATCATCGAATGGGGCTTGCCCGACTTGAAAACCAGGTTCAGCGGCTTGCCGGGGCCCAGCAGGTGGCTCTGCCCCACGACCTCGTCGATGGTGCGCGGGCGCAGGGCTTCGGCCAGCGGCGCCGCCGGTTCGGTCTTGAACAGGTCATCCACGGCGCTCTCCGTACGGCTTACTGGTTGACGACGTCGGCGCCCTTGGGCGTCTCGAACTTGAATTGCTGCGCGCCCAGGGCCGGGTTGCGCTGGAAGTTGGTGAAGGTCAGGCGCGAGGTCTGGCCAAACGTGTCCTTCAGTTCCATCGCCAGCGGCACCCCGCCCTTCAGGCCGATGCTGATCTGCTCGAACGACGTGTCCTTGGCTTTCGGGACGGCGTTGAGCCATTCCATGCCGTCGCGCTCGCCAGCTTCGCTGAGCGTGAAGTTTTCTTCGAGCTTGTTGCTGCCGAACAGGATCGCGGCCGGGGATGAACCCAGCGCGTTACCGAGTTTGCGCACGGTGACCTGGTTCAGGTCCTTGTCGTAGATATACAGCTGGTCGCCATCGGCTTGCAGGACTTGTTCGTACGGCTTCTGGTAGGTCCAGATGAATTTGCCGGGACGGGCGAACACGAAGCTGCCGCTCGATGCAGGGCTGGCCTTGCCGCTTTTGGACTTGCCCAGCTGTTGCTGGGTGAATTCGCCCTTGGCCGACTTGGTGCTGGCGACGAAGGATTTGAACTGGTCCAGAGCGGCGGCGCTGGCGATGCTCGAGAACGCGAAGGCGCTCGTGGCCAAGAATGCGGCGATGGTGAATTTGGTTGCTTGCATGCGGAGGTCCTGTTCTTGTTTTTGGGCCTGCGTTGGCAGGTTGAACGCGTGGACGGCACAGCCGCCTCGCCGGCCGCGTCCACCCTACAGCGCTGAAAGGGTAAAGTGCGCGAGGAAGGTTATTCCGCGCTGGCTGCCGGCACCAGGATGTCGCGGTTGCCGTTCGACTGCATCGGCGAGACGACGCCGCTGTTTTCCATCTGTTCCAGCAGGCGTGCGGCGCGGTTGTAGCCGATGCGCAGGTGACGCTGGACCAGCGAGATCGATGCGCGGCGGTTCTTGAGCACCACCTGCACCGCCTGGTCGTACAGTGCGTCGGCCTCGCCGCCGCCCTCGCCCGGTGCGGCCCCGTCGGCGGCGCCGCCTTCTTCCAGCGTGCCCCCTTCGAGGATGCCCTCAATATAGTTCGGCTCGCCCAGCGATTGCAGATGTTTTACAACTCGATGCACTTCTTCGTCGGACACGAACGCGCCGTGCACGCGCACCGGCAGGCCAGTACCCGGCGGCATGTACAGCATGTCGCCCATGCCCAGCAGCGCTTCGGCGCCCATCTGGTCAAGAATGGTGCGCGAGTCGATTTTCGACGACACCTGGAACGCAATCCGGGTCGGGATGTTCGCCTTGATCAGGCCCGTGATGACATCGACCGACGGGCGCTGCGTCGCCAGGATCAGGTGAATACCTGCCGCACGCGCCTTCTGCGCGATACGGGCAATCAGCTCTTCGACCTTTTTACCCACGACCATCATCAGGTCGGCCAATTCGTCGATGATGATGACGATGGTCGGCAGCTTTTCGAGCGGCTCCGGGTTGTCGGGCATGATCGAGAACGGATTCGGGATGTGTTCTTCGCGCTTGGTCGCCTCGAGGATCTTGTTGTTGTAGCCCGCCAGATTACGCACGCCGAGCTTGCTCATGAGCTTGTAGCGGCGCTCCATCTCGTTGACGGCCCAGTTCAGTGCGTGGCCCGCCTGACGCATGTCGGTCACGACCGGCGCGAGCAGGTGCGGAATGCCTTCGTACACCGACATTTCCAGCATCTTCGGGTCGATCAGGATCAGGCGCACATCGGCCGGGTCGGACTTGTACAGCAGCGACAGGATGGTCGCGTTGATGCCAACCGATTTACCGGAGCCGGTCGTACCCGCCACCAGCAGGTGCGGCATCTTGGCCAGGTCGGCCACCACCGGCTTGCCGGCGATGTCCTTGCCCAGTGCCACGGTCAGGCTCGACGCACTGTCGCCATACACTTTGGAGCCGACGATCTCGGACAGGCGCACGATCTGGCGCTTCGGATTCGGCAACTCGAGCGCCATGTAGTTCTTGCCGGGGATGGTTTCCACGACGCGGATCGAGGTCAGCGACAGCGAACGCGCCAGGTCGCGCGCCAGGTTGACGATCTGGCTGCCCTTCACACCGGTAGCCGGTTCGATCTCGTAGCGCGTGACGACCGGGCCCGGATAGGCGGCGACGACCTTGGCATCGACGCCGAAGTCGGACAGTTTCTTTTCAATGAGGCGGCTGGTGAACTCCAGCGTCTCGACGCTGACCGTCTCCGTGACGGGCGGCGCTTCATCGAGCAGCGACAGCGGCGGCAGGTCGGTATCGCCCCGGTGATCGGAGAACAACGGCGTCTGGCGTTCTTTTTCGGCGCGCTCGGACTTGGGCACGCTGACCATCTGCGGCTCGATCTTGATCGGCTGGAGCGTAGGTTGGGTGCTTGGTGCGACACTTGGCATGACGCCCGGCGCAACACTTGGCGCCGACGACGCGGTCGACGCGGTCGACTTGGCCATGGAAACCGGCGCCGGCGCCGACGGCATGTCGAGCGACGGCTCGGCCTTGACGACGGGAATCGGCTCGTTCGAATGCTTTTCGGTGAACTTGGCGCGACCATGATCGACAACCTCGTCGCGCTTGACGGCCGCCACTTCGCCCTGCTTGCGGTCTTCGATGTCTTCCATGCGCAGGCGGAACCAGTCGAAGGCGTCGTCGAACACGCCGCCGATGCGCTCGGCCACGGCCAGCCACGACACCTGGAAGAACAGCGAGAAGCCCAGCCCGAACAACAGCAACAGCAGCAAGGTGGCGCCGGTGGCGCCGAACGTGACCTGGCTGGCGTGCCCGAGCAGTTGCCCCAGCACGCCGCCCGGCGCGCGCGGAAGTTCGACGTCCCACGACCACATGCGCAGGTATTCCAGGCCAACGCTGCCGGCGAACATCAGCGCAAAGCCGATCCAGCGGACATAGATTTCACCATGGTGCACGGGTTCGGCCGCCGCGGCGGTGCCGAGCTTGTCGGTCAGGCGGCGCCAGCCGCGCCAGACCTGGCGCAGGAAGATGACACTCCACCACCAGGCGGAAAAGCCGAAAATGAACAGCAGCAGGTCGGACAGCCAGGCACCGGCGCGTCCGCCCAGGTTATCGATGCGGGGCACCGAATTGGCGTGCGACCAGCCGGGATCGCCCTTGCTGTAGCTGAGAAGGATCAGGACGAAATAAAGGAACGCAACGGCGCCGGCGATCCAGCGCGCTTCGGACAGCAGGCGCGACAGACGGCCTGGCAGCGGCGCGCGGGCCGTTTGCTTGGTGCGGGTATATCCGGAGGTGGCGGCTGGACTATTCTTGCTCATTGCAGGCACTACTAGGTAACTACGTGGTAAGTACGAATCGGCTATCCGGACATTCTAAGCGATATACGCTCGCGCCGGCCCCACGATTCATGTCCGCGCGCTGCATCGTCTATAATCTGCCCTCTTTCGCACACCCCAACCGGCGCCCGCGTGGGCCTTGATTCTTCTCAAGCCGCCCCCAATTGCCGTGTGTCTATTAACAATCATTGAAGCGCCGCCATGACTACAACTAAACACGCCAAAGTCCTCATCCTCGGTTCCGGTCCTGCCGGCTACAGCGCTGCCGTGTACGCCGCGCGCGCCAACCTCAAGCCGATGCTGGTGACCGGTGTCGAGCAAGGCGGCCAGCTGATGACCACCACCGATGTCGAGAACTGGCCAGGCGACCCGATGGGCGTACAGGGCCCGGAGCTGATGCAGCGCCTGCTGCAGCACGCCGAGCGCTTCAATACCGAGATCGTGTTCGACCAGATCCACACCACGTACCTGAACGAAAAGCCGATCCGCCTGGTGGGCGACAGCTTCACGTTCACCTGCGACGCCCTGATCATCGCCACCGGCGCATCGGCCCAGTACCTGGGCCTGCCATCCGAGCAGGCGTTCATGGGCAAGGGCGTGTCGGCCTGCGCCACCTGCGACGGCTTCTTCTACCGCAACCAGGAAGTCGCGGTCATCGGCGGCGGCAATACGGCCGTCGAAGAAGCGCTGTACCTGGCCGGCATCGCGTCGAAGGTCACGCTGATCCACCGCCGCGACAAGTTCCGCGCCGAGCCGATCCTGGTCGACCGCCTGATGCACAAGGTCTCTGAAGGCAAGATCGTGCTGGAATACAACCAGACGCTCGACGAAGTCCTGGGTGACAACAGCGGCGTGACCGGCCTGCGCCTGAAGTCGACCCAGACGGGCGAATCGAAGGACCTGACCGTGCACGGCCTGTTCGTGGCCATCGGCCACAAGCCAAACACGGGCATCTTCGAAGGCCAGCTCGAGATGCACAGCGGCGGCTACCTGGTGACCAAGTCGGGCCTCGAAGGCATGGCGACCGCCACCAGCGTGCCGGGCGTGTTCGCTGCCGGCGACGTTCAGGATCACATCTATCGCCAGGCGATCACCAGCTCGGGCACCGGCTGCATGGCCGCGCTCGACGCACAGCGCTACCTCGAAGCGCTGGAAGACGATCCACAGTAAATCCTCACCAGGAACCGCATTCGATGGCGCTCATGAAAGACTTCGCCGAGCTCAAGGGCTTGCGCGACCAGCTCAAGGAAACCGAGCGCGTGCGCGCCATCGAACAGGCCGAGCGTGAACAGCGCGAACGCCTGGCACGCGAGCGCGCCGTTGAATTTCGCAGCTCGATGCAGGGCGTGCGCAAGCTGCCTGAGTCCGACCGCTACGTGCACCGCCCGGTGTACGTCGCCCCGAACCGCGACCTGCGCAAGGGACCGGTCCTGTCTGCCGCCGAGGAAACCGAGGCCGTTCTGCGTGAATCGCTGTCGGATGAATTCGACGTCGAAGGCATGCTCGACGAAGATCCGGCTCTCAGTTATTCGCGCGATGGCGTCGGCCCGGATGTCGTGCGCAAGTTGCGCAAGCGCCACTGGCCGATCCAGGACGAACTCGACCTGCATGGCCTGAACCGCGACGCCGCGCGCGACGCCCTCACCGACTTTTTGCACCGCGCGAACCGGCGCGGCGTCCGCTGCGTACGCATCATCCACGGGATCGGCTACGGCTCCCCGGGCGGCGCCCCGGTGCTGCGCGGGATCGTGCACAGCTGGCTGGTGCAAAAGAACGAAGTGATTGCCTTTTGCGCGGCCGGCCGTTCCGATGGCGGCCATGGCGCGCTAATCGCGCTATTGCGCGCTGCGCTGCTGGAATAATGCCCGTCTGTATGGGTAATGCAACATGGCTGTGTAACAATTGCAATGTTCGTGTTTGCAGTGCCGACGCCTTTTGCAGGTTGATTGTAGAATTCTTCTCGGCCGGTCTTTTCCCGGTTATTCGACTAGGGGTGGTGTGATTTGAAGGCAATGCAAGCGGTCATCATGGAGCATGGGCAACGGGTCGATTTGTCGTCCTGTGCCGCCGAGCCGATTCATATCCCGGGCTCGATCCAGCCCCATGGCGCAATCCTGTTCTTCACTGAAGACGCACGTCTGGCCGGCTGGAGCGAAAACGCACCCGGCATGCTGGGTGTCACCCCACAACTAGGCCTGTCGCTGGATGCGCTGGCCCTGCCGGTGGCCGCCTTCGACGCCATCACCGACTGCATCGCCGCACTGCATGACGACGATGCTGGGCCGATCGTGGCCGGCGTATCCATTGGCGCTGCCGAATACGATTGTGTCGTGCACACCGCCCACGGGCGCGTTACCGCCGAATTCGAATTGCGCGAGGCGTCGACCGAAGAAGTGTCGCAGTTCGCCGTCAAGGCGCACAGCTCGATCGACCGGCTGCGCCGCCAGAAAACCATCGAAGGACTGCTCAGCGTCGCCGTGACCCAGGTGCGCGATTTCACCGGCTTCGACCGCGTGATGGCGTACCGCTTCCGCGCCGATGACAGCGGCGACGTGGTGGCTGAAAGCCGGCGCGACGACCTGGTCCCGTACATCGGCCAGCGCTATCCGGCCGGCGACATCCCGGCCCAGGCGCGCCGTCTGTACACGCTCAACACGCTGCGCATGATCGGCGACATGGATTACACCGCCGTGCCGCTGTGCGGCGCACCGGGCGCGCTGCCGCTGGACATGAGCTTTGCCGTGCTGCGCAGCGTCTCGCCGGTGCACATCGAATACCTCAAGAACATGCACGTGATGGCATCGATGAGCGTGTCGATCGTCATCAACGGGCGCCTGTGGGGCCTGATCGCCTGCCATCACATGTCGAAGAAGCTGGTGCCGTACGCGGTGCGCCTGGCGGCCGACGTGCTGGCGCAGGTGATGGCCTCGACCATCCTCAGCATCGAAGCGCGCGCCGACGCCACGCTCGCCGAGCAGTCGGCGCGCGTGCGCACGGGCATCGTCGAATCGCTGTTGCTGGACGACGATCCGCTCGATGCGCTGGGCGAGCACAGCAAGTCGCTGATGGCTGCCGCCGGCGCCCAGGCAATGATCGTCGCGCAGCACGGCAAGGTGGCTGTGCATGGCGAACTGGCGCCGGAACTGGCCAAGGCCATCATTGCGTCGCTGCCCGACAACCAGCACGATTTGCTGGTGCGCGAAGGCAAACAGGAATGGCCCGAGTCGCTGCAGGAACAACTGGGAAAGTGGGTCGGCATGCTGGCCCTGCCCTTCGATCCGATGGGCCAGGGCTGGTGCGTGCTGCTGCGCGTCGAGCAGATCGAAACCGTGGCCTGGGGCGGTCGCCCCGAAAAAATCGCCATCTTCGGTCCGCTGGGCGAACGCCTGACACCACGCGGCTCGTTCGACGCCTGGCACGAAACGGTGCGCGGCTGCGCGCACCCGTGGGAACCAACCGTGCTGGGCAATGCCCGCCTGACGCTGGCCGAACTGGTGCGCGCGATGAACTCGCACCGCTCGCAAACCGAGGCCACCCGCGCGCAATTGCTGGCCATGCTCGGGCATGACCTGCGCGATCCGCTGCACTCGATCAATATGGCCGGCATGGTGCTGGAACGCACCGGCAACGGCGGCGGCAACGGCCAGCCGACGCTGGGCAAGCGCATCCAGTCGTCGACCAACCGCATGCAGCGCATGATCAGCCAGGTGCTGGACATGAGCCGCATCGACAGCGGCATGGGTCTGGGCGTCTCGCTCGTGCCGGTCGACCTGAAGGAATTGCTGATCGACCTGATGGACGAGGCGCGCATGGCGTACCCGTCGATCCCGCTCGACCTGATCTGCGACGACGAGGCCACCGTCAAGGCCGACAGTGGCCGGCTGGGCCAGGTGTTGTCGAACCTGATGAGCAATGCACGTCACCATGGTGAGCCGGGCACGCCGGTGACCGTGTGCCTGCGCGCCAACGAGCGCGACGCATCGGTCGAAGTCGCCAATGCCGGTCAGGCAATCGCGCCCGAGACGGTGGCCACGTTGTTCAATCCGTTCAAGCGCGCGTCGATGAACAATCCGCGCAACCGCACCGGCATGGGCCTTGGCCTGTACATCGCGCAGCAGATCGTGCGCGAGCACCAGGGCGAGCTGGCCTACCGGTATGCGGATGGGCGGGTGATCTTTACGTTGCGGTTGCCCCTGCTCGCAGGGTGAGTCCCGGCGTGATCGGCACATCGGTCACGTCGTTCGGCGGATAGTTGAAGTAGCCGCGGCCCACCCAGTCATTGTCAGTCACGAAGAACGCGCTGAACGGAATTTCCAGGGTACCGATCGCGGGCGGTTTGAGCGTTGTGAAGATGGTGCCCTTGAGCGCCAGCGAGCGCGTCGCCGGGCCGAACCCCATCGCGCGGATCTGGCCCGTGATATTGGACACCGGCAGCTCACCGTACGGTGGCGCCAGCGCCTGGGTAATTTCTCCCTTGCCCTGCACGGTGCCATCGGCCCCGTCGATCATCAGCGCCATCGTCAGGATCGGGGCGCCCGGCATGCCCTGATTGCCGGCGGTCAGCGTGACCACCTTTACGGATTCAAACGTATTCGCGATCGTGTGCTCCTTGATCTGGTTGGCCTGCGGGGATTGCCCGGCGTTCGCGCCGCTCGGGGCATGGCCACTGTAAGCACATCCGGACGTGCTCACCTTCCGGTTTCCTTCCGACGCGCAAGCGGCATCGCATGATCCGTGCCACCCACGCATAATTCTCTTATGCAAGCGCCGAGCACGTGGTAATCTCACAACACCATTCCCAGCCCCCTGTTGCATGACGCTCATCAAGTTCATCGAAATCATGGCGATCCTGGTCGGCGCATTCTCCGGCTTCATCGAAGCGCGGCGCAAGCGCATGGACCTGGTCGGGGTATTCACCGTGGCGTTCATCACGGCATTTGGCGGCGGCACGCTGCGCGACATCCTGCTCGACAAGCGTCCGCTGTTCTGGGTGACCCACCAGGAATACGCGATCGCGATCTTTGTGCTGGCACTGGTTGCTTCTCCCCTCATCCGCACGCTGCGCCAGATCGTCTCGGAACGCCTGATCGTGATTGCCGATGCGGTCGGCCTGGGCCTGTTCTCGATCGCGGGCGTGTCCGCTGCACTGGCGGCGGACATGCCGATCTTCATTGCCTCGATGATGGGCGTGATTACCGGGATTTTCGGGGGGGTGCTGCGCGATATCGTCTGTAACGAAGTGCCGATGGTGTTCCGGGACGGCAAACCGTATGCGATCTGCGCGTTCATCGGCAACTGGCTGTTCCTGCTCATGGGCAAGTACGGCGTGCCGGACGATTTCGCGCTGTGGTCGAGCTGCCTGTTCATCAGCGGCCTGCGGCTGCTGACGTGGAAGTTCGATATGCGGATGGGGCGGTAACGACGCACCGCCCCGGTGGGGTCAGGCAGGCTTGCTTAGACGGCGTCCGGGCCGGTCTCGCCGGTACGGATCCGGATGACCTGCTCGATGTTCTGTACAAAAATCTTGCCGTCGCCGATCTTGCCAGTGCGCGCCGCCTTGATGATGGCGTCGACGACGCTGTCGGCCATCGGATCGTCGACCACCACTTCGATTTTGACTTTCGGCAGGAAGTCCACGACGTACTCGGCGCCGCGGTACAGCTCGGTATGCCCCTTCTGACGGCCGAAACCCTTCACTTCAGTGACGGTCAGGCCGGTGACGTTCACTTCAGCCAGCGCTTCACGCACTTCGTCGAGCTTGAACGGTTTGATCACACAGGTAATCTGTTTCATGGTGGTAGTCCTTTCGATGAGTCGGGGATATTTGCCAGGTCGTCGAGCCAGACGGTGGCTTCGGAGTCGGATGGTGCGCGCCAGTCGCCGCGTGGCGAGAGCGAGCCGCCATTGCCGACCTTCGGCCCGTTCGGTACGCACGAGCGCTTGAACTGGCTGGTCTTGAAGAAGCGGAACAAAAAGATCGACAGGTTGCGCTTGATGGCGTCCAGGTCGTATTGGTTGCGCGTGCCGGACTCGTCCGGCCAGCGGCCTGCCGCATTGTCGTGCCACGCGGAGTACGCCATGAACGCGACCTTGCTGGGCTTGAAGCCGTAGCGCAGTGTATAGAACAGATTGAAATCCTGTAGTTCGTAGGGGCCGATGCGCTCCTGCGTGCTTTGTGCGGGCTTGGTATCTGCAGCACCGCCTGGAACAAGCTCGGGGCTGATCTCGGTATCGAGAATATCGATCAGCACTTGCGACTGGCCTTCGGCAATCACGGCGCCCGTCTCGGCCACCCAGCGCACCAGGTACGAAATCAGCGTCTTGGGCACGCTGGCGTTGACGTTGTAGTGCGACATATGGTCGCCCACGCCATAGGTGCACCAGCCCAGCGCCAGCTCGGACAGATCGCCCGTGCCGATCACGATCCCGTTATGGAAGTTCGCCAGCCGGAACAGGTGGTTGGTGCGCTCGCCGGCCTGCACGTTTTCAAACGTGATGTCGTAATCCGGCGTGCCCTCGCTGTACGGGTGCCCCAGATCCTTGAGCATCTGGATGCAGCTCGGGCGGATGTCGATCTCTTGCGCGCTGCAGCCCACGGCCGCCATCAGGTCGCGCGCCTGTTTGAGCGTGCGCTCGCTGGTGGCAAAGCCCGGCATCGTGTAGGCCAGGATGTTCGTGCGCGGCAGCTTCAGGCGGTCCATCACCTTCGCGCACACCAGCAGCGCGTGGGTGGAATCGAGGCCGCCGGACACGCCGATGACCACCTTCTGGATGCCGCTCGAGGCCAGGCGCTGGATCAGGGCCTGGACCTGGATGTTGTAGACCTCGGTGCAACGCTCGTCGCGCCGGGCGCGGTCGGCCGGCACGTACGGGAAGCGCTCGATGCCGCGCGCCAGCGGCAAGGTGTGCTCCACGGGCAGCGCGAGGTCGAAGCGCACCACGCGAAACGCCGCGACTTCAGTCGCATGGCGCCGCGCCGATTGCGCGAACGTGGTCGCTTTCATGCGGTCATGCGACAGGCGCTCGAGGTCGACGTCGGCGAAGATGATGTGCGATTCGTCGGAAAAGCGTTCGGATTCGGCCAGCAGCTCGCCCTTTTCGTAGATCAGCGACTGGCCATCCCACGCCATGTCGGTGGTCGATTCGCCCCGCCCGGCCGACGTGTACAGATAGGCCGCCATGCAACGCGCCGATTGCTGGGCGACCAGCTGATGGCGGTAGCCGCTCTTGCCGACGACGACATTCGATGCCGACAGGTTGACCAGCACCGTGGCCCCGGCCAGCGCCGCGAACGATGACGGCGGTACCGGCACCCAGACGTCTTCGCAGATCTCGAGGTGAAAGCGCAGCAGCGGCAGGTTGGCGACCTCGAACAGCAGGTTTACGCCGAACGGCACGGTCGCGCCAAACAGGTCGATCTGATCGACCGGCGCGCAATCGGCGGGCGTGAACTGCCGGGATTCGTAAAACTCGCCATAATTAGGCAAATAACTTTTCGGCACCACGCCCAGCACGCGTCCGCCCGCGATGGCGACGGCGCAGTTGAACAGCATGTGGTTGACACGCAGCGGCATGCCGATGACGATGGCCAGCGGCAGGCTGCGCGAGGCATCCAGGATGGTCTGCAAGCCGTCGAGGCAAGCGTCAAGGAGCGTACTCTGGTGGAACAGGTCGTCGCAGGTGTAGGCGGACAGACCCAGTTCGGGAAACGCGACCAGTGCCGCGCCTTCGCTTGCTGCCTGCTGCGCCAGTTTGATCGTCTGTTCGACGTTGTAGGCCGGGTCGGCCACGCGGATACGCGGGATCGCGACGGCAACGCGTGCAAAATGGTGCGAATAGAGATTGAAGAATCGGCTGTTCATGAATGGGTCTCTCGCAGTGCCGACGCGGCGAATCGCTGCCCGTCGCCACTTACTTCGTAGGATTGGAAGCAATGTTGAAAGCAATGACAGATTATCGCACGCATATCGTCTCGAGCCTGTCCGAAGTCGGGCAGGCGCCATGGGACGCGCTGGTCCAGGCCCAGGCGGCGCCAACGCCGTTTCTCTCGTATGCGTTCCTGCACGCGCTGCACGCGTCGGGCAGCGCGGCGCCCGAAAGCGGCTGGCAGCCGCAGTTTTTGCTGCTATACGACGCGGCCGACGTGCTGGCGGCCGCCCTGCCCCTGTACGTCAAGGGTCACTCGTATGGCGAGTACGTGTTCGACTGGGCCTGGGCCGATGCCTACGCGCGCAATGGCCTCGACTATTACCCGAAGCTGCTGTCGGCGATTCCGTTCACGCCCGTGGCCGGCTCACGCCTGCTGGCGGTCGACGCCGCTGCGCGCGCTGCGCTGATCGACGTGCTGACGGCCACGCAGTCGGCCACCGAAGTCTCGTCCACCCACATCCTGTTCCCGCCCGAAGACGAAGCACAGGCTCTCAAGGATGCCGGCTTCCTGCTGCGCAGCGGCGTGCAGTTTCACTGGCTGAACCGGGGTTATGCAAGTTTCGATGACTTTCTGGCCACGCTCGAACCAAAAAAGCGCAAGAACATCCGCGCCGAGCGGCGCAAGGTGGTCGAGGCTGGGGTGACGATGCGGCGCGTACGCGGTGCGGACGCCACGCGCGAAGACTGGGTGCTGTTCAACCGCTGCTACCGCAACACCTATAAAGACCACCACTCCACGCCGTACCTGAACCTGGACTTTTTCCTGCGCATCGGTGCGACGATGCCGGACAATATCCTGCTCGTGATCGCCGAACTGGATGGCCGCGCGGTTGCCGCGTCGCTCGTCATCCACGACGCCGACACGCTGTACGGGCGCTACTGGGGCGCGCTGGAACACGTGCCGTGCCTGCACTTCGAGGCCGCGTATTACCAGCCGCTGGAGTTCTGTATCGAACAGGGCATCGCCACGTTCGAAGGCGGCGCGCAGGGCGAGCACAAGATGGCGCGCGGCTTCCTGCCGACCAAGACCTGGTCAGCGCACTGGCTGGCGCATCCGTCGTTTGCCAATGCGGTGGAAAATTTCCTGCAGCGCGAGGCTGGCGGGATCGACGACTATCTCGACGAATTGAACGAGCGTAGTCCATTCCGCAATCAGCCATAAAACACCACTGCCAGACGTAAAAAAAGGCCGGCCCGCAGTACGGGCCCAGCCTTTTCATCAGTCCGCCAGGGGTGGCGGTAAGTACTGCTTAGTTCCAGCCGCCGGCGTTCAGACGATAATCGACCTTCGATGGCTTGATGGCTTCAGCGCGCTTGCGCAGGGCATATTTGGCGCGGCTGCCAGCAGCGGCGACCAGTGCGTGGACAATCTTTTTCACGTGGAGCTCCTTCAATTGCATTGCCCAGATGGGCAACGCCTATAGTTTCAGTTGGTGTATCACTGTTATATAGGCGACTCAGCGTGTTTTCCAATTCTGAGTTGCAATATCAGACATCAGCTTCGTGAATGTCAGTCGAGCTGCCTGTCTATCCAGGCGCGTATCCCGTCGAGCGAGCGAAATTCCGTGACCGAGCGGCAGGCGATGTTTGGGTTGCGCGACTGCAACATACGGGACAGCGCAGCGCCCGGCCCCAGCTCGAGCGCCACGGTGACGCCGGCTTCGCTCATTGCATCCATGCAATCGCGCCATCGGATCGGCTCGGCGATCTGGCGCGGCAGCTCCGCCAACGCCTTGGCTGCGTCGGACACCGGTTCGGCCGAGATGCCGGACAGCACCGGGAATGCGGGTGCGCACCAGTGTGCGGCAGCCAGCACAGCCGCGAACGGTGCGACCGCGCCCGCCAGCAGCGGCGTATGCGATGCGACCGCGACCGGCAGCACCGTGGCGTGGCCACCGGCAGCGATCGCGGCGCTGGCCAATGCGTCACGCTGCGCGGCCGGGCCGCCTGCCACCAGCGCATCGTCACCGGTCACGATGGCAGGATAAAAGCCAGCGTCTTCCAGCAACGCATCAACCGTCCCGGCCGGCATGCCGGACAGCGCGACCATGCCCTGCGCCGCGCCATCGACCAGGCAGGCATCCATCAGGCGCGCCCGCTCGATGGCCAGCTTGATCACGTCCTCCGGTGCCAGCGCTCCGGCGACGCCATAGGCCGACAACTCGCCGATGCTGTAACCGGCCACCAGCGCCGGCGTCGCGATCGTGGCTTGCAACGCGCGCCACATCGCCAGCGTGGCAGCGACGATGGCCGGTTGCGCGATCCGGTTCGTGAAGCTTTCTTCGCCAAGGCTGGCGTGCAGCGTCGCGCCCAGCGCCGGATCGGCGCTCCATTCCTCAAGCAGCCGGCTCGCGGCAAGATCGCCGCGCGCCATGTCGAACATCGCCGGATGCTGCGCGCCCTGCCCCGGGCACAGGATGGCCAGGCGCCCCGCCATCAGCGCGTCGTCACCGCGTGCACGAGGCACACGGCGCCCAGCAGATCGGCCGCGCCGCCCGGCGACAGGCGCGCCGCGACGAAGCTGCGGTGGCTGGCCAGCGCCCGTTCTTCCCAGCCCGGCGCCGCCGTAGCACCGCGCGCAACAAACGCGCGTGCCTGGCGGCGCACGGTCAACGCGCCTTCGACACCGCCACGGTGGTAGACATTGGTGTCGCTGATATGGGCCATCAGCGCGAACAACCCGTCGATGCGGGCTTCGCGCATGCCGCGCCCCGCTGCCAATGCCCGGCGTAGCGCCGGCAGGCCGACGTCGAACACCGATGGGAAGCCAAGCGCGCCTTCTTCGCGTGCACCGCTCGCTGCGTAGCGCAGCACCGCGCGGGCGCCGTGCGAAACAGGCTCGCCATTGACAACGCTGTGCGCGCCCAGCGCCTGGCCCCAGCATGCGCGCAGCAGTTCGCCGATGCGCGCCGGGGTCAAGGTTTCACCACGCGCCCGGCAGCGGCCGATGGCGGCGCACAGCATGCCCAGGCAAAAGATCGCGCCGCGGTGCGTGTTGATGCCGCCGGTGGCGCGCAGCATCCGTGCTTCGGCGTCGATTCCCAGCTGCTTCAAAACGTGGAACGGCGCATCCAGCATGCCGGCGTGGGTGATGTCGCCAAAATAACGGCGCAGCGCAAACAGGCTGCGTACGAAAGTGGCGGCCGTCATGTCGGTATGGCTGCCGTTGTCGACTTTTGATACGAGGCCCGGCTTCGGGTACAGCACCAGTTCTGCATACAGACTGCGCACGGCCACGCGCGCGATACGCTGGCAAAAGGCGCGCTCGCCGGCGTCGCCGCGCTTAGTGCGGCCAGACGCGCGCACTGTCTGCACGCTGTTCAGGTCATCCATGTTCTTCCTCCAGCGTGGCCATCAAGGCTTCGGGCAGGACCAGCGCGATGCGGTCCAGCCCTTTCGTCAATACGCGCGTGCCCGGCGCACCGGCAAACGCCGCGCGCAATTCTTTCCACGCGACCGCGCGGCCATCGGGGAACACCACTTCGCCATCGAGCGGCAGGATCCCCGCATGCCACGACAGCAGATCGAGGCCGATCATCAGCTGGCGCCGCGTCTGCGGTTGCAGCAGCACGTCGATATCGGACAGCGGTGTCAGATAATACTGGCCCGTCAGCGCGGCCAGCGCCACCGAACCATACACGGAGAGGCTCACGCCGGCATCGGCCGCCTGGCGCTCGAGCGCTTCCAGGCCTTCGCGCCACTGCGCCGGCACGGCGTCGAGTGCGCCGACCAGCGGCAAGGCCCGCGTGCGCCGGCCGATATCGGACATCTCGACGGCGCAGCCGAATTTGAGTTTGCCGCCGTCTTCAGGGCGCGGCGGCAACGGGAACCCGATCGCCACCTCGCCCGGCAGCATGCCGGCTTCGGTGCGCCGCACGACCGCCGGCCAGCCGCCGTCACGCCAGCGATCCAGCGCAGACAGGGCGGCCTGCGGCGCGCCGTCGCGCACGCGCTGCCAGCCGCGGCTCGTCAGCCAGACCAAGTCATGCCGGGCGAACATCGCTGCCCACCCTGACCGCCTGCGCCACCGGGTGCGCCATGAGGCGGCCGCCGCGCGCCAGGCCCAGCGCCATGCGCCCATCCCCGGCCTTGGCATCGGCCAGCGCGCGGATCAATTCGCCCGCCAGATCGCCATTCCAGATGCCGTGCAGGCCGCCCATGCGCAGGTAGTTTTCCGGGCCCGGCGCGAACACGGGATTGTCCTTGGCCAGTTCGGTCAGGCGTTCCTCGGGCACCTTCGTGATGCGCGCCATCGCCGGCAAGCCCATCACGCGGATGGTCGCCTCGGGCAGCGCGTAACAGGCGCTGGCAATCAGGCCACTGGTGATGAAGCCACCCGACAGCGCCTGGTCGTATACGAGGCCAATCACCGTGTGGCCTTCGCGCCGCGCCAGGTCGACGCACTTGCCCAGATGGGCCATATAGCTGTTGATGCCCAACATCTCGTCGCGGTGGCGCAGGCGCTGCCCTTGCGTGTCGACCAGGATCAGGATCGGCCGGCCCGGATGCTCGCGCACCGTCCGCAGGATCGCCTGCGCCTGGGCCAGCGCGATCTCGATGCCGATCGGCGTGTGGTCGGTGGTACCGATGACGGCCACCGGCTTGCCGTCGACCTGCGCGCTGCCGCTTAAAAAGTTGTCGGCTTCGGTGATGGTATGCCCACCGGGGAAAAGTTGTGCTGCTACCGTCTGCCAATCCATCATCGTTCTCCCAGTGTCGGCGTGGCGCGGTACTGCGCAGCCAGTTCGAGGAAGGCATCGGGTTCCAGCATCGGCACCCGCGCCGGGTCAGCAATGCCCAGGCTCTTCCAGATATCCATCGGTTCGGTGAGGCCCTGCGTGTCACGCAGGCGCCGTTCGAGCATCGCCTGCTCGGCCAACAGGCCATCGAGCGTCAGTTCCACCTCCCCCGGCGGGATCGCGGCAATGGCCTCCAGCGCCGCAGCGCGCAGCGCCTCGGTGTCGTCCTCCACCAGCACCTGGCAGTCGCCCAGCAGATAGCGGTGCTTGCCGCCCGTCGTGCGCCACACCAGCGCGCGGTCGCGTGAATCGAATTCTTCGACGCCGTTGGCGGTCTCGATGACTTCGGGGCCCGACATCGCCAGGCGCCCTTCTTCGGACATGATGACGGTATTGGCGCAGCGCGCCGCGATGCCCATGCCGCCAAAGCACCCGTTGGCGCCACCGACGATGGCGATCACGGGGATGCCTGCGGCGCGCACGTCGAGCATCGCGCGCATGACTTCCGACACGGCGATCAGGCCTGCATTGGCTTCATGCAGCCGCACGCCGCCCGATTCGAGCAACAGCACGACGGCGTGCGCCCGCTCGTCGATCGCGCGCTGCAGCATGCCCACCAGCTTGGCGCCGTGGACTTCGCCCACCGCGCCGCCCATGAAGCCGCCCTCCTGCGCCGCGCCGAACACGACCTGGCCACCGACCTTGCCGCGCCCGACGACGACGCCATCATCGAACGACACCGCCGCATCGAGCTGCGCCAGGTGCGGACTGACGATGCGCATGGACGGCGGCAAGAATTCTTCGAAACTGCCGGCGTCGAACATGGCCGGGATGCGCTGGCGCGCCGTGAGTTCCTGGTAGCTGCTCATGGCGCGCCTCCAGGCAGAGCGGCGATCGACTCGACCGCCTGGTCCAGGCGCAGGCTCACGACGGCCGGCGTGGCGCCCATGTCGTTGACGCTCACGCGTGCATCGGCCAGGCTCCAGCGCGCGTGAAAATCGGCCATGACGGCCTGCCAGGTGGCGCCGAAACCGACGGCCGCAGTGCGCACTTCGATCTCGCACGCGCCCTTCAGGTGCGCCGGTTCGATCAGGATTTCGAGGTTGCCCGAGCCAACCACGCCCACCAGTTGCGGCATGCCGCTCAACGGGCGCTGGCCGCCTTCGAAACGATAGTTCAGCGTTTCCATGATATGTGTTCCTTACCAGTTCCTGAAGCGCTTCGGCGGGTCGTACAGCCCGCCGGATGCGCGCACCAGGCCCTTCATGTTCTTGGCGGCCAGCAGGTCGCGGGTCGCCATGCGTTTGTCGATGCCGAGATCTTCCGGGCGGCGGATGATGCCCCGGTCGCGCAGGTTCTCGACCATGCGCTTGTCGCGCGCCATGCCCACCGGCGTGTAGCCGGCCACGCCGCGGATCGCCTGTTCGCGCTCTTCGTCCGTGCGGCACAGCAGCAGGTTGGCGATGCCTTCCTCGGTCAGGATGTGGCTGACGTCGTCACCATAGATCATCACCGGCGGAATCGCCATCCCGGCCTGCTCGGCCAGTTGCCACGCGTCGAGTTTGTCGACGAAGGCCGGCGCCATGTGTTCGCGGAAGGTCTCGACCATCTGCACCACCAGCTTCTGCCCGCGCGGGATCACGTTGCGGCCAGCGCGCGCCTCTTCGCCGGCTTTCAGCCATGCCTTGCTCGGATGGCGCCGGCCACGCGCATCGGCGCCCATGTTCGGCGCGCCGCCAAAGCCCGCGATGCGCCCCAGCGTGGCGGTCGACGAATTGCCCTGCAAGTCGATCTGCAGCGTCGAGCCGATGAACAGATCGCACGCGTAATGCCCGGCCGCCTGCGAAAAGGCGCGGTTGCTGCGCATCGAACCGTCCGGCCCCACGAAGAATACGTCGGGCCGCGCGCGGATATAGTTTTCCATCCCCAGCTCGGAGCCGAACGAGTGCACGGACTCGACGAAGCCCGCTTCGATGGCCGGGATCAGGGCCGGATGCGGGTTCAGCGCCCAGTGACGGGCGATCTTGCCTTTCAAGCCCAGGCTCGCGGCGTAGGTTGGCAGCAGCAGTTCAATGGCGGCCGTGTCGAAACCGATGCCATGGTTCAGGCGCTCGATCTCGTACTCGGCATAGATGCCCTTGATGGCCATCATCGCCATCAACACCTGGATCTCGGAAATCAGGGCCGGGTCACGCGTGAACAACGGCTCGATGTAGTACGGCGTGGGCGACTGCACGACATAGCCGACCCAGTCGCCGGGAATGTCGATGCGGGGCAGCTTGTCGACGATCTGGTTCACCTGCGCGATCACGATCCCGCTCTTGAAGGCCGTCGCTTCGGCAATGGCCGGCGTGTCTTCGGTGTTCGGGCCGGTGTACAGATTGCCTTCGCGGTCAGCCATCTCGGCGGCCACCAGCGCGACGCGCGGCGTCAGGTCGATGAAGTAGCGCGCGAACAGCTCGAGGTAAGTATGAATTGCCCCGATATTGAGCTTGCCCGACTGCGCCAGCTTGGCCAGGCGCCCGGCCTGCGGACCCGAAAACGAAAAGTCGAGTTTCGACGCGATCCCTTTTTCGAACACATCCAGGTGTTCGGGCAGCGAGAGTACCGACAGCAGCATGTGCAGGTCATGCACGCGCGCCGTATCGACGCGCGTCAGGGCTTTACCGAGAAAGTCGGCCTGCTTCTGGTTGTTGCCTTCGAGGCAGACGCGGTCGCCCGGTTCGAGCACCGCGTGCAGCAGCTCGACGATGTGCGAGGCCTGGACGACCTTGCCGTCGAGCGCCCCGCCAAGGGCGGCGCCGGCGCGGGCCAGGCGCTCGCTGCGGTTACGTTGCTGGCCGGTCCAGCGGCCTTCAGCATGATTCATGATAGTTCCTAAAATTTGCGTGGCCTTACAACACCACGAACAGCAGCCACACGACGATCGGTGCCACCAGCGTCACGATACCGCCATAGATCATCAGCTGGCGCAGGAACACGTCGCGGTCGATGCCCTGGGCACTGGCCAGCACGAGTGCGCCGTTGGTCGAGAACGGGCTGACGTCGACGATCGTCGAGGCGACAGCCATGGCGGCGATGAAGCCGATGGCGTCGACACCGGTGCCGGACGCCAGGAATGGCACGGCCAGCGGAATCAGCGAACCCAGTACGGCAGTCGACGAGGCAAAGGCCGAAACGATGGCGCCGACGAACAGCAGCAGCAAGGCCACCGTCAGCGGCGAGGTCAGGCTGGCGACGCTTTCGCCAACCCAGGTGATGGTGCCCATCTTCTGCATCACACCGACATACGTGCTCACGCCGACGATCAGCATGATCTCGGGCCACGACACCTGGCCGATGGCGCGCTTTTGCACCTGCGGCGACAGGATCGAAATCAACAAACCGATGGTGAGGGCAACGAAGCCGATATCGAGTTTGTACAGCAGCGTGAGCACGGCCAGCGCGACCAGGCCGACGACCGTGAACATCTGGTGGAAGGTCGGACCGGCATGCAGGTCGATGTCGCCGGTGCCCAGGCCCGAACCAGGGCCACCGTTGCCGACTGCGCCGACGGCAGCAGTCGAACGCTGCGCGGTGAGGCGCTCTTCGCTGCCGGTTTCATTTTCAGCGTCGCCGTAGATCTGCGGGCCTTGCGCTGCGACCGCCACGGGTGGCGTGAACGGCGTCATCGGACGGATGCCGGCGCCGGCCTTCGGCATTTCCTGGCGCATCAGTTTGGCGCCGCCGAACACGAAGAACAGGATGATCGACACGGCCAGGTTCACGCCCAGGCTGGTGAACGCGGTAGTGAGCGGCGAAATCGGCAGGCCCGCTTCCATGACGACCTTGTTGGTGATGCCGCCATAGATGCTGATCGGCGAGAAGCCGCCGCCCTGCGCGCCGTGGATGACCAAGAGGCCCATCATCAGGGGATTGATCTTGTACTTGGCGGCAAAGCCCAGCGCGATCGGGGCGATGATCGCCACCGCGGCCGGGCTGACAGCGCCGACGGAGGTCAGGAGCGCGGTGACTGCGAACATGACCCACGGGATGGCGGCGATGCGCCCGCCGACGGCGCGCACGGCCAGTCTGACGAGCCAGTCGATGGTGCCGTTGTTCTGGGCCTGGGCAAACAGGAACGTGATGCCGACCAGGGTCAGAAACAGCTCGGCCGGGTAGCCGGACATGATGGCCTTGGTCTCCATGCTGAAGACGATGGTGCCGACCAGGAAGGCGCCGACAAACGCGATGACGCCCATATTGATGGGCATGGCGGTGGCGACGATGAACATGAGCGCCAGAACGCAGATTGCAATGACATGAGAGGACACAGGGTGGCTCCTACGTGGTGCGGCGGCCGGTTCCACCCGGCGCGTCGCTGGTGATACGTCTCCAATGCATGGCCTGTCGCCATCGCCTCCTCGGACCGTGGTCTCGGGAGCTTTGCGGGGCCGGCCATGCTCTTTTGTTATGCAGGTTGTGCGGCCAAGGTAAACCCGATTGCCGCCAAGATCAATTACGCCCGGTTGGCGACGTTTACTGTCAGCGGAAGTGTTACATTCCTGTCTTGGCAGAATTGAGAACAAAGAACCGGAGAACAAGTTGACAACGAGTGCGACACCCACATCCAAGAAAGCCCTGAGCGTGTTCGACACGGTCGCCCGCTGCGTGCTGGTCACCGGCGCCACGGGCTTCGTGGGCCAGCACCTGGTGCGCGCGCTGCTGCAGGACGGCCACCAGGTAATCGCGCTGACCCGCGACGTAGGGCGCGCTGCCACGCTGTTCGGTGGCCGGGTACGCGCCATCGCCGCGATGGATGATCTGCCGCTCGACCACCAGGTCGACATCGTTGTCAACCTGGCAGGCGCCCGGATCCTCGGCCAGCGCTGGACCGACGCACGCAAGGCCACGCTGCGCCAAAGCCGCGTCGCACTGACGGAAAAAGTGGTCGACTGGATCGGCCGCGCCAGCCACAAGCCGCGGCTGTTGCTGTCGGCGTCGGCGATCGGCTACTACGGCATCCAGCGCATTGGCGATGACGCAAAACTCGACGAAGCAGCGCCCCCCCAGCCGATGTTCATGTCGGACCTGTGCCGCGAGTGGGAAGCCGCTGCCGCCGGCGCCGTGCGCCACGGCGTGCCGGTCGAGTGCATGCGCTTCGGCCTGGTGCTGGGCGAGCAAGGCGCGCTGCCGATGATGCTGCTGCCGATCCGGCTGGGCATCGGCGGCCGGCTGGGCACTGGCCGGCAGTGGCTGTCGTGGATTCACATCGACGATCTGGTCGCGGGCATCGCCCATCGCTGGAAGCAGGCGCTGAGCGATCCTTCTGCGCCGACGTTTGGCGCGACCAACTTCACCGCGCCGATCGCGGTGTCGCAACTGGAATTCAGCCAGGCGGCCGCGCGCGTTTGGGGACGACCATGCGTGATCCCGACACCCGGTTGGCCGATGCGCCTGGCGCTGGGCGAGCAGGCCGATCTGCTGCTCGAAGGCCAGCGCGTGGTGCCGCTGCGGTTCGCCCGCGAAGGGTTCGAGTTCACCTATCCGGCGCTGGAAGCGGCGCTGCGCAGCCTGAGGTAACGGCGGCGCCAGGGGCCCCGGACCTGTCGGTCAGGTCCGGATTCCGGTATCATTCGGCATGCTCAGTTTTCCTTTTCAACCGTTTATTATTGGCGTCGCGGGCGGTAGCGGCAGTGGCAAGTCCACGGTGTCCAGGCAAGTGCTGTCCACATTCGGTACCGAGATGGTCTCGGTCGTGATGCAGGACGATTATTACTGCGACCAGACGCACCTCAGCCCCGAAGTGCGCATCCAGCAGAATTACGACCATCCGCAGGCGTTCGAGTGGTCGCTGCTGGTGCAGCACGTCCAGGCGCTGCGCCGGGGCGAGTCGATCGACATGCCCGAGTACGACTTTACGCTGCACAACCGCTCCGACCGCACCATCCGGGTCAAGCCCGCGCCAGTCATCGTCATCGAAGGCCTGTTTGCCCTGTATGACCCGGCCTTGTGCGACATGATGTCGCTGAAGATCTTCGTCGATACAGCGTCCGACATCCGCTTCATCCGCCGCATGCAGCGCGATATCACGGAACGGGGCCGCTCGGTGGAAAGCGTCATCAGCCAGTACCTCGACACCGTGCGCCCGATGCACAAGCAGTTCATCGAGCCGACCAAGCGCAATGCCGATGTCATCATCCCGCACGGGGCGAACAATCCGGCGGTGGACATGATCACCACCAAGGTCGCCAGCGTGATCAACCAGCTCAAGCGCTCGTAAAAATGACTGGGCGCTGATCCATACCGGCACCAGCGTCAACGTAGTTAATTCGCTGGCGTGCGGTGTTTCAGCATCCGGCACACCGCCGCCAGCGCCAGCAGGTTCGGATCCCGCTCACGCACCCGCAGAAAACTCAGGCCTATCGTCTGGCGCATCAGATAGTCGTCCTTCAACGGGATCAGCTGAACCTTGTCGCCAAATGCATGGCGCACGCGGCCCGGCAGCAGCGTGTAGCCAATCCCCGCCCCCACCAGATTCATCAGCGAGAAGATATCGCCCACGCGCGTGACGATGGTCGGCGCATACCCGGCGATGCGAAACGCTTCCTGGAACCCGTTGAAGGTCACGAAACCGTCCTTCAGACAGACGAATTTCTCGTCTGCACAGGCGCGCAGATCGACTTCGGCCATCCCTGCATACGGCGAGCCGGCCGGCGCCGCAAAGAATATCTCGTCCTCGAACAGCGCGATCGATTCGATGTCCGGATCGGGTTCGGGCACCGCCATCAGCGCCGCATCGATCGCGTTCTGCTTGAGCTTGTGCAGCAGGTCCGCGTTCGAACCCAGCACCAGTTCGGTTTCCAGTTCCTGCTTGCGCAGCTTGATGCCTATGATGACGTCGGGGATCGTGCCGGTCGTCAGCGAATACAGCGAGCCGATCTTCAAGTGATCGGCTGAATAACCGGCCGCCGAGCGCGTCGCCGCAATCCCGTCCGCCATCAGCCGCACCACGTCGCGGCTCACGTCCGCCAGCACCTGCGCGGCGTCGTTGGGAATCAGGTTGCGGCCCTGCAGGCTGAACAGCTGACAACTCATCCCGTCCTCCAGCGAGTGCAGCGCGCGGTGCACGCTGACGGCGCTGATGTCGAGCATGCGGGCGGCGGCGTTCAGGTTGCCCCCTTCCATGTATGCAAGCAGGATCTCGAGTTTGCGGAAAGTGATGTCGTCGCTGATCTGGCTGCGCATGGGGGCCCTCGTGAAATGGATACATGACGAGGATACATCAACCGCCCATACGAGGCCTCAATCGCCAGGCACCGGCACGCTTGGTGATGCAACGCGCATGAGTTCGACCATCTGTTGCAACGCCGCCATTCGAACTGCGTATTCATGGGAGCGCTTGTTGATGCGCAAGGTGACGCAAGGTGCGCTCGGGCACATTCCCCCTTTGAGCGACACATCCACCGTGGCGACGAACAATAAGGAGACATCCATGCGTCCGATCAGAACGATGAAGCTGCTGCATCCGTCCACGTGCGCTTTGCTGGCCGCGTGCAGTGGCGCCATCGGCGCCGTCCAGGCTCAGGAAGCGACGGGCGTTCCGGCAGCGGCCAACGCCGACGAGAACATGTCCCGGGTGGTCGTCACCGCGCGCCGGCGCGAAGAATCGCTGCAGGACGTGCCGGTGTCGGTCACCGCGTTCTCGGCCGACCAGCTCTCCAAGCAGGCGCTGCCCGATGTGACTGCCCTGGCGCTGTCGCTGCCCAACACGACGCTCAAGGCGTCGCGCGCCACCAACAGCACGCTCACGGCGTTCATCCGCGGCGTCGGCCAGGCCGACCCGCTGGCCGGCTTCGAGTCGGGCGTGGGTATCTACATCGACGACATCTACCTGGCGCGGCCGCAGGCCGCCGTGGCCGATATCTACGACGTCGAGCGCATCGAGGTGATGCGCGGGCCGCAGGGCACGCTGTACGGCCGCAACACGATCGGCGGCGCGCTCAAGTATGTCACCCGCAAGCTTGGCCCCCAGCGCGACGTGCGCGTGCGCGCCACGCTCGGCGACTACGGCCAGCGGGACGGCGTGCTCACGGCCAGCACGCCGCTGACCGACACCGCGCGCATTGGCGGCACGTTCGCGCGCTTCACGCGCGACGGCTTTGGCGACAACCTGACCACCCGCAAGGGCAACTACGACAAGGACGTCACCGCCGGCAGGGTCTCAATTGAACTCGTGCCGAACCAGGACCTGTTCGTCCGCCTTGCCGGCGACGTCACGCAGGACGATTCCAACCCCAAGAATGGCCATCGTCTGATCGTCGGGCGCACGAGTCGCGCGCCCATCCTGGACGACGTGTTCGACACGCGCGGCAACCTCACCAAAGTGCTGGGCCGCGACCAGGAAGTGCGCTCGTACGGCGGCTCGGTGATGATCGACTACACCGTCGACAGCGCGTGGCGCCTGAAATCGATCACTGCCGCGCGCCGCGACAAATCGTGGGCGCCGATCGACTTCGATGCCCTGCCCGTCGTCGACATGGAAGTGCCGGCGCTGTACACCAACCGCCAGTTCAGCCAGGAGCTGCAGGTAACTTATACCGGCGCGCGCCTGCAGGGCGTGGCGGGCGTGTACTACATGGACGCCAACGCCTACAACAAGTTCGACACGCTGCTGGCCGGCGCCGTGCCCACGTCGACCTTCACGCTGGGCGACATCGACACGAAAGCCTGGGCCGCCTACGTCGACGGCAGCTACACGATCGCCGATGGCGTGAACCTGTCGCTGGGCGGGCGCTACACGGTCGACAAACGCGAAGGCGACGTGCTGCGCCAGATTTACTTTGGCCTGGCCGGCTCGCCCGCCATGGGCAACCCGAACGCCATCCTGTTTCGCACCGACACCGACTTGCGCGGCGGCCTGCTCGAGCGCAAAGACAAGAAATTCACGCCGCGGGTGGCACTGAGCTGGAAGATGAACGATGCCCACAACCTGTACGCGTCGTATGCCGAAGGCTTCAAGGGCGGCGGGTTCGATCCGCGCCTGAACGTGGTGGGCACGCGGCTGCCGATCGCCACCGCGCGCGCCGGCTATGCGCCGGAAACGATCGAGACGACCGAGCTGGGGCTCAAGTCCGCCTTCAACGGTGGACGCATCACCACCAACCTCGCCGTGTTCCACAGCGACTACCAGGACGTGCAGATCCCGGGTTCAGTGGCCATCGACACCAATGGCGACGGGCGCGACGACAGCTTTGCCGGCGTGACGACCAACGCCGGCAAGGCCCGGATCAAGGGCGTTGAACTCGAAGCCGTCGCCAACCTCACGCCCAACTTCATGGTGGCCGGGATGTACAGCTACATCGACGCGAAGTACAAGGAGTACATCGTGGCCAACGTCAACGTGGCCGGCCAGCGCACGTTCCAGAACACGCCGAAGAATTCGTCCAATCTGCGCGCCAGCTACGATATCCCGCTCCCGGTCATGGGCCACAACGGGCGCGTATCGCTGATCGGCAGCTATGCGTTCAAGGGCGCCACGAGCCAGTTCGAGACCGCATCGATCCTCGACCAGGACTCCTACAGGATCTGGGACGCCAGCATCGTCTGGACCCGCGCCGACGGCAAGGTACGCGCCGGCCTGCACGGCAAGAACCTGGGCGACGAACACTATAAAACGGCCGGCTACCTGTTCCCGACCCTGGGCAACGAAGGCACCTTGACAGCCTTCTACGGGAACCCGCGCACGGTGTCGGCGACGCTCGAACTGCGCTTCTGAACGCAGCAGCCACGCCTGACAAGACATCACGAGGAGACCGCATGCACCAATCGATTCGCACCATCTCCCTTCTCCTGCTGGCTGCGTTCACCCTGTGCGCCGCGCCGCACGCGGGCGCACAGGGCAAGGAGTTCAAGGTCGCCCTCGTTACCGGCAAGACGGGCGCGCTCGAGACGTATGCGCGCGAGACCGAGAACGGCTTCATGCTCGGCCTCGAGTATCTGACCAGGAGTACGATGGCCATCAACGGCCGCGCCATCAAGGTGTTTGTGAAGGACGACCAGGGCAAGCCCGATCTGGGCCGCACGCTGCTGGCCGAGGCGTATGGCGACGACCGCGTCGACATCGCGGTCGGCACCACGTCGTCCGCGTCGGCGCTGGCCATGCTGCCGGTGGCAAAAGAGTATAAAAAAATCCTGATCATCGAGCCGGCCGTGGCCGATGCGATCACGGGCGACAAGTGGAACAAGTACATTTTTCGCACGGCGCGCAGTTCGATGCAGGATGCGCTGGCCGCCGCCAGCACGCTGAAAAGCGGCAGCGTGGGCTTCCTGACCCAGGATTACGCGTTCGGGCGCGATGCGATCAAGGCCGGCAAGGAAGCCTTGATCGCCACCGGCAGCAAGGCCAGCGTCGTCCACGAAGAATACGCGCCGCTGGCGACGACTGACTTCACCGCATCGGCGCAGCGCCTGTTCGATGCCCTGAAAGACAAGCCGCCGCCGCGCGTGCTGGCAATCGTGTGGGCCGGCCCTAGTCCGATGAACAAGATCGCCGCCATGAAACCGGAGCGCTACGGCATCGCGCTGGCCCCGGGCGGCAATATCCTGCCCGTGATGCAGACGTGGAAGGCCCATGCCGGCACCGAAGGCACCATCTATTACTACTACGATTTTCCGAAAAATCCGATGAACGACTGGCTGGTGGCAGAGCACACGAAGCGCTACAAGACCCCGCCCGACATGTTCACCGCCGGGGGCATGGCCGCCGCCGGCGCGGTTGTCGCGGCGCTGGGCAAGGCGCCGGATGGCGATGGCGACCGCATGGCCGCCGCGATGGAAGGCATGCGCTTCGAGACACCGAAGGGTGCCATGGTGTTTCGCAACCAGGACCATCAGGCGCTCCAGCCGATGTACCACTTCCGCATAAAGAAGCACCAGCAGAACGAATGGGACCTGCTGGAACTGGTGCGCGAGATTCCAGCCGGCGCGATGCCGCTGCCGGTGCGCAACAAGCGCTGACATGGCCGACGAACGCGACCTTGATCGGACTGCGCCATCCCTGTCCACGCGCGGCCTGACGATCCGCTTTGGCGGCCACGTTGCGGTCAACGCCGTCACGGCCGACTTTTATCCCGGCACGCTAACCGTGATCGTCGGGCCCAATGGCGCCGGCAAGACCACGTGGTTCAACCTGATCTCGGGCCAGTTGCGCGCGAGCGCCGGCAGCGTGCATCTGCATGGCCACGACATCACGCGTCTGGGCGCGGCGCGCCGCACGCGCCTTGGCATCGGGCGCGCCTTCCAGCTCACCAACCTGTTCCCGCTGCTGTCCGTGATCGAGAACGTGCGGCTGGCGGTGCAGAGCCGCGCCGGCATCGGCCTGGATTTCTTCTCGGTCTGCGCCGACCACAAGGGACTCATCGAACGCGCTGATTATTACCTCGATCGCGTGGCGCTGGCCGCGCGGCGCGACATGCTGGTCGGCGCGCTGTCGCATGGCGACCAGCGCAAGCTGGAGGTGGCGATCCTGCTCGCGCTGCAGCCGTCCGTGATGATGTTCGACGAGCCCACCGCCGGCATGAGTGTGGACGACGTGCCGGTCGTGCTCGACCTGATCCGCGACGTGAACGGCGACGCCGCCCGCACCGTGCTGCTGGTCGAGCACAAGATGGACGTCGTGCGCCAGCTTGCTGACCGCATCGTCGTGCTGCACAACGGCGCGCTGGTGGCCGATGGCAAGCCGGGCGAGGTCATGGCATCCACCATCGTACAAGAGGCTTATCTTGGAACGTCCGACACCGAACATGCTCGCGCCTGATCCGGCGCCGGCCAAGCCGCTGCTGCGCCTGACCGGCGTGCACACGCATATTGGCCAGTACCACATCCTGCAGGGCGTCGACCTGCAGGTGGCGCGCGGCGAACTGGCCGTCCTGCTGGGCCGCAACGGCGCCGGCAAGACGACGACATTACGCACGATCATGGGCCTGTGGCGCGCCAGCAGCGGCAGCATCCACTTCGATGGCCACGACATCACGCGCCTGGCCACGCCCGCCATCGCGCGCGCCGGCATCGCCTACGTGCCCGAGAACATGGCGGTCTTTTCCGACCTGACGGTACGCGAAAACCTGGTGCTGGCCGCGCGCGACGGTCCGCCCGACGCCGCGCGCGTAGACTGGATCTGCGGTTTCTTCCCGGCGCTGCGCACGTTCTGGCACCGCCCGGCAGGGAACCTGTCCGGTGGCCAGAAGCAGATGGTGGCCATTGCGCGCGCCATCGTCGAACCGCGCACACTGCTGCTGGTCGATGAGCCGACCAAGGGCCTGGCGCCCGCCATCGTGCACAGCCTGATGGCGGCGTTTCGCGAACTGAAAGCGCAAGGCGCGACCATCCTGCTGGTCGAGCAGAACGTGCAGGTCGTGCGCGCGCTGGGCGACACGGCCAGCGTGATGGACGACGGCCGCGTGGTGCATGCCGGCCCGATGGCCGTGCTGGCAGGCGACGCCGCGCTGCAACAACGGCTGCTCGGCCTGTCCCTCGACACCCACCCCTAGGAATGCCCATGTCTCTCGCTCCCACCGCACCGCCGGCCGAGATCCAGCTACCGTCCGCCCGCCGCGACATCGCGCCGCTGCTGCTGATACCGGCGCTGATGCTGGCCATGCTGCCGCTGGTGGGCAACCTCGCCACCTGGCTCACCCTCACCATCGCGGGCCTCGCGATGGGCATGATGATCTTCATCATGGCCAGCGGCCTGACACTCGTGTTCGGGCTGATGAACGTGATCAATTTCGGCCACGGCGCGTTCATCGCGGTGGGCGCGTTTTCGGCCACACTCGTGCTGCTGCCGCTGCGCGCCTGGCTCGAGATGGATTCCCTGCCCGTCAATCTGGCCGTGCTGGCGCTGGCCGTCGTGGTGGCGATGCTCGTTACGACACTGCTCGGCTGGGCCTTCGAGCGGCTACTCATCCAGCCCGTGTACGGCCAGCACCTCAAGCAGATCCTGGTCACGATGGGCGGCATGATCGTGGCCGAACAGCTGATCCACGTTGTCTGGGGCGCCGAAACGATCGCCGTGCCGCTGCCCACGGCACTGCGCGGCGCGTTCCTGCTGGGCGACGCGGCCATCGACAAGTACCGCCTGGTGGCGGTGGCGGTCGGACTGGTGGTGTTTGTCGCGATGTCCCTGATCCTGAACCGTACAAAGGTCGGCCTGCTGGTGCGCGCCGGCGTCGAACATGGCGAGATGGTCGAAGCCCTCGGCTACCGCATCCGGCGCCTGTTCGTGATGGTCTTTGCGGCCGGTGCGGGCCTGGCCGGCCTGGGTGGCGTGATGTGGGGCCTGTACAAGGAAACGCTGACGGCCGCGATGGGCGGTGAGATCATGGTAATGCTGTTCATCGTCATCATCATCGGCGGCCTGGGCTCGGTCGGCGGCTGCTTCATCGGCGCGCTGCTCACCGCGCTGGTAGCCAATTACGCGGGCTTCCTGGCACCCGGTGTCGCACTGGTCTCGAGCATCGTTCTGATGATCTCGGTGCTGCTGTGGCGGCCCGCCGGGCTGTACGCGACGGGACGGGGCTGACCATGCTGCGCCAACTGTTATCGGGCGACCTGCCGCGCAGCCGCATCCTGACGGCGCTGCTGGTCGTGATCCTGCTCGGGCTCGCGCTGGCGCCGTTTCTGACCTCCGGTGCGCGGCCGCTCAACACGGCCGCCACGATCTGCGTCTACATCGTGCTGGTGGCGTCCTATGACCTGCTGCTCGGTTATACCGGCATCGTCTCATTCGCCCACACGATGTTCTACGGGATCGGGGCGTATGGCATCGGGCTGGCGCTGGCGCGCGTCGACGAGCCGACCTGGGGCGTCGCCATGACCGGACTCGGCCTGGCGCTGCTGCTCTCGTTCGTGCTGGCGCTGGTGGTGGGCCTGTTCGCGCTGCGCGTGCAAGCGATCTTCTACGCGATGATCACGCTGGCCGTGGCCTCGTCGTTTGCCGTGCTGGCCTCGCAACTGTCCGACTTCACCGGTGGTGAGGATGGCGTCACGTTCAGCGTGCCGCACGCGCTTTCTCCTGCCTATCGGCTGGTCGAGCACGAGGTGTTCGGCCGTCATCTCGATGGCCGGGTGCTGACCTATTACGTCGTGTTCTTCGGCTGCCTGCTGCTGTTTCTGTTCCTGCTGCGGCTGGTCAATTCGCCGTTCGGGCGGGTACTGCAGGCGATCCGCGAAAACGCGTTTCGCGCCGAAGCGCTTGGCTACCGCACGATGGTGTACCGGATCTGGGCCAATGTCCTGGCGGCGCTGACGGCAAGCCTGGCCGGCGCCCTGATGGCGCTGTGGCTGCGCTACGTCGGCCCAAAGACGTCGCTCGGCTTCGAGGTCATGACCGACATCCTGCTGATCGTCGTGATCGGCGGCATGGGCACGATGTATGGCGCGGTGGTGGGCGCGACGCTGTTCATCCTGGCCCAGAACTACCTGAAGGACTGGATGGCGCACGGCGCTGCCGCGCTGGACGGCGTGCCGGTGCTGGCCGCCGCCCTGCACCCGGATCGCTGGATGCTGTGGCTGGGGCTGCTGTTTATCCTGTCGATTTACTGGTTCCCGGTGGGGATCGTTGGCAAGCTGCGGCTGCGCGCGTGGCTGGCGGCGCGCTCTCTGCGCTAAGAACATTCAATTCGCAATCACGTAGCGTGGACGGGAAACCCGACCACCCTACGACCTTGGCGACGTTTTTTGGTTCCCCCTCGCCCTTTGCGTCACGCCGGACACGTGACCCGACAGCCCCAACGCACCGCAATACCGCGGCGCCCGCCGTTTCTATGATGAAGCCTCGACCCACGATGCGACGGCTTACCATGCAACGACTCAACTACATGCTCGCCGCAGCAGCGGCTCCGGCCGCCTGCACGCCACACACCACTCAGGCAGCCGGGATCGAGGCGCTCAGCGAAGATTTCAGCAACCTGGCCGATGCCAGCGACTGGGTCCGCATCAACCGCAGCGATCCGCCTGGAGTCTCGTGGCACCAGGGCAATCCCGACGTCTTCCCGGCCCAGGCTGGCCAACCCGGCACGTATGCCGCCGCGAGCCGCCTCAGCGCCGCCGACGGCATTGGCCTCGTCGACAACTGGCTGATCACGCCTACGCTGACGCTCAGCGGCTTGACGACATTGTCGTTCTTCACCAGCCGCGAACGGGTCGACGGCTTCGACGACCTGCTCGAAATCCGCTTCAGCAGTGGCAGCGGGACCACTGCGGCGTCCTTCGACACGCTGCTGGCCCGCATCGGCGGCGGCGACGATTTCCCCGCACAATGGCAGCCATCGCACGTCGACCTGACGGTGGACGGCGCAGGCCGCTTCGCGTTTCGCTACCTGGGCGACGCCGCAAGACTGAGCCATGTCGGACTCGACACGGTGCGCGTGGTCACGCGCCTGCCGGAACCGACCAGCCGGCTGCTGCTGGCCGACGGCCTGGGCGTGCTTGGCCTGCTGCGCCGCCACGAGCGCCACGAGCGCCGCTGAGGTAAAAAAGCCGGCGGTCCTCACGGACCGCCGGCTTTCGGATACTGCATGCGCGCTGGCTTATGCCTGGGCGCCCTTGTTGAACGCTGCCACGCCGGCAACGATCTCGGCCTTGGCTTCGTCGATACCAGCCCAGCCTTCGATCTTGACCCATTTGCCCGCTTCGAGATCCTTGTAGTGCTCGAAGAAGTGCTGGATCTGCTTCAGGCGCAGCTCTTCCACGTCGTCCAGCGACTGGATTTTCTTGTACATCGGCAGCACTTTTTCGATCGGCACTGCAATGACTTTGGCATCGCCGCCGCCGTCATCGGTCATCTTCAGCACGCCCAGCGCGCGGCAACGGACCACGACGCCTGGTGGCAGCGGGAACGGGGTGATGACCAGCACGTCGCATGGATCGCCGTCGTCGGCGATGGTCTGCGGCACGTAGCCGTAGTTGCACGGGTAGTGCATGGCCGTACCCATGAAACGGTCGACGAAGATCGCGCCGGTGTCCTTGTCGACTTCATACTTGACCGGATCGGAGTTCATCGGGATTTCAATGATGACGTTGAAGTCGTTCGGCACGTCTTTGCCGGCTGGGACGTTGTTCAGGCTCATGATGGGATCCTTGGTTGCTAAAGAGTCAAAATTAGTCCGCCATTATAGCGAAAGGCACGCGTTACAACACCGTCGCGAGTGCACACTGCCGGTAATGCTTTGCCGCCAGCTCGTCCTGCCCCAGCGCTTCATGCATCTGGGCCAGTTTCAGATGCGCCTCGCGCACCATCGCCGCTTCGGTCGCGTCCGACAAGGCTTGCTCCAGATAGCGCTGGGCCTTGCCCCACAGCTTCTGTTTCAGGCACAGCGTGCCGAGGGTGAGCGCCAGTTCGGCATCCTGCGGCCGTTCGCGGCGCCAGGTTTCGCAGGCTTCGATCTGGGCCAGCAGCGATGGCGAGCCGGCCGGGCTGGCCGCGTCGCGATAGGCGCGCACGACGCGCTCGTCCCAGTTGGCCCTGAGCGACTCTTCGGCAATCGCGCGCGCTTCGTCGTGCAGGCCGCGCGCATTGAAGGCGCCGGCGGCGCGCGCCGCCACGTAAGGCACCGTGCGATCTTGCGGGGGCACCGTGGCCCAGGTCCAGCGGATCGATTCGGCGTCGTGGTCTTCTTCGCCCAGCAGCGCTTCGTAGGCCATTTCGCGCAGGCGCCGTGCCAGAGCCGGATGCAGCGCATTGCGCTTGTCGAGGATGCGCACCAGGCGCAGCACCTCGGGCCAGTTGCGCGCCTGCTGGTTGGCCTTCATCGCCCACTGCAGCGCGTGGATGTGGCGCTGACCGCTGGCATTGAGTTCGGCCACCGCTTCGAGCGCTGCCTCGGGCCGGTGGTCGTCCACCAGCAGTTCGGTCAGCGTCATCAGGCGCGCCGTCTTGAGCGTCGTGTCATGCGAGATGCCGGCCAGCCAGGCGTCGCGGCGCGCCGGTTCGCGCATGCGGTGCGCGGCGCGCGCGCCGATCAGCGCTGCCAGGCCCGTGTTCTCGGGCAGGTCGGCAGCGCGCATCGCGGCTTTTTCGGCGTGGCCGAAGCGACCTTCGAACAGTGCCTTGAGCGCGTCGCGCAAGCCCTTGTTGCCATCGCGCTCGCGGCGGCGCTGGCGGTACGCCGCCACCCGCTGCGGCATGCGCGCCGTTGCATAGAAGGTGCGCACCAGCACGTACAGCGTGGCAAACAGCAGCATCAGCACCACGACAAACAGATTGAGCGACATGTCGATCCGGTGCGGCGGATAGAACAGCACCACATTGCCCGGATTGAAACGTGCCGTCACCGCGATGCCGATGGCCGCAGCCATCAGCGTAACCAGCCAGATGAGTAAGCGCATGGTTATTGCTTCGCTTTGTAGTTGCGCACCGCGCCAAGGCTCTCGGCCAGCGTCGGCAATTCGATCGTCAGGTCGTTGGCCTGCACCTGGCGCAGTGCCGCCTGGGCTGATTGCGTCGTGCGGGCGCGCGTGTCGAAGTACTTGGCCAGCATGGTCTGGGCGGTGGCCAGGTCGTCGCGGAACGTGGCTTCGTTACGCGACAACAGCGCCAGCCGTGCATTGAGCAGGCGCAGCTTGAGGTTTTCGCGCACAAAGAACGATTCGCTTGGCGAGAGCATCAGCGCCTCGGGGTCGTCGACGCTGCGCACGCGGATCAGCTGGCGCACGTCGTCCCACATCTCCTGGCTCCACATGCTCCAGGTTTGCAGCAGGCGCTGGCCCACGCCGAGCGACTCGGGCGGGACGGCCGGCGCGGCAGTTTTGACAGGCGCGGCGGCGGCCTCGAGCCGGCGCGTCGTGCGCACCGGGGCCACCGGCAGCAGCGGCTTTTCGTCGGCCAGCATCGGCAGCGTCTCGACCTGAACGATCACATTATCCAGGCGCAGCGCGACGCCGGCCAGGTCGACGGCCGGCAAGGCCTTGAGCTTGTCGATGTCGGCCGCGATCGCGCGGCGGATGGTCAAAAACTGCGGTGCATTCGAGCTCGAGACTGCGCGGTCGGCGTTCTGCAGCGCGATCAGGGCGCCCTGCACATTGCCGGCCAGTTGCAGTTGCTGGCTTGCAGTGGCGAGCACCTGCTCGATTTCGGACAACGCCCACTCGTCGCGGTTTTGCGACAGATCCTTGTAGAGCTGCTCGAGCGCGACCTGCTGGCTCTGCGCTTCGCTCTGGCGGCTCTCCAGCACGCCGACCTTGATCTGCAGCTCTTTCGACTGATCCGCCACGTCGCGCGCGAGCGCCGCCGTTTCGGCATTGACGGCATTGCCCTTCTGCAGGCTGCGCGCCATGTCCTGGCGCAGCGAATTGATGCGGCTGTGCGACGAAACCGTCTGCACCACCAGCAGCACGGCCAGCGCGATGACGGCCAGCGGCAAGGGCCGCGCCACGCGCTCAAACAGGCCGCGCGTGGCAGGACCGTTCATGCGCGGCGGCGCAGCAGGCGGCACCTGCGCCTCCTCCGGCTTGGCAAGGCTGGGAGCGGGCACACTGGCCTGGGGCTGGTCTGGGTTGTTCGGCAATTCGTTCATTCTTGTGATTGTAACGCTGCTAATAGGCGTGCATCGCCGGAACCGGTGAGAAGCACGTGTTCCAGGCCCAGATCGCGGGCCGTCTGTGCAATCCGCGCATGGGGCACGATCAGGCGCTGCTGCCTCAGACAGAGCAGCAACGCTTCGTTACCATCGTCGTCGATGGCTTGCACCAGCCCGGCTAGTCCGCGCAGGGCTTCCGAGCTCGTGATTATCCAGTCGTTTGGCTGCGCCAGCAAGGCGCGCAATCGTGTGGCCAGTTCCGCCGTCAATACCGGCGTCGCGCGGCGGTAGGCGGCCACCGGCTCAACCCGGGCGCCGGCTGCGCGCAAGGCGTCGGCCAGCAGCTCGCGGCCACCGTCGCCGCGCACGATCAGCACGCGCTTGCCGGCGTACGCTGCCAGGTCGAGGCGCTGCAGCAGGTGCTCGGAATCGCTGTGCGCGCTGTCGGCCGGACTGAAGATCGTATACGCGTCACCGGTGACGCCGCGGCGCGCCAGCGCAGCGCGGCTGCCATCGCCGACGATCGCCACCGGCACGGCCACGGGCCAGGCGTCGATGTGCGCAAACGCGGCGTCAATGGCATTGGGCGAAACGAACGCCACCAGCGCAAAGCGGTCAAGTTCAGCCAGCGCTGCGCGCAGCGGCGCGGCATCCTCGACCGGGCTGATCTCGAGCAGCGGCAGCAGCACGGCCGTGCGGCCGCTGGCGGACACCGCCTGCGCCAGCGCATCGGCCTGCGCGCGCGGGCGCGTGACGACGACGACGCGCGCCGTCTCAGGCATGTCAGGCATCCTGGTTTGCCGCGGCATCGAGACGGCACGCCGCCAGGATCGCATTCGCATCCTGCTGGGCCAGCAACTCGGACACCTGCTCGCCCAGGTACTCGGGCTGCTCGACCGGGCCGCTCACTTCGGCGTGCGCGCTGCGCTTGCCGTCGGGCGTGGCAACCATCGCGCGCAGGCGCAGCTGGCCGTCCTGCACGGTGGCGAACGCTGCCAGCGGGATCTGGCAGCTGCCGCCAAAGATGCGCGACACCTTGCGCTCGGCCAGCACGGCGCTGGCCGTGTCGTCGTGGTTCAGCGGGGCGAGCACGGCGCGCAGGTCGACGCCGTCGCTGCGTGCGCTGCTCAGGATTTCGATCGCCATCGCGCCCTGCCCGGCCGCCGGCAAACTCATTTCGGGTTCGAGCAGTGCGCGGATGCGCTGCGGCAGGCCGAGGCGCTTGAGGCCCGCCGCGGCTAGGATGATGGCGGCATATTCGCCGCGATCGAGCTTGCCCAGCCGCGTATCCAGGTTACCGCGCAGCGGCAGGATGACCAGGTGCGGATAGCGCGCCGCGATCAGCGACTGGCGACGCAGGCTGCTGGTGCCAACGATCGCGCCGGGGGGCAGCGCGGCCAGGCTGTCGTAATCGTTCGAGACAAACGCGTCGCGCGGATCCTCGCGTTCGAGCACGGCGGTCAGCTCGAAGCCTTCGGGCAGCTCCATCGGCACGTCCTTGAGCGAGTGCACGGCCAGGTCGGCGCGGCCTTCGGCCATCGCGACTTCGAGTTCCTTGACGAACAGGCCCTTGCCGCCGACGGCCGACAGCGTGCGGTCGAGAATCTGGTCGCCCCGTGTCGTCATCCCGAGAATCTCGACGCGGCACTGTGGATATAATGCGACGAGCCGGTCGCGTACGTGCTCCGCCTGCCACATGGCCAGGCGGCTCTCGCGGGATGCGATAATGAGTTTTGACGGCGCTGACGCCGAAGTACCCTGCGAAGTACCTTGCGAAGTTCCCTGATTTATAGCTGCTAACACACGAATTCTTTCACTGTCATTGGGCCGATCCGGCCGGTGCCGGTAACCGCTCCCTGCATAAGATCACAAATTTTATCATGGGGGCCTCTTGCAGACCGTGGCCAACCGCCCTCGCACAACGCTTACTTGTGGTCGATATGAACAACCCTGCTCTCCCTGACGTATCCATCGGCGCCGACAAGGACGCGCCGCTCAAAGAAGACATCCGCCTGCTCGGGCGCCTGCTCGGCGACGTGCTGCGCGACCAGGAAGGCGCCAAGGTCTTCGACCTGGTCGAAACCATCCGCCAGACCGCCGTGCGCTTCCGGCGCGACGACGATCCCGACGCCAGCAAAGAACTCACTACGATGCTGCACGGGCTCACGCGCGACCAGACCATTTCGGTCGTGCGCGCGTTTTCGTACTTTTCGCACCTGGCCAATATCGCCGAGGACCAGCACCACAACCGCCGCCGCCGCGCGCACCTGCTGGGTGGCTCCACGCCCCGTGCGGGCAGCATCGGTTACGCGCTGGACAAGCTGGCCGGCGCCGGCATCGGGCGCGACGAAGTCCGGGCATTCTTCAACGATGCGCTGATCTCGCCCGTGCTCACGGCCCACCCGACCGAGGTGCAGCGCAAGAGCATCCTGGACGCCGAACACGATATCGCCCGCCTGCTGGCCGAACGCGACACGCCGCTCACGCCGCGCGAGCGCCAGCGCAACGAGCAGATGCTGCATGCACGCATCGCCACGCTGTGGCAGACGCGCATGCTGCGCTACTCGAAGCTGACGGTGGCCGACGAAATCGACAACGCGCTGTCCTACTACCGCATCACGTTCCTGCGCGAGCTGCCGGCGCTGTACGACGATATCGAGTTCGAGATCGAAGAACAATATGGCCCTGACGACGGTGCACAGGATGATGTCCCCAAACCGCACGCATCGTACCTGCAGATGGGCAGCTGGATCGGCGGCGACCGTGACGGCAACCCGAACGTCAACGCCGACACGATGCGCCATGCGCTGACGCGCCAGTCGACGACGATCCTCGACTTCTATCTCGACGAAGTCCATGCGCTCGGCGCCGAACTGTCGGCCTCCACGCTGCTGGTGGACGTCACGCCGGCGCTGGAGCTGCTGGCCCAGAACTCGCCCGACGCGTCGCCGCACCGCAGCGACGAGCCTTACCGGCGCGCGCTGATCGGCATCTACGCGCGCCTGGCCGCCACTGCGCGCGAACTGGGCGTGGGCCACATCCTGCGCAAGGAAGTCGGCCACGCCGCGCCCTACCTCGACCCCGAACTGTTTGCAGCCGACCTCGAAACGCTGGCCGACTCGCTGCGCCGGAATCACGGCGCCATGCTGACCATGCCGCGCCTGGCCGGCCTGCTGCGCGCGGCGCGCATCTTCGGCTTCCATCTGGCCTCGCTCGACATGCGCCAGAGCTCGGACATCCACGAGCGCGTGCTGGCCGAACTGCTGGCCCGCGCCGGGGTCGAGGCTGACTACGCCGCACTCGACGAAGACGCCAAGGTCGCGCTGCTGCTGCGCGAACTCGACAGCGCCCGGCCCCTGATCTCGCCATGGGATACCTACGGCGAAGAGACGACCTCCGAGCTGGCAATCCTGCGCTGCGCGCGCGAGATCCGTCTGCGCTACGGCCCGCGCGCGATCCGCAACTACATCATCTCGCACACCGAGACGGTGTCCGACCTGCTCGAAGTGCTGCTGCTGCAAAAGGAAACCGGGTTGCTGCGCGCCGGCAGCGCAACGGGCGAAGTGATGGTGATCCCGCTGTTCGAAACCATCCCCGACCTGCAGCGCGCGGCCGGGATCATGGATGCGTGGATGGCGCTGCCGTTCGTCGCCAGCGTGATCGCAAAACAGGGCCACCTGCAGGAAGTCATGCTGGGCTACTCCGACTCGAACAAGGACGGAGGCTTCCTCACATCCAACTGGGAGCTGTACCAGGCCGAACTGAAACTGGTCGAGGTGTTCGCGCAGCAGAAGGTCAAGCTGCGCCTGTTCCACGGCCGGGGCGGCACGGTCGGTCGTGGCGGCGGTCCGAGCTACGACGCGATCCGCGCCCAGCCGCCGGGCACCGTCAATGGCCAGATCCGCCTGACCGAACAGGGCGAGATCATCGCGTCCAAGTTCTCGAATGCCGAAATCGGCCGGCGCAACCTGGAGCTGCTGGTCTCGGCCACGCTGGAAGCGAGCCTGACGCCCAACACCGCGAGCGAAGCGCAGACGGGCCGCCTGCACCGCTTCGAATCCGTGATGGCCGGGTTGTCCAACCGCGCCTACAAGGCCTACCGCGACCTGGTCTACGACACGCCCGGCTTTACCGATTACTTCTTTGCCGCCACGCCGATCGCCGAGATCGCGGAGCTGAACCTCGGTTCGCGCCCTGCTTCGCGCAAGTCGACCCGTCGCATCGAAGACCTGCGCGCGATCCCGTGGGGCTTCTCGTGGGGCCAGTGCCGCCTGTTGCTGCCAGGCTGGTTCGGCTTTGCCTCGGCCGTCAACGGTTGGCTGGGGGAGGTCGAGGGCGAGCGTGAAGACAGACTGGCCGAGCTGCGCACGATGTTCCGGGAATGGCCGTTCTTTGCCACGCTGCTGTCGAACATGGACATGGTGCTGGCCAAGACCGATCTGCCAATCGCCCGGCGCTACGCCGAACTGGTGGCCGACGTGGAGCTGCGCGAGCGGATCTTCAAGCGCATCACGGCCGAACACGCGCTCACGCTGACCATCCTGGAAGAGATCACCGGCACGGGCGAGCGTCTGCAGGGCAATCCGCTGCTGGCCCGTTCGATCCAGAACCGCTTCGCCTACCTGGACCCGCTGAACCACTTGCAGGTCGAGTTGATCGGCCGGCACCGGGCGCTGGCGCTCGATCCGGCAAGCCAGGTCGACGCGCGCGTGCACCGGGGCATCCACCTGTCGATCAACGGCGTGGCGGCCGGTCTGCGCAATACCGGCTGACCGTTCGTCGTACCCGGGCCAGCGGCCCGGGTAATCGCGCTGCGCAGCCGCTCAGGCCAACTGCAGCGCGGCAGGCTGCCGGCGCCGGTCCACGGCCGCCGGCTGGGCTGGTGCCGCCTGACCCAGCTTGAAATTCCCGACCAGCACACTGAGGTTGGCCGTTTGCTCCTGCATCGACGCCGCTGCCGCTGCGGCCTGCTCCACCAGCGCAGCGTTCTGCTGCGTGACGGCGTCGATGTCCCCGATCGCACTATTGACCTGTGCAATCCCCAGCCCCTGCCGATGACTGGCAGTGGCGATCTCGGCCACGATATCGGTGACGCGCCGCACGCTCGCCACGATCTCGTCCATCGTGCCGCCGGCCGCCGCAACGAGCGAAATCCCGTTGTCGGCGTGGCGCACCGACTCGTCGATCAGCACCTTGATTTCACCGGCTGCCGCATTGGCGCGCTGGGCCAGATTGCGCACCTCGGATGCCACGACCGCAAAGCCGCGGCCCTGCTCGCCGGCGCGCGCCGCTTCCACCGCCGCATTGAGCGCCAGGATGTTGGTTTGAAACGCGATCGATTCGATCGTGCCGGTGATGTCGACGATGCGGCGCGACGACGTGTGGATCGCGCCCATCGTGTCGACCACGCGCGCCACCGCCTCGCCGCCCTTGACCGCCACTTCGGAGGCCGATGCCGACAGCGTGTTGGCCTGCAAGGCGCTGTCGGCATTCTGCTTGACCGTCGCCGCCAGTTCTTCGATCGATGCCGCCGTTTCTTCCAGCGCGCCGGCCTGCTGCTCGGTGCGGCGCGACAGGTCCAGGTTGCCGCTGGCGATTTCACCGGACGCCGTCTCGATCGCGTCGGCGCTGCCGCGCACCTGGCTCACCACCCCGTGCAGGTTGGCGCGCATCCGCTGCAGCGCCACCTTCAGGCGTCCGGTTTCCGTCTGGTCGGCGGCGTTGCATTCCAGTGTCACGCCCAGGTCGCCGTCGGCGATGCGGCCTGCAAACGCCACCGCTTCCTCCAGCGGGCGCCGGATGGCGCGTGCGGACAGCTGGCCCACCACCACCATCAGCATCACGGCAATCAGGGCAGCGAGCAGCAGCATGGTTTCCGAGCGCTCGACGAGTGCGTGGCCACCAACGCGCGTGGCCTCCGCGCTGGCCCCGATGGTATCGCTCAGTTCACCCATGCTGGTTTCCAGCTTGCGAAAATGCCCCATGAAGTCTGCCTGTGCCTGGCGCGCCGCAACGGGATCCGTGAACGCCAGGTCGATCATCCGCGCCACGCTCTTGAGGTACGCATCGACGTCGGCGCGCACGGCGGGAATGGCGTTCTGCAGGGCCGCATCCGAATCTTCCCTGGCCAGCGTATCGATCAACCCGGCCAGTGTCGCGGCGTGCTGCGCATGATCGCGCCGGACCTCGGCCTGCTTGCCTGCGTCATCCGGCCCGGCGATCAACGCGGCCAGCACGTCGGCGCGCAAGGCGTCGTGCGCCATGTCGGCCTGCAACTGGTGCTTCAGCGCGCTGCCATTGTCGGTGATCGCGTTCATCGCCGTCTCCAGCGACAACATCGCGCCGTAGCCGATGCTGGCCACCACGGCGGCCAGAAACACTGCTGCCAGATTCGATAGAAACAGCCGGTGCCGGATGGTCAGATTCATGGTGAATTCTCCCTACAGTTTGAACGATACCCCGACCGTGAGCGCGGCATCGGGCGTGCGCCGGTTCAGGCCCAGCGACAGCATGGTGTCGAGCTGGCAGCGGTCCGACAGCAGCCATGCCATGCCCGTGTCGAAGGTGGCCACGGTGCCGCCGTTAGCGCTGCGGGCGATCTGCGGCGCCGCCACTTCGACGAATGCGCGCCAGGTCGGCGTCAATTCCTTGCCAAGCACCACGCCGAAGATACCGTAGCCGTAGCCCTTGCCGTCCTCGTTGCGCTCACGGCCGATGCCGGGCATCACGCCCAGCGACAGGTCGCCCGGCAATTCCCATTCGGCCGCCACACGCAGCGACGGGCGCACGCCCTGACCGCGCCAGGTGCGCGACCCGCTGTCCAGGTCGGCATGCAGCAGCACACCCACCGACGGGCTCCCTGGCGCCTCGTCCTGCACGTGCCACTTCACGCCGAGCGCCGTGTCGGCGTAGCCGGCTGATGTGCCCTCGCCGCCTGCATGCTGGACCGTACGACCGTCGGTTTCAAGCCGCAGTTCGAGCACGTCGCCCACGCCGTAACGCAGCAGCGTCGGCATGCTGTAGGTCCGCGCGCGAACGCCATCGGTCTTGTCCCGCTCGGCCAGCACGCTGGTCTCGATCTGGAACCGGCCACGGCCGACCACATTGCTGGACTCGACGAAATCGGGACGGTCGGTGACGATCCCGTCATCGCCAGCAATGGCTGACAGCGGGGCCAGCAGCGCGAGGCTGGCGAGACAGGTATGGGCAAGGCGCGGGAGTGTGATGGTAGGCATGCTGCAGTCTTTCAAGGAAAAAAATCAAGGCCTGGAGTGCAGGTCAAGTATTGCAAAAATCGGGGAACATAGAACATCTGTCCGAATTTATTTCTGGTGTTCAATAAAACGTGTGTGTTGACAACCACGGTTTACTTGGGAGAGTGACAAAGAATCGTGTTCGGGGCATGTCGATGATTTATTCTGGAAGGTGGCGCACACACGGCGTCGACTGCCGCTGACGGGGCAGCACAAAAAAAGCCGCCCGGTGCGAACCGGGCGGCTTTGTCACGTCGAGACCACCGACGCTCTAGAGCAAATTACTGATTGTGCAAGAACGTCTTGAGCTTGTCCGAGCGCGATGGCTGGCGCAGCTTGCTCATCGCCTTGGCTTCGATCTGGCGAATGCGCTCGCGGGTCACGTCGAACTGCTTGCCCACTTCTTCCAGCGTGTGGTCGTTCGACATCTCGACGCCGTAACGCATGCGCAGCACCTTTGCTTCGCGCGGCGTCAGCGAATCCAGCACTTCCTTGATCACGTTGCGCATCGACGCGTGCAGCGCGGCGTCCAGCGGGGCCAGCGTCGCGTTGTCTTCGATGAAATCGCCCAGCTGCGAATCGCCGTCCTCGCCCATCGGCGTTTCCATGGAAATCGGCTCTTTCGCGATCTTCATGATCTCGCGAACCTTGTTCTCTGGCATTTCCATCTTCAGGGCCAGCGTCGGCAGATCCGGCTCGCTGCCCGTTTCCTGCATGATCTGGCGCGAGATGCGGTTCATCTTGTTGATCGTCTCGATCATGTGCACCGGCACGCGGATCGTGCGGGCCATGTCGGCGATCGAACGCGTGATCGCCTGGCGGATCCACCACGTCGCATACGTCGAGAACTTGTAGCCGCGACGGTATTCGAACTTGTCGACCGCTTTCAGCAGGCCGATATTGCCTTCCTGGATCAGGTCCAGGAACTGCAGGCCGCGGTTGATGTATTTCTTGGCGATCGAAATCACCAGGCGCAGGTTGGCCACGGTCATTTCGCGCTTGGCCTGGCGTGCACGCTTCTCGCCCGCTGCCATCTGCTTGTTGATCTTGCGCAGATCGGCCAGCGGCAGCGCTACGCGCGCCTGCAGGTCGATCATGCGCTGTTGCAGTTCCTTGATCGCAGGCAGGTTGCGGCTCAGCACCGCGCTGTACGGATACGCGCAGTCGACTTCGCGGTCGCCCCATTGCAGATCGGTTTCATTGCCCGGGAAGACCTTGATGAAGTGGGCGCGCGGCATGCCGCAGCGGTTCACGCAGATGTCCAGCACGGCGCGCTCGATCGAACGCACTTCGTCCATCTGGCCACGCAGCGTGTCGCACAGCTTCTCGACGACCTTGGCGGTAAAGCGGATGCCCAGCAGCTCGTACGAGATGACGGCTTGTGCATCTTCGTACGCCGGCGAGCCATAGCCCTTGTTCTTGAACGCGTGGCCCATCAGGTCGAACTGCTGCTCGATCAGTGCGAATTTCTCGAGCGCGCTCTTCTTCAGTTGCGCGAGCTGCTCGGGCGAGTAGCCGGCAGCGGCGCCGCTGTTCACGTCGCCCTCTTCTTCTTCGACTTCTTCCTCTTCTTCGTCGTCGTCCTCTTCGTTGATCGCAGCGGCGTGGGCGACCGAGGCAGCAGGCGCCGGCGTGTCGTTCATGTCGACGAAGCCATCGACCACATCGTCGATCTTCAGTTCATCATTGGCGATCTTGTGCGACAGCGCAATGATTTCCGAAATCGTCGTCGGGCAGGCCGAGATCGCCTGAACCATGTCCTTCAGGCCCTGCTCGATGCGCTTGGCGATTTCGATTTCGCCTTCGCGCGTCAGCAGCGACACGGCGCCCATTTCACGCATGTACATGCGCACCGGGTCGGTCGTGCGGCCAAAGTCGGAGTCGGCGGTCGACAGCGCGGTCGCGGCGGCCGCTTCCACTTCGTCTTCGCTCGTCGGCGTCACGGCCTGGTCGGACAACAGCATCATTTCGGCTTCCGGTGCGCGCTCGTAGACAGCGATGCCCATGTCGTTGAAGGTCGCGATGATGCCTTCGATCGCTTCCGGATCGATGATGTTTTCCGGCAGGTGATCGTTGATCTCGGCGTGGGTCAGGAAGCCACGCTCCTTGCCCATATTGATCAGGTTCTTCAGCTGCTGGCGACGGCGCTCGAGTTCGGTCTCCGAGAAGCCTTCTTCCTTCAGCAGCGCAATGCCCTTGGCCTTGCGCTCACGCACTTTCGACGCGGCCTTCATTTCGGCGCGCTCGACAGCATTCAGTGCCGCGACTTCGTCGTTCTCAGGCACGAATTCGCTTGGCTTGCGGCCGCGGCGGCCAGGCACCTTCACCTGCGGCAGCAGGTAGCCCGACGTATCGATCGCCGCCAGCGCAGCAGCGTCGGTGGTCTTGCTCACGGTGCCGACGGCATTGGTCTGGGCAACTGGCACTGACGCCGGGCTGGCGTCGACGCGGCGCGCGGTGCGGGTGCGCACGACTTTCGGCGCTTCCTCGGCCACTGGGGCAGGCTCGGCAACGGCGGGGGCCACGGCTTCGGCCGGTGCAGCTTCGGCAGCGACGTCGGCTTCCGGCTCGGCGTTTTTCAGTGCCGCCAGACGGCCGCGCTTGCGCACGATGACCGGTGGCGCGGCCGGCTTGGCCTGCGTTGGCATGTAGTCGTCGGCGGGATCGTGGGCGTCAAGCGCGGTGTCGGCGGCGGTGTCTGCTGCAGCAGTGACAGGTTCAGGCGTGCTCACCTCGACCGGCGCGGCAGCTTCCACTGGCGCGGCGGCCACTGGTTCCACTGCTGCGGGGGCGGCTTCAGCGACGGCCGGGGCGGCAACCGGCTCGGCTGCGGGGCCACCGGCGGCCAGGATCGCGTCGGCCTGGGCTTTGAGCGTCGCCAGGCGCGAACGGGTCTTGACCACCGTGACCTTGGCCGCCGCTTCCGTTTCGAGGAAGTAGGAAGTGGCGGTTTTAGGCACTGCCAGCGGGGCCGATGCTTTGGCCGGGGCTTTTTTCGCTGTCAGTGTCAATGTCTTGGCGGTGTTTTTCATAGCTTAAAACTCTCCAGTCGAGGCGAGTAGCGCGCCTGCGAAGTCAATAATCCAGCGGGCCCCGCGTACGGGACCTGGGAATGGGGAACGGAAGTGGCCCTACCTTAGGGCGGACATGCCAGACTTCAAGCTCGACCTGCCCTTCGGTGCGCGCGCCGGCGTAATATCGGGGCTGCGGGCAGGTGGCGTTGGTCGCTGTTCAAAATCGTGCTGTGCATGTCGGAACGAAAAAAAGCCCGCTAACACGGGCTTGCATCTATTTTTCTAGAAGAATAGGAGATGGGGCCATTACGCCCCAATGCAAGTTTTGATGATCGTCGCTCGATCCGGCGAAGGATTTCCACGAGTCACATAGTGCATTGCCCCGGCATCACGACCTTCTTGCTGGTCTGCGCCGGCGCAAGCCGGACTCAAGGCAAGAGGCGGATCATACACGATTTCGCGTTTCGATGCTTCATTGCAGTGCGTCTTTCTCAACATTTATTAGTGGAACTAGTACAATGCGGCTTTTAGCGCCGTGCTATCCTTCGCAATCCTGTTCTTACCATGAAGTCAATGAATACCAATACCCCTGCAGAGTCCGTCGACACCACCGCCGCGCCGGCCATCCCGGATGCACAGCAGCCAACGCAGTCGCCAGCCGAGTCAGTTGAGTCAGTCGAGCCGACAGCGCCAGTAGCCCAGGCTGCCGCACCTGCTGCGGCTCCGGCATCAGGCCAGTCGGCGCGCTCGCTGCTCAAGCAACTCCAGCAGGAGTATCCCGCCTTCCGTGATTGCCTGCCGCTGTCGATCGGTATCGACAAGCAGCTGCAGGCACGCATGCCGGGCCTGGACAAGAAAACGATGCGCGCCGCCCTCGGCATCCACACCGGTTCGATGCGCTATCTGCGCGCGATGGAAAAAGCCAAGGTCCGCTACGACCTCGACGGCACCGCTGGCGCCGAAGTGCCTGAGGCGCACCGCCTGCACGCGAAAGAGCAGCTGCAGCAGCGCTTCAAGAAAGAAGCCGACCGCAAGAAGGCCGAGCGCGACGCCGCCCTCGAAGAAGAAAACAACCGCAAGCGCCAGGAAAAGCTGCAGGCGCTGGCGTCCAAGTTCTCGAAGACTTGAATTCGGGCGACGCCTTGAAGGACGCGGCAGCAGAAGGCATGCAAACCGACCTGCAACCCGAGCTGCCCGCCTACATCGGCATCGACCCTGCCCATGTGCGGCTGGTGCGCTCCGACGCCGACGCGCAGCAGGCGCTCGCAACGCTGCTCGCGGCCGACGTCATCGGCTTCGACACCGAATCCAAGCCCACGTTCGCCAAGGGCGAAGTCTCGACCGGGCCGCACCTGGTGCAACTTGCCACCGACGAGTTCGCCTTCCTGTTCCAGACCGCCACGCCGGCCGGCAACGCGCTCGCCTTCACCGTGCTGGAACCCGTGCTAGCCTCCGGCAGCATCCTCAAGGTGGGTTTTGGCCTGGGTGACGACGTCAAGCGGCTGAAGTCCAAGTTCGGCATCGAACTGCGCAACGTGCTCGATCTGTCGACGGCGCTGCGCCGGCGCGGCGAAAAGAATCCGCTGGGCGCCAAGAGCGCCGTGGAGCGCTTCTTCGGTCAGCGGCTGCAAAAATCCAAGCGCATCACGACCACCAACTGGTCGCTGCCGCACCTGTCGGACAAGCAGTTGCAATATGCGGCAGACGACGCGCATGCGGCGCTGCGGATCTACCGGCGCTGGAAAGCGGAAACGCCGGCAGTCTGAATCCCGCGCGGCGTTCAAGATTCGCGCTATCATCGTCAGCGTCCATGCTGCCGGTGAATCCATGATGTCTCGCTGCTTCCGTTGGTCCGCTGCTGCACTCCTTTGCGCTGCAACGTCCGTGGCCAACGCCGCGCCACAGCCCGTTCCCGACACCCTCACCCAGCGCCTGCTCGCCTGCGCCACCTGCCACGCACGCGTCGATACGCGCGGCAATCCCGTCAACGACAGCTTCTATCCGCGTATCGGCGGCAAGCCGGCCGGCTACCTGTATCACCAGCTGCGCAATTTCCAGGATGGCCGGCGCCACTATCCCGTGATGACGTACCTCACCGGGCACCTGCCAGACGCCTACCTGCGCGAAATCGCCGCGCACTTTGCCGCGCAGGCGCCGACCGTGCTGCCGCCCATGCCCATGAACCTGTCGCCCGCGCAGCGTGACCGGGGGCGCCAGCTCGTGCACGAGGGCGACCGGGGGCGCGGGGTCCCCGCCTGCATCGCCTGCCACGGCGCGCGCCTGACCGGCGTGCAGCCCGCCATCCCGGGCCTCTTTGGCCTGCCGCGCGATTACATCAACGCGCAGTTCGGCGCCTGGCGGAACGGCGTGCGGCGCGCCCATGCGCCCGATTGCATGGGCCAGGTGGCGGCGCGCCTGTCGCCCGACGATGTCGCCGCCGTCTCGGGCTGGCTGGCGGCGCAGCCCATGCCGCCCGACCCGCGGCCGGCCGATGCGGTCGCCCGGCCGCTGCCCATACTCTGCGGTAGTGCGCCATGATGAAGACCGTCCGCCTTGTTCTGCTGGCTGTGGTGGCCGCCGTCGGCGTCGCGATCGCAATGGCGTGGCCGCGCGCCGAATTCGTCCCGGCCAGTTCGCCCGCCGCCTGGGCGTCCACGCCCGCCAACGTCGCGCGCGGCGCGTATCTAGCGCGGGCAGGCGACTGCATCGCCTGCCATACGGCGCGTGGCGGCGTGGCATTTGCCGGCGGGCGCGCGCTCGATACGCCGTTCGGGCGCTTTTACGGCCCGAACCTCACGCCCGACCGCGACACCGGCATCGGCGCCTGGAGCGCCGACGACTTCTGGAACGCGCTGCACAATGGCATCGCACCAAACGGCCGCCTGCTGTATCCGGCCTTCCCCTACACGAACTACACGAAGGTCACGCGCGCCGATGCCGATGCGCTGTTTGCCTACTTTCGCAGCCTGCCGCCGCAGCGCCAGGCAAACCGGCCGCACGACATCCGCTTCCCGTACGACCAGCAGGCATTGCTGGCCGGCTGGCGCCTGCTGTATTTCCGGCCCGCCGAATATGCCGCGCAACCGGCGCGCAGCGCCAGCTGGAACCGGGGCGCGTACCTGGTCGAGGGATTGGGCCATTGCAGCGCCTGCCACAGCACCCGCAACAGCCTGGGCGCGGCGGATGGCGCGCTGGCTGGCGGCATGATCCCGACCCTCGGCTGGTATGCGCCATCACTGACGGCCAACCATGAGGCCGGCCTGGGTGACTGGAGCGACGCGGATATCGTGGCGCTGCTGGGCACCGGCATCTCGCCGCGCGGCGCGGCGACCGGGCCGATGGCCGAAGTGGTGGCGCGCAGCCTGCAGTACCTGACGCCGGACGATCTGGGCACGATGGCGGGTTACCTGAAATCGCTCGCGGCCACGTCCGAGGCTGCGCAGCATGCATCGGCGGCGGCGCCAGCGGAGGAACAGGTACTGGCCGAAGGTGGCCGGCTCTACGCGGCGCAGTGCGCGGCATGTCATGGCGACGATGGCAAGGGACGCATGCCGGCCTACCCGCCGCTGGCCGGCAACCGCGCGGTGACCATGACGCCGGCCGTGAACGCGATCCGGATGACGGTCAACGGCGGCTTCCCGCCCGGCACGCGCGGCAACCCACGGCCGTACGGGATGCCGCCGTTCGGGCATGAACTCGATGATGCGCAGGTGGCCGCCGTGCTGACCTGGATCCGTGCCAGCTGGGGCAATGCCGGCGCGCCGGTGACGGCGACCGAGGTCAATCGCTATCGGGCGGTGTCGCTCGACTGAGCCGCCAGGGACTCACACCATATCGGCAAACGCCACCCGATCGGTGGTGGCGTTGCGTGCATCTTCCAGACGTACCTTGTGCGACGCCAGCAAGCCTTCGAGCGACGCATTCATCGTGTGGCAACCGGCATCGATACCGCGATTCATGTGCGCGCGGATGCTGCCCAGGTCCCCTGCTTCGAGCATGCGCACGACGGCCGGGCTCGGGGTCAGGCATTCGGTGGCCAGGTGATAGCGGTTGCCCTCCACCGATGGCAGCAGCGCCTGGCACAGCACGCCGCGCAGCGCGTGCGCCAGCGCTTGTGCCTGGGCGTCCGTGTTGCCCAGCAGGCGCAGCATTTTTTGCAGGCCCAGCTCGGTCGAGCGCGCATGCAGCGACGCCAGCACCAGCGGGCCGGATTCGGCCAGCGCCAGCGCTTCCTGCGCCGTCTCGGCATCGCGGATCTCGCCGATGACGATCACGTCAGGCCGCTCGCGCAGTGCATCCAAGGCGCCCAGGTAATAACTGTCGACGTCGCCGTCCTCGCCCACTTCGCGCTGCGTGATGATGCACCTGCGCTGCGGGATCAGCGTTTCGACCGGGTCTTCGATGGTGATGATGTGGCCCGAGCGGTGGCGGTTGATCTCGTCGAGGATCGACGCAATCGTCGTCGACTTGCCCTGGCAGGTGTCGCCGATGATCAGGACCAGGCCGCTGGTCAGGCTGGCAAATTCGCGCTCGTCGTCCCACAGGCCCAGGTCGGCAAGCGGGATCGGCTCTTTTGGAAAGCGGCGGATCACGCAGCCAATCCGCTTGCCGCCCTGGAAGCGGAAGCAGTTGGCGCGGATGCGCGCCGTGTGCAGGTCAATCGAGCGGTCGAACGCGCGCGAGGCGATGCGCTGCGTCCAGTTCGGCTCGATCACATCAAAAAATTCTTCCAGCTCTTCCTTCGTGATCGGCGAATCGGTCACCGCCACCAGGCCCTTCGGCTGGCGCAGCATCAAGGGGCTGTTCTGGTGGATGATGATGTCCGAAAACACCAGCTTCGAGTTCAGCAGATGCAGGATCTGCTGGACCAGCGTTTCGAATACCGGATGGTCTTCGTTCTCGATATACGACAGGGTGGGAATCTGCGAGGACTGGTGATGTTCCATCTGGCCGATGCTGGTAAAAGATCAAGTGTCGACCATTATAGAACCCAAATATTGCAGAAAAGAAAAAAATCTTCAGCGTGACATACTAGCAACAATGCGCTCGCCGAACACCGTGATCGTCACCCCGACCACCACAACCAGCGCACCAATTACGCGCACGCCGGACACCTTGCGCGTTGCCATATTGATCAGGCCAAAATGGTCGATCGCCATCGAGCTGAGCAGCTGACCGGCGATCACCAGCACGATCAGGCTGAGGAGCCCGATGCGAGGCGCCAGGAACACAGTCCCGAACACGAACGCCGCACCGAGAAAGCCGCCCAGGAATTTCCAGGCCGGCTGCGATGGCAAGGCTGCCAGCGTCGCGCCCAGGCCACCGACGCCGCTCTTGGCCAGCGCCACCGCCAGCAACACCGCCGTGCCGCAGCTGAACGACACCAGCGCCGCCATCACCGAATTGGCCCCGATCGAATGGGCCAGCTGGCTGTTGATCGCCGCCTGCACCGACATGGCCATGCCCACACAGAAGGCCATCGCCAATAAAATCACGTTCATCGCACTACTCCGTAGCAAAAAGCGCACTATCTTAGTGCATCTTGCGCGGGCGTGTTGGATCGTCGGAGCACGCGGCTTAATCCGCACAGTTGCATTTCACACCACGCCGCGCGCAGTCTGTCGCAAACGGCTCGGCGGAACGGGGCCATCCTGCCAGGATGTGCAGCATACCCACCGACTTTCAAGGAGCCCCACCATGTCGCGTCATGTCTGTTCCACCCCTGCCCTGCGCGCCCTGATGCTGGCCGCCGTCCTTGCCTGCACCCTGGCGCCCCCGACGGCCATGGCCTGGCCATTCGGCGGCGAACAAGTCGAGGGCAGTGGCACTGTCACGCGCCAGGCGCGCAAGGTCGAGTCGTTCAATGGTATCGCGCTGGGTTTGCCGGGCCGGCTGGAACTATGTAGTGGCAACGTCGACAGCGTCACGGTCGAGACCGATGACAATCTGCAGGCGCTGGTCGAGACACGCGTCGAAGACGGCATGCTGCGCATCCGTCCTGCCAAACGCAACCTGAATCTGCGTACCCGCAACCTCAAGATCGTCGTGACGGCGCGCCAGATCGAACGCCTGTCGCTGGGCGGCTCGGGCACCATCGATGCGGATGTCCTGCGCGGCAAGCGCCTGGACCTGGACGTCGGCGGCTCGGGCAAGATCCAGATCGCGCGGCTGGAAGCCGAGACGGTCTCCGCCAGCGTGGCCGGCAGCGGCGACCTGCGCGCCGATGGCGGCGCGGTACGCGAACTGTCGGTGTCGATCGGTGGTTCAGGCGATGTCGACATGGGCAAGATCGCCGCCGATTCGGCGCGCGTGAGCATCGCCGGATCGGGCGACGCGACGGTGTGGGCAAAGAATGACCTGCGCGCGAGCATCGCCGGGTCGGGCGATGTCGGCTATTACGGCGATCCGAAAGTGAGCCGCAGTGTGGCGGGTTCGGGAGAAGTGCGGCGCATCGGCAACGCGCCGCGCTGATGGTGCAGGCGCCGCTGCACTCAGCGGCTTAGCGACTTAGTGGCTCAGTGGCTCAATGACCCGCGTGCGCACCGTGCGCATCCTGCGCTGCCGGCTTGCCGCTGTGCGTCAGCGGCATGACCGGCAGCGTCACTTTGACTTCCTGGCGCTTGGCGGCGGCGTCCTGTACTACCAGGGTCAGCTCGACGTTCTCGCCTTCTTTCAGCTGGCGCTTCAGGTCCAGCAGCATCACGTGGTAGCCACCCGACGCCAGCACGACCGGCTTGCCGGCCGGCAGATCGATGCTTTTCACCTGACGCATGCGCATCACCTGGCCTTCCATCGCCATCTCGTGGATTTCGGCGCGGCCGGCGACCGGCGTGCGCACCTCGAGCAGGCGCGCCGGCGTGGCCGATTGCAGCTGCATGAAGGCGCCCGTGCTTTTCTGGGCCGGCACGGTGGCGCGCACCCACGGTTCGGTCACGGTGACCTGGGCCAGCGCGGAGACGGAAAACAGGCCCGCGGCAAGCGCGGCGATCAGGTGACGGGTCATGGCAATCCTTGGCTAGTTGAGGTCAGTGAAAAATACAATCTTACACGGCGCCGCGCAAGGCTTCACGCTCGACCAGCACGGTGTCGGTACCATCGGTCAGCCACACCTGGCCATCCTGGATCGTGCATTGCAGCGCCATCGAGCGTGACGCCATCTTCTCGAGCTGGGCGCTGATGTCGGCCGGGATGTTGATCACGCTGACGTTTTTCGCGCGCTCGATCTTGTTGGCGATGCCCTTGAACCAGATACTGCTCGTCGCGCTGTAGCTGTAGACGATCACTTTCTCGGCGCGGCCGGCCGCCTTCAGCAGGCGCTTTTCATCGGGCTGGCCCACTTCGATCCACAGGTCGATGGCGCCGGTGAGGTCCTTGAGCCACAGTGCCGGCTCATCGACGTCGAACAGGTCTTTCGTGAACGCCAGCGCCGGGTCGGCGTGCAGCGCGTAGGCCAGCACGCGGATCATCACGCGCTCTTCGGTCTCGGACGGATGCCGGGCGATCGTCAGGCTGTGTTCCTGGTAATAGTTGCGGTCCATGTCGGCAATCGACAGGTCAGCCTTGTAGATGGTCGCTTTGATAGCCATTGGTGCGGTGCTTTGAACGGATTGATCGGTAGAGGAACCCGCTATTGTCGCATGCGCAGCGCGCGCCGGGCGACGGCGCGGTATAGACTTCCTGGCACAGATCATCCAACCAGCCAGGGAGACCCGCATGACCGACACCTTTCCACCCAATCAGCAATTCCTGCTCGCTGCCCGCCCGGTCGGGCTGCCGCAGGCCCACGACTGGCAACTGCACGAACAGGCGGTGCCGGCGCCCGCTGAGGGCGAGATCGTGGTCAAGGTACTTTATTTGTCGCTCGACCCGGCCATGCGTGGCTGGATGAACGAAGGCAAATCGTATATCCGCCCGGTTGCCATCGGCGAAGTCATGCGCGCCGGCGGGCTGGGCGTCGTGGTGGCGTCGCGCTCGCCCCGCTTTGCGGTGGGCGACCATGTGGCCGGCGGCACTGGCGTACAGCGCTACTGGTCCGGCCCCGCCGATGACAAGAACGCCAGTTTCGTCAAAATTGATCCACGCATTGGCAACCTTACTGCGTGGCTGAACCTGCTCGGCATGCCTGGCATGACGGCGTACTTCGGCCTGCGTGAGGTCGGCCAGGCCAAGGCCGGCGACACGGTCGTTGTTTCGGGCGCGGCCGGCGCCGTCGGCATGACCGTGGGCCAGGTCGCCAAACGCATGGGGTGCCGCGTGGTCGGCATTGCGGGCGGCGCCGAGAAGTGCCGCTTCGTCGTCGAGCATTTGGGTTTTGATGCCTGCATCGATTACAAGGCGGGCGGCCTGCACGCGGCGCTCAAGCAGCATTGCCCGCAAGGTGTGGACGTCTATTTCGACAATGTCGGCGGCGACATCCTCGACGCCGTCCTCACGCGCATCAACCTGAAGGCGCGGATCGTGATCTGCGGCGCGATCTCGCAATACAACGCCACGGCGCCCGTCAAGGGGCCGGCGAACTACCTGGCGCTGCTGGTGAACCGCGCGCGGATGGAAGGCATGGTGGTGTTCGACTACGCCCCGCGCTACCACGAGGCTGTGGCCGAACTGGGCACATGGCTGGCGGCGGGCGAAATCACCAGCCACGAGCACGTGGTCGACGGCTTCGAACAATTCCCGCAGGCGCTCCTGATGCTGTTCGAGGGCCGCAACCTGGGCAAGCTGGTGTTGAAGGTGGCCGACGCCTAGGCACACCGCAGTTGCCGCTGGCCTGCCCTTGCACGAAAACGGTGGAACTAACGCTCACCACGTCTCTCTAAACACGAGCGCGCATCCTCTGTGCGCGCTCGTGGCATTCGGGCACGACCTCTATCACTGACAGCCCAAGGGCAGAAGGAGATCGACATGGCGACCAGCAAAGAGAACAGCAAGGGCACGACTACCGGCACTGCCCAGAAAAGCGGGCAACCGGCAAAGCGGGGTTTTGCAGCGATGGACCAGAACCAGCAGCGCGAAATCGCCAGCAAGGGCGGCCAGGCAGCGCACCAGAAAGGCACGGCGCACGAATTCGATTCCGAAGAAGCGCGCCGCGCCGGCCAGAAAGGCGGTGAAGCCGTCAGCCGCAACCGCGCGCACATGGCCGACATCGGCCGCAAGGGTGGCGAGAGCCGGCAGTCAGCCCAACGCGCGGCGGCAGCGGCGCTGGCCGACAAAGGCAATCGCCAGGGCAAGGACAGCTGATCTTGTCCGCGTCGTTTCCTGCCAGCGCGGGAGCGACGCGTTTGCGCAATATGTCTGCGCCAGCCCGCTCCCTGCGCCGGTCCGCTCCCTGCGCAGGCCCGCTCCCGGCGCCGGCCGGCTCCCGACAACGGCCGTCACCCCACGTCCTGGCCAACCATTCGGGCACGGCACCACCCCCTGTGGTACATTGCCCGGCTTATGCAAACGCTGAAATACCTGACCGCCTACCCCGAGCAACTGCGCACGCAGGTCAGCGACCTGATCGCACAGAACCGCCTTGGCGACACGCTGCGCCAGCGCTATCCGGCGCCGCACGGCATTCGCACCGACCGCGCGCTGTACGACTATGTACAAGACCTGAAAGACGAGTACCTGCGCCAGGCCGCGCCAGTGTCAAAAGTGGCCTTCGACAGCAAGATCCAGGTGGTCCAGCATGCGCTCGGCTTGCACACGGCCATCTCGCGGGTTCAGGGCGCGCGCCTCAAGGCCAAGCACGAGATCCGTATCGCCAGCCTGTTTCGCGATGCGCCGCTGCCGTTTTTGCGCATGATCGCCGTGCACGAACTGGCGCACCTGAAAGAAAAAGAACACGACAAGGCGTTCTACAAGCTGTGCAGCTGGATGGAACCGGCCTATCACCAGCTGGAGTTCGACGTACGGCTGTACCTGACCTGGCTCGATCTGGCCGGCGCACGCTTGTGGGAAGTCGAACCAGCAGTGCTTTCGCGTTGATGCTACCATGCGCAACTAACGTTGCACATGCGCAACAAAAATCCTCGCCAATTGTCTGTCTTGTCGTGCTCCGCTCGACTTTGAACGTGTGCTTCGCTAGAGTCGTCAGGTTCTGGCCCGGCGTCACCCGACACCATACAGGCCCTTGGCGCCAACATCTCATCACATGCTTTCGCACTATTTTCCCGGCACGCTATTGCCTGCCGCATTTGCCACTTGTGTGCTCGCCTGCACGCCGCTATATGCACAGGCGCAGACACCAGAACAGGCACAGGCCGCCAACCCGGCGCCTGACATGGCCGCAGCTCCCACGTGGAAGCTGTCTGGCTTCGGCACGCTCGGCGTGGTCCATTCGAACAGCCGTGAGGCCGATTTCAGCTCGTCCATCCTGCGTGCCAGTGGCGCCGGCTTGTCCGGTTCGTGGAGCCCGAACGTCGACAGCCGTCTCGGCGCCCAGCTCGACGTCAGCCAGGGCGCCTGGTCGGGCGTGCTGCAGGTGATCAGCGAGCAGCGCCTCGACCACAGCTACCATCCGCGGATCGAATGGGCCAATATCAAGTACCAGATGACGCCCGATCTCGCCGTGCGCGTTGGCCGCATTGCACTGCCGGTCTTTCTCGGCGCCGAATCGCGCAAGGTCGGCTACACCATTCCCTGGGTGCGCACGCCGGTCGAAGTCTACGGCGCACTGCCGATTTCAAGCAGCGACGGGGTCGACGCGACCTGGCGCTGGAATGCGGGCGCGGTGCGCCATGCAACCCAGGTGTTTTCGGGCAGTACCGACCAGGATCTGGGTTACGGCCTGCAAATCGACGCCAAGAACATCCTGGGCCTGTCGCACAGCATCGACTATGGCCCGCTGACCGTGCGCCTGTCGGCAGCACGCGCGCGCCTGAACACCGACATCGCCGCGGACCTGTTCGCAGGCCTGCGCATGTTCGGCCCGCAGGGCCAGATGCTGGCCGAGCGTTACGCCATCGTCGATAAGCGCGTCTCGATGATCAGCGCCGGCGCCAGCTACGACCCCGGCGCCTGGTTCGTGACCGCTGAAACGGGACGCACCCGCACCGACTCGCTGCTCGGTGGCGGCACCTCGGTGTATGTCGGCGCCGGCTGGCGCCAGGGCGCATTTACGCCCTACGTCGGTTATGCGCAGATCCGCGCCGACGTGGCGACGTCCGACCCCGGCCTGTCACTCGCAGGCCTGCCCCCGCCGGTCGCCGCCGGCGCCGCCCAGATCAACGGCGCGCTGAACATGCTGCTGGCGACGATTCCGATCCAGACCACCTGGAGCACCGGCGTGCGCTGGGACGTCGCCGCTGACGTCGCCCTCAAGCTGCAGTTCGAGCAAGTGCGCCCGCGCGGCGGCTCGCGCGGCACCCTGATCAATTCCACGCCTGCGTTTCGTTCGGATCGCACGGTCAACGTGACCAGCATTGCGCTGGACTTTGTCTTTTGACGCCGATGAAAACACGCCTCGGTACTTACTCCCGCCAGATGCTGGTCCTGTGCACGCTGTGCTTCGTCGCCACGAGCGCGTCGGCCGAACTGGTCGTCATCGTCTCCAGCCGCAACCCGAACCCGGTGCTCAACGCCGAGCAGGTCAGCGCCATCTTCCTCGGCCAGACCGGCAGCTTCCCGGATGGCGCGGCCGCTGTCGCCATCGACCAGGGGCTGGGCGCAGCGCAGCGCGACCTGTTCTATCGCCAGCTCACCGGCAAGAGCCCGGCGCTGCTCAAGGCCCACTGGTCCAAGATGGTGTTCACCGGCCGCGGCCAGCCGCCACGCGAAGCCGCCAGCGACGCCGCCGTGCGCCGCATGGTGGCCGACAATCCGTCGATGATCGGCTACATCGAGCGCGCCGCGCTCGACCCGTCGGTGCGCCCCGTGCTGGTGCTGCAGTGAGCACGCCGTGAACATGCTCGCGCGTCCTAGCGGGCCGGCGCTGGCCGCCGGCGACGAACCGTCGGCCGCCGCGCCGCGCGCGCGCGGCCGGCTGGCGCGCTGGCTTGCGCTGGCGCTCGAGACGCACATCTCGTTGCCGCTGTTTGCGCTGGCGCTGCTGGGCGCGATGTGGTTCGGCACCCTGCACGTGATCGACGCCGAGCGCCGTACCGCCATCGCGGCCACCCGCGACGCCACCCAGGAACTGCTCGACACCTATGAAGCGCAACTGGCGCGCAGCCTGAGCGCAATCGACCAGACCCTGCGCGTGCTGAAGTACGCCGTCGAGCAGAACGGCCCGACCGGCGCCTTGCCCGCACTCGAAGCCAAGGGTCTGCTGCCGCCCGGCCTCGTGTTCCGGGTGGAGATCAGCGATGCCAGCGGGCGCATCGTCGCCAGCAATCCGGCATCGAAGGGCCGCAACCTGGCCGGTAGCGCGTGGTTCGAATTCCATCGCCAGACGCGCGACGACGTGCCATTCGTCAGCCTGACGAACCTGAGCGAGTCGTCGCACGAACCGATCGTCCATTTTTCGCGCCGTATCAACGATGCCAGCGGCCACTTTGCCGGCGTGGCCGTCGTGGCGCTCGACCCGGCCTATTTCACCAGCGGCTACGAACGCTCGCGCCAGGGCGATCGCGGCCTGCTCGGCATGGCGGGCACGGACGGCGTGCTGCGCGCACTGCGCATCGGCGAAACCGTCTCGTGGGGCCAGCGCTTTGCACTGGGCGTGAACGGCGGCGTGGCAGCCGGCACGCGCGCGCGCGGCGCCCCCGTGCTCGGGGACGAAGCCCGCACCGTCGCCAGCCGCTCGATGAACAGTTTCCCGCTGGTCGCGGTGGCCGGTTTGTCCGAAGCCGAACAGATGGCCGGGTTCTACCAGGGACGACGCGCCTGGTTGCTCGGTGCGGGTGCGGCCAGCGCGCTCTTGATCGCCGTCGTGATCCTGGTCAGCGCCTGGTCATGGCAGCTCGCCAAGGCGCGCCGGCGCGAACGGCTGGCGCAGGAAACCTACGCCGCCGCATCCGAAGCCAGCCCTGACGCCTTCTTCGTGCTGCGCACCGTGTTCGGTCCACGCGGCGAGGTACGCGATTTCGTCGTTGCTACCACCAACAGCCGGGCCGAGCGTTTCACCAGCCTTACCAAGCACCAGATGGCCGCCAAGCCGATCTCGGGCCTGCTGCCGCCATCGATCAGTCAATCCGTCTTTGACGATCTGTCGGCGGTGGCGCGCGACGGCATTGCGCGCGAAACGGAATGGCAGGCGCAGACCCTGCCCCAGCCCGGTGTCTGGCTGCACCGCCAGGCCGTGGCCGTCGAAGGCGGCGTGGTGGTGATCGTGCGCGACATCACCGAGCGCAAGATGGGCGAACAGCGCATCCGTCACCTGGCCCACCACGATGACCTGACCGGCCTGCCCAACCGCAGCCTGCTGCGCGAACGCCTGGGCCAGGCGATCGTTACCGCCGCCGGGGCGGGACAAGCGGTTGGCCTGGCGTTCATCGACCTCGATGGCTTCAAGCTGGTCAACGACACGCTGGGCCACAATGCCGGCGACGAACTGCTCAAGGTGGTCGGCGCGCGCATGCACCGCTGCCTGCGCCGCGACGACACGCTGGCGCGCTTCGGCGGCGACGAATTCGTGATCCTGCTGCCGGAACTGGCGGGCGACCCGATGGCGATCGCGCCATTGCTCGAACGGGTGCGCGAAGCGGTCACCGAGCCGGTGCTGGTCGAGGGCCAGGAAGTCCAGGTCAGCTGCAGCATTGGCGTGACGTTCTACCCGCGCGACGGCGCCAGCGCCAATGCGCTGATGATGCACGCCGACGTGGCCATGTACCGCGCCAAGGAATTGGGCAGCAACAACGTGCAGTACTACGTCAGCGAAATGAACGAGAGCGTCGACGAGAAACTCGTGCTGCTCGAAGGCCTGCGCGCGGCGATCGACACCTGCGCCGAAGACTATCCGGGCCCGTGCCAGTTCCAGCTGCTGTACCAGCCGAAAATCGACCTGCGCACGAATTGCCTGTTCGGCGTCGAGGCGCTGATTCGCTGGCACCATCCGGAGCAGGGCCTGGTCTCGCCGCTGCGCTTCATCGGTCTGGCCGAAGAGAGTGGCCTGATCGTGCCGATCGGCGACTGGGTGCTGCGCACCGCCTGCGCCCAGGCCCAGGCCTGGCGCATGGAGGGTCTGCCGCCAGTGAGCGTGTCGGTCAATGTCTCGGCGCGCCAGTTCGAAGACAAGCGTCTGGTCGAACGCGTCGCTGACGCCCTGCGCGCCAGCGGCCTGCCGGCCGACGGCCTCGAAGTCGAGGTGACCGAAAGCCTGATCATGCGCGACCTGGGCCGCTCGGTCGACAAGATGCGCGAGCTCGAGGCGATGGGCGTGGCGCTGTCGATCGACGACTTCGGCACCGGCTACTCGAGCCTGTCGGCGCTCAAGTCATTCCCGATCAGCCGCCTCAAGATCGACAAATCGTTCGTCGCCGATCTTGCCGATTCGCCGGACGACCAGGCGATTGCGATGGCCGTGATCTCGCTGGGCCACAAGCTCGACCTGCGCGTGATCGCCGAAGGCGTCGAGACCGAGCAGCAGCGTGACTTCCTGCGCGCCAACGACTGCGACGAAATGCAGGGTTACCTGTTCAGCCGTCCGCTCCCGGCCGGCGAGATTGCCCGCCTGCTCGCAGACGGCGCAGGAGACGCGCATGCCCCCTGCCCCGAGTAATACCAGCACGGATGCAGCGCCGTCCCAGGACGCGCTGATGCTGCGCCGCATGCGCAACTACTGGTTCGCCACCGCCATGCTGTACGTGGCCACCATGGGCCTGCTGGCGGCGCAGGTCGGGGCCGGCTACACGCCGCGCGGCCCCGCACTGGTGCTCAGCATCATCGCCGCGTGCGGCACGCTTGCGTTCTATGCGCTGATCCGCTTCAGCACGCGGCTGAAGATCGCACCCGACATGCTCGCCGCGCTGCAGTCGCTGTTTGCCATCGGCTGCACCATCGCCGGCTATGCGATTGCCGGCCCGCTGCGCGCCTCGCTGCTGAGCATGCTGGTGGTGGCGATCGCGTTCTGCACCTTTGCCATGCACCCGCGCCGCGCACTGCTGCTGGCCGGCGCCGCACTGGCAGGCATGGCCTGCATCATGTGGTATCTGCAGGCAGTCGATCCGCGGGGCCACCCGCCCGCGGTCGAAGCGATGAGCTTCGGCTACCTGGCTGCCGCCTTGCTGGCAACCACGCTGCTCGCCAGCGAAATGACCAAGCTGCGCCGGCGCATGAAGGCCAGCCGGCAGGAACTGCTGGCGGCGCTCGAGACCATCCGCCTGCTGGCCACGGTCGACGAATTGACGTCGCTGGCGAACCGTCGCCACATGAACGAATTGCTGGGCGCAGAAGAACGGCGTTCGGCGCCGACGGCCAGCTGCGTGGCACTGCTCGACCTCGACCTCTTCAAGCAGGTCAACGACCAGTATGGCCACGCGGTGGGTGACGCGGTGCTGCGCGGGTTTGCCGGCGCGGCCCACGGCGCGCTGCGCGAACACGACACGCTGGCACGCTGGGGTGGAGAGGAATTTTTATTGCTGCTGCCCGACGCCACGGCGCAGGCGGCGCGCCAGGTGCTCGAGCGCATCGTCACGCGCGTGCACGCGCTGCAGGTCGACGGCCTCGATCCGGCGCGCAGGATCAGCTTTTCGGCCGGCCTGGCCGAACGCCGCAATGGCGAACCGTTCATGGAAGCGATCAGCCGCGCGGACAAGGCTCTGTACCGGGCCAAGGCGGCGGGACGCGACCGGATCGAAGCCGACTAGCCTTTCAATTCGTCGGCGGCGGCCGCCGGCAGGCTGGACGCCAACGCCAGCGGCGCCGCCGCGCGCAGGCGCTGGATCAGCAGGTCGGGATCGCTGTCGGCGATCATCAGGTTTTCGTGCTCGGGCCGCACGAACCCTTCGGCCACCTGGTGGCCCACGAAGGCGCGCAGGCCGTCATAAAAGCCGTTCACGTTCAACAGGCCAATCGGCTTGGCGTGAATACCCAACTGGGCCCAGGTCACCATTTCAAACAATTCTTCCAGCGTGCCCATCCCGCCGGGCATCGCAATAAAACCTTCGGACAGGTCGGCCATCATCGCCTTGCGCTCGTGCATGTCCTTGACGACAAACAGGCGCGTCAGGCCCGCGTGGCCGACTTCGCGTTCGACCAGCGCGCGCGGGATGACGCCGGTGGCTTCCCCGCCCAAACGCAGCACTTCATCGGCGATCACGCCCATCAAGCCGACCTTGCCGCCGCCATACACGAGGCTGATGTTGTGGTCGACCATCGCGCGGGCCAGCAGGCGCGCGGCGTCGGCGTAGACAGGGTTGACGCCATGCGCGGCGCCGCAGTAGACAGCAAGGGTTTTCATCGTAGACATTTTCAGAGGAAATCAGCGCCGGGCCGGGCATCGGCCGACAGTTTTTTCAGGTAATCGTCAGAGAGCTTCTCGAACAGCACGCGCGTCTCGCCATTCAGGTAGGGGCCGATCATCGACAGCACCTGGTAGCAGCCGCGCGCAAGCGCGTCGGCAATCGCCTGCTGCTCGCTGTATTTGCGGGGATTGCGCACGTATTCGAACGAGAGCCAGTAAGTTGCCACCACCACCATATTGGTGGCCATCGCGCCGATCTGCTGGTCGGACGCGTCGAGCGAACCTTCGCTGCGCAAGTCTTCGCACAGCTGGCGCGCGACCTTGATCTTGTGCGCGTGGATGGCCTTGAAGTGCAGTTCGAGCTTGCGGTTGCGCGACAGCAGATCGTTCAGGTCGCGGTAGAAGAAACGGTAGCGCCAGATCAGCTTGAACATATGGTGCAGGTACAGCCACACGTCTTCCATGTTCGAGCGGCGCCCGGCCGGCACCGTCAGGATGCGCTCGATCTCCGCCTCGAACTGGACGAAAATCGAGTTGACGATATCATCCTTGTTGCGGAAATGGTAGTACAGATTGCCGGGCGAGATGTTCATCTCCTCGGCAATGACGGTGGTCGTGATATTGGGCTCGCCAAACTCGTTGAACAGCCTGAGCGAGAGCTCGAGGATGCGTTCACGGGTCCGGCGCGGTGCTTTTTGTTGCATGTAGGCCGCTGTTCGTGTTTGTTCCCGCAAGGATATCATCGAACGGTCGTTCTAACGAGCAATCTACCGGCTGACCTGACTGACCCCCATGCCGCGCGCGCTCTGCAGACGAAACGCTTCGTCGAGCTGCTCGCGCAGCGCCCGCGCGCCGAGTGGCTTGATGTAATGGCCATCGGCCACGCCACTTTTGATGGCTGCTTCGATGTCGGTCAGGTCTGGCTGGCCCGACAGCATCAGGCGCACCGTGTTCGGGTACCGCGCCGCCGCCTCGGCCAGCACCTCGGTACCGCGCATGCCGGGCATGGCCTGGTCGCACAGGATGACTTCGACCGGTTCGTGCGACAGCACCTGGAGCGCCTCTTCGCCCGAGCAGGCGCTGAGGACGCGGTACGGCTGGCCGATCAGCATGTCGTTGAGCACGCCGAGCATGAAACGGTCGTCGTCGACCAGCAGCAGCGTGCGACCGCCGGCGTCGGGCGTGGCAGCGGCGGCCATGGTGTCATTGGCCGCCATCGTCGTGACTGGGGGCGGCGCTGCAGCCGCTGCGGGCGCAGCCGCTGGTGCGGTGGTCAGGAAGGCCTCGAGCTCGGCCACGAAACTTTCGGGTTCGATCGGCTTGCTGATATAGCCATCGAAGCCGGCGGCCAGGACTTTTTCGCGATCCCCCGTCATCGCCAGCGCGGTTACGGCCAGGATCGGCACACCAGCCAGCGCCGGGTCACCCTTCAGTTCGGCCAGGACGGCAAACCCGTCCATGCCAGGCAGGTTCACGTCACAGGCAATCAGGTCGGGGCGCTCGCTGCGCGCAGCGGCCACGCCGCGGGGGCCGTCGGCCGCACTCAGTGGCGCGTGACCATAGGCGCTGAGCAGGAACGACATCAGTTCGATGTTGGCCGGGTTGTCTTCGATGATCAGGATGCGCGCCACTGGATACTCCGAAGGATGCGTTATTGACATCACTGTACCACGCTCGGGCGCGGGGTGGATTCACGCAGCGCCGTGCAAAACAGGCGGTGCCGGACAGGCCGTTTGCAGGCGACCGATCTCGTCCATGACGACCGCCAGCACGCGCCGGTTACGCCCCAGCGCAACGTGGCCGACGCCGCCCAGTTCGATGTTGCGCGCGCCCGCCAGATGCGATGACGTCTGGGGCGCCACGATATTGTCGTGGTGCGTGTAGATCGACGTGATGCGCGCGCGCGTGGCGGCATCTTCGTGCGCGGCGAGCTCGTCCAACCATGTGCAGGCGGGCCCGTCGACACCCGCGCGCCGCATCTGCAAAGCGTTGGTGCCGATCCCGAACGCCGCCATGCAGGTGCCGTGGTGCGGTGTACCGAGCGTGATGACGCGCGCCGCATGCGCGCTGCCATGGCGGCGCAGCCAGGCGCGCGCGGCCAGGCCGCCCATGCTGTGGCCGACGACGATGACCTGCTGCGCGCCGGCCTCGCGCCGCAACCGTGTTGCGCCCTCTTCGATCGCATCGGCAAAGCCGTCGATGTCGCCCGTCAGCGGTTCCAGATCGAGCGCGGCGTGGCTGATCCCGGCCGCATCGAGCCGCGGCGTCAGGTGCGCCCAGTAGCCGCTGTTGCAACCGTAGCCGTGCAGCAGCAGGACCGGGAGCGTGCTGCCATCAGGATGGATGCATATACGCGCTCGCGCGCGCGGCATGTGCCAGGAACTGGTCAGCATGCTGGCGCCGAACTCTTCGCCGAACATCCGCACCGCGGCCACCACGCCGATCCGATATTGCGGCGGCGTGGGACTGGCAACGCGCCAGCTCATCACGAAATTGTTTGCGTTGATCGCCAGGCGCACCAGCACCACGCTCGCCAGACCGATGGCGGCGGCTTGCCACGGCGCGGCGCCGGCCCGGGCGACAGCCGCGCCGATGGCGCAGGCGACCAGCACCTGCACGAGCAGGACCAGGCGCAGCAACTGGCGCGAACTCATGCCGGCCGCCTGTTCGGGGCGCTGGCGCGGCGTGGGGCCGGATCGGTACGGGCGGTGTCCATGATGCGAGTATAGGCCTGGCGTGCCAAGCACATCAACGGGGTGGCACGTCCTTCAGGATCGCGCGGGCGATGCCGCGCAGGATGTTGACTTCTTCAAGCTCCAGGCCACCGCGCGCAAACATGCGTTTGATGCGCGGCATCAGCTTTTTCGGGTTGTCGGCATTCAAAAAACCGATCGCGATCAGGGCCTGTTCGAGGTGCGCGTACATGCCGTCGATCTGGGTCACGGTGGCGGCATCGCCCTGGAAGCCGACGCCACGCGTATCGGGCGCGCCGCTGACGCAAGTCATGCGCGCCTCGTAGGCCAGCACCTGGGCCGCCTGCGACAGGTTCAGCGACGAATAGTCGGGATTGGCCGGGATGTTGATCAAGACATTACAGCGCTCGACGATATCGTTCGGCAGCCCGACGCGCTCGTTGCCGAACACGATGGCCGCGCGCAGCTCGGGGCTGGCGCCGGCGTGCTCGGCGAACGCGCGCGGGGTCCACACCGGGGGCGAGAATTCGCGCAATCTGGCCGAGACGGCGGCGGCGAAGTTGCAGCCGTCGAGCGCAGCTCCGATATCGGGCACGACCCGTGCGTTGTTCAGGACGTCGCCCGCGCCGCTGGCAAAGGCGACGGCTTCCGGGTCATTGACGAAGTCGGCGCATTTCGGCGTGACCAGCACCAGATCGGTAAAGCCCATTGTTTTCATCGCACGCGCGACCGAGCCGATGTTGCCGGCGCGGCTTGTTTCGACGAGGACGAAACGCAAACGGCCGAACAGCGGCGGCGAGGGCAAAGAAGAAGTGTCGGTTTGGGTCGGGTTCATTTACAATAGCGACCATCGCGTGGTGCGGACGGTTTTACGGTAGCGGGGGCAAGCCCCGGATTGTAACGGGTTCCAGTACCACCCTGCTCTTTAATCACTCTTCAATAGCTGATCGTTCACGGCGCCCCATCGGTGCGTGAGTGGGCGTTCGCGTTCTTACGGAAAAGCCTCCATGCACCCAATGCTCAACACGGCCATCAAGGCCGCCCGCCGCGCCGCCACCGTCATCAACCGTGCGTCCTTCGACATCGACCGCATCGTCGTTTCAGAAAAGCAACATAACGATTTCGTTACCGACGTCGACCAGGCGGCGGAGCATGAAATCGTCGAAACGCTGCTCAAGGCGTATCCGGGCCATGCCATTCTGGCCGAAGAAAGCGGTGCATCAGCCAATCTGAACGACGAGAGTGAAAACGTGTGGATCATCGACCCGATCGATGGCACCACCAACTTCCTGCACGGCTACCCCAACTACTGCATCTCGATCGCGCTCAAGCAGCGCGGCGTGATCACGAACGGCCTGGTCTACGACCCGGTCCGCAACGACCTGTTCACCGCCACCAAGGGCGGCGGCGCCTACCTGAACGACAAGCGTATCCGCGTGCGCAGCACCGAGCGCATCGGCCGCGCCCTGCTGTCGTCGGGCCACGGTCCGGATCCACGCGCACTGGCCGAATACCTGCGCATGTACGAAGTCGTTGCCTCGCGCAGCCACGGCGTGCGCAGCGGCGGTTCGGCTGCACTGGAACTGGCCAACGTGGCCGCCGGCCGCATCGACGGCTTCTTTGAAAAGAACCTGAAGATCTGGGACATCGCCGCCGGCGCCCTCCTGGTCACCGAAGCAGGCGGCATCGTCGGTGAGTTCAGCGGCGAATCCGATTACCTGAACAAGGGCGACGTGATCGCCGCCGGTCCGAAGGTTTTCGGCGCGCTTGTCCCGCTGTTGTCGCCTTTCGCGTAAAATACACGTTGTAACAATCAGGCCACTCGCAGGCGGTGCTTGCCAGTGGCCTGTGTTTTTGTACAATACGTTACAGAGTTCTGCATCAAATACTTTCTACAGTGAAATACACTTCACTATAATCCCTGCCAGCCGCCTTTGCGGCAGCGTCCGGGCGCCCGCTAGCTTGCGCGCCTGCATCGATCAATCCGATTCCAGGACTGCCGCCAAGCATGGCGACGGGCCGCTTTTTTACTGAAAAAATCTATGTCATTTTCTTCACTTGGTCTTTCTGACGCGATCGTGCGCGCGGTAACCGAACAAGGCTACACCGCCCCGACCCCGATCCAGAGCCAGGCCATTCCAACCGTGCTGAACGGCGGCGACCTGCTCGCCGGCGCCCAGACCGGTACCGGCAAGACCGCCGGCTTCACGCTGCCGATCCTGCATCGCCTGTCGAACGACACGATCGGCGCAGCGCAGAAAAACAAGACTTCGCCACGCGTGATCCGCGCACTGGTCCTGACCCCGACCCGCGAACTCGCGGCTCAGGTCGAGGAAAGCGTGCGCCTGTATGGCACGTACACGAACCTGAACTCGGCCGTCATCTTTGGCGGCGTCGGCATCAATCCACAGATCAAGCTGCTCAAGCATGGCGTCGACATCCTCGTCGCCACGCCGGGCCGTCTGCTGGACCACGCTGGCCAGGGCACCGTTGACCTGTCGAAAGTCGAAATCCTGATCCTGGACGAAGCCGACCGCATGCTGGACATGGGCTTCATCCACGACATCCGCAAAGTGCTGGCGCTGCTGCCGGCCAAGCGCCAGAACCTGCTGTTCTCGGCCACGTTCTCGGAAGAGATCAAGACGCTGGCCGATCGCCTGCTGAACAACCCGCAGATGATCGAAGTGGCGCGCCGCAACTCGACCGTCGAAGTCATCGCACAAAAGATCCACCCGGTCGACCGCGACAAGAAGCACCCGCTGCTGTCGCACCTGATCAAGGCGAACAACTGGACGCAGGTGCTGGTCTTCACGCGCACCAAGCACGGCGCCAACAAGCTGGTCGAGCAGCTGGGCAAGGACAGCATCGGCGCGATGGCGATCCACGGCAACAAGAGCCAGTCGGCACGTACCAAGGCGCTGGCCGAGTTCAAGGACGGCAGCCTGCAGGTGCTGGTCGCTACCGACATCGCCGCGCGCGGGATTGACATCGACCAGTTGCCACACGTGGTGAACTACGACCTGCCGAACATCCCGGAAGACTACGTCCACCGCATTGGCCGCACGGGCCGTGCCGGCGCAACGGGTGAAGCGGTGTCGCTGGTGTGCGTGGACGAACACCAGATGTTGAAAGACATCGAAAAGCTCATCAAGCAAACGCTGCCGCGCGAAGTCATCGAAGGCTTTGAGCCCGACATGAACGCCAAGCCACAACCGATCCAGCTGCGCAGCGGCGCCCCAGGCCACACCGGCCGCGGCGGCCGTCCGGGCGGTGGCAATGGTGGTGGCCGTGGCAACGGCGGCGGCGGCGGCGGCGGTGGCGGTGGCGGCAACAAGCCCCGCGCGCCCGGCGGCGCCCCCGCAGCCGCAAAACGCAGCGGTCCCCGCCCCGCCTCAGCAGTCCGCCGCGACCGCTAACCCGATTAGGGCTTAATTAGGGTCAGAGTCGAATTATCGGGAAAGATTGTCACAACGCCCGCCAATTCGACTTCACCCAAAGGTCAATGTCGCAAAAGCTCTTACCCAATAATGAGGGTCAGAGTCGAATTGTTTGACAACTTTAAAAGTTGTCATTTAATTCGACTCTGACCCTCATTGTTTTTTTCTCCAATCGGCACCCGACATCGTGAATACGCAGCATCGCCATTGCGTCTCTGAAAGATCTGGCATGGTCAGCCGCTTTTTGTTTCTCCAAAGCTCATTTGCGCGCCTGATTTAATTAGGGTCAGAGTCGAATTATCGAGCATGATCCCCAGAAGAATTGAACAGAAGCTTTTGCTCTCGCAGGGTTCCTGAAAGTCAATTACGCATTAAATAGGGTCAGAGTCGAATTGAATGACAACTTAAAAAGTTATCAAACAATTCGACTCTGACCCTCATTGTTTATTGGGATGGGGGAATGACTTGGTGTTGATGAATAACAAATGGGGATCAGCACGGGGTGGGAAGAATGGGACTTCCAGGGGCGTGGTGAGGAGGTGGTATGGAGCACAGGGTGATGTTGCGGGTTGGGGTCGTGCTTGGGTTGGTATTGGCAGGATGTGCTTCGCCAGGCACGGTCAGCCTGGTGGAAGTCCGGGAATTTGCGGATACGTCGGCCAAGCTGGGCGGTTATGCGGAGTTGTCGCGGCGGTATCGGGATACCTATCAGCGGGAACTGCCGTATTTGTCGCCACAGGCCGAACGCGTCGCACGCGATACCGATGCCAGGCGACAGGCGGTGTTCGATGATTTTGTGGCGATCCAGAAGACGCTTGTCCTGTATATGCAGACGCTGGGTTTGCTCGCAGGAGATGCGAGATACGATTTATCCGGGCGCGTCGACGAGTTGGGCCATGGGATCGGCGCCATGACCGATTCCGGGCTGACGCAGCGCCATGTGGCTGCCTATGCCGGGATGACGCGCCTGCTGACGCGGGTGATTACGTCCCATTACCAGAATCAGCACGTCGACACGATGGTGCGTGATGGAGATGCTGACGTACAAGCGCTGATTGAGGCCATGATTGTTCTCACCCGCATTTATGAAAAAGCCAACGAGAACGAACAGAAAACCGTGCTGGGCAGCTTCAATGCAGAAATTCCGATGGCCAACCGTAATGCCGATCGCATGCTGGTGATGCTGGCCAAGGTGCATCTGCAGAACAAGACGGCTGAATACAAGCTGATCGACCGCCGCTACAAGCTGGCTCAGCAGGGCTTGACCAAGGTGGCGCTTGGCCACCAGAAAATGCGCGAGAACATGGACCATCTCGGCAGCGCGGAAACGCGGAGCATGCTGGCGGGCTATGTTCGCGACTTGCATTTGATCCGCAATGCTCTCAGCGACGATTAAAGGGAAACATCATGTCCACACCTTCCGATAGCAAGCCCAGGCAAGCAAACAGCGAGCCAAGCCCGACGCTACCGTTGATGACACCGCGTCTGCGAGCGGGGGCTACGGCGCCAACGCAAGCAGCCGATGCGGAGCGGGCTGCGACGGCAACCACGGCCGGGACACATGGCGCCTCACATTCACCTGCCATGCCCGCGCCTGATGTCGCCAATGCAGCGCGCATCAATGCGCTGTCGACCATGGAGCATGTGGTCGAGCTGGCTGACAGCGTGGTCCATATCGCGGATCAATTGCACGAGCGTATCTTGGAAGAGATTGCCTGCTACCAGGATCGAATCATGCCGGATAGCCAGAAGGCCGTCATGCATACATTGATGGACGATGAACTTTTGCTGCGTCAGCGTGCGCAAGCACTGTACGCCGAGGCAACTACCTACGTCATTCATGGTCTCGATCAACCACAACGACACTTGATGGCGTTGACAGCGGCGGCTGCAGAACAAATCCGGCACATCGGCGTCATCGCTGAAACCACCGGACTCGTTGGCGAGATTCTGTCACTCGTCGGCGGCATTGTCACCGGCCGGCTATCGCAGGTGGAAGCAGCACTGGAGAGCATCAAGCTTCATCACACCGCAATGAAGGCGCTCAAGCCGGCGCCCCAGGCCAAGACCTGAATACTGCGCAATTGAATGAACAGATAGCTTGCCGGCCGATGAGCGCGATCGCCGTACGCATGACACATGCGATGTCAAAGAACAATTGATCCGCCGCGATGCCGGCAACTTCTGCCGACTGGCCTGGACACGCCACACGTCCGCGTAGCAGCACCTGTCGCATGGCAGGTCAGCACAGCAGCAGAACCAGAAGCGAGGAACTCAACCGTGGGCAATCGATCGCAGACGAACACGACGCGCCGAAAAGACGCCGACCCTGCCCGCAGTCACTCAGACAATGACGTCCGGCCGGCTCGACGGATCAAAATCAGCCCAGTCGCCCGCGACGATATTGCCTTGCGCGCGCTCAAGATGATGCGCCCCGAGCTGGCGCAGCAGTTCGACGGCCCGGACTTCCTGCGCGGGATCAGTGAAAGCGACGGCAACCAGCATGCCGGCTGTGCGCGGTGGCACCGAATTCTCCCCGCCCTCTTCGGCCTCACCCCGGTCTTTCATCTTTGAAAAGCTGAAGAGCGAACCGATATGGCCGCCTACCAGCCCGCCGACGATCGGGCCGATCGGCCCGGTGACGGGTGAGGTTGCCGCACCGATGGCCACGCCCACCGCGCCGCCAGTCGCAACGCCCTGGACAACGCCCTCGGGTGTATCTTTCGCACCCGGCGATTGCAGATGATCGCCACCGATGGGGGTGATGTCGTGCTGGCCTGGCTGGCTCAGATAAAAGCCACTGATGCGATCGGCGTCAAAGCCGGCCTCGACCAGAGCGCTGCGCGCACGGTCGACATCGTCCTGAAGCTCGAAACGTCCTGCGATGATCATAGACATGGGCAAGTTCTCCTGGATAGAGCTAGCAGCATGCGCCCGCTGCAGTTGCCCATCTGTACGGCGCCGCACGCACCCTGTCGCAGCCGGAAGATGGCAAGCAGCACTCCATACCCGTCAGCGCCACTGTCCATAGACCACGCCATACTGCGGTGGTTCCTCGACCGGTACGGGCGTACTTGCCTGCCATTGACGCGGATCGATCTTGTAATACTTGAGGAATTCGTCGTACAGGGCTGGATGGCGCGCGGCAAGCTGATGCGGTTGCTCGAAGAAGCTTTCAGTGGCAACCGCAAAGAATTCGGCTGGATTGGTAGCGCCGTAATGGTCAAGCACACCCTGCGTGCCCCACATGGCCTCATGTCGCAAATTTGCATAATCGCGTGACAGCACCTCGGACCAACGGCGGTAACGCTCGCTGCTGCCCAGGTAAGGGGCACCGTTCGTGGTCCCCGACTCGCTATCGAGCTGATGTGCAAACTCGTGCAGGACGACATTGTGTCCAGGCACGTCGACGGTATCATCGCGCCGCACATGGTCCCATGACAGGATCACGCGTCCATCGCCCCACGATTCTCCCAGCAGATCCTGCCGCTCTTCGGTCACCACGCCGGACGCGTCGACCTGCTTGCGTGGCGCCAGGAAGGCACCCGGATACACTAACACCATCTCGAGTGTGGGATAGCTGACCGGCTTCGCGCTGTCGCCGATACGCCCCAGCAGCAGCAAACACGCTTGCCCGGCAATCGTCACGCGCATCGTGTCGGTTATTTCCAGCCCAGCACAACCGACAAATTTCTTGTGATGCAGGAAATGCTGAACCATACGCGCCAGCCGTTGCCGTTGCAGATCGTCCATTCCGTTGTATTGCATGACATTGCGTGCCAGGATGGCGACGTGTTCGGGCGGCAGCGGGCGCGCTACCGCACGGTGCAAGCGCCACTTGGGCAGCAGCCAGGCGGCCAGGATGGCGACGCCCAGCAACCCGACAACAAGCGCTTCCATCATCAAGTCCGGTTGGCGAGCCAGGCTTGTACGTCGTCGGCGCCGCCGATCAATTTGCCGCCCACAAAGACTTGCGGCCAGGTCATGCTGCCCGTGATGCCACGCAGCACAATCGAATTGATGGTCTGGTCTTCGGAAATGTCGGTGAACTGGATGTCGTGCTCACGCAACGCCTCCCGGGCGCGCGCGCAGTGCGGACAGCCCGGCCGCGAAAACATCACCACCGGCTCGGGCACCTGGGCCTTCGGGGCCACGTAGCCGAGCATGGTGTCGGCGTCGGACACCTCGAATGGATCACCTTCCTTGTCTGCCTCGATGAAAATCTTGTCGATCACACCGTCGCGCACCAGCATGGAATAGCGCCACGAACGGGCGCCGAAGCCGAGGTCGCGCTTGTCGACCAGCATGCCCATACCAGTGGTGAAGTCGCCATTACCATCCGGAATGACGGTGATATTGCCGGCGTCCTGCCCTGCTTTCCACTGGTTCATGACGAAGGCGTCATTGACCGAAATACACAGCACCTCATCGACGCCGTGCGAACGCAGCACTGGTGCAAGCTCGTTATACCGCGGCAGATGGGTCGAGGAACAGGTCGGGGTGAAGGCACCGGGCAGCGAGAACACCACCACCGTGCGGCCCTTGAACAATTCGTCGGACGTCACGTCGCGCCACTGATCATCGGGGCGCGCCTTGAACGTCACCTTCGGTACGGGTTTGCCTTCCAGCGATTCGGCACTCGGTAACATCGATACTCCTGTCTGGTTGATTGTGCACCGCGCAAGCACGGCGAGATGGCAGGCAGATGAGGACTATTGACTTGTTTTCAACACATGGTGTGCAAAAGATGGCGCGCAAAAAACAAAACCGCGCAAGATGCGCGGCAAAGGACGACAGCGTTCGTCAGACCGTGGCCATTGCGGGTCTCGACCGCATCAGCCACGGGGGCGCATGTGGAGCGCCTTACTTGACTGCAGGTTGGCCTGGTGGTGGGCCGAACAGTGCCGCAACGAGTGGATCACGTGCCACAGGGCTGCGATTGACGCGAATAGCGTAGTGGGTGTCATCGGCCAGGATATGGAAGTGACGACCGCTGCCAGCCATGTTCTGCTCACGCAGACCCGGACGCTCCTTGCGTGGGGCGACGCCTTCGCGCTTTGGCTGGCAGATCGCTGCCAGGAACGCCTTGACGCGGTCCGGATCCGGCGAAATCTGGTACACGGCCTTGCCCAGATAAGTAGCGGTGCCTTCGATATAGCGGGCCAGTTCGATCACGCCGGCTTCACGCAGGTCGCGGATATACTTGCGCGCGCCGGACGGCGAAAACTTGAGGAACCAGGCAATTTCATCGGCGAGCATCTCGTGGCTCGACAGTTCATTGATCAGCTTTTGCATGTTTTCAATGCGGCGCTGGGTGGCGGACGTCGAACGCACGCGTTCGATCGGTGCCAGGGAAATCGGTGCACGTTCAGTTGGCTGTGGTGGGACGCGTTCGATCAGCGCCGAATTGCCGGAAGTGTGCACTGCGCCGGTTTCGCTGTGAGCCGCGTTGTGCTGTGTCGTTGCATGCATATTGATTAGCTCCAATAGAGAGTGAGACTGTGTGGTCCGGGTCGCTGTGTGTCGTGTGACACCCTGACAACATCTCGGTTCCGCTTAACTAGCCTCAAGATTGCCTGCATCAGACACCATGGTCTGTGCGCCATCCAACATTCGACAAGATTCCTGAAAGCACTATGGTGCGAAGCACCAAAACCGTGGTTTTGCGCCACTAGTGGAACTTTTTGTAATCTTGTAAACTCTCTACGACATGACGACGATATGACATCATGTCATCTGCACAAACAGCACTATACCTGCATGACGACGATGTGACATTCTCCGGTGCGGCCCCCTCTCATGCATTACATGACAGCGTCGTTACACTTCGTTTCACCTTAGAAATGTGCGAAATTGACCACTGTTGTAAAATCGCACAGCGTTTTTCCATTAGGTGCGGTAGCGCACCGAGGATTCTGAACCAGCACTGTTAAGCTTTATCCAACTTAGCTGCTGACGCATGCTTTGTCATCAATTTTAACCAACGGGAGTTACCTGTGAACAACACCAAGAAAATCGCCCTGGCTGCAGCACTGCTGTGCGCATCCGGCGCCACCCTCGCTCAAGAGATCAACCCATCGTGGTACATCCAGCCTAGCGTGAACCACGTTAAGCCAGATGCAGACTTCGGCGTTGACGACCGCGACACGGGTGGCGGCCTGAAGTTCGGTAAGGCGGTCCATCAGAACTGGGACATCCAGGTCGGCGCCAGCCAGACCCGTTTCGAACAGGGTCGTAGCGAATACCGCCAGACCCTGCTGGGCGCGGACGCTCTGCTGATGCTGAGCCGTGAGCGTTTCCGTCCATTCGTCCTGTTCGGTCTGGGCGTTGAGCGCGACAAGGTCAACAACCCACTGCGCAACGTCGAGAAAAACTCGCCGTACGCTACCGTTGGTATCGGTTTCCAGGCAAGCCTGACCCCGCAATGGTCGCTGCAAGCTGACCTGCGCACCGTGCGTGGCTTCCTGCGTGATGACGAACTGTTCGGCTTCAAGCGCAGCAACAACAAAATGCTGACCGTCGGCGTGAACTACGCGTTCAACCCGCCACCAGCAGCACCAATGCCAGCACCGGCACCAGTGGTCGAAGCACCAGCTCCAGCACCTGAGCCAGTCGCACCGCCACCACCACCAGCACCACGCTTCCAGAAAGTCACCCTCGAAGCGACCAAGATGTTCGCTTTCGACAAGGCTGTCGTGATCACCCCAGCACCTAAGCTGGACGAAATCGCTGCTGCCCTGCAAGCTGACACCAGCGTCACCAACGTCGAAATCACCGGTTACACCGACCGTCTGGGTTCGGAAACGTACAACCAGAAGCTGTCGGAGCGTCGAGCCATGGCCGTGCGTGAATACCTGATCGGCAAGGGCATCGATGGTAGCCGTCTGCGCGCTGTCGGCAAGGGTGAAGCCAACCCAGTCGTTGAGTGCAACCAGAAAGGCCGCGCTCAGCTGATCGCTTGCCTGGAACCTAACCGTCGCGTCGAAGTCGACCAGATCACGGTTGAAGTCCCAGTCCAGCGTTAATACCTGAAGCTGTCACTGCCGCATCCCGGCGGTGACAATGCGAGATCGAGGGGGCTTCGGCCCCCTTTTCTTTTGGAGAAGCGGTTATGGCAGTGAATAAATGGTTCCCGTACACGCACCAGATTTACAAGGTGCTGCGCGCTGCAGTCATGGACTGGATCGATCACCGGGCATCCAGCAAAGGCGCAGCCCTGGCGTTCTATACGCTGTTTTCGCTGGCGCCGATCCTGGTGCTCGTGATTGCCGTCGCGGGCTTTTTCTACGGTGCAGAAGCAGCTCAAGGGCAGTTGCTTAATGAGTTGCGCGGCCTCGTCGGTGCCCAGGGCGCTGACACCATCCAGGCCATCCTGGCCGGTGCGCAAAACAAGGAAACAGGCATGTTTGCCACAATCGTGGCCACATTGCTGCTGATCGTCGGCGCGACGACGGTGTTTTCAGAACTCAAGGACAGCCTGGACGAAATCTGGAACCTGCCGGCGCCACCGAATGGCGGCATATGGAACCTGATCCGCACCCGCCTCCTGTCGTTTGGTGTGATCCTGGTGCTGGGTTTTCTGCTGATGGTGTCGCTGGTAATCAGCGCCGCTACCACGGTGGCTGAGAAATTTATCAGCGGTATGTGGCAGGAAGCCGCGATCGTCATGGGCTGGATCGCGTCGGGACTTGGTTTTCTCGTCATCGCCACGCTGTTCGGCGTGATCTACAAGCTGCTGCCGCGCGTGAAACTGTCGTGGAAAGACGTGGCCATCGGTGCGCTTGGCACGGCGGCGATGTTCACGCTGGGTAAGTTCGGCATTGGCCTGTACATCGGCAACAGCGGCACCACCGACAGCTTCGGCGCCGCCGGCTCGCTGATCGCCTTGCTGCTGTGGGTGTATTACTCGGCGCAGATCTTTTTCCTGGGCGCAGAGTTTGCGCGCCAGTATGCGTTGCAGATGGGTAGTTTGCGCAACAAGCCGAAGTCGGTGACGGGCGTAGACCCGAAACCTGCAGAGGAATAAGCCGTATCAACCGGTCGGCAGCCTGGCTGCCGACCTTGACCGCTGATTACTCTCCCAGCAATTCCGACACCACTTCCATCCCCTCGACGCGCTCGGCCACGACCTTGAGCACCATCACGAGCGGCACGCCCAGCAACAAGCCCCAGACGCCCCACAGCCAGCCCCAGAACAGCAGACTGACGAACACTGCGGCCGGATTCATGCGCGCGATCTTGCCAGTCATCCAGGTTGCGACGACCATGCCGACCAGCGTGGCGATGCCGAGCGAAGCGCCGGCAACGAGCGTCACCATGCCCACCGTTTCAAATTGCAGGAACGCCGCCATGCCGGTCGCAACGGTGATCACGAGCGGCCCGAAATACGGCATCAGGTGCGCGACGCCGGCAAATGCCGCCCAGGCGCCAGCGTTTTCCAGGCCAATCGCGCGCAATGTGCCCCACATCAGCAGTGCCAAGAGGACATTGGTCACCAGCAGCATGAACATGTAGCTCTGGATCGAGGTATTGATGTCGTCCAGAATATGGACCGTGACCTTCTTGCGCGAGAGCGAAGGGCCTGTCAGTTTGACCAGCTTGCGCTTGAAGGTGTCCCCTGCCAGGAGCAGGAAGAACACGAGAAAGATCACCATCGTGGCCTGCGACATGAACGCGGCCAGGCTCATCGAGCCGGCCAGTACCCAGTCCATCACGCGAATCGGCGAGCTGCCCGACGCATAACCTGCGTTCTGACGCTTTTGCTGGGTGACGCGGCGCGCATCCGAGCCGACATTGCTGGCGGCGCGTTCGATTTCAGCGGCCGCTGCCTGCATCTGCTGCAGTGTCGAGCGCTGCCCGGTCGTATTGGACAGGATGCGCGTGACCTTCGACGTCAGCGTCGGGAGATCATCGATGATGTTGAAGAATTCGCCCTGCAGCCGGTACACGGTGCCAGCCATCGCGCCCACGATCACGACCGTGACCAGTGTGGCGCCGACGATGCGGCGGATATGCCAGCGCTCGAGCCAGCGTACGACAGGATTGAGGGTGTAAGCGATCAGAATGCCGAGCAGGAGCGGCACGAAGAATTTTTGCGCCCATTGGAGCGCGAAGACGAATGCGATGGTAGCCAGGACGCCAAGCGAGAGACCGCGGGCGTTGACATGCAATGGAACGCGCAGACCACCGATGTGGAGCGCGAGCTCGTCGCCGGTGGAACGCACCTCGGGATGGAGGGCGTCACCGTTGCTGCTGGGGGGCAAAGCCCCCGGGGCGGCAGTATCAGGCGGGGTTGCCGGCATGGCCGGATCAGATTGAGCTAGCTGCATATGTGTGCCTGAACAAGTGACCGGGCCGCCCCGGCGATCCGACTATTATTTCACGCGGATGTCGTTCTTAACAGCGGTCACGCCTTTGACGCCACGTGCGATCTCGACAGCGCGCTGTGCATCGCGTGCATCAGCAACAAAGCCCGACAGCTGAACGTCGCCCTTGAAGGTTTCGACGTTGACTTCACGTGCTTTCACGTTAGGGTCGTTGATCAGGGCAGCCTTGACCTTGGTGGTGATCACTGCGTCGTCGACGTATTCGCCGGTGCTGGCTTGCTTGTTGGTCGACGAGCAACCGACAGCGGTGATGGCGACGGTAGCGAAGATGGCAGCGGAAATGATGCTTTTAGCGATTTTCATGATGGCTCCTAATAATGATCATGTTAAAACTTACCCTTGCGGGCGGATTGCGCGGCGCCGGCAAGCCGGCCCGCAGGTTTATTTGCCGTACGCCGTCCGGGCGGTGCTCACGCATCCATCCTTGACAGCGCCGGCGAAGGCATCGCACTTCTGCAGTGCGACGCGGTATTCAGCTTCGATCTTGGCATCATTGGCGTCCAGCCGGGCCTCGATCGCCTTGCGATCGGCCCGGGCATCAGCCTGGAGCGTGACCAGTGTTGCCTTGGCCTGGGCCAGGCACACGTCGCGCTCGTTACCCACCAGCGTTTCGCAGCGCGTCTTGTCGCGCTCGTGGAACGCGGTCGCGATGCGCGCCTGGGTATAAGCCGCCAGCGTGTTCTTGTGGGCCGCCGTCGCCTCTTCTTCGATCCGGATGCGCGCGGCGCGGGCAATGGCCACGCAGATATCGTGCGGCACACCCGCCATGGCATCACACTGGCTCTTGGCAGCATCATAGGCAGCTTCAGCAGTGTCCATTGCGTATTGATAACTGGCCTTCGCATCCTGTCCTGCTTGTTGCGCCAGGGCTGGAAGGGTCCAGGCCATGGCAACAGCAATCAGGAACGTCACGTGCGAAATTTTCATTATTTTTGTTCACCATTTGTCAACACTGGCGCTATCTTTACATGCGCAGCACGCTCGCTCTGTTCGCTGGCGAACATAATACGCAGAGTGCTGGTGCTTCTCACACAAACCATCCAGATTGCCTGCCTTATTCATCGGCAACTGGCCGAGCGGCGGCCTCTTGCTGTAAAACAGAGTAAGTGTGGCAACGCACAGACCTCTGGCGACAGCATGATTATTCTGAACCATACCATTTGTCAGGAGAACAACATGAATGCAAACCGTAAACTTATCGCCATCGTACTGGCCACTGGCGCCCTGCTCACAGGCTGCGCCACCAACAGCTCCCAGCCGTTCGGCGGGGGCTACAACAATGCCAGCAACAGTGCATCGGCCGGCTATGGCGTGATCGATTCGATCCAGGTGGCGCAGGCTGAAAACCGTACCAGCGGCGCCGGCGCGATCCTTGGCGGTGTGGTCGGTGCATTGGCCGGCAACCAGATTGGTAGCGGCGGCGGTCGCACGGCAGCCACCGTGGCCGCCGGCGTTGCAGGTGCCGCACTGGGTAACAGCGTTGAAAAGAACCGCAACGCGCCGGGTCCTGAGCAATACCAGATCAATGTGCGCATGGACAACGGCGAATACCGCGCCGTCATGCAGGACAGCGTCTACGATCTGCGCGTGGGCAACCGCGTGCGCATCGTCGACGGCCGCGTCTACCGCTACTGATCCGGCTACCCGGCCGCATCGCCCGGCCGGTTGACCTGATGGGGTAGCGCCCCGTCTCCTCGACCAGCTTGTTCCTGTCTGCTGCACCGCCTCCGGAGAACCCCATGGGACATGTCATCCGCACCGCCAGCACTACCCTGCTGGCTCTGGCAACTTCGCTTGCCTGCCTGAGCGCTATCGCGCAACCCATCCAGCCCACCGGCGGTGACGCCAATGTCAGTCAGGCTGCTGCCCGCCAGCAAGCCCAGGAAATCGCCAAGGGCGATCCGGGACGCTGGTACCGTGACGACCCAGAGCAACAGACGCTGCGCAAGGAACTGCGCGCGGCACTGCAGGAAGCGCAGAACGCCTGCCGCCAGCGGCCCGTCGCCGAACGGAAGGCCTGCGTGGCTGAAGCACGCGCAACGTTCCAGCGCGATTCGGCATCGCCGGCCAAAACACCATCCGCGTAGCGGCTTGGCGCACGCTGCCGGTTCAGCGCTTTTTCTTGCGTGACGGTAGCGGATACACATCCGCGACCAGCGTGCTCTCGCCAATTTGCCGGCTCGGCGATGCCGAGTCGTGTACCACCAGCAAACCTTCGTCAGTCCCGTCGCGGCTGGCAAACAGCGCAATGCCTTCCGGATGATCGACGCCCTGCCCGAACGGCAGATTCATCACGTGCTCCAGCACCGTGCCAGACACGACCGTTTCGCCGTCCGGTTCGGCACCGCCAGCCCACCTGAACAACGTCACGGGTCCATCGAGATCCATCGTCGGTCCGGCCAGGATCAATAAGTCCCGGCCCTGCTTGCACAGGTCGCGAATGCCCAGCCCGCCCAAATCAAGAAAGTGCTTGCGGTACAGGTTGCCATCGGCATCGAGTGGTGCCAGACGCAGGGAACCGGGATTCTCGTCATCGACCGGGGCCATTTCGATGATGGTGGCCCAGCCCCGCAGCACCGGCCCGCGCAGGCCAAGCAGGACACGCTTGCCCGCCAGCGCGATGCCCTCGATATCAAAACCGTTGTCCTTGCCGGGAATGGCCAGGAACGGGCCGATGTGTTCATCGAGCCTGAGCTGCGCCGTGAGTTCGTTGCCATGCGCGTCGCCACGCAGCATGGCGGCGGTGCGGCGCTTGCCCTTGTGTTCGATCTCCTTGACCAGCGTGGGCATCCCATCCTGCTCGCCCATCGGGATGCGACCCAGCAGGTAACGGTTACCATCGGCGCTGACCGTGGCCAGGCGCTTGTGCGTGCGCTTGTTGCCGTCATCCGGGTCGGGTTTCTTGCGGCGCAGGCTGTGCGAACCGGTCACCCACATGTATTTGCCATCGCAGGCCAGGCCTTCGACATCGGCTTCGTTAATACGTTCCTTCTCGACGTCAAACGCCGGCAGCGGCAAATCGAAGAAATCGTGTAGCGCGAACTGGCGATGCTCGCGCGCAAAGCTGCTTTGGCCGCGGCTGTCTTCCTCTACCAGTGTCAGACGCTCGATGCTGACCGACTCATCGTTCGCGAGCCATAGCGTTTTGCCCATGCGCAGCGCCACGGACAGGCCGTTGCGCAGCTCCTTGTCGGGACTCAGGTCATCGCGTTCCGGATGGAATTCGAGCAGAACGATATTCGAGGGATGCATGTGTATCTCGTGGTAAATGATGTACATCCAGCATACCCGATGGCGCAGTCAGCGTTATCTGTTGATGACGCTGATAGCAATACTAAGCAATTGTTTTGGAAAAATAATCCGCTCGCCATCCAGCGCCCAGCGCCAGCCCAGATAATTGGGCAGGTAGCGCGACGCTACACCACGAAAGCGCTGTAGCCAGCTCTTGAAACGCTGGTGGTAGGCGTTCACGTTCTGGACGTGGATGGCAAGATTGCCCAGTCGTCTCACACGCACTCGGGCACGCAAATTGACCGTCTCATGCGCGATCCTGTGCTTGCGTGCAAAGGCGCGGTAGGCGGCATGGCTGTCGCTGACCAGCAGCGCCTGCCGATTCAGCCTGGGCAGCAAGTCACGCTCGAGTTGCGCAACCCTGAGCGCCCCGCGGCCGGTCACGGCATCAATGGTGCGTCCCTCGCGGTCACGCGCGACCAGGATACAGTCCAGTTCGCTGGAAATGCCCCGTTTGGCATCGCGCCCGCCACGGCGGCGCGGTGGCCGATCGAGCCTGCGCGAACCTTTTTGTGACTCGAGCAGAAATGTTTCGTCAGCCTCGACGATGCCGTTGAGCGCTGCAGGTCGGTCGAGCTTGACCCAATGCAGGAAGCGGTGGCGCCAGCGAAAGGCCGTGTTGCGATGGACCCCCACTCGATTTGCTGCCTTGCGTACGGGAAGTGAATCGAGCAGCACCTGCGAATACGCGAGCCATTTGGCCTTGAGCCTGAGCCGCGCCAGTGGCGTGCCGGTCAGGTCATTGAAGGTGCGACCGCAGGCACAGCAGCGGAAGCGCTGCAAGTCATTGGCGAACCCGTGCCGGTAGCATTGCTCGTTGCCGCATCTGGGGCAGCAGCGGCCTGGCGCTCTGACCTCACTGATGAGAGAAACCACCTGATCGAGCCCGGCTGCCGGATGCAGGGCGTCGCGTACTTGCCAGCGCTGCGGCCCGTTCAGCGAAGGCAGTTTTGCGAACCAGTCCTTGAAACGTGGCGCTTTCATGATCGACTCCTGACGCTGGGGACAGGGGTTGGACCATCGGAGTGCTCGTCAGTTCAAAACTAGTCTCTATTTAACGTTGACTGCGCCTACCCGATCGGTGACGCCGCCAATACAGGACAAAAAAAGACGGCGTCCAATTTGCGATTGGACGCCGTTCAAGCCCCACCATAGCCGCTACAGCGCACTGCACTGTGGCGTCATTTGTTACGCCTGGCCAAGGTTCACCACCAGCCAGGCCGCTCAGGCTTCTTTTGCTGCCTTGCGCGCACGCTTGCGATTGAAGTACCAGCCCAGAACACCCGCCGCCACTGCAGCGCCGGCGACCGGCTTGCCAAGACGACGCTCGCGCACGAAGTTCAGCGCATTCATCGCATACGGCATCAGCATCGCCACATTCGCGCCGGTCGGCTTGAGCAGCGCATCGGCCTTGGTGCGCAGAGCTACCGTGGTGTGATCGAAGGCCGTACGCATCATCACTTCCGGCTTGATGCCGTGCTGGATACTGGCCTTGGCATGGGCCACGCCGGCGCGGAAGAACTCGCCTTCACGCAGGAGTTCCTTCTTGCGCACCGCCGGGTCCAGGCTGTGTTGATGACCGGCCAACCCGGTCGTCTCGTCGTGTTTGTGCATGTTGGCTTCCTTGGATACGCCGCTCACAGCAACATCTCGCGGTCGTTTTTCAGTTCTTTCATCGTGGCCGGGAATCCCAGCTTGTTCTGCTTGATCAGCGCCATGCCCTTGGCCACCAGGATGGCCGTGATCAGCGTGAACACCGCGAACATGATCAACAGGATGGTCCAGCCCATCGATTCCCATGCCAGCGCCACGATTGTCATGGCACCGAAAGCAATGGCAAACCAGACTGCCAGCACGGCGACGGCAAAAATCGCCACCAGCTCGATGACATGGTTGCGGATCTCGGCCAGCTCAAGCGCAGCGAGTTCCACGCGCGAGACCGCCAGGCCGAACAGACTCTTGAAGAGACTGGAAATGCCGGCAAACACCCCGGGGTTCTGCACGTTTGCTTCTTGTTTATCCACGTAGCCTCCAGCCTTATTGTTTGCGGCTGATCAGCAGGCCGATGAGCACACCGACACCTGCCGCTGCTGCCACGATACGCCATGGATTATGTTTCACATAATCATCAGCGGTATGCACCAGCTCCTTGCCCTTGACCACGGCCTGCGTGGGCATCAGGCTGGCACCGCCCAGCACGCTATCAAGCATTGCCATGCCGCGCTCGCGCAGCTCTTCGGCTTTTTCACCGGTGAGCGACGCCGCAGCGGTGAGCATGGATTGCGCATCGCGCACCAGTGCTTTCATGTCGGACTGGGTGGCATAGGTGCTGCCGCTGATCGGGTGCATGCTGCCGTGGCTGTTGCGGGAAGTGTCTAGCATGTTCTACTCCTGTCACTAATCAATCAATGAAACTGACCCGCACGAGGCGGGTCACGGTCAAGCTCAGGCCATCAGGTCGCGCATGTCGTCGGCGTGCTCTTCTTCAACAGCCATGATTTCCACCAGCATGTTGCGGGTGGTCGGATCCTTGTCGCCGATCGCCACGATCATCTGGCGATACGATTCGATCGCCACACGTTCGGCGATCAGATCGGCGCGGACCATGTCCTGCGCGTTCTCCGACGCATCGTATTCGGCGTGGCTGCGCGCAGCGAACGTGGCCGGGTTGAAGTCCGGCGAACCGTTCAGTTGCACAATGCGTTCCGCGATGCGGTCAGCGTGTTCCTGCTCCTGCTGCGCGTGCTCGAGGAACTCGGCCTTGATCTGGCCGGTGCCCGGGCCGCTGACCGTGTAGTAATGACGCTTGTAGCGCATCACGCACAGCAGTTCGGTGGCCAGTGCATCGTTCAGCATGGCGATGACCGCTTCACGGTCGGCCTGGTAGCCCTCGGTGACGGCGCCGTCATCGAGGTTGGCGGCTGCCTTGCGGATTGCGGAGACATCAAAGCCGTGGCCGAGGTTGTTGGTTTGTTCCATTGTCGTTCCTTAATTCAGAGTCAATTCAAAAATATGTTCAACGCGCTGCTGCGCGTGGCGGAATGGCTGCGCCTTCGTTCGACAGAACGATTTCGACGCGACGATTCTGCTGACGGCTTGCTGCGCTGTCGTTCGATGCAACAGGGAATGCTTCGCCGTATGCGCGCATGGCGATACGTTCACGCGGCACGCCCTGGCCGGCCAGCGCGGTCGCGACAGCGGCGGCGCGGCGTTCGGACAGTTGCTGGTTGTGGCTCTCGCTGCCGGTGCTGTCGGTAAAGCCTTCGATCAGCACGGTGCGATTCGGGTTCTGGGCCATCACATCGGCCAGCTTGCGCAAGGTCGACATGCCATTCGGGTTCAATACGGCTTGATCGGTAGCAAACAGGACATCGCCGATCGTGACCACGAAACCACGCTCGGTTTTCACCGCTTGCAGATCGACCAGCAGTGCTTCGAGCTTGGCGGTGCGTTCGGCCATGGCGGCGGTTTCAGCCTGTGCTGCCTGTGCCTGCATCTGGGCTTGCTGTGCCTGGCCTTGTGCCTGCTGAGCAGCAGCCTGCGCCGCTTCAGCGTCGCGCTTGGCGCGATCGGCTTCGGCGGTGCGCGCATCGAGGCGCACCATGTCGCGCTGACGCGTTGCATCGGCGATATTCGCTTCGGCAGCCTTGCCCTTGGCGACTTCCTGCGCCGTGGCGATGCGCTGCTTGGCCACGTAGGCCAGGCGGTCGATGTCGCTCAGGCTTTCGCGGCGGGCCGCAGCCTGGTTGGCCTGGTCGAGTGCCTCGCTGGCCTGCTTGAATTCGAGTGGTGCGTAGGTGGAGATTTGCGAATTATTGTTCGCGCTGACGAAGTCGGCACGCGCCTGGTCGAGCGTTGGCGTGGTCATCGGCGCGCTGGCGCAGGCTGCCGCCAGCACGGCGGCGGCCAGGATCGATACGGCGGATTTGCGGTTTTTCATGTTGTTATTCCTTTTATTTTCCAAGCGCCGGATCGTCGGCGCGAACTCCTGTCCGGGGACAGGAAACAGTGCAATGACTCAAATGACTCAGTTAGCTCAGTTGCCTTACTTGGTGTTGGCGCGATCGACTTCTTCACGCAGCACGCGCAGATCGTCATTCAGCTGGGTTGAAGCCGCCGTTGCCTTGCTCGACACAGCCTTGCTCTGGGCCAGCTTGGCGTCGGCCTGGGCCTGCACCGCCAGTTCGCGTGCCATCTTGTAGTCACGCGCGGCCAGTGCCTGGTTGGCACGGCCCATTTTTTCGCGTGCCGCTGTAATTTCAGCTGGGGCCAGGTCAGCTGCACCTGCCGACACTGCGTTCTCGATGGCGTTGCGCGAGACTGCCACGTCCGCCGTTGCAGGCGCCTTGTCAGGACTTGCGCAGGCCGTCAATGCCAGCAGAGCGGCAACGCAGCCAAGGCGGGCAAACCCGGTCATCGATTGATGTTTATTCATCACATTTTCTCCTGGGAAGTGGTGTAGATAACGTTATAAACCTGTTATCGGATGCGCTCAGTTCGGTGACGCACATTGCCTGCAGCGCCGCGTACCCGCAGCACATACGCGGCTCATTGCCGACACTGGGTGCAGCATCGCACGCTGTCACGGTTCCTCATAGGGTACCCTCGCCGCACCGACTACCGACTACCGACAAAGGATGATCATGGCCGAGCCAATGCCAATACCACCGGCGGCGCAGCGCCCGCAGGGACCACGCCGCAACAAGAAGAAACGGATTGCCCTGTGGGTCCTCGCCGTCATGATCGCGCTGCCCGTCATTGCCGTCATCGTGATCCTCACCTTCGACTGGAACCGCGCACGGCCGTGGATCAACGACAAGGTCAGCGACGCCATCGACCGCCCGTTCGCCATCGGTGGCGACCTGACTGTCTCATGGGAGCGTCCCGCCGCGCGGATGGCACCCGCCGAGCGCACGTGGCGCGATCACATTCCGTGGCCGTATCTGGTCGCACGCAATACCACCATCGGCAACCCGGCCGGCATGGCGGCCGGCGACATGGTCAGCGTGGGCCAGTTCTCGTTCTCGCTCGACCCGCTGGCACTGCTGGACCAGCGGATCGGCATTCCGCTGCTGCGCTTCGACGCGCCGCGGGTCGAGCTGCTGCGTACCAATGCAACGACCAATAACTGGACGTTCAAGCGCAACGAGCAGCCATCGCGCTGGAATCTCGACCTCGAACGCGTCGTGCTGACTGACGGCGTGCTCCACCTCAAGGATGCGGTCACGAAGGCCGACGTCACGGCCCGGGTGCGCACGCTGGAGCGCGACCCGGTGTATGGCGTGGCCTTCACGCTCGATGGCAGCTACAACGGCGCCAGGGTTGGCGGCGGTGGCAAACTCGGCTCGGTGTTTTCGCTGAAGAACGAGACCACGCCCTACCCGATCCAGGGTGAGTTCAGGTCGGGCAAGACCCGGATCGCCATCGAAGGCACCGTCACCAATCCGGCGCAGCTTGCCGCGCTGGACGTACAACTCGAACTGGCGGGCGCCAGCATGGCCCGTTTGTACAATTTCACCGGCATTCTGCTGCCGGAAACACCGGCGTTTTCCACGGCTGGCCGCCTGACCGGCCAGCTTGGCAACGGCGCCAGCCGCTGGGTATACGACGGTTTTGCCGGCAAGGTCGGCGCCAGCGATATCGGCGGGCGCCTTGCGTATGCCACCGGTGGCGCACGCCCTGTCCTGTCGGGCAATGTGCGTTCACGCCAGCTCGTGTTCGCCGATCTGGCGCCCCTGGTCGGCGCCGATTCGAATGCCAGCAAGGCGGCGCGCGGCGTCGAGGTCAAGCAGCCAGGCGGCAAGGTGTTGCCGGTGGAAGAATTCCACACCGAACGCTGGACAGCGCTCGATGCCGACGTACGCTTTGCCGCCGACAATATTGTGCGCGACAAGGCTCTGCCCATCAGTAAGCTCAGCAGCCACGTCAAGATGGACAATGGCGTGCTGAGGCTCGACCCGCTTGAATTCGGCATGGCCGGTGGCACCGTGCGCTCGACCATCCGCCTCGATGGCAGCGGGCGCAGCGGCAAGAATGCCATCCAGGCGGTCGCCGACGTGCGGGCGCGCAAGATCGGCATCAAGCAACTGTTCCCGAAAATCGAGCAGATGCAGGCGACCGCTGGCCAGATCAACGCCGACGCGAAGCTGTCGGCCACCGGCAATTCGGTTGCGTCGCTGCTCGCCAAATCGAATGGCGAACTCAAGGCGCTCGTCAGCGAAGGCACGGTCAGCAAGATGCTGCTCGAAATGGCGGGCTTGAACGTGGCCAACATCGTCGTGACCAAGCTGTTTGGCGACAAGCAGGTCGACCTCAATTGCGTGGCCGCCGACTTTGCCGTCAATGACGGGGTTGCGCGCACGCGCAGCTTCATCGTCGACACCGAAGAAGCCATCATCACCGTCGATGGCGCCATCAACCTGGCGGGCGAGCAGATGGAACTGCGCATCCGGCCCGAAACGAAGGCGCTGCGCATCTTCTCGCTGCGCGCGCCACTGTATGTGCGTGGCTCGTTCAGCAAGCCGGACGTGGCGATCGACAAGGGCGTGCTGGCAATGAAGGCAGGTGGCGCAGCCGCACTGGCCGTCGTGGCTGCCCCGTTGGCTGCCCTTCTTCCGCTGATCAATACAGGCCCGGGTGAAGACAGCGATTGCGCGCGCCTGCTGGCCCAGGCACGGCAAGCACCCAGTGCGCCGCCACCGGGCCGGCGCCAGAGCCGTTGAAATAGCCTCGTGGATACAACCTGTAACAACCTGGCACGGGCTTTGTGTGTTGCCGAACAGATCAATTTGGCAATCCTCACTATGATCGGTCCAAGTCATCGAGAAAAGACGCACCCGCATGAACGGATCGAGCATCAGACGTTTTGGCAGCATCCCGGTTTTACTGGTCGCACTGGCTGGTGGGACACTGATGGGATGTACGTCCGGATTACCCGGCTTCGGCAAGATCGAAGCTGTCCAGGACGATGTCATCACGGCCGAAGTGCACAGCGCCCTCCGGCGTGATCCGGACCTGAAGGTGTCCGATCTGGATGTCAATACGTATCAAGGCATTGTCCGGCTGCGTGGATTTGTATCCTCTGCCGACAGCGTCGCCGCAGCGGCCTCGGTCGCGCGAACCGTCAACGGCGTGAAATCGGTCAGAAATGACCTGCGCCTGAAATAACCCCATCAAAGGAAAACATCATGAAACTCATCAAAAACCTGGTAGTGACGGCAACCCTGGCGACCGCCGCATTCGGTATGGTCGGCTGCTCGAACATGTCGAAGCAAGACCGTAACACGGCAGTCGGCGCTGGCGCCGGTGCAGTGATCGGTGGCGTCCTGACCGGCGGCAGCGCAGTCGGCACCGTTGGCGGCGCAGCTGTCGGCGGCGTGGTCGGCAATCAAGTCAAGACCACCAACTGATCACTGTTCACTGGCACACTTGCCAGTGACATGACAGCCAATACAAAACGCCCGGCTTGCCGGGCGTTTTGTATTGGGCGATGCGCTCCAGCGCCGCTGGCTCAGACGGTATCGGTGGCTGGCGCAGCCCCGGCTTCGCGGACGATCTGGTAGCAGGTGCAGGCGGCTGCCGCCAGGCGCTCAGGATCGAGGATCTCGATATTGCCCCGGCTGTAGTTGATCAAGCCCTGCTGCTGCAGCGCGCTGGCCGCCTTGGTCACCCCGACCCGGCGCACTCCCAGCGCGTGCGCCAGGAATTCGTGGGTCAGATGAAATTTGTCCGATTGCAGGCGGTCACGCGTGATGAGCAGCGAACGTGCCAGACGTGCCTCGAGCACGTGGAAGCGACTGCAGACGGCAATCTGGATCGCCTGCGCCAGCAGCGAGTCGGTGTAACGGTACAGCACACGCTGCAGGGCCGGATTGCGCGAGACTTCGAGGCGAAAACGCCCGCCGTCCATCCGGCTGGCGCTTCCCGCCCGCTGCACGACGGCGCGCACTTGCGTTGTGTCGTGACCCAGGGCCGTGGTGGCGCCAAGCATGCCTTCACGCCCGACCTGACCAACCTCGAGCGTCATGCGCCCTTCGGCCACACCCAGCAGCGACACCAGACAATCGTGCGGAAAATAGATGTGAAGAATGGGATCACCCGCTTCGCACAGGACCTGGCCAGCTTCCACCCTGACCTCGTCGAGCTGCGGCAGCATCTGAGCAAGGTCTTGCGGGGGAAGTGCTGCGAGCAACAAGTTACTGTTGGGCTCGCAGACAGGCGGGTGGACGGCAGAATTCATTATTTCCTCACAGATCGGTGCGTGGCGCCAGCCGGGACCGCCACGACCAGTTACATTTACAAGCAATGTGATGGAGACTAACGGTACAAGGTGTGCAGGTATGTACGGTGACGCACGGAAGCTTTAGTTGTTCCTGAGGACAATCATTGAACATCCGGCTTAATGCCTATACGAAAGGAACAAAAGATGACAACCCCTCTAAACATGCCTGTGAGGAATCGCACTCACCCGCTGCTGCTGCTGGCAGCGGCCGCTGTTGTGCTGTTCTCGCTGGTCGGTACTGCCGCCATCATGGGCTGGCTGCCTTCATCGGTGGGCGGCACTGCCAACCGTCAGCTGACCGAAGCGGATCGCCTGGCACTGGCATCGACGTTGCCGCAAGGGGCGCCGTCACAGAATTACGCGGCTGCACCGCAAGGCGCTTATCCTGCACCGGCGCCGGCACAGGCCCCTGCACAAGCGTACGCGCCAGCCCCTGCGCCAGCGCCAGTGCAACAAGCAGCACCTGTGACGCAAATCAAGGAAACCCAGCCAACGCAGTTGGCCGCGAAGAGCAACTGGTGTGAAAACTGCGGCAACGTCGAATCGGTCCGGGCGATCAAGCAGCGCGCCGAAGGCAGCGGTCTGGGCGCAGCAGGCGGCGCCGTCCTGGGCGGTCTGCTGGGCAACCAGATCGGTGGCGGCAATGGCAAGACACTGGCCACTGCGGCCGGCGCCATCGGTGGCGCCGTCGTCGGCAACCAGGTCGAGGGCAATGTGAAGGCCACGACCAGCTACGAGATCCGGGTTCGCCTCGATGACGGCACGCTGCGCACCTTCCGCCAGACCAGCCAGCCGCAATGGGGCAACGGCGACCGCGTGCGCATCGTCAAGGGCCGTCTGCGCTCGGTGGCATAACCAGAAATCAGCTTTTTTGTAACGACACAGATGACCGGGAGCGCGCAAGCGTCCCGGTCAAATTTTTTCCTAATTGCAATGTGTGCCATCGCACGGAATTATTGATGAGCTAAGGCGACAATTGTTCCCATGCTGAATCGATTGGCGATACAGCATCAATCAGGGAGACACGCATGAATACCTTGACCTGGATCGGTATCATCATTTGGGGAATCGTACTGACTCTGTTCGGCCTGCTCTCGGCCGGGCCGGCGCCTGTCGCGCAGGGCCTGGTACAGGCCCATGACGTGGTGTTCCTGATTGCTGGTGGCCTGCTGAGCTGCTTGATCGGCTTTACCGGGCTGATCGGGATGATGGGCTGGATTCCCGGCCTGCAAAAACAAAAAAGTTGCGTTTAATGTACGCCATCGTACGGTAGTCGCTCTCAGGAAACAACATACTGGTCTCACAGCGCAACGGGCGCACCCCTTCTAGGAGATTCATCATGCTGTACACAATTGCTGTTGTCCTCGTTATCCTCTGGCTGCTTGGCTTGGTCACGTCGTACACCATCGGCGGCTTCATCCACATTCTGCTCGTCGTCGCCGTCATCATGATCCTGGTTCGCCTGATCAGCGGTCGCGGTATATAGAATCTTTATGACAAGTCTCTGCTTGTCGTAAAATCCAATCCGTTTCGCTGTCGCGCCCATTTCTGGCGTGACAGCGAAACGGATTTCTTACTTTTAAGGAGTTCCACCATGAACAAAAACTTCATCAAAACCACCGCAGCAGTTGCCCTCGTCGTCATGACGGCAACCGGTTGCGCAGACATGACCGGCACCCAGCGCGGTACCGCAACCGGCGCCGGCATTGGCGCGGGCCTGGGCGGCCTGATCGGCGGCACGACCAGCGGTGGTGGCGGCGGTCGTGTGGCAGGCGGCGCAGCCATTGGCGCAGCAGCCGGCGCCGTGATCGGCAATATCTGGTCCAAGCGCATGGAACAGCAAAAACAAGCCATGGAGCAAGCGACCCAGGGCACCGGCGTGCAAGTGACCCAGACCTCGGACAACCGTCTGAAGCTGGAAATCCCAAGTGACATCTCGTTCGACACGGGCCGCTCGGACATCAAGGGCAACTTCCAGCCAGTGCTGCAGCGCTTCGCTTCGACCCTGCAAGAAAACCCGAACACCAATGTCGTGATCATCGGCCACACCGACAGCACCGGCAGCGACAGCATCAACCAGCCACTGTCGGTCGACCGCGCATCGCGCACCCGCGACTACCTGGCCGGCCGCGGTGTGAACCCGAACCGCATCACCATCGAAGGCCGTGGTTCGCGCGAGCCAATCGCATCGAACAACGACAACGCCGGCAAGGCGCGCAACCGCCGCGTCGAGATCTATGTCGCAGAACCAGCACGCGGCTAATCGCCACGTTCGCCAGTAATACAAAAGGCCGGCATTTGCCGGCCTTTTGTATTGGGACGTCAGATCCGCTTACGCGGCCTGGGTGAACGCCAGGTACAGCTCACGTGCCTGCTGCGCCACCGGCCCGGCTTCCAGCACATGGTCTTCATAGCGCGTGCATGGCGTGACCTTGCCATAGTTACCGGTGCTGAAGATCTCGCGCGCCGTGCGCAGTTCGGCCTCATCGACCGTGCGTTCTTCGACATCAATACCCACGCCAGCCAGCAGCGCCATCACGCGCGCCCGGGTGATCCCGGCCAGGAAGGTGCCGTTCAACTTTGGCGTGACCACCTTGCCGTCCGCAGTAACCAAAAACAAATTCGAGGCTGCAAACTCGGCGACGTGGCCTTCGCCATCGAGCATGATCGCCTGCTCGAAACCGCGCGCCTTCACTTCGCGCATGGCGCGCGTCGAATTGGCATACAGTGCCGATGCCTTGGCGTCGGTCGGCGCCATGCTCGGCTGCGGACGACGCATCGTCGACAGGCCAGCCGAAAAGCCGGCGAATGGCGGCAGCGGTGCATCGAACAGCGTCAGTGCGAACTGGCTCTTTTCGGCCACCGGAATCAGAAAGCCTTCCGTGCCGAACACGAGCGGGCGCACGTACAGTTCGGCATCCGGCGCAAATTTCGCCACGCCTTCGCGCACCAGCGCTTCCATCTCGTCCACGCTCAACGGACACGCCAGGCCCAGCTTCTCGGCCGAGCTGATGACGCGCTCGAGGTGCGGTCGCAGGTCAGGCAGCTTGCCGGCCAGCGAGCGCGCGCCATCGAACACGGACGAGCCGAGCCACAGGCTGTGGTCCATCGCGCCGTACAGCGGCACATTGCCTTCGGCCCATTGGCCATTGAAATAGGTGAGGTACATGGTTTCCTTGATGACTGGGACATTGCAGATCGGGGCCAGTGTAGCGGGACTGTCCGGCCCGCGTCCAGTCGCCAGCGCCGGGATGGGGGCACTGAACCTTGCCGCGGGATACTTCCACGAGGTTACTGTTCGTTGCCACACCATATGGGCGCGGGTCCTCGCGTACACTGACGTTTTTCTGTACAGATTTTTTTTCATGCTCGCAACACTTGAACGGATTGATCCCCACAGCGACAAGATCGACCTGCTGGTCGAGCTCGTCTGCCATCTGCGCCCGCGCCAGCGTTGGGTATGGCAAACGGCCGATGACCCGGCGCAGGCAGTGCGTACGCTGACCCAGCTCCTCAAGGGAAATCCCGACCAGGCATGGGCGCTGCGCCGCTACATCACCACGCTGCTCGAAAAGCGCCGGCATACCAGCCTGTACAGCGACATCGGCATCCTGTCGAACGACGGTTTCGTCACTGAACTGAAAAGCCGCATCACCTACCGCTTCCTGCCGCCTGCGCTGGAAGACCTGTACCTGTCCGATGCGCTCGACCAGGTGCTGTACCGCCAGGACGATTACGCCTGGATCCGCGCGGTACCCGACACCGACTGGATGACCCTGTTCCACGTGATCGAAAGCGCGCCGGTGCCGGCGGACGGGAATCCCGGCCGCGCGCGCGTGGTCACGCTCAAGGGCTTGCTCGATGCGATCCGCACGCTGTCGTGCCGCGTCTGCGCGCTGGGCCTGGAACCGCGCCTCGTGCACAGCTACAGCCAGATCGAGAACTTCGATTCGCCGTTCCTGATGCAGAATATCGAGGTCAACCGTTACCTCGATGAATACGCACGCTACCTGAACGGCGATATCGCGCGCCCGGACGATGCGCGCCACCTGCTCGTGATGCTCGACCAGTGCGAAGACGTCGTGCTCAAGATCCGGCGCCTGGCGCTGAGCAGCGGTACCAGCATCGCCCTGACCTATCTGCTGGTCGCGCTCCAGCAAAGTATCGACCGCCTGCAGAAACTGCTGTTCCTGGTGGATGTGCCAGAAACCGCCGAGACCGATGACACGCAGATCGACCCGGCCGCCGCAACCCAGGGAGTGCTGAGCGCCATGAGCGCGACGGCAACGCCACCACAGGCTGCGACGGTGCCTGCGACGACAGCCACAACGCCCACGGCGCAAGGCAGCGTCGCCATCATCACCGACCAGCCGGCGCCTGAGCTGGGGCCGCGCGAGCGCGCCGTGATCGAGCTGGCCGAGGAACTGATCGAAGCGCACAACACCAAGTACCAGGTAACGAACCTGGTGCGCGACAACGTCGACCTGCTGGCGCGCAATGTCACTGAAAACGCCAGCCGCACCGGCGAGCACTACATCGCCGAAGATCGCAAGGGCCTGCGCAAGATGCTGTGGTCGTCGTCCGGCGCCGGCTTCATCGTCGGCTTCATGGCGCTGCTCAAGATCCTGCTGGGCTATCTGCATTCGCCGCCGCTGGTCCAGGCATTCTTGTTCAGCATGAATTACTCGTTCGGCTTCGTGCTGATCCACATGCTGCACTTCACCGTCGCCACCAAGCAGCCGGCCATGACGGCCCAGCGTATTGCTGCTTCGCTGCACCGCTCGGCAACAGGCCGTGGCCTGGACGTCGACCGGCTCGCAGAACTCGTCAATAAAGTGTTCCGCACCCAGATGGTGGCGGTGCTCGGCAACGTGCTGGTCGCGTTCCCGGTGGCCTGGGCCATTGCCGAAAGCGTGCGCTGGTACCGGGGCGAGCATCTGGTCGACCCGATCAAGGCGCTGCACCTGCTCAACGAGATCGACCCTGTCAACAGCCCTGCCCTGTTCTATGCGGCAGTGGCCGGTGTCTGGCTGTTCGTGGCCGGTCTGGTCTCGGGCTACTACGACAACAAGGCGCTGTACACCCGCATGGGCCAGCGCGTGCAGCAGTTGCGCGGCTTGCGCACGCTGCTGGGTCCGGCGCGGCTGGCGCGCCTGGGCGCGTATGTCGAAAACAACCTCGGTGGCCTGATGGGTAACTTCTTCTTCGGTATCCTGCTTGGCACCACCGGCACGGTCGGCTTCCTGCTGGGCCTGCCGATCGATATCCGTCACATCACGTTCTCGGCCGCCAACTTCGCGACCGCGCTGGTGGCGCTCGACTACCAGATGACGTTGCCGCAGATTCTCAACGCGACGGCTGGCGTGCTGCTGATCGGCACGATCAACCTCTTGGTCAGCTTCGGCCTGGCGCTCTGGGTTGCCCTGCGCGCACGCAAGATCCGTTTCAAGCGCGGCATCCTGCTGGTGCAGGCACTGGGCCGCCGCTTCGCGTATTCACCGGTCGAGTTCTTCCTCGGCCCCAAGCACCGCCAACTGGCGCCCCCCGACTCCGACCCCGCAAGAGGACCAAAATGATCAAGAAGCGCTTCGCCACCTGGTGTGCCATCGCCGCTCTCGCCTGCGCGGTGAGCGCATGCAAGACATTGCCCGATGCGAGCACCATGACCGGCACGCCTTCGCAATCCACGCCGACGGTCACGAACCAGCACGGCGAACTCAAGCAGAAACAGGCGGCGGCGCTGCTCAAGCGGCGCTGGGCACGCGCGTCGGCGGACCTCAAGGGGCTGGCGGTGCTGGAGGAACAGGCCACGGGGGTGCCCATGATCGCCGGCAATGCCGTCACGCTGCTATTTGATGGCCCGGCGACGATGCGCGCGATGATGGCAGCGGCGCGCGCCGCAACCACATCGATCAACCTGGAAACCTATATCTTCGACCACGACGAGATCGGCGGCCAGTTTGCCGAGATCCTGATGGAAAAACGGCGCCAGGGCGTGGTCGTCAATGTCATGGTCGATGGGGTCGGGACGCTGTCCACGCCGAAGGAATTCTTCGACCGGCTGCGCCAGGGCGGCGTGAACGTGCTGGTCTTCAATCCGGTGGACCCGACCAAGCGACCCGGCAAATGGGCGCTGAACAACCGCGATCACCGCAAGATCATGATTGTCGATGGCCTTGTGGCCTTCACCGGCGGCATCAACATCAGCAGCACGTATGCCAACAGCTCGCTGTTCCGCTCGAAGAAACGGCCGGACGACGTGAGCAAGGACGAAGTCGGCTGGCGCGATACCCACATCAAGGTCGAAGGGCCGGCGGTCGGCGCGCTGCAATGGGCGTTCATTGACAACTGGGTGCATCAGGACGCGGGTGAGTTGCCGGAAATTGATTACTTCCCGAAACTGGCGCCGGCAGGCGACAAGGTCGTGCGCGTGCTGGCCACGTCGCCGGACCATGATTCGACGATCTACAAATCGCTGGTCATCGCCATTGGCGAATCGAAGAAATCGATCCATCTGACGGCCGCCTATTTCGTGCCGGACCGCCAGATCGTCGACAGCCTGATCGCCGCAGCCAAACGGGGCGTGGACGTGCAGCTGGTGCTGCCGGGCGTGTCGGATCACGGCTTTATCCGGCATGCGGGCGAGTCGTTCTACGAAGAGCTGCTCGAGGGCGGCGTGCGCATCCACCAGTTGCAGGTGGCCGTGTTGCACGCCAAGACCACGGTGATCGATGGCATGTGGTCGTCGATCGGTTCGGCCAATATCGACCGCCGCAGCTTCATCCACAACTATGAAGTCAATGTGGTCGTGCTGGACCCCGCCTTCGGGCGCGACATGGAGGCCGCATTCCGGGACGATGTGGTCCATTCGAAGGAAATCAAGCTCGACGCGTGGAAGCGGCGGCCATGGTCGGACCGCCTGCGCGAGGCGATGGCGCGCATGACCGAATACTGGATCTGAACGCCGGGCGGCGCGTCAGATCCCCGCTGCCAGCATGCCGTCGGTGTGCGGGGACCAGACGCTGCCTGCCTGCATGAACTTTTCGGTCGTGATCACTTCAAACTTGCCGCCGACGGCATCCCAGCCATAGCGGTCGATCTCGACCCGGTGTGCCTCTACTCTTACCACGTTGAACGAGTTCACTTCGCCGCGCCCGCGCGTCGACGTGGCCGTGCCGGCCTGGATCACCAGGGCCGCATACGCATCGATCTGGTAGCGCGCCGCCGTGCTGCCGGCGTGGCTGGCGTGCATGTGCCCTGCCATCAGGATATCCACGCCGGTCTCGGCAAACACTTCCATCGCCAGCGGCGCGCGCACGACCAAGTCGCGTTTCTCGAAATGGTCGGGCAAATCGAACGGGTGGTGCGTGACGACGATGCGCGTGATGTCCGGGGCGAGGCCACTGAGACGCTCGCGCAGCGCGGCGATCTGCTCATGGCTGACGCGCCCGTCCTTGATCGTCAGTGACCGGGCCGTGTTGACGCCCACGACAGCAATCTCGTCGTCGATGAAGACCGGCTCGAGATCGTCCGTGATGTAGCGGCGGTAACGCGACAGCGGCCGGGCGAAACGGCGCAGCACGTTGTACAGCGAGATATCGTGGTTTCCCGGCACGACGATCTGCGGCCCCGGCAGCGAATCGAGAAACGCGCGCGCTTCTTCGAATTCTTCCACCTTGGCACGCTGGGTCAGATCGCCCGAAATGACGACGACGTCGGCCGCGATCGCGTGCACGAGCTCGCGCAACGGGCCCAGCAGGGCCTGGTCGACGCGGCCGAAGTGCAGGTCGGACAGGTGAATGAGAGTGCGCATCGAAAAACTCCTTACATGTCTTGGGGTGAGGCCACGCCGGACTGACGCCGCTCACGGGCCCGGCGGCGACGATTGAGGGTGGCGGTGCCGCTGATGCAGATCGCAAGCCAGCCGCAGCCTTCCACCAGCGCGGCGAGGATATCGGTGAGGTAGTGCGCGCCGAGATACATGCGCGAGAACGCGACGGCGCCGATCATCAGTGCCGCAAGTACGAACGGCAGCACCCTGCACGGCCAGGTGCGGGCGTGGCGCGCGAAGTAGCAGGCCAGCACGCCGTACAGCACGGTGGCGGCCATCGTATGCCCGCTGGGGAAGCTGTAGGTGGTCAAGGTGACGATCGGCTCGTCGAAATGGGGCCGCGCGCGCTCGAACGTGTGCTTGAGCGCGACATTGAGCAGCATGCCGCCCGGCACGCTGGCGATCACCGCCATCGTCCAGTAACGATGGCCGCTGCGATACACCCACAGCGCCGCGCAGAAGGCCATGACGAGGATGCCGGGCGTACTGTGCAGGTTGGTGAGAAGCAGCAGCGCATCGCGCAGCAGGCCGCCCTGACGCGCATGCAGGTGCAGCCAGTTGGCGATTTCGGCGTCGAGCTGCGTGATCGGCGCACCGGCCACGACGGCGCCGGCCAGCTGGGCGAATACCGCCATGGCAGAGAGCAGCAGCGCCACGCCGATGGTCAGGTGCAGCCCGTACTCACCCTCGGGCGAGAAGCGGTTGGCGGCAAAGCGCTGGAGTCGGGGCAGTGTTTTGGTCATGATGACGCGATTATGACTGACTTGGCGAAAATACCACACACGGCAAAAAGTACTGTATGCCCGAACAGTAACTGTTGATTCATACAGTGGTTGTGGTATTCTTACTTCACTGCATAACCACTCAATACGAGGAAACGAACATGACCACGCTCAACAGCTCTTTTGGTATGGAACACGCCCCGACCCCTTTCATGGTCCGCATTGGCCGTCGTGAAATCCTGGTAACCCGCGACTTCCGCAAGCGTTTCTATGCCGTCAATCCGGTCATGGAGTGCGATACCGGCGTCGAAGCTGGCCATGTCGAGATCCTGCTTTTCCGCCGCTGGCTGGTCATCCTGTCGAAGGCGCACTGAGCTTCGTCAGCGCCAGCGCAGAAACCGCATAAGGTTGCTTGAATTTATTCGTTTTGTTTCTACAGGCAGAGACCGTACGCTACCATCTCCAACCTAGAGAAAGATAACAATGCTTCGCAAAACCTTCATCAGCTCGCTGGCAGCCCTGACCCTTCTGGCGCACGCGCCTGCATTTGCTGCCGACATCAGCCTGCTCAACGTATCTTATGATCCGACGCGCGAGCTGTACCACGAGTTCGACGCGGCATTTGCCAAGCACTGGAAAGCAAAAACCGGCGACAACGTCACGATCAAGCAGTCGCACGGCGGCTCGGGCAAGCAGGCGCGCTCGGTGATCGACGGCCTGCAGGCCGACGTCGTCACCCTCGCACTGGCGTATGACATCGACGCCATCCGCGACAAGGGCCTGATCAATCCGGGCTGGGAACAAAAACTCAACTACCGCAGCGCGCCGTACACGTCGACCATCGTGTTCCTGGTGCGCAAAGGCAATCCGAAACAGATCCGCGACTGGGGCGACCTCGTCAAACCGGGCGTGGCGGTGATCACCCCGAATCCGAAGACCTCGGGTGGCGCCCGCTGGAACCACCTGGCGGCCTACGGCTATGCACTGCGCCAGCCGGGCGGCACCGATGCCAAGGCACGCGACTACCTGGCGCGCCTGTACAAGAACGTGCCGGTGCTCGACTCGGGTGCCCGCGGCGCCACCACCACGTTCGTCGAGCGTGGCATCGGCGACGTGCTGCTGGCGTGGGAAAACGAAGCGCTGCTGGCGCTGCGCGAACTGGGCCCGGACAAGTTCGAGATCGTCGCCCCGTCGGTCAGCATCCTGGCCGAGCCGCCCGTGGCCGTGGTCGACAAGAACGTCGACAAGCGTGGTACCCGCAAGGTGGCGCAGGCATATCTCGAATTCCTGTACGGCGACCAGGGCCAGGAGATCATCGCCAAGAACTACTACCGTCCTGCGGTCGACAAGTTCGCCAAAAAATACGCGTCGCAGTTCCCGCAGATCAAGCTGTTCCAGATCAGCGAGTTTGGCGGCTGGACCGCGGCGCAGAAAACCCACTTTGCCGATGGCGGCGTGTTCGACCAGATCTACGCGACGAAGTAATTTGCAGATACACCGCACCTGCCCCCGCGCAGTGTGCATGCAACGCCGTTCCCGCATCCTGTGGGCACGGCGTTTTTTTGTCCTGTGCGCACAGGCCGGAACGATCGCGTCACCCGCGCGCCACGATTTCGCTTGAAATATCACTATCGGATACGAAGTGATCATTTCACTAACTTATGGCTTGCCTCCGGGGTACGACGTGCCCCGGGGGACGCCCTTCCCGCCAACATCAGAGCAAAAGGATCACCCATGTCAGTCAAGCTGAAACACATCAAGGAACAAGTCATCGTCATTACGGGCGCAACCAGCGGCATCGGCCTGTCCACGGCGCGCATGGCGGCCGGGCAAGGCGCGAAGCTGGTACTGGCGGCACGCGCCGACGACGCGCTCGCCCATCTGGCCGAAGAACTCGGGACACTGGGCGCCGAGGTGGTCACCGTCACGGCAGACGTCGGCAATGCCGACGACGTGGCGCATATTGGCGACGCCGCCATCGAGCGTTTCGGCCGCATCGACACCTGGATCAACAATGCTGGCATCTCGATCTTCGGTCGCCTGGAAGATGTCTCGCCGGAAGACCACCACCGCTTGTTCCAGACCAATTTCTGGGGTGTGGTCAATGGCTCACTGGAAGCGGTCAAGCGCATGAAGCTGCGCGGTGGCGGCGCGCTGATCAACCTGGGCAGTGAACTGTCGGACCACGCGATCCCGCTGCAAGGCATGTACGCCGCGTCCAAGCACGCCGTCAAGGGCTTCACGGATTCGCTGCGCATGGAGCTGGAGAAAGAAGGCGCACCGATGTCGGTCACGCTGATCAAGCCAACCGGGATCGACACGATGTTTGCCGTGCATGCGAAGAACTATATGGACAAGGAACCGAAGCTGCCAGCGCCCGTGTATGCGCCGGAGATTGTTGCGGATGCGATCCTGTACGCGGCCCAGCATCCGAAGCGCGACGTGTTTGTCGGCGGCGCATCGAAGTTCAATGCCACCGGTGCGCGCCTGTTGCCACGCGTGTTCGACAAATACCTGCAAGCGACAATGTTCAAGAATCAAAAGCTCGACATCGATACCGATCCGAGCCGGCGCGACGCCCTGCACAAACCCGATTACACGCGTGAATTGCGCGAGCGCCAGGGCTCACCGCACGATGTCATCGAGCACAGCGAATACACGGCGGCAGCGCTGCGCTCGAAGTACATCACCACCGCCCTGCTGGGCGGCGGCGCCCTGTTAACGGCGTTCGCCCTGACCCGGCGGAGGACTCGCTAAAAAGTCGGTGTCATCCTCGGTCAGTGGCAGATCGGGGATCGACTCGATATGGTCGGTATCGATGTCGGCGCCATCCCTGACGACGGCATCACGCCCGGCAGCGGCGCGTTCACCGGTGCCGCTGCGATCGCTGTCGCCCGAAAAATCAGCGTCGCCGACATCCGGTCCGGCTGTCTCGCCCGCGTGACCGGCTTCCAGGTCGGACGTGGTGCCGCCGTCGAAGTCGAGCGTCTGTTCGGGATCGATATTGGTGGCAAAGCCCGGGCCACCGACGACGTCGCTGCCGGTGTCCGACAAGTCGCTCGGACCGAGCGCGTCAACGCCATGGCCCTTGCCCAGGCTGCGGTCTGGGGCTTCCGGGAAGTTATCCGGATCAAGTGTGCTGGTACCAGTCATAAGGTCTCCTCAATAGTTAATGAACCATGGAGACACATTACTGAATTTTGCCGATTCCTGTCGCAACGCACGGACGACGCGCCTGCGAGCAGCCAGGCATCAGAAGGCGCGCCGCATCCCGACATTGAGCGACGAGCCATTGCCCGGCTTGACGCCGAGCTGGACGCCGGCCAGGTGCTGAATGCGTGAATAGGCTGCGTAGAAATCCATGCGGCGCGAGACCGCATAGCTGGCGCCAACCGCGATCTGGCGCGCGTCGCGATTGGCCAGATCGCGGTCGTTGCGGCGGATGTACGAGGCCAGCAGCGTGGTCGAGCGGGACATCGGCACGGCCACGCCGGCCAGCACGTCGCGGCTGTTGGTGGAGCGGGTGGCGGCCACACCGGCGCTGTAGGGATTATCGGGATTGAACAGCGGCGAGTTGCCCCAGCCGCGGCTGGCACTGTAGGCGGCGTACGCGGTGCCCCAGTCGAAGCGCATATTGGCCGCGACGATGGAATTCTTGGCGGCCATGGTGATGTCGATCTGGTCGTAGCGCGTGACCTTGGCCACATTGCGATTCTGGTGGGCCGCGCGGATGTTCAGCGGCCCGAGATTGACACCGACCGACATGCCCCAGGCGCGGCCGGAAGGCGAGCCGTCGACGTCGCCCTTGCCCCACTTGGCGCCGGTCGATAGCCCGGCAAACCTGCCTTCGTAAGCGACGCTGTCGTCGGCGCGCGCACCACGCGGCGCCGCCTGGGCGGACAGACCACCATGGAACGGGTCGCCGACGTCATTGAGCGTCGTGTAGTCGATGTTGAATTGCCGGCCGACAGTGATTGCACCGGCGCCAGTGCGCTCGGTGGGCTGGTCGGATTGGAGCACTGTTTCGCGGGTGAAGACCACGTTGCCGGCTGGCGCATTCACGCCATCGGCGCGCGCGCCCAGCGCGAGCTGGGCCAGGCAATCGTGTGCGCACACGGATTCCGGGATCGCGGCGCTGCCGGCGCCGCTTGCAGCGACCGCCGAATCCTGCGCCGAAGCACATACCGCACTTGATCCCAGCACGGCCATAGCGATGAAAGACATTTTCATGGCGTCACACTCTCCCTGACACCTACTATCCGACAAATGCGGCAATCTTATCTGTCTATTACTTCACATAACTGACCGCTTACGCTCGTCATGGCTCAGTATATGCAATCCATCATACGCTACCGGCGCAGGCGCGCAAAGGCCGCCGGTTCCCACTCGCGCAGGGCGATCAACAAACCTGTGCCACGCCGCTGCGCGAGCGGCGCTGCCAGGCTTTCCTCGTGCAATTGCGCAAAGCGGCTGCGTAACTGGCGCAGTTCCTGCTGCAGCCTGGCGCGCGCGCTTTCAGTCAGCATGCCATGGGCAAAATCGAGCGACTCGCCCACCCCGCCGAAGCCGCCGACCACGAATTCCGGCAAGCCCTGCTCGCGGAAATATGCCCGGATCGGCCCATCGGGCAACCAGTCGAAGTCGCGCGCCACGTTCACGCGGATACGGTTGCCCGGCAACAGCGAGATCAACTGCAGACGGTCGAGATGAAGCAAGTGCTGGATGCATTGCGCTTCGCTCAACGCATAGGCGCCGAGGATATCGAGCATGCGCCAGTGATTCAGCGCGCAGACGGCGACCAGCAACAGTTTCGGGTCCGACACCAGCTCAGCTTCCTGCGCGGCGCAGAGCGTGCGCAGGCGGCGTTGGCCGTTCTGCGCTTCCTGCGTGATCTCGGCCAGGGTGAAGCCGAGCAGGCTGCAGATTTCAACGACCCGGTCGAGAGTAAATTGCTCGCTGGCGAACAGGCGCTTGACGCTCGGCTCGGACAATCCGAGTGCGACAGCAACGTCACGGTAAGTCAGCCCCTGCAGCTTCAACTGACGCTTGATGGTGGCGATGATCTGGCTGATTTGGGTCATGAGGAATACTGGCAATCGCAAAGAAATACTTGGGGCGTGAGGGCCAGTATGTGCCTCACACGGGTACGGCAGCCAGAGCCACCGCATTCTTGCCGCCGCGCTTGGCGGCATACATCGCATGGTCGGCGCGTGCCAGCCACGCATCGAGGTCGGGCTTGTCGCCCGGCGCGAAGACCGCTACGCCAATGCTGGCGCCCACGGTGACTTCGGTGGTGCTGAGCAGATACGGCTCGCGCAGCCGGTCGAGGAGTTTCCAGGCGGTTTCCTCGGCATCGGTGCGCGACGTCAGCATTTCAAGCACGACGACGAATTCGTCACCGGCCAGGCGGGCCACCATATCGGTCTTGCGGATCGCGCCGGCCAGGCGCGCGCCGAACTGGCGCAGCAGCTCGTCACCTTCTTCGTGGCCATGGTTGTCATTGACCGCCTTGAAGCCGTCCATGTCGATGAACAGCAGCGCCGCCGGGCGCCCGCCCCGGCTGGCGCGGCCCATCGCCTCGGGCAAGGTCTCGAGCAGCGCGCGCCGGTTCGGCAAGCCCGTGAGCACGTCGCGCAACAGCAGCGCCTGCAGTTCGGCCGTGCGCTGCGCCACCTTCGACTCCAGGTGCTCGTTCATCTGCTGCAGCGCGCGCCGGTAGTCCGCTTCGCTCTCGACCAGGTTGCGCATCGTGCGCGACAGCATATTGGCTTCGTAGAATCCCTGGATATGCGGGATCGCCGGCAACTCATGGCCACCCGCAGTGGCCTCCGTCACCCGCTCGATCGCTTCGCCCAGCCGCGTCATCGGCCGCGCCAGGCGCTGCGCCAGCAACGCGGCGACCACGGCCAGCACCACACCCAGCAAGCCGCTCCACATCAGCATCCGGTGCTGCAGCAGCTTGGCGCTCTGCAAGGCCTTGTCTTCGTCCTGGCGCACCAGCACTGCCCAGTTCAGCGATGCCGCGTTGCCGATCTGCCCGGTCTGGCTATAGCCGGTGAGATAGGTTCGCCCATCCGGCCACGCTTCGCGCAGCGCACCCGTGTCGCCCAACCTGGCGCGGCGCAGGCTTTCCGTTGAAATCTTTTTCTCGATCAGTTCTTCCGGCCCAAGCATCACCGTCCCATCGTTGCGCACGACCAGGATTTCGGCGCCGTATTCGCGCAGCGCCGGGGTCAGGAGCTTGCGCGCCTGGCGGCGTGCCCAGTCCCAGCTCAGGTGCAGGCCGAGCACGGCGAACATCTCACCATCCTGACTGAACACGGGGGTGGAGACATCGACAAAGCGCCACGGATCGGTACCGTGCGGCATGAGCTTCTCGAGCATCACCGCAGGATGGTAATCGGTGGCGCGCACGCCCAACTGGCCGGACTTGAACCACGGCCGGGCGCTGACGTCCGCGCCTTCGAGCAGGCCCTTGGTCGAGGACGTCACTTTGCCGTTGATATCGGCCAGGCCGATCCAGGCGTAATCGGGGAAGGTTTGCTGCAGGCTTTCCAGCGCGACGCGCGCCGATGCCGGACTGCGCGCATTGCGCACTTGCGGCAAGGCGGCAAGGAGACGCGCGTCACCCGTGGCCTGCTCGACCACACGGTTCAGCGAATCGCGCATTTGCCATGACAACTGTTGCAGCCGCAACTGCGCTTCAGCATTGGCCTGACGCACCGCAAAATGGTTGACCACCGCCAGCAGCAGAGCGACCGTCAGTGTCACCGTGGCACACACGGCCAGGGTCATCAGGGTGGACAGTCGGAATCTACAGAGCAAACCTTGCATGTGCGGTCGTGGCAAACGTGTAATAGCTCATCATGATAGCGCCGAAACCGGGAGTGAATTCGGATTACCGTAGATGCGCCATGGAAATGAATTTCCAGGATGCTATTTTGGATGAATTGCAACACTGTAACGGAGATTGGCAGGCCTGACCATCTTTACGCTGCCATTGCACCCGGCTCCTGGCTGCGCTCGGGTACTGCCGTTGCGCCGGCTGGTCGCGTACTATGGCCCGACAACCGTTCAACCATCCGATCAAGAGGCCCATTCATGTTGCATCGTTCCCTTCCGTCCCTCTTTGCCATGTCGCTCGCCGTGGCTGCTTCTGGCGCAACCGCGTCGCCAACGGCACCCGTGATCGCCATCGACACCGGCAACGTGGCAGGATCGACCGATGCAGGCGTCACCAGCTGGAAAGGCATCCCGTTCGCCGCCCCGCCGGTGGGCAAGCTGCGCTGGCGCCCGCCAGCACCTGCCAAGCCGTGGCCAGGCGTGCGGCAAGCCAACGCCTACGCCGCAGATTGCATGCAAGTACCCTTCCCCAGCGACGCCGCGCCTTTGGGAACCACGCCCGGCGAAGACTGTCTGTACCTGAACGTCTGGAAGCCGGCCGATGCCAAGGGTCTACTTCCCGTGATCGTTTGGATCTATGGCGGCGGCTTCGTTAACGGCGGCGCATCGCCCCCGACCTATTCCGGCGCCGAACTGGCGAAACAGGGCGCGCTCGTGGTCAGCTTCAATTACCGTATCGGGCGCTTCGGCTTCTTCGCGCACCCGCAGCTAACACGTGAAACAGGCGCCAGCGGCATCGTCGGTAACTACGGTTTCATGGACCAGATCGCAGCGCTCGAATGGGTCAAGCGCAATGTGGCGGCATTTGGCGGCGATCCGGCGAACGTCACCATTGCCGGTGAATCGGCGGGCGGCATGTCGGTCAATACGCTGCTGACGTCGCCAATGAGCAAGGGCTTGTTCGCCAAGGCAGTCGTGATGTCGGGCGGCGATGGCGCAGCAGCGCCGACACCGCTGGCGGACGTCGAACGGATCGGCGTGAATTTCGCGACTGGCAAGGGCATCGCGGCGAACGATCCGAAAGCACTCGAGAAACTGCGGGCGCTGCCGGCAGACGCAATCGCCGACGGCTTGAACCTGGCCAACTTCATGCAGCGTGACAAGCCGACGTACCACGGGCCGTATGTCGACGGCAAGCTGGCCATCGATTCACGCGCTGCGTTTGCCAAGGGCCGCATGCACAAGGTGCCGGTGATGATCGGCGCCACCAGCGCGGACATCGGCGGCAAGACCGGGTACATGGTTGCCGGCGCGCGCAGTCTGGCCGGAACGCTGGCCGGGCATGGCACGCCCGTGTATGCGTACCGCTTTTCCTATGTGCACCAGGCGAGCGACAAGCCCGACGCCGGGGCCGGGCATGCAACGGATATCCCGTTCTTCTTCGACACGGTGGCAATCAAGTACGGCGCGCAAACCACGCCCCGCGATCTTGGCGTGGGCAAGGCGATGAGTACGTATATGGTGAATTTTGCGAAGCGCGGGGATCCGAACGGGACCGGGTTGCCGGTGTGGGAACCGTACGCGCGTGCGGCCGATGAAATCATGGACTTCACCGCAGACGGCACCCCGGTGATGGGCAAGGATGCCTGGGGCGCCGACATCGACAAGGCGCAAATGACGCCCGCCAAGTCTGGCGAGCGTCGCTGAACCGCCGCTTCTTCAACGGCGGGCGTTACATCAGGCCAGTTGCGCCTGGTAAGGAATGGCGCTGGCGCTGGCGTGGCGCGCCGTGACCGGCTTGGCCGGCGCTGACACGACGGCCGGCGCGATCTTGAACACGCTGACGCGATCGGCCAGACCGGCAGCGCTTTCCTGCAGCGACGTGGCAGCGCTGGCGGCTTCCTCGACGAGGGCGGCGTTCTGCTGCGTGACCTGGTCCATCTGGCTGATCGCCTGGTGGATCTGCTCGATGCCCGAGCTCTGCTCGGCACTGGCCACGCTGATTTCACCCATGATGCCCGCCACCCGGCGCACGCTCTGCAGGATTTCTTCCATCGTTGCACCAGCCTGGTCAACCAGGCGCGTGCCCGCATCCACCTTGCTGACCGAGTCGCCGATCAGTTCCTTGATTTCCTTGGCCGCACTGGCCGAGCGCTGCGCCAGATTGCGCACTTCGCTCGCGACGACGGCAAAGCCACGGCCCTGCTCACCGGCACGCGCCGCTTCCACTGCCGCATTGAGCGCCAGGATATTGGTCTGGAACGCGATGCCATCGATGACGCCGATGATGTCGACGATCTTGCGGGCCGACGCATTGATCTCGCCCATCGTGCCCACGACTTCGGTCACGACCGTACCACCACGGGTGGCGATCTGCGTGGCCGATGCCGCCAGCTCATTGGCCTGGCGCGCATTTTCCGCGTTCTGGCGCACGGTGCTGGTCAGCTCTTCGACAGACGCGGCGGTCTCTTCGATCGCACTGGCCTGCTGTTCGGTACGCGACGACAGGTCCATATTGCCAGCGGCGATCTGCGTCGATGCCGTGGCGATCACTTCACTTTCGCTGCGCACATCCTTGACGATACCGGCCAGCGATGCGGTCATGTCACGCAGGGCCGCCAGCAACTGACCGAATTCGTTGGTCGACTGGACCGGCGCCTGGAGACTCAGGTCGCCATCGGCGACACGGCGTGCAACCGCCACGGCTTGCATCAGTGGCGTATTGATCGCACCGACCAGATAGAACGCAGCACCAACGCTGAGCAGGATGGCGACAACGATGGCGCCGATCACGACCGCGTTGAGCATGGCGAGTTCCTGGTGCAGCTCTTTGCCTTGACGGATATTGCGATCGCTCATCAGCTTCTGCAGTGCAGCGAACGCCTCGGTCGACTTGTTGTACGTCGGGTTGATCTGCTTGCCAAGCATCAGGTTGGCGTCATCCCACTGACCCGATTGAATCGCGCGCATGGCATTGCCGATCATGTCGATGCCCAGGTTGTCGCTGGCCGTCATCCACGCGCTGAAACGCTCGCGCGTTTCGGCAAAGCGCAGGCTCGCCTGCAGCTCCTGCTGCTCCTTGCGCATTTCTTCGCTGTTCTTGGCGATGAAATCGCTGTGGAATGTCAGCGGATGGTTGTGCAGCGACGCATGCTTGTTTTCAGGATTGTGCTGCAGCGCCTGCAGGATGTGACTGCGGTTGGTTTCCATGCGCATTTTCAGGTCGGACATGCCGATCTGCTGGTTGGCCGTGGTGAGCGCAAGGTTTTCGAGGAGGTCAACGGAGCGCTGCGTGGCGTGGTAACCAAGGGCGCCGACAGTGATCACGGCAAGAATGAGCACGCCGATGACGGCGGCGATCAGGTGCTTGATGCTGAAGTTTTTCATGATGGATGGGAAGTGGGGCGCGATCGATGTCGCTGAGGGGTTCGATTATCCACGCACTTCAGCCAGATTTCGAACAAGAAACATGGCTTTCCGTCTGACAATATTTACAGTTGTTGTTCGATCAAGGCCGGCATTGCGGACAGTCAGGATCGATTTGCATGCTGTTGGATTAGCGAACGCACAGGATCGGACCCAGGTGCCACGGGAGCCAATTCCAGGCAGGAGGCGGCGCTCACCTTGCGATCTCGGGCGATACTGAAGCTGATCACATCAACATCGCGCCACGCCAGCTCACGTTGCAAAAAAGGTCCGGTTACCGTGCTGCACAGCCCGCGTCTGACATCACCCGGCTTCGAGCGGCGTCCGCGCGTGCCGTTTGACCCAGCCACGCCAGCGCACCGGCTCCACCAGCGCCATATGTGGCACCGTCAGCGCGGCCAATCCCACAAATAGCCATTGGATCAGGCCCGCTTCGAACGGCTGCGCCCGCCAGCAATACGCCACTGCGGCGCCAAGCACGAGCGTACCGACGGTGGGGAGCAGCGCAGCTCGACCGAGCCGCGCTACCTGGCCCATACTGGCGCCGACATAGTGCCAAGTGCGCACGATGTGGCGAGCACTGTGCATGGCGCAAAAAAACACGGCAAAGCCGAGTAGAGGCGGCGCAAACAACGCCAGTGCCGCCGCAACCGCCATTTCGAGACAGGTGAGCCAGTTGCTGCGCGCCTGCCAGGCGGCCATCAGTGCCGTTGCCAGCAGCCACGGCCAGCTCAGATCGTGCAACACAGAAGCCTGCGCGGCACCCGCCTGCGGCATCACCAGGAAGGCGAACAGGCGCCCCATCTCCTCTTCATGGCGCAACGCCGGCAACACGATCACGGCGCCGCCAAACAACAGGCGAGCCGTAACAGAGGTACCGCGTGCCGGGTCACCCGAAAAATGCAACGCTGACAGCAGCAGGAAGCTTGACAGGAAAAATTGCGGAACGACATGCCACAACAGCACCACCAACAGCGCCGTTCCCAGGTAGGCCAGCACGAATGCGCACCATCCAAGCATCCCGTGCACGCCATACAGCTCCTCGGCGAACACCGGGTCGAGCGCGCCATGCGGTACGCCGAGCAGCAAGATCAATGCAGCGAGCACAAACAGCACGGCGGCGTCGTCAGGTGAAAGCGCGACGCCGGCGATGACGACGGCCGCAACGCTGGCACCAATGGCGCAAAACAACAGTCCCTGCGCACGCAGCGCCGTCATGGCGCACACGCACCCGTGCGAGCGATAACTGCCCGGTTAAACACGCTCTTGCGCTGCGACGTTCCGAGCGGCATTGGATCAAATTGCTTCACGTCGATGATTCGTCAATATTGTGGCTGACAGCGATAGGTTCGGCCGCGAGCCTGGCAGTGGTGAGGATGACGACTCGGCCGGCTGCGGACAGCGATGCCCCGTCCGACCACGCAAGTCGCGTAAGACAGCATGCAGGTGCATGTTTATCCCCAGGGATCAGAAAAGTTCCACTGGGACCAGTGGCCCCGGTGGATATTGTGTTCATGTCCCGGCCGTTCGCCTAGACAGCCATGTTTCGCTCGGCAAGCGTTCCGGAAACATACCCGTCCGCGGCAGATTTGCGTACCGCAATCATGTAGATAAGTACGCCGAAGACCGCTTTTGCGACGATGTCAGCGACCGTGTAGCCCACCTGGACCGCCGTGGTCGCAGCGCCGCCGGTGAAGCCGATCATCGGGAACACGAAAACCACCGGGTAGAAGCACCACGACACGACGGTCAGCCAGCGTGCCGTACTGATCAAGCCGCGCGCTGATTCCGGTTGTGAGTCGATGGATCGTTTCAAGCCGACGAACAAGTCGTACACAATGATCAGGAAGGGGATCATTGCCAGCGCCCACCAGAGCCAGCGCGTGCCTGGAACGCTGGAAATTTCACCGGGATACCCGAGAACCACCATCAGTGCTGCCAAGATACCGAGCTTGGTCCCTTTCGCCACTGTTTCGGCCGGTGACAAACGCATTACCAGGATCAGTTCGATCAACAGTAGCGGTACCGTTAATAGCCAGTCGACATAACGGTAAGCATCGTTGAATTTGATACCCGTCGCTGTTACCTGCCCTGCCATCACCGTATACGACGCCTCCCAGGAGGCGAAAATACGCACATAGTGATAGGCCGCTATCAGCGTGACGATTCCGGTAATGGTAATAGCAGTCTTGTAGACTGGTGCCACCTGGGAACGACCCAGAAAAAAGAACACGGTAGCAGCGCCCATGACGGCGATGGCGAATGAAAACGCATTGAAAACCAGTTCGTACTGGTTTAGTGAAATGATGTCCATAGATTCTCCTATCCTTTTGAGTTCACAAGGTAATTATTGTTGTTACTTCTCAAAATGAATCCTTCACGGATCCTCTGCCTCCTTCTCTTCACAAACGAGCGTTCGGTGTCTTGGGTAATATCCTCAGATTCGGTGGCAGGAATACATTTAATTACTGCAGCATTGCAATATCGGCCAAAGGGCGAACTTGTGCCAGCGTCAATTTCAAGCACTGAGTACCCCGATAGAGTGTCTTCAGTCCAGTGCGACGCCTGAAGCCTGTTCGAGAACGTGTTTTTGAAGCAGAACCCTGTCGCGCTCAGATCTCGCCGATATTACTGGTTTCGGAGCGTGGCTAAAAATGACACGACTTGCACCATGTTGACATCAGAAGCGCTCGGGGAAGCGTCTGCGACATGATCTAAATTGGTTATCTGTTCATTTTATTAACGAACACAATGGTAACCCAGTTTCGATCATGGTCCTGTCGAACTTTTACAGAGCGAATTTCCGATAAGAACTAGTTTTATAAAAATTAATGCGCTGCGGGTTAATTAGCGGAAAAATTTATCTTTTTATCTATTGCTGGCATTTACAATCGCCAAGCAAACACGCGATTCATCGCAATGCTTTGCTTTGAATATGCACGGTAGGTCAATTTTAAGTCGCTTCCAAACGCAATCGTCAACAATCGGCTTCAACATAATCATTATTTAACCTTTAAAATCATTTTGCATGAAAAGATCAAGATCGATGAACAGCCAATTTTTTTGAACCAATATTGAACCGGTAATATCATGTCGGCCTGAAACATCTCATTACAGAAAAGCTGACCAACGCGTCAAGGCAAGCGCGGCGGAGAGCTCGCTGACATACCCCGACGTCAAGGCGCCAGGTCGAATCGCGCAGATGCCGATATCAAGGCTGAGAACGTGTTTCGAAGGTCGAAGAAGTCGTCAAACCGACGCAACCAGGCAAGAGTTACGGAAATGGCTTGCGTAACCTAGTCAGTGAGGGGGATAAGGTATGAAGCCCGCGGCCGATTCTTGCGGACTGTAGAAACGAAAAAGCCGTCGAAAAATCAACGGCTTGTTTCTGGATTCTGGCGGAAGCGGTGAGATTCGAACTCACGAACGGCTCACACCGTCGGCAGTTTTCAAGACTGCTGCCTTCAACCACTCGGCCACGCTTCCTGTTGCACGGCATTATACATAATCATTGGCCGGATGAGGGAGTTCTGACCGGGGCAACACGGCCGCGCTCGCACGCGATCCCCTCACCTACCCCACCAACGCCCAGTTCTCCCGCAATGCCTTCTCGAATGCATACGCCGGCAACGGCGCTGCATACAAATACCCCTGCACCTCATCACACCCGGCGCCGCGCAAGAACGCCAACTGGTCCAGCGTCTCGACACCCTCGGCAATCACGCGCAGGCACAACTGCCGCGCCATGCTGATGATGGTCCCGGCAATTGCACAGTCGCTGCCATCTGCCGGTATCCCCATCGTGAACGAGCGGTCGATCTTGAGCGTATGAATCGGGAACCGCTTCAGATACGACAGGCTCGAGAACCCGGTGCCGAAATCGTCGAGCGACAGCGACACGCCCAGTGCCGTGATCTGGTCCATGATGGCCGTCACGCGATCCACATCGTGCATCAGCGTGCTCTCCGTGATCTCCAGCTCCAGCCACGACGGATCGAGCTGGTAGCGGCGCAGCGTGGTGGCCACGCGCTCCGGCAGCGATGGCGTAAATTCGCGCGCCGACACGTTGACCGCGACGCGGAACGGGGCGATGCCCGAGCGTTGCCAGATCGACGCCTGCGCACAGGCTTCTTCCAGCACCCACTCGCCCACCTGCACAATCAGGCCGGTGGTTTCGGCCAGCGGGATGAATTCGCCCGGGGGCACGATGCCGCGCTCGGGATGCATCCAGCGCACCAGCGCTTCCGCGCCGACCAGGCGGCCACTCGCGATTTCGAACTTCGGCTGGTAGTACAGCACCAGTTCGCCATTGCCCAGTGCATGGCGCAGGCCGGATTCGATGCGCATGCGTTCCTGCATGCCCTTGTTCATGTCCTGGCTGTAGAACGCGACGCTGCGGTCCGGGTTGGCATCGTCGCCCTTGGCCCGTTCCATCGCGATGTCAGCCAGCGCCAGCAGCGTTTCGGCGTCGTTGCCGTCCTGCGGATAGACGCTGATGCCGATACTGGCGCCCACGCGCAGGTCGTGGCCGCCGATCAGGAACGGTGCGTCGAGCGCGGCCTGCAGCTTTTGCGCCACCGTGGTGGCTTCGAAGTGCTGGCGCACGTCGGCCAGGCCGACTGCGTATTCGTCGCCCGACAGGCGGGCCACCAGGTCTTCGTCGCGCAGCGTGGCCTTGAAGCGCTGGCCGACCTGCTTGAGCAGTTCGTCGCCGATGCGCCGGCCCAGCGTGTCGTTGATGCGCTTGAAGCGGTTCAGGTCGATGAACAGGATGCAGCCGGCCGTCTCGTTGCGCTGCGCGACCATCAGGGCCTGGTCGACCAGGCGCGCAAACAGCGTGCGGTTCGGCAGGCCGGTCAGTTCGTCGTAGTAGGCCAGATGGTGCAGCTGCTCTTCGGCGTGTTTGCGTTCGGTGATGTCGGTCAGGTAGGCGATCAGGCCACTCGGGCGGCCGGCCAGGTCGCGCAGGGGCGAGAGCGACAGGCTGGCCCAGAAGATGTCGCCCGACTTCTTGCGGCGTTTCACCTCCATCATGCGTCCGCCGTGCTCGGCGAACAGGTCGGGCGGCGCGCCGCCCTCCTCGTCGCCCAGGTCTTCGTCGGCGTACAGGAACAGGATGTTGCGGCCGACCGCTTCGAGCGCCGTGTAGCCGAACAGGCGTTCGGCGCCACGGTTCCAGCTGGTGATGTAGCCCATCTGGTCCATCGTCAGCACCGACTCGTGGATCTGGTCGAGGATCTGCGACTGGTGCGCCAGCTGCGCTTCCATCTGCGCGTAGGCATGGGTCGAGCGCTGCGCCAGCGAATGCATCTGCATCAGGCTCGCGGTCAGTTGCGCCAGTGCGGTCAGCGCGGCCAGCGTGTGTGCGCTGGCCTCGGCGTGGTCGGCAAAACCGCTCACTTCATACCAGCCGAATTGTTCAAGGCCGACGGCCACCGCGTGGCGCAGCACACGCCCGCCGGGCTGGCCGGGCAGGCCGGGATCGACGAGGCCCGGGCCGGGCACGAAGCGCCCGTGCGCGCTGCCTGTGAGCGTGCGCGCCAGGCGGCTCAGCTCCTGCACCAGCGCGTCGCCGCGCAGACGCAGGACGGCGTCGCAGACGGCGCTCGTGCCCTGGACGAAGGCGGTCGGGGCCAGTTCGCGCACGTCAGACATTGCGGCCCACCTCGATTGCCCAGTGGTATGCGTGCAGCTGACTGTGCCACCAGTCGTCGAGACTCACGCCGGCCTCGTGCAGCGCCGCCCCGGTCGGATTGGCGTCGACCAGCGCCAGCCACACGCCGAGCTGGCCGCTGCGGTCGATCAGCGCGCCCGCCACGTCGTCGGGCAGGTACAGCTCGGCCGCGATCTCGGTCATCGGCATGTGCAGCAGCCGGTCGAGCAACGAGAACACGCCGGTCATGAAAGCCAGGTCCTGCGCATCGCGGTCATCGCCCTGCAGGCGCGCGAGCGCTTCGAGCTGGGCGCCGCGGCGCGCGGCCAGCGGCAGCAGCAGATTCGGCAAGCCGTCCGGTTGCTGGCGCGCGTACAGCAGCAGTTGCAACCAGCGCTGCAACTGGCGCCGGCCCAGCACCGTGATCGCCTGGCCGAAGCTGGTCACTTGGGTCGATATCGTGAAGGCGGCCGAATTGACCAGCTTAAGCAGGTGGTAGGCCAGCGCCGGATCCTGCTTGACCTGCTCTTCGAGCTCACACGAGTCGGCATCGCGCGCAAGCAAACCCAGAAGCGTGAGGATGCGGCGGCGCGAACTGCCGTCGTCATCGGGCGATGGCGCGATGTCCGGATCGTACGCGTAGTCGCCGATGAACCAGTCAAAGCCTGCGATCTCGCAGCCGAAGAAGCGGCGCGCGTTGTCGACGCCATACGCGATGTGTGGGGCAAACAGCGCCACCAGGCGGCCCGGTGGCATCGGGGCGACGCGGCAGTTGCGCGCGACCGAGCGCAGCGCGGATGGCGCCGTGACGCCATCGGGAACGTCGCCGTCGAGCCAGATGCGGTAACCACAGGCGTGCAGCTCGAGGAGCTTGCGCGCCACGCCATCGAGCGCCAGCGCGTTCGCGTCGATCACCAGGCCAACGCGGTTAGCGGGCAACAGCGCCAGCACCGGTGGGGTCAAGGTGGTGGGGTCGTCCAGGTTCAACAGGCAGTCGAGCGGCGCGGCAGCGGCCAGCAGGTCGGGCGTGCCGAACACGGTCTGCAGGCGCTGGGGCAAGTCGGTGCCCGGCGCAAGGCGCACGCTGAGTGCGACCCATTCATTCTGTGCGTTGGCGACTGGCTCGATTGCGACCAGCGGACATGTTTCCTGCTCTGCCATGGAAAGTTTCAAAGTAGTATCCAGGCAATCTTATTGCACCGAATGCCATAAAGCAAATCGAAGTTTCCTACCGGACAGGCCGTATTAACCATCAGTTACCGCCGGCGCGCTGCACGGCGAACCGGATCAGCTCAGCCTGGCCTTCGATGCCCAGCTTGCGCTTGATGTTCAGGCGGTGCGTTTCGACCGTGCGCACCGACAGGTCGAGGTCGCGCGCGATCTGCTTGTTCGACTGGCCGGCAGCGATATGCCCCAGTACTTCGTGCTCGCGCGCAGTGAGCTGGTCGCTCGTGGCAGCCGGATTGGCCAGCTGGCGCGCCAGCGCGGCGCTGTAATAGATGCCGCCGCCCATGACGGTGTCGATGGCCAGCACGATGTCCTTGCCCGGCGCATCCTTGAGCACGTAACCGCGCGCACCGGCGCCGATGGCCTGGCTCACGTATTCCGGTTTGTCGTGCATTGACAACATCAGAACCGCGATGCCGGGAAAACGGGCGGTCAGCTGGAAGGTGGCTTCGATGCCGCTGCCGCCGCGCATGTTCACGTCCATCAGCACCAGGTCGGGGTGGTATTCGCCGGCGCGCTCCAGCGCTTCGGCGCTCGAGCCGGCTTCAGCCACCACGTGCAGGTGCGGCGCCGATTCGAGCCGCGCGCGTAGGCCGTCGCGCACCAGCGGGTGGTCGTCCACCAGCAAAATCTTTACTTCTTTGATCTCTTCGTTCACTGCCCTACTCCTTCAAGTCGATGCTGGCCACCACGCTGGTGCCGCTGGACGACGAGTTGACCGACAGTCTCCCGCCGATCGCTTCCATCCGTTCCATCATATTCCTCAAGCCGATGCCCCGCTTCGGGTGCACGGCCACGTCATCGGTGTCGAAGCCCACGCCATCGTCGGCAATCGACAGGCTGACGCGGTTGGCCACGCGCTCGAGCGAGAGCTCGATGGTACTGGCCTGGGCATGGCGCTCGACATTGGTCAGCGCCTCTTGCGCAATGCGAAACAGCACCGTGCCGACCATCTCGGGCAGCGCATCGAGCGCGCCGGTCGCGCGAAAGCGCACCGGCGTGCCGGCGTCTTCGCCGAATTCGCGGGCCAGGTATTCCAGCGCCGGCGCAAGACCCAGGTCGTCGAGCAGCGTCGGGCGCAGGTCGTGCGAGATGCGGCGCACTTCGCCCAGCACCGTGTTGACCTGGTCGACGGTGCGCTCCAGGCCGGCGCGCGCCTGCTCGCGCCTGTTGGCGTCGCCGTCGAGGCGGATGATGCCTGCCTCGAGCTGCAGCTTGACCGAGACCAGCGCCTGGCTGATCCCGTCGTGCAGGTCGCGCGACAGGCGCGCCCGTTCTTCTTCCTGCGACTCCACCACGCGCTGGGCCAGCGCGCGCAGCTTGGCGTCGGCCAGGCGCCCTTCACTGATATTCAGCGCCAGCCCACCACCGGCCACGCCGATTGTCGCCAGCGTGGCCAGGACCGCCATCCACAGCAGCGTCTGGTCGCTGTTGCGCGACTGCTGGGCCTCGACCAGTTCGAGCGCCGCCTCGACATCGTCGAGGTAGATGCCGGTGCCCATGACCCAGCCCCAGTGTGCGACCGGGACCACGTAGCCCAGCTTGGGCGCGGCCGTCTTGCTCGACGGCTTGGCCCAGGTATAGCGCAGGAAGCCGCCACCGCCCTGGGCCAGCCCGATCAGGCGCTGGATGGTCAGCGAGCCGGTCGAGTCGCGCCAGTTCCACATGTCGGTGCCGACCAGTTCGGGCTGGCGCGGATGCGCGAGGTTCTTGCCGCGCGTGTCATACACGAAAAAGTAACCATCGCCGCCGTAGCTCAGCGACGACAGGATGCGGATCGCTTCGGCCTGCGTGGCCGGGTCGCTGCGCCCACTTTGCGTCAGATGCGCGATCGAGCGCGTAGCCAGTTCGACGTAGTGGCGCAGCTCGGCTTCCTTGCTGGCCAGGTAGGCGCTGCCGATCGTGTCGCGTTGTTGTTGCGCCAGAGTGACAGCCTGCTGGCGTACGTAGAGCGTGATTGCGCACAGCGCCACGACCAGGGGCGCCACTGCCAGCATGATGACTTTTTGCTTGAGCCGCATGGGCCGACTGCCTTCTGATGGGGAAAGCAAGGCATTTTACGTGCGTTACGGGCATGCGTCCTACGTAGTGGTACGTAGCTTCTGCGTAATAGTTGCGCTTGCAGTCCTGATAATTGTGCAAGATACTCATTGCCATGCTGTAAAGAATCGCGCCGGCATGTACTGGCGTACGAAGCATCAATCCATATCGGAGGAGTCACCCATGAAGAAAATGACGAGCATGCTCGGATGGATCGCCTTGTCCATCCTGGGCGCGTTCTCGCTCGGCTACATCGCGCTCAAACGCGGTGAAACCATCAATGCCATCTGGATCGTCGCGGCCGCCGGCTGCGTCTATCTCATCGCCTACCGCTTCTACTCGAAGTTCATCGCCAACAAGGTGCTGGGGCTCGACGCCACCCGCCAGACACCGGCCCACAAGTTCAACGATGGCCTTGATTACGTGCCGACCAACAAGAACGTTTTGTTCGGTCACCACTTCGCCGCGATTGCTGGCGCCGGCCCGCTGGTGGGCCCCGTGCTTGCCGCGCAGATGGGCTACCTGCCCGGCATGATGTGGATTCTGGCCGGCGTCGTGTTTGCCGGCGCGGTGCAGGATTTCATCGTGCTGTTCATGTCCACGCGCCGCGACGGCCGCTCGCTCGGTGACCTGATCAAATCCGAAATGGGCGAGATCCCCGGCATGATCGCGCTGCTCGGCACCTTCATGATCATGGTGATCATCCTGGCCGTGCTGGCGCTGATCGTCGTGAAAGCGCTCACCGGTTCGCCATGGGGCACCTTCACCGTGATGGCCACGATCCCGATCGCGCTGTTCATGGGCGTCTACTCGCGTTATGTGCGGGTCGGGCGCATCGGCGAGATTTCGATGATCGGCTTCGTGTTGCTGATGCTCGCCATCATCGGCGGCCAGTGGGTGCACGATTCGCCAGTCTGGGGCCCGATGTTCACCTTCACCGGCACCGAACTGACCTGGATGCTGATCGGCTACGGCTTCGTCGCCGCCGTGATTCCCGTGTGGCTGCTGCTGGCGCCGCGCGACTACCTGTCGACCTTCCTCAAGATCGGCACCATCCTGGCGCTGGCGATCGGTATCCTGGTCGTTGCACCGGACCTGCGCATGCCGGCCGTGACGAAGTTCGTCGATGGTTCGGGCCCGGTCTGGTCGGGCGGCATCTTCCCGTTCCTGTTCATCACCATCGCATGCGGCGCCGTGTCGGGCTTCCACGCGCTGATCGCCTCGGGCACTACACCGAAAATGCTGGAAAATGAAACGCAAGCGCGCTTCATCGGCTATGGCGGCATGCTGATGGAAAGCTTTGTTGCCATCATGGCGCTGATCGCTGCATCGACCATCGACCCGGGCGTCTACTTCGCCATGAACAGCCCGGCTGCCCTGCTGGGCACCACGGCGCAATCTGCCGCCGCTGCCGTCTCGCAGATGGGCTTCGTGATCACACCGGAAGCACTGGAACAGATGGCCCGCGACGTCGGCGAGCACACGATCATCTCCCGCGCCGGTGGCGCGCCGACGCTGGCGGTGGGCATGGCCCACATCCTGTCGAACGTGGTCGGTGGCCAGACCATGATGGCGTTCTGGTACCACTTCGCGATCCTGTTCGAGGCGCTGTTCATCCTGACCGCGGTGGATGCGGGCACCCGCGCCGGCCGCTTCATGCTGCAGGACCTGCTGGGCGCGTTCGCGCCATCGCTCAAGCGCACCGATTCGCTGCCGGCCAATCTGCTGGCCACCGGCCTGTGCGTCGCAGCCTGGGGTTACTTCCTGTACCAGGGCGTGGTCGATCCGCTGGGTGGCATCAACACCTTGTGGCCACTGTTCGGTATCGCCAACCAGATGCTGGCCGGTATTGCGCTGATGCTGGGCACCTGTGTACTGTTCAAGATGAAGCGCGGCAAATACGCATGGGTCACGGCGCTGCCGACCGTGTGGCTGCTGGCTTGCACGCTGACCGCCGGCTACCAGAAGATCTTCCACGTCGACCCACGCATCGGCTTCGTGGCGCACGCCAACAAGTACCAGGCCGCGCACGACGCCGGCACGATCCTGGCGCCGGCCAAGTCGATCCTCGACATGGAGCGGATCATCTTCAACGACTACGTGAACGCCAGCCTGGCCGGCTTCTTCATCTTCGTCGTGCTGGCGGTGCTGTTCTACGGTCTGCGCACGGTGATGGATGCGCGCAAGGCAAACAGCCCGACCGCGAAAGAGTCACCGTACGTCGCCATGCCCGCGTCGCAGGTCGCCTGATGTTCGGCACCCTCAAGCAGGCCGGCAGTTACCTCGGGCAGTCGCTGCGCCTGATGGTCGGCCTGCCCGAGTACGACACGTACCTGGCGCACATGGAGCGTACGCATCCGGATGAGCCGGCAATGACGTACGAGGAGTTCTTCCGTGAGCGCCAGGAGGCGCGGTATGGGGGAAGTCGGGCTTCGTGCTGTTGAGCCTGTGATTGGGTAGCACCGTAGGGGACGCCGAGGCGTCCCCTTTCAATTTACAAATAGCAAAGCGGGGGTCAGGTCTGACATTCGGACACGAACTCAAGAAACAAAGCGGGGTCAGGTCTGACATTCGGACACGAACTCAACAAAAGTCTATTCGTGAAACCCCTTGTGGACGGCCAAAGGATGAGTCCGTGTCCAAATGTCAGACCTGACCCCGGCTTTTTGAACTTGCCCGTGCTGCGACGAGCATGTCGATCAGTGCGCGCGATGCGGCTGAGAGGCCGCGGTGGGCCGGGTAGACGACCGAGAATGCGCGCGTGCGGCCACTTAGCTGCGGCAATATCTCCACCAGTTGTCCCGCCGCCAGACTGGCTTCCGCAAACAGGCGCGGACACAGTGCGATCCCCATCCCCTGCTCGGCCAGCCAGATGACGCCCATCGCGTCGGTCGATACCATCACCGACGCCGGCGGGATCCAGTCGATGTCGCGCCCGCCATCGCGCAACTGCCAGGGGAACACCCGTCCGGTGTTGGGCCGGACAAAGGCGATGCACTGCTGGCGCGCCAGGTCGTCGAGCGTCTCGAGCGATCCGGCTGTTTCGAGGTAGGCCGGGGATGCCAGCAGGCATAGTGGCGATGCTTCCAGCTGGCGCGACGCCATCGTGCTGCTGGGCAGTGGGCCGGAGCGGATCGCCAGGTCGAATCCCTCGGCCACCAGATCGACGTTGCGGTTGGTGATGTCGACGTCCAGTTCGACCAGCGGATAGGCGCGTGCGTAGGCGGCCAGGATGGGCGGCAAACGTTGCTGCCCGTAGCCGGTGGACACGCTCATGCGGACCTTACCGCTCAGTTGCGCCGTCGTGCTGCGCATCGCCTGCTCTGCCTGCCCAAGGCGGGCAAAGGCGTCGCGTGCCTCGTTGGCGTAGCGCTGGCCGGCGTCGGTGAGGCTGAGGCTACGCGTGGTCCGGCGCAATAATTGCGTGGCGAGCCGTGCTTCGAGCCGCGACAGGGCCCGGCTCAGCACCGACGGTGTGGTCGACAGCACCACTGCCGCTGCGCTGAACGAACCGTGCTCGACGACGCTCAAAAACACTTCGACATCGGCCAGGTGATCAAACTTTCTCGCCATCTTGCTTCCTCAAGAACAAATCATTTGCCGAAATCGTAGTTTATCTATCTTCTGAGAAACAATACAATGGTGAGTCTCTCATTCGAAAGGACTCACATGGAATTGCTCGACAAACTGAACTGGCGCTATGCTACCAAGGCAATGGACCCAACCCGCAAGGTGGCGCAGGATAAGATCGAGCGCATCATTGAAGCCGCGCGCCTGGCGCCGACGTCGTCCGGCCTGCAGCCCTATGAAATCCTGATCGTGAAGAATCAGGCGCTGCGCGCCAAGATCAAGGACGTCGCCTGGAACCAGGCGCAGGTAGTCGATGCCTCGCACCTGCTGGTCTTCGCTGCCTGGGACGACTACACGCCCGAGCGGATCAACCACATGTTCGACCTGACCAACGAAGTGCGGGGTTTCCGCAACGAAGGCTGGGAAGCGTACCGTCAGCAACTGCTGTCGACCTACCCGGGCCGCGATGCGCAGGTGAACTTCGAGCACGCGGCGCGCCAGGCCTACATCGGTTTCACTGCGGCGATGATCGCTGCCGCCTTCGAGGAAGTCGATTGCACGCCGATGGAAGGCTTCGATCCGGCCGCTGTGGACGATATCCTGAATCTGGGCGAGCGTCACCTGCGTAGCGTGGTCATTCTGCCGCTGGGCTATCGCAAGACCGAAGATGATTGGCTCGCAGGCCTGGCGAAAGTGCGCCGCCCTCTGGAACAGTTCGTCAGCGAAGTTAACTGATCCACGTTTCTCCGCAAGCTGCTGGGCGGCGTCGATGCGCCGCCCTTCCCCACCATGATCAAGCGAACGACGCACCATCGGCGTATCGCCCTACGGATCACTTTTGCGCCCTCCGCGTTTGCCCGTGAGGCGTCTCGTGTAGACGTCTCGCGCAGGCGTCGATCGTGATGGCCGCTCTTTTCTGGTCGCCAGCATCATAGTTGGTTAGTTACTTTTCGAGCGACATGCCAACAAAGTGGTCATCCGGACCAGCCCATCCAGGGTTCAGGGATCAATGTAGGCGCGTTCCTTTCGATTTGGGCGTGTTTGCAACATGATCCCGCTTCGCCTGCCCTGTTTGCGCTCTCGCAAAGCCGCGCACGCCCCTACCCCGTATATTTTTTTCCTGCGGGCTCTTGCCCGCGCGGAGGATCCGCGTCGTGCAGGTCCATGCCGCTGTGCCCACCGCGGGAATTGCGATGCCGAACTTCGAGCGCTCGAGCCTGAACCGGAAGCTGACCATCATCTCGCTGCTCTCGACGGCGATGGCATTGCTGTTCGTGTTCGGCGCATTCGCCGTCACGTCCATCCACAACCACCGCAAGGACGAAGCCGTGCAGCTGGCGGCGTTCGCGCGCATCATCGGCGCGGCCAGTGCCGGCGACCTGCTGCTGGTCGACCGCAAGCAGGCCGGCGCCACGCTGTCGGCGCTCGACGCCCAGCGCAGCATTTCGGCAGCCGCGCTGTACGACCGTTTCGGCCAGCCCATCGCCACCTACCGCGCGCCGGCGCGCCAGGACGCCGACCTGCCTGCCCTGGAGGGCGTCGACGCCGCCACGCTGGAACAGGTCAGTAACGCTGGCCGCGCACTGCTGGGGCGCCACATGCGCGTGGTGCAGGCCGTCCAGCACGGCGAGCTGGTGGTGGGCGCAGTGATGATCGAAGCCGACCTGCTGCCGATGTGGCTCGATATCGCCGCCAGCCTGGGCGTGATCGGGGTGGCGATGGGCGCGGCGATGCTGGTTTCGCTCGGCCTGGCCGGACGGCTCAAACACAGCATCGCCGAGCCGATCACCAAACTGATCCAGGCCGCGCAAAAGGTCTCGGCCAGCCAGAACTACGGCCTGCGCGTGCCGCATCAGCGCAGCGACGAACTGGGTGTGCTGATCGACAGCTTCAACAGCATGCTGGCGCAGATCGAGGAGCGCGGCGCCGCCCTGCTGCACCACCGCGACGAACTCGAACGCCAGGTCGGCGTGCGCACCGAGCAGCTCGAGAAAGCCAAGAACGCGGCCGAAGCGGCCAGCCGCGCCAAGAGCGGCTTTCTGGCCACGATGAGCCACGAGATCCGCACGCCGATGAACGGTGTGCTGGGCATGACCGACATGTTGCTGGCCACCCCCCTGACCGAGACCCAGCGCAACTACACGCAACTGGTGAAACGCTCGGGCGAGCACCTCCTGGTGATCATCAACGACATCCTCGATTTTTCCAAGATCGAAGCCGGCAAGCTCACGATCGAATACATCAACTTCAACCTGTGGGATCTGCTCGACGACATCCACAACGTCTACACGCCACAGGCTGCGGCCAAGGGCCTGGGCTGCGAGTTCGACATCGCCAACGACATCCCGGTAGCGATCTGCGGTGACCCGAACCGGCTGCGCCAGATCCTGGCCAACCTGCTGGGCAATGCGCTCAAGTTCACCGACGATGGCCACATCCTGGCGCGCGTGCGCGTGGCCGGCGAAGACGCGCAGCAGGTCGTGCTGCGCTTCGAGGTGCACGACACCGGCATCGGGATCTCGCGCGAGGCGCGGGCGCGCCTGTTCAACGCCTTTTCGCAGGCGGACGATTCCACCACCCGCAAGTACGGCGGCACCGGCCTGGGGCTGGCGATTTCGAAGCAGCTCGTGGAGCTGATGAACGGCGCCATCGGCGTCGAGAATGCGCAGCAGCGTGGCTCGATATTCTGGTTCACGGTCAGCTTCGACAAGCACCGGGTCGACCCGGAGGCCCCGGGCCATCAGCACAACACACTGGACGGCCTGCGCGTCCTGGTCGTCGACGATCAGGACGCCAGCCGCAAGGCGCTGGTGCAGCAGCTGAACGCGTGGCAAGCGCGCTGCGACGACGTCGGTGGCGCGCTCGCATTCGAATGGCTGGTCAACGCGGCCCGCGCCGGGCAACCCTACGACGCAGCGGTGCTGGACATGGAACTGCGCGAGACCAGCGGCCTGGCACTGGCCGCTGCGGTGCGCGCCGAACCACTGGCGCAGGGCATGCATCTGGTGCTGCTCAGCCCCGAACGGCTGGCCGCCGATCCGGTGCAGCGGCGCGAGGCAGGCGTGGCCTACCAGCTCGTCAAACCGGCGCGCGCGGCCGATCTGTACGCGTGCCTGGCGGCGCGCCTGCCCCGGCGGGCGTTGCCGCCTGCTGCGGCCAGCGACGCGGCGCCCGCACTGCCACCGGCCAGGCGTGCGCGGCGCGTGCTGCTGGCCGAGGACAATCCCGTCAACGTCGAAGTCGCGCGCGCGATGCTGGAAAGCCTGGGCCTGGAAACGGGCTGCGCGAAAAACGGCCAGGAAGCGCTGCGCGCCGTGCACGAAGGCCGCTGGGACGCGGTGCTGATGGATTGTCAGATGCCGGTGATGGACGGCTTCGTGGCCACCGGCGAGATCCGGCGCCACGAACGCGAAATGGGCCGCCAGCGCGGGTTGCCCGTGATCGCCATTACCGCCAACGCGCTGCAGGGCGACCGCGAAGCGTGCCTGGCGGCGGGCATGGACGACTACCTGTCCAAGCCTTTCACCCAGCAGCAACTGGCGGCCGTCATCGGTCGCTGGATCGCGATGCCGCTGCTGTCGGCGCGCGAGCACGGCGACGAGCCGGTGGTCGAGATTGCGCCGGCGACGCCGCTGCTGCCAGCCAGGCCCGCGACCGCGCCTGCCGCCACGCACAGCGCCCCGGGCACTGCTGCCATCAACCGCGCGGCCCTGGAGAACATCCGCGCGCTGAGTCGCGACAACGGCGACGCGCTCGTGAACAAGGTGATCGCCGCCTATGTCGGCGACACGCCGCGCCAGTTGCATACGCTGCGTCAGGCGCTGGGTGAAGGCGATGCGGAGAGCGTGCGGCGCGTCGCGCACGGCCTGAAATCGGCCAGCGCGAATATCGGCGCGGCGCACCTGTCCGGCCTGTGCCGCGACCTCGAACAATTGGGACGCAGCGGCAACGTGGACAGCGGCGGCCCGCTGCTGTCCGACCTGGAACGCGAGTTCCGCTCGGTGCGCCAGGCGCTTCACGCATCGCTTGAAAAGGAGTCCTGATATGCCCTCCGCCCCCACCCGGCGCGTGACTGTCCTGGTCGCCGACGACGATCCCGTCATGCGGCTGTTGATGCTCGAGATGCTGGCGCAGGTCGGCCTGGAGGGCATCGAGGCCGGCGACGGCATCGAGGCTCTGGCCCGGGCGCGCAGCAGCCGGCCCGATTTGATCCTGATGGACGTGGACATGCCACACATGGATGGTTTCGCTGCCTGCAGCGCACTGCGCGCGGCCGAACGCGACGGCGTCTGCGTGCCTGTCATCATGGTGACCGGCAGCGACGACATCGATGCCGTGACCCATGCCTATGAAGTGGGCGCGACCGATTTCGTGTCCAAGCCGATCAACTGGCCGATCCTCGGGCACCGCGTGCTGTACGTGCTGCGCGCCAGCGACGCCATCGCGCGCCTGCGCATTGCCGATGCCCAGAACCGCGCCGTGCTGGCGGCGATTCCCGATACCTTCTTTCGCCTGAATGCCGACGGCTTTTATCTCGACTATGAGGCGGGACATGCGCGTCAGGGCAGCCCCACCGGTGCGGTAACGGCCGATGGCGCCGGCATCCACTTCATCGGCAAGCACCTGACCGATACGCTGCCACCGGAAATCGCCGGGCGCATGCTGGACCAGATGAAGACCGTGCTGGCCACCCACCAGGTGCGCTCGGTCGAATATGAACTGACCGACTCGGGCGTGGCCCAGCATTTCGAGGCGCGGCTGGTGGCCACCAGTTCATCCGAAGTGCTGGGCCTCGTGCGCGACATCAGCGAGCGCAAACGCGCCGAAGAGCAGATCCGGCGCCTGGCGTATTGCGACGGCCTGACAGGCATCCCGAACCGCCAGGCGTTTCTGGAAACGCTCGAACGCGAGCTGCACCGCTCGCGGATCGGCAACAAGAAGTTCGCGGTGCTGTTCATGGATCTCGACGCGTTCAAGCGCATCAACGACACGCTGGGCCACAACGCCGGCGACCAGCTGCTCAAGATGGTGTCCGAACGCCTGCGCGACACCACGCGCCCGAGCGATCTGGTCTCGCGCGGCGACAGCGGCGCAGCAAACGATAACGGCGACGGCGAAGGCGCGAGCAACCTGGCGCGCCTGGGCGGCGACGAATTCACGATCCTGATCCCGGATCTCGAACGGGTCGAACATGCGCTCAATGTCGCGCACCGGGTCAAGGAAGCGATGCGGCGCTCCTTTCTCATCGAAGGCAACGAGATCTTCGTCACGGCCAGCATCGGCATCTCGCTGTTCCCGGAAGACGGCGACGATTCCGGCTCGCTCCTCAAGTTTGCCGACACCGCGATGTACCACGCCAAGAGCTGCGGCAAGAACAACGCCAAGCTGTACAGCTCATCGCTGACGATGCAGATCATGAGCCACGTGAAGCTCGAAGTGGGCCTGCGCCGCGCACTGCAGAACGACGAGCTGTATCTGGTCTACCAGCCGCAGCGCGACGTGGCCAGCGCGGAGATCGTCGGCGTCGAGGCGCTGGTGCGCTGGCGCCATCCGGAGCGGGGCCTGATTGCGCCGACCGAGTTCATTCCGCTGGCCGAAGAGACGGGCCTGATCGTGCCGATCGGCGAATGGGTGCTGCGCACCGCCTGCCGCCAGGCGCGCACGTGGCAACGCCTGACGCAGCGCACGCTGCGCATCGCGGTGAATCTGTCAGCCAAGCAGTTCAAGGACGAGAACCTGTCGCAGATCGTGCTCTCGGCGCTGCTCGACACGGGGCTCGAACCGCGCCTGCTGGAGCTGGAGCTGACCGAAGGCACGCTGATGGACGATGCGCGCGCCACGATGGTCACGCTCGAACGCCTGCGCAACATCGGCGTGCACCTGTCGATCGACGATTTCGGCACCGGATATTCATCGATGAATTACCTGAAACGCTTCGACGTGCGCGCACTTAAAATCGACCGCAGCTTCATCTCGGGCCTGCCGCAGGATTCCGAAAACGCCGCCATCACGCGCGCGATCATCGCGATGGCGCATGGCCTGAAAATGGTGGTGGTAGCCGAAGGGGTCGAGACGGGCGAACAGCTGTTGCTGCTGGAGGAGTATGGCTGCGATATGGTGCAGGGGTACTACCTTGGCCACCCTTCCACTGCCGAGACGATTACCGAGCTGCTGCAGGTCGTGCAGCTGATGCTGCCGGCCAGGTAAGGCCGGCAGCATCGGCGGTATCAGGGACGCAGGCGCAGCGTGTAGCGCGCCGCCCCCGGCAGCAATGGCGTCGGCTTGCCATCCACCCAGGCCTGGTGGCCGGTCAGGAAGAACGGCGACAACGGATGCCCGCTCTGCCCGCCCGGCATATTGTACAAACCTTCTTCTTCCCGCCCCGGCGAGACGACCAGGCGTTCGGACTGGCCGAACTTCGGCCCCGCCACGCGCGGCATGTGCGCGTCGCCTGCCAGCTGGTCGGCCGGTGCGGCCAGCCAGGGCCGCAACGCCGGCACCGCCATGCTGATCGGATGCGCGACGCCTGCCGTGTTGCGCTGGCCCCAGGTGGCTTGCGCCAGCGGCGTGCCGGCGTCCTGCAGTGCGGCGATCGCGCGGTCCACCGCGGCCACCTGGAGCGCCTGCCAATCGGCGTGACCGGGCGGCAGCCAGCCGGCCGGTCGTGCGTCGAGCAGGCGCGCCACCACCGCCGGCCAGCGCGCACTGGCGCCAGCGGCGCTGGCCTTCGGGTCGAGGTCCTTCAGCGCCAGATTGGCGCCACTGTACAGCAAGTCGTGCAGCGCCCACAGAAAATCGCGTGCGAGCCGGTAGCCGACCGAATTCACACTGGCGCGGCCATCCCAGCTGGTCTCGAGCAGGCGCCGGAACTCGGCGCGCGCCGGATGCCCTGCCAGCGCCCCGGCGTCGAGCGCCGCCAGCGCACGGTCGCGCCAGGCGCCGATCAGGATCGCCCGGTCGTCCAGCGCCGCATCGAACGCGCGCCGTACGTCGGTCTGCGGCCCCAGCGCCGCCAACCCATCGTGCAACTGGCGGTTGCGCATGCCCAGATCGTAGCCGCCGTCGCCCAGCAGCGCGTAACCGGCGCCCATCAACTGGCGGCTGTTGGCGGTAGTGAGCTGGCCGTTGGCGGGGTTGATCACGCGCGGATGCGCGGCGTAGGGCAGCGCGCCCGTCCAGGTGGCCGTTGCGCCATCCGGCGTCAGCGGAAACGTGGTATCGCCAGGGGCGGTGGCACGCTGCGGCAGCAGACCGGCAATCGTCCAGCCAATGTTCCCCTGCGTGTCGCCAGCCACGAAGTTCTGCGCCGGGATGCCATCGGTGGCCGCCGTCGCCAGCGCCGCAGCGAGCGTGGCGCTGGACTCGAGCTGGATGTGATGCATGTTCAGCGCCGCCGGATCATGCGCGATCCAGTGCACGGCGTAACTGCGGCCGGCAACCTCGCGCACCGGGCCGAGCGACGTCTCGCGCACGACCAGCCGTTCGGCCGGTGCGCCTTTTACCAGGATCGACTCGACGTGCTCCTGCGGCGTTTCCCATTTGCCCGCCACTTGCAGCTGGCCCGGACGGGCGGCATCGACGCGCAGTTCGACCAGATCGAGTGCATCGGCGTAGCTGTTGGTGAAGGCCCACGCCACCTGGCCGTTGCTGCCGACAATGACCGAAGGCGGCGCACCGGGCAGGCTCACACCCACCAGGCGGCGCTGGCCACCGGGCGCCGCCTGGTCGGGAAAGCGCAGCGCCAGCCGGTACCAGATGTTGGGCAATTGCAGGCCAAGATGCATGTCATCGGCGACGATTGCCGCGCCATTCGTGCTGCGGCTGCCGGCAAGCGCGTAGTTGTTGCTGCCGACCGAATCCGTCACGTCCAGGCCAGCCAGCTTGATGGGGGCGTCTGGTGCAGCGGGCGCCCCACCCCACCAGGCTGGCGCACGTGCGGGCATCGGGGCGAGCGCTGGCGGTGCGCCGCCATCGAGCGTGGTGTCGAACGCGGTTGCCTCGGGCAACAGGAACGCCAGTTGGTCAGCGTCGCTGTGCTCGCGCAGCCAGCCGCGCGCCAGTTCGCGCGACGCCTGCATGCCTTGCAGGTCGATGTACATGGCCCAGACGACGAGCAGCGAATCGGCGCCGTGCCACGGACGCTGCGCCGCGCCGGTCAGCGCGTATTCGAACGGTCGCGCGTCCAGCGCCCCCAGACCGGCATTGACACCGGCCGCATAGCGTTCGAGCAGCGCACGCTCGGCCGGGGCCAGGCGTGCGAACGTGGTCCGGGCGCGGGCGGCGAAACGGTGCAGCCGGTTAGCGCGGTCGAGAGGCACGGCGCGTGGCCCGAACAGCTCGGCCAGCTCGCCGCTTGCCGTGCGGCGCAGCAGGTCCATCTGGAAGAAGCGTTCCTGGGCGTGCACGAAACCGGTCGCATAGGCGACGTCGAGCCGTGTGGCGCCGGTAATCAGGGGCACGCCGGTGGCGTCACGCTCGATGCGGACCTCGGCCGACAGGCCCGCGCCCTGACGCTCGCCGTCGAGCTGCGGCAGGCTGGCGCGCAGGAACAGCCAGGCGCCCAGCAGCACCAGCAGCACGAGGCCCAGCAGCGCGGCAAAACCGCGCAACGTCCATTTTTTCCATCCCTGCATGGTGTCTCCTGAGTGCGACCCGCGTGCTGCATATGTTGCCAGAAAACTGTGCCAGAAAGAAAGGAGGCCCGCGTCAACGGGCCTCGTCTCGGACATACCGGCGCGCAAGCCGGCAATGACGCCTACGTGCTGCGCCGATCAAGCATCGCGCGCGCGATCGTGCCCGCGTCGACATATTCGAGTTCGCCACCAACCGGCACGCCACGCGCAAGGCGGCTGACCTTGAGTCCGCGCGCCTTGAGCATTTCGCTGATGTAGTGCGCGGTGGCTTCGCCCTCGTTGGTGAAATTCGTGGCCAGCACCACTTCGCCCACTACCTCATCGGTGGCGCGCGTCACCAGCTTTTCCAGGTGCAGGTCGCGCGGCCCGATGCCGTCCAGCGGCGACAGGCGCCCCATCAGCACGAAGTACAAGCCGCGCCAGGTCAGCGTCTGCTCGACCATCAACTGGTCAGCCGGCGTCTCGACCACGCACAGCAGCGTGTGGTCGCGCTCGGGATCAGCGCACAGGTCGCAGATCTCGATGTCGGAGAAGGTATTGCACTTGATGCAGTGGTGCACCGTGTCGACCGCCTGGTACAGCGCGCGTGACAGTTGCGCAGCACCTTCGCGGTCATGCTGGAGCAAATGAAACGCCATGCGCTGCGCGGACTTGGGGCCCACGCCAGGCAGGCGCCGGAGCGATTCGATGAGAAATTCGAGGGATGTCGACATGGGTGGATGAACAGGACGGCCCGCCGGCATGGCGCCGGCAGGACCGCATCATTCCTGGATCAGAAAGGCATCTTGAAGCCAGGCGGCAGGCCCGGCATGCCGGCGGTCACGCCGCTCATTTTTTCGGCAGCGGTGGCTTCTGCCTTGCGCGACGCGTCGTTGAACGCGGCGGCCACCAGGTCTTCCAGCATGTCGCGGTCGTCGCCGAGCAGCGACGGGTCGATGGTGACGCGCTTGACGTCATTCTTGCAGGTCATGACAACCTTGACGAGGCCGGCGCCCGACTGGCCTTCGACTTCGACCAGGGCCAGCGCTTCCTGCGCCTTCTTCATGTTGTCCTGCATGGCTTGCGCCTGTTTCATCAAGCCTGCGAGCTGGTTCTTCATCATGGTGTGGTTCTCCAAATAGGGGTTGTCTGTAGTGATTGGATCAGGCGATCTTGACCGAGCCGGGCACGACGAACGCATCGAAGCGTTGCTCGAGTTCCTGCACGAACGGGTCGGCCGCGACCAGGGCCTCGGCCTCGCGCTGGCGCGCCTCGCGCGCCGCTTTCTGTTCGGCGCCGGCGGTGTACCACACCGGGCCGATGTCGGATTCCACGCTCACGCGCAGGTTCGGGAAATGTTCTTGCAGCGCGGCCGCCAGCTTTTCGCTGTTGCCGCTGGCGCGCAGCGTGTCGACCGGCACGCGCAGACGGAACGTCACCGCGTTGTCGCGTGCTTCGCAGGCAACCAGCTCGGTCTGCAGCGCCAGTTGCTGGGCCACGCCGCGCAGCGGCAGGCTGCCGGCCAGCGCCGGCCAGTTGCCGTCCCAGCCGATCTCGGGCACCGGCGTGACCACGTAAGCATGCGGCGCCACGCGCGGCGCACGCACGGCTGCAGCCGGGGCCGGGGCTACTGCGACGGCCGGCGCGGCCTCGGTGGTGACGGTGGCGACGGTGGCGACGGCCGTATCGTCCGAAAACTCGGTGACCCAGGACGGCACATCGTCATCGGGCGGCTGCTGGGCGCGCATCGCCGGCTGCGGCGGCGCGATCGCTTGCGCCTGCGCCGGTGCGATGGACTGGGCGACGGCCTGCTGGCCACCGCCATCCCATGGCGGCGCGGACCGGCTTTGCGGCGCCGCTGGCGCCGCTGGCGCCGCACGCATGGTGACGCCCGCGCCCGCGCCGGGTGCCGCAGGCCGCGGTGGCTGCGGCGGCGGTGCAACATCGGCAGCGGGAGCAGAAGCAGGAGCAGGAGCGGACTCGGGACGCTTGTTGCCACCCGAGCGCATGCCGGAACCGGCGCGCGCTGCTTCCAGCGCTGCATTGATCGCGGCCCGCGCCGACGTCATTGGCGGCGCGCCAGGTGCCGAGGCGCCCGTGGGCGCGGTCGGCATCGGCGGCGGCGGCGGCGCCGGACGTGGTGCCGGTGCCGGGGGCGTCACGGCAGATGGTGCGCTCGCCGGTGCACTCGTCGGCGCGCTCGCCGACGCGGTAGCCGACGCGGTAGCCGATGCAGCCGCGCGCGGCGTCACCGCTGCATGGCTGGCGGCAGCGGCGGCTGCCGCGCGGGCACCGGGCACATTGATCGGTGCGGCGGCAGGCGGGGCCTGGACCTCGGCGCCGCCCTGCCCGGGGCGAAATGCCAGCATGCGCAAGAGCGTCATCGTGAAGCCCGCGTATTCGTCCGGCGCAAGACCGATCTCGTTACGGCCATGCACGGCGATCTGGTAATACAGCTGTACTTCTTGCGGCTCGAACAGGCCGGCCAGACGCATGATGTCAGCCAGCTCGGGCAAATCCTGCGGCACCGCGCCCGGCACCGATTGCGCCAGCGCGACGCGGTGCAGCAGCGTGCCCAGGTCTTGCAGCGCGCCGTTGTACGACAGGCTGCGGCTGGCCATTTCATCGGCCACCGCCATCAGGTCGGCGCCATCCTGCGCAGCGAGCGCATCGAGCAGGCGCACCAGGTACGACTGGTCGAGCGCGCCGAGCATGCCCTGCACCGCTTCCAGCGTGACCTGGCCGGCGGCATACGCGATGGCCTGGTCGGTCAGCGACAGCGCATCGCGCATCGAGCCGTGCGCGCCTTGCGCCAGCAGGCGCAGTGCCGGTTGCTCGAACGTGACGCCTTCTTGCCCCAGGATGTCTTCGAGGTGGCCAACGATATGCCCCGGCGGCATCTGCTTGAGGTTGAACTGCAGGCAGCGCGACAGCACCGTCACCGGGATCTTTTGCGGGTCGGTGGTGGCGAGGATGAACTTGACGTGCGGCGGCGGTTCTTCGAGCGTCTTGAGCATCGAATTGAACGCGTGGTTCGTCAGCATGTGCACCTCATCGATCATATAGACCTTGAAGCGCGCATTGCTTGGCGCGTAGACCGCCTGTTCGAGCAGCTGCGCCATCTCGTCGACGCCGCGGTTGGACGCCGCATCCATCTCGATGTAATCGACGAAGCGGCCAGCATCGATGGCGACACAGGCTTCGCAGACGCCGCAGGGTTGCTCGGTGATGCCGCCCTGCCCGTCCGGGCCGATGCAATTGAGCGACTTGGCCAGGATGCGCGACAGCGTGGTCTTGCCGACCCCGCGGGTACCCGTGAACAGATAGGCATGGTGCAGCCGCCCGGTGCGCAGGGCGTGGCTCAGTGCACGAACGACGTGCTCCTGGCCAACCAGCGTATCGAAATTCTTGGGACGGTATTTGCGGGCGAGGACTTGATAGGACATGCCACGATTTTACCGCAGATGACGCCCGCCGCGGACATTCGGCAGATGCGCTGGCATACAAGACGGCATGCAGTGCTGGCGACAGGCGTGACGGCGCCGTGCTGGCGAACGTGGTGCAAAAAGGGGGGGCAAACAGAAAACCGAAGATGAACGACAGACGCGAACTACAGACGCGAACTACAGACGCGAACTACAGCGAAGAACAACGAAAGAGGCGAGCCTGATCTGCGGCACTTGCGGTGAACGGCTTTGGCTGCTTCGTTCCCGACCTGACCAGGTAAACCATGCCGCAATGCGCAGGGGCCCGCCAGCGCGAATTATACCGCACGCACGCGGTTTAGGGAAATGGCCGGCAACATCGGTTGCCGGCCACTGCCATCAGATCCCCAGCTCTTGCCAGATTGCATCCACGCGCGCCTTCACGTCCGGCGCCATCACGATCGGCGTGCCCCATTCGCGGTTGGTCTCGCCCGGCCATTTATTGGTCGCGTCGATGCCCATCTTGCTGCCCAGGCCACTGATCGGCGACGCAAAGTCCAGGTAATCGATGGGCGTGTTGTCGACCAGCACCGTGTCGCGGGTTGGATCGACGCGCGTCGTGATCGCCCAGATCACTTCTTTCCAGTCACGCACATTGACGTCTTCGTCGACCACCACGATGAACTTGGTATACATGAACTGGCGCAGGAAGCTCCAGACGCCGAACATCACGCGCTTGGCGTGGCCCGCGTACTGCTTCTTCATCTGCACGACCGCCATCCGATAGCTGCAGCCTTCCGGCGGCAGATAGAAGTCAGTGATTTCGGTGAACTGTTTCTGCAGCAACGGGATGAACACTTCATTGAGCGCCACGCCCAGCACGGCCGGCTCATCCGGCGGTTTGCCCGTATAGGTCGAATGGTAGATCGGGTCGCGCCGCATCGTGATCCGGTCAATCGTAAACACCGGGAAACTGTCCTGCTCATTATAGTAGCCAGTGTGGTCGCCATACGGCCCCTCGAGTGCATGCTCGAAACCGGTCGGGTGGTTCGCGTCCGGATAAATATGGCCTTCCAGCACGATCTCGGCGGAGGCCGGCACGCGCAGCTCGCTGCCGATCGCCTTGGTCAGCGTCGTGCGGCTGCCGCGCAGCAAGCCGGCAAACTGGTATTCGGACAGCGAATCGGGCACCGGCGTCACCGCGCCAAGAATGGTGGCCGGATCGGCGCCCAGCGCCACGGCGATCGGGTACGGCTTGCCCGGGTTGGACAGCGCGTGCTCGCGAAAGTCGAGCGCGCCGCCGCGGTGCGCCAGCCAGCGCATGATGACCTTGTTCCGGCCCAGCACCTGCTGGCGGTAGATGCCCAGGTTCTGGCGCTTCTTGTTCGGCCCCTTGGTAATCACCAGGCCCCAGGTAATCAACGGTGCGACGTCACCGGGCCAGCAATGCTGGATCGGCAGGCGGGCCAGGTCGACGTCCTGCCCCTCCCAGACGATCTCCTGGCAGGACGCGCCCTTGACTTCCTTGGGCGCCATGTCCCACACCGCTTTTACCAGCGAACCCATGCCCATGATGTCGGCAAACCCCTTGGGCGGCTCGGGTTCCTTCAGGCGCGCCAGCACGTGGCCGATGCGGCGCAGCTCGCTCACATCGCTCGCGCCCATCCCCAGCGCCACCCGCTTCGGCGTGCCGAACAGATTGGCCAGCACCGGAATCGTGTGCCCGGTCGGCTTGGAAAACAGCAGCGCGGGCCCCTCGGCGCGCAACGTGCGGTCGCACACTTCGGTCATTTCAAGGTGCGTCGAGACGGGAAAATCGACACGTTTGAGTTCACCCATGCGCTCCAATTGGGCCATAAAATCACGCAAATCTGTATATTTCATCAAGTTTTTAAGCTTTTCTTCGGTTGCAGAACATTAGTGAAGCGACGCCGCCAAGTGATTGATTCGACAAGTGTTTCACGCTCATCAGTACACCCTTAATAACTGGAAGTAATATAGAACAGTCGTGCTAGGGTTGACTTGATATAAGCTCGCCCATACAATCCGTCCTACTTGATGAGACGGCGATACCTTTTTTGACACAATTTTAGCTGTTCTCATGCATTCACGGGGTCGGGGCCCCACATGACATTGTAGGAGTGTTTTCAACGGGCGTCTGCCCACTCCCCCGAGACAGTTGTTGAGCCACTGGCACCAGTCCCCATGTTGGACGGCAGCCAGCTGAAGCAAGGCAATGACGGCGTTAGTCGGCCGCGTCGCGGCGACAAACGATTTTCTGATGCACGGTCCAGAGCACCCCCACGTAACGCCTTTGGCGCGACGACGGGCTTCTTTTTGCCGCGACAAGGGGAAATTCGATGTTTCATCGTTTAATCATGAGCGCAAAGTTCATGCATTCCAGGGCCAGCCAGCCCATCACGGTGTCATCCGTGACGAAAACGGCACGCAGTGTGGTACAAACTGCGCGTTCTACCCTGACCGTATTCGGTCTTAGTGCTGTGGCCCTGATGGCCCTGATCTACTCCAACGACAGCGTTGCCAAGCGCGTCTCCGAGATGCTGCATCCGCAACCGGTCGTTGCCACCATGCTGCCGGCAGCACCAGTCGCCACCGTCGTGCCTGCAATGCAGGCCACGGCCCAGACAGTTGCCGTGGAAACGACCCACATGGGTTCGTCGCCCGCCACGCTTGGCAATAGCAAGCAGCAGCAGTACGTGACCAAATGGCTGTCGAAGCGTTACCGCGTCGCCAGCGACGCTGCCAATATGCTGGTCTCGACCGCCTACCTGACGGCGCATGATCTGAAACTCGATCCGCTCCTGATCCTGGCGGTGATGGCCATCGAATCGGGCCTGAACCCGTTTGCCGAAAGCGCGATGGGCGCCAAGGGCCTGATGCAAGTGATGGCCAAGGTGCACCACGACAAGTTCGAGAAAGTCGGCGGCCAGCAGGCAGCCCTGAATCCTGTGGCCAACATCCGTGTCGGCGCCCTGATCCTGAAAGACTACGTCAAGCGTACTGGCTCGGTCGAAGGCGGCCTGAAGACCTATGTGGGCGCTGCCGACATGGACAGCGACCAGGGATACGGCGCGAAGGTCATCAACGAGTACCGCCTGCTGAACCAGGTCGCGAAAGGCCAGAACGTGCCGGCAATGAAGCGTAATACGCCAGCGCCGACGCCGGCACCGGTTGTCGTCAGCAAGCAGCGCGACGGCGAGAGCGCCAAGCCGGATGCCAAGCCAGTGCCGGAAGCAGCCACGGCTGCTACCGCACCGGTGGTTGCCTCGGACGCGTTGGCCGGTCTGTAAATTCAACGGCGCAATTGAAAACCACCGCTGCGACGGTGGTTTTTTTATGTAGGGTGGACGGCATAGCCGCCGACCCTACGAAATGAGACATAAAAAAAGCCACCGGCTCGCGCACGGTGGCTTTTTCGATTGCGCAACCTGTACGATCAGCGGCGCTGATCGCCTGCCGCTTCGTCCGGACGCAGGCGCTGGGCCAGCTTGTCCAGCACGCCATTGACATACTTGTGGCCGTCGATACCGCCAAACGACTTGGTCAGCTCGACTGCTTCGTTGATCACGACGCGGTACGGCACTTCGGGATGGTTCTTCAGCTCGTACGCGCCCAGCAGCAGCACCGCGTGCTCGATCGGCGACAGCTCGGCGATCGAACGGTCGATCAGCGGGGCGATCGACTCGCGCAGCTCGACCGACGTACTGATCGCGCCATTGAGCAGCGCCGAAAAGAAATCACTGTCGGCCTTGTCGAAACCGTGGGCGCTGCGGATATTGGCCGCGACGATGCGCGCCGGCTCATTGTTCAGCAGCCACTGGTACAGACCCTGGAGCGCGAACTCGCGCGCGCGGTGGCGCGGCGTGCGGTTCTTGCTCGGGTTGGCGTGCATATTCTTGTCAGTCATTGTTCTCTTGCCTTTATTGTTATTCGTCCTCTGGCACCAGCTCGTCCAGCGCCATCAGGAGGTTGGCCATTTCGACGGCGACACGTGCGGCGTCGGCGCCTTTTTCGGCCATGCGCGCTTCTGCCTGTGCATCGTTCTCGGTGGTCAGGATCGCATTGGCGACCGGGATGCCGTAATCAAGGCCGATGCGGGTGATGCCCGCGCCCGATTCGTTCGACACCAGCTCGAAGTGATAGGTTTCACCACGGATCACCGCGCCCAGCGCGATCAGCGCGTCGAACTGTTCGGTCACGGCCATGCGCTGCAGCGCCAGTGGCACTTCGAGCGCACCCGGCACGGTCACGTGCAGGATGTCTTCGTCGGCCACGCCCAGGCGTTTGAGCTCAGCCAGGCACGACGACAGCAGGCCGTTGCCCACGGTCTCGTTGAAACGGGCCTGCACGATACCGATGCGCAGGTCTTCGCCCTGCATATTGCTTTCAAAAGTTCCTACCGTCATGACTGACCTCTTGTATTAGTTGGATTGGATGGTTGAGGCGTCGGGACGCGGCACGTAGCCGGTCACTTCCAGGTCGAACCCGGTCATCGACGGCATCTTGCGCGGATTGGCCAGCAGCTGCATCTTGCCCACGCCCAGCGCGCGCAGGATCTGGGCGCCGATGCCGTAGGTGCGCAGGTCCATCGACGCGGCGCGGGCGCCGGCGCGGCTGCCCTTGGCGTCCTGGGGCGCCAGTTGCGCGAACAGTTGTTCGGCCGTCTCGCCGCAATTGAGCAGCACGATCACGCCGGCGTCGCTGGCCTTGATCGTGCGCATCGCCGAAGCCATGTCCCACGAGTGGGTGGTGGCGCGGTTTTCCAGCAGGTCGAGGATCGACACCGGCTGGTGCACGCGCACGAGCGCTTCTTTTTCTGGCGACAGCTCGCCATGCACGAGCGCCAGGTGGGCCGAGCCGCTCGGCGCGTCGCGAAACGCCACCAGCTTGAACTCGCCCGCCTCGGTCGACAGCGCGCGTTCGGCAATGCGCTCGACCAGGCATTCGTTCTGGCTGCGGTAATGGATCAGGTCGGCGATGGTGCCGATCTTGAGATCGTGCTCTTTGGCGAACTCGATCAGGTCGGGCAGGCGCGCCATCGTGCCGTCTTCCTTGATGATCTCGCAGATCACCGAGGCGGGCGACAGGCCCGCCATCTGCGTCAGGTCGCAACCTGCTTCGGTATGACCGGCACGCATCAGGACGCCGCCCTTCTGGGCACGCAGCGGGAAGATGTGGCCCGGCTGGACCAGATCGTCCGGCACGGTGCCCTTGTTGACGGCGACCTGGATGGTGCGCGCGCGGTCGGCCGCCGAGATGCCCGTGGTCACGCCCTCGGCCGCTTCGATCGACACGGTGAAATTGGTGCCGAACGAGGTGCCGTTTTTCGACGTCATCATCGGCAGGGCCAACTCGTCGCAGCGTTCTTCGGTCAGGGTCAGGCAGACCAGACCACGGGCGTGGCGGATCATGAAATTGATCGCCTCGGGGGTGACGAAATCGGCTGCAAGCACGAGGTCGCCTTCGTTTTCGCGATCTTCTTCGTCAACCAGAATAACCATGCGGCCAGCGCGCAGTTCGGCGACGATTTCCTCGGTGCTGGAAATGGACATACAGATTCCTTGAAACAGGGGTTTTGCGTAATCCGCTATTTTAAAGGATTTACCGACACCCAACTGCATTCCCGATGGCCGGAGGGCCAAATTGCCAGCACGGCGCGCCCGTGTCGTCAACCATGCGTTGCCAATAGACAACCACAGGTGACCGCGTGTCGGTTAATTGTTAAGCTAGTCCATTCGCTTAGCATGCCCGTGGCACGACTGCAACCAACTGGATTATGATTAACACATTATTGCCGTATTTACCCATCCACAGCGGCAGTCTTTTTGACGGAGTTGCCATGCCGGTTGTCCATCCCGATCGCTCCCAGCGCGCGAACGCCAACCGCAGGCACGACTGATGGCGACCATCCTGATCGTCGACGACCGGCCTAGCAACCGCAGTTATCTGAGCGCCCTGCTTGGCCTGTCCGGGTACCGCATCCTCGAAGCCGAAAACGGCGTCTGCGCGCTGGCCATCACGCGCACCGAACGACCTGACCTGATCATCACCGACATCCTGATGCCGACGATGGACGGCTACGAGTTCGTCCAGCAGCTGCGCGCCGAACCGGCGCTGGAAACCACGCGCGTCATCTTCTTCTCGGCCGTCTACTCCGAGCGCGAAACGCTGGCAATGGCGGCCAGGTGCGGCGTGACCACGGTACTGGGCAAGCCGGCCGACCCGCACCGGATTCTCGAAGCCGTCGAGGCCGAACTGGGCGTGGCCGGCGGCGCACCGGTGCCCGGCCCCACCGCACAAGAACACGAACGCGCGTTGCCGTTCGACCTGGGCGCGCGCCTGGGCGAACTCGAACGCATGTGCATGATGCTCGTCGGCGAACGCCGGGTCGAGGCGCTGGCCGCAGCATTCGTCGACGCCGTGCGCCGCGTGCTCGATGCCGACTGCGTCGCGCTGTGCCTGCTGGGCAGCTCGGAAAGCACTGTGCGCCACCTGGGCACCTATGGTGTCGACGCCGCACTGCTGCTGCCATCGGCACTGGACGAACACGACCTGCCCGGCGTGCTGCTGCGCGCCCGCGCCCCGCTGCGGCTTGACGCAGACGATGCGCTGCTGGCCACGCTGCCCGCCGGCCATCCGCGCGTCGTGCATCTGCTGGGGCTGCAGGTGCACGACCTGCAGCATCCGCTCGGCTGGCTGTATTGCACGCGCGCCGACGGCGCTGCGCCGTTCTCGGACGAAGAAGAGCGCTGGGCCACGGCGCTGGCGGCGCAACTGGCGGTCGCGTACGAGAACCTGAACCTGTATGAAGTGGTGCAGCACCACGCGGCGCAGCTGCAGCTCGAAGCCATCGCGCGCGCCGATGCCGACGCCGCCCTGCGCGACAGCGAACACCGGCTGGAACTGGCGCGCCAGGTGTTCGACAGCACGCAGGAAGCCATCCTGATGACCGACGCCGACGCCAATATCGTCGCCGCCAATCCGGCTTTCGAAACCATCACCGGCTATCTCGAAGCCGACGTCATGGGCACCAACCCGCGCTTCATGCGCTCGGGCCGGCACGACGCCGCGTTCTACGCCAGCATGTGGAACTGCCTCGAAAAAGACGGCCAGTGGCGCGGCGAAATCTGGAACCGCCGCAAGAACGGCGAAATCTACCCGGCCAGCATGAGCATCAGCGCGGTGCGCGACGATGCCGGCAACCTGACGGCGTATGTGTCGGTCTCGACCGACCTGTCGGCGCTGAAGGCGGCCCACCACCAGCTCGATTTCCTGTCGAACCACGACGTGTTGACGCAACTGCCGAACCGCTCGCTGTTCAACGACCGCGTCGGCCAGGCGCTGGCCGCGGCGCGCCAGGATGCCAGCCAGGTCGCCGTGCTGCTGTTCAACGTCGACCGGCTCTCGCGCATCAACGACAGCCTCGGGCACGCCGCCGGCGACACCGTGCTGCGCGAAGTCGCGCGCCGCGTCAGTGTGCTGGCCGGCCCGACCGATACGGTGGCGCGCCTGTCGGGCGATGAATTCGTGCTCTTGATGACCGACTTCGACGACACCGACGACGTCATCTACTGCGCGCAGAAACTGATCGACGCGGTCGCCGAGCCGCATGGCGTGGGCGGCCACGACCTGGTGGTCACCGGCAGCGTGGGCATCAGCATTTACCCACGTGATGGCGACGCGCCGGGCGACCTGCTCAAGGCGGCCGATGCGGCGCTCACGCACGTCAAGGAATCGGGACGCAATGGCTTTCGCTTCTTCAAGGGCGAGATGAACGCCGAGGCGCTGCGCTGGCTGGCGCTCGAGACGCGCCTGCGGCGCGCAATCGAACGCAACGAGCTGGCACTGCACTACCAGCCGCAGGTTTCGCGCCTGGATGGCACGCTGGTCGGCATGGAAGCCCTGCTGCGCTGGCACAGCACCGAGATCGGCAACGTCTCGCCGGCCGACTTCATCCCGCTGGCCGAAGACACGGGCCTGATCCATCCAATCGGCGAATGGGTCGTGCGCCAGGCGTGCTTCCAGAACAAGGCCTGGCAGGATGCGGGCCTGGCGCCGGTGCGCGTGGCGGTCAATGTATCGGCCCACCAGTTCAAGGCCGGCGCCGTCGTCTCGGTGGTGCGCGCCGCGCTGCATGACAGCGGTCTGGCGCCGCGCTGGCTCGAAGTCGAACTGACCGAAAGCGTGATGCTGGGCGACAGCAGCGCGGCCGAGGCCCAGATGGCCGAACTGCGCGAGCTGGGCGTGTCGCTCTCGCTCGACGACTTCGGCACCGGTTACTCATCGCTGGGCTACCTGTCGCGCTTCCCGCTCGACAAGCTCAAGATCGACCAGACGTTCGTGCGCAACATCACCAGCGAGCAGCGCAGCGCGGCGATCGCCCAGGCCACCATCGCGCTGGCCAAGGGCCTGTCCCTGGCGGTGGTGGCCGAAGGCGTCGAGACGATCGGCCAGAGCGATTTTCTCGGTTCGCTCGGTTGCGACGTGATGCAGGGATATCTGTACGGGCGGCCCATCCCGGCGTCCGAGATGGCCGGCTTGCTGGCGCTGGGCGGCGTGAAACTGTAAGTGCTCCTGCAACGCCGCATCCCCTGGTGCGGCGTTCGTTAGCGCAGCCTTAAGCCCAGCCGTGCACGGATGGGCGCCCTGTAAAATGCACGGATCAAGTCACCGGGAACACCCAATGAGCAACAAATTTGTACGCGGCGCATGGCTGGCCGTGGCGGTGTGCGTGTCCTCGCTGGCGCACAGTGCGCCGCAGGTCAGTGCGCCAACGGCAGCCGTCTCGAAAATGGATGCGCTGCAGCTCGATGCCGCGATCCCGGTCGGCCCGCAAGTCAAGGTCGGCAAGCTGGCCAATGGCCTGACCTACTACATCCAGCGCAATGCGCGCCCCGAACGCAAGCTCGAACTGCGCCTGGTCGTCAAGGCCGGCTCGATCCTCGAAGACGACGACCAGCGCGGCCTCGCACACTTCGTCGAGCACATGGCGTTCAATGGCTCCACCCATTTCCGCAAGCACGAGCTGGTGTCGTACCTGCAATCGATCGGCGTGGGCTTTGGCGCCGACCTGAATGCCTATACGTCGTTCGACGAAACCGTCTACATCCTCCCGATCCCGACCGACCAACCACAAAATGTTACCAAGGCCTTCCAGGTGCTGGAAGACTGGGCCCATGGCGTGAGCTTCGATAGCGACGCCATCGACAAGGAGCGCGGCATCATCCTCGAAGAAGCGCGCCTGGGCAAAGGCGCGGCCGACCGCATGGGCAAGCAGATCTATCCGCGCCTGTTCAACGGCTCGCGCTACGCCGAGCGCCTGCCGATCGGCCGCGAAGACGTGCTGCGCAATTTCAAGCCCGAGACGCTCAAGCGCTTCTACAAGGATTGGTACCGGCCCGACCTGATGGCGGTTGTCGTCGTCGGCGACATCGATCCGGCGCAGGCCGAAAAGCTCGTCAAGCAGCACTTCACGCGCCTGAAGAATCCAGCCGCACCGCGCCCGCGCGAGTACGCCGCAATTCCCGCGCGCGCCGACACCGAGGCGCTGGTCGTGACCGACCCCGAAGCCGACGGTAATGCGGTGCTGATCCGCTATCCGGTGCAGCCGGTGCGCGACCTGGGCACCGTGCGCGCCTACCGCGAAGAGCTGGTGCAGGGTCTGTTCGCGTCGATGCTCAGCGCGCGCCTGGCTGAAATCTCGCAATTGCCCGATGCGCCGTGGCTGGGCGCCAGCAGCTCGCTGGGCAAGCTGACCCCGCGCTACCGCGCCTACAATGCGTCGGCCGCCATCGGCCCGCGCGGCGCGCAGCCTGCCATCGCGGCGCTGGTCCAGGAAAACGAACGCGCGCGCCAGCACGGCTTCGGCGTGCAGGAAATCGAGCGTGCCAAGAAAAACCTGATGCGCACCTACGAACAGGCCTGGAACGAGCGCGCCAAGAGCGATTCGGGCACCTACGCCGCCGAATACATCCGCAACTTCCTGCAGGACGAAGCCATCCCCGGCATCGAGACCGAGTACCGCTACGTGCAGAACCTGGTACCCGGCATCACGCAGGCCGAGATGAACGCGTACGCGCGCAGCACGATCCCGCAAGACTCGGGCAAGCTGGTGCTGTACACGGGCGTGGCCAAATCCGATACGCCCACCGGCCCGCAATTGCTGGCCGCGGTCAGCGACGCCGCGCGCCAGCCGGTCGCGCCGTATGACGAGAAATTGCTGGCGGCGCGCCTGATGGAGCGGCCGGCGCAACCCGGCACGATCACGCATGAAGAGCACGACAAGGCGCTGGGCCTGACGCGCCTCACGCTCTCCAACGGCGTGAAGGTGATTCTGAAACCCACCGATTTCCTGAACGACCAGGTGGTGCTGAGCGCAGCGCGCCCGGGCGGGCAAAGCCTGTTCCCCGACCAGGACATCCTCAACGCGCGCTTTTCCAACGCGATCGTGGCCAGCATGGGCGTGAAGGATTTCACGCCGCTCGACATGCGCAAGATTTTGGCCGGCAAGGCGGCCGGCGTGACCGTGGGCCTGGGCAGCTACACCGACGTCATCGCTGGCGCCTCGGGCGCGACCGACATCGAAACGATGCTGCAACTGTTGTGGCTGAAGTTCGCCGGCGTGCGCCGCGACGAAGACCTGTTCCACGCATATATCGACAAGCAGGCCGAGATCGCGCGCAATGCCAGCGGCCAGCCGGGCCGGCGCTTCGGCGACGCCGTGGTGTCGGCACTGTTTGGCAATCACCCGCGCGCACCACGCTCGCTCGAGGCCGACGAATATGCCAAGATCGACCTCGATCGCAGCATCGCCATCTTCCGCCAGCGCTTCTCGAGCGCAAAGGACATGACGTTCATCCTGGTCGGCAGCTTCGACGACAAGGCGATCCGCCCGCTGTTGACGAGCTATCTGGGCACGCTGCCGACGCCTGCGGTGCCGGTGGCGTTTCGCGACGTGGGCCTGCGTCCGGTAACTGGCGTGGTCAAGCGCGAGGTGCGCAGCGGTACTGAACCGAAGAGCACGATCTCGATCAACTTCACGGGCCCGGCCGAGTTTTCCGAAGCCGAGCAGCTGCGCCTGTCGGCGCTGATCGAGGTCACCAATCTGCGCATCATCGAGGTGCTGCGCGAAAAGATGGCGATGATCTACGGCGGCGGCGCCAGCGGCGCGCTCAGCAAGATCCCGTACGGAAACTACTCGATCGGCATCAACCTGCCAACCGGGCCGGAAAACGTCGACAAGGTCGTGGCCGCGACGTTTGCCGAGATCAAGCGCCTGCAGGAGAACGGACCGGATGCTGCCGAGCTGGAGAAAGTGAAATCCGGCTGGATCCAGAACCACCGCCGCTCGCTGCGCGAAAATGGCTACTGGGTAGCGAACCTGCAATCGAGCCTGACCGAAGGCACCGATCCGGCCTCGATCCTGAAGGTCGAGCAGCAGGTCGGCGCGCTGACGGCGCAGGACGTGCAGGCCGCGGCGCGGCGTTACTTCGACACCAAGAATTACGTACAGGTGGTGCTCAATCCGGAGCTGGTAACCAAGGCCGCGAACGTGGCCAAGGCGCCGGCCACGGGCCAACCGGACGTGCCGGCAACGCCCGGCACCTGATGCCAGTCCGCCCCGCCGGTCGCTTGGTGGCGGGCTTCGTCTATACTGTGCCTGCCCGCTGCGCTGCAGCGGACCTCAGCCCACGTACAGATCAACGCCGGCGCCCGGCAGCATCGGCGCTCTACTGGTGAAAGACCATGCGCATTTCCGATAACCCGGTTCACCTGGCCGGCAAGCCCCTCACCCAGGCGTGCCATGCCTGCGCCTTCTTTCATACCGACGAAGAAAAATACCGCGTACTGCTGCCGTTCATCCTGGAAGGCGTCGAACGCGGCGATCTGGCTGCCCATATCGTCAACCCGGCGCAGCGCGCCGCGCACCTGACCCGGATGGCGCAAGCGGGCGTGGACATCGATGCCGCCCAGGCGCAAGGGCAGCTTGATGTGCGCACCTGGGACGAAACTTATCTGCAGGATGGCAAGTTCGACCAGCAGCGCATGATCGCCACGCTGCTGGCGCTGATTGCGCCGGCCAATGCACCACCCGGAACAATCTCGCGCAATATCGCCGACATGGCCTGGTCGCCCGGCGCCCGCTCCGAGGCCTACGAGATTGTCGAATACGAGGCGCGCCTGAACCAGGCACTTCCCGAATACCATCATCCGATCGTGTGCACGTATGACCTGACGCATTTCAGCGCCGACCTGGTGATCGACATCCTGCGCACCCACCCGATGGTGATCATCGGCGGCATCCTGCAAGAAAATCCGTTCTTCGTCCCGCCGGCGGAGATGATCAAAGAACTCGACGCGCGTCGCCTGGCAGGCGCCACGCCGGCCAGCGCTGCCCGGTAGACAGGCGCACCGGCATGCATTCACCCGACGAGTACCGCGCCGAGATCGACCGCCTGCGCAAGACCACGCGCGACCTGGTGGCCATGACCACCCTGCCAGCCGTCTGGGGCGACCTGCCGCCGGAAGGCGTGATCGACAGCCTGGCCGGCGTGCTGCTTCGCACCCTGGACCTGGACCTGGTCGCTATCCACCTCCCGGGCAAGGGCGAGATCGAGCCACTCGAAATCATTCGCCTGCGGCGCGACGACACGGGCAGCATGCTGCCCGCCGCACGCGCGGCGCTCGACGCCGCCATGCAGCCGGCCGATCTGCATGGCATGCGTCCCGTCACGCTGCACGACGACGCGCCGCTGCAGTTCAGCAGCGCCCGCTTCGGCATCGGCAGCGAGCTTGGCGTCGTGCTCATCGGCGCGCGGCGCGCCGGCTTTCCGTCCGAACACGAGCGCCTGCTGCTGGGCGTGGCTGCGAATCAGGCCGCTGCCATCCTGCAGCGCCGCCTGGCCGAACGCGCGCTGGCGCGCAGCGAGTCGCGCTTCCTGGACCTGGCCGACGCCGCGCCGGCCATGCTGTGGGTCACCGAGCCCGATGGCAAGCTCTCGTTCCTGTCACGCGCCTGGCACGAATTCACGGCCCAGGACAGGGGCACGAGCCTGGCGTTCGGCTGGACGGCGGCGGTGCATCCGGATGAGCGCGACGCAGCGCTGCACGCGGTCGTCGATGCCAATGCACGCCGCGTGCCATTCAGCATGGAGCATCGGCTGCGGCATGTCGTCGATGGGTACCGCTGGGTGATCGCGACCGGACAGCCGCGCTTTGCGGCGAACGGCGACTTCCTGGGTTTTGTCGGCAACGTGCTCGACATCAGCGACCGCAAGCGAACCGAACAGGCGCTGCACGAAACGCGCGACACGCTCGTGACGATGTTCGACGCCCTGCCGGTCGGCGTGGCCGTGGCTGGTCAGGACGGCAAGCTGTTGCTGTCGAACCAGGCCATGCATCGCTACCTGCCCACCGGCGTGCTGCCGTCGCTGGACGAAGAGCGCTATATGCGCTGGACCGCGTTCGATGCCGACGGCAAGCCCCTCGAGCGGCGTGATTTCGCCGGTGCGCGCGCGTCACGCGGCGAGCGCGTCGTGCCGGGCATCGAAGCGCGCTACCTGGGCGACGACGGCGTCGAGATCTGGACGCAGGTAGCCGCCGTGCCGCTCAAGGGTCGCGACGATGTGATGCGCGGCCATGTCGCGATCGTCACCGACATCGATGCCTTCAAACGTACCGAGGCAGCGCTGCGCCTGGCCGAGGCCAAACAGCGCGACCTGTTCGACGAAGTGGCCAGGGCGAACCGCAACCTGAGCGAATTTTTGGCCGTGCTGGCGCATGAATTGCGCAATCCGCTGGCACCGCTGCTGACGGGCCTGGAACTGATGCGTATTGGGGCCAGCGGGGCCAGCGGGGCCAGCGGTGCCGGTGATGCCGCCGCCGCCAACGTCCGGGGGATGATGGAGCGCCAGGTGCGGCAACTGGCGCACCTGATCGACGACCTGCTCGACATCGCGCGTGTCACCAATGGCAAGGTAGAGATTCGAAAAACCCGCGTCGACCTCAACGCGATCGTGGCCGACGCGGTCGAGACAAGCCTGCCGCTGATCGACCAGAAGCAGCACGTACTCGACCTGCAACTGCACGCTGCACCGCTGCCGGTCCAGGCCGACGCCACCCGCATCGCGCAGGTGGTCGGCAACCTGTTGACCAATGCGGCCAAGTACACGCCCCCGGGCGGCGCGATTTCGCTGCGCGTGACGCAGGATGGCGCCGACGCCGTCATCACCGTGACCGACAACGGCGTCGGCATTCCGGCCGCGTCGCTGGAATCGGTGTTCGAGATGTTCAGTCAGGTGGGCAGCAACCGCCAGCACGCGCAAGGCGGCCTGGGCATCGGCCTGTCGCTGGTACGCCAGCTGATTGGCCTGCACGACGGCGCGGTCAGCGCGCACAGCGACGGCATCGGCAAGGGCAGCACCTTCGTGGTCAGGCTCGCGCTGGATGGAGCGACAGCGGCGCCGGCGGCGGCCGACGAGCCAGCTGGACAGGGCACCCCGGCAGCGCCAGCATTGCGCATTCTCGTCACGGACGACAATGTCGATGCGGCGGTGACGCTGTCAATGCTGCTCGAGATGGAAGGTCACGACGTCACGGTGGCCCATGACGGGCAGCAGGCGTTGCAGGTCGCGGCGCAATGCCTGCCTGACGTGGTGTTTCTGGATATCGGTCTGCCCGACATGTCGGGCCACGAGGTGGCGCGCCGCCTGCGCCAGATCGCCGGGCTCGAGCGCTGCGCCATCGTCGCGGTATCGGGCTGGGGCGCGCAGGACGACCTGGCGCGCTCGCGCGCCGCCGGCTTTGATGCGCACTTCACCAAGCCGGTGGACTCGAGTCGGGTACTCGATTACCTGGCGGTGGTCGCTGCGAGCATGCGCTCGACGTAGCGCGCGATCAGGTCGATCTCGAGATTGACACGCGAGCCGGCCGCCAGGTGGCGCAGCGTGGTGACCTCGATCGTGTGCGGAATCAGGTTGATCGAGAAGCGGCAGACTTTCTGGCCGCCCTCTTCCAGGTCGTGTACCCGGTTGACGGTGAGCGACACGCCATTGACGACGATCGACCCTTTATAGGCCAGGAACTTGCCCAGCTCGTGCGGCGCATCGATGATCAGTTCGCGCGATTCGCCGACCGGCTCGAAGCTGTGCACGACACCCAGGCCATCGACGTGGCCCGATACCAGGTGGCCACCCAGACGCTCGGCCAGCGTCAAGGCTTTCTCGAGGTTGACTTCACCGGGCGCGTCCAGGCCCACGGTCTTGTTCAGGCTTTCGCGCGAGACGTCTACCGTGAACCCGGTGGCGCTCTTTTCGGTGACGGTCATGCAGGCGCCGTTGATGGCGATCGAGTCGCCCAGGCCCACGTCGGCCAGCGGCAACGGGCCGGCATCGATGGCGAGACGCACGCCGGCGTCCAGGCCGCCGGCCAGCGGCGCGACGGAAGTGATGGTGCCGACAGCGGCGACGATTCCAGTAAACATACGACGTTATTCCTTGTTGGGGGTAGCAGAGGATGGGGAAGCAGCTTCGGCGAAGCGGGCCAGGATGCGCAGGTCGTCGCCCACGCGCGTGACGTCGTGGAAGCGCAACTGGCGCCGCTCGGTCAGTTGTGTGAGCGGCGGCAGGTCGAACATGCCCTGCCCCGGGCCGATCAGGCTCGGGGCCAGGTAGACCAGCAGTTCGTCGACGCAGCCTTCGCGCACGAGCGATGCATTGAGTTTGCTGCCCGCTTCGACGTGGACTTCATTGACTTCGCGCCGGCCCAGTTCGCGCATCAGCGCCGGCAGGTCGACCTTGCCGTGGGCGTTCGGCAGGTACAGCACCTCGTGGCCGGCGGCGCGCAGGGCGGCAGCCTTGTGGTCGCCCGGCTGCTCGACCGCCGCGACGAGCCAGCACGGCTCGCCCTGCAGGATGTGTGCATTCAGGTCGATCTCGAGGCGGCTGTCGACGATCACGCGGCGCGGCTGCATCGGCGTGGCAAGCCCGCGCACGGTGAGTTGCGGGTTGTCGGCCTTGACGGTGCCGATGCCGGTGACGATGGCGCTGGCGCGCGCGCGCCACGCATGGCCGTCGGCGCGTGCATCGGGGCCGGTGATCCACTGGCTTTCACCGCCGGCCAGCGCCGTGGCGCCGTCCAGGCTGGCCGCCACTTTCAGGCGCACCCACGGCAGGCCGCGCACCATGCGCGAGAAGAAGCCAATGTTCAGTTCCTGCGCCTCGCGCGCCATGATCCCGGAGCGCACGGCGATGCCCGCCGCTTCCAGCTGCGCCAGCCCGCGCCCGGCGACGAGCGGATTGGGGTCGACCATCGCCGCCACCACGCGGCCCAGGCCAGCAGCGATCAGCGCCTCCGAGCACGGCGGCGTGCGGCCGTGGTGGCTGCACGGTTCGAGCGTGACATAGGCAGTGGCGCCGCGCACGTCGTTGCCGCGCTCGGCGGCGTCGCGCAGTGCCTGGATTTCAGCGTGCGCCTGGCCGGCCGGCTGCGTGTGGCCGGCGCCGATCACGACGTCGTCCTTGACGATCACGCAGCCGATGCGCGGATTGGGCGCCGTGATGAACATGCCGCGCGCCGCCCAGGCCAGCGCCGCGGCCATGCCTTCGGTGTCGTTGAGAATGGGTTGGCTGTCGTGGGTCACGTGGTCTTTCATCGATGCGCGTTTTTTAGGCCTGCTTCAGGGCGGTGCGGCGGCGCCGTCGCAGCCGGCGTCGCGGGCCGGGTTGCACAGGCGCGGGCGGCCAAGCATGTTGATTTTAATACGGCGCACCTGACCGCCGTGGAACAACGACAGCGTGCCCGGCCGCGCGGCGGCGCTGCTGGTCGTGCTGCAACTGCGCCCCGCGCCATTGTAGGCGATGTATTGTGGGGCTGCAGCGCTGGCAAAGGAATAGCCCACCTGCACCCCTTGCGCCAGCGTGGCGCGCACGGCCAGGATGTCGTCGCCCGCGCCTGCCCGGCGATCGTTGTCACGATCGACGTAGACGGTCCAGCCGCGCGACCAGTCGATGCCGGCCGCGTCGTTGGCCGTGACGATCACCGGCTCGTTGCGGGCGATCGCCTGCGAACGCGCCAGCTGGATCGCACTGTACAAGTCGCTGGCGGCCACGCGCAGTTCCTGGCCCTGCACGATCCGGTGCAGGCCGGGCGCCGCCAGCGCCGCCGTGATGGCCACCATGCCCAGCACCACGGCCAGTTCGGCCAGGGACACGCCGCGGCAGCGGGCGCGCCGGGTAGTCCGGGGCATCGGCGGGTTCACGGCCGACGCTGTCATGGCCAGCAGCGCGAGGATGCGCCGCTGGCGCCCTGCGCACCGGTACTGTCCAGCGTCAGCGTGCCGCATTCACGATCGGAAAATGCAGCGTTGACGCTGGCGGTGCCGGGCCGTGCGCGCAGCAGGATGCATGCGGCAATGGGCTGGCCCGGACAGGCGTCGCCGTCGAGCTCGTAGGCGCTGGCAGCGGCGCTGTTGCCGAGCCAGGTGCGGAACTGACGCGTGTCCGGGGTGCTGGTGGCGATGGAGAACGCGATATAGGTGTGATGCTGGGCGCGGTATTGTTCCTGCCGCTGCATCACGTCGAGCAGCGCCAGCTGGGCCTCGACCCGGCGCGCCTTGACGATCTGGTGCGCATACGACGGATACGCGACCGATGTCAGGATGCCGACGATCGCCAGCACGGCCAGCAGTTCGATCAGTGTGAAACCGTTGCGATGTCGTGTCATGCGTTTTGCTCCTGTTTGCGTCTGTTTGCGTCTGTTTGCGTCTGTTTTGCGCTAATGGCTCATTCGGCTGCGGCCGCAACCAGTGCGGACCAGTTGCCGATCTCGCGCCAGCCAACGCGCTGCCCGCGCGCGCCACCGGGTGGTTTGCGGAAATAGGCCTGCAGCGCGACCCGGGCGCCGGTCATGCTGCCAGCGCCGCGCGCAGCAATGCGGTACAGCTGCCCTTCGCCGGAGGCCGGCATCAGCTCGATCAGGTAGCGCGGCAGCGCGAGCGGCAAGCCGCCCTCGCCCGTCGGCAGCGTGGCGCCGGTGAACGTGCCGAAGGCGATGGCAGGCCCGGCATCGACGGCGAGCCGGGCCAGTTGCCGGTTGGGGTCGGCGTCGTGCGCGCACAGGCCGCTGTACGGCCGGGCGCCGAGACAGCCACCGATGAACGCATCCGCACTGCCGCCCAGGATCGCATTGGCGCGCGCCGAGCCCGGCGCCGCGCCGCCGTCGATATCGTGCTCGGCATCGGTTAAAGCGGCCTTTGCCATTTGCATGGCCAGCACGCGATCGCGTTCGTACGCTGCGCCGCGCGCGCTTTGCAGCGCACCACGCGCCGAAGCAATGCCCGTCATCAGCACCGCCAGCATCAGTACGAGCGCAGTGATGAGCGCGATGCCAGCCTGGCGCCGTGGCATGGGAGAGTGTCGATTGCGCATGCGCGGCTCAAGGCGCGGCCAACGGCGGCGCGGTGGGTAGCGCAGCGCGCGGCCCAGTGGGCGGTGACGCGGGCGGTGACGCGGGCGGTGCAGCAGGCGGTGCAGCAGGCGGCGCAGCGGGCGGCGCAGCGGGCGGCGCCGCCGAAGGTAAAACGGACAGCGCGACGGGCAACGCAATCACTGCGCCATATACCTTGCGCAGGCGCGCCTCGCTGTCACCGTCAAGATCGGCCGCCGCCAGCCGGACACCCGGATCGGCAGCGGCCAGTGCACCGTCGTACCCTGGCCCGAACAGCCAGTGCACGAGGTTGGCCCCGCTGCCGGCAGCCTGACGCGGCCCATGCAGCAGCAAGCCGACACGCACGCTTGCCACGCGCTTCCAGTGGCTGCGGGTACGCAGATCGGCATCACGCTCATCCGGCGTCGACCCGGCCAGTACCAGCGCCGCATCCAGCGCCCGGATTGCGCTGGCATTCACGTACCGGTTGGGCGCGCCATCGCCATCGGTGTCGAGCCCGTAGAGCACCTGGAAACTGTCGACACGCCCTGCCACGGCATCGGACGACCAGTTGCCGGCGCCCCGGTATTTGCAGCGCAATTCGGCGTCGCCCTGCGCATTGCGCGCGACATAGAAGATGCTCCAGCCTTCCTGGTCGCGATGGACTGGAAAGCCGGCGCAATCGAGCGTGCCGCCATCACCATCCGGTGGTGCACCGGTGCCGGCAAAGCGCAGCGCCAGCACGTCGCTGCCGTTGACTGTGGCCGGAAGCGGCGCATCGATGCCGGCGCCGGCGTAGGTCAGCGAGGCCGCATCCAGTCCGGCAACCGCAGCCGGTGCTGCCGGGTCAAGCGCCGGATGCGCCGCCCAATCGACGTGACCGGCCAGGCGCACGGCGCGTGCCAGCGCGTCCAGCGCGTAGCGTCCGGCGTCGTCCATCTCGGCCGCGTCGAGCAGCGCTGCATGCGCCCGCGTGGCGCCGATCAGCAGCGAACCTGCTGCCAACAGCACGGCCAGGCCGAGCACCATCGCCACCATGAATTCGGCGATGGTAAAACCAGGCTGGCGCACGCCCGCACGACGGGGATGCCTCATTGCGCCACCATCAGCACGAACGCCGGCGCGTCGTCATTGCCGTGCCAGCCGATCTTGATCGCCACCGCCGCATGCGCACCGCCGCTGCACGCCCACCGATAGCGGCGGCTGCCGGCATCCCATGGCGCCGCATCGCGGCAGACGGCGATGCGCCCGCCGGGAAAGCGGCCGTGCACGAGCAGGCGTGTTTCATCGAGGTCGAACGCCGCCAGCGCCAGCGGATCGCATGCAGCGGTGCCGAAGCATGTGGGGGCGGCAGCAGGCGGGCCGTCGGCGACGGCGTCGTAGTCGAGTGAAAGATAGGGATTGTCCGCATCGGGCAGGCGCGCCACCGGCCCGTTCGCTGTAATACGCGCCGCCAGCGAACCCGCCAATTGCCCCGCTTCGGCCGTCAAAGCCGCCTGCTGGCGCGTACGGTCGGCCGCCAGTTGCGCCGCGCCCGCACCGACGACACCGATGGCGAGCACGAACAGCGCCACCAGCACTTCGATCAGCGTAAAACCGCGGTGTGAATGGATACGCACGCAAGCCTCCCGATAACGAGCTACGACGTTATCAGGCCGGTTTTACACGCCCGTGCGGCGGCGCAAGCGTACGCCGCGCCGTTCGGGGAACCTCGGGGATGGATTAGTTGTCGAGCTTGCGCTGGTGCCCGACTTCGGCCAGCGCTGCCTGGAACGAATCCAGGTCTTCGAAATTCTTGTAGACCGATGCGAAGCGGATATACGCGATCTTGTCGAGGCCCTTGAGCTCTTGCATTACGAGCTCGCCCACATGGCCGGTGTCGACTTCACGCAGGCCGCTGGTGAGGAGCTTTTCTTCGATGGAAGCAACGGCCTTGTCGATGGCTTGGGCGGCCACCGGGCGCTTGCGCAGCGCCAGCATGAGGCTGCCGCGCAGCTTGGATGAAGCAAACTCGGTACGGCTGCCGTTCTTCTTGACGATGATCGGCATCGACAGTTCGATGCGCTCATAGGTGGTAAAGCGCTTGTCGCACTTGCCGCAGCGGCGCCGGCGCCGGATGGCGTCCCCCTCCTCCGATACGCGGGTATCGAGGACTTGTGTATCTTCATGCTGGCAAAAGGGACATTTCATGGCGCCGGGGCTGCAATACTACGTGGAGACTACCGGGCCAGCGAACCGGCCCGGATAGACAGGGTCAGCCAGCTCAGGCGGCGTAAACCGGATACTTGCTGGTCAGTTTCTTGACTTCGCCCTTGACGCGCTCGATGGTCGCGGCGTCATGCGGGTTGTCCAGCACGTCGGCGATCAGGTTGCCCACGGTGACGGCGTCTTCTTCGACAAAGCCACGCGTCGTGAAGGCCGGGCTGCCCAGGCGGATGCCCGAGGTGACGAACGGCTTTTGCGGGTCGTTCGGGATGCCGTTCTTGTTGCAGGTCATGTGCGCCTGGCCCAGGATTGCTTCGGCTTCCTTGCCGGTCAGGTTCTTGGCGCGCAGGTCGACCAGCATCACGTGCGATTCGGTGCGACCCGACACGATGCGCAGGCCACGCGCGGTCAGCGTGTCGGCCAGTGCCTTGGCGTTCTTGACGACCTGCTGCTGGTAAGTCTTGAACTCAGGCGTCAGCGCTTCCTTGAACGCGACGGCCTTGCCGGCGATCACGTGCATCAGCGGACCACCCTGGATGCCCGGGAAGATCGCGGAGTTGATGATCTTCTCGTGCTCGGCCTTCATCAGGATGATGCCGCCGCGCGGGCCGCGCAGCGACTTGTGCGTGGTCGAGGTGACGAAGTCGGCGAACGGCACCGGGTTCGGGTACTCGCCTGCAGCGATCAGGCCGGCGTAGTGGGCCATATCGACCATGAAGTAGGCGCCGACGGCCTTGGCGACCTTGGCGATGCGCTCGAAGTCGATCTTCAGCGAGAACGCCGACGCGCCGGCGATGATCATCTTCGGTTTGTGCTCGTGCGCCTGGCGCTCGAGCGCTTCGTAGTCGATGTCTTCGTCAGCGGTCAGGCCGTACGAGACGACGTTGAACCACTTGCCCGACATGTTCAGCGGCATGCCGTGGGTCAGGTGGCCGCCTTCTGCCAGCGACATGCCCATGATCGTGTCGCCTGGTTTCAGCACGGCGAAGAACACGCCCTGATTCGCCTGCGAGCCCGAGTTTGGCTGCACGTTGGCGGCTTCTGCGCCGAACAATTGCTTCAGACGGTCGATCGCCAACTGCTCGACGACGTCGACGTATTCGCAGCCGCCGTAGTAGCGCTTGCCCGGATAGCCTTCGGCGTACTTGTTGGTCAGTTGCGAGCCCTGCGCTTCCATCACGGCCGGCGAGGTGTAGTTTTCGGACGCAATCAGCTCGATGTGGTCTTGCTGACGGACGTTTTCTTTCTGAATGGCATTCCACAGATCCGGATCGACATTGGCCAGCGTATGGTCTTTAGCAAACATGTAAAACTCCAATCGATAGTATTCCAGGCAACGAGCGGCGCTGTGTGCGGGTGCGGGAGCCAAAGGGCGCGGGCAGCCGCGATCGAACGCGTACCGGTTGATGGCTGCCCAGGCGAACGGCGTATGGCGTCTCACGTTCCCCGGTGGGTACCCACCTTTGCCGCGCTGCGCACCAATCGGTGGCGCTTGTGCGGTGTTTCGCCAGTTACGTGAGACGTAAAGTCCGCAAATTGTACTGAACTCCCCATTGAAGGGCAAGGAAAGCGCCGTTCTGGTGACCAGCCGGGACGTAATCGCCTGCCCGCCACGGCGGCCTGATCATTTCGGCTACAATTTTGCCAGCCTGCATTTGCCTACTTCTATCTTCCCCACCTTCCTTTTCAAGGATTCATCATGATCGTCCTCATTACCGGCGCATCGGCCGGCTTCGGCGCCGAAATGGCGCGCACCTTCGTTTCGAACGGCCACCGCGTGATCCTGGCAGCCCGCCGCACCGATCGCATCGCCGATCTGGCCGCCGAGCTGGGTGACGCCGCCCTGCCGGTAACGCTGGACGTCATCAGCCGCACCTCGATCGAGGCAGCACTGGCCGGTTTGCCGGCTGACTGGAAACAGATCGATGTGCTGATCAACAATGCCGGCCTGGCGCTCAACACGGTGCCGGCGCACGAAGTGCCGCTGGACGACTGGGACACCATGATCGCCACCAATTGCAAAGGCCTGGTGACGATGACCCGTCTCGTGCTGCCCGACATGGTCGCGCGCGGCAGCGGGCTGGTGATCAATATCGGCTCGACTGCCGGCCACTACCCTTATCCAGGCGGCAATGTGTACGGCGCCACCAAGGCCTTCGTGGAGCAGTTCACGCTCAATCTGCGCGCCGATCTCGTCGGCACCGGCGTGCGCGCCACCAATCTGGCCCCGGGCCTGTCCGGCGGCACGGAATTCTCCAATGTGCGCTTCAAGGGCGACGATTCGGCCGCAGCCAAAGTGTATGAAGGCACCACGCCACTGAGCGCAAAAGATATTGCCGACACCGCGTACTGGATCGCGACGCTGCCGCCGCACGTCAACGTCAACAGCATCGAACTGATGCCGACCTGCCAGGGCTTCTCGCCATTCACGATCAAGCGCGCCTGACCAGGCGCGCGTCCGCGCAGGCACCTGCGCGGACAGGCTGGATGGCCACCGATAGCATGCCCGCCATTTGTGAGAAAATGTTACAGTGATTGGTCTTTTTGCCAAGTATCAAGTCTACTACCGCGCAAAAGCACAATTTTGTGCGAGGGGTACGTAAGTAATTTCCACGATCGATCGCCTGAAACGGTGATATCGAGAAGGAAACTCGCGTAGAATGTTTCTCATGTTCATGTATCGGCAGTAACAATGTCTTCAGTATTTAACTGGCCAGTCAGGGTGTATTACGAAGATACCGACGCTGGCGGCATTGTCTTCTATGCCAACTACCTGAAATTTTTCGAACGCGCCCGCACCGAATGGCTTCGGTCACTCGGTGTGCAGCAGCAAGCCCTTCTGGATACGGACAACACCGCCTTCGTCGTCAAGAACGTGACGCTCGATTACCACGCTGCGGCGCGCCTCGACGATCAGTTGACGATCCAGACCAGTATTGCCAGGCTGGATCGCGCATCGGTCCAGTTCCTGCAGCAGGCCTGGTGCGGTGAAACCCTGCTCAACACGGCGGGCGTGACCGTGTGTTGTGTCGATATTGCCACAATGCGCCCGCGCCCCTTGCCTGACCACGTGGCTGCTAAAATGCGTGCCGCCTGAATACATACCTAAATACATAGCCCATGACCGTCACCCCAGACCTTTCATTCGTCGCCCTGATCGGCAATGCCCACGTGCTGGTGCAATTGATCATGGCCTTGCTGTTATTGCTGTCGATCGTGAGCTGGACTTACATCTTCCGCAAGGTATTCGCAATCCGCGCTGCCCGTGCGCAGACCGAGCAGTTCGAACGCAGCTTCTGGGCCGGCGGCAACCTGCACACGTTGCACCAGAGTGCCAGCAGCCAGCGCGACCAGAGCGGCGCCCTGGCCCGCATCTTCGAGTCCGGCATGGGCGAATTCATCAAGGGCAAACAAGCGTCGCGCGAAACGCTCGACATGAATTCGGTGCTCGACGGCGCCCGCCGCGCCATGCGCGCATCGTTCCAGCGCGAACTCGATGCACTGGAATCGCACCTGAACTTTCTGGCGTCGGTTGGCTCGGTCTCGCCGTACATTGGCCTCCTGGGTACCGTCTGGGGCATCATGAACGCGTTCCGCGGCCTGGCCAGCGTCGAGCAAGCCACGCTGGCGATCGTCGCGCCCGGCATTGCCGAAGCACTGATCGCCACCGCGATCGGCCTGTTTGCTGCGATCCCGGCCGTGGTGGCGTACAACCGCTTCACGCACGATATCGACCGCCTGGCCAACCGCTTCGAGAGCTTCGTCGAAGAATTCTCGAACATTCTCCAGCGCCAGTCGCGCTGATCGAGGGAGCCTGACCATGGCCTTTTCCAGCAGCATGCGCGGCGGACGTCGCCGCAAGTTCAAATCCGAGATCAACGTCGTGCCTTACATCGACGTGATGCTGGTGCTGCTCATTATCTTCATGGCAGTGCCGGCCAACCAGGCGCCGAGCGTGGTCAACCTGCCGCGCGCTGAAAAATCGGCACTGCCGCCGGACACCTATATCCAGGTCTCGATCGAGCCCGAGAATCGCCTGTCGATCGGCGTACAGGGCAAGGGGCGCGTGGCCCAGGAAGACGTGGCCGACCGCTCCGCCCTGCTGCAGCGCCTGCGCGCGCTGCACGAAGAACACCCCGATTATCCGGTGCTGATCGCGGGCGACCGCGAGAGCAAGTACGACGACGTCATCCAACTGATCTCGGAAGCCAAGAAGATGGGTATCAACCGGGTTGGCCTGGCCACCCAGTGATGTCGATGCATTGATGCCTAGAATATGCCCGAAATAAAGCCAGACAACGCCGGCGTGCCGTACCACGTGCCGCCTGAACCGAGCCGCCTGCCATCGTTCCTGTTGGCAGTGGCCGTGCACGCCGCGTTGCTGGCGTTTCTGTGGATCGGCGTGAGCTGGACGGCCAAGACGCCGATCACCGTCGAGGCCGAAGTATGGGACATGTCGGTGCAGACCGCCGCCGCCCCCGAGCTGCCACCAGAGCCTGCCCCGGAGCCCGAGCCAACCCCGGAGCCAACGCCTGAGCCGGAACCCGCGCCCGAGCCGACGCCGGAGCCGGTGCGCACCCCGCCACCGCCGCCGCCACCGGTGGTCGAAGAGCCGGCACCGAAGCCGGCGCCGGACATTGCCCTGCAGCGCGAAAAGGAACGCAAGGCCGAAGAAGCGAAGAAAAAAGCGCTGGCCGAGAAACGTGACGCGGAAAAACGCGAGCGTGAAGAAAAGCTCGCCGAGCAGAAGAAGAAGGACGAGGCCGAGCGCAAGCAGAAAGAGAAAGAAAAAGAGCTGCTCGCCAAGAAGGAAGCGGACCAGAAGAAGAAAGAAGCCGAAAAGGAAGCCGACAAGAAAGCGGCAGCCCTGGCGGCGGCTGAAAAGAAAAAAGAAGCGGACGAGAAAAAGAAAGCCGATCAACTGGCGGCGGCTGCCGACAAGAAGAAAGCGGATGCCGCGAAAGCCAAGGCAGCCGCTGCCGAAGACGCCAAGCTGGCGAAAATGCGCGCCGACGAACTCAAGCGCATGGCCGGTGCCATGGGCAGCGGCGGCAGCGCCGCGAAATCGACAGGACCGAAGTCGGACGGCGGTTATATCGCCGCGATCACGGCAGCCATCAAGAGCAGCACGGCCTATCCGGGTAACACCGATGTGTCGGGCAATCCACGCGCCACGTTCCGCGTCGACCAGTTGCCGACCGGTGAAATCATGTCGGTGCGGTTGGTGAAAAGCAGCGGTGTGCCGGAATTTGACAGGGCAGTGGAAAATGGTATCAAGAAGGCATCGCCACTGCCCAAAAAGAAGGACGGGACCGTGGAGCGTACGCTTGACGTGAATTTCTCGATGCGCGATTACGATTGATTCGGTTCGAACCAGTTTTACAAGAGAAACTATGAAAAAAATCCATTTCCTGCTGTTTAGCGCGTCCCTTGCCATGGGATCAGCAGCCAATGCGCAGCTGCAAATCGAAATCGCCGGTGTCGGCAGCAACCAGATTCCGGTCGCGATTGCGGCCTTCGCCGACGAATCCGTCGCCCCCGATAAAGTGTCGGCCGTCATCCGCGCCGACCTCGAGCGCAGCGGTGTGTTCAAAATCATCGACGCCGGCCAGGTCATCAGCGACCGCGACGCCGGCAGCATCAACCTGGCCGCCTTCAAGGCCAGCGGCGCCGACGCGCTCGTGGTCGGCAGCGTATCGAAACAACCTGACGGCCGTTTTGCCATCCGCTACAAGCTGATGGACACGGTCAAGGGCGGCGAAATCTCGCAGATGGGTGGCGAAGTCCAGCCTCGCTACACGCGCCTGCAGGCGCACCGCATCGCCGACGACGTCTATGAAAAGCTGACCGGCGTGCGCGGCATCTTCTCGACCCGCATCGCCTACGTGAAGGCCGACAGCAGCGCCAAGCGCTATATCCTGGCCGTGTCGGATGCCGATGGCGAGAACGAAGTTATCGCCACTCAGGGCAAGGAGCCGATCATTTCGCCATCCTGGTCGCCGGATGGCTCCAAAGTCGCCTACGTCTCGATGGAAGACCGCAAGCCGGTCGTGTATCTGCAAGACCTGATGACGGGTCGCCGCAACGTGATCTCGAACCAGAAGGGCAACAACTCGGCGCCATCGTGGTCGCCGGACGGCTCGACGCTGGCCGTGGCCCTGTCGAAGGACGGCAATACCGAGATCTATTCGGTCAATTCGGGCGGTACGGGCCACAAGCGCCTGACCAACAATCCGGCGATCGATACCGAACCGCAGTTCTCGGCCGACGGCCGGACCATTTATTTCACGAGCGACCGCAGCGGTGGCCCGCAAATCTACAAGATGAGCGCAGCCGGCGGCAACGCCACCCGCGTGACGTTCAATGGCAGCTACAACATCAGCCCACGCGTGTCGTCCGACGGCAAGACGCTGGCCTGGATTTCGCAGCGCGGCGGCGCTTACTCCTTATATGCGATGGACCTGGCCAGCGGCCAGGAACTGCGCCTGGCCGATGGGGCCACCGAACCGAGTTTTTCGCCTAACGGCAAGTACATCATGTATGCAACCAAGGGTGGCGGTCGCACCTCGCTGGCCGTGGTGTCTGTGGATGGACGAGTCAAGCAACGCTTGACGACCAAAGCGGGAAACATTCGGGAGCCCAGCTGGGGTCCCTTCATGAAGTAAGAAGTAAAACCTCAACATAACAGGAGAAAATCCATGCGCAACTTCAAGAGTGTAGCTTTCATCGTTTCCACCGCAGCCCTGCTGGCCGCTTGCTCGTCGCCAACCAAGCTGAACGAAACCCCGGTCGTCGAGAAATCGCCAACGCCGGCAGCGCCAGCTGCTGCCGACCCACGTGACATCAACCCGGTCCAGACCGGCAGCGTCGATCCGCTGAACGACCCGCAAGGCGTTCTGGCCAACCGCAGCGTCTACTTCGACTACGACAGCTTCGTCGTGCGCGCTGATGGCCAGCCAGTGGTCCAGAACCACTCGGGTTTCCTGACCAAGAACACGTCGCGTAAAGTCCTGATCCAGGGCAATACCGATGAACGCGGCGGCACCGAGTACAACCTGGCCCTGGGCCAGAAGCGTGCTGAAGCCGTCCGTCGTTCGATGGCGTCGCTGGGCGTGTCGGAAAGCCAGATCGAAGCCGTGTCGCTGGGCGAAGAAAAGCCAAAAGCCACCGGCAGCAACGAAGAATCGTGGGCTGAAAACCGCCGCGCAGACATCGTCTATCAATAATCGATTCGGCTGAACAAGCCGGACAGGTTCGATTGACAGGGGGCGGGACGCAGTGCAGACTGCTACCCGCCCCTTGTTTTATCTCAGCAACCGCCGACGTCACCGGCTTAGTAGAAAGAACACAACGCTTATGCTCAAACTGTCCAAGTCCCGCCTCGCATGCCTCGTGCTGGCCCTGTCGCTGCCGCTGCACGCCGCCGCCGGCCCGTTCGACGACGAAGAAGCGCGCAAGGCCATCCTGGACCTGCGCACCAAGGTGGACAACATCACGCGCGACCTGACCACACGCATCGACAGCAAATCGGACAAGACGGTGCAGATCGAGATGCTCAACCAGCACGAGCAGACGATGCAGGAAATCGCCCGCCTGCGCGGCCAGATCGAAGTGCTGGCCAACGAGGTCGCCAAGGCCCAGAACAGCCAGAAGCAGCTGTACGCCGACCTCGACGCCCGTCTGAAAAAAGTCGAGCCGCGCGCTGAAGTCATCGACGGGCAGACGGCTGAAGTACTGCCGACCGAAAAGACCGCGTACGAAGCCGCCACCGCCCAGTTCCAGGCCGGCGACTACAAGGGCGCCTCGGTCGCGTTGCAGGAATTCGTCCGGCAGTATCCGCAGTCGCCGTACGCATCGAATGCGCAGTACTGGCTCGGCAATACGTTCTACGCACTGGGCGACTACAAGAAGGCCATCGCGGCGCAGCAGGTCGTCACCACCACCTACGCCACGAGCCAGAAGGTGCCGGACGCGATGCTCAATATCGCCAGCAGCTACACCCTGCTCAAGGACAACAAGAACGCGAAGAAGTCGCTGCAGACACTGGTAGCGAAGTACCCGGAGTCGAGCGCCGCGCAGACCGCGCGCGATCGCCTGGCGTCACTGAAGTAACGACAACAGCAAGTCACACGCTTGAGACAAACACCGGGCGCGGCATTTGACAGCGCCGGTGTCGCCCCCTATAATCTTGCTTCTTCGGGTCGTTAGCTCAGCTGGTAGAGCAGCGGACTTTTAATCCGTTGGTCGCAGGTTCGAATCCCGCACGGCCTACCAAAGATTCAGCAAAAAAGCCAACCTCCGGGTTGGCTTTTTTGTGTTCCGCTCACATTAGGATGATCGCACCATGACTTATGAAGATTTTCTCGACGAGGTGACCACGCTCCTCACGGAGATGTATGACCTCACCGACGAAGCGGCGATCAAGCTGGTGGTCGATGCGCAAGCCAACGATTACTTCGTCGCGCACGACGACAAGGAAGAACTGCGCACCGCCGAGCAAGCCAAGCTGGACGCCACCGCGCTCCACGAAGGCAAGCAGAACCGCAACCAGACGCAGCGCAAGCAGCAGCAGCGTCAGGTGCAGAAGAAAAAAGCCGTTTAAGCAGGCATTGCCGCTCAGTGAATAACCGTAGGGTGGACGGCTATGCCGTCCACCCTACGGCGCATCAGCGTTCAAGCCAATGTGACATGCCGCGGTGCGAAATTGGTTCGAACGCGTATCAGGCCGCCACGGCCGGATGCGCTTGCTTGCGGTACAAGAACTCCAGCACCTGCCGGCGATGCTCGGTATAGCGCGCATCCTGCGCCAGCGCCACCCGGTCGCGCGGCCGCTCGAGTTCCACGGCGACGATTTCGCCGATCGCGGCCGCCGGTCCATTGGTCAGCATGACGATCCGGTCCGACAGCAACACTGCCTCGTCCACATCGTGCGTCACCATCACTACCGTGGATTTCGTCGCCGCCACGATCTTGAGCAGTTCGTCCTGCAAGTGCGCGCGCGTGAGCGCGTCGAGTGCGCCGAACGGTTCGTCCATCAACAGCACCTTCGGCTGCATCGCCAGCGCCCGCGCGATGCCGACGCGCTGCTTCATGCCGCCCGAGATTTCATGCGGGCGCTTCGTTTCGGCACTCGTCAAACCCACCAGCGCAAGCGCATCCATCGTCCGCTCGCGCAACTGCGCGCGGGATTCGGTTGAACCAAAGACGCGCTCGACGCCCAGATGAATGTTCTCGTAGCACGTCAGCCATGGCAATAACGAATGGTTCTGGAACACGACCGCACGCTCCGGTGACGGGCCGCCGATTTCGCGGCCCGCGCAGATCAGCAACCCAGCGGTGGGCTTGAGCAAACCGGCGACCAGGTTCAGCAGCGTCGACTTGCCGCAGCCCGAGTGGCCGATCAGCGTGATGAATTCGCCCTTGCTGACCGTCAGATCGATCCCCTGCAACGCCGGGAACACGCCCTTCTTCGTGTGAAACGCCATCTCCACGCCGGTGATGTCGATGAATTTCTTTTGCAGTTCGTCCATGATCGAAACCCTTTCAGTTAGCCACTTGTTCGTGGGTCAGTGCGCGCGCCAGCGACACCAGCGCCAGTTCGAGCAGCAGGCCGACCACGCCGATGATGGCAATCGCGATGATGATGTGCGCCACGTTCAGGTTGTTCCATTCGTCCCATACCCAGAAGCCGATGCCCACGCCGCCGGTCAGCATTTCGGCCGCGACGATGACGAGCCAGGCAGTGCCGATCGCCAGGCGCACGCCGGTCAGGATGTACGGCAGCGCCGATGGCAGCAGGATCTTGGTGAGGATCTTCCACTCCGACAAATTCAGCACGCGCGCCACGTTCATGTAGTCCTGCGGCACGCGCTGCACACCGACGGCCGTATTGATGATCATCGGCCAGATCGAGCAGATGAAGATCGACCAGATCGCCGCCGGATCGGCCGACTTGAAGACCAGGAGGCCAATCGGCAGCCAGGCCAGCGGCGAGACCGGCTTGAGCAGGCTGATGATCGGGCCGAACATGCGGCTGACGAACTGCACGCGCCCGATCACGAAGCCCAGCGGAATCCCGATCAGCGCCGCCAGGCCGAAGCCGATCGCCACGCGCTGCAGCGACGCCAGCACGTTCCAGCCGATGCCCTGGTCGTTGGGGCTGTTGCGGTAAAACGGATCGGCAAACAGTTCGAGCGCCGCCTGCCACGTGACCAGGGGAGACGGAAACGCCTCGTTCTGCGCGGCGATCACTTGCCAGACCAGCAGCACCAGCGCGATGCCGGTCAGCGGCGGCGCCACGCGCCGCACCAGCGCGGCAAACGGCTGCGCGCGGCGCGCAGCGACAGCGGCAGCCGGCTTGCGCGGTGTGGCGGTGCGCGCCGGGCCGCTGACGGCCACCGGCGCTGGCGCCGGCTCGTTGGGAACGGATTTCAACAGGGCATTCATGACGGCTCCTCGCAGTACGGGTGAATGATCAAGCCTTGACCTTGAACGACGCGGCATATGCCTGTGGGTTCTTGCCATCCCACACGGTGCCGTCCATCAGCTTTGATGTGCGCAGCAAGCCCGCCGGGACCGGCGTCTTCGTCATCGTCGCCGCGTCCTTGTACAACTGAACCTGGTTGACGGCGGTGGCCACGGCCAGGTAATCCGGATCGGTCTTGAGCAAGCCCCAGCGGCGGTGCTGCGTCATGAACCACATGCCATCGGACAGGTACGGGAAGTTGACCAGGCCATCGTTGTAGAACTTCATGTGGTTCGCGTCGTCCCAGGTCTTGCCCATGCCGTTCTGGTACCGGCCCATGATGCGCTGGTCGATCGCGTCCTTGCTGGTGTTGACATACGACTTGGCGGCGATCACTTCGGCCATCTTGTTCTTGTTGGCCAGCGACGCGTCGATCCACTTGCCCGCCTCGAGGATGGCGGCCATCATCGCGCGGCACGTGTTCGGATTGGCTTTGGCAAACGCCAGCGTCGAGCCCAGCACTTTCTCCGGGTGGTCGCGCCAGATGTCCTGGGTCGTCGTGGCCGTGATGCCGATGCCGTCCATGATGGCGCGGTGGCCCCACGGCTCACCGACGCAGAAGCCGTCCATGTTCCCGATGCGCATATTGGCCACCATCTGCGGCGGCGGCACCGTGATGACTTTGGCATCCTTCATCGGATTGATGCCGTTGGCCGCCAGCCAGTAATACAGCCACATCGCGTGGGTGCCGGTCGGGAAGGTTTGCGCGAACGTGTAGTCGCGCTTTTCGGTGCGCATCAGTTTGGCGAGCGAAGCGCCGTCGACCGCGCCCTTGGTGGCCAGTTGCTTCGACAGCGTGATGGCCTGGCCGTTGTTGTTCAAGCCCATCAGTACGGCCATGTCCTTCTTCTGGCCGCCAATGCCCATCTGCACGCCGTACAGCAGGCCGTACAGCACGTGGGCGGCATCTAGGTCGCCGTTGGCAAGCTTGTCGCGCACGCCGGCCCATGAAGCCTCTTTGCTCAGCACGAACTTGACGCCGTATTTCTTGTCAAAGCCCAGCACCGACGCCATCACGACCGATGCGCAATCGGTCAGCGGGATGAAGCCGATCTTGATCTCGGTCTTTTCGGGCTTGTCCGATCCCGCTGCCCATGCCCCGCCCCCGGCCAGCCCCAGGAGGCCACCGGCCGCGGCCAGCGATGCGCCATGAATGATGTGCCGGCGTGTCCCATCGACGTTCGTGCCGGTAGACGAATTGCCCTGCGCTTGACGCTGTTGATTTTCCATCGCAAATCCCAAAAAGTGATCAGGCAAAAAAAAACGGCTACCGCACATGAACGTGTTCATGCGTTGGTAGACGTCGTTGTCCGGGGAGGCGGGCCAGCGTTGGCATGCACCTCGTGCGCTCCGTTGCGCATTAACCATTACGCAAGCTTCGTGCCAGTGGCCGCCTCAGAGCGAGCTTGGAAATGGCCACCGCTGCGGTGCACCGCAGCATGGCGCGCGCAGTGCACTACGATTGCGCAGCGCCTCTTTTTGGACGGGGTTGCAAGGCGCGCAGGCCGGCTGTCGGTACGCGCGCACGGTTGCCAAGCCAGCCTTCCACAACCCAATGCGTGCATGCTAGGATTGTTTATTGCCTCAAACACAAGCAGAAGCACAGTACTGACCGTGCACCGCCGGGGCCTGCAACTGGAGCCATCTATGCACACCGAACAAGTCCAGCGTCACCGCACGCCGATCCATACGGCGACCGCCGTTGACCGCAGCAATCCGAAGAAGCCGCGCCGTCACATCGCGCAAGACATCGTCTCGAACAGCCGCCGCCTGCGCCAGCGCATCGGCGTGGTTGCCGTCGTCTGCATCGGCCTGGCCACGCTGCTGGTGGCGTTCGAGTAAGCCGGCGCATTACGCACCGCCTTGCCCGCGCCGCGATGACCGGGCTATACTGCCCCGTCACCCGTTCAACCAGGATTGCATGTCGCTGTTGCACACCTTACGCGTCACCCACACCAGCACGGCGCTGCGCCGGTTGCTCATGTGTGCGTGCGCGCTGATCCTGGCACTGCAACTCATGGGCAGCTCGTACCACGAACATGACCTGGCCGAGCAGCTGTCCGATTGTGTCAGCTGCCAGATTGCCGCCCATGCCACGGCGGATCTGCCGGCCGTGTCGCCACAACTGCTGGCCGTTTTCCTGGCGGTCGCCTATCTTCTCGCGCGCCTGCCGCGCCCCGCGCCGTTCTACCGGCGCCAGTACCTGATCCCTTCCCCCCAGGCGCCACCACGCCACCAGTCCGTCCACTGATTCGCCCTTGCGCCGACGCGGTCATCAACGTGACCTGACGGCGTAGCGGCGCGAGTCATCTCCAGCCCGTTTGCCGGCGCCGCTTCTGTGCGTGCGTCTGCATCGAGCATGCACGCTGCGTGCGTGCGTGCGCCGGCATACCTTATCTACTTGAAAGAACATGATGACCATGACCACTCCTGCCATGGAAGCGACCGGCGTGACCGTCGCCTACGGCGCCACGACCGTGCTGCGCGACCTGAACCTGCGTGTCGCGCGCGGCGAAATCTATGCCCTGCTGGGCGGTAATGGCGCCGGCAAATCGACGACGCTCAATGCGTTCCTCGGCTTTCTCGCACCGCAGACCGGCAGCGTGCGCGTGTGCGGCATCGACGTCGCCGCCGACCCGCTGGCCGCGCGCGGCCAGCTTGCCTACGTGCCGGAAAACGTCGCCCTCTACGAACACCTCAGCGCCCGCGAGAACATCGATTACTTCCTGCGCCTGGCCGGGAGTGACCCCATCGCCGCGACCATCGACGATGCCTTGCGCGCGGTGCGGCTCCATCCGGCCGCATGGACGCGTCGCCTGGGCGGTTACTCGAAAGGCATGCGCCAGAAGGTCGCGATCGCGCTGGCCGTGGCGCGCCAGGTGCCGCTGCTGCTGCTTGACGAGCCGACCACGGGCCTGGATCCCCAGGCCACCAGCGAATTCAACACGCTGCTGCAGGACCTGCGCGCGCGGGGCAGCGCCATCTTCATGGTCACGCACGATCTGCTGGGCGCGGCCGAAGTGGCCGACCGCATCGGCTTTCTGGAGCGCGGCCACATCAGCCACGAAGTCGCTGCCAGCGGCGCCGAACACTATGACGTGCGCGACCTGTACCGGCGTTACGCCGGTGCCACCAACGCTGCCGCCAGACCGGAGGCCGCATGAGCGTTTCCCGAGCCCTGCCTGCGGTTGCCGTGGGCGAGTGGCGCGCCATGCTGCGCAACCAGGTGGCCGTCGCTGCCGGCATCCTGATGCTGGCACTTACGCTCGTGGCCATCGTCGTCAGCCATGAGCGCGTCACCGCTGTCAATGCCGAACGGGCGCGCTTCCAGAGCACGGTCGACGCCCAATGGGCCAACCAGCCGGACCGCCACCCGCACCGCGTCGTCCACTACGGGCACTATGTGTTCCGCCCGCTGAGTCCCCTCGCCTTCTTCGATTTCGGCGTCGATCCGTTCACCGGCAGCACGCTGTTCCTGGAAGGTCACCGCCAGAACAGCGCCAACTTCAGCGACGCCGCCCAGTCGTCGGTGCTGCTGCGCTTTGGCCAGCTGACGCCGGCATTCGTGCTGCAGGTGCTCACGCCGCTGCTGATCGTGTTCCTTGCCTTCGGCAGCGTCGCGCGCGAGCGTGAACGTGGCCAGTTGCGGCTGCAGATCGTGCAGGGTGTGCGGGGCGCGACCCTGTTGCTCGGCAAGCTCGCGGCCCACGCGGGCGTGGCGCTGCTGCTGGGGGCGCCCGCCTTCATCGCGCTGGTGGCGATCGCCGTCATGCACCCGGCCGTCGCCGCCGAGGCGATCGCATTGCTGGGCGGGTATGCGCTGTACCTCTTGGTGTGGGTCGTGGCGGCCGTGCTGGTGTCGGCATCGCTGCCCCGTGCGCGCGACGCGCTGCTGGCGCTGGTGGCCGGCTGGATCGTCACGGCGATTCTGCTGCCGCGCGTGATGCCCGATGTGGCGGCCGGTGACGTGGGCCGCCCGAGCCGTATCGAAACCGAGGTCGCCATCCACGAGCGGCTGGCCGCAATTGGCGACAGTCACAATCCGGACGACCCGTACTTCAAGGCGTTCCGGGCGCGTACACTGGCGCACTATGGCGTGGCGCGCGTGGAAGACCTGCCGGTCAACTACAGCGGCCTGTTGATGGCCGAGGGGGAGCGCATGACGAGCGCCCTGTTCGATGAATTCATGCGCGCCGATCATGCGCGCCAGACTGAAGAAAGCGCGATCGTCCATTCGGCCAGCGTGGCCAGTCCGCTGATCGCGCTGCGCCGCATGTCGACGGCGCTGTCCGGCACCAACCTCGACAGCCATGCGCGCTTCCTGCTCGAAGGTGAACGCTACCGCTATGCGTTCGTCCAGCGCCTCAATGGCCTGCACGTCAACGTCGTCACGCCCACCGGCGCCGGCGACGAGCGCATCGACAAGCACCATTGGGAAGACACGCCGCGCTTTGGCTACGCTCCCGCGCCGTTCGGCGAAGTCGCCGCGCGCCACGCCTGGCCCGCATTCGCCCTGCTGGGTGGCTGGCTGCTGGCGTTATGCGCCATCGGCGGCTGGGTTGCCAAACGTCTGGAAAGGAATCCGGCATGAAAACACTGTTATTGGAACTGCGCCAGATCGCACATTCGCGCCTGGCTGTCGGTGCCGTCGTGCTGCTGATGCTGCTGTCTGCCCTGTCCGTCTGGACCGGCCTGCATACCGTGAGCCAGCAGCGCGCCACGCTCGAACGCATCGCTGCAAGCCATGCTCACGACCGCGCAGCCATCCTGGCCACGCAGCTGCAGGTTGGCAGTAACACCGGGAGCGCCGAAGCCGGCGCGGTCGGCTACTACCTGCCCCACCTGACCGTCAATCCGCCGTCGCCGCTGGCATTCGCCGCCATCGGCGGGCGCGACCTGCAGCCGGCGGCGCTGCGCGTGCGCATCCTTGGTCTGCAGTCGCAACTGTACGAATCCGAGTCGATCAATCCCGAACTGGCGATGCCGGGGCGCTTCGATTTCGCATTCGTGCTGGTGTACCTGACGCCACTGTTCGTCATTGCGCTGATGCACGATCTGGTCTCGAGCGAGCGCGAAGCCGGCCGCCTGCGCCTGCTGGCATCACTGCCGAAAGGCGCAGCCAACACCTGGCGCCGCCGCGTCGGCTTGCGCTACGGTTTGCTGTGGCTGGCCGCGCTGCTGCCGCTGGCGGTAGGCACGTTTGTCGCCGGGGCTGGCGTGACCGGCTTCGCCCGGATTGCGCTGGTGGCGACGCTGTACCTGGCGTTCTGGTTCGGCCTCGCGGCCTGGGTGGCGGCGCGTGCGCGCACGTCGGCGGGCAGCGCCGCGATCCTGCTGGCGAGCCTGGTGGGACTGACGATGATCCTGCCGACGCTGGCCGACGCGGGCATCGCGCGCCTGTCGCCGGTGTCGAAGGGGGTCGAGCTGGCGCTGGCGCAGCGCCAGGCCGTGCACTCGGCGTGGGACGTACCCAAGCCCGAGACGTTCGAGAAATTCTTCCGTACGCATCCCGAATGGAAGGACACGGCGCCGGTCACCGGGCGCTTCCACTGGAAGTGGTATTACGCGATGCACCAGGCGGGCGACGATGCGGTAGCGCCCAGCGTGGCGCAGTACCGCGCCAGCATGATGGCGCGCGAAGACTGGACGGCGCGCGCGGGGCTGCTGCTGGCGTCGGTGAACGTGCAGGTGCTGCTGCACCGGCTGGCCGATACCGACCTGGCCTCGCAACTGGCGTACCACGACCGGATCGGGGCGTATCACACGCGGCTGCGGCAGTTCTTCTATCCGTATCTGTTCGACGAGCGGCCGTTCACACCAGGCGATGCGGCGAAGCTGCCCGTGTACGACGGCCGTGCGATGAAGGGAACGCTGGCGCTGGGGCAGCTATTGGCGCTGGCCGTGCTGGCCCTGCTGCTGCTGGCGGCGGGGCTACGGACCTTGCGCACAGTGAGGTAGGACTGGCGACGGCGCCGCCAATCCCGGACTGCGTTAGAACTCTTCCCAACCGTCGCCGGTGCTGGCGTTGGCGGCTTCTGCCTTCGCCGGCTTCAGCGGCTTCACTGGCTTCGCGGCTGGTGCGGCCTCGGTGCGGGCTTTTGTCACAACCGGTTTTACAGGCGCTTTCGCTACCGGCTTCAGCGCAGGTTTGGCCACCACAGGCGGCGTCGCTTCGGCAACCTCGTTGGCCACCAGCTTCGGCGCACTGGTCACCACGCGCGGCTTGGCCGCGACTGCGCGCACACCCGGCGACGTCGCGAGCTTGAACGCCCCCACGGTCTGCGCCAGCTTGGCCGCTTCTTCCTGCAGCGACGTCGCTGCCGCTGACGCCTGTTCGACCAGCGCCGCATTCTGCGTCGTCACCTGATCCATCTGTGCGACCGCGCCGTTGATCTGCTCGATGCCGGCTGTCTGCTCCTGGCTGGCCGCAGTGATCTCGGCCATGATGTCGGTCACGCGGTTCACGCTCTGCACGATTTCGGCCATCGTCGTACCGGCGCGGTCCACCAGTTCCGAGCCGTGGTGCACTTTCTCGACCGAATCGTCGATCAGGACCTTGATTTCCTTGGCCGCTGCCGCGCTGCGCTGCGCCAGGCTGCGCACCTCGCCCGCCACCACGGCAAAGCCGCGCCCCTGCTCACCGGCGCGCGCTGCCTCGACGGCCGCGTTCAGGGCCAGGATATTGGTCTGGAACGCAATGCCGTCGATCACGGCGATGATGTCGACGATACGCGTGGCCGATGTATTGATCGCGCCCATCGTCTGCACCACCTGCGCCACCACGGCGCCGCCCTTGCCCGCCACTTCCGACGCCGACGTGGCCAGCGCATTGGCCTGGCGCGCATTGTCGGCGTTCTGCTTGACGGTCGACGTCAGTTCTTCCATCGACGAAGCGGTTTCTTCCAGCGAGCCGGCCTGCTGCTCGGTGCGCGACGACAGATCCAGGTTGCCGGCCGCAATTTCGCTGGAAGCGGTGGCGATATTGTCAGTGCCGGTGCGGACCTGGCCGACGATGCGCACCAGTGAATCGTTCATGTCCTTGAGCGCCTGCAGCAGGCGGCCGGTTTCGTCGGTCGACGTGACCTCGATGGTCTGGGTCAGGTCGCCCTGGGCCACGGCGCCGGCGATCTTCACGGCCTGCTCGATCGGACGCACGATCGCGCGCACCAGCAGGTAGCCAACCAGCGCGGCCATGATGAGGCCAAAGGCCAGGCCGGCCAGGCATACCGCGCGCACCAGCTCAAAAGTAGCCTGCGAGGCCTGGTATTCGGCCAGTGCCGCGGTCTGCTGCTCGTTGATCAGCCGGATGCCCAGCGCATTGAGCGATGCATACAACTGCGTCATCGGCCCGTTCAGCAGCTGGATCGCCTGCGCATTGTCATTGGCGCGGATTGCTGCCACTGCCGGCAACAGGCCGCCGTCGACGAACACCTTGCGCGACGCCGTGATCTGCGCGACGAGCGTGCGCTCCTTCTCGCTCATCGGGATCTGCGTGTACTGGCCCCAGAGCTTGCTGATCGTTGCAATATTCGCGTCGACCGAGTCCATCGCGGCGCTGCGCTGACCGGCATCTTCCAGGTTGACCGCCTTGGCCACGGCCAGCTGGTTTGCCGTGATCAGCTGCGTGACCTCCCCGGCCTGGCTCAAGCCGACCAGACGGCGGTCGTACATCTGCTTGAGCTCGGCGTTGGCCGTACCGAGGTTATAGATGCCGATGACGGCGCCGGCAATAAGTTCGACCGCGAGGAACGCGATGACGAAAATGAGGCGCGACTTGATGCTGAGATGTTTAAACATGTTCGCTGGGCTGACGTGTGAAGGGATAGGGATGTTCTATTGGATTATAGAAACTTTACCTTGCCCGTGGGAACTATTGAACGGGAGATTGACGGGTTCCCTATACAACCAGGGCTGGGCGTCGCTGGTCCGCAACAACCCGATGGCCAGCGGTCCAGGCTGCGCCTTGGCAAAAATGACAAGCGCACTGTGAACCGGCAACTTTGTCGATAAAATGACATGATTGTCCACGCCGTCCCATCGAAGCCCCCATGACACTTCCCGTCCTGCTCAATCTGGCCATTGCCCTGGCCGTCTGCGTCTTCCTGTACCGGTTGCAGGCCAACCATGTTTCGTTCACCAAGCGCGTGTTCGCCGGCCTTGGCCTTGGCGTCGTGCTCGGCGCCGCGCTGCAGGTGATGTACGGCGTGGGTGAACCCGAGATCAAGGCCACCAATGAATGGCTGAACGTGATCGGTAGCGGCTACGTCCAGCTGCTGCAGATGATCATCATTCCACTGATCATGGTCTCGATCATCCAGGCGATCCTGAAGCTGCGCGACGCCTCCTCGCTTGGCAAGATCAGCACGCTCACGATCGGCATCCTGCTCATCACGACCATCGTCGCGGCCTCCATCGGCATCCTGATGGCCAAGCTGTTCGGCCTGACGGCGGTCGGCCTGACCTCCACCGCCGCCGAAGTCGCACGCGGTGAGTACATGCAGGGCAACTTGGCCGCGGCCAAGGAACTGTCGCTGCCGTCACTGCTGCTGTCCTTCATCCCGGCCAACCCGTTCCTCGACATGACGGGCGCGCGCAAGACCTCGACCATCGCGGTGGTGGTGTTCTCGATCTTCATCGGCGTCTCGGCCACCGGCATCGCCGGCAAGAAGCCGGAAGTCTTCACGTCGTTCAGCAGCTTCGTGCATGTGGCGCACGTGATCGTGATGCGCATGGTCACGCTGGTACTGCGCCTGACCCCGTACGGCGTGTTCGCGCTGATGGCCAAGGTGGTCTCGAGCTCGAGCTGGCAAGACATTCTTGGCCTGCTCAACTTCGTGGTCGCCTCGTATGCCGCACTGGCGCTGATGTTCTGCGTTCACCTGGCGATGGTCGCAGCCAGTGGCCTGAAGCCATGGCGCTACGTCAAGAAGATCTTCCCGGTGCTGGTCTTCGCGTTCACCTCGCGCACCAGCGCGGGTTCGATCCCGATGAGCGTGGCCACGCAGACCGCGCGCCTGGGCACGCCGGAAGGCACGGCCAACTTCGCCGCCTCGTTCGGCGCCACCATCGGCCAGAACGGCTGCGCCGGTATCTACCCGGCCATGCTGGCGGTGATGATCGCGCCGACGGTGGGCGTCGACCCGTTCACCGCCGCGTTCCTGCTGCCGCTGCTGGCGATCATCGCGTTCGGCTCGATCGGCGTGGCCGGCGTGGGCGGTGGCGCCACGTTCGCGGCGCTGATCGTGCTGTCGGCGATGGACCTGCCGGTGGCACTTGCGGGCCTGTTGATCTCGGTCGAACCGCTGATCGACATGGGCCGCACGGCCCTGAACGTCAGCGGCTCGATCGCTGCCGGCACCGTGACCAGCCGGGTCATGGGACAGACCGACATGCGGGTGTTCGACGACGACGCCGACATCAACCTGGACAGCGAGGCGCGGGCCGTCTGACGCCGCCTGATGGTTTCCGTGCACGGAACAATCGTGCGCTGAAGCCGTCATGAAACCTTCTATGATGACGCCAAGATAACTTTTTGGCGGACTTCATGGAACAAAAATGGCCACAGCAAATTTGGGTCGTCCGGCACGGACAAAGCGCCGGCAACGTCGCCCGCGATCTGGCTGAAGCAGCAGCAGGACACCGCATCGACATCGCCGAGCGCGACGTCGACGTGCCATTGTCCGACCTTGGCGAGCGCCAGTCCGACGCCCTCGGCGCCTGGTTCGCGTCGCTCCCCGCAGCGCAGCGCCCCACCGTCGTCTTGCATTCCCCGTACGTGCGCGCCGCCGAAACGGCCAACCTCGTGATGCGCCACCTCGACCGTGATGACCTGTGCGTGCGCGAAGACGAGCGCCTGCGCGAGAAGGAATTTGGCGTGCTCGACCGCCTGACGACGCACGGCATCGCGCACGACTTCCCCGACCTGTACGAGCAGCGTCACCACGTCGGCAAGTTCTATTTCCGCCCTCCCGGCGGCGAAAGCTGGTGCGACGTCATCCTGCGCCTGCGCAGTGTCATGGATACGATCGAACGGGAATTTGCCGGCGAGCGCGTGCTGATCGTCGCGCACCAGGTCACGGTCAATTGCTTCCGCTACCTGTTCGAGCACCTCACCGAAGCGCAGATCCTCGAATTCGACCGCAACGGCGATGTCCCGAACTGCTCCGTCACGTCCTACGAATTCGATCCCGAGGCCGGCAAGCGTGGCGACCTGTCGCTGCGCCTGGTCAATTTCGTCGCGCCGCTGGAAGAGACCGGCACGCCGGTCACGGCGGCGAAGGACGTCGCATCGGCCCCCAACGCGTAAGGGCACCAGCCATGGACAAGAACCAGGTACACGATGTCGACGCCGCCATGCTGGCCGCCTGGCCGCTGCCGCAGCCGGGCACCGGCGGTGACAAGGAAATGCGCGGCCACATCCTGATCATCGGCGGCTCGCGCGAGATGCCGGGCGCCATCATCCTGGCGGCCACGGCGGCGCTGCGCGCGGGGGCCGGCAAGCTCACGATCGCGACCGGCGCCAGCGTGGCCCAGCTGGTGGCGCTGGCCATGCCCGAGGCACGCGTGATTGGCCTCACCGAGCACGATACCGATGGCTTCAGCCTCGATGCCGTGGCCAGCCTCGACCCGCTGGCCGATCGCGTGAATGCGGTACTGGTCGGTCCCGGCATGCGCGACGAAGCAAGCACGGCGCGCCTGGTGCAGGCACTACTGCCGCGCCTGGTCGAAGCGGATGTTGGCCTGGTACTCGACGCCTGTGCAATGGACGTCCTGCTGTATCCGCCAGAGCACTGGCCCGAAGGCAAGCCGATGCGCTTCGAGCGCCCCGTGATCATGACGCCGCACTGCGGTGAAATGGCCCATTTGACCGGCATTGACAAGGATTGCATCATCGGCCTGCCCGATGCACCGGCCCTGGCCGCGGCGCGCGACTGGAACGCCGTGATCGCGCTCAAGGGTGCACGCACCGTCATCGCCGCACCGGACGGCACGCTGTGGCAGCACGAAGGCGCCGGCAATATCGGATTGGCCAGTTCCGGCTCGGGGGACGTCCTGGCCGGCATCATCGGCGGTCTGCTGGCGCGCGGGGCGACCGAAACGCAGGCCGCGTGCTGGGGCGTGGCACTGCATGCGCGCGCCGGTGACCGGCTGGCGCAGCGACTGGGCACGCTCGGCTATCTGGCACGGGAAATCGCCGCCGAGGTGCCAGCATTGCTGGAACAGATCGGTCGGCAGGACGGGTCAGTGGCACAGGCGGCAAAGCCGGCGTCGGGCGACGTGCACCTGGGAACGTAGCTCACTGGCAGTCACCGGAAGTGTGTAAATAATGTTACCAATTTCCGTAAGTGTGCGGTATCTAACGAACCAGCTGTCGGGCTTGCGGTCTAATCGACACAGATGCATTGAAACACATTGAAGTGGAACAAGATTTACTGAAGTACGCACCGGGGCCGCGTATTGCGTCGGTACCCTCACCGTTTCACCAGCGCCGATCGCGTGTCGGTGGAACTGACCTGGCGCCGCAATGTCCCGAGATCGATTCGGACCCTGCGGCACACAAATAGACGTCAATCGAGGAGTCAAAAATGAATGCAATGACCAAGGCACCAAAAATCCTGCTGACCGCTGCCGTGCTGGCAACCCTGCTGGGCGCATGCAAGAAAGACGAAGCAGCGACCACCACGACCGTTCCAGCCGACACCTCGGCTACCATGCCTAGCGGCACCTCGGGCGCCACCGGCACCATGGGTGACACCGGCACCGGCGCAACCGGCACCGGCACTACGGGTACGGGCGACATGGGCACGGGCGCTGCTGCTGGCACCACCGGCACCACCACCGATACGTCGGGCGCAGCTGGCACCACCGGTACAACCGGCGCCACCGGCACCACGGGCATGACCGGCACCGCAGAAGGCGCCACCAGCCCACAGACCACCGATCCAACCAGCACCACCACGCCGCCAACTGGCACGACCGGCAAGTAATTGCGGTCAAACGACTGAACATTGCCCCGCAGGCTGGGGCAGCGTCAGTGCAGCATGGCAGCCCGGCTTCTCAGTCGGGCTGTTTGTTTTGGGACGGCGCCGGCGGCAATGCCGGCATCCCCTCTGCCACGTCGCGGATCAATTGTTCAACAACGAGAAAATCGGCCGGCTTGGTCAGATGATGATCGAACCCCGCCTGGCTTGAGCGCCGCCGGTCCTGCTCCGCGCCCCAGCCCGTGAGAGCGATCAGCGTCGCGCCTTCCATGCCGGGTATGCGGCGCAGCGCTTCGGCTGCGTCATACCCGGTCATGTCGGGCAGCCCGATATCGAGGAACACGATGTGCGGCAGCAGCGCGGCTGCCTGCAGCAGGGCCGACGCGCCATCGTGCACGGCCGTTACCGCGTGCCCGTTCATCTCGAGCAGCGCCTGCAGCGTTTCGGCCGCATCGACGTTATCGTCCACCACCAGAATCCGCAGCACGCCCGGCTCGTTGCGCGTTACCGGCAACGCGGCCACGGCCGCCGCGGGGGGCGTGGCGCTGTCGGCCGGCAATGGCAGCCAGACCGTGAACTGGCTGCCCTGACCGACTCCGGCACTGCTGGCGGCCACCCGGCCGCCATGCAGCTTCACCAGGCGCTGCACCAGGTTCAACCCAACACCCAGGCCGCCCTGCGCCATCTCGGCGCCGGCATGGGCCTGTGCGTACATGTCGAACACGCCCTGAAGCGCATCGGCGGCAATGCCGATGCCATTGTCCAGCACCGAGATCGCGACTTCATCGCCCTCGATCTGCGCCCGGATTTCCAGCGCGCCGCCCGGTGGCGTGTACTTGGCCGCGTTGTTGAGCAGGTTGCTCAGGATCTGGGCCACGCGATGGCGATCGGCGTGCAGGCCGACATGCCCGTCCGGCAGATGCACGGCCAGCGCGTGGTGGCCGCGTTCGACCAGCGGCATGCTCATGTCGACGGCTTCGCGCACTGCGTCGGCCAGCAGCACACGCTCGCAGCGCAGCGTGACCTTGCCTTCGGCCAGGCGCGCCATGTCGAGCAGATCGTCCACCAGGTGCACCATGTGATCGACCTGGCGCCGCATGATCGCCTGCACGTCGCCGCTGGCCGCGCCGATGCGCATCAGCTCCAGGCTAGATCGGATCGGCGCCAGCGGATTGCGCAGTTCATGCGCGAGCGTAAACAGGAAGTCGCTCTGCGCCCGGTTCTTCGCGCCCAGTTCGCGCGCCAGCCGGTGCAGTTCCTGCTCGGCGTGCTTCTGGCTGTCGATGTCGAGCGTAACGCCGTCGAAGCGCTCCGGCTGGCCATTCGCGTCCAGGCCACACCAGCCGATGGCGCGCAACCAGCGCGGCGCGCCGTCGCCACCGTCGGGAGCGGCAACGCGCGTGCGAAATTCAAGGTCCAGCGGCGTACCGGCGCGCACCGCGTGCTCAACGCTCTCGGCCAGGCGTTCGCGGTCTTCCGGATCGACTGCCGCCAGCAACTCGTTCACCGAGGCGGGGCGCCCGATGTCGACACCGAAATGCAGGGCCATCTCGGCATTGATCTGGAAATGCGTGAACGGCACGTCGGCGTACCATACGCCGATATCGCCCGCCTCGGACACACGCTCGAAGCGCTCCTGTAACAGCTTGCGCGCATGCACGTCGATCACGGTGCCGACATAGCCGTCCGGCTCCCCGGCGGCGTCCACGCGCGGCAGGCCGGCATCGATGAACCAGCGGTAGGTGCCGTCGTGGCCGCGCAGGCGGTAGTCGAGCGAAAACGGCTGGCGCGCCGCACTGGCGGCCAGGAAGATCTCGCCCGAACGCACGGCATCATCGGGGTGCACGTTCTCGAGCCAGCCCATGCCCAGGTCCTGCTCGGGAGTGCGGCCGGTGTAGTCATACCAGCGCCGGCTCAGATAGGTGCACAGGCTGTCATTGTCGGTGGTCCAGAGCATCGCGGGCGAGGCATCGATCAGCGCCCGCACATGCGCTTCGCGCGCCTGTGCATCGCGTGCGTTCTGGCGCCGCTCGCGGCCCAGCGCCACCTGGGTGCCGATGCGCGCCAGCAGCTCGTTGGCCGAAAACGGCTTGACCAGATAGTCGTCGGCGCCGGCCTGCAAGCCCTCGACCTTGGCTTCTTCGCCGGCGCGCGCCGACAGCAGCATCACGGGCAGATGACGCAGCGACTCGCTGGCGCGCACCTTGGCGATCAGGCCGAAGCCGTCCAGGCGCGGCATCATCACATCCGACAGCAACAGGTCGGGCGGGTCCAGCAACGCCATCTCATAAGCTGCCTGGCCGTCGGCCACCGCGCGCACGTCGGCGTGCGGTTCGAGCAGCGACTTGAGGTAGGCGCGCATGTCGTTGTTGTCGTCGGCGACCAGAATGCGTGGTCGTGCTTCAGACTTCACGCCAGACTGCGCGGGTGCGCTCGTGTTCGAATCCGAATCCGGCACCAGCCCAGCGCCTTCCTGCGTGTCGGGCAGCCAGCGCAGTGCTTCCTCGACGAACGCCGCGCCCATGCGCTGGCGGTCGCCCAGCGCCTCCGGCGCCTGCACGATGCGGTCCGCCGGCAGATGGGCGTCGCCAAACGGCAGATCGACATCGAAGCGTGTGCCTTCGCCGAAGGTGCTCGACACCGCGATCGTCCCGCCGTGCAGGCGCACCAGTTCCTGGATCAGCGCCAGGCCAATGCCGGTGCCTTCATAGGTCCGGCCTGGCGCGCCCTCGATGCGGTGGAAGCGCTCGAACATGCGCGGCAGTTCGTGCTCAGGAATCCCGGTGCCGGTGTCCTGCACCGACAGCCGCGCCATGCCGGCATGTTCGCGCAGGCGCACCGTCACGCCGCCGTGCAGCGTGAACTTGAAGGCGTTCGACAGCAGGTTGAAGACGATCTTTTCCCACATGTCACGGTCGACGAAGACCGGCTGGGTCAGTGGCTGCAGATCGACGGTGTAATCCAGGCCACCCTTGGCCATGGCCGACTCGAACACGCCGGCCAGGTCGACCGTCAGGCGCGCGAGGTCGACCGGCATGTAGCTGGCCTGCACGCGGCCCGCTTCGATCCGCGAAAAGTCGAGCAGCGAATTGACCAGCTTGAGCAGGCGCAGCGAATTGCGGTGCGTGAGTTCGATGCGCTGGCGCTGGATCGCATTCATCGACTCAGGCGCATCGGCCAGCGCATCGTCGAGCGGGCCCAGGATCAGCGTCAGCGGCGTGCGAAATTCGTGCGAGACGTTCGAGAAGAACGCCGTCTTGGCGCGGTCGATCTGGGCCAGTTCTTCGGCGCGGCGCTGTTCCTGCTCGTAGGCGACGACGTTGCCCACCGCGGTATTGACGGCCGCGCCAAGCAAGGCGTAGAAGTTGCGGTAGTCGGCGTCGAGCGCGCGGCGCACGCTGACGCCGGCCACGACAAAGCCGAACAACGCCTGCTGGCCGGGCAAGGTCAGTGGCAGCACCAGCGCCGAGCGCGGCGCGTCGTCGTACGGTCCACAGGCAATCCCCCCGAGGCGCGCCGCGACGTCATCGACCTGATGGACGCCGTGCGACGCGCTGCTGCGGGCAAACGGCCAGATGCTGTCATCGACGGCGCTCGACTCGGGCGCCAGCGCACTGCCCGGCGCCAGGCCGGCGCTGCCGCGCAGCACCAGCATGCCGGTCTCGGCATCGATCTGGTAGAACAGCACGAACGGCACGTCCGCCGTCATCTGCGCGCAGTGGCTGGCCAGCTGCGTGCCGATGTCACCGATCGCGCGCACGCCCGCCAGGCTGGCGGTCAGGTCGCGCAAGCCCTTGCTGCGGCGCGCGCTGAGCACCTGGGCCGTGGTTTCAGTAATCGGGTGGAAGATCCCGCCGATCGCGCCGGACTCGTCGCGGATCGGCGAGAACGAGAACGTCATATTGGCTTCTTCGAGGTAGCCGCTGCGGTCGAGGAACATCTGCTGGTCGCGGATGTACGCACCGGAGCCCTGGTGCGCCAGTTCGAAGGCGTCGCCCACGACCGGCAGGGCCGAGGCCCAGACCACCTTGAATGGCGCGCCCATGGCCGCCGGATGCAGGTCGCCACAGATCGGGCGGTAGGCGTCGTTGTAGATCTGGATGTCGTCCGGGCCCCAGCAGACCAGGATCGGGAACGTCGAGGACAGGCACAGGCTGACCGATGTGCGCAGGCTTTGCGGCCAGCCGGACAGCGGTCCGAGCGGCGTGGCCGACCAGTCCATGCTGCGGATCAGTTCACCCATCTCGCCGCCACCCGCGAGCCAGTTCAGGTCGTCGTTAACGAACATGGCGATGGGCTGGGCTGCGGGCATGGGGCTGAACCTTACGGAGGAAAAAAGAGGTGCGGTGTGGCGTCGTGCGAAGGCACACCACCGCTGCACATGCTGCTCAATTGCAAAGTGCATGGCAAAACAGCCGCTATTAGACCATAAGCCGCCGTCCGTTGGTTGCCGGGCTGCTATTTTACAACCCCGATAAAGCAACCATTAGTCACGCATAAAAAAACACGACCAGTAATCACTGGCCGTGTCCGGAAAATCCGGCAAGGCGCGTGCGGCGCCCTGCCCTCTCAGATCAGAGCGGCGCCACCTTGGCACGGCCGCGACCCGTCACCATCTGCACGAGGCGCATGACCACCCGATAGACGAGGCGCACCAGCGTCAGTGCCAGAATGGCTTCGACAAACGTCATCAGGAACGCCACCAGCGCGTTGCGGTGTTCGGCGCGGCGACCGTACTTGGCCACCATGCGATCGCGGGCAATCTCGATGCTGTCATAGAAGGTTGGCACCACCAGCAGCGTCAGGATGGTCGAGGTAATCGTGCCGCCGATGATCGCAATCGCCAGTGGCTGGTAGAACTCGCCCGAGTCACCCAGGGCCAGCGCCACCGGCAGCATGCCGGCGATCAGCGCGAAGGTGGTCATCAGGATCGGTCGCAGGCGCTTGCGCCCGGCCGCCATCAGCGCTTCTTCGCGGTCCATGCCTTCGTCCTCGAGCGCCCTGGCCGCGTCGAGCAGCAGGATTGCGTTCTTGGCCACCAGCCCCATCAGCATCAGGATGCCGATCATGCTCATCAGGTTGAGCGTGTTGCCGGTCATGATCAGGGCCAGCACGACGCCGATCAGCGACAGCGGCAACGACAGCATCACGCCGATCGGCGCCGTGAACGACCCGAACTGCATCACCAGGATCAGGTACATCAGTGCGATGCCCGAGAACAGCGCAATGATCATCTGGGTGAACAGCTCCTGCTGGTCTTCACCCGAGCCACCCAGCGCCAGGCCATAACCCGGCGGGAAGTCGAAGGTACGTGCCAGTTTCATCGCATCGGTCGTGACTTCGCCCGCCGAACGGCCCTGGGCATTGGCCGACACGGTGATCATGCGCTCGCCGTTCTTGTGGCGGATCGCCGACGGGCCCTTGCCCATCGTGATCGACGCGATCTGTTCGAGCGGCACCATCATGCCGGTGCCGGTGACCGGAATCGGCAGGCGCTCGATGCTGTCGGTATTGACGCGGTCGTCCGGATGCAGGCGCACGGCGACGTCGCGGGTTTCACCCGTCGGATCGACCCAGTCGCCCACTTCGATGCCGGCGAACGCCACCCGCAGCGACTGCGCCGCATCGCCCACCGAAATACCCAGCGCATTGGCCAGCCCCCGGTCGAGCACGATCTGCAGCTCGTTCTTCGGATCCTGCTCGGACAGCGCGACGTCGACCGCACCCGGCACTTCACGCAGCTTTTCCATGTAGGCGGTGGTCAGCTCCATCAGTTTGCGCGAATCGGGACCGGTAAATTCCACCTGCACCGGCTTGCCGCCGCCGGACAGGTCATCGATGACCGTGTATTCGGCGCCCACCAGGCTCGAGATTTTGGCGCGCAATTCGACGGCGACTTCTGACGCAGTGCGCTTGCGCTCGCTGCGCTTGCCGATATCGACGTAAATCGTGCCGCCGCTGGTCTTCACGTTGCTGTTCGTGTCTTTTGTTTCAGGCAAGGTGCGGGCCAGCACGGCGGCCGCTTCGAGCTTGCGGCGTGCATACTCGATCGACGACGAGGCTGGTGTACGCACCTCGATCTGCAGGTTGCCCGAGTCCTGCTTGGGCAGGAAGCTCGAACCGCCAAAGAAATGGTGCATGGCCAGCGCGCCGATCAGGCTGAGAACTGCCAGGCACGCCATCGCGCGGCGGTGATGCAGCGCCCAGGCGATCACGCGGCCGTAGCGGTCGGCCTGGTGGTCGAACCAGTGGTTGAAGCGATCGAGCACGGCGCCGATGCCGGTCTTCGGGCGGCTGTGGTGATCCGGTGGATCGCCCCAGAAGGCCGACATCATCGGGTCGAGCGTGAACGAGATGAACAGCGACACGATCACCGAGCAGGTCACGGTCAGCGCAAACGGGCGGAACCACTCACCGGACAAGCCCGGCATGAAGGCCACTGGCACGAACACGGCCATGATCGAGAACGTGGTTGCGGCCACTGCCATGCCGATCTCCGCGGTGCCTTCGAGCGCCGCGGTGCGGCGGTCGGACCCCATTTCCATGTGGCGCACGATGTTTTCACGCACCACGATCGCATCGTCGATCAGCACGCCGATTGCCAGCGACAGGCCCAGCAGCGTCATGAAGTTCAGCGTGAAGCCGCACAGCCAGACCGCGATGAACGCCGCCAGCACCGACGTCGGCAGCGCCAGGGCGGTGATCAGCGTCGAGCGCCATGAATTGAGAAACGCGTAGACGACGAACACGGTCAGGACGGCCCCCAGCACCAGCGCTTCGATGACGTTGTTCAGGCTCGACTGCGCATCCTTGCCGCCGTCAATCACGACCTCGAGTTTGGTGCCGGCCGGCAGCAGTTTGCTCTGCGCTGCCACCACTTCGTGGACGCGCTTGGCCAGCGACACGGTCGAGGCATCACGTGAGCGCGAAATCTGCAGGCCCACATTCGGCTTGCCGCTGCGCACCGACAACGTATTCACGTCGGCGAAGCCATCGCGGATCTCGGCCACCTGGCTCAAGCGCACGATCTGGTCGCCATTGCGCTTGACGACGATCTGCGAAAAATCTTCGGGCCGCTCGATGCGCCCGACCAGGCGGATGCCTTTTTCGTCGAGTTCGCTACGCAGCTTGCCCACCGGCGCATTGGTATTCCCGTTACGCAGCGCGTTGGTGACGTCGGACGCCGAGATATTGAATTCGCTCAGCTTCTCGGCGCGCAGCAGCACCGACAGCTCGCGCCGCAGCGCGCCGTTGACGACCACAGTGGACACGCCATCGATGCCGCGGAATTCGTCGGCCAGCACGTCTTCGGCATAGCGCGAGATTTCGGCGTGGCTCTGGGTGCTCGACGACAGCGCCAGCGACATGATCGGCTGGGCCGACGGATCGATCCGGCGCAGCACCGGCTCGCGCATTTCGATCGGCAGCTTGTAGCGCACCGCGGCAATCGCATTGCGCACGTCGTCCGACGCTTCGATCAGGTCGCGGTCGAAGTCGAATTCCATCCAGATCGAGGCGCCGCCTTCGTAGGAGTTGGAATTGACATCCTTGACGCCCTGGATTGCCTGCATCTGCTTTTCGAGGCGGTTGGTGATCTCGCGCTCGGCGGTCTCGGGCGATGCGCCCGGATACGGGATGTCGACGACGATGATCGGAATCTCGACATCCGGGTTCTGGTTGACTTTCAGCTTGGACAGGGCCAGCAGGCCGATAGCCATCATCGCGACGATGATGACAATCGTCGCGACCGGTTTCTTGACACTAAAATTGGACAGGAACATGGTGGGTTTTCCTTTGGTGTTCCTGGGCTTACTTGCCCTGGACTGCGCCTGCACCCGCGCCAGCGCCATTCGCGCTGGCCACCCGGGCGTTCGGCATGTCGACCTTCTGGCCGTCCTTCAGGTTCGACGTCGGTGCACGCAGCACCACGTCGCCGGCCGCGAGGCCCTGCTTGATCTCGACATTGCCGGTACGGGCGTCGCGCGCGCCGACCACCAGCTTGACCTTCGACAGTGTCTTGTCCCTGATGCGCCAGGTGTGGCTGGCGTCTCCCACGCGCACCAGCGCGCTCTCGGGCAGCATCAACGCGTCGCTCGCAGCGGCGTCGACACGCCCTTCTGCGTACAGGCCGGCCACGCGCGGCTGCGCATTGTCGACAAAGCCCACCAGCACCTCGACCTGGCGCGTGACCGGATTGGCAGCCGGGTCAATACGCTTGACCACGCCGGCAAACGTCTGGTCCGCATAGCCATTGACGCGGAAGTTGACCTTCTGGCCGATCTTGACGGTGCTGACCGAGTCGGCCGAGACCGCGCCTTCGAAGCGCATGCTGGTCGGATCGATGACCTTGACGAGTTCCTTGCCGATGGTGGCGGTGTCGCCATTGGACACCTTGCGCTCGGAAACGATGCCGTCGAACGGCGCGCGCACGGTGGTGCGGGCCAGTTGCTGGCGTGCGGTGGCCACACGGCTGCGCGAGCTCGACAGTTCACTCATGGCGTTGTTGCGCGCCATTTCGGCGTCGTCGAGCGCCTTGGCCGACGTCATGCCCGACGCCGTCAGGGTTTTCAGGCGCTCGAGCTGGCGGTTGGCCTGGTCGACGGCCAGCGAGGCCGCGCGCTGCATGTCTTCGGCCGACATCAGGGTGTCGCGGATCGAGGTTTCGTCGAGGCGCACCAGCACGTCGCCACGCTTGACCGGCTCGCCGTTTTCCTTGAGCACCTGCAGCACGATGGCCGAGACTTCGGCGCGCAGGTCGGCGCGACGCTCGGGCTCGATCGAGCCGGTAATCACCGGGCCCGACGACACTGATGCGCTCTGGATCGTCAGGACATCCTCCTGCGCCACGGTCAGCTGGGTCGGCTTGTTGTCCTTGCCCTCGGGGGCTTTGGCATCCTTGCCGCAAGCAACTAAGCTTGATGCGATGGCTAGAACGAGGAGTGTTTTGCGCAGCATGGTGGTTCTCCGGAAATGGACTCGGTGTTTTTATAAAAATAAGGTCAGATACATCCAGCGCGCAGTATTCAGGAGGTCTCCAGCAGCGTCAATTGACGAACCTGTGTACTGCCGGATTCGATGGATGAAGTGCGGAATCTGGCGATGAGCTGCATTCCGTCCGGGATGAAATGCAGTAAAAAACGGACAACCAACGAACAATCACGGACGCCCGGAGGTCCGGCGAGATGCGCGGCGAGATGCGCGGCGCACGCACCCCGTACGTACACTAGAACCCGCCCAGTACGGTATAGATCAGAAAGCCCATGCCGATGCCGGTCAGGATGCCGCCGGCGATCTCGAACCGGGTGTGGCCCATGCGCTCGCGCAGGATGACGTAATCTTCCTTGCCCTCATTCAGGCGGTTCAGCGTGACGGCGTGGCGACCGACGTGCTGGCGCAGACTGTTGGCGTCGATCATGACGATAAAGGCGAGCGTGACAGCCACGCCGAATGCCGGATGGCCCATGCCTTCGCGCAGCGCGATCAGCGTGGCCATGCTGGAAACGACGGCGCTATGGTTGCTGGGAAAGCCACCGTTGCCGACCAGGTCGAAGGCCCAGCGCCGATAGCGGATGCTGGAAATAAAAAACTTGATCGGGCCGACCACCATCCAGGTCAGTACCGGTGTGACGAGATAAATGAGTTCCATGGTTTCTTAGAGTGAAAAATGCTGGGCAGAATTATCTCAGAAGCAAGGCTCGGCAGGCGACTTTCGGTACAGTCGATTTTGGCAGGGACACGGTAATATTGTCCCAACGGGTACCTGCACACAAGAGGCGCATATGCGGCATTTCCGGTGGTCCTTCGTCGTGACGGCAGTGCTGATGGTGCTGGCGGGCTGGTGGGGCTATGCGCACCGGGGCTGGCCCGGGCTGTTGCAGGCCTTATGGATTACTGCCATCCTCGGCGTGCTGGAAGTGTCGCTTTCTTTCGACAATGCCGTCGTCAACGCGTCGGTACTCAAGCACTGGAACGAATTCTGGCGCAAGTTGTTCCTCACGGTCGGCATCCTGGTGGCGGTATTCGGGATGCGCCTGCTGTTTCCACTTGTGATCGTGGCGGCCGCGACCGGGCTCGGGTTGCCGGACGTCTGGCATATGGCGCTCGACAATCCCGACGAGTATTCGCGCAACCTGACCGCGCATCACGCCGAGGTTGCCGCTTTCGGCGGCGCCTTCCTGATGCTGGTGTTCCTGAACTTTTTGTTCGATGAAGAAAAAGAGCTGCACTGGTTCGACTGGTTCGAAGCGAAGGTGGGCAAGTACGGCACCGAAGGCCTGGCCGTGCTGCTCACGCTGCTGTGCGTCGTCGCCGCCATGCGCCTGATGCCAGAGGCGCGCAAGCTGGCGGTGCTGATCGCCGGCGTCACGGGCGTGCTCATCTATATAGCGGTGAAATGGCTCAGCAACTTGCTGGAAGCCAAGGAACACGACCCGTCGGTGGGCGCGATGATCTCGCAGGGCAGCATCGGCGGCTTTTTGTATCTCGAGGTGCTCGATGCGTCGTTCAGCTTCGACGGCGTGATCGGCGCGTTTGCCATCACCAACGATGTCGTCATCATCATGCTGGGGCTGGCCATCGGCGCCATGTTCGTGCGCTCGATGACCGTGTTCCTGGTCTACAAGGGCACGCTGCAGGAATTCGTGTATCTGGAGCATGGCGCGCACTACGCCATCGGCATCCTGGCGCTGATCATGTTCGCCAGCGTCCACTATCACATCCCCGAATGGTTCACCGGGCTGTCGGGGCTGGCATTCATTCTGGTGTCGCTGTGGTCGTCGATCCGGTATCGCCGGCGCCTGGCGCGCGCGGCGCCGACCGGCCCTGAAACAGGCTGACCCGGCCAGTCCCCGGAATCTCGGTTTGCGATTGGGGCAAGGCGTGGCAGAATGGGCGCGCACCGCGTTTGCGCTGCACGTTTGACAACCCCGACCACTTTATTGATCGACCAGCCACCCAACCATGCCGACCACCATGCCCAAGCGCACTTCCGCCATTCTGCTCATCCTCATCGCCGTTGTCGCTGTCCTGGCTGCAGGCTATACCTGGTTCACGCTGACCTGGTCGTACTCCGAGGGCGAACGTGCCGGCTACCTGCAGAAATTCTCCAAACGCGGCTGGCTGTGCAAAACGTGGGAAGGCGAGATTCTGCTGTCGAGCATGCCGGGCGCGATTCCCGAGCGCTTCGTGTTTACGGTGCGCGACGAAACCGTGGTGCCGGCCCTGCTGGCCAGCATGGGCAAGCGCGTGCAGCTGACGTATGACCAGCACAAGGGCGTACCGACCACGTGCTTTGGCGAGACCGAGTATTTCGTGTCGAAAGTGGCCGGCGGCCCGGACAATCCGCTGTCGCCAAGCCAGGCGCCGGCGCAGTAAGCACAGGGGGCAAAGCGCCCGCCCCCGTTATGGTTTGCGATCCGGATCCAGCTCGCGTTGGGTCGCAATCACTTCTGCCAGCCTGGCAGCCGCCTGCGCCGCCGATGTATCGCCGGCCCGCGCCTGCGACTGCTTGAAGCGGCCCAGCACCTCGCGTGTCAGGTCGGCCGAGACCGAGCGCTGCCCTGCTTCGACCTTGCGCTCGCCGATGGCGCGCTGGGTCGCTGCCAGCTCGACCGCGTCGTCGTCCTGACGCCGGCTTTCCAGATTGACCAGCTGCTTGCGCGCATCGGCCATCTGCTGCGTCGCATGCGCCGCCTTGCGCTGCATCTCGGCGTGCTCTTGCGCATGTTCGAGCAGCGCCCGCTGCGCTTCGCGCTTTTCCAGCGCGGCCTGCACCGCCGCCAGCTCGGCCAGCTCGCGCTGGCGCGCCAATTCGGCCTGGGCCTGCTCGGCGTCGGCGCGCGAAACCGCAGCCTGCGCCGCGGCCTGCTCGGACGCCAGCCGCGCCGCCTGCGCTTCGTTGGCGCGGGTGTCGGCGGCGGCCTGCTCGCGCTGCGCGGCCAGCTTGCGCTCGACCAGCAACAGCGCTTCGCGCGCGGCCCGGGTTGCCTCGCGCTCGGCAGCGATCGCCGCCTCGGTCAATGTCACCTGCTGCTGCTCGAGCTCGGCCCGTTCGGCCTGCGCTTGCGCCAGCTCGGCGGCGCGGCGCGCATGCGCTTGCTGCGCGGTGGCGGCCGCCTCGGCCTGCGAGGCTTCTTCGATGGCGGCATCGGCTTGCGCCTGCTGTGCTTCCCAGGCAGCGCGCTGCGCGTCTTCGATGCGCCGCTCGGCCTCGACCTTGGCCTGCAGGGCAGCGGCAGCGGCCGCTTCGGCCTCGCCCCGTGCCTGCGCCGCCAGCGTCAGCTCGTGCTCGGCCGCGATTTTCTGTTCCAGGGCGGCCAGCGCTTGCGCCTCGGCGGCGGTGCGCTCCTGCTCGGCCTGCACGAGGTGTTCGGCCTGCTCGCGCCGCTGGGCCGCCAGTTGCGCTGCCTCTTGCGCCAACTGCACCTGCGATGCCTCGAGCGCCAGCGCCGCCGCCTCGTCGTCATTCATTGCAGCCTGCGCGGCGGCAGCCGCCTGCGCCAGTGCAGCGCGCTCGTCGGCCAGTGCAGTCTCGCGCCGGTGTTCTTCGGCTTCGCGCTGCGCCGCGGCCGCGGCCGCTTCGTCGGCTGCCATGCGCGTACGCGCGTCCAGCGCCGCCTGCGCTTCGGCTTCCAGCCGCGCCTGCACCTGCTCGCCCGCTTCTTCTTCGGCGCGGGCGCGGTCTTCGGCCACCAGGCGCAGCTTGCGGTCGGCTTCGATGCGCGCTTCGGTCGCGGCCAGGATGCGCGTTTCGGCGTCGCGCCGCGCAGCGGCGCTTGATGCCGCCATCTGTTCTTGCCGCTCGCGATGCACGGCGGCGTCGCGGATATCTTTCTCGGTCTGCAGCCGCATGCGCAGCGACTGGCCGGCCACCCGTTCGGATTCGGCCTGGGCCAGCGCGATCGCCTCGCGTTCCTGCTCGATGTGGGCGTAAGCGCGCGCTTCTTCGAGTGCGCGCGCTTCGGCTGCGGCGCGGGCGAAGGCCGACGTCAGCGCAATCTGGTCGGCGCGCTCGCGCTGCTGGGTCAGTTCGAGGGCTTCGGCTTCGGCGTCGGCCAGTTTTTCGGCGGTCTGGCGCGCGGAGCGTTCGGCCCGCTCGCGCTCGCGCGCCAGGATGGCGATACGGGCGTCGGCGCTGGCGTTGTGCTGCACTTCTTCGCGCGCCGCCTCGACAGCGGCCATGCGTTCGACCGCCTGCAGGCGCGCCTGCTCGGTGTGCACGACCAGTTCGTCGGCTGCGCGGGCGGCCTTGGCGGCCAGTTCGGCCTCGGCTTCGATCTGGGCGGTGGCGCGGCGGCGCGCTTCTTCTTCGAGACGCGCACGTGCTTCGGTGGCAACCCGCACTTCGGTGTCGCTTTTTACGCGCGCACGCAGCTCGGCTGTTTCCTGGCGAATCGCGTCCAGCCGCTCACTCGACGCCTGCGCGGCAGCGCGCAGCGAATCGAGGCGTTCGCGGTTGGCGGCAATGGCGTCTTCGGAGGCCTGCGAATTGGCTTGCGCCGCCGCGGCGGCAGCGGCGTCGATCGAGGCGCGCTCGTCGGCCAGCGAGCGGGCGCGCGCTTCGGCGTGGTGGCGGCTCTCGGCCGCCATATTGGCCTTGGCTTCGGCTTCGACACGCGCGATCGCTTCCTGAATTTCGCGCATTTCGAGTGGTTTGCGACCTTGGCCGGCAAATTCGGCAGATTCAGACGCAGCGGGCAGCACCGGCAGCACCGGCACCTTCGGCTGCGCAAACGCGGCAGCCGGCGTTGGCATTGGCACTGGCGCCACATCGGTCGGCGCCAGCGCGCCGGCGGCCGGCGACAGGTCGATCGTGAAGTCGGTGTCGTCTTGTGGGGCTGGGTTCGGTTCCATGCGGAGTCTCTGTGGCGGCAGTCCTGTTGATTATCCGGCAAAACCGGTTCTCGTGCTATGCCGAACTGGGTGGCAATCGTGCGTCAGCTTGGCGCTTTGCCACACCCGTCTACATCTGCCACAGCGGCGGCTCATCCATCAACGCGACCTGCTCGCGCAATTCAAGGATCCGGTCCTGCCAGTAACGCTGGGTATTGAACCAGGGGAAAGCGGCCGGGAATGCCGGGTCGGTCCAGCGCATCGCCAGCCATGCCGAGTAATGGATCAGGCGCAACGTACGCAGCGCTTCGACCAGGTACAGCTGGCGCGGGTGGAAATCGCAGAAATCCTCGTAGCCGGCCAGCACATCGGCCATCTGGCCCACCATCTCCTGCCGCTCGCCCGATAACAGCATCCACAGATCCTGCACCGCCGGGCCCATGCGGCTGTCGTCGAAGTCGACGAAGTGCGGCCCGTCGGGCGTCCACAACACGTTGCCGCCGTGGCAGTCGCCGTGCAGGCGCACGAGTGGCAGTTCGCCGGCGCGCTCGTAGCAGCGCGTCACGCCTTCCAGCGCCTGTTCCATGACGCTCGACCAGGCCGGCATCAGCTCGGGTGGCACGAAGTCGTGGCTGCGCAGCCAGTCGAACGGCTCGCGGCCGAACGTGACCGGGTCGAGCGCCGGGCGCAGCAGGAACGGCTTGACGGCGCCCTGCGCATGGATGCGGCCGATGAAACGGCCAATCCATTCCAGCACGGCGGGGTCGCCCAGCTCAGGGGCGCGCCCACCGCGGCTTTCGAACACCGAAAAGCGGAAGCCGTCGAACGTGTGCAGCGTACGCCCGTCGATCTCGATGGCCGGCACCACGGGGATCTCCTGCGCCACCAGCTCGGCAACGAAGCCATGTTCTTCCAGGATGGCCTCATCGCTCCAGCGTTCGGGTCGGTAAAACTTGACCACGACCGGCTCGCCCTCTTCACGGCCGACCCGGTACACCCGGTTCTCGTAGCTGTTGAGCGCCAGCAGCCGCCCGTCACCGTGCAGGCCGACGCTGTCGAGCGCATCGAGCACGGTCGCTGGATCCAGCCGCGCGTAGGGATGGTCGGGCGTTTCGTTATCGAGGTTCAAGGTATCCATGCCCCATTGTACGGCGGCGCACGTGCCCGTGGTGATTGTGAACAATTCGGTGCTGTTGTGTTCGTTCTCGCACAGAGTGTGACAATGTAACAAGGTTTCATGACATGTATGTATCCGCGCAATTGTGCTGCGAACAAATCACCGCATAGGACTGACCATGAAAAAACTGACTTTGACCGTCGTCGCTCTCGCCGCTGGCCTGCTGGCCGGCACCGCCATTGCACAAACCGCTGCCCAGCCGGCAAAAGCCGAGCCGAACATGCAGAAAGTGCTGGACGCGATGGCGGCCCTGAAGCCAAAGCCGATCGAAACCCTGAGCCCGGAAGAAGCGCGCAAGCAGCCAACCCCGAGCGACGCCGTCAAGAAGGTGTTGACCGACGCCGGCAAGAGCACCGCACCGGAACCAGGCGTGACGATGAAGACGCAATCGATCCAGGGCAAGGGCGGCAGCTTCCCGATCCATATCTTTACGCCTGAAGGCACCGGCCCGTTCCCGGTCGTCGTGTACTTCCACGGCGGCGGCTTCGTGATTGCCGACACCAAGGTGTACGAATCGTCGGTGCGCGGCCTGGCAAAGAAGGCCAAGGCGATCGTGATTTCGGCCGACTACCGTCTGGCGCCAGAGCACAAGTTCCCGACCCAGACCGAAGACGCATTTGCGGCTTACCAGTGGGCGCTGGCCAATGCCAAGAGCATCAATGGTGACCCGATGCGCGTGGCAGTGGCGGGCGAATCGGCCGGCGGCAACCTGGCAACCGTCGTGTCGATGATGGCGATGGAAAAGAAAATCCAGATGCCGGTGCACCAGCTGCTGGTCTACCCAGTGGTCAACGACGACATGAACAACGAGTCGTACAAGAAGAACGCCAACGCCAAGCCACTGAACAAGGCGATGATGACGTGGTTCTTCAAGCACTATGGCGCCGATCCGAAGAGCCCGTACGCTCTGCCGATGAAGGCTGCCTCGCTCAAGGGTCTGCCAGCAGCAACCGTGATCACCGCGGAAATCGATCCGCTCATGACCGAGGGTAAGGCTTACGCCGACCGCCTCAAGAAGGAAGGCGTGACCGTCAACTATCGCCACTTCACCGGCGTGACCCACGAGTTCTTCGGCATGGACGCCGTGGTGCCGAAGGCGAAAGAAGCCCAGCAGTTTGCAGCTGACGAGCTGACCAAGGCATTCAACGCCAAGCGTTGATCTTGCTGTACTACCGTTCGACTCTGAAGTAAACGTTGCAAGCAGCGCCTCGCCGGCAGGTTTTTCGTGCCCGGCGACGGCGCAGGCGTTACACTGGCGCCTTTGACGCAACAGGCGCGCTCGCGCCACAGACCACCTACCCCATGCACCTCGAACAGCCCCTCTCCGAAAAAGAATTCGACGAACTCGACCAGTTCCTGCTCTCCGACCGTTGTTCCGACGACGCGATGACGATGGACACCCTGCACGGCTACCTGACCGCCATCGCGATCGGTCCGGAATCGATCATGCCGGCCGAATGGCTGCCAATGGTCTGGGGCGAAGACGAGGCCGCGGCGCCGAAATGGAAGAACAAGCGCGACGAAGAACGCATCGTCAACCTGATCATGCGCTTCATGAACGAAGTCCTGATCACGTTCGAGGTCGCACCGAAGGACTTCGAGCCGCTGTTCTGCGAACACGAGGTCGATGGCAAGGTCCTGATCGATCCGGAAGCCTGGTGCTGGGGGTTCTGGGAAGGCGTTGAACTGCGCGCCGGCTCGTGGGATGCGATCTGGGACAGCGATGTGGCCGAACTGATCCGCCCGATCTATCTGCTGGGCGCGGACGAAATCGAAGAAGACGAACTGGCCGAGGTCGACGATCCGGTCAAGGTGCATGCCCTGGCGCTGCAGATCGAGGCCAATGTGCCGGCAATCTACCGCCACTGGCTGCCGCTGCGCAAGCCGGCGGTGGAAACCATCGTGCGCGACGAGCCGAAAGTCGGCCGCAACGACGATTGCACCTGCGGCAGCGGCAAGAAATTCAAGAAGTGCTGCGGCGCTGAATAAGCACCCCGGGGGATTGGCGGCCCGGCCGTCAATCCTGCCCGACGTTCTCCCCCACCGGTTCGGTCGTCCTGACCTCTGCCAGCACCTCCAGCAACACCTCCACGTCGAGCGGCTTGACCAGGTGATGCGCAAAGCCTGCCGCCAGCGCTGCTTCGCGATCCTGCGGCTGTCCATAGCCCGTCACGGCAACCAGCACTGAACCGGCCATGCCGGGGTCATGCTGCAGGCGCCGCGCCAGTTCGTGGCCGTCAATGTCGGGCAGGCCGATATCGAGCAGGCAGACATCGGGCCGCATGCTGCGCGCCCGCGCCAGTGCGCCCAGCGCCCCGTGTTCGATCGCCACGTCATGCCCCTGCGCTGCCAGCAGCAGCCCGAGCATCTCGGCCGCATCGGTATTGTCATCGACCACCAGCACTTTCAGACGCGTGGTGGCGGCGGGCGCCGTGACCACGGGCGCCGGCTGCTCTGGCGCCTCGTCCGCCAGCAACGGCAACGTGATGACGAAGGTACTGCCCTTGCCCAGCCCCGGACTCGAACAACCCACCGTGCCGCCGTGCAGCTCGACCAGATGCTTGACCAGCGCCAGCCCGAGCCCCAGGCCGCCCTGGGCACGGTCGGACGAGCGCTCGGCCTGCGTAAACAGGTCGAACACGCGCCCGGTCAGCTCGACGTCCATGCCGATGCCCTCGTCACGCACGCTCAGCACCAGGCGTGTGCCGTGCAGGTCGGCGCGCAGGTCGATGCAGCGCCCGGGCGGCGTGTACTTGGCCGCATTGGCCAGCACGTTGGCCACCACCTGTACCAGGCGCGCCTTGTCGCCGCTGACGGCGACACCGTCGGGTGGCAGGCGTACGGTGAGCGTCTGCACACGCGTGTCGATCGTCGGGCGCACCTGCTCGATCGCCTCTTCGATGACGGTGCGCGCCGTCACGCGCGTCTGGCCCAGCGTGATCAGGCCGCGCGTGACGCGCGAGACGTCCAGCAGATCGTCCACCAACCGCGTCATGTGGCGCACCTGGCGGCTGATGATGGTGCTGCTCTGGTGCACCCGGCGCGCATCGACGTTGCCGAGCCGGAGCAGTTCGGCCGCTGCGCTGATCGGCGCCAGCGGATTGCGCAGCTCATGTGCGAGCATCGCCAGGAATTCGTCCTTGCGGCGGTCGCCCTCCACCAGCTTTTCTTCAGCCAGCTTGCGGTCGGTGATGTCGCGGAAGAATGTGGCGATGCCACCATCCTGGGTCGGGTAGGCGCGGATATCGATCCAGACGCGGCGGCCATCGGGAAACACGCGGCACTGTTCGGCGCTGCCGGCCTTGCGGGTCGCCATCACGTTGTGGTACATGCGGCCGGCGTCGCAATCGATCATGGCCGGGAACACGGCCCAGTGATTGCGTCCGATGACCTCGTCGCTCGTGACATCGCAGATGCGTAAACCTTCGGCGTTCATGCGCTGCATCACCCAGTTGCGGTCGAACAGCGCGAAGCCTTCGGAGATATTGGCGAAGATTTCACGGCCCCGGTCGCGCTCCTCGCGCAGAAGAACGTGCGCACGCGCGGTGCCCGCCGCCGTCCAGGTGCGCTCGGCCACATCGCGCGCCAGCCGGATATCGTGCTCGGTCCACGAGCGCGGGGTCGGCGCATCCACACGCACGCACGCGGCCAACCGGCCCGCCGACATCAGCGGCACCAACAGCATGGCGCCCACGCGCCCGTTGAACGAAGACAGCAGCGCGAGCGGATCGTTGGCAGCATCGTGGATGCAGACGACGGCGCCCTGCTGGAGGGTTGCCATCAGGGCCGGACCGAGGTGATCCGCCTGTGCGCGCGGCGCAGCGCCATCCTGCGGCCAGACGGATGGCGCGACCAGCGCCCCGCTGAGCGGATCGGCTTCGGCATACAGCACGCGCGCTGCGCCCAGTTTTGTCCCCAGCAGCGCACTGGCGGTGGCAATTACCTCATCCGGATCGGTCAGCGGTGCGAGCGCGTCGGACAGCGTGAGCCGGAACGCGGCGCGGCGCTCGCCCAACACACGGGCCGTCGTTTCCATCGCGGTGCAGAACAGGCCGCCGACACGGCCGTCAGCGCCATACAGCGGCGCATAAGAGAAAGTAAACCAGGTGCGCTCGGGATAGCCGTTACGCAGCAGGCACAGCGGGTAATCTTCGAAAAAGACCGGTTTGCCGGCCATGACATGGTCGACCTGCGGCTGCAGCTCCGGCCAGACTTCGGGCCACAGGGCCGCGAACGACTTGCCGAGCGCGCCGGCGTGGCGTTCGCCAAGGATCGGGATATACGCGTCGTTGTACAGGATGATGTGCTGTGGCCCCCATGCAACAGCCATCGGGAAGGCGGAATGCAGCATCATGTCGACCGCCGTCCGGAGGGACGGCGGCCAGGTGTCGGGGGCGCCCAGTGGCGAATGCTGCCAGTCGTGGCTGCGCATCTGCGCAGCCATCACACTGTCACCCGAAAAAGCGGTAGCGGAAAGCGAGGCCATGGCCAGGATTGTCGCATACCTCGCTTGCCGGATTGCAGCTTTTTCCGGTTTGACAGTGGCCCTTGCGCAACTTTACAACTCTCGGATTACCGTTAAGGCATCACAGCTTAATGAAGTGCTCACGGTAGTAACGCAGCTCTTCGATCGACTCGACGATGTCGGCCAGCGCCGTGTGCTTCTGGTGCTTCTTGAAGCCGGATGCCAGCTCGGGCTTCCAGCGGCGGCACAGTTCCTTCAGCGTCGACACGTCGAGATTACGGTAATGGAAGAACGCTTCGAGCTTCGGCATGCCGCGCGCCATGAAGCGGCGGTCCTGGCAGATCGAATTGCCGCACATCGGCGACTTGTTCTTCGGCACGTACTGCTTGAGAAATTCGATCAGTTCGACTTCGGCTTGGGCTTCGGTCACGGTCGACGCCTTCACGCGGTCGATCAGGCCCGACTTGCCGTGGGTGCCCTTGTTCCAGTTGTCCATCTTGTCGAGTGTTTCATCCGACTGGTGGATCGCGAACACCGGGCCTTCGGCGATGATGTTCAGGTCGGGATCGGTGACGACCACGGCGACCTCGATGATGCGGTCGTTGTCCGGGTCGAGGCCGGTCATTTCCATATCGAGCCAGACGAGGTTGAATTCATTGGGCCGCTGGGGCGTACCCGGCACTGCGGAAGGTGTCGCTTGTGACATAATTCTCTCTTTGCCTAATCAATCCTGCATTTTCTCACAGGCACAGAATGTCTTCATTCGCGTTTTCGGTTTTGTTCGTCGTTTTCCTGCTGCTCACCTTGTCGCTGCGCACCTGGCTGGCCGCGCGCCATATCCGGCATATCGCGCGCCACCGCGCCAGCGTGCCGGCCGAGTTTGCGCCGAAAGTGCCACTCGCGGCGCACCAGAAAGCGGCCGACTATACCGTCGCCAAGACCCGGCTCGGTCTGATCGGCACGCTGTGGGGCGCCATCGTCCTGATCGGCTTCACGCTGATGGGCGGCCTGCAACTGCTGTCGCTGGCCATTCTGCCGTTCACCGGCCCCGGCCTGATGCACCAGCTGGTACTGGTCGTGGCGTTTGCCGTGATCGCCAGTGTGCTCGACCTGCCGCTCGACTGGTACCGCCAGTTTGTCCTTGAGCAGCGCTTCGGCTTCAACAAGATGACGCCCGGCCTGTGGTTGGGTGACCTGGTCAAGAGCACGTTCGTGGGCGCGCTGATCGGTCTGCCGCTGCTGTGGGTCGTGCTCAAGCTGATGGAAGCCAGCGGCGCGTTGTGGTGGCTGTACACGTGGTTCGTCTGGAGCGGCTTCCAGCTCCTGATGATCGCGTTCTACCCAACGGTGATCGCGCCGCTGTTCAACAAATTCACGCCACTGGCCGATGTCAGCCTCAAACAGCGCATCGATGGCTTGATGACGCGCGTGGGCTTTACGTCGCGCGGCCTGTTCGTCATGGACGGCAGCAAGCGCAGCGCCCACGGCAACGCGTATTTCTCGGGCTTTGGCCGGGCCAAGCGCATCGTGTTCTTCGACACGCTGCTGTCGCGCCTGGAGCCGCAGGAAATCGAAGCGGTGCTGGCGCATGAACTGGGCCACTTCAAGCTGCGCCATATCGTCAAGCGCGTTATCACGATGTTCGCGATGTCGCTGGCCTTCCTGGCCCTGCTTGGCTACCTGAAAGGCCAGGCCTGGTTCTATACGGGTCTAGGCGTGCTGCCGTTCATGAATGCATCGAACGATGGCATGGCGCTGATCCTGTTCATCCTCGTGCTGCCGGTGTTCACCTTCGTGCTGGCGCCGCTGAGCTCGATCACGTCGCGCAAGCATGAATTCGAGGCTGACGCTTTTGCTGCGCAGCACACCGACCACCGCGACCTGGTGTCGGCGCTGGTGAAGATGTACGAAGACAATGCGTCGACGCTGACGCCCGATCCGCTGCACTCGGCGTTCTACGATTCGCACCCGCCGGCGTCGGTCCGGGTCAAGCGTCTGACGATGGCGGCCGCATGAATTTAGAACAGCGCCACTGTACGCGGCAAGGGATTGCACTCGACGCGGCTGCCATCGCCACGCTGCTGCACGAGGTGCCCGGCTGGAGCGTGGCCGACAACGTCCTGGCCCGTACCTTCACGCTGCCCGACTACCGCGCCACGATCGCGTTCGTCAACGCGGTAGCAACGCTGGCCGAGCACGAAGACCATCACCCCGAGATGACGGTGGGCTACACCACCTGCCGCGTCAGCTGGACCACCCATTCCGCGGGCAGCGCGCTGTCCGACAACGACTTTATCTGCGCCGCGAAAGCCAATGCGCTGTACCTCAACCAGGAAAACGCATGAGCGCATCCAATGAACTGACCGGCACCATCATCGCGGCCCACGGCCGCCACTACCTGGCCGACATCGACGGCGAAAAACTGCAGTGCGTCACGCGCGGCAAGAAGACCAATGTGGCCGTGGGCGATGTCGTCCATGTGGTCCGGACATCCGAGAACCAGGCCGTGATCGAGCGCATCGCCGAACGCACCACGCTGCTGTATCGCTCCGACCAGTACAAATCCAAGTTGCTGGCGGCGAACATCTCGCGCCTGTTCGTCGTGATCGCCACCGAGCCCGGCTTTGCCGACGATTTGGTGTCGCGCTCGCTGGTGGCCTGCGAGGCGGCCGGCATCGAGGCGCACCTGATCCTCAACAAGACCGACGTGACGGACCTGCTGCCCCGCGCGCGCGAACGCGCTGCGCAGTATTCGCGGCTCGGTTACCCGGTGCACGAGGTCTCGGCCCAGGCGCATCCTGAAGAAACAGTGGAGATCCTCAAGCCGCTGCTGGCGGGCCAGTCGTCGATCTTCATCGGCCAGTCGGGCATGGGCAAGTCGTCGCTGATCAACCTGCTGATCCCGGACGCCGATATCGCCGTGCGCGAAATCTCGGCTGCGCTCGACACCGGCAAGCACACGACCACCTTCACGCGCCTGTACTGGCTGCCGGAAGTCGATGGCAAGGCGGGCGCGATCATCGATTCGCCGGGCTTCCAGGAATTTGGCCTGTACCACCTGAGCGAAGGCATGCTCGAGCGCGCTTTTGTGGAGTTCAAGCCGTACCTCGGCGGCTGCAAGTACTACAACTGCCGCCACATGGCCGAGCCGTTCTGCGCCATTCTCGACGCCGTCGCAGCGGGCAAAATCTGGAAGCACCGCCATGAACTCTACGGGCAATTGCTGCACGAATCGGCGCAGACCCTGTACTAAGGCCCTGACTACTTTCCCTAACGGAAAGAAATTCCCCTTATAATTCAAGGGACAAACATCGCAGCAGACACGAGCAGACTTATGATGACGAGCACCCCACCGATCAAGCACTTCCTGCAGTTTTCCGACTTCACGCGCGACGAGTTCGAATACGTCATCAAGCGCGCGGCGATCATCAAGCGCAAGTTCAAGGCCTACGAGGTGTACCACCCGCTGGTCGACCGCACGCTGGTGATGGTGTTCGAGAAAAGCTCGACGCGCACGCGCCTGTCGTTCGAAGCCGGCATGCACCAGCTGGGCGGCGCCGCCATCTACCTGAACACGCGCGACAGCCAGCTCGGCCGTGGCGAACCGGTGGAAGACGCCGGCCAGGTGATCAGCCGCATGTGCGACATCATCATGATCCGCACCTTCGGCCAGGACATCATCGACCGCTTTGCCGCCAATTCGCGCGTGCCGGTCATCAATGGCCTGACCAATGAACACCATCCGTGCCAGGTGCTGGCGGACGTGTTCACGTTCCACGAACACCGCGGCTCCATCGCCGGCAAGACGGTCGCCTGGATCGGCGACGCCAACAATATGCTGTACTCGTGGCTGCAGGCAGCCGAAGTGTTCGGCTTCCACCTGAACGTCGCCACGCCGAAAGGCTACGAGATGGACCCGAGCCTGGTTTCGACCACGCGCTACACGCGGTTCGACAACCCGTCGGACGCCTGCGAAGGCGCGCACCTGGTTAATACCGACGTCTGGACCAGCATGGGCTACGAAAAGGAAAACGCCGAGCGCATGAAAGCATTTGACGGCTTCATCGTCGACGAAGCCAAGATGGCCCGCGCCTCGAGCGACGCGCTGTTCATGCACTGCCTGCCGGCGCACCGCGGCGAAGAAGTGGCTGCCGAAGTCATCGACGGCCCGCAATCGGTTGTCTGGGACGAAGCCGAAAACCGCCTGCACGTGCAAAAAGCCCTGATCGAGTACCTGCTGCTCGGCCGTATCGAAGATTGATTTTTACCCCTGAAGCTTGATCGTTGGCCGTCCATCCCGGCGCTTGCCGGGCTGGATTTGCGAGCCAGCTGACCATTACTCCTCTACCACCTCCTCCATCACTGGAACTCCCATGAGCGACATCAAGAAAGTAGTACTGGCCTATTCCGGCGGCCTCGACACCTCCGTCATCCTGAAATGGCTGCAAGACAATTACGGCTGCGAAATCGTCACCTTCACCGCCGACCTCGGCCAGGGTGAAGAACTGGAACCGGCCCGCGCCAAGGCCATCAAGTTCGGCATCAAGCCAGAGAACATCTATATCGACGACGTGCGCGAAGAATTCGTGCGCGACTTCGTCTACCCGATGTTCCGCGCGAACACCGTGTACGAAGGCGAATACCTGCTGGGCACGTCGATTGCACGGCCGCTGATCGCCAAGCGCCTGATCGAGATCGCCAACGAAACCGGCGCCGACGCCGTCTCGCACGGCGCGACCGGCAAGGGCAACGACCAGGTGCGTTTCGAGCTGGGCGCGTATGCGCTCAAGCCAGACGTCAAGATCATCGCGCCATGGCGTGAATGGGACCTGCTGTCGCGCGAGAAACTGCTGAAGTACGCAGAAGACGCGGGCATCGCGGTGGACATGAAGCACAAGAACGGTGGCGCGCCGTACTCGATGGACGCCAACCTGCTGCACATCAGCTTTGAAGGCCGTCACCTGGAAAACCCGAGCGCCGAAGCCGAGGAATCGATGTGGCGCTGGACCGTCTCGCCGGAAGCGGCGCCGGACGAAGCGGAATACCTGGACGTCGAATTCGAGCGCGGCGACATCGTCGGCCTGAACGGCAAGCGCCTGTCGCCAGCCGCCGTCCTGACCGAGCTGAACCGCCTGGGCGGCAAGCACGGCATTGGCCGCCTGGACCTGGTGGAAAACCGCTACGTCGGCATGAAGTCGCGCGGCTGCTATGAAACCCCGGGCGGCACGATCATGCTGCGCGCGCACCGCGCGATCGAATCGATCACGCTCGACCGCGAAGTGGCGCACCTGAAGGACGACCTGATGCCGCGCTACGCGTCGCTGATCTATAACGGCTACTGGTGGGCACCGGAACGCGTCGCGCTGCAGACGCTGATCGACCACACGCAAGCCACCGTCAACGGCTGGGTGCGCATCAAGCTGTACAAGGGCAATGTGATCGTCGTGTCGCGCGATTCGAAGACCGATTCGCTGTTCGACATGAACATCGCAACCTTCGACGAAGACGGCGGCGCGTACAACCAGGCCGATGCCGGCGGCTTCATCAAGCTCAATGCGCTGCGCATGCGGATTGCAGCGAAGGCACGCGCCAAGCGCGGGCAGTAAGTTCAGCGACCGGCCACGAGGCTGGCCGGTCACAGAAACAGCTAGGGTCAGGTCTGACATTCGGGCACGACCTCAGCCTTAGCCACCTCTAAATTGCACAGCTGGGGTCAGGTCTGACATTCAGACACAGCCTCAGCTTTAACGATTTCCAATGGTATCTGGCCCAGCATTAACATTGCGCGGCGCAACTTGGTTTCGACTACCATACTGTCGAGATCGTGTCCGAATGTCAGACCTGACCCCGGCTTTTCTTCATGGTTTCGACTACCCTACTGTCGAGATCGTGTCCGAATGTCAGACCTGACCCCGGCTTTTCTTCGACCAGACGTGGTGCTATAACAGTCCTAATGACTGCAGCGCCGCTTTCGCCAGCGATATGCGCTTGTCGTCGGCTCCATCCGGGATGTCGATGTTCAGCGCGAACGTGTAGAGCTTGTCGTCCTTTTTGATCCAGCCGACCCACCAGCCGATATCGGGCTGGCCGGGGCGCTTGCCCCAGCCGGTTTTCGCATACAGTTCGGTCGGGCCATCCTGGCGCGCAATCGCGCGCACGGCGTCCATGTGCACGTTCTCGAACGGTAGCTGGCCCTGTGCCAGCCGGGCCAGGAACACGGTCTGCTCGAGCGCGCTGATTTCAAGGGGGCCATCGAGCCAGAAGCGGTCGACCACCGTGCCCGTGTCCATATTCCCGTAATTCATGCGCACGAGCGCGGCGCGCATCCGCTCCAGGCCGATGCGCCGCGCCATTTCCTGATAGACCGGCACGTTCGACATTTTGATCGCCTCGCGCAGGCCCATGTCCCTGGCCCACTCAGGGCGGGCGACTGGCTTGCCGCCGTATGGCACGATCTCGTCGACCGAGGCCACGACGCCCGTGCTCAGTGCGATCAGCGAGTTCGGAAGCTTGAAGGTTGACGCCGGGATGAACCGTTTTGCGGCGCGCTGGCGGTTGTGGCCCGTGTCGGTGTCCAGCGCCACGTCGTGCACGACGAAGGTGCCCGTCACGCCCTCTTTCTTGAACAGCTGCGTGATGGCCGGGCTGTCGTGCCATTCGGTGGCCTGGGCGACGGCGCCAAACGCCATCAGGACGAGTGCAACAACATGCTTGATCATTGGTCTGTTTCCTTGCTCAGTTGCGTGGCCAGACGCGCTCTCGCCTTGTCGGCATACGTGCGGCAGGCGGTGGTGTCGATGAAGGCGGCGTTGCCCCGCGCAGGGCGCCGGGCGTAGCGCTGCCACAGGTCGCTGCCTTCCGGATGCGCCGAGACCAGCACATCGCACGGCAGGCCGGCCACTGTCGCAATCGAGCGTTCGAGGTCCGCACGCGCTGTCGGATAGGCAGGATGGCCGCGGTAGCGGAATGGCCCTGCCGCAATCGCGTTCAAGCTGTCGGCGTACACCATGTGCACGGTCCGGCCGCCTTCGACGGCGCTCCAGGTCCAGCTCGCGCCGCCCTGCGTGTGACCGGGTGTGGCATGCATCGTCACTGCCAATGGGCCAAGCTTGACGACGTCGCCGTCGGCCACGGCCCGCACGCGGGCAGTTGGCGCCATCGCCTGAAGGTCGGTGTATTGCGGGTCACCCTTGTCGGCCTGGCCACTCGCCAGCACCGGTACGGCAGCGCTGCCGACCAGGACTTCGGCACCCGACAGGTGCTGCAGCTCGGCGATGCCGCCTGCGTGATCGGCGTGTGCGTGCGAGTTCAGGATGAAGCGGATATCTTCGACCTTGAAGCCGAGCTGGCGCATATTGCGCACGATCTGCGGCGCCGATTTTTCGCTGCCGCCGTCGATCAGAATGTGGCCCTGTGGCGATGTGATCAGAACGGCCGACAGACCATGCGTGCCGACATAGTAGGTGTTGCCGTATAGGGCAAACGGCTTCTGCGGCGTGTTCCAGTCATTGGCTGCAGCAGGCTGCAGGCACGTGACGAGGCCAGCCGCAGCGAGTGCCAGGCTTGTGTGTTTCATCATGACGATTCCTTATGTGGACGGTGACAGCGTTGCGAGTCTTCCCGGCAGCGTGCGCAGGAAGCGTTCTTTCAGGAGCGGCCCGGCCGCGCGGTCCGGGTCGCGCGGGCCAAGCGTCTGGCGCGCGAAGACGACGGTGCGCCCGTCCTTCGTGGCCCAGCCCACGAACCAGCCCAGCGCACGGCTGTTATTCCCGGCCCCATCACCCGACGCAGTGCCGGTCTTGCCGTACACCTGCCAGCCATTCGCCAGCGTGGGCAAGCGCAGCAGCTGCGCCGTCATGTCGAAGGCGTGCGCGCTGACGGGCAAATCGCGGTTGGCGACCTTGCGCAGAAAAGCGACCTGTTCACGTGGCGAAACCTGCAGCGACGAGGCGATCCAGGCGATGTCAACGCCGCCGGTCAGGTCCTGGTTGCCGTAGGCGAAGCGGCCCACGTAATCCTGCACGCGGCGTTCGCCCAGCCGGCTGGTGACCTGCTGCGCGTACCAGACGGTCGAATTGCGGATCCAGCTCGTCGGATCGGTCGCGGTCCGCCACGATGGCTGCCAGTCGACGTAGCCTGCCTTGAACGGCAGCGCCGGTGTGTGGGCATCCTGCAGGATGCCGGCGTCGAACCCCATCAGGCTCACGGCGATATTGAAGATCGACGCGGGCGTGGTGCGTACGTCGCAGCGCCCTTCTTCGACCAGCACCGCACCGGTGGCGGCATCGAGCATCAGGGTGCAGTCGAGCGCCTGCGGCGCAGCATCCCAGGCCAGCGCCGGCTGCAGCGCGAGGTTGGCACCGAACACCAGCGCCAGCGCGCCCAGGCCGACGCAGCGGGCACGGCCTGCATGATGGGTAAGCCCAGGCGTGCGGATCAACGCGACGCGCGCGGCCAGCGTGTCTGGCGCAACGCCGCCGAAGGCCAGCGCATTGGCTGGCGCCGCCTGGTACTGAAAGCGCAGCTGCGCGACCAGCGCGGCCGCATACGCCTTGCGCTGAATCTGTGGGCGGCCACGCAGCACGTCGCGGTCACAGCCCAGCTCCTGGGCCCAGACGAGGCGCGCGCGCAGCACACGCATTGCCGGATTGAACCAGCACAGTGCCTGGAGCAGAGCGCAGGCCGCGAGCCACCACAGATCGCCCCGGCGCCAGTGCATCAGTTCGTGGGCGACGATCAGGTCGCGCTGCAGAGGATCCATGGTGCGCAGGGCCAGCGGCAACAGCAGGCGCGGCCGGAACGGGCCGACCAGCATCGGGGAGATGGGGGCGTCGACTTCAATCATGGGTGGCAACGCCCCATCCGCTGGCATCCGCACACCGGCGCGCAGCAACCGCGCCAGCGCACGCTGGCCACGCAGCAGGCGCGCAAGCATCCACAGCAGGCCGGCCGCATAGGCCAGCGCCCATGCGTACACGGTCCAGCTCAGCCAAGATCGGGGTTCTGCCAACGCGCTGGTGGCACCGGCCGCGTGGGCGGGTAGCGCGACTGCGCCGGCGGTCGCGGGCGACAGGTCGACGTCGAACAGGGGCAACATGTGAAGCTGCTGCGCCTGCGGCAGCATCAGGATGATGAAGGTGGCCGCAAGCGCGACCTGTCCCAGCATCCACGGCGAGCGCTGCATGGCAAGCGCCGGCAGATAACGCTGCAACAGCACCAGCACGCCCCATACCGCCACGCCGGCGGCCAGGCAGCCGATGCTGGCGAACAGGAAGCGGACGAGCGCCGCGTCGAGCAAGTTCATGGCGCCGCGTCCCTGTCGACCGGCCAGTCGTTGAGCAGCTGCTCCAGGCGTGCCAGTTCATCGTCGTCGACCAGCTTGCTGCCGGTGAACATATTGACCGGCAGCGGCGTGTCGATCTCCATGACGCGCTTGCCGAAATCGTGGGCGAAGGCGGCGAGCGTATCGACCTTGTCGCTGACCGCTGCATATACCTGCACGCCGTGGCGCAACTCCTGGCGCACCATGCCTTTGTCGAGCATGCGCTCGAGCGTCTTGCGGGTGGACGAATACGACCAGCCCAATTCGGCCTCGACGGCGTCGTGGATTTCACGGGCGCTCATCGGCTGCTGGCGCCACAGCGCCTTGAGAAGGCTGAGTTCGGAAATTGAGGGTACGGCCATGGCAACAGTCCTTGACGTGACGCTTGATGTAACGCCTGATGCGACGCTTGCCGCAATGATGCGACAAGTGTCGCATCCGCGTCAACAAGAACTTGTTATTGCCGTCAGTTGCGCAGATCGTCGACCGCCTCGCGGCCAAAACCCGGCGCGAGCAGATAATCGGCCAGGTTGCGCGCGCAGTCCTCGGGCGACGTCAAGCCGCCGGTATCCTTCAGCTCGACGAAGCGCTCGCGCAGCGGGAAGTTGGCGTCCGGTGTCGCGCGGATCGCCGCCTGCATGTCGGTATCGATGACACCCGGCGCCAGGCTGACCGCCAGCACGCGCGGATCGCCATCAAGCTGGACCGCGCGCGCATGCTGGTCGAGCGCGGCCTTCGTCGCGCAGTACACAGCCCAGCCGGGATAGGCATTGCGCCCTGCCCCGCTGGAAATATGCAGGATGCGCCGCGTCGCCTCGGGCGCGGCCTGCACGAATGCGGCGGCCAGCGCCAGCGGCGCGCCAACGTTGAGCATCACCGCCTGCAGGACAGCCGCCGGCGCCTGCGCGGCAAGCGAGCCCACCGGCGTGACGACGCCGGCATTGTTGACGAGGTACACCGCATCGGCGCCCGCGAGAAAATCGCGCAACGCCGGCCCAGCGAGCCAGGCCTGCAAGGCAACCGGATCGGCCATGTCGACCTCGGCCTGTTCGATGCCGGCCAGCGTGGAGCGTCCGCGCGCCAGGCCCAGCACGGCCAGGCCGCGCGACTGCAGTTCGGCCGCGATGGCGGCCCCAAGGCCACGGGTGTGGCCGGTGACGATGACTTTTTTCATGAAGCGTTCCTTAGATGAAGACGGGTTCGGGTTCCAGCATCACGCCGTAGCGCGCCGCGACATCGGCCTGGATCGCTGCGGCCAGCTGGACCACGTCCTGGCCCGTGGCCCCGCCCAGGTTGACGAGCACCAGCGCCTGCTTGTGGTACACGCCGGCCGCGCCCATGTGGCGGCCTTTCCAGCCGCACTGGTCGATCAGCCAACCTGCCGCCAGCTTGAACGTGCCGTCCGGCTGGGCATGGTGCACCAGGGTCGGGAACTGCGCGAGCAGGCGCGTGCATTCCGCGTTTGATACCACCGGGTTCTTGAAGAAGCTGCCGGCGTTGCCGATCTCGCGCGGGTCGGGCAACTTGCGGCGGCGGATCGCCTCGACCATCAGGCCAATGTCGTTCGGCGTGGGCGACGTCAGGCCGGCTTCGCGCACCGCATTGCCCAGTTCGGCGTAGCGCAGGTTTGGCTGCCACGCGCGTGGCAGCGCAAAAGTCACGTCCAGCACGACGAGATTGGCGCCATCGGGATGCTTGAAGATGCTGTCGCGGTAGCCGAAGCGGCAGGCGGCAGCGTCCAGCGTGCGCGTGGCGCCGCTGGCCATGTCGTAGGCGGTGAGGCTATGGAATACGTCCTTGGTTTCCACGCCATACGCCCCCACATTCTGGATGGGCGCGGCACCCACGGTGCCCGGTATCAGCGAGAGGTTTTCCAGCCCGCCGATGCCTTGCTCGAGCGTGAAACGCACGAAGCCGTGCCAGTTTTCGCCGGCCTGCGCGCGTACGAGGATCTTGCCAGCCTGTTCGCCCAGCACCTCGCGGCCCTGCCCCGTCATGTGCAGCACCAGGCCATCGACGTCGCGCGTGAACAGCAGATTGCTGCCGCCGCCAAGCACCAGGCGCGGCAAGGCAGCCAGCGCCGGATCGGCGCGCACTGCGGCCAGTTGCCCGGCGCCATCCACGCGCAGGTATTGGCGCGCGCGGGCGGGAATGCGGAAGGTGTTGAACGTGTCGAGCGGCTGGTCGTGAATGAGGGGCATGATGTAACGGCGTAAAAGTGTCGTTTCATTATAGTGGTTCGTGCATTCACGGCTTTCCACACGGGTGAAACGGTCGCGATTCGGGCCGCCGTCCGCTAAAATAGAGCAATTCATCTATATGCAAACTATAAAAAGGACACACCATGCCATCGTTTGATGTCGTCTGCGAAGCAGACATGGTCGAAGTAAAGAACGCGGTTGAACAATCGAACAAAGAAATCACGACCCGTTTCGATTTCAAGGGCAGCTCGGCCAATGTCGAGCAAAAAGACAAGGAACTGACGCTGTTTGCCGACTCCGATTTTCAGCTGACCCAGGTTAAGGACGTGCTGATCAACAAGATGGCAAAGCGCAAGGTCGACGTGCGTTTTCTGGACGAAGGCAAGGTCGAGAAAATCGGCGGCGACAAGGTCAAGCTGGTGATCAAGGTGCGCAACGGCATCGAAACCGACGACGCAAAAAAGATCACCAAGCTGGTCAAGGAAAGCAAGATGAAGGTGCAGGCAAGCATCCAGGGCGAATCGGTGCGCATCACCGGCGCCAAGCGCGACGACCTGCAGACGGCCATGGCCATGCTGCGCAAGGACGTGCAGGACCTGCCATTGGCCTTCAACAACTTCCGCGACTGATCGGTATCAGCGCGTTGCAACGGGCCGGCTTGACCGGCGCTGGCACGGGGCGCTACGTGGACAATGTGTCCGCTGAAGCCTTGTAACGCTTGGAGTAAAATGGCGCCGTGTGCCGACCCCGGGTCGACTCTTGCACACCGCAGCCACTCCGGGCAGATTAGGTAGTCTAAGGATAGCAATGAAACGTGTTGATGATTTCCGCCTGCGCATGGGCAACAAGGAATACGTGCCCATCATGATCGGCGGAATGGGTGTGGACATTTCGACGTCCGAGCTGGCGCTGGAAGCAGCCCGCCTGGGCGGTATTGGCCATATCTCTGATGCAATGTCGCAAGACGTGTCCGACCGCAAGTTCGACACCACGTACGTCAAGGAAAAAACCAAGACCTACAAGTTCAACATCAACAACATGAACAAGGCCGTGGTCCAGTTCGACCTGGATCACCTGGCCGAGGCCACGCGCCGTCATGTCAGCTCCACCATGGAAGCGAAGAAAGGCGATGGCCTGATCTACGTGAACTGCATGGAAAAGCTGACCATGAACGCGCCCAAGGAAACGCTGCGCGTGCGCCTGGCATCGGCGCTGGATGGCGGCATCGACGGCATCACGCTGTCGGCTGGCCTGCACCTGGGTTCGTTCGAGCTGATCAAGGATCACCCGCGTTTCCGCGATGCGCACCTGGGCATCATCGTCTCGTCCGTGCGGGCGTTGCAACTGTTCCTGCGTAAAGTCTCGCGCCTGGACCGCAAGCCCGACTTCATCATCGTCGAAGGTCCGCTGGCCGGCGGCCACCTGGGCTTCGGCATGGACGACTGGAAGCAGTACGACCTGCACACGATCATGGACGAGATCCATGCGTTCGTGAAGGCCGAGCAGCTGGGTATCCCGGTGATTGCCGCCGGCGGCGTGTTCACGGGGTCGGACGCGGTCAGCTTCCTCGAAAAAGGCGCAGGCGCCGTCCAGGTGGCCACGCGCTTTACCGTGACTACCGAATGCGGCCTGCCGCACGACGTCAAGCAGGAATACTTCCGGGCCAGCGAAGAAGACATCGAAGTCAACGGCATTTCGCCGACCGGCTATCCGATGCGCATGCTCAAGAATACCCCGGCCATTGGCTCTGGCATTCGCCCCGGCTGCGAATCGTACGGCTATCTGCTCGATGCGACCGGCAACTGCTCGTACATCAACGCCTACAACCGCGAGGTGCAGGCGCATCCGGAACTGAAAAAAGTCACGGTGATGGACAAGACCTGCCTGTGCACGCACATGCGCAACTTCAATTGCTGGACCTGCGGCCATTACACGTATCGCCTGAAGGATACGTCGCATCTGCTGGCTGATGGCAACTACCAGATCCTGAGCGCCGAGCACGTGTTCAAGGATTACCAGTTCAGCGTCAATAACGAGATCGCCCTGCCAGAAAAGCAGGAGATCGTCGCGGCGTAAGTCCATGGCGTAAGCCCGTCTTTCGCTGTCGCCGCCCTACCGCGGCCCTGAAAACGTCATTCCTGCTTGCGCGGGAATGACGTTTTCGCGTTTACGCCCAACTGAACCGCCTTGTCCCGCCCCTGCCCCGTGATCGCCGCTGAATGTGCGCAGCCGCACCGAAGCCGTCTTGCATGAACGTTACGGTAATCACTCCATCAGCGGGAGTGAGCAATGAGCGAAGAGAAAAAGCAGGTCCGTATTACCAAAGCGACGATGCCAGCCGGTGGCTGGGGCTCGGTCGGTGACGTCAGCACGATTCTGACCGACCAGAATGTCGTCGTCAAAGACACGGGCTTGCTGCTCAAGCAAAACAAGACCGACGGCTTCGCCTGCGTCAGCTGCGCCTGGGCCAAGCCAGCCAATCCGCATCCGTTCGAATTCTGTTCGAGCGGCGCCAAGGCCACGGCCTGGGAAACCACGAGCAAATCGATCGGCGCCGACTTTTTCCAGCGCCACACGCTGACCGAGCTCGAAGGCTGGAGCGACCATGAACTGGAAGACCACGGCCGCCTGACCACACCGCTGCGCTACGACGCTGCCAGCGACAAATACCTGCCAGTTGACTGGGAAGTGGCCTTCAGCGAGATCGGCGCCGCGCTGCGCGGGTTCGACCGCAAGCAGGTCGTGTTCTACGCATCGGGCCGCGCCTCATTGGAAACGTCGTACATGTATCAGCTGCTGGCGCGCATGTACGGCAACAACAACCTGCCGGACAGCTCGAACATGTGCCACGAAAGCACCTCGGTCGGCCTGCAGAAAACCATTGGCATCGCCGTGGGCACGGTCAAGCTGAGCGACTTCGAGGACACCGACTGCATCCTGTTCTTCGGCCAGAATGTGGGCGTAAACAGCCCGCGCATGCTGCACCAGCTGCAGGAAGCGCGCAAACGTGACGTGCCGATTATCACCTTCAACCCGCTGCGCGAGCGTGGCTTGGTGAGCTTCACCAATCCCCAGTCGCCGCTGGAAATGCTGACCAGGCAAGAGACAGCAATCTCGACCCAGTATCACCAGGTCAAGCCAGGCGGCGACACCGCTGTGATCATGGGCATGTGCAAGGCGATTTTCGCGTTCGACGATGCGGCGCTGGCCGCCGGTGAACAGCGCGTCATCGACATCGCATTCATCCAGGAACACACCAACGGCTTCGGCGACTTTGAGCAGGCCGTGCGCGCTTGTTCTTGGGAAGCGATCGAGCGCGAAGCGGGCCTGTCACAAGCGGCGCTCGAAGAAGCCGCAAGCGTGTACGCCAGGTCAAGCGCGGTAATGGGCGTGTACGGCATGGGCCTGACGCAGCACCGCAACGGCGTGCAGAACGTGACGATGCTGGTCAACCTGCTGCTCCTGCGCGGCAATATCGGCAAGCCGGGCGCCGGCATCTGCCCGGTGCGCGGCCACTCGAACGTGCAGGGCCAGCGCACGGTCGGCATCACCGAAAAGCCTGAGCTCGCGCCGCTCGACAAGCTCAAGGAGCAGTTCAACTTCGAGCCGCCACGCGATATGGGGCTGACGACGGTCGACGCCTGCGAAGCCATCATCAAGCGCGACCTGCAGGCGTTCATCGGCCTGGGAGGCAACTTCCTGCGCGCCGTGCCGGAAACGGTGCTGATGGAAGCGGCCTGGCGCGAACTGCCGCTGACGGTGCAGATTGCCACCAAGCTCAATCGCAACCACGTCATTCACGGCAAGGCGGCCTACCTGCTGCCATGCCTGGGCCGGATTGAAATCGATCGCCAGGGCTCGGGCGACCAGTCCGTATCGATCGAGGACAGCACGTCGCACATGCACGGCTCGCGCGGGATGACCGAGCCGGCCGCGCCCGGGCTGCTGTCCGAGCCGGCGATCGTGGCCGGGATTGCCAAGGCGACGCTGGCGCCCAACCCCAGCGTCGACTGGGACGCCTGGGTGGCCGACTATCGGGTCATCCGCAAGGCAATGGGCATCACCTTCCCCGAGATTTTCAAGGATCTGAACGAGCGCATGTGGACGCCGGGCGGCTACCGCAAGCCATTGGCCGCTGCCGAGCGGGTCTGGAAGACCGAGAGCGGCAAGGCCGAATTCACGGTACCCGAAGAACTGCCGGGCAACCCGAACATGCCGGGTGGCCCCGACATCCTGCGCCTGTTTACGATCCGCAGCGACGGCCAGTTCAACACGACCATCTACAGCAACGACGACCGCTTCCGCGGTGTGCACGGCAGCCGCATGGTGCTGTTCATGAACGCGGCCGACATGGAACGCTATGGTCTGGGCAAGGGTGACGTGGTGGCGCTGCGTACGCATGCGGACGATGGCGTGGATCGCCGCGTCGAGGGCTTGCAGATCGTGCCCTACGATGTGCCGTCCGGCTGCATCGCCGGTTACTACCCGGAATGCAATCCGTTGATTCCGCTGTGGCACCACGCCAAGGAAAGCAAGGTGCCGGCGGCAAAAGCCATCGACGTCCTGCTGGAACGCACACGTGCTGGTGCTGGTGCTGGTGCCACGAGCGTCGCATGAACGCGCGCACGACCTTCCCCGGCGACGGCGGGCCGGACTTCCCTGTTGCCAGCAGCCTGCCGGCCGCCTGCTGGCAGGCCGGTGCGAGTGAAGCACTGGCCGAAGTGCTGGCCGAGGAAGTGCCCGTTGCCCTGGTCTACAACGGGATCAGCCACGCCGTGATGCTGGCCTCGCCGCAGGATCTGGATGACTTTGCGCTTGGCTTTTCGCTGTCCGAGCGCATCGTGCGCCAGACGGCAGACATCCGCGATATCGCCATCGAACCGGGCCCGCACGGCATCACGGTCTCGTTGGAGATTGCCCCTGGCGCCATGGCGCGCCTGAAGGAAACCCGGCGCGCACGCACCGGCAAGACCGGCTGCGGCCTGTGCGGCGTGGACAGCCTGGCCTGGTTCGAGCGCGAAACGGGCCTGCTCGACGCCCGCGATGGCGGCGCGCACGGCGTGACGGCGCAGTTCGCACCAGCGGCGCTGCACCGCGCGATGGCCGCGATGAACGCAGACCAGCGCCTGCACCAGGCCACCGGCGCCGTGCATGCGGCCGGCTGGGCCGACCGCGATGGCGTGCTGCGTACCGTGCGCGAAGACGTCGGTCGCCACAATGCGCTCGACAAACTGATCGGCGCAGTCGCGCGCGATGGCCTGGCAGCCGACAGCGGCTTCGTCGTCGTGACCAGCCGGGCCAGTTTCGAGATGGTGCAAAAGACCGCGCGTGCCGGCATCGCCGTGCTGGCGGCCATTTCGGCGCCCACGGCCATGGCCGTGCGCATGGCCGATGCGGCCGGCGTGACGCTGGCAGGCTTCGTGCGGGCCGGTCGCCACGTCGTCTACAGCCATCCGCAGCGTCTCGCGTAGCTGCTCAGCACGTCGCGCGTGCCCGTTGCGGCGCCATGTTGAACGGGTATATGCTGGCCGCAAGCGCAGACCCGACGCAGCGCGATGCGAGAGAGGCGGCCCGACATGTCAACGTTTGCCCCTGCCGAGCAGGTCAGTTTTCTGGCTGATCAAGCGGGCAGCATCACCAGCTGGAATCCGGCATGTGCGGCGTTGTTCGGCCGTGCCGCTGTCGACGTCATCGGCCAACCGTTCGCCAGCCTGCTGCTCGGTGGCGACTGGCCTGCCCTGCAACGTGCCGGCCACAGCCAGGCAGCAGTAGCGACCGCCGCCGGTCAGCGTGCGGCCAGCCTCAGCCTCGTCTTGCAGTGTGCGCATGACGGCGCCCCGCTCGGCTACAGCATCACGATCACGATCGCCCCAGCCCTGCCCGGCGCTAGCGAGGGCGACCGGCTCGGCGCGACGCCGCTGTCCGCCGTCGTCGACCTGTTGCCGGGCACGTTCTACATCATGAACCGCGAAGGCCGCATCCTGCTGTGGAATCATAATCTCGAGCGGCTGTGCGAGATGATGCCGGACGAAATCGCCGCCGCCAATGGCATCGCCATGCTCGACCCGCGCGACCGGCCGGGAGCGCTCGCTCAGGTCGAGGCCATGTTCGCCAACAACACCGAGATCGCACTGGAAACCGATTACGTGTCGCGCAGCGGCCGCGAAACGCCGATGCTGCTGCGCGGCGCGCGCATCGACTGCAACGGCGGCCAGTACCTGGTCGGCATGGGCATCGACATTTCCAGGCAACGGGCGCGCGAGCGCCAGCTGGCCCTGTACCGGCGCGCCCTCAATGTCGCCCGCAATGGCGTGATCATCGCCCACGATAGCGGGCCCAACCGCGTGGTCGAGTACGTCAATCCCGCGTTCGAACACATCACCGGTTACAGTGCCGATGAAGTCGTCGGGCGCGATCCGCGCTTCATGGCTGCGCCTGGCCTCGACGAAGACGAACGCAGCCGCATGCGCGCTGCCCTGCGCGAGCAGCGCTCGGTCCACGTCGTGCTGCGCAACCTGCGCAAGAATGGCGAACTGTTCTGGAACGACCTGCAGATCACGCCAGTGCACGACGACAACGGCAAGGTCACGCACTTCATCGGCATCATCAACGACGTGACCGCCAGCAAGCAGCGTGCTGACGAGATCGAACCCGACGCCAACCACGACAGCCTGACGGGCCTTGCCAACCGTACGCTGCTGTGGGACCGGCTCGACCATGCGCTGCACCTGGCCCGGCGTCACCAGTCGCTGGTGGCCACGGTGCTGGTCGATCTGGCCGGGTTCAAGACCATCAACCATACCCATGGCCACGATGCCGGCGACGCCGTGCTCAAGGTCGTGGCGCGGCGCCTGCAGGCGGCCGTGCGTGACTGCGACACCGTGGCGCGCATCGCGGGCGATGAATTCGTGATGGTACTGATCGACCAGCCGACCTTGCGCTTCACGCTGCGCGTGGTCGAGCGGCTGCGGCGCGCACTGGTCATGCCGGTCGCGTACGGCGGCACCGACATCGCTGTCGGCGCGCGCATTGGCGTGGCGGCCTATCCGGGCGACGGCGCAACACCAGCCGACCTGATCCGCGCTGCCGAGCTGGCCGTGCACCGCGCCCGGCAGAGTGGCGGCGATGTCCATTTCTACTCCCGCGACATGCGCAATGCCAGCGAAGCGCGCGTCGCGCTGGCCGGCACCATGCGCAGCGCGCTCGCCAACGATCAATTGTTCTTGCTGTTCCAGCCGCGGATGGAAGCGCGCAGCGGCAAGGTACGGGGATTCGAGGCCCTGCTGCGCTGGCGCCATCCCGAGCAGGGCGTGATGCTGCCGGCGTCATTCCTGGCCGAGGCCGAAGAAAGCGGCCAGATCGTCACGATCGGCGGCTGGGTACTGGACCAGGCCTGCGCGTTCGCCCGCGACCTGCGCGCCGCCGGTTACGCCGGGCTGCCGGTGGCGGTGAACGTGACGCATCGCGAATACAGCCGGCCCGACTTCATCGCCGGCATCGCGCGCCGCATGCAGGACGCCGAGTTGCCATCCGGCAGTCTCGAGATCGAGATCCCCGAAGCCGACCTGATCCGCAATCCCGGGTTGGGGCGCGACCTGGCGGTGCAATTGCGTGCGGCAGGTGCGATGCTGTCGATCGACCAGTTCGGACAAGGCATTTCCGATCTGGGGTTCTTGCAGCAATTGTCGGTGCGCCAGGTAAAACTGTCACACCAGGCCGTGCATGACATCGCAGGGCATGGCCAGGGCGGCACGCTCGCCAGGACCCTGATCGACATCGGGCACAACCTCGATATCACGGTGGTCGGCGAAGCGGTGGAAACCGAGGCGCAGGTCGACTTCTTGCGTAGCCACGGCTGCGATCAGCTGCAGGGGCACTGGTTCAGCGCGCCCCTGTCCGCCGACGCAGCGCGTGCTTTCCTCGCGCAGCGGCAACATACGTTGTAGGGTGGACGGCATAGCCGTCCACCCTGCCGGTCATCGGCCATCCCATTCCATCCTCCCCCGTCCATTCCCCGATTCGTGCAGGCTGTCGCAGGATACTGGCCCTGACGCGCCCGGCGCGTTAAAGTTGCATCATTCCAACGGCCGACGTTTCAGGCCGGTGCAGCCTACTCCGACGATCGACGACGCCATGCAAGCACGCAGCACGACACAGCACCATCTGGCCGGCATCCTCACCTGGCTCTACCGCGCCTTCGACGGTGTGGCAACCTGGGTCACCCGGCTATCGTGGTGGAAGTTCCTGCTCTTTGCCGGCCTGACCCTGACCGCCGCCGGCATCCTGCAGGAAGAACTGTTCAACGGCCCGGCCGAAGAAGAAATTGCCCGCGCCGAGCGCGAGTCGGGCCGCCGCAGCGACGCCAGCATCCTGATCGACGAGAGCGGCATCCGCTTCAATCCCCGCACCCGGACGCGCCCGGCCGAACCGGCCCCGGCGACCACGCCGGAAACGCCCGAGGTGCCCGACGTACCGGACGCGCCCGATGCCCCCCCGGCCCCGCCGATGACGGCACAGGCGCCCTCCCCGAGCGCCGGCGCCGGCGCCGGCGCCGTGAACATCTCACCGGGCAGCGACTCGGTCCACATCGAACTGCCGCCGCAAATCGGCGAAGAGCTGTCGAACGCCATCGAGGCAGCCGTCGAAGACGCCGCCGAACAGAAGGTGTCGCGCTACCACAAGCAAGCGTCGACCTGGTTCATGAACTTCGTCGTGCTGTTGCTGCTGGCGCTGTTCGGCACCAAGGCGCTGGTCGGTGGCAAGAAGCGCGCCGATGCCGAGGCCCAGGTGGCCAACGCGGCCGCCGAGCGCGAAGCGATGCAGCGCCAGCTGATGGAAACCAAAATGCAGATGATGCAGGCGCAGGTCGAGCCGCACTTTTTGTTCAACACGCTCGCGTCGGTCGAGCACCTGATTCGCGTCGACCCGCCGCGCGCATCGGCCATGCAGCGCAGCCTGATCCAGTACCTGCGCGCGGTGCTGCCGCAGATGCGCGACAACGCCGTCGTCACCGGTCTGGGGCGTGAGGTCGACATGGTCAACGCTTACCTGGACCTGCTGAAGATGCGGATGGAAGAACGCCTGACTGTCAATCTGCGCGTGCCGGATGGCCTGCGCAGCGCGGCCTTCCCGCCGATGATGCTGCAGTCGATGGTCGAAAACGCGATCAAGCACGGGCTCGAGTGCAAGCCCGAAGGCGGCACCCTGAACATCGTCGCCGAGGTCGTCGACAGCCGCCTGCGCGTGACGGTGGCCGACGATGGCGTGGGCTTTGGCGTGATGCCGAGCGACGGCACCGGCCTGGGGCTGCAAACGATCTGTGAACGCCTGAAACTGCTGCATGGCGAGGCCGGCTGGCTGCACATCGGCGCCAACAGCCCGACCGGCGTGATCGCGACGATCGAAGTGCCCTACCAGTTGTCGAAGTAGTCGATTGGCCGACTGGCCAGCGATGATCGACAGCTTGCCTGTTGGTCAATTTCATTGAATAATCATTCAATCACTTTTCATAACAACCTTGTCAAGAGACCACCATGCCCACCGCGATTATTGCCGATGACGAAAGACTGATGCGCGACCAGCTGCGCATGCGCCTGCAGGATGCCTGGCCGGAACTGCAGATCGTCGGCGAAGCGAAAAATGGTGATGAAGCGGTGCAACTGGTAAGCGAGCTCAAGCCCGACCTGACGTTTCTGGATATCCGCATGCCGGGCAAGACCGGGATGGAAGCGGCGCGCGATATCGGCGACAAGAGCCTGGTCGTGTTCGTCACCGCCTACGACCAGTACGCGGTCGAAGCGTTCGAGCGCGGCGCCATCGACTACGTGCTCAAGCCGACCGAGCCGGACCGCTTGCGGGTCACGGTCGATCGCCTGAAAGAACGCCTCGAGCGCCCACAGGACAATGTCAACGACAGTGTCAGCGCCATGCTGAGCCAGCTGGCCGAAAAGATCGCCTCGCCCAAGCCGAAGCACCTGCAATGGATTCAGGCCAGTATCGGCCAGGACCTGCGCATGATTCCCGTCGAAGACATCCTGTTCTTCCGCTCGGACGAAAAATACACGAGCGTGCAGACGAGCGGTTTCGAGGCACTGATCCGCAAGCCGGTGCGTGACCTGGCCGATGAGCTCGACCCATCGCTGTTCTGGCAAATCCACCGCGCGACGCTGGTCAACGTCAATGCCATCGAAGGCGTGACGCGCGATATCCGTGGCCGCCATCTGGTGATGGTCAAGGGCCGGCCCGAAAAACTGGAAGTCAGCCGCAGCTTCCTGCACCTGTTCAAGCAGATGTGACCGTGTTGCCGGGCGCGCGTGCCAGTGCGCGCCTTGTGACCTCGCAAAGCCCCCAACAGGGCGTGCGCGTAGTGTAGAAGATCCGGTCCGCGTCCGTGGCCTTCTCGTACACCTGCCCGCATGAAACTCCAGCGCACGATGCACCTGCGGCGCAACCGCAGCCCTGACCAGCGCGCTGCACGTGCCTGCGACAGCCGGCGCATCCTGCACAGCGCCAGCGACGCCATCCTGTCGGTCGGCCACGACAACACCATCCTGCTGGCCAACCCGGCAGCGGCGCGCATGTTCGATACCGGCGTGCCCAATCTGCAGGGCAGCGCACTGGCGCGCTTCATCGCCACACCCGGCACCGATGCCTGCACGCCGCTTGACTACTTTCCCGCCGGCCTCGGCCGCGCAGGCCGGCGCGCCACCGACTACGCCGTCACCGGCATTCGCAGCGATGGCGAACGCTTTCCCATCGAAGGGTCGATCTCGAGCGTCGAGCACGAGGGCCGGCCAATCTACACGGTGATCCTGCGCGATGTGTCCGAGCGCCACCTGGTCCAGCAGACACTGGCGCGCTCGCATGACCAGTTGCGCCAGCTGTCGTCGGCGCTGCAAAGCATCCGCGAAGAAGAGCGTACCCACATCGCACGCGAACTGCACGACGACCTCGGGCAATTGCTCGCATCGCTGCGCATGGACCTCACGCTGCTGGCACGGGTCGAGCGATTGCCCGAGGCCAGCACGCCGCTGATCGGCGGCATGCAAAGCAATTTGCTGACGGCCATTGCGTCGCTGCGCCGGATCGCCACCAACCTGCGCCCGCGCGCCCTCGACGAAGGCGGGTTGTACTTCGCACTGCAAGGCTTGCGCGACGAATTCACCGAACGCCACGGCATCGCCTGCAGCGTCCTCGCCGACGAAGGCGAATTGCGGCTGGACGATGCCGCCAGTACCGCCATCTTCCGCATCGTGCAAGAAGCGCTGACCAATATCGCCCGCCATGCCGGCGCGCAGCATGTGTGCGTGAATCTGTACCGCATCAATGGTGACCTGCTGCTGACGATCCAGGACGACGGCCGGGGCATCCGCGCGCAGGACATGGACAAGGCTGAATCGCTGGGCCTGATCGGCATGCGCGAGCGGGTCTGGGCGATGCTGGGCGACATCACGATCGGTGCCGATGAGTCGCCTGGCACACGGATCGATATCGTGTTGCCCATTGCGGGCCATGTGGTCTGATGCCCGAGGAACCGGGCATTTCAATCAGGCTATTGCATAAAAACAACAGTGCCAAGCTGTCATGAACTCGACACATAGTCTCGATAAGATCGCTGTCGATCTGAGTTGATTACAAACTCAACATCTTGTCGAAACCACACTGGAGATCTTCATGAAGTATAAGTTCCTGGCCGCCGCCGTGCTGTCATCCCTGCCACTGTTCGCATCCGCCCAAACCAACGTCCAGATCTATGGCGTGATGGACGCGGCCATCGCACTCGAAGACACCGACGTGCCGGGTGAAGACCGTCGCACCACGATCAGCTCGGGCAACCAGTCGAGCAGCCGTCTGGGCTTCCGCGGTACCGAAGATCTCGGCAATGGCCTGAAAGCCCTGTTCAACATCGAAGCCGGCGTCGCGCTGGACACCGGCGCCACCGACGCGCAAACCTTCGGCCGCCGCGCCGTGGTCGGCTTGCAAGGCAACTTCGGTACCGTGACCCTGGGCCGTGAGTACTCGCCAATCGCTGCTGTCGCCGCCGCATCGGACATCAACGGTCAGGGCATGTACGGCAGCAACCTGTCGGCCTTCGGCACCAACCGTCTGACCCGTCGCCTATCGAACTCGATCAACTACAAATCGAACGACCTGGCTGGCTTCGTCGTCAACGCCGCCTACTCGACCGCCGAAAAAACCGTCGACCCATCGGGCGACCTGCTGGGCATCGCACTGGAATACAAGATCGGCGGTCTGTACCTGGGCGCCGGTTACCACACCATCGAGCGTCTGGCTTCGGGCGACGACAAGGAAATGGCATTCGGTGCCGGCTACAAATTCGGCGACTTCGAAATCAAGGGTAACTACCTGGAAGCCGAACTGGAAGGCACCACCGCCAGCAACGGCGTCGAGTACAAGAACGCCAACATCGGCGCATCGTACGCAATGGGCGCCAACAAGTTCTTCCTGAACTTCCAGCAGCAAAAGCTGAACAACGGCGCCAAGGGCAACACCGTGGCCGTGTCGTACACCTACACGCTGTCGAAGCGCACCAACTTCTACGGCACCTACGCCCAGCTGAGCAACAACAACCGCGCTGCCTTCGGCATCAACGCGTCGTCGAACAACGTGACCCCGGTCTCGAGCGTTCCAGCCATCAGCGCCCTGAGCGCCGATCCATCGGTCCTGACCGTCGGTATCCGTCACGCGTTCTAACCATGGCGCCGCACACGCTGCCAACGGCGGCGTGTGACGGACGCTGTCCGTTCCTGCGTCCGTGGGAACGTTTGATGCCGGCGCTGCCGGCATTTTTCATTGCGGCGAGCCTGATTGGATATACGCCGGCTGCCTCGCTTTGCGGGATATTACCGCTCAGCTCCCTGGATTTGATACGAATCTGAAAATGACCAGACGAATCGTGTGTCATGTCGTTTGCATCTGACTTTTTGAGCCAATAGTCAATTTAATCAGGATGGTGTATTTACGATTGCCGTTCAACGCAGGCGACCTACACTCAATTCTGACTCACGACAGACTCAGACGTGGTCACGGTTTTCCCGCCGACAAGGCATCACGCCCTTCTTGCGCAATGCCAGAACAGGCGCCTCTGCCTATATTTCATAAGGAAATATCATGCGCATTTCATCTGTTTTGCTTCCCGCAGCCCTGTTTCTTCTTGCCCCAACGTCTGGTGCGCAGACTGGGCCATATCCACAAAATGACACCGCGCCCATTACGGCCGTGGTTGTCAGTGCAGCAGCGAAGCCGTTTCGAATCAGACAAGAACAAGCCCGGCAAATTGCCGGAACCTACGACCTGGTGAATGGTTGGCATCTGAAAGTACGGCCGGGTACCCGCACGATCGATACTAAAATCGATCAACAGCAACCGATGCGTCTTCTTGCTGTCGGCCCCTACAAATTTGTGTCCGGAGATGGCCGGGTCACCATGGAATTCAATCTTGGCGAATCCGGCGACGACATGCTCATGACCTACGCGCCAGACCCGCGCCTCGCTGATATGGTGGTGATCTCATCGGCTGTTGCGCAGCGCTAGTGCAGGACCATGACTGGCCACTGCCCAGCCAAGGACTCTCTGCGAATCAAGCACAATGCGGCTTCTCAATACAGCGGGTTGCCGCGTTATTCCGACTTGATTCGCCACCAGATTTTCCAGTAAGGCGCAACGATCTTCGCGTACGTTGAAAACACAACGCCCAAGCGTTGTGTTTTCGCTGCCAATGATGGAGGCAAGTGGCGAGTGGCGAGTCTTGATGGCACGCGGCAATCCCAATTTGAGCACGGTCCAGGTAAACTCATCGTCAAATCAGGCCAGATACCGCGCGACCTGACAGCGTTTTACGACTGCTGCCCCGGGTCGATCGCTGCCAGGCTGCCGCTACTGGTCAAGGCTAACCCATCAACTGACCGGAGATTCGTGGCGATCAACAATCAGGACGATGGCTGGGAACATATCGCTTCAGCGTTCGCCGCGGTTCGTTCTGACGCCGGTCGCGATGTCATCCGGCGCTGGGCAAGTGCTTTGCCGTCGGGCAGCGAGGTCCTGGATGTCGGCTGCGGATCGGGCTTCCCGGTTTCCTCGACACTCGTCGAACAGGGTTTGACGGTGTTTGGCATCGACGCCTCTCCGACCTTGGTGTCCATGTTTGCACGGCGATTTGGCGATGCCCATGCAGCGTGTGAAACCGTGCAGGACAGTACCTTTTTCGGTCGAAGCTTCGACGGCGTCCTGGCAATCGGACTGATGTTTCTGCTATCGGAAGACGACCAGCGGAAGCTGATCAACAAAGTAGCAGAAGCGCTCGGACCAGGTGCCCGTTTCTTGTTTACTGCACCACATCAGAAGTGCGAGTGGGAGGACGTGCTGACCGGACAGCGTTCTGTGTCGCTTGGTAAAGCGCAATACAAGCGATTGCTCGACGAGGCCGGCATGCAACTCAACAACACGTGCATGGACGAGGGTAACAATCACTACTTCGACGCAGTGCGACGGCCGGCTCGCATCGATTGAGTAAGGTGGCAAGTCGCCTCCATGACAACTTGCTTTGTAGGAGACCTGATCTATTTTTACTTACCCAGCGCGCGATCGATTGCATTGAAATCACGGCAAAAGTCATCATTCAGCCAATATCTGTTGCCAACGTGCCTTTAGGTTGTATGATGGCCGTTTATTGAGACCAATAGTAGCCGATGGTCAACATAACCAGGAATCAATAACCTACCTATGCCGATGACCACGCCAGCGCCGCTGCATGACGCCGACGGCGTGCACGATGCGCTGATCGAGCAAAATGCCATCCTGTGCAGCGCCAACCAGCATCTGCTGCTGGCAACGTTCGATGCTGAAGACTTGCGCGCGCAAGCGGAAGCCGCAAACCGGCGCCAGAACGAATTTCTAGCAATGCTGGCCCATGAGTTGCGCAATCCGCTCGCGCCGATCAGCATGGCCAGCGCGATGCTGGGCAGGATGCCCGCCCCATCGATCGAGCTGATACACATCAAGACCATCATTGACCGCCAGGTGGGACAACTCTCCCGCTTGCTGGACGACTTACTCGACGCGGCGCGCATCAGCAGTGGCAAGATCGAACTGCACAAGCAGGCGCTGCTGGTTGCCGAGCAGCTGGCCAATGCGGTGGACACCGTGCAGGCGCGTGTCAATGAGCGCAGGCAGCAGTTGATCATCGAGATACCCGATCGCGCCATCCGGGTGTTCGGCGATGGTGTCAGGCTGGCGCAAGTGTTCTCGAACTTGCTGGTCAACGCGTCGAAATTCACGCCAATCGGCGGCAGCATTTGTCTTCGGGCCTGCGTGATCGGTAGTGACGTGGTCGTGACGGTCGAAGATGACGGCGACGGCATTGCTGCCGACGTCTTGCCCACTGTCTTCACGCTGTTCACGCAGGGTCCCAAGACACTGGCCCGCTCCCAGGGTGGCCTGGGAATCGGCTTGAATATCGTCCGCAATGTCGTCGAGATGCATGGCGGCAGCGTCAGCGCAGCCAGTCCCGGATTAGGCCACGGCACGGTCTTCACGGTGAGGCTGCCGCTGCTCGAGGTGACCGATGCGCCCCTTGCCGTGGAGCCTGACACCCCGCTGCCCACATTGCGCCACCACATTCTGCTGGTCGAAGACAACCAGGATGCCAGCGCGATGCTGGAGATGGTGTTGTGTTCGGAGAACCACACCGTGATCAAGGCGTTCGATGGCGTTGCCGGACTCGCACTGGCATGTACCGGCGCATTCGATGTGGTCCTGTGCGATATCGGCCTGCCAGGGATGACTGGCTACGATCTGGTCCGGACCTTGCGCGCCACCCTGGCCCAGGCTGCGCCTTTCTGCGTCGCCATATCGGGTTACGGCCAGCTCGAAGACCGGTCGCGCGCGCTGGCGGCCGGATTCGACGAGCATCTGGTGAAGCCGATGAATATTGATAACCTGTTACAGTTGGTCGCTTCCGTGCCTCTCAAGACAGCGCATGCACCGCAGTCCTCCGTGTGATCGTCTCGCGTAGTTTCATCAACGTCCCGCCTGAAGCCCTGCCCCCAACGCATCGGAGAATCGTTCTCGCTGCGTCACCATCAGGCCGAATTATTTCCAGGAAATGTCCATGACGGCTCCCCTCACCCTCCAGCGACACGCGCTGATCGAGCGCGCCGTGCTGGTGCTTGCACAACGCGGTGAATCCAGCGTGACATTGTGGAAGAGCATCGCAGCAGCGCTCGGCAAGATCATCGGTGACCAGGGGTTTGCATCGCTGCTGGTCAGATGCATGCACGAACTCGCACCACGCCATCCATGGCTGGCTGAGAAGCAGCACGCCGACACGGGCGCACTCACCCATCTGTCGACCCTGCTGGCGAGCCGCGACATCCAGGAATCGGAACACGCCAGCGCCGCATTGCTGCATATTTTCGCCGACACGCTGGTCCTGCTGGTCGGCGAACTCGTAACCAATCGCATCCTCCTTTCCGCCTGGAAGACGCTCGCTGTAGAAGATGTACCGGAGCCATCAAAATGAACAAAGTAACTATCCGCCTGCTGCCGACCGGTGTGCCCGGACTCGATGATTTGCTGGGCGGCGGCGTGCCCGAATTTTCGTTCAACCTGCTTGCCGGAACGCCCGGCAGCGGCAAGACGACGATGGCGCACCAGATGATGTTTTCACTGGCCAGTCCGGCGCGACGTGCCATTTTCTTCACCGTACTGGGCGAACCCGCGCTCAAGATGCTGCGCTATCAGCAACAGTTCCCGTTCTTCGACCCCGAAAAAATCGATGACTCGATCAGGTTCGTCAACCTTTCGGCCGATCTGCTCGAGGGAAATTTCGATGCCGTGCTCGTTCGCATCACGGAAGAAGTCCGCGCCTTTGGCGCGAGCCTGGTGTTTGTCGATTCATTCCGCTCCGTCATGCAGACCGCACGCGGCCTTGATGACGGTCCGGCAGGCTTGCAGCATTTTGTCCAGCAACTGGGCATGCAGATGACAAGCTGGCTGGCGACGACGTTCCTGATTGGCGAATACCTGGTGCCCGAACAAGAGTCGAGTCCCGTGTTCACCGTTGCCGATGGCATCATCTGGCTGTCCCAGCTGGTACACCGCGACGCCCTGGTGCGCAAGATCCAGGTCGTCAAGCTGCGCGGCCACGCCCAACGCCTGGGCATGCACACGTTCCGCATCGACGAGCAGGGCCTGCGCATCTTCCCGCGCGCGATGGTCGGGCAAGGCCTCGGCGCGCCGGTGCGCTTCAAGCCGACACAGCGCCTGTCGATGGGGGTGCCCGCGATCGACACGATGCTCGGCGGTGGACTGCCGGCCGGTTATTCGATGCTGGTCGTCGGCCCGTCGGGTTCCGGCAAGACGGTACTGGCCACCCAATTTCTCGAAGAAGGTGCCCGCGCCGGCGAGCCGGGGATCATCGCGGCATTTGAAAAAAGTCCGAATCAGCTGATGAGCCAGCGGCTCGATGCGCTGGTCGAGAGCGGCAGCGCCGGCGTGATCAACACGCGCACGCTCGATTTGTCGCTCGACGAAATCCTGCATGACCTGATCGAAATGATCATCAGGATGAAAGCGAAACGGGTCGTCATCGATTCGCTGTCCGGCTTCGAAATGGCACTCGCCTCGGTATTTCGCGAAGATTTCCGCGAGTCGCTCTACCGGCTGGTGGCCTCGTTGACGCAGCTGGGCGTGACGGTCCTGATGACCGCCGAGACCGAAGACCGCTACACCGACCTGCGCTTTTCAACGTACGGCAATGCCTTCCTGGCCGATGCGATCCTGATGCAGCGCTATATCGAACTGCACGGCCGCCTGCGCCGGGTGCTGTCGGTGGTGAAGGTGCGCGCTAGCGCACATAGCGATCACCTGCACTTCTACGACATCCACGATGGCGACATCCACGTCGGCGACACGCTGGAGCACTATGAAGGCATCCTGACGGGGCAGCCGCGCCTGCATGGGCGAGGCTGACAGGCGGTCTATCTGCGCCTGGCAATGCGCTCGATAATCAGCAGGGCTGCGCGGGTGCTGTCACGCGGGCAACGGGAAACAAGCGATCATATGCAAGATTGAACAGGAAGCCGTAGACCAGATAAAACGTCACGATAGCAATATCCATCAGCAGCGCAGCCCACAGGCCAATCCCCAGATACCAGGCGATCAGCGGGATCAGCATGGCAACCAGGCCCGCTTCGAACAGGAACGTATGCGCGATCCGGATCGCCATCGTCTTTTCGACGCTGCCGCGCAGTCGCAGCATGGCGCGGTCAAATCCAACGTTGAACACGAAATTCCAGAGTGTGGCAATGGTGGCCGAGAAAATGCCGATGACCCCCATGTCCTGCACGGGCTGGTCGAACAGGACGGCAGATCCTGGGATAAAGATGGCCAGAGCTACTCCCTCGAAAAGAAGCGCGTGCCGCACGCGATCGGCGAATGTACGCATGTAAATCCTTGTTATTGTTGGTGGGGCTTGCGGCAGGCAGATGTTGAGCAATAGGTTCAAACGCTGGACCGGCAAAGCAAGGCAAGATCATCCCATAGTCTATAAATGCACACATAGCCAAGAAACTGAGGCATCATGGTGCAAATATGAAACACCTAAATTGGGACGACCTGCGCTTGCTGGCACTGATTGCGCAGGAAGGCACGTTGCGCGGTGCTGCGCGAAGGGCGGGATTGAGTCCTGCCACACTGTCGCGAAGGCTCGACCAGCTCGAGGAGGCGGTCGGCCAGAAGCTGGTCGAGCGCCATCAAGGTGGTTGCGTTCCAACGACGTTTGGCGTGGACATGTTCGCACTGGCCGAACAGATGAGCGATATCGCGCTGGAAGTCGAGCATGCACAGGCGCGGCAGAATGCAAGTTCTGCGTCGGGCGTGGTACGCATCAATACCGACGAATGGCTCTCGTACTTCCTTACGACCCGCTTTGCACCGTTTCATGACGCGTATCCGGATGTGGAGGTCGAGATCGTGACCTCCCACCGGCCCTACAACCTGGCACGGCGAGAGGCCGATATCGCCATCCGCCCTTACCGGCCCGAACAGCTCGACCTGGTGGCGCGCCAGGTCGGCACGCTGTCGTTTGGACTGTATGGCAGTCAGGCGATTGCAATGCGTTACGCTGCCGCAATAGCGAACCAGGACTGGACCGGCGTGCCATTCGTGGGCTTCGACGAGCCACGTGCCGAGTTCCAGTCCGACCGGTGGTTACGGGCGCTGCCCGGTGCGCCTGCACCCTGGATGCGCTGCAGCTATGGCCTTGGCATCCTTGATGGTGTGACGCATGGCGCCGGCCTGGGTGTATTGGCCTCGTTTCTGGCAAGCGAAGCCCATGGCCTCGTCACGGCAATCCCGCATATTCCCGAATTGGACCAGGCCATCTGGCTCTCGATGCATCGCACGGTGCGAACGACTGCGCGCGTCAGGGCGGTGGTCGATTTCGTGGGGTCGCTGTTCGCGCAGTACCACGAGGGTGAGGGTTGATACGTAAAAAAACCCGCGGCATTCGCGGGTTTTTTCATGCGGCCAAACGATGATCCGTTCTTGCCGCCTCTGATACAGGTGTTCTGTGGGTCCCGGTTTGCACCGATCCCCGCGCCCTTACTTTGCCTTGACGTCGCCCTTGCTCTCGGCTTTCGCCGTTGCCTTGGCTTCCTTGTCGGCTTGCGCTACCGCTTTCGCATCGGCCTTGCTGACCTTTTTGACCAGCTTGCCGTCGGTTTGCGTGCTGCCCTTCAGATTCTCGTTAGGGACAAATGCGGCTTTCGGGGTCTTGGTGTCGGTAGTCGCGTGTGCTTCTGGCGTTGCTGACGACGAATGCGTGGCTGGCGTCTGGGCGAAGGCAGCGGTGGCGAACAGACCGGCGATCAGGGTAACAGTCATTTTTTTCACGGTGCAGCTCCTTGGGTGGGTTGTTTGGAAGTGCATGTTTTCCATGCGACTAACCAATCAACGATGAGCTGGCCAAGCTGTTGACCGACTTAACAAATGCTTACATTTCTTGGGTACGATCGCAGCCAGCGCGTTTGCCGGCACGGCGATGCAGGCGTCGCAGTTTATCGGGAACCCGTCATCGGCAAAATGGGATTTATTTCCGCTTCGCCAGCGCGCGATCGAGCGCATTGGCAAAATTGCGGCTGTCAGCCTGGCTGAACGCCGCCGGCCCACCCGTATCGACGCCGCTGCCACGCAGTTCTTCCATGAAGGCGCGCATCGTCAATTGCTGCGCGATCGTGTCCTTGGTGTACCAGTCGCCGCGCGGATTGAGCGGCAGGCCACCCTTCTCCAGCACCAGCGCTGCCAGTGGAATGTCGCCGGTGACGACGATGTCGCCGGGACTGACGCGCTCGACGATCTCGGCATCGGCCACATCGGCGCCGGCCGGCACCTGCAGCGCACGGATGAAGCGCGAGCCCGGCACGCGCATCAACTGATTCGCCACGAGCGTGACAGGCAACTGGGTGCGCTCCGCTACCCGGAACAGGATGTCCTTGATGACGCCAGGACAGGCATCGGCATCGACCCAGATGTGCATGATAAGAATAAAGTGAGTGGTTCTGAGAAATCAGTCGGGCACATCACCATTGATGATGAACTGGTGAAAAAGCTCATGGTGTGGCCCGGGGTGGACCGACCTGAACGGCAATCGGGTAAATGCGCCCTGCCAGTAACGCAGCGCACGTACATCCTTGCGAAACACCGCAATCAACCACGGCCCTGCGTGACCCGGCACGATCATGCGCGTGGCAGCCTCGGCCAGGCCGAGACCGCGGTACTTCGGCATGACAAACAGGTCGGCCAGTTCCCGTATATGTCCACCTTCGAACGGGATCGATTCGACCAGAACAAAACCAGCCGCTTGACCATCTACCTTCAATAGCCAGGCTGCGTCCACGCCGTCCGGCTCGCAGTAGGATGCCACGCCAGCTTGGTCGGACTCGTACAGCCCATCCGCCAGCAAGTCTTCGCCGCTCCACTGGGTCGCCTCGAAGTAATAGAACTGCAGCATGCGGAACAACAGCGCCTGATCCTCGCGGGTTGCACGCTCGATCCCGAATCGACTGTCGACTGGCTGCAACGGCACGGTCATTTCAAGCGGCAGGTCAGCACCCAGTAAAACTCCCAGCGCGCCACGCGGATCTCGCGCCCGGCCACGCCCACGCGCTTGCGCAGCGCGCTGTCGGTCGGGTAGTTCTTGACGAGCTCATGCTGCTTGCCGTCGGCGTCAAGCTGGAATTCGTGGGTGTTACCCAGCAGGTCGGTGCGCACGGTGACGGCGCTCTCGCCTTCGACATAGTTGTCGTCGAACAGCACCAGCAGCACGTCCTTGCCCAGGCGCTTTTTCAGTGCCTGCAGCAGATCGTCCTGCTGCTTGCGGGTCAGGTGCGCCCACAGGCCGCCCAGAAAGACGGCCGTGAACTTGTCCTCGCCCGTGCCCAGGTCGTCCGGCAGCGCCAATGCATCCAGCAGGCGGTATTCGACATTGTCCAGGTCCTCGCCATGCATTTGCGCCAGCTCGAGCATCGCGGCGCTGGCGTCGGTGGCGACGATCGACTCAGCCGTTTCGGCCAGCACCTCGGTCCAGGCGCCGCTGCCGCAGCCCAGCTCCAGGATGCGGTGGCCGGCCAGGAGCGTGGAAATTTGCTCGCGCGCTTCGTCCAGGTCTTCCAGCTGCTCGTCGGCCACCTCGGCGGCGGTGTTGTCATAGTGCGCGGCGATGCTGTCGTAATAGGCGATAACCGGATTCTTGTCCATCGGTGCTTCCATTGAAATATCGTTGTGCATCAAAGTTCGTAATTGTCCCCACCGCGCATGGCCGATTCGACCATCTTGCGATTCAGTGTCGGTGTCAGCAGTTCGATGAAGGTGTACACATAGCTGCGCAGGTAGGCGCCCTGCTTGATCGCCACGCGCGACGTGTTCATGCCGAACAGGTGGCCGACCGGGATCGCACGCAGGCCGCGGTCGCGCTCGGCGTCGAAGGCCATGCCGGCGATGATGCCGATGCCCATGCCCAGTTCGACGTAGGTCTTGATCACGTCGGCGTCGATCGCCTCCAGCAACACGTCGGGTTTCAGGCTGCGCAGGCCGAACGCGTGATCGATCTTGCTGCGCCCGGCGAAGGCGGCATCATACGTGATGATCGGGTAGCTGGCGATTTCTTCGAGCGAGATCGCCCGCGACTTGAACAGCGGATGCTCGGGCGGGGCCACCACCACGTGTTCCCACTGGTAGGCCGGCAGCGTGATCAGGCCGTCGATCGTCGTGATGGCCTCGGTGGCAATCGCCAGGTCGGCCTGGTCGCTCTTGACCATGTCGGCGATCTGCTTCGGATTGCCCTGCAGCAGCGACAGGCGCACCTTCGGGTACTTCTGCATGAAGGCCTGCACCACTTTCGGCAGCATGTAACGTGCTTGCGTGTGGGTGGTGGCAATGGTGAAGCTGCCGCTGTCGTGGGCGGCGTATTCCTTGCCGATGCGCTTGAGGCTTTCGATCTCCTGCATGATCAGCTCGACCGACTGCAGTACCAGCCGGCCCGGTTCGGTCAGGCCGCGAATGCGCTTGCCGTGGCGCGTGAAGATGTCGACGCCCAGCTCTTCTTCCAGCTCGATGATCGCCTTCGAGACCCCCGGCTGCGAGGTAAACAGCGATTTGGCGGCGTCGGTCAGGTTGTAGTTCTGGCGCACGGCCTCGCGCACGAAGCGCAGCTGGTGGAGGTTCATTCTGTAAATATTCTTGTTGGCTCTGCGAACAGCATTTTAAGATGCTTATTCGGGTTACGTATATAAGCAAATAAATTATCCGTAGTTTGGAATATAAGTCGACCTCCGTATCATCGGAACATTATTGAATGGGCGTGCACTATCCGCCCTTACCGGAACAAGCCCATGTATCGTTACGACCAGTACGACCACCTCATCGTGCGCGAGCGCATCGCCCAGTACCGCGACCAGGTGGCGCGCCGCCTGAGCGGTGAGTTGCTCGAAGAAGAATTCATCCCGCTGCGCCTGCAGAACGGCCTGTACATGCAGCGCCACGCCTACATGCTGCGCGTGGCCGTGCCGTACGGCCTGCTGTCGAGCGCCCAGGTGCGCATGTTCGGCCACATCGCCCGCACCTACGACCGCGGCTACGGCCACTTCACCACGCGCCAGAACATCCAGTACAACTGGATCGAGCTGGAGCAGACCCCGGATATCCTGACCGACCTGGCGTCGGTCGAGATGCACGCGATCCAGACCTCAGGCAATTGCATCCGCAACATCACCACCGACGAATTTGCCGGTGTGGCGGCCGATGAGATCATCGACCCGCGTCCGTTCGCCGAGATCCTGCGCCAGTGGAGCACCTTCCACCCGGAATTTGCCGCCCTGCCCCGCAAGTTCAAGGTCGCCATCAATGGCGCAGTCGAAGACCGCGCGGCCATCGCCGTGCACGATATCGGGCTGACCGTCGTCCATAACGAGGCGGGCGAAGTCGGCTTCAAGTTCATGGCCGGTGGCGGCATGGGCCGCACGCCGATTCTGGGCAGCGTCATCCGCGAGTTTCTGCCATGGCAGCACCTGCTGACCTACACCGAAGCCGTGATGCGCGTGTACAACCAGAACGGTCGTCGCGACAACAAGTACAAGGCACGCATCAAGATTTTGCTCAAGGCCATGGGCGTCGAGGAATTCACGCGTCAGGTCGAAGCCGAATGGGCCGACCTGAAGGATGGCCCTGAAACGCTGACGCAGGAAGAATTCGACCGCATTGCCAAGTGGTTCCAGCCGCACGCCTACCGCACGCTCGAGACGATCGACGTGGCTGCGTCACAGCCGGACAATAAGCCGTTCGCCAACTGGCTCGATCGCAACGTCAAGCCGCACAAGGTGCCGGGTTACGCCGCCGTGCTGCTGTCGCTGAAGAAAACCGGCGTGCCGCCGGGCGACGCCACCGACGGGCAACTCGATTTCGTGGCCGATCTGGCCGACCAGTTCAGCTTTGGCGAAGTGCGCGTCACGCACGAGCAGAACCTGGTGCTGGCCGACGTCGAGCAAAGCCAGTTGTTCGCGCTGTGGCAACTGCTCAAGTCGCAGGGCCTGGCCACGCCGAACATTGGCCTGTTGACCGACATCATTGCCTGCCCGGGTGGCGACTATTGCTCGCTGGCCAATGCCAAGTCGCTGCCGATTGCCGCCGCGATTGCCGAGCGCTTCGACGACCTGGACTTCCAGCACGACATCGGCGACATCGAACTGAACATCTCGGGCTGCATCAATGCCTGCGGCCACCACCACGTCGGCAATATCGGCATTCTGGGCGTGGACAAGGATGGCAGCGAGTGGTACCAGGTCTCGGTCGGCGGCGCGCAGGGCAACACCTCGGCCATCGGCAAGATCATCGGGCCGTCGTTCTCGGCCCCGCAAATGCCGGAAGTCATCGGGCGCCTGCTCGAGACCTACGTCCAGTGTCGGATCGAGGGTGAGCGCTTCGTCGACACCGTGGGCCGCCTGGGCATCGCCCCTTTCAAGGAACATGTGTATGCCACGCCGATTCCGGCCGGCGAACCCGCAAAGGAAGACCAGTATGCTTGACGCTCACCCACAGATCATCAAGGGCCGCGAAGTCGTCGCCGACGACTGGAGCGTGCTGCGTCTTGAAGAAACCGATGCAGCCGACACGATCGAGGTCCCGGCTGGCAAGATCATCGTGCCACTGACCGTCTGGCTGGCGCAGCGTGCTGTACTGGAGACGCGCGCCGAGCTCGGCGTATGGCTGGCGCCGGACGAACGCGCGGAGAGCATCAAGGACGATCTGGGCCGCTTTGCGGTCATCGCGATCGACTTCCCGAAGTTCACTGATGGCCGTGGCTACTCGACCGCCTTCAACCTGCGCCGACGCCTTGGCTGGACGGGCGAGCTGCGCTCCATCGGCGACGTGCTGCGCGACCAGCTGTTCCAGATGCAGCGCTGCGGCTTCGATGCCTTCGCTACCCGCCAGGATCGCAGCATCCACGATGCGCTCAAGGGCTTGTCGGTGTTTTCGGAAACCTACCAGGCGTCGATCGACAATCCGGTGCCGTTGTTCCGCCGCGTGCCACGGGAAACCCCGGCGCCGACCGCCGACGTCGTTAGCCAGGAATAACCCATGAGCGATCTGCATCGTCGCATGGCCGAGACCAGCGCGATCCTGGAACGTATTGCCCGTGATTTCACGCCGGCCGTGTTCGCATCGAGCCTGGCAGCCGAAGACATGGTGCTGACCGACCTGATCCTGAAGGCAGACTTGCCGATTGCGATCTTCTCGCTCGAGACGGGCCGCCTGCATGCCGAGACGCTGGCGATGATCGATCGCGTCAAGGAAACGTACGACTACGATATCGCCCTGTTCCGCCCCGACCCGCTGGCGGTCGAGCGCTACGTCACGCAGAACGGCCTGAACGCGTTCTACGAGAGCGTGGACATGCGCAAGGAATGCTGCCGCATCCGCAAGGTCGAGCCACTGGGCCGCGCGCTGGCCGGCAAACGCGCCTGGATCACGGGCCAGCGCCGCGCGCAGTCGGCCACGCGCGCCGAACTGGCGGTGCAGGAAGACGATCTGAGCCACGCCATGCAGAAGTTCAATCCGTTGACGGACTGGAGCGAAGAGAACGTCTGGGACTATCTGCGCTCGAACAACGTGCCGTACAACGCGCTGCACGATCGCGGCTTTCCGTCGATCGGCTGCGAACCCTGCACCCGCGCTGTTCAGCCTGGCGAAGATGTGCGCGCCGGCCGCTGGTGGTGGGAAAACCCGGAATCGAAGGAATGCGGGCTGCACGTGGTTGACGGCAAACTTATCCGCATCAAATCCGTGGCTGCCTAAGCCACAACAACAACAGGCACCGCCATGACATCTGTTACCGAGAATATTTTTAACGAAGTAAACGCCGCCCACCTGGATGCGCTGGAATCGGAAGCGATCCACATCCTGCGCGAAGTGGCCGCCGAATGCAGCAACCCCGCCCTGCTGTTCTCGGGCGGCAAGGACTCGGTGGTCCTGTTGCGTCTGGCCGAGAAAGCCTTCCGTCCGGGCAGTTTCCCGTTCCCGCTCGTGCACATCGACACCGGCCACAACTTCGACGAAGTGATCGCCTTCCGCGACGCCCGCGCCGCTGAGCTGGGAGAACGCCTGATCGTCGGCAGCGTCGAGGAATCGATCCGCCGCGGCACGGTGCGCCTGCGCAACCCGGCCACCGATTCGCGCAACGCGGCCCAGGCCGTCACGCTGCTGGAAACCATCGCCGAACACGGCTTCGACGCCTGCATCGGCGGCGCGCGCCGCGACGAAGAAAAAGCCCGCGCCAAGGAACGCATCTTTTCGTTCCGCGACGAATTCGGCCAGTGGGACCCGAAAGCCCAGCGCCCCGAACTGTGGGACCTGTATAACACCCGCGTCCATCCGGGCGAAAACATGCGCGTGTTCCCGATCTCGAACTGGACCGAGCTCGATGTGTGGCAATACATCGCCCGCGAACAACTGGCGCTGCCGTCGATCTATTTCGCGCACCAGCGCGACGTCATCGAACGCAATGGCCTGCTGGTACCCCTCACACCCTTGACGCCAGCGCGCGATGGCGAAACGGTCGAGAACCGCACCGTGCGCTTCCGGACCGTGGGCGACATCTCGTGCACCTGCCCGGTCGCTTCCAGCGCCGATTCGCTGGCCGACATCATTGCCGAAACGGCGATTACCGACGTCACCGAACGGGGCGCGACGCGCATGGATGACCAGACCTCCGAAGCCTCGATGGAAAAACGCAAGAAAGCAGGATACTTCTGATGAACGCCATGACTGACCTCAACGCCAACGGCGACACCAAGGCCAACCGCTCACTGCTGCGCTTCATCACGGCCGGCTCGGTCGACGATGGCAAAAGCACGCTGATCGGCCGCCTGCTGTTTGACAGCAAGGGCATCTTTGCCGACCAGCTGGCCGCCGTCTCGCGCGCCAAGCATAAGCGCACCGTGGGCGACACGATCGACCTCTCGCTGCTGACCGACGGCCTCGAAGCCGAGCGCGAACAGGGCATCACGATCGACGTGGCCTACCGCTACTTCGCCACGCCCAAGCGCAAGTTCATCATCGCCGACACGCCGGGCCACGAGCAGTACACCCGTAATATGGTCACGGGCGCATCGACCGCCGACGCCGTCATCATCCTGATCGACGTGTCGAAAGTCACGCTGCGCGAAGACGGTGGCGTCGACCTGCTCACGCAAACCAAACGCCATTCGACCATTGCCAAACTGCTGCAGATCGAGCACGTCGTGGTGGCCGTCAACAAGATGGACCTGATCGGTTACGACCGGGCGATCTACGACCGCATCGTGGCCGAGTACCAGCAGTTTGCGACCTCGCTGGGCCTGAAGGACATCACGGCGATTCCGTTGTCGGCGCTCACCGGCGACAACGTCGTCGAGAAATCGACGAACACGCCGTGGTACAGCGGCCCGACGCTGATCGATCTGCTCGAATCGCTGTCGGTCTACGACGAATCGCACAGTGCGCCGTTCCGCTTCCCGGTGCAGCTGGTGGCGCGCCATAACGGCCATGCGGCCAAGGACTTCCGTGGCTATATGGGCCGCATCGAATCGGGCGTCGTCAACGTCGGCGATACGCTGGTCGTGCAGCCGTCCGGCCAGAGCGCGACGGTGAAAGAGATCGTCACGTTCGACGGCTCGCTGCAGTCGGCAACGGCCGGCCAGTCGGTCACACTGGTGCTGAACGAATACGTGGACGTGTCGCGCGGCGACATGCTGGCCGGTAGCACGCAGCCGGCGACCTTGCTCAAGCAAGTCACGGCCGATGTCTGCTGGATGGCCGACGAGCCGCTTGACCTGCGCCGCAAGTACTGGCTCAAGCACGGCACGCGCCAGACGACGGCCAAGTTTGCACGGATCGACACGCTGCTGGACGTGAACACGCAACAGCGCCATCCGGCCGAGGGCCTCAAGCTCAACGACATCGCACGCGTACAACTGACCGTCCAGCAGCCGCTGGCGGCCGATGCCTACGATGCGATCCGGGCAACCGGCGCCTTCATCCTGATCGACGAAGTCACCCACCAGACCGTGGCCGCAGGTATGATCCGCATCGACGCATAATCAACGAAGGGGCGGTATGGCGGCACTGGGCAAAGTCTATCTGGTGGGAGCAGGCCCCGGCGCGGCCGACCTGATCACGGTGCGCGGCGCGCGCCTGCTGGCAACCGCCGACGTGGTGCTGTACGACGCGCTGGTCACGCCCGAGATGCTGGCATTGTGCGAGCGGGCCGACAAAATCTCGGTCGGCAAGCGCTCGGGCCAGCGGTCGATGGCGCAGACCGTGATCAACGGGCAAATCGTCGAGTGCGCACACAAGTATGCGCTGGTCGTGCGCCTCAAAGGCGGCGACCCGATGCTGTTTGGCCGCGCCGATGAAGAATTGCGGGCACTGGAAGCCGAAGGGATCGAGGTCGAGGTCGTGCCGGGGATTACCACCGCCGTCGCTGCGGCAGCAGCCACCAAGCAGCCGCTGACCAAACGTGGTGTGGCGCGCAGCGTGGCGTTCTTCACGTCAAGCACCGCGCCGGATGAACCGGATCATCCTGCTTTGCCCGAAACCGATACGCTGGTCCAGTACATGGGCGGGCGTGAAGCCGCTGCCACCGCAGAACGGCTATTGGCCGAGGGCCGGCGTGCCGATCTGCCGGTGGTGGTGGTGGAAAATTGCAGCCGCGTCGATCAGCGCATCCTGCGTCTGACGCTGACGGACCTGGCGCGTGGCCTGGAGCCCGGTCATGGGCCCGTGCTGGTCATGATGGGTGAAGCGCTGGCGCGGCGCGAGCACCAGCCGGATTGATGGCTGGTCGTTGAACGCGCGGACGGGATACCCGTCCACCCTACCTGCTACATTGACACCGTACCCAAAGAATTGACGCAATAGTCCGTCATCGCACGCTGCACGCCCGGATCTTCGCCGATGGCACCGGCGACGTTCAGCGTGAGATCCGGATGCGCCGCGCGCACCTCGTCGCACAGCGCAGGCAAGTCACGCAGCAAGTGACCACCCTTCCCCAAAAACACCGGCACTACCGTGATGTCGTCGATGCCTTGCGCGCGCATGGCGTCGATGGTGTCGGGCAGGCTCGGCGTCATCAGTTCCAGAAACGCCAGCTCCACCACCGCCCCGGCGACACGCTCGCGCGTCTGGTCGCGCAGGCGCTCGAAAGGGACTGCCCATGACGCGGCGCGCGCGCCGTGGGCAAACAGGATCAGACCACGTCTCATTGTCGTCATGCTTAATGTCGCTCCACCCACCACAGCGCACCAAGCGCCATGAGCAGGAATAACAGGCTGGGCGCCAGCGCCGTGAAGAACGCAGGCAGGATGGTCAGCACACCGAGGTGCGAGAACAGGGAATTGATGAGCAGGAAGCTCACACCGATCATGATGCCGATGAAGATCTTGAGGCTCACGCCACCGCTGCGCGTGTGCAGATACGCGAACGGCAGCGCCAGCGCCATCAGGACAAAAATCGAAAACGGATCGATGACTTTTTTCCAGAATGCGACCTTGAAGCGCTCGGTCTCTTGCTTGTTCTCGGCCAGGTGGCGCGTGTAGACGGCCAGCTCGGACGCCGACATGCGCTCGGGGTCCGAGCGCGACACCGACAGGATTTTTGGCGTGATCTCGGACGCCAGCGTGTAGGTGGCCAGCTTGCGCGTCGCGATCGCTGCAGTTTCCTGGCCATACGTGCTCTGGATCGTCTGCCCTGCCGGCACGGCCGAACCAGGCGCAGGCAACTCACGGCTGTTGGTAAACATCGTCTCGGTGACATCCGTCAGGCGCCACGTGTTGTTGCCGCCATAGGTGCCGCGCGCCGCCGTCACGAGCGAACGCATGCGCATATTGTTGTCGAACTCGTAGAGCCGCACGTCTTCCAGTTGACCATCGGGTGCAATGCGGCGCACGTTGAAGAAGCGCGAGCCCGTGATAACGCCGCGCACGCCGTTTTCGTGCACGCTGTCCTTGGTCCACATGCCCGAGCGGAACTCGGCCGAGATCGAACCGCCCTTGGCCGTCAGCCGCATGCGCTCGGCAATCGGCGCGGTGCGCGGCGTGATCAGCTCACCGAAAATAAACGTCACCACGACGAAGATCGCGCCGATCTTGAACAGCATCCAGGCCGCATGCCGGGTCGACATCGACGAGGCGCGCATGATGGTGAACTCGGAGCTCGAGGCAAATTGCGCCATCGTGTAGATGGTGCCGATCAGCGCCGCCACCGGCATCACCTGGTACACATTGCCCGGCACCAGCAGCAGCACGTACAGGAACGCGTGCTGCATGCCGAAGTCGTCCTTGCCGACCGATGGCAGGATGCTGGTCAGATCCATGAAGGCAACGAGCGCCAGGAACGCGGCCAGCACGAATGCCACCGCCTGGAAGATATTGATTGCGAAGTAACGCTGGAGGATTTTCATTCGACGGCTGCCTCGTCACGCTTGTGCAAAGGCTGCGGCTTGCGCAGACGGCGCTTGAACGCACCGAGCATGACCAGCGGATGGTACGGGTGGTTCACATTCAGGCGCCAGGCAAACAGACCCGCCACGCACAGCAGCGCGAACAGGTGCAGCGGCCACCAGCCCATGACAAAGGCGACCTTGCCCTGCTTGACGCTGGCTTCGGACAGCCGTACCAGATTGTTATAGGTGAAGAAGATCAGCAGCGCCAGGATCATGTTCGCCGACGATCCCGCACGCGGGTTGACGAAGCCAAGCGGGATGGCCAGCAGCATCAGGATCAGGCAGGTGATCGGCGCGGCAATGCGCGCCAGCAGTTCGGCCTGCGTAAAGCGGTTGGGCGCGAGCAGCAGCGCGGGGGTGGACAACGCCGCCACCGGGATGTCGGCGCCGAGCATCGGGGCCTGCGTGGCCACGCGCATGCTGTAGCGCTCGAACTCCATCGTCTGGAAGTTGGCCTGGCCCGGGATGCCTTCGTAGCGGCGCCCGTTGCTCAGCACGAGAAACTGGCCGCCCTTGCCGTCCGATTCGATCACGCCCTGCTTGGCCACCACCACCGAATGCGTGTTGCCGTTGACGCTGTTGACGAAGACGTTCTGCACGACGGTCGCGCCTTCGGCGCTGCGCTCGACGAAGAACACGCGGTCGTTCGAACTCGATTCGCGGAACTGGCCCGGTGCCACGCGCTGCAGGTCTTCGCGTTTCTGGAAACGCTCGACGAATTCGGCGCTTTTCATCTTGGCCCACGGTGTAACGACCAGCGACAGTGCAGCCACGACGAACACCATCGGCAGACCGAGCGTGAGCACGGGCCGGATCCACGCCAGCAGCGACTGGCCGGACGCGAACCAGACGACCATTTCGGAGTCGCGATAGCTGCGCGTGACGGCAGCGACGACGGCGATGAAGCAGGTGAGGATCAGAATGATCGGCAACAGCTCAGCACTGCGAAAGACAATCAGCGCCAGCACGTCGCCGGACGCGACCTTGCCACCGGCTGCCCGGCCAAGGATGGCGATCAGGGTCCAGGTGACAAGAATGGAAAACAGCACCGTGAAGGTCGCGCCAGCGGCGCTTGCCAATTCACGTTGCAGGGAACGTCGGAAGATCATTCAATAGAGTCGTTATAATTGCAGATTAGGCAGTCCGCCGCGAACAATGAATCGGAGAACCAAATGGACTTTAGCATAAAAGCATTCGACACAAAAAACACCCTGGCAGCGGCGAAGACCGGCTGTGTCGCAGTGGCGGTGTTCGAAAATAAAAAATTGTCGGCTGCAGCACAGGCACTCGACGTGAATGGCGAGATCAGCGCAGCGGTCAAGTCCGGGGACATCAACGGCAAGCCCGGTTCGACCCTGCTGCTGCGCGGCATTGCCGGCGTGACCGCGGCGCGCGTGCTGCTCGTGGGCCTGGGCGCCGACGAGACCATCTCCCAGAAAAACTTCACCACGGGCGCGACTGCTGCCCTGAAACTGTTCGCTACGCTGGGTGCCACGGACGCCATTATCGCATTCCCGCTCGAGAGCGTGAAAGAACGTGACGCCAACTGGGCGCTGCAGGCACTGGTGCTGGCCTCGAGCGACGCGGAATACCGTACCGACGCGCAGAAAAGCAAGAAAGAACCGGCGCTGGCCGGCGTGCGCAAGGTCGTCATCGCCATGCCGAATGCCGGTAGCGCCAAGGCCGCGCTGGCACAGGCCGCCGCGATTGCCAACGGCATGAAGCTCACGCGCGACCTGGGCAACCTGTCGCCAAACATCTGCACCCCGACCTACCTGGCGCAGACCGCACGCAAGCTGGCCGACGACTTCGGCTTTGGCCTGGAAGTCCTGGAACGCAAGCAGCTCGAAGCGCTCAAGATGGGCAGCTTCCTGGCCGTCGCGCGCGGCAGCGAAGAAGCGCCGAAGTTCATCGTCCTGCGCCACAACGGCGGCGCACCGAACGACGCACCGGTGGTCCTGGTCGGCAAGGGCATCACGTTCGACTCGGGCGGTATCTCGATCAAGCCGGGTCCGAGCATGGACGAGATGAAATACGATATGTGCGGCGCCGGTTCGGTACTGGGCACCTTCCGCGCGATCGGCGAGATGGGCCTGAAGCTCAATGTGATCGGCATCGTTGTCGCCTGCGAGAACATGCCATCGGGTCGCGCGGCCAAGCCGGGCGACATCGTCACCGCGATGAACGGCACCACCATTGAAATCCTCAACACCGACGCCGAAGGCCGCCTGGTGCTGTGCGATGCGCTCTCGTACGCCGAGCGCTTCAACCCGGCCGTCGTGGTCGACATCGCCACGCTGACGGGCGCCTGCATCGTGGCCCTGGGTCACCACACGAGCGGCCTGTTCACCCGTGACGACGCCGCGCACGACGCACTGGCCGACGAGCTGCTCACGGCCGGCAAGCAGGCTGGCGACGTGGCCTGGCGCTTCCCGCTGGGCGAGATCTACAACGACCAGCTCAAGTCGAACTTTGCTGACCTGGCCAATATCGGCACCCCGGGCGCCGCATCGATCACCGCCGCCTGCTTCCTGGAAAACTTCACCCGCAAGTACACCTGGGCCCACCTCGACATCGCCGGCACCGCCTGGAAGTCGGGCGCCGCCAAGGGCGCCACCGGCCGCCCGGTGCCGCTGCTGACCACGTTCCTGATGAATCGCGTGTAAGCACCCCACGCATCGTGAAAAAGCCCCGCATGCGGGGCTTTTTTTCGTCTCGAACCGGTGTACACAGCCGGGGTCACAGCCGGGGTCAGGTCTGACATTCGGACACGACCTCAGCACACAGCCGGGGTCAGGTCTGACATTCGGACACGACCTCAGCATTAGCCGCGTCCAATGGTGTCTTCTCAGTAGAAGCATGGGCTTGTGTCGGCTAGTTCCGACTATCCAACTGTCCAGATCGTGTCCGAATGTCAGACCTGACCCCGGCTTTTCTCAAGCCAGGTCAGAATATTCTGGTCGCTACCGGTTCGGCGCCTGCTGCGGCGGCGGACTTTTCTGCTGGCTGCATCAGGACGGTCAGCGTGGCCGGGTAGCTATAACCGGCGCCGGAATAGCGATCGACGTAGTGGCCGATGCCGGCGGTGGTGACCAGGTTGCCAACCAGATTGCTGGTATTGAGCTGCGCCTCTACCCGTTCGGCGGCGATGGCCACACCCTGCTTCTTGCAGCTGATCGACAGCGGCCCCTTGTTGCGCGTGACCGTCACGCGGCCGGGGGCGATCACGTACCAGCGTCCGGCGTCATTGCTCAGGATGCAACCGACCCCACCGATCTCGCGGTAATCGAGAATGGCGTGTACTTCCAGCTGCTGTGTGGGGGAATCGGACATGGTCGCGCAGCCGCCCAGCAGGGCAAGCGCGGACCAGACAAACGGGCGGAGAAGAGGCGACATGGCAACCATCAAGAAGCAGATACTTCTATAACGGCAGCAGTGCGCAAATACTGAGGCGGGATCAGTCGAGCGGCGCGAAACGCGGTTGCACGACACCATCTGCGGTCACGGTGCCGAAGAATGCATCGCGGGGACGCACCCACACGGCGCCAGCCGCATCCCGGTACACGATGACCGGGGTGTGGTCGGATTCCAGCAGCGCCTCGCACACCACCTCATAGATGCCGCCCTTGTAGTGGCGGTAACGCATGCGGTGAAAAAGCTCAGACCTTTTCGGCCTCGGCCTTCTGTTTTTTCTTCAGGCCCTGGATGACCTTGAGAACGCCTTCCATGCCAGCGGTCTCGTCCAGTTCGCTGAACGCGTCCAGGACTTCGTTCAGCACGCTGTTGCGCACTGCCGCTTCATCGGGCGCGATGGCGGCCACGGGGCTGCCATCCTTGCCGAACTTCGATGGCGATTCGGCCGCGGTCTTGGCGCCATGCGCCAGGGCTGCCTGCCAGATCACCCAGCGACGCTGGGTTTCGAAAACGAGGTATTCCTCGGGCTTGTCTTCGCGGCGGCGAACGATGTGGCCTTCACGCTGGGCCCATGCTTCAAATGCACTGCGCATTTCTGTCCTTTTCAAATCTGCGTCAGGATGATGAACTCCTGGACGCAATATTTCACAATAGTACCACTAGCGCACGTCGATGGCTTGAACCAACTGTGTCAGCTGTCGATCAACGCTGCATCGCGACTCGCCAATGGTACAATGAAAGTTGCACATACACAATTTTATTATTAACAAAAAGCAACCTGTGATGTTGTCGCGTCATGCGACGACTGCCGGATTCAATTCTTTATAATCTCGAAGCGGCGAACAGGCAATACTTTTTGGAAATCTATAATCAAAAGTGTCATCAAGTGTTGCAATTATACCAACCAACTCTCCAATTCACTACCGTTATTTCATGCATACCGCGCAATCAAACCGGTAATTTCGTTAATAATAGCCGGTTGGCAAGCAAATAGGCGGGATTATCTTGAGTCACAAGCAACTGACCCGCCATTAACTGTAGAGAACTCGATGAAAATTGTCACTTGGAATGTAAATTCTTTAAAAGTCCGTCTTGCACATTTGTTGCAATGGTTGGAAACCAACCCCGTAGACGTCCTCTGTATTCAGGAGACCAAGCTGACCGATGACAAGTTCCCGGTCGCCGAGCTCAATGCGGCCGGCTACCAGGTCGCGTTTTCGGGTCAAAAGACGTACAACGGCGTGGCGATCCTGTCCCGTCTGCCAATCGACGATGTCGTGCGCAACAATCCGCACTTCGAGGATCCCCAGCAGCGGCTGCTGGCCGCGACGATCGGCGGCGTGCGCTTTATCTGTGCGTACGTGCCCAACGGGCAGGAAGTCGGCTCCGACAAGTACGCCTACAAGCTGGCCTGGCTGGCGGCCCTGCAGACGTGGGTAACGGCCGAGATGGCAGCGCATCCGCAATTTGCCATTCTCGGCGACTACAATATTGCGCCCGATGCGCGCGACGTGCACGACGTGGCCGAATGGGAAGGCCGGATCCACTGCTCGGTGCCCGAGCGCGATGCGCTGCAGGCGCTGATCGCCCTGGGCCTGGCGGACGCATTCCGCCTGTTCGAGCAGCCCGAGAAGCAGTACAGCTGGTGGGATTACCGCCAGATGGCGTTTCGCCGCAACCGCGGGCTGCGCATCGATCACATCCTGCTGTCCAAAGCCCTGGCCGAGCGCTGCACCGCCTGCCACATCGACCGCGAGACGCGCAAGTGGGAGCAGCCGTCCGACCACGCACCCGTGGTCGCCACGCTGACCGATTAACCGGCCAGCAGCCGGCCGATCTGCGCGGCCGGCAGCGGCCGCGCGAACAGATACCCCTGCGCGAACTGACAGCCGAACGAACGCAGCAGCGCATACTGCCCTTCCGTTTCCACCCCTTCGGCCACCACCGACAATTGCAGGCTGTTGGCCAGCGCCATCACGGCGGCCACGATCGCGCGGTCTTCGGCACTGGCTTCCAGCTCGCGCACGAAAGCGCGGTCGATCTTGATCTTGTGGACCGGGAAACGCTTCAGGTACGCCAGGCTCGAATAGCCGGTCCCGAAGTCGTCGATCGACAGGCGCGTCCCCATCGCATTCATCCGGCGCAGCGTCTCGAGCGTCTGGCCGCCGTGCTGCATCAGGGCGGTCTCGGTGATCTCGAATTCCACCAGCCGCGCGTCGATGCCGGTTTCCCGCACGATGGCGGCGATCGCGTCGACCAGGCCGTGATGCGTGAACTGGCGTGCCGACAGGTTGATCGCGAGCGGCACCACGTCCAGCCCTTCGCTGCGCCACTGCTGGTTCTGCACGCACGCGGTGCGGATCACCCACTCGCCCACCGCCATGATCATGCCGCTCTCTTCGAGGATCGGGATGAATTCGTCCGGACCGACCAGTTCGTTGCCGCCACGCCGCCAGCGCAGCAGCACCTCGAGCCCGTGCACGCGGCGCGTGGCGGTACACATGATCGGCTGGTAGTGCAGCTCGAATTCACCCCGCGCCAGCGCGCCGCGCAGACTCGATTCGAGGTCGAAGTGACGCGCCGCAGCCTGGTTCATGCGCTCGGTGAAGAACTGGTAATTGTTGCGGCCCGCCGCCTTGGCCTGGTACATCGCCGCGTCCGCGTGGCGCATCAGCGTATCGACGTCGCCGCCGTCCTGCGGATACAGGCAGATGCCGATCGACGGCGAGATGTGCAGGCTGCGGCCTTCGATCGCGCAGGGTGATGCCAGCGCCTCGATGATCGCGTCGCCGACCGCAGCAGCGGCAGCACCCTCCTCGACCCCGGGCAACAGCACGACGAATTCATCGCCCCCGAGGCGCGCGACCAGGTCACCAGGGCGCACTGAACGCACCAGCCGCCGCGCGACTTCGCGCAGCAGCTGGTCGCCCACCACGTGGCCGAGCGAATCGTTGATCGTCTTGAAGCGGTCCAGGTCGAGGAACATCAGCGCCAGGCCGTTGCCCTTGTGCGCCTCGTCACCGCTGGCCACGCTGCGCATGGCCGCATCGAGCCGGTCGGACAGCATCGCGCGGTTGGGCAACCCGGTCAGGCTGTCGTGGTAGGCCATGTGATGCACGCGCGCCTCGGCCTGGCGCCGCTCATTGATTTCTTCCTGCAGCAGCGCGTTGGCGCCGGCCAGTTCGGCGGTGCGCTCGGCCACGCGCACTTCGAGCTCGTCGCGTGCACGCCGCACGGCGTCGGCCGCTTCGCGCTGGGCCGTCACGTCGTCCACCAGCCAGACGCTGCGCCCGCGCGTGAGCGCAGCGTCGAACAGGCGCCCGGACAGGCGCGCCCAGAAGCGCGTGCCGTCACGCCGTACCATTTCGTGCTCGGCCATGTGAGCCTGGCCCGTGACGAACTGCGTCTCGGACACGGTGCGCGCCGCCAGCCAGCTGTCCTGGTCGGGATACAGCGCGCGCACCGGCGCGCCGTCCATGCCGCCCGGCGGCGCGCCGAACAGCTCTTCCATCTTGCGGTTGCAGTGCAGTGTGCGGCCGTTCTCGACGACGGCGATGCCCAGCACCGCATTATTCAGGATCGCGCGGTTTTCCATCAGTGCCTCGCGCAGCGACTGCTCGTCGCCCTTTTCGCGGGTGCGGTCTTCGAGCATCCAGATCGTGCCCTTGTCCGGGTCGAGCGGATTGACCTGGTAGCCGATCATCAGGACCCAGGCCGGCGCGCCGTCCTTGCGCACGAGGATGCGTTCGGTGCGAAACGGCCGGCCATCCGCCAGTTGCGGATACGCATCGGCGCCCAGCGCGCGGTACGCTTCTTCGTCCGGATACAGCACGCGCGTGGAGCGGCCGATCGGCTCGTCGGCGGCATAGCCGAACATCGTGCAGAAGGCGGGATTGGCGCGCCGGATCACGCGGTTGCGGGTAAACATGACGCCGATCGATGCGTTGGTCATGATCGCCTGCATTTCACTGGCCGCCTGGCGCGCCTCGGTCACATCCTCGACGATCCAGATGGTTCCCGCGCTGCGGTTGCCCGGTTCGACTGAGCAGCCGCGCAGGCGCGCCCAGAAGGGCGAACCGTCACGACGACGAAACTGCTGCTCGCTCTTTTCGAACATCTCGCCCCGCCCCAGCACGGTGAACGCTTCGGTGGCCAGGGCCTGATACGCCTCGGGCGAGACGCACACGTCCGGCAGCGAAATGGTATCGAGTTCATGTTGCGCATAGCCGAACATTTCGCCCAGGCGCGGGTTGAATGAACGGATCTGGTCGGGCTGGGTGACGGCGATGCCGACCGGTGCGTGCTCAAAGATCGCGCGTTGTTCGCGCACCGTGCGGCGCACGCCGCCCAGCTCGATTGCGCGCAGGCTGGCGGCCGGCGTCGTGGGAACTTGCGGGGTCGAGAATCCATCCATCGTCGAGGCAGTCAGGCTGTGGGTAGTGATGATCCGGAGTTGTCATTTAGCAACCTATTAAGTGAATCATAACCCGGAACAGCCAGGCACTCCAATCCGCAGCGACCAGAATGCGACACTAGCCAGGCACCCGCACCCAGCCTTCCATCAAGACGCGTGCACTGCGGCTCATGCTGGCCTTCGCCACACGCCACTGGCCATTGTCCAGCACCGCTTCGGCGCCTACCCGCAGCGTGCCGGACGGATGGCCGAACCGCACCGCCGAGCGCTCGCCGCCGCCGGCCGCCAGGTTCACCAGCGTGCCCGGAATGGCCGCCGCCGTGCCGATCGCCACCGCCGCGGTGCCCATCATCGCGTGATGCAGCTTGCCCATCGACAGCGCGCGCACCAGCAGGTCGATCTCGCCCGCTGCGACCTGCCGCCCGCTCGACGACACATACCCGGCCGCCTTGGCCACGAACGCGACCTTCGGCGTGTGCTGGCGCTTGCCTGCCTCGTCGATGCTGGCAATGAGGCCCATGCGCAGCGCGCCGTGGGCGCGGATCGTTTCGAACACGGCCAGCGCGCGCGGGTCGCCATTGATCGCGTCCTGCAGCTCGGTGCCGTCGTAGCCCAGCGCGCTAGCGTCGATAAAGATGGTCGGGATGCCGGCGTTGATCAGGGTCGCGCGCAGCACGCCCACACCGGGCACGTCGAGTTCGTCAACCAGACTCCCGGTCGGGAACATGGCGCCGCCACCGCCCTCTTCCTCCGCCGCCGGGTCCATGAACTCGAGCTGCACCTCGGCCGCCGGGAAGGTCACGCCATCGAGCTCGAAGCCCCCTGTTTCCTGCACCTGGCCGGCGGCCATCGGCACGTGCGCGAGGATGGTCTTGCCGATATTGGCCTGCCAGATGCGCACCACGGCCACGCCGTCGTGCGGCACGCGCGCCGGATCGACCAGCCCTGCGGCAATGGCGAACGGCCCCACCGCGGCCGACAGGTTGCCGCAATTGCCGCTCCAGTCGACGAACGGCTTGTCGATCGCGACCTGGCCGAACAGGTAGTCAACGTCGTGCTCAGCGCGCGCGGAGGCCGCAACGATGACGGCCTTGCTGGTGCTGGACGTGGCGCCGCCCATGCCGTCGATCTGCTTGCCGTACGGGTCGGGGCTGCCGATCACGCGCAGCAGCAGCGCGTCGCGCGCGGGACCCGCCACGCGGGCGTCTTCCGGCAGGTCGTCCAGCTTGAAGAACACGCCCTTGCTGGTGCCGCCGCGCAGATAAGTGGCGGCGATCCGGCGCTGGGGAGAATACGTGGTTGATTCCATCATGCCGCCTTCACCGTCGATTCAAGGAAATCCTGCGCGAAGCGTTGCAGCACGCCGCCGGCTTCGTAGATGGCCACTTCTTCGGCCGTATCGAGCCGGCACGTGACGGCCACCTCGACCCGCTCGCCGCTCGCGCGGTTGATGACCAGCGTGAGCTCGGCGCGCGGCGTACGGGCGCCGATCACATCGAACGTTTCGGTGCCGTCGATGCCCAGGGTGATGCGGTTTTCGCCCGGCTTGAATTCGAGCGGCAGCACGCCCATGCCCACCAGGTTGGTGCGGTGAATGCGCTCGAAGCCTTCGGCCGCAATCGCCTCGACGCCCGCCAGGCGCACGCCCTTGGCCGCCCAGTCGCGCGACGAGCCCTGGCCATAATCGGCGCCGGCGATGATGATCAACGGCTGCTTGCGCGCCATGTAATGCTCGATCGCTTCCCACATGCGGGTGACTTCACCTTCCGGCTCGATGCGCGCGAGCGAACCGGCCATCACCTTGCCGTGGCTGTCTTTCACCATCTCGTTCTTGAGCGTTGGATTGGCGAACGTCGCGCGTTGCGCCGTCAGGTGGTCGCCCCGGTGCGTGGCGTACGAATTGAAGTCTTCTTCGGGCAGGCCCATCTTGGCCAGGTATTCACCGGCGGCCGAGTCGAGCAGGATCGCGTTCGACGGCGACAGGTGGTCGGTGGTGATGTTGTCACCCAGGACCGCCAGTGGCCGCATGCCGGCCAGCGGGCGGCTGCCGGCCAGCGCGCCTTCCCAGTACGGTGGCCGGCGAATATAGGTGCTCGGCGCACGCCAGTCATACAGCGGGCTGACGGCGGCGCCATCGTCGGCCACGCGCGCGAACATCGGCGTGTAGACCTTGCGGAACTGCTCCGGCTTGACGCTCGCGGCGACCACGGCGTCGATTTCTTCCTCCGATGGCCACAGGTTGGCCAGGCGGATTTCGCGCCCAGAAGCATCCAGGCCCAGCACGTCCTTCTCGATATCGAAGCGGATCGTGCCGGCAATCGCGTACGCCACTACCAGCGGCGGCGACGCCAGGAACGCTTGCTTCGCGTACGGGTGAATGCGGCCGTCAAAATTGCGGTTACCCGACAGGACCGCCGTCGCGTACAGGTCGCGCTTGATGATTTCGTCCTGGATCGCCGGATCGAGCGCGCCGCTCATGCCGTTGCAGGTGGTGCAGGCAAAGGCGACGACGCCAAAGCCCAGCTGGTCGAGCTCCTGGCTCAGGCCTGCTTCGTCGAGGTACAGCGCGACGGCCTTCGAGCCGGGCGCCAGTGAACTTTTCACCCAGGGTTTACGGGTCAGGCCGGCGCGGTTGGCATTGCGAGCCAACAGACCTGCCGTGACCATATTGCGCGGGTTGCTGGTGTTGGTGCAGCTGGTGATCGCGGCGATGATGACGGCGCCATCGGGCATCTGGCCCGGTGTATTTTCCACCAGGCCCGAGATGCCCCGCGCAGCCAGTTCGGACGTCGGCACGCGCTTGTGCGGATTGGACGGCCCGGCGATATTGCGCACCACGTTTGACAAATCGAACGACAGCGTGCGTTCGTATTCGGCGCTCTGCAGGCTGTCAGCCCACAGGCCGGCGTGCTTCGCATACGTCTCGACCAGGTGCACGGTCGCGTCGTCGCGCCCCGTCAGGCGCAGGTACTTGATGGTTTGCTCGTCGATGTAGAACATCGCGGCGGTGGCGCCGAATTCGGGCGCCATGTTCGCGATCGTTGCGCGGTCGCCCAGCGTCAGCGCAGCTGCGCCGGCACCGAAAAATTCCAGATAGGTCGAGACGACTTTGGCATTGCGCAGGAACTCGGTCAGCGCCAGCACCACGTCGGTCGCGGTGATGCCCGGCTGCGGCTTGCCGGTGAGTTCGACGCCGACGATGTCGGGCAGGCGCATCCACGAGGCGCGGCCCAGCATCACGCTCTCGGCTTCGAGCCCGCCGACACCGATGGCGAGCACGCCAAGGGCGTCGACCATCGGCGTGTGCGAGTCGGTGCCGACCAGCGTGTCCGGATAAGCCACGCCGCGCTCCGACTGGATCACGGGCGACATGCGCTCGAGATTAATCTGGTGCAGGATGCCGTTCCCGGGCGGGATCACGTCGACGTTCTTGAAGGCCTTCTTGGTCCAGTCGATGAAGTGGAAGCGGTCTTCATTGCGGCGATCTTCGATGGCGCGGTTCTTGGTGAACGCATCCGGGTCGAACCCGCCGCATTCGACGGCCAGCGAATGATCGACGACGAGCTGCGTCGGCACCACTGGGTTGACCAGCGCCGGGTCGCCCCCTTGCAGGGCAATGGCGTCGCGCAGGCCGGCCAGGTCGACCAGTGCGGTCTGGCCCAGGATGTCGTGGCAGACCACGCGCGCCGGGAACCAAGGAAAATCGAGGTCGCGCTTGCGTTCGATGAGCTGCTTCAGCGAATCGCGCAGGCTCGCGGGCGCGCAGCGGCGCACGAGGTTCTCGGCCAGCACGCGCGACGTGTAGGGCAGCGTAGCGTAAGCGCCAGGCAGGATCGCGTCGACGGCGGCGCGGGTGTCGAAGTAGTCGAGCTCCGTGCCCGGCAGGGGTATGCGGTAATCAGTATTCATGGCGGTGTTCGATCTTTTTAGCTAACCCCGAAACCGTCGTTCCCGCGAAGGCGGGAACCCAAGTCAATTAGCAAGCCAGGAACGCTGATAGTGGTCACCTGGGCTGAACTTGGATTCCCGCCTGCACGGGAACGACGTGCCGGAGTTGGTGGTCAAGTGGCTGCGCTTATTTGCGTTACTTGCGCTCTGCCAGCGGCACGAACTGCAGATCCTCCGGCCCCACGTAATTGGCGCTCGGGCGGATGATCTTGTTGTCGATGCGCTGCTCGATAACGTGCGCCGCCCAGCCGGACGTGCGCGCGATGACGAACAGCGGCGTGAACATCGCCGTCGGCACGCCCATCATGTGGTACGACACGGCCGAGAACCAGTCCAGGTTCGGGAACATTTTTTTCACGTCCCACATCACGGTCTCGAGGCGCTCGGCGATGTCGAACATCTTCATCGAGCCGCCCTCTTCCGACAAAGTGCGCGCCACTTCCTTGATCACCTTGTTGCGCGGGTCCGAGATCGTGTAGACCGGATGGCCGAAGCCGATCACGACTTCCTTGTTGGCCACGCGGTTGCGGATATCGGCTTCGGCTTCGTCCGGGTTGTCATAGCGCTTCTGGATGTCGTGCGCGACTTCGTTGGCGCCGCCGTGCTTCGGGCCGCGCAGCGCGCCGATCGCGCCCGTGATGGCCGAGTGGATGTCCGAGCCGGTGCCGGCGATCACGCGGGCGGTGAAGGTCGAGGCATTGAATTCGTGTTCGGCGTACAGGATCAGCGACGTGTGCATCGCGCGCACCCACGATTCCTTTGGCGCGAAGCCGTGCAGCAGGTGCAGGAAGTGGCCGCCAATCGAATCGTCGTCAGTATTCACCTCGATGCGTTTGCCGCTGTGGCTGAAGTGGTACCAATACAGCAGCATCGAGCCGAACGACGCCATCAGGCGGTCGGCGATATCGCGCGCGCCGGTGATGTGGTGGTCGTCCTTCTCGGGCAGCGTGCAGCCCAGGACCGACACGCCCGTGCGCATCACGTCCATCGGATGGGCATTGGCCGGCAATGCTTCGAGCGCGCTTTTGAGCGCCTGCGGCAGGCCGCGCAGCGAGCGCAGCTTGGCCTTGTAGCCGCGCAGTTCGCCGTCGTTCGGCAGCTTGCCGTGCACCAGCAGGTAGGCGATTTCCTCGAATTCGCTGGTGGTCGCGATGTCGAGGATGTCGTAGCCGCGGTAATGCAGGTCGTTGCCCGATTTGCCAACCGAGCACAGGGCGGTGTTACCAGCGGCAACGCCGGACAGGGCGACGGATTTCTTCGGCTTGAAGGTCGGGGCTTCCTGGTTCTGCGTAGTCATCTGGGGTCTCCTTACTTGACTTTGTTCTGGGCAAACAGCGCGTCGAGCTTCTGCTCGTAGCTGTGGTAATCGATGCGGTCATACAGTTCGGCACGCGTCTGCATCGTGTCCAGCACGTGCTGCTGCGTGCCGTCGCGGCGGATCGCGGTGTAGACGTTTTCGGCGGCCTTGTTCATCGCGCGAAACGCCGACAGCGGATACAGCACCAGGCCCACGCCAGCACCGGCCAGCTCGTCGACGGTAAACAGCGGCGTCGCGCCGAACTCGGTGATGTTGGCCAGCACCGGCACCTTGACGGCGTCGGCGAAGCGCTTGTACATGTCGAGCGTCGTCATCGCTTCAGGGAAGATCATGTCGGCGCCCGCTTCCACGCAGGCCACGGCGCGCTCGATCGCCGCGTCCAGGCCTTCGACGGCCAGCGCATCGGTGCGCGCCATGATCACGAAGTCGTCGTCCAGGCGGGCATCGGCGGCGGCCCGGATGCGGTCGACCATTTCTTCCTTGCTGACGATTTCCTTGCCGGGCCGGTGGCCGCAGCGCTTGGCGCCGACCTGGTCTTCGATGTGGCAGGCGGCCGCGCCAGCCTTGGACAGCGAACGCACAGTGCGCGCGACGTTGAAGGCCGAGGCGCCGAAACCCGTGTCGACGTCGACCAGCAACGGCAGGTCGCACACGTCGGTGATGCGGCGCACGTCGACCAGCACGTCGTCGAGGTTCGAGATGCCCAAGTCAGGCAGGCCAAGCGAGCCGGCAGCAACGCCGCCGCCGGACAGGTAGATGGCCTTGAAGCCGGCGCGCTTGGCCAGCAATGCGTGGTTGGCGTTGATCGCGCCCACGACTTGCAGCGGGGATTCATCGAGGATCGCCTGGCGGAAAGCGGCGCCTGCGGAAAGTTTGCTCATGCTGGTCCTTGTCATCACGGTGAAGAAGTTATGGTCTTCATTGCAAGCACCGTGCCAGCGTTGCTCGATCCGCCATGAGGCGATATTTCAAGCACTTGCGTGCCTATTCTACCCAAATCCTCGCTAAATTCGTGTGCCCTTGTTTCACGCTGAAACACGCACCTGAAACATGAAACATTTAGGCGCAAAAAACCGGGTGGCGCCTTTCAGCGCACACCCGGTTGATTAGATAGCTGAGCCGGTCTTAGTGACCCGACGCGCCCGATGCGCCGATACCGGTCTCGGCACGCACCTGCTGCGCCTCGAAGCCTGCACGGTCGATCCGGGCACGAGGACCCTTGTCGGTGATCGAGAACAGCCAGATACCGATGAAGCCCACTGCCATCGAGAAGATCGCTGGCGAGGCGTACGGGAAGATCGCGGCCGGATGGTGCAGCACATCGACCCACACCGATTTCGACACGATCGTCAGGCCCACTGCCGTGGCCAGACCCAGGAAGCCCCCGATCGTGGCGCCGCGGGTGGTGCAATCCTTCCACAGCACCGACATGAACAGCACCGGGAAGTTGGCCGAGGCGGCAATCGCGAAGGCCAGCGACACCATGAAGGCGACGTTCTGCTTCTCAAAAGCGATACCCAAGACCACGGCCACGATACCCAGGCCGATGGTGGTGATCTTCGATACGCGCAGCTCGTTTTCGCTGGTGGCGTTGCCCTTCTTGAACACGGTCGCATACAGATCGTGCGACACGGCCGAAGCGCCCGACAGCGTCAAGCCCGCCACCACGGCCAGGATGGTCGCGAACGCCACCGCCGAGATGAAGCCCAGGAACACGTCGCCGCCCACGGCCTTGGCCAGGTGGACCGCCGCCATATTGTTACCGCCCAGCAGAGCACCGGCTGCATCCTTGAATGCCGGGTTGGTACCCACCAGCACGATCGCGCCGAAGCCGATGATGAAGGTCAGGATGTAGAAGTAGCCGATCCAGGTAGTTGCCCACAGCACCGACTTGCGCGCTTCCTTCGCGCTCGGGACGGTGAAGAAGCGCATCAGGATGTGTGGCAGGCCGGCGGTACCGAACATCAGCGCCATGCCGAACGAGATGGCCGAGATCGGATCCTTGATGAAGCTGCCCGGACCCATGATGGCGGTGCCCTTGGCGTGCACTTCGGTCGCGGTCTGGAACAGCTTGGCCGGGCTGAAGTTGTACTGCGCCAGCACCGAGAACGCCATGAACGACGCGCCCGACAGCAGCAGCACGGCCTTGATGATCTGGACCCAAGTAGTGGCCGTCATGCCGCCGAACAGCACGTAGACCATCATCAGGATACCGACCAGCACGACGGCGATCCAGTATTCCAGACCGAACAGCAGCTTGATCAGCTGACCCGCGCCGACCATCTGTGCGATCAGGTAGAACGCGACGACGACCAGCGTGCCGGACGCCGCGAACACGCGGATCGGCTTTTGCGCGAAGCGGTACGAGGCCACGTCGGCAAACGTGAAGCGGCCCAGGTTACGCAGGCGCTCGGCCATCAGGAACGTGATGACAGGCCAGCCGACCAGGAAGCCGATCGCGTAGATCAGGCCATCGTAACCGTCGAGGAACACGGCGGCCGAAATACCGAGGAACGATGCCGCCGACATGAAGTCGCCCGCGATCGCCAGGCCGTTCTGGAAGCCCGTGATACCGCCGCCGGCGGTGTAGAAGTCAGACGCCGACTTGGTCTTGGCTGCGGCCCACTTGGTGATGAACAGCGTGCCGACGACGAACAGCGCGAACATGCTGATCGCGGTCCAGTTGGTCGGCTGGCGAACGGCCTGGCCCATGTCGGGCGCGGCACAAGCAATGCCGGAGGCGGCCAGCAGCACGAATGCCAGCAGTGAGGAGGTGCGAGCGCCGGCCATCATGCGCCCACCTTTGCACGGATGGCGTCGCTCAACTCGTCGTATTCGCGGTTGGCGCGGCGCACATAAATGCCGGTAATCACCACAGTGAACACGATGACGAACAGGCCCAGGGGAATGCCCCAGGTGATGACACTGTTGCCGATCGGGGTGCCCATGAACTCCTTGTCGAACGCGACCAGCAGCGTGAAGCCGTAGTACACGATCATCATGGCCCAGGTCAGCGTCCAGCCGAAGCGGGAACGGATGCGTTTGAGCTTCTGGTAATTGGGGTCATTCTTGACCCGTTCTACGATGTCTTGATCCACTTTGTCTCCTGATTCTTTTGATAATGCCGTGGTTCGGCTGCCTTTGTGGCTGCGACCCATCCTACGGGCATGCCCTTACCGGATTCTTACGCGGCAAGCTTAATTACGACCCGTCGTTCGCCCATGGCGCGTTTCAGGCTGAAACAACGACCTTCATTTGCACTACACTTGAAACATGGATTCCCCACGCCCCTCTTCCGCTGGCGACAAGCCCATCATCTGGACGGTGTCGGTCTCGCGCCTGTCCGCGCTGTTTCGCGACATCACCGTCGAATACGATCACCTGGCGTCGATCGAGCCCCTCCACATCGGTTTCGACGAAGCGGCCACCCACATCCGTGAGCGGCTGGCCACCGAGCATTGCGACGTCGTGATCGCGGCCGGCTCGAACGCGGCCTGGCTCAAGAGCCGCGTCTCGGTGCCGGTGGTCGCTGCCCGGGCCAGCGGTTTCGACGTGCTGCAGGCGCTCACGCGCGCGCGCAAGCTCGCCGGCAATGCGCCCGGCGCCATTGGCGTCGTCAGTTACGGCGCCCTGCTCCCGGAGCTGGCCGAGTTCGCGGCCGGCTTCGGCCTGGACCTGGTCCAGCGCAGCTATGTGACGCAGGAAGATGCGCGCGCCGCCGTCGATGAACTCAAGGCGCTGGGCGTGGCCGTCATCGTCGGCGCCGGCTCGGTGACCGACCTGGCAGAAGAAGCCGGCCTGCGCGCTGTGTTCCTGTATTCGGCGGCGTCGATCCGGCAAGCGTTCGACGATGCACTCGAACTGGCGCGCCTGACGCGGCTCGAGGTCGACCGCAGCCGTGGTCGAACCCGAATCAGCAGCACGCTGCCTGGCAAGCAACGACTGCGGCGCGGCCTGAACGACCTGCGCGGCGACTCGCCCGCGATGCAGCAGTTGCGCCAGACCGTCGTGCTGTACGCGCGCTCGCCCGGCACCGTGCTGATCGAAGGCGAAACCGGCAGCGGCAAGGAACTCGTGGCGCAGGCGATCCACCGCGAGAGTCCACGCAAGGACGCGAATCGCCCGTTCGTCGCCATCAATTGCGGCGCGATTGCCGAGTCGCTGCTCGAATCGGAACTGTTCGGCCATGAAGACGGCGCCTTCACCGGCGCGCGCCGCGGTGGCCACGCGGGCCTGTTCGAAGCGGCCAATGGCGGCACGCTGTTTCTCGACGAGATCGGCGAAATGCCCCTCGGCCTGCAAACGCGCCTGCTGCGCGTGCTGGAGGAGCGCGAAGTGATGCGCGTGGGCGGCACGCGGCCGGTGCCAATCGATGTGCGCGTGATCAGCGCCACCCACTGCGACCTGGAGGCGCGCGTGCGCGACGGGCGCTTCCGGGCCGACCTGTTCTATCGCCTGGCGGTGCTGCGCCTGGCCCTGCCGCCGCTGCGGGCACGGGTGCAGGACATCGCGCCGCTGCTCGAATGGTCACTCAAGGGCGCACTGGCCGCGCTCGATGCGCGTCCGCATCCGAACCTGCTGGCCGAACTGAAGGCATGCACGCCCCTGCTCACAGGCTATGCGTGGCCCGGTAACGTGCGCGAGCTGCGCAACCTGACCGAGCGCCTGGCGCTGTTTTTGGCGGCCGAGCCGCTGCAGGCGCTCACGCCCGGCTTCATGCTGTCGGTGGCGCCGGAGCTGGCGCGTGGTACTGCCCCGGCCAGCGCATTGGCCAGCGCTGCGGCCGGGCCCACCCGGGAATCGGCAGCCGCGGTGCTGGCGCGCTTTGGCGGGCAGCGCGACCTGGCGGCCGATCATCTGGGGATCAGCCGTACGACGCTGTGGCGGCGGTTGAAGGCGGAAGGCTGACCTCTAATCTTCAACCCTTAAGACGCTCCAAAGCAACGTCCACCGAAAACTCGTATCATGATTCTTTGATATGGCCTGGCGCCAATCCGCGCCAGTCCCTCAGCATACCGGCCGCGGCGCCCCTATCCGCGGCGCCGCAGTCCGACCCCAACGGAGGCAACCATGCAACATGCGTCGCAAGCGGCTTTGTTTTCCCTGATTGGCGATACCCCGATGGTGGAAGTGACCCGCATCGATACGGGGCCCTGCCAGCTGTTCCTGAAGCTTGAATCGCAGAATCCCGGCGGCTCCATCAAGGACCGCATCGGCAAGACGATGATCGAACAGGCCGAGCATGACGGCCTACTCAATCCCGGCGGCACCGTCGTCGAAGCCACTGCCGGCAACACGGGCCTGGGCCTGGCGCTGGTCGCGCGCATCAAGGGCTACCGCGTCGTGCTCGTCGTGCCAGACAAGATGGCGCCCGAAAAAATCCTGCACCTCAAGGCGCTTGGCGCCGAAATCCACCTGACCCGCTCCGACGTCGGCAAGGGCCACCCGGAGTACTACCAGGATCTCGCCGCGCGGCTGGCCAGGCAGATTCCCGGCGCCTGGTTCGCCGACCAGTTCAACAACCCGGCCAATCCGCGCGCCCACGAAACCACGACCGGCCCCGAAATCTGGGACCAGGCCAAGCACAAGCTGGACGCGATCGTCCTCGGGGTCGGTTCGTCCGGCACGCTCACCGGCCTGTCGCGCTACTTCAAGAAAGCCGCGCCCCAGCTCGAATTCATCCTGGCCGATCCGAAGGGTTCGATCCTGGCCGAATACGTCGAGACCGGCCACGTGTCGCAGCATGCCGGCTCGTGGGCCGTGGAAGGCATCGGCGAAGATTTCATTCCCGGCATTGCCGACCTCACCCGCGTCAAGAAGGCCTACACGATCACCGACGAAGAAAGCTTCGCGACCGCCCGCCTCCTGCTGCAGCAGGAAGGCATCCTGGGCGGCTCGTCCACTGGCACGCTGCTGGCGGCAGCGCTCAAATACTGCCGCGCGCAGACGCGCCCCAAGCGCGTCGTCACGTTTGTCTGCGACACCGGTACGCGCTATCTCAGCAAGGTGTACAGCGATGGCTGGATGGTCGACCAGGGCCTGATCACGCGCCCGAAAACGGGCGACCTGCGCGACCTGATCGGGCGCCGCCACGACGCCGGCGAAGTCATCACGCTGGCGCCGTCGGATACGCTGCTCACTGCGTTCAACCGCATGCGCTCGAGCGATCTGCAGCAACTGCCCGTGATGGACGCCGATGGGCGCCTGGCGGGCCTGATCGATGAATCCGACCTGCTGCTGAAGGTCACACAATCGAACGACCATTTCGGCGCGCCGGTGTCGTCCACGATGACGGCCGACCTCCAAACCCTGCCCCCTGGCGCGAGCATGGCGCAACTGCGCGACATTCTCGACCGGGGCCTTACTGCCGTGATCGCCGACGGGCCGCAGTTCTTCGGCCTGATCACGCGCTTCGACCTGCTCAATCACCTGCGAAGGACACTCTCGTGACCCATCCGGACACCAAACACACGATCGAATTCAAACGCCACCTGGCTACCCGCGTCATCCACGGCGGCCAGTCACCCGAACCCGCGACCGGCGCCGTGATGCCGCCGATCTTCGCCACTTCCACCTATCGCCAGGAAAGCCCGGGCGTGCACCAGGGCTTCGACTACGGCCGCTCGCACAATCCGACCCGCTTCGCACTCGAACGCTCGCTGGCCGACATCGAGGGCGGCCGCGCCGCCTTCGCATTCGCGTCGGGCCTGGCGGCGATTGCCGCCGTGCTGGAACTGCTTCCGAGCGGCTCGCACATCGTGGCCGGCGACGACATGTACGGCGGCACCTACCGCCTATTCGAACGCGTGCGCCGCGACAGCGCCGGGCACACGTTCAGCTACGTCGATTTGTCCGACGCGGATGCACTGGCCGCCGCCATCACGCCAGCCACGCGCATGGTGTGGGTCGAGACGCCCACCAACCCGATGCTCAAGCTGGCCGACCTGACGGCCATTGCGAGCCTGTGCCACGCACGCGGCATCCTGTGCGTGTGCGACAACACGTTCGCCAGCCCGATCATCCAGCGCCCGCTCGAACACGGGTTCGACATCGTCGTGCACTCGACCACCAAGTACATCAACGGCCACTCGGACGTGATCGGCGGCGTGGCCATCGTCGGCGCCAGCGACCACCAGACGGGGCTGGCCGAAAAGCTCGGTTTCATCCAGAACTCGGTCGGCGCGATCCAGGGCCCATTCGACAGTTTTCTCGTGCTGCGCGGGATCAAGACGCTGGCCCTGCGCGTCGAGCGCAGCAGCGGCAACGCGCTTCTGCTGGCCAGCTGGCTCGAGCAGCAGCCGCAAATCCGCAAGGTGCACTATCCGGGACTGGAGTCGCATCCGCAGCACGCGCTGGCGCGCAACCAGATGCATGGCGGTTATGGCGGGATTGTCTCCATTGAGCTGGACACCGACCTGGACGGCGCGCGGCGCTTCCTTGAAGCCTGTGAAGTGTTCACGCTGGCCGAAAGCCTGGGCGGCGTGGAAAGCCTGATCGAGCATCCGGCGCTGATGACGCATGCGAGCATTCCGCCGGAGCGGCGTGCCGAACTGGGGATTGGCGACGGGCTGATCCGGTTGTCGGTCGGGATCGAGCATATCGACGATCAGCGGGAGGATTTGCGGCGGGCGCTGGCAGCGATTTGATTGTCGAGTTGCCTTCATCATCCGGGTGAAATCCGACCTCGATCTCTTTCCGGATGACCGTTCCGCCAACCATCACCGCGTGGACGGCGAAGCCGCCTCGCCGGTCGCGCCCACCCTACGCCAGCAACAGGGGCTCTTGAGGTAATTTGAATGTTGCCACCAGCGCCGACAATTCTGCGGCCTGCTGGCGCATCGAGGCGGCCGCAGCGGCTGCCTCTTCCACCATCGCCGCATTCTGCTGGGTCGACAGGTCCATCTCGGCAATCGCGCGGCTGACCTGCGTGACGCCATTGGCCTGACCAGCGCTGGCGGTGTGGATCTGGCCCAGGATGCCCGCCACCTCGTGCACGTGTTGCAGCATGGCGCGCATCGTCGAGCCGGCGGCTTCCGCCATGCCGGTGCCGACCTCGATCTCGTGCGACGATTCGCCGATCAGCTTCTTGATTTCTTTGGCGGCATTGGCCGAATGCTGCGCCAGGTTGCGTACTTCGGATGCCACCACCGCAAAGCCCCGCCCCTCGCTGCCGGCGCGCGCCGCTTCCACCGCTGCATTCAGCGCCAGGATATTCGTCTGGAAGGCGATACTGTCGATCATCCCGGTGATGTCGACGATGCGCGCAGCCGACGCCTTGATCGCGCCCATGCGCACCACCAGCTGACCCACGGCCTGCGCGCCCTCGGCGGCCACGCCGGATGCCGTCTGGGCCAGCACATTGGCCTGCTGCGCGTTGACGTTGTTGCTGGCGATGGCGTCCGACAGCGCATCCATCGCCGTCACCGTTTCGCGCAGCGATTCGGCCTGGCGCTCGGTGCGGATCGACAGGTCCTGATTGCCTTCGGCGATTTCGCCCGACGCTGCATCGATTGCCTGCGCCCCTTGCAGCACTTGCGCCACGGTCCCCGACACGCCGTGCGTCATGCCATTGAGCGCATCAAACAGGCGGCCGATTTCATCCGTGCGGGCGTGGCGGATGGTCGGACGCAGGTCGCCGTGGGCCACCTGCTCGGCCAGCGTGGCGGCTTGTCTGAGCGGCACGACCAGATTACGGGTCAGCAGCCAGGCCAGACCACCGGCGACGGCCAGGGCGGCGGCGCCCAGCACCAGCAGCAGCGCCTTGCTGAAGCTCGATGCGGCTGCCGATTCATCGGCCAGCCGGTGCGCTTCAGTGCTTTCGTACGTCAGCAGGCGCTCGAGCGCGGCAACCTCTGCTCCATAGGCTGGCTCCCATCGTTTGGTGAGGATCTCTTCGACCAGGCCGGTCTGACCGAGTTCCTTGGCCTTGAACAGGTCGGCCTGGATCGCGGCCAGCGCCGCCTTGCGCTCCCCCGCTGCGGCGATCAGCGTGCGTTCCTGTGCGGTGGCAGACAATTTGCCCAGTTTCACCTCGATGTTGCTGGCGATCTTGCTCCCCTCGGCCAGTTGCGCGCCGAAATAATCCCCCAGCTCCAGGCTGTCACTGCGTGCGATTGACACGGCGCGCGAGCCGTTGAGGCGCGCGACGCCAAGCAGTTCGGAGGTCAGTTGTTGCTTGGCGAGCTTGTCGTCGACCAGGTTGGACGTGATGACGTCGGCTGCGTGCATGCGCCAGACGGCAACGGCGGCGATGATGACAATGACAAGGGACAGGATGCCAAAGGCACCGATGAGCTTGGAAAAAGTAGTGCGCGGTGCGAGTCGCATTGGGATTTCCGTGAGTGTGAAACGACGTGTGCGCACAGTCTAGGAATGTTTGATGACAGGAACGTGAAATAGCACCAGAGCAAGTGGGATTGCCGCGATGAACTGCGCATTCAGCGTTACGTGTGGGTGACGCCAAGCATGAAAAAAGCCCGCGGCACTTGCGTGCGCGGGCTTTTGCGGGAGCGAACCTGCTTACTCGATTTCGACCGTCTCGGCCGGGGCCGGTGGCGGGCTGACATCGCCCTCGGGGAACTCGAGGACCACGTCGTCCTTCTCGTTCAGGTCGACCGTCACGCGACCACCGTTGGTCAGGCGGCCGAACAGCAGTTCGTCGGCCAGCGCCTTGCGGATCAGATCCTGGATCAGGCGCGACATCGGGCGTGCACCCATCGACGGATCGAACCCTTTCTGGCCGAGGAACTTGCGCAGCTTCTCGGTGAAGATGGCTTCGACTTTTTTCTCGTGCAGCTGCTCTTCGAGCTGCATCAGGAACTTGTCGACGACGCGCAGGATGATGTCTTCGTCCAGCGCGCGGAAGCTGATGATCGCATCCAGACGGTTGCGGAACTCCGGCGTGAACATGCGCTTGATGTCGCCCATCTCGTCGCCCGCTTCACGCGAGTTGACGAAACCGACCGACCGCTTGGTCAGGCTTTCCGCGCCCGCATTCGTGGTCATGATGATGATCACGTTGCGGAAGTCGGCCTTGCGACCGTTGTTGTCGGTCAGCGTGCCATGGTCCATCACCTGCAGCAGGATGTTGAAAATGTCCGGGTGGGCTTTTTCAATCTCGTCCAGCAGCAGCACGGTGTGCGGCTTCTTGGTGATTGCTTCGGTCAGCAGGCCACCCTGGTCGAAACCAACATAGCCCGGTGGCGCACCGATCAGGCGCGAGACAGCATGCCGCTCCATGTACTCGGACATGTCGAAGCGCACCAGCTCGATGCCCATGATGAAGGCCAATTGCTTGGCGACCTCGGTCTTGCCGACACCGGTCGGGCCCGAGAACAGGAACGAGCCAATCGGCTTGTCCGTTTTGCCAAGGCCGGCGCGCGCCATCTTGATCGCTGCCGACAGCGCTTCGATCGCCGGGTCTTGCCCGAACACGACGTTGCGCAGGTCGCGGTCGATCGTCTGCAGCTTGCTGCGATCGTCCTGATTGACCGATTGCGGCGGGATGCGCGCGATCTTGGCAATGATGTCCTCGATCTCGGCCTTGCCGATGGTTTTCTTCTGCTTCGACTTCGGCAGGACGCGCTGGGCAGCACCGGCTTCGTCGATCACGTCGATTGCCTTGTCGGGCAGGTGACGGTCATTGATGAAGCGCGCAGCCAGTTCGGCAGCCGTGGTCAGGGCCGAGGCCGAGTACTTCACGCCGTGGTGCTCTTCGAAGCGCGATTTCAGGCCACGCAGGATGGCGATGGTCTGTTCGACCGTCGGCTCGTTGACGTCGACCTTCTGGAACCGGCGCGACAGCGCATGGTCTTTTTCGAACACGCCGCGGTACTCGGTGAACGTGGTCGCACCGATGCACTTGAGCTGGCCATTGGCCAACGCCGGCTTCAGCAGGTTCGATGCGTCGAGCGTACCGCCCGATGCCGAACCGGCGCCGATGATCGTGTGGATCTCGTCGATGAACAGGATGCCGTTCGGCGTGTCCTTGATCTGCTTGAGCACAGCCTTCAGACGCTGCTCGAAGTCACCGCGGTACTTGGTGCCGGCCAGCAGTGCGCCCATGTCCAGCGAGAACACGACTGCGTTCTGCAGGATTTCAGGCACGTCTTCCTGGACGATGCGCCATGCCAGGCCCTCGGCGATCGCGGTTTTACCCACGCCCGCCTCGCCCACCAGCAGCGGATTGTTCTTGCGGCGACGGCACAGGATCTGGATCACGCGATCGACTTCTTCTTCGCGCCCGATCAGCGGATCGATCTTGCCGTCGGCAGCTGCCTTGTTCAAGTTTTGCGTGAACTGGTCCAGCGGGCTCTCTTTGGCCTGACCTTCGACCTGCGCTTCCTCGACGCCTTCAGGCGCCTTGGAGGTGTCGACCTGCTGGTCCTTGCGCACGCCGTGCGAAATGAAATTGACCACGTCGAGACGGGTCACGCCCTGCTGGTGCAGGTAGTACACCGCGTGCGAGTCCTTTTCGCCGAAGATTGCCACCAGCACGTTGGCGCCGGTGACTTCCTTCTTGCCGTTGGACGCCGACTGCACGTGCATGATCGCGCGCTGGATCACGCGCTGGAAACCCAGCGTTGGCTGGGTGTCGACCTCGCCCGTGCCAGGCACGGTGGGGGTGTTATCGCCGATGAAATTCGTCAGGGTCTTGCGCAGGTCTTCAATATTGACCGCGCATGCACGCAGGACTTCGGCGGCCGAAGGATTATCGAGCAATGCCAACAGCAGGTGCTCCACGGTGATGAACTCGTGGCGTGCCTGGCGTGCCTCGACAAAGGCCATGTGTAGGGATACTTCAAGTTCCTGCGCAATCATACTTCCTCCATCACGCACTGCAGGGGATGCCCTGCCTTGCGTGCATGCGTTAAGACAAACTCCACTTTGGTACACGCTATATCTTTGGAAAACACGCCGCACACCCCTTTGCCATTCTGGTGCACCGACAGCATGATCTGCGTGGCCGTTTCCCGATCCTTGTTGAAATACTCCTGGATCACGGCCACGACAAATTCCATCGGCGTGTAATCATCGTTCAGTAGCGCCACCTGGTATAGCGGAGGCGGTTTGACGGTCTGCCGCTCTAGCAGTTGTTCAGTATCGTGCTTCGTTGCCATGGGGTATTCTAATACTTCCGAGGTTGGTGCCGAGCGTAAACATCAGCTCGTTTTCTGATATTTCCATCTTACGCTTTTTCGGATAACTGCGCAGATGGCGTTTCGATTGCCGAAATCAAGTCCGGCGCGCAGGAATACCGTGAAAAATTTGACAACCTGCGCCCCAAACCCCTTGACTTGCGTGATTATTCCACCAACAATGCAGTCATCGACTTTGTACTTATGTACGCGTTGATAAGCAGTTAGCAGGCTGAGGAGGGCAAGAAGATTCTTGCTTTTATGGCTCGTGTGATTTGTTAAATTTGAAAGTTCTTTTATGGCAACTGGTACTGTTAAGTGGTTCAATGATTCCAAAGGCTTTGGCTTCATCACGCCTGATGACGGCGGCGAGGATCTGTTCGCACACTTCTCCGCAATCAACATGAACGGTTTTAAGACCCTCAAAGAAGGTCAAAAAGTCCAATTCGAAGTCACGCAAGGCCCTAAAGGCAAGCAAGCTTCCAACATCCAGGGTAACTAATCATACCCTTCCCGGAAGTGAAAAACCCCACTCTCGCAGTGGGGTTTTTTTCGCCTGCCACAACGGCAGGCGGCGCGTTACAGATGCTCGATCAGTACTTCACCAAAGCCCGAGCACGATACCTGCGTCGCCCCTTCCATCAGGCGCGCAAAATCGTAGGTGACTTTTTTCGACACAATTGCCTTGCCCATCGCCGCGATGATCAAGTCGGCCGCCTCGCTCCAGCCCATGTGGCGCAGCATCATTTCGGCCGACAGGATGAGTGAACCGGGATTGACGTAATCCTTGCCGGCGTATTTCGGCGCCGTACCGTGGGTTGCTTCGAACATTGCCACTGAATCGGACATGTTGGCACCCGGCGCGATGCCGATGCCGCCGACCTGGGCCGCCAGTGCATCGGAAATATAATCGCCGTTCAGGTTCAGCGTGGCAATTACGCTGTACTCGGCCGGACGCAGCAGGATCTGCTGCAGGAACGCGTCGGCGATCGAGTCCTTGATCATGATGTCGCGCCCGGTCTTCGGATTCTTGAGCTTGCACCATGGGCCGCCATCGAACAGTTCGGCGCCGAATTCCTTCTGCGCCAGCGCGTAACCCCAGTCCCGGAAGCCCCCTTCCGTGAACTTCATGATATTGCCCTTGTGGACCAGGGTCACCGATGGCTTGTCATGGTCGATCGCATACTGGATCGCCTTGCGCACGAGGCGTTCGGTGCCTTCGATCGAGACGGGCTTGAGGCCAAGGGCCGACGTGGCCGGGAAGCGGATCTTGGAGACGCCCAGCTCCGCTTTCAGGAACGCGATCAGCTTCTGAGCACCTTCGGAGCCGGCCTCCCATTCGATGCCGGCATAGATGTCTTCGGAGTTTTCACGGAAAATGACCATGTCGGTCTTTTCCGGCTGCTTCAGTGGCGACGGCACACCGGTGAAATAGCGCACCGGGCGCAGGCAGACGTACAGATCGAGTTCCTGGCGCAGTGCGACATTGAGCGAGCGGATGCCGCCGCCGACGGGCGTGGTCAGCGGGCCCTTGATCGAGACCACATACGCCTTCAGCACGTCAAGCACTTCGGCCGGCAGCCAGACATCGGCGCCATACAGCCTGGTCGCCTTTTCACCGGCGAAGATCTCCATCCACGCAATGCTGCGTTCACCGCCGTAGGCCTTGCGCACAGCCGCATCCACCACCTTCTTCATCACCGGCGTGATGTCCGCGCCTGTGCCGTCACCCTCGATATACGGAATGATCGGCGTGGCCGGCACATTCAGGCTGAAATCGGCGTTGACGGTGATCTTCTGGCCCGCAGGCGGGACGGTGATATGCTGGTACATCAGGTTCTCCAGGTGGGTGGCGAAAGGCGGTGCGAACGACGTGACGAACTGCGTTACCAACTCGCTTACAATGTCGCCGTTGCCAGCGGCAGCCGATGGCTGCTCTTCATTATGCCCCAGTATTTTGCCATATCGCCACGCTACCGGTTGGCCACCCCCTCATTCGCTTTACTGCATCGTCATGTCCCTGATTCTCTTCAATAAACCGTTCCAGGTCCTGTGCCAGTTCTCTCCACAGGATGGTCGCGAGTCGCTTGCCGACTACCTCAAGATTCCCGGCATCTACCCCGCCGGCCGGCTCGACGCCGACAGCGAAGGCCTGATGCTGTTGACCGACGACGGCCAGCTCCAGCACAAGATCGCCCATCCCGATCACAAGGAAGCCAAGACCTATCTGGTACAGGTCGATGGCATGCCCGATGCCGCCGCCATGGCGCGTCTGCAGGCGCCGCTGGACCTGGGCGACTTCGTCACCAAGCCGTGCCGCGCCGCGCGGATTGCCGAGCCCGAGTGGCTGTGGCCGCGCAATCCACCGATCCGTGCGCGCCAGGACAAGCCGACCAGCTGGCTTGCCATCACGCTCGAAGAAGGCAAGAACCGCCAGGTGCGCCGGATGACGGCCGCCGTGGGCTTGCCGACGCTGCGCCTGGTGCGCAGCAGTATCGGCCCGTTTTCCCTCAGCACGCATCCATTGCTGCCGGGCGAATTTATCGACGTGCCGGCCTACTCGCGCCATGCGGGCAAATAAAAAGGCGCAGTCAGCGTTAAATAGAGACCAGCTTTGAACTGACGAGCAGTCCGGTGGTCCAATTCCTGTCCCCAGCGTCAGGAGTCGATCATGAAAGCGCCACGTTTCAAGGGCTGGTTCGCAAAACTGACTTCGCTGAACCAACCCCAGCGCCGGCAAGTGCTCGATGCCCTGCACCCTGCAGCCGGGCTCGAGCAGGTGGTCGCACTCATCAGTAAGGCCAGAGCGCCCGGCCGCTGCTGTCCCAGATGCGGCAACGAGCGCTGCTACCGCCATGGCTTCGCCAATGATTTGCAGCGCTACCGCTGCTGTGCCTGTGGCCGCACCTTTAACGACCTGACCGGTACGCCAATGGCGCGACTCAGACTCAAGGCCAAATGGCTCGCGTATTCGCAGGTGCTGCTCGATTCACTCCCTGTGTGCAAGGCGGCAGATCGGGTCGGCGTACACCGCAACACGGCCTTTCGCTGGCGCCACCGCTTCCTGCACTGGGTCAAGCTCGACCGGCCCAGGGCCCTCAATGGCATCGTCGAGGCTGACGAGACATTTCTGCTCGAATCACAAAAAGGTTCGCGCACCCTCGATCGGCCACCGCGTCATCGCGGCGGCCATGCTGCCAAACGGGGCATTTCCAGCGAACTCGATTGCATCCTGATTGCGCGGGACCGCGAGGGGCGCACGGTCGATGCCGTCACTGGCCGCGGTGCACTCACGGCTGCGCAACTCGAGCGTGACTTGCTGCCCAGGCTCGACAGGCAGTCCTTGCTGATCAGTGACGGCCATCCTGCTTACCGCGCCTTTGCACGCAAGCACAGGATCGCGCACGAGGCGGTCAATGTACGCGCGGCTGTGCGCGTGAGGCGTCTGGGCAGTCTTGCCATCCACGTGCAGAACGTGAACGCCTACCATCAACGCTTCAAGGCCTGGCTACAACGCTTTCATGGCGTGGCGTCGCGCTACCTGCCCAATTACCTCGGTTGGCGCTGGGCGCTGGATGGCGAACGGGTCATATTACCGGAGCAATTGCTTTGCATTGCTATCAGCGTCATCAATAGATAACGCTGACTGCGCCAATAAAAAACCCGCCGACCTTTCGGTCGGCGGGTTCTAGTTACGACAGCCGTTCAGTTCAGGCGAACGAGTCGATTGCTGCATTGAAGGTGGCGCTCGGACGCATCGCGGCCGTCACCTTGGCTTCATCCAGCTTGTAGTAGCCACCGATATCGACCGGCTTGCCCTGTACGGCCAGCAGCTCGGCGACGATGGTGGCTTCGTCGTCGGCCAGCTTCTTGGCCAGCGGCGCGAACGTGGCTGCCAGTGCAGCGTCATCGGTCTGCGCAGCCAGCTCCTGCGCCCAGAACAGCGACAGGTAGAACTGGCTGCCGCGGTTATCGAGCTCGCCGGTCTTTGGCGATGGCGACTTGCGGTTGTCCAGCAGCTTGCCAGTGGCCGCGTCCAGCGTCTTGGCCAGCACCTTGGCCTTGTCGTTGCCGGTTTTCAGGCCCAGGTCTTCCAGCGACACGGCCAGTGCCAGGAACTCGCCCAGCGAATCCCAGCGCAGGTGGTTTTCTTCGACCAGCTGCTGCACGTGTTTTGGTGCCGAACCGCCGGCGCCCGTTTCGTACATGCCGCCACCGGCCATCAGCGGCACGATCGACAGCATCTTGGCGGACGTGCCCAGTTCCATGATCGGGAACAGGTCGGTCAGGTAGTCGCGCAGGATGTTGCCGGTCACCGAGATGGTGTCCAGGCCGCGCCAGACGCGCTCGAGCGTGAAGCGCATCGCGCGCACTTGCGACATGATCTGGATATCCAGGCCGTTCGTGTCGTGATCCTTCAGGTAGACCTTGACCTTCTTGATCAGTTCATTTTCGTGTGGACGATACGGGTCGAGCCAGAACACGGTCGGCATGCCCGAGTTGCGCGCGCGCGTCACGGCCAGCTTGACCCAGTCGCGGATCGGTGCATCCTTGACCTGGCACATGCGCCAGATATCGCCCTGCTCCACGTTCTGGCTCATCAGGACTTCGCCGGTGGCGAGGTCGGTGATGTTGGCCACGCCGTCTTCAGCGATCTCGAAGGTCTTGTCGTGCGAGCCGTATTCTTCGGCTTGCTGGGCCATCAGGCCGACGTTCGGGACGGTGCCCATCGTCTTCGGATCGAAGGCGCCGTGCCATTTGCAGAAGTTGATGATTTCCTGGTAGATGCGCGCGAAGGTGCTTTCCGGGATGACGGCCTTGACTTCCTTCAGGCGGCCATCGGCACCGTACATCTTGCCGCCGGCGCGGATCATCGCTGGCATCGACGCGTCGACGATGACGTCGTTCGGCGAATGGAAGTTGGTGATGCCCTTGGCCGAATCGACCATGGCCAGCTCAGGACGGTGTTCCTGGCAGGCGTGCAGGTCGCGGATGATTTCTTCGCGCTGCGACGACGGCAGGTCGGCGATCTTGTTGTACAGATCGGCCATGCCGTTGTTGACGTTGATGCCCAGGCTCTCGAACAGCGCGCCGTGCTTGGCGAACGCTTCCTTGTAGAACATGCGCACGCAGTGACCGAACACGATCGGGTGCGATACCTTCATCATCGTTGCCTTGACGTGCAGCGAGAACAGCATGCCGGTGGCGTGTGCATCTTCGATCTGGGCTTCGTAGAAGGCCAGCAGCGCCTTGCGGCTCATGAACATCGAATCGATGATTTCACCGGCCAGCAGCGAGACCTTTGGCTTGAGAACAATGGTCTGGCCGCTCTTGGTGACCAGTTCCATCTTGACGTCGCGCGCCGCTTCGATGGTCATCGACTTTTCGCCGTGGTAGAAGTCGCCTTCGGTCATGTGCGCCACGTGGGTGCGCGATGCTTGCGACCATGGGGCCATCGAGTGCGGGTTCTTGCGTGCGTATTCCTTGACGGCGCGCGGGGCGCGGCGGTCGGAGTTACCTTCGCGCAGGACCGGGTTCACTGCCGAGCCGATGCACTTGCCGTACTTGGCCTTGATGGTTTTTTCTTCGTCGGTCTTCGGGTCCGACGGGTAGTCAGGGATGTTGTAGCCCTTGTCCTGCAGTTCCTTGATCGCGGTGGTCAGCTGGCTGACCGACGCGCTAATGTTCGGCAGCTTGATGATGTTGGCGCTCGCCTCGAGCGTCTTCTTGCCCAGCTCGACCAGTGAATCCGGCACGCGCTGCTCGGGGGTCAGGTTTTCAGGGAACGCTGCCAGGATACGGGCCGCGACCGAGATGTCGCTGGCCGTGACGGTGATGCCGGCCGGCTTCGTGAAGGTGCTGACCACAGGCAGGAAGGCGTGGGTCGCCAGCAGCGGCGCCTCGTCGGTCAGGGTGTAGATGATGGTCTGATCACTGCTCATGCACATTTTCCTCGGTAATCGCGACAACGTCGCGCGTAGTAAAAACTGACAATTGGCCACAGCCCATCAATAGGTGGGCTGCGGGCACTGGGCGCCGATGCCGGACATTCTACCCCTGTCTGCGACGGGAGGGCCAGAGCGCACCGGCGTACATTCCGTTGGTTGGGCGGCCGCTTCGTGCAAGGCCGCGAAACCTGTCTTCAATGCTAGTCTTCTATAAGATATAAGACGCGCCATATTATGCCCCACCTTTGCGGCGGACACCAGTTTTTACGTTATCGACAACCCGGTCATGCATTCCGGATGGAAAAATGGAAGCACCAAGCAAAAAAACCCGCCAGGACCGAAGTCGGGCGGGTCTTTCCACTGCACAGAACTTGCCTGCGCGGCCCGAAGGCCGCACGCACGCGGGCTTTACGCCGACAGTGCTTTCAGGGCTGCAGCCAGGCGGCTCTTGTGGCGCGCTGCTTTGTTCTTGTGGATGATTTTCTTGTCAGCGATGCTGTCGATTTTCGACACGGACTGCTGGAAGATCAGGGTCGCGGCTTCTTTGTCGCCAGCCTGGATGGCTTTGCGAGCTGCCTTGATTGCGGTACGCAGGGTCGAACGCTGCGACGAGTTGTGCGCGTTTTGCTTAACTGCTTGACGAGCGCGCTTGCGCGCTTGTGCGGTATTTGCCATGGAATTTCCTAAATCGGGGTCAAGTTGCGTTTGCAAACATTAGCGACTGTTAAACCGGCGCAGGAGCCTGCCCAACGATTAGTGTCTGCTAACAGAATTCAGTACAGCCCATGATTATAGCGAAGCTTTCAAGTCTGGGCAATTCAAAATTCAAAGATTGTCGGCCGGATGTCTGTACTGGTCGAGTTGCACCAGTATAATCTCGCGCCATGAACCTGCTCAGAACCCTCGCCGCCATTTCCAGCATGACGATGCTTTCGCGCGTCACCGGCCTCTTGCGCGAAAGCCTGTTTGCGCGCGCTTTCGGTGCCTCGGCCTATACCGATGCCTTCATCATCGCGTTCCGCCTGCCCAACCTGCTGCGGCGCCTGTTTGCCGAGGGCGCGTTCTCGCAAGCGTTCGTGCCGATCCTGTCCGAATACAAGACGCAGCATGGCGATACCGCCACCAAGACCCTGGTCGACCATGTCGCTACGTCGCTGCTGTGGGCCACGGTTCTCACCAGCATCGTCGGCATCATCGGCGCCCCGCTCCTGATCATGGTCCTGGCGGGCGACCTGCGCGAAACGCCTGGCGCCTACAATGCGTCGGTCATCATGACGCAGATGATGTTCCCGTACATTGCCTGCATGTCGTTCGTCGCACTGGCCGGCGGCATCCTGAATACCTGGCGCCAGTTCAAGATCCCCGCGTTCACGCCGGTGCTGCTGAACCTGTCGTTCATCTTCGCTTCGCTGGTGCTGGTCAATTATCTCGAGCAACCGATCTACGCGATGGCGATTGCGGTCTGCGTCGGCGGCGTGCTGCAGGTGGCGATCCAGATTCCGTCACTGGTCAAAATCGGCATGCTGCCGCGCATCTCGTTCAATCCGTTGACGGGCCTGCGCGATGCCGGCGTACGCCGCATGCTCAAGAAGATGGGTCCGGCCGTGTTCGCCGTGTCCGCAGCGCAGATCAGCCTGTTGATCAATACCGGCATCGCTGCCAGCCTGGCCGCCGGCGCCGTCTCGGCCCTGCAATATGCCGACCGCCTGATGGAATTTCCGACCGCGATGCTGGGCGTGGCCCTGGGCACGATCCTGCTGCCGTCGCTGTCGAAAGCCAATAGCGAAGGCGACACCGCCGAATACGCGGCGCTGCTCAACTGGGGCCTGCGCCTGACCTTCCTGCTCGCGCTGCCGGCCGCCGTTGGCATGGCCACGCTGGCGGTGCCGATGATCGCCACCCTCTTCCACTACGGTAAATTCGACGATGCGGCCTTGGTGAATTCATCGCTGCCGCTGATGGCCTACAGCGCCGGCCTGCTCGGCATCATCCTCGTCAAGATCCTGGCGCCGGCGTTCTACGCCCGCCAGGACGTCAAGACGCCCGTGCGCATCGCCGTTGCCGTGCTGGTTGCCACGCAGCTGATGAACCTGATCTTCGTGCCGCTGATGGGCGTGGCGGGCCTGGCCCTGTCGATTGGCCTGGGCGCCTGCATCAATGCGACCTGCCTGTACATCGGCCTGCGCAAACGCGGCATCTACACGCCGCAGCCGGGCTGGGGCAAGTTCTTCCTGAAGCTCGCCATCGGCGTGGCGGCAATGGGCGCTGTGGCGTGGTTCGGCCAGGCACAGTTCGACTGGGCCGCCATGAAAGTCACGCCCGGCCTGCGCATCGGCGCGCTGCTGGGCATCATCGTAGCCAGTGCGGTGACCTACTTCGCAATGCTCGCGCTGCTGGGATTCCGGCCGCGCGACTTCCGGCGCCGCGCGGCGTAACGGCTCAGGGCTGCGCCGCCGCCCGCGTTACGGCGTCCGCGCCAATGTGCTTGTGCAGGAACCGTTCGACACGCTGCCAGAAGTCGATCCGGTTCCTGGCCAGCGACCAGCCATGGCCCTCGCCGTCGTACACCACCCATTCGATCTGCCGATTGGTCTTGCGCGCGGCTTCGTAGAACTTTTTGCCATGATGCAAAGGCACGCGCCGGTCTTCGCTGCCGTACGCTAGCAGTAACGGTTGCCGGATGCGGTCTGCCTGCAGGATCGGCGACGTTGCCGCCAGCTGCTTCGCATCGGCCTCCGGGTCGCCAATCAGGACGGGCATACCGTAGCGGCGGTAGCCTTCCGTCAGGTCGGGCTTGACGTCCCAGGTGCCGGTGTACATCAGGGCGATGTCGGTCACGCCGAGCCAGTTGATCCCGCACGCGTACAGGTCGGGATCGTTCGCCAGTCCCATCAGTGTCGCGTAGCCGCCATAACTGGCCCCGGCAATGCAGATGCGGCGTGGATCCGCAATGCCTTCCCTGATCGCCCAGCGCGTGCCGTCCGCCAGGTCGTTCTGCATGGCCAGGCCCCATTGCTTCATGCCGGCCTCGAAGTGCCTGGCGCCGAAGCCGGTACTGCCGCGGAACTCCACCTCCAGCACCGCATAACCGCGCGACGCCAGGAACTGCGAATCAGGCTGCCAGCCCCAGCTGGAGCCCCGGAGCCAGGGCCCGCCATGCACCAGCACGACCATCGGCAGATTCTTGCGGGCGCCCCCGGGTGGCAGGGTCAGCAGGCCAGGAATGCCCAACCCGTCACGCGCCCTGAAGCTGATTGGCTCCTGGGTGCCCGAGCGACCCGGGACGATCCCGGGATACGTGGCACCAATCGGCTCCAGGGCGGCGCTGCGGGTATCGTACAGGCTGTAGGTCGAGGGCTGCCGGTCGGAATACGATTGCACCAGGACCCAGGGCGAACCTGGCCTGGCGGGCACGGTAAGCAGGTTGACCGTGTGCGGGAGGCGCTGGTTGATTGTCGCCTGCAACGCTTTCATCGCCGGATCGAACCAGATATCGTTCTCGGCATCCGTGGTCAGGCGTATCCCGAGCACGCGATCGCTGCGCAGCAACGAACCCGCCACATCGTAACCGGGCGTTGCCACGAGGGCCTCGGTGCCCAGCTTGCCGGTGGCAACGTCGAAGGTGCGCAGCGTGGCCAGGTCTTCGCCAGCATTGGCAATCACGTACAGCGTGCCATCGGCGCCGAAGCCGACGGGCTGCACATCGTCCCGGGCGGATGTGTACGCTTTGCGGCTTGCCACCTTGCGCCATTGTTGCGAGGCTGAATCAAGGTAAAACATGGTGCTGTTGCCGCCTGCAACGCCCATGGCCAGGCGTGGCTGACCCTTCGCGTCGAGCAGATACGCGCCGACATTTTCATCGGGCTTCGGCACGCTGGCAGTCTTGCCGTTCAGCGTGTTGACACGGGCCAGTTCACTGCCGAAGTAGCGCCAGTCCTTGTCGTACAACATGCGCTCGACGTAGAGCCATTCCGAATCCTGGCTGCCGGTTTGATCGAGCAGGAAGAAATTCCAGCCCAGGTACGCCTCGCTGCGGCGGGAATTCATCGCATGGTGTGCCAGCTGGACGCGCCCGCCGCCGTCACGGTTGACCGCAAACAGGCCGGGCGTATTGCGACGGTCGCGAACCACTTCGGTCAAGTCGACCACGTTGTAGGCGAGACGCTCGTTATTGACCCATTGGAAGTTGCCGATGTCAAAATCAAGATACTCGGCAGCGACGACGGCAGCGCGCGTGTCGAGATTGATGACAGCCAAAAAGTTGCGACGCCATGGTTTGCTCATGCGCACAGCGATGTGCTGGCCGTCCGGTGAGAACACCGCGCCGCTGAATGCATCTTCCTCGAAGAAATGCGCAACCGGCGCCGGTGCCTGGGCGTGGACCGGATGGCTGGCCCCGAAAAACAGGACGAGTGCGAGGCCCAGGAAAAGACGTGTCGTCATGGTGTGATTGGCAAGTTCGATTGGCATGGACGATAGCATCGGGACCACCACCACAAACGCGCAAGAAATCACAGCCTGCTGCAATACAGAGTAGCCGAGTCAAGCAGCCAGGGTCAGGTCTGACATTTGGACTCGGACTCTTCCCTGGTGCCTTTACTACGCGGGCTGGGCGTTACTTTGCGCTGCCCAGGCGCAGCGCTGCAATCCGCGCCACGGCATTGCGCTGGTTCGGATCGGCCGCGACGGCTTTTTCGTAGGCCGCAATGGCTGACCTGGTGTCACCGAGCGCTTCATACGCCTCGCCTTCACTGTCGAACGCGTTGGCGAACGTCGGTTCGAGGAACGTGGCCAGCTTGAACAGCTCGAGCGCGCCGCGCGCGTTCTTTGCCCGCAGCAACTGGTAGCCCAGCGTATTCATGCTCACGGGGCTGAGTTTGAAGCCAGACGAGCGTGCCACCATCCCGTCATGGATCGACTGCGCATCCTGGAAGCCCGCGTTCGCGAACGCACGCAGGAAGTCGCCTTCGCCAAGCAGCGCATGCCGTGCCGGCGTGAACGCCATCGACATCACCTGCGGGCCGATACCATGCCGCGCTGGTGACTGCTTCAGCCATGCCAGAGCCTCGCCGTCCTGCTTCAGATACGCGTCCAGGAACCGGCGCACATACAACGCGCCGCTGCGGTACGCCTGCAGCACATCGGCACGCGCATAGTCGCCAAACGCAGCATCGTCGGCAAAGCGCACATGCCACGCGCTGAAATCCGGATGCGTCATCGGCGGCAGCGTCGCGACATACACGTCGGAATAGGTCATCGTGTTGAGGTAACTCTTGCCGAACATGTCCTTGCGCTCCATGACTTCTGCGGATGGCGCGCGCGCGCCCAGGTACAGCATCGGCACCGCCGTGCGCGCTGGCTGCACATAACCCGCCGCGCCCCACACCTTCGGGTGATACCGGATGGAACCGTCCAGGCTGACCAGCGCCTTGATGCGGCTGGAACGCGCCGCGGCAAACACATTGGCCATGCCGCCCCAGCTGAAACCTGCCGCCGCCACATTGCCGATGTCGGCCTGTGGCAGCGTCTGCGCGTAATTGGCAAGGAATGCGATATCGGCGGCCTGCGCCTCGACGCCTTCGACGTCGTCGGTCATCATGACCGAGCGCGCGCCCAGGCTGCGGCTGGCAAGCACCACATAACCATGGCTGGCCAGGTATTCGCACAGGTCGATGTTTTCATGGGCTTGTGCGGCAAAGCTGGGCGCGTAGATCACCACCGGAAAGAGGCCTGCCGCAGCCACCGCATCACGCACGGCCAGCGTCGGCGCGCCGTACTGCGCGCTCTGCGGTCCCGCCATCCAGCCTGCCCGCTGGCTGGTTGCTTCGGCGGCCGGCGCAGTGAAGTCGACATCATTCAGGCTGGCCTGCTGATAATCTGCGGCCAGCATCGGCGCGCCACCACCGCGCCTGGCGGGGTACCAGACCAGCATCTGGATTGGCCGGCCAGGCGCAGCATTGCGGGCCTTGCCGAACGCATCGACCGACGGCTCGAGCAGCCGGCTGTAGTCGTATTGCTGAATAACGCGCAGGCCGACAGCATGCGGGCCGGCCTCAGGGATCAGATTTGGCGAGACGGGCACGGGCACGCCTGCGCTGGCACTGGCACTGACGGCGATGGAAAGGAAGATCAGGACGGGACGCAGGATCATTGGTAGCTTCATCGGGCCGCTCACTTGCCTGGTGCGGCCGGCGGCCGGATCGGCGTGTACTGCGCAGAGACCAGCTTCCAGGCACCGTCCTGCTGCTGGGCCACGAAGCTCGAGCGCAGCGCGGATGTGCGGGTTTGCCCGCCAACCGTCATGGCGTACGACACCTTCGCGAGCACGATGGCGGTATTGCCCAACACCCGCGGCGTGATCTCGTCGACGGTGATTGCCGGCAGCGGCTTGTCGTCATGCTTGACGTAGAACGACAGCATCTTGGCGCGCGGGTCGACCTCGCCCAATGGGGAAATCTCGATGTAGTTTTCAAACGTCAGCGCTTCGAGTGCGGCGCGGTCGAACGTGCCCTGCGCGGTGGCGAAGCGCTGCACCAGTTCGCTGACCGACTGCTCCGGTGTGGCGGCGTGGGCGACCGTGATCGACAGGCAGGCAAGCGCGCCCGCAATGCATACCGTGTTGCTGCAACGGCGCGACAGGACAGAAATCATGCGACTCCTCGTAAAGTTGGTCAACGCCGGTAGTGGCGCCATGGTGACGGTCGATCATAGCAATCCGCGTTATCGTTGCCTATTAAAAACGGATGCATATGGCTGCTGGGTTACTGCGCCGTGCGAATGGAGTTCGCCACAACGCATCAAGTCCGCTGCAAAACGAGAGAGTCTGTTACAGCAGCCGCGCTGAAACTACGGATGCGTTTTCACATTGGAAGTAAATATGGTGCCAGACCAGATTCAGGACGGCTTACGCCCTCTGCGTCTTGAAGAGGATTCATTCATACGCGCTTTGCTTCAGCGGGCACGGGACGGCGAGCGTCTGCTCGTCCAACTGGAGCATGCTCAGGTATTTGACATGAATGATGGCAAAATGGGTAGCGTTCAATTTGCCGGTCACGACAATCGGTTTTTAGGCAGTTGCCTTGTTGAGGCGCAGTACATCGATCTCGATGGCGTCCCAGTGAGTATCGTTCTCAATGCGGACACAACCGGGCAGCTCTATGAACTCGACATCTGGAAGGCAGACTTTTCCCCACTTCAGGCATATCCGGTTTTTGAACGTGTGACAGTCAAGGCTTGATATCGTAGGGTTGTACTAGACTGCCTTTGTCCACAAAACGTCACGCCATCGCAGGGAAACCGTGCATCCATCCGCCAGATTAGTGTTCCGTACCATGTCGATGCTTGGCGTGGCTGCCGTTATCGGTGTGACGATCGCCACCTTCACCACCTGCGGCGTTGGACTTGCCCATGGAACGGGCACCTGGTGCGCGTTACCACTGGTTTGGTTCATCGGCTTCCCGCTTGCAATCACCAATGCGCTTATCTTTGGCCTGCCACTAGCGTTTTTATTCTGCAAGTTGCGTCTGACGCGATGGTGGCAGTTCGCAGCGACAGGCTTTATCTGCGCCACACCTGTATGGATGGAGCTTGCCGAGCCATTCACATCTGTCCGTTGGGCGCAATTCGGTCTGTATGATTCATTGAATTGTCTCGGGTCGGGCCTTGCCGGTGGACTTGCTTACTGGTGGATAAGCCAGAAAGTCGGTATTCGTCGTGGTATTGATGAGATGGCGCCCTAGTCATTGGAAATGGGTGACCGGTCGCTTTGGGTCAATTGCTGACTGTCAAGACAGCGTGTGTCCTTTCCAGCCGGAGTAGCCGAGTAGCCGAGGTCAGGTCTGACATTCGGACTCGGATTCTTACTTGGTACCTTCACTAGTGCATCCATAAGTAGACTTTTTGCTGAGCTCGTGTCTGAATGTCAGACCTCGTATATTGAAGATGCCAACGCACCAGTAGACAATAATGGTGATGTGGCCGGTCGGGGTGATACTGTTCAGACTGAGTGCCATTGAACACGTGGGTCAGATTGGTGCCCCCGCCCGTTTCATTTTATTAGTCCAAACGGTATCTTGGGCCATCGCTGTTCTTTGCGTAAGCACGCATACAGGAGAGGTCAAACTGGAAGCGATGCGCGAGGTTTTGGGAATTGACGTTAGCAAATCAAAGCTCGACATCAAGTTGCTAATCAACGGAAAGTAAAAACGAATGTGCTGCAGAACACGCCTGCAGGGCACAAGAGTTTGCTGGAATGGATGGACAAATCGAAGGCGTCACGTTCTTCACTACACGTGTGCATGGAGGCGCCAGGCGTGTACCACGAGGCCTTGGCTTTAACATTGTATGACGCTGGTATCAAGGTAAGCATCGTCAATCCTGCCTGCATCAAGGGCTTTGGACACGGCGAAAATATCCGTTATAAGAACGATGAAATCGATGCTGGCCTCATTGCTCGCTATGGTCATGAATCCAGAACCATGGACCCCACCGCCGCTGGAGCAACGCCAGCTGCGAGGATGGACGCCACGCGTTCAAGCACTGAAAGACATCCGGCAGCAGGAAGAGAATCTGCTGGAAGCTCACACGATCCGTGGAATGGAAGACGTTGCGACGCACGTGAAGACGCACATCATGTGGCTCGACATCGAAATCAAAAAGCTAGAAAAGGAGATCGACGATCACATCGATCAGAATCCTAATCTGACCCCTGCCCCTGCACTGGGTTATCTTCGACCACGTAGTCGTCCAAAACTTCAGACAATAGCGTGCCATGGCCACGACCCTCGCCTTCGATGAGGCGCTTCATTTTGCATCCGTCATGATGAGATACTGGCTTAACGTTTTACCAGGCGACGTCCGTTTGCACGACGCTAAGCTCTTACACAGCGTGGACCAACAGCGGAAATCGGGTCTTTCGTGACAATGTGTGAGGTTGTGGCAAGAAGAAATCGCTATAGTTGACTTTTCATAATTGGTACGTTCCCCGGTAGATAGCCAAGTAGGGTTTGAAACATAAAACCATAAAACGATCGAATCGCAGACACTCAACCGAAATACGTGGGCACTTCCCATCCCGCAAACAGCGCATGAGATTTCTTTCTGCGCTCGCAATTGGAATGACACGCTTAAAGCTTTGACATTTCCAGACCTTATATAAACAATAACGAAAATTTAAATGAACACGCATTTGCAAACGCAGGAACCTTCGCGAGGAGTGCGGCCAGGATTTCATCCGGCCTTTAACATCAATTTGTTTGGCGAAGCGGAACGTAAAATTTTAATAGCCTTGTCTGCTGATTTCTATCTAACAAACGACGGAAACGATGCGATACTAGGCAAAAATGCTCGGTATCGATATTTCCTTCTGAAAGTCCCAGAAGAATATTCTGAAGAATTTAATCTTCATCGTGAAATTGTCTGTATCTTTTCTAGCTATTCAAAATTTGAGCCGCGCTCGCTCGATTCCTATGAAGTAGCTCTCCAAGAATATCAGGCTCTTCGACTTGAGAGCGTATGCCGTATTTTAATTTCAGCAGACTCTGACGTCGAGTCAGCATTAGATGGGCTAATCAAATCCAATCCTGAGCAGCCCATTATTGTACCGTTTACTTACCAGGAATTGCAGCAGGAAATTTCACAAAGCTTTTTGCGATCTCGCTTTCGGAAATGCTTTTTTACTCGGAATTTATTTAACTTTTTTTCACCATTACAAAAAGATCTTTACTTTTTTGGGCGGACACAAACAGTTCAGCACTTAATCGCGCGACATGAAAGCAGCGAGAACTCCGGGCTGTTCGGTCTACGTCGCAGTGGAAAAACCTCGGTTATTTACGGCGTCGAGCGTGCAATGGCATCAAGAGCGAAACGTACTGTTACAATTGACTGTCAGAGCCCCAGCGTTCACCAGCTCAGATGGAACGAACTGCTGCACAAAATCGTGGAAGAGACTCACAAAGCTAAAGATTCAAAAGTTCGACTCAGAAATCGCTCGGCTTATACAACTCAAGATGCAGCTGCAATTTTTGACGAAGAAATGTTGCTTGTGCATGCTTCAAAAAAAGCTGATCCGATTCTCCTGATTTTTGATGAGATTGAGCGTATCTCGCCTAAAACCGCCTCGTCAGCGCACTGGCGTGATGCGGATGATTTTGTTTATTTTTGGCAATCTGTCAGAGCATTCTTTCAGCGGAATCGTAGTATCTTCACCTTTCTGCTCGTAGGAACAAATCCATCTTGCATTGAGGCGAGCACCGTCAATGGACAGGACAATCCTATATTCGGTTCTCTGCCGCGAGACTATCTTACCCCTTTTGGTGCCGATGAGGTCGCGGAAATGGTCGGGCGCCTTGGAACGTATATGGGTCTTATGTTCGATCCTATACTTTATGGAAAGCTTGCGGACGATTTCGGAGGACATCCATTCTTGATACGTCAAGTTTGCAGTGAAATCCATGACTTGGCACCACGCGAGAGGCCGACTCTTGTGGACAAGCCGCTATACGAGCAAGCCGTTTCGTCTTTCAAAAAGAAATCTGGGCCTTATTTGAGCATGATTCTAGATGTCTTGAACGAACAGTATCAAGACGAATATGAAATGCTTCGTTATCTGGCAATTGGCGACATGGATGCTTTTAATTCACTAGCCCAAGTCAGTGATGCTTACACAGATCACTTGCGTGGCTATGGATTGATTACAGTTTCTCAACACGGAGCCGTGTTTCGTATTGAGTGTATTAAAGATTTCATGTTAGACCGACATAAATATACTTCACTGACGCTCTCACCAAGCCAACGTGAGGCTGAGGTAAGTAATCGCCGCATCCGGCTTGAACAGGGACTGCGAAAGATAATACGAAATCAGCTTAAGGCAGCATTCGGACCAAAATCTGCTCGTGACAAAATTTTATCTTCGGTCCCTGAGAAACGGCGTGAATATTTAGCAACTTTCGACCTAGAAAATATTTTTGCACCAGATAATAGTCCACTTTACTTTCTTGAACTTGCACAGGTGCTGGGCCGTGAGTGGGAGTCGTTTAAACACATTTTCCCGTTCGACAAGAATAAAACTATTGTTATGCTTGAAGAGATCAATTCTATGAGACGAGATGCTCACTCAAACGAGATAACGCTAGACGCATTAAACGAGTTGCGCATTTATTTCAGCCGGCTAGAACCAGTAATAGCTGAATGGATATGATTTTAAAAGACTTTAATCTATTTTTAGATTCGACTTTTGGTTAGCTTGTGGCAGGCTTCATCGTTCATCTACACCTACCGGTCCTCGGGTAACGTTTCCGGCTCGGGCTGCGCTTGCGGTTCGGGCGCAGTCTCCGGTGCATTCGCCGGTGCGGGTTCCGGTGCAGGTTCCACTTCTTCGGCAGTCTCCGCCGGCGGCAAATCTGCCGGCTCTGCCGGAGGCAAGCCGGGCGGCACCGGTTGCGTCGTCGGCGCAGCCCGCGCCGCTGGTGCACCAGGCCGCGGCTGCGGCTGCGGCTGCATCTGCCCAGGCGCCTGCCCCAGTGCCGGATCGCGCGCCTTGAACCGCCACGCCGAAATCGTGTCCGCATTGTCCAGGCCCGCAAACCGGCTATCAAAATTGGCGACCTTCAGCGGCCTGGCCGTCGACAGGCTATGCACAGCAACCACGCCCGTCGTGCCGTCCCCCAGATACAACACGCCCCACTCGGCCTTGCCCGTCAGCGGATCGACGAAGATCTTGCGCAGGTGCCGGCGCACGCCCGGCACGCGCGGGTCCTTCAGCAATTCCTTGAGCGATGGCGGGTACGGCGAGGCGCCTTGCGGTGTGGCGGCCGCGTAGCTGTCGAGCGCTGCGCTGAAGGCGGCGCCGATGTCCAGCAGTTCTTCTTCGGCCGCCGCCCGTTGCAGCAGTGCGCCGATCTTGAGCGTGGCGGCGCCCACCAGACCGATGATGGTGACAAAGATGATCAGGCCCAGATAGGTGAACCCGGCCTGGCGCCCGCGGCGTATCCCTGCCCGAACTACCATTCCAGATAGGGCCGGCCGCGCCGGTCGTTGCCAGGCGCCCCGCTGCGCAGGTTGGCAAAGCCGCCCTGCTCGCCTTCGTGCGGCGCTTCGAGGATCCACGTGTCACGCGCCTCGGTGACCGGGTCGAGCGGGATTTCACGCAGGTAGCGTGCCTCCACCAGCTGCTCGAGCGATTCGGGATAGCGGCCCGTATCGGAGCGGTATTGATCGACCACCTGGCGCGTGTTGCGCAGGTTATCGGCAAGGATCGTCTCTTTCGCGCTGTCGATGCTGGGGAAAAAGCGCGGCAGCGCCACCGTCAGCAGCAGCGCGATGATCCCCAGCACGACCAGCAGTTCGATCAGCGTGAAGCCGCGGCCTTTTCCATCTGCGTGCATGCGCATTGTGCTCACCTCGTGCTCACCATTTGTTGTAGGGGATGCCGTTCAACCCCACCCGCGTGGAGCGCGAATACACATCATAGACATCGTCGCCTTCCTGCGGTTGATCCGGCTCGCTCGCATAACTGCGCTTGCCCCAGGTGGCGGCGTCATCGAGATCGCGCTCCGGCGTGAACGGGTCGCGCGGCAGTCGTCGCATGAAATAGATCTTTGTCTGTTTGGGACTGCGCAGGTCGGGCACGCCCTGCACCAGCAATTCCAGCCGCGCCGGATAGCCGCTGGCGTCGGCGGCCTTGGCCACGCGGCCTTCATCGGCGGCCTTCTTGTACGCATCCAGGCCGGCGCGGATCTCGCGCAGGCCGCGCCGCAGTTCCTGCTCGTCGCGGCGCTGCACCGTCACTTCGGCCACCGGCAGCACCAGGGTGCCGAGCAAGGCCAGGATCGCGAGCGTGACGAGCAGCTCGATCAGCGTGAAGCCGTGCCGCGCGCGCATGCCCGGCTGCGTCATCGCTGCGGCACAGGCGGCGTCACGCCGGGCGGGTAGGCGGCCGGCTGCGCCTCGGCCTCCGGTGCAGATGCAGATTCAGGCACTGCCACCGGCTGGCCCGGCGGCGCCGATGGCGGCGAACCCAGTTGCGGCGTGGCCGGCAAGGCCGATGGCGGCACCGAGAACGACGTCGCGGGTTCCTGTGCTGGCGGCGGCGCGACCGGCGTCGTGACGGTCGCCGGCAGCGCCAGGGCTGGCACGGCGGGCCGCGCGCCCGTCGCCGGCAGCGCTACCGGTGCGCGCACGGCATTGTCGGGCCGGCGGCGGAAGCTTGACTCGGTGCCGGCGCCGAATTCGGATGCCGATGCTGGCGGGCGCTGCACCGCGCGCACGATGCGCGGCGTGATCGACAGCAGGATCTCGGTGCGTCCGTTGCTGTCGGTCTGGCTGCCGAACAGGCGGCCAACGATCGGCAGGTCGCCCACGCCCGGCACCTTGGTGCCGCTGCTGCGGTCTTCATTGCTGATCAGGCCAGCGAGCACCTGGTTCTCGCCATCCTTCAGTTGCAGCATGGTGGTCGCCGAGCGGCTGCCGATGCGGTAGGCCACCGTGCCGTTGCGGGTCTCGACGCGCTCGCCCAGCGTGCTGACCTCGAGGTTGACGCGGATCGCCACCTCGTTGTTCAGGTAAATCGTCGGCTCGACGTTCAGCGTCAGGCCCACGTCCAGGTAGGTGATGTTATCGGACGCAAAGCCGCCGATCCCCGACGACACCGTCGCCGAGATATTCGGGATCTTGTCGCCAATGACGATCTTGGCCTTTTCCTTGTTGCGCACGCGGATGCGCGGGTTGGCCAGCGTCGTCGTGTCGCCGTCGGTCTTGCTGGCGTTGAGCGTGGCGCTGATCGGGCCCGTCGTGATCGTGCTGCTGTTCAGGCCACGCAGCTGGTCGATGGTCAGCACATTGCCGTCGAACGACGTCAGTGGCGAGAACCCCAGCGATGTCGGCCAGTTGATCCCCAGGTCCATCACGCTGCTGCGGTTGATCTCCAGCACCTCGACATCGAGCATCACTTCCGGCTCCGGCACGTCCTGCAGCGCCACCAGCTGCGTGGCGATGCGGATCGCTTCCGGGTTGTCGCGCAGGATCACCAGGTTCAGTTTTTCGTCGACCACCACGTCGCGGCTCTTGAGGATCGTCTTGAACGTGTTGGCGATGGACTTGGCGTCGGCGTTCGCCAGGAAGAACGTCTTGACCGTCATCTCCTGGTACTCGCGCAGCTTGGCCGCGACGTTCGGATAGATCAGGATCGTGTTGCCGTCCATGACCTGGCGCTCGAGCTGGTTCGTCATCAAGAGGTAGTACACGGCCGCTTCGACGGTGCTGTTCTTCAGGAAGATCGAGGTGCGGGTATCGGCCTTGACGTCCTTGTCGAAGATGAAGTTCAGGCCCGAGTGGCGCGCGATGATCTCGAACACCTGCTTGAGCGGGGCATCCCGAAATTCGAGGCTGATGGGCTTGCGGTAGCTGGCCGCCAGCGCTGCCGGGCCGGATGGCGCAGCAGCGGCTTTTTCGTCGATCTCCAGCAGCAGCAGGCGCGCCGCCTCGTGCGCCGGACGCTCGGTCAGCACGGCTGCAAGCTTGTTGCGCGCGGTGTCGATATCGTCCTTCTCGAACGCGGCGCGCGCCTCGATCAGTGCGGCCGCATGACGCCGGTCCGCCTCCACCTGGCGCAGGCCAGCGCGGGCGCGGTCGTTGCCCGGATCGATGGTCTGCACGCGCCGGTATTCGCTGCTGGCCACGTCGATCTGGCCGGCGGCCAGCGCGCGGTCGGCCGCGTCCACGATGCGCACGACGGCGCCGTCGCGCGCGCGCAGGTACGCCGCCTTGTATTCGGGATTGCCAGGGTCGGAGGCCAGCGCCTCCTGGTACTTGGCCAGGCCGGCGCCAACCTTGTCCTGGGCCACCAGTGCGTTGCCCTCCTGGTAGGCGCGCTGCGCCGCGCAACCCGCGAGAAGAAACGGCAACAGCAGCAGGGTCAAACCCCGCATCGGCGAACGAGCCATCAATCGAATACTCCAATATTGAGCTGCTGGACCTGGTCCAGCGGCAGGTAAGTCAGGGTCAGCGTGGGCGGACGGATCGCGTCGACGCGGTAGGCGCCGTCGATCGTCGCGCCGTCGCGCACGAGATAGGTGCGGTCGTTGCGGGCCAGGTAGATTTCCCACACGCCGTCCTGGAGCGACTTGCCGATGTACTTGAACGGCAGCGGTGGCGCCACGGGCGGCGGCGATGGCGGCGGTGGCACGTTCGATGGCGGCGGCGGTGGCGGCGTCCAGTCGTGGCGCGCGAACAGGGCCTGCTCGCCCTCGCCGAAGCGATCGCCGTCGGCGCCGATCAACTCGTCGCGCGGGACCAGGCGCACGATCGCGGTGTCCGCGACCGGCTTGACGACCACCGCGGCCGTGCTGCGCGCGGGCGCGGTGGCGGCCGTCTTGGCCACGCGCTCGGCCGGTTCGGCCAGCGTGTTGTCAGGGGTGGTGTCGCCAAACACGACCAGGCCGGCGGCCAGCGCCAGCGCACCACCCATGGCGATGTGACGGGGCTTCATCGCGCTTCTCCCGGTGCTGCGCTGCGCTCGGCGAGATAGAACGTCAGGCGCAGCCGCGCATCGACGCCCGCTGCGCCGATCGCGTCGCGGCGAAACGCCACGTCGTCGAGCGAGGCATGCGGCACCGCGCGCAACACGTCCATCGCGAACTGCCAGATTGCCGCGTAACTGCCCTTGACGGGCAGGTTGATCTGATAGGCGACCAGCCGGGCGTTGCGGTCAACGGTGGTGCGGTACTCGCCCTGCTCCAGCGTCAAGCCATGGCGGGCGGCCAGTGCGAACACCGCTTTCAACTGGCGCTCAACGCTGCGCGCATCGCCCAGCGTCGCGTAAAACTGCGCCAGGTTCTGGTCGCTGCTCGGTGGCGGCGCGCTTGGTGCCGGGCGCGGTGGCAACGGCGTGCGTGCAAGGCGGCGCGCCGCGTCGTAGTCTGCCTCGAGCCGGGCGCGCGCCGGCACCAGCGCGACCTGCACGGCGGCGCCGGCCACGAGCAGCGCCACGACCAGCGCCACCAGCGGATTGACGCGCGCGAGCAGCAGGCGCGCGCGCAGTAGCAGGGTCGCGAGCGTCATGGCGTCCCCCATTGCACGCTGACCTGGAAGCGCAGCGGCCGGTTCGGGTCTTCCTGCATCACTTCATGGCGCATCAGCACCACACTCGTGAACCATTCCTCGGCCTGCAGGCGCGTGATGTAGGCCAGCATGTCGTCGCTGTTCTTGGCCTCGGCGCTGATGCGCAGCGTGCGCCGCTTGGCGTCGGGCTCCAGCGCCAGCAGCGCAATCGAAGCCGGGGTGGCGTCGGCCAGCGCCGCCGCCAGGTCGCGCCATGGCAGATTCAGTTGCTGCACGGCGGCGTTGACGGCGGTGACCTGTGCCGGCGCCAGGGCCACCTTCGGCGCGGCCGCCACCACGACGGGCGGCGGCGCACTGCGCACGGCCAACGCCGCCTGCAAGTCGGTCAGTTCCTGCTGCTGCTCGACGTAACGCTGGGTCATGAAGCCTGCCGGCACGCACATCGCCAGCACGGCAGGCAGCATGAAGATCAGGCGCGGCGGCGTGCGAAACAGCGTGCGGCGCAGGCCCGGCGGGGCGAAATCGATGCGGGTGCGCTTCACGCGGGCGCTCCCGTACGCGCCAGGCGCGCCAGGTCGGACCAGCCGTCGCCGGCGTTCTGTTCGAGCAGGCTGCAGGCGAACTTCAGGCGCCCCGGGCTGCTGCCCCAGGCGGCCGGCGCGGCGCCGCACAGTTGCAGCCGCTCGGGCCGTCCCACGCCCACGCGCAGCGCTTCGCGCGCCACGTGCGCTTCCAGCCAGTCGCGATCGGCGCCGGCCGGGATCGGGCTGCTGCGCACGGCCATCAACACCGCGCCGTCATACGCCGCAAGCGACAGCACGCCGCCATGCACCTGGCCGAACCACGCCCCTGCCCTGCGCGCCTGGCGCCACTGATTGAGTGCGGCGACGAACTGCGGCCGGATGTCGACCAGGTGAAAGTGGTGCGTCTCGGCAGCCAGCTGCAAGCCATCGAGCAGATTGCGCGGCGCGGCGCTGGCCAGGAACGGCTTGGCCGCATCCCAGTCGGCGCGGATCACCCACTCGGCAGGCGGGGCCCCGAACAGGTGCTGGAAGCGCAGCGCAGCCACCCCTTCAAGGTCGCCCGTGCGCGTGGCGCCTTGCGGCGGCGTGACCTGCCACAGGCGGATCAATTCATCGGCCAGCACGACACTCACCGTCCAGCCGCCAGGCGCATGGTCGGCAAACAGCGCGGAGAGGCCCGTGGCCAGCGCATCGGGCGCGAACAGGTCGAGCCGCTGCTCGGCCAGCAGCACGGGCGCGCGGCCGAACAGGCGGTTGACCCTGACCAGAGCCAGGCCATCGCTGGCAATGCCCAGGCGCAGAGTGTGTCCAAGGTGCTTACGCATGCAGCGTCACCCGCTTGATTTCATCGATGGTGGTGGCGCCGCGCCGCACCAGGTCAAGCGCGGCCAGGCGCAGGCTGCGCGTGCCATTGGCGTGAGCCGCGGCCTTGATGCGGCGGATCGGCTGCTTGTCGACGATCAGTTCGCGGATCTCGTCGTTCAGGGTCAGGATTTCGGCGATCGAACGGCGGCCCTTGTAGCCGGTGCCGCGGCAATCGCCGCAGCCCTTGCCTCGCATGAACAGGTAATCGCCCACCTCGGCGCGCTCGAGGTGTACCGAGGCCAGCTCGAGATCGGTCGGGTCGTGCCGCTCGCCGCAGCGCGGGCAGTTCATGCGGATCAGGCGCTGGGCCCAGATGCCGTTCAGGGCCGAGACGAACGCATATGGATCGATGCCCATGTGCGTGAAGCGCCCGAACACGTCGAACACGTTATTGGCGTGGACGGTCGTCAGGACCAGGTGACCGGTCAGCGCCGACTGCACCGCGATTTCGGCGGTCTCGCGGTCGCGGATCTCGCCGACCATGATCTTGTCGGGGTCGTGCCGCAGGATCGAGCGCAGGCCCTTGGCAAAGGTCAGGCCTTTCTTTTCGTTGACCGGGATTTGCAGGATGCCGGGCAGCTGGTATTCCACCGGGTCTTCGATCGTGATGATCTTTTCGCGGCCGTTGTGGATTTCGGTCAGCGCCGCATACAACGTCGTGGTCTTGCCCGAGCCAGTGGGGCCCGTTACCAGGAGCATGCCGTAGGCTTCCTGCGCCAGGTGGCGCAGCGTGACGAGCGATGGCGCGTCGAACCCCAGCGCTTCGAGCGTGAGGGAGCCGTAGGCTTCGATCATCGCGCGCTTGTCCAGAATACGAATCACCGCATCTTCGCCGTGGATGCTCGGCATGATCGACACGCGCAAATCGATGTCGCGCCCGGCCGCCTCGACCCTAAAGCTCCCGTCCTGCGGCACGCGGCGCTCGGCGATATCGAGTTCGGCCAGCACCTTCAGGCGCGAGATGATGTGCTCGGCCAGCTCGATACCGCCCACCGTCGTGGCGTGATCGAGCACGCCGTCGACACGGTATTTCACGGCCAGGCCGCCGGCCGTGCTTTCCAGGTGGATGTCCGAGGCGCCGGCTTTCAACGCGTCGTACAGCGTGGAGTTGACCAGCTTGACGGCGGGGCTGCCCGCTTCGGACACCGAGGCGAACGACAGCACGGTGCCGATCTTGCCGTCGCGCCGGCCGTCGGCAGCACCGCCCACGAGCGAATCGACAGCGCGCGCTGATTCCTCCTGCTTGGACAGGTAGGCCTGGATGTCGGCCTGCTGCGCCAGGCTCAGGTCGAGCGGCCGGCTGGGCATGGCGCGGGCCTGGGCACCGAGCCACGTCTGCAGGTCGAGGTCGAACGGATCGGCCACCACGCCCACCAGGCGCCCGTCGGCGTGGCGCAGCAGCGCGCAGTGGCGCGACAGCGCCTGCGCCAGCGGCAGCAGGTCGAACGCCGGTGCCAGTAGCAGCATCTCGCCCGTTTCCATCACCGGCAGCGCAAACAGCGCGGCCAGGGCCTGCACCAGTTCACGCGCATCGCGCCCGGTCAGCGCTTCCAGCTCGGCCACGAGGCCCCGGCGTGACACATTAGCCGCGGCTCTGGCCTGCGCCAGGATGGCGGGATCGAACGGCGCGGTGGCCACGGTATCGGCGTGCGTGTTCATGACATGTCTCCTGCCAGGTCGAAGATCGGCATGTACAGCAGCACGACGATGGCGCCAACGACGAGGCCGATCGCCGCCATCAGCAGTGGCTCGAAGGTGCGCGTGAAGCGGTCGATCCAGCGCCCGATTTCGCCATCGTAGAACGCGGCCGACTGGGTCAGCATCGGCCCCATCTCGCCCGTGCGTTCACCCACGCGCAGCATGCGCAGCGAGATCGGCGTGGTCAGGCCATGCGCTTCGAAGGCGTTCGACATCGGCTCGCCCGACTCGATCGCGGCGCGCGCCGCCGCCAGGTTTTTTGCCAGGTGCGGCGAGACCATCTGCTGCACGGTCTCGATGGCGCCGACGATTGTGATGCCACCTTCGGTCAGCATGCCGAGCGTCAGGTACAGGCGCGAGAGTTCATACACGCGGGCCCGCTCGCCGATGCCCGGCACGCGGCGCAGCAGCCGGCCCATGCCGCCGCTGCGGCGCAGGTGGCGGATGCCGGCCACGATGCTGGCCACCACAAGCACGGCGCCGATCAGGATCGCGGTCCCATGGCCGGACGCAAACTGGCCCCAGTCGAGCAGCCGCTGCGACAGCCATGGCAGGTCGCGACCGGCGCCCTGGTACACCTCGGCAAATTTGGGCACCACATACCCGATCAAAAAGCCCGAGACACCGCCACCGACCATCAGCAGAATCACCGGATAGATCGAGGCGCTGACGATCTTGGCGCGCACGGTGTCGATGCGCTGCTGGTAATCGATGTAGCGCGTCAGCGCGCGCGGCAGGTCGCTGGTGCCTTCGGCGGCGCGCACGATGCCAATGTACAGCGGCGGGAACAGCGCCGGCTGCGCCGCCAGCACGGCAGAAAAGCGCTTGCCTTCGCGCAGGCCGCCGAGCAGGCGTTCAAGCACGGCGCGGGTGGGCGCGGCGCTTTCCTTTTCCAGCAGGGCTTCGAGGCTTTCGACGATGCCCAGGCCCGCATTGAGCAGCGCGAGCAGTTCCTGGCTGAACAGGACCAGAGATAATTTGGCGCCGCGCGAACTGGCCAGGCGCGCGCCGCGCGCCGGTTCGACCGCGCTGACAAACAGGCCGCGCGCCTCGATCTGGCGGCGCGCATCCTGCGCGTCGAGCGCATCGACGACGAGGTTGGCGATCGACATGTCGGGCGCGAGGGTGCGAACGGCGAACTGCATGGGCGGCGCTGTCAGGTGGGTGATACGAAAAATAAGGCGAACAATGAGGCGAACAAAGAGGCGAACAAAGAGGCGGACAACGTCGTTCAGTTCGACGTGATGTCGGCGTTCTCGCCGGCGCCACCGGGCTGGCCGTCCTTGCCCAGCGAAAGCACTTCGTATTCGGCCTTGGCGCCGGGCGTGCGGTACTGGTACGCATTGCCCCATGGGTCGAGTGGCACGGCTTTTTTCAGGTACGGGCCATTCCATTTGACGCCGGCGCTGGGCGGCGCCGTCATCAGGGCGGCCAGCCCTTCTTCGGTGGTCGGATAGCGGCCAACATCCAGCCGGTAGGTGTCGAGCGTTTTATCGAACGCATCGATCTGCGCCTTGGCCGCGGTGACTTCGGACTTGCCCAGCTGGGAAAAATATTTCGGGCCGACATAGGCCGCAAGCAAACCGATGATGACGATCACCACCAGCAACTCCAGCAACGTGAACCCGGCGCTGCGACGCGCGGCGCCCCGTTTCATGGCAAAAAACATCAACCGACTCCTCATGTGCTTCTGGAAAAAAATACCAGTGAACGGTATCACGCGGTATAGCAGAAGGACAACTCTTGTTTTGAGATGCCACCCAACGTCAAAGCCGTAGACATGAAACAAACGCCACCTTCAACATTGCCCGTTACAAAAACACCACAATTCATGCGGGCGTCATAAAACATGAAAACAAAGATCGGTCGCTCTAAGAACCGAATTTAATTGTGTTCTTTTGCGAAAACTAAAAATTTTTCCTGTTAAAAATTTTTACATTTTAATTATTTCCGTTGATATATTTATTTACAACGCAACACCAAGTTGCACTTTTACCGGTCTTGCCGTATCGGGGCAAGATCTATTTCAACGACAAAGGCACATCATGATCCGGCACGCGCGACTGGCACCAACGACCTTAGGCAAAACCCTCGCAATGTTATGCAGCGCTACCCTCGGCGCTGCCGTCCTGGCCGCACCGGCCCAGGCAGCCACCATCGGCTTCGAGAACGGTTATGGCGCTGTCGCGCATGGCGAGACCTATCAGGAATCGGGCTTCTCGCTGTATTTCGATGCCAATAAAACGGGCGCCGATGGCAGCAGCGGCGTGGGTGCATTTGTCGATGGCAGCGACCCATGGGCCTGCGACATGGCGTGCCCGGTGAATAATTCGAGCATGTACTACGGCGCATTCAACGACAGCGTCGTCTGGATCACCGCCGAGGACGGCAACCCGTTCCGCATGCTGGGGCTGGATGCAAGCTTCATCGGCAATACGACCGAGCTTGGCGGCTACCCGGCGGTATCGGGCCTGCTGCGCGCGCAGGGATTCCGTGCCGACGGCACCTCGTCCTTCCTCGACCTGGCCCTTGACGGCCCGTCGAGCGCCGGATTCGAATTCGGCGGCTACGACTTCGGTGCCTTCTCGCAACTGGAATTCATGGAAGTCGCCCTCTACGGCTTCGTGTGCAATGTCTCCGGCAACTGCACGGCCTTCAATACCAACCAGGGCCAGTTTGCGATCGATAACCTGAACCTGGAAGCAGGCGCGAGCGCCGATGTGCCTGAACCGGCCACCGCCCTGCTGTTCGGTCTCGGCATCGCCGGCCTGGCCGCCAGCGCACGCCGCCGCCGCAGCAACAGCCTCGCCATCCGCGCCTGATCCCCACAACGCTTTCCGGGAACGAATCACCATGAAACTCCGTCCATTATCCGCAGCAGTACTGCTGGTCCTGTCCAGCCTGACGATCACCGTCCAGGCCGATGACGTGCGCCGCCCGTATATCGTTCAACTGGCCGACAAGCCGATCGCCGGCTACACCGGCGAAATCGCCGGCATGCCCGCCACCCAGCCGACCGCAGGCAACCGCCTGAACCTGGAAGCCCAGAACGTACTGCTCTACAACAACTACCTGACCCGCAAGCAGGCGGCTGTGCGCGCCGTCGTGGCAAGCGCACCGGTGCTGCATGAGTACAGCGTGGTCCTGAACGGCTTTGCCGCGATGCTGACCGATGCCGAAGTGCGTACCCTGATGGCGCGCACGGACGTGGTCACGGTCTCGCCGGACGTGCCGCGCGAGCTGGCCACCACCTACACCCCGACCTTCCTCGGCCTGGATCAACCGGGCGGCCTGTGGTCGCAGCTCGGCGGCCCGAGCGGCGCCGGCGAAGACATCATCATCGGCATCGTCGATGGCGGCATCTGGCCAGAGCATCCGTCGTACGCCGATCGTGTGGACGCCGACGGCAAGCCGACCTTCGCCACCAGCGGCACCATCGTGTACGATGCGCCGCCGTCGCGCTGGAAAGGCACGTGCCAGACCGGTGAAGGCTTTACCGCCGCCGATTGCAACAACAAACTGATCGGCGCCCAGTACTTCGACGCCAGCTATCGCTCGAGCAACCGGGTGAGCCACTGGACCGAGTTCAATTCGTCGCCGCGCGATTCCATCGGCGGCACCACCGGCGAAGGCGGCCACGGCACCCATACCTCCACCACGGCCGGCGGCAATGCCCGTTCGACCGCGGTCGTCGGCGGCGTCGCCATCGGCGAGATGAGCGGCATGGCGCCACGCGCGCGCATCGCTTCGTACAAGGTCTGCTGGACTTATCTCGATTCGGGCCAGGCCAGTGGCCGGCGCAATGCCTGCTTCACCGGCGACAGCGTGGCAGCCATTGAAAAAGCGGTCGTCGACGGCGTGCACGTCATCAATTTCTCGATCAGCGGCGGTGAATCGATCATCGACCCGGTCGAGCAAGCGTTCTTCAATGCCTCGAACGCCGGCGTGTTCGTGGCCGCTTCGGCCGGCAACAGCGGTCCGGCAAACACGGTCGCCCACATCAGCCCGTGGCAGGCAACGGTCGCTGCCTCGACCCACAACCGCGAACTGCAGGCCACCGTCACCCTGGGCAATGGCACCAGCTTCCGCGGCGCCTCGATGAATTCCAAGGCCGTGGGTCCGGCATCCATCATCACCGCCGAATCGGCCGCGCTGCCGGGCGCCAATGCGACGCTGGTGGCGCAGTGCTACAGCGCCAGCGCCAACGGCGGCCAGGCCGTACTCGATCCGGCCAAGGTGGCAGGCAAGATCGTGACCTGTACCCGTGGCGGCAATGCGCGCGTCGACAAGAGTCTGGCCGTGCAGGACGCCGGTGGTGTCGGCATGGTCCAGATCGATAACGGCGCCGGCCTGGTGGCCGAAGTGCATGCGGTCCCGTCGGTACACGTCAACCCAGCCGATGGCGCCGCCATCAAGTCGTATGCCGGAACGTCCGGCGCCACCGCGTCGATCTCGACCTTCGTGATCGGCACGTCGAGCGTGCCGGCGCCGATGATGGCCAGCTTCTCGTCGCGCGGCCCGAACCGCTATGACCCGAACGTGCTCAAGCCGGACCTGACCGCGCCCGGTGTGGACGTCATCGCCGGCGTGTCGCCGAACATGACCGAAGCGCAGCGCGCGTCGCTGCTCACCGGCACGCTCGCGCCGGTGCCGCTGGCCTGGGCGTCGTACCAGGGCACGTCGATGTCGAGCCCGCACGTGGCCGGCCTGGCCGCCCTGCTGCGCCAGCAGCATCCGACCTGGTCGCCAGCCATGATCAAATCGGCACTGATGACGACCGCCACCGACACCACGCCCGATGCCATCGCTTCCGGCGACACGCGCGGCCGTCTGCCGTTCGGCCAGGGTGCAGGCCACGTGACCCCGAATGCGGCAGCCAATCCGGGCCTGGTGTATGACATTACCGAACTCGATTACCGCAAATACATGTGCGGCGCGGGCGTCACAGCGCAATGTGGCGGCGGCAGCATCGCCGGCTACAACCTGAACCTGCCGTCGATCGCGGTCGGCAATGTTCTGGGCACCGTCACCGTCACCCGCTCGGTGACGAATGTCAGCGCCAGTGCATCGACCTACACGCCGACGGTGGCGATCACGGGCTTTAGCGCCTCGGTCAGCCCGACCTCGCTGACCGTGCCGGCCGGCGAGACGCGCCAGTACACCGTGACACTGACCCGCACCAACGCCGCCGAAAATGTGTGGCAGTTCGGTTCGCTGACCTGGTCGGACGGCACCCACCGCGTGCGCAGCCCGATCGTGGCCCGCTCGGGCCGCCTGATCTCGGCGCCTGCCCTCGTGGAAAGCGACCGCGCCAGCGGCGGCAAGTCCCTTACCATCAGCACCGGGTTTGCCGGCAAGATGGGCGTGGCGGCCGGCGGCATGAAGGAAATCGACCGCATTGCCGGCACCGTGGGCACCGCCAGCCCGGCAATCTTCACCAGCCGGGAAACGATGCGCCAGGCCTGCCTGGCCGCTGCACCGGGCGTGTTCGTGTCCAAGGTTGTGGTTCCAGGCAACGCGATGGCCGCGAAGTTCGAACTGTTCGACCGTGACATGACGGGCGAAGGCGCGAACGACCTCGACCTGCTCGTGCTCAACGGCGCGAATGCCGATGTAGGCTATTCGGGCAACGGCACGTCGGACGAGGTGGTCACGCTGACCTCGCCAAGCGCCGGCACCTACACGGTCTGCGCCCTCGGCTACGACACCGTCAACAGCGGCGTGATCGGTTTCGGCCTGCATGCCGGCGTCGTCACCACGGCCGACCGCGCCTACAACTTCAAGGCGCTGGTGCCAAGCCAGGTGTACGTCGGCGGTACGGCAACGGTCACCACCAGCTGGTCGGGTCTGCCAACCGGCAAACGCTTCCTGGGCGCCGTTCGCCTGCTTGAACCAAGCGGCGCGGTTGCCTCGACGACGCTGTTGCAGGTGGAAACCAACAGCCCGATTCCACGTGCACCTTCCGGCGCGCGCAAGAAGGATCTGGGCCGGTAAGGTGATGCCGGATCGTTGCAACGCCAGGGCGTTCAACGATCCGGTATTGAACGATCGAGTGGTAAAACGATGCAGTGGTAAACGATGCAGTGGCAAACAATGCATTAGTAAACGACAAAGCGCGCCTCGGCGCGCTTTGTCGTTGCGGGCGACCCGACAATTCGCCCGATGAAGGATTACATGATCGGGGAACCCGTGCCCAGCTGGCAGGTGCCGGCCACGCACACTGCACCCGGATCGGCCTTCAGCATGCAGGTCGATACCATGCCACTGGCCGTGAGCGCGGCCTTGGTTTCGGCGTATGAGCGTTCGGACAGCACGCGCAGCGCATCGGCATCGCTCTTTTGCGTGGAGTACGGCAGGTATTCCTGCGGGCCGCCACAGGCCACGGCGCCCACCGGCAGCGTGCGGCACTGCGCATTGTCTCTGCAGGTCGGGGTGCCGATCTGGCGCCGGATATCGGCCAGTGTGTCGGCCGGCGCCGTGCTGATGGAAGTTTCACCCTTGACCTGAGCGCGGACGGGACCTTGGGCCTGGTTCGTGCAGGCGGCGCAGCTGACGAGCAGCAAAAGTAAGAGTTTGTTCATGGGAGCTATCTTCGCGCGCGATCGAGCTCCGGTCAAGCAGATTGCAACTGCTGCGCCGGCCGCAATTGTCTTCGCTAACCATGGCGTGGGCGCAACACGGCAGCCGACCATTGCGCTGGTCAGAGCAGCCGCAGCGCCAGGCAACGCGCCACCGCATGCGCGCGGTTGGCCACCCCGAGCGCCCGGTAGCTGCGCTGCAGATGGTTCTTCACGGTCAGCGCACTGATGCCGAGCTGGCGCGCGACTTCGTCGTTGCTGCACCCGGCACGCACGCCATCGAGCACGGCCAGCTCGCGCCCGCTCAGGGGCCGGGCCGGTGCATTCCCGGCGCCCGGCCCGGCGCTCGCAGCCACCGGCATGCGCAGCAATCCCAGATGCAGATACGGCAACAGCAATTGCAGAAAATAGGCCTGGCGCGCATCCGGACGCGATGGCATGCCCAGCAGCGCGAATACCGTGCCGGCAGCACCCTGCTGCGCGCTGCCATGCACGAGCACATGCTCGACGCCCGTGGCGCGCAAGGCGATGTCGTTCGCATCGATCACCGTGGGCATGCTGCGCGCCACCTGCCAGCGCGCTACCAGGGCTGGCGCAACATCGGTCTTGAGCCGTGCCAGCGCAGCGCGGTCGAGCACGGTGCGATGCAGGCACTCGACATGCTCGACTGCCCCCGTCGCATCGAGTGTCACGCACAGCATGATCTCGTGGGGCAGCAGCGCCTGGAATGCGCCCTGTGTCCACAGGAACAACTGGCGCCGTTCGACCAGGCCGACACCCGATTCGATGGTGCGCAACAGGTATTCCTGCTCGAGCTTGTCGAGGATCGTCATGCGGCGCTCGCCAGCGCCGGCAGGCCGGTGGTGAATCGGTAACCGGCACCACGCACGGTCTGGATACGGTCGCCCTGCCCGTCCGTGCCCAGCGCCTGGCGCAGGCGCCCCACATGGGTATCGACGGTTCGTTCATCGAGCACCGCATGGCGGCCCCAGACCCGGTCGAGCAATTGCGGCCGCGAATGTACGCGCTCGGGGTGACGCATCAGGAATGCCAGCAGGCGAAATTCGATCGGGCCAAGCATGATCGGGCGGCCGCCCGCGCTCACCTGCAACGTGTCCGGGTCGAGGTGCAGGCCGCCGTCGCGCATCGCGGCAGCCCCGCCTGGCGCCAGGCGACGCAGCACCGATTGTGTGCGCGCCAGCAATTCACGCGGGCTGAACGGCTTGGTGACGTAGTCGTCTGCGCCCGATTCCAGCGCGAGCACCTTGTCGGCCTCGGCGCCGCGCGCGGTCAGCATGATCAGGCCCAGTCCGCGCGTGCTCGCCTGCGCGCGCAGGCGGCGCACGAGCGTCTCGCCGCTCTGGCCCGGCAACTCCCACTCGATCAGCACCAGCTCCGGCAAGCCGAGTGCCAGACGCCGCAGCGCGTGTTCCGCATCCGGACAACACTCGACCAGGTAGCCGGCATTGCCGAAATTGAGTCTCAATATTTGCTGGACGGCAGGATCGGGATCGACAGCGAGAATCTGGACTGACATGGTGGCATATGTAATGTCTACACGACAATACAATGACTATGCCCCAAGGTTCCGCTGTTTATAAATACAATTTCTTTATCGTATTTAGATGTTTGGAGAATAAATCGGGCGCAGCGACCTGATGGTGGCTGCGCCCGATTTACCTGCAGTACCTGCGTCAGCCGCGCTGTTGCATCCGGCGGGTTGCAACGATCAGCAGCAGACCGGTGGCGAGCAGCAGCCATTCGCCCGGTTCCGGAACTTCGGCAACCTGGGCCACTTGTACCAGACCCGGGGCGCTCACGGTAACGTTATCCATCATGCCTGCGATCATGTCGATCGAGAACAGTTCGGCGTCGGCGCCAAGGTAGGCATCGAACGTGTCGTTGAGCAGCGCCACGGTGAACAGCGTACCCAGCGGCTCGTTGCCCATGTCAAACGCCACGTCGAACGAGAACAGCCCGCCGAAGGTCACTGCCTGGGTGAAGAAATTTTCGCCCGTGCTGTTGCCCAGTACCGCCCCGGTGGCCACGGTGCCGCTGGCGTCACCCGCATACATGGCATCGCCGAGGAAGCTGCCGCTGAAGTTGCTCAATCGGGCGACTGACTGCCCCATGTCGCCGCCACCGTTGAAGCCCAGGTCGAGAAAGCCGGTGCTGCCGGCGAACGACGACGTGTCAAGAGAGACCCGGTACAGCGGACCAGCCAGCGCGGCGGGCGCGCCGACCGCGATCGAGAACGCCAGCATGGCGCGAAGAAACATAGCGTAAAGATTGTTCATGATGATTCCTGATCAGAGTGCGCCGGAAACCAGCTGCGGGGTGTAGGTAATGGACCGTTTGGCGCTATTGGTGAACGTGGTCGTGAAGGTGACGGTGGCGCCGGGTGCGACGCTCGCTTGCGGCAGCGTCAGATAAGGCGCGCCGCCCCGCATGCCGCTGCTGTTGTCCAGCGTCACGCCGCTTGGCAAGCCCTGCATGACGAAATGCAGCGGGCCGGTGAGCACCGTGGCACTCGTATTGGTGACCGTGACCTTGCCGCTGTACTTGCCGGTGATGCGGTTGATGGCAAACCCGCCCACGTCGACACTGACCGATGCGGTGACATCGCTGAACGCCGGCGTCAGGTTCAGGCTCACCACCAGTGGATCGTGATCCGATGCACGGTAGGCGTTGTTACGGTACGGATCCTGCGCGGTATCGTTCAGGTTGTAGTCGATGGTTTCCGGCTCATCGGCATTGCTGTGCCATTCGGCGGCGCCCACCACTTGCGCAGCCAGCGAGCTGCTTGCCAGCGCGTGGTCGAGGTAGCCCGACAGGCCGTCGAACACGTACGAGTACGGCATCGCGTCCGGGCGCACGAAACGCTCGAGCAGGTTGACCATGCCGGCCACGCCGGTCAGGTGGTTGATCGGGCTTTCGAAGGCGTAGGCGTTCAGGTCGCCAATGACCAGTACGTCAGGATCGCCAGCAGCCGCGATTACCTGCGGGATGAAATACGACGTCAAGCGCTGAGCTTGCTGAGTGCGGGTGCGGTCCCAGCAGCCTGCGCCGTTGCCCGGATCGGTATCGCCGGCGCCGGCGCCGCTGCAACCGCCCTTCGATTTCAGATGGTTCACGACCACCGAGAACTTGCCGCCGCCATTGCTGGCCATGAACGTCTGGGCCATCGGTGCGCGGTTGTTGATCGCGTTGCCGTCCGACAGCGCACCGCCCACCAGCGAGACGACCGACGGTTTGTAGATCATCGCCACGCGGATCGCGTCGGTACCGAGCGCAACCGGCTGCGGCACCACGGCGTACTTGCCCGGCGCCGTGGCGGCGTTGAGCTGCTCGACCAGGTAGCCCACCGCGATGTCACGGTTGTTCTGGATTTCCATCAGACCCACGACGTCGGCGTCGAGCGCGGCCAGCGACTTGATGATCTTGTCGCGCTGGCGGATGAACTCGGCCGAGTTATCGGCACCGCGGCAGTTGCCAGCCGACGTCGAGTTGCCAATGGTGCAGCCCTGGCCGGTGCGGCCCCAGGCGTCGCGCCCGTCGGTGAAGGTCGTGAAGAAGTTGAGCACGTTGGCGCTGCCGACCTTGATGCCGGCTGGCAGGGATGGGCCCGCGGTGCGCTCGTTGGTACGGGCAAAGGTCGGGGCCATGGTCGGCTGCAGCTTGAAGCCGGCGCCGCCACCGCCCAGTGCGCCATAATCGATGACGCCCGTCAGGTCGGTGACGGTGTCGCCGACGCGCACGGTGCCGTCTTCGGCCAGGTATGGAATCACGGTCGGCGCAACGAAGATGCCATCGTCCAGCACGATCTGGTTGGCCTGGTGCTCCTGGTACAGCGCCAGGGCTTCGGGCGAACCGAGCGGGAAGCGGTTGGTCGGATTTTCGCGGCGGCCATTGGCCAGGATCAGCTCGCCACGGTCACCGACGTTGCGGTTGCCATTCACGGTCAGTGGCGACGTGAAGCGCACCAGCATGCCTTCGACACTGGCCAGATCGGCGTTCGGCAACACGATATTGGTTGGCTTAACGGCCGGACCGGTACCCAGGCGCTGCACGCCGGTGACGTTGCTGAACTCGGTGTAGGTGCGGTTGGCGCCGGTTGGGCGGTATTCGATGATGGTGCCGGTCACGCGCACCAGTTCGCCGATCGGCGCATCGGTCGGTGCGCCAAAGACATACAGGCCATCCGACGTCGACGGGTCGCCATCGCCGGCGGCGTCCTGGATGAAGAAGCCGCTGCCGATCTTGGCCGTGATCACGCCTTGCGTGGACTGGACCGTGCCGACATACGGACTGGCTGCACCCGATCCCTGGATCGCCGGGATGCGCAGTTCACCGGCGACATTGACGTTGATGGCGCAGGTTTCGGCGTCGCCGGCAACATTGCCGAACTGGACCTGGACCGGATAGCTGCCAGCGGCCAGCGTATCGGCAATGACGAGCTGCGCCTGGGCACGGCCGCCAACGGCGCCGGCCGCTGCGAAGTCGACCAGGCTGATGCCGGGACGGGCGCCGCCGATGATGCTGGCGCTGTTGACGATGCCATCGCCGTCGATGGCCGACAGGAGCGTCGACGATCCGCTGCCCTGCGCGACCTGGACCGCCGTCGGGCAGGTCAGCACGATCGGCTGCACGACCGGGCCGCCGCATGCCTGGATGGCCGAGCCCATGCTGCGTGGGCCGGTCACGGGCGCGGCAGCAAAGTCGTCACGGTTGTTGTCGGTATCCTGGCAACCCAGCGCGGCGCGCTGGATCGAATTGACGGTCGAAGGGGCCGGTGCGGGCGCGCCCTCGGCGCGGTTGGCGCTGCCAAAGCCCACCAGATCGATCAGGTTCGTGCCCTCGCCCGCCGGCATCTGCGTCGCAATACCGGACAGCGCGACCTTGCCGCCGCCTGCCGCCATGTCGAAGCTGGCGCTGGTCACGTCGCCCGTGCCCACCGGCATGGCGTTGGCCTGGGTGCCGGTGCGACCCACCATCAGGAAGTATTGACCAGGCTTGAGTTCCACGGCCGGCAGGCGCGTGACCGAACCCCAGGCGGTGCCGGCCGCAGACTGGTACTGCAGGCTCATGCCATCCAGGCTGACCGGCGAGGAACTGCGATTGAACAGCTCGACGAAGTCGTGGCTCCACTGACCGCCGGCATTGTTCGAATGGGCATACAGCTGGCTGATCACGACGTCGCCAGGGGCAGCCGAAGCTGTCGCGGCAAAGCCGGCAATCAAGGTCGCCAGCAGCGTACGCCGTGGCATGAAGGATGCAAAGGTGGTCATGGATTCCCTGTTGGTTGTCATGCAAGGCATGCTTGCGGCATTCATTAACAAAATCATAGTAAATGCGCTAATTGACAACATGATGACGCAGTATTAGTCCGAAGGAACCAATCTTCAGCATGCATACAACACAATCGGGAATTATTGCTTCAGGTGATGACGCGCAGTAGGTGCGAGCGCGGGAATATCGGGAAGGGCTGGTCGCTGGCCGCATAAACGCGGGCCAAATTCACGCAGGGAAGAACGCGGACCTGACCGGGGTTGGACCGGCCGTATGGAAGCTGGAAGTACAGCGGCGCGTGGCGCCACTGCAGATGATGCCGGGGTGGTCAGAATGGCGGGCAATACGACCGCTCCGCCATTCATCCTCATGCTGCCAACGCCACGTCTGCAGTGCTTTGCACAGCACAGAGCGTGGCGCGGCCTGATGAATTACGCGCGCTTGTAGATGTCTTCGAAACGCACGATGTCATCTTCGCCCAGGTAGCTGCCCGACTGCACTTCAATGATGTGCAGCGGCAGTTTGCCCGGGTTTTCCAGACGGTGGTTCATGCCGATCGGGATGTACGTCGATTCGTTCTCGGACAGCAGGCTGACCGTATCGCCGCACGTCACGCGCGCCGTGCCCGACACCACGACCCAATGCTCGGCGCGGTGGTGGTGCATCTGCAACGACAGCTTCTCGCCCGGCTTGACCGTGATGCGCTTGACCTGGAAACGGTCGCCCGCATCGATGCCTTCGTAGTGGCCCCAAGGACGATAGACCTTGGTGTGGTGCAGGTGCTCGGTGCGCTCTTTCGACTTCAGGTGTTCGACCACCTGCTTGACGCGCTGCACCTGGCTCTTGCTCGTGACCAGCACGGCATCCTGGGTTTCCACGACAACGATGTCTTCGAGACCCACGACGGCCACGATGCGGCTTTCGGCACGCACCAGCGAGTTCTTCACGCCATCGAGATACACGTCGCCGCGCTGCGCATTGCCGTTGGTATCTTTCGGCTGGGTTTCCCACAGGGCTGACCACGAACCGACGTCATTCCAGCCGATGTCGGCCGGCACGACTGCAGCGTCACGCGTGTGCTCCATGACCGCGTAGTCGATCGAATCGGACGGGCATGCCGAGAAGGCAGTTTCGTCGAGTCGGCAAAAATCGAGGTCGCGGTAGGCAGCGTGCATGGCCTGGTCAGCGGCAGCGGCGATCGCCGGCGCGTGCTCCTGCAGTTCCTGCAGGTAGCGCGCGGCGCCGAACATGAACATGCCGCTGTTCCAGTAATACGTGCCTTCGGCAACGAAGCCTTCGGCGGTGGCGGCATCCGGCTTTTCGACGAAGCGCGCCACGTTGTAGCAATCGCTGCAATCAGCCACCGGCTCGCCACGGCGAATGTAGCCGTAGCCGGTTTCCGGCGTCTTCGGCACGATGCCGAACGTGGCCAGCTTGCCGGCCGCGACCAGGCGCGTTGCGCGCTCGACCGCTTCACGGAAGGCAGCAACGTTTTCGATGACGTGATCGGCCGGCAGCACCAGCATGACGGCTTCCGGGTCGATCTGTTGCAGATGGTGCGCAGCCGCCGCCACGGCTGGCGCCGTATTGCGGCCGACTGGCTCGAGCAGGATGCCCAGCGGCGTGATGCCCACTTCGCGCAACTGCTCTGCCACCATGAAACGGTGATCATTGCCGCAGACAACCAGCGGCGCCATCAATCCAGGCCAGTTCGTCACGCGCAAGGCAGTGTCCTGCAACATGGTTTTGTCGGCAACCAGTGGCAGCAACTGCTTTGGCAGAACGGCACGCGACAGGGGCCACAGACGGGTCCCGGCGCCGCCGGAAAGGATGACTGGATAGATCTTCATGCGCTGACTTTCTCTTTCTTTGACTCGTTGGTGTCCGGGGTGTCCTTGCGACGCGAGGTGCGGCGATCACGTGCATTGAGCCACTCTTCGGAAGAATACTCGGAAGTGTGCTTCATCTCGCCATTTCGGTCGACACTGTATTCCTTGAAGACAATCATTTCATTTAATGTTACATCATGCAACACCCGCGTGTATTCAAACAGCACGCTGCGAACGACTTCGGCGCCTTCGCAGATATGGCTGCCGTGGCCGATCCAGGTCGGGCCCACGATGCGCGTGCCCGCTTCGATTTTGCAGCCGGAACCGATGTACACCGGGCCTTCGATCGTCGTGCCTTCCCAGTCGATGCTGGTGTTCAGGCCAACCCAGAGACCCGGCTTGATCTGGATGCCGGGCACGTGCATGTGGTTCACTTCGCCGGTCAGGACCGTCTGCAGCACTTCCCAGTAGTCGCTCATGGTGCCGATGTCGAGCCAGTTGAACGGACGGCCCTGGGCGTAGAACGGCAGGCCGCGCTCGGCCAGCAGCGGGAACAGGTCCGAGCCGATGTCGAACGAGACGCCCGACGGGATCAGGTCGATGACTTCCGGTTCGAAGATATAGATGCCGGTCGAAATGAAGTTGGACTTGGCGTCGGCTTCGGCTGGCTTTTCCTGGAATTCCTGGATGCGGCCTTCTTCATCGGTCACGACCACGCCGTACGACGAGACTTTGTCCCATGGCACTTCCTTGGTGATGACGGTGGCCATCGCGCCCTTGCGGCGGTGTTCCATCAATGCTGCTTTCAGATCCAGGTCGATCAGCGCGTCGCCGCACAGCACGACCGTCGTGTCGTCGAAGAAGCCGCCGAATTCCTGGATTTTCTTCATGCCGCCGGCCGAGCCGATCGGCATCGGCACGACTTCGCCGTCGTCTTTCGTGTAGCCCTCGAACGAGTAGCCGATCTGGACGCCGAACTGCTCGCCTTCACCGAAGTACTCTTCGATTTTTTCATGCAGCCAGCTGACGTTGACCATGATTTCGGAAATTCCGTTTTTGCGGAGGTGGTCAACCAGGTAGGCCATCACGGGCCGGCCCAGCAGCGGGATCATCGGTTTTGGCAGATCGTAGGTGAGTGGACGCACGCGCGTCCCTTTGCCTGCGGCGAGAATCATGGCTTTCATTCGATGTTCCTTTGAATTATTTAGCAGTAGTTTGGTAGCGCCATACATCGGCGCACATCTGAGCGACATCGCGTTCGGCGGTCCAGCCGAGTTCATCGCGTGCCTTGGCCGGATCGGCGTAGCATTTCGCCACGTCACCCGGGCGGCGGTCGACGATCTGGTAGGCGACCGTGCGGCCACTGGCCGCCTCGAACGCGCGAATCATTTCCAGGACGCTGTTGCCTCGCCCCGTACCGAGGTTGTAGGCAACGATGCCCGGGCCTTTGGCCAGACGGTCCAGGGTCTTGACGTGGCCGATGGCCAGATCGACGACGTGGATGTAGTCACGCTGGCCGGTGCCGTCCGGTGTGTTGTAGTCGCCGCCGAAGACGGACAGTTTCTCGCGCTGGCCATTGGCAACCTGGGCGATGTAGGGCACGAGGTTGTTGGGAATGCCGCTTGGCTCTTCGCCGATCAGGCCGCTCTCATGGGCGCCTACCGGATTGAAGTAGCGCAGCAGCGCAATGCGCCAGTCGGGCTGAGCCTTGGCCAGGTCTTGCAGGATCTCTTCGATCATCAGCTTGCTGCGGCCGTATGGATTGGTGGCCGACAGCGGGAAATCTTCGCGGATCGGCACTGATGCCGGATCGCCATACACGGTGGCCGAGGACGAAAACACGAGCGACTTGCAGCCGAATTTGGCCATCGTTTCGAACAGCACGACGCTGCCCGACACATTGTTGTCGTAGTAACGCAGTGGCTCGGCTACCGATTCACCCACCGCCTTCAGGCCGGCGAAGTGAATGACTGCTTCCGGCTTGTGTTCGGCAAATGCCGCTTCCATCGCTGCGCGGTCACGGATATCGGCTTCGACAAAGGCGAACGGCTTGCCGCTGATGCGCTCTACCCTGTCGCGCACTGACAACTGGGCATTGGACAGGTTGTCGAGTACCACCACGTCGTGACCTGCGCTTTGCAGTTCGACGACGGTGTGCGAGCCGATGTAGCCAATGCCGCCAGTAACGAGAATTTTCATGTATTGCTCTCTGCTTTCACTTTGAGTGATCAATTATTTTTTGCAATAACGTTGTTGCCAGCTGCTGCATGCTGCTCAGTACTGCTCAGTGCTACTGCTATTTCTTGCTTTTTTTGCTACACCCTGCGCGTCACAGGCCGTGAGGCCAGGACAAACTGGCCGGCGACGATCAAACCCAGAGCGTGACTAGGATACATCCGCTTGACCCCGCGCACGATATGCTGTTGTGCAGCGAACAAAAATACGCGCGCGCCTTACTGCTGAGGAGCAGATCGTCCCCTTCTACGCCCGGGGAAACGATATTGTTGCATAGCGTCATTCCAAAGCTTATCTATTTTACAAGACTTTTGCAAAAACAGCGCGCGCGCGTGCTGGTATGTACGGGCAGCCTGGTCTTCAATGCTCTGCCCCGTCGCACGTTGGCAACCCGGCTTGGCAGCCTGCGACAGTTGGCGCGACACGCTATTTTTCGTCGATGAACGTGATTGAGAACCTGCATTCCACCGGCACAGCGGACGAAACGGTCGAGATTCGCAAGACATCGCACGGCACCTTCGTCTGGTAGGTGGCCGAGTACCAGCCGAGGGGCGGGTTTTCGGCGCCCTTCACCAGCTCCAGGTGCAGATCTTCGCCGCTGGCCTGCATCTGCAGCACGAAGCGGCGGCCGCGCACGGCCAGGCCATTACTGGTCAGGCGCACGTCGAGGCCAGGGGCGAAGTGCCAGAACAACTCGACCTTGTGCGGCTTCTTGCCGGACACTTCGTCGCGCACGGTCAGCGTGTTGCTGGCGCTCTCGAAGCGGACACTGCGCACATGACGAACCGGATCGGCCAGGCGCGCATAACCATCGTGCGAGCCGCGAAAATCGAACTCGTGGGGCGAGGCCGGCATGCGCTCGATGCTGGCCACCGCCTTGCGCAGCCACATGAAACGGCCGCCCGAGACAGATTGATCCAGGCCATCGATGCGCACCGTATTGTGGCTGGACGTACCGCGAAAATAATCGCGCCATTTGTCGTCCTGGCCATACGAATAGGTGCCAGGATCGACCAGGCACGGTTCACCTGCCACCGACAGCGCGAGCGCCAGCGCATCGGCGTGGCCGTGGGCGGCCGTGCCCAGATAGCCAAGCGGACCACAGTCGAGCAAGCCCTTGATCTCGTCCGCTTCGCCGAAGTGGTTGCCCAACAGCAGGTAGCCACCGTCGGGAAATGCCCAGGCCGAATCGGCCTCGTACGGATCGCAGTCGGGCCGCCCGCCCGGCAGCGTGTGCAGCAGCCAGCGCACGCCGGGGTGACTGTCGGCCTGGCCGCCAAACACGGTCTCGCCCAGTGCCAGCAATTGCGCGGCGCGGTCCATGCCCGACGCGTCCAGGCGAAACGCGCAGCCATCGTCGGCATCGCCCACGGCCGGCACATTGCCACCCGCATCGCGTACCGAGCGCAGGAAACGCACCGCGCGCTGCAGACTACCCCAGTACGCGCGCGAAAATGGCTGCAGCCCGTGGCCGCCGGTCTGCGCCAGCAAGCCGGCCACGAACAGGAATTCGCAGACAAACAAGTGATAGCCGAACGCTTGCTCGCGGTGGACGCCATCGCGCGAGAATTGCGCCTGTGCCTGTATTTCCAGCTCGTTCCGGGCCAACGTTTGCCAGTCGCGCGACGCTTTCCAGCATGGCCAGGTGACGGCGCCCATGTACAGGCCGGCCAGTTCACCGATCAGGTGGTTGTTGGCTGACGAATGGCGCGACAGATGGCGCGCGATTGTGCGGCAATGGGCGTGGATGCTCCCGAGCCAGTCGGCGCGCAGGCGCTGGCCGGCGTCGCCCTCGAACAGCGCGCTGCGTTCGCCCCCGATCAATTGCCAGATCAGACTCCAGTTGATGAGCCGGATACCCAGCTCCATCGAGCTGGTCCAGTTGGGGCCGGTCAGCGGCGGGCATTGTTCGAGCCAGCTGCGCAGATTCTGTCCGAGTGCATCCATCCAGCGCGCGTCGCGGGTGAGTGCCCAGGCCTGCGCCAGTCGCACGAGGTGCAGGTGGCGGTTCAGTTCCCAGACATGCTTGATGTCGCCCACCAGCTCGCGGTCGGTGATGGCGATGTCGCCCCGGTACACGGCCGGCGCAGTCACGCCAGTGTCGGGATCGCGGTTCCATGCCGTCGGCACACCGACGTCGAAGCGGCCATCGGCAAACAGCACGACGTGGCCAGCACAGATGCGTTCGGCGTCCAGCAGCAGCGCCTCGACCTCGCTTGGATCGAGTTCCGGCGCGCCGCGCACGCCCAGGGTCAGCGCCGGCACGGACGGCGGCGCCGCCCGCGACTGCGACAGCTGCATACGACTGGCCGTGCTGCGTCCCAGCCGGATTGCGGTTGCCTGCTGCACCCGATACCCCATTTCGGCCACCGACATGCAGCGCAAGCGGTTCACCAACTGCACCATGTTTGTTCCGTTCATCACGCTTCCTTCATGCAGAACTCCGCTTTGTCAACCGGTTGCCCGTCCCCGCCCCTCCCCCGCCAGGCGTACGTGCGTGGGTGGAGCGCAGCGCTGCCGGTACATGTCGTGTATCGAATTTGCCTGATCGATCGTGGCGCGCGACCTGTGCCAGCCTGGCCCGGCACAGGGGCGTGGCTTGTACCCTGTCGAGAGTGACTGCCGACGCCCTCCCTGGCGGTGCAAGGGCGCCGGCGTTCAGCATTCTGCGGCATCCCCTGAGTATCGCAACATCGTCTGCCATGACCGGCATGGCTTGCAGTCTAGTGTGGTCCGTCGCCGATGACCGGCGCCCTTGCGCTGGCACGGGCAACGACCGCAGCCCAGCCATTCCGGTACGATCGCGCCCGAGCACTTGGTAAAGGCACAATTTTTCCGATCATACATTTTTCCGTAGAGGACGCCACGCACGATTCAGGACGCGTGCACGGTGGCGCAGACCTGCAAATTGCCCGGTGGGGAACGGCATCGATTATTGGAATCAGCACGTCCATGACGGGGGCGTGCAGCAGCCAATCCTGGCTCGGCGAGCACCTTTCGACGGCGGGTGGCGCTCACCTCGTGACACCGGATGCCGCGATTCAAACGACATCAGGTAAGTTGCTCCGGCCCCGTCGATGGTGCGCTAACAACAAAAATTTAGCCGGTGCAATAGCGGGTCAGTGGCATTATTCCTGTCTCTAAAGCGCGCGAAGGTGCGGAGGGACATCACCTCGCAAAGAGCGCGGGTTAGCGCTGTTTAGTGTCAACGTTATCTAGTAACTCGGCGCTGCGCTTGTTGGGCGAACGTATGAACGCGAGAATAATCAGGCCGAACAGCGCACTGAGTACCGCTGTGCCCTCGCGCCCCATGCCGGCGGCAACGCCGATGGCGGCGGTCATCCAGACACTGGCGGCCGTCGTCAAACCCTTGACGTCGTTGTTATCGCGCTGCTTGAGAATGGCGCCAGCCCCAAGGAAGCCGATACCGGCCGTAACCCCTTGCAACACACGGGACAGGTCCTGGACCGACATCCCGGCCTGTAACGGAATCAGCACGAACAGCGCCGAGCCGACCGACACCAGCATGTGGGTGCGCAGGCCGGCCGAAGCGCCCTTCGTTTCGCGCTCGTAACCGAGCAGGCCACCCAGGACGGACGCCACCAGCAGACGCACGACGAGCACCGTCACATCCTCAGCGTCACCCAGATCGGAAAATTCACGTTGAATCGTCTGCAAGCTTTCTGTCCACCACACGCGCATGCCCTCCATCCTTGATCACATTGTTCAAGGAAATGATGCCATCCATGCAAGAAGGGTGTCGCCACGCTCGCCTGTTGGGGCTGTGTTTGATGCGAGAGAATGCGATGGCAAGGTGGCGAGGTGGCAAGGCGGCAGCCGGTGATGCAAGCCAGCTCCCTCGCCGCGCCCGGTATCACCAGCCAGCCGCGACGCGCTAGAACCAGCTCTCGCGCACGACGATCACGTCATCGACCTGGACAATATCGCTAGTGCGCGCGTCCAGCGAGACTGATTGCCCACCGGCATCCCTGCGCGTGATGCGGATGCCGTTGCTGCTGCCGCGCGGACTCAGGCCACCGCCCGCCGACAATGCCTGCTGCACCGTCATGCCGCGTTCGAGCCGGAATGGCCCCGGGCGACTGACCTCACCGGTGATATACGCGCGCGGCGCCCGTTCGACGAAGATGATGTCGCCGCCGGCCACCTCCACGTCCCTGTCGAGTTCGCCCTTGCGCACCATGTCGACCACATCGATGGTCTCGCGCAGGGTCTTGCCGTCGCGGGTGCGCACCAGGCTGATCATGTCGCCGCCATCGCTGTGAATGCCGCCTGCCAGCGCCAGCATGTCGAGTACGCGGCGGCGGCCTTCCACCGGATAGCGGCCGGGCCGGTTCACCTGGCCGAGCACTGAAATCTGCTGGCTCGCCATGGTCGTCACCAGCATGTTGACCTGCGCATGCTTGAGATAGCCGCTCTTCTCGAGCAGGGCTGCGATGGTGTTTTCGGCCGTCGCCACCGGCATGCCGCCCACGGCCACCTGCCCCAGCATCGGAAACGTCAGATGCCCGCTTTCGCTGACACGGGTTTCAAGGGACAGGTCGGGACTGCCGTACACCGACAGCTTGACCACGTCGCCCGGCCCCAGCAGCACGTCGGCCGCGCCGGCCGTGACAATACCCATGCCGAGCATCACCGCCAGGCCAGCGATCCATATGACGACACGCTTCATGATGCCTCCATCCGCATTGGTGATCGTTGCACGGTGTTTGTGCCTGGCCGGGACCGCTGCCCCCGTCCCATAAAAATCTGCCTGACATGTCATTCGACGCGCCTGCAACCCATCGGTTCCGTCAAAAGCGGCTGCGTTGACTGAGCTGGCGCAAGCGCAATCGATGCGCGTCATTCGCGCGACAACACATGGCCGTCAGGGCGCCGGTCAGAACAGCAGGTTGGCAGTCACCTCCACCACGTTGGCATCGAACTGGCCGGTACCAGGCCGCGCCGCTGCGCTGCGTGCCTGGTGGGCAAACCCAGCGACGACCTTCACCTTTGGCCTGACCTGCCACACCGCGCGCACGCTGGCCGAGCGGAGCGCGTCGCGCAGCGCATCGGCGCCGGTGAAGTCGCCCCGCCCCGTGGAGCGACGCCGCTCGTAGAGCGCGCTGGCCTCGACTGCCACCCTGGTGCTGGCGGCCCAGTTGACGCCGATGCTGGCGCCCTGGTTCAACGTGTAGCTCACCAACGGGCTTTCGACCGGTGCGAAGTCGCGCCACACACCCGCCTGATAGCTGACCGGGCCGCGCGGCGTGAAGACCACATCGACGCGGCCGTTCACGCCGCTGGTGGCGCCCGCGCCGTACGACGGCTGTTCGCGCCGCACATACCCGGCCAGGCCCTGCACCGTGGTCGAGCCCGTGGCAAGCCAGTGCACGAGCAGCTTGAGTTCGTCCTGGGTGAAATCGTCGTTCAGGCCCGTGGCGATGGACGGACGCCGGAACGGATAGCGGCCCTTGATGCGGCGCGCGACCAGGCCCAGCGCGCTGCCGCCCCTCGGCTGGTACAGCAGCTCGGTTTCCAACGTGGTTTCGGTACGGTTGTTGAAGCGCTGGATCGCCAGGTCGTAACTTGCCTTGTCGCGCACGGCACCAACGCGCACTTTCCAGCTCGGGTGCAAGGTCCAGCCGGCATCGGCTTCCTGGCGGCGCTGCTGGCGCAGGTTGCGCTGGTCGCTGTTGAAGTCGGTGTACGGCGCCAGCGTCTCGAGATACAGCCCCGCGAGATGGCCTGCAAACTGGTCGCCGAGTTCCCAGAACCACGTGGCTTGCAGGTTGCGTCCGGTGTAGTCGAGTTGCCTGAAACGATCAAACGCGGTCTTCGACACCTTGGCCGTGGCCGCAAGGCGCTGGCGGCTGATCTGTTTGTCGAGCACCACACCCGCTTCCAGCGTGCGGTAGCTGTCGCTGCGCCCGTTGCCGAATGCGGACACGCCATCGGCCTGGCGCAACAGATTGTCGTCGTGGGCCCAGCCGATACCAGCCAGCAGTTGCAGGCTTTCAGCTGGCGCCGTGGACGCCGCACCTGCGGGAAAACACCAGAAGGCGCCGGCGCAGAGCGCGACCGGCGAAAGGCGATGCAACGCTGAAGGGGCTGGCATGGTCGTCGTCTTCCACGGGTCGTGCTACCGGAGAAATCACCAGAATTGCCAGCCCCCTGTGTAGACGACCCAGACGCCCAGCAACCCATTCGTGACAGCGTGGGCCAGGATGGGCGACCACAGGTTGCGGTGCCTCATATACAACACGCCATAGGCCACGCCGGCCACAATACCGGCCAGCCACAGCGTGTGTTCAAAGCCGAACAGCACGCATGGGATCACAAACGCCTTGAAGCCGATACGCGCCGGATCAACGAGTCTGAAGTTGGCGTGTTCAACCCACCGCATCAGGAACGAGCGCCAGAACAATTCTTCCATGACGGGCACGACCAGCGCCGCGCCAGCGATCCGCAGCGTCACCAGCAGCCAGTCGATCTCGCCACCGGTGCGCGGATCGTAGCCGGGCGAGCTGCCGAGCGTCATCCAGGGCAGCGTCAGATTGACCCACAACACCAGCACGATGACGCCAACGACCATGGCAACGAGCGTGTGCGAGAGTCGCAGGCCGAACCGGTGCAGCTCGTCGTACTGGCGCCAGAACACAGCGAGCAGCGCCAGCACGGCGCCGGCCTGCACCGGATACAGCCAGCGCAGGTCGGCGCGGCTCATGCCCATGCGTTCGAGCAGGTCGCCAATCACCATGAACAGGATATAAGTGCCGAATGGCAGGATCCGCGCCCAGGCGGCGCGGGTCAGGAAGGGTTCGTCGGCCGCCGGGGTCGCAGTCCCGACGCCGGGGCCGGCTGGCCGGGCGCTGCGCGATTCGTCGTTGTCAATCATGAAAAGTCGCCCTGCCCGGTCATTGCCCGCCCCTTGTTGATTACACGCCGCGCGAGCGCGCTTCGATCGTTTCCCAGCGCTCGAGTGCGTCGAGCAGCAAGTCTTCGATTTCGGCAAAGCGCGCATTGATGCGCTTGGCGTCGGCCGGGTTCTGCTTGTAGAAGTCGGGGCCATTGAGCTGCGCCGTGATGGCCGACTGTTCGTCTTCCAGCGTCGCGATCAGCTTCGGCAATTCTTCCAGTTCGCGTTGCTCCTTGTAGCTCAGCTTGACCTTCTTGGCGGCCGGGGCTGCCGTGTCGTCCGCTTTCGGGGCGCTGGTCTTGACCGGCGCCTGGGCCACCGGCGCTGCCGCCTTGACGCGTTCCCAGTCGGTATAACCACCGACGAATTCGCGCCACTTGCCGGCGCCTTCGGCCACGATCACTTGCGTGACGACGTTGTCGAGGAAGGTGCGGTCGTGGCTGACCAGGAACACGGTGCCCGTGTATTCCTCGAGCAGTTCTTCGAGCAGCTCGAGCGTGTCGATGTCCAGATCGTTGGTCGGCTCATCGAGCACGAGGCAATTGGCCGGCTTGGCGAACAGGCGCGCCAGCAGCAGGCGGTTGCGCTCGCCACCCGAGAGCGACTTGACCGGCGAACGCGCGCGTTCCGGCGAGAACAGGAAATCGTTCAGGTAGGTCATCACGTGACGGCGCTGGCCATTGATCTCGACCCAGTCGCTGCCCGGTGCAATGGTGTCGGCCAGGCTGGCTTCTTCATTGAGCTGGGTGCGCATCTGGTCGAAGTACGCAACATTCAGCTTGGTGCCCAGACGGACCTTGCCGCTGTCGGCCGTTTCTTCGCCCAGGATAATCTTGAGCAGCGTCGTCTTGCCGGCGCCGTTCGGTCCGATCAGGCCAACCTTGTCGCCACGCATCAGCGTGCCGGTGAAGTTGTCGACGATGACCTTGTCGCCATACATCTTCGAGATGTTCTCGAGATCGGCAACGATCTTGCCCGACCGTTCGCCCGTGGCGACGTCGAGCTTGATCTGACCCTGCTGGTCGCGGCGCACCGCGCGCTGCGAACGCAGTGCTTCCAGGCGGCGCACGCGGCCTTCGTCGCGGGTACGGCGTGCCTGCACGCCCTTGCGTATCCACACTTCTTCTTGCGCCAAAAACTTGTCGAACTTGGCGTTTTCGACTTCTTCATTGGCCAGCAGTTCTTGCTTGCGCGCCTGATAGGTCGTGAAGTTGCCAGGGAACGACAGTAGACGGCCGCGGTCGAGTTCAATGATGCGGGTGGCAACGTTGTCCAGGAAACTACGATCGTGGGTAATGAACAGGACCGAACCGCGGAATTCGCGCAGCAGGCTTTCGAGCCACTTGATCGACGTGAAGTCCAGGTGGTTGGTCGGCTCATCGAGCAGCAGGACGTCCGGCGCCGACACCAGCGCCACGGCCAGCGCGACGCGCTTTTGCATACCGCCCGAGAGCGTGCCCATCAGCGCGTCGCCCGACAGGTTCAGGCGATCGAGCGTGGTCTCGACCTTGTGCGCCAGATTCCAGCCGTCGTTCGCATCGAGCTTGGTCTGGATCACATGCATGCGCTCCATTAGCGCGTCGTCGTCGCCCTGGCCGAACTTGCCGGTCAGTTCTTCGTATTCGGTCAGCATCGCCTGCTGGTCGCCCATGCCGCCGGCAACCACAGCAAACACCGTCATGCTCAGGTCGAACACCGGTTCTTGTTCAACATAGGCGATGGTCACGCCCTGCTGCATGACCAGCAAGCCATCGTCCAGGCGCGAACGGCCCGAGATGACTTTCAGGAGCGAGGATTTGCCGGTGCCGTTGCGGCCGATGAGGCCGACGCGTTCGCCGGTCTCGAGGGAAAAATCAGCGTGGTCGAGCAGCGGCACATGGCCGAAAGCAAGTTGAGCGGAACTAATGGAGATGACAGCCATGATCGGTATGCGTTTCGTCGCGCGAAGAAAATAAGGCGCGGGGGGAAAAGGTGCGTTGATTGAATAAGGGGCACATTGTACCGACTGCCGGGCATGAACCTGCATTTCTATTTCGATCCCGGCTATAATTGCAACCGGTTCACGGTACCAGCCCGCCCTGCGGGGCCTGCCCGCCGGACTGCAGGCTTGCCCTGCTTCGCGCCGTCAGCACCTGGCGGCGCGGGCGTCCTCCCCGTAGCACAATGGATAGTGCACATGCCTCCTAAGCGTGGGATACTGGTTCGATTCCAGTCGGGGGGACCAGCTACACCCCGTCATCCACCCGCAAACTGCGCTTCATGGTCGACAACAACGCGATCATCGTCGCCTTGTCGTCCGCCGCCACATCGGCCAGCATTTCCTCGATCCAGCGCTCATGCACGGCCGCCATCTCGTCGAACGCCGCGCGCCCTGCTGACGTCAGCTTGACGGCCGACGCGCGCCGGTCGTTCACATCCTGCACCCGCACCACGAGCTGCTCGCGTTCGAGCTGATCGGTGATCCCTGTGATATTGCCCCCTGTGACCATCATGCGCTTGGACAGTTCCCCCATGCGCAGGCCGTCCGGATGGCGCTGGAGCTGCGCCATCAGGTCAAAGCGCGGCAGCGTGATGTCGAACGTCGTGCGCAGGCGGCTGCGGATTTCGTTTTCGATACGCGTGGTGCACGACAGCATGCGCAGCCACAGGCGCAGCGATTGGTGATGTTCGTCCGTCAGGCGGCTTTCCATGTCCAGCTCGGCTGCCCCGCCCATCGCTGGGTCTTCTTCACGTCCATCCACTTCCTGCATGCTGTCCTCAATCTGCGTTCGTGCGTAATTTAAAGCGTTGTAGTTTACCGGTTTCGGTGCGAGGCAGTTTTTCCTTGAACAAAATGGCCCTGGGGTACTTGTACGGCGCGATCTGCGTCTTCACGAATTCCTGCAATTCGCATGCCAGCTCGTGCGACCCCGCCCGCCCTGCGCGCAGCACGACGTGGGCCTCGACCACCTGGCCGCGTTCGGGGTCGAGCCGCCCCACGACGGCGCACTCGGCCACCGCCGGATGGTGCAGCAGCGCTTCTTCCACTTCGGCGCCAGCGATGTTGTAGCCGGCCGAGATGATCATGTCGTCGGTGCGCGAGCGGTAGTAGAAATAGCCGTCGGCGTCCATTTCGTAGGCGTCGCCGGTGATGTTCCAGCCACCCTGCACGTAATCACCCTGGCGCTCGTCGTCCAGGTAGCGGCAGCCGGTGGGGCCTTTCACGGCCAGGCGCCCGATCACGCCCGGCCCGACGGGCATGCCGTCGGCATCGAGGATGCACGCCTGGTAGCCCGGCACCGGCTTGCCGGTCGCACCCGGCCGGATGGCCGCGCCCGCGCTGGCAATAAAAATGTGCAGCAGTTCGGTCGCGCCGATACCGTCGATCATCGCCAGCCCGGTCGCCGCCTGCCAGGCCGCCCGCGTGGCCAGCGGCAGCGGCTCGCCGGCCGACACGCTGGCGCGCAGGCTGGTCAGGTCGAAACGGTCCGCCTGCGCTACCATCAGGCGATAAAAGGTCGGCGCCGTGAAGCACACGGTGGCGCGGTAGTCGGCGATGGCCGCCAGCAGCGCCTCGGGGCTCAGGCGTTCGAGCAGCACACCCGCGCCGCCGACGCGCAGCGGAAACAGCAGCAGGCCGCCCAGCCCGAACGTGAACGCCAGCGGCGGCGTGCCGATGAAGATATCGTCCGCGCGCGCACCGAGCGTGTGACGCGGGAAGCAGTCGCAGATGGCCAGCACGTCGCGATGAAAGTGCATGGTCCCTTTCGGGATGCCGGTGGTGCCGGACGTGAAGCTGATCAGGCAGACGTCGTCGCGCGCGGTGTCGGCAGCGACGAACGGGGCGTCGTGGCGCGCCATGCGTTCTTCCAGCGCGCCGGGTACATCGGGCGCCGGCGCGCCGAACACCAGTACCGGCACGCGCAGGCCCAGTGCATCGATGGCATCCACCAGGCCATCGGCGCACAGCACCGCATTGATGCGCGCCTTGTCGGCAATGGCGCCCAGCTCGCGTGCGCGCAGCAGCGGCATGGTCGGCAGCACGACACAGCCGGCCTTGATCACGCCCAGAATGCAGGCCGCCATCATCGGGCAGTTCGCGCCGCGCACCAGCACGCGGCTGCCGGTAGGCAGCCCAAGATCGTGGCACAGCACGTGGGCGATGCGGTCGACCTGGGCCAGCAACTGGGCGTAGCTCAAGCATTCGCGCGTGCCGATCAGCGCCGTGCGCGCTCCCCAGCCGCGCGTGATGGCGTCATCGAGCAGCGCGCTCGCGCAGTTCAGGCGCTCAGGGTATTGCAGCTCGGGCAGGTCGAACAGGAAGTCGGGCCAGGTGTCGGGGGGCGGCAAGTGCGCACGCGCGAAGCCATCGGTGTGGCCGGACGGGGACAACGCGGCACTGGTGACGTCGTTCATGGCGTGATCCCCGGCTGACAACGAAGCAGCCGACCGGCAGCGCTAGTCAGGCCACACCCGCGGGATAGGGTAAGTCCAAAGCACACCGGCAGCGAGGAGATCTGGCAGGCCGTCATGCCATCGGCATCATGCACGCGCAGCGCGTTCGATCTGGCGCATCACTGCCACCTGCGCCTCCATCAGGCCGGCCGCCAGCGGCGCCCGCCCGAGCGCTGCAGCAGCGCCGTGCAGGCCGAGCATGCTGCAGCCGGCGCGCAGGCGCGCAAGCTGTTCGACGCCCTCGGCGCCTTCGGCCAGGCCGCCCTGCGCCGCCTGCAACTGGCGCGCCAGGCCATCCAGATACAAGCGCAGGCGATCAAGGTCGATGTCAAGCCGGCGCGCCACCGCGTCCGGCGCCTCATCGTTCGCATCGTTCGCCTCGGTTGGCGCAAACAGGCGCTCGAACTGGGCGCGCACATCCTCGTGGCGAAATGGTTTGACGATGTAGCCACTGGCGCCGGCCAGCGCCGCTTCGTCCATCGTGGCGCTGTCGGAGGCCGCCGAGACCAGCACAAACGGCAGGGCCGCCAGCAGCGGGGTCTGGCGCACGCGCTGCAGCAGTTCGATCCCGGACAGATGCGGCATGCGCAGATCGCAGAACACGATGTCGGGCTGCAGGCCACCCGCCAACTGGCGCCAGGCATCGGCGCCGTCTTCGGCTTCGACGATCGCATGGCTGCCGCAGCTGTCCACCAGATGCATCAGCATCATGCGCGCCACCACATCGTCGTCGACCACCAGCACGTTCATCACGTCTCCACCAGATTCCTCAGGAACTTCATTATAAGCAGGTGTCAGGACGGTTCCCCGGTTTCGAAGGTATCGAGGATCGCAGCCAGCAGCGGCAAGCCGGCGCGCAGGCGCCCGGCATCATGACCGTCGGCGGCCACTTCCAGTTCGCTGCACAGTGCTTCCAGTGCCGGCTCGGCCAGATAAGTAGCGCTGCCGCGCAGCCCATGCAGGATCCGGCCTGCGGTCTCGAAGTCGTCGACTGCCAGCGCGGCGTCCAGTTCGGCGCGCCGGCGCGGCAGGTCGTTGCAGAATGCAGCGCGCAGGCGCAGCCGCAGGTGGTCACTCCGCGCGGCAGGCGGCGCCGCTGGCGCCTCCACACCGAACAGCGCATCGAGGGCGGCCGGCGTAGGTGCCACCGACACAGGCGCAGTCGGCACAGGTGCGGCCGGCACAGGTGCGCCCGGCACAGGCGCAACTGGTGCCATGGCAACCACCGGCCCATACGCCAGCAGTGGCAGCGGGAACCCGCGCTGCAGCTGGCGTTCGATCGCGCGCGCCAGTTGCAGGTGCAGCGCCGCTTCATCGATCGGCTTGGTCAAAAACGCATCCATGCCGCAGGCCAGGTAGCGCGCGCGATCTTCGCCGCTGGCGTTGGCGGTGAGCGCCACGATCATCACGTGCTGGTCGAGCACCGGCGCGTCGGGCGGGCCGCCGGCGCGGATCAGGCGCGTGGCGCTGGCGCCGTCCATTTCCGGCATGCGCCCGTCCATCAGCACCAGGTCGTAGCGCTTGCGGGCGCACGCCGCCACCGCTTCGATGCCGTTGCCGACGATGTCGATCGCATGGCCCATCTCCTCGACCATCAGGCGTGCGATGACCTGGTTGGTCGGGAAATCCTCCGCGCACAGGACCGTCAGCTGGTGGCTGTGCGGCGCGCGCGTCACGTGCGGGGTATGGGCAGGCGGGGCGCCGTCGCGCAGCGGCAGCAGCACGGAGAACACGCTGCCCTCGCCTTCGACACTGTTGACACCGATGGTCCCGCCCATCAGCTCGACCAGCTGGCGGCAGATCGCCAGTCCCAGGCCCGTGCCGCCGTAGCGGCGCGTCGTGGTGGTGTCGGCCTGCTCGAATTTCTGGAACAGGCGCGGCACCGCCGCAGCCGGGATGCCGATGCCCGTATCGCGCACCGTGAAGCGGATCATGTGCTGCTCGCCCGTCCCGTGCTGGTCGCTTGGCCGGCATTCGACATGGATCGTCACCCCGCCCTCCCTGGTGAACTTGAAGGCATTGCCGACCAGGTTGACCAGCACCTGGCGCACGCGGGTCGGGTCGCCCACCAGATAGCGCGGCACGTTGTCATCGACCAGCACCGAAAACGCCAGGTCCATCCCCGCCGCCTGTTCGTCGAACAGGCTGGCCACGTTGCGCATCTTGGCGTGCAGGTCGAAGTCGATCCGCTCCACCGTCAGCTTGCCGGCCTCGATCTTGGAAAAGTCGAGCAGATCATTGATGATCCCCAGCAGGGCCTGGGCGTTGGCCTGGCCGCGCACGATCTGCTCGCGCGTGCTCTCGCGCAGCGCCAGGTCGCGCAGCGCGAAGCCCAGCATGCCGATCACGCCGGCCAGCGGCGTGCGCATCTCGTGACTCATATTGGCCAGAAACTCGGACTTCTGGCGCGTCGCATCCTCGGCGCGCTCCTTGGCCTGACGCAGCACTTCCTCGTTGTCCTGCAAGGCGCGGTAGGCAAGCGCCAGCTCGTTGCTCTGGTGGCGGCCGCGCCGCTCCTGCTCGCGCAGCTCCTGCGTCTGGTGCTCGAGCATGCGGTTCTGCTGCTCGACCTGCTCGGTGCGCGCGCTGACCTGATGCTCGAGGCGCTCTTTCTGGTGGCGCAGGCTCGCGAAGCGCATCCGCATGCCGATGTAGATCGCGCCGCAGATCAGGATAATCATGCCGATCCGGAACCACGCGGTGCCCCACGGCGGCGGCTCGATCGTGATCGCCAGTGCGGCCACGTCTTCGCTCCAGACATCATCCTTGTTGGCCGCGCGTACCCGGAACACATACGTGCCCGGATCGAGATTGGTGTAGGTGGCAAAGCGCTTGTCGGCACCTGCATTGACCCAGCCCGCATCGAATCCGTCGAGGCGGTAGGCGAAACGGTTGCGCTCGGGCGCAGCGAAATGCAGCGCAGCGAATTCGACCGTGATCACGGCGGCGTCGGATGGCAGCGTGATGCTGCTGGCATGCTCGATCGGCCCCGGCAACAGGCCCGGGAAGACCTGCTCGACCGGCTGGTTGAACACCTGCAGCCCGGTGATCGTCGGGCGTGGCGGAATGCGGTTGTCGTGGACCGCGCGCGGATCGAACGCGGTCAGGCCATTGAAGCCACCGAAATACAGCGTGCCATCGGTTGTCCGGAGCGCCGCCGTGTCGAAGAACGCGCCTTCGCTGATGCCGTCGGCCGCCGTGTAGCTGCGCCAGCGCCCGCTGGCCGGATCGAAGCTCGAGATACCGCTCGACGTGCTGGCCCAGATGCGCCCGTCCGCATCTTCCAGGATGGCCGATACGGCATCGTCGACCAGGCCATCACGGGTCGAGTAGCGCGTGAAGCTCAGCGCGCCATCCGGCCCGGTGGTCATGCGGTTCAGGCCCACGCCGGTGCCGATCCAGATATCGCCGCGGCTGTCTTCGAACAGCGACTGCACTTCGTTGTGGCTGATGCTGTTCGGGTCGAACGGATCGTGGCGGAAATGGCGGAAGCGCCCGCTGGCGCGGTCCAGCAGCTCCAGCCCCGACAACGTGCCGACCCAGAAACGCCCGCGGCGGTCTTCCAGCAGCGGCCGCACCGAGTCATCCGTCAGGCTGGCCGAGCGCGCCGGATCATGGCGCAGACTCGTCAGCGCGCGCGTGCCGGCCGCCATCCGGTGCATGCCACCACGGGTACCGATCCAGATGACATCATCGCGATCGACCAGCATCGAACGCACCTGGTTGGCGTCGGCGTCGCCCGGCAGCACCTGGCGCCGGAAGCGCCGGGTCGCCGGATCGAAGCTCGTGATCCCCGAGCGGCTGCCGATCCACAGCAGGCCGGCGCGATCGCGCACGATCGCCGCCGCCGGCACGTCGATCAGGCTGTTGGGATTGTCCTTCTGGTGCCGGTACACGTCGGCCTTGCCGGTCGCCGGATCGAACCGGTGCAGCGCGGTGGCCGAGCCAATCCACAAATGGTCGCCGTCCTGCAGCAGCGCGCGGATTTTGTTGTCGGCCAGCGAATGGGGGTCATCGGAGCGGCCGACGATGCGGGCGAAGCCGCCCCCGCCCAGGTCCACGCGCGAGACGCCGCCATACCAGGTACCGGCCCAGAACGTACCCACATTGTCGCGGTACAGCGCCGAGACGAAATTGTCGCCCAGGCTGTAGCGATCGGCGATTGCATGGCGAAAGACGTCGAAGCGGTCGCGCTGTGCACGCCAGCGGTACATGCCGTCGTCGTGCGTGCCCACCCACACCGTGCCGTCGGCATCCTGGTGCAGGGTGGTGATCCATTCGTTGCCGACGCCGTCGCCGGCCCCGAAGCGGCGCAGCGCGCCCTTGCCCGGCCCGCCCGCACCATGGCGTTCGAGTCCGCCGTAGCGGCCCACCCACAGCCGCTGCTGGCTGTCGACCAGCAATGCATGCACCGGGAGCGCACGCTCCGGCAGGTCCGACGCATGGTGCTCGATGCGCCGGCGGTCCGCGCTCAAGCTGTCCAGGCCTGCCGCACTGCCAATCCACAGGCGCCCGTCGCCGCCCAGCGCCAGCGCCTGGATACCGTCGTCGCGCAGCGTACGCGGGTCGCCCTGAACATGGTGCCAGACCGTGAACTTGCCGGTGTCGATGTCGAAGTGCTGGAGGCCGTCGGCGGTGCCGATCCACAGGCCGTCCTGGCCATCGCTGATCATCGTCTTGATCTGGCGGTTGCCGGTGCCGCGCCGAGCCGGTTCGTTCGGCGCATGCAGCGTGAAGCTGCGGGTGGCCGGGTCGTAGCGATTCAGGCCGCCATCGGTGCCAAGCCACATGGTCCCGTGGCGGTCGAGCAGCATCGCGCGCACCCAGTTGCTCGCCAGGCTGCGCGGATTGCCGATCTCGCTGCGGTAATTGACGAACCGGTAACCGTCGTAGCGCGACAGGCCGGACTGGGTGCCGAACCACATGAAGCCATCTGCATCCTGCAGGATCGACAGCACCGATTCCTGCGCCAGACCGTGCTGCACCGACAGGTGCTCGAAGCGCAAGGTGGGCTCGGGCGCCGCCGCGCGCACGGGCGCTGCGCACAGCGTGGTCAGCGCCAGCAGCGCCAGGAGCAGGAACGCGCGCAGCATCGTCACGCCGTGAAAAAGGCCGGCACGTCGCCGCGCCGTGCGGCGTGCAGAATCCCGCCCTGGCAGGCAGCGCGTGCGCCTTGCCATGTCACGCTCGGTCCGGTTTTCTGTTTGTTCTCCACGCCAGAAGGTTAGCAAATTCTGCTTGTCTTGAGGCAAATATGGGATAGAAATGGCAAGAATTTGTCACAGATTGTCGCTTGTGTGCCCCAGTCGCACTGGATCGCTGCCACCCGACGCTTGGTCTTGCGAAACGCCAACATCGTGATGCTTGTACCGGCCGAAAATCCGTCTTCCATCTAACCTTGGAGTACGTATGGCAGGCACCATGACTCGGCATGGCACGCTGTTTCACGAGCTCGCCAATGTCTCTTCGCCCATCCTTATCGCTGGAATCTGGCGCAGCACAGAATCGTGCAGGCATCGATATGCCAGTTGATATTGAAAAGTACACGACGCATCTGCGGAACAATGCGAAAAGATACGGCCAGGGGATGTGTGCCAAATATGTCCGTCTGGCTCTGGCTGCTGGTGGCGCGCCCACGAACGGAAGGCACCCCGGCCATGCAAAGGATTGGGGTCCCGTGCTGCTGCGCCTTGGTTTCCATCGGCTAACCGTTGAAAATTCTGACATCTTTATCCCGATGAAAGGCGACGTGGTTGTTATCCAGCCCCATTCGGCTGAGAGTCCTTCGGGACACATCGCTGCATACGATGGAAAAATCTGGATCTCGGATTTCAAGCAGCGCGACTTCTGGGCGGGTCGAACTTACCGCATCAAGACGCCACCTGATGCGTTCTACCGTCCTTAAGCAACTCATCGCCGTCGCATTGTTCAGCAGCACGAGCGGTATTCTATTTGCACAGTCGCTGCCACGAATCCTTCACGACCCGCTCCTTGAACTGGGTTATGAACAGGCAAAGATACGTTTCGAGCCGCTAACATTGCAGGCCATCGCCGGGTGCGACACGTTATCTGACAATGAATACAGTGTCGGTGTACATTTCGTCTTCGCCAAAGCAAGCGACAACGCGGGCCGAATCTTTTATCTGCTACATGGGTACGAAATCCGGAACAACCCCGAGCCTCCTCATTTCCCCAAGTATTCGACTGGTGGCCATGGATTGATCGTGATGGTCCGGGGTCCGGAATGCCTGATCATCGATAACGATGCCAGAGAAACATTCAGGAGTCCGGTTTTCAATGACGAATATCCCCAGGATATACACCAGAGGCTGGCAATCGACTTCGCCGCTCGGCTTTCCTCGGCTTTCGGCGGCAAAGAGAAGCTTCGGGCGCAAATCCTGAAGCAGCGCGTGGATCTCGACACGCTGCCCGACGAGCTTCGCCATACATTCAGGGACTTGCGCCTGCCGAAATAGAGATCGCCAACTTGCCGGCGCTGGCGCGCGTGTCCATGCCCGTCAAATGCTCGATCAGACCCAGAATCAACGAATAGCGAGGCTGCTGCCATGTCGTCCAACACGATCAAGCCATTTGTTTGCGCCATCCTGTTCAGTACTTTGAGCGGATTGCTGTGCGCCCAACCCTTGCCACGCATTCTGCAAGATCCCGTCCTTCGCCTGCGGTATGAACCCGCCACAATCCATTTCGCGCCCTTCCCGTCAACATTACGCAAGGAGTGCCCGGCGCTGGACGAGGGAGGAAATCCACATCGCACCTTCTTCATTTTTGCCAGCGCCAGCGACGCCTCCGGCCGGGTCTACTACCTGCTCAACAGCTCTGAGGTTCGGCACCGCGTCGACGATATGCACTTCCCACGCAATATCACCGATGAATATGCGCCGATCATCATGCTGCAACATCAAGCGTGCGTCATCATCGATCACGAAGGCCCCTACCGACTGGCCGATGACGACTTCACCGAGGAATACTCGCGCGACATTCAGCAGCGTCTCATGATCGACTATGCGAACCGGCTTGTTGCTGCCTATGGCGGCAAGGACAAGCTCCGGCTCGAACTCCTGAATCAATACGTCGATGTGACTACGCTGCCGGAAGCGCTTCGCTACGCATTCGGAACTCTGTGTCTCACAAAATAAAAAGCCGGCACATTCAAGCCGGCTTTTTCTCGAGCGCTACCTTAATCGCCCCTGGCAACACCTTCCCGGCGCGGATCGGCGCCGCCAAACCACATCGGCACGCCTTTTACCATCACACGCTCGATGCCGTGCAGGCCCGACGTCTGCTCGCTGACCCGGATCGCGTGGCCCCGCGCGCGCAGCACGTCGAGCGTGGCGTCGGGGAAGCGACCCCGCTCCAGTTCGGTCGGACCGTTGCGGCTGCCGAAGTTCGGCAACGCGATCGCCTGCTGCACGTTCAGGTCCCAGTCGAGCGTGCCCACCAGCACCTTGGCCACGTAATTGATGATGGCCGGGCCGCCGGGCGAGCCGATGGCGAGCACCAGCTTGCCGCTGGCGCGGTCGAACACGATCGTGGGCGACATCGCACTGCGCGGGCGCTTGTTGGCTTCGACGCGGTTGGCCACCGGGCCGTCGGCGTCGCGCGCGCTGAACGAGAAGTCGGTCAGCTGGTTATTCAGCATGAAGCCATCGACCATCTGGCGCGAACCAAACGCATCTTCGATCGTCGTCGTCATGGCCAGGCCGGCGCCATTGCCATCGACCACCGACATGTGCGACGTCGACGGCGTCTCGATCGCGTTATCGGTGCCCCACGCAACCTCCATCCCCGGCGGCGTGCCGGCCTTGGCCTCGCCCATCGAACGTGCGCCCACCATGCCGGCGCGCGCCGTCAGGTAGCCCTTGTCGATCAGGCTCGGGATGCCACGGCCCGGCAGCGGCACGAAGTCGGCGTCGGCGGCGTAGCGGTTGCGGTCGGCGTAGGCCAGGCGCCCTACCTCCGAAAACACGTGCACGGCGTCTGCGCCCGGCACGCCGTCCTTCGGCGCGAGCGCCTTCATGTCGAAGGTCTCGAACATGCCCAGCATCTGGGCCACGGCGATCCCGCCCGACGATGGTGGCGGCATGCCGCACACGGTGTAGGCGCGGTAGTCGCTGCAGACAGGCGTGCGGACCTTCGGGCGATAGTCGGCGATGTCCTTGGCTGTCAGCAGCCCCGGATTGGTCGGGTGCGCGGCCACCTTGGCCGCGATGTCGCGCGCGAAGCGCCCCGTGTAGAACACGTCGGCGCCGCCGGCAGCGATCTCGCGCAGCGTGGCAGCCAGCGCCGGGTTCTTCAGCACATGGCCAACCGGCCACGGCTTGCCGGCAGCATCATAAAAATAGGCGGCGGCAACCGGGTCCTTGATCAGGAACGTCTCGCCAGCGAGCATCTTGTGCATGCGCGGGCTGACCTTGAAGCCTTGCTCCGACAAGCGGATTGCCGGGGCGAACAGCACCTTCCACGGCAGCTTGCCGTGCTGGCGGTGCGCCAGTTCGAGCATGCGCAGCACGCCCGGCGCGCCGACCGAGCGCCCGCCGACCACGCCTTCGGTGCGCGACAGCGGCGTGCCGTCAGGCCGTTCGAACAGGTGCTCGTCGGCCTTGCTTGGCGCGGTTTCGCGGCCGTCGAACGCCTGCGTCTGCTTGCCGTCATAGTGGACCATGAAGGCGCCGCCGCCGATGCCGGACGATTGCGGCTCGACCAGCGTCAGCACCAGTTGCGTGGCAATGGCCGCATCGATCGCGGCCCCGCCCTGGCGCAGGATCTGGTAGCCGGCCTCGACCGCCAGCGGGTTGGCGGCGGTGACCATGTACTTCTTGGCCTGCCAGCCATTTTTCTCGGTGTAGCCGGTCGCCGCTTCGGGCGCGGCCTGCAGTGAATCCTGGGCCCACAGGGGCGTGGTCGTCGCGCCGGCCAGTGCCAGAGCGAGCGCAAGCTTGCTGAGTGTGTTCAAACGGTTCTCCAAAATAGCAAACGGGCGCGAGACCATAGGCCAGGCGCCCGGCATCGAAGACATGCTACAGCATCTTCGAAATGCTTTCAGGACACGTCCCTGAAGAACTACTTTGGCTGCATGCGGATCGCGCCATCCAGGCGGATCGTCTCGCCGTTGAGCATCACGTTTTCGATGATGGCGCGGGCCAGGTGGGCGAACTCGGTCGGCAGGCCCAGGCGCGGCGGGAACGGCACCATCTTGCCCAGCGAATCACGGACTTCCTGCGGCATGTTCATCAGCATTGGCGTCTCGAAAATGCCCGGTGCGATCGTCATCACGCGGATGCCGTTGCGCGACAGGTCGCGTGCCATCGGCAGCGTCAGGCCGGCCACGGCCGCCTTGGACGACGCGTAGGCCGCCTGCCCCATCTGGCCATCGAACGCAGCAACCGATGCGGTGTTAATGATGATGCCGCGCTCGCCGTGTTCGGCCGGCTCGGTCTTGCCCATGGCCTCGGCGGCCAGGCGCGCCATATTGAAGGTGCCGACCAGATTGATGTTCACGGCGCGCTGGAACACGTCCAGCGGGTGCGCGCCATCCTTGCCGACGGTCTTGACGGCCGGCGCGACGCCGGCGCAGTTGACCAGGCCGCGCAGCACGCCCAGCTCAACGGCCGCATCGACGACGGCCTGGGCGTCGGCTTCCTGGGTGACGTCACAGCGAACGAACTGGCCTTTCAGCTCGTCGGCCAGCGCCTGCCCTGCCTCGGCCTGGACGTCGGCGATGACGACGGTCGCGCCATTGGCGGCGAGCATGCGCGCGGTGGCGGCGCCAAGGCCGGACGCACCGCCGGTGACGATGAAGACGTTATCCTGGATGTGCATGGTTGTCCCTAGTAAAAGTTCTTGTACCAGTATTTTGCCCGGCTTTAACGTTTACGTAAACGTAAAGTCGGCGATTGGCGAACTTTCGGGACGACGGGCGGTCTTAGTTCAGAAGCACTGCACCGTGGTGCCACTGCGGTTGCACAGGCGTCCGGCGCTGTTCACGCTCGAGCTCCCGACCGCGCCGGCGGTGGTCGCGCCGGTGGCGTCAGTGCACGTGGCGCCGATGCATGGGCTAACCTGGCTGGTCGTTGGCACGACCGGGGTCGGCGCGCTGGTGGCCGGGGCGACCACCGTCGGTGCATTCGGCGACGCGAGGCGCGCTGCACTGTCAATCTGCTGCTGGACCGAGCGGCGTGCAACTGGCTGCACGCCCTGCTCCTGCTGCGTCTTCGGCGACGGTGTCGGCTGCGGGCGCACGTTCTGCGGCGCCGGGTGCGTTGCCGGGTCGATGTCCTTCAGGCGCGATGGTTCCTGGCGGCCGGTGGCTTTTTCTTCCTGGGTTTTTGGCTGCATGTCGATCGGTGCGGCCGGGGTCGAGGTTTGCTGGCCGTCAAGGGATGGCCGGTATGTCTCGCCCGTGGCGGGCTGCCCCTGTGTGGCGCCTGTCGTCTGGGCACTGGCGCTGGCAGCGGCAAAGGCCAGCAGCATGGCGCGGATGGCGTTGTTCTTGTTCATGAAAAGACCTCTCAGGGTTGTAGACAGATAACTTATTATCGTCTTGCCAACCCGTACACGGCGCACGGGAAACAATTGCTCACAATTGTACGGCGTAATGACGGTCGCAGGCCCCAAATGCATCGATCCCGCGCGGGCGGGACCAGCGCGGGATCGATGGGGTAGTACCGGAAGAACGATTTATTCGGCCAGCGCCGCAAACGCATTGTCACGCACTTGCTCGACCGGGCCAACGCCCGTGATGCGGCGGTATTTCGGCGCGCCTGGCAGGCCCGACTCGGCCCACTTGCCGTAGTAACCGAGCAGCACCTTGGTCTGGTTGTGGTACACCTCAAGGCGCTTCGAGACGGTTTCCGCCTTGTCGTCGTCGCGCTGGATCAGCGGCTCGCCCGTGATATCGTCGATATCGGCGACTTTTGGCGGGTTAAACTTGACGTGGTACACGCGGCCCGACGCAGCGTGCGAGCGGCGGCCGGTCATGCGTTCCAGGATCATGTCGTCCGGAACATCGATCTCGAGCACGTAATCGATGTTCACGCCGCTGTCCTTCATCGCTTCGGCTTGGGCGATGGTGCGCGGGAAGCCGTCGAACAGATAGCCGTTCTGGCAGTCCGCGTCCTTCAGGCGCTCTTTAACCAGGCCGATGATGATGTCGTCCGACACGAGTTGGCCGGCATCCATCACTTTTTTGGCGGCCAGGCCCAGTTCAGTCCCGGCCTTGATCGCGGCGCGCAGCATGTCGCCGGTCGAGATTTGGGGGATGCCGAACTTTTCTTTGATGAAATTGGCCTGGGTGCCCTTGCCGGCACCGGGTGCTCCTAACAGAATGAGACGCATGAGTTTCCTGAGATTCTAGAAAATAGAGAAAAGTAAAATGGCGGATAGGGTGATCTTTTTGATATGGCGCAGACTTCGTTGAGACGGAAGTTACCACAAAAGTTGGCGTAAAAGCCAGTCGCAAGCCGTTGCAGCGAGGATATTTGATCCTGCGCAGATGGCTTTGCTATCCCCTTGTGGCTTGCGTCAAGACGTGTAGTGCAGACGCACCCGGGCCAGATCGTCGGGCGTATCGACGCCCGCTGGCGGTGCGCTGTCCGTGATGTGCACGGCGATCGGGACACCGTGCCACAGCACACGCAACTGCTCCAGAGCCTCGATCGACTCGAGCGGCGACACCGCCATGGCGGGATAGGCCTGCAGGAACGCATTGCTGTAGGCATACAGGCCGATGTGGCGCAGCGGCGCGTAGCCGGCAGGCAATGACTCGAGCGTCTGGGCGAACGCGTCGCGGTGCCAGGGAATTGTGGCGCGCGAGAAATACAGTGCGCGGCCGTTCTTGTCGAGCACGACCTTGACGACGTTCGGGTTGAACACGTCGGCCGCATCCAGGATCGGATGCGCGCAGGTGGCCATCGGCACGTCGGCGCTGATCCGGGCGGCGCAGGCCGCCAGCAGGCGCGGGTCGATCAATGGTTCGTCGCCCTGCAGGTTGACGACGACGTCATCGGGTGCCAGGCCCAGCACGTGCGCCACTTCGGCAATCCGGTCGGTGCCGGACGGGTGATCGGCGCGCGTGATCACGGCGCTTACGCCATGTTCAAAGCAGGCGGCGGCAATGTCGGCATGGTCGGTCGCGACGATGATCCGGGTCGCGCCCGATTCACGGGCACGCTCGGCCACGCGCACCACCATCGGCTTGCCGCCCAGGTCGGCCAGCGGCTTGTTCGGCAGGCGGGTCGACGCCAGGCGCGCCGGGATGATGACGGTAAAGTTCATGCAGGCCGATCAGACAGGCTCGATCTTGCGCGCCTGGTCGGCCCACATGATCGGAATGCCGTCGCGGATCGGATAGGCGAGACGGTCGGCGCGGCAGGTCAGTTCCTGCGCCTTCTTGTCGAGTTCAAGCGGACCCTTGCACAACGGGCAGACCAGGATATCAAACAGGCGAGCGTCCACGACATTTCTCCACGATTTGTTCAGCCAGCGCAGGGTCGAGCTGCGCCGTCACAGGCACGACCCACAAGCGCAGATCGTCCTTCAGATGTTCAAGTTGCCGACATTTTACTGCATCCTTCTCCGTGATCAGGATGATCTCGGCGTCCAGGGCGGCGAACGGGTCGTCCAGGAAATCATGATGGTCCGGCAATGCCAGTTCGCCAGGGGCGAGGCCAGCCGCGCGCAGCATCGCGAAGAAGCGCCCCGGATTGCCGATGCCGGCTGCGGCGACGAGGCGTTTGGCGCGCAGATCGGCCAGCGGCACGCGTGCGCCACCGTTCAGCGGTTCGGCATACTGGCCCGACAGCAGCATGCGGTACGGGGCGCCGCCGACGGCCCGGGCCAGCGCTGGCGTAATTTCGGGGACATTGACCACGGTAAAATCACGGCGGCGCGACGGCGGCTCGCGCAGCGGCCCGGCCGGCAGCAGCCAGCCATTGCCCACGCCGCGGCCGTCGAACAGGACGATCTCGATATCGCGCGCCAGCGCATAGTGCTGCAAGCCATCGTCGGTAATGAGGACGTCGACGTCCGGATGCGCCGCCAGCAGCGCCCTGCCCGCCTCGGCGCGCTGGCGGCCGATGACGACGGGGCAGCCGGTGCGCTGGGCAATCAACAGCGGTTCGTCGCCCACAATGCGCGGATCGGCCCCTGGCGTGACGGCGCGCGGCGCGCCATCCTTGCCGGCAGCGCCACCGTGACCGCGCGAGATGATGCCCGGATGCATGCCGGCCGCGCGCAGGGCCTCGGCCAGCCAGATCGTCAGCGGCGTCTTGCCTGTGCCACCAATAAAGATGTTGCCGACAACGATGACGGGCACGGGCAACCGTGCCGATGGTTTGAGGCCGGACTGGAACAGCCGGCGGCGCACGGCGGCCAGCGCCCCGAACAGCAGCGCCACCGGCAGCAGCGCGACCGCGAGTGGTCCGCGCCGCAACCAGGCGCGCGTCAGAGTCGATTCGAAGGAAGATGCCATGCGGGAGAATGCCGGCCCGCTTGAGGCGGGCCGGTGAGGTTACTTGCCAGTGCCGGTCTGGGCAGCAAAGGTCAGCTTGTCGTAGCCGGCCACGCGCGCTGCTTCCAGCACATTGATCACCATCTGGTGCATCGCAAACTGGTCGGCGTTGACAATGACGACCGGGCTGGCCACCACCTGGCCATCGGGCGTGCGCGCCGCCGTCTTCATGTCCTGCGCCAGGCCTGCCACGCTGGTGAACGCCACGGGCGTGTTATTGACCGTGTAGTTGCCCTTGGCATCGACCGTGACATTGATCTCGAACGGCTTTTGCGCCTGCTTGTCGGCCTCGGCGGTCGGCAAGGTGATCTGCAGCTCGGTGAACTTGCTGTAGGTGGTCGAGACCATTAGGAAGATCAGGACCACGAGCAGCACGTCGATGAACGGGATCAGGTTGATCTCCGGATCTTCGCGCTTGCGGCCACGGCGAAAGTCCATCATTTGCGCGCACCATGGACGACGTCGACAAATTTCACGGCCTGCAGTTCCATGTCGACGATATAGGTGTCGACCAGGTTGCGGAAGTGACGGTAGGCGACCAGGGCCGGCATCGCGATGGCCAGGCCGAAACCGGTGTTGTACAGCGCCACCGAAATGCCGTGCGCCAGTTGGGCCGGGTTATTGCCGCCGGTCGGGGCCGAGGCGCCGAAGATTTCGATCATGCCGACCACCGTACCGAACAGACCCATCAGCGGCGCAAGGGAGGCAATGGTGCCGAGCGTGGTCAGGAAACGTTCGAGGTTCTGGGCCACACCGCGGCCGGCTTCCTCGATCGACTCCTTCATCACGTCGCGTGGTGCGTCGACGTTACGCAGTGCAGCCGCCAGCACGGTGCCCAGCGGCGAATTCTGTTCCAGCTTGTTGATGACGTCCGGCGTGGCCTTGCCCGTGTGGTGCACACGGATGACTTCGTCGAGCAGATTGCGGGGAAGAATTTTCTCGCGGCGCAGCGTGATCAGGCGTTCGACGATGAGGGCGACGGCAACGATCGACGCGAACAGCAGGAACCAGATAGGCCAGCCTGCGGCTTGAAAGATGGCGAGCAAGAGATACTCCTGAGAGGATAAAAGTCAATCCGGCAATGTAGCAAGTTGGCAGCGAAGCAGCAAGTAGAGTTCTGCACACCTTCTGTGGATAAAATTGTGCGCAACGCGCCTGAGGGCATACGAGTGTGTTGATTTCAAACGGCTTTCTGCGCCTGCGCAAGAAAATGGCAGTCTCAGGACTCGGTGCCAGTGCGCAGTGACACCATGGCTTTTTCGACAACGCCGGCGCGAACTCCTGTAGTTGCGAACACATTCTGTGGACAAAATTGTGCGCAAGCCGCCTTAACAAGTCATAAGTCATTGATTTCATAGGACTTGGTCGGCACGCCTGTTTTGGAGGCAGTATATCGACAGAATGATCGCGCCAGTGGATAGTGTAGTTCCGCACACTTATTGTGGACAAAATTGTGCGCAAGCCACCATTTATGACACTAAGCCTTTGATTTCAATCAGTATTAGCGAACCGCTTAAAATTTGAGCATATGGGCTGATTATCCAATAAAACCCACCCTGATTCGCCGCGTTACCGTGTTTATTTGGACTTCGCACCCGCTGTGCTTCGAATATTCACACTGTGCACACTTTGTGTGGATAAGAGTGTGAGGAAGCGTCAGGTTAATACGCCAAGTCCTTGATTCTATTGGAACGACGCCGTGGTGCTTTAAAATCAGGCAGCACGGTCCATGACGGTCGCGCCCACCGATATCGCAGCGCCGGTCCGCAAAACGACCCAAACAGTGCGTCATCAGGTGTGCACAGATTCTGTGGACAACTTTGTGATCAAGCGCGCCACAAACGACCTAAGTCATTGTTTTGTAATAAATCCAGACACGCTGCCCAATCCGCGCGCAGTAACCGGTCTTATGCAGGAGTTCCCCACAGCTTGTGTGGATAAACCGCTCTCAAACGACATTACCAACCCTTCAAGCCGTTGATTTCAAACACAATTCAATAGATTGCATTGAAAAGCAGCAATAATCGGTGTTTGCCTGCGGTGCGCCATTGACAGAAAACGCTGCGCCGGACGGCTATAATCCACTCTCCCCGATTTTTCGCGACCCACCATGCTCCCGACCAGCGATGCCGATTCCGCCTACGCTCCCCCCGCCGTTCTGAGCGTCACTGCGCTGAACCAGCAGGTGGCGCGCCTGCTCGAGCGTACTTTTCCACTGACGTGGATCGGCGGCGAAATTTCCAATTTCACGCGCGCGGCGTCGGGCCACTGGTATTTCACGCTCAAGGATGACGCGGCCCAGGTGCGCGCTGTCATGTTCCGTGGCCGCGCACAGTCGGCCGGTTTCATCCCGCGCGAAGGCGACAAGGTCGAGGTGCGCGCACTCGTGACGCTGTACGGCGCGCGCGGCGACTACCAGATCAATGTCGAGGCCATCCGGCGCGCCGGCGTGGGCCAGTTGTACGAGGCGTTCTTGCGCCTGAAGGAAAAGCTGGCCGCGCAGGGCATGTTCGACGCCGACCGCAAGCGCGCGCTGCCGTTGTTCCCGCGCAGCATCGGCATCGTCACCAGCCCCGGCGCCGCCGCGCTGCGCGACGTGCTCACCGCCCTGCGCCGGCGCGCGCCGCATGTGCGCGTGGTGCTCTACCCCACGCCGGTCCAGGGCCAGTTCGCTGCCGACAAGATTGCCGAGGCGATCATGACCGCCTCGCGCCGCGGCGAAGTCGACGTGCTGCTGGTGTGCCGCGGCGGCGGCTCGATTGAAGATCTGTGGAGTTTCAACGAAGAATGCGTGGCGCGCGCGATCGATGCCTGCGCCATTCCCGTGGTCTCGGGCGTGGGCCACGAAACCGACGTCACCATTGCCGACTTCGCGGCCGACGTGCGCGCGGCGACGCCAACCGCCGCTGCCGAACTGGCTGCCACGCCGCGCGCCGACTGGCTGGCGTCGCTGCACGGCGACGCACTCGATCTGCAGCGCGCGATGGACCGCCGCCTGTCGGATGCCAGCCAGGGCCTGGATAACCTGAGTCGTCGCCTGTTGAGCCCATCAGCGCAGATCGGCCACCAGCGCCTGAAACTGCTGGCACTGGCCACGGCCATGACACACGCCGTCAAGCTGCCCATCAACCGTCAGGGGTTGGTGCTGGCGCAATTGCAGCAGCGCTGGAGCCGGCACCGGCCCGACATGCGCGCACTGCGGGCGCAACTGGCTTCGGACGGGCGTCATCTGCACACCAGCCTGCGCAACAGCCTCAAGGGCCGCCGCGATGCCTTGATGGGACTGGCGGCGCAGCTGGAACTGCTCAACCCGCAGCGCACGCTCGAGCGCGGCTACGCCATCGTGCGCGATGGCAAAGGCCAGATCGTGCGCGACCCGGCGCAGATCCACGCACGCGACACGCTGCACATCCGCCTGGCCGATGGCAGCGCCGAGGTTGGTGTAGCGCAGGTGCAGAGCGTGCTCGAGTAACGAATCCTGTCCAACAGGAAAGAGAATGCAGTCATGCAATATTGCTGCAGCCGGTTTAGAATAGCGCCGCTATCAGAACTGCAACCTTTCCAACCCAACAAGGATTTATCATGGAACACACCCTGCCAGCACTGCCGTATGCCAAGGATGCCCTGCAACCGCACATCTCGGCCGAGACCCTGGAATACCACCACGGCAAGCATCACCAGACCTACGTGACCAACTTGAATAACCTGATCAAGGGCACCGAGTTCGAAGAGATGCCACTGGAAGAGATCGTCAAGAAGTCGTCGGGCGGCGTGTTCAACAATTCGGCGCAGGTCTGGAACCACACCTTCTTCTGGCACTGCATGACCCCGAACGGCGCCGCACCGAGCGGCAAGGCGCTGGACGCGATCAATGCCAAATGGGGTTCGGTCGAGAAGTTCAAGGAAGAGTTCAACAAATCGGCACTGGGCAACTTCGGTTCGGGCTGGACCTGGCTGGTGCAAAAGGCCGACGGCAGCGTCGACATCGTCAACACGTCGAACGCCGCCACGCCACTGACCACGACCGACAAGCCGCTGCTGACGGCCGACGTCTGGGAACACGCGTACTACATCGACTACCGCAATGCACGCGCGAAGTTCCTGGAAGCGTTTTGGAACGTCGCCAACTGGGACTTCGTCAACCAGAACATGGCTTGAATCAAATGAGTCACTAAAGGTCACGCGCTATCTGGCGTGACGATCTGCAACGGCCCGCGCGAGCGGGCCGTTTGCATGCTGGCGCTCAGTCTCCCCCGCCGCCGCCGCAACTGCTGCCACCGCCGCAACTGCTGCTGCTGCCGCCGCCGCCATCGCCCCCATCGCTTCCGCCGCCATGGCAGTTGAAGTCAGCGTCACAGTCGCGCATCGCGTTCTCGCTGCCGCCATCACCGACGTAATAGGTGCCTGCCCCGGTGTCCAGCCCCCGTTTTTCTCGCAGGGCCGCGGCATAGTCTGCTTGGCTGATCAGGTTTGCCAGCAGCAGCGCCCGCAGTGTCAGCTCGGGATGCGCCCGTGCGCGACCGGCCATCCTGCCATTGGCATCCAGACGGCTGTACACGATGTCCTCGTCTTGCAGCGCGTAGCCATGACCATATGGCATACGCAACGTGGCATCGAGGCGGAACAACGCGGGCAAGCCCCGTACCCGCGAGCGCGCGTCTTCGTGCTCGCGACAGCCAACGAGCACGCGCGGCAGTGCCAGTGCATCGAGACTGGCGTGGGGCAGATGGTCGATCGGCTTGCCGAAGTGGCGGCGGCAAAAGTGATCCAGATTCACGGGATCCCATGCCATCCACGCATGCCAGACCGAGTCGGCGGCCAGCGATGGCAACGCGCACGGCTCGCGCCGGTCTGCCGCGACCTCGAAAAAGCGCATCAGTCCGGTTGCTGCATGGGTGAAAAAAAGCGGGTTGTCCGGCATGCCGGGAAATTCTTTCCCGCTAGTGCGCTGCCAGAACGGAAACAGATCAGGCGAGAGATCCTCCAGTTGCGGACGAAAGCCGGACTGCCGGATGTGCCGCAGCACGCGTACTTTGACGACCAGATTCATGGCGTTTTCCAAGGGTGTCAGGACGTGGTTGATGACCGGAATCTTCGACGACAGATCCCTGTTCGTCAAGCCGGAAACCCTCATGCCCAGGCTGCCTGGCTCTGAAGCAAGTCTGAATCTACGCCCTGACGTTCCGTGATAATTTCCGTCGTAGCAACATTGGACAACCCGTTTGTCCACCGTGCGGTCATTCATCGTCAACGCGTCACAACCCGGGAATCAACGTGGAATTCATCCGAACCAGGCAATTGGTGCAGCGTCTGCACCGCGCAGCGTGTCTTTCCAGCATCGCCTGCATCGCCATGGCGTTCAGTACGCCAGCGGCCGCAGCCGACTTCAACCCTGCCGATACCTCGGTACAGATGTTCCGCTGGAAATGGAACGACATCGCCAAAGAGTGTACGAACTGGCTCGGGCCCCAGGGCTACGGCGCGGTGCAGATCTCGCCACCCCATGCATCGCGCAAGCTGGACTTCTGGTACGACGTCTATCAGGCGGTCAATTACACCAGGCTCGACAGCCGGATGGGCACCGAAGCCGAGCTGCAGGCCATGATCAACACCTGCCATGCGGCCAAGGTGCGCATCTACGCCGACGTGGTCGTCAACCAGATGGCCGACGGCGCCGGTACCGGCACGGCCACCGATGGCAGCAGCTGGAATGCCGCCACGCAAAGCTACCCCCATTTCAGCGCCCCCGATTTCCATGCCGCCTGCGTGATCCAGGGCGGTGACTACAGCCTGGCCGACCGCACCAAGGTGACGAGCTGCCGCCTCAACAACCTGCCCGACCTGAATACCGGTGCCAGCTATGTGCAGGGCCAGATCCGCAACTACCTGAACAAGCTCGTGGCCATGGGCGTGGACGGTGTGCGGCTGGACGCCGCCAAGCACATGGCGCCGGGCGACATTGCCGGCTTCCTCAATGGCGTATCCCGCACGACCAAAGCCGGTGAGCCGCTGTGGTTCACGCAGGAGGTCATCCCGGACAGTGGCGTCAAGGCGAATGCCTACCTGGCCACTGGCTCGGTCAACGAGTTCCATTACGTCTATGCGATGAAGGAAATGTTCCAGAACGTGAATGGCGCGGCCGTGGCGGACCTGCCCAGGTTTATGGGGTCGCCAAGCGCCGGCTGGGGCGGGACCTGGGGCTTCATCCCCAGCGACAAGGCGACCGTGTTCATCAACAACTGGGATTTCGAACGCGGCGAACACGCGCCGAGCTCGCTCGTGGCCAGCAACTTCACCGGCGTTCCCAACGACACGCAAGGCACCAAGCGCTACCAGCTGGCCAATGTCCTGATGCTGGCCTGGCCCTATGGCGCGGCGCAAGTGCATTCGGGCTTTCGCTTTACCCGGAGCGAGCAGCCGCCGCCAGCGGCCAGCCCGTTCGACGCACAAGGCAATCCGCTGATCAACCAGGCGTGGGACTTCATCCACCGCTGGCCCGAAATCTCGAACATGGTCGGCTTTCGCGCTGCCACATCGGGCCAGGGCGTGGATAATTTCACCACCGGCACACGCAACCAGATCGCGTTTTCGCGCGGTAACAAGGGCTTTGTCGCGATCAATAACGACCCGGCGGCCTGGACCACGACGCAGGCGACCGGCCTGCCGCCAGGCGCCTATTGCAACGTCATCAATGGCCAGCTCAATGCCAGCAGGACCGGTTGCAGCGGCGACGTCGTGGTGGTCCCGGCCAATGGCGTCATCAAGTTCACGCTCGGCGGCGTGAATGGGGCGACCGTGCCAGCGCTTGCATTGCACGCCAGCCAGAAGGTCGGCGCCAGCCTGCGGGGCGGTAAGGATGGTGCTGATTGAGGCGCATGTGTGCGCGTTGATCCGACAATCGGGCGCACCAGATGCGCGCGATTGTCGTCAAACTGTAATGACTTGTCTCGCTTCTCGCAGGACCTGCCATTCCGGCGCACCGGCCGCTACAATGGCCGACCGAGGAGAAACTGAATGCACCGTGTAATGTTGGTGGAAGACGATGCGCGCCTGGCCGAGCTCGTCTCCGAATACCTGTCCAGTTACGAGTTCGCGGTTGACCTCGTCACCCGCGGCGATACCGCACTCGAGCGCTTCAAGGAACTGGCGCCCGACGTTGTGATCCTCGACCTGATGCTGCCGGGCCTGGATGGCATGGTGGTGTGCCGCCAGATCCGCGAACATTCGGACGTCCCGATCCTGATCCTGACCGCGCGCGAAGATTCGTACGATGAAGTCTCGGGGCTGGAGCAAGGCGCCGACGACTTCGTCAACAAACCGGTCCAGCCGCGCGTCCTGCTGGCGCGCCTGCGCGCCCTGATGCGGCGCGCCCAGGCCAAGTCGGGCGTCGATGCGCGCATCCTGCAATTTGGCGCGCTGCGCATCGTCACGAGCGACCGCAGCGTCGTCTGGCGCGGCCAGCCCTGCATCCTGTCGAATACCGAATACAAACTGCTGCTGGTGCTGGCCGAGGCAGCCGGCCGCGTACTCTCGCGCGACGCTTTGCTCAAGAAGATGCGCGGCATCGAGTTCGACGGGCTCGACCGCAGCATCGACAATTGCATCTCGAAGCTGCGCCGCAAGTTCGACGATGCCGATTCGGAAAAGATCAAGACGGTCTGGGGCGAAGGCTATCTGTTTTCGCCATCGGCCTGGAATTGACGCGTAAAAAGCCGGGGTCAGGTCTGACATTCAGACACGGCCTCAGCCTTAAACACGTCCAATGGTGTATTGACCAATAGCATGGCGCGGTGCCAGCTAGTTCCAACTACCCGATTGTCGAGATCGTGTCCGAATGTCAGACCTGACCCCGGCTTTACCGTCGAGATCGTGTCCGAATGTCAGATCTGACCCCGGCTTTTGGCTTATTCAAACACTGGCACGATGGCCAGCGGTGCGTTGTATGTGACGAGCTGGGCCGCGTCTGATGGTGTGAAGCGGTAGGTGACGACGGGGAAATCGTCATCGACGTCGCCAGCGAACGCAGGGGCACGCGTGACTGGCAGGACGGTATCGGCGCCACCGGTGCGCAGCCGGGCACCGGCTGCGGGACTGGTCTTTGCAAACACCAGCCGCACGCCCACACACGCTTGGCTGCTCGCCGAGGCGTCGCCATGGCGGGCAAAGCCCAGCGCCTGCTCGCAGGCCGCGCGCAATTCGGTCGTGTCATATGCACCGTCGGCGCGCAGCGCCAGCGAGATGCGCGGGCGCACGGTGAAGCCGCCCAGCGACCTGTTGGGCATGAGCACGGCATTCTCGTCGTAGGCAACCTTGAGCAGTGGCAGCGTCGTGCGGCCCAGCGCATCAAGCGCCAGGCTGGTCTGCAGCGTGCGGCCCTTGATCAGCAGGCTTGCGGCGTCGTCCAGCATGCCCCGCGCGCGCGGGCGCACCTGCAGCTGACTGTGCAACAGGTGTTTGGGGCCGCCATACTTGTCGAATACCACCATCGCGCGGTATGCATCCCGATAGCTCACCCATTCGTCGGCACGCGCCTGCGCAACGGCGATGCCTGCCGTCAGCAGCAGGGTCACGCAGGCGGAGAGGTGTACGCGTTGCATCATCAGAAGCGGTAGGCGAAGGCGGTCGAAACCGTCACGTTGGTGGGCCGCTCGACGAGCGGGCTATGGCGCACGCTGCCGATCAGGCGCGTTGCTTGCAGGTTGGTGGTGAGCATCCACGATGGACCAAGCGCCCAGTTCCAGCGCGCGCCGGCGCGCACATCTTTCAGGCCGCCACCGGGGCGATACACGGCGTTGCCACTGCTCCAGGCCTCGTTTTCGTTCACGCCAAAGTAACTGCGGTTGTAGTCGCGGTTGACCAGCGTGAGCCCGGCATTGAACGAGACCGTGTGCTGCGGCGCAATGGCCATGGCAAGGCGCTGGACGCCCAGCTCCATGCGGGCGCCGTCATGCTCGTTGCCCGAGCCGATCAGCACGCTGCTGGTGAGCCGCCAGGCCGGATTCAGATAATAGTTCAGGAAGGCGCCGCCTTCGACCCGGGCATCCACGTCCGGCATGCCGACGACGGGATCGTCGCGCCGCACGCGCGCCGCCAGCGGCAGCATGGTCGCAACGCCGACGCCATCGATGATGCCGCCCGAGCCGGACGCGTCGCGGCTGGCGTGGACCGATACCAATGGGCCGTATTCAAGGGTGGGATCATTCGACCAATGCATCCCGGCGCTCATGCCGGAGATAAACACCCCATTGCTCCATTGCACCTGCAGCACCGGCATGACCGATGTCTTGCGGGTTTCCGCACCCTCGTAGCGAGCTCGTGACACGGCGCCCAGCCCCGCATACATGTCGTGGCTGCCATCGGGCATCGGGTTGGTGGCCGGCATCTGCGCGTTCGCGGCACTGCTTGCAGCGGCGAGGGCCAGGGCGAAGAACTGTTTCATCGTGATAGCGGTCCGGGAGTTCGTGTGCTGATATTTTACGTCGAGCAAGCTGCGCTCTCCCATCGCATGGTGACAATGCAGATGCTTTCGCTCTGGCTCGAATAAAAAAACCCACTGACACTCACGCATCAGTGGGCAAACGGAAACCCTGATGATGAGATAGATGGTAAGCGCTGCCGGTGCTGCGAATCACCCCTCAGATGTCCACCAATTGTCGTCAATTTGTAAGGCGGCCCTCGTGCGCCCCGTGGGGATGCTGACCGTTATGCCCTTGCCGCTGTACAATCTCCAGCTCAGGAGAAACCATGCCCTTGGCCGCACTTCGTCACCGACAGTCACCCCGGATGGCCCCGTGAACCGGCTATTTTTCCGGTTCTTCGTGTTCGTCATGCTGTCGATTACGGCTGCGACATTCCTCATCTATTTCGCGTTTGCGCGCCTGTTTGGCGATCCGCTGGAAGACATTGCACGGCGCCAGGCTGCAGGCCAGATTTTCCTGATCGAGCATTACGTGGACGAAGCGCCGGTCGACGAGTGGCTCACGCGCCTGAACAAGGTGCGCGAAGTCTCGCCGGTGCGCTACGACCTGCTGCCACTGGCCGATGTGCGCGCCCGGCTGTCTGCCGGCCAGCGCGCGGCGCTCGACCGCGGCGCCATTGTCATCGACATCGGCGAGCGGGCCCTGTACCGGCGCGTCGACCTGGCGGGCGAGCGCTATATCGGCAGCAACGACGACGTGCTGCATGCGCAGAACCTGCCGATCGACATCGGCAAGGAGCTCACGATGGAGCTGCTGCGCTTCGTCATCGTCGCCCTTGCCCTGCTGGTGCCGATCGCGTTGTGGTCGCGCTCGCACTGGCGCGCGCTGCAATCGCTGTCGCGCATGGCCGACGAATTCGGCGCCGGCAAGCTGTCGGTGCGCGCGCAGTTGCACCGCTCGGAGATCGTCTATCCACTGGCCGAACGCATCAACCACATGGCCGGCCGCATCGAAGGGCTGATGGCGGCGCAGCGCAGCTTGCTGCATTCGGTCTCGCACGAACTGCGTACGCCGATTGCGCGCCTGGAATTCGGCCTCGAATTGCTGGACGCGCGCGCCGGCGACCCGGACCTGCGCCGCCGCATCGCCGCGCTGGAAGGCGACGTGCGCGAGCTGAACGACCTGGTCAAAGAGCTGCTCGACATGAGCAAGCTCGACAGCGCTGGCGCGCTGCAGGGTTCCACGGTCGATCTCGACGCGCTGCTGCGCGACTGCTGCGCGACGCTGCCACCATCGTCCCAGGACGTTACCTGCCAGTTCCAGGACGGACTGGGCACCATCGACGCCGATGCCCGCCTGCTGGCGCGCGCCATCGGCAACCTGCTGCGCAACGCCCAGAAATATGCAGGCAGCCGCGTCGTGCTGTCGGCCACACGGGACCCGGCCGGCATCGAGATCGCCGTCGACGACGACGGCCCCGGCATTCCCGAAAGCGAGCGCGACAAGGTGTTCGAGCCGTTCTACCGGCTCGACCGCAGCCGCGACCGCGCCACCGGCGGCTTCGGCCTTGGCCTGTCGATTGCACACAAGGCGGTGCTGTTGCATGGCGGCGCCCTGCATATCGACACCTCGCCGCTTGGCGGCGCGCGCTTCGTGATGCAATTACCGCAGGCCCCCAAATAAATAAACAGTTTCGTTTACTTATTTTCCGGGCGGGCGTAAGCTCGGCGCGTTGACATGTTTTCAGCGCCATTATGAACCAGCGTTTCCTCATCCTCACCCTGTGCGGCCTGGCCCTGCTGTCGACGGTCGGCGCCTCGCTGCCCTATCCGATGCTCGCTCCGCTGTTCGCCGATGGCAGCGTCCATGGGCTCAACAGCTTTCTCGGGCTGCCGCCCAAGCTGCTATTGGGGCTTGCCCTGATGATCAATCCACTGGGCCTGCTGATCGGCAGCGCCGTGCTGGGGCCGTTGTCCGATGGTTTCGGCCGCCGCCGCGCGCTGCTGCTGACAACCGTCGGCGCGGCGATCGGCCACTTGCTCACGGCCGTGGCGATGGTCATGGAATCGTATCTGCTGTTCCTGGCGGCGCGCTTCTGCACCGGCCTGCTCGAAGGCAATGGCGCCGTGATGCGGGCCCTGGTGATCGAGCGCATCAAGGGCCCGCTGCGCAATCACGCACTGTCGTGGCTGAATGGTTCCTTCAACCTGGGCTGGCTGGTCGGCCCGCTGCTGGGCGGCTTCACGATGACGCTGGGCGCCGAGGTGCCGTTCGGGATCGCCGCTGTCGCCCTGCTGCTGGGTACCCTCTGCGTGTTCCTGACGATTCCCGCCACGCCGCCCGCCACGCACGGCCTGCGCTGGTGGACGGTGGCGCGGGAACGCCACGCGCTGACATTGCTGCGTCACGGCCCGCTGCGCACGCTGTTCATCGTCCACCTGGGCTATTGCTGTGGTGTCGCGTCGCTGTACGAATACTTCCCGTTATGGCTGGTCGACATAGGCGGCTACGATGCGCGCCAGATTTCGCTCGTGAACATGGGCATGTGCGCGTTGATGACGACCGCCGCGCTGTTCGCCGGCCACGCCAGTCTGGTGGAAGGCCGCCGCCGCGCTGCCTGGTACGCGGCTGTGGGTGCCACCGCAATCCTGTGCGTGGGCTTCGGCAACCTGTGGATCGGTATTGCCGGGATCGTCCTGTTCGGGGTGCCGCATGCGTTCTACAACACGGCGCTGCAAACCTGGGCGGCCGACGAGTTTGCGGCCCACGGCCAGGGGTCGGTCATGGCGCTGCTGTCGACCATTTTTTGCCTGGCCAATATCCTGATGGCGCTCCTGGGCGCCGTGCTGACGCTGATCGACACCCGGCTGGTGCTGGTCGTCGGCGGCATGCTGGCAGTCTGGGCATCGGTGGCGCTGCGGCGCTGGAGCATGCGCAGTACGCATCCACAACTGGAGACCCCATGAACACCTCGGAACGCATCCTGATGCAGTTGAAAATGCGTGGTGCCCAGACCGCCCAGGCGCTGGCCGCGCAGCTCGATCTGACCTCGATGGGCGTGCGCCGCCATCTGGAGAGCGCGTCTGAGAAGGGACTGGTCGAGTATGAGGACAGCGGGGGCAAGGTCGGGCGTCCGGTGCGGCGCTGGGGCTTGAGCCAGGCCGGGCAGGCACGCTATCCGGATCGTCATGCCGAACTCACGGTGGACTTGATCGGGCAGGTGCAGACGCTGTTCGGACCGGCAGCGATGGAACGCCTGATTGTCGCGCGTGAGCAGACGAGCGAAGCGCTGTACCGCAGCCGGCTCGACGACGTCGGCGCTGCGGCGCCACTGGACGCACGCGTCGCGGCGCTGGCCGCCGTGCGCGATGAAGAGGGGTATATGGCCGAGGCGCAGCCACAGCCGGACGGCAGCGTGCTGTTGATAGAGAACCACTGCCCGATCTGCGCAGCAGCACGCATATGCCAGGACTTTTGCCGCTCGGAGCTGGACGTATTCGCGCGCGTGCTGGGCCCGACCGTGAAGGTCATCCGCATCGAGCATCAGTTACATGGCGCGCGGCGCTGCGCTTATGCGGTCTCGACCGCGGAATGACAGAACGGCGCCCATGGGGCGCCGTTCCGGTACTGCCTGTCTTGCTCAGTTAACGCATTTGCCGACTCATTTTCCAACATTGTGCGGAGCAGGCCGCACATTCATCACGCCGAACCAGAGGTGTTCCCACCAGTGATCACGCGAACTCACCGTGACCAGGCATGCCTTGTCAAAGCCCGCCTTGAACACCAGGTCAGGACATTGATTCGTTGCCAGCGCATGGCGCTGATTCTCGGCATTGATCAGGGCGATGCTCAGCCAGATGGTCGCCATGGCGAAGATCGCCACCAGCGACCACGCGAGATGGTTCACGCGGCTGATCTCAAACAGCTCTTCCTCTTTGGGCCGTGACCCTTCGTAGATCTTGAGGATGTCGCGTTCGACGTCGTTGGTCATTTGGTCTGGGCTGCTTTCGTTACCAGTGCATCGAGGACCTGGCCGGTGGCCGTCATCAGCTGCCCCATGTCCTGGATTTTGTTCGATTGTGCCACAGTCGCCGGCGACACGACGTATTTACCATCGACGATGACGGTCGGCGTGCTGCTGGCCTTGTACGCTTCGGCAACAGCCGGCAGACGCTTGAGCTTGGTCTGGACGCCAAACGAGTTCCACGCTTCCATGAACTTGGCCTTGTCCAGCCCGTTCGAGGTCGCCCAGGCGATGATGTCCTCATCCTTCATCAGGCGCTTGCGCTCGATGTGCACGGCGCGGAACACGCGGTCATGGTACTGCTCGAGCTTGCCCATGGCGTCGAGCGTCAGGAACAGGCGGGCTTCCGGATCGCTCGGGCCCTGGAACGGCAGCGGGATACGGCGCATCACGATGTTGTCGCCCTGCTTCTTGATCCATGCATTGAGCGTTGGCTCGAACGCATTGCAGGCGCCGCAGTGGTAGGCGAAGAATTCAACGACTTCGACCTTCTTGCCGACAGTCTGGGTCGGCTGCGGCGCGGCCAGCACGGTGTATTCGGCGCCGACGCGTGGATCAGTCGGCGAAGCATTGGCGAAACCGGCAACCAGGGCGGCAGCAACGAGGGCAAAACGCAGAGTGCGCATAACATCCTTCCACAAATATGATTGAGCGAACGATCGCGAGATTACCACTTTTTGCCCCTGCCCTGTCTGCAGGGCGCGATTTATTGCATTTGCTTACCGCTGAAACACGGGTGCAAATACATCAGCCACCCGCGCCCGGCAGACGATCGATCAGAAGTCGTAGCGCAGCGACACCTTCAGCTGGCGGCCATCGCTCGGGTAAATCCCGGCGCGGCAGCTGAACGCGTAGCTGTAATGCTGGCGATCGAGCAGGTTCAGGCCCGATACCGACGCTTCCCATGGGCCAAAGCGGCGCGCATAACGGGCGTCGACCGTGGTGTACGACGGCACGCGTGCGTCACAGCTGTTGGCAAAGTCGTCGCCAAAACGCTGGCTGGCCACCCACTGCGCGCCGACATCGGCGGTCTGGCCATTGCCTGGCGTCCAGGCCAGGCGCGTCGTCACGACGTGTTTCGGCACCAGCACCATCTCGCGGCCGGCATTCGGGCCATCACGGAACTCGGATTGCACGTACTGCCAGGCGCCCGTCAGCCGCAGGTTGTTCGCCAACAGCGCGTTGCCTTCAACCTCTACACCCTGGCGTCGGGTCGGGTCGAGATTGGTGTTGATGCCAAAGCCGCCGGCCAGCGTCGGATCGAAGAAGATTTCGTTCGTCAGGCGGTGACGGAACACGCGCGCCGTGGCCTTGCGCGCATCGTTGCCAAAGGCGACGCCCAGTTCCAGGTCGCGCGAGGTTTGCGGGGCCAGCACGCCAGGGCTAGAGCGGAATGAGTTTTCATCGATGTTGGCGATGCGGTAGCTGCGGCCGGCCTTGGCGAACACGGTTACTTCGCGCGCGACGTCGAAGCTGCCTTCGACGGTGAACGCGTTGACCGACTGCTCGGTGTCTTCCGGCTCGACAAAGGCGAGCGGGTCGGCGTAGTCCTTGTCGAAACGTTCATGGCGCGCGCCGACGGCCAGGCGCGCATTGTGCGGCGCGTTCCAGGTCAGCTCGTCACGCACGTAGATCGCCTTGGACTCCTGTTTGGCGTCGCCGGCCGAGAAGCTCGACGTCACCTGGCGGTCCCAGCGGGTCAGGTCGATCCCGGTGACAAATTCGTTGCGCTTGTCGCCGAGCATGGCGGTGTGGCGCAGACGTGGCGAGAACTGGGTCTGATCGGCCTGGTAGCGCGAGGCCGATGGGAAGCCCGAGAACACATACGTCGAACCGACATCGCGCTCGCGGTGCGACAGCTCGGCCGCCAGTTCGATGGCGCCGATGCGGTGTTCGACGAAGGCGCTGACACGGTCGGTGTCGAGCGAGCCGAAGTCGTCCGGCGTGTTGCTCTGGGTCGGGATCGACTGGAATTGCGCGTCCGTCAGCGAACCCGGAAAACGCGCGTCCGAACGCGAGCTCTCGAAGCGCAGGCCGGCACGGCCGTTCGCGCCATACGCATATTGCACGCCGCCGCTGAAGCTCGTCTGCTCGTACCGGTTGTTGTCGCGGTAGTTGTCGGTGCGGCGATCGGTCACGGCGGCGTCGAACGACCAGGGGCCGGCGCCGTGCGCGATCGAGGCGCGCAGGTCGCGGGCATCGAAGCGCCCGGCCTCGGCAAACAGCGAACCGCGCGTACCGCTGCCCGATGGACGGCGGGTGAAGATCTGGATCACGCCTGCCGTGGCGCCGTCGCCGTACAGCACGCTGCTGCCGCCGCGCGTGATCTCGATGCGCTCGACCGTATCGATCGAAATACTCGACAGCACAGTATTGGCCAGCTCGTTTTCATTCAGGCGCACGCCGTCGACCATCACTACCACGTTCTGCGCGCTGTTGGTGCCAAAACCCCGCAGGTCCAGGCTGAAGTCGGGCGAGCCGTCCAGGCTTTGGCGACCGAAGACGCCGCCGATCTTGCGGATCGCCGCATTCACGTCGGCCACGCCGGAGGTGCGGATCTGGTCCGCCGTGATCACGGTGGCGCCGATCGGCGTGGCGGTGGCCGGGAAACGGGCGGCGGTGACGACGACCGGCGCCAGCGTTTCTTGTGCGGTGGCGATGGTGGCAAAGGTGGACACGGCGAAGGCGCACGCCACAACGAGGGGCGCGCGGCGCGCAGGAGCTGCAAAAGTCATGATGAATGTGGTCTCGGTAAAGGGCGCCCTGCTGCGTCCCCGCAGCCCGGCGTCGAAGGAAGCGCGTGGCGCTTCCACCTGTCCTGGCCGGTATCCGGGCTGGCAAGCGGGACGCCCTCACCTTCCTGTCGTGCGGAAAGTGGTTATCGAGATTGTCTGCCACGGCGCAGGATGTGCGAACGCGGCGCTTGTCGACCGTTGCGGGGGCAGCACACTTCCAGGCCGGCTCGTGGCGCAGGCCTGTCGTGTTTCCCGTTTAACTTCGCGCGCCGGAATGCGCACGAGAGCACCAAAACGGCGCGATTATACCGTGTCGGCACGCGCCCTGGCAGGTCAGCTGCCCCGCTTGCCGCGCGACTGCTCTTCGAGCTTGGCGGCCAGCTTCTCGGCGGCCAGGCGGGCTTTCTCGGCCACTTCAGCCGCGTGCAGCGCCAGGCTGGTCGCGCGCGAATCCGGCGTTTCCAGGCTGATGCGGCCCAAGGCGCCCTGGCGGTAATCCTGCAGCAGCGAGTGCGCGGCCTTTTCGTAGTCGTACTCGCCGCCGCGCACGCGGAAGCCCCTGCGCATCGCGACGCCTTCGATCACGCCCACACCATCCATGCCCTCGGTCTTCAGGCCATAGCGCGCGGTGAGCAGGTGCGGGTAGCGCTGCAGCAGCAGCTCACCCAGGTATTCCGCCACTTCTTCTTCGACCAGCGCATTGGTACCGATGGCGTGGCTCGCTGCCAGCATCAGGCCATCGGTGGCCATGGCGATCTTTGGCCACAGCATGCCGGGCGTGTCGACCAGCACCACGTTCTTGTTCAGGTACAGGCGCTGCTGGACCTTGGTCACGGCTGGCTCGTCGCCCACCTTGGCCACGCGTTTTTTCAGCAGCGCATTCATCAACGTCGACTTGCCGACGTTGGGAATGCCCATGATCATGATGCGCAGCGGTTTGGTCGGCACGCCGCGGTGCGGCGCCAGCGACAGGGCCAGATCGGGGATGCGGGCGACGTCGGCCGGTTTCTTGGTCGTCATCGGGTAGGCCGTGACGCCATCCTGCGCATCGTAATAGGCTTTCCAGGCGGCGGTGGCGACCGGATCGGCCAGGTCGATCTTGTTCAGGATCTTGAGGCTGGGACGCTGGCGGAATTTGCGCAGCTGGTCCACCAGTGGGTTGCAGCTCGCCTCGGGCAGGCGTGCATCGAGGACTTCGATCACCAGATCGATGTTCTCCATCTGCTCGGCCGCTTCCTTCTTGGCCGCGTTCATGTGGCCCGGGAACCATTGTATCGACATGCTGTTGCTTTCTTTATCTTTCGTTCAAGGTGCTATTTTACGCTGGTGGCGCGCCCTGGCGTCGCGAACCCGCCACAGCCGGCGTTTCTCTTCTGCACGACGTTGAGCCGTTGCAACACTGTTGACATATTCGGCGTGCACACTGGGCTTTGGCCACGCATGGTGGCGGGCCGCCAGCGGAGACGACATATGCGCGCACGGGACAGACTGAAACGATCGATGGTGCGCTGGTATGGCGTGGGCTTGCTGTGCTGCGCCATCGCGGTGTCCGCGCTGGTCGAGTTGCCGCTGGTGCCTTACTGAACCAGCTCCGGTTCGCTGCACCCGGCCGGTGGCAACGTGGCTGCCGGGTCGAACGCCGCCAACCGTTCGCGCGCCGCCATGCGGTCCTTCGCATACTCGGCCAGGTAGCGGCTGCGTTCCTCGCTCTGCCATGCGTGATCGGGCACGTGCGCCAGCGACAGCGTGCGGCTGACCAGCACGGGGCCCTCGCGGCGCGCCAGCAAGAGCCGGTCCGGATCGGCATTTTCGCGCAGCAGATAGCCTTCGACATCGCGCAGCACGAGCGGCAGGGGTGGCCCGGGGTCGGCGTCATGCAGCAGCTTGCCGTGCACGCGCAAGACCACCGCCTGCGTCCCCTGCCCCAATCGTTCGTTGAAGCTCGCCAGCGCGAACGGGCGGCCCAGCGCATCGTCGATGCGGCCGCTGACCACGTAACGGCCGGCCAGGCGCACGTCGAGCGGCAGCGTGAACTCGACGGCGTCCGGGCCGATCGCTTCATGCGGCGCGCCGGCCCACATGGCCGGCAGCTCGGGAGAATAGATCACATCGAACAACACGACACCCGCGCGGCCATTGACGCTGAAGCGCACTTCACTGCGAATGGTGCCGTGAAAGCCCGCCAGTGCACTCGTTTGCGGCGCGAACGTGGCGCGCCAGTGGTCGCCGTCATCCTGCGAAAACGCCAGCGTCACGCGAGGCGCGGGGCGAGCTCCCTGCACAGCCATGCCCTGGGTCAGCGCACGCGTGACCACCAGCGGTACTGCCGCGCCGTGCGCGTCAACAACGCGCAGCGACAACTCGACCGTTTCGCCTGCCGCCAGGTAGACGCGCGACTGCATGGTCTGCACCAGCACGCCCGGATCACTGTCGCCGCCATCGACACGCATCGGGTTCGATTCGCGCACCGGCTGGTTCGGATACAGCTGGTCGGGATGCTGCGCGGCCGGGCGCGAAGCATGCGGATAGCGGCTGTGCTGGAGGTAGCTGCAATAGGTGTGCTGCGTTAATCGGACCTGTTCGGCAAGCTGGCGTTGGCGCATGGTACGGTCGTCGCCGGCAGAATTCATGACCGGCACCGGCCCGAGAAAATGCAGGCCGACCGCTGCCGCCGGTGCTGCAAGTGGCAGTGCTGGATCATCCTTGCGCCAGAACAGGCCGACCACGAGCGCAGCGACGACGACCAGCGCCAGCCAGACGGCGCGCCGCCTAGTTGGCCGTATCGACCATCGCTTCACGCATGACTCCGATGATGCCAGCCCAGTTGCCGTCCCCATAGTGGTTGAAGCGTTCACCGTCGTCGCGGAACACGACCGAGTGCCAGCTCCACTTGACACTGCCGCCCTGGTTCGGCGCGGTGCCCAGGCGCAGGTCGTCGCACAGCCAGTCGCCCGGATTGCACAGCGCGCGGCCCGCATTGCCGGCCACGCCGCCACTGCTGTGATACGCCACGACCTCGTCGTCCTGGCCCGGCAACAGGAACGAGTAGGCGGTGCCGCGCGCGCCGGCGTAGCGATAGAACCAGACGTTGCGGGTGTCGTTGTGGTTGTACATGGCGCGCGCGGTGCTGGTCTTGAGGTCTTGCACGAGCGGCTCGGACGTGGTCCAGGCGCCGGCGTTGGCGAGCTCGGAGCCGCCCGCCGCGCCGGCCGCGACGCGCACCCATTTGAGGTTCCAGCCGGTCTGCACACCGCCGCTGGCGGCGCATACACCATTGGCGTTCGCGCTGGCGTCCGTCACGGCGCGCGCCGAGCCGCCGTAATTGGCCAGCGTGTAGCCAAGCAGCAGATCGCCCGCACTGTAGGTGGCGATATAGCACCAGTTCTGGCCCGTGCAGAAGCAGTCGAGCGCATCGCGCACGCGGCCGCTTTGCGACGCGATGCTGCTGCGCCCGTCCCAGTTGACCGCCTGCTTGTTGATGCCGGCAGGCGTCGCGGCCGGGCCCCAGTAGCGAAAGTCGCTGTAGTTGCCGGGCGCACCACCGCTGCTGCGGCCATTGATCCAGAGCGTGTAGTTGGTGGCGCCCGCCACGGTGCTGGCCAGCAGCAGGCACAGGGTGCAGAAGATGTAGAGGGCGTACGGGATGCGGCGGTGCTTCATGCTGGTCTCCTCGCTCATGCTGGTCTCCTCGCGGCCCGGCTTGTGCCGGTGCTACGTTAGAGCGCAGAATGCCGCCGCGGTTCCCCGGCTATTCGAGATCGGCCAGCACCTTCAGGTGCGCCACCACGCTGCGCGCCAGCGACGACAATTCATAGCCGCCTTCAAGACAGCTGACGATCCGCCCGCCGGCGTATTGGTTGGCCACCGCCACGACCTGCCGCGTGATCCACGCGTAGTCCGCCTCGACCAGCCCGATGCCGCCCATGTCGTCGTCGCGATGGCCATCAAAGCCGGCCGAGACAAAAATCATCTGCGGCTTGAACGCATGCAGCGCCGGCAGCCACTGCTCCTGCACCAGCTGGCGCACGGTGTCGCCCTCGCAGCGCGCCGGCACCGGCACGTTCACGCAGGTGGCGGTAATCGGTTCGGGCTCGGTGTACGGAAAGAACGGGTGCTGGAAGAAGCTCGCCATCAGCACGCGCGGATCGTCGCGGAACGCGTCGGCCGTGCCGTTGCCGTGATGGACATCGAAGTCGATGATCGCCACACGCTTCAGGCCATGCGCCTCGAGCGCGTGGCGCGCGGCGATGGCCACGTTGTTGAAGAGGCAAAAGCCCATCGGCTCGGTCGGCGTGGCATGGTGGCCCGGCGGGCGCACCGAGCAGAAGGCGTTGGTGACCGTGCCGGCGATGACGTCGTCGGTTGCTGCCACCGCAGCGCCGGCTGCGCGCAGCGCCGCCTGGTAGCTGTGCTGATTGAGCGACGTGTCGCCATCGAGCGGGTAGTAGTCGCCCGGCGTCGTGGGCACGTGGTCGCGCACCAGCGCCAGCGCGCCCGCCGTGTGGTTGCGCAGGATCTGCGCGGTATCGGCCAGCGGTGCACTGCGCTGCTCGATCAGGCCATCCAGGCGCGCCAGGATCAATTGGTCGTCGATGGCCCGCAGGCGCGCCGGGGACTCGGGATGCCAATCGCCCATCTCGTGCCGCAGGCAGTCGGGGTGGCTGTAAATCGCTGTACTCATGATGCTCGGTCTCCGCCTGTGCTCATCCATTCACACCTTGCCACGCCGTTCTCGCATAGAATCCCTTGGGACGGCTGTTGCTGTCGACGTATGAAGATTGCCAATGGCGCTAATCTACCACGGCAGGCCACAGCGCTGCTGTGCCGCCTTGTCAATCATGCCATGCGTGCCAGGTCCGCCGACCTGTTTCATGTACCGAATAACGTAAAGCCAATCATGTTCAACAAATTGCACGCCGTCGCACGCCAGGTCAACGAGGTCGTGGTCGGCAAGGACCAGCAAGTGCGCCTGGCCCTGACCTGCCTGCTGGCCGGCGGCCACCTGCTGCTCGACGACCTGCCGGGCGTCGGCAAGACCACGCTGGCGCACGCACTGGCCACTTCGCTGGGCCTGCGCTTCAACCGCGTGCAGTTCACGAGCGACCTGCTGCCGGCGGACGTGGCCGGCATCTCGATCTACGAGCGCGAAAAGAACGAGTTCGTGTTCCATCCGGGCCCGATCTTCACGCAGGTGCTGCTGGCCGACGAGATCAACCGCGCCACGCCCAAGACCCAGTCAGGCCTGCTCGAAGCCATGGAAGAACACCAGGTCTCGGCCGATGGCGTCACGCGCGCCCTGCCCGAGCCTTTCTTTGTCATCGCCACGCAGAACCCGGCCAACCAGGTCGGCGTGTTCCCGCTGCCCGAGTCGCAGCTCGACCGCTTTTTGATGTGCCTGACGCTGGGCTACCCGGACGCCGCCGCCGAACGCGCGCTGCTGATGGGCGAAGACCGGCGCGCGATGCTCAAGACCCTGCAGCCGGCGATGCAAGCCACCGAACTGGCCGCGGCCCGGCACCAGCTGCGCACCATCCACGCGTCCGGCGCGCTGATCACGTATGTGCAGGCGCTGGCACAGGCCTCGCGCCAGAACGGCATGTTCGCCGAAGGCCTGTCGCCGCGCGCGGCAATCGCGCTGCTGCAGGCCGGGCGCGCATGGGCTGCGCTCGAAGGGCGCGATCATGTGATCCCCGAGGATATCCAGGCCGTGCTGGTGCCGGTCTGCGCGCACCGCCTGCGGCCGGTGCGCGCCGCCCACGGCACCGCACTGGCCAGCCGCGACCTGGTGCTGCAGCTGCAAAAGGCGGTCCCGGTCTGATGGCGCTGGCGCTACGGGGCTGGTTGCGCCGCACGACCGGCGTGTGGCTGCCGCGCGGTGGCGCGCTCGATACGGGCGAGGTGGTCATCAGCCAGCGCCGCGTGTTCATTGTGCCGTCACGCGCGGGCCTGGGGTTCGTGCTGCTGCTGGCCGTGCTGCTGGTCGGATCGGTCAATTACGGGCTGGGCCTGGGCTTCGGCCTGACCTTTCTGGCACTGTCATGCGCACTGGTCGACATGGTCGCCACCTACCGCAATCTGGCGCAGCTGCGCCTGCAGCAAGGCCGCACGGCGCCCGTGTTCGCGGGCGAGGTTGCGCAATTCGAGCTGCAGGTCATCAACCGCACGCGCCTGGCGCGCTACGCCGTGCGGGCCGACTTTGCCGACTGGCCAGATGCGCGCCACGTCGCTGACATCGCCGCTGGCACGCAGGCCACCGTCACGCTCACGCTGCCGACCACCGCGCGCGGCTGGGCCGCGCCGGGGCGCGTGAAACTGTCGACGCGCTTTCCCCTTGGCTTGTTCGTCGCCTGGAGTTACTGGCGACCGGCCGCGCAAGTGCTGGTCTATCCGCGCCCTGAAGACGGCGCGCCCGGCCTGCCGCTGCAGGGCGGCGGCGGCAACAGCGTGCGCACGGCCGGCCATGATGATTTTGCCGGCGTGCGCAATTACCAGGCGGGCGACTCGCCGCGCCAGATGGCCTGGCGCCAGATTGCGCGGCTCGACCCCAGCATCGGCGGCCAGCTGGTGACGAAGCACTTCGAAGGCGGTGGCGGCGACGAACTGGTGCTCGACTTCGACCGCATGCCACGCGACCTCGACCTCGAACTGCGCCTGGCGCGCCTGACGCGCTGGGTGCTGGACGCCGAAAGCCGCGCCCTGCCCTACGCCTTCCACCTGGGCCCCGTGCGCATCGACGCCGGCAGCGGCGCCGCGCACCAGGCCGCGTGCCTGCGCGCGCTGGCCCTGTACGGCATCGGGGGCCCCGCATGAACTTCCTGCGTACCCCGCTGCCACGCGACAAGGCCGACACGCTGCTGCTCCTGGCCAGTGCGGTGCTGGTGCTGGCGCCGCATGCGCTGCATCTGCCGTGGTGGGTCTCGCTGCTGTGCGCGGCCACGCTTGGCTGGCGCGCCGCGATTACGCTGCGCGGCAAGCGCATGCCCAAGGCCATCGTCCTGCTGCCGATCGCGATTGCCGCCATGGTCGGCGTGCAGTTCAGCTACGACACGCTGCTTGGCAAGGACGCCGGCGTGGCAATGCTGGTGCTGCTGGTGGCCTTCAAGATGCTCGAGATGCACGCGCGGCGCGACCTGTTCGTCGTGGTGTTCCTGTGCTTCTTCCTCGTGCTGACCAACTTCTTTTACGCGCAGGGCATCGGCACGGCCATCATGATGATCGCGTCGGTGCTGCTGCTGCTGGCCACGCAGCTGTCGTTCCAGTTCACCGGCGCCGTGCCGCCGCTGCGCACGCGCCTGGCGATGGCTGCGCGCATGCTGGCCTTTGCCGCGCCGATCGCGATCGCGCTGTTTGTCGTGTTCCCGCGCATCCAGGGCCCGCTGTGGAGCATGCCGGGCGGCCCGGGCGCCGGCACCTCGGGCTTGTCGGACCAGATGGCGCCGGGCCAGATGTCGAATCTGGCGCTGTCCGAAGAGCCGGCGTTTCGCGTGCGCTTCTTCGGCACACCGCCACTGGCGCCCCAGTTGTACTGGCGCGGCCCGGTGCTCGATGCCTTCGACGGCCTGACCTGGCGCCGTGGTGACAACACCGCGTCGGGCCGCAATCTGCGCCTGTCGGTTGGCGGGCCGGGCCTGGACTATGAAGTCACCCTTGAACCGTCGCAGTCGCGCTGGGTGTTCGCGCTCGAGATGCCGGGCGAACTGCCTGTCGTGCCGGGCCACGAACTGCGCATCTCGCCGCAGTTCGAACTGACGGCCGACGCGCCGCTGGCAAGCCGCGTGCGCTACCGCGTCAGCTCGCACGTCGAGTATGCGCTGCAGCGTGGTCCGGCTCTTGCTGATGCCAATCGCTGGCTGTTGCTGCCGTATGGCTTCAATCCGCGCGCACTGGCTGCCGGCATGGCCTTGCGCGCGCTGGACGATCCCGCCGAGCGGGTCGACGCCGTGCTGCGCCAGTTCCGTGAGCAATCGTTCGAATACACGCTGGCTCCGCCCCTGCTCGGGCGCCATACGGTCGACGAATTCCTGTACGGGACGCGCTCCGGCTTTTGCGAACATTACTCGGGCGCGTTCGTGTTTTTGATGCGCGCGGCCGGCGTGCCAGCGCGCGTCGTGACCGGCTACCAGGGGGGCGAGCTCAACCCCATCGACGGCTTCATGACGGTGCGCCAGTCGGATGCCCACGCCTGGGCCGAAGTCTGGATCGCAGGCCGTGGCTGGTTGCGCGTCGATCCGACGGCGGCGGTGGCACCGGAGCGCGTCCGGACCGGGACCAACCGGGCCACGGAACGACCCGCGCCATTCGGCATCGAGGCGCTGCGCGGCGTGAACCCGTTCGGACTGGAAGCCGGTGCCTGGCTGGCCGACGTGCGTAACGCGATGGGCGCAATCAACAACGGCTGGAATCAGTGGGTGCTGAACTACACGCCGGAACGCCAGCGCAGCGTCGTGCAGGGCTTGCAGGACAAGTTGCTGGCCTGGCCGTTCGGGGTTGTGCTGGTGCTGGCCGGATTGGCCTGGTGGGGGATGAAAATTTTGCGGCGCCGTCGCGAAATCGACCCGATCGATGCTCTATACTCGGTCTTGTGCAAGCGTCTGGGCCAGGCCGGCCTGCCGCGCGCGCAAGACGAAGGGCCCAGCGCCTACGCGGCGCGCATCCTTGCCATCGATGCTGCTACCGCCGCCGGCACGCAGGGCTTGAGCCCGCCCGCCCGCGAGGCCGCCATCGCCTTCCTGCGTCGTTACAGCGCCTGGCGCTATGCCGCGCCCGCAGCCGATCCCCGGCTCCACGCCACCTTGAAACGTCTATTGTCGCAAGTCAGATGAAATTAATTGTTACCCTGTTCGCCGCGCTCGCCCTTGCCACCAGCGCGCATGGCGATGCGCTCGCCGCCCCTGCTTCCGACAGCAAGGCGCGCAGCACGCAAGCCAAGACCAAGGCCGCCAAAGCCAGGGCCGCAACGAAAGCCAAATCAGCGAACGCCACATCGTCCAAGGCACGCAGCAAGGCCGCCAAGGCCGCGCCGATGGCTGCAGCCGGCGCCGCCGTGGCCAGCGTCGTCGATACCGACAACGAGCACGTCAACTTTCTCGAATGGCAACCGGTGCGCGAATTCATCGACGGGATGGTCGCGCAGCACGGCTTTGAACGCACGGCGCTCGAGACGCTGTTTGGCCAGGTGCGCTTCATCGATACGGCCGTGCAGCTGGTCAAGCCGGCGCCGCCGGGCAAGCCGAAGAACTGGCAAGCCTACAGCGCACGCTTCATCGAGCCGATCCGGATCCGGGCCGGCGTGCGCTTCTGGGAACAGAACGCCGAGGCGCTCAAGCGTGCCGAAGCGGCCTACGGCGTCCCGGCCGAGATCATCGTCGGCATCATCGGCATCGAAACCATCTATGGCCGCGACACTGGCCGCTTCCGTGTGCTCGACGCGCTGACCACGCTGGCGTTCGCCTACCCGGATTCACCAAAGCAGGCCGCGCGCCAGGCGTTCTTCCGCGACGAACTGTCCAGCACGCTGATACTGGCGCGCGAGCGCGGCTACGATCCGTTCTCGTTGCTTGGCTCGTTTGCCGGCGCCGTCGGCATGCCGCAGTTCATGCCAAGCAATATCCTCAAGTATGGCGTGGACTTCGACAACGACGGCCGGGTCGATCTGCGCGATTCCAGCGTGGATGCGATTGGCAGTGTGGCGAACTTCCTGGTCCAGCATGGCTGGAACGCCGAACATCGCGGACCGGTGGCGTATGCCGCCGATGTGTCGCCGACGCGCGCCTGGGAGCCGCTGCTCGAACTCGGCCTGGAAGCGACGCTGCGCCCGGAAGCGCTGCGCGCGGCCGGCGTCGTGACCGGCACGGCGCTGCCGGCGGAGACCCGGTACGGCCTGATCGACCTGCAGAACGGCGCCGAGCCGACCGAATACTGGGTCGGGAACGACAATTTCTACGCGATCACCAAATACAACCGCAGTTATTTCTATGCGATGTCTGTCGTGGATCTGGGTCGCGCCGTACGCGCTGCCCGGCCGGAGTGAAGCAAGACACACTCCATTTCCGAATGGGAAAATTTGTAATCCTTTGTAACAAGTTTCCTGCCAACTTTCATTATTGCTGATCAGCACCCGCTAGCATACCCCCCAGGGGTATGCGAGCGCATCTTGACATTATTCGTACTAAATATATTACGAATGTGGTCATACTCCCCATTTTCTTTCCATTTAATCAGCAATTTCCATACTGTGCGGCATCAAATGCTGGATGCCCGTACACTAATGATTAATCAAAAAACAATAGTTCTTTCACGTGACTATATGAGAGAATTGCATTGAGGCTATTGTTGCAAGTAGACAACGATAACCGAATCGAAAGAAACGATTCCGGCTTGCTCATGAGTATCGGTATCGAAATAGTTGTACAATTGAATAGAAATTTACGAAAGTAAAAACCGGACTCGACGTTGTAGATGTTGATGACTCCGCACTAACCCCTAAGGAATATGAATCATGACTAACCAAGTCGGCATTGATATGAACAGCGATTCGGAAGGCGACGAGCTGCTTCAGTACAACCCGAACCGCCTGCTCGATACGCTGATCGAAAACCTGCGTCTGAAAAACGACGCAGCGCTGTCGCGCGCGCTGGAAGTGGCGCCGCCGGTGATCTCGAAGATCCGTCACCACCGCCTGCCGGTCGGCGCCTCGCTGCTGATCCGCATGCACGAAGTGAGCGACCTGTCGATCCGCGACCTGCGCTACCTGATGGGCGATCGCCGTGCGAAGTTCCGCATCAGCGACAAGCAGTTCAAGCCAAAAGAAGGCGCCGTCCCGGCAATGAAGGACTGAGCAGCGTCGGGCGCTTGAGGGCGCCTGCGTTGTTCGTCGGGCCAGGATTGAACGGGCCGTCCCCATGTGGCACGGCCTGCACCCGTAGTGCATACGCCCGCGCGGGCGTATGAGCCGCCGCATTGGCGGACGACCGAAGGAAATTGGCGCAATGCCGATGGAAAGGTCTAGGCAGTCCAAGGACTGATTTGACAAGGCCGCCTGTGAACCAGGCGGCCTTTTTTATGGCGCCGTCAACCTTGTATCAGCATTGACCGCGCCCTTGCTTCAGGCAGGAAAGACACCCGTGGACAAGTAGCGATCGCCCCGGTCGCAGACGATGAACACGATGGTCGCATTCTCGACAGTCTGCGCGATGCGCAGCGCCACTTCACAGGCGCCGGCGGCCGAGATGCCGCAGAAGATGCCTTCTTCGGCCGCCATGCGGCGCGCCATCTGCTCGGCCGCGGCCTGGCTCACGCTCTCGACCTGGTCGACGCGCGCCTTGTCGTAGATCTTGGGCAGGTAGGCTTCAGGCCACTTGCGAATACCCGGGATCGACGAGCCTTCCTCGGGCTGCGCGCCAATGATGCGCACCGCCTCGTTCTGCTCCTTCAGATAGCGCGACACGCCCATGATGGTGCCGGTGGTGCCCATGGCGCTCACGAAGTGCGTGACGCGCCCTTCAGTGTCGCGCCAGATTTCCGGACCGGTGCTCTCGTAATGCGCGCGTGGATTATCGTCATTGGCGAACTGGTCGAGGATGATGCCCTGGCCGTCCTTCTGCATTTGCTCGGCCATGTCGCGCGCGTATTCCATGCCGCCCGTCTTTGGCGTGAGGATGATCTGCGCACCGTAGGCAGCCATGCTCTGGCGGCGTTCGATCGACAGGTTGTCCGGCATTAACAGGATCATCTTGTAGCCGAGGATTGCCGCAGCCATCGCCAGTGCAATGCCCGTGTTGCCGCTGGTCGCTTCGATCAGCGTATCGCCCGGCTTGATCTGGCCACGCAGTTCAGCGCCGCGCAGCATCGACATGGCAGCCCGGTCTTTCACCGAGCCGGCCGGGTTATTGCCCTCGAGCTTGCCCAGGATGATGTTGTTGCGGGCCGCGCACTCCGCACCCGGCAGGCGCTGCAGTTGCACGAGCGGCGTGTTGCCGATCGTGGATTCGATGGTCTTGTATGCCATTGCGTTCTCTATTCCTTGCGATACCAAAACACCATTTTAATCCGAGACGCACGCGGACGTCGGCGGAGCAGCCGGTCGCGACTGCGAACGGCTGCAGAGAGTGGTGTTCAGCGCGTACCCTGGCGCGTCAGCTGTCCCGGCACGGGATTCGGACTCATGAAGTAACCGCAGATGCGGTTGACATCGATGGCAGGTTCTTTGGCATCCGAAGCGAAGTTGGTGACGCGGCTTCGGCGCACCGCCAGCTTTCTTTTCGCCTGCTCGCATTCGTACGAGTTGGGGTCACCCTGCGGCGGCGCGATTGAGCCGACCGGCTCGGCCGCGGCTGGCTGCAGGCCCCCACGCGCGTCTTCTGCACGCCAGTCCTGCACCGGTGCAGGCCGCGTTGGCTGCGGCGCACGCGTGACGACTGGCGCAAGTGCCTCCATCGTCGTGCGCTGCGCGCTGCGGGCGCAGCCCGAGTCGGAATAGGTCTTGGCCCCGGTCTTCGGATCGACGCATTTGTAGACCTGCGCCGCAGTCGGCAACGCGAATGCGTACCCGCCCACCGCAATGATGCACATGACGATGGACGGTTTCACGCTAGCGATACCGGCTCAGCGCAGCGGCAGTGGATACGTCGCGACGCTGACGTTGCCGTCCTTGTCGACCGCCTGCACGCCAAAGAAGACATTGTCCTTCGACAGGTCGAGCGTGGCTTCCGTCACGTTGCCAACCCACTTGGAACCCTCCCAGTTGGCGCTGGTAGTATCGCGCCAGACGATGCGGTAGCCGGCCAGATCGGGCTCGCTGTTCGCTTTCCAGACCAGTGTCGAATCGTTGGTCAGACCGGCGGTGCGCAGCTTGACCTCTTGCGGTGCGGCAGGCGCCATTGCGAGCGAGGCCATCGCGGCGCCGTTCACGCGCGTGACCTTGGCGATGTAGTCGAAGTCGACGTGGTCGATCGTGTCGCCATACACTTTGCCGTTCTCGGTGCGCAGGTCCTGGTGCTGGTGCGCGAAATCTTCGGCCGGTTCGGTAAAGCGTAGCGCAGCGTAGCCCTGCTCGAGGAACGGCATGTGGTCGCCCCCGCGCAGGTAGCGGTCATGCCGCTGGATCACGCTGACCTTGAAGCCTTTCACGTAGCGCTCGCCCTGCTCTTTCGTGTGGCGCGCAAGTTGGCGCGAGAGCGAATCGTTCTCGCCGCCCGTGGCCACCAGCTGGCGCACGGTCTCGCTCATTTCCTTGGTCGCCGGGATACTCTGGGCAAACAGGCGCACCTGCTTGTTGTCGACCTTGCCATCGTCGCCCTTGGAGCTGCCGATGATGTCGTTGGTGAACATGCCGGCCACGTTCCAGTTCTTTTCACGCGCACCAACGGCCCAGTGGCGGGCGCCGATCAGGCCCTGCTCTTCGGCGGCCACGGCCATGAACACCAGCGTCGCGTCGAACTTGTACTTGGCCATCACGCACGCCAGTTCCATGATCGCGGCGGTGCCCGATGCATCGTCGTTCGCGCCTGGCGCGTCCGAGGTGGCGTCCATCACGTCCGAGGCGCGCGAATCATAGTGACCGCTGACCACGTACATGCGCTCTTTGGAAGCCGCCTGCGTGCCGGGCAGCGTCGCGACGACGTTGACGATCTCGGTCGGCTTGGTGATGCGCGCCGAGACGGGCGCCACGTGGCTGTCGTACGTCACCTGCAATGGCGTGCCGGCGCCGCAGCGCTCGAGCTCGGCCTTGATCCAGCGGCGGGCAGCGCCGATGCCGCGCGTTGGCGACTCGGTCTCGGACATCGTGTGACGCGTGCCGAAGCTGACCAGCTTGCGGATATGGCCTTCGATGCGCTGTTGCGAGACTTCACCGAGAATCTTGCTGATCTGGGCTTGCTGGGCGGTGATGTCGGGTTGTTTCGGTGTGGCGGGTGTGGCGGCAGTAGTCACTGGCGCAGCAGCAGATGCGACGCCTGCAGCAGCCAGCAGGGCTGTCAACAGGGCGGTTGAAACACGGGCGTGAGGCATGACGACCTTTCTGATATTGATGTTCAAGCACGATCTTGAAGAGCTGGAACATCTTGCCACGCGCCCGTGACGCTGTCAGTCAATACATGTCATGTTGCGGTTTTGGCGTCGGCCGGTTTGGCCGCCGACTTGTCGCCTTTGGCGGCGGCAGGTTTGGCGGCGGCGCCTTCCTTGCCCTTGCCGTTGACCACCAGCCCGGACTGACTCAGCTTGGCGGCCTTTTTATCGCCCATGCCCTTGACGCGCGTTTGCAGATCGGCCCAGTCCTTGAACTCGCCCTTGGCGCGCTCGTCGAGGATGGCCTTGGACATGCTCGGCCCCACGCCCTTGACGCCATCGAGCGCAGCAACGTCGGCCTTGTTCACGTCGACCTGGGCAAACGCGATACCGCTCGAGACGGCCAGCGCGGCGAAGGCAAGCATCAGTTTCTTGATCATCGAAATTTCTCCGTTGGTTGAAGACGCTGGACGGCGACGCCGCCCATCGGTCTTTCAACGGATCACCCGGCGCGTCGTTGACGGGCCGGGCTTGAGGCAGATCAAGCGCTACTCAACCGGGGAACAGCTCGTCGCGGGTCACGGTGGCCGTGCCCAGCTTGCCAACGACGATGCCGCCGGCGCGGTTGGCCGTCACCAGCGCTTCGCCCAGTGGCGCGCCGGTGCCGAGCATCGTGGCCAGCGTCGCGATCACCGTATCACCGGCGCCGGACACATCGAACACTTCACGCGCATCGGCGTTCACGTGCAGCACCTCGCTGGCCGTGAACAGGCTCATGCCTTCTTCGGAGCGCGTCAGCAGCAGCGCATCCAGGCCGAGCTCAACGCGCAGCGCCTGCGCTTTTTCGAGCAATTGCGTCTCGCTTTTCCAGCCGCCGACGACGCGCTGCAGTTCGGCGCGGTTGGGCGTCAGGATGCTGGCGCCCTTGTACGGCGTGAAATCGTCGCCTTTCGGGTCGACCAGCACGATCTTGCCGGCGGCGCGCGCCAGCGCAATCATCTCGGCGACATTGACCAGCGCACCCTTGTTGTAATCGGACAGGATGATCACGTCGTACTCGGGCAGCAGCGCCTTGAACTGGCTGAGCTTATCGCGCAGCACGGTCTCGGTGGGGGCATCTTCGAAGTCGATGCGCACCATCTGCTGCTGGCGACCAATGACGCGCAGCTTAATGATGGTCGAGATCGCTTCGTCGCGCTTGAGGTAGCTGTGAATGCCCGCACCCTGCAGCAGGCGCTCGACTTCATCGCCCGCCTCGTCGGCGCCTGCCACGCCCAGCAGGCCCGTGTAGGCGCCCAGCGCGGCGGCATTGCGCGCCACGTTGGCGGCGCCGCCCAGGCGCTCTTCGCGCCGCTCGATGCGCACGACGGGCACCGGCGCCTCTGGCGAGATGCGCGAGACCTCGCCAAACCAGTAGCGGTCGAGCATCACATCGCCCACCACCAGCAGGCGCACGGCGGACAGTTCGGGGGCCGCTTGCTGGCGGTAGTCGTCGGCCACCAGCAGGCGGCTCGGGGTCATGGGCATGGTGCTTTTCATTGAGATCGTTCGATGAACCGTTAGTTCATCACATTGAGTTCTTCGGTGCGGCGTGGCGGGTACGAATCCCAGCGGTTGCAACCCGGACATTGCCAGTAGAACTGGCGCGCCTTGAAACCGCAGTGGCTGCACTGATAGCGCGCCAGCTTCTGCGTGTAGCGCTGCACCAGGTTCTTGACCATTGACAGCTCTTCCCATACATGGGCCGGCGCATCCATGAGACGCGCTTCAAGCAATTTGTCCAGGCCAAGCAGTGTCGGGTTGCGGCGCAGCTCTTCCACCACCAGGCCCTTGGCCGCTTCGACGCCATCGAGTTCGATGACGGCCTTGAACACCACTTCGATCAGGTCGATGGACGAGGCCTCGGCCAGGTACGAGCGCAGCAGATTCACGCCCTCTTGCGGGCGGCCCACCTTGCGGTAGCCATCCATCAGGCGCGCAGCCACCAGGGCCACGTGCGGCACGCTTTGCTGCTCCACGCGGCGCCAGGTCTTGAGGGCTTCTTCCACGTCGCCCTGGGCCAGCAGCGCGTCGCCGCGCAGAATGGTCGCGCGCACGCTGTGACGGTTCGCTTCGAGCGCCTTGTCCAGCAGAAGCATGGCGTCGCTTGGCGCCATGTGCACCAGCGCGTCGGCCGCCAGTTCACAGTAGAACTGGGCAATCTCGATCTGACGCGCGCCGGCGCCGGATGCCTGCAAGTCTTCGGCCGCCTCGATGGCGCGCTTCCATTCTTTTTCGCGCTGATAAATTTCCAGCAGCGAGCGCCGCGCCTGCACCGCATACGGCGTGCCGGCCAGGCCATTGAACGATTCCTCGGCACGGTCCAAGAGGCCCGCCTTCAGGTAGTCGATGCCCAGTTCGTACTGCGCGTGCGCTTTCTCATCACTCGGCAAGTCGGGACGCGCCAGCAGGTTCTGGTGCACGCGGATGGCGCGCTCGGTCTCGCCGCGGCGGCGAAACAGATTGCCCAGCGCGAAGTGCATATCGCTCGATTCAGGGTCGAGTTTGACGATCTCGATGAACGAGTCGATGGCCTTGTCGGGCTGGTCGTTGAGCAGGTGGTTCAGGCCCTTGAAATAGCCGCGTGGCAGCGTGCGCGACTCGGAGACCACCTCGTTGATGTCGACCCGGGCAGCGAGCCAGCCCAGGCCAAAGAAGAAGGGGATGCCAAGCAGCATCCAGAGTTCGAAATCCATGGTGTTCTTGTTGTTAGTGGCGGGGTGCTACTGGTGGAACGGCATCCGGCGGTGGTGGCGTGGTGGCGACCACACCGGTGCCGGCGGCGCTTTGCAGGGCCTGGATGGTGTACTTGTGCTGCCATTTTTCGCGGCGCTGGCGGAACACGGTCGGTGCCAGTGCCAGGATGCCGAAGGCGGCGCCGGCGACAAAAAATGCCAGCAGCATCAGCACGAGAGGCCCGCGCAGTTCATAGTCGAGGAAAAAATGCAGGTCGACCTCTTTCGTGTTCTTCAGCGCGAAGCCGAAGAACAGGATGAACAGGACAAATCCGACAATGGTCGAGACGAATTTCATCAACAGGTTCCGCTGGACAATGGTGTAAGGGCGAAGTGTCGCACATCCACCATCATATTTCAAAACAGCGTGCGACGTCAGGGTTGGCTGCCCCGGGCGTCGCTATCCTGCGGTGCCATCCAGAACAGCGGTTTAGAAACTTTCCCAGCCACCGTCGCCGACGGGCGCAGGGGTCTTCTTTGCCACCGCTGGTTTCACCGGAGCAGAAATCTGCCGGTTGGGCTGCTTTGCCTTGGGCGCTGCAATCACGCGCTCACGCGCATGGGCCGGTGCCGATGCGGATGCGGATGCGGATGCGGAGGAACCCGGGCCATTCGCCGGATTCACCTTGAACACACTGACGATGTTGGCCAGCTTGGCAGCTTGCCCCTGCATCGACTCTGAAGCGGCTGCGGCCTCCTCGACCAGCGCGGCATTTTGCTGGGTGACCTGGTCCATTTGCGTGATTGCTTGATTGATCTGCTCAATGCCGGATGTCTGTTCCTGACTGGCAGAGGAAATCTCTTGCATGATGTCGGTGACGCGTTTGACGCTGTCGACAATGCTGCTCATCGTCAGCCCGGCTTCATTGACCAGCCGGCTACCGGCATCGACCTTGCTCACCGAGTCGCCAATCAGGCTCTTGATGTCCTTGGCAGCGCTCGCGGAACGCTGGGCCAGGATACGCACCTCGGAAGCGACAACCGCAAATCCCCTGCCCTGTTCACCCGCCCGCGCCGCCTCGACCGCCGCATTGAGGGCCAGGATATTGGTCTGGAACGCGATGCTGTCAATCACGCTGATGATGTCAACAATCTTGGTCGCCGAAGCATTGATTTCACTCATCGTGTCCACGACCTGGCCGATCACCGCACCGCCCTTCGAGGCTACCTCCGATGCGTTCGCTGCGAGGCCATTGGCTTGTCGTGCATTGTCGGCATTCTGCTTGACGGTGGACGTCAACTCTTCCATGGAGGACGCCGTCTCTTCCAGCGAACTGGCCTGTTGTTCAGTGCGCGCTGACAAGTCCTGGCTGCCTGCTGCCACTTGCGCCGAGGCGGCAGCGATGGTTTCGGTGCCGCTGCGTACCTCGCTGACGATCGTTGCCAGTCGCTCCTGCATGCTGCGCATCGACGCCATCATGCTGGTGGTGTCGCCCGCAGGCACGATCACCGGCGTGGCCAGGTCACCGTCGGCAATCCGCTGCGCAACCTGGGCCGCATAATCGGGTTCACCGCCAAGCTTGCGCACGAGACTCACGGTGATGAGGGCCGCCGCGGCAACACCGATGAGCGCAGCGAGTACGCCGAGTGCCAGGTTCAATCGATTCGCGTTCTGGTAACTTTGCGCTGTATCTGCAGCCGACTGCTCATTCAGTGCCTGTTCGTATGCGTTGAACTCTTGCAGCGCAGCGATTAACTTCGATTGTGTCGGGACCACTTCTTCCAGCAACATCTTGGTCGTTTCAGCCTGCTGATTTGCAAAACCTAGTTCAGCTGCTTTTTTCATCGGCGCCGCTGCCGCTGCCGCCAAGGTCTTGATATTGGCCAGCATCGCTTTTTCTTCCGGCTTGGTTTCTGCGATCTCGTTGAACATGCGTTCGAGCTCCGCTGACGCCTTGGCGAAGTCCTCGTTCTCTTTTGTGATGAGTTGCATTTCAGGACGCATTTGCACCGGATCGTTCATCAATCCCAGATTACGCACTGCCACTGCCCGCGCATACACCGACTCGGTCATTTCGCTGGCCAATGCAATTTCTGGATTGTTGACATTGACGATCGACGACACGCTGTCGTTCATCCTGGCCATATTGACACTGTTTAAAGCGATGATCAGCGCCAGCATCAACAGAAGCAGCGCGAAGCCCAGTGCCAGCCTGGTGCCGACCTTCATTGTCGAAAAATTCATGATTGTCTATCGTAAGTAAGAGGATGAACTTGGGAGCAAAGGGATGGCGGTGGAGCCTGCTGACTCACAACCTTGCCTGGCGGATCAGCGCGTAGCGCCTTGCCTATGGCTACCACGCATGGTCAGTTGCCCATAAGAATTCTATTCATCTTACGGTTTGGATGGAGCAATTCTGGTTTTAAATATCTTTAAAATAAGTATAAATCGCCGATACGTTGTTTCCTGGAAACTGTTAATTATCTATACGATCATGTTCTTGGATACCCGGTCGCATAGTCAGATAGAAATGGAACATACGCGGGAATCGTGGGCAGTAACGTCCACCACTGAAGATCAAGCCGAAAAAAAACGGCATCCTCACGGATGCCGTTTTTTGGTGCAAGCACTGACTCAATCGTTGATGATCGGTTGCCCGACCATCGCGTCCACCTGCTCGCGCAACTGCTTGCCCGGCTTGAAGTGGGGCACCCGTTTTTCAGGCACCATCACCTTGTCGCCGGACTTCGGATTGCGACCGATGCGCGGTGGACGGCTGTTCAGCGAGAAACTGCCGAAACCACGGATCTCGATGCGTTGGCCAGTCGCCAGGGCGTTGGTCATCGCATCGAGGATGGTCTTGACAGCAAATTCCGCATCCTTTGCCACCAGCTGAGAATAACGCTCAGCCAGTCGGTTGATCAGCTCGGATTTGGTCATCTGCAAGCTCCTCAGGGCTTACCTGATTAGTTCTTGTTATCGAACTTGGCCTTGAGCAGTGCGCCCAGGCTGGTCGTGCCCGAAGCAGCGCTGTTGTCGTTCGACAGCTTGCTCATGGCTTCTTGCGTATCGACATTGTCTTTCGCCTTGATCGACAGCTGAATGCTGCGAGCTTTGCGATCGATGTTGATCACCAGAGCTTCGACGCTGTCGCCGACTTTCAGGTGGGTGCCAGCATCTTCAACGCGGTCACGCGAGATTTCCGAAGCGCGCAGGTAGCCTTCGACTTCTTCGCTCAGCGAGATCACGGCGCCTTTTGGCTCAACCGATTTCACGGTGCCGGTGACCAGCGAACCCTTGTCGTTCATCGACGAGTAGGTGTTGAACGGGTCGCCTTCGAGTTGCTTCACGCCCAGCGAAACACGCTCGCGCTCGACGTCGATGGCCAGAACCACGGCTTCCAGTTCGTCGCCTTTCTTGAAGCGACGCACAGCTTCTTCGCCGGCTTCGGTCCACGACAGGTCCGACAGGTGCACCAGACCATCGATGTTGCCTGGCAGGCCGATGAACACGCCGAAGTCGGTGATCGACTTGATCGAACCCTTGACCTTATCGCCCTTCTTGTGGGTCATGCCGAAGTCGTCCCATGGATTTGCTTTGCACTGCTTCATGCCCAGCGAAATACGGCGGCGCTCTTCGTCGATCTCCAGAACCATGACTTCCACTTCGTCGCCCAGCTGGACAACTTTGTTTGGTGCCACGTTCTTGTTGGTCCAGTCCATTTCGGACACGTGGACCAGACCTTCGATACCCTGCTCGACTTCGACGAACGCGCCGTAGTCGGTGAGGTTCGTGACTTTACCGAACAGGCGGGTGCTTTGTGGGTAACGACGCGACAGACCGGTCCATGGATCGTCGCCCAGCTGCTTGACGCCCAGCGAGACGCGGTTCTTCTCTTGATCGTACTTGAGGACCTTGGCGGTGATCTCTTGGCCAACCGACAGGACTTCGGATGGGTGACGCACACGACGCCATGCCAGATCGGTGATGTGCAGCAGACCATCGATGCCGCCCAGGTCGACGAATGCGCCATAGTCGGTGATGTTCTTGACGATACCGGTAACCACGGTACCTTCTTTCAGCGTTTCCATCAGCTTCTGACGCTCTTCGCCCATCGATGCTTCGATGACAGCGCGGCGCGACAGCACGACGTTGTTACGCTTGCGGTCCAGCTTGATGACCTTGAATTCGAGGGTCTTGCCTTCGAATGGGGTCGTGTCCTTGACTGGACGGGTGTCAACCAGCGAACCCGGCAGGAACGCGCGAATGCCGTTGGTCAGAACGGTCAGGCCGCCCTTGACTTTGCCATTGACGGTACCGGTGACGATCTCGCCCGATTCCATGGCTTTTTCCAGCGCCAGCCACGAAGCCAGACGCTTGGCCTTGTCGCGCGACAGGATGGTATCGCCAAAGCCGTTTTCCAGCGACTCGATGGCCACGGAAACGAAGTCGCCTACTGCGACTTCCAGTTCGCCCTGGTCATTCTTGAATTCTTCGATTGGAATGAACGCTTCCGACTTCAGGCCTGCGTTGACGATCACGAAGTTGTGATCCAGACGCACGACTTCAGCCGAAATGACTTCGCCCGAACGCATGTCTTGACGCGACAGCGATTCCTCGAAGAGGGCGGCAAAGCTTTCCATACCAGTATCTTGGGTAGTTGCAGTAGACATAAAAAAGTTGGTTATTTCATGTGAGCCAGCAGGCCGACGATAATGCGGACTGAACTGGGTTAGGTTAAAACACGCTTGCGATGGCCAATATGCTGTCGCAGGCACCAAAGGACAAGGTCTACGACTGCCACCCTCAACAACGAAGATGCCAACCAGAAGACCACCGTCCCCACCCAGGTGGGGATCCAGATTTACTTGCAAACCACCATGGCGATGACTCAAGCCAATGGTGACGCATCGAACCGGGATTCCCGCCTGCGCGGGAATGACGTTCAGGCGCTGCTGCCTAACGGTTCGGACTGCAACCGGTTGACACCACCGCCACCACGTCATTCAAAGTCTTATTTCTGCGCATACCAGGTCAGGACTTGCTCGACCGCCTGGTCGACCCCCATCGCAGAGGTATCCAGGATATGCGCATCAGCTGCTGCGACCAGGGGAGCGACTGCGCGACCGGTGTCGCGTTCGTCTCTAGCCCGTAAATCCGCCAGCAGGTCGTTCATATTAGCAGAAAAGCCTTTGTCAATCAATTGCTTATACCGGCGTTGCGCGCGCGCCTCAGCACTTGCGGTGAGGAACACCTTGAGCTTGGCGGTGGGAAAGATCACCGTGCCCATATCGCGCCCGTCGGCCACCAGTCCCGGCGCCTGGCGAAAGCCCAGTTGCAGGTCAAACAGCGCCTGGCGCACGCCCGGCAAGGCGGCGATCTTCGACGCCATGTTGCCCACCTCTTCTGCGCGGATCGCGTGGCTTACATCCTCATCCGCCAGGTAGATCACGTCATCCCGGAAGCGCGCCGGCAGCTGCTGGGCGAGTCGGGCAATGCCAGCTTCGTCCGACAGCGGCAGCGCGCCGCGCAGCGCCTGCAGCGCCGTCAGGCGATACAGCGCGCCTGAATCAAGCAGGTGAAAGCCCAGGCGGTCGGCGATGCGGCTGGCCACGGTGCCCTTGCCGGAAGCGGTCGGGCCGTCGATGGTGATGACTGGTACGTTGGAATTGGGCATGGGCTCGGGGCGGGTCAGTTAAAACAGCTCGTTGCGCGCAATGCCCGCAAACGCTTCGAAGTAGTCAGGGAAGGTCTTGGCGACGCACTTCGGATCGTTGATCCGCATGGCGTTGCCGCGCCGCACCTTGCCGTCCAGCGACGCGAGCGAGAAGCACATCGCCATCCGGTGGTCGTCGTAGGTATCGATCGTGGCGGGCTTGAGTTCGTCTGGCGGCGTGATGCGGATGTAGTCCGGCCCCTCCTCCACCTCGGCGCCCACCTTGCGCAGTTCGGTCGCCATCGCGCTCAGGCGATCGGTTTCCTTCACGCGCCAGCTGGCGATATTGCGCAGCGTGCTCGGGCCGTCGGCGTACAGCGCGGCCACCGCGATCGTCATCGCTGCATCCGGGATGTGGTTGAAGTCCGCGTCGATGGCTTTCAGCACGCCATTCGATTGCACCTCGATCCAGTTCTCGCCGCGCGTGACGATGGCGCCCATGCGTTCAAGCGCATCGGCAAAGCGCACGTCGCCCTGGATGCTGTGTTCACCGACGCCTTCAACGCGCACCGGCCCGCCCGCGATCGCGCCGGCGGCCAGGAAGTACGACGCCGACGACGCATCGCCTTCGACGTGGATCGTGCCCGGGCTTTGATAGCGCTGGCCCGGCTGCACGGTGAACGAGGCCCAGCCATTCTGCTCGACCTCGACGCCGAAGCGGCGCATCAGGTTCAGCGTGATCTCGATGTACGGCTTGGAAATCAGCTCGCCCACGACATCGATCGAGACCGGATGCGTGGTTGCCATCAGCGGCGCAGCCATCAAGAGCGCGGTCAGGAACTGGCTCGACACATTGCCGCGCACCGCCATGCGGTTGGCCGTGATATGGCCGCGGCGGATGCGCAGCGGCGGAAAGCCCTGCTCCCCCGTGTACTCGATCTGCGCGCCGACGGCGTTCAGTGCATCGACCAGGTCGCCGATCGGGCGCTCGTGCATGCGCGAGACGCCATGCAGCGTGTAGTCGCCGCCGATCACGGCCAGCGCCGCCGTCAGCGGCCGGATCGCGGTGCCGGCATTGCCCATGAACAGATCGGCCGCAGACTCGGGCAGCACGCCGCCGTTGCCATGCACGATGACCGTGCGCTCGTCGACTTCATCCCAGCGGATGCCCAGCGAGCGCAGCGCGCCCAGCATGACCATCGTGTCGTCCGACGCGAGCATGTCGTGAATGGTGGTCGTGCCCTCGGCCAGCGCGGCCAGCAGCAGCGTGCGGTTCGAGATGCTCTTGGAGCCCGGCAGCCGCACCGTACCCGCCGCGTGCAGCACGGGTTCGAGGTCGATATGCTGCGGATAGTGTTTTTGCTGCGTCATGTGTTTTCCTGAATTGGCGCGCGACCCGAGCCAGCTTCGATGGCGATCTGCCACTCGTGGCGGGCGCGCTGCGCGTTCGCATAAATATCGTGCAATCCGGCCCCGTCGCCGGCGGCGAGCAAGGCCCGCATCGCCGTCAATTGTGCCAGATAGGCATCCAGCTCGGTCAGCAGCGCAGCCTGGTTGGCCAGGCTGATGTCGCGCCACATTTCGGGCGACGAACCGGCGATGCGCGTGAAGTCGCGAAAGCCGCTGGCGGCGTACTGGAACAGCATGTCGGCGTGCGGCTTGCCGGCGAGATCGTCCACCAGCGCGTAAGCCAGCAGATGCGGCAGATGGCTGACGGCGGCAAACACGCGGTCATGGTCCTCGGGCGTCAGTTGGTGGATCACGGCGCCACAGGCGCGCCAGGTGGCAGCGACTCGTTCAACGTCGCCTGGTGCGTTCTCGGGCAGCGGCGTGAGCACGGCCTTCTTGCCCTGGTACAGGCCGGCCAGTGCGGCATCGGGGCCGTTCGCTTCGCTGCCCGCGATCGGGTGGCCGGGCACGAACTGGTGCACGCGCTCGCCGAGTACCGCGCGGGCTGCCGCAACCACGTCGCACTTGGTGCTGCCAGCGTCGGTGACGACCGTGCCGGGCGCCAGGTGCGGCAACAGCGCGGCCAGGATCGGCCCCGTCTGCGCCACCGGCGCGGCCAGCATGACCAGATCGGCGTCGTTCAACGCATCGGCGTAGTCGTCACAGACCCGGTCGATGATGCCAAGGGCCAGCGCCCGGGCCAGTGCCTCGGGATGGCGGCCGATGCCGACCACTTCCCTCACCTGCCCGGCGCGTTTGAGCGCCAGCGCGAACGAACCGCCAATCAGGCCGACGCCGACGATAACGATCTTGTCCAGCATTCAGCCGAGCGCCTTCTTCAATGCCTCGATGAAGGCCGCGTTCTCCTGCGGCAGGCCGATCGAGATGCGCAGCCACTGCGGCAGACCGTAGTTGCCCACCGGGCGCACGATCACGCCCTGCTTGAGCAGCGCCACGTTCACGCGCGCACCGGCGCCATCGTCGTCGCCGACCCGTACCAGCACGAAGTTGCCGAACGACGGCACGTACTCGAGCCCCAGCTCCTCAAAGGCAGCGATCATCTGGCGATAGCCATCGGCGTTGTTGCGCGCGCCCTGCTCCAGGAACGGCGTGTCGTTCAGCGCCGCCACTGCAGCGGCCTGCGCCAGCGAGTTGACGTTGAACGGCTGGCGGATGCGGTTCATCAGGTCCGTGACGGCGGGCTGCGCGATGGCAAAGCCCACGCGCAGGCCGGCCAGGCCATAGGCCTTCGAGAACGTGCGCGACACGATCAGGTTCGGGTAGGTGCGCACCCAGGCGCTCGACTCGAACTGGTCTTCCGGCGCCAGGTACTCGTTGTACGCTTCGTCCAGCACGACGATCACGTGCGCCGGCACTTTTTGCAGGAACGCTTCGATCTGCGCAGCCGGAATGAAGGTACCGGTCGGGTTGTTCGGGTTGGCGACATACACGAGGCGCGTATCGGCATCGATGGCAGCCGCCATCGCATCGAGGTCGTGACCGTAGTCGACGGCCGGCACCACGATCGCGCGGCCACCGACGCCTTGCGTGGCCAGCGCATACACGGCGAACGAATACTGCGAATACACGACCGCTTCGCCTTTTTGCACGAAGGCGTGGGCTGCGATCTCGAGGATGTCGTTGCTGCCGTTGCCGAGCGTGATCCAGTCGAGCGGCACGTCGTAGCGTTTGGCCAGCGCGGTTTTCAGCTCGAAGCCGTTGGCGTCCGGGTAGCGACCCAGGTCTGCTGCTGCTTCGAGCATCGCGGCGCGGCTCGACGCCGGGATGCCGAACGGGTTTTCGTTCGAGGCCAGCTTGACGATGTTCGCTTCGTCGAGACCATATTCGCGGGCCACTTCGGCGATCGGTTTGCCGGCCTGGTAAGGGGCGATGGCGCGGACGTATTCTGGACCAAATGTCGACATGAAAATCTCTCTTGTAATCGTTTAAAGGCTTTGCGGGTACGACCCCAGCACCTTGAAGAAGGCGGCGTTGTCCTTGAGTTCTTCGAGCGCGCGCGCAACGGCGGCGTCGTGCACATGGCCCTCGATGTCGACATAGAAGTAATACTCCCAAGTGCCGATGCGCGCCGGGCGCGATTCGAAACGCGTCATCGACACGCCGTGCTTTTCAAGAGGCGCGAGCAGGTTGTAGACGGCGCCGGCCTTGTTCGGCACGGCCAGCACGATGCCGGTGCGGTCCTTGCCCGACGGGCCGGTCTGCAACTGGCCGATCACGACGAAGCGCGTGCGGTTGTGCGGGTCGTCCTGGATGTGGGCCTGCACGACGCCCAGGCGATACTGCTCGCCCGCCATCTCGCTGGCGATCGCGGCGACCGTCGGATCCTTGCTGGCCAGCACGGCCGCCTCGGCGTTCGACGCGACCGCGCGGCGCTCGATGTTCGGGTAATGCTGGTTCAGCCACACCTGGCATTGTGCCAGCGCCTGCGAATGCGCGCAGACGACGGTTACGCCATCCATCGTGCCGGTCTTGGTCATCAGGCTGTGGTGGACCGCGATCGAGACTTCGCCGCTGATGATCGTGGTCGTTGCCAGCAGCAGGTCCAGGGTGCGGTTGATGGCGCCCTCGGACGAATTCTCGACCGGGACCACGCCAAAGTCGGCGGTACCGGCCTCGGTCGCGCGAAACACCTCATCGATCGACACGCACGGCAGCGCATCGATGGCCGTGCCGAACTGCTGGAACACCGCCTGCTCGCTGAAGGTGCCGGTGGGGCCGAGAAACGCGACCGTGACGCGCTTTTCAAGGGCGCGGCAGGACGACATGATCTCGCGGAAGATGGTCTGGACGTCGCTGTTTTTGAGCGGGCCGGGATTGCGCTCGGCCACGCCGCGCAGCACCTGTGCTTCGCGTTCCGGGCGAAACACCGGGGCGTTGGTTTCGGCCTTCACGTGGCCGACGGCCTGTGCGACCTGGCCGCGCTCGCTCAACAGCTGGAGGATTTGTGCGTCGATCGCATCGATGCGTTCGCGCAGGGGGGTGAGTTTGTCTGTCATCGTTATGCTGGTTGGTCGATGTTGTTTGCGTTCGGACGCATCAGCGGCGCATTGGACGCGTGGACGGGATACCCGCCCACCCTACGTCGTGCTCAACCGCGACGGCTTACCGTCCTGCAAACGTGTTCAAATAATCGACGAGGGCCTGTACGCCCTCGATTGGCATCGCGTTGTAGATGGATGCCCGCATGCCGCCGACGGACTTGTGGCCCTTCAGTTGCAACAGCCCGCGCGCTTTCGCGCCGGCCAGGAATTGCTCGTTCAGTGATTCGTCGCGCAGATAGAACGGAATGTTCATGCGCGAACGGTAGGCCGGATCCACGCGGTTGGCGTAGAAATCATCGGCGTCGAGCGCGGCATACAGCAGGCGCGCTTTTTCGATATTGATTGCTTCCATCGCCGCCACGCCGCCGCGCTGCTTGAGCCATGCGAACACCAGGCCCGCGATATAGATCGCATAGGTGGGCGGCGTGTTGTACAGCGAATCGTGCTCGGCGCAGGTCTTCCAGTGGAAGGCCGACGGGCACTGGGGCGAGGCAAAGTCGAGCAGGTCATCCCGCACGATCACGAGCGTCAGGCCCGCCGGGCCGATGTTCTTTTGCGCGCCGGCGAAGATCACGCCATATTTAGAAATGTCGATCTGGCGCGACAGGATGTGCGACGACATGTCGGCCACGATCGGCAGATCGGCCGGCACGTCGGGCGCATCAGGGTATTCGACGCCGTCGATCGTTTCGTTGGTGCAGATGTGCAGATACGATGCGTTGTCGCTCAGGCGCCAGGTGTCGCGCGCCGGCACGCGGGTGAAGTGCTCTGGTTCGCTCGATGCCGCGATGTTCACGCGCGCAAAGCGCGCTGCTTCCTTGCTGGACTTGCCCGACCAGGTACCGGTGTGAACGAAGTCGATCACCGGATCGGGCCGGCGCCCGGCCAGGTTGAGCGGCACGATGGCGTTCTGCCCAAGCCCCCCGCCCTGCTGGAACAGGATCCTGTAATTGGCCGGCACGTTCAGCAGCTCGCGCAGATCAATCATCGCCTGGCGGTGGATACTGGAAAATTCGGGACCACGATGGCTCATCTCCATCACCGACATGCCGCTGCCATGCCAGTCGAGCATGTCGTGCGCGGCCTGTTGGAGCACGGCTTTCGGCAGTACGGCGGGGCCGGCCGAGAAATTGAAGATCTGGGTCATGCGGTCCTTTCGTGGAGGGTTATTTGCCTTGCGCGCTCTGCATGACTTCCTGCATCACGCCATTCAGGCGCGGCGCGACGATGCGCTGGCCGATCGCCATGCTTTCGGCGGACAGGCGCGGGCTCAGGGCCATCATCTTGCGGCCTAGCGGCGTGCGGTAGAACGCGGTGAGTTCCTTCAGTTCGGCGACCGTGTAGTTCCTGGTGTACAGCGGCGCGATTTCGACCAGCATTTCATCGATCAGCGCCGGATCCTTGAACAGGCGGTTGATGGCTTGCGACGCTACGGGCAAGACCTGCTCGACCTTGGCCAGTGCGGCCTTCTTTTTCTCGGCATCGGCGCCCGGATCGGCGTTGATCACGGCTGTCATCTGCGCGCGCATCATCTGCGGCAGCGCCTTTTCCATTTCGGCGAACGACGCGGCCATCATCTTGCGCACGTCCATCGCGTCGAGCAGTTCCTTGACGGCGGCGTTGGCTTGCGGGCTGACGGCAGTGCCCGTGGCCACCGGGGCCGGCGCAGTCTGCGCCACGGCAAACGACGGCGCAGCAGCGACAGCGGCAACAATGGTCAGGGAACGAAGAAGGTGTTTCATCAGGAGTCCATGCGGGTGGCAGAGCCCGGCGACTTGGGACAATGGCCGGCCTGCCGGGCCGGCCATTCGAGGTAGCAGCGACAGGGACGACAGCACGCCCCTGCCTGGTACGATATTACTCCGGCGCCGGCTCGAACTCGACTTCTTCGAGATCGGTTTCGACGATGCGCTGCAGGCCCGACAGCTTGGTGCCGTCTTCCACGGCGATGAGGGTCACGCCTTGCGTTGCGCGGCCCATCTCGCGGATTTCAGCCACGCGGGTGCGGATCAGCACACCGCCCGTCGTGATCAGCATGATCTCGTCGCTTGGCTCGACCAGGGTCGCGGCCACCACCTTGCCGTTACGCTCGGACGTCTGGATCGCGATCATGCCCTTCGTGCCGCGGCCATGGCGGGTGTACTCCGTGATCGGGGTACGCTTGCCGAAGCCGTTCTCGGTGGCGGTCAAGACGGTTTGCTGCTCGTTCTCGGCCACCAGGAGCGCGATGACTTCCTGGCCTTCTTCGAGGTTCATGCCGCGCACGCCGCGCGCCGTACGGCCCATCGGGCGCACGTCGTTCTCGTCGAAGCGCACGGCCTTGCCGGCGTCGGAGAACAGCATCACGTCGTGCTTGCCGTCGGTGAGCGCCGCGCCAACCAGCACATCGCCCTCATCCAGGTCGACCGCGATGATGCCGGCCTTGCGTGGATTGGAGAAGTCGCGCAGCGGCGTCTTCTTGACCGTGCCCAGCGAGGTGGACATGAAGACGTAATGGTCTTCAGGGAAGGTGCGGTTCTCGCCCTGCAGCGGCAGCACGACGGTGATCTTTTCGTTGTCCTGCAGCGGGAACATGTTGACGATCGGCTTGCCGCGCGAGTTGCGCGAGCCTTGCGGCACTTCCCAGACCTTGAGCCAGTACATGCGGCCACGATTGCTGAAGCACAGGATGTAGTCGTGCGTGTTGGCGATGAAGAGCTGGTCGATCCAGTCGTCTTCTTTCGTTGCCATCGCCTGCTTGCCACGGCCACCGCGCTTTTGCGCGCGGTATTCGGACACCGGCTGCGACTTCATGTAGCCCGAGTGCGACAGCGTCACGACCATGTCCTGCGGCGTGATCAGGTCTTCGGTTTCGAGGTCGCTGGCATTGTGCTCGATGGCCGAACGGCGTGCATCCTTGCCGTTGTCGGCGTACTCGGATTTGATCGCCGTCATTTCGTCGACGATGATCGTGGTGACGCGCTCGGGCTTGGACAGGATGTCGAGCAGGTCGGCGATGTGGGTCATCACTTCCTTGTACTCATTGACGATCTTGTCCTGCTCCAGGCCCGTCAGGCGCTGCAGACGCATCTGCAGAATCTCTTGCGCCTGCTCGTCCGACAGCTTGTACAGGCCGTCTGGCTGCATGCCGTAATGCTTTGGCAGGTGCTCGGGACGGAAGGCTTCGATGCCGCCGGCCGCGCCGGTTTCGGTGCGGTTGAGCATTTCGCGCACGAGGGACGAATCCCAGGCTTGCTGCATCAGCTCGACCTTGGCGACCGGTGGTGATGGCGCCGCCTTGATGATCGCGATGAAATCATCGATATTGGCCAGCGCGACAGCCAGGCCTTCGAGCATGTGGCCGCGGTCGCGCGCCTTGCGCAGTTCGAACACGGTACGGCGCGTGACGACTTCGCGGCGGTGCGACAGGAAGCACTCGAGCATCTGCTTGAGATTCAGCAGTTTCGGCTGGCCATTGACCAGCGCCACCATATTCATGCCGAACGTGTCTTGCAGCTGAGTCTGCTTGTACAGGTTGTTCAGCACGACTTCGGGAACTTCGCCGCGCTTGAGCTCGATCACGACGCGCATGCCCGACTTGTCGGACTCGTCGCGGATGTCGGAAATGCCCTCAAGCTTCTTGTCGCGCACGTTTTCGGCGATGCGCTCGAGCAGCGATTTCTTGTTCACCTGGTACGGCAGCTCATCGATGATGATTGCCGTGCGGGTGCCGTCGCGGCCGACTTCTTCGAAGTGGGTCTTGGCGCGCATCACGACGCGGCCACGGCCGGTGCGATAACCGTCGCGCACGCCCGAGACGCCATAGATGATGCCGGCGGTCGGGAAGTCCGGCGCCGGGATCAGCTCGATCAGCTCGTCAATGGTGCAGTCCGGGTTGTGCAGCACGTGCATCGCGCCGGCAATCACTTCGGACAGGTTATGCGGCGGAATATTGGTGGCCATGCCGACCGCAATGCCCGACGAACCATTGATCAACAGGTTCGGGATGCGGGTTGGCAGGACGGTCGGCTCTTTCTCTTTGCCGTCGTAGTTCGGCTGGAAGTCGACCGTGTCCTTGTCGATGTCGGCCAGGATTTCGCCGGCAATCTTGTCCAGGCGGCACTCGGTGTAACGCATCGCCGCGGCGCTGTCGCCGTCGATGGAACCGAAGTTGCCCTGGCCATCGACCAGCGTGTAGCGCAGCGAGAAGTCTTGCGCCATGCGCACGAGCGTGTCGTAGATCGACGAGTCGCCGTGCGGGTGGAACTTGCCCATCGTGTCGCCGACGACGCGCGCGCACTTCAGGTAAGGCCGGTTCCACACGTTGTTCATTTCGTGCATCGCGTACAGGACGCGGCGGTGCACCGGCTTCAGGCCGTCCCGGACGTCCGGCAGTGCGCGGCCCACGATCACGCTCATCGCGTAATCGAGGTAGCTCTTGCGCATCTCTTCTTCGAGGGAAATCGGGACTGTTTCTTTTGCGAATTGATCCATTGGCGTGTCGACTGCTTTCAGGCGAAAGTTATAAGTTACAGCGGGCGATTCTACCACGCGCGACATGCCAGTTGCTCAATTCCGGGCCATGCCTTTTTCTCAAGGAAAATCGCGCCGGGCATTCCCAAAAGTTCCAGTATTGTCGTCACCAGGGACGCATGCTTGCATAAATGTTGCGCTTAAACAACGTCAAGCAACAAATGCTCGCTGTTTGATTTGGGTGCAGTCGTACGATTTTGGTGCGTGTGGCAGAATGGCCAGGAAGTCAATTGCTTGTTTCACAATACGAAACGGACAGAGCAGCTAACATGTTATTTTATTATCACCACATGGAGACTGTCTGAATCGACACGGAATTTACCGAAAGGAAAAGAATATGAAAAAAATGATCACTGTTCTGTTCGCAGCAACGGCCGCTATCGCGGGCGTCGCTTCTGCCCAAAGCGCTCCACCTTACGCGCCGCTGACCACTGACCTGCAAGCGCGCACTCCTTACAGCGCGTATGTGCAGGACAGCCGCGGCGTGATCGCACGCAATCCTTTCGGTCTGTGCTGGCGTACCGGCTACTGGACCCCGGCTGATGCAGTCCCGGGTTGCGACGCGCCACTGTGCGTCGAGCCAGAAAAGCTTGAAAACGGCAAGTGCGTCGCGCCACCAGAGCCAGTCGCACCACCACCTGCGCCTGCCCCGGTGCCAGAAGCAGCACCAGTGCCAACCTCGGAAAAAGTCAGCTACTCGGCCGACGCGTTCTTCGATTTCGACAAGGCCATCCTGAAGCCAGCCGGCAAGGCATCGTTGGACGAGTTGAGCGGCAAGCTGGGCGACATGAACCTGGAAGTCATCATCGCTGTCGGTCACACTGACTCGGTCGGTACCGATGCCTACAACCAGAAACTGTCGATCCGCCGCGCAGAAGCTGTCAAGGCTTACCTGAAGGGCAAGGGCATCGAAGAAACCCGCATCTACACCGAAGGCAAAGGCGAGAGCCAGCCTAAGGCCGACAACGCCACTGCCGAAGGCCGCGCACAGAATCGCCGCGTGGAAATCGAAGTGGTCGGCACCCGCGGCGCCGCCAAGTAATCCAGCTGCACCGGGCCCTCAGCGGCCCCTCAAAAACCCCGCCACGGCGGGGTTTTTTCATGCGCGCTATTCTGTTGCACCATTTCCGTTATTATTCCGAGCTATGACGACGACAAATTCAGACCCATCAGAAATTCAGAAGTTCAGCGAACTGGCCCACCGCTGGTGGGATCCGACCTCGGAATTCCGTCCGCTGCACGAAATCAATCCCCTGCGCCTGGAATGGATCAACGCGCGCGTGCCGCTCGCCGGCAAGAACGTGATCGACATCGGTTGCGGCGGCGGCGTGCTGTCCGAGTCGATGGCGAAAAAAGGCGCCAAAGTGACCGGCATCGACCTGTCCGAAAAAGCGCTGAAGGTCGCTGACCTGCACAGCCTGGAATCGGGCGTCGAGGTGCGTTACAAGCACATCGCTGCCGAAGACATGGCCCTGGCCGAACCGAGCCAGTTCGACGTGGTCACCTGCATGGAAATGCTGGAGCACGTGCCCGACCCGGCCTCGATCGTGCGCGCCGCAGCAGCCCTGGTGAAACCGGGCGGCCACCTGTTCTTCTCGACGCTTAACCGCAATCCGAAGTCGTACCTGTTTGCCGTGATCGGCGCTGAATACATCCTGCGCATGCTGCCGCGCGGCACGCACGACTACGGCAAGTTCATCACGCCGGCCGAGCTGTCGCAATTCGTGCGCCAGGCCGGCCTGCAGGTCGATGGCCTCAAAGGCCTGACCTACAACCCGCTGACCAAGATCTATTCGCTCAACAGCGACACCAGTGTGAACTACATGGTGGCGTGCACCAAACCCCTGTGATCCGATGACCTTCCCTGCTTCGATTCCGGCGCCGCGCGCCGTCCTGTTCGACCTCGATGGCACGCTGGCCGACACCGCGCCCGACCTGGCTGCGGCCGTCAACTGGCTGCGTACCGAGCGCGGCCTGGCCGAAACGCCCTATGAAGTGCTGCGCCCCACGGCCTCGGCCGGTGCGCGCGGCATGATTGGCGCCGCTTTTGGTCTGGCGCCCGGCGACGACGGCTACGAAGAGCTGCGCCTGGCCTGGTTCGACCGCTACCAGACGGCGATGTCGACCCATACGACGCTGTTCGACGGCATCAACGAACTGCTCACCGGCATCGAACAAGCCGGCATGGCATGGGGCATCGTCACCAACAAACCGTCACGCTTTACCGACCCGCTGGTCCCGCAGATCGCGCTGGCGCACGCCGGCTGCATCGTTTCCGGTGACACGACGGCGTTCGCCAAGCCGCACCCGGCGCCCGTGCTCGAAGGGGCTCGCCGCCTCGGCGTTGCACCAGAACAGTGCTGGTATGTTGGTGACGACCTGCGCGATATCGAGGCCGGCAAGGCCGCAGGCATGATCACGGTGGCGTGCGCATGGGGATATTGCGGCGCGATTGCGCCGTCGACCTGGGGCGCCGACTATCTGTTCGACACGCCGGATCAATTGCTGGCTGCATTGCAGGATGCTGCCGACAGCACATCGCACGCGGATCGGGCGGCCTGATCGCGCCGCTCGACCGGTTCGCGCCGATCTCTTGCCTTAATGGCGCCCTCTTCCGGGCGCCATTTTTGTTTGTGCCTGTCAGGGATGACGGCTTACATCTCTTTACGATTGATACAGGGATCCGTCTAGCTTGGAAGCGGCCTCGCCAGTAATCTACATCCATACGAACAAGCAATAACTTACTGGAGCAGATCATGGAAAACACGACCAACCGCATTCACCCGATGATGGCAGCCGCAGCAGCGTCGGTCATCATCGTCAGCCTGACCGGTGCCGCAGCGATCACGGGTCTGCTGCCATCGTCCAAGAGCGCGCCTGAGCCAATGCCGCTCGCCGCAACGTCGCCATACAATCTGCAGCAACCCGGCATGCAGCAGCCTGGCCTCCAGGTGCCAAACGGCTACATGGTCCAGAACGGCCAGCTGGTGCCGGTCGCGGCGAACCAGCAGCAACTGGTCCCAGCCATGGTCCCGGCAATGGTGCCCGCCAACCAGCTGGCCTATGCCCAGCCGGTGGCACAGCAGCAGCAGCCAACCGTGATCATCAAGGAAAAGCCGGTGGTGCGCGTGGTCGAGAAAACCCGTGTGGTGCATGCAGCGCCGAAGCAGGTGCATTATGAACAGCGGCGCTACGCAGAACCAGCGCCAGCACAACCGAACTATGTCGGCATCGGCACCGGCGCCGTCATCGGTGGCCTGATCGGTAACCAGATTGGCGGCGGCAATGGCAAGAAACTGGCCACCGTGGCCGGTGTGATCGGCGGCGGCATGCTGGGCAACGAGATTGCCAACCGCAACCGTTAAGCACGCAACAACCGCACGCCTCCCCCTGGCCGCAAGCTGATCAGCTTGCGGCTTTTTTCTTGAAGATACTGACGATGATGTCGCTCGGGAAAATGCTCAAAACCGGAATAGCGCAGCGAATCACGGCGTATTGCAGATACAGCGACACCGGTGCGGCCTTGCCCACGTAGCGCAGCCGTTCCATCAGACCCTCCGCCCGCAGTGCGGGCAACTCGGCCGTTTTCACCATCGTGAACCCTTGTTTGAGCACCAGTTCGCGCAGATTGCGCGGGTCAAAATAATGGACATGCGGTGACGGCATATCCTTCTGCCACATGCGCTCGAACGGTCCGCGCCAACCGACCCGCGCCAGTACCTTGGACACCCGGTAGAAAAAGCCGCGGCTACTGGGCAGGTTCAGGATCAGAATGCCGCCATCATTCAGATGCGTGTGGCACGCGGCCAGCGCGCTGTGGATATCGGGGATATGCTCGATCACATCGTTGAAGACGATCGCATCGAAGCGCTCATCGTGGCCCACGACATCCGGGAAATAACCCGAGCGCACCGGCAAACCACGCGCCGCTGCCCGCCCACCCACCTCGGCATCAGGCTCGACACCCAGCACATCGAACTGACTGCGCGCCGCTTCGAGAAACCAGCCGTGCGCGCTGCCCACATCGAGCAGGCGGGGCTTGCTGGCTGAAACATGCTGCCTGGCATAACCTACAATGGTGTTGAAATTCTGGACGCGCAACGCCTTCAGGGCCACCTCGCGCTGTGCTTCATCCATGGCCACCGTACTGGGCACGTTGATCGCCAGCGTCAACGCGGCGCTTTCATACTTGCATGCGCGACACGTTGCGTGCCAGCCCGTTAGTCCCGCCATCTGAGAACCGCCACAAACGATGCATGTCATTTACAGATCCTGGTAGTTGCACTATCGACACTAACAGGGTATTGCAATTCTTCCATGCATTGAAGGTATTTCACCATAAGTGACTTTCAGGCACAATTCGTGAAAACGACTGTACTTCAGTAGCTCATGGAGTACAATGAAACTTCTCGACACTGGGGGCGACCTGGTTTCGACGTGGGTTGCAAAGCAGCGCAGGGCATACCGAGGACTGGTTACCTCGTAAATACATCCAGAAATCAATAACTGCAAACGATAACTCGTACGCACAAGCAGCTTAATTGCTGCTAGCTCTACAACACCTCGCCTCTGGGGTGAGTCGCAAGACTAGTAGAGTCATTTACAGAGGCTAGGACTCAGCCGGGTTACTTGGTTGTTTCCGAAATTTAAGGTAACTCGCCTGTCCAAAGCGTGCACATCCGCGCTGTACGGGCTAAATTAAATGATAGTGCTAAGTATGTAGAACTGTCTGTAGAGTGCTTGCGGACGCGGGGGATTTCCGGGAATTCGGGGAGCACCGCTCCCCGCCGGAAATCTGCCTTGCGCTTGCAAGCGCAAGGCTCTCCGATTCGCCTGACCAGAGGGAAATCGCTCCGCGATTTCTTGCCCTTCGCCTCTGCTAAAACGCACCCGACTTCGATCGGAGTGCGATGTCACCCAAAGCAAACCACCAAAAAACCAGGCACCACCCCGCGCACGCCAGCCACCTCCCGATGTTTTTCTAGCAAGTTCAGCTATGATAGCGCCCCCACAGGCGCGTCGAAATCACCAGCAATGCAGACGCACCAAGCACCATCATCCAGAATGCACATGAAGTCCGCCCCGATAACCCTGCCACATCGCCCCGCAGAATACGCCACGATCAACCTGCTCAAAGCCATCTCCGCCCAGCTGATCGTCCTGCACCATCTGGCCTTCTACGGCCCCATGGCCGACTACACCCGCGAGGCACTCCCTGACCTGATCGACTGGCTCGCCCAGGACGCCCGCATCGCCGTCCAGGTCTTCCTCGTCATCGGCGGCTTCCTCGCCGCAAAGTCATTGTCACCCCATGCGCTCTCCGGCCCGGCAAATCCATGGAAAACCATCCTGCGCCGCTACACCAAGCTAGCCCCACCATTCTTCGTGGCGATCCTGCTAGCCGTCGCTGCCTCGTGGCTCGCAGGCTTGTGGATGACACACGACGCCATCTCCGCACCGCCCAGTGCAGGACAATTGCTCGCACACGCATTCCTGCTGCACGACGTACTCGCCTACGACGCACTCTCGGCCGGCGCCTGGTACGTCGCCATCGATTTGCAGCTGTATGCCATGTTCAGCATCCTGCTGTGGGCTTGCAGCCGCGCATCGGCACGCCCCATGCCGGCATATGTAATCCCGGCCATGACGGCCATTGCCACCGGCGCCTCGCTGCTGTACTTCAACCTGGATACCGACTGGGACGTCTGGGCGCCCTACTTTCTCGGCAGTTATGGCCTAGGCGCGCTGGCCTGGTGGGCGAGCGATCCTGCGCGCCGGCCGCGCTCGGTCGCGATTCTGCTGCTGATGATGACCGTGCCGGCGCTGCTCGCGCTGACGGTCGACTTTCGCAGCCGCATTGCACTTGCGCTGCTCGTCGCGTGTGTCCTGGTCGCGTTCGGCCGCATGCAGGCCGCGTCGACTGCACCCGGGCAATGGCGCGTCGTCAGCAGCGCCGGGAACATCTCGTTCTCCATATTCCTGGTGCATTTCCCTGTGTGCCTCGTCATCAATGCGGCATTCACTCGCTTTGCGCCTCAGGACGTGCTCGTGCAAACTGCCGGCGTGATCTTGGCCTGGATTGCCAGCATGATCGCCGGCGCACTGTTCCATCACGGCGTCGAATTGCCGCTCGGACGTGCGCTCACACTGGCGCCAAGGCGCCGCGCCGCCCTTGCCTGACGCCCGGATGTACCGACGGGGTGCCCGCCACACGCCTTGCCGATTAGCTACTGCTGAGTTACCATAGCGCCGCCCTTGGGGAGTAGCCTGCTTCGCTTCAGAAGTTCTCGCATCAACATACTTGACGCTCAACGTCATGGTGCGAAAGCCTTTCGGTTGGCAAGACCATTGGCATGTTTACGTGACGTTCGGGCCACGCGACATGCCTTTTGTCGTGCCCGATCGGAAAGCTGTCATGTCTCTCGTCGCCATCCTCATCCTCGCCTTCGCCATGTCTACCGACGCCTTTGCCGTCGCCATTGCCATGGGCGCGCGCCGCCATCATGTACGGTTCAAGGATGCATTGAAGGTGGGCCTGCTGTTCGGTGTGATCGAGGGTGTGACGCCGCTGGTCGGCTGGGCGCTGGGCAGCATTGCCGCCTCCTACGTCGAGAGCTGGGATCACTGGGTGGCCTTCGTCCTGCTGTGTGGACTCGGCGTGCGCATGATTCACGAAGGCTTATCCCCGCCCGAAGATGCCGAAGATTCAAACCGGCCGCTGTGGCTGCTGGCATTGACGGGCTTCGCCACCAGCATCGACGCCATGGTCGTGGGCGTGAGCCTGGCCTTCACAGCCACCCATATCGTCTGGCCGGCGCTGGCCATTGGCCTGGCGACATTGACGATGGTGACGCTGGGGATGCTGGTAGGCCGCCGCATTGGCGCCCTGGCCGGCAAGCGCGCCGAGATCTTTGGCGGCCTGGTACTGATTGCGGTCGGTTGCGTCACGCTGTGGGAACACCTGCAGTGACGCGCCCTTGCCGCAAAGACTGACTGATTACGAGGTCGGCCCCGGATCGGTGCCGGCTTCTTGCAGCACCATCAATTGCTTCATGATGGCTTCGTTGAATGCCGGAATATCATCCGGTTTGCGGCTCGTGATCAGCTTGCCGTCGACGACCACTTCGTCATCGGTCCATTCGGCGCCGGCGTTGACCAGGTCGATCTGCAGCGTTGGCCAGCTGGTCATGTGCTTCGACTCGGCGATACCGGCGTCGATCAGCGGCCACGGCCCGTGGCAGATGGCGGCGATTGGCTTGTCGCCATCGCCAAATGCCTTGATGAAGGCAATCGATTCCGGGCTGGAACGCAGATTGTCGGGATTGGCCACGCCGCCCGGCAGCAGCAGCAGATCGAAGTCGTCCGCGTTGGCGTCGTCCACGTTCAGTTCGACCGCATACTTGTCGCCTGGTTCCAAGTGATTGAAGCCCTGGATCTGCTCCCCCACTTTCTTTGGCGAGACCAGCACGACCGTCACGCCCTGCGCTTCGAGAAACTGGCGTGGTTTCGTGTATTCGACTTGCTCGACGCCGTCGGTCATCAGGACGGCGACACGGCGCCCGTCGAGGGATTGCGTTGCGGCTGGTTCAAGATGATCTGCCGGCTGCATGTTTTCTGCTTGTTGCATGGTGCCTCCTGGTCGATGGTTTGTTAATTCGTTGACATCGATTGTAAGGTGCCCGGCACATGTGTGGCGCGCGTATGCCATCAGGAATTGTACGTGTCACTCGAGCAGGTAGCACATATCGTCACGATCGCGTGATGCGCTCTGCGTGCACAGGAAGCCATCCAGCCCCACCCGCGTGACACCACCGAGACGGACACCGTGAATCGCCTCGCGCCGCAGCACGACCTGCAGTTCGCGATACGGGATGTCAATCGCAAAACGCGCCAGCAAGGCCGCCAGTGCACGGCTGCCGTCCCGCCCCGGCAAAAAGTGTGCGAACTCTGCGGCACTCAGCGGCCCCAGACGGATGCGGACGCCGAGCTCAGGCCGTAGCAGCCGCGCCCCCGCCGTGGCGCCAGCGCCCAGCTCGCAATTGCCGTGCGCCAGCCTGGTGCGCTGGCCCGGCGCGAGCACGTCCCAGCGCCCGGTAAATTGCTCGACGCTCACTGCGACACCGAAATAGTGCCTGAGCACACGCGCAATCAGCTCGGCGCTGACCACCCGGCTGCGCAAGGGCGCGGCGAATCGGGCCAGTGCAACGGGATCGTCATTACCCGCACACTGGCGCCCCGGCGCCACGCCGGCCAGCGCCAGCAGCAGCGGCCGAAAACGGTCACTGCCCGCCGCAAGCGGTTCGCGCACGCGGTACTTGCACCAGGCGCGGTAGAACAACGCTACCTGACGGCTGGAAAACAGATCGAGAAAGGTGCGTGGACCGCTGTCGCGATGGGTCAGTTCCCAGGCAGCGAACCGCTCCGTGTAGTGCAGCGGCAAGGCGCCCATCATGCCAAGCAACCCCATCATCGCGGGCGTGACAGCGACCGTCGGCATGCCCGCGGTGACGGGGTCGATGGCCTCGATCTCGCTGGGTGGAAAGCCCAACCCGACGCTGTTGCGAAAGCGGATCACACTCCCAAGCGCCTGCTCGGGGCCGATTCCCTGCCGGCCCAGCCAGCGCAGCAGCAGCCGCACCGCCTGGAAGAATTCGTAGCGCTGCGGCTGCGCCAGCAGGTCGGCAATCACCGGCTACACCAGCGTCAGGCTGCCACTGCGCGGTTCACAGCGCAGTAATTCCTTGCTGCTCTGGCCAGAGAGCAGCACGAGCCGCGTGAAACTGTTCAGGTGAACATACAGCCCCAGAAAGCGGCTGACCACCTGCGCGAAGACGAACAGGCTGCTGCCGGCAAACGCCTCTTCGTCCAGCGTCAGCCGCACCTCGGTGCCGTGCACGAGCGTGGCGCCGTGCCGGTTGCGCAGCCAGGCCGTGGCCGGCAAGCTGGTCAACGCAAGCAAGCCGGCGATCTGGCGCTGCGAACTGCCCGAGTGCGCCAGGTCGTACAGCGCCAGCGTGTCGCGGAACGTGTCCAGCTCGGCCAGCGAGCGGTGATTCAGTGCCAGCTGGGCCACGAGGCGCCAGCCCGTGCCATCGCGGTTGCCGAACTGCAGCGGTGCCGACGGCTTGCGCAACAGGCGGATGGGCACGCCGCCCGTCGCTGTTTCGCTGGCCAGATCGCCTCCCGGCGCGCCGATGCCCACGGCGCAGGCCGCCGGGCCATTGCTGCAGGTCAGGTCGAGCGAGGCAATACTTGTGTCGGACCCGGCCAGCGCCCGGTCATCGTCGGTGAAGCCGATCTTCATGCGTTGCCGGCGCTCGCCGCCATCGTCGCTACCGGCAAACCAGTAGCGCTGGCTGTCGCTGCCGTCGCCATGGCGCAGGCCGTAACAGGGACGACAGGCAACAATGCTCGTCTTGCCGTCGCGCGTCGTCAGCATCTGCACCGCGTCGATGCTGACAACCTCGACATGGTCTTGGTGCCGGCTCGGCAACACGTCGTACATCGCCGAACGGTGGGTGATGCGCACCGGCGCGGCGGCTTGCCGGAACAGATTGACGACTGGCGCACAGCCTGCGATCAAGTGCTCGTTCGACAGTGCGCGCAGGACGCGGGCCAGGCCTGAATCGACGTGCACGCCGGCCAGCAGCATGTGCAGCGTGAAGCGGCGCGCGCCGGCGGGAAACATCGGCGTCAGCGCGGCCAGGTCGACATCCAGGAAGTGGAATTTGTCGGGGAAAGCAAAGTATTCGGTCAGCAAACGGTAGGCGGGATGGGCATGCGCCGGCTCCGGCACCAGGGCTTCGTCAGCCTCGAGGCCGCCGAGCGACAAGGCGGGGCGGTCCAGGCGGCGCCAGCGGTCCTGCCCTTCCGTCTCGACCCAGGTCTCGAGCGTGTGCATGCACAGGCTGTCGATGAGGGCGGATGTCAGCAGCGCATCGCCAGCGACGTGCAGCCGCAGGCGCGTCAGGCCCAGACCGGGCAAGCGCCGGCACGGCATCGCGCTATCGAACGTGATGCTGATGCGCGCGCCGGCGCCGGCCGGCAGCCGGAGCCGTGGCGGCACATGCGCCACCGGCAAGAACCAGGCACGGGCCACCGTCACGGGCGCCAACGCCAGGCTGGCCGTGGTGCGGAACCGGCACGGCGCGCCGTGCGCAGCCAGCGATGTCATCTCGGTGCCGCGCGGCACCACGTGCACATGGCCGAGCGCAGCCGGGTGCGCGTGGCGGTCACGGTCATCGACATGTACGATCGAACAGCTCGGGATGCCGTGCAGGAAGTGCGGATACAGACTGGCCAGCAGCGCTCCGGTCAGCTCCGGATAATCGTCGTCGAGCTTTTTCGCGGTGCGCGCATTGAGCAGCGCAGATGCCTGGATCAGGCGCCGGATGTGCGGATCCTCGCTGCCTTCCGGCCCCAGGCCAAGCTCGGCGGCCAGGCGCGGATACTGGTGGGCGAACTCGCGGCCGACCGTGTTCAGGTACACCAGCTCACGTTCGTAATACGGCAGCAGCTCTTTCATCGCGCTCTCCTCAGACTGACACGCTACGGTCGATCAGATCGCGCACCCGGTCGTTGCGCAGGCGCAGTAACTACGCACCGATTAACGACAGGCGGTGGTGCGTGGGCAGTGCCGCGTTCCCCGGTCTTGACAATAAGTCAGTAAAATCATGGGTTCCCCAAGCCGAGCCCGCATCATGACCACCTCCGCCACACCGATCCGTACCGAAATTCTTACCCTGTGGCGCCTGTCGTGGCCGGTGCTGGTGGGCCAGTTGGCCACCGTCGGCATGGGCGTGGTCGATGTCGCCATGACCGGGCACGTCAGCGCCGAAGAGCTGGCGGCGGTATCGCTCGGCACGGCCGTGTGGTCGATCGTGCTGGTGACCGTGATGGGCACGATGATGGCGATTAATACCGTCGTCGCGCACGAAATAGGCGCCGCGCGGCACGACCAGGTGCCCCACTCGGTACGCCAGGCCATGTGGAAAGGCCTGTTGGTCGGCACCATCGCAATGCTGTTTGCCAACCTGTGCACGCTGCTGTTCGACCATGTCGGGCTCGATGCGCACGTGGCTGAACGCGCGTCGCTGGTCGTGCACGTGATCAGCGTCGGCTTGCCCGCGTTTGGCGTCTACCGCGCGCTGTACGGATACACGACCAGCATCAACCAGACCAAGCCGATCATGTGGATCGCGATCGCGGGCCTGCTATACAACACCCTGGTGAGCTGGTTGCTCGTGTTTGGCGAGCTGGGCTTTCCGCGCCTGGGCGCGGTCGGCTGCGCGATTGCCACTGCCAGCGGCATGTGGCTGATGCTGGGCGTGATGCTGTGGTGGGTGCGGCGCTCGCCCGCCTATCGCATGACCTACCCGTTTGACCGCTTCGAAGGCCCGGATGCAAAGGCCATCGGCAGCATGCTGCGCCTGGGCCTGCCGATCGGCGTGACCTATTTTGCCGAGGTCAGCGCTTTTGGCCTGATCAGCCTGCTGGTGGCCCGTTATGGCGTCGTGCAAGTCTCGGCGCACCAGATTGCGCTCAATTTTGCGTCGCTCGTGTTCATGCTGCCGCTCAGTTTTGCGATCGGCATGCTCACCCGCGTCGGCCAGGCGATGGGCGAAGGCGACCCGGTGCGGGCCCGCTTCGTCGGCTGGGTCGGCGTGGGCGTGTCGCTGACGTTCGGCGCGCTGGCAGCGCTGTTCATCGCCATCTTCCGCTGGGAAATCGCGGCAGCTTATACGTCGGATCCGGCCGTGCAACAGGTGACCGCGCATTTGCTGCTGTTCGCGGCGCTGTTCCAGTTGTCGGATGCGACCCAGGTGGCCACCGCGTCAGCCATCCGCGGCTACCAGGTGACGCGCCCGCCGATGGTGATCCAGCTGGTCTCGTTCTGGGGCTTGTCGCTGCCACTCGGTTGCGTGCTGGGCCTGGCGCCGCAATGGTTCCCGTGGACGCCCGCCGCGCCGATGGAGGCCACCGGTTTCTGGATCGGCCTCGTGTTTGCGTTGACGGTTGCGGCGGTGCTGCTGACCTGGCAATTCGAGAAGCTGGCGCGCCAGCGTATCCGTGAGGGTGTGGCGAAAGCGTTGGTGTCCTAGTTTTTATGACATGTCATTACAGCGCTGGCTGTCTGACTCTGGTATCGTCTCGCGGTTGCTGTCAATTAAACATCCACCAGAGAAACTATGCGCCCTCTCCTCGTCCTTCTGGCTGCTCTCACGGCCGTTCCTGCCATGGCTGAACGTCTGACCCTCGATCGTATTTATGGCGATGCCTCGCTGGCCGGCGCCAGCGTGCGCAACCTGCGCGTCTCGCCCGACGGTGAACGCGTGACCTTCCTGCGCCCGCGCGCCGACGACCAGTACCGTCTCGACCTGTGGGAATACAACACCAAGAGCAAGGCCACGCAGCGCCTGGTGGATTCGAAGCAACTGGTGCCGACCGAGACCTTGTCGCTCGAAGAAAAAGCACGCCGCGAGCGCGCCCGCACTGCCGGCCTGTCCGGCATCCTGAATTATTTCTGGTCGCCGGACGGCAAGCAGTTGCTGGTGCCAGTCGGTGGTGACCTGTACCTCGTCGATGCCGCCAAGCCAGAGAACGCCCGCAAGGTCGCCTCGGGCAGCGTGACCGATCCGAAGATCTCGCCGCGCGGCCGCTATGTCTCGTTCGTGCGCAACCAGAATCTGGTCGTGATCGACCTGAAAAGCGGCGCCGAGCGCCAGCTGACCACCGATGGCAAGGGCACCGTGCACAATGGCGCGGCCGAGTTCATCGCGCAGGAAGAAATGAGCCAGACCACCGGCTACTACTGGGCGCCGGACGATTCGGCCATTGCCTACCGCCGCTACGATGAAGCGCCGGTGCCGGTCGTGCGCCGCTTCGAAATCTTTGCCGATCGCACCGAGGTGATCGACCAGCACTACCCGGCCGCAGGCGATCCGAACGTGCTGATCGACCTGATGCTGGTCGACCCGGCCACGGGCGTGCAGCGCAAGGTCGACCTGGGTGCGGACAAGGACATCTATCTGGTGCGCGCCGATTTCAGCGCCGATGCGAAAACGCTCGTGTACCAGCGTCAGACGCGCGACCAGAAGCGCCTGGACCTGGTGGCCGTCGATGTCGGCTCACTGGCGCAGCGACCATTGTTCTCGGAAAACTCCAAGACCTGGGTCAGCATCCACAACGACCTGCGCTTCCTGAAAAATCGCAAGGCCTTCATCTGGGCCTCGGAGCGCAGCGGCTACAACCACCTGTATCTGTACGATCTGGACGGCAAGCTGCTGCACCCGATTTCGCGCGGTGCGTGGGGTGTGGACGATGTGCTGGCGGTCGATGAAGGCGCCGGCAAGGTGTATGTGTCGTCGAACCGCGACGCCGTGATCGACAAGCAGACCTATGCACTGGCGCTGGACGGCAGCAGCGCCGACAAGCCGGCCCGCATCACGCAGGGCGACGGCTGGCACGACGCGGCCTTTGCCGGCAATGGCAAATTGTTCGTCGATACCTATTCGAATCCGCGCACGCCGCCGCAGGTGTCGATCCGCCGCGCCGATGGTGCGATGGTCGAGTGGATCGAAAAGAACGAGCTCAATGCCAACCACCCGTACACGCGCCACCTGGCCGATCACCTGGCGACCGAATACGGCACGATGAAGGCCAACGATGGCCAGACGCTGCACTATTCGATCATCAAGCCGGCCAATTTCGATGCGACCAAGCGCTATCCGGTGTTCCTGTTCACCTATGGCGGCCCGCACTCGCAGCGCGTAACCCGCGCCTGGGGCAATTACTTTGACCAGTACATGGCGCAGCAGGGTTTCGTGGTGTTCCGCCTCGATAACCGCGGCTCGGGTCGCCGCGAGCGCGCCTTCACCGACGTGCTGTACAACAATCTGGGCAAGCACGAAGTCGAAGACCAGGTGACCGGCATCGACTGGCTGGCCAAGCAGAGCTTTGTCGATCCGAAGCGCATTGGCGTGTTCGGCTGGAGCTATGGCGGTTTCATGACGCTGCGCCTGCTGTCGGCCGCATCGGACAAGATCGCGATGGGCGTGTCGGTGGCGCCGGTAACCGACTGGTCGCTGTATGACACCCATTACACCGAACAGTTCGTGGGCGCGACGCCGAAGGGCGATCCGGAAGCGTACAAGCGCAGCGGTGTGTTCGCCCACCTGGATGGCATGAAGTCGCCACTGCTGCTGGTGCACGGCATGGCCGACGACAATGTACTGTTCTCGAACACGACGCTGCTGATCGACGAGCTGGTCAAGCGCAACGTGCAGTTTGACCTGATGACGTACCCGGGCGCCAAGCATGGCATCTCGGGCCGCACCAGCCAGCGCCACGTGTATGGCCTGATCGAAGCGTACTTCAAGCGCCATCTGGCCGAGAAGCCGGCAAACTAAGCCCGCTGCGCCAGACGTAAAAAAGCCGCATCGGAAACGATGCGGCTTTTTCTTCGTCCATTCACCTGCCGCAATCTGCGGCTGGTGAGGGAGTCCGTATTATGGACGTGGACGGTTTGCGCGGTCAGCTGCGTCTTCGGCTGCTTCGCGAACGTCGCCAGCTGCGTTCTGGACTTTGCCTTCAACCTGGTTTGCCAGACCTTTGGCCTGCTGTTCCTTGCTGTCCACCAGTTTGCCGGCGCCTTCTTGGATTTTGCCGCCAACTTCTTTCAGTTTGCCTTCGACTTGGTCTTTATTCATGGTGATCTCCTTTGGTTGGCATGGCCGGTTGGCGATGCGATGAATACAGATTAACGAAATGTTTCCAGCTCTTCTGTTAGCACACGCACATAACCGGCATGTCGAATTGCGCGCCGTCTTGCCATTGGGAATGCTATTGTTTTAACAACACCTTTAACGTACGATCAAGACATCACCATGAATCCCCATACGCCGCCTTCCTCTGACGCCCAAGTGCCAGAGACACCCCTCACCCAGCGCAAACTCGCGCGCCGCGTCACGCTTGTCAACGGTATCGGCGTCCTGTTCATCCTTGGCTTGGCAGCCGTCGTACTCGCCGCCGACGCCCTGCTGCTGATCTTTGCCTGCATCCTGTTTTCGATCCTGCTCTATAAACTGAGCGCGCTGCTGCATCAGCGCACCGGCATCAAGCGCAATATTGCCCTCGTCATCGTCGTGCTGCTGCTCACCGCCATCTTCGGGCTGGGTGGCTGGGCGATGGCGCCGCAGATTTCCGAGCAGTCAGGTCAGCTGGCCAAGGAGATCCCTGCCGCAGTCGAGCGCCTGCAAGCGGAAGTTGCGCAACATCCTCTGCTCAAGCGTGTGGTGGCCGAGCTGCCGCCGCCGGAAGACATCGTCAAGCAGATGGGTTCGCTGGTGCCGAATGCCGGCCTGTTCTTCAGTGGCATTATTGGCGCGCTGGGCAATATCGTCATCATCATTTTCGTGGGCATTTATTTTGCTGCGTCGCCGGGCGTGTACACCGGTGGCTTCATCCGCCTCGTGCCGCAACAGAAACGTGGCCGCGCACGGGAGGTCATGCAGGAGATGGGCGACAACCTGTCGAGCTGGCTGCTGGGCAAGGCCGTGTCGATGCTGATCGTCGGTGTCACGACGGCCATTGGCCTCAGCCTGCTCGGCGTGCCGCTCGCGTTGATTCTGGGCGTGATTGCGGGCCTGCTCGACTTCATTCCGTACCTGGGCCCGATCATGGCGGGCATTCCGGCGGTCTTGCTGGCGCTGTCGATCAGCCCTGACCTGGCGCTGTATGCGCTGCTGCTGTTTGCAGCGATCAATATGCTCGAAGGTTATGTGTTGCAGCCTATGATCGAGGCCAAAGCCATCGAATTGCCGCCGGCCCTCGTGATCGTAATGCAACTGATCTTCGGCACGCTGTTCGGCTTTGCCGGCGTGGCGCTGGCCACGCCCCTGGCGGCCGTGCTGTCGGTGCTGGTCAAGATGCTGTATATCGAAGACATACTGGGAGATAGGCCCGAAAACAGACCCGAAAACAGACCCGCGGACCGTCCCATGAAAGCGTCCTGATAACAACAAAGCCGCGCAATGCGCGGCTTTGTCGATCATGCTGCTGAAGTGAATCAGCAAACGTGCATCAGCGATTGCCTTTTGCAATTTCCTTGACGTCGCCAACTTTCTTCTGAGCTTTGCCTTCAGCCTGGTTTGACAGGCCCTCGCTCTGCTGCTGGCGGCTGCCGACGGCTTCGCCGACTTTCTCCTGCACCTTGCCAGCAACTTCCTTGGTCTTGCCCTTGACTTGATCCTTGTTCATTGCAATCTCCTTGCCTGTGACGTGGATGAGCCTTCACAGTAGGAGCATGTTCGGGCCAGTTCTGTACGGCGTTTAACAAACAGGCTTGCGCCACACGCTCGCCAGCCACGGTTGCTGGTCACGTGGCAAACCGGGCGGCCGGTAATAGTGGTGCAGCGCGACAAAGCCAGCTGCCAGCAAGAAACGCTCCCAACTCTCGTAATCATGGTAGCTGCCATAGCGGTCGCCGTTCCAGCCTTCCTGATTCTGGCCACGCGGATTCGACGTGAACAGCACCCCGCCCGGCTTGAGCGTGCCGAACAATTGATCTAGCGTGTGTGGCAAGGCCGCACTGGGGACATGGAACAGCACCGCGTTGGCAAACACGCCATCGAACAGCGCCGGTGGCAAATCGAGGTGCAGGAAATCCTGCTGCCACACGTCGCAACCACTGTACTGCCGCGCCATCGCGACAAACCGTTCGCTGCCATCCACGCCGATCGCGCGATGGCCCAGACCGCTGAAGGTCTTGAGGTCGCGCCCGGGCCCGCAACCCAGGTCAAGGATCGTGTGCGGCGCTGGCGTTGCGATCGCGCCCAGCAACGCATCAATGTTTTGACTTACGTCATGGTCGATCGTGCCGTTAAAGAAATCCTCGGCATGCTCGTTGTAGTGTTGCAGCGTACTGCGGGTGATGTCGTCATGGTTCATGCGCATAGTATGCCAGCGGGGCCGCCCGTTGCGGGACGCGCGCCTGCGCAAAATAATCAGAAAATATTTTATCGATGGCCCTAAAGTTTCCGAAAGCTCAGCCGTAAACGATTCAGACAACCGGGAATCCGGCCTGACAAACCCCGTTTTGGTGCCCATATGAACGCAAACGATGTCCTTGCGATATACGAAAACCTCGCTGACCTGACCGGTCAGATGACGCATGCCGCCAAGGCAGGGGACTGGCACGAGTTTGCACAATTGAATATGGAAGTCCGGGCTCAGGCAGCCCCGGCAGCCGCCGGCTTGCCGGCACTGACCGGCGCCAAGCGCCTGACGAAGATTGATCTGTTGAAGCAGTTGATGGCCAACGATCGCGCCATCCGCGACGTGACCGAGCCATGGGACGACCAGGTCGATCGCGCTCTGCAGGCACACTGATCTGCCATCAAATCGTTGACCAAAGCACCTGAGGGTGCTTTTTTTACGCCCTGACACGCCACCGTGCAAATGCCAGGGCAACAAAAAAGCGCCCATCGGGCGCTTTGCTGGCCATCAAGCTCGGCGCTGGATGGCGAATTCTGTGAGAGGACGAACCCCAGCTATCTGCTGGCGTCGCCTCGTGCCGGTTGCTGCCGGCGTCCGTTGCCACTGTAGGCAAGCAGACTGCTTCCAGACACAGGCGTTTCCTCAACGGTCGTCTGCTTGCCGCGCCACCTATCGTTGGTGACTGCGCCAGACCCTGTGCTGTCTGTGATCTTGTCGATCACAAGGCCATTATAGCGCAGAATCAAAGTTGTGTAGACATTTCATTGTGCGGCTCGTCCAGCTGTGGTTCGACCGGTGCGGGCACCTTCTTCTTGCGGGCGAAACGCTGACGCAGGCGCACCATCAGCGACGTGCGCGGCATGGGCTGGATCATCGGCCCTGCCCGCTTGCGGCGGCGCAGAATGACCAGCACGCCACCCACGAGTACCAGTATGGCGACCACCGCGCCGCTGATCCAGCCCCAGGGCGTAGAAGCTTCGGGCTCCGGCGCAGGCCGCTTGCGGGATGGCCGTGGCGTCGCCGGCTTCGCAACCTTGTCCTGGACAACGGCGGACGGATTGGCCCCCAGCGCCACCTGCAGCACCCGTACCTTGTCTTCCAGCGTGCCGATCTGCTCACGCAACTGGGCATTCTTGACATCGAGCGCGGCGCACACGGGCGCACTGTCGGAGGAAGACGGCGCGCAGGTCGCGGCAGATGCAGATGCAGGCAAAGCAATAGGCACAGGCAGCGGCTTGGGTACTGGCGTCGACGTCGGCGTGGTCGCGGCCGGTTCTGGCGGCGGCACCACTTTCTCGGCGACGACCGGCGTTGCCGATGTGACTGGATGTGGCGGCTTCGGCACCTTCGGCGGCTTCAATGGCCTTGGCTTGCCCGCCATCGGCTTGGGCGCCGCAAGCGCAGCAGAAAGGTCCGCCACGACCGGCGCCGGCGCCTTCGCGGGTACGGGAACAGGCATCGGCGCCGGCGCCGGAACCGGTAATGGCACCGCAGGCGCCGGCGGATTCGGATTCGGCGCAATGAACAGCGTCACGAGACGCACGTCGTGTTCGCTGCCATCGGCCAGTTCCAGATACAGATGCAGGCGGCTTGATTCAACCGGCGCCGACGACGTCACGCGCAGGAACTGTCGGCCATCGCGCTGGATCACACGCATGGCCAGCGTCGACAGCACCGGTGGCATGCCGATATTCGCGCCCCGGTACACGTCGGGGCGCGCCAGGCGTGCCCCGACCGGGGTCGCGGGCGCTGCCAGCGCAGTCAGCTCGAGTTCCAGCGCCAGCGGCTGGCCGATATACGAACTGATGCGCGGCTCGCCAAGCTCGGCCGCGCCGACGCCGCAGGAGAGCAAAGCACACGTGATGAATACAGGGAGGCGGCTGGCCATAGCAACTAACAAGAAAGAGTGAAGCCCAAGCGTCATTAACGGACATTGGGATAAACTCTTTAATCCCAGCCTCTTGCATATCAGGACATGTCCATGGAAAACAGGATTGAGAAAGACAGCTTTGGTCCCATCGAAGTGCCACAAAACAATTTGTGGGGCGCGCAGACGCAGCGCTCGCTTCACCACTTCCACATCTCGACCGAACGCATGGCGCCCGAACTGGTCGCCGCCCTTGCCCAGGTCAAGCGCGCCGCGGCCGCCGTCAACCGCTCGCTGGGCAAGCTGCCAGCCGACAAGGCCGACGCCATCATCCGCGCGGCCGACGAAGTGCTCGACGGGCGCCATCCGGGCGAATTCCCGCTGGCCGTGTGGCAGACCGGTTCAGGCACGCAAAGCAATATGAACATGAACGAGGTGCTGGCCAACCGCGGCTCCGAGCTCCTCGGCGGCGAGCGTGGCGAAGCGCGCCTGCTGCATCCGAACGACCACGTCAATATGGGCCAGTCGTCCAACGACATCTTCCCCACCGCAATGCACGTGGCTGCTGCCTGGGCACTGGCCAAGGAAGTCCTGCCTGCACTGGCGCAATTGCGCGGCACACTGGTGCGCAAATCGCGCGATTTCGAGCCGATCGTCAAAATCGGCCGCACCCACCTGCAGGATGCGACGCCGCTGACGCTCGGCCAGGAATTCTCCGGCTACGTGGCCCAGCTCGAATTTGCCGAAAGCGCGCTCAAGTCCACCTTGTCGGGCCTGCTGCAACTGGCGGCCGGCGGCACCGCCGTGGGCACGGGCCTGAATGCCCATCCCGATTTCGCACCGCGCATCGCGGCCGAACTGGGTTCGCGTACCGGCCTGTCATTCAAATCGGCGCCCAACAAATTCATGGCGCTGGCCGGACATGACGCGATGGTCTCGGCCCATGGCGCGTTCAAGCTGCTGGCCACGGCACTGATGAAAATCGCCAACGACATCCGCTGGATGGCGTCCGGCCCGCGCTCGGGCCTGGGCGAAATCACGATCCCCGAAAACGAACCGGGCAGCTCGATCATGCCGGGCAAGGTCAATCCGACCCAGTGCGAAGCCTTGACAATGCTCTGCTGCCAGGTGTTCGGCAACGATGTCGCGATCACGATTGGCGGCTCGCAGGGCAATTTCGAGCTCAATGTGTTCAAGCCGATGATCGCCCATAACTTCCTGCAAAGCGCGCGCCTGCTGGCCGACGGCATGCGCTCGTTCGATACGCATTGCGCCCAGGGGATCGAGCCGAACCTGGTCCGGATTGGCGAGCTGATGGAAAAATCGCTGATGCTGGTGACCGCACTGGCGCCGCACATCGGGTATGATCGCGCCGCGCAGATTGCCAAGACCGCATCGAAGGAAGGCCTGACCCTGCGCCAGGCTGCCCTGCAAAGCGGTTTTGTCGACGATCAGCAGTTTGACCAGTGGATCGTGCCGATCGATATGACGCGGCCCGATCCGGTCGAGTAAACACCCAGTACCCGGGCGGCCTCGTGATCATCAGGCCGCCTTTTCATCCCCGAGGAAAGAATGCAAAAAATCGAATTTGAGTTGACAGCGGAATTTGTCGAAGTCAACCAGTTGCTCAAGCTGGCCGGCCTGGTCGACAGCGGCGGCGCCGGCAAGAACCTGGTCGCCAGCGGTGTGGTGAAGGTCGATGGCAAGCAGGAGCTGCGCAAAACCGCCAAGATCCGCACCGGCCAGATCGTGACATTGGGCGACGTCGAAATCACGGTTCGCTAAAAATAGACAGAAAGACAGCTTCTTATGTTTGCGGCTTAACAAACAGAAGTGGTCTTCATTGTTTATATTTTAAGACGTTAATCAACGGCTTATAGGTGAAAGCGATGGAAACCCCTGAAACCCGCGCACAGTCGCAGGAGCAACTGATCGGTGATTTGCGCCTCGTGATTGAGAACGCAGAAGAACTGCTCAAGAATACGGATCAATACTCGAGCGCGCTGTATCAGGATGCGCGCACGAAGCTGTCACTGGCCCTCGAAGCGGCCAATGAAGAACTGTCCCGTTTCGAAGACGCCCAGCTCGAACGCATGATGGCCGCGACCCGCATGGCCAACGAACAATTTGCTGACCGCTCGGGCGAATCGCGCATCCTGCGCGCGTTTCACTAAGCCGCAACGTCCGTAACCCGGCATCGCGCCGGGTGATTCATGCTTTCGTGTTGATCGAATTGCCCAGGTGTGCCGGCAGGTTTTGCGCCTGCGGAAGCGATGCAATCATCTGGGCGGCCGACGAGGCTTCGATGTCCATGGCGCGCTTGAGCATCGTCATGCCCACTTCCTGACGGATACCGGTTTCAGCCATGCTGGTCGACAGCTTGGCAATACTCGTGACGTCCATATACTTCTCCCAGAAAAAGACTCGTCAGTCTTTAACGACGCCGCCAGCCGGAACTTGAGGGTCGGCGCCCGACCATTTACCGACCCAGTCCAGCACCGCAGCAATGTCGTTCAGGTCGAGCCAGTCCACGCCTGGGCGCACTCCGGCCGGGCGCACCACGTCCGAGACCACCGCCACGATCGCCGCGTCATCGAGGTACAAGGCCGGTTTGCCCAGCGCCGGACGATGCACTTCCAGCTTTGGCAGGGTCTCCCACTTGTAGCCTTCCACCAGCGTCAGGTCGGCCGGCGATAGGCGCGCCAGCAGCTCGGCCAGCGGCGGCTCGGGCGCGGCGCGCAGTTCATGCATGATCGCGATGCGGTACGGCGACGCAATCATCACCTCGGCCGCGCCGGCAAGGCGCAGGCGCGCACTGTCCTTGCGCGGCGGCTCGAGCTCGATATCGTGGTGGCTGTGCTTGACGATATTGATGCGCAGGCCGGCACTGGACAGGCCGGAAACGAGCTGTTCGAGCAGCGTCGTCTTGCCGCTGCCGGACCAGCCGACCACCGCCAGGACCGGCCCTGTCGCGCGATGGTCAGGCAACTCAGTACGGCGCACGGTAGCGGGTTCCACGGTAGTTCATCACGGCGGCCTTGGGCGTCAGGCGTTCGAGCACAAGGCCAGGCGCGACTTCCTCGCCTTCGCGGCGCAGCATCTTGTCGACCAGCAGCAGGCTCTCGCCGGGTGTCGGCGAATAGATGTAGCCCCCAAACGCCAGCTTCGGGATTTCACGCTGGAGCGCATCCGGCAATTGCTGCAAGGTGCGCAGCGGTTCGTCGCCGCCTGGCTGCGCGGTCACGATGGCGGTCGCTGGCGTGGCCTCGCGCGGCGGTGTGGACACGGGCGCTGTCGGCACGACCGGCGCCGGCGCAGGCTTCGCGCGCACCGGGCGGGGGTCGGCTATCGGCGCAGGTGCAGCTTGGACAACCGGCGCGGGCACCGGCTGGACCGCCGGCGTGGGCGCAGGGACAGCCACTGGCGCGGTTGCCGGCGCCGTCACCGGCGCGGTGACGGGTGCAGTGACCGGGGCAGCTGCCGCTGCAGTGGCCGGGGCTGTCACCGGCGCAATCACGGGCGCGATCTCGGGCGCAATTACGGGCGGAATCTCGGGCGCAATCACGGGCGACGTCGCGGCAGCCAGCCGCACGGGCGGTTCGCCCGCAAGGCGTGGCCACAGCAGCGCCACGACCGCCGCGACCACGACGAGACCAGCGCCAAGCGCCAGGTAGCGCCGCTGCACGCCCTGCCCTGCCCGTGGCGCTGCATACGACGGCGCCGGTGCGTGGATGGTCGGGGCGTTGCCCAGCTGGCGTTCGGCTTGCGCCTTCTTGAGTGCTTCGAGGATGTACGACATATCAGGTTCCCGTCCCGCCGGCGGTCAGCAAACGGGGTTCGACCACGTTCGACAACTGGTTCAGACGCATATACGTGCGCGGCCCGGCCACGCCATCGGCCTTCAGGTCTTGCGCGGCCTGGAACGCGCGCAGCCATTCCTTGGTGCGCGCGTCGAGCGGTGCGTCGAGCGCCGGCGCCGTGGCGCTGTGCAGGCCTGCAAGTCGTTGCGCGATCCAGTCGACGTCCGGCCCGCGATCACCCTGGGCGACAACATCGCGAAACGCCGCCGGCATGCGCCAGAAGGTGGTGAATTCGCCGCCGAAACGCGCGACGAAGGCAGCGATATCAACCTGCTCGCGCCGCTCGCCGTGGGCCAGCGTGACGCTGCGATCGTCCATCGCGACCAGCACTGCGTGGCCGGTGCGCGGGCCGTCGTGCAGCGTGACCACGGCAGGCCGGTCGAGCAGGCGCAGTTCGTACAGGCCGCCCCGCCCCGCATGGCAACGCAGATTGGCGCGCAGCGCGGCCTCGCACGTGGCCTTCGGATCGGTGCCCGCCAGGTTGGCGAACGACGGTCCCCACAGCGCCGCCAGAGCGCCCAGCGCCGCGGTCTCGCTCTCGAGCGTCGGCAGCGGCGTGTCCGCTGCAGCTGCAGCTGCGGTTGCGGTTGCGGCTACGGGTTCAGCGACCTGGATGGCGGCAGGCTTTGGCACGGTCGACGGGGCCGACGCCGGCTTGACTGCTGCGGCGCGGGCGACCACCGTCGGCGCCACATGCTGCGGCAGCATCTGCCACGCCGCCGCGCCCAGCGCCACGCAGGCCAGCGCGCCGCCGGCCAGCAGCGGCCAGCGGCGCGGCGCGCGGCGCGCGGCCGGATCGTCGGCAAAGACTTCGGCGGCCGCCCGGCGCAAAATGGCGCGCGTGACCTGCGGACTGTTTTCCACATAGGCGCCCAGCAGCGCGCGATCGCACAGCAGGTTGATCCGGCGCGGCACGCCATGCGCCAAACGATGCACCAGCGGCGTCAGCGCGGGCGGGAACGGCGTACCGACCGCGCCGGCCACGGCCAGCCGGTGCGCGATATACGCGCCCGTCTCGGCTTCGCCCAGTGGCCCCAGGTGGTAGCGCGCGATCACGCGCTGGGCCAGTTGTTCGAGTTCGGGACGCGCGAGCATCGTGCGCAGTTCGGGTTGGCCGATCAGGATGATCTGCAGGAGCTTGCGCTCGCTGGTCTCGAGATTGGTCAGCAGGCGCAGTTGCTCGAGCACGTCGCTCGACAGGTTCTGCGCCTCGTCGATCACCAGCACGTTGTTCAGGCCCTGCGCGTGCGAGGCCAGCAGATAGCGGTTGATCGCATCGACATAGCCCTTCACGCCCGCGCCAGCCGCCGCCGGCGCTACCTCGATATGCAGCTCGTCGCACACGGTCTGCAGCAGCTCCTGCGCGGTCAGGCGCGGATTGAAGATATACGCCAGGCGGCAGTTCGCGGGCACCTGCTCGATGAAGCAGCGACAGACGGTGGTCTTGCCGGCGCCGATCTCGCCGGTGAGCAGCACGAAGCCGCCGCCGCTGCCGATCCCGTACAACAGGTGCGCCAGCGCTTCGCGGTGCCGTTCACTCATGAACAGGTAGCGCGGATCGGGGGCGATCGAAAATGGCGAATGCGAGAGCTGGAAATAGTGGTTATACATGAATGACTAACGAATGCCCTGCGGGCTGCTCTGCGGCTTGAACTTGGCGCAGTATATTTTGCTTTTGTCGTTCGCGTAAGCGATCGTGCTGCCGGGGATCGACTTGCGCAACGGGTAGCGCGAGCCGTCGACCGCCCGAAACGGCGTACCCGCTGCGGCGCGCACCGACTTTTCCAGTTCGTCGGGCTTGGCCTCGAGGATGGCGGCCACGAACACGACGGCGCTCGTGTCGTCGCTGACCATGACTTCTTGCACCTTCGCGCCCCACAGCGACGCCTCGGTGCGGAACCAGTACGCCCCGCCCTCGCGCTTGTAGGCCGGGCCGAAGAATTCGGTGAGATACGCGTGGAAGTAGGCGTTATCGAGCTGGCTGCGGCACAGCAGCGCGCTGCCGATCACCGGCCCGAAGGTCGATGGCGCCGCCCCCAGCCCCGTGGCGGTGCAGGCCAGCACGAGACCCGCGAGCAGCGACCGGCCGCGCGGCAGCAGCGTGGTGGTACGGCGGGCAACAACCGGGCGGATCATGGCGATACTCTCCTTCAGCGGCGCCCATTATGACACTGCGCGGCGTCCCGGCAGCCAAGTGCCGGTCGATGCCGCTGCACGCACGGCCGCTGTTGCCGTCACGACGGCTGCGCCCAGCATCGCGCCGACGTCGTCCCGCACGCGGGCTCGAGCTGATGACGGTCGACGTCTGCCGCGCGCGAACTGGCCCGCCCTTTGCCGCCAGGTGCGATACCAATTCACATACCAATTTCAGAGAAATGTGTGCTCGTCAGGGTAATTTATCCAGAATTGGGGTCCCGCCATCGTACCGCCCAAACCATACCAGTTAAATACCTGTTGACAGCAAAGAGTGCCCTGCCTATAGTGCGGTGACCCTTTTTCCGGTATGGATTGCACACCATGATCGACTATCTCATCGGCGTTGACGGCGGCGGCACCAACACCCGCGTGCGCCTGGCCAGCCGCGACGGCGCCGCACTGGCCACCGGCAGCAGCGGCGCATCCGGCCTGCGCCACGGCATCGATAAAGCCTGGCGCGCAGTGCTTGCCGCCTCCGGCCAGGCCTTCGCCGCGATCGGCATCGAGACCATTCCCCTGAAGGCCTGCGCGATCGGCCTGGGCATGGCCGGCGTCCACAATAAAGAGTGGGCAGCGGCCTTGCGCGCCGCCGATCCGGGCTTCGGCGCCCTCGTGCTCGACACCGACGGCTTCACAACGCTGATGGGCGCCCATGGCGGGCGGCCCGGCGCGATCGTTGCCATTGGCACCGGCAGCGTCGGCGAAGCCCTGCGGCAGGATGGCACGCGTGTCGAAGTGGGGGGCTGGGGCTTTCCCGCCGGCGACGAAGCGGGCGGCGCCTGGATGGGCCTGCGCGCGATCGGCCACGTCCAGCAGGTGCTGGACGGTCGCACTGAAGGCGGCGCTTTCGCCGACGCCGTGATTGCTGCCTGTGGCGGCGCGCGCGATCCGATCCAGGTCTGGCTCGGCCACGCCACGCAGACCGACTACGCGGGCCTGGCGCGCTTCGTCGTGGCGCACGGTGACAGCGACCCCGTGGCCACCGGAATCCTGACACAGGCCGGCACGGAAGCAGCCCGCATCGCGCGCGCACTCGACCCGTCGGGCAGCCTGCCGCTGTCGCTGTGCGGCGGCCTGGGTGACACGCTGCGCGCTTACCTGCCGGCCGAAACGCTGGCGCGCTGCACGGCGCCGCATGGCGACTCCGCCACCGGCGCACTGCTCATGATCGAACTGCATCTGAAGGACAACGCATGACAGACGACCGCACGACAGACGAACATACAACCGACGAACCGCGCCATATCGTCAAAGGCAACATCCTCACCCCGGCCGGCTGGGTGCACGGCGCACTGCGCTTCGGTGCGCGCATCGTTGGCATCGACGGCCGTCGGGTCGACCCGGCCAACAATGACGACGTGTATATCGTGCCGGGCTTTATCGACGTGCACGTGCACGGCGGCGCGGGCCGCGACATGATGGAAGGCGGCGACGCCCCGCACGTGATCGCTGCACTGCATGCGAAGCACGGCACCACCAGCCTGCTCGCCACGACGATGACCGCGCCGGTGGAAGACATCGACCGGGCTTTGAGCGCCATCGGCGCGGCCTGCGCGGCGCGCGGCAAGGGCGAGGCGCGCATTCTTGGCGTGCACCTGGAAGGCCCGTACATCAACGCCGGCAAACTCGGCGCCCAGCCGCCGTTCGCGCGCGAGGCACACCTCGACGAAGTACGGCGCTTTCAAGCCATGGCGCCGATGAAGCTCATCACCGTGGCGCCCGAAATCGACGGCCACATGGCCCTCGTGCGGCAGTTGACGAAGGCCGGCATCCGGGTCCAGATCGGCCACACCAACGGCGATTACGACGTCGGCGTGACAGCTCTGGAACACGGCGCGGCCGGCTTCACGCACCTGTTCAACGCCATGCCCGGCCTGCACCACCGCGATCCCGGCATGGTCGGCGCCGCGCTCGCGCACGCCGAATACGCCGAGATCATTCCCGACCTGCTGCACGTGCACCCGGGCGCGATCCGCACTGCCCTGCGCTGCATCCCCAAATTGTTCTGCGTGACCGATTCGACGGCGGCAGCCGGCATGCCCGATGGCGAGTACATGCTGGGCCGCCAGGTGGTCCACAAATGCATGGGCGGCGTACGCCTGGCCGATGGCACGCTGGCCGGCAGCACACTGACGATGGACCAGGCACTGCGCAATCTGGTGGGCATGGGGCTGTCGATCGAAGACGCCAGCAAGCGCGTCTCGACCCACGCCGCCGACTATCTGGGCGAAACCCGGCGCGGCCGCCTGGCGCCTGGCTGTCACGCCGACTTCGTGGTCCTGGACCGCGCCCTGAACATCAAAGCTGTCCATATCGAAGGAGAATGCCTGTGAATGCCACCCCCGCCACCACTGACGGTACCGAATCGCTGATGCTGCAAGAGGCGCTGTCGTCGGGCGACTGCATCGCCCACGCCCTGACGCAGGACGCCGACCGCTACGCCGCGCTGGGCGAACAGCTGCGCGCGACCCAGCTGCACAGCGCCGTGACGGTGGCGCGCGGCAGCTCCGATCATGCATCGGGCTACCTGGCCTACCTGATCATGTCGCGCATGGGCCGCCTGGTCACGTCGCTGCCAATGTCGCTCATTACGTTGTACAAGTCGCCGATCATTGCGCGCGACACGCTGGCCATCGCCATTTCGCAGTCGGGCCAGAGTCCCGACGTGGTCGAGCCGATGCGGTATTTCCGCGCCGGCGGCGCTGTTACGGTGGCGCTGGTGAACGACGCCGCTTCGCCGCTGGCCGATGCCGCCGAGTGGACGATGCCACTGCATGCCGGCAAAGAGCAGAGCGTGGCCGCGACCAAGAGCTTCATCGCCAGCCTGGTGGCCGGCGCGCGCCTGGTCGCCGACTGGCAGAACGACCCCGAACTGAAGGACGGCATCGCCGCCCTGCCCGACGCGCTGCGCGCGGCCCGCAGTTTCGGCCAGGACGGCGACTGGTCGGCCGCCATCGACGTGCTGGCGCCGGCGCGCAACATCATGGTGGTGGGCCGCGGTATCAGCTTCCCGCTGGCGCTCGAAGCGGCCCTTAAATTCAAGGAAACCTCGGCGCTGCAGGCCGAAGCGTTTTCGGGCGCCGAGATCAAGCATGGCCCGATGGCGCTGATCGAGGACGGCTATCCGCTGCTGATCTTCGCGACGCGCGGCCCGACCCAGGCCAGCCTGGTGGCGCTGGCCGACGACATGCGCGCACGGGGCGCGCGCGTCCTGCTCGCGGCGCCGGCCGACATCGCCAGCCGCGACCTGACGCTGCCCACCGCCGCCATCCCCGACCTCGATCCGATCGTCGCGGCGCAGGCGTTTTATACAATGGCGGCCCGGCTGTCGGCGGCGCGCGGCATGAATGCCGACCAGCCACGCCACCTGAGCAAAGTCACCAAGACGAACTAACCGACCGAATCCCGACCGAACCCCGCCCGACTCTCCCCCATGAACGACTACCTCGACCTGGCCGGCCAACTGGTGATGGTGCGCCTGTTCGGCACCGAACTCGATGCCGACACCGACGCCTTCCTGCGCACCTACCGCATTCGCGGCGCCTGCCTGTTCCGCCAGAATATGGTCGACGCGGCGCAGCTGACCCGCTTCACGGGCGCGCTGCGTGACGCGATCGGCCCGCAAGCCCTGATCGCCCTCGACCAGGAAGGCGGCGCCGTCGTGCGCTCGACCTGGGTGCCGGCGCCGCCAAGCGCGATGGCGCTCGGCGCGGCGGGCGATCCGGACCTGGCGCGCGAGGTCGGCGCAGCCGTGGCGCGCGCGGTGCGTGCGCTGGGCTTCAACTGGAACTTCGCGCCGGTCCTGGACCTCAACAACAACCCGCACAATCCGGTGATTGCCGAGCGTTCGTTCGGCGCCGATCCCGGGCAGGCGACGCGCATTGCGCTGGCGTGGATGGAAGGCAGCGAACGCGAAGGCGTGGCCTGCTGCGTCAAGCACTTCCCTGGCCACGGCGACACGCACGTCGATTCGCACCGCGACCTGCCGTACGTCGACAAATCGCGCGCCGACCTCGAACGCTTCGAGTTCGCGCCATTTCGCATCGCTGCGCCCCACGCACCGGCCATGATGACGGCCCACATCGTCTACCCGGCACTGGACCCCGTCAACCCGGCCACCATGTCGCATGCGATCCTCACCGGCGTGCTGCGCGAGCAATTCGGCTACGAAGGCGTGATCATCACCGACGGCATGGACATGCATGCGATCGCGCACCGCTATGGTGTCGGCCAGGCGGCCGTCAATGCGCTGGTCGCTGGCGCCGACATGGTCATGGCCATCGGCACGCGCGATACGCAGATCGAAACCGTGCACGCGATCGCCGCCGCGATCCGCGACGACGTGCTGCCGCTGGCCGCCGTGCAGGCACGCCTGGCGCGCCTTGGCAAACTGGCCGATGCGCACCCGGCCGGCGCGCTCGCTTATGCGGCCGAACCGGATGACCGCGTACTGATGGAACGTGCGTGGCGCGCGGGTCTGACGGCATTGCGCTCGCCCCAGCGCCCGCCGCGTGGCGCACCTGTGCGCCTGATTGCGCGCGCCGACGTGATCAGCGATGGCGTGTCCGAAGCCGGCGTGCCGGCCGCCCGCATCGCGGCCGCACTGTCGCAGCTGTATGACGTCGATCTGGTGACCTTCGCCGACAGCGAGACCTTCGACTGGACCGCGCTGCCGGCCGACGGCCGCTTCACGATCCTGGCCTCGACCGCACGCCGCCGCTACGGACCGCACGCTTGCGCGACCTGGCGGCCCGACCTGCATCTGGCCTTGTGGAATCCGTACCAGGCGCTCGACTTTCCCGGTCCTGCACTGCTCACCTATGGCTTCGCGCCGCCCGCGCTGGCCGCCGCCGTGGCCTGGCTGGCCGGCGAGATCGACGCGCCAGGGGTCTGCCCGGTACCGGGTTTTGACGGGCCGTGACAGCGGCAAAGTAACGCGATGTAACGACACGGGCACCGCGGCGCATGCTGCGGCACAATTGCCAATCCAGAAAAAGCTGGATATATGGGACAATACTTTTTTGTCCGAGCTTGGCATTTTTGCTATATTGCAAAACGCACATTTCGTATATTTTTTGTCTAGATAGAAGGATAACCAATGTCCCAATTCCGTCTCGCCCGCCTCTGCCTGATGCTGGCCGCCGTCGGCCTGAGCTCCGCTGCCGTGATTCCTGCCGTCCATGCACAGGACAAGCCTGCTGCTGCCGCCGCTGCAGCGCCGAAGGACACCGTCCGCCCAGAGCTGTTCAAGCTGCTCGACCCGGCGCAGATCAAGCCGCTGATGGATGCAAAGAATTACGCCGAAATCCAGAGCCGCGTGACGCAGGCCGAAGCGTTCCCGAACCGCACGCCGTATGAAGACTACGTCGTCAACCGCATGAAGCTGTCGCTGGGTTCGGCAACGAACGACAACGCCATTTCGATCCCGGCCCTCGAAGCCGTCATCGCATCGGGCCGCCTGTCGGCAAACGAGCAGGCCGACTTTATCCAGGCCCTGGCGAACATGCACTACAACGCCAAGGATTATCCGAAGGCGATCGAGTGGTTCAAGCGCTACCAGAAAGAAAGCCCGACGCCTGAAAAAGTCGCCGCGCCACTGACCCGCGCTTATTACCTGGGCGGCGATTACGCCAGCGCCAGGGCAGCGCTGCTGCCAGCCATCGAGGCAACCGAAAAAGCCGGCCAGAAGCCAAGCGAAGAAGACCTGCGCCTCCTGGCCTCGTCGGCCAACAAGGTCAAGGACGATGCCGGTTACCTGGTCGCACTGGAAAAGCTGGTCGCCCACTACCCGAGCGACGACTTCTGGACCGACCTGCTCAACCGCGGCGTCGCACGCAAGTCAGGCTTCGATGCGCAGACCAACATGATCAACGTGTATCGCCTGGAAGCTGCTGCCGTCAAGCAGATGGCGCCAGAGGAATACGTCGATCTGGCCGAACTGTCGCTGCGTGACGGTTTCCCGACCGAAGCGAAGAAGACCATGGACGCCGGTTTCGCCGCAGGCGTGCTGGGCAAAGGCAGCAATGCCAAGAACCACAACGCGCTGCGCGACAAGGCCAACAAGGGTGCGGCGGACGATGCCAAGAACATCGCTGCCGGCGAAGCGGGCGCGGCCAAGGCCAAGACCGGCGCCGGCCTGGTCAACCTGGGTTGGGCGTACGCGACCATGGACCAGGGCGACAAGGGCGTCGGCTTCATCCAGCAAGGTATCGCCAAGGGCGGCCTGAAGAACGCTGAAGAAGCCAAGCTGCGCCTCGGCATGGCACAAGTTCGCGCTGGCAAGAAAGCCGACGCGATCTCGACCTTCCAGACCGTCAAGGGCGGCGGCGGTGCCGGCGACCTGGCCAAGTACTGGCTGGTGCTGCTGCAGCAGCAAAAGTAAGCCTGCTGTTGTCGATGGACCCGCGAAAGCGGGCCAGGCCCAAGGCCCGGCCCGCTTTTTTCATGTCAAAAACCGAAAGCCGGGGTCAGGTCTGACATTTGGACACGAACTCTTCCTTAACCCATTCACGGGGCGTTCATAAACAGACTTCTTGTTGAGCCTGTGTCTGAATGTCAGACCTGACCCTGCTAGTTTGTCTTGTTGAGCCTGTGTCTGAATGTCAGACCTGACCCTGCTAGTTTGTCTAAAGCCGGGGTCAGGTCTGACATTTGGACACGGACTCTTCCTTAACCCATTCACAGGGCGTTCATAAACAGACTTCTTGTTAAGCTTGTGTCTGAATGTCAGACCTGACCCTGCTAGTTTGTGACCCTGCTAGTTTGTGACCCTGCTAGTTTGACTTTTGTTTGACCCTGCTAGTTTGTCACCCTGCCAGTTCCGGAAACCAGCTACGCCGACACGCTCCTGGAGAGAGAATTGCTGCGACAGTGTCTGGCGCGCGGCATTCTTGCCGGGATGAGAATCCCAGCAAGTTTCATCAGAACTCTTCCCACTCAAGGTCCTTGTGCGCCTTGGTAACGCTGGTTGCAGGGGTCGTACCAGTCGCCCTGGCAGCCGGTGCGGCTTTGGGCGCGCTGGCCGCCAGTACCAGCGACTTGTCTGCCGGTTTTGCTGTCGCTACCTGCCGCGTGATTTTGCGTACCGGTGCGGCCATGGCTGAAACCGGCTCATCCAGCTTGAATATGCTCACAGCCTGTGCGAGTTTGCTCGCCTGCTGCTGCAGGGCAGATGTGGCGGCCGCGGCCTCTTCCACCAGTGCCGCGTTTTGCTGGGTTACCGAGTCCATCGATGTGATCGCTTCGTTGATTTGCTCGATGCCCGTTTCCTGCTCGCGGCCGGCAGTCGTAATTTCGCCAACAATGGCAGTCAGCTTCCGCACGCTCTCCACTACTTCGCTCATGGTCTCGCCGGCGGTGCTTACCAGCTTGTTTCCGTCCTGGACTCGGTCGACCGAGGCACCAATCAGTACTTTGATCTCCTTTGCAGCACTGGCTGACCGTTGCGCCAGGTTGCGCACTTCCGATGCCACCACTGCAAAGCCCCGGCCCTGCTCACCGGCGCGCGCCGCTTCTACTGCAGCATTCAGCGCCAAGATGTTTGTCTGAAAAGCGATACCATCAATCACCGCAATGATGTCCACAATCTTGCTGGCGGACGTATTGATCGATTCCATCGTCGAGACGACCTGAGACACGACATCACCGCCCCGTACGGCTACGGCTGTGGCCGATTGCGCCAGCTGGTTGGCAACGCGGGCATTCTCACTGTTTTGCCTGACGGTCGACGTCAATTCTTCCATTGATGATGCGGTTTCTTCCAGCGCACTGGCCTGCTGTTCGGTACGTGAAGAAAGGTCCATGTTGCCGGTCGCGACTTCAGTTGTAGCGGATGCGATTTCCTCGGTGCCGTTACGCACTTCACCAACGATTTTCTTGAGGTTGTCGTTCATCTCGCCCAGCGACGCGAGCAGCATGCCGATTTCGTCCTTGGTGGTGACCACGATGCGACTGGTCAAGTCCCCCGCTGCCACCGTGCGTGCCACTTCCACGGCACGGTTGACGGGGATGGTAATCGAGCGCGTGATGACCACCGCGATGATGATGGCGGTCAGCGTAGCGATGCTTGATAACACGACCGTCGACATGAAAGCGGCGCTCGTGTTGGCGCGTACTTCTTCGCCCGATTCCTGCATCAACCGCTCCTGCAGTGCAACCATCGCTTTCAGAGAATCGAAGAATCTGGTTTGCGGCGGGCGCAGGTCTTTCAGTACGTATTGGCCAGCCGCTTCGGCCTGACCATCGCGCAACAGCTTAATGGCGGCGTCCCGCGCTTGACCATAGCCGCTGCGCGCCTCGGTCATGGCAGCAAACATGCGCGTGCCTTCTTCGGTATTGATCAGACCCTTCAATCGTTCCATCATCTCAGTGTTCTTTTGAACTGACGCATCGACCTTGCCCAGCGACGCGTTGAGCTCTGCCGCATCATTGGCGCCGATGGTGGCGTTGCGAATGAACCGCGCCTGGACGTTGACCTCATCCTGTATCGACTTGGCCAGCATCACCTTGACGTAGCGGTCGTCGAGCATTTTGCTGGTAGCGATGTTGATGTTCTGGATCCGAATGACCGTAACCGCCGCCACTACCAACAGCAGGACTAGTACGATGCCGAAGCCGGCGGCCAGTCGGGTACCAATTTTAAAATTTGAAATATTCATGGTTGTGCGCTGTAAGAAGTGTGTCAGGAGTCTGCCCCGTTGGTCGGGGAAGTAGAACCAGGAATACCGGAAGCAGGACACAATCCGTGCAACCCGATGAGAATAATCTCGATCCGATTGTAAGCACAAAATTGCCTCAGGGAAAAAATATCAGCGATTAATAGCAGGATAGAGTTGTAATTACGCGATTACGCGCCAACGGACATCGTGAATCTTGCAGCTTCTGCAAGATTAAAAATCAACATGATTTTGCGCATGGGCAGGTGGGTCAAAAATGAGTACTGTCGCTTCCCTAACCAGGGACTGGGAGCACAAGGACGTGCCCACTTACAACGTCAGATAGTTGATGACGCTACGTGGGTCGCTGGGATGGTGGAGACGGTCAGGCCGTATGTCCAGAAGCGAACGTTCTGGACAGGTAAATAATTGTGTATTCGTCAGCGTAATACATTGCTGAAAACGGGCACGCCTTCGCGTGCCCGGCTCTGCATCAGCAAACTAAAACGTCACATGGTCAGGCCGAGAGTTCGCGCCGGATGATGTCGGCGCCGGCGTTCAACGCAGCCAGCTTGGCGCGCGCGATGTGGCGTGGTAAAGGTGCCATCCCACAATTGGTGCAGGGGCACAGCTTGTCGGCATCGACGAACTGAAGCGCCTTGCGCAGGGTATTGGCAACTTCTTCCGGGGTTTCGATAATATTGCTTGCCACGTCAATCGCACCGACCATCACTTTTTTTCCGCGAATGAGTTCCAGCAGATCCATCGGAACATGCGAGTTATGGCATTCCAGCGAGACGATGTCGATATTCGATTTTTGCAGTTGAGGGAAGATGGATTCGTATTGTCTCCACTCCGATCCCAATGTCTTTTTCCAGTCAGTATTGGCTTTGATCCCATAGCCGTAGCAGATGTGGACCGCGGTTTCACATTTGAGGCCTTCGATGGCCCGTTCCAGTGTGGCGATGCCCCAGTCGTTGACTTCATCGAAAAACACGTTGAAGGCAGGCTCGTCGAACTGGATGATGTCGACGCCGGCAGCTTCCAGTTCGCGCGCTTCCTGGTTCAGGATTTTCGCAAATTCCCAGGCCAGCTTTTCACGGCTTTTATAGTGGCTGTCGTAGAGCGTGTCGATCATGGTCATGGGGCCAGGCAGGGCCCATTTGATCGGCTGTCTGGTTTGCTGACGCAGGAATTTGGCATCGTCGACAAACACCGGCTTCGGGCGGCTCACGGCGCCAACTACGGTGGGCACGCTGGCGTCGTAACGATTGCGGATCCTGACAGTCTCGCGCTTCGCGAAATCGACGCCGTCCAGGTGTTCAACGAAGGTCGTGACGAAATGCTGGCGCGTCTGTTCGCCATCGCTGACGATATCGATGCCTGCCTGTTGCTGGTCTTCGAGGGACAGGCGTAACGCATCCTGTTTGCCCTCGGCCAGTTCCTCGTTTTGCAATTTCCAGGGCGACCAGAGCGTCTCTGGTTGTGCGAGCCAGGCGGGTTTCGGCAGACTGCCGGCAGTTGAAGTGGGCAACAATTTTTTCATATCAATTGGCTTTACGTGGTGGATGATCAGAGGGTGTAGCTGGCTGCCCATCGCTCGAGGATCGGTTGGTATGGCTTGATAAAATGTTCTTCAGCAAATTTCCCCTGTTTGACGGCGAGCTGGCTACGCTCTTCCCGGTCATACACGATCTGCGTCAATGAATAATCCTGGTGTTTCAATTTCGGCTGATAGTATTTGGCCGCCGCAGAATTGGCGTTGTAGATTTCAGGCCGGTAGATTTTCTGGAACGCCTCCATGGTGCTGACAGTGCCGATCAATTCCAGATCGGTATAGTCGGACAGCAGATCGCCGACAAAATAGAATGCCAGTGGCGCAACGCTATCGGGCGGCATGAAGTAGCGCACCCGCAGCCCCATCTTGCTGAAGTATTGATCGGTCAGCGAAGGTGCATCCTGCAGGTATTCGACACCCAATACAGGGTGTTGGTGTTCGGCGCGGTGGTACGTCTTGTTGGTTGAAATACTCAGGCAGATCACGGGGGACTTGCCAAAATTTTCCTTGTAGGCCGTCGAGCCAAGAAAGCACTGGAACAGCTTTCCGTGCAGGTCGCCAAAGTTGGCCGGGACGCCAAATTCCTGTCGATCCTTGTTGTGATCCGACAGCAACACGCTGAAATCATAATCGCGCACATACGAGGAAAAATTATTGCCGGCGATGCCGTCGATGCGGTCATTGGTCTCGTGATCGACGATGCTGGTTTTTAAAATCTCGATCAGCGGAAACGCATCATCGCGTTCTTCGCCCCCCAACGCCATGTCGACGGACACGATATCGAGTTCGAGAGAATAACGATCCCCCTTGGGATTGTCCCAATTGGCCAGCGCATTGAAGCGCGCGTCCATCATCTGCAATGCCTTGCGCAGATTGTCCTGGCGATTCTCTCCTCTGGCCAGGTTGGCGAAATTGGTCGTGATACGCGTGCCATCCGCCGGACGGTAATGTTCGTCGAAACGGACGGTCTTGATCGCAAACGTGAAATCTTCATTCTTCATAGCCAGGTGCTCCGGGATAGAGAGCACGACATGTGTGCCCAACCCAATGCAGTATGCCCACGCGTTGGAATGAATAAAAGTGATGTTAACTCATCAAACGATGAGTTCCGCTCATGACTCGCGTCTTAAGTGTCACCAAGCCTGCAAACGCTTACGTCTTGATATGCGCTTCCAGCCCAACTCTCCCAGGCATGACATCCTCCGCCAGCACATGCCGGTCCGGATAGTCTCCACCGTTCTGCGTCCGAAATGCCATCGGCGCGGCATTGAACAATTCGCGCAGGCTCGTGCGCCATGCGGACTCGATGGAGGCCATGCGCCCGGCGTCGATGCGAACCGCGTTGTAGGTGGCAAACGTTGGCAATACCTGCATGCCGGGAAAGAACAGGCTGCCATGAGTGATGGGAAACAGCAGCTGCTCGAGAGGGCCGTTGATGCCACGAGCTGAATAGTCGATTTCCGGTCCGCCAACGGTGACGGCCAGCATGGCGCGCTTGCCGGCGAAGCCGCCTTCGCCGTAGCGATACGTATTGCCCGCGCCCTGGTAACCGTAAGCCAGGCCGAACGCCCAGACCCTGTCGATCCAGCCCTTCATAATCGCCGGCATGCCGAACCACCACAGCGGAAATAGCAGGATGATGGCATCGGCGGCGCGCAATTTCGCCTGCTCCCGTTCGACGTCCGGCGTCTGGCTGCCGGTGGCATAGGCATGACCCGATTCATCGATGAACGCCAGACGTTCGGGGTTCACGCGGTTCGGGAAATCGTTTGCATCGAACACAGCCTTCCACCCCATCCCGTACAGATCGGACAGGGTGACGGTGTGCCCCTGTGCCTCCAGGGTTTGAATGGCAATCTCCACAAGGTGACGGGTGGCCGAGGTCGGCTCCGGGTGTGCATACACGAGCAGCACGTTCTTTCTGGTCGTTGAGGTCATATCAGCGCTTCCTGCAAGAATGATGGGAGCTCGCCAGTGTGATCGGTCCTCGGGTATCTGTGAAATTGCATTGTTTTTGACCTATTATCCATCGGATGAATACCAAAACCACGCTTGACCTTAATCTTCTGGTGACGTTGGAAGCGCTTCTGATCGAGCAGAACGTCACCAAAGCTGCCCAGCGTTTGCACCTGAGCCAGCCGGCAGTGAGCGCGCAATTGCGCCGCCTGCGCGCGCTGTTCGACGATCCGCTGCTAATTCCTCTGCAGCGCGGCATGGCGCCCACCAGCAAGGCGCTCGAATTGCTCGAGCCACTGCGCCGCTCGCTGGACCAGCTGCGCTCGACTGTGTCCGAGCACCATGATTTCGACCCGGAAGCGTCCGCGCTCGACGTCAACATCGCCTGCACGGACTACCTGCAGGCTGTGCTCGCGCAGCCGTTCGTATTGATGCTGCGGCAACGCTTTCCCGGTGTACGAATCGCCTTGCACCATCTCGATCCGCAGGGCCTGGAGGCGAACATGGCCAAGGGCGACATTGATCTGGCGCTGATGACGCCGGGCGAGGCGCAAGGCCCACTTCGCAGCCGTCATTTGTTCGACGAGCGCTACGTGTTGATCGGCAGGCGTGACCATCCAAAGTTGTGCCCCGGGATATCAGTCGCGCAATTCTGTGCGCTGGAGCATGTCATTGTGTCACTCGATGGCGGCGCGTTCTCGACGCCTCTGGATAGCGGGCTGGCTGCGCTTGGACACCAGCGCAAGGTGGTGTTGTCGGCGGCGTCATTCCTGTTTGTACCTGGGATCGTTGCGCAGTCGGACCTGGTGGCCCTGGTACCGGAACGCCTGGTGCGCAATGCTGCAGTCATGCTCGACGCCGTCGATTGCGCCTTTCCCGTTCCCGGCTTTTCGGTGAGCATGTTGTGGCATGAACGTCATCATGGTCATCCTGCCCAACGCTGGCTGCGTGCCATGATTGCGGAGTTTGCCGAGCGGCTATGAGCGGACATCCAGGTTCATGTCGCCGGCAAAAACTCTGCCGGCATTGACGGCCTGGTGAGGCAGCGGACGTTCATTGCGCTGCCCCACCAGCCGGTTGCTGGTTACTTCTGACCTAGCATCTCGACAAGTTCGTCGTACCCACCGACGCGCTTTCCGTCGATATAGGTCTGTGGCGTCGTCTGGACACCTTCCGCCTCCATGAAGGCATCGACCTCGCTACGGGTCGTCAGTTGATGATCCTCGACCTGGTAACCGGCCTGCTGTAATAGTTCCAGTGACTCGACGCCGAACGGACAGATATGTTCCGGGGTGACCATGCGGTGCAGCACTGCTTTTTTCGATTCCATTGACATGTTATTCCTTTGCTCTTGACAGGTTATTGGCGGTGACGCCACGGGCCGTTACATTGTGGTTCCACAGTAAACAGGCATGACGACCCGCGCCGTGCGTGAACGCACCCACAGTCGCGCTGCCCGTGCACCGATTCGCCATTCAGTGTGCGCGCGCGAACACAGCCTTTAACCAGTCCTCGCGATAATAACCCCATTCACATGGGAGAAATGATGACGACGGTACGCAAGGGCCAGGCGCCCGCCAAGCTGGGGCGCAACGAATTCCACCTGCAATTTCGCCGCACCTTCCAGGACCCCGGCTACGATGCGCTCGAAAACGAACTGGCCGCTATCGAAGCGGTCGCCTGGGACGCTTACCAGGACGGCCGCAAGGCCCCACGCACGGTCAAGGCCGGGCCAGGGTTTGCCGATCCCGACTACGACCTGTCGGTCGACTGGAAAGCCGCGCGCGACCGCCTGCTTGAGGCCGAAAAGCACCAGAAGAACCCGGACACCAAGAGCCGCATCCTGGTCATCAACGCGTCGGCCCGCAACGACGGCACCTGCCCCGGCGAAATCTCGAAAAGCTGGCGCATGTCCGAAATGGCGCGCGAGATCATCGAAGCCGATGGCATCGAGGCCGACATTCTCGACCTCAGCCTGATCAACTCCGACTACGACCGCCACATCCACCCATGCAAGGGTTGCGTCTCGACCGCGATGCCGCTGTGCCACTGGCCATGCAGCTGCTACCCGAACCACGCCGAGCGCCAGGTCAATGACTGGATGAACGAGATCTACGAACGCTGGGTGCTGGCGCACGGCGTCATCATCATTACGCCGGTCTACTGGTACCAGACGCCGGGCGTGCTCAAGCAGATGATCGACCGCCTGGTCTGCGCCGACGGCGGCAATCCCGATCCGTCCTCGACACAGGGCAAAAAGGCCGAGATCGCCAAACAGATCGAACGCGATGGCTGGGACTATCCGAAACACCTGGCCGGGCGCGCGTTCGGCCTCGTGGTGCACGGCGACGTGGCCGGCATCGAGGGCGTGCGCCGCTCGCTGTCGGACTGGCTGGAATGGATGGGGTTGATCAGTTCGGGCAGCTTCGGACAGCTCAACCGTTTTATCGGCTACTACGAATCCTATGCCGACAGCCACGAGACGTTCGACGCCGACCATGCAGTGCAGGAAGAAGCGCGCAACGTTGCCCGCGCCGTGGCGACTGCCGTGCGCGAAGTACGCGCCGGACGCGTCGCCGTGGCCAGCCAGGACCTCAAGCAGCCGCGGCCCAAGTAAGCCCGGCGCCAGCAGCGTGCAGCGTGCGCAGCGCGGTGCACGCTGCTGGCGAACCTAGACGGCCGTATAACCGCCGTCGATGACCATCTCGTGGCCATTGACGTACGAGGCCATGTCCGAACACAGCCACAGTGCCGCCTGCGCGACTTCGCCGGCTTCGGCAAAGCGGCCCATCGGATGGGCGGCCTTGAGCTTTTTCTCGATGCCCGGGTCGCGCTCGATCGCGCGCGCCAGCATCGGCGTTTTTACCGCTGCCGGGCACAGCACGTTGACGCGCACGCCGTCACGTGCATACTCGGCGGCGGCGCTCTTGGTCAGGCCCACCACCGCATGCTTGCTGGCACTGTAGATCGCATGGTTCGGGCTGCCCACCAGGCCGGCAACACCTGCCATGTTGACGATCGACCCGCCGCCCTGCTTGAGCATCTGGCGCAGCTGGTATTTCATGCACAGCCAGACACCCTTGACGTTGACGTTCATGATGCGGTCGAACCGTTCATCGTCGGCGTCGGCCAGCGGGTGATGCTCTTCGTCCACTGCGGCATTGTTGACAGCGATGTCCAGGCGCCCGTAGTAATTGATGGTTTTTTCCACCAGGGCCTCGACCTCAAGCGCGCGCGTGACGTTGCTCTGCACAAACAGTGCCTTGCCGCCGTTTTCCACGATCATCCCTGCCGTCGCGTGGCCGCCTTCGATCGAAATATCGGCCACGACCACACACGCGCCTGCCCGGCCAAAGGCCAAGGCAATGGCGCGACCGATGCCGCTGGCGGCGCCAGTGACCAGGACGACCTTGCCGGTGAACGACAAGCCGCTCGCTGGCGGCAATTTGGTGATGCCCTTCATGATGCTCCCTGGGTGATACTTTAATTCTGGAAGGAAACATTTTAACGCATGCTTTCCCCAGCGTCACACTTCAGGGCATTTATGACGGGTATCTGTTGCAGTTAGGGTATAGCGACTATCGGTTTGACCGGCTCCCCGACTTTGGATTGGTCGCCAGCCATCACGACGGACAGTTTTGCCGGATCGATCGCCTTGCGGAACGCCGCGTTCAACTCGGGCAATGTGACGGCGTTCAGCTTGCGTTCCAGTTCCAGCGACCACAGGAAGGTCTTGCCGCGGTACAGGTACGAGGTCCAGCCGCTCGCCAGTGCAGCATCGTTCGTGCGTGTCTGCAGGCGCTGCTGCATCAGCCCCGAGCGGGCGCCGGCCAGCTCGTCGGCCGTGAAGCCCTCTTTGACTGCACGCGTCAGTTCGGCGCGCACTGCCGCATCCAGCTTTGCCAGGTTCTGCGGCGCGGCGATGGCGCCGATCGAGAACACGCCGAAGCGGTCGAGCGTCCCCGCCATCAGATCCGAGCCGCCACCGTACGACAGGCCGTCCTTCTGGCGGATCCGGTCCATCAGGCGCGATTTCAGGCCCCCTTCACCAAAGATGTAATTGGCCAGCATCAACGCCGGATAGTCCGGGTCTTCGACGTTCAGGTCGACGTTCAGGCGCGCCGTGTATGACCCGTTCTCCTTGTCCGGCGTATTGAGTGTGCGAGCGAGCGGCGCCACCTCGGCGTAGTCGGTCAGCACCGGTGCGAACGGCTGCGGCGCACGCCAGGCGCCGAACAGCGTGTTGACGAGCGGCGTGATCTGGGCCGCATCGAAGTCGCCCACGATCGCCATTTCGGCCGGCTGGGCGCCGTGGAAGTCGGCGTGGAATGCTTTCAGGTCGGCCAGGCGCGCTGCCTTGACCTCGGCCACGTCTTCTTCGAGCGAGTTCGCGTGCCGCACATCACCCTTCGGATAGCGATTGAAGTGCAGCGCCATGGCGCGCGCAGCAGCACTCTCGGGCTCATTGCGGCTCGCTTCCAAGCCCACCAGGATCTGCTGGCGCAGTTGCTCGAATTCGGATTCCGGGAACGCCGGTTCGCGCAGCACGTGCGCCACCAGTTTCAGTGCTTCGGGCAGATGTTCGCGCGTGGTCTGGAAATGCGTCGGGCCGCCCGTCATCTTGAGCTTGTCGAAGGCGTCGGCCAGTTCGGCGCGCGTGTAGCGCGTGGTGCCGCGCATTAGCATCGCCGACGTCAGGCCCTGGATCGTGCCCTTGCCGAACAGGCTTTGTTCGGTGCCAAAGTGCTGGCGCAGGTCCACCGTGACGGTCTCGCCGCGGTTCTTTTTCGGCAGCAGCGCCAGCTTCACGCCGCCTGCCGTGGTCACCGTCGTGCGCTGCATGATGTTTTGCTGGCTCGGCTCGAAGTTTTCCGCCACCAGGTTCGACACGGCGGGCTTGAAGTCCTTCAGCACGTCGGCCACGGCCGGCGCGGCTGGCAGCGCCGCGCGTTTCGACGATTCTTCGGGGATGAAGGTACCGGTCACGCGGTTGGTGCGCAGGTAGTAGCGGCCGGCACTGGCGGCGATCTGCCCGGCCGTCATCTTCTGCACGCGCTCGCGGCTGACGAAATACATGCGCCAGTCGCCCAGTGACGCCGGCTCGGACAACGCCACACCGACCGCCTGCGGATCGTTCAGGCTGCGCTCGACCGTGTTCAGCCACGAACGGCGCACGCGCTCGAGTTCCTCGGCCGTGGGCGGCTTGCTGGCGAATTCTTCAACCGCCTGGATCAACGCTTCACGTACCGGCTCGATGGGTTCGCCCAGCTTGACCACCGCGCCAAAGTACTGCAGGCCCGGCGCGTAGCCGGTCTGGCCAAAGCTGAACACCTGGCTGGCCTTGCCTGTTTCGACCAGCAGCTTGTGCAGGCGGCCATTGGGCGCGTCACCCATGATCTGCGATGCGAAGCCCAGCGCTTCGGCCTCCGGGTGCAGGTCGGACGGGATCTTGTAGCCAACCGCAACGAACTGCATGTCGCCCTGGCGCCGCACGGTGAAGCTGCGTTCGCCGTCCTGGGTCGGCTCTTCGGTCCAGAACACGGGCAAGGCGCGCTTCGGCTTTGGAATCGCCCCGAACAGGCGCTGGATATTGGCCAGCGTGGCAGCCGGCTCGAACTGGCCGGCTACCAGCAGCACGGCGTTGTCCGGCTGGTAGTAGGTGCGATAAAAGTCTTGCAGGTTCTTGATCCGCACGTTCTCGATGTCGCTGCGGTTGCCGATCGTCGAGCGGCCGTAGCTGTGCCAGTCATAGGCGATGCTCTGCATGCGCTTGAACAGCACGTTGCCCGGCTGGTTTTCGCCGCTTTCGAATTCATTGCGCACGACCGTCATCTCGGACGCCAGGTCCTTGGCAGAGATGAAAGAATTGACCATGCGGTCCGCTTCCATCTGCAGCGCCCAGTCCAGATTGCCTTTCGAGGCCTGGAACACTTCATAGTAATTCGTGCGGTCGAGCGACGTGGTGCCGTTGAACTGCATGCCCCGTTCCGAGAACTGCCTGGTGATGTCGCGGTTCTTTGTCGAGCCCTTGAACAGCAAGTGTTCCAGCAGGTGGGCCATGCCTGTCTCGCCGTAGTTTTCGTGGCGCGAGCCGACCATATAGGTCATGTTGACCGTCACGGTCGGGCGCGAGGCGTCCGGAAACAGCAGTACTTTGAGGCCATTGGCCAGCCGGTATTCGGTGATGCCTTCGACCGACGGGCCTTGCGTCACGCCCTTTGGCGGCGCGACACTGACAGCACTGGTGGCGCTGGCGGCGGGCGCCTTGACAGCCGTCTGGGCGCTGGCAGGCGCAGTGGTGATCAGCGCCAGGCACAGCGCAGCGACATGCGCGGAGATGTCGCGCAGCTTGTTCTTTGAATCCATGGTGTCCCATCATTGGGGCAGAACGCCAACCGTCCCGCCTGATACCGGAATGGTAGCAGAGGAACAAGCCGGCCATGCCCCTCCGGTTGACCGGTTGACGGCAGGCATTGGATGCGTGCTAAGGCGCTGGGGACGGGGGGACGCAGAGCGATTCAAAGTCGCCCCAAAAGCAACACTGGCGCCTAGAGATGATCGAGGCGCCAGTGGCGAGGTGAGGCAGGTTCAGGCCCGGGGTTTCTGTTCGCCGGGCAGCGGCACGAAGCAGGCTTCGACGATCTGCATGTCGTTGTCGGTCGCAAAGCTGCGCACGAAGTGATACGCCAGCGGCTCGATCTGTTGCAGTTTGCGGTTGACCACGACGGCCTTGATGCCATTGACAAGGGTCGGGTAGACGTAGGGCGAATACTTGAGGTGGGCGTTGGGCCCGCCGGTGCCGGGGCAATACGCCGCCAGCACACCGCACAGCCGCTCTGCCCAGTCGCTCGGGCGGAATTGCTTGCCGTTGTTCGTCATGCCCAGGACAAAAAATTCTCCGGAGAGTTCCTCGTCCTTTGTCTGCGCTAGATCGGTCATAGTCCTGAAGGGCTAAGTGAAGCCACTATTATATCTTATAGAAGACCTGAGGACGAGAACCAGGGCGCCGCCCCACTCCCGCCCTAGCGCAGCCAAGCCACACTGGAGGTCAGCAACAGCAGAATCATCCACAGAATCACGGCGCGCCACACCAGGCCCACCGTGCTTTGCAGCGCGCGAATCGTCGGTTCTTCGCCCGGCAGGATGTCCGCATCGCTGTCGCTCATGTCGACCATGGCGGCGTCCGCCGGCAGCAATTGTGGGGCATTTTCATTCGGCGTGCCAAGACGCACACCCATCGCGCCGCCACCGGCCGACAGGATGATCCCGCGCGCTTCATCCACCCAGCGGTTGGCGAAATTACGCCATGCATAGACGGCGTCTTCGAAATTGCCCACCACGGCAAACGCCACCGCCGTCAGGCGCACGGGCATCCAGTCGATCCAGTAAAACGCCTTGGCCGCAAACTCGCCGAATGCCTCGTTGCGCATGTGGTCCGGCTCGTTCCACGCACGCGACAGGTATTCCGAGACGCGGTACATCACCGCGCCGGCCGGCCCCAGCGGCATCAGGAACCAGAAGAACACGCCGAACACATTGCGGTGCGTCGTGATCAGCGCTTTCTCGACGGCGATGCGGGTGATGTCGGTGCTGTCCATGCCGACCGTGTCGAGCCTCGTCCATTCGGCCAGCAGCGCACGTGCACGCGCCTCGTCGCCGGTATTGAGGGCGAACTGGATGGAGGTAAAGAAATGGCTGTAGTGGCGAAATCCCATCGTCAGGTAGACGATCAGGACGTTCCAGATGAAGGCCAGGAACACCAGGTTGTAATACATGAACACCCAGTGGATGATCCAGGTAGGGAGCATCAGCGCCCCCATCATCAGGAACCACCCCATGCGGCCATTGGTCTGCTCGCCGGCGTTGAACCAGGTTTCGATGCGAATGGCCAGCGCCTTGATGGCGCCGTACACCTGGTTGTCCGCGCGCAGCGGTTTCAGTTGCTCAATGAGCAGCGCGCACAGGATGGAAAAGAATGTCATTCAGGAACCCTTTTTTGTTATGGCAACACGACTGCCCCGATACGATAGCGGAGAAGCACGCCAGAATCAAATTTCGGGCACCAACAACCTTTCACGCCCGCAAGAAATGGAACAGGTTGCGCAACATGGCGGCCGTCGCGCCCCAGACGAAATACTGCTCGTACGGCATCGTGTAGAAAGCCCGGCTGCCGCCCTGCGGCAGGGTGATTTCGCGCCGCTGGTGATGCTGGCCATCCATCAGCCAGGCGAGCGGCACTTCGAACGCTTCGGCCACCTCGCCCGGATCGACCTGCAACGTGAATGGCGGCGCGACCAGGGCCACGACCGGCGTGACGCGGTACGCGCTGATGGTGGCGTAGTCGGGCAGCACGCCGATGATCTCGATGCGATGGCGCGACAGGCCGATTTCTTCTTCGGTTTCGCGCAGCGCGGTTTCGATGGGCGATGAATCGTAATCTTCCGAGCGGCCACCGGGAAAGCTGACCTGGCCGGCGTGGCTCGTCAGATGGTCGGTGCGGCGCGTGAGCAGGACCGTCACGCCTTCGGGCCGCTCGACCAGCGGGATCAGCACGGCGGCGCGGCGAAACGGCGCGGCCAGCCGGTCATCGGTCTCGGTCGAAATTTCCGGCTCCCAGGCCAGGGTTTGCGCAAAGCGCTGGCGCAGCGCTGTGGGATTGAGCCGTGCGGGCGCGACCGCGGCCTCGCCGGCCAGACTCATCACGGGCAACTGGGTAGGGTCGAACACGAGCTTGGCCAAAATGACGTTCTTTCAATAAGCGCTGCGGATAGTAAAAAAGGCATCCTTGCGGATGCCTTTTTATTAGCAAAGGTGCTTGCGCACGATGGCTATTACTCAGCTGCAGCTGCTGGCGCTGCTTTGACGCGACGCTGTGGCAGTTTTTCTTTGATACGCGCCGATTTGCCCGAACGCTCACGCAGGTAGTACAGCTTCGCACGACGCACATCGCCACGACGCTTGACTTCGATCGAAGCGATCAGCGGCGAGTAGAGTTGGAACGTACGCTCGACGCCTTCGCCGGACGAGATCTTGCGAACGATGAAGTTCGAGTTCAGGCCACGGTTACGACGGGAAATCACGACGCCTTCGTATGCCTGGGCGCGCTTGCGGGTGCCTTCGACGACGTTGACGCTGACGATAACGGTATCGCCAGGTGCGAAATCAGGGATCTTGCGGCCGAGGCGCGCAATTTCTTCTTGCTCGAGTTGTTGAATCAGATTCATTTTTATGACTCCATTAACCATCTTGCCGGCGCTACCTTCGCCCAGTAGAGGATGGGGTTGAACAACGGGCAACGTGCCCGCTTTTGCATGCGTCTTGCGACACATGTTCTTTGCGCGTCTTGCGACGCCACATTCTTAGTCGGCAGGTTTGACCAACCCTGCCAGAAACTGTTCGTCTTTCTTGGTCAGCTGGCCAGCGCTGCGCGCCGCGTCCAGCAGATCCGGCCGTTTTGACAAAGTCGCTTCCAGCATGCGCTGGCGGCGCCATTTGACGATTTCGGCGTGGTTACCACCCATCAGGACAGGTGGCACCGGTATGTCTTCGTACACGTCAGGCCGCGTATAGTGCGGCGAGTCGAGCAAGCCGTTGACGAAACTGTCTTCGACGGCCGATGCATCGTCGCCAAGCACGCCGGGAATCAGGCGTACCACGGCGTCCATCAGGGCCATCGCCGGCAATTCGCCGCCCGACAGCACAAAGTCGCCGAGAGAAATTTCCTCATCGACGCAACGGTCGAGCAGGCGCTGGTCCACCGCTTCGTAGCGACCGCACAGGATGACGAGACCGGGCTCGTCCTTCAGTGCCATCGCGCGGGCATGGGTCAGCGGCTTGCCTTGCGGCGACATGAACACCACGCGCGGGCTGGGCAGACCGAGGTCTTGCTGGCGTGCCTTCGCGGCATTGATGGTCGCTTCGAGCGGCCGTGCCATCATCACCATGCCGGGACCACCGCCATACGGGCGGTCATCGACGGTGCGGTGACGGTCTTGCGTGAAATCGCGTGGATTCCAGAGATGCAAGCCCCAGCGTTGCTGCTCGAACGCACGGCGGGTCACCCCGGATTGCGTCAATGCGGCAAACATTTCCGGGAACAAGCTCACGACGTCAAATTGCATCGGATCTCAAGCCCACGTGGACGGGTTCAAAAATCGAGACCCCAGTCCAGGGTAATCAGTTTTTGGTCGAGGCTGACAGTCTTGACGAATTGGTCGACGAACGGCACGAGGCGCTCGGGGGCCTTCTCGTCTGACGACGGATCGGGCACCGGCACGATGCGCAAAATCGATTGCGCGCCATTGCTCATCATGTCGGCCACCTTGCCCAGGGCTTCGCCCTGCAGGTTGACCACGTCAAGCCCGATCAGATCGGACCAGTAATACTCATCTTCTTCGAGCGCGGGAAACGCGCTGCGTGCGATCTGTACCGTGGCGCCCTTGAGCGCTTCGGCAGCATCGCGGCCCTGCAGGCCGACCAGCGTGGCGACGACATCGCCGCCATGCAGTTTTGCACTGCGCACCGTAACGGCGTGCAGAGTCGGCTTGCTGACCCACCAGGTTTTCACGTTCAGCAGCGCATCGGCATCAGAGGAGTGCGGCGTGACACGAATGCCACCGACGATGCCATAAGCACCGGACACATACCCCACTTCGGCCAGATCGGCGGGAACCGAAGTCCCCATACCGGCGTTGCTTGCTGCTGAATCGTTCAAACCTGCGTACCTTGCTTAATAAAAATTAAGCAGCTGGCTTTTGCTGGGCGACCAGGCGAGCGACGGTTGGCGACAGTTGCGCGCCAACGCCTTCCCAGTGAGCCAGACGGTCAGCAGCGATACGCAGGCTGACTTCGGCGCCCGATGCCATCGGGTTGTAGAAACCGATACGCTCGATGAAACGACCATCGCGACGATTGCGCGAATCAGTTGCAACGATGTTGAAGAACGGACGCTTTTTTGCGCCACCACGAGCCAAACGAATAACGACCATAATATTTCCGAAAAAGTTGTTCTGGACGGAGAAAGTCGACGATTATAGCGCGCGACACCGAACAGCAGCAAGCGTTAATGATACAGGGCGCGCAGTCCCAGGAGAATCAACCATTATCACCGATTTCGCGCCAGACCGCTACCAGCCATCTGCCCTAATGCCCTGGAATACGCTGCCAATCGCCGAAAGCGTGCCATTCGCGCCAATCTGGACGATACTTTGGCTTTCCTGAACGATTGACAACATCCATGGCTGCTGCGCACAAGAACAAGACTGTCGCCACCCTGCTCGCCCTTCTGCTGGGCGGCTTCGGTATTCACCGCTTTTATCTGAAGCCTGGTGCGGACCGCATCGGCCTGCTGCACCTGTGCTGCCTGCCGGTCATGGGGATCCTGTACGGCGCGGTCAAGCCGCATCCGTTTTATATAGTGCTGCCGCTGCTGGTGTCGTACATCGCCGGCTTTGTCGAGGCGCTGGTGATCGGGCTGACGCCGGATGAAAAGTGGGATGCCCAGTACAACACGCACAGCGGGCAGCAGTCGCACTCGAACTGGGTGCTGGTGTTGCTGCTGGTGATCACGATGCTGGTGGCGACCACCGTGCTGATCGGGACGATCGCACGGTTGTCGGATGTGATGTACACGGGTGGCGCGTACGGGTGACAAAAAAAGGCAGCCCGCAGGCTGCCTTTCTTGTTACGGCCAACGCGAACTGCTCCTTTAGAACTGTTCGATCTCCAGCGCCAGCACGCCCGCTGCGCCATCCACGATCGACGTGCGCAGCCCCGGCGCCTGCGACAGGATATGATCGGCAAAGAAGCGCGCCGTGCCGATCTTGGCACGGTAGAAGGCAGCATCGCCCTCCCCCGCATCCAGGCGCTTCTGCGCCGCCAGCGCCGCGCGCGCCATCTGCCAGCCACCCAGCACGATGCCGGCCAGCTTCAGGTACGTGACGCTGCCGGCAAACACCGCCTTCACGTCCGTCTTGATATTGGCCACCACATACTCGACCACTTGCTCGAGCGCCGCGCTGCCCTCTTGCAGGCGCTGCGCGATGGCCGCGAAATCGGCGTTCTGCGCCTCGCCCAGCTGACGCTCGACATCGCGAATCTGCGCGATCAGCGCCCTGGCCACGGCGCCGCCATCGCGCACCGTCTTGCGGCCCACCAGGTCATTGGCCTGGATCGCCGTCGTGCCTTCGTAGATGGTCAGGATCTTGGCATCGCGGTAGTGCTGCGCTGCGCCCGTCTCTTCGATGAAGCCCATGCCGCCGTGCACCTGCACGCCGTCGCGCGCGACCTGCTCGCTCATCTCGGTCGCCCAGCCCTTGATGATCGGGACCAGGTATTCATAGATGGCCAGATTCGCCGTGCGCGTGGCTTCATCCGGATGGTGATGGGCCAGGTCGGACAGTGCCGCGCCGACATACGCCAGCGCACGCGCAGCTTCCGTCTGCGAGCGCATCGACATCAGCATGCGGCGCACGTCCGGGTGGTGGATGATCGTGACCGGGCCGCTCGAACCGGCAACATCGCGCGACTGGACACGGTCCTTGGCGAAGGCCACGGCGCCCTGGTACGCATGCTCGGCCAGGCCGACGCCCTGGATGCCCACGCCGAAGCGCGCTGCATTCATCATGATGAACATGTATTCGAGGCCACGGTTTTCTTCGCCGACCAGCGTGCCGACGGCCCCGCCATTGTCGCCGAACTGCAGCACGGCCGTTGGGCTGGCCTTGATGCCCAGCTTGTGTTCGATCGAGACGCAGGCAACGTCGTTGCGCGTACCCAGCGAGCCATCGTCGTTGATCATGAACTTGGGCACGATGAACAGCGAGATCCCCTTTACGCCCGGCGGCGCGTCAGGCGTACGTGCCAGCACCAGGTGCACGATGTTCTCGGTCATGTCGTGATCGCCATACGTGATGTAGATCTTGGTGCCGAACAATTTGTAGGTGCCGTCGCCCTGCGGCTCGGCGCGGGTACGCACGGCGGCCAGGTCGGAGCCGGCCTGCGGCTCGGTCAGGTTCATGGTGCCGGTCCACCGGCCCGACACCAGCGGCTCGAGGAAGCGCGCCTTTTGCGCGTCCGAGCCGGCGGTGAGCAAGGCCTCGATGGCGCCGTCGGACAACAGTGCCACCAGCGCGAACGACAGGTTGGCGCCGTGCAGCATCTCCATGCAGGGCGTGGCCACGAGCTTGGGCAAGCCCTGCCCGCCGAAGTCCTGCGGGTGCTGCACGCCCTGCCAGCCGGCCTCGGCGTACGCCTTGAACGCCTCGCGGAAACCCTTGGTCGTGGTGACGACGCCGTCTTTCCAGTAGCTCGGATCCTTGTCGCCGACGCGGTTGAGCGGCGCGATCACGTCGCGGCAGAATTTAGCGTTCTCTTCCAGGACCGCTTCCACGGTATCGGGTGTCGCATCTTCACAGCCGGGCAGCGCATTGATTTCGGCCAGGTTGGCCAGTTCGGTCAGCACGAACTGCATGTCTTTCAGCGGGGCGTTGTAGCTCACCATTGTCTCCTGAATAAATTCTTATGCAAAAAAAACGCCGTTCCTGCACGGGCGGGAACGGCGTCATTGGCGGCTGTCGGCGCGGCGTACGACGACGCCGCGCCTGGCGATCAGCCCAGTTCCTTGACCAGTTCCGGCACTGCCTCGAACAGGTCGCCCACCAGGCCGTAGTCGGCGACCGAGAAGATCGGCGCTTCCGGATCCTTGTTGATGGCGACGATGACCTTCGAGTCCTTCATGCCGGCCAGGTGCTGGATCGCGCCGGAAATACCGACGGCGATGTACAGCGTTGGCGCGACGATCTTGCCCGTCTGGCCAACTTGCCAGTCGTTCGGCACGAAGCCGGCGTCGACGGCGGCGCGCGACGCACCCATCGCCGCGCCCAGCTTGTCGGCCAGCGGCTCGAGGATCTTGAAGTTGTCGGCCGAGCCAATGCCGCGGCCACCCGAGACGATCACCTTGGCGGCGGTCAGTTCAGGACGGTCCGACTTGGCCAGCTCGCGGCCCACGAAGCTCGACGTGCCCGCGTCTGCGACGGCAGCGATGGCTTCGATGGCGGCCGAGCCGCCAGCGGCTGCGGAGTCGAACGCCGTGCCGCGCACGGTGATGACTTTCACGCTGTCGCTCGACTGCACGGTGGCAATCGCGTTACCGGCGTAGATCGGGCGCTCGAACGTGTCGGGCGAATCGACTTTGGTGATTTCGGAAATCTGCGCGACGTCCAGCTTGGCGGCCACGCGCGGCAGGATGTTCTTGCCGTAGGCGGTGGCTGGCGCAAGGATGTGCGAGTAGCTGCTGGCGATTGCCAGGATCTGCTCGGCCACGTTCTCGGCCAGGCCGTCGGCGAAGTGCGGCGCGTCGGCGACCAGCACTTTTGAGACGCCCGCGATCTGCGCAGCAGCTTCGGCGGCAGCGCCGCAACCCGAACCGGCAACCAGGATGTGCACGTCGCCCCCGCACTGGACAGCTGCGGTGACGGTGTGGTGGGTAGCGCCCTTCAGGGAGCCGTTGTCGTGTTCAGCAATGACTAATGCGACCATGTTGATTCCTATCTTGTTAATGACGACAAACGGCTCAGATGACTTTGGCTTCAGTGCGCAGCTTCTGCACCAGCGTGCCCACGTCCGGGACCTTCACGCCCGCCGAACGCTTGGCAGGCTCGACGACTTTCAGCGTCTTCAGGCGCGGCGCCACGTCCACGCCCAGGTCTTCCGGCTTGATCGTTTCGAGCGGCTTTTTCTTGGCCTTCATGATGTTCGGCAGCGTCACGTAACGCGGCTCGTTCAGGCGCAGGTCGGTGGTGATGACCGCAGGCAGCTTGAGCGCCACGGTTTCCAGGCCGCCATCGACTTCGCGCGTCACGGTGACCTTGTCGTCCTCGAGCACCACTTTCGATGCGAACGTCGCTTGCGGCCAGCCCAGCAGCGCGGCGAGCATCTGGCCGGTCTGGTTCGAATCGTCGTCGATTGCCTGCTTGCCGAGGATGATCAGCTGTGGCTGCTCTTTATCAGCCAGTGCCTTCATGATCTTGGCCACGCCCAGCGGCTCGGTGTCGCCAGCGGTCTCGACCAGGATGGCGCGGTCGGCGCCGATGGCCAGGCCGGTACGCAGGGTTTCCTGGCACTGCGGCACGCCGATCGACACTGCCACCACTTCGGTAACCTTGCCGCCTTCTTTCAGACGGGTGGCCTCTTCCAGCGCGATTTCGTCGAACGGGTTCATCGACATCTTGACGTTGGCGATATCCACGCCGCTGTTGTCGGACTTGACGCGAACCTTGACGTTGTAGTCGACCACGCGTTTGACGGGTACCAGGACTTTCATAGGGTGCCTTTTAAAATGAGATGGAGACAGACTAAAGTGGCTCAGATTATATGAGAAATCGGGGCATCGGGCCAAATTAAAGCACGAGCGTGCGATTTTTTAGTAGAGTAAAACACCTAAAATAGTCTGTCTGTCATGAATTCGGGGAAACAGACGGGGTGCAGGCCCCGTCACGACAATGCACGCCGTCGCAATGAACGCGACCCGGCGGCGTGGCTTACTTGCGGCGCATCAGAAAGGTGAACTCGCCGTGTTCGAATGTGTGGGCGAGCAGCGCATTGCCGGTCTGCTTGGCGAAGGCCTGGAAGTCACGCACAGAGCCGGTGTCGGTGGCCACGATACGCAGCACCTGACCGCTCTCCATGTCGGCGAGCGCCTTCTTCGCTTTGAGGATGGGCAGTGGGCAATTCAGCCCCCGCGCATCCAGATCTTTCTGGAATTCCATAATATCGGTGTCGGTGTCGAAAATGATGTCGCTCATCGCATTCCTGATCAGTAAGGATGGTGCTGGAACTTGAATACTACTCCAATTCGCGCAGTATGACGCACCGCACCAAAATAGTCATAGATTGTTGCGAGCCTGCAACCCAATGTTAAAAGCTTGACGAACTGCTACCGGGTCTGTACTGGATGCTCACAAAAAAGCACTATGGCGGTGCATCGTGCAGACCAGATGCGACCCAAATCGGCGCGTGCAATAGACGGTCAGACAATCCGGCGCAATAAAATGGGGGCTGTTTCGACTGAAACGTCGATTGGCGGGTCAATCCATGTCCGACAGCGACATGTGCGCCCGGATTGCGCGGCTCAACCCATCAACGTTCGGCCCGATGACGCTGACATGTAGATCTCACGGCGCACGATACGCAGCGTGAATGCATGCTCCAGCATGGTCAGAAAATCCGGACTGCCGAGGTGAGCATCCAGATATTCTTGCGTCGCCCAGCCTTCGGCAAGATGAAACACATTGCCCTGCTTCAGGTCTTGCGAGGCGATGTAATACAGGCAGCCTGGTTTATTGGCGATCTGATCAACCGACGCCGTCGCGATGCGTGCAAACGCCACAGCGTCCAGTGGATCGATTTCATAGGTGCCAATCAGGCTGACGAAGCGTTCAGTAGAAGCAGTGTTCATATAGGTTCCTGTCATAGTAAAACCGGAGCATGAGCGTGTGTGCATGGGCTCGGTCCGTGCAGTCTGATGGCTGAATGCGTGAACGAGAACCCACGCTGCGGCCATATCACTTATGCTCGGGTTGCATAAAACGAATTCACGCGGACAAGAATGGATAAATTGTTGTGGATGCGATGCTTCGTGCGCGCCGTCGAAACCGGTAGTTTTTCAGCCGTCGCCCGTGAGCTCGGCATCGGGCAACCAAACGTCAGCCGGCATGTGGCAGCACTGGAGAAGTCGCTGGGTACGCGGCTATTGCATCGCTCGACGCGGCAGATGGTTGCCACGACCGAGGGCAAGCGCTACTACGCACAAGCACGCCAGGCACTCGACATCATCGGGGAAGCCGAAGCACAGGCGCATGGCGAACAAGATCCGCATGGACTGCTGCGCATTGCGTGTCCGGAGAGTATCGGCACTGAACTCCTGATACCCGCACTGCCAGATTTTCTGCAGCGCTATCCGCATGTCGATGTGGAATGTCGTCTTGGTGACGCCTACACCGACCTGGTGGCAGAAGGCATCGATATCGCCATACGGGGTGGCAAATTACGTGACAGCACTCTGCGCGCGCGGTGCGTCGGTCAATCTGCGCGCATCTGCGTGGCAAGCAGGAGGTATCTGAAGCGACGTGGCACACCGCTGGAACCCGGCGACCTGGCTGCGCACGACTGCCTTGTGTATACCCTGCTGGCGGCCGGCAATGACAGCTGGCCATTCAGAGATGGCGATCGTAAGGTCAGCGGGCGTGTGCGGCTCAATAGTCTGGACGGCATCCGGCGCGCCGTCATGCACGACCTGGGGATCGCTTACCTGCCTGCGTGGATGGTGACCGAAGAACTGCAGAGTGGCGAACTGGTCGCATTGTTGACCGAGCATGGGGCGCCGCCTGTGCCCGTCAATGTGCTGTATTCCGCAGAACGACGCCTGCCCCAGCGTGCAGCGGTCTTCATCGAATTCATTGCGCAGGTGCTTGCCAAGGTTCCCGGACTCGTTCGAGATGACGGTGCATCATAAGCACCAGATACGGTCCAAAAGAGCGCGCACAACAGTCGTTCCGGCAAGGCTACGCAATATGCTTGCGCGATGGTGTCGCGCACCGCCAGCGCTTATTGCTCGACCAGCTCTACCCGCCGGTTCTGCTGGCGTCCCGCCTCGGCGCGGTTCGACGCCAGCGGCGCATACGCAGCCACGCCTTTCGGACTGAGGCGCGCGGCATCGATCTTGTAGGTGCCGGCCAGCGCCCCGACCACCGACTCGGCGCGTCGCTGCGACAGTGCCAGATTCTGGGCCACGGCGCCCTGGTTGTCGGTGTGGCCGACCACGAACACCTTGAGCTTTGGCGACTGCTTGAGCATGGCAGCCATCTCAGCCAGCGCGGCTGCCGATTCGGGTTTGACGTCGGCCTTGCCGGTGTCGAAATAGACACCGTAGATCGCCACCTTGCCGTCCGTGGCGATGCCCTTGGCCATGTCCGCCGCGTTCAGGTCGGCAGCAACCTTGCCCCCTTCCATTGACTTGCCTTCGACGATGTCGAGGTAGACGCCGCCGTTCTTGCCCTGGACCGGATCGACTGCGTAGACGGCAACGGTCAGCGCAGACCCATCGGGCCGCGTTCCCGATGCGAGCAGATAACGGTTGTCATTGCGGCCGTAGTTGAAGGGCGAGGTCGCCGCCTCGCCGCCCTGGATGAAGTTGTAGCCTACCCGCTGCTGCTGCACGAAGTCGCCAAAGTTTTCGCCACAGGTCTCCTTGGCGCAGGCGAAGGTGCTTTTCATGCCGGCCTTTTCGAGCGCTGCCTGGTAGTTGCGCATGACTTCGAGCGACGAGCGGTCCTGGGGATAGACGTAGGCGATGCGGGTGTACTTGCCCTCCAGGCGCAGGGTCTTCTCGAAACCCAGCTTGCCGGCGATCCGGACGCGCTTGCCCGCCGGCAGCGTGGCCTCGTCGAATTGCTTCACCTCGTAGCCAACCAGCTTAGCGCCCGCAAAACGCGTGAGCAGCGGATGATCCTTGCCGCCCTTGACCGTGTCGTTTGCCGGCATCTGGGCCTGCGCCACAGACACCGCCGTTACCAGAAGACCCGTTACCAGAACCCGAAGTGTCAGCATGATCGCCTTTAAAAGGTTGATGTTCGTGCATGATTCTATGAGGGCAATGCGATGAAGGCAATAAAAAACGCCGCCCGGAGAGGCGGCGTTTTTTATCCGGCAGAACGCTGCTTACGCGCGCTCACCCACCCAGCCAGCCACGCCGGCCAGCGCCGTCGGCAAGCCCGATGGATCCGTGCCGCCGGCTTGCGCCATGTCCGGACGCCCGCCGCCCTTGCCGCCCACCTGCTGGGCCACAAAGTTGACCAGCTCGCCCGCCTTGACTTTGCCTGTGGCATCCTTGGTCACGCCTGCGATCAGGCTGACCTTGCCGTCGAGTACGCTTGCCAGCACGATCGCGGCGGTACCCAGCTTGTCCTTGAGCTTGTCCATCGCTTCGCGCAGCGTCGCCACGTCGGCGCCTTCCATCGTGGCCGCCAGCACCTTGATGCCGTTGACGTCGATGGCTTGCGCAAGCAGCTCGTCGCCCTGCCCCGAGGCCAGCTTCGACTTCAGTGCGGCGACTTCTTTTTCAAGCAGCTTGACCTGGTCCTGCACCTGGCCGATACGGCTGGTCAGTTCGTCAGGATTGGTCTTCAGGGCGCCAGCAGCTTCGATCAGCTTGCGGTTGATCGATTGGACCAGGGCCAGTGCGCCTTCGCCCGTGACCGCTTCAATGCGGCGGATACCGGCCGCGACGCCGCCTTCCGACACGATCTTGAACAGGCCGATGTCGCCGGTGCGGGTCACGTGGACGCCGCCGCACAGCTCTTTAGACGTACCGATGTCGAGCACGCGCACGGTGTCGCCGTACTTCTCACCAAACAGCGCCATCGCGCCGTGCTTGACCGCATCGTCAAACGACATATTGTGCGATTGGGTCGCATGGTTCTCGAGAATCTCGCGGTTGACGATAGTCTCGACCTGCGTGATCTCGTCCAGCGTCAGCGCCTGTGGGTGGCTGAAGTCGAAACGGGTCTTGTCCGGGTCGACCAGCGAGCCTTTTTGTGCCACGTGCGTGCCAAGCACTTCGCGCAGCGCCTTGTGCATCAGGTGCGTTGCCGAGTGGTTGCGGATGGTGCGTGCGCGCTTGGCCGTGTCGACCTGTGCGTCGACCGTTGCGCCGACCTTCAGCGTGCCTTCGCGCAGCACGCCGTGGTGACCGAAGACGTCGGCCTGGATCTTGAGCGTGTCTTCGACTTCGAAGCGAATGGCGCCGTCGCCAATCACACCCTGATCGCCCACCTGGCCGCCCGATTCGGCGTAGAAAGGCGTCGTGTCGAGCACGACGATGCCCGCCTGGCCGGCGCTCAGTTGCTCGACCTTCACGCCGTCGGCGTACAGCGCCAGCACGTGCGTGTTGTGGGCCAGCGAATCGTAGCCGACGAACTTGGTTTTTTCGCCCGCGTACTCGACGTTGGCCGCCATCTTGAACTTGCCGGCAGCGCGCGCCGTTTTCTTTTGCTGTTCCATCGCGGCGGTAAAGCCCGCTTCGTCGAGCGTGATGCCACGCTCGCGGCAGATGTCGGCAGTCAGATCCAGCGGGAAGCCGTAGGTGTCGTACAGCGTGAAGGCGGTGCCGCCGTCGAGGTTCTTCGGATCCTTGGCCAGCTGGGCTTCGAGGATCTTCATACCGTTTTCCAGCGTCTCGCCGAAACGCTCTTCTTCGGCCTTGAGCACTTGCGCCACGCGCTCTTTGGCCGTGCGCAGTTCGGGATAGGCTTCGCCCATCTCGAGGTCGAGGTCAGCGACCAGCTTGTAGAAGAACGGCTTGGTCTGGCCCAGCTTGTGGCCGTGACGCAGCGCACGGCGCACGATGCGGCGCAGCACGTAGCCGTGGCCTTCGCTGCTCGGGATGATGCCGTCGACGATCATGAACGACGCAGCGCGAATGTGGTCGGCGATGACCTTCAGCGAATTGTTGTCGAGGTCAGGCGCGGCGGTTTCGCGGGCAGCGGCCTTGATCAGGTTCTGGAACAGGTCGATTTCGTAGTTGCTGTGCACGTTCTGCAGCACGGCGGCCAGGCGCTCCATGCCCATGCCGGTGTCGATCGACGGCTTCGGCAGCGGGGTCAGCGAGCCGGATTCGTCGCGGTAGAACTGCATGAACACGAGGTTCCAGATTTCGATGAAGCGGTCGCCGTCTTCTTCGGCCGAGCCCGGTGGGCCGCCCCAGATGTCGGCGCCGTGGTCGTAGAAGATCTCGGTGCACGGACCGCACGGGCCCGTATCGGCCATCTGCCAGAAGTTGTCGGATGCGTAGCGCGCGCCCTTGTTGTCGCCGATGCGGATGATGCGCTCTTTCGGTACGCCGATCTCGTTGGCCCAGATGTCGTACGCTTCGTCATCCTCGAAATAGACGGTGATGGTCAGCTTTTCGGCTGGCAGCAGGTAGACCTTGGTCAGGAGTTCCCAGGCCAGCTGGATCGCATCGCGCTTGAAGTAGTCGCCGAAGCTGAAGTTGCCCAGCATCTCGAAGAACGTGTGGTGCCGCGCCGTGTAGCCGACGTTTTCCAGGTCATTGTGCTTGCCGCCGGCGCGCACGCAGCGCTGCACGGACGTCGCGCGCGAGTACGGGCGCGAATCCAGGCCCAGGAAGACATCCTTGAACTGCACCATGCCGCTGTTGGTCAGCAGCATGGTCGGATCGTTGCCCGGCACCAGCGGGCTGGAACGCACGATGGAATGGCCTTTGGATTCAAAGAACTTGAGGAACTTTTCGCGGATGTCGGAGGATTTCATGTCTGATCGTTGGGCGGAGTGAGGCAGCGTGCCTGTAAAGGAACGATTATAGCCTAGCTCCCCGATCCATTCTCAGCGCAGCAGGCTCAGGATCGAGCGTGGTTGCCCGTTGGCCTGCGCCAGCATCGCCGACGCTGCCTGTTGCAGAATCTGCGTGCGGGTCAGCCGCGCCGTGTCGCTCGCGTAATCGGTGTCCTGGATGCGCGAGCGCGCCGCCTGCATGTTCTGCGAGCTCGTCTCGAGCGCACTGGCAGCCAGGTCCAGCCGGTTGCTTGACGCGCCCGTACGCACGCGCTGTTCGCCCACGAACTCCAGCGCGCGGTCGATGGTCAGCAGCGCCACACTCGAGCGTGTCATGTCGAGATTGGCCAGGCCCAGGGCGCGCGCATTCATCGACGAGAATTGCAGGTCGATCAGGTCGCTCGCCTTGTCGCCGGCCTGCACCTGCACGCGCCGCACGCCGCTGGCGCCGCCCTCGTCCGGGTAGACGACATTGAAACCGGCCAGACCATCCGATGCGTTGCTGGTCCCGCTGGCGGGCACGACGGCGCGGGCGTCGCGCACCGGGCCGCCGTCGGCGTCCAAGCCACCAATCGCGCCCGTGTCGGCATTGGTCAGGTTCATTTTTGTATTGATAAATTGTTCGCCATTGGCGCCGAAGTCCGCCAGGAACGCGGCGTTGCTGGTGTACACGCCCTTCGACACAGCATTGAGCGCGGCGTCGAGATCGGCGGACTGGTTGTTGTTCAGGTATTGCATGATGCCCTTGATGCCGCCCTCCACGCCCAGGCCCTTCATGCGGTCGTGCAGGTAGCGGCTGGCCGCATACCCGCCCTCGTACGAAAAACCGCCGCCAGCGATGGTGGCGACCACGCCCGCGATGCTGCCGGCGCCGGCCAGACGCTCGTCGGCGCCATTGATCAGTTCAGCCGTGCCTTCGACGAACCATTGCGGCAGCGACCCCATGTTCATTGTGCGGCCCATCACCGCGTGCACCATTTCATGGGCGACGATGCGGTCGCTGTAGAGCGGCGCGCTGCCACCGTCGGGGGTAGGCGCGGTGCCGAAGTCGGCCATGTCGAGGTTCAGGTGCAGATTGTTCAGCTTGCCGCCGGACGACGTGCCGGACACCGAGGCAAGGACGTTATACGCGCCATCCGTGGTGTCGAGGTTGACAGTCAGTTTGGCGCCATCGCCCATGAGCCCGTAATGCTGCTTGATCAGGTCCTCGGCCGAACTGAGCCAGCCGGATTGCAAGCCATCGAGCACGGCGCGCCGTCGTTCGTCGCCACCGATACTGACAGTGTCCTGCGAAAACAGCGCTTCCCCATTAAAACTGGTGTCGGTGCCTACCTGTGTGATGTGTTGCAGCAGCGCCTGTGTTTCTTTCTGCAGCGCGTTGCGATCCCCATCCGTGTAGCTGCCATTGCCCGCGGCCACCGCCATCTCGCGCAAGCGTTGCAGGGTCTCGGTGACGCTGGCCATGGCGCCATCGGCCACCTGCAGCATCGACGTCGCGTCGCTCATGCTGCGCAGCGCCTGGCTAGTACCGCGCAGGTTCGAGCTCAAGCGCGACGTGATCGCCTGGCCGGCCGCATCGTCGGATGCGCGGTTGATACGCATGCCGGAGCTCAGGCGCTCGACGAGCTTGGCCTGCTCGGTATCATGCGTGCGCATGCTGCGCTGCGTACTGAGCGACAGGGTATTCGTTGATATGGAAAGCGCCATGGTGGCAACACCGTCAGGGTGATCGTCCCTTCTTAACGTCACTCCTCCCCTGTTACTTGAGGTCGCAATGTAAATATAGTGCCTGGCCTTGATGTCAGGCGAAATCGGGCATGATCAGGTCGATGCGGTCGGTGCAGAAGGCGTCCACGCCCCACGCCAGCAGTTCGCGCGCGCGGCCGGCATCGTTGACGGTGTAGCAGAACAGGCCATAGCCGGCGTCCTTGACGGCGCGTGCCTGCTGCCGGCTCAGGTGCAGGTGATTGGTATGGATGGCGCATACGCCGAGCGCCTGCGCCCGCGCCTGCCAATCGGCGCCAAGCGCGCTGATCAAACAGGCGCGCGGCAGCGCCGGCGCGGCCGCCTGGGCTGCCGCCAGCGCGACGTCGCTGAATGATGACAACAGCGGCAACGCGGCCGGGTCGCCGGATGCGAGTGCGTCAGCGAACAGCGCGGCCGTCATCTGCGCCACGACGCGGCCCGTCTCGCGTTCGTAGCCGGGCGCGGGCTTGATCTCGATATTCATCCAGATGCCGTGGGCCATGCACAGGCGCGCGAAGGCGTCGAACAGCGGCACCGGCTCCCCCGCGAACGCTGGGCCGAACCAGCTGCCGGCATCCATCGCGGCCAGCTCCAGCGCATCGTGCTCGAACACGCTGCCGCTGCCCCGGACCGTGCGGCCCAGGCCCGGATCGTGCAGCACCACGGGGACGCCGTCACGCGCCAGCATGACATCGAACTCGATCGCGCGAAAGCCCGCCGCCATGCCGCAGCGCAGGCCGGCCACCGTGTTCTCGGGCGCGAGCGTGCCGCCGCCACGGTGCGCGAGGATGCGGGGCCACGGCCACACGGGATCGTTCATCATCATCATGCAAAGGCCGGTTGGCCGAAGCGGTAAGCAAGGAATGCGAATACGGCCAGGTTCAGCGCCACCGTCGCCTGAAATTTCCATTGGAACGATTGCTTGCTGGTCTTGTGGCGCAACCACTGTTGCGCCAGCACGGCGCCGGGCCAGCCACCGATCAGACCCAACAGCAGGAGTGTGGCTTCCGGTGTGCGCCACGTGCTGGCGCGCGCAGCCGACTTGTCCATAGCGTAAGCCACGAAACAGGTCAGGCTGGTGACGAGATAGGCGGCGCCGACGACTTGGGACATGTTCCAGGCCAGGCTGGCAAACAGGTAGAGGACGAGGAACACGGCGAGCTGGACGTAGGGCATGCCGACAGCTTACCGTTCGCGGTACTGTCGTGTCCACCTGGCAAATAGATGCAGCGCTACCCTTTCCCGCGCAACACCCACTTAACGTTCACAGAGCGCAGATCACAGAGCGCAGATCGTTGATGATCGATGCACCGTGGGTTCGTCATCGTACAGAGCAGTTGATATCAAAACGCCTACGCTGGTCATCCATCCCGGCACTCACCCAGCAGGAGAACACATGGCTTTTGATTTAGGTAATTTGTTGCAGCAATATCTTGGTGGCGCAGGCGCCGCCAGCACCAACGGCAATGCTGCCGCTGACTTCGACCAGGTCGCGCAGAACGCGCCCCGGGCCAGCGTCGCACAAGGCATCGCGAGCGCACTGCGCTCCGACCAGACCCCACCGTTCCCGCAGATGGTCAGCCAGCTGTTTGGCCAGAGCGACCAGAACCAGCGCGCCGGCATGTTGACCAGCTTGCTGGGTGGCGCGGGCGGCAGCGTGCTGTCGTCGGTCGCCGGTGGTGCACTGAGCAAGATCTTCGGCAACAATGTGCCAACGCAGGTCACGCCTGAGCAGGCAGCGCAGGTTTCGCCCGAGCAAGTACAGGAACTGGCTGAAAAAGCACAACAGCAGAATCCCGGCATCGTCGATCGCATGAGCGACTTCTACGCCGAGCATCCGACGCTGATCAAGGCTGCCGGGGGCGCCGCCCTGGCCGTCGCACTGGGCTACATGGCAAACAACATCCGTAAGCAATCACCAGAAAAGGAGGGTCCCGTGGGTATCCTGAGCAACATCTTCCATAAAATTTTCCCAGGCAAAAAAGACGCAGCACCGGCAGCAACGCCAACGGCTGCACCTGCTGCCCCGACTGCAGCACCGGCAGCCCCAACGGCCTCCGCACCGGCAGCAGCGCCAGCGCCAGCTGCGGCGCCAGCCCAGCCGGTCGACGTCGAGCAAGTCCTGAACGGCATGCTCGCCTCGTCGGGTCAGCAGCTGAACTGGCGTTCGTCGATCGTCGACCTGCTCAAGCTGCTCGGTCTGGACAGCAGCCTGCAGTCGCGCAAGGAACTCGCTGCTGAGCTGAACTACACCGGCGACATGAACGATTCGGCCAAGATGAACATCTGGCTGCACCGCCAGGTCATGAACAAGCTGGCAGCCAATGGCGGCAAGGTGCCGGCTGACCTGCGTGACTGATACCCCGTAGCGCGCAACAGACAAAACCGCAACCGGCCCTGCCGGCTGCGGTTTTTGTCATTCAGTCGGCCAGTGTCGTATTGGCCGCCGCGCCGCACGCGAAGCAGAACCGTGCAAACGCATTCTTGCGCGTCGTGCAGGCAGTACAGCGGTTGAACAGGCCGATGCCGCAGTGCGGGCAAAAATCGTTCTTGCCATCCTTCAGGTCGACCGCCCGCTCGCAGCCGGGGCACACGCTCTTCACCAGCCGGGTCTGAACCACGTCATAGCGCATCCCCTGGCGGCGTTCGGCATCGGGCAAGGCTTCAGCCAGCTTCTGGCGCGCCAAGTATCCCTGCAACCACCGGATCGCATAGCGCCCGGCAACGACCGTCAGGACGATGCCGACGATATAGCGCACGTAACCGCCATAGCTTGGCAGATACGGCACCAGTTCGAAAAAGAACGTGAACAGCGCAAACAGGATGAAGCCCCAGGCGAACGGCCAGTCGGACGTCTTGCGCTTGTGCTTGAACAGCCAGCCTGCCACCAGCAAGAGCGGCAGGGTCAATGCGAGCCGATAGCCGAACACGCGAAGATCGCGCGCAGCCTGGGCTTCAAGCAACGCCATCTCGGCAGGCTCTTCCAGCGCACGCCAACGGCTGGCGGCACGCTCCCCGGCCTGGGTTGCGTCGAGCAGCGTCTGCTGTTCGGCCTCGACTGCTGCAAGCGCCGTGCGCTCGGCGCTTGCGAGCGCATCGAGTGCTTCCGTGCGCTTGATTAATTCCGGATCCTGCTCTGGCCGCGCCGTCACCTGCCGCGTCGCCAGCCAGTTGCCGAACGTCTCGCGCGCCGACGCAGTATTCGCGCTGGCCACCGTGTGCTTCTGGGTCGCCTGCTCCAGGCGCGACTGGGCCTGCTCCTGCGCCTTGTGCGCTGCTTCCCGCTCGGCTTGCACACTGGCCAATTGGGCCGGGTTTATGAACTGCTCGAGCGTCAGTGGCTCTTCAACATCGCGCACGTTCTGCACGATCAGGCTGCCAAGCCCGATCAAAAAACCGGCAAACATGAACGCAACGAGCCACAGGGCACGCTGCATCCATTTTTCAGTGAGGCGAAGGCCTTTGCTCATGAGGAACTCCCGGGTGATGGACAAGCGTGCAGCTTGCCACCCCCGGGCGCGGTGCGCTACCGATAGTCAACACAGCCTTGCGCTGCGCTACCACCGGCATCACCTCGTGATACCCGTCCTAAGCAACGGTAGAAGCACGCTTAGAAGTACGACAGCCCCAGGGCCTTCTTGACCTCGTCGGTCGTCGCGGCCGCCACTTCCCGCGCCTTCATCGTGCCTTCCTTCAGCATCTGCATGACATAGGCCGGATCTTTCGCGAACTCTTCACGGCGCGCGCGGATCGGCGCCAGCATGTCCTGCAGGATGCCTTCGAGGCGCTTCTTGACGATGCTGTCGCCCAGGCCGCCGCGCTGGTAATGCGCCTTCATCTCGGCCAGGCCATCCTTGTCGGTATCGAACGCGTCCAGGTACGTGAAGGCGACGTTGCCTTCGATGTGGCCCGGGTCGGACACCTTCAGGTGCAGCGGGTCGGTGTAGACGTTCCGGACGGCGGCGCGGATTTCGTCAGGGCTGGCGCCCAGGTTGATCGTGTTGCCCAGCGACTTGCTCATCTTGGCCTTGCCGTCGATGCCTGGCAGGCGCCCCACTTCGGGCACGAAGGCCTTGGCTTCCACCAGGATGTCGCGCCCGACGATGCGGTTGAACTTGCGCACGATCTCGTTGCACTGCTCGATCATCGGGATCTGGTCTTCGCCGACCGGCACCATGTTTGCCTTGAAGGCGCTGATGTCGGCAGCCTGGCTGGCCGGGTAGGTCAAAAAGCCCGCTGGGATGTCGCGCTCGAAGCCGCGCAGGACGATTTCGGCCTTGACGGTCGGATTGCGCTCGAGGCGCGCGACGGTCACGAGGTTCAGGTAATAGAACGTGAGCTCGGTCAGCTCGGGGATTTGCGACTGGATGAACACGGTCGTCTTGGCCGGATCGATCCCGACAGCAAGGTAATCGAGCGCCACTTCGACCACATTCCGGTGTACCTTACCCAAGTCATCCATATTGTCGGTCATGGCTTGCGAGTCGGCGAGCATGACGAACTGGCGGTATTGATGCTGATACGCGACGCGATCGCGCAGGCTGCCGACGAAGTGGCCCAGGTGCAGCGGGCCCGTTGGCCGGTCACCGGTGAGGATGATCGAGTTGGCAGCCGGCGTAGTTGCTGCGGTCATTGCTACGGTAGCAGTGGCAGTATCGGTAGAAGTAGTTGAAGTAGGCAGTGTCATCGAGGTTCCTGGTTCTATGCCCCGATCGCTGCGTATCAACAATGAACGCCGCCTGAATCGAGGCGGCTATGAAATGCACATCATTTCCCGTGGCCGCGCGCTGTCAGCGGCGCCACCAGGAAAGAATGAAATGTGCTTTCGGAAAGATCATGGACCGCATGGTTGCAGGTTGCCGCCGCGCTGTCAACCGCCACCCGGCCCATGACCCGGCAGCAGGCTCTCCCAATACAGCAGAAATCAACTGGGGCACTTCGCAGAGCACTTCATGTCGAACAGCTAGTTGCAATAATATTAAGGAATCAAGCCATGAACAAGAGCACGAACAGCCAGGATCACCAGAACCACCCTCTCGAACTGTGGGGCGGCCTCGAATGCACCGTCAACCGCGTGCAGGACGCCTATTTCAGCCAGCTCGACCGTAACGGCCATACCGACCGGCCCTGCGACATCGAGCGCTTCGCCGGCCTGGGCATCCGCGCCATCCGCTATCCGATTCTGTGGGAACGCACGGCGCCGGACGGCCTCGAGCATGCCAACTGGCACTGGCCCGACGAACGCCTGAACGCGCTGCGCGCCGCCGGTGTCACGCCGATTGCTGGCCTGGTCCACCACGGCAGCGGCCCGCGCCACACGAGCCTGGTCGACCCGGGCTTTGCGCAGGCCCTGGCGGACTACGCCGGCGCCGTCGCCGCGCGCTATCCCTGGCTCGAGTACTACACTCCCGTCAACGAGATCTGCACGACGGCGCGCTTTGCCGGCCTGTATGGCGTCTGGTATCCGCACGGGCGCGACGACCGCACGTTCATCCAGGCGCTGCTCAATCAGTGCCGCGCCACCGTGCTGTCGATGCGCGCGATCCGCGCCGTCAATCCGGCTGCCAAGCTGATCCAGACCGACGATCTGGGCAAGACCTACAGCACGCCCGAACTGAGCGACGTCGCCGAGTTCTACAACGAGCGCCGCTGGCTCGGCTGGGACCTGCTGTGCGGGATGGTGGTGCCCGACCACCCCTTGTGGAACTACCTGCTGCGCAATGGCGCCGATGCTGCCGACATCCTCTGGTTCCGCGACAACCCGTGCCCGCCCGACATCATCGGCTGCAATTACTACGTCACGAGCGAGCGCTGGCTCGACCATCGGCCGGAGCGCTATCCGGCGCACCACCGCGGCATGGCCGACGACCTCCCGTGCGCCGACGTCGAAGCCTCGCGCGTGCTGGCCACGCCCACGCCCGGCATCGCCCCGCTGCTGCAGGAAATCTGGGACCGCTACGGCATCCCGCTGGCGATCACCGAAGCGCACATCGACGCCAACCGCGAAGACCAACTGCGTTGGCTGCTTGAAATCTGGGAAGCCGCGCAGGGGTCGCGCGCCAGCGGCGTCGACGTGCGCGCCGTGACGGTCTGGGCGCTGCTCGGCTCATTCGACTGGAACTGCCTCGTCACCGCAGAGAACGGCTATTACGAACCGGGCCCGCTCGACGTGCGCTCGCCACTGCCGCGCCGCACCGCGCTGGCCACGATGATGAACGAACTGGCCGCCGGCGAGCCACTGTCGCATCCAGTGCTGCGCGCGCAGGGCTGGTGGCGCCGCCCGGGCCGCTTCGTCTGCCAGCCGGTCGCCACGCCCGACACGGTCACGTCCACCGCCGCGGATGGCCACCGCGTGGTCGACACAAGCGCCCCGCCGATCCTGATCCTGGGCGCCACCGGCACGCTGGGCCGCGCCTTTGCCCGCATCTGCGAAAAACGCAATCTGGCGCACCGCCTGCTGTCGCGCCAGGACATGGACATCGCCGATCAGGAATCGGTCGAGCGCGCACTGGCCCGCTACAAGCCATGGGCCGTGATCAATACCTGCGGCTACGTGCGCGTGGACGACGCCGAAAATGAACTCGAACGCTGCATGCGCGAAAACACCGTGGGCGCGGCGACGCTGGCCGCCGCCTGTGCGCAGCATGGCATCCACCTGACAACGTTCTCGAGCGACCTCGTGTTCGACGGCAGCAACGAGCGGCCGTATGTCGAATCCGATCCGGTCGCGCCGCTGGGCGTGTACGGCCGCAGCAAGGCCGAAGCCGAGCGCGTGGTCCTGCTGAACCACCCGGGCGCGCTGGTCGTGCGTACCAGCGCCTTCTTCGGCCCGTGGGACGAGCACAACTTCGTCACCCAGGCCCTCGCTGCGCTGGAACGGGGCGACCCGTTCGTCGCGGCGGGCGACCTGACCGTGTCGCCGACCTTCGTGCCCGACCTGGTGCATGCGTGTCTCGACCTCGCGGTGGATGGCGAAGCGGGCATCTGGCACCTGGCGAACCAGGGCGAACTCACCTGGGCAGAGCTGGCGCGGCGAGCGGCCGAACTGGCCGGCATCGATGCCGGCAGTCTGGAATCAAAAGCGGCCGAGGAATTCGGCTTCACGGCGCCGCGCCCACGCTATTGCGCGCTGGCCAGCGAACGGGGCGCGCTGCTGCCGACGCTCGACGATGCGCTGCGCCGCTACATCGACCTGCGCAATGCCGACCGTGACGAACGGCGCGAGCTCGAGGCGCAGGCCGAACGGCGCCAGGACATGGCAGGCGGCGAGCGCCAGGCCGAACTGGATGAGGCCATCCACTCGGGGACCTGACCGGTCCGTGTGGTAGGGTTGGCGCTCACGCCAACCCTCCACGAACAGGTACTACCGTGAACGACCACCACGCTTTCCCCTTCCTGCGTGAAATCCTGCTGTTCCTGATCCTGGCCGGCATCCTCATCCCCACCCTGCAGCGCCTGCGCATCAATCAGGTGCTCGGCTTTCTCGCTGTCGGCGCCCTGCTCGGCCCCTTTGGTCTGGGCGCGCTGGCCCTGCACACGCCGTGGCTGGCGTTCCTTACTTTCCCCGCCGGCCCCGGCATCTCGATGCTGGCTGAAATCGGCGTGCTGTTCCTGATGTTCATGATTGGACTCGAACTGTCCGCCGCGCGCCTGTGGTCGATGCGGCGCTGGGTGTTCGGCGCCGGCACCGCGCAGGTCGTGGCCAGCGCCACGCTGATCGGCGCGGCCCTGTATCTGTATGGCTTGCCGGGCCAGGCCGCCGTCATCCTCGGCCTCGTGCTCTCGCTCTCGTCCACCGCCGTCGTCATGCAGCTGATGAACCAGCAGCACAGCACCGGCACGCGCCTGGGCCAGGCCGCGTTTGCCGTATTGATGCTGCAGGATCTGGCCGTGGTGCCGATCCTGATCCTGATCGGCGCGCTGGCCAAGGGTGCCGGCGACGGCAACGACGCGCTGCTGCTGGCCGCGATCACGCTGGCCAAGGCCGCCGGCGCGATTGCCGTCATCTACCTGGTGGGCGGGCGCGTCGTGCATCCGCTGTTTCGCGCCTTTGCCCGCCAGCGCCAGCCCGACGTGTTCATGGCGCTGGTCCTGCTCGCGACCTTCGGCATCGCGGCATTGTCGGCCGCCGCCGGCCTGTCGATGGCGCTGGGCGCCCTGATTGCCGGCCTGCTGCTGGCCGAGACCGAATTCAAGCACGAAGTCGAACTGATGGTCGAGCCGTTCAAGGGTCTGCTCATGGGGTTGTTCTTCATGACGGTCGGGATGACGATCGACACCGGCCAGATCCTCGACGCACCACTGTGGCTGGCCACCTTCGTGCTCGGGCTGGTGCTGATCAAGGGCGTCGTCGTGGCCCTGCTGTTTCGCGTTGGCGGCCTGCCGTGGGGGCGCGCCGTCGAAGGTGGCCTGCTGCTGGGCCAGGGCGGCGAGTTCGCCTTCATCGTCATCGGTTACGCGGTCACCAGCGGTGTGCTCGATCCGGCGCTGGGCGCGCGCGTGATGCTGGCGGTGGGCCTGTCGCTGTTCATCACGCCGCTGCTGGCGCGTTTGGGCACGGCCATTGGCGACCAGCTGGAAACGCGCGGGGACCAGCTGGCCGCGCAGCACGATCATGCCGCCCTGAGTGCGGTGCGCGGCCAGGTCATCATTGCCGGCTTCGGCCGCGTCGGCCAGCAACTGGGCAAACTGCTCACTGCGCAACAGATTCCCTTTGTGGCATTCGAAACCGATGCGCGGCTGGTGGCGCAGCTGCGCGCCGACGGCTGGCCGGTCTGGTTCGGCAATGCCGCGCGCCCCGAGCTGCTGCGCCGCGTGCACGCCGACGAAGCCCCCGCGATCGTGCTGACGATGGACCAGCCGCTCGCGGCGCTGCAGGCGGTGCATGGCATCCGGCGTGAATTCCCGCACGTGGCCTTGTTTGCCCGCTCGCGCGACGAGAAGCACGCGCGCGACCTGCGTCTGGCCGGCGCCTCGGTCGTGGTACCCGAAACGCTGGAAGCGAGCCTGCAATTGTCCAGCTTCGTGCTCGGGGCAATGGGCCTGGAAGAGCGCACGATCGACGCCATCGTCGACCGTGAGCGCGCGCTGTCGGCAGCCGCCCAGCTGGCGCCGCAGCCCATGGCCGGCCCGTTATAATCGGCGCTTCATGATCGCCTACCTAGCCTCCACCATGACGCCATCTTCTCCTTCGACTTCCCTGCCCAAGGCGCTCGGCCACATCCGCGTGCTCGACCTGTCGCGCGTGCTGGCCGGCCCGTGGTGCGCGCAAAACCTGGCCGACCTGGGCGCCGACGTGATCAAGATCGAGCGCCCCGGCAGTGGTGACGACACGCGCGCCTGGGGTCCGCCGTATGCGAAGGATGCCGATGGCCGCGACACGCAGGAAGCGGCCTACTACCTGACGGCGAACCGCGGCAAGCGCTCGATGACGGTCGATATCGCCAGCAGCGAAGGCCAAGCCCTGCTGCGCGAACTGGTGCTGTCGTGCGACGTGGTGCTCGAGAATTTCAAGGTCGGGCACCTGGCGCGCTATGGCCTCGACTACGCGAGCCTCAAGGCGCTCAAACCCGACCTGGTCTATTGCTCGATCACGGGCTTTGGCCAGGACGGGCCGTACGCGCACCGCGCCGGCTACGATTTTCTGATCCAAGGCATGGGCGGCCTGATGTCGGTGACGGGCGAGCGTGACGACCTGCCCGGCGGCGGGCCGCAAAAGGCCGGCGTCGCGCTGACCGACCTGATGACGGGCATGTATGCGACGGTGGCCGTGCTGGCTGCCCTCACGCACCGCGACCGCACGGGTGAAGGCCAGCAGATCGACATGGCGCTGCTCGACACGCAGGTGGCGATGCTGGCCAATGTCGGCAGCAATTATCTCAACAGCGGCAAGGCCCCGAAGCGCTGGGGCAATGCGCACGCCAATATCGTGCCATACCAGACCTTCGCGTGCCTCGATGGCCACATCATCGTCGCCGCCGGCAACGATGGCCAGTACCAGAAGTTCGTCGAGGCGGGTGGCCGGCCCGAGCTGGCGTTTGATGCGCGCTTTGCCACCAATCCGCTGCGGGTGCAGCATCGCGACGTGCTCGTGCCGCTGCTGGCCGAGATGGTTGGTGAAAAAACGCGCGCCGCCTGGATCGCGCTGCTGGAAGAACACGGCGTGCCGTGCGGGCCGATCAACGACGTCGGCGAGGTCTTCACCAACGAGCAGGTGCAGGCGCGCGCGATGGCGATCGCGCTGCCGCATCCGAGCGCCGGCGAAGTCACGCTGGTGCGCAATCCGATCCGCATGTCGGCCACGCCGGCCACCAGCAGCGTGGCGCCGCCCACGCTGGGCCAGCACACGCTCGACGTCCTGCGCGATGTGCTGGGCAAGAGCGACGCCGAGATCGCCGCCCTGCAGGACCGCGGCATCGTCTAGTCCCGTTTTTCCCCTGTAATTTCCAGTCATCCTCCAGCCTGGCGGTCGTGCGGCCGCTTGCGGGTGGATTCAGCGCACCCGCGTCCAGGCCCGCACCGATGCGAAGGCCAGCAAAAACAGCGAACAGATCAGCATGCTGAAGAGCGTGCCGGCGATGTAGAAGCCCGGCGTGAATTCGGTATCCGACAGGGTCGACCAGGTCTTGATGAGCGCGCCTCCCCCAGCCAATGAAATGGCGAGCACGGACACGACCTCACCCAGGGAAACACGCATGACGACACCATTGAAACAGAGGTTGCCGATGCAGAGGAGCTGCAGCAGAATTGCCCAATAGTAACATGCGACATTGTCATCAAAATGCGTGCATTCTCACCAGCACGCAGGGTTCAGGCACCTGCCGGGCTACGCCAGAAAATTTATTTTCACCCGACTGCATCCAATGCTGCATCTGGCGCGTAGTACCGGTGTCGACATGGAAGCCCGCCCGGCGGCCATGCAACCTGATGTATTTGACGACCCATTCTACTAATAAGGACATATCATGAAAAAACCACAATTCGCCAAGCTCGTCCTCGTTTCTTCGATCGCACTTGCACTGACCGCCTGCGGCAGCGACGATGATGACAACAACGCCGCGCCGGCGCCGACTACCCCACCGCCGGCATCCGCGACTGTTGGCGATGTGGTTGCCCTGACTGTCAGCAACCGTCTGATCTCGTTCGACCGCGCTTCGCCGGCGACCCTCCGCACCAATGTGATGGTCACCGGCCTGCAGAGCGGCGAAAACCTGGTCGGCATCGACATGCGTCCGGTCGACGGCATGCTCTACGGCGTCGGCTCGACCGGCCGCCTGTACACGCTCGACCCGGTGACCGGCGCTGCGACCAGCAAATCGCGCCTGGCCGCTGATCCCGCCGACACCACCGACGCGTTCACCGCGCTGGCCGGCACCAACTTCGGCGTCGACTTCAACCCGATGGCCGACCGCCTGCGCATCGTGAGCAACACGGGCCAGAGCCTGCGCATCAATGTCGACACGGGCGCCACGACCACCGACGGCAGCATCAACGGCGGCGCAGCCAACACGGCTATTTCGGCCTCGGCCTATACCAACTCGTTCGCCGGCACCGGCTCGACGACGCTGTTCGGCATCGATGCCGTCAACAACACGCTGTACACGCAGAATCCGCCGAACAACGGCACGCTGGCCAATCCGGTCCCGCTGGGCATCGTTGCCGGCGCCGTCAACGGCTTCGACATCGATGCACGTACCAACATGGGCTATATGGTGGCCACCGTCGGCGGCGCACGCAATCTGTATGGCGTGAACCTGGCCGCGACCAGCGCACCGGCCACGCTGGTGGGCGCACTGGGCGTGACCGAAGACATCCGCGGCATTGCCCTGCGCGCGGCGCAGACGCCGGTCGTGCTGGGCCTGACGGACAATAACCATCTGGTTGGCTTCAAAATCGGCACGCCGAACACGCTCGATACCGACGTCGTCATCAGCGGCCTGGCTCCGGGCGAACTCGTGCTGGGCATCGACGTGCGTCCACGTGACGGCATGCTGTACGGCCTGACCTCGACCGCGCGCCTGATCACGATCGATCCAACCAATGGCGTGGCGACCGTGAAAGCCACGCTGGCCGCCGACAGCACCGACACCACGCTGCCATACACCGCGATTGCCGGCACCGCGTTTGCCGTCGACTTCAACCCGGTGGCCGACCGCCTGCGCGTGATCAGCAATAGTGGCCAGAGCCTGCGCATCAACGTCGACACCGGCGCGACGACCACCGACGGCGCCATCAACCGCGCCGGCGTGGCCCCCGTCGTGGCAGCGGCTGCCTACACCAACAGCGTCCCGAACGCGACCGCGACGCAGCTGTTCGACGTCGACAGCGCCAGCTCGGTACTGGCCCTGCAGAACCCGCCAAATGACGGCACGCTGGTCAATGTCGGCCCGCTGGGCGTGACGATCGCCGGCGACGGCGGCATGGACATCGCCGGTGGCGCCAACGGCCTGGTGCTGGCAGCGCTGCGCACCACCGACGGTGGCCCGACGTCGCTGTACCGCGTCGACATCACCACCGGCGCCGGCACGCTGATCGGCGGCGCCACCAACCCGACCGCATCGCGCATTGGCAGCGGCACGCCAGGCATCAAGGACATCGCGATCTGGCTGCGTTGATCTGGCTGCATTAATCATCCTGTAGGATGAACAAAGGGCGTTCCCGCTTGCGTGGGAACGCCCTTTTCCGTTGGTGCGCGCGATCTTTAGATGACCACGGCACGTCCGATGAACAGGATCGGGCCGGTCGGCTTGCCGATCGGTGAGCCGGCCTCGGGCTCCAGCGTGATTTCGAACAGCTGGTTCGGCACGATCTTCGGCAGCTTGTCGAGCTTGACGTCGACGGTTTCGCCCGGCTTGACCAGGCCCAGCGACACGGGGCCGGACCAGTCGTCGGCCTTGGTCCACAGCTGCAGCGCGCGCTGCGACGGCACGGCGGTCGCGACCAGCGGTTCGAGGCGCAGCGTGGTCGCGCCCGACATCTTCAGCACCCAGCCCGGCGCCGCGTTCTGCGGCGCGGCCAGCACGACCATATAGTGCGGCTGCTGCAGGTCGTTGACGCGCAGGCCGACCACCACGGCCATCACGGCAGCAGCGGCAAAGCCGCCCGCAGCCAGACCGCGCCACAGGCCCAGGCGCTCCCACCAGCCGGCGCGCGCGACCGTCACTGGCTTACTGACAGGTCCCAGGCTGCGCTCGATGCGCGCCCACAGCGACGCCGGTGGCGTGCTCGGTTCCACCAGCGTGGTCAAGGGCAGCAGGCGCGCTTCCCAGAAGGCGACGGCGGCGCGCAGCGAAGCATTGTCGACCATTGCAGCGTCGACCTCGAGCCGCTTGGCGCGCGTGAGCGTGCCAAGCACGTACTGGCCGGCCAGTTCGTCGTAATCGGGTGTCGCGTTATCGTGTGTTGCGTTCATACCATGCACTCCCGCAGCGCGCTCATGCCGCGCTTGATCCAGGCCTTGACCGTGCCCAGCGGCGACTTGAGCCGCTCGGCGATTTCACTGTGCGAAAAGCCATCCACATACGCGTGCAGGATGCTGTTGCGCTTGGCCGGGTCGAGCTGCGTCAGGCACTCGTGCAGCCGGCCCATGTCCTGGCGCAGCTCGAAGGCGTCCTGCATATTGGGATCGAAGGCGTCGGCGTCGAGCGCATCGAGCGTGTCCTCGTCGACGCCGACTTCATGGGCGCCATCGCGCACGGCGTCGAGCGCCGCGTGGCGCGCGATCGTGTACATCCAGCCGCGGCCCGAACCGCGCGTGGCATCGAAGCCGGCGGCGCGGGTCCAGATGCTCACGAAGGCGTCGTGCACGACGTCTTCGGCGCTCTGGCGGTCGCGCACGATGCGCAGTGCCACGCCCAACAGGCGCGGGCTTTCCTGGTCATACAGCCGGCGCAGGGCGTGCCGGTCGCCGCGGGCGCAGGCGCCAATGGCAGCTTCATAGTCGAATGGGTCAGGTGCGGTCGTCACGATCGTCCGTTGGAAAGTGGCAGTGCATTCATACGAGTGCCGCGCTGTCGCGCTGGCGCTGGCGGTCAAGGGCCTGGCCGACACTCACCGCGAGTTCGGCCAGCTGGAACGGTTTGCGCAGCACGATGTCGTCGCCGATCACCTGCTCGATCGCCTTCATGTCGGCGTAGCCGGTAGCGATGATCATTGGCAGGCCAGGGAACATGGCGCGCGTGCGCACCATCAGGTCGGCGCCGGTCATGCCAGGCATCAGGTAGTCCGTAATCAGGAGCTCCGGACGCGCCCGTTGCAGGGCCGCCAGGCCCGCTTCGCCGTCGGCCGCCTGCGTCACTTTGTGGCCGAGCGCTTCGAGCGACGACACCATCGAGGCGCGCACGAAGTCGTCGTCTTCCACGATCAGGATGCGCGCCGGCTGGCTTGCCACCGGCATCTGCGCGACCGGCGCCGGCTCGGCCTCGTCCAGATTGGTGGCGGCGCGCAGCCAGATTTCCACCGTGGTGCCCACGCCCTGCTCGCTGACGATGCGCGCCGCGCCGCCCGATTGCTGCGCCATGCCGTACACCTGGCTCAGGCCCAGCCCGGTACCCTTGACGCCCTTGGTCGTGAAGAATGGCTCGAACACCTTGGCCACCAGTTCCGGCGCCATGCCTTCGCCGCTGTCGGTCACGGCGATGCGCACGTAGTCGCCGTCGGCCAGCAGGCCCGCCGGCGGCGCAGACAGGCCGGCCGCAAATACCAGCTCGCCGCCGCCCGGCATCGCGTCGCGCGCATTGATGGCCAGGTTCAGCAAGGCCATCTCCATCTGGTTGCCATCGGCCAGCACCGCGGTGCAGTCCTGATCCACGGCAAAGCGCAGCCGGATGGCCGAACCGACGGAGCTGGCCACCAGTTCGCGCACGCCGTCGAACAACAGGCCGATGTCGGTTTCGCGCAGATCGAGGCTCTGGTTGCGCGCGAACGCCAGCAACTGGCTCGTGAGCTTGCCGCCGCGCTGGCAGGCACGGCGCGCGATCTCGGCGCGGCCCTTGGCCACGTCGTCTTTCGACATCAACAGGATCAGGTCCATGCTGCCCTGGACCACATTGAGCAGGTTGTTGAAGTCGTGCGCAATGCCGCCGGTCAGGCGCCCGACCGCTTCCATTTTCTGGTACTGCGCCATCGCCTGCTGCACGCGTTCGCGCTCGATGATCTCGTTCATCAGGCGGTCGTTGGCCTGGGCCAGCGCGCGCGTGCGCTCGTCGATGCGCGATTCGAGCGTTTCATTCAGGGCGACGAGTTCCTGCCGGCTGTCGTGCAGGCTTTGCGCCGTGCGCTCGCGGTCGGCCAGTACATCGCGTGCCTGGTACTGGCGGCGGCGCGCGCGCAGGGCCGAGATACTGGCACTGCGCAGCGTCTGCGCATTGAGCGGGCGTTCGAGCAGGATCACGTTGCCGTAGTCGCCCAGGCGCTCGCGGGCCGCGCCCTGCTGCAGGCCGATCGCCTTGGCCAGCAGCACGATAAACGGAAAATCGGACCATGGCGCCTGCGCCTCGAGCCAGGCGTGCAAGGCCCTGGCATCGACGTTCTGCAGCGCTTCTTCGGCCAGGATGGCTGCGCCGGCGCCTTCTGCGATCGCCGCGCCCAGACGGGCAAAGTCGGTGAACGCCCTGCACTCGAGGCCATCGCGCTGCAGTACCGACGCCATGACCTCGGCATCGCGTCCGCGCGGCGCGAAAATCAGGATGCGCTCTTCGTGCGCGCTGCGCGGCTGGTTATTGCCCGGCATCTGCGACCGGATCCATCATGGGCGTGGCGCCGCGGTAGTTGGGGATGCCGGTCAGCACACCCTCGAAACCGACCAGCGGCGCGCCGATGCGCACCCCGCCCTCGCCCAGTTGCAGTTCGTGGATCGTCTGCGCGTGCTGCGTGGTGCGGCTCTTGATCACGCTGATGGCGCGCCGCACATTGCCGCTCGCTTCAAAAAAGCGCATCAGCACCGTGCTGTCGCTCAGGTAACTGAGGTCGATGTCGGTGCGGGCCTCGGCCATCAGGCCGTGCTGGCCCAGGATCATCACGGTCGTCACGCCCTGCTGGTTCAGGTAAGACAGCAACTCGTGCATCTGCAGCGTCAGGAACTGTTCGCCCGGCATCGCCTGCAGGTAGGCATTCAGGCTGTCGATCACCATGAAGCGCGTGCCCTGCTGTTCGACCGCGTCGCGCAGCAGCTGCGCGAATTCGCCCGGCGAGAGTTCGGCCGGATCGAAGTGGCACATCGCGAGTTGGCCAGAGGCCAGGTAGGGCCGCAGGTCCAGCCCCAGTTGCGTGCTGCGGGCAAAAAAGGTGCCCAGGCCTTCGTCGAACAGGTAATACGCCGCCTTTTCGCCACGCTCGAGCGCAGCCAGCAGGCAGCGGGTGGACAGCGTGGTCTTGCCGATGCCGGACGGCCCGACAATCAAGGTGTTGGTACCGCGAATCAGGCCGCCGCCAAGCAGTGCGTCGAAGCCGTCGGAGCCGCTCGAGCCGACCAGCGGCACGAAATCGCGCACGTGCTCGGCAGCCACCAGGCGCGGGTACATCGTGATGCCGCCCGTGTCGAGCGCATAGTCATGAAAGCCGCCGCGAAAGCGGATGCCGCGCATCTTGATGATATTGACGCGGCGCCGCTCCTTGCCGTAGTCGCGGGCAATCTGTTCCAGGCTGATGACGCCATGGGCAATGCTGTGCAGGTGCTGGTCGGACTGGCTGGTCTTGTCGTCGAGCAGCAACACGGTGCAGTCACGCGCCGTGAAAAATTGCTTGAGCGCGAGAATCTGGCGCCGGTAACGCAGCGGATTCTGGGCCAGCAGGCGCATTTCGGACAGGCTGTCGAACACCACCCGTACCGGACGCAGTTCGTCGACCCGGTCCATCACCTTGCGCGTGGTTTCACCCAGCTCGATTTCCGACGGGTGAAAGACGGACTGTTGCGCATCGACATCAAGATCGTCTTCTCCCGCCAGCTCGTAGATCGACAGCGCGCCCAGGTCCCAGCCATGGCTTTGACCGACCGCAACAAGCTCATCGGCAGTTTCGGACAAGGTGACATACAGGCCGGCTTCACCGCGCGCCAGTCCGTCGAGCAGGAACTGCAGACCAAGTGTGGTCTTGCCGGCGCCGGGCGAGCCTTCGACGAGATACACGCGTTGCGGCGTCAGGCCGCCACCCAGGATGTCGTCGAGACCCGAGATACCGGTGGAAATGCGGCCCGTCACGTTGTCGGAAGCGCTGTCGTTCATGAAAGCAGCCCAGGGAAATCGGCCGATGCACACGTGCGCAATTGCGCCACGCGAAAGACCTGATGAAAAGCGTTGCTTTTTGCAACGGAAGTTGGGCAGATTATATCGTCATTAGGGCTGTGCATGAACCGCAGACCGGCAACCGTGCTACACTATCGCTTGTATGGCATCGATCACTCCTTCACGATTACAAAGTTTCAGGAATGACAACACGAGATTGCCACTGGAAAATTCTACTACCGTCCCCATATCGTGTTCCTGTGGACAAATGATTCGCGCAAAGCGCGACGCCACGGCACGAGATGGCACACGGGCCGCAACACCCAGCGAAGTAATATTATTCCCATCCTGACACCGCCTGCTTCATGCGGGCCGCATCATCCGCCAGCCCGTGCGCCGCGCGCCAGGCTGGTGTGATTACCCAATATTAAAATTTACAGGAGCTCCATCATGGCAAAAGAAGAACTCATCGAAATGAATGGCGTCGTGGCTGAAGTGCTGCCGGACTCGCGTTATCGTATCGACTGCGAAAACGGCCACAAGCTGATCGCTTACACCTCGGGCAAGATGCGCAAGAACCACATCCGCATCATCGCCGGCGACCAGGTCAGCCTCGAACTGTCGCCGTACGACCTGAGCAAGGGCCGGATCACCTTCCGTCACCTTGGCAAAACCAACGGCGCACCGCGCCCGCAAAACCGCGCAGCACGCCGCTGATCGCACAACGCCACGCTTCGCAGCGTGGCGTTTTTACTTGTGCGCCGCTTTTCACGCGTCGCACCGCACCGGTCTTGCCTCTGTATTGCCCCTGCATTGCCTCTGTATTGCCCCTGCATTGCCCCTGCATTGCCCCGATAGTTTTGCTCGCTAGTAGTTAATCGGCAACGGTGCCAGCCGCCGGAGATGCAACGCAATCCCCAAGCCCACGCCCAGCAGTCCCGCCAGCAAGCTTACGACACCGGTCCAGCCCCAGTGCTCGTAGACATACCCGCCCGACCAGCCCACCACGCTCGACCCCAGGTAATAGAAGAACAGGTAGATGCCCGAGGCCAGCGCCTGTGGCGCCCGTGCGCGCCGTCCCACCCAGCTGCTCGCCACCGAGTGCGAGGCAAAGAAGCCGAACGTCGCCAGGCCCACGCCCAGCACGATCGCCACCAGCGAATCGACCAGTGTGATCAACAAGCCGGTGATCATCAACCCCATCATGAGCCACAGCACGTTGCGCCTTCCGAGCCGGTCGGCCAGCTTGCCGGCCCACATCGAACTGACGATGCCCAGCAGGTACAGCAGCGACAGAAGGCCCACCGCGCTCGGGCGCAGATTGAACGGCGCAGCCAGCAACCGGTAACCGATATAGTTGTACAACGTGATGAAGGCGCCCATCAACAGGAACGACAGCGCAAACAGCCACGGCAGCCCCGGATCGCGCAAGTGAATGCGCACACCGGCAATGAAGCCGGGGCCGCGCGCCGGCAGCGTTGCGCCATGGCGCGAGACCGGCAGGCTGCGCGAAAATTCCCACGCCGCGTACAGCCCGGCAGCGCCCAGCACGCCAAGCGCGATGCGCCACGAGGCGAAATCGCTGATGAAGGCCGATAGTACCCGCCCCGTCATGCCGCCAAAGGCGCTGCCGCTGATGTACATGCCCATCGACAGGCCAAGGGACGTCGGTTCGATCTCGTCGCCCAGGTAAGCCATCGCCACGGCCGGCAAGCCGCCCAGCATCAGGCCCATGCCGGCGCGCAGCGCCACCAGGTGAATGTAATCGGACGCAAACGCGCAGCCCAGCGTCAGCACCGCGCCGCTGAGCATCGAGCCGACCATGACTTTCTTGCGCCCGAAGCGCTCGGCGACGTTGCTGGAGCCCAGCAGCGCGAGAGCCAGCATGGCCGTTGCCACCGACAGCACCAGGCTGCTCTGCGCGGGGGACAACCCGAAGTCGCGGCCAAGCAATGGCATCAAGGGCTGCACGCAATACAGCAGCGCGAAGGTCGAAAAGCCGCCAAACGCCATCGCGCGGTTGATGCGCCGGAACGCCACGCTGCCAGCGGCAATGCGCACGCCTGAGGTGGTCACCGGCCAGCCTTCACGGGTACTCGGGATCGAGCTCCGACCCGGCGTAGTTTTCCATTTCGGCAAACAGCTGCTTCATCGTCGCCGTCGTGCCAATCAATTGCAGCACTGTGCAACTGGCGCGGTAGGTCGCGATGCGCGCGGCAATCACCGGTTGATGCGCCGGCGGCACGCGGGCCATCAGCTCGGCCCAGCCGGCTTCGAAATCGGGATTGTGCTTGCGCACCGCCTTGACGAAGCGTTCGAACTCGCGCTGACCGGTGCGCGCCGTGATGCGCGCGCCGCCTTCGGCCGCGAAGATGATGGCCATCGCGATCACGCCTTCGGCATTCAGATCCGGATCGACGACCGCGCCCTCGTAGTGATGCTTGCGCAGCCACTCGGCGGCCTTGACGACCGCCTGGACTTCCTGGCGCTGGCGCACCTGGCCCAGATAACGCTCGTAGCCCGACCACGTTTCGCCCGGATCGGCCGTGCAGATGTCGACGAACAGTTCTTTCAGACGGCGCTGCGCATAGATCGGATCGAGATCGTACTCGCTCACCAGGCTGTCCTCGGGCAGCGCAGCCAGCTCGCGGATCAGGCGAAAGCCCGCCTGGAACGCGTGCTCGGCGCCCTCCCCGATCAGGATGTCGAGCGCATCGAGGTCGCCCTCTTCCTCGGTCTGGATCAGGTGTTCCAGGCCCAGCGAGATGCCGCCGACCGTCAACAGCAGCGCGCGCCCGATGCCTTCGGCGGTGCGGTCGTTGGTGAACTTTTCGGCCACCATGGCGGTGATCCCGGACAGCTCGTCGGCCAGGATCGCCGCTTCATCGGGCGTGGCGTCGACCGGCAGCAGCCGGATCGCGCGGATCAGCCGGGGCGGCTTTTCAATGACAATGGCAGGCAGCATGCTGGGGCCTGCCGTCACGAAAAGATGTCCGAGCCCAGGCTGCGGCGCGGGCTGCGGCGCGGCATGCTGCGCACCGACGGGACTTGCTTGCGCAGGCGGAGCAACAGGTCGCGGGTCGAGCGCTGCATGAACTCGGACTCTTCGTCCGGATCGTCCGGCAGCTCGATCTCGGCCATCTCGGCGCTGTGGCGGAATTCCGGGAACAGCTCGAGCAGCGAACGCTCCCAGCCATCTTCGCTGGCCTTGGCCAGATCGACCGCCAGCGGCACGATGTCGCTGTCGGCGCTCGTCTGGCCGCTCACGTAACGGCCCTTGGACAGGATTTCGCCCGCCACTTCGAGGATTTCGCGCGGGGCCAGCGACCACATGATCGCGAAGATCGTCGCGCCATGGTCGGTGGCCGATGCCGCTTCGAGCAGCTCGTTGCGGCGCTCTTCGTCGTCCTGCGCATACACCACGCCATGGACGTGATTGAACAGGTTTTCGGCGATGCGCTCGGGATCGTCCTCGATCAGATTGTCGGGCCAGGTCGCGGCGATGTAGGCCAGGCTGTCGGCCCAGGCCTTGGGCGGCACCAGCATCGTGGCCAGCGACGTCTTGCCGCCGTCAAAGCCGGCCAGGTGCAGCGCCGTGACTTGCGGTGGCAGGTCGCTCAGCACCTGCGCCACGGCGTAGTCGCCATGCTCGTCGGCCGCTTTCGAGAACACCTCTTCGGCGTGGTCGAGCGAGCCGGCCAGGACCAGGTCGCCCACTTGCTGCGTCAGGGCTGGCAGGTGTTCGTTCTTGCTGCCGGTATCATCGCTCATCGCGGTCTCCTTCGTCGAACAGGCCGCTGAAGTCGTCGGTTGCTTCGCCGTCTTCATCGACATCGTCGCCATCGTCGTTGCGCCCCAGCTGCTCGAGCGACTGATCTTCATCGTCCCAGCGATTCTGGTTCTTGAACAGGAACGCGGTGATGATCGCCTGGCGCGCCAGCTCGGGGAAGTTGGTCGTCATCGCTTCGTACATCTTGGCGCCATCGTCGCCCGTGCATTCGGCCATGGCGAACACCTTGGCCGGGTCGCCGTCGGCGTAGTCGAGCGCTTCGCCCATCAGGCCCTTGGCATCCAGAAAGCGGATCTTGTCGACCAGCGCGAAGGCCATCATGTTGACGTCGTCGATGCCGCCGCCGTCGGCGTATTCGGACACCAGCGCGTTCACCATCATGTCGTAGTTCTTGCGGTTCGGCGGGTCGCCCAGGGTGCCCTCGATCTGGCCTTCCAGTTCACGCGACTGGAAAGAGAATTCGGGATGTACGTTTTTCATTTTATGTCCTGTAGATGTGTTTAGCGGGGCGCATGGGCGGCCCGGGCGTCAGTGCGCGGGCAGATTGACACCGTTCAGGGCGAACAGCGAGCGCCACAGCTCGAAGGCTTCGGCTTCGGCGTCGAGCACGATGCGGTGGTTCAGGCTCTGGTTGTATTCGTCGCGCCTGGCGCGGTCGGAGAGGATCTCGTAAGCCTTGCTCACGGCCTTGAAGCGCGCCTCGGCGCCCGGCGCCTGATTGCGGTCCGGGTGGTAGCGCATGGCCAGCGAGCGGTAGACCTTCTTGATCTCGTCGTCGGTGGCATTCGGGGCCACGCCGAGGATCGCATATAAATTTTCCAACAGAAACTCTCCCGGCATCAGCCGTCTGGCATTGAATTACGCGTTAAACGGGGATTATCCTATAGAACAGGTTCGACGGGGCGCGGGCGCCCGCTTTTGCCGGCTGGCCGCAGCGGCAGGCGGCGTCACGACAAGGGCATGCTACAGGGCCGCCGTCTACGGTAAAATGCCCGACAACTTACCCTCCCAGAACTATCTCATGAGCAACGACAAGAATTCCCCGGCGCCGGGCAACGCACCGTCGTCGAACTTTGTGCGTGCCATCGTCGAATCCGACCTGGCCGCCGGCACGCATGCCCGCGACGGCTTGCCGCCCGTGATCACGCGCTTCCCGCCCGAGCCGAACGGCTACCTGCACATCGGCCACGCCAAATCGATCTGCCTGAACTTCGGCCTGGCGCGTGACTACGGCGGCCTGTGCCACCTGCGTTTCGACGACACCAATCCCGAGAAGGAAGACCAGGAATACGTCGACACGATCATCGACAGCGTCAAGTGGCTCGGTTTCTCGTGGCAGCAAGAGGGCCAGGAGCACCTGTACTACGCCAGCGACTACTTCGACCAGCTGTACACGATGGCCGAGTACCTGATCCAGAACGGGAAAGCCTACGTCGACAGCCAGAGCGCCGAAGAGATGGCGAAGAACCGCGGCAATTTCGGCACGCTGGGCACCAATTCGCGCTTCCGCGACCGCCCGGTCGAAGAATCGCTGCAGCTGTTCCGCGACATGAAAGCCGGCAAGTACAAGGACGGCGAGCACATCCTGCGCGCCAAGATGAGCGAAGACGCAATGTCGTCGCCAATCATGACGAACCGCGATCCGGCCCTGTACCGCATCCGCCATGCGCACCACCATCGCACGGGCGACGCCTGGTGCATCTACCCGATGTACGATTACACGCACCCGATCTCGGATGCCATTGAAAACATCACGCACTCGCTGTGCACGCTGGAATTCCAGGATCACCGCCCGTTCTACGACTGGCTGGTCGAGACGCTGGCCGAAGGCGGCTTCTTCAGGAAGCCCGTGCCGCGCCAGTACGAATTTGCACGCCTGAACCTGACCTATGTCGTGACCTCCAAGCGCAAGCTGCGCGCGCTGGTCGACGATGGCACCGTCACCGGTTGGGACGATCCGCGCATGCCGACCATCGTTGGCCTGCGCCGCCGCGGCTACACGCCCGAATCGCTGCAGCTGTTCTGCGAGCGCATCGGCGTGTCGAAGGCCGACGGCTGGATCGACATGAGCACGCTCGAAGGCGCGCTGCGTGACGATCTGGACCCGAAAGCGCCGCGCGCGATTGCCGTGCTGCGCCCGTTGAAGCTCATCGTCGACAACTTCCCTGAAGGCGAGTCGCACGAGTGCAGCTCGCCCGTGCACCCGCACCATCCGGAAATGGGCAAGCGCACCTTCCCGTTCACGCGTGAATTGTGGATCGAGCAGGAAGACTTCATGGAAACGCCGGTGAAAGGCTACTTCCGCTTCACGCCGCCGCAGGGCGACCTGCCGGGCAGCCGCGTGCGCCTGAAGTATGGCTACGTGGTCGAGTGCACGGGCTTCGACAAGGATGCCGACGGCAACGTCACCGCCGTGCACGTCAAGTACTTCGACGATTCGAAGTCGGGCACGCCGGGCGCGGACAACTACAAGGTCAAGGGCAACATCACGTGGGTCAGCGCCGCCAGCGCGCTGGAAGCCGAAGTGCGCCTGTACGACCGCCTGTTCCTGGACCCGCAGCCGGACGCCGGCGGCAAGGACTTCAAGACGGTACTCAATCCGAATGCGCTCGAGACGATCACCGCGTATCTGGAACCGGGCCTGAAGGACGCCGTGGGCGACCAGCGCTTCCAGTTCGAGCGCCACGGCTACTTTGTGGCCGACCGCATCGATTCCACGCTGGGCAAGCCGGTGTTCAACCGGGTGACGACGCTCAAGGACAGCTGGGGCAAGTAAGCAGCGGGTTCTACAGCCGGCCATGTAACCATCCGGTCATGCAGCGATGTCATCCTCCGGGCATCTTGATGACCGGAGTAATTGCATGACCCGTCCAACGCATCACCGCGCCGCCGCCTGCGCGGCGCTTTCCCTGCTGGCCGTGCTGGCAGGCTGCAGTCCTGGCGACAGCGATGCCCCTGTCGCCGTCACGCCGCCAGTGCAAACGCCGGCCCCCGCCCCTGCCCCGGTAAGCACCGCCGTCGCCTTCATGAGCGACGTCCACTTCCAGAACGTCTACGGCGACTTCAAGAGCAGCCAGTTCGCCGGTATTCCGACGAAAGACGGCAGAAACGCGACCATCCGCACCATGTATGCGCAGCTGACCTCCACGCGCCTGTTCAACGAAAATTACTTCGCCTTCTACGCCGCGCTCGATGACGCCTATGCCAAGGGCATTCGCGTCGTCGCGCTGCCGGGCGACTATACCGACGACGCCCAGCCGATGAACGTCGACGGCATCGCCGAGATCATGAAGCAGTACCAGGCCAAGGGCATGCGCTTTTTCATCGCGCCCGGCAACCACGATCCTGTCGAGCCGTTCGACGACAACGAAGCGGGCAAGAACGACTTTCTGACCAAGGACGGCAAGGAGCAGAAAATCTACGCCACCGGCAATCCGGCTTGCCTGGCCAAGGATCCGACGGTGATCTGCACCGATCAGGTCATGGAGCAAGGCACCGAGCGCCTGATGGTCAAGATGGGCGAATTCGGCTTCATGCCGAACAAGGCCGACCTGCTGTGGGAAACCCCGTTCAGCAAGTACGACGCCGGCAAATACACGTATGACGCAGCGCTGGCGCAGTCGGGCGGCAAGAGCCGTGAATTCGAAATCTGCGCCGAAGGCTCGGGCGGCGCTTATAAAGCTGCGGAAGAGGCCAAGCTGGGCAAAGCCTTCACCAAATGCACGAAGCTGATCGACACCACCTACCTGGTCGAGCCGGTCAAGGGCCTGTGGCTGCTGTCGATCGACGCCAACGTGTTCGTGCCGAACGCGAAGTTCGACCCCGCCAACCCGACCAGCTTCAAGGGCTTCGACGGCGCCGGTAACGCCGGCTGGAACAAGGTGATCACCCACAAGATGTTCCTGATGGATTACATCAAGTCGGTCGCCGCGCGCGCCAAAGCCGAAGGCAAGCAGCTGATGGCGTTCTCGCACTATCCGACCATGGACTTCTACGCTAACCAGACGCAGGCCATGAAGGACGTGTTCAAGTCGGGCGCATTCCAGACGGCGCGCGTGCCGGACGCGAGCGTGGCCAATGCCGTGGCGGCCACGGGCCTGCGCCTGCACGTGGGCGGGCACATGCACTTCAACGGCACCAACGACCACACCGACGGCAGCGGCAACTACCTCGTCAACGTGCAGTCGCCGTCGCTGGCCGTGTATGGCGCCGCCTACAAGGTCGTCACCTACAAGGATGCCGAGACGATCGACGTCCAGACCATGCCGCTGTCGACGGTGCCGCGCTTTGCCGAACTGTTCCCGCATTACGTGGTCGAGAACGATTACCTCAAGGGCAGCTCGGTGGTCGCCGATGTCGCCAAGCGCTGGGACCGCAGCATCCTCGACACCCGCTCGTATGGTGAATTCACGCACCAGTACTTCGGCGAACTGTCGCGCCTGCGCTTCATGGACGAATACTGGCCATGCGAGATGAAAGAAGCGGCGATGGCCCTGAACGGCAAGCAGATGCTGATCCTGTCGCAATTGCAGACGAAGGTCACGCTGGCGCAACTGAAGGACGCGCCAGGCGTGCTGCCGTTGACCGCCGCATGCGCCGCTGCGGGCACGCCGGCAAGCACCACGGTTGCCGCGTCGACGCTGGCCACCGACTGGCAGGACGCCACCGTGCGCGCCGACCGCCTGGCCACGGCCGCCGGCCTGCGCCTGGACGACTTCGCGAACCTCACCCCGTACGCGTTCTACGGCGACTTCCACCGCACCGTGTATGCGGGCGAACTGGCCCTGCGCGACATGGGCCAGGCGCGCGTGAACCAGTACAAGGTGCTGATGTCGGCGTTCCCGGCGACGCCGGCGCCGATCGTGCGCATCGGCGACAAGCCGTCCGACCAGAACCCGGTGCACGTGCCGTTCCAGCAGCAGTTCAAAGGCGTCTTCGCGATCCTCAAGGGTCTTGGTTCGGCCAAGCCGAGCGACCATTTCACGGTCGACCTGAAGGGCAAGAAAGTCAGTAACGCCAGCAACAACGGGCTGAGCTTCAACTAGGCCCGCCCCACGCCAGCTGTCCCACGGCGCCCCGCTCGCAACGAGCCGGGCGCCGTGATGTCATTGAGGGGGCATCAACTTGCCGAACCTAGTAAACCTGCTAGCTACGGTGAACGCCGACAATGCTTAGCGTGGAACCATCCTCCGCGCGCACCACCACAACGGGCCTCACGTTCGTGAGATCGACCATGTATCCAGACCGCCAACCCGGGACCGTGATTCCCGCCGCCATGCTCGCCGGCGTGGTGCTGTCGCTGGCGTTCGGGGCCGGCGGCTACGTCGCCACGTCGCAGGCGATCGAGAGCGATGCGCAGACACGCTTTCGGGCCATGGCACGCGCCGCCCAGACCATGATCGACGCGCGCGTGAAGAGCTACAGCGACGTGCTGCGCGGGGTTGCCGGCCTGTTCCGGTCCGAACCCGATACCAGCGCGGCCCAGTTCCACCAGTATGTCGGTGAACTCGACATCAAGCGCCACTTCCCCGGGATCGTCAACATCAACTATGCGCGCGCGGTGCGTGCCGATGGCTTGCCGGCGCTGAACGACGAGTTGCAAAAGCGCCTGGCGCGGCGCGGCGTCGTGCACACCCCCTCGCTGACGGCGCCCGATCGCGATACCTACACGGTGCTGGTCTACATGGAACCGCTGCCGCCGAACCTGCTCGACCGGCTGGGTTTGGACCTGGAAGCGCGTGGCGCGACCCGGCGCTCGCTGGCCGTGTCGCGCGATACCGGCAGCTCGAGCGCCTCGGGCACCCGCATCGCCTTGCGGCCCGGGCCCAACCAGAGCGCGCTGGCGCTGCGCCTGCCGGTCTACCGCAGCGACCTGCCCAACAACAGCGTCGAGGAACGGCGCCTGGCCTATGTCGGCTCGGCCGGTCTGGGCTTCGGCATTTCGCCACTGGTGGCCGGGGTGCTCGATGAATTCCCGGTCCAGGGCGTGCGTCTGGTGCTGACCGAGCTGACCGCGCTGGCGCCCGAACCGGGCGAGGCGCCGCCGCGCGCCGTGCTGTACGACAGTCTGGCCACGCGCACGCAACCCAACCCGGCCCCGCCACAGGCCGACGAGGCGATCTTTGCCGCCAGCCTGCCGGTCGAGTTCAACCAGCGCGTCTGGCGTGCCGACTTCAGCATTCCAAAATCCGCCATGTACACGCGTTTTGACTTGTATTACCCGTGGCTGGCGGCGCTTGCCGCCGGCATGAGCACCGCGCTGCTGTATGCGCTGTTCCAGACGCTGGCCTCGTCGCGCCGCAACGCGCTGCGCATGGCCGAGGACATGACGCGCGAGCTGCGCGCCTCGCAGACCAAGCTGCAGGCCAGCCATGAAAAACTGCGCCTGCTGGCCGCCCACGCCGAGCAGATCAAGGAAGGCGAGCGCAAGCGCATTGCACGCGAAATCCATGACGACCTGGCGCAGAACCTGCTGGCACTGAAGATCGAAGCGGAACTGCTGGCCAACCGCACCCGCGGCGGGCAGCAGCGCCTGCACGCGCGCGCCGCAGCCACGGTGCGCCAGATCGACGTCACGATCCGCAGCGTGCGCCAGATCATCAACGATCTGCGCCCGAACGTGCTCGATCTGGGCCTGTCGGCCGCCGTTGACTGGCAGGTGGCCGACTTTGCGCGCCGCACCGGCATCACGTGCGAGCTGGTGGACGACGATGGCGAGCACCGCATTGACGACAACAGCGCCATCGCGTTCTTCCGCATCCTGCAGGAATCGCTCAACAACGTGGCGCGCCACGCGCGTGCCACCGAGGTCGGCATCACGCTGCACCAGCATGCCGGCATGCTCACGATGACGATCCGCGACAACGGCGTCGGCCTGCAGCCGGGCAGCCGCAACCGCCATGGCTCGTTCGGCCTGGTGGGCATCGAGGAACGCGTCGCCATCCTGGGCGGCTCGTTCTCGATCAACAGCAGCAGCGGCAGCGGCGGCACCACGGTCGTGGTCAGAATCCCGGTGGCCGACGTGCCGGGCGACACGTACACGCCCGGCCTGCGCACCGACAGCACGCCGACCTCGCCCATCGCTGCCTGATCCATCCCTTTGTGTTCGACGGGTGGTGCCGCCACCCTTACCCGAGCTCGGCCATTCTCCCGAAGTTTGATCCAGCGCAACTGCTGAGCTGAGCCACCGCACGACAATGGTTGTGTCTGTCACAGGTCAACACCCCCGGAATTTTCCGGTAATGCGTCACGGAAATACCCCGCACCGACACTGTGACAGCGGCCCCATGCCCCGATCCATCCACAACCCAGACGAGGTGAACACGATGTCGACCCATACCGAATACGCTGCTTTCGAGGCGCTTGACCTGAACCCGATCAAGATGAAACTGATGCACGCGGCATCCGGCGAAGGCTGGTCCGAAACGCGCACCAATGCCGTCGAGACCGAGTACCGGCGCTTCCTGTTCCTGATGAAGAAGTACCCGGATGCCGGCGCTTCGCCATCCGTCGATGTCGACACCTTCTGGCACTATCACATCCTCGATACCATGAAGTACGCACGCGACTGCGAAGCCGTGTTCGGCTTTTTCCTGCATCACTATCCGTATGTCGGCATCGCCGCCGGCACCGAAGGCGAACATGTCCAGGCTGGCGAGCGCATGCGCCAACTGTATGAAGCCGAGTTTGGCGTGGTGGTCAGGGGCGACGCTGCGTTCTGCGCGTCGCCAGGCAAGCCGGCAGGCGCCAGCGCGTTCTGTGCGTCCCCGGGCAAGCCGGCGACTGCAGCGCGCGCGATCACTTTTTGCGCCTCTCCCGGCAAGCCGGCTGCCAAGGTCGCGGAGAGCGCCTTCTGCGCCTCGCCGGGCCTGCCGGCCATCATGACCAGCAAAATCGCGTTCTGCGCATCGCCCGGCAAGCGCGCATAAGCAAGGGCCTGGCAACTGCCCGGATCAGCCCCGCAGGCGCGCCAGCGCCGTGGCGACGTCCGGGTACTGCAGGCGCACGCGCAGTTCGCGTCGCAAGCGCGTGTTGTCGAGCTGGCGCGACTCGGACATATACGACAGCAGCACGGGCGAGACCAGCTGCGCCAGTTCGGCGCGCGGCAGACGCGGCGAGCGCGGCATGCCGAAGGCGTCGGCCACGGCGTCGAAGTAATCGGCCATCTTCATGCGCGTGTCGTCGACCGCGTGATACACCCGCCCGGACCGGCCGCGTGTCAACGCCTGCAGCACGATGCGGGCCAGATCGTCGGCGTGGATATGGTTGGTGTACACATCGTCCTCAAACCGCAATGCGGGCGTGCCCTGCTCCAGGCGGCGCAGCGGCAGACGGTCGGCGGCGTAGATGCCGGGCACGCGCAGGATCGACAGTGTCGCGCCGGCCACCAGGGCCCACGCGCGCAGGATGCGCTCGGCGTCCACGCGGCGCCGGGCGCGCCCGTTTTTCGGCGCCACCGGCCGGTACTCTTTCACCAGCGCCCCGCCACAATCGCCATACACACCGCTGGTGCTCACGTACACGATGCGGCGCACGGCGCCCAGCGCCGCCACCAGGTGGCGCGTGCGGCGGTCGGTATCGCCATCGGGCTGGGGCGGGGCCAGGTGCAGCACCCACGGCGCCAGATTATGCAGGCGCGCCAGCGTGGCGGGCTGGTCGAGGTCGGCAACGACCGGCACCGCGCCGGCGGCGCGCAGCTCAGCGCAGCGCTCGGGCTGGCTGGTCAGGGCAAACACGCGAAAACGCCCGGCCAGCAGCGGCAGCAGGCGCATGCCGACGTCGCCACAGCCGATGATCAACAGGCGCGGACGGGCAAAAGCGGGACGGGATGGCATGGTCATGGGAAGATCGTGGGGTCGTGGAGGCGGCAACTGTAGCACAGGGCGCGCCCGGCAAAACAAGGGCCGGTGTAGAATGGCGGCCTCGCGCCGCACACCGGCGCACCCCACCAACCACCCGCGTTCGCGCCCCAACTTCTCCATTCGCATGACCTTCCAGATCACCGTCCAGCCCAGCGGCAGCCAGTTCGGCTGCGAAGCCGATGAAACCGTGTTAGCCGCCGCGATCCGCGCCGGCGTCGGCCTGCCGTATGGCTGCAAGAACGGCGCCTGCGGCTCGTGCAAGGGCAAGGTGCTCGATGGCGCCATCGAGCACAAGCCGTACCAGCAGCGCGCCCTCTCCGACATCGAAAAGACCGCCGGCATGGCGCTGTTCTGCTGCGCGATGCCGTCGGCCGACCTGGTGATCGAGGCGCGCGAAGTGGGCGGCAGCTCGGATTACCCGCTGCGCAAGATGCCTACGCGCGTTGCCGGCATCCGCAAGGCGGCGCCGGACGTCGCCATCGTCAACCTGCAATTGCCGGCCAACGAACTGCTGGCCTACCGCGCCGGCCAGTACATCGAATTTTTGCTCAAGGACGGCAAGCGCCGCGCCTATTCGATTGCCAATGCGCCGTCGTTCGAAGGCCCGCTCGAACTGCATATCCGCCACCTGCCCGGCGGCCTGTTCACCGACCACGTGTTCGGCGCCATGAAAGAGCGCGACATCCTGCGCTTCGAAGGCCCGCTCGGCACGTTCTTCCTGCGCGAAGACTCCGACAAGCCGATCGTGCTGCTGGCCTCCGGCACCGGCTTCGCACCGGTCAAGGCCCTGGTCGAGCACCTGATGCACCTGAAGTCCACGCGCAAGGTCACGCTGTACTGGGGCGGCCGCCGCCCGCACGACCTGTACATGGACGAACTCTGCCGCGCCTGGGAAACCACGCTGCCCGACTTCACCTACGTGCCGGTGATTTCGGATGCGCTGCCAGAAGATGCCTGGACGGGCCGCACCGGCTATGTGCACGCCGCCGTTGTGCAGGACATCATCGACCTGTCCGGCCACCAGGTGTATGCCTGCGGCGCACCGCTCATGGTCGATGCGGCGCGGCGCGACTATGTGGCGCTGTGCGGCCTGCCCGAGGACGAATTCTTCGCCGACGCGTTCACAACCGCCGCCGATCTGGCTGACCAATAAGGCCCCATGCCGCTGATTTCACCGACCGGGCGCCTGGGTGTCCTGCGCAACCGTAACCTGGCGTTCTACCTGTCGGCGCGCTTTCTTGCCACCTTCGCCGTGCAGATGCAGAGCGTGGCGATCGGCTGGCAGGTGTACCAGATCACCGGCAGCCTGTTCGACCTGGGCCTGATCGGCCTGGCGCAGTTCGCGCCGTTCCTGGTGCTGATCCTGTGGGCCGGCCACGTGGCCGACCGCTACAACCGGCGCCTGATCGTGTTGTGCTGCATGGCCGTGCAACTGCTGTGCAGCGCGATGCTGATTGCCTTCACGGCCAGCGGCAGCACGACCGTGTGGCCCGTGTTCGCGATCCTGGTGCTGTTCGGCAGCGCACGCGCCTTCATGATGCCGGCCTCGCAGGCGGTGCTCAAGAACCTGGTGCCCGACCGCGACTTCAGCCAGGCGGTGGCGCTGGGCTCCTCGACGATGCACGTGGCGATGATCCTCGGCCCGATCGTCGGCGGCCTGCTCTACGTGCTGGGACCGCAGACGGTGCACATGACGGCCGCCTCGCTGCTCGCGCTGGCGGTGCTCTTAATGACGAACACGCGCACCATCGCGCAGGTGATCAACAAGGCGCCCGTCAGCTGGCACACGCTGCTCGAAGGCTTGCGCTTCGTGCGCTCGCGCCCGATCGTGCTCGGTGCCATCTCGCTCGACCTGTTCGCGGTGCTGTTTGGTGGCGCGACCGCCCTGCTGCCCGCGTATGCGCACGACATCCTAGGCGTGGGCCCGTCCGGCCTGGGCTTTCTGCGCACCGCGCCGGGCATGGGCGCAGCCCTGTGTTCGGTGGCGCTGGTGATGTTTCCTATCACGCGCCGCGTCGGCGCCTGGATGTTCGGCGGCGTTGCCCTGTTCGGCCTGTGCGTGATCGTGCTTGGCCTGACCGACCATGTCGCGATTGCCTTCGGCGCGCTGTTCCTGCTGGGCGTGGGCGACATGGTCAGCGTGTATATCCGCCATCTGCTGGTGCAGTACGAAACGCCTGACGACATCCGCGGGCGCGTGAGCGCCGTGAACTCGGTGTTCATCGGCGCCTCGAACGAGCTCGGTGAATTCGAGTCCGGCGTCACGGCCGGCTGGCTGGGACTGACGCGCGCGATCCTGCTCGGGGGCGTGGCCACGCTGGTCGTGACGGGCGTCTGGGCGATGCTGTTCCCGGTGCTGTCGCGGATGGACCGTTTTCCGCATCACGAGAAAGCGCTGGCACCTGAAAAAGACCGGATCAGCTGACCAGGCGGGTCATGCCGCCTGCAGTTCCAGCGTGCGCTGACCCGCAGCCACACGCGGCGCAGGATGGCGTGCGGCATCGACCTTGAACACGCTGACCGTGGCGGCCAGTTGCGCCGACTGGTCCTTGAGCGACTCCGCCGCGGCGGCGGCTTCTTCGACCAGCGCGGCATTCTGCTGGGTGACCGCGTCCATCTCCGTGATGGCCTGATTGATCTGCTCGATGCCGCTTTCCTGCTCCTGGCTGGCGGCCGTGATCTCGCCCATGATGTCGGTCACGCGCTTGACGCTGCCCACGATCTCGTCCATGGTGCTGCCGGCCTGGGTCACGAGGCGGCTGCCCTCGTCCACCTTGGTCACCGAGTCGTCGATCAGGTTTTTGATTTCTTTCGCCGCACTGGCCGAGCGCTGCGCCAGGTTGCGCACCTCGCTGGCGACCACGGCAAAGCCCCGGCCCTGCTCACCTGCGCGCGCTGCCTCGACCGCTGCATTCAGAGCCAGAATATTGGTCTGGAATGCGATGCCGTCAATGACGGAAATGATGTCGACGATCTTGCTGGCCGATGTGTGAATGGCGCTCATGGTATCGACCACGTCGGCCACGACCACGCCGCCACGGGTGGCGATATCGGATGCCGAGCGCGCCAGCGTGTTGGCCTGACGGGCATTCTCTGCATTCTGCTTCACGGTCGAGGTCAGCTCTTCCATCGATGACGCCGTTTCTTCGAGTGCGCCGGCCTGCTGCTCGGTACGCGCCGACAGGTCGAGGTTGCCCGTAGCGATCTGGTCCGATGCGGTGGCGATGGTTTCGGTACCGTCGCGCACCTGGCTGACGATCGTGCGCAGATTGAGGTTCATGTCTTTCAACGCGGCGAGCAGCTGGCCGGTTTCATCGCGCGAATCGATCAGTATGTCGCTGCTCAAGTCGCCGGCGGCGACGGTACGCGCCACATCGACGGCGCGGTTCAGGGGTTGCGTGATCGAACGGGTGATGCGCCAGGCGACAATGATCGAAGCCAGCAACGCAAAGCTGCCCACGCTCAGCATCATGACGCGGGCCTGAGCATAGGCTTCGCCGCCAGCCGTCTGGTCATGCGCATTGCGCTGCTGCTGCAGCGCGACCATCTCATCGATGGCCGCGGTCCAGGGCCGCATCGTCGGCACGAACTGGTTGCGCAGAAAGGCTGCTTCCCCTTCCAGGTCATTGGCCAGCGCCAGTGTCTGGCCCTGGGCGATCACCGGGAGCATCGCATTGCGGCTCGAGACGATCTTTGCATGAATGGCCCGGCCCTCATCCGACGTATGCAGGCGTTCGAGCGCTGCTTCTGCCTTGTCATAGCTGTTGCGCGCGCTGGCAATGATCTTTGCCTGCTCCTGCATCTGCGCGGGATCGGTCTCGATGGTCATGTCGCGCATGGCGATCGAGATGCGGCGCAGCGAATCGCGCATCGTGCCGGCTGCGTCGATGCGTGCGCCATTGCCTTGCACGACCTTGACGAGCAGGTTGTCCATCGCCTGAAGTTTCTGGATGCCGGTGGCCAGCACGATGGCCAGCAGGACCAGCACGAGGCCGAATGCGAGCGCGAGCCGCTGGCCGATTTTTAAGTGATTCAGATGCATTGTGTTGTCGTTACCCTGTGAGGCGCCGGTTCCACACCCGTCGACGATGGGTGGCGCTGAAATAATTGGTGAGAATTCTGGATGTAGGGGTGCGATTCTAGTAGGAGCGCTCCTACAACACGAGCGATAAATTGTAATGTTGAAAATTAGCAACAAGATTGCTTTTATCGTAAGCTCAGCACAGTAGACGGTGCGGACGCTGAAAAAATCGCGGGACGTGTAAGATAAAGCCATAACGATTACAGGAGCCATCCATGCAGATCAACGTCAATACCGATAACACCATCACCAAGCACCAGGGCCTGGACGAGCACGTGGACACCGTCGTGCGCGCTTCCATCGGTCGTTTCAGCGAGCAAGTTACCCGTGTCGACGTTCACCTGAGCGACGAGAACAAGGAAAAGAAAGCAGACGGCGGCAACCATTGCATGCTCGAAGCCCGTCTGGCCGGCGTGGCCCCGATCGTCGTGCACGATCACGCCAACGACCTGCACCAGGCCATCAACAACGCCAGCGGCAAACTTGCCCGCGCACTCGACAGCACCATCGGCCGCCTGCACGACAAGCATCGCCATACCGCCACGCCGGTGGTCGGCGTTGACGGTGTCGACGGCGACATCGACCCGACTGCCGACAAGCACCTGACCGATAACTGATCAGTGCCCGTACGACCCTGCGCCCGCCATGGGCGCGGGGGGTAACACCGACGCCTCACTCAGCGCGACGCACCTCGCCGGCCGCACCTTCCAGAAGTTCCCGCAACGCCTCCAGATAATGTACCCCCGCCAGCGCGCGGCTGCCGTACCACGACAGCATTTCGCCATCGACCAGCAGCACGGGAATACCAATCTGTTTTTCCAGCGCGTCCACGTGCGCCTGCGTGAAGCGGTAGGGTTCGGTCGATAGCAGCACGGCGTCCAGGCCATCGACCAGGCTGTCCGACCACGTGAAGCGCGGGTAGCGGTCTTCACCCAGCAGCGGCACGCGCCAGCCCAGTTCAGCCAGCATCGCAGCGATATACGTATCGGCCGAGATGCTCATCCACGGATCCTGCCAGATGCAGTACAGCACCGTCCGTGACGGACCGGGCTGCCTTGCGCGCAGCGCGGTCAATGCCTTGTCGAAGGCGGCGCACCAGGCTTGGGCCGCATGCTGTACACCGAAGATGCCGCCCAGCAGGCGGGCCAGCGCCAGATTGTCCTGCGGCGTCACCGGATGCGTGACGATCACGTGCGGCACGAATTCCACCAGCGCATCGTACGTCGGTCGCGTGTTTTCATCGAGATTGACGACCACGTGCGTCGGCGCCAGCGCACGAATCTTGTCGAGATTGACGTCCTTGGTGCCGCCGACCTTGGGAATGGATGCGACAACGTCCCTCGGATGGATGCAGAAACCCGTGCGGCCGACGAGCTGCGGCGCCAGGCCCAGGTCGCACAGCAATTCGGTAATCGATGGTACGAGAGAGACAATACGTGCACCGGGCGCGGGCACATATGCCTGGCTCAACGCGTCGATCAGATCAGTGGTAGAAGGTGTCATGCGGGTCAGCCATGGTGGTTTAAGTTTCGCCAAACGCGCAAGAGTGGCACAATCGGCTATGATTCCGTTGATGTAATAACACATGCAATCACGCATGCCAACGCGGCACACCGCTTGAGGACACACTTGGAACAGATCGGCACCTTCGGCACCAGCCGCACCAACATCAACGACTTGCAGCTGTTTCGCGACGAGACCGACCCTGAGGTTGCCGCCATGCTGGCCGACTGCGCCATCGTGCGCGTGCCCCAAGGCGAGCGCATCGACGACAGCGGCCAGGCGCACCTGTACATCGTGCTCTCGGGCCAGCTCGAGATCGAATCCGATGCGCACGCAGGCGACGAAACCGGCACCATCCGCGTCTTGCCGGGCGAAAGCGTCGGCGACCAGGCCGTGCTGGACGATGCCGCGAACCTGGCGGCCATGACGGCGCTCGAAGACAGCGAGCTCCTGGTGATCGAATCGAGCGTCGTCTGGACCCTGATCGACCACTCGAGCGTGCTGGCGCGTAATCTTCTGCGCTTGTTGTCCTTCCGCATCCGCACCACCAACGCGCTGCTGCGCCGGCGCCAGAAGCTGGGCGAATTCTACCGCCAGCTGTCGCTCAACGACCCGCTCACGGGCCTGTACAACCGCGCATGGCTCAACGACATGCTGCCGAAGCTGGCGGCGCGCGCGGCCCGTACCGGCAGCGGCCTGTCGATCGTCATGATCGACCTCGACCACTTCAAGCAGTTCAACGATACCCATGGCCACATCATTGGCGACGTGGCGCTGTCGGCTGCAGCCAGCCTGATCCGCGACGCGCTGCGCCCGTCCGACTTTGCGGTGCGCTTCGGCGGCGAGGAAATGCTGGCCGTCCTGCCCGACACCGGCATCGAACTGGCCACGATGGTGGCCGAACGCCTGTGCCAGCGCCTGCGCGACACCGTCGTGTTTACCGACATGCGCGTAGAGCTGCCGCACCTGACCGCGTCGTTCGGCGTGGCCAGCCTGGGCGAGAATGGCGATGAGTACGCGCTGATGGCAGCCGCCGACGCCGCCCTGTACCGGGCGAAAGAAGCCGGACGCAACCGCGTCAGCAACTAGGTCACAACACCGTCCCGGCAGCACGGACCGTGACGCCGGTCCGTGACGCGACGGCGCATCTGTGCCACCATGTCGCCGACGCTGTGATTGCAGCCAAGACAACAACAAGACATGAGCCCGCATACCTTTCTCTGGCACGACTACGAAACCTTTGGCGCGACCCCGCGCCGCGACCGCCCGGCCCAGTTCGCCGCGATCCGCACCGATGCTGAACTCAACGAGATCGGCGAGCCGATCATGCTGTACTGCCAGCCGGCCAATGACTTCCTGCCCGATCCCGAATCGTGCCTGATCACCGGCATCCTGCCGCAGCACTGCCTCGAACACGGCGTGCCCGAGCACGAGTTTGCGCGCCAGATCGAAGCCGCGTTCAGCCAGCCCGACACGATCGGCGTCGGCTACAACACGATCCGCTTCGACGATGAAGTCACGCGCTACCTGTTCTGGCGCAACTTGATCGATCCGTACGCGCGCGAATGGCAGCACAACTGCGGCCGCTGGGATTTGCTCGACGTCGTGCGCATGGTGCATGCGCTGCGCCCGGACGGCATCGTGTGGCCCACCCGCGACGATGGCAAGCCGAGCTTCAAGCTGGAACACCTGAGCGCGGCCAATGGCCTGGCGCACGAGGCCGCGCACGATGCGCTGTCGGACGTGCGCGCAACCATTGCACTGGCGCGCCTGATCCGCAGCAAGCAGCCACGCCTGTTCGAGTTTTGCCTGGAGCTGCGCCGCAAGGACCGCGTCGCTGCCGAGATCGGCCTGCACCAGGCCCCTGCCGAGCGCCAGCCGTTCCTGCACGTATCCGGCATGTTCCCGGTCGAGCACGGCTGCCTGGCCCTCGTCTATCCGCTGGCGCAACACCCGACCAACAAGAACGAAATCCTGGTCTGGGATTGCCGCTACGATCCGTCAGAACTGTTCGCCCTGGATGCCGAAACCATCCGCACGCGCATGTTCACGCGCACCGACGACTTGCCGGAAGGCGTCACGCGCCTGCCGATCAAGAGCGTGCACCTGAACAAGTCGCCGATGCTGGTGGCCAATCTCAAGACGCTGCAGCCCGAGCTGGCCACGCGCTGGGATATCGATCTCGAACAGGGCCGCGCGCACGCCGCGCTGGCCGCTGCCGGCCCCGACCTGCGCGCCGTCTGGGCGCAGGTGCTGCAAAAGCCGGCATCCGGCACGCCGGTCGATGTGGACGAGGATCTGTACGGCGGCTTCGTCAGCAAGGAAGACCGGCGCCAGCTGGAATCGCTCCGCATGCAAAAGCCCGCCGCCCTGACTGGCAAGCGCGTGAGCTTCGAGGACGAGCGCCTCAACGAACTGCTGCTGCGCTACCGCGCGCGCAACTTCCCCGAGACGCTGTCGGAAGAAGAGATGCAAACCTGGGAAGCGCACCGCGCAGCGCGCCTGTTCGAGGGCGCCGGCGGGGCCAGAACCATCGATCAATTGTTCCAGGAAATCGATGCGTTGTCCGAGACGGCGGATGAGCGCGCGGAGGCGATTCTTGGCGCGCTGTATGACTACGCCGAGATGATCGCGCCCGAACTGCACTGAAAGTCGGCGCTACGTAAAGTGGACGGGAAACCCGTCCACCCTACCGCCATTACGCGGTTACGCCGTTACGCCGTTCCGCCATTCCGCCAACGGCGCGATGTTCACATCACGCCGCGTTGCGCGCCGCATTGATCGCGTCGCGCGTTTCCGTTGCCACGCGCCGCGCTGCCTGCGCAAAGTCTTCGCCATCCTGCGGTGTCGCATACAAAATCGCACGCGACGAATTGATCATCATGCCGGCGCCGCCCGCCGTGCGGCCCGCCTTGACGGTTGCCTCGACATCGCCACCCTGCGCGCCCACGCCCGGAATCAACAGCGGCATGTCGCCCACCAGTGCGCGCACCTGCGCGATCTCTTCCGGGAACGTGGCGCCCACCACCAGCGCGCACTGGCCGTTGCGATTCCACTTGTCGGCCACCAGTTGCGCCACGTGCTGGTACAGCGGACGGCCGCCCACGTCCAGAAATTGCAGGTCGGAGCCGCCCGCGTTGGACGTGCGGCACAGCACGATCACGCCGCGGTCCGGCCAGGCCATGTACGGCTCGACCGAATCGAAGCCCATGTACGGATTGACGGTCACCGCATCGGCGCCGTAACGATCGAACGCTTCGCGCGCGTACTGGTGCGCGGTGGCGCCGATGTCGCCGCGCTTGGCGTCGAGCACCAGCGGGATGTGTGGATACGTCTCACGCAGATAGGTGCAGATTGCCTCGAGCTGGTCTTCGGCGCCCAGCGCAGCGAAATAGGCAATCTGCGGCTTGAAGGCGCAGGCCAGATCGGCCGTGGCGTCGATGATCGCCTTGCAGAACTGCACGATCGCATCCGGCTGGCCGGCCAGGTGCGCGGGGAAGCGCGCCAGGTCCGGGTCGAGGCCCACACACAGCAGCGAATCGTTGCGGGTCCATGCAGCCGCCAGTTTTTGAATGAAAGTCACCTCGAGCCCCTTGTATCCGAATAATTGCAAACCCAATATTGTACCCGCCGCCGTGCCACTACCTGCTCCCCCGGGTTGCAGGAACACCGATTGCGGCCCGTTTCAGGTATATTTTGATTATTCGACAACTTGCACGGACCTTTACTGCCATGAACACGACCTTTATCTCCCGCTGGACCCGCCTGCTCGGCAGCGCCATTCTCGCCGGCATCCTGCTCTCGGGCTGCGGCTACAACGATTTCCAGACCAAGGATGAAGCGACCAAGGCCGCCTGGAGTGAAGTGGTCAACCAGTACCAGCGCCGCGCCGACCTGATCCCGAACCTGGTCAATACCGTGAAGGGCTATGCGTCGCACGAACGTGAAACGCTCGAAGCCGTCACGCGCGCCCGCGCCTCGGCCACCAGCTTCCAGATTACCCCGGAAGTGCTGAACAACCCGGAAGCGTTCCAGAAGTTCCAGCAGGTGCAGGGTGAACTGTCGGGTGCGCTTTCGCGCCTGATGGTGGTGTCCGAAAAATACCCGGACCTGAAGGCCGATGCAAGCTTCCGTGACCTGGCGTCGCAACTCGAAGGCACCGAGAATCGCATCACGGTGGCCCGCCAGCGCTACATCGCGTCGGTCCAGGATTACAACGTGACCGTGCGCCAGTTCCCGAAAAACCTGACGGCCATGATGTTCGGTTACGAAACCAAACCATCGTTCACGGTCGAGAATGAAAAAGCGATCTCCACCGCACCAGCCGTCAACTTCGGCAAGTAAGGCTGGCGATGACGCCCTTCCTGCGCTTGTTTTCCACGCTCCTGTTCGCACTGGCGACGCTGCTCGCCGGCGCGGCGCCGGCCCATGCACAGCTCAAGGACGTGCCGAAACTCACGGCGCGCGTGACCGACCAGGCCGGCATGCTCGACGCGACCCAGCGCCAGCGCCTGGAAGCGGTGCTGGCCGACTATGAAGCCAGGACCGGCAGCCAGATCGCCGTCCTGCTGGTCAAGTCGACCGAGCCCGAAGCCATCGAGGCCTACAGCATCCGCGTCACCGATGCCTGGAAGCTCGGCCGCAAGGGTGTCGACGACGGCGTGCTGCTGGTCGTCGCCCCCGGCAACCCGTCGGCGCTGCGCCGCCTGCGTATCGAGGCCGGCCGTGGTGTACAGGGCGTGCTGACCGACGCCCAGTCCAAGCGCATCCTGCAGGACGTGATCGCACCGCATTTCCGGGAACAACATTATTACGAAGGCCTGGTGGCCGGCGTGGGCGCGATTGCCACACTGCTGAACCAGGAAGCCTTCCCGGCGCCTGCACAGCAAGCGCCGCAACGACAGGAGGCTGCCGGCGGCGGGATTCCACTGATCGCAATCTTTGCGATCCTGATCGGTGCATTCCTGCTGCGCTCGGTCTTCGGCGGCAAGCGCGGCCGCACGGTTGCCAGCAGCCGTGGCCGCTCGAACTGGGGCGGTGCGACGACCGGCTTCATTCTCGGCAACATCATCGGCAATATGAGTAACGGTGGTGGTGGCGGGTTTGGCGGTGGCGGTGGCGGCGGTGGTTTTGGCGGCGGCGGTTTTTCTGGCGGTGGTGGCGGCTTTGACGGCGGCGGCGCCTCGGGAGACTGGTAATGGGATCGATTGCACAAAAAATCACGCGCGCGTGGCGCCACGCCACCAGCAGCGCGGGCGAAGCGCGGCGCGCGTTTCCTGAAACGACGCTCACGGCCATTGCCGAGGCCATCGATGCCGGCGAGCGCACGCACCGCGGCGAGGTGCGCCTGATCGTCGAGAAGGCCCTGCCCTTCGACGCCGCCTGGGACGGCATCACCAACCGCCAGCGCGCGCTCGCCTTGTTCGCCGACTATGGCGTGTGGGATACCGAAGACAATTGCGGCGTGCTCATCTATGTGAACCTGGCGGAGCACAAGGTCGACATCGTGGCCGACCGGGGCATCGACCGCAAGATCGACGCTGCCACCTGGCAAGCCGTGTGCCGCACGCTGACAGCAGGCTTCAAGAACGGGCACTTCCATGACGCCACACTGGCGGTAGTGGCGCAGGTCAACGACCTGCTGCACCAGCACTTCCCGGCCAGCGGCGAGCGCACCAACGAGTTGCCCGACCGGCCCATCATGCTCTAGACGTCTGGCCCGATGGGCCAGGCGGTTCATCCAGCCATTCCAGCGCCAGCGCGTCGACCTCGGCGATCTCGGCGTTCATGTGGGCGCGCTTGCGCTGCGCCCACCACCATCCCGCTCCCAGCACCAGCGTTGTTGTCACCAACCCGGTGATGCCGGCCTGGGTGCTGCGCGCCATGACCAGTACGATCACCGGCGCCGGCAGTAAGGCAACCGTCGTCCAGCGTGTGAAGCGCGCCAGGCGCAGGCCGAGCCGGGCGCGCCGGCGGCGCAGCGCCAGCCAGTCGCGCAGGCTCGTTCCCGCCGGCTCATGCAGGGCAGCCAGGCGCGTCCACGTATAAACAACGATGATGACGCCCATGAGCAGCGTCTGGAACCCCAGCCACAATGTCTCGTAGCCGTTGGTAGCGACACGCTGCCAGCGCTCCGCGACAAGCACTGCCGCCACGATCATCATCACCCATTCGCCCACCAGCACCAGTACTGTCATGCGGCGTTCGCGCCGCGCACGGGCGATCATCAAGCCCACGTCGGGCACGGCGCTGGCAGGCCGGCTCGCGCCCCACGCATCCTGCAAATTCGCCCATTCGTCTTGCTCGTTCATCGTTCCTCCAGTTGTTCTCTGAGCGCTGTCCGCGCGCGGTTCAGGCGCACGCCCACATTACCCACCGTGATGCCGAGCAAGTCGGCGATCTCGTCGTAGCGCAGGCCTTCGAGCGCCAGCACCACCAGCTGGCGCTGCCCGATGGGCAAGTCGCGCAGCGCGCTCAAGAGGCGCGCCTGTTGCTGATTCAGGCCTGCCAGCACTTCAGGACCCGGCTGGCCATCAACCCACTCGTCGTCGAGTTCTTCATGGCGCGGCTGCGCCACCTCGCGCATCACATGCGACGCGCAGCGCCGGTGCGCGACGCCCAGGATGTAGGTCTTGAGACTCGCGTCGCCTCGAAACGCAGGCAGCGCCTGCCACACGCCGAGCAGGATATCCTGCAGCAAGTCTTCTCGCGCGTGGCGATCGCGCTCGAAACTGGCCGCGAAGCGCGCCAGCATGGGGCCATGTTCTGCAACCACGCGGGCAAACGTGGCATCCTGCGCTCCGCGCAACATCATGCCGCCATCCGCGCATCCTGATCGGGTGGCTCGACACAGACAGGTGCGGGTGCGCAGCACCCGACCTGCTCGATTGGCCGTGACAGATGGCCGAGCGGCAGCGCCGACGCCATGCAGTGGTAGCTCAGGACCGTAAGGGCAAACGCGAGGTGTTTCCAGTTCATCTCGTTCTCATTGAAGGGGCAATGGATCCTGTAGTACGTTGCCACGGGAAAAACTTACACATAAATAGCAGTTTTTATTTCGGCACCTGTGGGGCGCTGCCGCAGGTGGTTAGAATGGCAGCTTTTGCCACAGCGCCGAAAGCCCGCCATGAAACTACACCAGAAGATCGCCATCGTCACCGGGGCCAGCCAGGGCATCGGCCTGGCCTGCGCCGAGCGCCTCGTGCGCGAAGGCGCGCGCGTCATGCTCGTCGATATCCGGCCCGAAGTCGAGCAAGCCGCTGCCAGCCTGGGCGATGCAGCCCGCGCCTGCCGTGCCGACGTCGGTATCAAGGTCGAGGTCGATGCGATGATCGCGGCCACGCTGGCCGCATTTGGCCGCATCGATATCCTGATCAACAATGCCGGCGTGACCCACGCTGCCGAGTTCCTCGACCTGCACGAGGACGATTTCGACCGCGTGCTGCGCATCAACCTGAAATCGATGTTCCTGTGCAGCCAGGCAGCGGCGCGCGACATGGTGGCGCGCGGCGAAGGCGGCTGCATCATCAATATGTCGAGTGTGAACGCCGAGCTGACGATCCCCAACCAGGTGCCGTACGTGATCTCGAAAGGCGGCGTCAACCAGCTCACACGCGTGGCGGCCATCGCCCTGGCCCAGTACGATATTCGCGTGAACGCCATTGGTCCCGGCACGATCCTGACCGAGCTGGCGAAAAAGGCCGTGCTGGGCAGCCCGGAAGCGCGACACACGATCCTGTCGCGCACTCCGCTGGGCCGCTGCGGCGAACCGGAAGAAGTCGCGTCGATCGCCGCCTTCCTGGCCAGCGACGATGCGTCGTACATGACGGGCCAGACCCTGTACGCCGATGGCGGGCGCATGGCACTGAACTACACGGTGCCGGTGCGCGATTGATGCGCAAACAGCGTCGCGACAGAGATATTGACAGATCACATGTCTGGTATCCGAAAACGCAATTGGACGCCCGGTCAGTGAATCCCTATAGTTACACCTGTCTCCACTATTCTCCTCCAAGAAAATAGTTTCAAGCCCGCCCAGCGGGCTTTTTTTTGCCTGAACGGTTTGCGCGGATCACGTTATTTCGGCCGTATTGCAATAAGCTTAATTGCGTTCACTATGCCTGCGCAACATTGACAATCGTCACGGACCCGTCACAATCCCTGCCTATACTCGAACGCACCTGACACACACGTAACCGATATGCGTGGTGCCAGCAGGTGTGGAGCGCTCCGTGCGCTGCACACCAACCCGGATTTCGCACTCTTGGCCCGTTCTCGGGTTATGCCCGCCTCGCGCGGGCATTTTTTTCGGCATTGTGGCAACTTGGGCCAGAAAAAATTGTCTATGTGCTTGAAGCCGTCTTCAATAGGGCTATCATGAAGCTGCGACGTCCCACCTTGCCCAGCGGGTGGAGACCGCGTACAACGAAACGACCACGGGAGATCGTCCGATGAGTTTACGTGTACCAGAAACATCGCTTTCGCCAGACAGTTGCCGTCGCAATCATTCTACAAGCGACCTCATCCTCAGCGAACTCAATCCACGCGCCGTGGTCGACGATGTCGATCGTGACAGCGCGCCCCTCAATCTGCTTACCTTCGGCAGCGTCCGCGAAGTGTGTCCCAAGTGCCGCCGGTCGCACCTGAAACTCGTGTTGCGACAGGCGAGCGTACGCGTGGCGCACCTGTTCTGTGCCGACTGCGCCAGCTGTTTCGACGCCCATTATGCCAACGGTGCACCGGCACTGACGATCTGACCCCGTCGCAGTGAGCGGCTGGCGCACGGGCCGGCGGCAACGGGCACACAAGGTGCGCCCGGCATGGTAACGTTGACGTTTGCCCCGTCACCGTTACTGTACTGTCACCACGTCGCCATGCCTGCCCTGTCTCCCCTGTTGTACGCCGAACCACGTCACCGCCGTGCCATGCACGCTGTGGCACTGCTGATCTTTACCTGTATCGTGATCGCCGGCTCCGTGCCCGGTGCGCGCGCTGAGGTGGGCGAATTCGCGTCCGGCCTTGTCCTGCACAGCCTGGCCTATGCCGCTCTTGCGACACTGTGGTTCCTTGGCAGTACCGGGAACGGGTTGCAACGTGCACTCAAGGCGGTGCTGGCCATTGCGCTGATGGGCGCCTTCGACGAGAGCGTGCAGCACTTCCTGCCGTACCGTTCGGGCACGGTGCACGACTGGCTGGTCGATGTCAGCGCAGCAACCGTCGCAGCCATCATACTGACTGCGCTGCTTGCGCGGGTCCCGATGCCGCACGCGGTGCGCGCTGCGCCGGAACGGGCGCGCTGACCATCCTTGTCCGGCCGGGTTCCCGCCATGGCCCGCCTGCTTGATCCAACTACCTTCCTGACGCGACAGCTGGAACGCTGCTGCGCGTTGCGCCTCTTATCCTTGTGGCACAGCACCGTCACATCCCTACACCACTAAGAGGAGTTGATCATGAAGCAATCGCACCAGAGCGTGGCCATGGCGGGCCTGCTGGCGGTCATGCTCGCCGCATCGGGCTGCGCCGCCACGGGCAGCGCCGGCGACATGGCCAGTAGCGCAACGAGCAGCCATACCGATGATGTCGCCAGCAGCAGCGGCGACGTGGAACGCATTGTGACCGGCCCGGCCATCACGTCGGCCAGTGCAGGCACGTCCGGCAGCAAAGGCGCCACCGGCTCCGGCAGCGCCGGCATGCAGGACGAGCGCAGCGACCAGTCCGCCGCCGCGTCTGCGCGCATGCCCGCGCCCAACGGCACAGTGTTGTCCATCGCCAGCCTCCCTGCCCCGGGTGGCATGAGCAAAAGCGACGCATCCGTGGGCACCAGCGGCACGGCCGGCGCAACAGGCGGCACCGGCGCTGCCCAGGCGTACCGCGTCAAGGTGCGCATGGACGACGGCAGCACGCAGGTCATCACGTACAGCGGTACCTCTGACTTGCGCAGCGGCGAGCGCGTCAATGTGACGGGCGGCGCGATCCGGCGCTGAACGCATGCGCACGTGCAAAGGCCACATGCGCCTGCGCGACATGTGGCCTGGTGGAGCTTCAGCGGGCAGGCCGTACCGGCCCTGCCCTTTGAATGTCGTTAAGGCGTGCCAGCGTCCTTGTCTGCCTCTACCTCGCGGTGGTACAACGGAATATTGCGCGTGGCGGCGCTGATCACATCCAAAGGCAGTTTCGGCGAGCGGTCGGCGTTCAGCAAGCCATTGGCCTCCTGGAACGTGTCCGTGAACTGCGTGTAGCAGAAACCACTGAACATGAACGTCTCGTTCACCACCTGCAGCAGGCGCCGGTATTGCTTCAGATAGCTTTCAGCCGTATGCGCGCGGCTATAGCCCCACGTCGTCTCGTCGGGATTGGGCGTCTGCTTCGGATCGTAGGCAATGCCGCCGAATTCCGTCAGCACGATCGGCTGGCCGCGATGCGGGAAACCATCGAGCGTCAGGATGCGGCCACCGGGCCGGCGCTGGTCGAACAGCGTGCGCACCGGATCGGTGACGGCGTAGCGCGCCAGCACTTTCTCCGGATCGCTGTCGTAGTCGTGAATGCCCAGGATGTCGGTGGCCGATGCTTCCCAGCCATCGTTGCCGATCACCGGGCGCGTCGAGTCGAGCGTGCGCGTCAGGTGGTACAACGCCTCGACGGCATTGCGATGCGCCTGCGTGAGCGTCAGGTTCGGCACGCCCCACGACTCGTTGAAGGCCACCCACACGATGATACACGGGTGGCTGTAGTCGCGTTCGATCGCCTCGGTCCATTCCTTGACCATGCGCGTGATCGCGCGCGGGCTGAACCGGTAGGCCGATGGCATCTCTTCCCACACCATCAGGCCCAGCTTGTCGGCCCAGTACAAAAAGCGCGGGTCCTCGATCTTCTGGTGCTTGCGCACGCCATTGAAGCCCATCAGCTTGGCCAGCTCGACGTCGCGCTTCAGGTGGCCGTCGGACGGGGCCGTCATGAACGATTCAGGCCAGTAGCCCTGGTCCAGCACCAGGCGCAGCTGGTACGGGCGGCCATTGAGCATGAAGCGGTCGCGGTTGATCGACACCGAGCGCAGCGCCGTGTACGAGCGGATGCGGTCCAGCACGACGTCGCCTGCGCGCAGGGTCACTTCGGCATCGAGCAGGGTCGGGCGTTCCGGGCTCCACAAAATTTCGTTGCGCGAGTCGTCGATACCCGGATCGGACAGCGCGATCTTGCGGTTCGCCTCACCACCCAGCAGCTTGTAGTAATCGTCGGCCAGCAGCTGGTCGCCGTGCCAGATCTTGACTTCGACAAACAGCTCTTCCTGGATATCGCCGGTGGCGAACACTTCGCAGCCGATTTCGTAGGTCTCGAACACGGGCGTCCAGCGCAGTTTCTGGATATACGTGTGCGAGACCTGTTCGATCCATACCGTCTGCCAGATGCCCGTCGTGCGCGGGTACCAGATCGAGTGCGCATCGAGCAGCCAGTCCTGCTTGCCGCGCGGTTTGGCCAGATCGGCCGGGTCGTCTTCGACCCAGACGGTGACGACCTGCTTGCCATCCGCGTTCAAGGTGCCGGAGATGTCGGCCGAGAATGGCGTGTGCCCGCCCTCGTGCTCGACGACCAGCTGGCCGTTGACCCACACGCGCGCGCTGTAATCGACCGCGCCGAAGTGCAGGATCGTGCGCCCATCCATGGGCATCACCTCGAATTCGCGCTGGTACCAGACGAAGCGGTGAAAGCCCGTGTCTTCGATGCCACTCATCGCGGTTTCCGGCGCAAACGGCACGGTGATCTCGTGCGTCCATTCCTTCACATCCGACGGCAGCGTGTAGTGCCCTTCGTCGTCGAAGCAGAACTGCCACGTGCCGTTCAGGTTCTGCCACTGGTCGCGCACCAGTTGGGGACGCGGGTATTCAAACTGATTCATTCTTGTCCTTTCTGTCAGTTGGTACCGGAATCAGGATGCGTCCCTGGACGTCATTGCCTGGTCCATGATGATCATGATAGGCCGCCAGCGCGGTGGCAGCCGCTTGTTGCGCCTGCCCCTTGCGGCACAGGGCGACGCAGGCGCCGCCAAAGCCGGCGCCGGTCAGACGCGCGCCCAGCACGCCGGGCGCTGCACGCAGCGCGTCGCACAGCACGTCGAGCGCAGGAATCGAGACTTCGTAATCGTCACGCAGGCTCGCATGCGAGGCATTCATCAGTGCGCCGAAGCGTTCGGCGTCGACGCCTTTGGCGGCCTCGAGCACACGCAGATTTTCGTGCACCACGTGGCGGGCGCGTTCGCGCAGCGGCGACGGCAGCGCCTCGACCGCTGCGGGGTCGGCCACGTCGCGCAGCGCCGTCACGCCCAGGATGCGCGAGGCTTCTTCGCATTCGGCGCGCCGTTCGTTGTACTTGCTCGCCGCCAGCGTGCGCGCCACGCCCGAATCGATCACGATCAGTTCGGTCTCTGGCGGCAGCGCGGCCAGGTGGTGTTCGAGCGTGCGCGCATCGATGAACAGCATATTGGTTTCATCGGCCAGGCTCGAGGCCATCTGGTCCATGATCCCGCAGTTCACGTGCGCGTACTCGATTTCGGCACGCTGGGCGATGCGCGCCAGCTTGACGTCGTCCAGCTCGAACCCCAGCAGCGCGCGCATGGCGCGCAGCATAGCCACTTCGAGCGCGGCCGACGACGACAGGCCGGAGCCCACCGGCAAATCGGTCTCGACATACACGCGCAGTGGCGGCACCTCGATGCCTTCAAGCTGCACGAGGCGGATGCAGCCTTCGATATAGCTGCCGAAGCCCTGCGGCGCGCTGCTGTCCTTTGCGAACGTGACGGTCGCATCGAAGTTGGGCGAGTAAAAATGGAAATGGTCGTCGCCGCTGCGGCTCATGGCCACCAGCGTGCGCTGGGGCGTGGCCACCGGCAGCATGAAGCCGTCGTTGTAGTCGGTGTGTTCACCCAGCAGATTCACGCGCCCCGGCGCCGAGGCGTTCACTTCGGGGGCGCCGCCAAAGAAGGTATCGGTCGTAATGGTCATGCGTCCACCTCCAGCCAGAGCGGCCGCTGACGGCCGTCGATGTCCACCGACGGCCAGGCCGGGTCGAAGGTCAGGTTTTCGAGTCCGTCGGGGCCGAGCAGGAACGTGTCTTCGATCTTCATACCGTTATAACTTGGATTGAACGCAAATGCCATGCCCTGTTCGAGCTGCGTGGCGGTGCTTGGCGTGGCCACGATCTCGCGCGCCAGGTAGCCGGTGATGCCGCCCTGGTGGTGTTCGCGGATCGCGTCCTCGACATCGGCATGGTGATAGGCCTGGGCCAGCGCGTGATACACCGACGACAGCGATTTGCCCGTCACCACGGCCGCCAGGCCGGTGGCCTCCAGCGCCATCAGCGCGCGTTGGGCCGTGGGTGCTGAACCTGCGCCGCCAAAGCTCACGAAGCGCGTCAGGTTGGCATACAGCCCGTGGCGGCGCGCGCAGAACACCAGCATCGCGCGCTCGCCGATCGGCTCGTGCGACGGCGTTGCATGGCGAAACAGCGGCAAGCGCCGCGCACCGGCCACCAGCACCAGTGCCGGATGGATGCCGCGCCGCCACAGCGCGTCGGCGCCAGCGCCGGCCAATTGCTGCTCGGTCCAGTCGGGGCGAGCACGGTGCAGCACCTCGGTCATGGCTTCGGCTGCTTCGCGCCCCAGCAGGCGGTAACGCGCCTGTTCGGCGTCGCCCAGCACCAGCTTGCGCTGACGCAGCGGCAGCGGCAACGGCAGTTCGTCGCCCTGCGGACGGTCCGACAGCACTGGCCGACCCTCGGCCGCGGCCAGCACGAAATGCTCGCGCAGCTCGGGCTCGGCCCACGGTTCGACATGAAAGCTGAACCCGGCCGGCACTTCTTCGAGGCGCAGGCGCTCGCCTTCGATCTGGTCGGTCAGCACGCAGGCGTCGCCCGGCGTGACCAGCACTTCGGCAATGCCCGTGTCGGTGGTGTGCAGCACCGCGTTCGAGCCGCCTGCGGTGACCCACGCGAACCAGTCGGTGCCGCGCAGGCGCACGGCGCCGGCGCCGCTGCTGGCGAGGGAGGCGCGCAGCTGCGCGAGCTTGTCGGCGACCTCCTGGGCGCGCATATCGATGTCCGTCATGCGCCCTCCTCCAGGTCGATCTCGACCTGCTGCAATTCGTACGCCGTGGTCTCGGGCAGCACGTCCATTGCGAACATGCCGGCCGCCAGCTCGGTACCGGCCAGGTATTTCAGCCGGTCGCGCGTGCGGTACGGCGGATAAAACTGCGCGTGCAGCTGCGTTTCGGGATGTTCGGCGCCGTCGGTCGGCGCCTGGTACCACGCCATCAGGTACGGGAATGGCCGGTTCCACAGCGTCTCGTACTTGAGCAGCACGGTCTTGAGCGCGCGCGCCAGCGAATCCCGCTGCGGCGGCGTGAGTGCGGCGAAATCCTTGCACGGCGCAGTCGGCATCACCCATACCTCGTACGGATAACGCGCGCAGGCCGGCACGAAAGCAATCGCGAAATCGTCTTGGTACAGCACGCGCTTGCCGTCGGCGGCTTCGTCGCGCGCCATGTCACACAGCATGCTTGCGCCGTGCTGCTGGTAGTACTCACGCTCCTGCGCCAGCATGCGCGCCGGAACCGACGGCACGAACGGGTACGAATAGATCTGGCCGTGCGGATGGTGCAGCGTGACGCCCACTTCGGCGCCGCGGTTCTCGAACGGCAGCACGTACTGGATGTGCGGCAGACTACCCACGCGCGTGGTGCGATCGCCCCAGACCTGCAGCAGCAGCGCAATGCGCGAGAGCGGCAGGTGGGCCAGCGCCGTGTTCGGATCCTGCGTGAACACGACCACTTCGCACTGGCCATTGGCCGGGGCGGTCTGCACCGTCACCGATGGCGGATCGTGCGACTCGAGCGCCAGCGACGGGAAGCGGTTGTCGAACACGGCGATCTCGTAGTCGCCGGCCGGCATCTCGGTGGGATTGGCGGGGTCGATCGTCGGCGCCAGCGGGTTGTACTGGGGTGGCGGCTGGTAGGTGCGATTCTGGCGGAATGCCGCGTAGGTCACCCACTCGCCGCGCAGTGGATGCCAGCGCAGATGCGGGTTCGCGTGCTGCGGATCCGGGAACGGGCTGGGTGCGACCAGATCGTCCGGAATCGGTCCGTTGCTGTAGAGGGTAAGGTTGCGTCCGTCCGGTTTTTTGAGTTCTTTACTGTGCATGGCAATCAATAAGGTTCGGTCACATCCGGCGCGAGCGCGCACGCCAACATCGACGCATTGATGCGCTCACGGCTGCAGGAGCAAGGCTCCTTGCCGATCCTAACATGCTGTATTTGCCACATTTTCTACCGGGAACTATGGACTTTTCCAGGCGACAATACTGTGGCTGTATCGGGACGATACCGCCCTCGGCATACAACGATGATTCACAAGGGAGAGCACCAGCAAAGGCGCTCCACGGCAAGGATATTGTAGTCCCGCGCCTACGCAAAAATTAGAAGTTTTTACACTAGCTGGCAAGAAGCAGCCCTACAGGCCAGCCGTGGCAAATACCGCGTTCGGGCGCGCCCGCCACCGGGCCACCAGCTCAGCGCGCCAGTTCGACCAGCACTGCCGTGTACATCTGCAGATTCAGCAGCAGTTGCTTGGTCGTGATGAACTCATGCTCCGAATGCCCGGAATATTTCTGGCCCGGCATCGACGGACCGAAGCTGACGGTATTCGGGAACAGCCGCGAATTGGTGCCACCACCGATCGCGACGGGCTTCGCATCCTTCATGCCGGTGAAATAGGCAAAGGTCGACAGCAAGGTCGGCACCTGCGGCGCATCGTTCAGCACCCACGGGTCGCGCATGCCCACCTTGATGTTCGTGAGCGGAACCTGGCGCGCCTGCCACTGGCTCAGTGCCGCGTTGATCTGGTCGGTCAGCTGCGCGCTTGTCTTGCCTTGCGGACGGCGCAGGTTGATCGCCACTTCGATGCCGTCGTCTAGCTGGCGGATCACGGTCGGCTTGAATGTGAGCGGGCCCATGAACTTGTCGCGATAGGCGATATTGCCGGCGCCGCTGCCGAATTTCTCGCCGTAGTAGCCGGTGCCCACCATCTCGTTGAGGTAGTTCACGGTGCCGCCGGCGGTCGTGTTGGCCCACGGCCGCACGGCCAGTGCATCGGCCAGCATGCTCACCGCGTTCACGCCCTCCTGCGGCTTGGACGAGTGGGCCGAGACGCCCTTGGCGCGCACTGCCAGGTCCTTGCCCTGCCAGGTGTAGGTGTAGGTCATGCCCTCGTGCTGCGCGCCGCGAGCGCGGATCTGCGCTTCGATCTGGGGCGTCGCGTTGGCCACCAGCGCTTCGGCGTCTTCCGGAATCTGCGTGTTGAACGAGCCGCCCGCGAACGCGGCGATGTAGGCGTCGCCCTCGAGCGGCGCCTGCGCGCCGGCCTTCGGGATCGTCACGGCCACCGTGCCGCCGCCCTTCTCCGCCGTCACCACCGGATATTCGGCGTCGAGCGTGATGCTCATCTGCGGCGGCACGTGCGTCTTGAGGAATTCGGTCAGCGGACCCCAGTCGGATTCCTCGCCCATGTACACATACAATTCGATGCGCTTGGTGAGCGGAATCTGGCGGTCGCGGATCGTCTTCATCGCATACAGCGCGGTGGCGATCGGCCCCTTGTCATCCTCGGCGCCGCGCGCAATCAGTTTGCCCGGCTCGCTCGTGCGGTCCAGCACGAACGGTGACTTCTTCCACTTGGTCGGGTCCACTGGCTGCACGTCGCCATGGGTGACGATGCCGACACGCTCGGTGCCCTTGCCCAGGCCGATGACAACCGTCCAGCCGTAATCGGTGTAGTCGAGGCCCATGCGCCCGGCTTCTGCCTTGAGCGTAGCCTTGAACGCAGCATGCACCGGGTTCTGGTCGGACGGGTAGCGCGGATCAGCCACCGTATTGAAGCTCACCAGCTTGGCCAGCGTGTCGACGACGTCGTTGCGGTAGGTGGCCACCGCATACTTGGCGGCGCTGACGGCGACCTCGCCGGGCGCCGCAGCAGGGGCTGTAGTAGATGCTGCAGCCAGTACAGTGGATGAGGCCAGCAGCAGGCTGGCAATGCAGGCGTTCTTGTACATACTGGGCCGATCTCCAAGGGGTGCAACTACGCAAACGCCCAGCATAGCGCCTTCTGCCACCGCTGTGAACGTCATGGCCACTTTCAGCGTATCGTTACGCATCCCCACTCAACGACATCCTCACCATGACCGACAAGACTTTCCTGCGCACGCACGCCGCGCTGCGCGACGATATCGGCGACCTGCTCACGCAGCGCCCCGTACCCTCGCCCCAGCTCGACCAGATCGATCCCTTCCTGTTCCTGAACCACCACGGCCCGCAAACCTATGGCCCGCACAACCGCGGCCTGCCGTTCGGCCCCCATCCGCACCGGGGGTTCGAAACCGTCACCTTCATCGTCGAAGGCATGCTGGCCCACCGCGACAGCGCCGGCCATGAAAGCGTGATCCACGCCGGCGGCATCCAGTGGATGACGGCCGGCAGCGGCATCGTGCACGCCGAAGTCTCGCCGCGCGCGTTTCTCGAGACGGGCGGCCCGCTCGAGATCCTGCAGTTGTGGGTGAACCTGCCGTCGCACCTGAAGATGACGGCGCCCGCCTACACCGGCGTGCAGCAGGACCGCATTCCCGCGTTATCGCTCGACGACGGCAAGGTCATGCTGAACCTGATCGCGGGCGAGTTGGACGGCAACACGGGCCCGGTGCAGTCGCTGACGGGCGTGTTCATGAGCACGGTCGCGATGCAGGCCGGTGGCCGGCTGCGCATCACCGGCCTGCAAGGTCGCAACGTGCTGCTGTATGTGGTGCGTGGACGCATCGGCGTGGGTCACCACGGCGATCTCGCCAACGCTTACCAACTGGTGGAGCTGAGCACGGAGGGCGACACGCTCGAGATCGTCGCCGAGTCCGGCTCGCTGCTGCTGTTCGGGCACGCCGATCCGATCGGCGAACCGGTCGTTTCGCACGGGCCATTCGTCATGAACACCCGCGAAGAAATCGCGCAGGCGATCACCGACTACCAGGCCGGGCGCTTCGGCTCAACGCTGGCTTGAGGCCAGCACCCGGCCGGCATCGTCCCTGATGTGGACCGCGTCCGGGAACGGCGCACCGTCGAAACGCACGCTCACGTCCTTGCCGACCGCTTCGAAGCGGTCGCGGCCAACGTGAACGATTTCCTGCGGCCCGTCGCCGAGATCGGCGTACAGCTTGCGGCCCTTGCCCGTCACGTGCAGCGTGCGCCCGTCGTCGAGCTTGTAGGCGCCCTGCATGTGCTGGTACATCAGCGGATCGACATAGACTTTCTTCGGCTGCGCGGCGCGCACATTGACGACGTCGGGGTTGGTTGCAGTCAGTGGCTGGGCGGCGCTGGTCAGTGAAACGACGGCGGCGGCGGCAAACAAGGCAAGGCGGGCGAGGCGCATGATGAAAATTCCTTTCAGGTCGGTGGCGGAGAAGTCCGTGTCGCCAGCGCTCTGTTGCCTGACGATGAAGCCAGTCTAGCGAGCCGCAAAAAGCATTCAAGCGCCAAGCGCATCAAGCGCCGGAAATGCGCGACGAAGTGCGCAATCGGTGGGGTGAACGGGAGGTGCATATATCAAAGCGCGCCTTGTTTCAACTGTGTGTCTGCATTCTGTAGGTATGTCGTACAGTAGGGTTCCTTCAACCCGAATTCACCCTCTCCCATGCCAGTCACTCCCCTCGCCGCGACCACGCGCGGCTACCCCGACAGCGGTAACGTGATCGAGAACGTGCACCTCGGATCGGTCGCCGTCGTCGACACGAGCGGGCGCCTGTTGTGGTCTGCCGGCGACCCGGATTACCCGACCTTCACGCGCTCGGCGCTCAAACCGTTCCAGGCCTTGCCGTTCGTCCTGGCCGACGGTCCGGCGCGCTTCGGCCTGTCCGGCGACGAAGTCGCGTTGCTGTGCGCGAGCCACTCGGGCGAAGCCAGGCACCTCGCTGGCGTCAGCTCGATCCTGAATAAAATCGGACTCGACCCCGGCCACCTCGAATGCGGCTGCGCGGTGCCGCTGCACTACGAGTTCACCGGCGGCAAGCCCCCGCCGGACGCGCACTGGACGCCGCTGCACCACAACTGCTCCGGCAAGCACAGCGGCTTTCTAGCCTGGTGCCGCTTGCACGACGCCCCCACCGCACACTACGTCGACCGCGCGCACCCGCTGCAGCAAGCCGTGCGCAGCACGCTGGCCGATGCCATCGGCGTGGCGCCCGGCGCGCTGCCGGTCGGCCTGGACGGCTGCTCGGCGCCCAATTACGCGATGCCGCTCAGTCGCCTGGCGCACCTGTACGCGCGCCTCGCGCATGGCCCGCAAGACCCGCAACTGGGCGGCGCGATGGGCATCCTGCGCGATGCGATGATCGCCCGCCCCGACCTGGTCTCGGGCGAGGAGCGCACCGACCTGCACTGGATGACGGCGGGCGACGGCGACTGGGTCACCAAGATCGGCGCCGACGCCGTGCAGGCGATCGGCATCCGCTCGGCCGGGATCGGCATCGCGATCAAGATCGCCGATGGCAATGTGCGTGCGCTGCACCCGGCCGTGTACGCCGTGCTGGACCAGCTGGGCCTGCTGAACGCGGCGCGGCGCGAGCAGCTCGAGCGTTACCGGCAGCCTTTGATCAAGAACGCCCGCGGCGCCGTGGCCGGTGACATCCGTACCCTGTTCAAACTGACCCGTCAGGCATAAAGCAACAGGTTTGTGCTGCGTCATTACAACATGCTGTCTTCTTGCTATTTCATTTGAGATTTAAAGGGTTGATACTTGCCGCAAGGCATTTCTCAGGCGTTCAATCCTTTTTTCAAGTGATGACATCGTGTTAAAAAATCTCCGTATCGGCTCACGCCTCACCGTCGGCTTTGCCACGATGCTCGTCCTGTCGCTGGCCGGCACCTCGTTCGCCCTCTACACCACGCGCAGCAGCGCGGAAGCCACCCAGCAGATGATGCAAAAGCCGCTGACCAAGGAACGCCTGGTCTCGGACTGGTATGTGCTGACCTATTCGGCCATCGCGCGCACCTCGCTCATCGCGCGCAGCACCGACAGCACCTTGTCAGCCGTGTTCGCCAAGCCGATCAAGGACAGCGTCACCGGTACCACGGTCATTCTCAAGAAAGTCGAAGCCCTGCTCGACTCGCCCGAAGAGAAAGCGACGCTGCAGGACATCCTCGGCCTGCGCAAGACCTACCAGAAGGCCAAGGAAACTGTGATGAACGCGCGCACGTCGGGCGACGCGGCGGCGGCAGAACAGGCCTATGAACAGGTATTCGCACCAGCTGCCGCTGCCTATGGCGCCCGGGTCCAGAGCCTGCTGCAGATCCAGCGCAAGAGCATCGACCAGACGGCGCTGGCCATCGAAGCGGCGAACGAGCGCAGCACGCAACTGGTCTTGCTGCTTGCGGTACTCTCGACGCTGATCGGCGCCGTCGCTGCCGTGCTGGTCACGCGCAGCATCACCCGGCCACTGGACGCCGCGCTGGATGTCGCCGAAACGGTGGCCTCGGGCGACCTCGGCCACATGTTTGCGACTTACCCGAAAGACGAAGTCGGCGACCTGATGCGCTCGCTGCAGACGATGAACGGCTCGCTGGTGCGGGTGGTCTCGCAGGTCCAGCAAGGCACCAACGCCATCTCGACCGCGTCGAGCGAGATCGCGGCCGGCAACCTCGACCTGTCGGCACGCACCGAGCAGCAGGCCAGCTCACTTGAAGAGACGGCCGCCTCGATGGAAGAACTGACCGCCACCGTGCGCCAGAATGCCGACAATGCGGTGCAGGCCAATGGCCTGGCAAAAACAGCCTCGGATGTCGCGGCGCGCGGCGGCGCCATCGTCGGGCAGGTGGTCGACACCATGGGTTCGATCGACGCCTCGGCGCGCAAGATCGTCGACATCATCGGCGTGATCGATGGCATCGCGTTCCAGACCAATATCCTGGCCCTGAATGCTGCCGTGGAAGCGGCGCGCGCCGGTGAACAGGGGCGCGGCTTTGCGGTGGTGGCGTCCGAAGTGCGCAACCTGGCGCAGCGCTCGGCCGGCGCGGCCCGTGAAATCAAGGGCCTGATCGGCGACTCGATGACGCAGGTGAATGCCGGCACGGCGCTCGTGCAACAGGCTGGCGCCACGATGGACGACGTCGTGGCCAGCGTGGCGCGCGTGACCGACATGATGTCCGAGATCACCAGCGCCACGCAGGAGCAGCGCGTGGGCATCAACCAGGTCAATGAAGCGATCACGCAGATGGACCATGTGACCCAGCAGAATGCGGCGCTGGTCGAACAAGCCGCCGCTGCGGCAGCGAGCATGCAGGAGCAGGCAGCGCAACTGGCGCAGGTGGCCGCTGCCTTCAAGCTGGGCGAATCGGGCGGCCGGCTGCGCCCGACGCTGGCGACGCGCAAGGTGCCCGCGCTGAGCGCCTGAGGGCGCTGCTACGCCGCCAGTCGGCGCAGCATCGCGGCGATGGCGTCCAGCACCGCGTCATCGTCCCAGTAGGTATTGTGCGCCAGCGGATTCCAGCTGCGCAGCAACAAGTCCCCCACCCCACCGCCGGCATTGATCGCGCGGTCCTCGACCAGCGCGCGGTAGCCGTTTGACAGCGGCTGCAGCGGCCAGCCCAGTACGTCATCGGGATCATAGAAGTTGATCCACTTGAACAGCGACGTCGGCGGCGCAATCGGGATGATGTGCATCTCCTGGTGCGCGGCGACAAAGATCGGGATATTGCAGCCCGTGGTGACCAGCCCGGCGCAGGTGGCGCCGCCGATGAAGGCCAGCTCGCTGGCTGTCAGCGGCCGGCCAAGCGCAACACCGGCCCAGGCATCGATATCGCGCCAGATGCCTGCGCCGACCGGCTTACCGGCAGCCGCCTTCTGCGCATCGTACAGATAGCTCGACAGCACCTGGCCGCCCAGCGAGTGCGCAACGAACACGACCGGCATGCCGGGCCGCGCAGCGTAGGCCGACAACAGCGTGGTGGCGATCTCGCCCTGCGCCTGCTCGTAGACCGAGCCGGGATCTTCCTTGCGGTTTTCCAGCCCGGCGGCGTCGCCCAGACCGTACAGGACGAATTTGCGCAGCGCGGCGTAGCGCACCTGGCCGGTGGCCGAGGTGCGGTCCCAGACCATGCGCTGATTGTCGTGCAGGATGCCCTGGTAGTAGACCGAACGCATGACGGCCTGGCCAGCCAGCGTACCCAGACGGCGACGCAATCCCGCCATCAGGCCGTCGGCATAATCGGGCAAGGTCTCGCCCATGCCGTGTACGGCAATCAATGCAACCTGTGTCATTGCCACCTCCCCACGTGCGCCGATATCCCTAGCGTATCAAATTTCGCACGTGTTGATGCAGAACACACATTCTGCAGAGACGGCTGATCAGCGTGGCGCGATGGTCAGCTCGAACGTGTCGACACCGTCGACGCCGCCGCGCACCCGGTCACCCGGCTGCAGCGCGCCGACACCGGACGGCGTGCCCGAATAGATCAGGTCGCCCGGGGCCAGGGTCACAAGGCGTGACAGCGACGCGATCACGTCGGCAATCGGCCAGATCATTTCATCGAGGTTGCCTTCCTGGCGCAGCGCACCGTTCACTTCCAGCCAGATGCGTGCCTGGGCCGGATGCCCCACGTCGCTGACCGGATGCAGCGCGCTGCACGGGGCCGATGCGTCGAAGCCCTTGGCCATGTCCCATGGCCGGCCAGCGTCCTTGGCCACCGCCTGCAGGTCGCGCCGGGTCAGGTCCAGACCCACGCCATAACCCCAGACCAGGTCAAGCGCCTGCGCCGCGTCGATGTCCTTGCCACCCGCCTTCAGTGCCACGACCAGTTCGATCTCGTGGTGCAGGTCGTTCGTCGATGGCGGATAGGGCACCGCGCCGCTGGCCGGAATGACGGCATCGGCCGGCTTGGTGAAGAAGAACGGTGGTTCGCGATTCGGGTCGCTGCCCATTTCGCGCGCATGCGCCGCGTAGTTGCGGCCCACGCAGAACACGCGGCGCACCGGGAAGCGCGCGCTGGAACCGGCGACGGCCACGGACGCCGTTTCGGGTGCGGTGATGACGAATTCGGTCATGCTCATCCTTTCATTAACAGGAGCATCATCATACTCCCGACGCCGCTGAGCATAGCCGAAAGCAACACTCAGGACGGTGCGGCCGCTGCCTCGGCCTGCGCCGCCAGTGACGCACTCGATTCCAGGATCCGCACGAGCGCCGTCATGTCGACCGGCTTGACCAGATGATGGACGAAGCCGGCCTCGAGCGCCCGTTCGCGGTCCTTCGCCTGGCCATAACCGGTGACCGCCACCGGCACCGTGGCCGCCATCTCGGGCAGCGCGCGCAGGCTCGATGCCAGCTGATAGCCATCGATATCGGGCAGGCCGATATCGATCAGCATCACGTCGGGATGCTCGATGCGCGCGCGGCGCAGGGCCGAGGCGGCGTCGTATTCGACAGCGGTGGCGTGGCCCTGCACCTGCAGCAGCGTGGCCAGGCTGTCGGCGGCGTCGGTGTTGTCGTCGACGATCAGCACGCGTAACTGGCGGCCGAGCGCGGCGCGTACCGGATCGACATCGGACGGCGGCGCATCGTCGGCATCAATGTCGGCGCGCGCGCTCACGCACGGCAGGCACAGCGTGAACGTGCTGCCGCAACCGACACCGTCGCTGTGCGCGGTAACCTCGCCATCGTGCAGGTCGACCAGGCGCTTGACGAGCGTGAGGCCCAGCCCCAGCCCGCCCTGCGATCTGGCCAGCGTACGTGCGCCCTGCGTGAACAGGTCGAACACATTGGGTACCAGGTCGGACGGCATGCCGGAACCATTGTCGCGCACTTCGAGCGTCATGCGAGCGTCGCTGCACACGAGGCGCAGCGCCAGCGTGCCGGCCCTGGGTGTGTACTTGGCGGCATTGCCGACGATATTGGCCACGCTCTGCACGAGGCGCGTGAGGTCGCCCCGCACGTACACGGGCGTGTCGGGCAGCTGCACCGTCACATGGTGCGCTTTTTCGAGCACCAGCGGGCGGGTCTGGTCGAGCGCCCCGCTCACCACATCGCGAAAATCGACCGTCGCCAGCTTGAGCTTGACCAGCCCGCGCGTGACGCGCGAGACGTCCAGCAGGTCGTCGATCAGGCGGCTCATGTGCTTGACCTGACGGCTGATGATGGAACTGGTCTGGCAGATGCGCGGCTCGTTCGCGAACTGCAGGCTGAGCAAACTGGCCGAGCTGCTGATCGGCGCAAGCGGATTGCGCAGCTCGTGCGCCAGCATGGCCAGGAATTCATCCTTGGTGTGACTGAGGCGCTCGGCCTGCACGCGCGCCAGGCGCTCGCTCTGGAGCAGCGCATCGCGTTCGAGCGCCGACGTTTGCGCGATCTCGTACAGGTGCGCATTGTCCATCGCCACGGCGGCTTGCGCGGCCAGGCCGGCGACGATGCGCTCGGTGCGTTCGGTGAACATGGCCGGCGCCGGGTGGCCAAGGAACAGGCCGCCAAGCACCTTGCCCGACTGCGACACGACCGGCACCGCGAGATAGCTGCGCACGCGCAGCTGCGCCAGCGGCGTGCCGTCGGCCACCAGTGCGGCATGCTGCGGGTCGCGCGTGATGTCGTCGCTGCGCACCGGCGCGCCGCCCTCGATGAGCGGGCGGAAGATGGCCGCCGTTGGCGGCGTGAGGCGGTCGAACTGCTCACGCGACGCGCCCGACAGCGCGTACAGGCGCATCTGCTCGTGCAGCGGCGCCTGCAGCGGGTGGTCCCGGCCCCCGGTGTGGCAGAAGAACGCGCCGAAGCGTGCGCCACTCAGTTCGGCGCCAGCGTCGGTAATCGATTGCGCCAGCGTGTTCAGGTCAAGCGTCGAGGCCAGTGCGCGCCCGGCGCGGTTGACCGTCTCCAGGATGCGGCTCTCGTCGCGCAGGTTTTCTTCGACGCGCGAGCGGCGCGCCACTTCCCGCGTATGGCGCGCCACGTCCTCGGCCATCGCCACTTCTTGTTCGGTCCAGTGGCGCGCCATCGGCTCGTGCAGGTAAAACACGGCGCACAAGCGCCCTTCCTCGACAATCGGCACCATCACCAGCGCGCGCACGCCAATGGCGTCGTACGCCGCGGCATGTGGCGCGCTGCGTTCGTCGTCGTCGACGTCGTCGATGCGCACACTGCGGCCCTGGCGCAGCTTGGCCATGATCACCGGACCGAACGCATCGAACGGATGCGTGCGCGCGGCCAGGCTGGCCATGCGGCCGCTGGTCCAGTCGCTGTCGATGCTGACGGTGCGCCCGGCAGCGTCGATCTCGCCGTAGCCAACGCGCGCCACGCCCAGCGTCTGCCCCGTCATCGCGCTCGTCGCCCGCATGATGTGGGCGGCGTCATCGAGGCCGTCGAGCGTTTCGTCGAGCTTCTGGTGGAACGCGTGGCGGTAATCGGACAGCACGTCGGACGTCGTTTCGGTCAGCACGCAGTAGACGCCGGCCACCTGGCCGGCATGGCGCACGGGCGACAGCGACACGCAGAAAAAGCGCCGTTCGCGCTTGCCGTTGCGCTCGAATTCCATCAGCGCGTGCTGGAGCCGGGCCGATTCGCCGGCCAGGACTTCGTCAAAATACGGCCGCATGCGATCCCACAGCTCGGGGCGCACGCTGGCATACGGCGCGCCGCGCGCCGCCGGGTGCTTGTCGCCCAGCAGGTCGGAATACGCGTCGTTGTAGAACAGGCGCAGCTCGCGCCCGATGGCCAGAAACATTGGAAAGCGCGACGCCTGAATCAGGTCGGCGATGGCGCGCAGGCCATCTGGCCAAGTGACAGGCTCGAACAACGCAGGCTCGAACAACGCAGGCTCGAACAGCGTGGATGGCGCGGCCAGGGCTGGTGCAGGTGCGTCCAGCCCGGTACGGTCGCCGGACAGTGCTGGACTGCCATCGACCATCGGCATGAAGCCGCTCAGATTACTCATCAGGAATACCCAGTGTGGTTCTTGCAAGGCTGGCGAGCTTGAAACCCTGAACATCTTGTCCTGCTTTACTACATCGCCGCCAACCTATTCTTGTTGGGCGATTATATCGAGCAACCAAACGGGGCCGCGCCCGTTAGGCATGCGCCCAGGATGGCGCGTGGCGGGGATGCCACAATCCTGATGAACACTGCGCATGCCGCCGGCGGGCGCCGGTCGGCAACGCACTGCTCCGTCGAGACGATGCGGCAGGCCGCATCGCCGTTACTGCCAGCAATCAGACGTAGGCGGAGCTCATGTTGAGCACGCCATTGGCGCCACGCGGGAAGAAGCCGCCCATCGTGACCGATTCCTTGGTCAGATACACGATATTGAGCACGTCGCCCGGCGTGCGGCTGAACGCGATGCCGTCCTTGTCGAGCGGGACGATGTTCGACACGCTGCTGTCGGTCGCATTGACGATGCCCTGATCGACATCGGTCGAGCCGTCCAGGCTGTCGCGCGCGTTCGAGATTGCCGTGGCCGCGGTGCGCAGCGACGGTGCCGACAAGCCTTTCGTATACAACACGGTGCGCACGATGCCCGCGTGGTACGCCTCGGCTGCCAGGATGCCGGCTGCCGCTTCCAGGAACGTCTTGTTCGTGATCAGCGGCGAGGCGCCCTTGTACGCGGTCACACCGACGTCCTCGAAAATGAACGCGCCCAGCAGAAAGTTTTCATCGCTGGCATACGGATCGAACGCGACGCCCGGACCCACCAAACCGGCCGCGCGGGCAGCATTCGAGAACGCGCCGTTCGGATCGGTGCCGCCGATGTCGATGGCCGGCTGGGCCACGGCTGCCGTACCGAGCGCTGCGCGCAGGAAGCCCACGTGCGCGATTTCATCCTGCGCGATTTCCTTGGCGTATTGCGCGACCAGCGGATCCTTGAATGCGACTGCGCGCCCGCCCGTGACGGCGCCTTGCGTGCCGGTGCCGGTTGTCAGGTTCGCTGCCAGACCGGTGCCGAACACCGCGTACGAATAGAACTGCGCTTCGAGGTACTCGAGGTTCAGCGCAAAGTTGAGGATGTCGATATCGGTCGGCTGCGCTGCCTGCGCAATGGCGTCCTTGACCGAGCCGCCGCAGGCGGACAGGAAGGTACCGCCCACCATACCGACGCTGATCCCTCCCACGTTCTTGAAGAACGAGCGGCGCTTTTCCAGCTTTTCCTTGCGTGAGTCGAGCAGTGCCAATGTCACATTCGTGTCTGTCATGGTGAGTCTCCGGTTGATGCGATCGAGTAAATGGGCTGGCGTCTGCTCGGGTATGTCAGCCAGGAAACCTGGTTGCCACCGCTGATGCAGCGCGTATAGCTTGTACTGACGCACGATTGAATCGGTTTCAACTATTTAAAAAAATGTAAGAAATAGTGTCGACACCGTCTGCCGCCCCACCCGTGCGAGCACGCGCGGGGCGATATGATATTGTCAATACCACCAGATAGTTCACTCACACAACGTCCAAGGATGGCAGTGCCAGATACCCTTCATCCCGATCCCGAACAGCTGGCAATCTGGCTGCACGGCACAGCACAAAGTGACGCGGCGGCCTTTCGCGCGTTGTACGACGCCATTTCGCCGAAACTGTTCGGCTACGCGCTGCGTATATTAGGCAAGCGCGAACTGGCTGAGGAAGCCCTGCAGGACGGGTTTGTGGCAATCTGGAACGGCGCTGCCGGTTACCAGCGCCACCTGGCCGCGCCCATGACGTGGATGACGACGATCGTGCGCAATAAATCGCTCGATCTGCTGCGCCGCTGCGCTCACGACCTCGACATCGACGGCCCCGTCTTCGATGCCGAGATCATGGCGGCCCTGCAGGATCCGCGCGCGACGCCGATCGACGCGCTGCTCATCAGCCATGATGCGAAGGCGCTGGCCTACTGCATGTCGTTGCTCGAAGGGGCGCACCGGCAAGTCGTTGGTCTGGCCTTTTTCCATGACCTGTCGCACAGCGAGGTGGCGCAGCAGATGGCGATACCGATCGGTACCGTCAAGACCTGGATCCGCCGCAGCCTGGAGCGACTCAAGACCTGCCTGGTTAAAGGCGAACGAGCATGAATATCCGCAACAATCCGCAACTGTGCGACAAGCTGGCGGCCGAATATGTCCTCGGCACGCTCAGGGGCGGCGCGCGCCGGCGTTTCGAACGCTATCTGCGCGACGACGCGACCCTGCAGCGCATGACCGCCGAATGGCAGGAGCGCCTGATGCCGATGGCTGAATTCACGGGTGCGCAGACACCCGGCGCCCAAGTGTGGCGCGCGATCGAGCGCCGCCTTGGCCTGGGGCAAGCCCAACCACGTGCGCACGCGGCCTGGCAGTTCTGGCGTACCGAGTCGCTGACGTTCTGGCGTTCGCTGAGCCTGGCGTCACTGGCCGCGACGCTGCTGATGGTGGGCGTGCTGCGTTCGACGCTGGTCGAGGCGCCGCAGATCGACCTTGTCGCCACGCTGATCGATGATAAGGCACGCACAGCGCTGCTGCTGACCGCCGACAGCGAGCGCCGCGTGTTCACGGCGCGGCTGGTCGAGAATGCGCCGGTTGCGGCCGACAAGTCGCTGCAATTGTGGGCGGTTCCCAAGAATGGTGCGCCCCGTTCGCTTGGCGTGATTCCGGCGCAAGGCGCCATCGAGCTGCCCCTGACCGGCAGCGCAATTGGCGACGACATCGCCACGCTGGCGGTGTCGCTCGAACCGCGCGGCGGCTCGCCGGGCGCCGGTGGGCCGACCGGGCCGATTCTTTACAAGGGTAACTGGGTGCGGATGCTGTAGTTCGGGCCATGTGCCGGGCCCGGCCCGACCCGGTCAGGCATGCAGGAAGCGCGCCTCGGGCAGACCACGCACATCCAGCGCCTGTGCGAACACGGCTCCAGATGACGGCGCAGCGGCGCGTTCGCTGTCCGTCATGCCCACGTGGGCGCTGGTCACGAACAGCGTCGCAAGATCAGGGCCGCCGAACGCCGGGCAGCTTGGTTGCGGCGCAGCGAGCGGCACGGTGCGATCGAGCCGGCCATCGGGCGCGAAGCGCGCGACGATGCCGGCGCCCCAGCGCGCGCTCCACAGGTAGCCATCGGCATCGATCGTGGCACCATCCGGCTCGCCTTTCACGGCATCGGCTGCGACGAACGTGTGCACCCGCCCTACTTCGGCACTGCACGGGTTGTAGTCGGCGTACAGGATCGCCTTCTGGGCCGAGTCGGCGAAATACATGCGGCGCCCGTCCGGACTGAAGCAGATGCTGTTGGCGATCGCGGCATTGGGCAATGGCAAGCGCTCGAGCGAGAGGTCAAGGTTCAGGCGATAGAAGCCGCCCAGCGCGTGCTTTGGCTGTTCGGCCTGGTTGAACATGCCGAACACGAAGCGGCCCTGACGGTCACAGCGGCCGTCGTTCAGGCGCGTGGACGGGATCCCGGCTTCGACGTCGCAGATGCGCGTGACCTTGCCACTCGAGAAGGTAAAGAACGCGAGGCCCGACGCCAGCCCCAGTAGCAGGCGGTCATCGCTCCCGGTCAGCGCTAAGCAGCACAGGCGTTCGGGCATCGGCCAGCTGATCGTGCGGCCGGTGGCCGGCGTGTACGACCACAGGACGGCAGCGGGAATATCGGTCCACAGCAGGCGGCCGATGCGCTCGCACCACAGCACGCATTCGCCCAACTCGTGCCGGGTGTCGGTCAGCACCTGCATCACGCTGCCTCGGTCAGAAAGCGAAAGCGCGACTCGGTGGCGTAGACCTCGCCCGGGCGCAGGATCACGTTCGGGAACTGCGGCTGGTTCGGCGAATCGGGAAAGTGCTGCGGCTCCAGGCACAAGCCGCTGCGGTGCCCGTAGTTGCGGCCCTTGCCGTTCAGCGAACCGTCGAGGAAGTTCCCGCTGTAGAACTGCACGCCGGGTTCCTGCGTCCACAATTCCAGCACCCGCCCCGAGACGGGTTCGCTCACGCGCGCGGCCCGTGTCAACGCGCCGCCTTCAGCTTTATTCAGGACAAAGTTATGGTCGTAGCCGCTGCCGTGGCGCAGTTGCTCGTCAGGTTGCCCGAGCCGCTCGCCGATGGGGCGCGGCTGGCGGAAATCGAACGGCGTACCGGTGACCGGCGCCAGTTCGCCCGTTGGAATCGATCCGCTGTCGATCGCCACGAAGCGGTCGGCATCGATGGTCAGGCAGTGCGCCAGGATGTCGCCCTTGCCGGCCAGGTTGAAGTAGCTGTGCTGCGTCAGGTTGACCGGCGTGGCCTTGTCGGTCACGGCGTGGAAGCGCACCACCAGTTCATTGGCATCCGTGAGTGTATAGACCACGGTGACATCGAGGTTGCCCGGATAGCCCATCTCGCCGTCGACGCTGCGGTAGACCAGGCGCAGGCTGTCGCCGTCGATCATTGCCTGCCACAGGACGCGGTCGAAACCACCGGGGCCGCCGTGCAGGTGATTGTTGCCATTGTTGACGGGCAGTTGCACCTGCAGGCCGTCGAGCGTGAATTGTCCTTTGGCGATGCGGTTGCCATAGCGACCGATGAGCGCGCCGAAATACGGACTGTCGCTGCAATAGGGGCCGATCGTGTCGAAACCCAGCACCACGTCCGCCAGCCTGCCATCGCGGTCCGGTACGTGCAGTTCGGTGATGACACCGCCGAAGTCGATGATCCTGGCCACCATGCCACGGGCGTTGGTGAGCGTGAACTGGGTGACGGTTTCGCCCCCGGGCAATTGGCCGAATGGCGCTTGCGTGATACCGGTTTGCACGTTGATGTGATCCTTGATAGACAGAGGTTGGCCGACGACGCCGAGATCGTAGCATGCACGCATGACTGGCTGTGCCGACGTGATTCATGCGCGTTGATCAGGCAAACGGTCAGCATTCATCTTTAATCGTGTGCGGGCATCAGAATCCGTCATGCACTACTGCGGTGCAAAAAACAGACGACGTCCACGATGCCAGGCTGCCGGAAACCGCTTTCGCGCACCCGGCTTTCCCGCTGCACCGCCGCGCTGAAACGGCATGCGTGCACCGTTATTGCGCATTGCAGCAGCCGTCAAGGCCGAAAATGTGGCGTCTCTGCAACGGCTTGAATTGATTTTCAGCAATATTTTTCAATGATCCCGGTGCACATTTGCGCCGCCGAACGGGCCGCCGAAACCCGCGATTCTCCTATGAGAAGCCGGTTGAATTGGCTTGCGGCCGGTGTCGATTCCGGCCGCCGTCGCGCCGATTTGTGTTGGGCGAACCCGGTGACAGATGTCCGTCGGGCATGTCATGATTACTAGGCTATTTCACAAACAAACACTGGAGATTCATCCATGAAGCACAAAATTCTTGCCATCGCCCTCGTGTCGGCACTGCCACTCGTCGCCCAAGCCCAAACCAGCGTCACCATGTACGGTATGGTCGATGCGTCGATCGGCGTTGAAAACAACGATGCGCCTGGCGAGAGCAGCCGCACCGTCGTGTCGTCGGGTACCCAATCGGCCAGCCGCATCGGCTTCCGCGGTACCGAAGACCTGGGCAATGGTCTGAAGGCACTGTTCAACATCGAAGCCGCTGTTGCCGTCGATACCGGCGCAACCGATTCGAACATGTTCCAGCGCCGCGCTGTCGTGGGCCTGCAAGGCGCCTTCGGTACCGTGACCGTCGGTCGTGAATACGGCCCGATCGCTGCAGTTGCTGCTGCATCGGACACCCTGGGCCAGGGCTTCTACGGTTCGAACCTGGCTGCCTTCGGCACCAACCGCCTGACCCGTCGCCTGTCGAACTCGGTCAACTACCAGAGCAATGCTCTGAGCGGCTTCACCCTGCGCGCAGCCTACGGCGCCGGCGAGCGTAGCATCGACCCGTCGGGCGACGTGACCGGCGTTGCGCTGGAATACGCAAACGCTGGCCTGTACATCGGCGCTGGTTACCAGAACGTCGAGCGCCTGACCACCGGCGACGACAAAGAGTACAACGCAGGTATCGGCTACAAGTTCGGCGACTTCGAAGTGCGCGCTGGCTACATGGCTGCTGACCCAGAAACCGGCGTCCTGCCAAGCGCCAAGTACGAGCAGAAAAACGCCGGCGTGTCGTACGGCTTCGGCGCCAACCGCGTCTTCCTGAACTACCAGCAGCAAGAACTGGCAACCGGCGCAGAAGGCAAGGCAGTCACCGTTGCCTACAGCTACACCCTGTCGAAGCGCACCAACGTGTACGCTTCGTACGCAAAACTGCGTAACAACAACAACGGCGTGTTCTCGCTGACCTCGCCATCGGGCACCATCGCCCTGCCAGCGACGGCCTTCGGTTCGGACCCACAGGTCTACAACGTCGGCGTGCGTCACTCGTTCTAAGCGACGCTGTATCGTATCGGGCGCAGGTCGCCTGATTCGCGACGGATATAAAAACGGCAGACCGCAGGGTCTGCCGTTTTTTTACGTCCGCGGTTTGCCAGTTGGCGCTGTCAACGTTAAATAGGGGATGCACTGGACTCACCGGTTAGCGTAGCGGTTTCAGCCCGGATGCGTGGCGTACGGCGTCATGGTGTGATGGAATCACCAGCCCGCAGAGTCCCTGGGCGACAGGACCAAGGGACCACGGGATCACGAACTCACCGGAGCACGCTGCAATGGGGTCATGGGGTCATGCCAATAACCTCATCTATAGCCAACGATAACAGCTGAGGTAACGTTCAGACCACGCAACAAAAAAACGGCAAGCCCTGCGGCTTGCCGTTTTTCCATCGCCCGTCATCCGGGCATGCAGGTTCAACGTGGCTTAAAACGTTTCCCACTCGTCCGCAGCAACAGGCGCCTTGGCGTGTGCCTTTGCCGGCGCTGGCGCTGGCGTCGGCGTTGACGCCGGTTTTGCATGGGCAATGGCAACCTTCTTCACTGCCGGCGCCGGTTTTGCACGCACCACACCGACATCCGCCGGCGGCGCATCGGCCATCTGCCCGGCATCGATCCGGAACACGGCCACTGCCGCCGCCAGCATCGCCGCCTGATCCTGCATCGAGGCCGACGCCGCCGCCGCTTCCTCGACCAGCGCCGCGTTCTGCTGTGTGCCCTCGTCCATCTGCGCCACCGCCTGGTTGATCTGCTCGATGCCTGCGGTCTGCTCGACGCTGGCTGCGCTGATCTCGGTCATGATGTCGGTCACGCGCCGGACGCTCTCGACAATCTCCTGCATCGTGGCGCCCGCTCGCGCTACCAGCTTGCTGCCGTCGGCAACCTTGCTGCCCGAGTCGCCGATCAGGGTCTTGATTTCCTTGGCGGCGGCCGCCGAACGCTGCGCCAGATTGCGCACTTCGCTGGCCACGACGGCAAACCCGCGGCCCTGCTCGCCCGCACGGGCCGCTTCCACCGCCGCATTGAGCGCCAGGATATTGGTCTGGAACGCGATGCTGTCGATGACGCCGATGATGTCGCTGATCTTGCTCGACGATGCGTTGATCTGGTCCATCGTATCGACCACCTGGTGAATCACTTCACCGCCGCGCGCGGCCACGTTCGACGCGGTCTCGGCCAGCTTGTTGGCCTGGCGCGCATTGTCGGCGTTCTGCTTGACGGTCGACGTCAGTTCTTCCATCGACGACGCGGTTTCTTCCAGCGCCCCGGCCTGCTGCTCGGTGCGGCCCGACAGATCCTGGCTGCCCGCCGCCACCTGGCTGGCAGCAACTGCGATGGTATCGGTGCTGATCCGCACCGCGCCCACTGTGCGCGCCAGGTTTTCGTTCATGGTCTTGAGCGCTTGCAGCAGCTGGCCGGTTTCGTCGTGGGTGGTGACGTCGATGCGGCTGGTCAGGTCGCCGGCGGCGACGGTGTTGGCCACTTCCAGCGCGCGGCGTACCGGCACCGTGATCGAACGCGTGATCAAGGTGGCCACCAGCGCCGCGAATGCCAGCGCCAGGCCGCCCAAGGCCCAGGTCTGCCACATCGTGCTGTCGTAGGTTGCTGCGGCGCTCGCTGCGGCTTTCGCGGCCAGGTCTTTTTGCAGGGCCAGTTCGGCGCCAGTGGCCTCCTTGAGCTTGGCCAGGCGCGGGCGCAATTCGTTGGTCAGGTAAGTTTTGGCCGGTTCTTCCTGCCCCGCATTGATCAGGGCGAGCAATTCCCCGACACCGGTCAGGTAGCTGGTGCTCGCGCCCTGCATGGTGCGCAGAATGGCCAGCTCCTCGGGATGATTCGCCAGCACCGGTTCGATCTCGGTCAGCGTGGCAGTGATTGTCGTACGTGCCTTGCCGATGGCGTCCACCTGCTTCTGGCGGTCGGTCGGCTCGGCGTTGAGCATCATGTTGCGCAGCGCGATGGCAATGACGTTGATCTGGCCTTCGAGGCGGTTGCTCATCTCGATCGCCGGGATCCTGTGCTCGACCAGATCCTTGGTGCCATTGTTCACGCGCAGCAGCGACGCATTGCTCATGATGATCATCGCAACGAGCATGACGCCGACGATGCCGAAACCGAGGGACAGGCGTGATGCGATATTCAGATTGCTGAGTTTCATGGGGATGCTTCTTTCTACGCAAGCGTTCAGGCGGCCAGCGGCAGCGACGGCACGAGGCCGAGTTCGTCGGATTGCATCAGGGCGTCGATATCGAGCAGGATCAGCATGCGTTCGCCGACCGTGCCAAGGCCACGCAGGTAACCGGCATCGAGCGAGCCCATGGCGGGTGCCGGCCGGATCTGGTCCGCTTCGAGGGTGACGACCTCGGAGACGCTGTCGACCACCATGCCGATCACGTGCTGCCCGATGTTCAGAATGATCACGACCGTCAGGCTGTCATACGAAGGAGTGGCAAAGCCGAACTTGATGCGCATGTCGACCACCGGTACGATCCGCCCGCGCAGATTGATGACGCCCTTCAGAAAATCCGGCGCATTGGCCAGACGCGTCGGCGCCTCGTAGCCGCGAATTTCCTGCACGTTGAGGATGCTGATACCGTACTCTTCCTTGCCGAGGCGGAAAGAGAGCACTTCGTGATCGTTGACTGCTTGTTCCATGAGATTACTTTCAAGGCCGTTAGTTTGTGTGATATTTCTTTTCGGCAAGAAGAGTAAGTTCTAATGCGGACCATAACGATGCATGCACGCTAACGAAACGGCAAAGCCAGCGGTATCGCAATGAATCCTGGACGATGCGCACGTTTTTATCGGCACATGTGTTGGTTGACGGTATAAAAAAAACGGCAAGCCGCAGCTTGCCGTTGTCGATGTCGATGCCGTTCCAGCAGGCGAACTCAGACCGGACTCAGAACTCTTCCCAATCCCCGGCTGCGACCGGTGCTGCGACAGACGCCGCTTCCGGCCTGGCTTGTGCCTTAGGTGATGCGATTGCCTTGCGCGGCGCAGGCGCCGGTTTCACGACCGGGGCTGGTGCCGGGACAGGCACGGTCGGCACTGCCGGCGCTGGCGCACTCGCTTCCGCTGCCGCCGATGCACCCTGCATCTGTTCCCCGTCAATCTGGAATACCGCCACTGCCTGCGCCAGCCGCGCCGCCTGCTCGCGCATCGAGGTCGCCGCCGCTGCCGCTTCTTCGACCAGCGCCGCATTCTGCTGCGTGCCCTCGTCCATCTGCGTCACGGCCTGATTGATCTGCTCGATGCCGGCAGTCTGCTCCAGGCTCGCTGCGCTGATCTCGGTCATGATATCGGTCACGCTGCGCACGCTGTCGACGATCTCGCGCATGGTCTGGCCGGCCTGCGCCACCAGCTTGCCACCATCGGCAACCTTGCCGCTCGAATCCTGAATCAAGCCCTTGATCTCGCGCGCCGCCGCCGCCGAGCGCTGCGCCAGGTTGCGCACTTCGCCCGCCACGACGGCAAAACCCCTGCCCTGCTCGCCAGCGCGCGCCGCTTCAACCGCTGCATTCAGAGCCAGGATATTGGTCTGGAATGCGATACCGTCGATGACGCCGATGATGTCGGTGATCTTGTTCGACGACGCGTTGATCCCGTCCATGGTGCCCACCACCTGCGCGATCACATCGCCGCCGCGCGATGCAACCGTCGAGGCCAGACCCGCCATCACATTGGCCTGGCGCGCGTTGTCCGCGTTCTGACGGACGGTCGCCGTCAGCTGCTCCATCGACGACGCGGCTTCTTCCAGCGCTGCGGCCTGCTGTTCGGTGCGGATCGACAGGTCATGGCTGCCCGCCGCCACTTCGGCCGCCGCCACCGCGATCGTGTCCGTTCCCACGCGCACGGTCCCGACGGTGCGCGCCAGGTTTTCGTTCATGGTCTTGAGGGCCTGCAGCAGCTGGCCGGTTTCGTCACGCGTGGTGACCTCGATGCGGCTGGTCAGATCGCCGGCAGCGACCGTGTTGGCCACGTTCAGCGCCCGCGCCAGCGGCCGCGTGATCGAGCGCGTGATGGTCCAGCCCGCCAGAACCGACAGCAGCAAGGCCACGCCGCCCAGGCCCCACATCAGCAGACTCGTGTTGCGATAGGTGGTGGCCGCGTTGCGCGCGGCCTCGTTCGCGATCGCGACCTGCAGCGCGGTCTGGTCGGCCGTTGCCCGCTTCAGGCGCATCAGCAGCGGGCCCAGGTCTTCACTCAGCAACGCGCGCGCCTCGTCGACTTCTTCCGCCTCGAGGTGCTTGATCATCGCGTCCTGGCCGGCCTTGTAGAGCGCGGTCTCCTTTTCCATCTGGGCGAGCAGCTCGATCGCTTTCGGGTTGTGCAGCGACGCCCGCAGCTTGACCAAAATACCGTCCATTGCAGCGCGCGCGGCCATGATGTCCTTCACCTGACGCCGGTGGTCGGAGCCGCTCTCGCTGAGGATCATGTTGCGCAGCGAGATGGCAATATCGTTGATCCGGTCCTGCATCTGGGTGGTCAGCGCAATGCGCGGCATGCGCCCGTTGACGATCTCGTCGGTGCCAGCATTGGTGCGGGCCAGCATCGCATTGCTCAATACGATCATCACGACCAGCATGATGCAGATCAGGCCAAAGCCCAGTGCCAGCCGTTTGCCGATATTCAGATGTGCCAGCGCCATGCCGGATCGCTTGTTGTTTGGTCCTGTCATGGTCATCCTTGTGCAGCGCCACGCGCTGAAAATAGTTACCCTAAGAGAACATTACAAGCGACTTTTAGTCGTGTCGATAGATCGTTGTCAATACTGGAAAATAAAACTTGGTTTAGGTCGAAACTATGGCGCGCTCGCAACAGGTGACCCAGGCTTTCCCTGCCGTCATGGTCGCCTTGGCACACAATATGCTTGAACTAAAAGGACCTTCATCCACCATCAGTTCCGGGAGTTTTATGATCATCCGCAGACTCGATCCACGCACCATCGCCCAATCCATGCCGTCCCTGGGCACGCTGCTGCTCGATGCCGTCGCCGATGGCCACTCGCTGGGATTCGTCAACGGCCTTGACCAGGATCAGCTCGACGCGTATTGGCAAGGCGTCGCGGAAGAAGTAGGTATGGGGCGACGCGTACTATTGGCAGCAGAGCGTGAAGGTGTGCTGCTCGGCAGTATCCAGCTGGAACTATGCACAAAGCCGAATGGCCACAACCGCGCCGAAGTACAACAGTTGCTCGTACACTGCACCGCACGACGCAGCGGTATCGGGATGGCGCTCATGCAAGCTCTGGAAATCGAAGCACTGGCGCTGCGCCGCGGCTTGCTGTTTCTGGATGCCGCGGTGGGTTCCGCTGCCGAGCAACTGGTGCAGCAGAGTGGCTACGAACGGGTTGGCGCGTTGCCCGAGTACGCCTGTACGCCGAATGGTCGCTGGCACGCGACGGCAATTTATTACAAGACCCTTTTTACACGCAACCGACGCTGACCGACACCTCCCGCTGCCAGCCAGCTCAAGGAATGTGTGCGCCACCTGTTTGTGGCGTAGAATTCGCCGGGTTGAACGTTCTGGAAAGCAATGTGACTGGCATATCGTCGACCATCCCCCGCAGACCCCTGCGGGCTTACTTGCTCTGGCTTGTCCTGGTGACACTGTTGCCGGGCGTGGTCGGCGCATCGCTCCTGTTCGTCCATCAGTACCAGAAAAGCCGCGCCCAATTCGAGCGCAACACGATGCAGACCGTGCGCGCGCTCGTGCACACGGTCGACAGCAAGCTGCTGCAGGCGCAGGCCGTCGCCCAGACCCTGTCGACGCTCGACGCGCTCCAGGAACGGGATTTCGCGCGCGTGCACCGCCAGGCGCGCGCAGCGCTGCAACTGGCCGGCGACGGCATGACCGCCGTGCTGCGCGAGCGCAGCGGTCAGCAGATTCTCAATACCGCCGTGGCCTACGGCGAACGGCTTCCGACCGAAACGTCCGACTCGCTGGAACAGGTGTTCACCAGCGGTCGGCCGGCCATCTCACGTGTTTTCATTGGCAAGGTCGTCGGCCAGCCCATCGTGAGCGTCGACGTGCCGGTGCTGATCGATGGCACCGTGGCCTACGTCCTGAGCATCGGCGTGCGGCCCGACTACTTCGACGACATGCTCACGCCCAAATCGGTATCGGAAGGCGCGCGTGCGTCGGTCCTCGACGCCGGTGGCACCATCTTCGCGCGCAACCTGAGTCCCGAACGCTTCGTCGGCAACCGCGTCACCGCTCCGTTGTTCCATGCCATCGAGCGCAAGCGCGAAGGCATCGTGCGCTCCGTATCGCAGGAAGGAACCGCCCAGCTTACCTTCTACTCGGGCTCCGAAACCACCGGCTGGCACGTTGCGATTGGCATACCACGCGCGAACCTGAACCAGGTGCTGTTCGAGCCGCTGGCCGCACTCCTGACCGGCGTGCTGCTGCTGTTTGCCATCGGCCTGTGGCTGGCCTGGCAGATCGGCGGACGTCTCGCGCGTTCGGTCCAGGCCCTGACCGAACCGGCGGTGGCGCTGGGCAAAGGCGAGACGCCGCCCCGCTTCACGCAGGTGCACGTCAAGGAAGCGGCCGAAGTGGCCGAGGCCATCGGCGCCGCATCGAACCTGCTCGGTGAACGCGCGCAGGCCCTGGCGATCAAGGAAGCCGAACTGCGCGACGCGCACCGCATGGCGCGCTTTGGCACCTGGCACATGCAGCTGCAGGGCGGCGCCCTGATCACGTCCGAATCGGTGCCGCATATCTATGGGCGCGAGCTGCCGCCGTTCGACGAACAGCGCGGCGCGGTGCTGCCCGAGGAATCGTGGCAGCGCGCCAATGCCCTGATCCGCGAGCTGCAACGTACCGGCGGCAGCGGCAGGCTGCAACTGCAGGTGCTGCACGCCCACGGCCACCGGATCTGGATCGATTTGCATTGCGAGGCGGTGCAGGACAGCGACGGAAACGTCTTGGCGCTGCGCGGCACCATCCAGGACGTGACCGACCGGGTCAATGCCGAAGAAGCGCTGCGCCAGGCCGACCAGCGCAAGAACGAATTCCTGGCAATGCTCGCGCATGAACTGCGCAATCCGCTGGCGCCGATCGCGTCCGGCGCGCAGCTGCTGGGGCATGACACACTCGACCCGGCGCGCACGCGCCAGATCAGCGGGATCATCGCGCGCCAGGCGCGGCACATGGCGGGTCTGGTGGACGATCTGCTGGACGTCTCGCGCGTGACGCGCGGCCTGGTGACACTGGCGAAAACCCGCATCGATGTCAACGACGTGCTGACCGAAGCGCTGGAGCAGGTCCAGGAGCCGCTACGCCAGAAGGGCCACACGCTGGAATCGTCACTGCTGACGGCGCCGGCCTGGGTGATGGGCGACCGCAAGCGCCTGGTGCAGGTGGTGGGCAACCTCCTGCACAACGCGGTCAAGTTCACACCCGCCGGCGGCAAGCTGCGGGTCGCGCTCGAACTGGACCCGTCGCGGCTACGCATCGTGGTGGCCGACAATGGCATCGGCATGCTGCCCGAAGAACTGGACCGCGCATTCGAGATGTTCGTGCAGGGCGAACGCACGCCGGACCGCACGCAGGGCGGCCTTGGCATCGGGCTCGCGCTGGTGCGCAGCCTGGTGCAGCTGCACGGCGGCAGCGTGCGGGTAGAGAGCGCCGGTCAGGGCCAGGGCAGCAGCTTCATCGTGACGCTGCCGCGCAGCGCGGATCAACGGGCAGGCAGCGGCGATACCAGCGCGCCTGCAGCCACGGTGGCGCATCAGCTCAAGGTACTGGTGGTGGACGACAATGTCGACGCGGCGCAGGTACTGGCGATGTACGTCAGCGCTGCCGGGCATGAGGTGGCCGTCGAACACGATCCGTTCGATGCCCTGGTGCGCGCCGCACAGTTCGTGCCCGACGCCTGCCTGCTCGACATCGGCCTGCCAGGCATGGATGGCCACGAACTGGCGCGCCGCCTGCGCGCAGCTCCGGCGACAGCGCACGCGTTGCTGGTCGCTGTTACCGGCTATGGCCAGTCGCAGGACCGCGATGCCAGCAGCCAGGCAGGGTTTGACCACCACCTGGTCAAACCGGTCGACATGGCCAACCTGGATCGCATCCTGACAGCGGCGAGTAGCGCCGCCGCTGCCGTGTGAGTGCTGGCGACGGAATCTACTTGCGCTTGACGCTGCCGAACGCTTCGCCCTTCTTCCAGGTCGGCATGCCAGGTGCGTTGGCGACCGCGTAACCCAGGTTGAGCGTGAACTGGGCCTGCTGCACCATGCCGGACAAATCCCACTCCGGGCGGTAGGCATCGCTGACCTGGTGGTAGTGGTCCTTGAAGCCCTTGATGTTGGTGCTGGATTCGTTCTGGTGCTGCTCAAACTCGAAGTGGCCATCGCCCGAGAACACGGCCGAACCGACGTTAAACGCCGGCACGCCCGCCTTGGCGAACGCGAAGTGGTCGGCGCGGAAGTAAGCACCCGACATGTCCGGCGAGCTTGGCGCGATCTTCAGGCCCATCGACTTGGCCACCTGGGTCGAAGTCTCGAGCAGGCTGCTGCGCTCCGCGCCGGCGACACCGATATCGCGCGTGCGGCCGACGAAGTTCAGGCTGTCGAGATTGAGGTCGGCAGCCGTTTGCGCCAGCGGCCATACCGGTTTGGCGACATACGCGGCTGCGCCCAGCAGGCCCTGCTCTTCGGCGGCGGGCCACAAGAAAATCTGCGTGCGCTTGGCCGGCTTCTTGACCGCTTCGTCCGCCATCACCAGCAGCGCTGCGGTGCCCGATGCGTTATCGATCGCGCCGTTGTAGATGCGGTCGGCCTTCGGATCGTCGCCGGCCTTCAGTTCGGCCATGCCCATGTGGTCCCAGTGCGACGAATACACGACAGCCTGCTCTTTCAGCTTGGCGTCGGTGCCGGGCACGATGCCGATCACGTTGAACTGCTCGACCGGCCGGATCGCCGAGCGCAATTCGACATGCCCCGCCACCTTCAGGTCGACCGGACGAAAATCACGGCGCTCGGCCTGTGCGCGCAGCTTGTCGAGGTCATGGCCGCCGGCGGCGAACAGCTCGCGCGCCGTGTCTTCGTGCAGCCAGCCTTCCATTGGATTGCCCGGACCCTTGAGGCCGAAGCGCTCGTTGCCGAAGCCATTGGCCGGCACGCTCCACGGATAAGAGCTCGATGGCGTCGTGTGGATCAACAGGACACCGGCGGCGCCGCGGCGCGCGGCTTCCTCGAATTTGTAGACCCAGCGGCCATACCAGGTGTAGGCCTTGCCGGCAAAGCGGTTGGGCTCTTCGGCGGTGGGCTGGGGATCGTCGACCATCATGACGAGGATCTTGCCCTTGGCGTCGAGGCCCTTGTAGTCGTCCCATTGTTCTTCGGGCGCTGCGGCGCCGTAGCCGACGAAGACCAGGGGCGCGTCGAACGACAGATTCTCGTTGCCGCTCTTGGTGCCCATGACGATGCCCTTGCCAAGCGCCGGCTTGAAGGTCTTGCCGCCGGCGGTGAAGGTGGCGCTGCCACTGAGAAGTTTGCTGCCCTCGATCTCGACCTTCTGGCGATAGCCGCCGCCGGGGATGGGCTTCAGGCCAATCAGCGCGGCCTGGGTTTCCAGATAGCGCACGGCCAGGTCGCCGCCGCGCTGGCCGGTGCCGCGGCCCTCGAGCAGATCGTCGGCAAGGAACGACAGATGGGCGCGCAGTGCGGTCTCGGACACGGCGGCCGGTTGCTGCGCATGCGCAGCCTGGGAGACGGAGAAAATGCAGGCGCTGACGGCCAGGGCAAGAGGATGAAGTCGCATCGAGGCTTTCGTGACAGGATGATGGAAAAGCCATCTTAACCCGACCTGCATCGAATACGCCAAGACGCCCGTTTGTGCTTGGCGGCACCAGGGGCCACACCTATACTTATCGAGGACAAATCCACGCAAGGACAGGCATGACCGTATCCCGCCGCAAAATGCTGGGGGCGCTGGCAGCATTGCCGCTAACCCAGACCCGCGCCGCCGCACTCCCCGTCACCACCACCACGATGAAAGAGACACCCCGCATGTACGGTCTGATCGGAAAAATGCTCGCCACGCAGGGCCAACGCGACGCCCTCATCGCCATCCTGCTGGAAGGCACCACCGCCATGCCCGGCTGCCTGGCCTACATCATCGCCAAGGACAAGCAGGACGCCGACGCCATCTGGATCACCGAAACCTGGGACACGCAAGACAATCACAAGGCCTCACTGGCCCTCCCGTCAGTCCAAGCCGCCATCAAACAAGCCCGCCCCCTGATCGCCGGCTTCGGCGAACGCTTCGAAACCGAACCCGTCGGCGGCCAAGGCCTCCCCAACAATTAGGGTCAGAGTAGATTTATTGGGCTATTACCCAAAGTTGTCAAACAATTCGACTCTGACCCTAATTTATTCTTGCAGAAACTCTTGCAAATTAATTAGGGTCAGAGTCGAATTATTGAGCAATTGATCGCCACTTTTCGATCGTTTGATTCCTGGATTCACTGAATTGAATTCGCTGCGCATTTAAATGATTCGAGGATCTTTCTTTCTCGCCTTAGAATCCAACATCGCAAGATAATTGGTGTTCAATAGGAATAATCAATTAGGGTCAGAGTAGATTTATTGGGCAATTACCGAATGTTGTCAAACAATTCGACTCTGACCCTAATTTAGATTTTCGGAAAGAGTTGCAAAACAATTAGGGTCAGAGTCGAATTAACTGGCAACTTTGAAAATTGCTTTTTAATTCTACTCTGACCCTAATTTATTTAACATTGATTTGGGGGACTTTTAGCCGAGCCAGAGGCGGTAGCCGACGCCGGTTTCGGTGAGGAGGTGGCGGGGTTGGGTGGGGTCGGGTTCGAGTTTGTGGCGGAGGTGGCCCATGTAGATGCGCAGGTAGTGGCCGCTTTCGGCGTGGCCGGGGCCCCAGACGGCGCGCAGCAGTTGGGGGGCAGTCATCACGCGGCCGGCGTTGCTGACCAGGACGGCGAGCAGGCGGTATTCGGTAGGCGTCAAGTGGACGTGTTCGCCGTTTCTCGTGACCACACGGTCTTGCAGGTCGACTGAGACGTCGCTAAAGTGCGTTTTGTTGTCGCCGCCGGAGGCCGGTTGGCGCTGGCGGCGCAGCGTGGCGCGCACGCGTGCGAGCAGTTCGCCGGTGCCGAACGGTTTTGTCAGGTAGTCGTCGGCACCGGCGTCGAGGGCGCGGATTTTCTCGCCTTCGGCCACGCGCGCCGATAGCACGATGATCGGCACCGCCGACCATTTGCGCACATCGTGGATGAAGTCGATGCCGTCGCCGTCCGGCAGGCCCAGGTCGAGCACGATCAGGTCGGGGCGGCGCGTGCCGGCATCGATCAGGCCGCGCGCCATGCTCACCGATTCGTGCACCTGCCAGCCTTCCTGTTCGAGCGCGGCGCGCACGAAACGGCGGATCTGCGGCTCGTCCTCCACCAGCAGTGCGCAGGGCGCGTCAAGCATCGTTTGTCTCCATCGACAGCAAGTCCAGTTCAGGGGGGCTGCCGGCTGGCAGCGAGAACACGAAGCCGGCGCCGCCCAGGGTTGATGTGCAGGCGCGGATCATGCCGCCATGCGCACCAATGATCGCGCGGCAGATCGCCAGGCCCAGGCCCACGCCGGGCAGCGCCGATTCGCGTTCGCCGCGGGTGAATTTCTCGAAGATCGCTTCTTCGCTGCCGGCGCGCAGGCCAGGCCCGTCGTCGCTCACCGTGACGTCGATCCAGGCCCCGCGCGCCAGCGCGGAGATCTCGATGCGCGAGCCGGCCGGGGTGTATTTTGCGGCATTTTCAACGAGGTTGCACAGCACGCGTTCGATCAGCACGGCGTCGAAACGCACCAGCGGCATATCGGGCGGCAGGCGCACCGTCACCGTGTGCTGACGCAGCGCCGCGCCGCACGCGCGCAGTGCGCTGCCGATGACTTCTTCGAGCGCCTGCCATTCCAGGTTGAAGCGCACTTCCCCGCTTTCGATGCGCGCCATGTCCAGCAGGTTCGTCACCAATGTCCCCATGCGTACCGCTTCGTCGTAGAGCGCCTGGGCCAGGGCCTGCGATGTATCGGGCAACGCTGGCTCACCGCGCAGCAGCGATTCGGACAAGCCCACTAGCGCCGTGAGCGGCGTGCGCAGATCGTGCGACAGCGCCGCCAGCAGCGAATTGCGCAGCCGCTCCGATTCCATGTTCACCAACGCAGCCTGCGCCACTTCGACGTAGTGCACGCGCTCGAGCGCGATTGCGGCCAGCGCCGCCAAGGCATCGAGCTGGCGCCGCTGCTCGGGAATCAGGACCCAGCGCCCGCCTTCCGGCTCGATCGCCAGCACGCCGCGCGTGCGCATCGGCGCCACCAGCGGCAGGTAGAACAACGGGCAGGCCGGCAGCGTGTCCGTGCCCAGGCCCGCCGGTTGCGCGTGGTCGTACGCCCACTGGGCGATACCCAGGTCGACGTTGCCGGGCGCCGGTCCGGTCGCAGCGCCATCGTCAGCCGCTGGCATGCCGAGCCGCTCATCGGCATCGGGCACCAGCAGCGTAGCGCGCGCGCCGAAGGCATTCTGGATCACCGCGCGGCTCGACTCGAACACCTGCGACGCCGCCAGCGCGCCGGACAACTCGCGCGCGAATTCATACAGCGCGCGCACGCGTCGCTCGCGCTGGGCTGCCACGCGCGCCTGGAAACGCAGGCCGGCCGTCAGGTGTCCGGTGATCAGGCCCACGGCCAGCATCACGCAAAACGTGACGAGGTACTGCACGTCGCTTACCGCGAAATCGAAACGCGGCGGTACGAAGAAGAAATCGAAGCTGGCCACGCCGATGCAGGTGGCGGTGACCGATGGCGCGCGCCCGAAGCGCATGGCCACGAGCAGCACCACCAGCAGGAACAGCATGACGATATTGGCCAGATCGAGCCATGGCTGCAGCGGCGTGGCCACCAGCACCGTGAGCAGGCTCGCGCCCGCAGCCCACGCGTGCGGCAGCAACGACTGGCACGGCTCCACCGCTGGAGACGCAGCCGCCACAGTGCTATTGACCGCAGCAGGCGGCACGGCCGGCTGCCCGATCTCGATCAGATCCACACCCGGCGCGAGCCGCGCGAGCCGCCGCGCCGTGCGCCGGCGCCACGGCCAGCGCGAACCATCCCGGCCCAGCGCAATGCGCGACAGGTTATGGTCGCGCGCGTAATCGAGCGTGCTGGCCGCGATGTCCTCGCCCGACAGGACGGCCGTGGTGGCGCCCAGGCTGTGCGCGAGCTTGAGCGTGTCCATGATGCGCGCCCGCGCGATCTCGGGCAGCTTGCCCAGGCGCGCCGTCTCGACATACACCGCATGCCAGCCCGTCCCCAGTTGCGACGCCATGCGCGCGCTGCTGCGCACGACGTGTTCGGCGTGCGTTCCCGGCCCGAGGCACACCAGCAGGCCGGCGCCGGTCTTCCAGATCGCGTCGATCGATTGCGCTTCGCGCCAGGCGCGCACGTCGCCTTCAACGCGGTCGGCCGTGCGCCGAAGCGCCAGTTCGCGCAGCGCGATCAGGTTGCCTTTTTTGAAGAAATTACCGGCAGCGCGCTCGGCCTGCTGCGGCTGATACACCTTGCCCTCTTTCAGCCGTGCCAGCAGCGCATCGGCCGTCAGGTCGACCATCACGATTTCATCGGCGCTGTCGAACACGCGATCGGGCACCGTCTCGGCCACGCGGATGCCGGCGATGCCGCCCACCACATCGTTCAGGCTCTCCAGGTGCTGGACGTTGACGGTGGTGAGCACGTCGATGCCGGCAGCCAGCAATTCTTCGACGTCTTGCCAGCGTTTGGGATGGCGCGAACCGGGCGCGTTCGAATGCGCCAGTTCGTCGACCAGGATGACGCCGGGCGCACGCGCCAGCGCGGCGTCGAGGTCGAATTCGTCAAGCGTCTTGCCGCGATAATCGATGCGCCGCCGCGGCAGCAGTTCGAGCCCGTCGAGCAGGCGCGCTGTCTCGGTACGCCCGTGGGTTTCGATCACGCCCACCAGCGGCGCGGCGCCATCGCGCTGCAGCTTGCGCGCCTCTTGCAGCATGGCGTAGGTCTTGCCCACGCCGGCCGAGGCGCCAAAATAGATGCGCAGGCGCCCGCGCGCGGCGCGCCGGTCCTGCTCGCGCAGTTGCGCAAGCAGTGCGTCGGGGTCGGGTCGCTGGTCGTCGTGCGGCATGGTCTAGCGAGTATGCCCGCTTTCGGCGCCGCTGGCCACGCTGGCCACGCCGGCTGCCTGGTCCAGCGCCAGGTTCAGCGCCAGCACGTTGACGCGCGGCGCACCTGGCAAGCCAGGCAGCGGTAGCTCGGTGTGCCGTTCGATCAGCGCGCCGACCCGTTCGACCGGCATGGCGCGCGCACGCGCCACCCGCGCCGCCTGGTACTGCGCGCCCGCCACGCTGATCTCGGGATCGAGACCGCTGGCCGACGCCGTCACCAGGTCGACCGGCACGCTCGCCGTGTTGGACGGGTCGAGTGCGCGCAGCGCCGCGACGCGGCCCTTGACCGCTTCCTGCAGGGCCGGATTGAGCGGGCCCTGGTTCGAGCCGCCCGAGCCGCCGCCGTTATTGGCCATCGGACCGGTGGCCGATGGCCGGCCCCAGAAGTAGCCCGGCGCAGTGAACGACTGGCCGATCAGCGCCGAGCCGACCGTCTTGCCGTCCCGTTCCACCAGGCTGCCATTGGCCTGGATGGGGAACGCCGCCTGGGCGATCCCGGTCACGGCCAGTGGATAGAACACGCCGCAGATCAGCGTGAGCACCGCGAACAGCACGAGTGCGGGGCGAAGAATCGATTGCATGAAAACTCCTAGGTCAGATTGAGCGCAGTGAGCGCCATGTCGATCAGCTTGATGCCGGCGAACGGCAGCAGCAGGCCGCCAAGGCCGTAGATCAGCATGTTCCGGCGCAGCAGGGCCGCCGCACCGATGGCGCGATAGCGCACGCCGCGCAGCGCCAGCGGGATCAGCACCACGATGATCAGGGCGTTGAAGATCACCGCCGACATGATGGCCGACGATGGACTGGTCAGCCCCATCACGTCCAGCGCCTTCAGCTCGGGATAGGTGGCGACGAACATGGCCGGCACGATCGCGAAGTACTTGGCGATGTCGTTCGAGATCGAGAACGTCGTCAGCGCACCACGCGTCATCAGCATCTGCTTGCCGATTTCGACGATCTCCAGCAGCTTGGTCGGATTCGAATCCAGGTCGACCATATTGCCGGCCTCCTTGGCCGCCTGCGTGCCCGAATTCATGGCCACCGCGACGTCGGCCTGCGCCAGCGCCGGCGCATCGTTGGTGCCGTCGCCCGTCATCGCCACCAGCTTGCCTTCGCTCTGATACCTGCGGATCAGCGCGAGCTTTTCTTCCGGCGTCGCTTCGGCAATGAAGTCATCGACCCCGGCTTCGGCCGCAATCGCTGCCGCCGTGAGCTTGTTGTCGCCGGTGACCATCACGGTCTTGACGCCCATGCGCCGCAGTTCGGCGAAGCGCTCGCGGATGCCGCCCTTGACGACGTCCTTCAGTTCGACCACGCCCATCACGCGGCTGCCATCGGCCACCACCAGCGGCGTGCTGCCCCGGCGCGACGCTTCGTCGACACTGCGTTCCACATCGCCAGGCCAGACCGCGCCGAGCGATTCCATATGACGGCGCAGCGCCGAAGCAGCGCCCTTGCGCAACTGCCGCTCGCCCAGGTCGACGCCACTCATGCGCGTCTGGGCCGTGAACGGCACAAAGACCGCGCCAAGCGATTCCATCGCCCGCTCGCGCAGATTGAAGCGGTTCTTGGCCAGCACCACGATGCTGCGGCCTTCCGGCGTCTCGTCGGCCAGCGAAGCCAGTTGCGCCACGTCGGCCAGTTCTTCTTCGGTGACACCGGGCGCCGGCAGGAAGGCGGACGCCTGGCGGTTACCGAACGTGATGGTGCCGGTCTTGTCCATCAGGAGCACGTCGACATCGCCAGCCGCTTCCACCGCGCGGCCCGACGTCGCAATCACGTTGGCCTGCAACATGCGGCTCATGCCGGCCACGCCGATGGCCGACAGCAAGCCGCCGATCGTCGTCGGGATCAGGCACACCAGGAGCGCGACCAGCGCAGTGAGCGTCACCGGCGAACCGCTGCCGGACGCCTGCACGGCAAACAGCGAGAACGGCAGCAGCGTCACCGTCACGACCAGGAACACGATCGTCAGCGCCACGAGCAGGATGGTCAGCGCGATCTCGTTCGGCGTCTTCTTGCGCGACGCGCCTTCGACCATGCCGATCATCCGGTCCAGGAACGTCTCGCCGGGATTCGCGCTCACCTGCACCACCAGCCAGTCCGACAGCACGCGGGTGCCGCCGGTGACCGAGCCGAAGTCGCCGCCCGATTCGCGGATCACGGGCGCCGATTCACCGGTAATGGCGCTTTCGTCGACCGAGGCCACGCCGTCGACCACTTCACCGTCCACGGGAATCACGTCCCCCGCTTCGACCAGGAAGAACATGCCCTTGCGCAGATCGCCCGACGGGCAGGCCTGCCATGGCTCGCCGTGTTTTGGCGCCTCGAGCTTTTTCGCCGTCACGGTCTGGCGCAGGTTGCGCAGCGATGCCGCCTGCGCCTTGCTGCGGCCCTCGGCCAGCGCTTCGGCAAAGTTCGCGAACAGCACTGTGAACCAGAGCCAGACGGCGGTGGCCAGGATGAAACCGGCGCTTGTTTCGCCATGCCCGGTCAGCGCCTGGAACCACAGCAGCGTGGTGATGATGCTGCCGATGTAGACGACGAACATCACTGGGCTGCGCACTTGCGTGCGTGGATGCAGCTTCTTGCAGGCGTCGAGCATCGCCGGCCAGACCAGCGCCCCGTCGAACAGATTCAGCGACTTGCGCGGCGCCTGGACTGGGGTTGCTTCAGTTGGGTTGATCACTGATTGATCCATTGTCATTCTCCGAACAATTGCAGGTGTTCGACCACGGGACCCAGCGCCAGCGCCGGGACGTAGTTGAGAACACCGACCAGTACGACGATCGCGGCCAGCATGGCGACGAACATCAGGCCATGGGTGGGCAAGGTGCCGGGTGTGGTGGGCAGGCGCTGGCGGCCAGCCAGGGAGCCGGCAATCGCCAGCACCGGCACGATCACGGCGAAGCGGCCGAACCACATCGCCACGGCCAACAGCGTGTTATAGAACGGCGTATTGGCCGACAAGCCCGCGAACGCGCTGCCGTTGTTGTTGGCGGCGGACGTCAGTGCGTAAAGGATTTCGGAGAAGCCGTGCGCGCCCGGATTGGCCACGCCGGCCGCGCCAAGACCGGTGGTGACGGCCAGCGCGGTACCCAGCAGGACCAGGCACGGCGTGACCAGGATGACGACGGCGACCATCTTCATCTCGAATGCGCCGATCTTCTTGCCCAGGTATTCCGGCGTGCGGCCGATCATCAGGCCGGCGATGAACACCGTCAGGATCGCGAACACCAGCATGCCGTACAGGCCCGAGCCCACGCCGCCGAAGATCACTTCACCGAACTGCATCATCACCATCGGCACCATGCCGCCCAGCGGCGTGAACGAGTCGTGCATGGCGTTGACGGCACCGCACGATGCGGCCGTGGTCACCACCGCGAACAGGCTCGATGCGGCGATGCCGAAGCGGGTCTCCTTGCCTTCCATATTGCCGCCCGACTGCAGGCTGCTTGCCGCCTGGTCGATGCCCAGTGGCGCCAGCAACGGATTGGCTTGCTGCTCGGCGGCGAAGGCCCCGATGGCCGCGATCACGAAGATCAGCGTCATCGTGCCCAGCACGGCCCAGCCCTGGCGGGCGTCGCCCACCATGCGGCCGAACGCGAAGCACAGCGCGGCCGGAATCAGGAAGATGGCGATCATCTGCGCAAAGTTCGACAGCGCGGTCGGGTTTTCAAACGGGTGCGCCGAGTTGGCGTTGAAGTAGCCACCGCCGTTCGTGCCGAGCATCTTGATGGCTTCCTGCGACGCGACGGGGCCCATCGGAATGACCTGCGTGTCGGCGCGCGTCTCGACCGCCGCCTGGCCGTCGCTGGCTGGCTGCGTGTAGGCGACCGGCTCGATCATCTGCGCTTCGGCATGCGGCGCAAGGCTTTGCACCACGCCCTGCCCCACCAGGAAGACGGCCAGGATCACGGACAGCGGCAGCAGCACGTACAGCGTCGAGCGCGTGACGTCGACCCAGAAATTGCCGATCGCGCCGGCCGAACGGGCAGCGAAGCCGCGGATCAGCGCGAACGCGACGGCGATGCCGGTGGCGGCCGAAAAGAAGTTCTGGCCGGCCAGGCCGACCATCTGGGTCAGGATGCTCATCGTCTGCTCGCCGCTGTAGCCTTGCCAGTTGGTGTTGGCGACGAAGCTGACGGCGGTGTTGAAGCTCGAATCGGGGCTCACATTCGCCATCCCTTCAGGATTGAGCGGGAGCCAGCCCTGCAGGCGCTGCAAGCCGTAGACAAACACCACGCCGACAGCATTGAAGGCGATCAGCGCCAGAGCATAGGCTTTCCAGGTCTGCGCGGTGCCGGCAGCAGGACCTGCGGCGCGCAGCAGCGCGCGCTCGATGCCGCCGAGCCAGCCCAGGCCGGACACGGCGCCCGGTGTGACGTCGGCGGCGCCGATGCGCGCCAGCAGTACGCCCAGCGGCCAGGCCAGCGCCAGCAGCACGACCAGAAACAGCGCGAGCAGCGGCAGGAACTGCGTCATCAGTTCATTGGTGGGCATCACATGTCCTCCGGTTTGAACAGGGCGATCAGGAGATAGACGAGGAGCGCGCAGGCGGCCAGGCCGCCAATCGCGTAGGAGAGATTCATTGCTTGCCTCCGAGGAGTCCGCAACCGCTCACCAGCAGGCAAGTCAGGCGGACGAAGACGAGGAGCGCGCCGATATAGATAAGATCCATGGACGTTCGCTTTCAGCGAGGTTGTTATTCTGGTGGTTGGATTCAGAAGGTACGGCTGAGGGTCAGCTGCAGCGCGTCGCGCCCCATGAACTTGCCGTTTCTTGGCGAGGCGTACGCGCTCTTGCTGGCGTTGGTGCCGACATACGCGACGGCCACCGTGGCCAGCGCGAAGCTGCGCGAGGCGCCGATCTTCCAGTCGGTGTAATCGGCTGCCGGGTTGTGGTCCACACGCTGGCGGCCGGCGTGCAGCAGCACCGTGACGCCATTGCCGGCGTCGAGACTGGCGCCGATGTCGAGGTAGCCGCTGCCGTCGCTGTCGACGAAGCCGAACAGGTTCGTGGTGGCGTGCGAATACTTGATGTAGGCCGGGCCGTAACCCAGTTGCGCATACACCTCGGTGGTGTTGGCATTGACGAAGCCGGCGACCTGGCCCAGGCCATTGTCCGGATACAGGTAGCGCAGCACGCCGACGTCGTACGTCAGACCCGAGGACAGGCCGACCGCGAGCTCGCCGCGCTTGCCCGCGTACAGGTCGATTTCGACGTCGCCGTCGCCCCCGGCGTCCTTCGCGAACTTGACGGTCGATGCCCACGCGCCGACATACCAGCCAGTGGCGTGGACGTAGTCAAGACCGCCCTGCAGCGCCGGTTGCAGGCGCGTCTGCGAAATGCCGCGGTAGCGGTAGTCCGACGTGATGGCGGCGTTGAAGGTGACGGGGGATGCGGCTGCGGAAGGTTCGGCCAGCGCGACGGTGTCGGTGGCCTGGGCCTGGGCCGCGCCACTGATGGCCAGCATGGCGGCTGCCGCCAGGGCGGCGCGCCGTGCTTGAATCGATGCGTTCATGGTGTCTGCTCGTGGTTGTGTTGGAACCCATGCGGCGCACGATGGCGCCGCATGGAACACGAGCAGGTTAGCGATTCAGGCGTAAAAACCGGGTATAAAGCGCAGCCCCCGGTGTATACGTGATGTAAACGTGACTGTTAACGCAGTGGCCCTTAACGCACCGGCTGAGCGCGCAGCCAGTCCATGTACTTGGCCACGCCGGTGGCTGCGTCGGTGAACGGTTCGTTGTAGCCGGCCGCGCGCAGCGCCGAGATGTCGGCCTGCGTGAAGCTCTGGTACTTGCCTTTCAATTTGTCCGGGAACGGCAGATACTCGAGCAGGCCCTGATCGACGATCTCCTGCAGCATCAAGGCTGGCTTGCCTTCGTTGGCCAATGCATTTGCCGTGGCCACCGCCAGGTCGTTGAACGGCTGCGCTCGGCCGGTGCCCAGGTTGAAGATGCCGCGCTGTTCGGGATGGTCCAGGAAGAACAGGTTGACCTTGACGACGTCGTCGATATAGACGAAATCGCGCATCTGCGCGCCGGCTTCGTAACCGTCATTGGCGCCAAACAGCCGCACCTTGCCGTCCTTCAGGAACTGGTGGTACTGGTGGAACGGCACCGATGCCATCGTGCCCTTGTGCCCTTCGAGCGGCCCGTAGACGTTGAAGTAGCGCAGGCCAACGACCTGGCTGCCCGCATCCTTGCCCTTGGTGGCCCAGTAGCGGCGCAGGTACTGGTCGAACAAAAATTTCGAGTAGCCATACACATTCAGTGGCCGCTCGAGCGGCCGCTCTTCGCGAAACACGGTGCCCGCGCCATACACGGCGGCCGAGGATGCGTAGATGAACGGGATGTCCTGACGCTGGCAGAATTCGAACAACGCGACCGTGTAGTCGTAGTTATTCTTCATCATGTAACGGCCATCGGTCTCCATCGTGTTCGAGCACGCGCCCTGGTGCAGCACGGCTGTGAACTTGTTGTCGAATTCACCGGCCTTCAGGCGCACCAGGAAGTCTTCCTTGTCGGCGTAGTCCGCGATCTCGGCGTCGACGATGTTATGGAATTTTTCGGGCCGCGACATATTGTCGACGGCGAACACGCTGAACGGCTGGCGCGCTGACAGTGCATGCACGAGGTTCGCGCCAATAAAACCTGCGGCGCCGGTAACCAGAATCATGATGGGGTCCTCTGTTAAATCGTTTGGCTTGTCCGCATCACGCGGCGGCAAGCATGGATTGCAAGGGCTGCCAGACAGCCTGCGGCAGGATCTGCTTCATGCAGTGCTGGTGGCCCAGCGGGCATTCGCGCTGCTGGCACGGCGAGCATTCAAGGTGCAGCCACAGAATCTGCGCCAGTTGCGACAGCGGTGGCGTATGGCGCGGATCGGTTGGGCCATAGATGGCCACCACGGGGCTCCCCAGCGCCGCGCCGATGTGCATCAGGCCCGAGTCGTTCGTGACCACGGCGGCGGCGCGCGAGATCAGCGCGATGGCTTCGGCCAGCGAGGTCGAACCGGCCAGGTTGTGCGCCTGCGGCACGATCGCGGTGATCTCGTCGCAGACCGCGCGGTCTTTCGGTGAACCGAGCAGCAGGATCTGGACATCCGGGCGATGGGCCAGGATCGTTTGCGCCAGCTCGGCGAAGTACGCCGATGGCCAGCGCTTGGCCGGGCCGAACTCGGCGCCCGGCGCAAACACGACGTGCGCGCCGCCCGGCAGTTGCAGGCGCGCGAGCGTGGCCTGTGCTTCTGCTGGCGCAACGGTCATCATGGGTTCGGGCAGGCGCTCGGGCCGCGCCAGGTTGCGCACCGGCGCGTCGGCCAGCGCCTGGTAGAACTGGGCCATCGGGCGCGGCGCGGTCTTCTCGTCGTGATGCATGACATTGACTAGGCCATAGCGCATCTCGCCCTTGTAACCCACGCGGCGCGGGATGCCGGCCAGCCAGGGGATCAGCGCGAACTTGAGCGTGTTGGGCAAGACGTACGAGTCGGCGTAGCCGCGCGCCTTGAGTATCTTCGCGAACGCCTTGCGCTCTTTCCACTGCAGCGCGCCATGCTTGAACGGCGACTCGAGCACCGTGTCCACTTCGCGCATCGCGCGCCAGACCGGGGCGACCCAGGTGGGCGCCACGACATCGATCGGCCGATCGGGATGGCGCTCCTTCAACCGGCGCAGCAAGGGCTGGGCCATGACGGCATCGCCGATCCAGTTGGGGGAAATGACAAGGGTGCGCGGCATCGTGTTGGTCGTCGGTAGCGGGGATGGTAGGCCGCGATTATAACAATCGCGCACGGTATTGCCCGTGACCCGGTCGCGGGCCGTCCGGCGAGATGGACAAATTGACCACCCGTGCGCCGCGGCGCGCTGCCCCGACTATAATTTTCATATGCACAGGCTTCGCACAACTCGCGCGCTGTATGGCTGGACCGTCCTCGTGGCGTTCCTGTTCGGCCTGTTCACGCCCGTGCTGTCGCATGCGATGGCCCTGGCCACCGCGCAGCCGCCCAATGCCTATCTGTCCGAGATTTGCAGCGCCACCGGCACCCGCCATGTTTTGGTCGTGGACGACGCGGGCCAGACGACGGCGCCGCCGGTGCCCGACATGTCGCACTGTGACCTGTGCTGCTCGCACCAGCACATCACCATCGCGCCGCCGCCGTACGCCGGCGCGCTGCAGGTGATCAGCCTTGAGCCCGATCCCTACCCGCCCCTGTTCTACCACGCACCACGCCCGCAATTTGCCTGGACGCCTGCGCAATCGCGCGGGCCGCCCTCATCCCTTTCCTGATCTGTCATACCCCTTGATTCCGGTGCTGCATCCTTATGCAGCACCGGTGGACCATGCGCGACGCGCCACCAGCACCCGTCGCGCGCACAGGAAATGCAATGACCCCATGTCTTCACGCCCGGCCGCGCGCGATCGCGCTCGCCCTGGGCTTTACCTTCGTTGTCCCCTTGCAGGCGGACGCCCAGACCATCCCCACCGTTGAAATCACGGCCGATGCACCGCGCGCGGGCAGTCTGCTCGACCTCGACACGCCGCTCGATACCGCCAGCCGCCTTGGCTTGAGCGCACGCGAAACCCCGGCCACCGTCACCGTTGTCGACCGCGCACTGATCGACGTGCGGGGCGCCCAGGACACGCAGGAAATCCTGCGCGCGATCCCCGGGGTGACCGCCCACAATGCACCGGGCAATATCGGCGTGAGCTACCGGGGTTTCGGCAGCGGCTCGATCAGCCAGCTGTTCAACGGTATCAACGTCCAGTACGCGATCGCTGCGCGCCCCGTCGACAGCTGGATCATCGACCGGGTCGAAGCCATCGGCGGGCCATCGAGCTTTCTGTTCGGCTCGGGCGCCGTGGGCGGTTCGATCAACTACATCACCAAACTGGCCGAGACGCGCGAATTGTCACAGGCCCAAGTGCGGCTTGGCGCGCATGGCTTGAAAGAAGTGTCGGTCGGTCTGAACCGCCAACTGAGCGATGGCCAGTACGCGCGCATCGACATCAATCACCGCGACACCGGCAGCCCGATCGACGGCGTCGACAGCCGCTCGACCCAGCTCGCGGCGTCCCTGCTGTTGCAGTTCGGGCGCGGCGTGACGCACACGCTGGCCTATGAATTCCAGCAGGAAGACGTGGACCGGCCGTACTGGGGCACGCCGCTGGCCAACCCGATCGCCGGGCAAGCGCGCATTCTCGAGGCTACGCGCTTCAAGAACTACAACAGCGCGGACGGCGTCTACGATCAGCGTGTGCACTGGTTGCGCTCGATCGGCAAGTGGCAGGTCAGCGATGCGCTGCAGCTCACGAACACGCTGTATCTGTACGATGCGCTGCGCGACTACCGCAACGTCGAAACCTACCGCTTCAATCCGTCCAACACGGCCGTGATCCGCTCGGGGGCCCTGCTCCAGCGCCACGACCAGCGCATGGTCGGCGATCGCCTCGACGGCGTTTATAAAAGTCGCATCGGCGCGCGCCGCAGCGACTGGGCTTTTGGACTGGACGTCAGCGTCAACAAGCAGACGCGCTTTCCGAACAGCCTGCCCGCCACGGTCAGCACGGTCGACCCGTACGACTTCGTCACCGAACGGTTCTTTGCGGTGCCAGGCATGACGCCAGGCTTTCGACCCGACCGCGACAACAAGGTCACGACAACGGCCCTGTATATCGAGAACCGCACGGCGCTGGTGCCCGACCTGAACCTGGTGACCGCACTGCGCCACGAGCGCATCGAACTCGATCTGACCAACCGCCGCGAGGTGACCAGCGCCAGCCCGGCCAGCTTCGCGCGCAGCTACACGCCGACGACAGGCCGTCTTGGCCTGGTGTGGGACGTCACGCCCGACATGAACCTGTATGCGCAATACGCGACGGCGGCCGATCCACCGTCCGGCGTGCTGTCGACCGCCTCGTTCGCGGACGTACGCACCAACAGCGAGCTGACCACCGGGCGCCAGTTCGAGGTAGGCAGCAAGCTGGGATTCTGGGATGGCAAGGGCACGGCGACGCTGGCCGCGTACCACATCACGCGCAAGAACATCGCGACGCAAGACCCGAACAACAGCGCCCTGACCCTGCTGGTGGGCGAGCAGACATCGCAAGGCGTCGAACTGGCCGTGGGCCTGCAACCGACGCGCCGCCTTGGCCTGCAGGCCAACGTCACCTACGTGGACGCCGAATACCAGAACTACCGCCAGGGCAACGTGTCGCTGGCCGGGAAGACGCCCGTCAACACGCCGGCGACCGTCGCCAACCTGTGGTTGTCGTACGCCATCACGCCGGCGCTGCAGACGCAGGTCGGCGTGCGCCGGGTCGGCAAGGTGTATGCGGATGCGGCCAACACGCTGTACTGGCCGGATTACACGTTCGTCGACCTGGGTCTGTCCTACCAAGTGACCCGCGAAGTCACGCTGGTCGGGCGCGTGCGCAATCTGACCGACCGGATCTACGCCGCCAACGTGAACAGCACGATGGCGTACCTGGGCGCGGCGCGCACGGCGGACATGTCGCTGCGCGTGGCGTTCTGACGGGGAGCCCGGCATGAAGGCACAACTCAAGCGCTGGCTGTTCCTGACCCACCGCTGGCTGGGCATCGGCGGCTGCGTGCTGTTTGCGATGTGGTTCGCCTCAGGCATCGTCATGATGTATGTCGGCTACCCGAAGCTGACCGATACCGAACGGCTGGCGCATCTGCCGGCGCTGTCGCAAACAGCGCCGCTGCTGGCGCCAAACGAGGCGCTGGCCAGGGCCGGCGTCACCGGGCCGCTGGACGGGTTGCGCCTGGCGGCGTCCAGTGGCGGGCGCGCCGTGTATATGGCAACGCCGACTGCCAGCGGCAAGCGCGGCGCCATCGTCATCGATGCCATCAGCGGCGCGCGCGTGGAAACCGTGAACGCGGCCAACGCGCTCGCCAGCGCTGCCGCCTGGGCCGGCCCCGGCGTGAACGTGCATTACCAGGACGTGATCGACGAAGACGCATTCACCCATTCGCGCGGGCTCGATGCGCAGCGCCCGTTGCACCGCGTCGAAGTGATGGATGCCGATCGCACGCTGCTGTACGTGTCCGGGAAAAGCGGCGAAGTCGTGCGCGACGCAACGCGCAGCGAACAGCTATGGAATTACGCCGGCGCCTGGATCCACTGGCTGTATCCGTTTCGCGGCAACCTGTTCCAGCCCTACTGGACCAATATCGTCAATTACCTGGCGATTGCCGGCATCGCCGCTGCGCTGTCCGGCACCGTGGCCGGCATCCTGCGCTGGCGTTTTCGTACGCCCTACCGCAGCGGCGCACGCACGCCCTACCCGAATGCGATGATGCGCTGGCACCACGTGACCGGTCTGCTGTTTGCGCTGGTGACGATCGCGTGGATCTTCAGCGGCCTGATGTCGATGAACCCTTGGCACATCTTCGACACCGGTGCACCGAAGCTGCGCATGGAGGTGCTGCAGGGCGGACCATTGACGCTGACAACGCAAGACGCCGCACCGCCAGCGCTGCTGGCCGCCAGCACGGGCGCCGTGCGCGAGCTGCGCTGGGTGCGCGTACTGGGCCAGAACCGCGTGCTGGCCTACCGCGCGGGCGGCGCGCCGCAGGTGCTGGACAGCCATGCCGCACAGCCGCTGACGCTCGATGCAGCGGCGCTGCAGTCTGCGGCCGTGCACCTGGTCGACGCTCCCGTCGCGCGGGTCGAGCAGTTGAGTGAGTACGACCTGTATTACTACGCACGCGATGCGCACACGATGATGGGCGGCGCCGACAAGCCGCTGCCGGTGCTGCGTCTCGTGTTCGCCGATGCACACGCGACCTGGGTGCATCTCGACCCGCATACCGGCGCGGTACTGGGCCACATCGACAGCGGCAAGCGCGCCAGCCGCTGGCTGTTCGCGATGCTGCATTCGTGGGACTGGCTGCCGTTGCTGGAACGGCGGCCGCTATGGGACATCGTGCTGGTCGTGCTGAGCCTCGGTGGTCTGCTGCTCAGCGTGACGGGCGTGGTGATCGGGTGGCGCCGGCTTGGCAAGAAGCTGCGCCCGGCGGGCGTCAACCCGCCGCGTGCCGCCGCGCCTGCGCCGCATCCGGTGCCGGCAACCGGTCGACATGGTTGATGGTCACGAGGCGCACGAACGAGAGGATGCGGATGACGAGCCAGCCCGCATCGAACTCCCACCACTTCATCGACAGTTTGGCCGACGCCGGGTTGGCGTGGTGGTTGTTGTGCAGTTCGGCGCCGCCGAAGATGATCCCGATCGGGAAGAAGTTGCGTGACCCTTCCTTGGTCTGGAAGTTACGGTAGCCCACCACGTGGAAGATCCCGTTGATGAAGCCCGAGGCCCAGAATGGCAGGATCGAAAACTGGAACAGCCAGATCAGGAAGCCGTTGGTCATGCCGAACACCAGCATTTCCAGCGCCAGGAACAGGAACGCGCCGCGGAAGCGGTGCTTCGTGTACAGGTGCGCATCCATCCAGTCTTCCTTGATGCCGACGCCGTAGGCCTTGATCAGGTCCGCGTTGCGCGCGGCCTTGCGGTACAGGAGCGTGCCCTTGGTCAGAATGGTCCACAGGCCGTGGATGTGCGGGCTGTGCGGGTCGTCGACCGTGTCGCACTTGGCGTGGTGCTTGCGGTGCACCGCCACCCAGGCCTTGGCCGTCACGCCGTAGGTCGTCAGCCAGATCCACAGGCGAAACAGCTGGCACAGCAGCGGGTGGAACGTGATCGCGCGGTGGCTGCGCGAACGGTGCAGATACAGTTCGCTGGCAAACACGGTCATGATGTACGACGCGGCCATGGTGAGCGCGACGCCCGTTGGGGTGAGCTGGATGAATCCTTCGAACACGTTGTTTCTCCCTGTTGTACACGGTCTGTGGACGTAACGACGTCCTGACAATGCGACAAGAGTAACGTGCGACTACTGGTTTCTAATGGTTGAGCAGAGCGGTATTTCGGGGCCTGTTTGCGTGACAAATGCCGCCCCTTCTACCGCGCGTCAGCCGATCATGCCGAGCGCCCTGACCTGCTTCACCCACTGCGGGTATTCGTTCATCAAGAGGTCGTACAGCGCGGCGTCGGGATGCTCGTCGGGCGAGGCCACCGAAAAGAAATCGGCGTTGTCGACCAGGCGCCCATCGAGCTCGTCGAGCTTTTCCAGAAACGGGAAATCCGAATCGGCAAAGCTGGCCAGCGCCTTGGCTTTCGACTTGCGCCCTTTGCCGATGCCCATGAACTGCCAGAAGATCGGCTCGCGGCTGGCCCAGCGCAGCTGGCGCTCGGTCAGCGGCTTGTCGGACGTCGAACCGTCGGTAACGAACATCACATACACCGGCACGGCAGCTTTTGCCACGGCACGGCGCTCGCCGCCACGCGCATCCGGAAAGTAGTGGCGGCGCACGGCTTCGATCGCGGCGCCGTAGCGCGTGTCGCCTTCGAGCGGATGGCGCGTGATGATGCCCTTGATGTAGTTCGGCCAGTTCGACAGGTCCATCGCCTCGCCCTGGTGGACGTTGCGGCCAAACAGGAACACGTCGATCTCGCCGTCGTCATCGAAGCGGCAGCCCAGCGCCAGAATGCGCTCGGCGAATTTCTGCACCAGGCCCTTGCTGTACAAGGCGCTCATCGAACCGGAGATGTCGAGCACCAGGCAGACCTTGGCACGATGCTGCGCGAGTCCCGCTTTTTCGAGCGACACGGCCGCAGACTTGACCAGGTTGACCAGTTGCGGCGCAGACTGGGCCACGCGCTTTTCGAGGTCGACCGACGTTGTTGGCAAAGCTTGGGGAGCATCGTCCGCCACCGCGCCGCCAAAGTGGCGCACCAGCGCATCCAGCCCGCCGTTGAAGCCCTGGCCCACGGCCATGAAGCGCCAGCCACCATCCTTGCGATACAGCTCGCCCAGCATGACGGCGCGCTCGCCGGCAAAGTCGCTGCCGCTGAACGCGAAGCGCGCGAATTCACCTTGCGGGCCAACCAGGCGCAGATAGCCGGTCTGCAGTTGCGCCATCGTCGCTGCGCCCTCGGTGCTGGCGACGATGCTCACGCGCTCGACCCAGCCAGGTAGCCGCGCGAGTTGAAAACGGAAGCCCGTGGCATCCTGGCCGGCCGCATCCAGCGCCACGCCGCCGCACGGCGTCGTAGGCTGGTTGAAGAACGTCATGTAGCGCTCATCGGCCAGCTTGCCGCCGGCGTCCAGTGCAAAGCACACGACATCGAGCGCCAGACCCTGGGCCGATACGCCCGCTTGCAGCACGCCGTCTGGCGCTACGGTGGACAGGGGCAGGCGCTGGCCCCGGGAGAGTGCTTGCATGGTGGCGTCCCTATCGTAAAACGTTCGTTCAACCGGGTATCACAGCGGGGCGGCGATGCGCGTGACCAGCACCGACGCGATACGCCGTTCCAGCACCTCTTCGACTTCCATGCGCAGACCCTCGATCTCGATGCCGTCGCCCACCAGCGGCAAGGTACCGAACCGTTCGAGCATCAGGCCGGCCAGCGACGTGTAGTCGTCAGTGTCGCCCACCAGCGCGTCCACCTCGAGCACTTGTTCCAGGTAGTGCAGGTCGGCCGTGCCATCGACGCGCCAGCGCCCGCCGCCCAGGTCCTGCACGACGGGCTGCTCGTCTTCGTCCGGGAATTCGCCGGCGATGGCTTCAAGGATGTCGATCGGCGTGACCAGGCCCTGCAAGGTGCCGTATTCGTCGGCGATGAGAACCAACTGGCCATGCGAGCGCTTCAGGCGGTCCATCACTTTCAACACGCCGCTCGCGTCGGGCACGATGATCGGCACGCGGATATGGTTCGCATCGATCGCGCCCGACAGCGCCAGGTCGGCGATCAGGTCTTTCGCGCGCGCGACGCCGATCACTTCATCGAGTTCGCCCCGGCAGACCGGGAAGAAGCCGTGCGGCGTGGCCAGGAGCTGGGCGCGGATCGTGTCGGCGTCGTCCTCGATATTGATCCACGAGATGTCCGAGCGGTTGGTCATGATCGAGCGCACCGAGCGCTGCGACAGGCTCAGGACACCGCTGACCATATTGCGCTCTTCGAGCTCAAAGGTCGGCTCGTCGGGCTTTTGCTTCTGCTGCTTGCTCGTCACCGGATCCGGCTCGTCGCCCGGCTCGATCCCGCGCGTGCTGCCCAACAGGCGCAGCACCGCATCGGCCGTGCGGTCGCGCAGCGGGATGTGCGCATCCTGCTTGACGAAGTTGCGGCGCGCCAGCTGGTTGAGCAGCTCGATCACGACCGAGAAGCCGATCGCGGCGTACAGGTAACCCTTGGGGATATGGAAGCCCAGTCCTTCGGCGATCAGCGACAGTCCGATCATCAAGAGGAAACTTAGGCACAGCACGACGACAGTCGGATGCGCGTTGACGAAGCGCGTGAGCGGCTTGGAGGCGAACAGCATGACGCCCATCGAAATCACGACGGCCGCCATCATCACGCCCAGCTCGTCGACCATGCCAACGGCAGTGATCACGGCGTCGAGCGAGAACACGGCATCGAGCACGATGATCTGCGCGACAACGGCGGCGAAGCTCGCGTAGGCGCGCTTGCCGGTGGCGACCTGCAGCTTGCCTTCGACGCGCTCGTGCAGCTCCATCGTGGCCTTGGCCAGCAAAAAGAAACCACCCACCAGCAAAATCAGGTCGCGCCCGGAGAACGACAGCGGACCGAGGGCAATCAGGGGGGCGGTGAGTTTGACGAGCCAGGCGATGACGGTGAGCAGGCCAAGGCGCATGATCATGGCGAGCGACAGGCCGACAAGGCGGGCTTTGTCACGCTGGTGCGGGGGGAGTTTGTCCGCCAGGATGGCGATGAAGATCAGGTTGTCGATGCCAAGGACGATCTCGAGCACGACAAGGGTGAACAAGCCGACCCAGATATTTGGGTCAAAAAGCCATTCCATTAGGTGTGTTTGGTAGTGATTGGCCAGTCATTGTAAGCGATCACGCCGTCAATCAACCAGATTCGGGGGCCGCCGTTGTATTGGCGTCGTCCTTCAAAATGACTGTTCGGCGGCCGGTTTGACTGGCGGCGCCGGCAGCAGCGGCTCGATCAACTGGCGCGGCAGCGTGGGCGCGAGCGGCGTGTCTGTCCCTACTTCGGCCGGCCAGTGGCGCGGCAGGTAGTGGCTGCCGAACAGGCGGTCCAGGCACGGCAGCGTGGACGCGTAGTTACGGTTGGTGTGCTCGTGCCGGCTGTGGTGCCAGTGATGAAAGGCCGGCGTCGTGACGAGCCATTCGAGCGGGCCGAAGCGCCAGCGCAGATTGGCGTGGATGAAGAAGCCCCACAACGTGCCCAGCACGATCAATGCGGCGGGCGCGGCGCTGCCGGCCGCGGTCGGGCTGGCCAGCCCCAGCAGATACAGCGGCACGATGCCGAACAGGCGCGTGATGACCATGTCGACGGGATGGCTGCGCGTATTGGCCAGAAAATGCATTCGCTCGGTGCTGTGGTGCAGCGCGTGGAAGCGCCACAGCCACGGCAGCTCGTGGCTCAGCCGATGGCCCCAGTAGAAACCGGTCTCGGCGATCACGAAGGCCAGCACCATGCGCACGGCGAGCGGCAAGCCGGCGATGGCGGTGATCAACGCATCCGGCACCACCCAGGCGGCCAGCGCGGCCAGCAGCGCCATCGGCGCGCTCAGCAGCACGATGGGCACCAGGCTGCTGAGGAAGTAATACGCGAGGTTGTGCCGCAACTCGCCGTTTGGCCCATCGTGGCGCACGCCGAACCAGCGTTCCAGCGGCACGAACAGGGCCGTGAGCAGGATCAGCCAGACGCACAGGCGCAGTGCGGTGGCGGCGAATTCGGCGGACGAAAAGTGCATGGTGATTTACAGGCGGGTAGCGGCAGACATGCCTGCCGCTACCCGCCAGTATTTTCAGGCCTGTGCGTTGCGGCGACGGCGCGCCATGAAACCGATCAGGCCCAGGCCACCGAGCAGCATGGTCCAAGTGGCTGGCTCGGGCACTTCGGCGTTCAGCGCGACGTTATCGAGCAGCATGAATGGCGGCGCGCCAGGCGCGGTGCCACGGGCGAGGAACGACAGCATTTCGCTCGCGCTGGTGGCCGTAAAGGCCATCGTGGCCGACTTCCAGCCGCTGAAGCCGTCATCCGGAATGCTCAGCTTGGTGCTGTTCTGGGTGGCCTTGCCGAAGCCGACCTGCCAGTAATTGTCGTAGTTGGCGCCGACGAAGCCGGATTGCTGCGCCAGTGCGAAATCAAAGGTCAGCAGGTACGAGGTGCCGATCGTCAGGCCGTTGATCAGCTGGGACAGTTGGCCCGGGTAGTACTGCGAGTCGGACGCGAAGAAATTGCCGCCGGTTGGCGAGGCTGTGAAGCCGTTTTTGGTGCCTTCGAGCCGCAGCGCCGACGTGGTCGTGGTGGCGGTGGCGCCATCCAGAACGAAGTTGTAACCACCTGAGCCGCCGCTGCCTTCCTTGCTGGTCCAGCCGGTCAGCGTGGTGCTCTTGGCATCGACTGTCGTTCCGTTGATTTTCTTGTTGCCACCGTTTGAGGTCAGCTCGAAATTGCCGTTCTGGACCAGGATCGGGCCGGCATGGGCGATGCCCGCGCTGAAAGTGATGAAGGCGGACAGCAACAGCAGGACTGACTTGATGCGCATGGGACGGGACTCCGTGGAATATCGATATTGGTGACGGGGAGCCGCATTTCCTCAGCTCGGCGTAGCTCAAACAATGAAACTTTTGTAGATTATTATCAATTTTTATTGCTTGTAAAATATTCTAGCAGATTCTTGGTGTGCGAAATCAATACTTATATTGCAATTTTATTGCCGTTGATGCACCTGCGCAGGTCTTCAGGCGAAGCATTGGGCAAATCCCGGATACCACTGGCGCACGATGGACGAATTGCATAAAACAGTGGACGAACTGCATGCCGTGAAAACAACAGACGGGCAGCACTGCGTTATCGGGACGGCACGCATGTTGTTAAGCGGTTCGTGAAATCACGCACTGACTCAGTGCTCCCTGGCCGCGCATCCTGAAGTTTTGAGGAGATACCCATGTCAGATAATCTTTCGAACAAAGGCAACCCGGACCGCAACCTCATCAGTCTCACCGAGACCCATGAGGTCCGCTATTGGACTGAAGCCCTTGGCATCAGTAAAGAAGAGCTGGAGCGCGTGGTTGGCCAGGTGGGCAACAGTGCGGCCAAGGTGCGCGAGCACTTGAACAAGTGATGCAGGGCTCTCCCGAGCAAGACAACACGCCGGTCTGGTTCATCACCGGCTGTTCAACCGGCCTGGGCCGCGCCCTGGCCGAACTGATCGTTCAGCGCGGCTGGCGCGTGGTCGTCACCGCGCGCGACAAGGACGCCATCGCAGACATCGAACGCAGCGCACCCGGTCGTGCTCTCGCACTGTCGCTGGATGTCACGCGCCTTGACGATATCGATGCAGCAGTTGCTGCGACGCGCGAACGATTCGGGCGCATCGACGTCTTGGTCAACAACGCCGGCTACGGCTACCAGAGCACTGTCGAAGAAGGTGAAGAGGCAGAAATTCGTGCGCAGTTCGACACGAATGTCTTTGGCCTGTTTGCCATGACGCGCGCGGTACTTCCCCTGATGCGCGAGCAGCGTAAGGGCAACATCATCAATATCACCTCGGTTGCTGGTCTCATCGGTTATCCGGGGTCTGGCTACTATGCCGCGTCCAAGCATGCGGTTGAGGGCTGGTCGGATGCGCTACGCGCCGAAGTGCTTCCGCTGGGAATCGGCGTAACGTGCGTCGAGCCCGGGCCGTTTCGCACCGATTGGGCGGGCCGCTCCTTGCGCCAGACAACGAGCGGGATTGCCGATTACGCCGATACGGCAGGAAAGCGGCTGGCAGGGACCAAAGAAACCAGCGGCGCGCAGGCGGGTGACCCGCTCAAGGCTGCGCAGGCCATGGTCACGATTGCGAATGGCGCCGATGCACCTCGGCATCTCGTGCTGGGCGCCTGGGGCTTTGATGCGGTTGTTGAACGGCTGGAGCAACGTGTTCGCGATATTTCGATGCAGCGGGATCTGAGTTTGTCTGCCGACTTCGATGACGAGGCATGACCCTTTTAATTGACGAGCAATTTTTTCATGTCTCGTTTTGGAGAATTCAATGAAACCCTATGTTATTTGCCACATGATGTCGTCCATCGATGGCCATGCACTGACCGATGGGTGGGATCGGCCGTTCAAGAATGCTGCGGGCGAGCTGTACGAAAAGCTGGCCGCGACGTTTGACTTCGATGGCTGGATTTGCGGCCGTACGACCATGGAGGAAATCGCGCATGGCGAGGGTTATCCGAAAGGGTTGGCAAAGGAGCCGATCCCACGTACGCCCTATTTTGCCAAGCGTGATGCGAAGACCTACGCCATTGCGATCGATGGTCATGGCAAGGTTGCCTGGAAGAGTAACGAAGCACTCGGCTCCCACGTCGTCGCGGTTCTGACGGAAGCCGTGTCGGACGACTATCTGGCCTATCTGCAGTCGATCGCGGTGTCGTATTTTTTCGCAGGCAAAACCGATATCGATCTGGCGCAGGTGGTGCAGACCCTGGCCGATGAGCTGGGCACGAAGCGACTGATCGTCGAAGGCGGGCCGCACGTCAGCGGGTCCTTCGTCAATGCTGGCCTGGTTGATGAAGTCAGCGTGTTGATACTGCCTTTGATCGACGGACGCGGTCATCATCCTGCGTCGTTTGAAGTTGCCGAAGAGGCCTGGAAGCAGCCGAGTTATCTGAAACTCGATTCGGCAGAGGTTCAGGATGGTGGCGGTGTGTGGCTGCGTTATAAGCGGTCGTGATGCGTTCGGTGCGCCCCGACTGCGCTATCGGGGGGGGGTCCTTCCCTGAACGCAAGCACACAAAAAAGCCGCTATAGCTAAGGCTAGAGCGGCTTTTTCCGGACGTTGCTGGACTTCTGCGGACGTCCCAATTTGTATGCTTGGCGGAGAGAGGGGGATTCGAACCCCCGGTAGGCTATGAACCTACACACGCTTTCCAGGCGTGCGACTTAAACCACTCATCCATCTCTCCTGATGGTCGACGTGTGCGTTCCACGAAGCCGCTCATTATAACAACAATTCCTGGTAGTACAAGACCGATCCTGCAACGGCCTGCCCGCCCCCTTTTCACGCATGACCTGTGAATGGTATCGTTCCCGGCTGGCCTGCCCCTCTGGCACGCTACCCGCAACGGATACGTCGTGAAACGCACATCACTTTATCTCATCATCTTCGCCGTGGCCGCAGCTGGCGCCGGCGCCGGCTCCTGGCTCGTGAACCGCACCCCGACCGGGGCACCAGAAACGAAGCCTGCCACCGCATCAACCACCAGCACGCAGGATGCCAGCGCCATCGCAACCGAGCTACGCGCCATGCTCGACGCCTACCGCAAGATCATCGTGCTGACCCACGACGAGGCTACCCTGCCCGCCGCCGAGCGCGCGCAGGCGAACCGCATCGGTCAGCAGCTGTTCCACGAAAACCAGGAACGCATCGGTCGCGTCGAGACGGCGCTGGCCACCCTGATCGCGTCGAACAACCCACGCCGCTTCGACGCCATCGGCAGCCTGCTCGACTACATCGAGTCGGGCGACGGCCTGTACGACGCCGACCGCCTGGCGTTTCGCGAAACCCTGCGCAGCCTGCAGGCGCAGATCGCCAGCGATTCGTCGCTCGCCGCGATCAAGCTGCACAAGCGGATCTCGGAAGACCTCGACGCGCTGGCCGAGATCGAGCGCAATTATGAGAAGGAGATCCGCGCGATCTTCGGGCGCTACGATACCCGCGCGATCGAGCTGAAGCGCGAGAAGTGGGACAGCTACATCGCCTACCTGAAAAAGCTCTACTCCCGCGAACGCATCCTGAAGGAATACGGCGTCGTGCTGCCCTACCCCGCAGCGCCCGAACCCGAGCCTGCGGCCCCAGAACCCGGCGCGCCAGCGCAGGCCGGGCGTGAAGGCGCCGAAATCTTCGGCAAGTCACTTCCTAAAAAGACCGTGCTGCTCACCTTCGACGACGGCCCGCACCGCCGCTACAGCGAAGAAATCGCCGCGATCCTCAAGCAGTACAACGCGCCGGCGATCTTCTTCAACGTCGGGCGCAACCTGGGCGCGCTCGACGCGCAGGGTGCCGCCAAGCTGGGGGCGAATGCCCAAGTGAGCCGCAAACTCAAGGACGCCGGCTACGTGCTGGCCAATCACAGCCTGACGCATGCGCAGCTGTCCAAGCAGACGGGTGCGAAGCTCAAGTCCGAAATCCTCGATACCGATACGCTGCTCAAGGCGGTCGATCCGCAGCGCTCGTCGCTGTTTCGCTTTCCGTATGGCGCGCGCAATCGCGAAGGCATGCAATTGCTGGCCGATGCGCAGCTCACGTCGATGATGTGGAATATCGATTCGCTCGACTGGGCCGACCCGGTGCCGTCGTCGATCGCCGACCGCGTGCTGCGCAGCGTCGAGAAGGAAGGCCGCGGCATCATCCTGTTCCACGATATCCACGAACGCACCGTCAAGGCGCTGCCGATGATTCTCGAACGCCTGGCGGCCGAGGGGTATCAATTTGCCGGCTGGGATGGCGCCACGTTCCAGGTCGACAGCAAGGCAGCGCCCGCGCCGGCACCGCGCGCGGCGGCCACCGGCTACGCCAATTCGTGGGCGATCCTGGTGGGCATCGACAATTATCCGAAGTGGCCGCGCCTGGAATATGCGGTGCGCGATGCCGAGGGCGTCGAGCGGCTGCTGGTGCAGAAATTCGGCTTCGCGCAGGAGCGCGTGATCACGCTGAAGAATGAACAGGCCACGCGCCAGGGCATCCTGGCCGCGTTCCACGATCGCCTGGCTCACGGTGGCTTGCAGCCGAACGACCGCGTGTTCGTGTTCTTCGCGGGGCACGGCGCCACGCGCAAGCTCAGTTCCGGGCGTGATCTCGGCTACATCGTGCCGTTCGATGCCGACCCGAATAACCTGGCCACCGATGCGATTCCGATGACCGAAATCCAGAACATCGCCGAGAGCCTGCCCGCCAAGCACGCGCTGTTCGTGATGGACGCCTGCTACAGCGGCCTTGGCCTGACGCGTGGCGCGGCCAATGCGTCGTTCTTGCGCGACAACGCGCGCCGTCTGGGCCGGCAGATGCTCACGGCCGGCGGCACCGACCAACTGGTGGCCGATGGCGGGCCGAATGGCCACTCGGTATTTACCTGGACCTTGATGCAGGGCCTGGGCGGCAAGGGTGATTTGAATGGCGATGGCCTGATCACGGCCACCGAGCTGGCGGCATATGTGGCGCCGGCCGTGTCGAGCGTATCGCAGCAGACGCCGGCCTTTGGCAGCTTGCCAGGCTCGGAAGGCGGCGACTTCGTGTTCGAACTGCCGGAAGAAACCGAGTTCCTCACCGCCGGCACGGCGCAGTTGTCGAACGATGCGATCGCGCTCAACACGCGGCTGGATGCGCAGGCATCCAAGGCAACGGGCACCGTCGTGGTCAAGGATCTGCAAGGCGGCGAGACGCGGCTCAAGGCGCCGGCGGCGGTGCCGGTATCGAGCCGGCAGCAGGCGCAGCGGGCCAACGATCTGGGTTTGCAGCTGTATAAAGAGAAGCAGTATGCGCAGGCCGAGGCGCAGTTCACCGAAGCGCTCAAGCTGCGGCCGGACTTTGCGCTGGCGGCGAACAATCTGGGCTTCGTGTTTTACAAGCAGGATCGTTTTGTCGAGGCGGCGCGCTGGTTTGAAAATACCGTCAAGATCGATCCGTCGCGGGCGATTGCGTATCGCAATTTGGGTGATGCGTATGTCAGGTCGAAGCAGCCGCAGAAAGCCAGGGCGGCGTTCACGACGTATCTCGAATTGGCGCCGACCGGCGCGGGTGCGACGTATGCGAAGGAGCAGTTGCAGAAGTTGTGATGGTGGTTCGCGTCATAAAAAATGCCCGTGTTCGCAATGCGACCACGGGCATTTTTTTCACCGGCATGTAGGCCGGTGCAGACGCTTGCGATTACGCCGATTCTTTCAACTGCTCCAGGATCGCTGGATTCTCGAGCGTCGACACATCCTGCGTGATGTTCTCGCCCTTGGCCAGCACGCGCAGCAGGCGGCGCATGATCTTGCCCGAGCGGGTTTTTGGCAGGTTGTCACCGAAGCGGATTTCCTTCGGCTTGGCGATCGGACCGATCTCCTTGCCCACCCAGGCACGCAGTTCGTTGGCGATTTTTTTCGCTTCTTCGCCAGTTGGCCGCGCGCCCTTGAGCACGACGAACGCGCAGATCGATTCGCCCGTCGTGTCGTCCGGGCGCCCCACCACCGCCGCCTCGGCTACCAGCGAATTGGCCACCAGCGCCGATTCGATTTCCATCGTGCCCATGCGGTGACCCGACACGTTCAGCACGTCGTCGATGCGGCCCGTGATCGTGAAGTTGCCGGTGTCCTTGTTGCGGATCGCGCCGTCGCCCGCCAGGTAGTATTTGCCACCCAGCTCGTCCGGGAAGTAACTGGTGCGGAACCGATCGGGGTTGTTCCAGATGGTGCGGATCATCGACGGCCATGGGCGCTTGACGACCAGGATGCCGCCCTGCCCGTTCAGCACGTCGGCGCCGGCTTCATCGACAATCGCGGCCATGATGCCCGGCAGCGGCAGCGTGCACGAACCCGGCACCATCGGCGTCGCGCCCGGCAGCGGCGTGATCATGTGGCCGCCCGTTTCGGTCTGCCAGAAGGTGTCGACGATCGGGCAGCGTTCGCTGCCGACGTTCTTGTAGTACCACATCCAGGCTTCCGGATTGATTGGCTCGCCGACCGAACCCAACAGGCGCAGGCTCGACAGGTCCGAGTTCTTCGGATGGACTTTTTCGTCCACGTCCGACGCCTTGATCAGCGAGCGGATCGCCGTTGGCGCCGTGTAGAAGATGCTGACCTTGTGCTTTTCGATCGTCTTCCAGAAGCGGCCGGCGTTCGGGAAGGTGGGCACGCCCTCGAACACGACCTGCGTGCCGCCGACGGCCAGCGGGCCATAAGCGATGTAGGTGTGGCCGGTGATCCAGCCGATGTCGGCCGTGCACCAGAAGACGTCGTCGGGCTTCAGGTCGAACGTCCACTTCATGGTCAGCGCGGCCCACAGCAGGTAGCCGCCGGTCGAGTGCTGCACGCCTTTCGGGGTGCCGGTCGAGCCGGACGTGTAAAGGATGAACAGCGGGTGCTCGGCATCGACCCATTCCGGCTCGCAGTCGGCCGACTGGCCTTCGACCAGCTCGTGCAGCCACAGGTCGCGGCCTTCGTTGAAAGCGACGTCGCCGCCGGTGCGCTTGTAGACGATGACGTCCTTGACTGTGTCGCAGCCGCCCATGCCGAGGGCTTCATCGACGATGGCTTTGAGCGGCAGCGATTTGCCGCCGCGCTGCTGTTCGTCGGCCGTGATGACCGCAACTGCGCCGGCGTCGATGATGCGCTCCTGCAGCGACTTGGCGGAGAAGCCGCCAAACACCACCGAGTGGGTCGCGCCGATACGGGCGCAGGCCTGCATCGCGCTGATGCCTTCGACCGACATCGACATGTAGATGATGACGCGGTCGCCCTTCTTGATGCCGCGCGACTTGAGCGCGTTGGCGAATTTGCAGACACGCTCGTGCAGCTCGCGGTAGGTCACGCGGTTGACGGCGCCGTCGTCGGCTTCGAAGATGATCGCGGTCTTGTCGGCATTGCCGTTCTCAAGGTTGCGGTCGAGGCAGTTGTACGACGCATTGAGCTGGCCGTCGCCGAACCATTTGTAGAACGGCGCGTCAGACTCGTCGAGCGTGCTGGTAAATGGCTTGTGCCAGTCGAGGTTCTCGCGCGCCAGGCGCGCCCAGAAACCTTCGTAATCGCTGGCCGCTTCGGCGCACAGCTTGTCGTAGGCGGCCATGCCGCTGACGGTGGCGTTGGCAGCAAAGTCGTGCGGCGGCTGGAACACGCGATTTTCTTGCAGGCCCTGGGATTGCTCTTGCGTCGTCTCGTTCTCGGACATGTCAGTCTCCATTCTAGTTAGTGGGTTATGCCGATACCATAGGGGCGCTCGCTTACTGAGCCCTTACACACCGCCCCCGGCGACCGGCAGGTGCCGCCTGATGCATTCTAACGCCGTCGCTTGCAAAGCGGACAAGTGCGCGCCAGACGACACCGTAACGCTGGCGCCGGTGTAAAATGCCGTGCTGAATTTTCTCGCACTTCCTGGAGTTCCATCCCGATGTCGTCCCTGCCGCCGAACCAGCCTTTTCGCAAGCTGTCGCCCCTCAATTCACTGATTTTCTCGAGCCGCTGGCTGCAACTGCCGCTCTACCTGGGCCTGATCCTGGCCCAGTGCGTCTACGTCTTTCACTTCTGGGTCGAACTCGTCGACCTGATTGGCGCCGCCATGGGCAACGCCGACTCGCTCAAACACATCATCGATGCCGTCAGCGTTCCGGGCGCCCTGCGCCCTACCCGGCTCAATGAAACCATCATCATGCTGGTCGTGCTCGGCCTGATCGATGTGGTGATGATCTCGAACCTGTTGATCATGGTGATCATCGGGGGTTATGAGACGTTCGTGTCGCGCATGCATCTGGATGGTCACCCGGACCAGCCAGAATGGTTGTCGCACGTGAACGCGTCGGTCCTGAAGACCAAGCTGGCAATGGCGATCATCGGCATTTCGTCGATTCATCTGCTCAAGACCTTCATCAACGCGTCGTCCTACGATGTGAAGACGCTGTTCTTCCAGACCCTGATCCACTTCGCGTTCCTGCTCTCGGCCATGGCGATTGCCTACACCGACCGCATCGTGATGAGCACGCACAACGACAAGCATTCTTAAAACAGAACATTCCTGGTACTTCTGAAAGAGCGAACATGGCAACCGTGATTACCCAAGACGACCTGATCGAATCGGTCGCGGCAGCACTGCAGTACATCAGCTACTACCACCCTGCGGATTACATCCAGCACCTGGCGCGCGCCTACGAGGCCGAGCAGAGCCCGGCCGCCAAGGATGCGATCGCCCAGATCCTGACCAATTCGCGCATGTGCGCCGAAGGCAAGCGCCCGATCTGCCAGGACACCGGCATCGTCAACGTGTTCCTGAAAATCGGCATGGGCGTGCGCTTCGAGGGTTTCACGGGCACCGTCACGGACGCCGTCAATGAAGGCGTGCGCCGCGCCTACAACTTCGCCGACAACAAGCTGCGCGCCTCGATCGTGGCCGACCCGCATTTCGAGCGCAAGAACACCAAGGACAACACCCCGGCCGTGGTCCACATGGAGCTGGTCGAGGGCGAGACCGTCGACGTGAAAGTCGCGGCCAAGGGCGGCGGTTCGGAAAATAAAAGCAAGTTCGTCATGCTCAACCCATCTGACTCGCTGGTCGACTGGGTGCTGAAAACCGTGCCGCTGATGGGCGCGGGCTGGTGCCCGCCGGGCATGCTCGGCATCGGCATCGGCGGCACCGCCGAAAAGGCGATGCTGATGGCCAAAGAGTCGCTGATGGAAGACATCGACATGTACGAGCTGCGCCAGCGCGGCCCGAACAACAAACTCGAAGAGCTGCGCATCGAGCTGTGCGACAAAATCAATGCGCTGGGCATCGGCGCGCAGGGCCTGGGCGGCCTGACCACGGTGCTGGACGTGAAGATCAATATGTACCCGACCCACGCGGCCTCCAAGCCCGTGGCGATGATCCCGAACTGCGCCGCCACGCGCCACGCGCACTTCGTGCTGGACGGCTCGGGCCCGGTCTACATCGAACCGCCTGCACTGTCGAGCTGGCCTGATGTGAACTGGACGCCGGACACGCAAAAATCCAAGCGCGTCGACCTGAACACGCTGACCAAGGAAGAAGTGGCTTCGTGGCAGCCTGGCCAGACGCTGCTGCTCAACGGCAAAATGCTGACGGGCCGCGACGCCGCGCACAAGCGCATCCAGGACATGCTGGCCAAGGGCGAATCGCTGCCGGTGGACTTCACCAACCGCGTGATCTATTACGTTGGCCCAGTCGACCCGGTCGGCGACGAAGTGGTCGGCCCGGCTGGCCCGACGACCGCGACGCGCATGGACAAGTTCACCGACATGATGCTCGAGCAGACCGGCCTGATCTCGATGATCGGCAAGGCCGAGCGCGGCCCGGCCGCCATCGAGTCGATCAAGAAGCACCAGTCGGCCTATCTGATGGCGGTCGGCGGCTCGGCGTATCTGGTGTCGAAAGCGATCAAGTCGGCCACCGTCGTCGGCTTTGCGGACCTGGGGATGGAAGCGATCTACGAGTTCGACGTGACCGACATGCCAGTGACTGTCGCCGTCGATTCGACCGGCACGTCGGTCCACACGACCGGCCCGAAGGAATGGTCGGCCAAGATCGAATCGCTGCGCGGCGTGCCGATCAACGTCGCATAACACCTCTCCCCTTCAGCATGGTTTCCACCACGCTTTCCCACGACGCCCCGGTCGGCATGTTCGACTCGGGCGTCGGCGGTCTGTCGGTGCTGCGCCACATTCAGGCGCAGCTGCCGCATGAACACCTGTTGTATGTCGCCGATTCCGGCTATGCGCCGTATGGCGACAAGCCGGAGGCGCTGGTCATTGCGCGTGTGCTGGCGATTGCTGATTTTCTGATTGCGCAAGGTGCGAAGGCAATCGTCGTGGCGTGCAATACGGCGACCGTGGCGGCCGTGCGCGTGCTGCGGGAGACGCATCCGGGAATGCCGGTTGTGGGGGTGGAGCCGGGGTTGAAGCCGGCTGCCGCCTTGACCCGCAATGGCAAGGTGGGCGTGCTGGCCACCGAGCGCACGCTGCGCGGCGCCAAGTTCCTGCAACTGCGTGACCAGATCCATGGCGATACCGGCGTCGACTTCCTGCTGCAACCGTGTGTCGGCCTGGCCGACCAGATTGAGTTTGGCGAGGTTGAATCGAGCGTCACGACGGCCATGCTTGATCGCTTCATTGCGCCGCTGTTGGCGCAGGATGCCGATACGCTGGTGCTTGGCTGCACGCACTATCCGCTGGTGCGTGGGGCGATCGAGCGGCTGCTGGTTAGCTCTGGACATGGTGACGTGGCGCTGGTGGATACGGGGGACGCTGTGGCGCGGCAACTGGCGCGTTTGCTGGTGGCTGGTGGGCTGGCGCGGGCTGTTGGTTCGGAGGCGCTGCCAGCTGGGCTGACGGGCTATACAACGGCCAGTGCAGCGGCGCTGACGGCCGCGTTTCGCAGCCTGCTGGGGATCGATCCGCCCGTGTACGCGGTCGACATTGCCGAACCGCAAGCGCCCTCTGCTTCGACATGCAATTAAATTTGCAAGCACGGGCTAAAGTTTATATAATCTTGTTCTGTCGCGGAAACAACGAGACAGATGTAGTAGTTCAGTGGTGGCTGTAGCTCAGTTGGTAGAGTCCAGGATTGTGATTCCTGTTGTCGTGGGTTCGAGCCCCATCAGCCACCCCACAGAATGCAAGTAAAAAGCCCAGTCTTCGGACTGGGCTTTTTGCGTTCTGATGCGAACAAAAAGCCGGGGTCAGGTCTGACATTCGGACACGTGCTCAACATTAAGCGGCAGAAGTGTCTGCATGCGCGGACGCAGTTTTGGTTTACCAACCTGGTCGGCAGGTAGTTGACAATGGCAAGGTGCTCGCTTGAAACAAGCACGAAGGAACCGCCAACGGCTGGCATTGGCGCACACGAGGAGCACAGTAGATGAAGTACAAACTTATCCGCTCGATGGCGCATAACTGGTCGCACTCCTTCATGAGCGGAATGAACTACGTGGACGATGCCTTCGTCTTTGAGGACGTGTACAAGCTGGCCAGAGAGCGACGCGGCGAGAAGGTCATCATCAGTTGGATCCCTGCCGACGGCGAAGATTCGCGCGACCTCCCGCCACTGGTACAACAATGTGTAGAGGCTTACCGGGCTGGATTAGCGGACCACCTTCGGCGACATCATGTTGACGCCTCGGCACTCAAGACTTTTCGCACCGAAGTGTATGTCGCCGAAAAATTTCGCATGTACGTTCGGGCTTTTGTCATTGACGATGAAGACAAGGAACACGTCGCCTTTGTCTGGAGCTAGCCCGGGTACGCTCATCGATACGGACCTCGCCACCAACAATCTGGACAAAAAGCGGCACTGCAAGAGGATTGCTTTCGTAACACAATCCCTCTCACAGACCGGTGGAGCAATTGCCTTGACGCCCAGTGAGCGTGGATACGTTGCTTTGGTCAGTGTTCCCCCATCAGCCACCCACAGAATTTGCTGTGATATTAGAGGGTTACATGCTTCGGCGTGTAGCCCTTTTTGTTCTGCACATCGTTCCGCAAAAGTTGGGTGGGGCGCCGCTGGCATCGGCTGAAATCAGACTTTGGTTGATGTTCGCCAATTTTCACCAGCTCCACCTTCTATATTATCCATAGGCAATTACACGTTCCTTATATCAACATTAACCAAATGAAGATGGAGTCCGGTATGAAACTGACGCCGAAAGTAATCACACTTGGTAACAGGAGTCGCGGTCAAGGCATGACCGAATATATTGTCATTGTTGCCTTGATTGCTGTTGCTGCCATAGCGATTTACCAGCTATTCGGGGCTACCTTGCGCAATCAAACTGCTGCCGTCGCCATGGAAGTGGCTGGTAAAGATGGATCTTCGGCAATCACCCAAGCTGGCACGGCAGCAGGCAAAGCCGAGACTCAGGCCAAGGACCCGACCAAGGGCTCCTTGTCGACGTATGGCAACCAGGCAAAGGACGGTCAACAGTAGTCAGTGTTATTTCAGCCGCTGATCCACAGCGGCTTTTTAGATTCTGCACGTTGGCCCGGGCCTCCGGACTGCAAACGTTACAGCATTCGAGAAAGTGTGCGCGTCATGTACAGACATCATGTGCCAGCATCTTCGATAAAGAGTCTGCACTACCAGCGTGGGCAAGCGCTGATTTACGGTTTGTTCACCCTCATTGGGGGCCTGGCTGCGTTGTTCTTCCTTTTCAACACAGGTCAACTTACTGCGGAAAAATCCAAACTCGTCAACACGGCAGATGCGGTTGCATACAGCGCTGGCGTCATGCACGCCCGGGCACTCAATTTCGACGCATATACGAACCGGGCACTCATGGCCAACGAGGTGATGATCGCCCAGGCAGTGAGCATTGCTTCCTGGAGCAGCCATGTTGTTACACATACCGAAAACATCCCGCCTTTGATGTGTCAGAGCTCTTATTCCCGGCCGGTTATGTTATTGCTCGTGACATATATTCCGGTCTGCTACCTGTTGAGTTTCGGACCGGCCTCTGCTGTTGCTAAGAGCACCGATGCCGCGGTCAGCGTCGCGGCCACAGGAACAATCGGCCTGTCAGAAACTGCGAAGCAGGCGCTCCAAAGTGCACAAGCGCTGATGAAGGCGACATTGATTCCTGCGCGTTCAGCAGTCATGCAAGCCGTTGCAGATGCCAATTATCTCGGGGACGGCGTGGTGCGAGTTGACGAGGTGCCGCTTGCGGACGATTTCCTGGGCTTCAGTGAACTGTATTCAGGAAACGATCGAACCCGTTTTAAAAGCGCGGTGACCCAGGCCGCAGACCTGGACGGTTTTGTAAAGAATCGCTCGTGGACATCGAAGAACAGCTTCCCGTGCATCCTCGGGCTCAAGGCAGAGTTCCGACGGCGTGGTGGTACCGAACTGATCGGGTTTGACGAGTGGAAGGCCATGGATACGGCATCGCTGCATGAATGGCACTGGAATATCCCTGCCTTCGGCCTGCCCAAGTGCGAACACGACGAGATGGCGCTTGGTTATGGCACTCAGGAGGCGAAGCATGGCAACCCCGATGAGTCGGGCGCGGAGTACGGCAATTCGCGCAATGACAATCCTAGTGCAAGTGCGGATGGTGATGCCAACGGCCGCAGTGTCCAATATAGCGGCGTGCCCCGGTTCTACGATCTGTCCGCATCCCAATTGGCGATGCCGTCGCCCACGTTGAGGTTCTCGATCCGACTTACCCGCGACAAGTCGCAAACCCGCACATCCGATGGTCGCTCCATCATCAAACCAACTGGCAAACTGGCCCTGTACGACGGGAAAGCAAAGTCGGATGTTCTATCAGCAGTCTCGACGTCAGAAGTGTTCTTTGACCGCCCATCCCCCCGCAGTGACGGCAAGACGGAACTGGCAAGTCTCTTCAATCCGTTCTGGCAGGTGCGGCTGGTGCCGACGTCGTCAGCAGCTCTTGACCAGGCGATGGCACGGGGAGGTTCACAATGAGCGAGCCAGTCGATGTCACCAAGCGCGCGGAAATAGTGCTTGATTGGCGGTTGTGCCGACGGGCACCCGTACTCCTGGCTCTCTGTGCAGCCATCATTGCGATGCCCGCCAAGGCAACAACCGAGGCTGAACTTGTGCGCGCACAGAAGCCGATGCCGCATCAAGCCGTGGGCATCGAAGGCGGCACGGTCAGGGTGCATTTCACACGCCTGGACAGCTACGTCGACGGAAGGCTTGGCAACGCATCCGGTTTGGCGCAACTGAAGGCGCAGACGCAACAATGCATTCGTGAACATCATGAAACTGGCAGGCCAGTAAATCTACCCCGCGCCTGGCCTGACTACTTGCTGAGCCTTAGAACCGACCTCTACACATCTGCGAACAGGACCATCACCTATCAGTCCGGCCTGACCTATGACCTTTTGGAGCACGACTGCAGCCTGCGCGAAACCGCAGAGGAGACAGCCGAGCTCAGCTCTACCATGGGCACATGCATCATCGACTTGCGCAAGAAGACCGCCACTGGCGTCTGCGATGCGCGAGCTCACGCAACGGCGCGTGCCCGCGTACGCGTTCCAGCGGCAAGCGTGGCAGAGATCGACGAAGCGATCCGCAAGTCTCCCGACAACCCGGGACTCGTGGCGCTTGCGGCAGTGATGCGCCAGCATCCGCTGTCGGTCAAGCGTGAACGCAAGATGATTCTCGGGCTCGAGTGCGAGGTCTGGGACAATCCCTTGACCACGCAAGGAAAGGACTGCCTTTCTCTGGGTGGCTCGTTCACCGCATGGCATGCCAATGGCGAACATCATCAGTCGAACATGACGTTGGAAACAACGTCGGTCGGCGGCATCCAAGCGCATGCTGTCGAAGCAAGGCTCGACACGATGGTCCATAGCGCCGTCTTCGCACCCTACCTGAATGCTGGATTTACGATCACCAGCAGGATGCCGCGCAAATGACACAGCGTAGATCAAGCGTTCGCCGCAAAAGTAGTGGTTTTTGTCAGCGTTGCCTGCCACATCAAGCACAGCATTACCGTCAGTACGGTCAGGCGCTCACCGAGTTTCTCGTTGTTGCGCTTGCACTGATTCCACTTATTCTGCTGATCCCCCTGATTGCAAAATACCAAGACGTTTCATACGCGGTGCAGATGGCAAGCCGTTATGTGGCATTCGAAGCGACCACCCGCAATGACGAGCAGAGTACCTGGAAGACGCCCGCGCAATTGAACGAGGAAGTCAGACGCCGATTTTTCAGCAACCCCGATGCTCCGGTGAAGACAGGTGATGTCGCTGGCAATTTCACTGCGCACCAGAACATGTTCTGGCGCGGGCCGACCGGCGCGCCGCTGATCGCCAACTTCGACAAGGATGTTGCAGTCGGATTCGGCGCAGGCGATGGCGATGGCGATGGCGGTGGTGCGACCCAGAATGACGCCTTCAGCGCCACCGACGACGGCAAGCCATTCAATCAACCGAAGACCGCTGACTGGCTTGGGCTACGCGCACGCGGCATTTATACCGGCAATGTCAGCATCACGTTGGCTAACGTGCCAGCCGGTCTCAAGGCTTATACGCCGCTGGACAAGATCAACCTGTCCGTCACTCGTCACACCAGCCTTGTCGTGGATGGATGGACCGCCAGGGATGCGGAGCAAGTGGAATCCCGCATCGATCATCCCATGCTCGTTCCCGCCACGAAATTGCGCGCCGTTTCCTCGGTCGTCGGTGCATCCGTGTCCCTGGTTGAGGGCGGGCATATCGACAAACCTCAGTTGGGGCAACTCGACTTCTGGCGCGATATTGTTCCGCCTGACCGGCTGAAGTGACTCGCGGATACCACATGCGGCCGTAGTGATGCACCCAGCGAGCCGCCATTGTGCGTTCTGTTGTGCGAGGTCAAGTGTGCTGCTTGCTGAAAAGATTCCAATTGGAACTAGTCAGCGATTCCCGAACACTGAAACTCAGCAAAGGGTGCGCAATCATGGCAGGCATGGCAGCTTCGACTACGGTGTTGCGCGGATCGTCTTCCGGATGGCGCCGCCGCAGCCTGCTCATCGGCGCATTGCTGATTATGCCAGTTGAAGCGACGATCGCCCAGTCGGTGTGGCCGCAGATCGTTATCCCAGAAGGTATCAACCTGACCGACCAGGGTGGGCCAGTCAACGCCAACGGGACGCCCCTTCAAATGCGTGGCTTTACCTCCCTAGCCACACCTGCCAGGGTCGCTGCCCTGTTCCGGCAGAGTCTCGGGCAACCGCTGGTCGATAACACGGCCGGTACGAGGCGCATCCTTGGACGCTCGCTTGGCACACACTACGCGACGGTCCACTTCGAACCTGATGGGACAGGTACACGTGGCGTGATCGCGGTAACCGAACTGAGCGCCGCAATAAACAGCGCGACAGCATCCCGCGATGCAGACCAACGACTGCTGTCCAGGCTTGCTGCAGGTTTCCATATTCTCAGCCGCACCACATCGAACGACGCCCGACGTCGCATCGAGCATGTTGTTCTCACCAATACGCACAGCCTCGGACTCAGTACCGAATCCATTAAAAGCATGCTCCGCATTGATGGCTTCATTCTGGAGCGTGAAACCAGGTCGCCCATTCATCCCGGGGTGGGTCGAGCCACAGCATCGCGTGAAGCCAACTTACTTTTTTTCAAAAAGGCGGACAGCGAAGCAGTTGCCGTCATAGCCCGGGACAACCAAGGCAGGACAGCAGTTGTCCTGAACACCATCACTTCTTCAAAACCAACACGATGAACCGACATAAACATCTCTGGACCGTTGCGCAGCATGGCCAGTCCAGCATGGAGTATCTCGTCGTTTGCGGTGCACTTGCGCTGGCGCTGGGCATTGGCATGTCGAATGATCAGAGCGTTCTCTGGCAGTTGCTCGATGCATTCAAGACGGCCTATCACAACTTCAGCTACTCAATATCTCTCCCGGGCTAAGCGATGAGACTGACTCTCCCCAAAATACCGAAAATCGGCAAGACCTGGGCAGTTCTGGGCATCGCGCTGGTGATTGGTATTGCTGCGGCACTAACCACGCGCAGTTACCTCAGCAAGAAAATAGAATCGATCGAGTCACGCGGAAAGGTCGAAACCGTCGAACTGCTGGTTGCCAAATCCCTCATTACAAAAGGAAGTGTTGTCGCCGTGGATGATCTCGCCATTCGCAAGATACCCACAGAATTCGCCCACTCCGACGCAGTCGCACCCCAGGACGTTCTCAACGTGGCAGGCAGAGTAAGCAATTACGACCTGAAGCCAGGGGAGATGCTTTTATCTAGCCAGTTGCTGAGCAGACGACCAGCAACCTTCTCGGCCCGGCTGGACCATGGCCAGCGGGCCATTACGGTCATGGTTGACGAAATCAACTCCATTTCCGGGATGCTCGAACCGGGTGATTTGATCGATTTGATCTTCACCACAGACCAGAACGGCAAAAAGATTATTCTTCCCCTCCTCCAACGTGTGATGGTCATGGCCACTGGTAAACGGTCCGTCGACGATCCTCGTGGAGGCGAAGTCGTTCAGTTTGCGACCGTGACCCTCAACACCACCCCGAACGAAGCCAAAAACATCATTCTGGCCCGCGAAACCGGGAAGCTGACAGCATTGCTGCGCAGCCCCGGTGACGACGCCGGCGGTGCCAGAGAGGGTATCGACCTTGTCACCTGGTTCGGTCCCCAGGCTGCTGGCCAGCACATGGCACGCGATGATGGCGTCCCGGTGTTGTACGGCGGTAGTGGCAACAAGTTCCCACCAGAAGCACTAAAGCTCGGGCGCTACCGCCACGCGGCGGTCACACCGAATCAGTCCGCATCCTTCATTGCGCCGCCAATCCTGCCCGGTTCCACTGACCCACTCGCAGCGAGCACCCTGTCCCAATAGCGCTGTACTCGCGCTCGGTCGGCTATGACCCGCGCGCAATGCGTTCTTCCATACGGTGAGCCAGCCATGAAAAACAGCAGGATCGATTTTCCGCGTCGTCTCACGTTCGTGTGCCTGGTGGTGTTCGCGGGATGCGTCGCCAGTGCAACCGGCCAATGCCGCGCAGGCACCATGGCGGTCGCGCCATACGCGCCGATTGCCAAATCCGCTGAGCCGGAACAGGTTGCCGAAATAGAGCTGTTTGTCGGTGAATCACGCGTGTTTCCCACACCAGACGTGGCGCGCATCGCCGTGGGTAACGCACAGGTCATTACCGCGAGCGCACTGGACGATAAAGACACGATCATCTTCGCCAACGGTGCAGGCACATCATCCCTGTTCGTGTGGAACAAGGATGGTCGCTACCAACGCATCAAGGTCAACGTGGTATTGGGCGACGTCAGCCGCGTTGCGCGGGAGGTTGCCACCTTCCTGTCGACGATTCCGAACGCGACAACGAGTGTCGTCGGCGACAAGGTGATTGTCGAAGGTGACGAATTGTCGGACGCCGACCGGGACAAGGTCGCCGAACTGGCAAAGCGGTATCCACAAATCATCAACTTTACTAGCCCCATAGGCTGGGAACAAATGGTGATGATGGATGTGAAGGTGGTCGAATTTCCCCGTACCGAGCTTCGTGAATTGGGTTTGAAGTGGGGTGCAGTGGGCGGTGCCGCCATTGGCAGCATCTGGGCTCCTCTGCGTCGTGGCGATCAGAAAGGCCTGTCGATCACGACCGGCGGTGGCACGCCACCAATCTCGGCAGGCGACAATGCCGGCAATCTGTCGCCATCGAGCCTCACGGTGCTGAGCGCGCTCAATCTGGGCCTCAATGCGCAGCTCAATGCACTCGAACAGAACGGCACCGCCAGCATCCTGGCAGAACCTCAACTCTCCACACGAAGTGGCTACAAGGCTAGTTTCCTGGCAGGTGGCGAGGTGCCCTACTCGATCGCCACCGTCAACGGCGTGACGGTGCAATTCAAACAGTACGGCATCAAGCTTGATATCGAACCACGTGTCGGCCGCAACGGCATTGTGCGGGCGATCATCGAATCCGAAGTGAGCTCGATTGATGCGTCGTTCACGACCTCCGGTGGTCCAGGCTTGCTGACGCGACGCACGAAAACCGAGTTCAATGTTCATCAGGGTGAAACCATCGTGCTCTCGGGGCTCTTGCAACGCAATACCAGCACCGACATCGACAAGGTTCCTTTCCTCGGCAACCTTCCCGTCCTGGGCGCGCTGTTTCGCTCCAAGCGCTTTCAGAACAAAGAAACCGAATTGGTGGTCTTTGTCACGCCAACCATTGTCGACAGCCACAGTCCCGGCCTGGTCGACCGAACCAGACGTGCCGGCGAACGGCTCGAGCAGCAACTTGGTGCGCCACCTTTCCTGACCGATCCGCTGCAGCCTGGCCGTGACGCAGGCAAGGTCAACCAGACGCCGTCAGGGCAAACAACCCGGCCGGTACCGCTTGTTCGATCCCACTAGGTAGCGCCATGTTCCAGATCGAAATCACGAACGCCGATGGCCATGCCCGGCAACTCAATGTGCCAGACGAATCGATGGTCGGCAGCCGGTCGACAAATGATGTCGTTCTCGACAGCTGGCGCGTCAGCAAGGACCATGCACGGCTGGTCCGGACGCCATCCGGTGTTCTGCTCGAGGATATGGGGACGTTTATCGGTGTAACCGTAAACGGGTTGCGGATCACGAGTCCTCACGGGCCACTGCGCGACACTGACGTGATCGCCATCGGGCCGTTCAAGCTGCGCGTGATGCTGCACCCCGATGCACCGCCCGCGGTGCAGGCGGCAGCGGCACACTCGCGCTCGACGAGCGCCCCGGTGCGCAACCTGCGCGCAGCGGAAGAAATACAGGCGTCGCGGGTCGCAGCCACCAAGGCGCAACAACAAGTGTGGCAAGCACAGGACGCTCGCGATGCCAGGGACGCCACAAAAACGGCGACGGCCTCGTCGCAAACGTCAGCACCGGGATTTGTGCAGGCACCAGATCCGGCATCGATCAAATCCAACGCTTACGCTGTCGTTCTGGCGCCGCAAGCAAAGCAGAGGCATGACGAATTCGCGTGGCGCAAGCGCCTGCATACGATGTTGCTGGAAACAATGGATTTGCGCCGTCACGACGTATCGACCATGAACGATGCCCAGCTGCGTACCGAAACAGGTCGTATCATCGCCGACATCATGCTGGACCAGGAAGCGACAATTCCTCCCGAGCTCGACCGCGTACTGCTGGCCAGGCAGGTGCTCGACGAAGCAGTCGGTCTCGGCCCGCTCGAAGACTTGCTGGACGATGCGAGCGTCACCGAAATCATGGTCTGTCAGTTCGACAAAATTTATGTCGAGCGCGGTGGTCGCATTCAAAAGCACCCGCTGACCTTTACCAGTGACCGGGCGGTGCTGGGCGTCATCGAACGGATTGTCGCGCCACTTGGACGTCGCATCGACGAAGCTTCGCCAATGGTCGACGCACGACTCAAGGATGGCTCGCGCGTCAATGCCATCATTGCACCTTTGGCGCTCAAGGGCGCTGCACTGACCATTCGTAAATTTGCCAAATACAAAATGACGGTGGACAACCTTGTCACGCTGGGCGCGATCAGCCCGGCGATGGCAACGTTCCTGGAAGTGTGTGTCACGGCACGCAAGAACATCGTCGTTTCGGGCGGCACCGGTTCGGGTAAAACGACGCTGCTGAACATCCTTTCGAACTTCATTCCTGCGGGCGAACGCATCATTACGGTGGAAGACTCCGCCGAGCTGCAGTTGCACCACGAGCATTGGATCAGTCTTGAATCGCGCCCCTCAAATGTTGAGGGTAAAGGCGCGGTCTCCATTCGCGAACTCGTCAAAAACACATTGCGCATGCGGCCAGACAGGATCGTGATCGGCGAATGCCGCGGCGGCGAGGCGCTCGACATGCTGCAGGCCATGAATACCGGCCACGACGGTTCGTTGACCACGCTGCATGCAAATACCCCACGCGATGGCCTGGCGCGTCTGGAAACGATGGTGCTGATGGCCGGCATGGATTTGCCCCTGTCCGCCATCCGTGATCAGATTGCTTCGGCGATTCACATGATCGTGCAGCAGACGCGCTTTACGTGTGGAACACGTGTCGTCACCAGCATCACCGAGGTCACGGGCATGGAAAGCGGCAAACTTCAGTTGCAGGAATTGTTTCGCTTCGTGAACCTCGGATATGCGCAAGGGCCGGATGGCATGAAGGTGCGTGGCTATTTTACGGGCTGCGATATTCCGCCCAATTTCTACGAGGCATTGCGCGCGTCTGGCCATGCGCTCGATCTCGAGATTTTCAAAAGTGATGGGCAACCGGCGGGCAACAGCGCCGCTGGGTCGGGCAGCGATCCGGGTACGGGCGGATTCGCGCGCGGGAGCGGCCAATGAAAGCGGCCAACATGCTGGTGGTCGTGATGTTGTTTGCGGCCGTTGCCGCTGCCATGCTTGCCTGGTTCATCATTGATATGGGCATGACCGCCATGGCGCGTTACCGCGCAGAGTTTACCGAGCGCACACATTTTCAAGCGCGTGAATTTTTCCTTTTCATCGATCCGGCAAAACTCTTCATCCTTCACGTCGCCATGATGACGCTTGGCGCCATCACAGCGGTGCTAATCACTGGCAACGTACTGGCTGGCCTTCCCGTTTTCTTCGGTCTGGCGCTGCTGCCGAGGCTACTGTATGCGTGGCTGCGTCAACGGCGGCAACGCAAATTCGAGGAGCAGTTGCCCGACGCGCTCATGATGCTGGCTGGCGCCCTCCGTGCGGGCCTGAGCCTGAGCACTGCCCTTGCGCAACTGGTGGTTGAGGCACCGGCGCCACTCGGGCAGGAATTCACGTTGCTGCTGCGCGAACAGCGTCTGGGCCTGACCTTGGAGCAAAGCCTGAATGGCCTTGTGCGACGCGTGCCGACCCAAACCACGATCCTGACGGTTTCGGCGATGCGAATCGCATCCGAAACGGGTGGCGGTCTTGCTGAAATGCTGGAACGTACAGCCAACACGGTTCGGAGCCGTCTCCAGATCGAAGGCAAGATTCGCGCACTGACGTCACAAGGGAAACTGCAGGCATGGGTCGTCGGCTTTCTGCCCTTGACGCTCATGGCCGTGCTGAACCAGATGGAGCCGGAAGCGATGAGCGTGATGTGGCATACGCGGATGGGTTGGGGAGCGCTCGCCGTCATCGCCTGCATGGAATCACTTGGCATTTATGTCATCCGGCGGATCGTCGCCATCGACGTTTGATGCAAGGGGTGCGCAATGCTATCCGAAACAGGCCTCGTCATCGCCATGATCCCCGCATGTGCTGGTGTATCGGTTGCGCTGATGGCGATGCTGCTCGGGAAAGCCGTCGCAGCAATACCACCGCAGGACCGCCGGTACATGGACACACCACCACTTGGATTCAGGCTGATGTGGTGGCCGATCCAGTGGTGCAGCCACGTCATTCGGCCTCTCTTGTCCGCTGGAGCGACCGCATCGCTCACGATCCGGCTACGCAAGGCAGGACTGGCCTACTCCATTGCTCCGGCCCAGTTCCTGGCCGCGCGCCTGCTGTGCGGCACGATGGTTGCTGCCGGTGCATGTTGGATACTCGCTTCCTTCGCCCCGCTTGGCACCAGTAGCAGCTTCAAGGCAGGAGGCTACGCCGAAGCCGCCCTCGTCGGCACTCTGTGCGGCTGGGCGTATCCGGCCATCTGGCTCAAGGACCGGACCGCCGAGCGCAAGCGCATGCTGCAAAAGACACTGCCGTTTTATCTTGATCTCATCACGCTGTGCGTCGAAGCGGGACTCAATCTGCAAGGCGCACTGAACCAAGCGGTCGACAAAGGCCCAAAGGGCGTCCTGCAGCAGGAACTGCAGCGCGTTCTGCGCGACATCCGCAATGGAAAGGCGCGGGCCGATGCATTGCGGGCGATGAGTGACAGCGTTCAGGAGGCAAGTGTCAGCAACTTCGTCACAGCGATGATTCAGGCTGAGCGCCTGGGCATGAACCTGGGGCCAGTCTTGCGTGCGCAGGCCGATCAGCGTCGCTCCGAGCGCTTCCTGCGTGCGGAGAAGCTGGCGATCGAAGCGCCCGTCAAGCTGCTGTTTCCGCTCATTGCGTTCATCTTCCCGTGCACCTTTATTGTCCTGTTCTTTCCGATCGTCATCCAGTTCATGCAGTCGGGTTTATAGGAGTCTGTCATGCGCAAGACTGACACCGTCAACTGTACGCTGGTCACGGCGCGTGGTGCGCATCTGCTCAAGGTCAGGCTGGCCGCTACTTTCCTGACGCGCTTCGCCGGCTTGATGTTCAGGGACGCATTGCAGCCCTGCCAGGGTGTGCTGTTGACGCCCTGCCCCAGTGTGCATAGCGCATTCATGCGCTGCCCTATCGATGTCGTCTATCTCGACATTGGTGGAGTGGTCACCAAATGCGTACGCGGCCTGCGCCCCTGGCGCGCCAGCTTCGGCAATGCCGGTTGCAATTCGCAGGGACGACGATTTGGCCGCACGGTCCACACACTCGAACTTGCCTGCGGTGCAATTGATGCTCTGGGCATTGCCGAGGGGGACCAGTTGCATCATCCGCATTGGGGCCGTCAGCACCCATACCCCCGATTGGCGATGGCAGCCGATCACGAACAGCGTGGTGCGTCGATGATCGAGTTCACGATCGTCGGCCCGCTGATCACGATGCTCGGACTCACCGTTCTCCAATACAGCATGCTGTTTTTCGCCAAAGGCCAAATCAATTACGCCGGCTTCATGGCTGCGCGCGAAGGTGCCATGACCCATGCGAGCCTGTCCTCGATCCACGATGCCTACTTGCGCGCACTCGTCCCCCTGTACGGCGGCGGCCAGACGCCAGCCGAGCTCGCCACTTCGCTGGCCAAAGCAAGCGCGGACCTTGGCGCGAGTGGCGAAGGCAACGTCCAGATTGAGCTATTGAATCCGACCAGCGAGAGCTTTGCGGACTGGAACGATCCTGTTTTGCAACAGGCATTGAACTCGGGTGGCAAGCGCGTCATTCCCAATGCTGGCCAGGCGTTCAAAACCCAGTCTGTCGGCGCAACATCGGGACAGACGATTCAGGACGCGAACATCCTCAAGTTGCGCATTACCCAGGGTTATCTGCCCAAAGTCCCCTTCGTCAACAAGATCTACACCACCTATCTGAAGTGGCTCGATCCACACACCGACGCATTTCATACCAAGCTGGTCAGTGACGGTCGCATTCCCATCGTCACGAGCGTGACCTTGCACATGCAGTCGGACGCCATCGAACCGGGCACTCTGACGTCTTCACCGGGCGTTGGCAACAATGGCACGCCGATCGATCCGGGCTCACCGCCGATCTCCAACAATCCCCCGCCCGACTGCAGCAATCTCGGCTGCGATATCCATCCGCCACCCGGCCCTTCAGACCCGCCCGCCTGCAACCCGTTCACCGATCCGGCCCATTGCGCGCCGGCCGATTGCACGCCCACCGCGGAAATGTGCTGCATCCCATCAGGAGGCCCTCGATGAAAGATTCGCCAGGCGTGACAACGCCATATCGTGCAATCGGCTGCTGCACCTCATTGCGGCGATGCGGCTTTTCAATACTCGCCGCCGGGTTGCTGATTCTTGTATTCGGCATATTGGGGTCCTCCTTGGCCCAGGCCGATTGCGGCGCGCCTCCAGGAGGTCCGCCTAATAATTGCCCGGGCGTGGCCAGTACCGGAGGCACCGGCGGCCCGGATTCTGGTGCGGGCAACCCTATCAATGTCATGACAGGGAATAAATACGAGCGCGAAGTCGACATGCCAGCGCTGCCCGGCGTGCTCGGCCTGGAAATCATTCGACACTACAACAGCGTCAACAGCCAGCCCGGACGCCAGAACGGTGTCATGGGCCGTGGCTGGCGGCTGTCCTACGAAACCGAGCTGTTCGATATGTACGGGAAGATTCAAATCCTGCAGGCGGATGGCGGCCGCATCATTTTCGAGCGCGATCCGAGACATACCAATCTGTGCAGCACACGCAATCCGGCCAATGGCACCATGACGCTTGTGCCGCAAAAGAATGGTGCCACCGAATACATCTGGACCTGGACCAATGGCCGCAAACTGTTGTTCAACAGCGTGGGCAAGCTCTACAAGATCAAAGCGCTTACCGGGGAAGTCGTCGCGCTCGATTACGACCAACGCGATGTCTTGCAACGCGTCACCGATCCATATGGGCGCAGTTTGCACTTGGTATATGGCGACCTGCAATTAAAGAACCAGTTTCACGGCGTGCAGTTTATCGACAGTCCGGTTGGTCGCTTTGCGTATCAGTACGGCAGCAAGCCGCCCAAAGGCAGCGGCCTCATTGATACCCGAAACCTGCTGGCACTGTTGGTCAGGGCAGAACTCCCCACTGGTTTCGAGCCGGACAAGCCTGCGCATGCACTCACCAGCCGCGGCACCACGACCAGCCGGATCAGCCGTACCTACCATCATGAAGATCCGCGCAGTCCTTGGCTACTCACGGGAATCAGCACGGAGACTATGGGCGCGGGCAGAAAGCCGATTGCGACCAGGTATTCCACCTATGGCTACGACATTGATGGGCGCGCTATCCTCAGCACCCATGCGAACAATGTCGACAAAGTCACACTCGTCACCCCGGAGTTCGGAAAAACCATTGTCACCAACAGCCTTGGCCAACGAACCATTTACCAGCACGCTGTCATCGGGGGGGAGCACCGGCTGCTACAGGTGCGCGGCGCGGGCTGTGCACTCTGTGGCGAGACGAATGTCCGCTACCGCTACAACACAGCCGGGCAATTGACGGAGACGATCAAACTATCGGACGTCGGCGAACCCATCGTCGCTCAACGCACTGCCTTCGACAAGCTGGGGCGTATCGCCCTCATCAGCAAAGTCTCGTACTCAAGCGGAAAACCAACGCCGGCACAATGGGTGACGCGCTACGATTATGCTGGTGACAGCTTTTCTCCAAACGTCATCGCCCGTCCAAGTGTGGTGCCCGGGAAGGAAGTTCTCACACGCATAGCCTACAACGCTGCCGGACAACCACTCAGTGTGACGGAAACGGGATGGGTCCCCAACCTTGATGGCTCGCAGGCTGCTGGCCGAATCGAACGCACTGTGGGGTATCGCTACAGTCAAATCAACGACCGGAGCCTGCTTACAGAGATCGACGGGCCGCTACCGAACGGCAAAACGAACACGCCAGCTGACTCGGACATCACGGTCATCGAGTATGACAACCACGACAATTCGTGGGTACCACCGACGCCGCAATTGCATCCGAGCGGCATCGCCGAATACGCCCCGGCGATGCGCAGTGCCGGTATTGTGACGCGTATTATCGCCCCCGGTAAATTCATCACCGAAGTGCTTGAGCGCGACCAGGCACAGCGCCCGGTCAAGATTCGCACTAACGACGGTGGCGTAGTACAAGTTGCGACGGTGACCAATAACTGGCGCGGCGCGCCGCTGCGTATCGATCTGAGCGCTGGCGCACTGCGGCGTCAGATGGAGTTTGACTACACTGCCACAGGCCAAATCAGCGCCATCACGGCGCCAGGCAAACTGCGCACAACGTTTCAGTACGACCAGGCCGGCAGGCTGACAAGAACAATTCTTCCCGATGGCAGCGGTATTCTCACAGCACAAGACACCGAAGACCGTGTGCAAAATGTGGCCCGATTTTTGGATGCGGCGACGCCGATGTCTGACAAACTGCCCATCACGAACTTTTTCTATGATCGGCCAATTGACAAGCCAAGCCGTCTGACGCGGATTTGCGATGCTCTTGGCGTGTCTGCGCATTATCGCTATACCGATACCGGTCAAATCGCCGCCATCACGAATGCGCTTGGTATCGCAAAAACGTTCAGCTATGGAGCCGATGGCCAGCTCTCCCAACGTACCGATGCTGACGGTACTCGGGACGCCGCAAGCATCCATATGCTCTACGACACTGCAGGTCACGCGACAACGATTACCGCTCCGAATGGCGTGAAGACCAAACGCGTCTACGACGACTTCGGTCAGAAAGTCCTGGAGGCGGATCCCGACCAGGGGGCCAAGCTGTTTCGCCACGACGCGGCAGGTCACGTCATTGCCAGCATCGACGAGACGCTCGTTGCGACGCGCTACACATTCGACCATGCGGATCGTCTGATTGCTGTCGGCACAGGAAAACAGCAAAACTTGGTGCAATTTCGATATCAGGGGAGTCAGCTGGTGGCGATGACCAGCACTCGCGATGGTATGCAAGAGCATGTTACAGAACGCGTCGTTTATGAGCGCGATGCCTTAGGACGTGTTACGAAGGAAACGCAATGGCTCGCTAACGTCAACCCAAATACGAATGCAAATACAAAAACGAAGGCAGGTGGCTTCAATTTTGTTACCAAAAATACTTACGATATCGATGGTCGTTTGATCTCTCAAATCCTGCCTGACGGTCATCGTTTGACATATCGCTATGGACCCTTTGAAAATAGCGTTACCCACTCCGGCCAGCCAGTTCAGCTTGAAGCAATTCTATTCGATGAAAGAATCGTCATCTCGAACATAGAAAATTCAATCGTAGGCGGATTACGCGGCTACACGATGGGGAATGGAATACGGCATAAAATTAGCCTAGACCATAATGGCCGTATTAAAAAATTGCAATACTCCTCTGATATTGTCAGAAGTTGGTGGCAATATGTTGACACATGGATTTTTAAATCTGACTCAACTACTCAGCCCTTGTACGAGCAAAGTAACTCTTACGACAATGGGGGCAGGATAGTAAAGATTGATCGAATATCTTCTGCAAATTCCATAAATGATGTTGAAAATTATTCTGATCTATATGAATACGACGCGATGAACCGAATAACTACCACATCTATGCATGGCGAATCCAAGACTAGGTTTCAGTACGACAAAAATGGCAATAGAACTGCTGAAATATTCGATAGCATTCGTATGAAAAAGATAACAGCAGATGCAGAATTACCTACCGCAAAAAATTTCTCTTTTCATTACGCATCAGGCTCCAACCGACTTCTTGCCGTTACCCAAAATGCACTTTTAGACAGTGCTAGAATTTTTGATCGCCAATCCGATAACGAAACACAGCGCAAAAAAATCGATAATATTCCAACGCTGAACAGTGCTTGGTTTTACCACCCCACCGGAATACACCTTACACAACTACGTTGGAAGAATTTCGAAGAGGACGCTCAGCGCATCGTCTACAACATTAGTAAGCGACCAATTGCCGTATATCACAACGAGCAACTCAATTCGCTATATTTCTATGATATTAAAGGCGAGCGCATTGCCCGAACAAATTATCCGCCACATAAAACTGGCATTGCAAAGAATACCAACTCGCCTGAATTTCGACCCTATACTTCCTACAGCCTATATCGCGACCAAAGGCTCGCTGCAGAAACAGATGACGAAGGACACATTACAGACCATTATATTTATCTTTATGGAAAGCCGGTGGCAAAAATTGAAATGGTGCCTAATCGGTCTATTGTGCGCAAGCTCTTGAACTTTTTCTCTTTTAAATTAGGAAAAAATACTACTGATTTCGTAGGTGTAATCTACTCAATAATCACAGACCATTTAGGCACGCCTCAACTGGTAATAGATTCGAGTCGGAAGACAGTCTGGCAGGGGGACACCACAGCATTCGGAAAAACGCAGGTTAGATATGCAGCGCTTAGCAAGACAACAGGCACGAATTTCAAGATGAATTTGAGGCTCCCCGGACAATTTTTTGATGATCAAACAAATCTCAACTACAACTACCTCCGAGACTACGATCCGGAAATTGGTCGATATACTGCGCCAGATCCTATTACTTCAGGCGGGCACGTCAGCCCATATATTTACGTCTCAAACAATCCCCTGATGAATATCGACCCACTTGGACTTTATCAGATCGATGTACATTATTACATGACTTTCTTTTTGGCGATCACGGCCGGAGTAGATCAAGAACGAGCGCGGATAATAGCTTTGGCGACACAATACATTGATGATAATTCGATTACATCACCAACGCCCGACGGGTTAAATCCTTCCAGCATGGCACATAACCAGGCGGCCCTAGATCGTTATCACTTCGTCCAGGCGACGTACGACCCTCCCCGCACTGTAGTTCAAAAACTATACCATTCACTTTTTGGTTCTGATACTGAAGAATACATTATCAACCGCATAAAAAATCCTTCTAGCCCCCAACTAGGTCGATTACTCACGGCATCGATTTTTTCAAAAAGTGACATAAATGCGACGTGCGAATCGAGCGATCAGTTATTCGGGGAATATCTGCACAGCTTAGAAGATACTTTTGCACATCGAGACCAACAAAATGAACCTTATACCTCGCAAACTGCTGGGTTAGGTGCAGGCCATGCGATTGACGGAAAAAATCCTGACTTTACGTACAATCACTTTTCTTTGATGCCTGGGCTCGGATATTGGGGAACTAACGAAGCGAGAACACTAGAGATGGAAAAAGAAGTATTTTCAGCGTTAACTTTTAGAACAACATATGGCACAAAATCGACAAAATTTCCGGGAATTGAAAAAATTCTTAAAGATTTTAATAAGTTTGAGGCTAGTGACACGGATATCGAACAAGGAAAACTTCAAGAAAAGATAGCTATTTTGAGCACAGGCTTAATCACTTTAGGATATGGCGGGATAGATATGTCATTTGGCTCTGGAAAACATGGATATGACTCAAAGAAAGCAGCTGAAATACGAGAGAGATCATTAGCCACTCTAAACCCCGAAAATTATGTCGGGACAATTTTACCGAAAGGAACGGCGCCATTGCCGGAAAAAAAATGAGCAAGTTAAAAAAAATTTTCGGCACGCTCATCAGGCCACGATATTTTCTTGCTTTTCTTGCAGTTCCAATGTTTTTATTCTTCTCAAAATCCCAAGATACAGAAGTCAACCTAACCGCACCTAAACTCCCAGTGGTATATACTGAAGATTGCTTTGAGCTCCATCCAGATAATGAAATTTACCAAGAGGCTGCAGTTAGCAATCCTGGGGTTCATTGCGTCATAAAAAACTTTTGGCAACGTCGATTCTGCGAGGCAGGTCACTGTGTACCCGCTCCTTATCGTAATTTAGTGCAGATCCGAGGGGGAAATGTCACGATTGACTTAATGAATCACATACTACACAGCGATGGACATTCAAGCGGGATTGTAGCATTCACACAATCTAATAAAACCACGTTTGATCGAGAACATAAAAATTTCGATTTTTCTCAGCAAACAACACGGATAACCATAAAAAATGGGGTTATAGATTTGCGAGGACTTGGGGTCGGGGTTGCGCTTGTAGATCGATGGAAGATGAATTTTATTGATACCTCGGCACCTGAAGGACCACCTCACTACGAGAAGACGGGTTTTATATTGGAAAATCTTCGCATTATTACTGATAATACCGGAGTCATCTTAGAAGGAGACGGAAACACAATACGGAATTGTATTATCGAAAGTAATGGTCAAGCAGCAATAATGATGGCGGGACCGAACGGCTTGATTGAAGGTAATACTATTATTCTTAATAATAGACCCTTTTCTAAAATTAGACCAATTACCTTTGATAAATTCATGGAAGGAATTTATAATCCGGTGGAGATTTATAGAATTATTCAAACCAACCGCATCCAGAAAGCAGCTATCGTTTTACACCAAGCAGATAATACGCTGATTCGGAATAATAAAATATTAGTGAAAGGTGAATCAGAAAGAAGAATGAGCATCTATGTCGACAACAATAGCAAAAATATTAATATCATTGGCAACAATTTTATAGATATTAAAAAGCCGATTGTTTTAGTTAATGGCAGCACGGCCGTAGTCGAAAATAACACTTTCTAAGATTTCAAGCCCAATTGAAATTTATTAAATAGGAAACTATTCACATAAGTTTGATAAATATTTTCTAAATAAAAATGTTTTACCAATTGCGAATAATTTCATCACTTCCGAAGGCTATCTTATGCCTGAATTCGTTTATCAATGTCAGACCTTTCCTAGAACTTCTTTCATTGAATAGAGACCCCTCGACAACTCCACAGGATTAAAAAAAAATCCAATCTTCAAAATTGGCTTTTTCTCTAAGGACAAGCAGGGTTCATGTTTAATATTCGGACGCCTGCTCTATACTTTTCCTTCTGTTATTACTATATGGTAACGAATGGCTCCATTTAGCCAAGTTTTTACTTCGACGCTGCATTAAGCCTGAGCTCGTGTCCGAATGTCAGACCTGACCCCGGCTTTGCTGAAGAAACGCCGTTTAAGCATGGCTATAGCAAACAGATCGCGGAGAAGAATCGCGCAGCAGCGTTAAATTCCTTAAAGATATATAACTACCCAGGGACCATATTACCCCAAGGAAGTCAACCTTTGCCCGATGAAAAAAGATAAAAAATGGAAAAGATTTTTCAACTATTTCTACAGCGCTGGAAACTTTGGCCATCTCTAATATTAGCGCTAATTATATTTTATCTAATATTTTCTCTTAGAAATGAAAAAACAGATAAGTTACAACAGCCTCGTAATATTATCCCAAAATTAAATCATTGCACCAGACTGACTCCGGACGCCGGACCATATAAAGAAGCGGTAATCTCGAATTCTGGGCAGTATTGCTTAGGCACAGACTTTTGGCAGAGACGTCTTTATGACGGAGCAGGCCATAGTGGCCCGGCACGGTACCGTCATTTAATCGAAGTTAGGGCTAGCAATGTAGTTATAGATCTTGCTAATCACATTCTTCATAGTGACGGACATTCGAGTGGGATTTCGATTAATTTCGATGATTCTAAAAAAGAAAAAGGAGCTGCGGAGTCAATAACGATAGCAGATACCATAATTATAAGAAACGGTGTTATTGACTTACGCGGACTAGGATTTGCATTGTCCAATCTAAGCAGTTGGGACATCGATGGAGTAGAAAAAAAAGTAGATGAAAAGCTTGGGAAATTTAAAAAAAACGAATATTATTCTAGAAAATCTTTTGATAAAAACTGATAATATGGGAATACTATTAGAGGGAGACGGCAATATTATCCGAAATTGCATTATCGAGAGTGGCGGGATAGTTGCCATTGCAATGGCAGGTAAAAATGGGAAGATATTAAACAATAAAATTATATTAACTTCGCCACGTATACCCGGGAAGATGAAAGGCTCTGACTTGAACAGGATCAGAGATCTTAGACAATTGATTGAGGCGAGGCGTGAAGTTAAAGCAGCAATTGCACTGCACTACGCGTCAAATACTGTTATTAGTGGCAATCTAATTGATGTCCAGCAGAACTCTGCTAACCGTCATGCCATCTATCTCACCGGCTCAAGCAAGAATGTGATCATTGAAGGAAATACTTTCACGAGTACTCAAAAGCCAGTGACAATTGCAGATGACAGCAGCACTGAAATGAAACGCAATATAATTAAGCAAGAAAAACAATAGACACACTAAAAAAATCTTGGGTCAGCTGAAAATCCAAAATTTCTAACAGCTCAATAGCTATCAGCGATCTTTCAATGTTTTTAGTGCCCAAAGAATTCTTAATAAAGATACAGAAAATCATCAATGAATTACGCCCTGCTCGCAAAAAAGTACATGCTCGCATAACCTTAGCGAGTAGGCGAAGCATACGCCGTTTCGGCAAGGTGAATTCTATGACGACCGAGAAAGCGTAGAGCGATTTATAGGGCTTTCATCTTGGAATCGAATCCTTATGCCTAAAAGTTTTAGGGGTTCAAACGGTTTGATATTCAAGTTGCCACGATCAAGCCAATTTTCAACGGCTGGCGATCATCACCTGCCCCACCCCATTCCACACCAACTGCGTATTCATATCCCGCGACGCCGACAGCTTGCCGTTGACGTACAAATTAGTCCGCAGCGCATAGCGTCCCTGCGACGCATCCTTCGGCAGCGTGATTTCAAACGAGTTCTCGAAGCGCCCGCCCGAGTTGTTGGTCAGCGCCTTCGAGCCTGATTTGAATTGCTTGCCATCCTGATCGAACACCACCAGCTCTTCACGCACTTGCATCACCGGTGTCGTCGCCCCGTTGACCAGTTCAACGGTCGAGTTGACCACCACTGGCTTGCCACGCTGTACCGTGCTGGCGTTCAGGCGCGGCTGATACGACACCACTTGTGGCTCAGCAGGCAGACGGCCCCGGGTGCGGATGAAGTCGTTGTCGACCTGGGCGGCGGTGCGGGTCTGTCGTGATTGCGAGTTGATGGCCACGCAGCCAAGTGCGGCCACGATGCCACCGGCGGCAGCGCCGCGTGCTGCGCCGCGTTTGCCGTCCATCAGCGCGCCCAGCAGTGCGCCGGCGGCGGCGCCCATCAGTGCCGATGAGCCGACGGCGCACGGGTCTTGCTCGGCGGCGACGCCGCCTTGCGGGTACTGCGTTTGCGACATGCCGCTCTGGCCCGTCGTGGCGCAGCCGGATACCAGGCTCGTCAGCAACGTCAGGACAACGATCTTTTTCATTGGCGTTTTCATGGTTTTTCCTGATGAGACTGCATTATCTGATGGTGGTTTCTTCTTGGAGCATCTGGCGTTCACGATCGCGGATCTGCTGCATCATGCTGTCGAGCTGCGGATTGTTCGGGTCGGCCCGGCGTGCGCTTTCTACATAGGTTTTTGCGGCATCAAATTTTCGCTGCAACAGCGCCTGCTCGGCATCGCGCAGGAACATCGTTGCCATCGACGTGCGCTGCGCGGCGCCAGCGTCTTGTGTACTTGAAGCACTTGGCGCAGTCGGCGCACGTGGCGCAACTGGCTCCTGCACCTGGCTTGGTGCACGCTGAACCGGCGCCGCACCCGGCATGAAGACTTCGGCAGGCGGCGCTGGCTGGGCTGCAGCCGCAGCGGCGGCGTCCAGTGCGTCGACCTCCCATTTGAGCTGATTCAGGCTGGGTTCATCGCGGTTCAGGCCAGTCAGTTTGGCCAGTGCGGCCCGAGCTTGCGCCTGGTCACGTGCATTGAGCGCACTGCGCACGTCAGCCAGCGCTCCCTTGATGGATTCCTGGGTCGCCTCCAGCCGGGTGCGCAAGGCTTCGGCCTCCGGCTTGTTTGAACACGCCGCCGTCAATTCGTTCAGTCCCGCGCGCGCACGACCGGGCCGGCTGTCCTGCAGCAAGCCGTCGATTGCACGGAAGTTGCGCTGGCAGGCGTTGTCGGTCTTTTCCGCTGCCGCAATCGCACGTTGCAAGGTGTTGACCTTGGCGCGCTCCTTGTCGCCGCATTCGGCGCTGGCCCGCAGCGCCTGGGTGCGCGCGGCGGCAAGGTCGCCCGACGTGACCGCCTGGGTGCCCAGGTCGAAGGCCGATTCGCAGGCGTTTTCCTCGATCACCGGTTTGTCCCGGGAACCCATGTTGTAGAGCACAACCAGCAGCAGCCCGATCCCACCAGCGATCCACTTGCCCTTCCCGCCTTTGCGCGTTGCAGGCGGTATTGGCGCGCGATCGGCTGCAGGCCGGGACGGCGTTGCAGGCGCAGATGGCGGCGGCACGGCAGCAGCCGGCGGGACGCTTGCCGTCGGCGCCGCAACTGGTTGCGGTGTCACGACAGGCGCCGCAGGCACAGGCACACTCGGCGGCGCTGGTACCGCAGCAACCGGAGCGGCATTCGAAGCCGCAACCGGAGCAGCAACCTGCCCCACCTTGCGCACCGCCCCATCCACCCCTTCACCACAGAATGGACAGAACGCCACCTCACCCTGCAGCGTTGCGCTGCAGCCAGAACACTGTTTCAAAGTCTCGTCCTCACAGCATCGGTGGCAACGGCGGCGGCGATGCCGGCGCCGGCGCTGCGAACAGCATCGTCAATTCCGGCAACTGCGCCAGTTCGCCCCAGGCCGCAAGGCCCGCGCGCCACACTTTCGTGCCAGCGACCACGACCTGCCCCGCCTGCACCATCTGCACAACCTGCTGCGCGTTGTACGGCCCAAACTGCTGCCCGCCAATGCCCAAGTGATATTGATGCTCGACGAGCGGTGGCGGCATACCCAGTGGCGGCGGCATGCCAGGCATGACCGGCGCACCAGCCGGGAACGTGGCAACAGGCGCAGTAGCCTGCGGCGCCAGCAACGCGTCTAACTTACCGGCATTGAACGCATCCGGCTTGATCACGTACTTCAGCCGCAGATGGCCATCCTCGCCCGGCTCGCGCACTTCCCAGTCATACGCGTCTTCATCCGAATCCGGCACGACGCTCGCCCACTCGGTCAGCACTTCGAGCAATTGCTCGTCGGCGCGGTCGATGTCGCGCTGGCTCATGCCCTTGCGGCGGGCCTTCTCGGCCAGCTCGCGTTTGGCTTCGCCGGCAATCGCGCTGGCAAAGCCCTTGCGGTCATCCTGCGCGCCGGTCGCGTCTTCCACCAGTTTCGGCGTATAGACGGCCGTCTCGTAATAGCTGGCCAGCGCCGCCAGGGCAACGGTCTGGCTGGCGTCGAGTTCGGCCAGGCGCTCCTGCACCCGTTCGACGATGGCGTCGCGGTACGTGGCCGGCAAGCCGTTCTGACGGATGGCGCGTTCGTTGCCGATGCGGCGCACGTCGCCGCGCGCGACGGCAAACTGGTACTGCCCGCGCGGGATCACGCGCTGGGTCGAGCGCGTCAGGATGCCCAGCATGATCGCCTGCAGGTACTGCTTGAAGTCTTCGGCCAGGCGGTTGATCTCGTCGGTGGTCGGCGCCATCGGATGGCTGAACTGGGTCGAGTCGATGTGCGTGTGGGTCGGGTTCTTTTCGGCTTCCTTGCGGTAGCTGGTGCGCCACCCTTCCATGCCACGCAGCACCGTCATCGGGATGCCGGACAGCTCGCAGTAGCAGACGGCGCGGCCCGGCACGCCGGTCTCGACGATGGACAATTGCGCGGCCGTGATATTGGCCTGGGTCGGCACGCAGGTATTGAGTTCGGCGCCGAACAGGCGTTTGAAGCGGTCGGCATTGGCCACGCCCACGAAGCACTTGAACTGGTCGGCCTTGACGGTGAAGTCGCCCGACAAATTCGCGTCGATCCACGGCATCGCGCAAGCCAGCAGTTTGCGGAAGCGGTCCATCCGTTCAGCCGGGTTCATCTGTTCCAGAGCCTCGATCAATGGATCGTGGTCGGCGGTTTCAGCGTCGCCCGCACCGGCCAGCGTCAACTGCCGCTCGGCCATGCGTTTGACTTTGTTGATGATCTCGCTGCGCTGGGCGGCGTCGCCCAGCATCGGAAACAGCACCTTCGAGCCGCCCAGATCCTTGAACGCCTCGTCGGCCCATTCGCGCAGTTGCAGCGCGTTCGGCATCGGCACGTTGCGTTCGGCCACCGGCACCGTGATCAACGTGGCGTGGTCCTTGTTCAGGTCTTGCTGGATGATGGCGTTGGCGTGCTGCAGCTGGCCCAGCATCGCCAGCACGGCTTCGCGGCCGGCCTGCAATTCGCCGACCAGGCCGTTCCAGATGGCGCGGCCCTGCGCGTCGACGCCGTTCTTTTTGCCCAGCCACGCGGACAGGTCGGCCATCAGGATCGCCGCTTCGTCGGCCGCCTTGGCGCGCAGGTGGAACTTGAGCGCATTGGCGATTTCGGTGCGCAGGTGGTCCAGCACCGTGACCGCCTGCTTTTCGTTATTGCTGCTGAAGAAGCCGCCCTTGGTTTGCTCGAGGTTGGACAGCAGGCGTTCGTATTCGCGGGTGCGTACCGCTTCCTTGATTTCGCGGTAACGCTCGCTGTTGAGCTTCAGTGCGCTGATCAGGCCCGAGCCAGGTGCTTCGAGGCGGTCCTTGATCTGCTCGACCAGCGACAGCACGTATTCGAGGCCGCCGAAATCCTTGTTGTCGAGGTAGGCGTAAAGCTGGTCGCGGATTGCGAGCTTGATGCGCTCGAGCACTTCGCGGCGGCGCTTCACCACGCGGTCTTCGGTCGTGTCGGCGGTGGAATCCTGGTCGCGCACCGAGTCGCGCTCGAGCTGCTGGACGGTGTCGCGCACCTGCGTCGGCCATTCGGCACGGTCGAAGCCGGTACGGATGCTGTCGATGCGTGCGTTGACGCGCTGCTCGACGCCGGCCAGCAGCAAGCCGTGCTTGTCCTGCAGCAGGTCGTCGACAAGCGCGTAATCGAGGAACTCGCCGCTCGAGCGTTTCAGCTCGACGTTGCGGTCGGAGAAGGTCGGGAAATCGCTGAACGGCGCGGCGCGCAGCGCCATCTGGGCCGCCATGAATTCGTCGCGCTGCTTGTCGGTGGCGCGGTTCACGCCGGTGTCGACGCCGCCCACGCCAAAGAAGGCCTTGAGCATGGCGCCGGCCCAGCGGTGCGCGCGCTCTTCGCGCCGCGCTTCCTGGCGCGTGTCGAGCACGGCCTGGCCAAACGACGAAAAGCGCTTCGAGTACGACAGGCGCATGTCGGCGAAGCGGTTCTTCGGCACCAGCGCATCGTGCAGGAAGTTCTTGTGCTGCGCCTGATTCACGGCCACCGAACGCTTGCGGCGGGCGAAGTCGCCAGACGCGAAATCTTCGAACAGCGTGTCGGCCACCATGTGGTAGACATCCTTGACGTCGTTCGTGTGCTGCTGCGCCAGGTTGCCCGAGTCGATCAGATAGACTTCGCTGTACGGTTCGCGCGGCAATTCCGGCTGGTCGTAGGCATCCCAGCGGCCCACGTAGCCCTTGTTGCCCAGCATGGCCGATTCGAGTTCCATCAGCGCGGCGTAACCGTTCGCTTCGGTGCGCTCCTTGTTGGCGCCCGCGTAACCGGTCGGCAAGAACAGCATCAGTTCGACGTCGGCATTGCCCACTTCGGACTTAGCCAGCCAACGCGCCAGCAGACCCATGTCAAGGAAGGCGCCGGAACCGGTACCGCCGGCCACCGAGCCTACGATGACGATGCGGAATTTCTCGGTTTCCATGCGCAGGCCCAGGCGCGCCAGTTGCTGCTCGTGCGACAGGCCGGCCTTGAGCGTCTTGAGCTTCAGGCGGATCTTGTCGCGGATCTTGGTGTACTTGTCGAACAGGTACAGGCGCGAGACGGCGCGGATCTGGCCGGCGCCCTTCGACGGGTCGATGCCCAGTTCGCGGATTTTCTTGGGCGTCAGCGACAGCCATTCCTTGATGTGCGGGTATTTCTCGAGCGCGTCGTCGTCACGGCTGTACTTGTCCATGTCGAACGCTTCGACGATTTTTTCTTCGTCGGTGAACTTGACCTGGTCAAATTGCAGGTCTTCGGCCTGGGCGCGGCCGCTGTCGATGACGGCGCCCGTGTCGAGGTCGAACTGGATGAATTGCGCGACCGGAAACTCGGCCAGGCTGTCGACGCGGGTGCGCGCCCCGTTGCCGCCCCACAGCGTGTTGAGGATGCGGCGGCGTACGCGCATCAGCACTTCCATGCCGGTGCCACCGATGCCGATGAACAGCGTCGGCCGCAGGTCGATGCTCTGCTCCTGCTTGCGTTCGCCGGTACCGGCGCCGATCGTTTGGTTCAGATTATCTGCCATGTCGCGTGGTTCCTGGTCTGGGTACTTATTTGCGGGAAGACAGCAGCATCAGCACCAGCGCAATCAGGCCGATCAGCGTCAGTGGTCCGATGATCAGCGGCGCCATGAACTTCGGTGCATTGATTGCCGCCAGCACGACGCCGGTCGACAGGCTGGCCAAAAAGATGAACAGCCACCAGCCAGCCGCATTCGCCTTGCCCGGTTGAATACGTTTTGCCACCAGCGTGTTGGCGTAGGCATTTTTGGCAAAGAAGAACGCAATGAACAGCACCAGCAAGACGCCGCCGCCGATCAGCGCATCGCGCGACGACGTATCGACGTCGGTGGTCACCGGCAGCGATTCGACGGTCTCTGGCGTTCCCGTTGCGGGGGTCGCCGGAGTCGCCGCCGCTGCTGGCGCCTGTTGGCCTTCGACCGGTGCCGGCAGGGCAAAGCCTGCGTTATCTTTTGCTTGCTGCGTCATGCCACGTTCTCCTGAATGGGATAAAGACTACTTGAATGGATTACGACGCGATGGTCAACGTCTGGCCCGGCTCGACCTGGACCACGGTCGGACGGCCGAGCCCGCGCCGGATTTCGCCGACCGCGGCGCCGTCGTCGGCCTTGATCGCCAGCGACTTGAACGGCTTGAGCAGCACGTTGCGGCGCACGCCGTTGACCATGACCGGATAGCGCGTTGTTTTCATGGCCAGAAACGCGAGCGCGGCCAGCGCCAGCAGCAACGCCAGCACGCCGCCAACGATCACGAGCACGGGCGTCAATGGATATTGCACGCGCACGATCAGCGGCACCTGCGCCGTCGACGATTTCACGCTGTCGGGCGGCACGAACATGTCCGACAGCGGATCGCCCGGGAACAGGTCCTGCATCTCGGTCTTGAACGATGCCGGCAAGGCCAGCCGCTGATTGCTCAGGCCCAGGCTCACCGACATCGGCATGATCACTTGCTTGCCCATCGCTGCAATGGCCTGGCGCGACCAGGCCGATGGCACTTCCTCGAGGGGCAGCTTGAAGCTCACCTCGATCGACTGGCTGGCGCCCGGTGCAAGGTTGCTCACGGCTGTCGGTGTCACCATGAGCGGTGCCGTGCCGGCGCGCGTGCGCAGCTGGCCATCGACAGTGGCCTGCGCAATCAGGTAGGGATAGAACAGGTTCTGCAACGACGCCTTCAGGCGCACTTGCGGGACCAGCTTGTCGGCGTCCACATCGAGCACGACGGTGCGCTTGTCGGTGCCCATCGATGCCGTCATGTTCGGGGTATTCAGTACCGCCTGCGGCACGATGCGCACGCCGTCCTGGTCCACCGGTTTCAAGCGCGCCGGGGGTTTGGTCAGGATGGTCAACAGCCGGCCTTCGGCCACCATGCGACCCAACTCGTCGCCGGCTTCCTTGCCGTAGGCCAGCCCGTAGACCATCAAGCCCTTGGCGGCAAAGAACTTGCCCTGCACCGGCATGCGCAGCGGGAACACCACGGTGCGCGTGATGGAGGGCTCCAAATGCAGCAGCCGGTAGAACTCCAGGTTGCGCGCCGCCGTGGCGGGATCGTTGCCGGGGCTGTTCTTGTTGTTGGTGAAGATCCAGATGATGCCGGGGCGCGACTTGAACGTTTCACCGATGGTCTTGGTCACCGCTTCGCGAAAATCCGTGTCGGCCAGTGCGCTGGCGCTCTTGCGCGCAGGCGCGAGCGGCGCCAGCCAGCCGGCAACCTGGGCGGCGCCATCGCCCTGTCCCAGCAATCGCGGCGAGACATTGTTGCCGCTGGACTGGCTGAACGCCAGCACCATGACCTTGTCGCCCGGGCGCGCGGCGGCGTTGGCCACGGCGGCGATCAGCGGTTTGAACTGCGATTGCGGATCGGCGTAGAACGGCTCCATCCAGCCGGAGTTCTGCACCAGAAATGCTTGCTGGATGGCCTGCGCCGGCACAGCGCACAGACCCAGGACGACGCACGCGAGCGCCGCACACCACGCGCGCGGCATCATTGCTGGACGTCCCAGCCGAGAATGCGCTGCATGCCGGGGTGGTAGGCCCACAAGTAACCGTTGTGCAGGAAGAGGCGCAGTTCCCATGGTTTGCTGACCGCGATGGTGTGGAACACGATGTCGTTGTTCTCATCATCGTAGACCAGTTGCGCGCGCATCCGTTCAGCCGAATTGAGCAACGTGCCGAGGCCGGCCGTGCTGTCGATGCGCAGCCCCAGTACGGCGCTGCGCTCGCCCAGTTCGAGCAGCGGCACGACGACCGTGTTGGCTGCGCCGTCGTCACCATGTTCCGGCTCGATCCACGGATCGGTTTTCAGCTTGGTGGCGAAGCGGTAATTGATCGTGCCCGAACCGATGCGCGGATTGAGCGCGGCGACCTGTTCGTGTTCGTTCACGCCAAGGCGCACGTACACATAACTGTCGAGGCGGCTATCGAAGCACAACTGCCACAGCGAACCCGAGCGCGCCATGTGCGCGCTGCCGAACTCGAAATGGGGCTTGATATTGTCCGGCCAGGCCAGGAACGTGGCCGCCACACTGCCATCGGTCATTTTCTGCAAGCGCAGCTGCCCCGCTGCGCAGGGCCAGACCGCGAGCCGGCCATAGGCACACGGCGCACCCATCTCGCCCAGTGTCCAGCGGCCATCGACGCGCAGCGGCGGACCAGCCACGCCATCGGCATCGGCAAAGACGAACTGCACCACGCCGTCTTCATGGCGGATCGGCGCCCACACCTGGTGATCGAACGCCACCGGCGCGCCCACGACCGGGGCGTTGCCGACGTAATCGATCCGGAACTGCAGCGCCGCGAAATCGGGCACCAGCATCGCCAGGCCATGCTCGGTGGCAATATACAGGCGGCTGTTGAATGCGGCGGCCATCTCGGCGCGCCAGGCATGCACGGGCAAGGTCGATTCGGACAGCAGGCGCGTGCCGGTGCCGAGCAGCGGCTGCCATCTTTGCGACGCCGGCAACCAGCCAAACAGTGTGCCCTTGCCCGTATCGAGCGCCAGCAGGACGGCATCGACCGTGCCGAACGTGCCCGAGAAGAATTCGTACTCGCCGGGTGGTGGCAGTGGCAATTCCATATCGGCCATGCTGTCGGCGTCATGCCGGCGCAGGCGATCGACCGGCACGCTGAGACGCGTGCGCTTGAGGCCGACGGCTTCGGGCATGCCGGCGTCCGTGATGGCCGACGCGCCGCTTGGCGCGATCCAGCTGGCGCCGCTGGGCCTGTTTGGTGCCAGCCGCGCGCCGTCGATGGGCGAGAAATTGAAATCTGGGGGATACAGCGTTGGCGCACCGTTGGCACGGCGCATTTTCATGATGGCGGCAATGTCTGCAACACCCAATGAGGCGGCGACGGCATTGCCCATCACCGTACGATTGAGGCGAATCTCGCCATCGTTGGTTGCCACCGTCCAGCTGCCGGAAGCGAGTTCCCAATCAGCCGATTTCTTATGATCCATCTTGTATTCCGAATTTCTCAAACACGATTACCCTTCAACTGTTTTCAATCGGCTTAACCAATAATAAGCGCTTATCAAAAACATAAAGGGAGCGACACTATCTTACCTTTTTTTTGTCCAAGTGGAAACTCAGCTTCGACCTTTTCCCGCCCTGCGCACAACACCCTGCTCCGCCCCTCAAATGCCTGCGGTTGTCGATGAAATCAAGCACGAATTGGGCATGGGAGAATTCAGGTAAACTGCCGTAATCATGATGTTCGCCGCCATAAGCGTAACCCGGGAACTTGAAACAAGGTCGCCGCTTTCGTGCGAGCTTTTTTTCAAAACAAATTAATGCATACATTTACCGATTCCCCCAGCCGCGACGCCATCGCTGCGGCGCTTGCCAGTGGCAGCGTCACTTTTGTCGATTGCACGCTCGACGCTGCCGATCTGTCGCGGCTCGACCTGCGTGGCAGCAGCTTTATCAACTGCAGCATTGCCGAAACCTCGTTTTATGCTGCCAAACTGGCGCAGACCACCTGGCAGCGCTGCCGCGGCCGCCAAGCCGATTTCGAGGCGGCCGACCTGACCGATGCGCAGTTCCAGAGCTGCGACCTGAACAACAGCAGCTGGCGCCGCGCGCGCCTTGCGTCCCTCACCTTCAAGGGGTGCAAGCTGACCGGTGCGAATTTCGAAGAAGCTGCGCACCTGGGCTTGAGCTTCGAAGAGTGTTTGCTGATCGGCGCCGACCTGCGCCGCATGTCGTTTCGCAAATCGACCTTGAAAGCGCTCGATTTTTCCGATGCCGACCTGGCCGCCTGCGATTTCCGCGACACGGTGTTCGAGGGCGGCAGCCTGCGCAACGCCAGCCTGAAACAGGCGCGCTTCGATAACGCCGACTTGCGCGAAGCCGATCTGTCGGGCCTGACGCTGGCCGACGTCAAGCTGTTCCAGGGCGCCTGGATCACGCCGCGCCAGGCGGCGGAACTGATCAGTGAGCTGGGACTGCGGGTGGCGTAAGTTGCGCGGCTTTGTAATCAGGTGGTGACAATTCAGGTAATCCAGCAGCGCTGTGCGACAATTCGTCGGTTTTCTACCCGTATTGAGAGTCGCTGCTGCTGACGGCCATGGCGTTTGCGCCAGTGGTGGCTCACCGCCTCGTCATGCCAGACCATAGCACCGTTCCCGAAATCTCCCGCCTGACCGCTGAAAAGCGCCCCGCCGTGCGCAATGCCGTGCTGTTCGTGGTCGGGCTGTGCCTGCTGCTACTGGCAATCCAGATTTCGGACAGCTGGCGCGCGCGCAAGGAGCGCCTGGCCGAGGTGGCCGTGGCCACCGCCAATATGTCGCATGCGCTGGCGGCGCAAGGCGAAAGCGCCGTGCGCGTGGTCGATACCGTGCTCGCCGGCGTGGTTGAACGCGTCGAGACCGATGGCGTCGACAATGGCTTGGCGCGTGTCCGGCTGCAGTTGCATCTGAAGAATATGGCGGCGCAGGTCGAAGAGCTGCATGGGCTGTTCGTGTTCGGCGCCGACGGGCGCTGGCTGATGACCTCGCAAGACCGCACGCTACGCTACAACAATGCCGATCGCGAATATTTTCAATATCACCTGAAGCACCCGGATCGCGGCGTACACGTGGGCAAACCCGTGCGCAGCCGGTCGACCGGGGACTGGATATTGCCCGTGTCGCGCCGGCTCGATCATCCTGACGGCACCTTTGCCGGCGTTGCCCTCGGCACCATCCGCATAGCGTATTTTTCGACACTGTACGAAAGTTTCGATGTCGGCCGCGCCGGCGTGGTCATGCTCACGCTCGACGATGGCACGATGGTCTACCGCCTGCCGCACAGCGAGTCGCTGATCGGCACGGACGTAAGCAACGGACCGATCCAGCAGATGTACATCCGTCAGGGGCCGGTCGGTTCCGGCCTGCGCCGCTCGAAGATCGACGGAATCGAGCGGCTCTATAGTTACCGCCACCTCGACACCTATCCGTTGATTGTCGCGACCGCGCAATCGAAGCAGGAAATCCTCGAAAAGTGGCTGCAGTCGATGCTCACGCAAGCGGCGATCACGTTTGTCGCCATCGTGCTGCTGCTGGGATTTGGCTGGCGGCTGGTGCGCCAGATCATGATTCGCGACCACTTGCAGAATGAACTGGTGGGCGCGCGCGAGCAATTGCAGGAACGTAACCGGGCGCTGACCGTGCTGGCCGATCACGACGGCCTGACCGGCATCGCCAACCGGCGCCGTTTCGAAACGGTGCTGTCCAAGGAACAGGCACGCGCCGCGCGCAGCGGGTTGCCGCTGTCGATCGTCATCCTCGACGTCGATCATTTCAAGCGCTTTAACGATACCTATGGTCATGTGGCGGGCGACGCCTGCCTGCGCCAGGTGGCGGCGGCGCTGCGCGACAGTCTGGTGCGTCCGGCCGATCTGGCGGCGCGCTACGGCGGGGAAGAATTCGTGGCACTGCTGCCCGATACCGATCCGGCCGGCGCCAGAATGGTCGCCGAGCGCATCCGCTGCGCAGTCATGGCGCTGCAGATCGCACATGACGGCAATGACGCCGGCATCGTGACGATCAGTGCTGGCGTGTACACGTCAAGCGCGTCGCCCACCAGCGGAGAAGGCGCGGCCATTGCCACGAGCACCCTGATTGAACGTGCCGACGCCCGGCTGTACCGGGCGAAGATGTCAGGCCGTAATCAGGTGTCCGGCGACGACGACACAGCGGCGTGATGCTTGCCGTGGATCGCCGCCGCCCTGTCCATCCGGATTAATAGCGGTTCGGATTGTTCGGACGGTTGTCGTGGCGGTTCGGGACGCCGTCGCGATCACGGTCGCCGCGTGGGCCATTGTCACGACCGCGCACTTCCTGACGCCAGCCGCCGCGGTCGAGGTGCCAGCCATTGCGGTCCTGGCGCCATGCTGCGCGCTGGTAGGCGTAGCCAGGACGCACTTTTTCCCAGTGGCCGGCAATCCAGTCGTGGCGGCGGCCGTTCCAGTTCCAATAACCCGGCACCCAGTCAAAACCACGGCGCGCATTCGGCACGGCTTCGCGGCGCGGCGCTGGCGGCGCTTTCTTGATGATGATGACGTCGGCGCGCTGATGGTGCGGCTGCGCTTGTACTGGTGCGAAAGCCGAGGTGCCGATCAGGAGCGCGGCAGCGGCGGCGGTAGCGGTCGAGAGAAAAGTTTTCATGGTGTGCTCCGTTTCGGTTGCTGTTTGTATGACTTCAATATACCGGGCGCATCCATTAAAAAGCGGGATTGAACCAAGTGATTACAGCAGTAACATATGGCAACAATCTTGTAACAACCAAGATTGTTTGGTGCAGAGGGGAAATGACGCGGGGCCGGTGTTGCGGGGGGGATAAAACGACGCAGCCGGCAGATGGTGCCGGCTGCGTGAAAGAGAGCGTACAGGGAGCGTGGATCAGTCCAGCTTGAAGGCGTAGTCGATCTTGGTCCAGGTCTGTGCTGGTGCGCCGTCCTTGGTGCCCGGCTTGAACTTGCACGAGGTCAGGCCCTTGACCAGCGCGCGGTCCAGGTTCTTGAAGCCGCTCGACTTGTCGATCTTCGATTCCGTCACGGTACCGTCCGCGGTGACCAGGAACGACGCAGTGGTCGTGCCCTGCTCTTCATTCATCAGCGACGCCTTCGGGTACTCGATGCTGCATTTCTTTGGATCGAACTGGGCCGAAGTCTCAGCGGCGAAGCTCGCGCCGGCAGCGGCGGTCAGGGTCAGTGCAACGAACAGTTTGGCGGACAGGTTTTTCATGGTTTCCCCACTTAAGGTTTTTGAATTGAACGGCAATGGTCTTGGTGTGCGCCGCACGGCGGGCCGGCGCTGGTCGACTACTTAAAATCAGAACTCTTCCCACTCGTCGGCGCTGGCGGTGGCGCTGACGGCGGCTTTCTTCGGCTTCGGCGCTGCAACTGCCTCGTCCGCTTTTTTCGGTGCAGCCGATGCTGCAGCCGGCTTTTTCAGGGCCGGTGGCGCCGGGCGCTTGACGACCGGACGCGCCACCACCGCAGTGGTGGTCACGGCTGGCGCCGCTGCCGGGGCCTTGGCCTGGGCCTGGGCCTGGGTTGGAACGTGATGCTCTTCGCCCTCTTCCAGCTTGAAGATGCTGACAACGCGGGCCAGTTCGCCTGCCTGATCCTGCAGGCTCTGGGCGGCTGCGGCGGCTTGTTCCACCAGCGCAGCGTTTTGTTGCGTCATGCTGTCCATCTCGATGATCGACGTGTTGACCTGGGCGATGCCGGCGCTCTGCTCGGCGCTGGCGTTGGCGATCTCGCTCATGATGTCGGTCACGCGCTTGACGCTCGAGACCACTTCGTCCATCGTCACGCCGGCCTGGCCGACCAGCTTGCTGCCGCGCTCGACCTTCTCGACCGAGTCACCGATCAGCGTCTTGATTTCTTTTGCTGCGGCTGCCGAACGCTGCGCCAGGTTGCGCACTTCGGAGGCGACGACCGCGAAGCCACGGCCCTGTTCACCGGCACGGGCTGCTTCGACTGCCGCGTTCAGCGCCAGGATGTTGGTCTGGAAAGCGATACCGTCGATGACGCCGATGATGTCGGCGATCTTACTGGCCGAGCTATTGATCTCGCCCATCGTGCCGACGACTTGCGACACCACGTCGCCACCCTTGCGGGCCACGTCCGACGCGGTTGCAGCCAGTGCATTGGCTTCACGGGCATTGTCGGCATTCTGTTTCACGGTCGAGGTCAGTTGCTCCATCGCCGAGGCGGTCTTTTCCAGCGAGCTTGCCTGCAGTTCAGTCCGCGACGACAGGTCGATATTGCCGGCGGCGATTTCACGCGAGGCAGTACCGATGGTTTCCGTACCGCGACGCACTTGCTCGACGATACCAACCAGGCTGTTGCGCATTTCCTTCATTTCCACCAGCAGGCTGCCGCGATCCGATGCCTTGGTGTCGATGACGATCGACAGGTCGCCATGGGCAATGCTGCCGGCGATCTTGGCGGTGTAGGCCGGCTCGCCGCCGAGCTGCTTGAGCAGGCTGCGGGTGATGACCACGGCAGCGACGATACCGATGACGACGGCCAGCACCAGCAGGACCAGCATGAAGTTACGGGCATTGGCAAACGCCGTTTCGGCATCGGCCTTGCTTTGCGCATTCTGCTTGTCTTCAAGGGCCGACAGCGCGTTCAGGGCGTCGGTCCACTTGCGCTGCACGGGACGCACTTCGCGGATCATCACGCGGGTGGCGCCCATCGCGTTGGCGGCCAGATACAAGTCGGTAGCGCGGCCAATGGCGGGCATTGCGGTCGCTTCGTGTTCCTTGATCTGGTTCAGCAGGGTCTTTTCCTGGCCGTTGGCATAGGTTGCGAACAACGCGGTCAGCTTGGCCTGGGCCGCATCGTACTTGGCCGTTTGTTCCTTGAACTTGACGATTTCCGGCTCCATGTCGGCCGGGTCAGTCATCAGGGTCAGCACGCGCAGCGAAGCAAGGCGATCGCTGACGTTGTTGCGCATCTCGACCACGAGACCGGTCGATACATTACTGACGCTGACCACGTGGTCCAGGCGATCCTGGATCTGCGCCATGCGCAGGATACCGACCACTGCCACTGCCACCAGCAATACCAGAACCAGTGCAAAACCGAGGGCCAGACGGGTGCCGACCTTCATGTTGTTCAAATTCATTCGTGTTTTCCCTGTAACTTATTGATCAAAACTCGTTCGGTTGAGATCGCGTCCCGCGATACGCCGCACGATGCGCAAGTGAAATCTGTACTTCTTATAGTTTTCAGCTATTTCCTGAAGGATAGATCAACAGATCGTTAATCAGCGTGAAAATCTATTTCTCGAATGAATTGTTTCAGTGGTACAACACCATTGATATCGGTTCAGAAACAGAACAAGTGAGCATTATGGAACTGGGGTTGCCAAGCGGCAAGCAAATTTGAGTGGCGGTGATAGTTTCGACAAGGAAATGTCTCGATTTGTCGACAGACGAAAAAAAGCGTGCCGAGGCACGCTTTTTTGCAGCAAAGTTGTGCTTATGCGGTGGCTGGCATCCTGGCAGCGGCGGCCAGCAGCAGGCGTGCATCGCCCAGCGCCAGTTGCTTCGAGTCCGACAGCGTCTGGCGGAACACGCGTGCTCCCGGCAAGCCCTGCATCAGGCCCAGCATGTGGCGCGTGATGCTGTTCAGTTTCAAGCCCAGTGGCCCGTACTGGTGCAGCTGCGCGTCGATGTACGGGATCATCGCTTCGAGTACGTCGATGCGCGTGCGCGGCGCGCCGGGCGCATCATAGAAACGGGCGTCCCAGTCGGCCATCGTCCACGGGTTGTGATAAGCCTCGCGCCCGAGCATGACGCCATCGACATGCTGCAGGTGCAGCGCAATTTCGTCGTCGCTCTTGATGCCGCCGTTAATGATGATCTCAAGGTCGGGAAACTCGCGCTTGAGTTCATACGCGACGGCATAACGCAGGGGCGGAATCTCGCGGTTTTCCTTCGGCGACAGACCCTTCAGGATCGCGTTGCGGGCGTGCACGATGAACGTCTTGCAGCCGGCGTCGGCGACCATGCCGATGAAGTCGCGCACGAAGCCGTATTCTTCATTGTGATCGATGCCGATACGGTGCTTGACGGTGACGTCGATCGAGACGGCGTCGCGCATCGCCTTGACGCAATCGGCCACCAGTTGCGGTTCGTTCATCAGGCAGGCGCCAAAGGAGCCCTTCTGCACACGCTCGGAGGGGCAGCCGCAGTTCAGGTTGATCTCGTCGTAGCCCCACTGCTCGCCGAGCCTCGCGCTCTTGGCCAGGTCACCCGGATCGCTGCCGCCCAGTTGCAGGGCGACGGGATGCTCGATGTCGTCAAAGCGCAGATGACGCTCGGCGTCGCCATAGACCAGCGCGCCGGTGTTGACCATCTCGGTGTAGAGCCAGGTGTGGCGGGTGATCTGCCGGTGGAAGACGCGGCAGTGGCGGTCGGTCCAGTCCATCATGGGGGCAACACTCAGGCGCCGCCTGCCGTTTTTAGTTGATGTCATTGCGATTCATGCTTGTATGCGCCTGCCCGCCCTGCCCGACGCACGATGGCGTCGTTGCATAACACTGCGGATGGCCTTGATCAGGAAGAAGGTAGAAGTGAATTCGCCGGGAGCGATAAGGCGACAATTAACTGTGCATTCTATCGCATCCGGGCACCCGGGGGACGGGTACGCAGGCAGACCAGAAGAGCGGCGCGGCCCGCCCTACATCATCAGTTGCAGAAACGCGCCACTGAAATCGACGGCCTTTTCCAGCACCATATCGGCACAGTAGGCGCCGTCAAACTTGATCTGTTGCTGGACGATGGCGGACATCGCGCCGTCCGTGGTATGGCTTGACGCCGATAGCACGCACTCCCATTGCTCTCCGGCTTTTTTCACTGTGGTGATCGCAAGGGAACGGTCACTGATTTCAAAGGTTATAAGTTTCATCACATGTTCGCAGAATATGGGAGGAACTATACCCTAGGGCAACAGAATGCACGCGATTCAGTTACCGCAAAACAACGCCTCAACCACATTTTGTTCCGAATCTTGTGCCTCAAACCGGCGCTGCCCGAAAAGAACGGAATCTGCCCGCATTCGCCATGCGGGCAGATTCCGGATAACACCGTAGGACTACTTAGAAGTCCACCTGCGCCGACAGCAGCACCGTGCGCGGCGCTGCCGCCGTACCGACCGTGGCCAGCGTGCTGCTCGACAGCCAGTAGCGCTTGTTGGCAGCGTTCTCGACACTGGCACGCAACACCACTGGCTTGCCCATCAGTTCAGTACGATAACGGGCGCCGAGATCGAAGCGCGTCCACGACGAGATATAGACGGTATTGGTGACGTTCTGCGCCAGCTCCGCCGTGTGGATGGCCCGGGCATTGAGGCTCAGGCCGCTAATCCATGGCAAGTCCCAGTCTACGCCGGCGTTGAACGCATTCTTCGGCACTCCGGTGGCTTTCTTGCCTTCGTTGATGCCGCCGGCGGTGCGCTGCTGTTTGGCGTTGTAGAACGTGGCGCTCGTCATCAGGCGCAGGCCCGGTGCGGCTTCGCCGACCGCCGACAGTTCGAGGCCGCGGTTGCGCTGCGTGCCGTCCAGGCTGTAGACCGTCGTCAGCGGATCGGTGATCGCGTTCGGACGGTCGATCTGGAACACGGCCGCGCCGAGCAGTACGCGGCCGGTGTCGACTTTGGTGCCCACCTCGTATTGCTTGGACTTGAACGGCGCGAACACTTCACCGGCATTCGCGGCGGTGGCAGGAGCGGTGCTGCCGCGGCTCAGGCCCGACGTGAAGTTGGCGTACAGCGACACGTTTTCCATCGGCATGACGACCAGGCCTGCCAGTGGCGACACGGCGCTTTCGCTGTACGACGTTGTCACCGCGCCGCTTGGCGCCAGGTTGTCGAGCGATACCTTCTGCTTGCGCAAGCCGCCGGTAAACATGACGCGGCCGTCCAGGAACGTCAGCGTGTCGGTCAGCGAGAAGCTCGACAGCTCGGTTTCCGAGGTTTTGGTCGGCGCCAGGCGCTCGCCCGTCATCGGCGTGATCGCGACCGGGTTGTAGATGTTCGACAGCTGCGACGAGCTGGCCGGGGCTGACAGGTAGAAGCTGCCCGCTTCGCTGTCCAGGCGCGAGACCGAGGCGGTGATGAAGTGCTTGATGCCGGCCGTGTCCAGGCTCAGGCGGGTGCCGACTTCGCCGGTCTTGCTGCGTCCATAGGCGTCGTACCAGGCGTTGGTCAGGCGGAAGTTGCCGGCAGCATCGACCGCGTTCAGTGCGCGCGCCGTCGGGAAGTCCTGCTCGCTGGCGCCGTAGTGATAGCCGGCCGTCGCGTAGACCATCCAGTCTTTCGACACATCGTATTCGAGGCGCGAGGCAATCGTCGCATCGCGGAACTCGAGGTCGGCGCCGCGGTACACGGCGCGGTGGCCCGACGGTGGCGCCGGGATCGACGCGATATCGGGCCGGAAGCTGTTTTGCGCGCGGAAGTTGTCGGTTTTTTCTTGCTGGCCGTAGCTGTCCAGGGTCCAGCGCAGTTTTGGCGAGCGGTAGTCCAGCGCGATCGCAGCCAGGCCGAGGTCCTGCTTGCCGTCGTCGATGTTGGTGTCGCCGCCACGGATCACGCCGTTGACGCGCACGCCCCAGGCGCCGTTGTCACCAAAGCGGCGGCCGACGTCGACATGGGTGCCAAACAGCGCCTGGCTTTCATAGGTAGCGGTCACGCGCGTCAGCGGCTGGTCGCCGGCGCGCTTGGTGACGATATTGATGTTGCCGCCGACGCTGCCGTTCGGGCTGATGCCATACATCAGCGTGCCCGGGCCCTTGAGCACTTCAACGCGCTCCATGATGGCGGCCGGCATGCGGTTTGATGAGGACAGACCGTACAGGCCGTTCAGGCCGACGTCGCCGCTGGTGACATTAAAGCCCCGGATCTGGAAGTCTTCACTGAACCCGCCGGTCGACGTCATCACGCGCACCGACGCTTCGTTGACGACGACATCGGCCAGCGTGCGCACCTGCTGGTCTTCGAGGATCTGCGACGTATAGTTGGTAGTCGAGAACGGCGTCTTCATGATGTCCGCCTCGCCCAGGATGCCCAGTCCGCCGCTGCGGCCGATCTGGCCGCCGGCATAGGCCGGATCGGCCTGCACTTTCGCACCGGTGATGATCACCTTCTCCACCGCGGCCGGCCCTGCCTCCTGCGCATTGGCGGCAAACGGCAGCGCCAGCACCGGCGCCGAGGCGACGACGCTGACGAGAGCGCTCCTGACCAGGCGCGACAGGATCGATTCGACGGGTGGGCGTGGTGAGGCGTTGGCGTGTTGGGTCATGGTTTGGCGATCGTAAGGTGCGAAAAACCGGGATTCTAACAGAGATGAGAATCATTATCATCCTCATTCGCATTGTCAAGGTCGCTGCATTGCTGCTACGTGCGCCACGATGAGCTGGTCAGTCCGGGCCTTGTCACGCGCTGAAAAATTATTTTTAAAAATTTCGATAAAGAATTTAATGCCTTACGGAAATGTGTCGCCTTGTACTCATGAGAGCGAGTGACGCACTCGACATACAGAATTCTTCCCCTACATTTTCGGAGTCCATCATGCTGAGCCTGCACACCAACAACGCCGCCCTGTCCGCACAAAACGCCATCTCGAAGACCCAGAGCAATCTGTCGACCTCGATGACCCGCCTGTCGACCGGCTACCGCATCAACTCGGCAATGGACGACGCTGCCGGCCTGCAGATCGCTTCGCGCCTGAAAGCCCAGACTTCGGGCATGAGCGTTGCCATGCGCAACACCCAGAACTCGACCGCGATGCTGCAAACGGCCGAAGGCGCGCTGGATGAAGTCTCGAACATGCTGGTTCGCATGAAGGATCTGGCAACCCAGGCTGCCGATGCGTCGTCGAGCACCAACGACAAGACCGCCATGCAGTCGGAATACGATGCGCTGGGCAAGGAACTGTTCAACGTCATGAACAACACTTCGTTCGGCGGCAACAAGCTGCTGATCGGCGGTACCACTGCATCGTCGATGACCTTCCAGATCGGCGCGTCGTCGACCGAAACCATGACGGTCAACCTGGGTACCAACCTCACCGCAGTGGCAACCGCCGTCGGCGCCGCCACGACGAACTATGCTGCGGCACCTGCAGCAGCAGGCGCCGAGCTGACCGGCGCAGCCAATGCAACGATCGCTCTGCTGTCGACCGCACTGGACAGTGTTGGCACCGTGCGCTCGGACATCGGCGCCGCCGCCAACCGTCTGGAACACGTCAACAACAACCTGTCGAACATCAGCACCAACACCAAGCAAGCTACCGGCCTGATCATGGACGTCGACTTCGCAACCGAAAGCGCCAACATGACGTCGAGCCAGATGCTGCTGCAAGCCGGCACCGCCATGCTCAAGCAGTCGAACAGCATGTCGTCGATGGTCATGTCGCTGCTGCAATAATGGCCGCATACCCGGGCCTCACCCCGGGTTAGACTTGGAAGGCCAGCCACACGGTTGGCCTTTTTTTTATCCCTGACAGGCATTCCGATGGCCCACATGTTCCCCGTTGCCGCGCTGCCCCCGCCAGTCCTCGCGCCCTTGCAGGTCGGCGCCGTGGTGGCCCCGGCCGCCGTACTGGCCGGCGGCGCCGATGCGCTGCCGCTGCCTTTTTCCTCGCCACGTTCGCCGGAACCACCAGCTACGGGCCAGCCGGCGCCCGAGTCCGGTGGGGACGGCGCCGCCATGCGGCCGGATCAGGTGCTCATGGCGCGCCAGCTCGCCTATCAGCAGCAGGATGGCGCCGGCCTGGCGCGCGCCTGGCGCAGCCAGGTACGCAATCATGGCAGCCAGTTGACCAGCCGCGCGCTGGCCGACATGGGCGGACATCTGTCGCCGGCCATGCTCGCTGCGGGCCAGCAGGGCCAGGTCGTGCACCAGCCCCAGCTGCTCGCTACACATCAGGATGCCTGGCGCTTCACGGTGCATGGCGCTGGTGAGACGCCGCAGCACCTGTCCGTGCTGGCCGACGAGGCCGACAAGCCACCAGGCCGCCGGCGCCGTGCGCGCGCCGCCTTGCGCCTCGAACTCGAACTGGCCGACGGCAGCGCTGTCGTGATCCAGGTGGAACCGACGCCACAAGGGCTGGTGATCGAGGTCTGCGCGCCCGATGCAGGCGCGCTCACGCGCCTGCGCTGGCTGCAGCCCGAACTCGAGACGGTGCTGACGCGCGCCGGCCTGACGGTGCTGCGCTGGGGCTTTCGCGATGCCCTGCCCCCCGGGCGCAGCCACGCAATGATCGCCAACGCCGAAGAGGCAGCGCAAGCGCTGACGCCGGTCGTGTTCCGCGCCGTGGCTGAACTGGCGCTGCTGCTGCCTGCGCAGCGCGCACGCGGCTGACAGACCAGACTGACCTGCGCGCCGTCCCCGGCACTGCGCCGACTACAATGGCAGTTGTCTTCACGCATCTGCCTTTCCAATGACACGTTGCATACGCTCGCGGCCATCGCTGCTGTTTCCGATGAGCCCATCTGCATGAAGTTACCCCTGCCTCCCCGCCCGGCGTCCTCGGCCAATGACGCTGCGCCGCCGCCATCGGCATTCGGCCCGATGCGCGCCCCTGTGTTCCGCATGCTGTGGCTGACCTGGCTGATCGCCAACACCTGCATGTGGATGAACGACGTGGCGGCCGCCTGGATGATGACGTCGCTGACGAGCGCGCCGATCTGGGTCGCGCTGGTGCAGACCGCGTCGATGCTGCCCGTGTTTTTGCTCGGCCTGCCCAGCGGCGCGCTGGCCGACATCCTCGACCGGCGGCGCTATTTCATCATCACGCAGTTCTGGGTCGCCGTCGTGGCCACGATCCTGTGCGCGGTGATCCTGGCCGACGCCATCACGCCGCCGGTGCTGCTGGCGCTGACGTTTGCCAACGGCATCGGCCTGGCCATGCGCTGGCCCGTGTTCTCGGCGATCGTGCCCGAACTGGTGCCGCGCGCGCAGCTGCCGGCCGCGCTGGCTTTGAATGGCGTGGCGATGAACGCGTCACGCATCGCCGGACCGCTGGCGGCCGGCGCCATCATCGCCAGCCTGGGCAGCGCCTATGTGTTCGTGCTCAATGCGGTGCTGTCCGTGATTTCGGGCTTCGTGATCATGCGCTGGCGCCGCACGCACGTGCCCAGTCCGCTGGGGCGCGAGCGGATCGGCGGCGCGATGCGCGTCGGCCTGCAGTTTGCGCGCCATTCGAACCGCGTGAAAGCGGTGCTGGCACGGGTGGCGGCGTCGTTCTTCCACTCCACGGCCCTGATGGCGCTGCTGCCGCTGGTCGCGCGCGCGCAGGGCGGCGGCGGCGCTGGCGTGTTCACGCTGCTGCTGGCCTGCATGGGCGGCGGCGCGATCAGCGCCGTGTTCTTCCTGCCGCGCATGCGCCAGGCGTTCAGCCGCGACAGGCTTGTCATGGGCAGCACCGTGCTGTCGGCGGCGATGATCGCGGTGGCGGCCATCAGCACCAACGTGGTGCTGACATCCGGCGCGATGTGGCTGTCGGGGATGGCGTTCATCGTGTCGGCCAATTCGCTGAGCGTGTCGATGCAGATGGCCCTGCCCGACTGGGTGCGGGCACGCGGGATGTCGATCTACCAGATGGCGCTGATGGGCGCGAGTGCAACGGGCGCCGCGGTCTGGGGCCAGGTGGCGACGCTCGACAGCGTGCAGCACAGCCTGTTGTATGCGGCCGGCAGCAGCGTCGTCGTGATGGCGCTCGTGCTGCGCGCCATCCAGGACCGCGAGCTGCTCGAAGACATGACGCCGTCGACGGCGCTCAAGGCGCTGGCGCCGTCGCTCTCGCCGCTGCAGGATGGCGGGCGCCTGGTGCTGACGGTGGAATACCGGATCGATCCGGCCCGTACCGACGCCTTCATGGCACTGATGGAACTGAGCCGGCGCGCGCGCCTGCGCCAGGGCGCGCTGAGCTGGACTTTGCTGCGCGACGTCAGCGATCCGGGATTATTCACCGAGCAGATCATCGATCCGTCCTGGACCGAGCACCTGCGCCGCTTCGACCGCGCCACCGCGGGCGACGCCGCGCTGCGCGAGCGCAAGCTGGCGTTTCACCTGGGGCCGGACGGCCCGGTGATCACGCGGCGCCTCGTGGCGAAGGGTTGATCAGCCCACCGTGCCGACGATCGACACGTCGCGGTTTTCGGGGATCTCGTTGTACGACAGCACGTGCAGGCCCGGTGCAAACAGCCGCGCATAACGGGCCAGCAATGGCCGCACCTGCGGCAGCACCAGCAAGAGCGGGGGCGTATGCTGGCCCTTCATCTGTTCGCGCGCCACCGGCATATTGATCTGCAGTTGCGCCAGCAATTGCGGGTCGATCGGGTAATTGTCCAGCGCGACCTTGCCGCCGCCATTCTGGCGCGCCTGATTCAGGGACCCGAGCAGCATGTTTTCCAGTTCGGCCGACAGGTTAAAGGCCGGCATGTCTTTCTTTTTACCGAATAGCGTCGAGACGATCTGGCGCCGCAGCGCGCAGCGCACTTCGGCCGCCAGCAGGATCGGATCCTTGGTCGTCTCCGAGCTGTCGAGCAGCGTGGTGGCGATCACCACGATGTCCTTCAGTGACACGCCTTCGGTCAGCAGCACGCGGAACACGCGCAGCAGCTGGGTGTGCGTGAGCGCCTTGTCGAGCGCGGCGGCCAGCTTGGGCGACAGCGCCGTCAGACGTTCCAGGATCGCCGGTACGTCTTCGTGGCGGAACAATTCGTGCAGGTATTCGCGCACCACCTTCGACACGTGCGTCGCGATCGCGCTCGGCACTTCGACCACCTGGTAGCCCAGACCCAGCGCATGCGCTTTCTGCTCGGGCAGGATCCACGTGATCGCCATCCCGTACGCCGGCTCGATGCCGGGAATGCCGTCGAGTTCACCGTACACGTTCGGCGACGGAATCGCCAGCAGGTGGTCGGGCATGACCTCGGCCTCGGCCACGACAGTGCCCGACAGGCTGATCGCATATTGTGTCGGGCGCAGCGCCAGGTCGTCGCGCACCGAGATCGCCGGCAGCAGCATGCCCATCTGCTCCGACAGGCTCTGGCGCACACCCTTGATGCGCTTGGCCAGCGGCTCAGCCTGGGCGCGGTCGATCATGCCCACCAGCTTGTAGCCCACCGCCACCGTGACCGCCTGCACCACCGGCAGCGCCTGCCAATCGAGTTCGGGCACGCGGTCGTCGCGCAAGGCCGCCTCGATCTTGGCCACGCCCGCCACGTCCGGCGCAGCGATGCGCCCCGCCATCGTCCAGCCGACCCAGGCCAGCACGCCGGCAGCGACCGTGAAGAACCACCACGGCATGCCCGGCACGATCGCCAGGATCATCATCACGCCGGCGGCCGAGTACAGCACGCCCGGCCGGGCCAGCAATTGCTGGCTGACCTGATCTTCGAGGTCGCCCGATTCGCCAATGCGCGTGACCAGAATGGCGGCGGCGGCCGACAGCAGCAGCGCCGGAATCTGACCCACCAGGCCATCGCCGATCGTGAGCAGCGCGTAGACGCGGAACGCGTCGGCCAGCGGCAGGTCGTGCATCAGCGAACCGATGGCGATACCGCCGATCAGGTTGATGATCAGGATCAGGATCGAGGCGATGGCGTCGCCGCGCACGAATTTCGAGGCGCCGTCCATCGCGCCATAAAAGTCGGCTTCGGCCGCGACGTCCTTGCGCCGCGTGGTCGCCTGTTCCTGGTTGACCAGGCCGGCATTGAGGTCGGCGTCGATCGCCATCTGCTTGCCCGGCAGCGCATCGAGTGTGAAGCGCGCCGAGACTTCCGAGATCCGTTCGGCGCCCTTGGTCACGACGATGAAGTTGATGATCATCAGGATCACGAACACCACCAGGCCGACGACGAAATTGCCGCCGATGACGACGTTACCGAACGATTCGATGACCTGGCCGGCCGCGTGCGTGCCTTCGTGGCCATGCAGCAGGACCACGCGGGTCGAGGCCACGTTCAGTGCCAGGCGCATCAGGGTGGTGCCCAGGATCACGGTCGGGAACACCGAGAAGTCGAGCGGGCGCCGTGCCGTCACGGCCACCAGGATCACGATCAGCGCCAGCACGATGTTGAACGTGAACAGCACGTCGAGCAGGATCGGCGGCAGCGGCAGGATGATCATGCCCAGCAGCGCAATCAGGAACACGGGCGCGGCGAACTTGTGGCGGCGCAGCTCTCCCACGAAGGCGTTGAAGGTATTCGTTACGGTCATGCTGGAGCCTCACTCAGGTGCGGTGGTACGACCACCTCGTTGGGGAACCGGGGCGGCGCCTGGCGCCTGCCTGCACGGAACGCATTCAGTTGTAAAACATAATTCAGTACTTGCGACACGGCCTGGTACAACGGCGCGGGAATCTGCTGCTGCACCTGGCTCGTGTGATAGATCGCGCGCGCCAGCGGTGGCAGTTCCAGTGTTTCAATCTTGTTTTCGGTGGCGATACGGCGGATGAACAACGCCATCTCGTCGACGCCCTTGGCCACCACGAACGGCGCCTCGGCCCGGTCAACGTCGTACTTGAGCGCGACCGCGTAATGCTCGGGATTGACGATCACCACGTCGGCCATCGGCACCGACTTGCGCACGCTGCGCTGGGCCAGCTGATTCTGCAGCTGGCGGATGCGCTGCTTGATTTCGGGCCGGCCTTCGCTGCTCTTGTGCTCTTCCTTGATGTCCTGCTTGCTCATGCGCTGGTTGCGCATGAAGAGAAAACTCTGCACCGGCACATCGATCAGCGCGAAGATGACGAACACCGTCACCAGCGCCATCAGCGCATCGAACACGAGACCGCCGCCGACCGCGATGGCATCGTCCAGGGGCATCCTCTGCAATTCGATATAGCCCTTGATGCTGCCGCTCGAGACATGCCACAGCACGATGCCGAGCACGATGGCCTTGGCCGCTGACGTCAGAAAGCCCACCCAGTGCTTCTGCTTGAACAGGTTGCCCAGGTTGGTCAGCGGATTGAGGCGGCTGAACTTCGGCGCCAGATTCTTGCCGCTGATGACAATCCCGCCCGGGATTGCGCCGGCGATGACGATCGCCAGCGGCACGGCCAGCAATGGCAGCACCATGTGCACGAGCAGCAGCAGGGCTGACGAAAACACGGTCGACAGCGCGTTTTCCAGGTCGCCCGCCTCGCCCAGCGGCACGAACACGAGGCGAAACAGGTGGCGCATGTCGTCCAGGTAGCCCGGCAGCATCAGCATGAAGACCTTCAGGCTGATGAGGATGCCGACGGCCGTGGCCAGGTCGCGCGAACGCGCTACCTGGCCGTCGTCGCGTGCCTTCTTCAGCTTCTGGGCTGACGGCTTTTCGGTCTTGTCGCCGCTGCTGCTATCGGCCATGGGCCAGCCTCATTTGTTCGGTCAGCATTTCCAGCACCTGATTGGTCATCGAGATGTAGTGCTCGGGAATGAAGCGCACCAGCTGGATCAGCATCAGCAGGCCAAAAATCGTCACCAGCGAAAAACCCAGTGAAAACAGGTTCAGGCTCGGCGCGACGCGATTGAGAAACCCGAAGCCGATCTGCACCACCACGGTGGAAAACACGAGCGGCAGCGCCAGCAGGATCGCGGCGGCAAAGACCCAGCTCAGGTTCAGCGCCACGGCCTCGAGCAGCATCGGCTGCAGGCCGCCACCGACCGGCCAGGCCAGAAAACTCTGGCCCAGCACCGCCACCAGCACCAGATGCGCGTCGATGGCGAAGAACACCAGCATCGCCACCAGCGCCATCAGACTGGAAATCACGTCCGACGCCTGGCCGTTGACCGGGTCGTTCATCGTCGCCATCGAAAAGCCGATCTGGCTCGAGGCCAGGAAACCCAGCATGCTGATGGCCGCCATCGCGAACTGCATCGCCAGGCCGATGACGGCGCCGATCACGGCCTGCTCGAACATCGCCAGCACGCCGGCCAGCGAAAACGCATCCGGCATCGCGCCCTTGCTCGTGAGCGGCAGCATCAAAAACGACAGCACCACGGCCAGCAGCGCGCGCACCGGGATGGGGATCGTGCCATCGCCCAGCACGGGCGCGGTAATCATCATTGCCATGATGCGGCAGAACGGCCACCACAGGGCGCCGATCAGGGGCATCAGGAAGCCGTACAGTTCCATCGGCGCGCGCCCTGCCCTAGCCGACGAGCGTGGCGGCGCGCTGGAACACCGAGACGCAATAATCCATCAGCGTCGATGTCATCCAGTGGCCGGCCAGGATCACGGCCAGCAGCGTCACCAGCAGGCGCGGCAGGAAACTCAACGTCTGTTCATTGATCTGGGTGGCCGCCTGCACCAGCGCGACCAGCAGGCCAACCAGCAGGCCTGGGATCACCAGCACCATCACCATCAGCATGACAATCTGCAGGGCCTCGACCACGAGGTCGACGGCGATATCGGGACTCATTGCCGGTCTCCTGCGGCGGCACTAGTACGCATGGATGCTGCCGACCAGTGTGCTCACCGTGAGCGTCCAGCCATCGACCAGCACGAACAGCAGCAGCTTGAACGGCAGGGAAATGACAAGGGGCGAGAGCATCATCATGCCCATCGCCATCAGCACCGACGAGACCACCAGGTCGATGATGAGGAACGGGATGAACAGCATCGCCCCGATCTGGAACGCGGTCTTCAGTTCGGACAGCACGAACGCGGCCAGCTTGACCGGGAAGCTGTGCTGCTGCGGCGGCTGGGCCGTCGACTCGCCGGCCAGGCGCGCGACCTGCGCCAGCGAGGCCTTGCTGGTCTGGGCCAGCATGAAGCGCGAGACGGGCTGTTCGGCGATACGCAGCGCGGTCTCGAGGCCGATCTTGTCCTGGTCGTACGGCAGGAACGCCTGGGTCCAGACCTGCTCGCCCACGGGGCGCATGACAAGGATGGTCAGGATCAGTGCGATGCCGGTGATGATCCGGGTGGGCAGGCCCTGCTGCAGGCCGAGCGCCTGGCGCAGCAGCGACAGCACGATCACGAAGCGCGTGAAGCAGGTCATCATCATGACCATCACGGGCAGCAGCCCGAGCAGCGTCATCAGCACCAGGATCTGCGACTTGACGCTCATCCCGGCGCTGGAGGACGTGGCGCCGGGCAGCACGCCGGCCAGCAGGTCCTGGTTCTGGGCGGCGGCCGGGACCGCAATCAGCAGGCCCACCAGCAGCGCCGACAGAAGCGCAGGGGCGCGGGCCCTGACGCCCCCGGTAACACACATCATGGCGCGAGAATGTCCAGGTTCAGGCCTTCGAGGTCGATCACCTTCAGACCGTACTGCTCGCCCGCGACGACCACTTCGGCGCGGCCGATCGGCGTGCCATTGACCTTGATGACCAGCGGCTCGCCGGCCAGCGAATCGAGCGGCAGCACCGACGACGGGCCGATGTCCATCAGTTCCTGCAGCGAGATGCGCACCGAACCGACTTCGAGGGTCAGCGTGACGGGGATACGCCGCATCATCTGCGGCAGCTGGCGCGCGCCGCTGCGTCCGGAGGCGGCGACTTGCAGCGCATCCTCGCTGTCCAGATCGTCAATGATGACGTCGCCACTCAGTTGGTCGTTGAGATTCATGTCCATTATTCGGCATCTTCAAATGAGGTTAAACACAGCTTGCCCTTGTGCTCGGCCACCGCGGCGGTGAACAGGCGGGAGTTGTCCAGCAATACATCGGCGCGACCGACCGATACCGGGATCACGTCGCCGATCTGCAGGCCAAACAGCGTGGCGAGCGTGACTTCCTTGCTCACCAGGCAGCCCTCGAGCTTGACTTCGAGGCGCGAGGCCAGCGGTTCGCGCGGCATGCGCGCACCGCCCGCCGCTCGCACGGCGCCGCGGTCGGCCTTGATGCCCTGCAGTACGCAGGCCATCAGGGCGTGGTCGAGCCCGATCCAGATCTGACCTTCGGGCGCGGCCTGGGTGGGCTCATCGGTATCGCGCCGGCCGTACTGGGCGCGCAACACGGCGCGCAGTACCCAGCCGGTCTTGCCAGGCGCGCTGGCCGGCACCACTGCAGCGCCAGCGGCCGCCGGCAAAGGCACGGGCGCACCGTCCACCCGGGCCAGGCCATCGGCCACGCGCGCATCGAGCAGCGTGGCCAGTTGCTGGGCCAGCGTGACAGCGAGCCGTTCTTCGGTGGCCGTGACGCGTTCCATGACCGGATTTTGCTGCGTTGCAGCAGATGGTGCCGGCTGACGGCGTGCATAACGCCCTTCCAGCAGTCCCAACAGCAGATTGCGCTCGAAGGCAACGGCCGCCACGCCGTAGTGGCCGCTTACTCCCAGCCAGCGCAATCCAGGCTGTTCGGGTGCCCGTTCGAACGACAACTGTTCCAGGCGGTATGCGCCCCAGTGCCGACGTCCGCCGGGCGATGCCATTTCGCTACCAATCGCCTCGGCCAGCCCGGCAGCAAACGCCGGCAGCAGATGCACCGGACGCCCCAGCAAGCAGGGATCGAGCACCTGGTGGTCGCGCCGTCGGTCAAGTTGATTAATTGCCATCTGTCTTTGTTGAAAGTTAATGTCACATTGTTTTGATTCCGTGCAGCAATAATTATACAGCGAGTTCAAACGTCGCAACTTTGACATATCGCTTTGATTTATCATTTGCCCTACGGTAATATTGAGTCACTGCATTGCACCATCTGCCCTCTGCAGAGTGACAGTCAGGGTAATCTGCCTCAGCGCGACAGGGTACCGTTCATACAAGCCTGCACCGCGCCAGTCTCCGATTTAACAAATTTCAGCGAAGAAATTACCAAAAAGTTGTGAAATTTTGTCGCCGATGAACAACAATACTTCTTCAAGGAACCACGATGGCAAATGAACTTGCAGGCTTGATACGGGCTGATCTTGCACAACTGAGCAATGACGCAAGCCGCCTGGCGATCAACCCCGCCTCGGCCTCATTTGCCGGGCTCGGTGCGCCAACGGGTGGCGCCGACGCGTTTTCCTTCACCCAGGCCATGCAAAGCGCCATCGCCGGCGTTGACGCCCAGGACCAGGCTGCAAGCGCCCGCGTCACGGCGGTGGAAACCGGCAAGAGCGACGACCTGGTCGGCGCCATGCTGGCCAGCCAGGAAGCCAGCCTCTCGTTCTCGATGCTGATGCAAGTACGCAACAAGGTCATGGGCGCAGTCGATGAACTGCTCAAGCTCCCGATCTGATTTTTTCGACAAGCGACGCTCACGTGCTCTCCTCTCTCAAGTCCTCCTTCAGCGGCAAGCTCGCGCTGCCCGCGCTGCCACCGCTGCTGCGCAATAACCTGCCGCTGATGCTTGGCGTGGCCATGGCCGTCACGGCTGCCGTCATGATGTTCCTGTGGCAGGATCAATCGAGCTACAAGCCGGTCTTCGGTGCGCGCGAGAAAGTCGTCGCCGCCGACATGATGACGGTGCTGGAAGCCGAACAGATTCCCTACCGCGTGCATCCGGACAGCGGCCAGGTCATGGTCCCGTCGTCGCAGCTGGGCAAGGTGCGCATGCTGCTCGCGGCCAAGGGCGTGACCGCCCAGCTGCCGGCCGGTCTCGAACTGATGGACCGCAACGACCCGCTGGGCGTGTCGCAGTTCGTGCAGGACGTACGCTTCCGGCGCGGCCTGGAAGGCGAGCTCGCGCAAAGCATCCTGGCGATGGATTCGATCGCCAGTGCGCGCGTGCACCTGGCCATTGCAAAGACCAGCTCGTTCGTGACCGGCAATGCCGATGGCAACTCGGCGTCGGTCGTGGTGGCCGTGAAGCCGGGCCGCAGCCTGGGCAACGAACAGATCGCCGCGATCGTCAACCTGGTCTCGGGCAGCGTCGCGGGGCTCTCGCCCCAGCGCGTCTCGCTGGTCGACCAGGCCGGCAACTACCTGTCCTCGCGCATCGACCTGGCCGATGGCTTCGATGGCGCCGCGCAGGGCGATACCGCCGCCAAGCGCCACGCCGACGAGGTGCGCTCCAACGTCAACGACCTGCTCGCGCCGATCCTCGGCATGGCCAACTACAAGGTCAGCGTGACTGCTGCCGTGGACAACGACCGCGTCGACGAGACACAGGAAAAATACGGCGAAGCGCCGAAGGTCACGAGCGAAGCGATGCGCGAAGAGATGGAAAAGAGCCGGATGGCGATGGGCGTGCCGGGCACGCTGTCGAACCGGCCACCAGCGCCCGCTACCGCGGAAGCGGCAGGCGCCGCGCCTGCCGAAAAAGCCGACGACGGCAACGCCCGCAAGAACGCCACCACGCGCCAGTACGCGTATGACCGCGCAATCACGCAGATCAAGCGCGAACGCGGCCGCCTGAAAAAACTGTCGGTGGCCGTGGTGCTCAACACCACCAGCGCTGCCGACGGCAAGGCCTGGACGCCCGCCGAACTGACGAATATCGAGAAGATCCTGGCCGGCGGCCTGGGCATCGACGCTGCGCGGGGCGACGTGCTGGCCGTGTCGGCCATGAAGTTCCCGGCTGCGCCGGTCGAACAGGCATGGTGGCAGGAACGCGACAACATCGTCGACATGGCAAGCTGGGCCCTGTGGGCCGTTGGCGCGGTGCTGGCGTATTTCCTGCTGGCCCGGCCTCTGCTGCGCGCCGCCACCTCGCGCCTGGCGCCGCCATCGCCGACGTTGGCCACGCCGGCCCTGGCGGGCGCCGCCGCAGCACCGCTGACCGCGCTGCCGGCCGGCGTCACGGCGCTCGCAGCGCCGGCGACGGGCGCCCCGGGCGCCGTCATTCCCCTGCTCGAAAACTATGACTTGCCGCCGTCCGGCTCGCCGGTCGACGTCATGGTCGATCACCTGAGAGTGCTGGCGGCCAAAGAGCCGGAGCGCGTCGCCGAAGTCGTCAAACAATGGGTACAGAAAAAACATGGCCGAACTGAATAACGTGGAAGACAACGACGTCGAGGCCGGTCTGAGCCCGGTCGAACAGGCGGCCATCGTGCTGCTGTCGATCGGCGAAGAGCAGGCTGCGGCCGTGCTGCGCTGCCTCGAGCGCGACGAATTGATCGAACTGACGCAGGTCATGTCGCGCATGAGCGGCATCAAGGTCGACACCGTCAAATCGGCGCTGCAGAGTTTCTTCGACGACTACCGCCAGCAAAGCGGTCTGCATGGCGCCTCGCGCAGCTACCTGAAGCGCTCGCTCGACCTGGCATTGGGCAGCGACATCGCCAACAGCGTGCTCAATTCGATCTATGGCGATGCGATCCGCCCGAAAATGGCGCGCCTGCAGTACGCGTCGCCGAAGTGGCTGGCCGAATTCGTCTCGAGCGAGCACGTGCAGATGCAGGCCGTGTTCCTGGCGTTCCTGCCGCCGGCGCTGGCCTCGCAGATTCTCGAAGCGCTGCCGCTGGAAGGCCGCGAACTGGTGCTCTTGAACATGGCGCGCCTGGACGAAATCGACCGCGACGTGCTGCACGAACTCGAAGAACTGGTGGGCCGCTGCCTCGCCGCGCTCGACACGCAGAGCGCCAGCGTCGAAGGCGTGCGCCAGGTCGCCGACATCCTCAACCGCCTGCAGGACAACCGCGCCGGCATGGTCGAACTGCTGCGCGCCCACGATCCTGCAGTTGTCTCGCAGATCGAGATGTCGATGTACGACTTCTTCATCCTGTCGCGCCAGACCGAACAGGTCATCTCGCGCCTGCTCGACGACGTGCCGCTGGAACAGTGGGCCATTGCGCTGAAAGGCGCCGAAGCGCCGCTGCGCGACGCCATCCTGGCCGCGATGCCGCGCCGCCAGGCGCAAAGCTTCGAAGACCTGATGCGCCGCTCCGGACCGGTGCCGATGTCGCGCATCGAGCAGACCCGCCGCGAAATCATGACCACAGTCAAGGAACTGGCCGACGCCGGCGAGATCGACATCCAGCTGTTTGCCGAGGCGACTGCCGAATGAAACCGTTTCGCGCTTATCACTTTCCGCCGCTGCACCAGTTCAGCGCGGCGCGCCCTGCCGGCGCGTCCGCCGGTGCGGCCGGTGGCAATGCCGCCGACGAGTGGCAAAGCGCACTGGCCGACGGCTATCGCCAGGGCCAGCGTGACGGCTACGAGGTGGGCCTGGACCAGGGCCGCGCCGACGGTATTGCAGCAGGCAAGATCGAGGGTCTCGAACGGGGTATCGAGGAAGGCCGCGCGATGGCGCTCGAGAGCTTCGAACAGCTGGCCAAGCCGGTCGATGCGATGCTCAAGAGCCTCAAGAAACTCAAGACCGACCTGCGCGCCGCGCAGCGCACCGAAGTGGTCGACCTGGTGGGCAAGATCGCGCGCCAGGTGATCCGCGCCGAGCTGGCGCTGCAGCCGGTGCAGCTGCTCTCGCTGGTCGAGGAAGCGCTGGCCGTGATGCCGCCGTCACGCGATCAGGTCGAAGTGTTCATGAATCCGGAAGAACTGCGCCGCGTGCTGGAGCTCGATCCGAAGCGTGCCAAGAAGTGGACCATCCTGCCCGACCCGGCGCTCGACGCCGGCGAATGCCGCGTGCGTTCGGGCGACCATGAAGTCGATGCCGGTTGCCAGGGGCGCCTGACGGCCGTCATGGAACAGGTGCATCAGCAGTTGCTTGGCGAAGGCGAGCAGGCATGACGGGGTTGGCACATTCACTGGCCGACTCGCTGCGCGCCGTCGAACTCGGCGCGGTGCCGGTGGCCACGCCTACCGGGCGCCTGGTCGGCGCCCAGGGGCTGCTGCTGGAAGCGAGCGGCTGCCGCCTGCACACGGGCCAGCGCTGCCGCATCGAGACCGTCGATGGCGAATGGCTCGATGCGCAGGTGGTCGGCTTTCGCGACAAGGTCTCGTATCTGATGCCGTTCAAGAAGGCGACCGGCCTGGCCACCGGCGCGCGCGTGCTGCCGGCAACCGACAAGGGCGACCTGATGATCGGCCCGAGCTGGATGGGCCGCATGGTCAATGGCCTGGGCGAACCGATCGACGGCCTGGGCCGCCTGGGTGGCGACCAGCCGCTCGCCCCTGCCCCGCCGCGCGTCAACCCGCTCAAGAAAACGCCGGTGGATGAACCCCTCGACGTCGGCGTACGCGCCATCAATGCGATGCTCACGATTGGCAAGGGCCAGCGCGTCGGCCTGATGGCCGGCTCCGGCGTGGGCAAATCGGTGCTGCTGGGCCTGATCACGCGCCAGACCGTGGCCGATGTGGTCGTGGTTGGCCTGATTGGCGAGCGCAATCGCGAAGTGCGCGAATTCGTCGAGCGCTCGCTCGGACCAGAGGGTCTGAAGCGCGCCGTCCTGGTGGTCGCGCCGGCTGACGAAAGTCCCCTGATGCGGGTCATGGCGACCGAGCTGTGTCATGCCGTGGCGGCGCATTTCCGCGACCGCGGCCAGAACGTGCTGCTGCTGTGCGATTCGCTGACCCGCTACGCGATGGCGCTGCGCGAAGTGGCGCTGTCGCTGGGCGAGCCACCGGCCACGCGCGGCTATCCGCCGTCGGTGTTTTCGAACATGCCGCAACTGGTGGAATCGGCCGGCAACGGCGAGAACCCGCAAGGCAGCATGAGCGCGATCTACACGGTACTGGCCGAAGGCGACGACCAGCAGGATCCGGTGGTCGACTCGGCGCGCGCGATCCTGGATGGCCATATCGTGCTCACGCGCGAGCTGGCCGAGCGCGGCCACTATCCGGCGATCGACGTTGCGCAGTCGATCTCGCGCTGCATGGCGCAGGTGGTCACGCCGGAACACACGCTGGCCGCGCGCAAGCTCAAGGCAGCGCTGGCGCGCCATGCGCGCGTGCGCGACCTGATTCCGCTGGGCGCGTATGTGCCGGGCGCCGATCCGGAAACCGACCGCGCGGTGCAGCTGCAACCGCATATCGAGGCGTTCCTGTGCCAGGGCACGCGTGAAGGCGCCCCCATCGACAATTGCATCGACGCCCTGAAAGCGATCATGGCATGACGCGTTCGACGACCATCCGCAGCCTGGGCACCCTCGTGCAGTTGCGTTCGACCCAGGTCGAGCGTCTGGAAGCCGACCTGGCCAGCCAGGAAGCAACACGGGTGCGCTACCAGAACAACCTGGATCGCCTGACGGCGCTGACGCACGGCAGCGGCGCATCGGGCGCGGCGCTGCAGGTCAATCCGGCGATGGCGCTGAACTGCGGCGCCTACAAGCAGGGCGTGATGGCGCTGGCCGACAGCCACCGCATCGACCTGTCGCTGCACCAGGCAAACATGGCGGTCTCGCAGAGCCGGCTCAAGGATGCCTGGGTCGGTCGCGAACTGCTGGGCAAGGTGCTGGCCCGTACCCAGAGCGCGCATGCGGCCGAGAATGAACGCGCTACCCGCAAGCGCGAAGACGATATCGCCACCCAATCCTGGCTGGCCGGGCAGGCTTGAGCCGACCCGACGGGCACACGCAATCACAAGGAGCACGCACCATGGCAACGGCAATCACCTCACCGACCTACGATCCCATTCCGACCGCCACCAATCTGGCGGACAAATACGTCGCGCCGCGCCAGCAGATCCTGACGACGCAGCTGGCCACTGCCACGGCCGCCGAGCGTGGCCTGACCGAGATGAACTCGGCGCTGCTGGCCTTCCAGACCAGCCTGGCGGCGCTCACGGGCGCGAACAAGACGGTGTTCGCGCAGTCCGCCGTGTTTGGCGACACGACGATCGGCAGCGCCACTGCCAGCAGCAAGGCCGCCGCCGGCACGTATGGCTTCTTCGTCAAGCAGATCGCCACGGCCAGCCAGGTGTCGCTCACGGGCCTGACCGACAACACCGGCGTGGCCGGCACGCTCAAACTGAACATGGGCGGCGCCCTCGCCTTCGACGTCGACATGGCCGCCGCCAACACCGACGGCGGCGCGCTGAGCACGCGCGAACTGGCCGCCGCCATCAATGGCGCTGCCGGCAACGGGGGCAAGGTCACAGCCTCGATCGTCACCACCGGCGGCACGGCCGAACTGGTGCTCACCGCCAGGGACACGGGTCTGAACTCGGCCATCACGCTCGATACGAGCGGCATCACCGGCACCTCCAGCCTGGCCGACGCCAATGCCGATCCGGCGCGGCGCCGGGTGCTGGTCGAGGCGCAGGATGCCGAGATCCGCGTCGGCGCCGAGAACGGCACCGCGATCACGCAGGCCAGCAACACCTTCACCGCCATCGATGGCGTCAGCATGACGTTCACCAGGGCCCATGCAACCGGCGCCGCGCCCGTCACACTGACCGTGTCGGCCGACACCACCACCAGCACGGCCAACGTGCAGGCGTTCGTCGACGCCTTCAACAAGCTCAAGACCACCTTGAGCAAGCTGACCGCCAGCGGCGACTCCGCCAAGGGCGTTGCCGCTGGCACGTTCGCGCATGACAGCGGGGTGCGTGCGCTGAACGACCGGCTCGGGACGCTGCTGCGGCCGGCCAATGGCGACTCGCTGGCGGCCTACGGCATCATTTCCACGCGCACCGGCACGCTCGAACTGGACGCGAAGCGCCTGACCAGCCAGCTGGCCGTCAATCCGACCGGTCTGGACGCCCTGATCGGGGCGCCAAGTTCATCGGCGCCGACCGGCATCGCCGGCGCGCTCGACAATTACCTGAAAACCTGGAGCAGCAGCGTCGACGGCCAGATCAAGCTGCGCCGCGAACAGACAACCAGCGAGCAATCGCGCCTGAGTGCGCGCCAGGCATCGCTCGACGGGCAGCACGAAGCAGCCTATCAGCGCTACCTGCGCCAATTCACGCAGCTGCAGAACATGCAGTCCGTGATGAACAACAACGTGTCCCTGTTCGATGCCCTGTTCGGCAACGACAAATAACCACAGCCGGATCCCCATCATGTCCTATCAAGAAGCTTACGGCAGTTACCACGCAGTGAACCTGGATGCGCAGACCACGCGCGCCTCGCCGGTCGACCTGGTGCTGCTGCTCACCGACGGCCTGCTCGACGAACTGGCGCGCGCCCGCGCGCACATCGTCGCGCGCCGCTACGAACAGAAGGCCAACAGCATCAACAAATGCGTCGAGATCATCAACGGTCTGGCCAGCTCGCTCGACTTCGACGGCGGCGGCGACACGGTCGCCAACCTCGCGCGCATCTACGATTTCTGCGCGGGCCACCTGCACACCGCTGGTATCAAGCTCGACCCTGACATGGTCGATGAAGTCATCCGCATCCTGTCGACGATTCGTCAGGGCTGGAAAGGCGTGCAGGAACGCAATGGATAGGTCACCCGCCATCGGACGCCTGGGGGCGCAGCTCGACGCCGCTGCCAGCGGCGCCGACTGGGATGCCCTCGCGCGGGCCGTGCACGGCCTGGCGCGCCAGCTGCAGGCCCTGGCCGTCAAGGGTCCGTGGAGCGCCGCCGAGCGCGCGGCCCTGCAGCGCCTGCGTGCGTCGCACGAGCGCGCCGCACAGGCGGGCGCCGCTGCCGCTGCCGGCCTGCAGGCCCGGATGGACGAGATGCGTGACAACAAGGAAGGCTGGATGGCCTATGCCCTCGCGGGCGCAACCGAACCTGGCGAGAACGTGCGATGAATTTTGCGATGAACAGCAGCATGACGACGACAATGAAACCGGCTGGCAGCATGGCCGGCAACCCTGCGCCGGCAGCATCCACCGCCGCCCCCGGCGCGGTGGCGCCCGATGCGCTTGCGCCCGCCGCTGATGCCGCCGGTACGGCAGCACCAGTCCAGGCCACACCCACGGCGCCGGCGGCTACCCTGCCATTCGGTCACTGGATCAAGCTCGAAGGCGCGCTGCGCGACGTCACCGTCACCACGCCGCAGCAGGATCTCGCGGCGGCGCCGGGCGAAGACGCTGGCGAAGCCGAGGCAGCGGTGGACGATGACGTCGTCCCCGACGCCCTGCTGGGCGCGATGGCGCCGATGCTGGCGCCGGCAGCGCTGCCGGCCATGATGCTGGCGATGCAGACTGCGAAACCGGGCGTTGCCGGTGATGCCGCCAGCGCGCCGTCCGACGAAGCCGCAAGCGGCCCGGCTGTCGGCGCGCCAGGCGCGGTCGCCCAGGCGATCGGCGCACGCGCCGCACCCCTGGTGCCGGCTGCAGCAACGGCGCTCACGCCATCGGCCGCCCAGGCAGCAAGCGTCGTGGCAGCAGCCCGGCCCGAACCTGGCGCCGCCCAGTCCGTGGCAGCGCAGCCGAACGCCGTGCCGGCTGCTGCGTCCTTATCAGGCGAGGCCGCGGCCGATGCCGGCGCCGGCGCCGATGCGATCCCGGTCACGGCAGGTCCCGGTGCGCTCGCGGGAACGCCGGCGGCGAGCGCGCGCAGCGCCGACAGCATCGTGCTGGCCGGCCCGCCGACCGCATGGCGCCAGAACCTGCACGAGGCGCTCGGCGAACGCCTGCAGCTCCAGCTTGGCCGCAACATCGAGCAGGCCACGATCCGCCTGGAGCCGCCGATGCTGGGCCGCATCGAGATCGCGATCCGCCACAGCGCCGGCAACCTGGAAATCCACATCGCCGCGTCCAACAGCGAAGTGCTGCGCCAGCTGAACACGGTCAGCGACAGCCTGCGCAGCGACCTGGCGGGCCGCCAGTACGGCAGCGTCTCGGTCAACGTCAGCGACGTGCCGCGCATGCAGGCCAGCGCCCAGACCGGTGGCCACACCCCGGGTCAGGGCCAGGCCGATGCCCAGGGCCGTTCGCGCCAGGAACAGGAACAGGCCCGTGCCCCCGGGCGCGCGCTGCATGAAGAGGCCAGCCCCGGCTCCACCCTTTTTTCGATGAACTGACACGCCCCCCATGAAAGCAAAACTGATCATTGCCATTGCCGCCGTCGTCGTTGTCGTGGCGGCCGCCGCGGGTGGCGCCATGTGGTACACAAGCAAGACCGCAAGCACCGCCGTGGCCGCCAAGCCGGCGCCAGAAACCAAGCTCACCAAGTACGTCACGCTGGACAAGGTGATTGTGATGCTGCGCCGCGCCCCGGCCGAGCAGTCCACGCATTACCTGTCGGTCGACCTGGTACTGGCCACCACGGCAGAGGGCGAAAAAGCCACCAAGGAACAGTTGCCGCTGCTGCGCAGCATCGTCGTGTCCGCGCTGTCGGCCCGCACGATGGCCGAAGCGTCGGGCATGACGGTGGACCAGTACGCTGCCGAGCTGAACAAGGTCTTCAATGCCAACTACGCGAAGGAAAACCACATCAAGCCGTTTTCCGAAGTCATGGTCGGCAAGCTGATCATCGAGTGATACGCAGCCTGATCCCGGAGACGCCGTGGCCTATATGACCGATTACGTCGATGCCGCCGCCAGCGAATATGGCGAGGTGGTGGCCAGTGCCGGCTTGTCGCCGCAGGACGAGTCGCGTCACCTGGTGGCGTATGCGCCGCTGGTCAAGCGCATCGCACGCCAGCTCGGCAGCCAGGTCTCGGGCGCGATGGGGCGCGAGGACATGGAACAGATTGGCCTGATGGGCTTGCTCGAAGCGCTGCGCCGCTATGGCGCGCCCGACACCGGGTTCTCGAGCTACGCCGCGCTGCGCGTGCGCGGCGCGATCCTGGACGAATTGCGGCGCCAGGACTGGCGCCCGCGCGCCGTGCGCCAGGACAGCCACCGCCAGCGCGACGCGTTGCGCGCACTCACGCGCAGCCTGGGCCGCGAGCCGAACGAACAGGAAGCGGCGAGCGCGCTGGGCCTGAGCGCAGGCGACTACCAGCAATATTTGCTGGCAGAAAGCGCCGAAGAAATGCTCAGCTTCGACGAGGTTCTGCAGGAAGCGGTCGGGGCCGAGCACCACACGCCCGGCCCCGAAGACGCCTACATGGTGCGGCGCAGTCTGGAGCAGGCGCTGGCCAAGCTGAACGACAAGGAACAGCGCGTGATCCAGATGATTTACGAGTTCGAGCTGAGCTACAAGGAAATCGCCGCCGTGCTCGACCTGTCCGACGCGCGTGTCTGCCAGCTCAACAAGAGCGCGCTGGCCAAAATGAACACCGCGCTGCGACGCGACTGAACTCAACAAAGAAACCGCCAGAAAGGCACACGTCATGCAGCAATTACTCGGTATCGCCATCGTGCTCGGCGCCGTCTTCGGGGGCTTTACCCTGATGGGCGGCACCTTTACCTCGATCTTCCACCCGATCGAGCTGTTGATCATCGGCGGCGCTGCCCTTGGCGCGCTGGTGCTCGGCAACCCGAAGCACGTCCTGGCCGAATTGGGTCACCAGCTCAAGAAGGTGGCGGCGCGCAAGAAACACGACTCGGAATTCCAGCGCCAGCTGCTGCTGCTGATGTACGAGCTGCTGCAGACGGCTGCCGGTGGCCTGAAGGCACTGGATGCGCACGTCGAGGCGCCTGCCGAAAGCCCGCTGTTCCAGCGCTATCCGGCCATCCTCGACGAGACCAAGCTGCTGGCCTTCATCGTCGACAACTTCCGCCTGATGGCCATGGGCAAGATCAACGCACACGAACTCGAAGGCGTGCTCGAGCAAGAGCTCGAAGCCATCCATGAAGAGCTGACGCAGCCGGCCAAATCGCTGCAGAAGATCGCCGAGGCGATGCCGGGCTTCGGCATCCTGGCGGCCGTGCTGGGCATCGTGATGGCCATGTACTCGGTCTCGGGCGGCGCCGATTCGGGCGAGATCGCCGAAAAGATCGGCGCGGCCATGGTCGGCACCTTCATCGGCATCTTCGCCTGCTACGGCGTGCTCGAGCCGCTGGCCAACCTGATGAAACAGACGGTCAACTCGGATGCCTCGACGATGGAAACCGTCAAGGTCGTGCTGTGCACCCACGTGGCCGGCAAGCCGGCCCTGCTGGCAATCGACGCCGGGCGCCGCCTGATCCAGCTGAATACCAAGCCCAGCTTTGCCCAGCTCGAACAGTGGATCAACGCGATGGGCGGCGAAGACGAATCGCAGAACAAGCGCCGGCGCGCCGCCGACCGCATGACGGGGTAACACGTGTCGAAAACGAACGACAAACACGAATCGACCATCGTCAAGCGCGGTGGCGGCAAGCACCAGCATGACGAACATGGCGGCGCCTGGAAAGTCGCGTTCGCCGACTTCTGCCTGGCGCTGATGGCCCTGTTCCTGGTGCTGTGGCTGATCGCCTCGCGCGAACAGCAGAACCTGAAGGCCATCATCAGCGAGGCCACCGAGAGCGGCATGCTCGAAGGCCAGGGCCAGAAACCGGCCATCGCGAGCGAACCGAGCGGTAGCCTGATCGAACGCTTCCCGGTGCCGCACACGGGTAATGGCGGCCCCGGCAATCCGGGCAGCGGGGGCGATGCGGGCGCGCCGAAGGTCGGCTACGAAACCCGGGCCGACCTCACCGCCCTGTCGAAGGCGCTGACCGAGATGTCGGTGGAAGCAGGACTGGCGCCGAACCTGGCCACTGTGGTCACGCCGTACGGCTTGCGCGTGATGCTGCACGACACCGACAAGCAGGGCATGTTCATGCGCGGCAGCGCCCTGCCCACCGGCCGCTTCGCGCGCCTGTTGCAAAAGATGGGTCCGGTATTTGCCCAGATGCGCAACCAGATGCTGATCGTCGGCCACACCGATGCCAGCCGCTACGCCGGCATCGACCGCGGTGCGTATTCGAACTGGGCGCTCTCGACCGACCGCGCGCTGTCGGCACGGGCCCAGCTGCTCACCGGCGGCATGCGCACCGACACCGTGCTGCAAGTGGTGGGCATGGCCGACCGCGGCCCCCTGCATCCCGAGCAGCCGCTCGACGGCAAGAACCGCCGCATCGAACTGCTGATCCTGACCAGCGCGCAATCGCGCGCGGTGGCGGGCATGTTCGGCGCGCCGGCGGCCGGCGCACCGGCGGGCAAGACACTGGTCGGGAACGCAGGTGCCGGCGCGACCGTCAGCCTGCCCGACGCGGCGGCACTGGAAACACTGCGCGGCCAGCTGCCGACATCGCCATGACCATCAATACCAAATCACGAGGTAACCGCATGAAAATCTCCGGCACATCGTCGTCCGCCATCACCACCGTGACACCCGGCGCCGGTGCGGTGTCGGTACCGGTCCAGAGCGAAGCACCTGCAGCGCCGGCAGCCGCCTTGCAGTCGGCGGTGCTGCAGCCTGCCGCCGATGCGCTCAGCGCGATGCCGGACTTCGACGCGGTGCGTGTGGCCGAACTGCGCGAGGCGCTTGCACGCGGCGAGCTGCCGTTCGATGCCGGGCGCCTGGCCGGCCTGATCCAAAAATTCCACTCGGGACGCTAAGCATGGCCACTCTCACCCGCACCCAGGCCAACGCGCTGCTTGCCGACGGCGTCACCCAGGACGTCAACGAAGCAGCCACTATCCTGATGCTGCTCGAACGCCAGTTCGACGCCGCCGTGCGCCACCGCAGCGCCGAGCTGAGCACGCTGGCCGCCGAACTTACCCCGCTGCTCGAGGCCGTGGAAGCGCGCCGCCAGCAGCGCGTGACGCTGGTGCGCGCACTGCTCGGGCCACAGGGAACGATGGCGCAATACAGCGCGACACTGGCGCCGGCGCCGCGCGCCGCCTTCGAAGCGGCCTGGCAGGCGCTGGAGCAGACGGTGCGCGCCTGCAAGGACGCAACGCTGCGCAATGGCCAGCTGCTGGCCGAACAGCACGGCATCATGCAGCGTGTGCTGCACGGCGAGGAGCAGTTGTATGCGCCACGTTGACCTGACAACCCGGGCCACCGCGCCAACCGCAGCGACGAGCGCAACGAACGCAACGCGCCCGACCGCCGCACCCGGCGGCGGCACGGGGTTTGGCAGCCTGTTAAACGATGTCGCCAGTGAAGTGTCCGCCTACATCCAGCATGGCGACGCGGACGGTGGCGCTGCCAGCACGCTGAGCGCCGAAGGTGCGCTGCTGCGCGCACGCGCCACCGGCCTGATCATGGATGGTAGCGAGAATGCCGACGGTGTCGAGGCGCCGAACGCCGCCAGGCCGCGGCAGCAGCAGGCATTTTTGGACAGCATCGCGCCCTGGGCGCGCCAGGCGGCCCAGCAGCTCGGCGTGGCGCCGGAGCTGGTGCAAGCCCACGCGGCACTCGAATCGGGCTGGGGCCAGCGGCCGCTGCGCGTCGAGGGCGGCGCCAGCAGCCACAACCTGTTCGGCATCAAGGCCGGGCCGCGCTGGAACGGCGCAACGGGCGACTCGACCACCACCGAATACGTGAATGGCGCGGCGCTGACCACCCGCGAGCGCTTTCGCGCCTATCCGGATGCAGCCAGCGCGTTCCAGGACTACGCCCGCGTATTGCTGGACAATCCCCGCTACCGCGGCGCGCTCAACACGGGCAACGACGCGCAGGCCTTCGCGCAGGGACTGGCGCGTGGCGGTTACGCCACCGACCCCGACTACGCGTCGAAACTGGCGCGCATCGCCGGCAAGCTGCAGGGCATGGCGGATTGATGCCTCGCTTGGCGCGTCATTCGCCCAGCGGCAAGTCGAGCGGCTGGACTGCGCCGGCGCCGACCACGCGCATGCGCACGACCTGGCCGCTGGCACTGTTCTTGACGCGGACCACAGCGCCGCGCGCGCCAGCGTCGAGCGCCTCGCCGGCCATGCTCACTTCGATGCCATCCTGGCGCGCCACCATCATCACGCCGTCGCCGCGTTTGACGACGACGGGTGCGGCCAGGCTGCCCACGCGCAGCACGTCGCCTGCGCGCAGGCTGCGCCGGCTCGACTGGCCGACGACATTGGCCAGCACCCCGACCGGATCGGCGATATTGGTGATGTCGCGCCGTTCGAGGGCAACATCGGACTCGCCGAGCACCGTATTAGGCGACAACGGCGCGCTGGCCACCGCCACCATGGCCGACACCCGTGCGCGCACGATGAATTCATGGCGCCAGCCGTTGCCGTCCGGGCAACGGGCAACAAAACGCATGCGCGCCGGCTGGCGCGTGTCGACGGTCTCGATGGCGGGCGCCACGCTGCAGGCGGGCGCCGGCCGGCTGCTGACCACGGCCAGATCGAATTCGGGTTCGCTCAAACCACTGGCGGCAGCGACTTTTTCAAGCTCATCTCGCGCAATCTGTTGTATCTGTGCGGAAAGAGTTTGCGCTGACCATGCTGTGGCGCACAACACACAGGTTACAATAATCAGTATTGCCTTACGGAAATCCATAGGTGGACAATGTTGGTCAGGCGGAAATAACCATTCTAACCAATCCCACTGCACTTCACCGGAGAATCGCCATGTCGATTAATTTCAAGGACGCGCTGGGCGTCCACGCCGATGCGCTCCAGTTGCGCGCCGAACGCACCCGCGTCCTGGCCGCCAACATCGCCAACGAAAGCACCCCGGGCTATACCGCCCGCGACATCGATTTCGCCAGTGCATTGCAGGACCAGCGCGATAGCGAGGACGGGATGCCGACCCTGTCCGCCGACGGTCCGTTGTACCGCGTCCCGTATCAGGCCAGCGCCGATGGCAACACCGTCGAAATCGGTGTCGAGCAGGCAGCGTTTTCGCAGAACGCATCCGACTTCCAGACCAGCCTCACCTTCATCAACATGAAGTTGCGCGGCCTGAACAAAGTCATCACCGGTCAGTAAGGAGCATCGCATGGGATTCAAGGATATTTCACAGATTGCAGGCTCGGCCATGGCGGCCCAGACCGTGCGCATGAACACGATCGCCAGCAACCTGGCCAACGCGAACGCAGTCGCCGGCACCGAGGCCAATGCCTACCGCGCGCGCAAGCCCGTGTTTGCCGCGATGCTGGGCGACGGCGGCAGCGCCAGCGTGCAGGTGCTGGACGTGGTCGAATCGAGCGCACCGCTGCGCCGCATGCACGAACCGGACAATCCGCTGGCCGATGCCGACGGCATGGTGTTCTACGCGAACGTCAACGAAGTGGCCGAAATGGCCGACATGATGGCCGCCTCGCGCGCCTTCGAGACCAATGTCGAGGTGATGGGCCGCATCAAGTCGATGCAGCAGTCGCTGATGCGCATGGGAGAGAGCTGATCATGGTGACCACCACCTCGAATGCATTCGGCCTGAATGGCAATGCGAACGGCAGCACGGGCAGCAATGCCGTCGCCCCGGCCGCCAGCCCCGTCAGCGCCAACAAGGACATGTTCACCAAGCTGCTGGTCGCGCAGATCCGCAACCAGGATCCACTGGCGCCATCGGACCCGGCCACGTTCGTCAATCAGCTGTCGCAGCTGTCGCAGACCGAAGCGCTGGAAAACATGACCCAGACTACCTCTGCCAGCGCCACCATGCTGCAAAGCCTGCAGGTGCTGGCCATGGGTGGCCAGGTCGGCAACCAGGTGTCGGTCGAGACGAGCCGCGTGCAACTGGGCGAGACCCCGCTGCAGGGCACCGTCCAGCTGGGCGGGGCGAGCAACCTGACGCAGCTGGTACTCACCGGCGCCACCGGCGTGCAGACACGGATCGAGTTGCCGCCGCATGCCGCGGGCGCGCAGCCTTTCACGATCGACCCGGCCAAACTCGGCCTGCCAGCCGGCAAATACAGCATCGCTGCCGAAGCAGCCGACGGCACCAAGCCGGCGGTGGAAATCGACGGACGCCTGAACAGCGTGCGCCTGTCGGCAAGCGGCGGCATCGTCATGCAGGTGGCCGGCATCGGCGATGTCGAGCCGGGCTGGATCACGGGTTTCAACGGCAAGACCACCGACGCTGATGCGTCCGTCACGTTCAATTAAAAGGATATGCCATGAGCTTCAATATCGCCCTGTCGGGCATTCAGGCCATCAACGAACAGCTCACGACGCTGTCGAACAACATCGCCAACGCCGGCACCTACGGCTTCAAGAGCAGCCGCGCCAACTTCGCGTCGATCTATGCAGGCGAACAGGCCAACGGCGTGCAGGTGCAGTCACTGACCCAGAACATCAGCCAGAACGGCAGCCTGTCGAGCACCGGGCGCGGCATGGACGCCGCGATCCAGGGGCGCGGCTTCTTCACCAGCCGCGATGCCCAGGGCGTCGTGTCGTACTCGCGCGTGGGCATCTTCTCGACCAACGCCGATGGCTTGCTGGTCGATGCGACCGGCAAGAAAATCCAGGGATACGGCCCGTCCGTGGGTGGCGCGCTCGGCACGATGGGTGACATCGCCATCCCGACCGGCCAGATCCCGGCCGTGGCCAGCACCAAGGTGAGCTACGCCGGCAATATGTCGGGCGACTGGAAAGTTCCGACAGCAGGCTTTAACCCGACCGACGGCAACAGCTACAATATGGTCAAGCAATCGGTGGTCTACGATTCGCTCGGCACGCAGCACACGGTGTCGCAATATTTCGTCAAGACCGATGCCGACACCGTGACCGTGCACTACAGCCTCGATGGCGCGGCGCCGGCCACCAACTTCGCCATGAACTTCGGCACCAATGGCCAGATTCTGCCGGCATCGACGACCGGTCCGACCCTGACCATCCCTGGGGCAGCCGCGGGCGCAGCCAACATGACCTTCAACTTCGACTACACCGGCACGTCCAAGTTTGCTGGCGAAGCAACCAACACCACCAACCGCGCCGACGGCTATGCGTCGGGCACCTTCGTCGGCGTCGAGCTGGCCGAGAACGGTTCGATCGTGGCCAAGTACAGCAACGAGCAGCAGCAGGTCGTCGGCACGATCGCGATTGCCACCTTCCCCGACGAAGGCAGTCTGGTGTCGGTCAGCGATACCGCCTGGATCGCCAACGCCAACTCGGGCGCGCCGCTGTACACGACGCCGGGCGTCGGCCTGGGCGGCAAGCTGTCCAAGGGCGTGCTGGAAGGCTCGAACGTCGACATCACGTCGGAACTGGTCGGTCTGATGACATCGCAACGCAATTATCAGGCGAACTCGAAGGTCATCACCGCCGAGAACGAAATGATGCAGTCGCTGATGCAGGCCCTGTAAGCGCCGCGCCATGGATAAGCTCATCTTTACCGCCGTCAGCGGCGCCGAACGCACGCTGCGCGCGCAGCAGGTGCGGGCCAACAATCTGGCCAACGCCGACACGCCGGGCTTTCGCGCCAATATCGAACTGGCATCGGTGCAGTCGCTCGGTGGCTACGGCTACGAAAGCGTGCACCAGTCGCGCTCGGAAGCCGACACGATTTCCACCCGCACCGGCACCGTGCGCGAGACCGGGCGGGCGCTCGACGTGGCCGTTGCCGGCAATGGCTACCTGGCGGTCGAATGGAATGGCGGCGAAGCCTATACCCGCAGCGGCGCCATCGACATCGATGCCAACGGCGCGCTGTCGGTCGCCGGCCGCCCCCTGCTGGGCGAAGGCGGCGCGATCGTGCTGCCGCCCCACACGGCGGTCGACATTGCCAACGACGGCACGATCTCGGTCATGCCGGAAGGCGGCACCGTGACCCAGGTCGTCGACCGGCTGCGGCTGGTGAGCGCCGAAGGCGCCGAACTGACCAAGAACGAAGCCGGCCTGATCGTGGCGCGTGGCGGCGAGCCGCTCGCGGCCGACCAGAACATCAATGTACGCAGCCGCGTGCTCGAAGGCAGCAATGTCTCGGCCGTGGAAGAAATGGTCGCCGTGATGGCCCTGAACCGCAGCTTCGAGATGCAGATGAAGATGTTCAAGGCCAGCGACAGCATGAACGAATCGGGCAACCGACTGCTCGGCGCCTGACGCCGGCACAACCTCACAGGGAGCAACCATGAATCCAGCAATGTGGATCAGCAAGACCGGTGTACAGGCGCAAGACGCCAAGCTGCAGGCCATCGCCAACAACCTGGCCAACGTCAACACCGTCGGCTTCAAGCGCGATCGCGTCGTGTTCGAAGACCTGTTCTACCAGGTCGATGCGCAACCGGGCGCCCAGAATGCCGACAACACCGTCAGCAATGGCGTGCAGCTCGGTAACGGCGTGCGCGTGGTCGGCACCCAGAAGGCGTTCACCAACGGCAGCCTGCAGCAGACCAGCCAGCCGCTCGACGTCGCCATCTCCGGCGCCGGCTTCCTGCAGGTGCGCCGTCCGAACGGCGAACCGGCCTACACCCGCGCCGGCCAGTTGCAGGTCGACGCCAATGGCACGCTGACCAATGCCCAGGGCTTGCCGATCGTGCCGCAGATCACGATTCCGCAGAACGCCGCCGGCGTGACCATCGGCGAGAACGGCGTCGTCTCGGTGACGATCGCGGGCCAGCCGGCGCCGCAGGAAATCGGCCAGCTGAACCTGACCGCCTTCATCAATCCGACGGGCCTCCTGGCACTGGGCGACAACCTGTTCCAGGAAACCGCCGCCAGCGGCGCGGCCAACGAAGGCCGTCCGGGCGACGCCGCATTCGGCAAGCTCAAGCAAGGCTCGCTGGAAGGCTCGAACGTGCAGGTCGTCGAAGAGATGGTCGACATGATCGCGGCCCAGCGCACCTACGAGATGAACACCAAGGTGCTGTCGGCAGCCGACAATATGCTGCAGACCCTGGCGGCGGCGGCACGCTGATGCATACCGTTGCCATCCCGCCTGCCAACGCGCTTGCCTGGGCGCTTGCCGCCGCCCTGTGCGGGCTGGTCCTGGCCGGCTGCTCGTCGCCGATGCCGGTCTCGCTGGCCAACGACGACGCCATGCCGCTGCAGCGCCCGGTGCGCGCCGGCCTGTCGGGTGGCGTGTTCACGGCCGATACGGTCTCGCTCACGTCCGACAGCCGCGCCTACCGCGTGGGCGACGCCGTCACCGTGATCCTGCAAGAGACGACGCAGGCCAGCAAGCGGGCCGGCACCAGCATCTCGAAGGGCTCGTCGATCGGCATCTCGCCGCTGGCCGCGCTCGGCAAGGTCTACGGCAAGACCTCGCTCGACGTCTCGGCCGACCGCGATTTCGAAGGCGACGCCACCAGCACCCAGCAGAATGCACTGTCCGGCGCCCTGACCGTGATCGTGCAGGAAGTGCTGCCCAATGGCCTGCTGCGCGTGGCCGGCGAAAAGAACCTGATGCTGAACCAGGGCGAAGAATTCGTGCGCCTGAAAGGCTTCGTGCGCGCTGCCGACATCGATACCGACAACCGCGTCTCGTCGCTGCGCGTGGCCAATGCCCGCATCGCCTATTCCGCCCGCGGCGCACTGGCCGAGGCCAACACGCCGGGCTGGCTGACGCGCTTTTTCAACAGCCCCCTGATGCCGTTCTGAGGATGACCATGATGTCGCGCCGTTTTGCGCCCCTGCTGCTTGCCGCGTTCTGCGCCCTGCTGTCCGCCTACCCCGCCCACGCCGCCCAGGCCCTGCGCAACCTCGTCAGCGTCGAAGGCGTGCGCGATAACCCGCTGGTCGGCTATGGCCTCGTGGTGGGCCTGAACGGCAGCGGCGACTCGACCCAGGTCAAATACTCGAGCCAGTCGGTCGTGAACATGCTCAAGCAGTTCGGCGTGCGCCTGCCCGAGGGCGAAGACGCCAAGAACAAGAACGTCGCCGCCGTGATGGTCTCGGCCACCTTCCCGCCCGGCTACCGCCGTGGCCAGACGATCGACGTCACCGTCTCGTCGCTGGGCGACTCGAAAAGCCTGCGTGGCGGCACGCTGCTGCTGACGCAGCTGCGCGCGGCCGACAACGAAGTCTATGCACTGGCCCAGGGCAATGTCGTGGTCGGTGGCCTGAACGCCAGCGGCCGCAGCGGCTCGTCGGTCACCGTGAATACCCCGACCGCCGGCCGCGTTCCCAACGGCGCCCAGATCGAGCGCGAGATCGCTACCGATTTTGCCACCCGCCCGCAAATCACGCTGCGCCTGCGCCAGCCGCATTTCGAGACGGCGACCAATGTGGTCGATGCGATCAACAAGCGCTACGGCCCGGTGGCCACCACGCAGGACGGCACCAGCGTCGACGTCATCGCGCCCAGCAATCCGACCGAGCGCGTGGCATTCATGGCGCGCCTGACCGCGCTGACCGTCGAATCGGGTGTCGAGGTGCCGCGCGTCGTGTTCAATTCGCGCACCGGCACCGTCGTCATCGCCGATGGCCTGCGCGTGAAAGCCGCCGCCGTCACGCACGGCTCGCTGAAGGTGATCATTTCGGAGAGTTCGCGCGTCAGCCAGCCGGGGCCGCTCAGCCGCGGCCAGACCGCCGTGACGCCCGAATCGAAGCTGTCGGTCGACCAGGGCTCGGGCCAGATGTTCCGCTGGCCGCCCGGCGCGCGCCTGCAGACGATCATCGACACCGTCAACAGCCTGGGCGCCTCGCCCGACGACATCATGGCGATCCTGCAGGCCCTCGACCAGGCCGGCGCGATCGAAGGCGAACTGGTGGTGATCTGATGCGCATCGACGAACTTCGCACCACGAGCCTGGCGGCGGGTGCCGACACTGCAGTCGCCCCAGCGGCCGAGCCACAGCCCGACCCCGCCTATGTCGCCAAGGCCACCAAGGCAGCAGTCGAATTCGAGCGCTTCTTCATCGGCCACATGCTGCGCACGATGCGCGCCTCGACCCGCGAAATGGCCAGCGAAGACAGCGTTTTCAACAACCGCGTCAACCAGGACATGCAGGACATGGCCGACGATCTGCTGGCAGGCAATATGGCCGGTCAGCGCGCGTTCGGCATTGCCGACGCGATCCTGCGCCAGCTGGTGCCGGGCGCCGGGGGCGGCAAAACCTGATGGACCGCACCGGCAACGCCAATCTGCGGTAAAGCTTAACAAACGGCAATAATTGGTCGCCTTATCAGGTTAACCCTGTCCCGAAAAGAGTCTCACCCATGACGATCATCAACAATGCCCTTTCCGGCGCCCTCGCCGCCCAGATCGCGCTGTCGGCCAGCAGCCAGAACATCGCGAATCTGCAAACCAAGGGATACACCCGGCAATCGGCGCTGTTTACGTCGGTTGGCCCGGATGCCAGCGGCCGCTCGGCCGGCAATGGCGTTCAGGTGAGTTCGCTCATGCGTTTTTCCGACAACTACAAGAGCCAGGCCATGTGGCGCGCAGCGTCGGAGCAAGGCGCCTACGCGCAGTCGCAGCCCTACCTGACCCAGCTCGAAAGTGTCATGGGCGACGCGTCGGCCAGCCTGTCGGCCGGCATCGACGCCTTCTTCAAGGCGATCAATGCCGTTGCCGGCGACCCCGGCTCGACCCCGCTGCGCCAGCAGGTGCTCACATCCGCCAGTCTGATGGGCGAGCGCATCAATGGCATGAACAATGTCTTCAACGCACAACTGACGTCGGTGCGCCAGCAGCGCAGCGCACTGGTCGAGTCGGCCAACAGCGACATCAGCACGATCGCGAGCCTGAACCGGCAGATCATGGAAACCCAGGCGGGCGGCGTCTCGGCGTCCGGCCTGATCGATGCGCGCGACAGCGCCATCGACGCGTTGGCTTCCAGGATGGCGCTGGAGGTATCCACCAACGCGGATGGCAGCCGTGATGTCGCGCTCAAGAGTGGCCAGGCACTGGTGATCGGCGGGATGCACGGCACGCTCCAGGCGGCCGCGACGGCCGACGCGCCACAGGCGTTTTCGATCACGTTTGCCAATGCCACCTTCACGCTGGACGCCACGAAAATGGGGGGCCAGATCGGTGGTCTGAGCCTGTACGAAGTCACCACGCTCAAACCGCTGCAGGACGATATCGACGCGCTGGGCCGCACGATTGCCGAGCGCGTCAATGCCCAGCTGGCACTCGGCTACAGCACGCCTGCCAGCGGACCCGCCGTGCCGGGGACACCGCTGTTCGTCTACACCCCGGGCGGCGGCGCGAATGCCCTTAAGGTTATCACCGGCTTCAAGGCCGAAGACCTCGCCTTTTCGGGTGACGGCTCGCCGGGCGACACCGGCAATCTGCAAAAACTTGCCGCGCTGAAGGGGCAGCCAGTCACGCTGCCCGGTATCGGCACTGTCCTGCTGAGCGACGCCGATACCCAGCTGCTGGGCAAGCTTGCCATCGACAGCAAACTGAATAAAGCCTCCCTCAAGACCACCGACACCGTGCGCACGCAAGCGGTCGACGACTGGCAATCGACCAGCGGCGTCAACGAAGACGAAGAAGCGGTCAAGCTGGTGGAACTGCAGCGGATGTACGAAGCGAACATGCGGGTGATCTCGATTGCCAACTCGATGTTCGACGCCACGCTCGCGATGATGGGCTAAAGGAACAATCATGCGTATCGCCACTTCCCAGTACCAATCGACGATGAATGCCTCACTCCAGGTCAACCAGGAGCGGGTCAGCCAGATCATGCAGCAGATCGCCAGCAACAAGCGCATCCTGCTGCCGTCGGACGACCCGGTCGACAGCGTGCGCCTGTCGCGCCTCGAACGCGAGGAATCGTCGGTCCAGCAATATCGCGACAATATCGGTGCGCTGCAGCTGCGACTGTCCAAGTCGGAAGGCTACCTGAGCAATATGGTGGGCGAGATGAACGAAGGCCGCGACCTGCTGGTCTGGGCCTCCGACGGCGGCAACGCGCCGGCCGACCTGAAAGCGATGATTGCGCCGCTGCAGGCGCTCAAGGACAGTCTGTTCTTCACCGCCAACACGGTCGACCACGAAGGCAACCATCTGTTTTCGGGCACCCTGACCCGGACGGCGCCGCTGGCCTTCGATCCGGCCGCCGCGGCAGGTGCGCGCTACACGTATGCGGGCAACAGCAACAGCCAGAACGTCACGGTCGGCAACGGGCTGACCCAGCCGGCCAACGAGGACCTGGCGGGCCTGGAATCGCTGCTGAACCAGCTTGACGAGACCATTCGCGCACTGTCGGCGCCGGGCGCGAACGCCAACGATCCTGCCGTGCGCGCCGTACTGACTGCCAACCTGCAAGGCTTCGATACGACCCAGGGTCTGGTCTCGAGCAAGATCGCCACGATGGGCGGCCGTCAGAACGTCATCAAGACGCTCGACGACAACCACGCCAATATCAGCCTGTCGAACCAGATGGCCATCGTCGACATCGGCCAGCTCGATGTCGGCCTCGCGGCGACCGAGCTCAGTGGCTACTCATCGGCCCTGCAGGCGACCTACAAGGCCTACGCCAAGATCGGCAACCTGTCGCTGTTCGATGCACTCTGATGACCATGGACGCCCTCACCCGCACCCTCACGCCATCCGCCGTCCCCGGTAACGGCACGCCGGGCGGCACGGTCCGCACCGGCGCCAGCAGCGTGGCCCGGGCGCTGGCCGCGCAGCCGTCCGCGCCGCCAGCCGATACGGGCGCCGCAACGGCGTCCGCGGCGCGTGCGCCGCGCCGCAGCGTCATCCACAACCCCGGTCTGCAAACGGACGTGGCGCAAGCCCAGCAGGCACTTGACTACCTGGCGCGCATCGCCGCCCAACTCGAAGCACTCAAAACCGACCTCTCGACACGCCTGGCCGGGCGTGGCGCCGCCTCGCGTCAGCTCGAAGCGCGGGTGCGCCAGCTTGGTGACACCCTTGACGCCCGCCGCAGCGAAGGCGGCGCGGGGCTCGATGCCGAGCTTGGCTTTGATGGCAGCCGGGTCGCGCAGCAACGGTTTCGTATCGATGGCCTGGACATTGCCAGCCTGCAGGCCGCCGGCCCACAGACCCTCGGCTTTTCGGTCGGCAGCGTCGGCGGCCCGCAACTGGCGGCCAGGTTCGAACCAGGCATGACCGAGGAAGAAATCGCGCGACGTCTGGACCGCACACTGGCGCCAGTCGGGATTCGCGCCGGGCTGGACACGGATCGCACACTTGTCTTCACCACGCCTGAAGCCACGTTCGACGGTGTGAAGGATGCCATCGCAGTCACGGGCCGTGGCCGTGTCGACACGGTCGCACTACCGCCCTCGCTGGCGCCGCAGGAATGGAAACTGGGTAATCCGGACGCCCTGCGCCAGGGCCTGCGCGACGTGGTACAAGCCCTGACGCGCGTGCGCCGCTCGCAGGATGCCGCGACGCTCGCGCTGAGCGTGGCCATGGCGCGCACGGCGCAACCGGAGATGGAACAGGCCGAACTGGCGCTGCTGGCTGCAGATTTTTCCGGCACAGCCACCAGCCACGATTACCAGTCGCTGCTGGCCATCACCTCGGCGCTGGTGGGCGTGAGCCGTGAGCGGGTACAGGCGTTGCTCGGCTTGCACTGACCGACGCCGCCACCGATTTCTGGCAATAACGCCGCGCTGCAATGTTTGGATAGAATCACCGCGGTCAATCGTGCACGATCCAGAGGCGCGCTATCATCAATTTCAATTCAATTGAAACTGATTTGGCGCCCATGGATTCACCAACTACTTTCCGCGGCACACCTTTGACCAGCGGCGTTGCGTTGATCACCCACAACGGTTTGAAATACCTGCCGCAGCAGCTGCACAGCATCCTCGCGCAAACCCGCGCCGTCGCCCATATCGTCGTATCCGACGATGGTTCCACCGATGGCACCTGGGAATACCTGGAAGCATGGGCCAAGGAGGCCCCGGTGCGCGTCACCCTGGTGCGAAACGATCCCCCACTTGGCGTGAGCGCGAATTTCGAGCAGGCCATGCGCTTGGTAGAAGAAGACATCGTGTTCGCGTCCGACCAGGACGACGTCTGGATGCCCGACAAGGTCGCGCTGCTCGCCGCCGAATTCGAAGCTGACGACAGCGTGCAACTGGCCCACACCGATGCCATCCTGGTTGACGCCGACGGGCACGAACTGGGAGCGACGCTGTTCGAGGAACTCGCGATCTCCAGAGCCGAACGGCGCGATATCAACAGTGGCTGTGCGTTTCGCGTATATTGCCGCCGCAACGTGGTTACCGGCGCTGCCGCCGCGTTCCGGCGCCGCCTGGTCCGGCACCTGCAGCCCATGCCCCCCAAGACCATGTTTTACCACGATGGCTGGCTTGCGCTGATGGCGGCGGCATCGGGCCGCGTCGTCATGCTCGACACTCCGACCATCCAGTACCGCCAGCATGGCGCCAATCTGGTGGGCGTCAAGCGGACGGGGCGGCTCACCAAGCTGCGCCGTCTGTGGTGGGCCATCGGCAGCCCGAGTCCGTTGAAAGCCACCACCGACAGTCTCCTGTCGGCGCGCGCCACGCTGCATGCGCACATGGCCGGCCGCGCTGGCCTGGCCCCATCGCATATCGCCATGGCGCAGGAAGCGGCAGATTTCATCCGCTGGCGCGGCCGGTTGCCGGCCAGTCCGGTTGCGCGCTGTGCCAAGGTAGCCAGCGCGCTGCTGGCGGGTCGCTACCATACCTTTGCGCACGAGCCATGGACCGATGCACTGCGCGACAGCCTGAATCGCTGACCAGCCGGTCCGATCCAACAAACCAGGCATAAAAAAACCCGCTGCAGGCAGCGGGTTTTTTACGTTCGAAGGAATTAACCTTCGCGGTTGGCTTTCTTGCGCTCGTGCTCTTTCAGGTAGCGCTTGCGCAGACGAATGCTCTTCGGGGTGATCTCGACCAGTTCGTCGTCCTCGATGAATTCGACCGCGTATTCCAGCGACATCTGAATTGGTGGCACCAGGCGCACCGCTTCGTCGGTACCCGACGAACGCACGTTGGTCAGCTGCTTGCCCTTGATCGGGTTCACGACCAGGTCGTTGTCACGCGAGTGGATACCGATGACCATGCCTTCGTACACCGGATCGTTGTGCGACACGAACATGCGGCCGCGGTCCTGCAGTTTCCAGATGGCGTAGGCAACGGCAGCGCCGTCATCCTGCGAGATCAGCACGCCGTTGCGACGGCCGGCCATTTCGCCCTTGCTGTTGTCGACTGGTGCGTACTCGTGGAACACGTGGCTCATCAGGCCGGTGCCGCGGGTCAGGGTCATGAATTCGCCCTGGAAGCCGATCAGGCCACGCGCCGGGATCAGGTACTCGAGACGCACGCGGCCCTTGCCATCCGATTCCATGTTCTGCAGGTCGCCACGACGACGACCCAGTTCTTCCATCACGCCGCCCTGGTTGGCTTCTTCGACGTCGACCGACAGGCTCTCGAACGGCTCATGGCGCACGCCATCGACCATCTTGAACACGACGCGTGGACGCGACACTGCCAGCTCGAAGCCTTCGCGACGCATGTTTTCCAGCAGAATCGTCAGGTGCAGTTCGCCGCGGCCCGAGACTTCGAAGATCGTGTCGTCGTCGGTTGGCGAAACGCGCAGTGCGACGTTGGCTTTCAGTTCGCGGTCGAGGCGTTCGCGCAGCTGACGGCTGGTGACGAACTTGCCTTCGCGGCCGGCCAGTGGCGAGTTGTTGACCATGAAGTTCATGGTCAGCGTTGGCTCGTCGACGGTCAGCATTTCGAGTGCGTCCGGGGTGTCCGGTGCGCAGACGGTCGAACCGATGCCGATTTCTTCGATACCGTTGATCAGGACGATGTCGCCGGCGACGGCTTCATCGACCAGCACGCGCTCCAGGCCCTTGAAGTTCAGGACCTGGTTGATGCGGCCCTTGATCGGGGTCGAACCAGGACCGTTCAGGACGATGACGTCCTGGCCGGCCTTGATGCGGCCGCGCGAGATACGGCCAATGCCGATCTTGCCGACGTACGACGAGTAGTCGAGCGAGGTCACTTGCATCTGCAGCGGACCGTCCGGATTGTCGTCACGGACTGGCACGTGTTGCAGGATTGCTTCGAACAGCGGCTTCATGTCGCCTTCGCGGACATCTTCGGTCAGGCCGGCATAGCCGTTCAGGCCCGATGCGTAGACGACCGGGAAGTCCAGCTGCTCGTCGGTTGCGCCGAGCTTGTCGAACAGTTCGAACGTCTGGTTGATGGCCCATTCAGCGCGCGCGCCTGGACGGTCGACCTTGTTGACGACGACGATTGGCTTCAGGCCCAGGGCCAGTGCCTTGCGGGTCACGAAGCGGGTCTGTGGCATCGGGCCTTCTTGCGCATCGACCAGCAGCAGCACGGAGTCAACCATCGACAGCACGCGCTCGACTTCACCGCCGAAGTCGGCGTGGCCTGGGGTGTCGACGATATTGATGTGGGTACCTTCGTACTCGACAGCGCAGTTCTTCGACAGAATGGTGATGCCGCGTTCTTTTTCGAGGTCGTTCGAGTCCATCACGCGGGTTTCCACCTGCTGATTTTCACGGAACGTACCGGATTGACGCAGCAGCATGTCCACCAGGGTGGTTTTGCCGTGGTCAACGTGGGCGATGATTGCGATATTACGAATCGCGCGTTTGGTGTTTGACATGGTCTCTGAGAAGTTGCGTTGTACGGAAGTGTACGATCTGCCGAGTATCTGCTGCGCTATACCGCGATGTTTCTACAGTACTGCTCCGGTGCTGCCACGATGTTGCCGCGATGGTGCCGCGAAGTTGCCGCGCACTTGCTGATTTCGGAAACCGACTAGTATAGCAGGTAAAGTACCGCTCTAACCGGGGTGGCTGGAAATAGCGAGGTATTTCAAGAGCTTGCCCGGTCATTGGGCAGACGGGGCGCTGCCTGCAAGGGTAGCGCCCGTTTATGACTGCCGCGTGACATCAACCTTGGGGCGCGGTCGAGATCAGGCGCTCGGGCGCCAGGATCGCATACTCCCCCAAAATCCCGGTGCCCAGCAGGCTGCCATCATGATAGATGCGCACCCTGCCCTGCTGTTCGGGCACCACGATGTCTTCCTTGCCGAGCGCCAGGCGCTGGCCTTGCAGGAAACGGCGCGCCAGCTCGGGCATCAGTTCAAGGGCCGGGAAACTCGACAGCAAAGCGTCGACCGGCTGCAACAGCGACAACGGATCGGGGTGCGCCAGCAGGTCGTCCAGCGTGATCATGCCCTCGATCGTCAACGGCCCGACCTCGGTGCGGCGCAGTGCGTTCAGATGCGCGCCGCAACCCAGCGCGGCGCCGATGTCCTCCCCCAGCACGCGCACATACGTGCCCTTGCTGCAGGTGACGGCAATCTTCAGGAACGGCGCATCGTAAGCAACCAGCGTCAGTGCGTGGATCGTGACGGGCCGCGCTTCGCGCTCGAGCACGATGCCTTCACGCGCGTATTCGTACAGCGCCTTGCCGTCGCGCTTGAGCGCCGAGTACATTGGCGGCGTCTGCAGGATCGGGCCGCGGTAGCGGGCCAATGCGGCTTCGATCTGGTCCAGCGTCACATCGACCGGCTTGGTCTCGACGGCCTCGCCTTCGGTGTCGCCGGTCGTGGTCATGATGCCCAGGTGGACCGTGGCCAGATAGGTCTTGTCCGACTCCAGCAAATCCTGCGAAAACTTGGTCGCTTCACCAAAGCACAGCGGCAAGAGGCCAGTGGCAAACGGGTCGAGCGTGCCGGTGTGGCCGGCCTTCTTCGCGTTGAGCACGCGCTTGGCCTTGATCAGCGCGTCATTCGACGAGAAGCCCACCGGCTTGTCGAGCAACAGCACGCCATTGACCAGGTCGCGCGGTTTTTTGGCGGGCCGACCGTTCACGCTTGGTTCGCCTTGTCGGCGTCGTCACCAGCATCGCTATTCTGATGTTGCTCCTGCTCCTGCTCCTGCTCGTGCTCGTGATCGGCATCCAGCTCAGGCGACGGATTCGATTCCGGGTCATCCTTCGAGCGGGTCGCATTGGCCTGGTCGATCAGGGCCGACATCTGCAGGCCGCGCACGGTCGACGTGTCATGCACGAAGTGCAGCGCCGGCAGCGTGTGGATGTGCAGGCGCTTGCCCAGCATATTGCGCAGGTAGCCGGACGCCTTGTTCAGGCCTTCCTGCGTCTGCTTGACTTCTTCCACGCCATCCTTGAGCAGGGTGAAATACACCTTGGCGTGGGCGTAGTCGGGGGTCAGTTGCACTTCGCTGATCGTGACCATGCCGACACGAGGGTCCTTCAGTTCGAAGGCGATGAGTTCCGACAGATCCTTCTGGATCTGGTCGGCCACGCGCAGGCCGCGCTTGGGAATGCTTTTGCTGTGTTTAGCCATGATGTTGCTGCATCTTTTTCTGGAAAATCAGAGAGCCAAATAAAAGGGCCAGGCCCTTCGCGACGTTGCCGCGAAGCGTCCTGGCCCCCATGTTACGCCAACGTGTCGCTTACAGCGTACGTGCCACTTCGGTGACTTCGAACACTTCCAGGACGTCGCCGACCTGGATTTCGTTCTGACCCTTGAGCGACAGGCCGCACTCGAGACCGGCGCGCACTTCTTTTGCGTCGTCCTTGAAGCGCTTGAGCGAATCGATCTCGCCAGTCCACAGCACGATGTTGTTGCGCAGCAGACGGACCGACGACGAACGCTTGACGACACCATCGGTGACCAGGCAACCGGCAATCGCGCCGACTTTCGAGACCAGGATGACCTGGCGAATCTCGACCTGACCGGTGATGGTCTCGCGCTTTTCTGGCGCCAGCATGCCCGACAGAGCGGTACGGACTTCGTCAATCGCATCGTAAATGATGCTGTAGTAACGAATGTCCACGCCGTTCGACTCGGCCAACTTGCGCGCCTGGGCGTCGGCACGGGCATTGAAGCCGATGATGACTGCCTTCGACGCGGTTGCCAGGTTGACGTCCGACTCGGTGATGCCGCCGACCGCTGCGTGCACGATCTGGACCCGCACTTCCGAGGTCGACAGCTTCTGCAGCGAACCGACCAGCGCTTCTTGCGAACCCTGCACGTCGGTCTTGACGATCAGCGGCAGGTTCTTGATTTCGCCTTCGGCCAGTTGCTCGAACATGTTCTCGAGCTTTGCGGCTTGCTGCTTGGCCAGCTTCACGTCACGGAACTTACCTTGACGGAACAGGGCAATTTCACGCGCCTTGCGCTCGTCGGCCATGACCATGACTTCTTCACCGGCAGTCGGCACTTCGGTCAGGCCCTGGATCTCGACCGGAATCGATGGACCAGCAGCGGTGATCGCCTTGCCGTTTTCGTCCAGCATGGCACGAACACGACCGAACGACGAACCAGCCAGCACGACGTCGCCGCGCTTCAGCGTACCCGACTGCACCAGGATCGTTGCCACCGGGCCGCGGCCCTTGTCCAGACGGGCTTCGACCACCAGACCACGGGCCGGCGCTTCGGTCGGTGCTTTCAGTTCCAGCACTTCGGCCTGCAGCAGCACTTGCTCCAGCAGATCGTCGATACCGGTACCGATTTTTGCCGACACTGGCACGAATGGCGATTCGCCACCGTATTCTTCAGGCACGACGCCTTCAGCGACCAGCTCTTGCGTGACGCGGTCAGTGTTGGCACCCGGCTTGTCGATCTTGTTGATCGCCACGACCAGCGGCACACCAGCGGCTTTTGCGTGAGCAATTGCCTCTTTGGTTTGCGGCATCACGCCGTCGTCCGCCGCCACCACCAGGATGACGATGTCGGTCGCCTTGGCACCACGGGCACGCATGGCGGTGAACGCCTCGTGACCCGGGGTGTCAAGGAAGGTGATCATGCCGCGTGGCGTGTCCACGTGGTATGCACCGATGTGCTGGGTAATACCACCAGCTTCGCCCGAGGCGACTTTTGCGCGACGGATGTAATCCAGCAGCGACGTCTTACCATGGTCGACGTGACCCATGACGGTGACGACCGGTGCGCGCGAGGTCGATTCGAACTCGGCGTGCTCGCCGTTGTCGGCCAGCAGTGCCTCAGGATCATCCTCGGCGGCAGCGAAGGCCTTGTGGCCCATCTCTTCCACCAGGATCATCGCGGTCTCTTGATCGAGCACCTGGTTCATCGTGCACATCTGGCCCAGCTTCATCAGCTGCTTGATGACTTCCGATGCCTTGATCGCCATCTTGTGGGCCAGTTCGGCCACGGTGATGGTTTCCGGCACGTGTACATCGCGCACGATCGCTTCGGTTGGTGCCTGGAAGTTGGTCTCGCGGTCATCATGACCACGACGACCGCCACGGCCGCCACCAGCACGCCAGCCGTCACGGCCACCGGTGCTGCTGCCTGCGCCGCCGCGCGTCTTCACGCTCGGGCCGCCACGTTTTTTAGCGTCATCCGACCAGGTCGACGACACATTGGCCGACTTGATCGACTTCTTGTCGCCAGGCTTCTTGGCGTCGTCTTTCTTGACTTCGCCAGGCTTCTTGTCGGCAGGCTTGTGCAGCGTACCGGCTGGGGCCGCTGGTGCGACGACCGGCTTCGGTGCTGGCTCAGGTGCCTTGATGACGCGGCGCGGCTGACTCATCATCAGCTTGATCTGCGCAACTTCATCGGCCACGGCCTTGCGTGCGCGCTCGGTAGCGGCAACGCGTTCGGCCGCTTCCTTGCTTGCCGCTTCATTGCGGGCCTTGACTTCTTCAGCGGCGCGCTTGGCCGACTCGTCAGCAGCAGCACCGGCAGCGGCTTCTTTCGCGCCGGCAGCCGCTTCTTTGGCAGCACCGGCAGCCACCGCAGCAGCAGCCGATTTCTCGGCGGCGTCGCGCTTGGCTTGTTCAGCCGCGTCACGCTTGGCCTGCTCTTGCGCTGCCTGGGCTTGCGCCTTTTCTTCGGCTTCGAGTTTGATCAGGCGCTCTTGCTTCTCGCGCAGATCAGCCTCTTGGCGGGCGATCGCTTCGTTCTGGCGCGCTGCTTCCTCTTCGCGACGTGCTTGTTCAGCAACGTCGACGACTGGCTCTTCAGGTGCTTTGGTCGTGACCAGGTCGTCGCGCTGCACGAAGGTGCGCTTCTTGCGGACTTCGACCTGGATGGTGCGCGATTTGCCCGACGAATCAGCTTGCTTGATTTCGCTGGTTTCCTTGCGCGTTACCGTGATCTTTTTCTTTTCACCGGTGTCGCTCGCGCCGTGGGTACGACGCAGATGGTTCAGCAGCTTGTCCTTATCATCTTTCGACAACGGATCTGACGTCGAACTTTTTTCGACGCCGGCCGAGCGCAGCTGCGTCAGCAGCAGGTCTGCAGGCATCTTCAGCTCGGTGGCAAATTGGGCTACGTTGTTACTCGCCATTCAGTCCTCTTTTCTATGTGTCGCGACAGATGATAAAGATTTGCTCAAGCTTTGGCCGTTTCAGCCAGGCTCCAGGCTTTCGCCTGCAGTGCTTTCGCCCGGTCGTCGTACTTGCCATCGACCAGCTTCATCTCGTCGTCGGTCACATCATTAAATTCACTCTTGATCAGGTCGCGGGCACGTTCCGACGGCAGCGCCAGGATGGCGCCAAACTCGTCATAGGCCAGTGCCGCGAATGCGTCGACCGTCTTGATACCAGCCAGGCCAAGCTTGCCGGCAACGGTACGGTCCATGCCTTCCAGATTGACCAGAGCTTCTTCCATGCCTTCGAGGCCTTCTTCGGAAGCAATCGCCTCGGTGACCAGCGCATCGCGTGCACGGGTACGGAGTTCGTTGACAGTGTCTTCGTCGAACGATTCAATTTCCAGCATTTCGGAAATTGGCACATACGCGATTTCTTCCAGGCTCGAGAAGCCTTCTTCCACCAGGATGTCGGCCACTTCCTGGTCGACGTCCAGTTTTTGCATGAACAGCGCGCGGATGGCCGCTGACTCTTGCTCCACCTTGTTGGCCGATTCCTCGGCCGTCATGATGTTGATCTTCCAGCCGGTCAGCTCGGACGCCAGGCGCACGTTCTGGCCCGAACGGCCGATCGCGATGGCCAGGTTTTCTTCGTCCACGACGACATCCATCGCGTGCTTTTCTTCGTCGACCACGATCGACGAGACATTCGCCGGCGCCAGGGCGCCAATCACGAACTGCGCCGGGTCATCGGACCACAGCACGATGTCGACGCGCTCGCCACCCAGTTCGCCGGTCACGGCCTGGACGCGCGAACCGCGCATCCCGACGCAGGTACCGATCGGGTCGATGCGCTTGTCGGCCGTGAACACGGCGATCTTGGCGCGCACGCCGGCATCGCGGGCAGCCGATTTAATCTGCAGCAGGCCCTGCTCGATCTCCGGGACTTCGAGTTCGAACAGCTTCATGATGAAATCAGGCGCGGTGCGCGACAGGATCACCTGCGGGCCACGCATATTGCGGTCCACACGCAGGATGAAAGCGCGCACACGGTCGCCGATACGCAGGTTCTCTTTCGGGATCATCTGGTCACGCGGCAGGCGTGCTTCGATCTTGCCCGATTCGACAATCGCGTCGCCGCGTTCCATGCGCTTGATGGTGCCGGTGACGAGCGAATCGCCACGCTCCAGGAAGTCTTGCAGGATCTGCTCGCGTTCGGCATCGCGCACGCGCTGCAGCACGACCTGCTTGGTGTCCTGGGCAAAGCGACGACCGAAGTCGACCGATTCAATCGGCTCTTCGATGTATTCGTCGACTTCGATGTCCGAGATCTGCTCTTTGGCTTCAAAGTGCAGGATCTCTTGATCAGGCAGCTGCAGGCCGGCTTCGTCGGGAACGACGTGCCAGCGGCGGAAAGTCTCGAATTCGCCGGTGTCACGGTCGATTGACACGCGAATGTCGACTTCGCCTTCATAACGCTTCTTCGTGGCCTGTGCCAGCGCGAACTCGAGCGCTCCGAAAACGACTTCCTTGTCGACGTTCTTTTCGCGCGCAAGCGCATCCACCAGTAACAAAATTTCGCGACTCATGCTTTGCGACTCCTAAAATCCACCTGCGGCACTAAACGTGCCTTATCCAATTCGGCCAGCGTAAATTCCATCAACGCCGGGCCATCTTTACTGTCAAATTCCAAGCCAACCTTGTCGTTCTCGACGCCGCGCAGGATACCGGTGAACGTCTTGCGGTTATCACTGCCCGGCACCGCGACGCGCAGCTTGACCGTGCACTCAAGGCCGGCAAAGCGCGCGAAATCGGCGAGGGTTCGTACCGGGCGATCGAGGCCCGGCGACGAAATTTCGAGTCGTTCGTAATCGACGTTTTCCACCGTGAAGACATGCGACAGCTGGTGACTCACCTTGGCGCAATCCTCGACCGTGATCGGGCCCTTTTCGTCCGCGTCGGCAGCCGGAAAATCGATATACACACGCAGGATCCCGCGGTCGCCTCGCTCCACATCGACGAGTTCATAACCGAGACCACTGACTGTCGTGGCGATTAAATCAAACTGCTGCACGGCACTTCTCCAGGGCTTCTAAAACGATTTACCAAAAAAAAAATGGGCATCTGCCCATCTTTTTGTCATTACACCCCAATCAAAATATGACGCTTACACCGGATGCACGCTGAACAACACGTCGGGAAGGTCTTCGATTAGGCTGCAAATTATACTGCTTTTCGGCGTGCCTCGCAATCCGCACGCCAAAATGAGCAGCTATACAACAGTTAGCAGACTGCCATCGGCAGCCCGCACTGAATCAGGCTTATCCGCGACGGCCGCGGCGCGGTGCCGCATGCTCGGCGCCGCCACGCGGACCCTGGCCGCCACCCGCACCGCCGCGGCGTGCGCCGCCACCGGTGTTGGCAAAACCGAACGTGGTCTGCAACGGATCGGGCTGGCGCGGACGGCTGCTGGCGCCAGCGCCACCCGTCTTGCCGCCCTGCCCGCCGCCGAAACCGGCGCCGCGGCCTTTGCCGCCGCCCTGACCACCCGGACGGCCACCGACTGGCTTGTTGCCAGGCACCGGACCATTCAGGATGCCCTGGCCGCGGGTGCTGCCCACGCGCGTTGCCTGCGGACCGAACGGATCGACATTGCGGTTGGCATCGGCGCGGTCGATGCGGTTGCCATCGCTGCGGTCGTTGCTACGCTCGTCGTCGCCTCCGGCGCTGCGCACGTTGCCGCGCTCAGGACCGCGCATGTTGCCACGCTCGTTGCCACGCTCACCGCCACGTTCATTACCGCGCTCGCTGTCGCGCGCACCATTCGGACGCGGACCCTTGCCCGGCTTGCCGCCCGACTTGGCGTTTTTCTCCGGCGCCGCTTTCTTCTCGACACCGAAGGCCGTCATCAGCGAACGGACATCGTTTTCTTCGAATTCTTCCCAGCGACCGCGCTTCAGGCCACTTGGCAGCGTCATTGCGCCGTAACGGGTACGGATCAGGCGCGAGACGGTCAGGCCGACCGCCTCGAACATGCGGCGCACTTCGCGGTTACGGCCTTCGCCGATGACCACGCGGTACCAGCGGTTGATGCCTTCGCCACCGCCGTTCTGGATTTTGGAGAATGCTGCCTTGCCGTCATCGAGGTCGACGCCGGCCAGCAGTTTCTGGCGCATGCCTTCTTCCAGCTCGCCCAGCGTACGCACCGCGTATTCACGGTCAATATTGTAACGCGGGTGCATCAGGCGATTGGCCAGGTCACCCGAGGTCGTAAACAGCAGCAGGCCTTCGGTGTTGAAGTCGAGGCGGCCAACGGCCAGCCACTTGCCTGCTTTCATCGATGGCAGGCGATCGAACACCGACGGACGGCCTTCCGGATCGTCATGGCTGACGATTTCGCCGGCCGGCTTGTGGTACACCAGCACGCGCGGTGGCTTGCTGCTCACGCGGCGCTGGATCAGCTTGCCGTTGATGCGCACGGCATCGGTCGGCAGGATGCGCTGGCCGATGTGGGCCGGCTCGCCATTGACCGACACGCGGCCGGCAACGATCAGGTCTTCCATGTCGCGGCGCGAACCCAGGCCCGCTTCGGCCAGCACCTTGTGCAGCTTCGGCGCGTCGTCGTCGGCGGTCAGGTCGCGGCGCACGGCCTTGACCGGCGCATTGCGGCGCGCGCCGTCGTTGGCGTCGAAGTCGTCCGACGTGACGAACGAGAACACGTTGTCGGCCTCGTCCATTGGCTGCGGCTTGCCACCGGGCTTGCCCGGCTTGCCGTTGCGGCCGATCTGCTTGACCGGCTGGCCCTGGCGACCGGCGCCCTGCACCGGACGGGTGCTTTGCTGGTTGCGCATGCCCGGCTTTTGCTGGCCACGGCCGCGGCCCTGCGGCGCGCCGTCGACGGCAGCCGCATCGGCAGTGTCGACAGCCGGCGCGTCGCCTTCTGGCGCAGCGTCGGCAACAGCAGCGGCAGGTGCGGCCAACTGCTCGAGCGCTTCGCGTTCGGCACGCTTTTCGCGCATCTGGCGGGGACCGCGCGGCTTCGGCGCCGGCGCAGGTGCAGCGTCGGTGCCATCGGCGGCCGGCGCTGCGGCCAGCTCTTCCTTGGCAGCCTGAACTTCTTTGGCGGCCTTCATCGCGCGCGGCTTGCGCACTTTCGCGGCTGGCGCGTCGGCAGCTGGTGCATCGCCAGCCAACTCGGCAGCGACTGGCGCGGCGGCGCCGGATTCACTGGCGACGGCGACCTTGCGGGTGCGCTTTGCCTTGACCGGCGCTTCCACGGCGGCAGCGACCGGTGCCGACGCCGCAGCAGCAGCTTCGGCTGCAATCACGGCCTTGGTGCGGCGCTTCGGCTTGGCGGCGGCGGTCTCGGCTGCATCGACAGGCATGTTTTCGGTTGGTTCAGTTGGGTTCATCGTTCGTATCTTTATTGTGCTGACCCGCCTCGGCAATTCCGTCGTCTGTCAGGTCTTGTAGCGACACTTCAATCGGTGAAGTGTCCGGATGTATGACGGGCGCGCCGGCGTCCGCCTTCTCAAAATTGTCGTTCAGTGCTGCTTCCAGTGCTTCCAGGCTGCGTGCATCCGGCCCCTCGGCCAGCGCCTGCAGCGGCGGCAGTTGCGACAGCGACGCCAGGCCCAGGTCGTCCAGGAACTGGCGCGTCGTACCCAGCAGCGCGGGACGCCCTACCACTTCGCGGTGGCCGAGCACGTCGATCCAGCCGCGGTCTTCGAGCATTTTGATCGTCTGCGAATTGACGGCCACGCCGCGAATCTCTTCAATGTCGCCGCGCGTCACCGGCTGGCGATAGGCAATGATGGCCAGCGTTTCCAGCGTTGCCCGCGAATACTTCGGCGGTTTCTCGGGCGAGAGACGGTCGAGATACGGCTTCATTTCGGGGCGGCTCTGAAAGCGCCAGCCCGACGCCAGGCTGACGATCTCGATACCGCGCCCGTCCCAGTCGTGGCGAAGTTCTTCCAGCAAAATCTTGATCGTATCGGCGCCAACACCGGCACCCTGGCTGCGACCGCCTGCATCGACCTCGGCGAACAGCTTTTTCATGCCGTGGATCGACAATGGCTCGCGGGCGCACAGCAAGGCGGTTTCGAGGACGCGCTTGGCCTCGTCAGTATTCATAGTGCGATGTCGTCAATCCACAAACTATAGCGGTAGCAGAAACAGAATCCGCGCAACAGAATCAGGGCAAACACAGCCAGCGCCCGGCGACCACACAACGAGCGGTACCGGCGCGTGGGCGGCTACCGTTCTGCTTGCGATCTGCTGCCTGATACTGGAATGCGTGGGTCCGGGGCTGATGCGCCGGACAATCTATACACGACAGGCAAGGAACCCGTCGCGGGCAAACTGCCTCTGAGTATTGATGCTCGTTGGGAAACGCGGCGTATCGGCGCACTCGCCATGTTCGGGAGGCGCCGGGGAGCGGCCTGTGCGGCACGCGAAGGGACGACAACGTTTCTTGCAACTGGCGGCCATTGTACCCGATAAAACCGCGTAGTGGACAAGCGACCATCCACGCGGTGGATAGCTAGTAGCGTCAGTCTGACAGTTTTTCCGACAAAATCGCTGACACGCCAACAAAAGCCGGGTACTCGGCAGTGATGACGTAGGTTGGCACGGCCGTCAGATAATGGACGAAGCGCCCTTTTTGTTCGAAACGGCGGCGGAACGACGAGCGGTCAAAGCGCGCGCCAAGGCGGGGAACGATACCGCCGCCAATATAGATACCGCCCTGCGCGCCGAGCGTGACGGCCAGGTTGCCGGCCACGGTGCCAAGCATGCCGCAGAATGCTTCGAGCACGTCGTCGCACAATGGGCATTCGCCGGACAGCGCGCGACGCGAGATCTCGGCGGCGCTGAGACGTTCGTCGGGACTCCCGGCGCGATCGGCCAGTGCGCGGTAGATCAGTTCGACGCCAGCGCCGGACAGGAACCGCTCGAACGAGACGTGATCGTATTCGCGCCAGGCAAATTGCAGGATCGCGATTTCATCATCGTTGATGGGCGCGAAGCTGACGTGCCCGCCTTCGCTGCGCAAGGCCGTCCACGAACTGGCGCACGGGATCAGGCCCGACACGCCCAGGCCGGTGCCGGCGCCGATGAGACCCAGCGCCGTGTCCGGCTGCGGCACGCCGCCACCGACCTGCCGCTTGTGCTCACCCAGATGCGGCAGCGAACGCGCCAGTGCCGAAAAGTCATTGACCACCATCAGAACCTCAAAGCCGCACTCCAGGCGCAAGGATTCGGTCGAGAATTCCCAGTGGTGGTTGGTCATGCGCACGTAATCGCCCGTGACCGGGTTGGCAATTGCCAGCGCTGCATGCAGGATCGGGCTGGAGGTCAGCGCCTTGACGGTCGGGCTCGACAAATAGTTGCGCATCGCGTCACCCAGGGTCGCATACGCGGCGCACGGGTAGATCTCGATACCCTCGAGCTGGTCAGGACCACATTCCAGTGCAAAACGGCAATTGGTGCCGCCGATATCGGCCAGCAGGCGGGGGCCGCCGGCATGCAGGCGGGAGGTCTCGGACATGAACATGGAAGCGGTCATTGCAGACATTGGGAGCGAAGCTGCAAGAATACTAAATTCTTTGCCTTGAAGACAAGAACTATCTGTAGTTTAGGTACAGAGATTCGCACATGTGAGGCCTGACTTACCCTCAGATGCGCTCTGACAGCGTAATTGCACTACTTGATTCACTCTACAAGACGTGCGCTTCATCCGCATGGTGCCGGATCGAGCGATGGCGCGGCGCCACGTTGCGCATTCCACGCATCCAGTCCGCCCCGCAGCGGCCGCACGCGATGAAAGCCATTGGCCGCGAACTGGCGCGCCACCTGGGCGGCGGTGATGTCGTCGGGACAGCTACAGTAGACCACAATCTGGCGCTCGCGGTCGAGCGACGCCATCAGTTGCCCGGGCGGGCACGCGTGAAAAATCAGCGCACCGGGGATGGCAGCCTCGAGCTTCTGCGCGGTCAGGCTGCGTGCATCGATGAGCACCGGCTGCTCGCCACTGTCGATCAGCGTCAGCAATTCTGCCATCTCGATGCGCTCGCCGGCGCTGCGCGCGCGGTGCCGGCGCCGCTCGGCATACTTGAAGGCGATGAACAGCGCCAGAACACTGGCGACGACGACCAGCGCCGTGCTGCCCATCGTCGACAGGATATTCAGCACGTCGTCGACGCTGTCATGGAACCAGGCACCGAGCAGGATGCCCACACCGCTCCACAGCGCTGCGCCCGTGACGGCGTACAGCAGGAACGGCTTGGGCGCGACGCCCATCGCGCCCGACAACGGCGCGGCGATGGTGTTGAAGCCCGGGATGAACTTGGACACCAGCAGCGACTTGACGCCGAACTTGCTGAAGCGCTCTTCGGTCTGGTTGACACACGAATCGGGGGACAGGGAAATCTTGCACAGCAGCCGCAGGATGCGCTTGCCATAGAAGCGCCCGGCGCGGAACCAGAACATATCGCAAATGAAGCAGGCGCCGATGGCGGCCAGCCACACCAGCTGCCAGCTGACGTCGGCATCGACCGACAGCGCGCCGGCCACGATCAGGATCGGATAGGCGGGAATGGGCAGGCCGAACTGCTCGACGAGAACGATGCCGAACACGATCAGCACGCCATAGACTTGAATGAGTTCGACTAACTGGGACATCGGCACAGTGTACGTGAATTGCGCTCACGGCACAGGAATGTGGCCTGTTGCGGCAGGTTGTTTGGCATATTCGCAACGGTCTTTCGCGGCATCGACCACTACCCGTAGTTACACGCCGCGCGGGATCGCCGCCAGCAGGGACTTCGTGTATGGGTGCTGCGGATCGCGGTACAGCGCGTCGGCATCGGCGACCTCCACGACAGCGCCGTTACGCATCACCATCACCTGGTCGGAGATGTATTTCACGACCGACAAATCATGTGAAATGAAGATATAGCTCAGGCCAAATTCGTCCTGCAGATCCTGCAGCAGATTGAGCACCTGCGCCTGCACCGACACGTCCAGCGCCGAGACCGATTCGTCGCACACGAGGATCTCGGGTTGCATGGTCAGGCAGCGCGCAATCGCAATGCGCTGACGTTGCCCGCCCGAAAATTCGTGCGGATAGCGCCCATACGCCGCATCCGGCAAGCCGACCCGCCCCAGCAAGGCGCGCGCCAGCGTCTCGCGCTCGGCCTCGTGCGCGCCGATGCCGTGGATGCGCATCGGTTCCAGCAGAATCTGGCCGACCGTAAAGCGCGGGTTGAGCGACGCGTACGGGTTCTGGAAAATAATCTGGATGCGCCGCTTGTACGGCTGGAATTCGCGGTCGCTCATCGTGACCAGATCGCGCCCCTCGAACAGCGCCGAGCCGCCCGTCGCGCGGTGCAGCCGCAACAGCGTCAGCCCCACCGTCGTCTTGCCCGAGCCCGATTCACCCACCACGCCCAGCGTCTTGCCGCGCGCCAGCGTGAACGAGACATCCTCGACCGCCTTGAATTCGCGCTTGCCGAACAGGCCCTCGCGTGTCCAGAAACTCTTGGCCAGATTCTTTACCACCAGCAGCGGCGCATCGTCGGGGTGCGTGCCGCGCACGCGCTGCGGCAGCTGCGCGCCAGGCAGCACGCGCCCCGCCAGGTAGTCGTCGATCACCGGCAGGCGCAGCGGGCGCGCGTCGAGCGATGGCCGGCAATGCAGCAGCGCCCGTGTATAGGCGTCCTGCGGCGCGCCGAACACCTGCGCGGCGGTGCCCTCCTCGCGCACCTCGCCATGGCGCATCACGATCACGCGATCGGCAATCTCGCCCACCAGGCCCAGGTCGTGCGTGATGAACAGCACGGCCATACGCCGCTCGCGCTGCAGGCGCGCGATCAGGTCCATGATCTGCTTCTGGATCGTCACGTCCAGGGCCGTGGTTGGCTCGTCGGCGATCAGCAGCTTCGGCTCGCAGGCAATGGCCATCGCGATCATCACGCGCTGCTGCTGGCCACCGGACATCTGGCCCGGATAGGCATCGATCTTGTGCTGCGGATCGGGAATGCCCACTTCAGCCAGCAGCTCGAGCGTGCGGGCGCGGGCGCCACGCCTGGTCAAGCCCATGTGCTGGCGCAGCACTTCGCCGATCTGGAACCCCACCGTCAGCACCGGGTTGAGCGACGACATCGGCTCCTGGAAAATCATCGCGATGTCCTTGCCGCACAAGGCGCGCCGCGCGGCCAGTGGCAAGCCGAGCAGTTCGCGGCCGGCAAACGCGATCCGCGAGCCCGGATCGACGATCGTGGTCTCGGGCGGCAGCAGCCCCATCACGGCCAGCGAACTGACCGACTTGCCGCTGCCCGATTCGCCCACCAGCGCCACCGTGCTGTTGTCGGGCACGTCGAACGACACGCCTTTCAGCGCGACGCTGGTACGGTGCCTGTCGACCCGGAACGCGATGCGCAGATCGCGCACCCGGAGCAAGGGGTTTGTGTCCTGGGTCATTTGATCTTGGGGTCGAGCGCGTCGCGCAAGGCATCGGCGAACAGCGAAAAACTGGTAACGAGCACGGCCATGGCGCCGGCCGCCGCCGCTAACTGCCACCACTTGCCGAGGATGAGTTCATTCTGCGCCTCGTTGAGCATGCTGCCCCACGAGACGGTCCCGACCGGCACGCCGAAGCCCAGGAACGACAGGATCACTTCGGCCTTGATGAAGCCGACCACGAGGATCGACATCTGCACCAGCGCCACGTGCGACACGTTCGGCAGGATATGCCCGAACATGCGTTGCCAGTTCGACGCGCCGATGGCGTTGGCGGCCATCACGTATTCACGCGCGCTGTGCTTGATGTACTCGGCGCGCATCAGGCGAAACGGCCCGGTCCAGCCGGTCAGGCCCAGAATCAGCACGATGGTCGTCACGCCCCTTTGCTGCAGCACGGCGGCCACGGTCAGGATCATCAGGATCGACGGAATCGACGTGAAGATGCTGTAGAACCAGTTGAACAAATCGTCGATCCAGCCGCCGAAAAACCCGGCCACGGCGCCGAACAGCGTGCCCAGCGTGACCGCCACCAGCGCCGCCACCAGACCCACGACAATGGACGTTTCACCGCCCTTGATCGTCTTCTTGACGATGTCGTGGCCCCATTTATCGGCGCCAAACAGCAGCGTCGTTTGCTTGGCCACCGGCGGATGGGTCGCCGCCAGTTGCGCCTGCAGCGCTGCCAGTTCGGCCGCGAGCGGATCGAACGCATTCGGCGGCGTGGCGCGTGGCAGTTGCGCTTGCGCCAGTGCACGCGCCGTCGCATCGGCGCCGACAAAGCCGGGCGGGGCGTAATTGACGGCCACCTCGTCTTCCCAGTCAGCGGCCACCAGGCCCGTGCTCGAGAGCAGCACGAGCAGCAAGAAGCCAGCCACGACGGCAAGCGCCGCCATCGCCACCCGGTCGGCCCGCAGGCGGCGCCAGGCCAGTGTCCACAAGCCAGCCGAATCGGCGGACGTCTGCAGCGTCATCATCGGAATTGCACCCGCGGATCGACGGCGCGGTACAGCAGGTCGGCCAGCAGGTTGAACACCATCGTTGCCACCGCCACGTAGACCGTGATCGCCTTGATCACCGGGAAGTCGCTGCGTTCGACGGCCAGAATGACTTCGCGCCCGATGCCGGGAATGCCGAAGAAGCGCTCGAGCAGAAAGGCCCCGATCAACAGCGCCGGCAGGTTTGCCATCACATGCGTGATGATGGGAATGGCCGCATTGCGCAGCACGTGCACCCAGACGATGCGGCGCTCGCTCAGGCCCTTGGCGCGCGCGGTGCGCACGTAGTCCTGCCCCACCTCATCGAGCACGAAGCTGCGGTACAGGCGCAGCGTCGGCGCGATCGAGACGGCCAGGCCGATGATGATCGGCAGCAGCGCGTAGTGCCGCAGATTCTCGCCCAGGCTGCTGCCCCAGCCCTGCACCGGAAACAGGCCCAGCTGGTAAGCAAACACGTACTGGAACACCGAGATATACACCAGGATCGAGATCGACATGCCCACCGTGCAGGCAATCATCACGGCGCGGTCGGTGAGCGAGCCGCGCACGAAGGCGATCCCCAACGCCAGCGCGATCCCGAAGAACACTTCGAGCACAGTGAGCGGGATCAGGACGGTGAGCGACGGCCCGAGACGGCTGGTGATGATCTGCGCGACCGGCTCGCCCGTGCTCCAGGCGTTGCCAAAGTCGAACGTGAGGATCTGCTGGACGAAAATCCACAGCTGCACCGGATATGGCTCATCCAGGCCCAGCTGGCGCCGGATATTCTCGATGGCGCTGGCATCGGCCATCTTGCCGGCCAACAGATAGGCGGGATCACCGCCGACCCAGTTGAACAGCACGAACACCAGCAGCACGACGCCCGCCATGGTCGGCAACATCTGCCACAGGCGCCGGACAATATAAGCAACCATGAAACTCCCGAACCGGAACCAGGCAACCGTGCCATTTCCCGCGAAATCTGCTACGCCGATTCCGGCATTGCGAACCCGACACGATAGCGCATATCCCGGCTGCCTGACAGATGCGCGTTGTCATGCACTGATAAACGCCGGTTATTTACTGTATTGACGTTTGTGACGAAAAATGGTGTCGCCAATGCCTAGCGCATGAATTATTTATACATACATATAGGCAGCATTTTCTGCCAAAAAAATACCTTCATACCGCATTAAAGGACGTTTCAAACTATATTTTCCCAATGATATTCCAAGTATTATTTTTTATGACGACGTCATGACTAGCACCAAAATGCGTACTTGTACAGACTGGTTAGCGCACAGTTGTATTTTTGATTCGTCAAGACTTTATACGTTGACACTGCCTTCTTGGAAATGTTTTTATTGCCAAGTAATAAAAAATCGCCGCTGCTAATCGCGGTGGCAATCCAATGACATCACTGCGGGCGACATCCGCCTTGCAGGTCTTACCTGGGAAAATCGACATGATGGTTGAAACAGTGTTATCTCGATCGGTTCGACTGATCTGTGCAGGCGGCATGATCGTCGCGTTCTCGGCGGCCCACGCCCAGGACACGGCGCCCGCCACAGGCGAACCTCAGCGCGTGGAAGTGACCGGTTCACGCATCGCCACGGCCAATCTGGAAAGCATCAGTCCAGTTACCGTCGTCAACGCCAAGGACATCAAGCTCGAAGGTGTGCGTTCGGTCGAGAGCCTGCTCAACAACCTGCCCCAGGTCTTCGCCGACCAGGGCGGCTCGGTGTCGAACGGCTCGACCGGTACGGCCACTGTCAACCTGCGCAATTTCGGCGCCGATCGCACCCTGGTGCTGGTCAATGGCCGCCGCCTGCCAGCAGGCAGCCCGCGCAACACGGCCGCCGACTTGAACCAGATCCCGGTGGGCCTGGTCAAGCGCGTCGAAGTGCTGACCGGCGGCGCTGGCGCCATCTATGGCTCCGACGCCGTGGCCGGCGTGGTCAACTTCATCATGGATGACAGGTTCGAGGGCGTCCAGATCGACAGCAACTACCAGTTCTACAACCACCAGCAAAATGGCGGACCTGCGGCCGATGCCGCCACGCGCCGCAATTTCCCGCTCCCGGGCGACAAGAGCGCCGATGCGAAGGTCAAGGACATCAGCATCACGATGGGCGGCAACTTCGCCGACGGCCGCGGCAACGCCGTGGTCTACCTCGGCTACAAGAAAGAAGACGCGCTGCTGCAATCGGAGCGTGACTTCACCGCGTGCTCGCTGGGCGGCTCCACCACGGGCGACACGTTCAACTGCGGCGGCTCCGGCACCAGCTTCCCGGGTCGCTTCCTGGTCGGCACGCGCAGCTTCACCGTGGCCGATGCGAACGGCGGCGTGCGTCCATATGTCAGCGCAAGCGATGCCTACAACTTCGGTCCGCTGAACTATTTCCGCCGTCCGTCCGAGCGCTATACGTTCAGCTCGTTCACGCACTACGACATCAACGACAAGGCCCGCGTCTACGCCGAGGCCAGCTTCCACGATGACAGCACCGTGGCCCAGATCGCCCCATCCGGCCTGTTCGGCCTCGACGCTTCCGGCGCCAATGCGATCACCTTTGAAAACCCGCTGCTGTCGAACGCCTGGCGCCAGACGCTGGGCCTGAACGCCCCGGGCGACACGGCTGACCTGGTGATCTTCCGCCGCAACGTCGAAGGCGGTGGCCGCCGCGACGACCTGAACCACACGTCCTACCGCGGTGTGGTCGGTGTCAAGGGCGACATCGGCAACTGGAAATACGACGTCTTTGCGCAAGTGGGCAAGGTCCGCTACGCCGAAACCTACTTCAACGACTTCTCGGTGGCACGCAGCGCGCGGGCACTGGACGTCGTGCCTGGCGCCAACGGTGCACCGGTCTGCCGCAGCACGCTGAACGGCATCGATCCGAACTGCGTGCCCTACAATATCTGGAGCCTCGGCGGCGTTACCAAGGAAGCACTGACCTATCTGCAGACCCCGGGCTTCCAGCGCGGCAGCACCTCGCAAACCGTGCAGGGCGTCAATCTGTCGACCGACCTGGGCGAATACGGCCTGAAGCTCCCGACCAGCACCGAAGGCATCGGCCTGGCGCTGGGCTGGGAACACCGCACCGAAAAGCTGGGGCTGGATAACGATGCCGCCTTCGAATCGGGCGACCTCGCCGGCCAGGGTGGCCCGACCAAGAACGTGAGCGGCCAGTTCAGCGTGCGCGATTACTACGCTGAAACCCGTATCCCGATCCTGCAGAAGCAGGCATTCGCCGACCAGCTCAACGTCACCGCCAGCTATCGCAAGTCGGATTACTCGACCGGCCAGAAAACCAGCTCGTATGGTGCGGGCATCGAATGGGCGCCGATCAAGGAAGCGAAGTTCCGCTTCAGCTATCAGCGCGCAGCGCGCGCCGCCAACGTGGTCGAACTGTACACGCCAGCCGGCCTGGGCCTGTACGGCATGTCGTCCGATCCATGCGCAGGCACGACGCCGACCGCCACCTTGGCCCAGTGCGCACGCACCGGCGTCACCGCTGCCCAGTACGGCAACATCGTCGATTCCCCGGCCCAGCAATACAACCAGATCAGCGGCGGCAATGCCAACCTGGCGCCGGAAAAATCCGACTCGTACACGCTGGGTCTGGTGCTGACCCCGACGCGCAACACGTCGGTCACCATCGACGCCTTCGACATGAAGGTCAAGGGCATCATCGGCGGCTTGCCGGCAACAACCAGCCTGGACTCGTGCCTGGCCACGGGCGACGCGACGTATTGCTCGCTGATCACGCGTGACCGTCTGGGCACCCTGTGGGCGCTGGAAACCGCGCAGATCGTCGCCACCAACCAGAATCTGGGCATGGCATCGACCAAGGGCGTGGACCTGGGCGCGAACTGGAATACCAAGCTGGGCGAATGGGGCAGCCTGAACCTGTCGCTGATGGGCACCTACCTGAAGGAATTCAAGCAGCAGGATCTGCCAGGCGGCGACACGCGTGACTGCGCCGGCCTGCATGGCCCAACCTGCGGCGTACCGCTGCCGAAGTGGCGCCACAAGCTGCGCGCCGTCTGGGGCACCCCGTGGAACGGCGTGGAACTGGGCGCAACCTGGCGCTACGTGCGCGCTGTGAACCTCGACACCGAGTCGGAACCGGCTGATGCACGCCTCGGCGCACGCAGCTACCTGGATCTGGTGGCCAGCTGGCAGATCAGCCCGATCTTCACCCTGCGCGCCGGCATGAACAATGCGCTGGACAAGGATCCACCGCTGTCGGGCGTGGTTGCCGACGTGTTCGGTAACGGGAATACCTACCCGCAGATGTATGACGCGATGGGCCGTCATATCTTCCTGAACCTGACCGCCAAGTTCTGATCGCGGCGAGCAGATAGAACAACGGCGCACCTCGGTGCGCCGTTTTTTATGGGCGCAGTCAACGTTAAATAGAGACCAGCTTTGAACTGACGAGCATCCTCGTGGTCCAACCCCTGCCCCCAGCGTCAGGAGTCGATCATGAAAGCGCCACGTTTCAAAAGCTGGCTCGCAAAACTGCCTTCGCTGAACCAGCCGCAGCGCCGTCAAGTGCTCGATGCCCTGCATCCTGCCGCCGGGCTCGATCAGGTGGTCGCGCTCATCATTGAGGTCAGATCACCCGGCCGCTGCTGCCCCAGATGCGGCGACGAACGTTGCTACCGGCATGGTTTCGCCAACGATTTGCAGCGCTACCGCTGCTGTGCCTGCGGCCGCACCTTCAATGACCTGACCGGCACGCCGCTGGCGCGGCTCAGGCTCAAGGCCAAATGGCTCGCCTATTCGCAGGTGCTGCTCGATTCACTCTCCGTGCGCAAGGCAGCAGATCGGGTCGGCGTACACCGCAACACGGCCTTTCGCTGGCGCCACCGCTTCCTGCATTGGGTCAAGCTCGACCGGCCCGCGCTCCTGAATGGCATTGTCGAGGCTGACGAAACATTTCTGCTTGAATCACAAAAAGGTTCGCGTACGCTTGATCGGCCACCACGCCACCGCGGCGGCCATGCTGCCAAACGGGGCATTTCCAGCGAACTCGATTGCATCCTGGTCGCGCGCGACCGCGAGGGGCGCACCATCGATGCCGTCACTGGCCGCGGTGCGCTCAAGGCTACGCAACTCGAGCGTGACTTGCTGCCCAAGCTCGATCCGCAGGCCTTGCTTGTCAGTGACGGCCACCCTGCTTACCGCGCCTTTGCAAGCAAGCACAGGATCGCGCACGAAGCGGTCAATCTGGGCGCCAGTGTACGTGTGAGGCGTTTGGGCAACCTTGCCATTCACGTGCAAAACGTAAACGCCTACCATCAACGCTTCAAGGCCTGGCTACAGGGCTTTCGTGGCGTGGCGTCGCGCTACCTGCCCAATTACCTGGGCTGGCGCTGGGCGCTGGATGGTGAACGGGTCACGTCGCCGGAACAATTGCTTCGCATTGCTATCAGCGTCATCAACAGATAACGCTGACTGCGCCTTTACTCCTGGCGCAAACGGCGCTGGCGCACCGCCGCCGCCAGGCCATCGAGTACCTGCAGGCTGCTGTCCCAGTCGATGCAGCCATCGGTCACCGACTGGCCGTATGTCAGCTCCTTGCCCGGCACCAGATCCTGGCGCCCGCCCACCAGATTCGACTCGATCATCACGCCCACGATGCGATCGTCGCCGGCCGCGATTTGCGCGGCGATGTCGGCGCACACCGGCACCTGGTTCTCGGGCTTTTTCGAACTGTTCGCATGCGACGCATCGATCATCAGGCGGCTGGCCAGGCCCAGCGCGGCGATCTGGCGACAGGCTTCGTCGACGCTGGCGGCGTCGTAGTTTGGCGCCTTGCCGCCACGCAGGATGATGTGGCAATCCTCGTTGCCCGAGGTCGACACGATGGCCGAGTGGCCGCCCTTGGTCACCGATAAAAAGTGGTGCGGCTGTGACGCGGCCTTGATGGCCTCGGTCGCGATCTTGATATTGCCATCGGTGCCGTTCTTGAAACCGACCGGGCACGACAGGCCAGACGCCAGCTCGCGGTGTACCTGCGACTCGGTCGTGCGCGCACCGATGGCGCCCCAGCTGATCAGGTCAGCGATGTACTGCGGGCTGATCACGTCGAGGAATTCGGTGCCGGCCGGCAGGCCCATCTCGTTGATGTCGCGCAGCAGCTCGCGCGCCATGCGCAGGCCGTCATTGATGCGGAAGCTGTTGTCCATGTAAGGGTCGTTGATCAGGCCTTTCCAGCCCACCGTCGTGCGGGGCTTTTCAAAATAGACCCGCATCACGATCTCGAGTTCACCGGCAAAGCGCTGGCGCTGTTCGACCAGGCGGCGCGCGTACTCGATCGCCGCCTTCGGGTCGTGGATCGAGCACGGCCCGATCACCACCATCAGGCGGTCGTCCTGGCCATGCAGGATGCGGTGCAGGTCGACGCGCGCGCCGGCCGCGGTCTGCTCGGCCGCCGGGGTGACGGGGTACTCGCGGATCAGGTGCGAGGGCGGCGTCAATTCCTTCATTTCACGGATGCGTAGGTCGTCGGTGCGGGGCATGCTGGACTCTCTTTCGTGCTCGGTTGAGTTTGGTTTTATACCGTCTGACAATAAAAAAACCGCCATTGCTGGCGGTTTGTCTGGATGCTGCCGGGACTTTTACTGCGCGTACCCGCTGCTGTTCCACCGCCTGAGGCTGGAATGGCTAAAGTAAGAAAAGCAGGTAAAGAAAGCGTGGCGCATGATGTCGTCCGTGTTTGGTCAATTGACTATAGCAACAACCCGCAAAACTTGGCAAGCCCTTTATCCGTCGATGACGGCTTGTACAGACAGCTTGTTACCCGATACCACAGCAGTACAGTATCGATGCAGCTTCAAGCCGTGCCGCCGACCGTCACGCCATCGATGCGCAGGGTCGGCTGGCCCACGCCAACCGGCACGCTCTGGCCTTCCTTGCCGCACACGCCCACGCCCGAATCCAGGCGCATGTCGTTGCCGATCATCGAGATGCGGTTCATGACTTCAGGGCCATTGCCGATCAGCGTTGCGCCCTTGACCGGGTACGTCACCTTGCCGTCTTCGATCATGTAGGCCTCGCTGGCCGAAAACACGAACTTGCCGTTCGTGATATCGACCTGACCGCCGCCGAAGTTCACCGCATACAGGCCGTTCTTGACCGAGGCCAGGATTTCCTGCGGGTCCTTGTCGCCGGCAAGCATATAGGTATTGGTCATGCGCGGCATCGGCAGGTGCGCGAACGATTCGCGCCGCGCGTTGCCGGTGACGGGCATCTTCATCAGGCGCGCGTTCATCGTGTCCTGGATATAGCCTTTCAGGATGCCGTCCTCGATCAGCGTCGTGCACTGGGTCGGATTGCCTTCGTCATCGACATTGAGCGAGCCGCGCCGGTCCTGCAGCGTGCCGTCGTCGACGATGGTGACGCCCTTGGCGGCCACGCGCTGGCCGATCATGCCGGCGTACGACGACGAACCCTTGCGGTTGAAGTCGCCCTCGAGGCCGTGGCCGACCGCTTCGTGCAGCAGCACGCCGGGCCAGCCCGGGCCCAGTACGATCGTCATCGGGCCAGCCGGCGCCGGCCGCGCTTCCAGATTCACGCAGGCCGCCTTGACGGCATCGGTCGCATAGCGGTCCAGCACTTCGTCGGTAAAGTAACCATAGTCGAAGCGCCCGCCGCCGCCGGACGAACCCACTTCGCGCCGTCCATTTTGTTCAGCGATGACGGTGACCGACACGCGCACCAGCGGCCGGATATCGGCCGCCAGCACGCCATCACTGCGCAGCACCAGCACGACATCGTATTCGCCGGCCAGGCCCGCCATCACCTGCACCACGCGCGGGTCTTTCGCGCGCGCCATTTTTTCGACGCGCTCGAGCAGCGTCACCTTGGCCGTCGCATCGAGCGAGGCCAGCGGATCGTTGGGCAGGTACAGCGAGCGCCCGCCGCTGTGCTGGGTGCTGCGAGCAATCTTGATGCGCCCGGCGCCCTGGCGCCCGATGGTGCGGGTGGCCGCGGCAGCATCCAGCAGCGCCCCTTCGGAAATCTCGTCGGAATAAGCAAACGCGGTCTTTTCGCCCGACACGGCGCGCACGCCGACGCCCTGGTCGATCGAGAAGCTGCCGCTCTTGACGATGCCTTCTTCGAGGCTCCAGCCTTCGCTCTTGGTGAACTGAAAATACAGGTCGGCGTAGTCGACCTTGTGCGTGAACATCGTCCCCAGCGCGCGCAGCAGCTTGTCTTCGTCCAGGCCGAATGGCGTCAGGAGGACGTCACGGGCAACGGCGATGGCGGAAAGATTCGGTTCGAATGGCGTCATGGTGGTTCGATTCAGGCGTCGGTTGGAACGGGCATTGTGCCATATCCCGTTTGTTCGCATCGCTGCGCCAGGTGCATGTGACAGCCTGATTTACATCTTCCGGTGCCGCAGCGCCGGCAGGCTGTCGCGCACGCCGCGCAGGAACGCCGGATCGAGTTCGCCCGTGATCACGCCCTCGCCTTCCGGCAGTACCGCCTTGACCTCGCCCCACGGGTCGACCAGCATGCTGTGGCCCCAGGTGCGGCGGCCATTGACGTGCATGCCGCCCTGCGCCGCAGCCAGCACATAGCACTGGTTCTCGATGGCGCGCGCGCGCAGCAGCACTTCCCAGTGCGCGCGGCCGGTGGTGTAGGTGAACGCGGCCGGCACGATGATCAAGGCGCACTCGCCCATTGCGCGGTACAGCTCGGGAAAGCGCAGGTCGTAGCACACCGACAGCCCGACGCGCCCGAACGGCGCATCGAACACGCCGACCGCGTCGCCCGGCACGATGGTGCGCGCCTCGTCGTACGATTCCGTGCCCTTGTTGAAGCCGAACAGGTGGATCTTGTCGTAGCGGCTCATCGACACACCCTGCGGGTCATACACGAGCGTGGTATTGAGGACCTTGCCGGCGCTTGGCGAGACGAGCGGCAGCGTGCCACCCACCAGCCAGATGCCGTGCTCGCGCGCCAGTTCGGCCATGCAGTCCTGGATCGGCCCGGCGCCCGGCGCTTCGGCCAGCGCCACCTTGTCGACATCGGTCATGCCCATGATCGGCCAGTACTCGGGCAGGGCCACGAGCGTCGCGCCCTTGCCGGCGGCCTCGGCCACGAGGCGCCGTACGGTGACCAGGTTGTCGTCAAGGTGGGGAGTGGAAATCATCTGGATCGCGGCGACGGTCGTCATGTCATTCCTTGCTGGCGGTTGGGGTGGTTGGCGTGCTGACAGGGACGCTGTCAGGTCCGTTGGGGATTTTGGTAATGGTCGGCGATTTCCACGGCCCTGTCACCTGCATCTGGTAAGTCAGCGCCTTCATCACGGGCGCGCGCAGGAACAACTGGGCCAGATAGCCGCCCAGGCCCAGCACCGGATTGACGGCCAGGCCGTACACGAGCGGGCCGGTGCCCAGATTGAATTCCGGGATCACGACCACGCGCAGATTGGTCGACTCGTTGGCAATATCGGCCGAACCGTTCATCAGGACGGTGGCTGCCACGCCATGCATCCTGAGGTTGTCGGTACGCACCACGCCGCGCGTGATCAGCGCGTTGGCGGTGATGCCGTCGAATGCCAGACCATCGGAAAACACGTCATGGAAGTCGAGCTTGAGCAGGCGCGGCAGGGCCTGCAGGCTGAGCACGCCCAGCAGCTTGGCCGCGCCCGGGTCCTGCTTGAGGAACTGGCCCGACTCCACATTCATCTCGATCTGGCCCGACAGGCTCGGGATGTCCATTGCATATGGCAGGCCGGCCCACGAGATGTCGCCGCGCAGGTAGCCGTTGCCGCGCCCGAGCGTGTCCGGGAAACCCACGCGGTCGAGCAGGCGCCCGGCATTGTCCATGTCGAGCGCGAAGTTCAGGCTGGTATTGCTTTTGCCATCCTTGGTCAGCCAGCGGCCCGATGCCTTCAGCTTGCCATCGGGGTTGCTCAGTGCGAGGCGGTCGATGCGCCACTCGCGTCCGGCCAGCGCGCGCACATTGCTGGCGTCCAGTTCCAGGCGACCCAGGTTCGTATTGAACAGCTCGAAGCGCTCAGCCACGATGTCGAGCGACGGAATGCTGGCCGTGGCGCCCTTGCTCGACTCGAGCAGGTCCTTGACCTCGGCTTCGGCCGACTCCGGGATCACGAGCGAGGCCAGGCGCGCCGTGACCTTGCCCAGGCCGCTTGGCGTCTCGGCCCAGGTGAGGTAGCCGCTGGCCTGGCGCGAATGCAGGTTGGCGCGCCAGGTGTCGCCCACGTGCGTGGCGCCGATGACCACGTCGGCCACGCGCCGTTCGCCGACCGTCAGCTCGCTGACGCGGCCGGCCACCACCGTCGGCAGCACATACTGGGTAAAGTCGGCGCCGCCGGACGGGGTTGCATCGGGGGCCGGGGCAGGCGCGTTCCTGTCCATGCCGGCAATGGCGCGACCCGCCGCCAGCCAGTGGTCGACGTTGAGCGCCTTCATGTCCAGGTGCGCCATCAGACCCTGATCCGGACGCGGGGCCGGCACGTTCACGCCAATGCCGCCGTGGGTCACGCGCCAGGCGCCCTTGCCCTGTTTTTCACGTTCGTACCGCGCGCCCAGGCCCTGCCCCACACCGACGCGGATGACGTCGCGCGCCAGGCCCTCGACGGTCGGCTCGCCTTCGAGCACGAAGTGCAGCGGCAGGTTCGCATCCTGCACCTTGTTCAGCGGGGCCGGCAGTTCGATGCCCAGGCCGGCCAGCGCCGAGTCGATGGTGATCGTGCGATGCCCGGCCTTGACGACGATGTCGCCCCGATACGGCGTGCTGCCCGACAGGCGTTCGGCCAGGCGGCCCAGCGCCGGCACCGGTGCGGTGCGGCGCATGCCTTCGGCCGACAGCGTGCCGGCCAGCGTCACGCGCGTGCTGCCGTCCGGCGCCGTGCCGCCGCCCACGGCCAGCGGTGCGCCCAGAAAATCGGCGCCAACACCTTCCAGGCCAAAGCCGTGGTCGTGGAACGCAATCTTTCCCTGGGCGTTCTGCAGCGGCGGCAGCTCGGGGAACAGCACGACATCATTGCCCTGCAACTGCAGGCTGCCCTGCACTTTTGTTTCGTTCAGGTGCGACAGCGGCAGGCGCAGCTTCAGGTCGAGCTTTGCGTTGCCGGTGCCCTGCGTGTCTTCGGTAAAGTGGCCGATCCAGCCCAGTACCGGCGTCGCGGCCACGTAGCGCAGCAATTCCTGCAGCGGTCCGGCGCCGGCGCCATCGATTTCCAGCATCATCTTGTCGTGCGCGCCCAGATCGGGGATCACGGCCTTGACGTTCGACAGCGCCACGCCCAGCGTGCGCAGGCTCCTGCCATTGATTTCCATACGCGCACGGTCGAACACGATGCGCCCGTCGATCGCTTCGGCCAGCGGCCACAGCGGCGTGCCATCCGGATGGCGGTGGCCGGGTGCGTATTCGAGCCGCGCGCCCGCCAGACGCCCGGCGACGCGGAATTCGCCCGTATCGGCAGCCTTGAATGGAAACTGCGCGAGGTCGCCGCGCAGGCGCAGCGTGGTGTCGCGCAGCTGGCCGCCCTGCAGCGCGCCCACCAGCCAGTCGTGCAGGCCGTGCGGCGTGGCCAGCGGCAAAAAGGTGCCGATCTTGTCGATCGAAAAACCGTCGAGGCTGCCGGTGAAGTCGGCCGTGCCGGGACCGTGACCCGGCGTGAGCGGCATGATGTGGCGACCCGACACCGATCCCTTGAACGCGCCCTGAACAAAATCCAGGTCCTCGATATCGACCTGCAATTGCCGGCCCGCGTCGAACTGCCAGCTTGCATCGAGGGCCAGACGATTAAACGGCATGCGCGGTTCGGCGAACCAGGCCGGCATATTCAAGGCAAATTGCTGCGAGTCGAGCTTGACGCTGCCGGCGCGCTCGTTGGCGTCGATGCGCCCGCTCAGGTTCTCGAAGCCGGGCGTGGCAGACCGCCCCGGGCGCGCCGACTGGGCTTTCAACGCCAGCCCGGCGACGTCGCCGCGGATGCGCCAGCCGGTCACACCGGGGTAGCGGCCATCCCATTCGACCCCGACATCCTGCAACACCCCGCGCGGCGCGTAATCGGCCAGCAGGCCGCGCTGCACGGGCGAGATCGGCAGGTACTGGGCCAGCGCCGCCAGCGCGCCGATATCGAGGCCCTGCGCGCGCAGCGTGCCTTGCTCGGGCTTGCCGTTCGCGGCGGGCCGCCAGGTCTGTTCCAGCGTGGCGGGCGGCAAGGCGCGGCCATCGCGCGCCACCACCGTGAAATTGTCGAGCCGCATTGTGTGGCCGTTCGCGCCAAAGGTCGGCTTGCCGTCGCCCTTGCCGGACAGCAGCGTTTCGCGCGCGCTCAGGCGGCCCGACACGCGCGCCAGTTGCAGCGGCGCGATGTCCGGGCCCAGGCGCGCATTCACGCCGGCCAGCGCCAGATCGGCGGTAAAACCGGCCAGGCGGGCCTGGTCGACGTTGATCCAGGTGCGCAGCGAGCCACGGCCCCGGTCGAGCTGGATCGGATAATCGACGAAGCGGTTCCACGCGCCCAGGTCGACGTCGCGCAGATCGGCGTACAGCTCGCCCTTCCAGCGCGTGACATCGGACGGCTGCTGGCCGAAGCGGTGCCGGAAGCGCGCGCGGATGTCGACCGGACCGCCCAGCCGCGCCGGCGGGGTCGCCGTCAGCGCCACATGGTGCGCGCCCCAGCGGTTGAGCAGCGCCAGCGTGACGCCCTGCAGCGCCAGCGGCGGCGTGCCGCGCAGTTCGTCGACCCAGTCGACGCGGCCATCGCGGATCACGATTTCGCGCTGGCGCAGCAACCAGTCGGCGCCGGCGCCATTGCCCTGCTGCTGGTCGAGCCGCACACCGGCCACGACCAGCACGCCGTCGCGACCGCGCCGCACGGCCAGACGCGGGCCGATGATTTCAAGCGAAGCAAACCGGGGTTCGAGCGCGGCGATGCTCCACCAGCCGATCGTGGCGTCGACTTGCGGCAAGGCCAGCACTTGCCGGCCGCGGCGGTCGTGCAGGCGCACGTCGCGCAGCGACAACGCCGGGCGCATGCCGTGCCAGGACGCCGCCAGCTGCGCGATCGTCACGCGGCTGCCGAGGGCGTTGCCGGCGACGCGTTCGATGTCGTTCTTGTACAGGTCGATGTTGGGAAGGATGGCGTAGCGCAGCACCAGGAACAGCACGGCCAGCGCAAAATACACGATCAGCAGCAGTTTGATGGCAAAGCCCAGCACGTGGTGCGAAGCCAGGTTCGTGAAGCGGTAGCACGCGCGCAACCGGCGCCAGCGTATGGCCAGCGGTCGGGACGCGGATGTCGCCTGCGGATCCGGGTTGTGCATCAAGGTGCTAATAACAAAGGCTCGCCGAAAAATGTATAGCTTAAAAAACAGGTCGCTTGCATGCGCTGCGGCGTCTACCTTACCATCGGTGCTGACCCGGGCAGCATCGACGGCCTGTTAGCGGGCCATTTTAACGCATCGACTGCCTGCCGGCCCCGACTAACGGCCTATTGAAGCGGCCGTCCATCGCGTTTCCCAGGATCAACGATGACCGAAGTTTCACCTGCACCACAGACTGCCCCAACCACTGTTGTTGTTCCTGTAACCGCATCGCGTTTCGTCGCGCGCTGGCTGGGCGCCGCGCCCGAGCGCGCTGAACAGCTCGCCAGCTTGTCCGCCGTATCGCTGGCCGACGCCGATTTCCGGGTGTTGCTGGAAAGCGAACTGGCCAAAGGCTTGCCGCTCGAACGCGCGATGCGCCGGGTGCGCAACCTGTTGATCTCGACCATCGTTGCGCGCGATCTCGGCGGTCAGGCCGACCTCGATGAAGTCGTCACCGCAATGACAGCGTTTGCCGACTTTGCGATCCAGACCCATGTGAACAGCCTGATGGCCGAGCTCGTCACGGCGCACGGCATGCCGGTCGGCGACGAATCCGGCCGCCCCCAGCACCTGATCGTGCTGGCCATGGGCAAGCAGGGTGGCGGCGAACTCAATGTGTCGTCGGACATCGACCTGATCTTCGTGTACCCGGAAGACGGCGACACGGCGGCGGCGGCCGGCCAGCGCCAGTTGTCGAACCACGAATTCTTCATCCGCCTGGGGCGCCGCCTGAGCGCGGCCTTGTCCGAAGTGATCGAGGACGGTTTCGTGTTCCGGGTCGACATGGCGCTGCGCCCCAACGGCAAGTCGGGCCCGCTGGCGGCCAGCTTCGGCATGGTCGAGGAATACCTGATCGTCCAGGGTCGCGAATGGGAGCGCTATGCGTGGGTCAAGGCGCGCGCCGTCACGGGCGAGGCGGACGACATCGCGGCGCTGGACGCGATCGTGCAGCCGTTCATTTTCCGGCGCTACCTGGACTTCGGCGTCATCGACGCGATCCGCACGATGCACGCCCAGATCCGCGCCGAAGTGAAACGCCAGGAGCGCCTGCACCCCGAGCGCAGCCACAACGTCAAGCTCGGGCGCGGCGGCATCCGCGAGATCGAGTTCCTGGCCCAGGTTTTCCAGCTGATCCGCGGCGGGCGCGATCCCGCGCTGCGCGAGCGCTCGACGCGCAAGACGCTGCTGCTGCTGGCCGAACGCGAACTATTGTCGGTCGACACGGTCGAACGCCTCCTGGCGGCCTACACCTTCCTGCGCAACCTTGAACACCGGCTGCAATACCTCGAAGACGCCCAGACCCACACGCTGCCGGTGAGCGACGACGACCGGCTGACGGTGGCGCGCATGATGGGTTACCCGGACGAAGCCACGCTGCTCGCGCAGCTGGAAGAACAGCGCACCTACGTCGCGCAGCAGTTCGACGCGATTTTCGCCGACAAGGAAGCGCCCGATCAGGACCCCGACGCGCCGGCACTGGTGGACGACCTGGACAACCTCGATGCGCTGACCGAGCGCCTGGCGGGTCTGGGCTTCAACGACACCCGCGCCGCCGCCGGCCGCCTGACCAACACGCTGCAGGGCGCGCGCCTGGCCAGCCTGCCCGACTTCAGCCGCGTGCGCCTGCTGGCGCTGGTCGAGGCCGCCCTGCCCCTGATCGCCACCGTCGTGAAGGACGCGGGCATGGGGAGCCACGCCGCCACGCTGGGGCGCCTGCTCGACCTGTTCGAAGCCATCGCGCGCCGCTCGGCCTATCTGGCGCTATTGACCGAATACCCGCACACGCTCGAGCGCGTGATCCGCATGATCAATGCCAGCGGCTGGGCCGCGACGTTCCTGACCCAGCACCCGATCCTGCTCGACGAGCTGCTGGACGACCGCAACGCCGGCGCCGAAGCGCTGCCGCAGCTGGCGGCCACCCTCGACACGCAGCTGACCGAGGCCGCCGGCGACACCGAGCGCCAGCTCGACATCCTGCGCGAGACGCACCATGCGCAACTGTTTCGCCTGCTGGCGCTGGACCTGGCCGGCGAACTGTCGGTCGAGCACCTGGCCGACCACCTGTCGGCGCTGGCCGACACGATCGTCGGCGCCGTGGTCACGCACGCCTGGCGCGCTGTCAACGGCCACCACCGCGAGGTACCGCGCTTTGCCGTCATCGCCTACGGCAAGCTGGGCGGCAAGGAGCTGGGCTATGTGTCCGATCTGGATGTGATCTTTTTGTACGAGGACGACGACGGCGACGCGCCACCCCTGTACGCCCGGCTGGCACAGCGCTTCATCACCTGGATGACGGCGCCGACGCCGGCCGGCATCCTGTTCGACATCGACATTGCCCTGCGCCCGGACGGCGCCAGCGGCATGCTGGTCTCGTCACTCGCCGCCTTCGAGCGCTACCAGGGCGAGGCGGCCTGGATCTGGGAACACCAGGCACTGACGCGGGCGCGCTTCTGCGCGGGCGACGCCGCCATCGGCGCGCGCTTCGAGGCAATCCGCGAACAGGTGCTGCGCAAGGACCGTGCCGGCCAGGCGGACGTGCTGAAAAACGAGGTGGTGCAGATGCGAGCGCGCATGCATGACGCCAACCTGAACCGCAGCACGCAGTTCGACCTCAAGCACGATGCGGGCGGCATGATCGACATCGAGTTCATCGTGCAATACCTGGTGCTGCGCCACGCGCACACCTACCCGCAGCTGACGGCCAATACCGGCAACATCGCCCTGTTGCACCTGTGCGGTGAGCTGGGCCTGATCGAGGCGGCCCTGGCCAGCCAGGTGGCGGCCGCGTACCGCGCGATGCGCAAGCTGCAGCACAGCGTGCGGCTGCAGGGACACGACAAGACCCGGGTCGAGCCGGCCCAGGTGGGCGCCCATCCCGACAGCGTGCTGCGCTTGTGGCACGCCTGCTTCAGCGACTGACGCAATGTCCACCGCGCAGGAATATTGGCGAGTGGTTACAGGTCAATGAGGATGTTCACAATTATCACAGTTGGGCAGCTCAGATAGCGCCTGCCCGAGTCGCAAGTTAATTGCTCAGAAAGCCCATCCGGCGCAATCCGGATGGGCTTTTTTGCACTTTGCCAAACTTAGAACAGAAAATAACCTTACAGTCAATTATATGTGATATCGGAACTGGGTAAATACACATTTACGCAACAGAATCGTTACATTCTCATTCTTCTAATGTGTATGGATTGACAGCGAAGTACCGCAAATGGTTTTATTGCTGACTTGAAAGTCGTTTAACCAAATTAGTTGGCGCTTTTCAGCGAGTCGCACAGCGACATTTTTCGGTGGCCGGCCCTTACCCAGGTCCCGCTGCGCTTACACCCCTAGGAGTTCTGCAACATGATGGAAACACTCTTGTCCCGTTCGGTCCGCGCTATCTGCCTCGGCGGTATGACCCTTGGCATGACCGCCGCGATCGCTCAGGAAGTCGCTGCGCCACAGCGCGTTGAAGTGACCGGTTCGCGTATTCGCCAGGTTGATCTGGAAACGGCTCAGCCACTGCAGATCATGAGCCAGGAACAGATTCAGAAATCTGGTCTGGTGACCGTCGGTGACGTCCTGAACAACCTGTCATCGGCCGGTGCGCCTGACTTCAGCCGTTCGGCCTCGCTGACCTCGAACCCGGAAGCCGGCGGCCAGTTCGTCAGCCTGCGTAACCTGGGTTCGAACCGCCTGCTGGTGCTGGTTGACGGCAAGCGCTGGACCCAGTCGGTTGACGGCTTCACCGACCTGTCGACCATTCCGTCGGCCATGATCGAGCGCATGGAAATCCTGAAGGATGGCGCCTCCTCGATCTACGGTTCGGACGCGATTGCAGGCGTGATCAACATCATCCTGAAAAAGAACATGCAGGGCGGTCAGCTGTCCATCTATACCGGCCAGAACGAAAAGAACGACGGCAAGAACAAGGACTTCTCGCTGAGCTACGGCGCAGGTGACGACAAGGCCTCGCTGATGTTCGGCCTGTCGCACACCGAACAGGGCCGCGTTGGCACCCAGACGCGCGACATCACGTCGACCTCGTACGGTCCGGCGCACCCACTGGACGGCCTCGGTGCTGGTCCATGGGGCCGCATTGCCCCGATCAACCCGGTCGGCGGCGGCGCACTGCCCCTCAACCAGGGCGGCTTCAATCGTTACCTGAACCACACCGGCTCGTTCGACGGCCAGGGCCAGGGCGCAAGCTCGCGCGACATCAACAACTACCACGCATACGGCAACGGCGCCCCTGAAGACAAGTTCAACTCCAGCCAGCAAATGGACCTGCTGTCGCCGAACAAGCTCGACACGCTGTTCGTCAAGGGCGAGATCGCGCTGCCGAAAGACATGCGCCTGAAGACGACCGCGATGTACTCGCAGCGTCAGTCGACCCGCACCATCGCCGGCTACCCACTGCAATCGACCTCGCAGCTGGGCTTCCCGGTCTACATCGATGCAGACAGCTACTACAATCCGCTCGGCAATCAGGCTGCTGGCGTTCCTGCCGGCACCGGCCAGGATCTGTTCTTTGCCCGTCGCACGATCGAACTGCCACGTGTCACCGACAACGAAAACCGCACGCTGCACATCGATGCCACCCTGGAAGGTGAATTCACCGTCAAGGATCTGGCATGGAACTGGAGCGCAGGCTACAACCACAACAAGGTCTCGGGCACCCAGTCGGACACCGGTAACATCAACCTGCTGAACCTGCAGAAAGCCCTTGGCCCATCGTTCCTGAACGCCAACGGCGTCGTGCAGTGCGGCACTGCCGCCAATCCGATCATGATGTCGAGCTGCACGCCGTTCGACATCCTGGGCGGCCCATCGGCTTCGACCGCTGACGCACTGGCTTACGTCAACACCAACGGTACCCGTACCTACGGTTCGACCATCAACAGCGCCACCGCCGACCTGGCCGGTGAACTGTATCAACTGCCGGCAGGTGCACTGGGCCTGGCAGTCGGTATCGAACACCGTGAAGTCAAGGGTTCGGACGTACCTGACCAGTTCTCGCAGTCCGGCTACTCGACCAACCTGTCGGGTCAGTCGACCTTTGGCCGCTACACCGTGCGTGAAGCGTATGCCGAGCTGAACATCCCGGTCCTGAAGGCCCAGCCATTCGCTGAACTGCTGAGCTTCAACCTGGCCACCCGCCACTCCGACTACAGCAACTTCGGCGTGACCAACAACAGCAAGGCCAGCTTCATGTACAAGCCGGTCAAGGATGTGCTGTTCCGCGGCACCTGGGCAGAAGGCTTCCGTGCACCGACCCTGGGCGACACCTTCGGCGGCGGCTCGCAGTCGTACGACACCTTCCTGGATCCATGCGACACCCGCTTCGGCGAAGCTGCAGGCAACCAGGTCGTGCGCGACAACTGCGTCGCTCGCGGCACCACCCCGACCTACCGTCAACTGCAGCAGGCTGGCACGCCGATCACCAGCACCAACGGCACCCAGTCGCTGGTGGCGTTCAACTCCGGTGAAGGCAACAACACGCTGGTGCCGGAAACCGCCGTCACCAAGACCGTCGGTTTCGTGTACAGCCCGTCGTTCCTGAGCGGCTTCAGCATCGGCTTTGACTGGTACAACATCAAGATCGAAAACCGTATCACCGCGTTGAGCGCCGAGTATGTCGCCAACCAGTGCTACATTTCCAACAACCCGGCCTACTGCTCCCAAGTCTCGCGCGGCGCCAACGGCCAGCTCAACAGCCTGAACCGCGGCACCGTCAATCTGGGTTCGATGGAAACCGAAGGCCTGGACATGGCGATCACGTACCGCCTGCCACGCACCGCCTACGGCCAGTTCTCGATTCGTAACGAAACGTCGTACACCGACTCGTTCCGTACCAACGACGGCGCAGGTACGCCATGGAAGGAATACGCGGGCGAGTACTTCTACAACCGCGTGAAGTCGAACACCAGCGTCGACTGGACGAAGGGTGACTGGAGCGCCACCTGGGGCTTCCGTTACTACAGCCCGGTGAAGGATGCGTGCTGGGATGTCGAAGAGCAGATCGAGTGCAACATGCCAAACTTCGTGACCGCGGATTCGGGTACTGGCGCCAACAAGCTCGGTTCGTACATCATTCATGACCTGAGCGTCGGCTACAAGACCTCGTGGGATGGCCGCTTCCTGGTCGGTATCAACAACGTGTTCGACAAGTCGCCACGCATCGTGTACAACACGCAGGCATCGGCATCGGCAGTCGACGTCGACCTGGCACTGGACCGCTTCTTCTACGTCCGCTACAACCAGTCGTTCTGATGGACCGGGGTCGCAAGACCCTGTCCTGAAGTCCTGACCAATGCCCGCCCGGCCCCAGCCTGGCGGGCATTTTTGCATCCCTGCCCTGCCCGGCTGGCGCCAACGCGGTATCATGGCGGTTTGCCTGCGGCGCTGCCGCGTCACTTCCTCCCCGTATGACCATCAAACTCAAGAACGACAAAGACATCGCCAAGATGCGTGTGGCCGGCCGCATGGCCGCCGAAGTGCTGGACATGATCAGGGAATTCGTCGTCCCCGGCGTCTCTACCGAAGAACTCGACCGCCGCTGCCACGACTACATCCGCAAGGTGCAAAAGGCCACGCCGGCCAATATCGGTTACCACGGTTTTCCGAAAACCCTGTGCACGTCGATCAACGGGGTGGTCTGCCACGGCATCCCGAGCGACAAGGACATCCTCAAGGACGGCGACATCGTCAACATCGATGTCACCGTGATCAAGGATGGCTGGCATGGCGACACGAGCCGCATGTACTTTGCCGGCACACCGTCGCCTGAAGCAAAGAAGCTGGTGGAAGTCACTTATGACGCCATGATGGCCGGCATCCATGCCGTCGGTCCCGGCGCGCGCCTGGGCGACGTCGGCCACGCGATCCAGAAGCTGGCCGAAGGCGCCGGCTTCTCGGTCGTGCGCGACTACTGCGGCCACGGCATCGGCCGCGTCTATCACGAAGAGCCGCAGGTGCTGCACTACGGTCGCAAGAACACGGGCCTGCTGCTAAAGGAAGGCATGACCTTCACGGTCGAGCCGATGATCAATATGGGCGCAGATGACGTGATCCAGTTAGAGGATGGCTGGACCGTGATGACGCGCGACGGTTCGCTGTCGGCGCAGTGGGAACACATGCTGGTGGTGACAAAAAATGGCGCCGAGATCCTGACGCCGTGGCCGGACACGCGCTGACCGGTCGGCGACGAGACATAGAAAGATAAAAAAGGGCCGGATCCCGTCAAGGATCCGGCCCTTTTTTCGTTCAGCTCAGGTCCTGATCAGAACTTGTAGTTGCCCGTCACGTACAGCTGACGACCGAGCGGATCGGCGTAGCGCGGGTCGAAGCCGACCTGATGGCCCGACGAGGCGCGCAGCGACAGTGGCGGTTTGCGATTCGCAATGTTCTTCATGCCGGCGCGCAGCGTGAAGGCATCGGTGAACGCATAGCGACCCTGCCAGTCGAACGTCAGGAACGACGGCACATCCAGGCGGTAGCCGGGTACGTTGAGACCGGTGTCGAGGTTACGCACGGTGGCTGCCGCATCGACGTAGCCGTTGCGGTAGTTGACGATCAGCGAGTTCGACAGCTTGCCCGTATCGAGCGAGCTCGACAGACGGACGATGTGACGGAACGTGACGGCGTTGTTGATGCCGAAGTAGTTCAGGCTGTTGGTGAACTCGTTGCTCGTGCCCGGACGGGTGTAGTCCGCCTTGAGCATGTAGGTACCATTCAGGGTCGTGGTCCAGGTGCCGAAACCGAAGCGCTGGCGGCCGGTCAGGTCCCAGTCGATGCCGCGGTTATGGGCCTGGCCGATGTTCACCGACGATTGCAGGAACGCCCAGTAGGTGTTGCCCGTGGCAGGTTCGGTGTAGGTCTGGAACAGTTCGCGGAACTTGGTCGTGTCGGCCCAGGCCTGCTGTTCGCTGACGGCGCTCACGGCATCCTTGATCTTCACGTCCCACAGGTCCAGGCCTGCCGAGAAGCGCGCCGACGGTTCGAAGCGCATGCCGACGGTGAATTGCTTCGAGGTTTCTGGACGCAGGTTTTCGTTGCCGGTCGAGAGCACGTTGTACTGCGTCGAACCCGGGCGGCACAGCGTGGCGTCAGGAATCGGGCAGGCCCACGACGATGCGGTGAAGCCGGCGTTGACCGTTGGCTGCGCCAGACTGAGCATGTCCGGCGCCTTGAAGCCCGTGCCGTACGAACCGCGGAACAGCAGTTCCGGCATCGGCTGGTAACGCGCCGACACCTTGTACGTGGTCTTCGACTGGTCGCTGCCGACCTTGCGACCGGTGACGCCGTTGTCGATGGCCGAGATGCTGTCGTAACGCAGGGCCGCCGTGACTTCGATCTGCTTGGTCAGCGGGGCGAGCACTTCAGCGAAGGCGCCGACGTTGTCGCGCTTCATGTCGTAGCGCGGTGGCGCGTTGAAGTTGTAGATCACGCCATTGACAGCGTCCGTCGATGGATCCTGCTGGTAGTGGTACTCGCGGTAGTCGGCGCCAAGGGCCAGCTGGGCTGCGCCGCCGCCAAGGGCGAACAGTTCATGCGAACCGCGCACGTCGGCCGCCTTCAGGGTGGTCGAGGCTTTGCGGATCGACCCGTTGAAGATCGAGGCATCGATCAGTTTCTGGGTCGCTTCGCTTTGCGCGCCGATCGGTGCAAACGGATCGAACAGGCGGTTGGTCAGCATGTTGCGGAACTCGGCGTTCTTCATGTAGCCGCCAACATAGCGCTCGTCGATCGAGTTTTCCGACCAGGTCAGCGCGCTGTTGATGTTCCAGCCAGCGAACTCGCCTTCGATGCCCGCCACTGCGTGCTTCGATTCGGTGATGGTCTGGCTGTCGCGGGTGCCCCAATCATAGGCCCGGTAGTTGCCCGAGACGGTGTTGACGCGGCCAAGCTGGGTCGCGTTCAGGTACGGCGCCACGTACTGGTTGAATTGCGGCGAACCCGCGACGATCGTGAACGGCGCGGTATTCGGCGCGATGCGTGCGGTCAGGTCGAAGCGCGAGTAAGCGATGTCGGTGAACACTTCCCAGTTCTCGCCCAGCTTCTTGGTGCCCTTCAGGAACAGGCTGTCACGCTTGTTTTCCGGGACCATCTCGACGGTCTGGATGTAGTCGAAGGTGCAGTTGCGCGCGGTGGTGCCGTTGTTGTTGATGCTCGGCACGGTCAGCGTCGGGCAATTGCCGTTGGCCAGCAGGTACGGCGAGAAGCCGACCGCTGGCAGTGCGGCGACGCCGGCCGGGTTGCGGAACGCTACCGTGACGTTGGCCGGCACCGATGCGGTGCTGGTGTTGTCGTAGACATAGTTGGTGCCGTTGCGCGAGAAGCGACGGAAAGCCGTGTCGGCGAAGTCGCGTTCGGTCGACAGGATCTGGTCCTGCTCGTCGCGGCGGTAGCTGGCCAGCACGTTCCAGCCGTCGGTGTCCAGGTCGCCCATGCCGTACGTTGCGGCGATGTAGCGCGAACCGCCTGCCTTGCCGGCGGTCGGCTGGCTGTAGTTCGCCTCGATGTCGCCGCCCTGCTGGTTCTTTTTCAGCACGAAGTTGATGACGCCTGCAATTGCATCCGAGCCGTACAGTGCCGAAGCGCCGTCGGTCAGGATCTCGACGCGCTCGACCGCGCTCATCGGAATGGCTTGCAGGTTGACCGTGCCGCCCGAGCCTTGCGGCGCCAGACGACGGCCATTAAGCAGCACCAATGTGTACGATTCGCCGATGTCGTGGATCGATGCCGAGACGCGGCCGCCCGAGTTGGTGCCGGCGGCAATCGCGCCGATGGTAAAGCCCTGCATCGCTGGCAGGGTCTGAATCAGTTCGGCAACGCTGGTCGCGCCAGTTTTGGCAATCGCTTCCTGGCTGAGGGTCTGGATCGGCAAGGCGCCTTCGACGTTGATGCGCTTGATCGCGGAACCGGTCACTTCGACGCGCTGCATTGGCGCTTCCTGGGCCATTGCTTGGGACACAGCCAGAGTGGAAACCAGGCCAAGGGCGATGCGCACTGCGCGCACGCTCATTTTCTCTTTCAACTTCATTGGTTCATCCTTAGTTGCATTCATAAAACGCGCCAAATCAGGGCATGTCTCTCACTCGCCTCCCTCTGGCACTCATTTAATTATGGCAACCGTGGTGCTATCAAACCAGTGCAAATACGTGCTGCGATGCAACAAGAAAGATTCCTGTCGTTAATGATTTACCGTAACTGCATGAAACCCATGCCTAACGTCATCGAAAATATCCCCATTACGTATTGATATATTTACTTCAGTCATCGTCAATACGATGGATGTTGTGCAAAAAATCGTTGTTAAGTTGCAACCGTTGATCAGCACAATGTTAATCCTTCATATTTCCTGTCACAAACCTGATTTTAATCCCGGTCGTCCTGAAGGTTTCGTCTGCAGGGCTTCCCCGATCGGGTGCGCTGTCCTTCCTGCACAATGCACCAGCGTAGCGCAAAAAAAACCCCGGCGACCATCTGGCACGCCGGGGTGATCGATGAGGAAAACGCGGAGTTATTTGGCGTTCATCAGTGCGACGGTGGTGTCGAGCATGCGGTTCGAGAAGCCCCACTCGTTGTCGTACCACGACGTCACTTTGACCAGGCGGCCCGACACTTTGGTCAGGGTCGCGTCGAAGTTCGACGAGGCCGGGTTGTGGTTGAAGTCAACCGACACCAGCGGCTCGGTCTGGTACGTCAGGATGCCGTTCAGCGCGCCGTCGGCGGCCGTCTTCATGATCTCGTTGATTTCATCGACGGTGGTGTCGCGCTTGGCGATGAAGGTCAGGTCGACGATCGACACGTTGATGGTTGGCACGCGGATCGCAAAGCCGTCCAGCTTGCCGTTCAGCTCTGGCAGCACCAGGCCGACTGCAGCGGCAGCGCCGGTCTTGGTCGGGATCATCGACTGCGTGGCCGAGCGGGCGCGGCGCAGGTCTTCGTGCATCACGTCGGTCAGCACCTGGTCATTGGTGTACGAGTGCACGGTGGTCATCAGGCCGGTTTCCAGGCCAATGGCGTCATGCAGCGGCTTGACCAGCGGGGCCAGGCAGTTGGTGGTGCACGATGCGTTCGAGATCACGGTGTCCGAGCTTTTCAGCACGTCCTGGTTCACGCCGAACACGATGGTCGCGTCGACATCCTTGCCGCCCGGGGCCGAGATGATGACTTTCTTGGCGCCGCCCTTGATGTGGGCCGATGCTTTTTCTTTGGTGGTGAAGAAACCGGTGCACTCGAGCACCACGTCCACGCCCAGCTCGCCCCATGGGATTTCGGCAGGGTTGCGCTGCGCGAACACACGGATCGGATCGCCGTTCACGATCATGTTGTCGCCTTCGACCGTGACGGTGCCAGGGAACTTGCCGTGGGCCGTGTCGTAGCGGGTCAGATGGGCGTTCGACTCGGCATTGCCGAGGTCATTGATCGCCACGATCTGGATGTCCTGTTGTTTGCCGCCTTCGTAGAATGCGCGAAGGATATTGCGGCCGATACGGCCATAACCATTGATTGCAACTTTGATCGTCATGCTTGGCTCCTGATTAGAAAAAAAACTTTTTCGTAACGAACATAGTAAAACGGACCATCCCTCTGGGACAGTCCGTTTTCTGGCGAATGCTTACGCTGCGATAACTTGTTTGGCCTTGGCAACCACGTTCTCGACGGTGAAGCCGAAGTGCTTGAACAGCACGGGCGCCGGCGCCGATTCGCCGAAGGTGTCGATGCCGACCACGGCGCCTTCCAGGCCCACATACTTGTACCAGAAGGCGGTGATGCCGGCTTCGATGGCCACGCGCGGCGTGCCGCGGGTCAGCACGCTGGCCTTGTAGGCGGCGTCCTGGCGGTCGAACACGTCGGTCGACGGCATCGAGACGACGCGTGCGGCGATGCCTTCAGCGGCCAGTGCGTCGAAGGCCTTGACGGCCAGTTCGACTTCCGAGCCGGTGGCGATGAAGATGACCTTGGCGTCCGGCGTGTCGCGCAGCACATAGCCGCCCTTGGCGACGTCGGTCACCTGCTGGGCGTCGCGGGCCATGAACGGCAGGTTCTGGCGCGAGAAGATCAGCGTCGTCGGACCATCCTTGCGCTGGACTGCTGCGCCCCATGCCACGGCCGATTCGACCGTGTCGCACGGACGCCAGTTGTCCAGGCCCGGGATCAGGCGCAGCGACGAGACGTGCTCGACCGACTGGTGGGTTGGACCGTCTTCACCCAGACCGATCGAGTCGTGCGTGAACACCGAGATCGAACGGATCTTCATCAGCGAGGCCATGCGCAGCGCATTGCGGCTGTAGTCCGAGAAGGTCAGGAACGTTGCGCCGAACGGGATGAAACCGCCATGCAGCGCCACGCCGTTCTGGATCGCGGCCATGCCGAATTCGCGAACGCCGTAGTTGATGTGGTTGCCGGCGATGCCCGAGCGGACGGCGACCGATTCTTTCCAGTTGGTCAGGTTCGAACCGGTCAGGTCGGCCGAGCCGCCCAAAAATTCTGGCAGGCTCGCGGCCAGCGCCTGGATCGCATTTTGCGAGGCCTTGCGGGTGGCGATGGTTTCCTGCTTCTCGATGCAGCTCGCAATCGCGGCGTCCAGCGCCTTGGTGAATTCACCCGACAGCTCGCCTTTCATGCGGCGCTCGAATTCGCTCGCCAGCTCGGGGTGCGCGCCGCGGTAGGCCGCGAACATCGTGTTCCACTCGCCTTCAGCCTGGGCGCCGCGCTCTTTCGCGTCCCATGCTTCGTACAGTTCGGCAGGAATGTCGAACGGGATCGGATCCCAGACCAGGTGCTGACGTACGGCAGCAATTTCCTTGTCGCCCAGTGGCGCGCCGTGGACCTTGTCGCCGCCTTCCAGATTCGGGGCGCCCTTGCCGATGATCGTCTTGCAGCAGATCAGCGTTGGACGATCCGACGTCCTGGCTTGCTCGATGGCCGCATCGACAGCTGCGACGCTGTGGCCGTCGACCTTCGGGATCACGTTCCAGCCATAGGCTTCAAAGCGCTTTTGCGTATCATCGGTGAACCAGCCTTCGACCTTGCCGTCGATGGAGATGCCGTTGTCGTCGTACAGCCAGATCAGCTTGTTCAGCTTGAGGGTGCCGGCCAGCGACGCCACTTCGTGCGAGATGCCTTCCATCAGGCAGCCGTCGCCCAGGAACGCATAGGTGTAGTGATCCACCACGTCGTAGCCCGGACGGTTGAATTCGTAGCCCAGCAGCCATTCGGCCAGCGCCATGCCGACCGAGTTGGCGATACCCTGCCCCAGCGGACCGGTGGTCGTTTCCACGCCCGGGGTGATGCCCACTTCAGGGTGACCCGGCGTCTTCGAATGCATCTGGCGGAACGCGCGCAGGTCGTCCATCGTCAGGTCGTAGCCTGCCAGATGCAGCAGCGCGTAATGCAGCATCGAGCCATGGCCGTTCGACAGCAGGAAGCGGTCGCGGTTCATCCAGCCCGGATTGGCCGGATTGTGACGGTAGTGCTTGTCCCACAGCGCAACGGCGATCTCGGCCATGCCCATTGGCATGCCCGGGTGGCCCGAGTTGGCTTGCTGAACAGCGTCCATCGCCAGCGCGCGGATCGCGTTGGCCATCAGGGTGGTGGTTTGCGTAGATTTCATGGAGATCGGGGATCAGGGATTGGAAAGCTGGTGGCCGCCATGTGGCCGTAGCCCGTTATTTTAACAGAGGGCAGGTGGACGTTATCGAAAGCGCTTCTCTCGACAGCAGGAAAATGCGGGTCCTGCCCGCGTGATCGACAGATAACGGGAGCGCGCCAGGTGACGGTGGCGCGCCAGATAATGCACCAAACAAAAAGCCCGGTGCGTGCACCGGGCTTGGAACGAAGGCCGCCGGCGGCCCTCGCACTTGCGACGACGTCGATCAGAACTTGACGTTGGCGCCCAAGGTGACGTAACGACCAATCACGTCATAGCTTTGCGGGAAGGTGTTACCGCTGTTCGGGCCGGTGCCACCGATCGAACCGCCAACGATAGGCGGTTTCTTGTCGGCCAGATTCACTACCGACAGGGTCACACGCACGTTTTCGTTGAAGCGCCAGTTGGCGTTCATGTCGACGTAGTGGTACGCCTTGATCTGCGAGAACGCTGGCAGGAACACAGTACCGCCCGGTTCTTCGATGACCGAGCTGACATAGCGCCAGTTGTAGCCCACCGAAAACGCGCCGACGTTCCATGTCGTGCGCTGGTTGAACTTGCGCTTGTAGACCGGGGCACTGACCACGTTGTTGCAGGCGATACTGTAGTAACCGAGGCAGTCACGCTCGATCGACGTCGGGGTAGCCTGGAACTTGTAGTCGGTAACGAAGTTCGCGCCCAGACCGAGGTCGAGGCTGCCGTAACGCGTATCCAGCCCGAATTGACTCATGTTCAGGCGGTAGCCTGCGTTCAGGTCAAAGCCTGCAGTGCTCTGCGTTCCAAGATTCGACTGCGGCGTCTGCACGCCACGCGCTTCCACACCGTTGAAGGTGCCGTTGCCCGTATTCCGGCCGATCATGGCGCACGCTTCGTTGAGCGTAAAGCCAGGGTTCAGCGCTGCGCTGTAGCAACCGTCCAGGATATCGGTGGTCGACGGCGACGACACCGCATCCGTGATGTCGATCTTGTAATAGTCGACCGACACAGCCAGACGCGGCAGTGGCTCGAGCACGAAGCCGAAGGTCTTGGTCTTGGCCGATTCCGGGCCCAGATTCGGGTTGCCACCACTGAGGTTGTTGATCTGGCCGGACGACGGCGCAGGCAGACTGCCGATCTCACTCAGCGGCACGCCGGTCAGGCGGCACAGATTCGACAGCGTGCCGGGCGTATTGGCCTGCCCTGCATTGATGCGTGCACCTTGGCATGGATCGGTACCCAGGTTCGACAAGCCGGTGACATTTGGCGCGAACAGCTCGTTGACGTTGGGTGCGCGGGTGGCTTTCTGCAGCATGCCGCGAATACGGAACGCCTGCACCGGCGCCCATTCGCCGCCAGCTTTCCAGCTGCCGTAATTGGTCTTGGTGTTGGTCTTGAAGCTGGTTTCACGATAACCGAGTTCGGCGTTGAGCGAACGGATGAACGGCTTGTTTTTGACAAGCGGAACGAACATCTCGACCCCGTACTCCATCAGCGAGAACTGGCCGGTACGGTCCGGCGTCGGCGCCCCGGTGCCGAGCACTTCACTCTGGATCTGTGAAGCGGCGTCAGACTGCGTGCTGGCGATGACCTTGCGGTGCTCGGCCAGCAACGAGATGGCAATCGGATCTTCGGCAAACGGGCTGCGCAGGGTCTCGCCCAGGTCGCCCGAGAGCGAGAGCGCAGCAACATCCTGCCTGACTTTCTGGCGCAGAATCGCGGACTGATTGATAAAGGCCAACTGCTCCGGCGTGATTGAACCGGCAGCACCGAACACGTTCAATGGTACGCAACCGTTGGCCGGGTTGACGCAGGCGGTCGTGCTCAGGGCGTTGAGCGCCTGGCTGACTTTCGACAGCGAACCCCAGTTCAGGCGGGTCTGGGTCTGTTCGGCAGTGCCGCTGCTCCAGTAACCGTCATAGGTCCAGTTGGCAGCGATATCGCCCTTCAGACCCACCGTGTACTGCAGCGTCTTGTTGTCGAAGTCGTTAAAACGCGGACCGAGTTCGACAAAGCGACGACCGATGGTCAGCGGCACCAGCGTCGGGTTGCCTGCGACGCAGTTGGCGGTCGAAATGCCGCGCCGCAAGCAGAGCTGATTGCGCGCTGCCTGAGGAATATACGGATTGCCGATCGGCACCTGGAAGGTATTGCCGAAGGTGCCCGATTCGGCCAGCGCCGACGACACTTCGCTGCCGGTATAGAACACGTCGGAATACACCTCGGCGTGATCGTTGATGCGGAAATTGCCCAGCGCGGTGACCTGCGTGCGATCCAGGCCGGTTGCGTAGTAATTCGGCGGATTGGTGTTGTAGGGAACAGCTGGCTGTACGAGACGGCCGGTAGCAGGATCGATCTGCGAGTTACCCGACAGTGCCGTGGTGCCGCCCGGGCCCACGGTGGTCGAGAAGATGCCTGGCAGGCCGGTGGTCGAACCAGTCGGTGCGCCGGTGACCGAGTTCAGGCTGGTGATACCGAAGTCGCGCTCACCCTGCGTCAGCGGGTCGGATTTGGTCTTGCCCAGGCTCAGCACCACATTGCCGCGGCCATCGGCCAGCGAACTGCCCATGGTGATGTCGGTGCGGCGACGTTTGGTGTCACGCTCGTCGGCGCTGGCGCCGTACGTGCTGCTGATGTCGACGCCGGTGAAATTGCGGCGCAGGTTGAAGTTGGCCACGCCGGCAACGGCGTCGGCGCCATACACGACCGATGCGCCTCCGGTCAGCACATCGACGCGGCTGAGCAATGCAATGGGAATCGAGTTGGTATCGACCGTGCCATTCAGATTGAACGGCACCAGGCGACGACCGTTGACCAGCACCAGCGAACGGTTTGCGCCCAGGCCGCGCAAGTCGATGGTCGCACCACCCCCCGTGCCGTTATTGGTCGCCGGGCCGACTGCCGCGCTCGCCGATGGGAGCGACTTGAAGAATTCTTCGACGGCGATTGGCTGGGTGGTGCGAATCTCTTCGGCACTGATCGATGAGATCGGGCTGTTTGACGCGAACCCTGGCGATGTGATGCGTGTACCTGTCACTTGCACCACATTGGCGGCATCTTGCGCCAGGGCCGGATGAATTGCTGCGCTCAGGCCGGCAACGACCAGGGTGAGGCGAACAGCGCGCGTAAGTGCTTTCTCTTTAATCATTCTTATCTTCCCACGTATTGAACAACAATTTTTGCGGTCAACTTCGGATTACGCTCTATGGCGATATAGATACCGTGCAACCTCTCTTTCGGTCTGAAGACGCGACGCATGTGAGGCAACGCGTTGATGTCATGGAATCATTTCCGCTGGCTAACTGTCAATACACATCGCGCGTTGTGTCTAAAAAATGACACCTCGTGGCTCGCATGCCGATTTTGGCGGCCGGCGCCAATCAGTTCGCACATTTGTCCGGCTCACGCTGGCACACTACAATGTGCTTCATCGCTACACTTACTGAGCAAGCACAACATGCCCCGCTTCTATATTCCCCAGCCGCTGACGCCTGGCACAGCCGTCGACCTGCCCATTGAGGTAGCCCACCATCTGAACGTTGTCCGTTTTCCAACAGGTGCCACGCTCACCCTGTTCAACGGCGAAGGCAATCAATATGCGGCCACAGTCACTGCGATCAGCAAAAGGCATGCCACTGTAAATATCGATGCGCTGGAGCTGCGCGATGTCGAGGCTCCCTACGCGATCACGCTGGCCCAGGCGCTGCCGGAAGGGACCAAGATGGACTGGGTGGTCGAGAAGGCGGTCGAACTGGGCGCTGCCGCGATTCAGCCGCTGGCAGCGCAGCGCAGCGTGGTACGCCTGTCCGGCGAGCGCGCCGAAAAACGTCAGGCGCACTGGCAGGGCGTGATTATTTCTGCGTCAGAACAGTGCGGGCGCAATCAACTGGTGCGGCTGCATGCACTGAGCGAATTCAGGCACTGGCTGACGACCCTTTCGGGCACGCCGCGCATTCTGCTGACACCGCGCGCTACGGATTCGCTGGCGGACTGGGCGCGCGCCCGAGCTCCACAGGCAGCGACGATCATGATCGGGCCGGAGGGCGGGTTCTCGCCGGAAGAAGAAGATGCAGCGCTGGAAGCCGGTGCAATTGCCCTGTCAATGGGCCCGCGTGTACTGCGCACTGAGACGGCAGGACTGGCCGCGCTCGCCTTGCTTGCCGGCGTCTGGGGCGGCATATGACGGATATTGACACGGCGCCGTCCAGAAGCGCGCACTGAGGCAGGTACAGGGCCATCCGGCGCCCTACCGATGGCTGATGCACCGCTGCATGTTGAGCGTCGATATCGCGATCGCCGCATGCTCTTGCCTTGATTGATCGGCCGAATCGCAACTGCGCTGGCCGTCACCTTTACCCGTGGATTCCCAGCCACGTGATCGCACGCCAGAATGCCGCCTGCTCTGCCTGGCGGCATCACGTCCATCCAGGAGAATGCATGCATGCCGTGCGCACACGAAAAACGGCCCGGTCGACGTATCGACCGGGCCGTAAAGATCGTGATGGCACGGGTGCACATCACTGCCAGACAATCTGCACGGCTACGTCATCGGCACCATCACCGGCTTGTCACTGCCAGTGTGCTGCGATGCGAGCCGTGAACCACGCGATCAGTTGAACCGGCGGTTGTACTCGACCGAGAACTTCGCTGCACGTGGTGCGCTCAGGTAGGTCGGCGTTTCGTACAGTGCGTAGCGAGCATTGCCGGTGTTATAACGCTCGTTGACCTTCTGCACCGACTGGTCATTGAACACGTTGAACACGTCTACTTTCAGTGCCAGGCCAGCCAGGAAGGTCGGACGGTAGACGACGTTCAGGTCGAGCGTCTTCTCCCATGGCAAACGACCAAGCGTACCACGTTGAACCAGGGTGTTCTGAGCACCAGTTGCGCCGAAGCAGTAGCGCGAAGCCGACTGATAGTTCGGACCTTCCCAGCCCGGAACACTGGTGATCGGGTTGGTGCCGGAGCACGAACGCGGACGACCCGATGCCAGCAGCAGGTTGCCGCCAATAACGATTTCTTCAGTCACATCGACGAAGCCGAAGGCCTTGATCTGGTGCTTGCGATCGTTTGGCAGCAAGCCATTCGAACCCACCATCAGCTCCGGGTAATCCCAGGTCTGGGTTGCGGCCACGTCGCCTTGCGCAACTGCGGTATCAGACAGGGTCTGACCCTCGGTATTGCCCTTGCTGCGGCCCAGGGTGTAGTTGACCTTGGCGTACCAGCCGTTGCGGTAACCGTGTTCCAGGAAGAAGTCGAGCGCCGCATAAGTACGTTTCGGCTTGTCGAAGCCCAGGTCTTCCTTGGTCAGATTAACTTGCGTGTAGGTACCGTTGCCCGCGTAATCCACGAGGAAATCGTTGGCTTCGCCCGGGTTGAAGCTTGCGCAACCGAAACCTGCATAGTTGTCGGTATTGATGCCATTTCGCGCGGCGTACGCGTTGAACGGACGGGCGTCGCAGGTGTCATCGATGGTCGAACGCAGCGTCCGATAGGTGAACTTGGCGCCGAAGTTGTAGTCTGGCGTCAACTGACGCTCCAGGCCGAACGTGATTTCGTCCTGGAAAGCAGGCTTCATGTCTTGCGCGGCGACCGTTTTCGGATCCTTGGCCTGGCCGAACTCGTTGTTCGTCGAGCCAATGCCCGTCAACTGCGTCAGGCCGGTCGGCTGGCCATTCGCATCGGTGCCGGTGTAGGCATAGTACTGATTGGTAAACGTCGAGCCATTGGCGCCGCGCAGTGCAACCAAGGTCGGGATCTGCACCGTGTAGCGGCCGGCACTACCGAAGACCTTGAAGGTACCATCGCCATTCACGTCCCACGCCACGTTGGCACGCGGCGCGATCTGGTTCTTCATCTCGATGTACTTGACGTTGTCCTGGTTCGCATTGTAGAAACCTTCACGACGCACGCCCAGGGTCAACAGCACGTCTGGCGTGACTTGCCAGCGGTCTTCCAGATACTGCGCATCCTGACCAGCGAACGCATTCGAGACGGTCGAAACGATCGACCGGTTCACATAGTAGCCTTGCGCTGCAAGACCACCAAATTGCCCCAGCGCCGGGACATCGACACCATCACCTGCAAATGGCTGGGTGACCTGCGGCGTGCCATTCGCATTGACTTCACGCAGATACGTCCAGATACCGCCGCCGGCATACGCGTCGCCCGCATTGACCGAGACCGCTTTATTGTTGTCCAGACCCGCGCGCAGGGTGTGGTTGCCAAGCTTGTATTCGAGATCCAGACGCTTGGAGGTTACTTCGTCAGTCGCGCCGTTCAGCGGGATGCTGCCGGTGATGCGCTGTCCGCCGACGTAAGCCAGGCCCGGCGCGCGGTTCTCGGGCGATGCCGTGATTTGAAGAATGGTCGGATCGTACCCCGTCGGCTCATAGATATGGTCAGACTTGGTCTTGCCGTACAGGGCGCTAATGGTCAGGTCGTCGGTGATATTGCCGATGTAACGCAGGCTATTGAGCTTGCCCCCGTTCGGATTGATCGGGCCGAATTCCTGGTGGATTTCGGAATTGACCGTCGAACCGACAGCGCGGGTCGCGTAGTTGTACGAGCGGTAACGCAGGTCGGTTTCCGGCAGGTCGCCGACCGAGGTGAATTCGAGACGATGGTTATCGTTGATGTTCCAGTCCACCTTAGCCAGGTAGCGCTTGGTCGTCGTCTCTGCTTCGCGGTAACCGGTGCTGCCCAACACGGTCGATGCGCTGGTACCGTTCACCAGATTCTGTTCGCGTTCGGTCTGTTCCAGTGCCACGAAGCCGAACAGGGTGTCCTTGATCAGCGGGCCGCCGGCCCATGCCGAATATTGCTTCTCGGTCAGCTCATTGTCTTCACGGCGCTGGTACAGCGTGCCGTCAGTGCGTGGGAACGCGCCCGTGTTTGCATAGTACAAGTCATGGTACTTGGCGCGGGTCGATTTTGGCGTGATGGACGCCATGCCGCCGGCTTCCCAGGTGTTGGTACCGGACTTGGTCGTGATATTGACCACGCCGCCGGTCGAGCGGCCGAATTCGGCACCGAAGCCACCGGTCAGGATCTGCGCTTGCGCGATCGCGCCGAACGGCAGCTCCATTGCGCCCAGCTGCGACAGCGCGTTGGTCGCAACCATGCCGTTGATATAGTACGCATTCTCGGATGCCGCACCGCCGCCGAAGCTGGCGCCGGCAGGGTAGCTCGGATCGCCGCGCGTGGTGTTCGGGGCCAGTTGAACGATCGACTCGACAGTGCGGGCGACCGGCAGTTTTTCCAGCTCGCGCGCCGTGAACGTGGCACCGTTGTTCGAGCTCGACACGTCGATCCGGTTGCGGCGACCGCTCACCTGGACCGATTGAACACCACCTGCCACTGCAGTCGCAAAACTCGCTTCGATACCCTGACCAGCCAGAACCTCGACCTGGGTACTGCCGACGCTCGCGCCGCCCTTGGTCAGCGTCGCAGTGTAGACACCGATAGGAAGGCTGGTAACACGGAAGTTGCCACTTGCATCGACGGTCGTCGTGCGCGTTGCGTTGGTACCCGAGTTAACCAGCGTCACCGTATCGCCGGTTCCGCCTGCAACTTTACCGTAGACCGAACCCGATGCGTTCGACTGTGCCATCGCCGGCGCCATCGAGGCGACACTGATGACGGCACCGCAGAATGCGAGGCTCAGAGCATGTACTAAAACGGTTTTTTTCAACATTGTGATTTCCTGTTTATTTTTTCAACACCCCTTATGGGGATGCCAATCATGGTTTTACTTTGCGAATCACTGGTGCGACTGCATTCCTGATTTCTCCCCTGACCCAATTCCCGGAATATTCATTTAATTGATAATTCTGGCGCGGGTGCAGTTACATAAAACCACGTGCAAAGTTACCGTGTCAACAACACGCATTGGCGTTATGCATATAAACAACACTTAGAGGACGCTTAGGCACGACGGTGAATAAAATTGGCCAGAATGGTGCAGCGCCGCACTTTTTACGCGTTGCAATGCACCAAAAGAGGCCTGTCAGCAATTTTCCGTCTATTCTTATGCACCCTACGATGGTTGTAGAACATACGTTGGGAAACCGGTTTTCTCGGCGTTGAAGATTTTGCAGTCACCATAAAACACAAAATTTTATGGGCTCGGACATGCTAAAAATGCGGGAAGGATATTTGATCTACTTATGACTGGTAAGCAGTAAAAAAAATTTTATTGGCAGGCGCACGACACCCGAGGGAAAGGCCGCTGGTCAGATGCGGCGATGGTGCATCACTGAAGTAAAATAGCGGATTGATCTTCTCGCCCTTCCCGGCGCACCGTCGCGAACCTATGTTACGTATCAACGAACTCAAACTGCCCCTGAACCACCCGGACGCTGCCCTGCGCGACGCCATCCTGGCGCGCCTTGGCATCCTTGATGCCGACCTGCTCGACTTTGCCGTCTATAAGCGCAGCTATGACGCGCGCAAGAAAGCCGCCATCGTCCTGATCTACTCGATCGACGCGACTGTCGCCGACGACGAGGCCGTGCTGGCCAAGCTGCGCGATCCGCACGTCATGCGCGCGCCCGACGTCGAGTACAAGTTTGTCAATGCCGCCAAACCAGCCCCCGGCACCCCGCGCCCGGTCGTGGTCGGCACCGGTCCGTGCGGACTGTTCGTCGCGCTGATCCTGGCGCAGATGGGCCTGAACCCGATCGTGCTCGAGCGCGGCAAGGTCGTGCGCGAGCGCACCGTCGACACCTTTGGTTTCTGGCGCAAACGCAAGCTCGATACCGAGTCGAACGTGCAGTTCGGCGAAGGCGGCGCCGGCACCTTCTCGGACGGCAAGCTGTACAGCCAGATCAAGGACAGCAACCATTACGGCCGCAAGGTGCTTACCGAGTTCGTCAAGTTCGGCGCGCCCGAAGAGATCATGTACGTCAGCAAGCCGCACATCGGCACCTTCCGCCTGGTCAAGATGGTCGAGCAGATGCGCGCCGAGATCATCAACCTGGGCGGCGAAATGCGCTTCGATACGCGCATGCAGGATGTACTGGTCGAAGAAACCGGCGGGGTGCGCCAGGTGGTCGGCGTGCGCCTGGCCAGCGGCGAAGAAATCCCCACCCGCCACCTGACGATCGCCATCGGCCACAGCGCGCGCGACACCTTCGAAATGCTGTACGAACGCGGCGTGTACATCGAAGCCAAACCGTTCTCGATCGGCTTCCGGGTCGAGCACCCGCAGTCGCTGATCGACGTCTGCCGCTTCGGCCCGAACGCCGGCAACAAGCTGCTGGGCGCGGCCGACTACAAGATCGTGCACCACGCCTCCAATGGCCGCTCGGTCTACAGCTTCTGCATGTGCCCGGGCGGCACGGTGGTGGCCGCGTCCAGCGAAGAAGGCCGCGTCGTCACCAACGGCATGAGCCAGTATTCGCGCAACGAGCGCAATGCCAACAGCGCCATCGTGGTCGGCATCACGCCCGAGGATTTCCCGGGCCATCCGCTGGCCGGCATCGCGTTCCAGCGCGAGCTCGAATCGCGCGCATTCGTGCTGGGCGGCTCGACCTATGACGCACCGGGCCAGCTGATGGGCGACTTCGTGGCAGGCCGGCCGTCCACGTCGCTCGGTTCGGTCACGCCCTCGTTCCTGCCGGCCGTACACCTGACCGACCTGGCCACGTCGCTGCCCGATTACGCGATCGTCGCGATGCGTGAAGCCTTCGTCGCCTTCGACAAGCAGATCAAGGGCTACTACAAGGAAGACGCGGTACTGACGGGCGTGGAAACGCGTACCTCGTCGCCGATCCGCATCCGGCGCAACAACGACGACCTGCAAAGCCTGAACACGCGCGGCCTGTTCCCGGCTGGCGAAGGCGCTGGATACGCGGGTGGCATCATGTCGGCCGCCGTCGACGGCATCCGCGTGGCCGAGGCAGTGGCGCTGGCCATGGCGCCACGTTGAACGCGGCGGGCCGGCATGCGGCATGGGGCCCGGGTCTGGCGATCCTGGCCTCGATGGTGTCGGTCAATGCGGGCGCGGCCTGGGCCAAAGGGCTGTTTCCGGCCGTCGGCAGCGAAGGCGTCACCGCGCTGCGCGTGGGACTGGCGGCGCTGATCCTGCTGGCCATCGTGCGGCCATGGCGCTTCGGCCGCCCGGCGCGCGCCGATGTGGGCAACCTGCTCGTGTACGGCCTGATGCTGGGCGCGATGAACCTGTGCATCTACCGCGCGTTCGAGCGCATTCCGCTGGGGATCGCGGTGGCCATTGAAGTCACGGGACCGCTGGCAGTGGTCGTGCTGTCGTCGCGCCATGCGAGGGATTTTATCTGGGTCGTGTGCGCCGGCTTTGGCCTGTGGCTGCTGCTGCCGATTGCCGGCGCAACACAGCTCGACCCGGCCGGCATCGCGTACGCGCTGGCGGCCGCATTCTGCTGGGCGATGTACATCGTGTTCGGCAAGCGCGTCTCGACCCTGAACGGCGGCCAGGCCGTGGCCTGGGGCTTGCTGGCGGCGAGCGTGTTCGCGGTGCCGTTTGGCGTGGCGCATGCAGGCATGGCGCTGTTCACGCCGGCCATGCTGGCGGGCGGCGTGGCGGTGGCCTTGCTGTCGTCCGCCCTGCCCTACTCGCTCGAGATGATGGCCCTGCGGCGCCTGCCGCAGCGGGTGTTCGGCATCCTGGTCAGCAGCGGACCGGCCATCGCGGCGCTGGCCGGCTTCATCTGGCTCGGAGAACGCCTGACCAGCCTGCAATGGCTGGCAATCGCGCTGGTGATCGTGGCGTCTGGCGGCGCGGCCGCCACGGCCGGCAAGCGCCAGCCCCTATAACCACCCCACCCGTTTGAACTTGCGATACAGATAGCCGCACACGCAGATCATCGTCAGCATCGCGAACGGGTAGCCATACTTCCATTTCAGCTCGGGCATGAATTCGAAGTTCATCCCCCACACACCGGCGAACGCCGTAAACACCGCGAAGATCGCGGCGTACGACGCCAGCTTCTTGCTCACTTCGTTTTCTTCGATCGCCACCATCGACAGCGTTACCTGGATCGCGGTATTGATCGTGTCGCGCACGGCGTCCAGACGGCCGGCGATGCGGTGCAGGTGGTCGTGCACGTCGCGGAAGTATTCCTGGGTCTCGTCCACCACGGCCGGCACGCGCCCGCCGTACAGGCGCCCCAGCGCGTCCATCAGCGGCACCACGGCGTGGCGCAGCGTCTGCGCCTTGCGCTTCAGGTCATACAGGCGTTCGACATTGTCGCGCTGTTTGCCCTGCATGGAAAAGATGTGGTCTTCGATCGATTCGAGCTCGGATTCGAGCGTGTCGACCACGGGGAAATAACGGTCGACGACGGCGTCCACCAGCGCATACAGCACGAAGCCCGCGCCTTTCCTGAGCTGGTGCGGTTCGCGCTCGGCGCGCGCACGCACGCCGAGAAAACCCTGGTTGGCATCGCGCCGCACCGACAGCACGTAATTGGGGCCGGCAAAGACCGACAACTGACCGACCGACATCTCCTCGCCCACCAGTTCGACGATCTGCACGACGACGAACAGCGAGTCGCCATACTCTTCGAGCTTGGGCCTTTGGTGACCGCGCAGCGCGTCTTCCACCGCCAGTTCGTGCAGGCCGAATTCTTCCTGCATCAGCGCGATGTCGGCAGCGTCCGGGTCGCGCAGTGCGACCCAGACAAAGGTGTCATCGAGCTTGATGTATTCGCTGATATCCTCGACCGGGATATCGGACAGCTTCTTGCCTTCCTGGTAGGCGACGCAATTGATCAGCATGGGAATTGGTGCGGTAATGTCTCTGGAAAAGACGAGAGCTTACCAAAAGCGGAAGGGGCACTACAGGAATTGGCAATGCCGGTGAGAATAATTTTCTGATCACCAACAAAGTCGAAGAAGGAAACGATCGGCGCGCGGCCAGGACAGCTCTTGCGCGCCGCAAGGAAAGAGTGCGCGAGTCACCTAACCTTGTTTGCTCTTCGTTGTGGCGCCTGGCCTCGCTACGTGCCGGCGCCAGACACAACGTCAATCAGCACTTGTTTTCGTTGGAGATGACAAAATAATCGGTTTCGACACCGCTGCGGAACCAGCGCCCGCTGCAGGTGAATTCAGACTCGCCCACGACAGTGCCATACGTTGCATCGGCGTAGTACGTCGTGGTGTAACCGTAATCTGGGCGGGCAAAGGCAACTGCAGCGACCAGCATACCTGCGCCGGCGAACATGATTTTTCCAAGTTTCATTCGAATCAACCCTTGATGTAAAAGTTAAATGACGTGAACACTGTCTAGAAGTTGAGGAGCCGAATTACGCTTCATGACCAAAGAAAGTTATCACCGCCAAATTGCACAGTCAACAAGTATGCATATAGGGTCATTCCCTACTCTTCGCGCGCGCCGTCGATCCCCAGCTCCACGATCTTGCGCGTGATCGTGTTGCGCCCGATCCCGAGCCGCATGGCTGCGTCGTTCTTGCGCCCGTGTGTGTGCTTGAGCGCCGTGCGGATCAGCGCCGATTCGAACTGGCGGCCCAGGATATCCATCACGTCCATCTGCCCTGCGCTGAGCATGCCGGCCGCCTGCAGTTCGAGCAGCCCCAGCCAGCCTTCGGGCGACTGCGCGCCGGCAGCCTGCAGCACGACGCCACCGCTGGATGCCATTGGCTGCGCACCGGCGCTGACGATGCCGTCGGACAGCGGCACGACGTTCGGCACGCTGCTCCCCGTCAGCGGCGCCGAACCCTGGGTCAGGTCGCGCGGCAGATCCTTGACCTCCACGGTCTGCCCCGGGGCCATCACGGTGATCCAGTTGCACAGGTTTTCCAGCTGGCGCACGTTGCCCGGCAGCTCGAGGCCCGACAGGAAGCGCATTGCCTGCTCGCTCATGCGCTTGGGTTCCACCCCCAATTGGTGCGCGCTCTGCACCAGGAAGTGGCGCGTGAGAACGGGAATGTCTTCGTTGCGTTCGCGCAGCGACGGCAGGCGCAGGCGGATCACGTTCAGGCGGTGGTACAAGTCTTCGCGGAACAAGCCGTCGCGCACGCGCTGTTCGAGGTTCTGGTGGGTGGCGGCAATCACGCGCACATTGGCCTTGACCGGCTGGTGGCCGCCCACGCGATAAAAGTGACCATCGGACAGCACGCGCAGCAGGCGCGTCTGCAGGTCGAACGGCATGTCGCCGATTTCATCGAGAAACAGCGTGCCGTCCTCGGCCTGCTCGAAGCGGCCGCGCCGCATCGCCTGCGCACCCGTGAACGCACCGCGTTCGTGGCCGAACAGTTCGGATTCGAGCAGGTCCTTCGGGATCGCCGCTGTGTTGAGCGCAATAAACGGTTGCTGCGCGCGCGGGCTGTGCTTGTGCAGCGCGCGCGCCACGAGCTCCTTGCCGGTGCCCGATTCGCCCGTGATCAGCACCGTGACGTTCGACTGCGACAGGCGGCCGATGGCGCGGAACACCTCTTGCATCGCCGGCGCGTGGCCGAGGATCTCGGGGGTTTCAGCGGGCGGCGCTTCGACGCTCGCTTCGCGCAAACTCTCCTCTAACGCACGCCGGATCAGCGAGACGGCCTTGTCGATATCGAATGGCTTGGCCAGGTAATCAAAGGCGCCGCCCTGGAACGAGGACACCGCCGAGTCGAGGTCCGAGAACGCGGTGATGATAATGACCGGCAGGCCCGGATGGCGTTCCTTGACCGCTTGCAGCAGGTCGATGCCGGATTCGCCCGGCATGCGGATGTCCGACACCAGCACTTGCGGCGTGTCGGTTTCAAAGGCGGTCATGGCTTCGCGCGCATTGGCGAAACTGCGGGTCTCCAGACTTTCGCGCGCCAGGGCCTTTTCAAGGACCCAGCGAATCGATGCATCGTCGTCGACAATCCAGATTGGTTTCATGGTTTCGTGCTTCCCGCAACATGGATTCAATAAAGGACTGGCCGGTGCGGTCCGCTGTCTCCCGCTTATGGCAGGGGCAGCAGGATCCGGAAATCCGTCAGTCCAGGCCGGCTTTCGCACTCGATCACACCCAGGTGTTGCTGCACAAACGTTTGCGCCAGCGTCAGCCCGAGGCCACTCCCGCCGTCACGCCCGGATACGAGCGGATAGAAAATGCGGTCGCGGATATCGGGCGCGATGCCCGGTCCATTGTCGATGATATGCAAGTCTAATGCCAGCCCGTAGCGGACCTTGGCCAGCGTGACCTGGCGCGCCACGCGGGTGCGCAAAACGATCTCGGCGTCGCCCTGCGCAATGCGCCCGGCGACGGCCTGCGCGGCGTTGTGGGCAATGTTCAGCACCACCTGGATCAGCTGCTCCATATCGCCGCGAAACTCGGGAATCGACGCATCGTAATCGCGCCGGATCGACAGCCCCTGCGGAAATTCGGCCAGGATCAGGCTGCGCACGCGCTCGCACACTTCGTGGATATTGACGTCGCCGACGATGTGCGGCTTGCGGTGCGGCGCCAGCAGGCGGTCGACCAGCGTTTGCAGGCGGTCGGCTTCCTTGATGATCACCTGCGTGTATTCCTGCAGCTCCAGCAGGTGGTGCGGCGGCAGCTCGAGTTCGAGCAATTGCGCCGCGCCGCGGATGCCGCCCAGCGGGTTCTTGATTTCGTGCGCCAGGTTGCGGATCAGCTCCTTGTTGGCCTGGCTCTGGTCCATCAGCCGCTCTTCGCGGTCGAGCTTTAGCTGCTGCACGTTCTCGCGCAGCTCGATCAGCGCCGTGCCATCGCCCAGGGCGCTGACGATGCTGTTCACGTGCAGCGGTTCGCGCCCGCTGCGCTGCAGCGTCAGGTCCTGGCGCAGGTCGGCGTACTGGTGCACCAGCGCCTGCGTGATCAACACGCCAATCTCGGCGCCATTGGTAAACAGTTCGGGCAGGCGATGGCGCTGCAGCGACTTGAACGACAGCTCCATCAGGTTTTCGGCGGCGGCGTTGGCATACACCACTTCGCCATCCGGTCCCGTCATCATCACGGCCGAGGCAAGCAAGTCCAGGCCGGCATAACGGGCCGGGTTGCCTGGGTCGTACACGGGTGGGGCCATCGGAGGCAGGGTCATCTGATATTGCCGATCTCGCGCCTGAGCGCTTCGATATTGCGTTCGCTGCGGTTGATTTCCTCGCGCATGGACGCCACGCGCTCCTGGTATTTGGCGTAGTTGCGCTCGTTGCCCTGGCGCTCCGGCTCGCCGTTATTGAAGACGCGCTTGAGGTCGGTGAGCTTGCGTTCTTCCAGGCGCAGTTCATCGCCCAGGATCTCGCGCCGGTCGTCGTCGCGGGCGCGCTGCAGCACGTTGTCCACGCGCGGGAAGTTCGACTGGGCCGCGCTCGGGGCCGCACTCGGGGCGGAATTCGACGCGGATGACCCGCCCCCACCGCCGGCCGAGCGCGGTGCAGGAATCGGGGCCGAGGCTGCCGGCGGCGCGCTGTAGCCGGTATCGATCAGCTGGCACTTGCCGACCTTGGTGTCGGTATACAGCGGCCGGCCATTGGCATCGGTACAACGGTAGATTTGCGCGTGCGCACTGGCGCACAGCAGCACTGAGGCAAACACGGCAGTAAAAACGGCCACACTGGCCTGAAACACACTATTTGTCATTCCCATCCCGGTTGGTCGCAAGGGCACGCTATTGTAGATGCGCCCGACTATACCCCAAGGAATATAAACCCCAAGCAACAAAAAACGCGGGGAAAGCATGGCTTTCCCCGCGTTTGTTCTACCCGCCAGGCTGGCGCGATGCACATCCGCGCCAGCCTGGATGGACCGATTACGACGAGTAGTACATGTCGAATTCGGCTGGGTGCGGGGTCATGCGCATGCGCTGGACTTCCTGCATCTTCAGGTCGATGTAGGCATCGATCATGCTGTCGCTGAACACGCCGCCACGGGTCAGGAACTCGCGGTCTTCGTTCAGTGCGTCCAGTGCTTCTTCCAGCGATGCGCACACCGTCGGGATCAGCTTGTCTTCTTCAGGCGGCAGATGGTACAGGTCTTTGGTTGCCGCTTCGCCCGGGTGAATCTTGTTCTGGATACCATCCAGGCCAGCCATCATCAGTGCTGCGAAGCACAGGTAGACGTTCGCCAGTGGATCCGGGAAACGGGTCTCGATGCGGCGGCCTTTCGGGTTCGCCACGTGCGGGATGCGGATCGACGCCGAACGGTTACGGGCCGAATACGCCAGCTTGACCGGGGCTTCGAAGCCTGGCACCAGGCGCTTGTACGAGTTGGTGCCTGGATTGGTGATCGCGTTCAGAGCGCGGGCGTGCTTGATGATGCCGCCGATGTAGAACAGCGCCGTGTCCGACAGACCTGCGTAGCCGTCGCCTGCGAACAGGTTCTTGCCGTCTTTCCAGATCGACTGGTGCACGTGCATGCCCGAACCGTTGTCGCCAGCCATTGGCTTTGGCATGAAGGTTGCGGTCTTGCCGTAGCTGTGGACCACGTTCCAGATCACGTATTTCATGTTCTGGGTCCAGTCGGCGCGCTCGATCAGCGTCGAGAACTTGGTGCCGATTTCATTCTGGCCGGCGCCGGCGACTTCGTGGTGGTGCACTTCGACCGGGATGCCCATCGATTCGAGGATCAGGCACATTTCGGAGCGCATGTCCTGGAACGAGTCGACTGGTGGCACTGGGAAATAGCCGCCCTTCACGCCTGGACGGTGACCGCTGTTGCCGCCTTCGAATTCCTTGTCGGTCGACCACGATGCTTCTTCCGAGTCGATCTTGACGAAGCAACCCGACATGTCCAGCTTCCAGCGCACGGCGTCGAAGATGAAGAACTCCGGCTCTGGGCCAAAGTAGGCGGTGTCGCCGATGCCCGACGATTTCAGGTAGGCTTCAGCGCGCTTGGCGATCGAACGCGGATCGCGGTCGTAACCCTTGCCGTCCGATGGCTCGACGACGTCGCACTGCATGAACAGCGTGGTCTCTTCCATGAACGGGTCGATATTGGCGGTGTTTGCATCCGGAATCAGGAGCATGTCCGATGCTTCAATACCTTTCCAGCCGGCGATCGACGAACCGTCGAAGGCGTGGCCGGATTCGAATTTGTCCAGGTCGAAGTGCGACACCGGGACCGTGACGTGCTGTTCCTTGCCGCGGGTATCGGCGAAGCGTAAATCAACGAATTTGACTTCGTTGTCTTTGACCATTTGCATTACATCTGCGGCGGACTTTGCCATTCGGAATCTCCTAATTGAAAAAGGGATGTCAGTCTATGCGAACCGACAACTTGCATCATGTTGAAGCACAAATTGTGCCAACTGCGTTGCGAACCAGGGTGCTAACTTATGTGCATGACGGCATGCGCAAATCGTTCTTGGGCAATGGGCTAGTTTACCCATAAAATCGCCTCGACCGGGGGCATCCGGAAAGATTTACCTGTGTGTCAATGTGCACCAGCAAAGAGCAATTCTACGTGCTTGCACCAAATAGGCGCACTACGCTGCGCGCCGGAATGGTGCATTGCAGACGATGAACCAACAATGGGCACTACCAACATGACCAAAGAACAAATTCTCACCGCAGCGCGCCAGCGTGGCGCTGGCCAGCCCTACGCTGGTGCAGTCACGCCTCAGGAAGCATTCGACCTGCTGCAGAGCGGTGCCGACGTCAAGCTGGTCGACGTGCGCACCAATGCCGAACGCGACTGGGTGGGACGCGTCGCCATTGGCCAGGAGCAGCATCTGGCGGTGCAGTGGGCCACCTACCCGGGTGGCGCGCCCAATCCCGACTTCGGCGCGCAGCTCGAACAGGTGGCGGAGAAGGACGACGTGCTGCTGTTCCTGTGCCGCTCGGGCGTGCGCTCGCGCCACAGCGCGCGCGTGGCGACCGAACTCGGCTATGCAAACGCCTTCGACATCCTGGAAGGGTTCGAAGGCGACCGCGATGGCGACGGCCACCGCAAGACGATCGGCGGCTGGTGCACCGCCGGCCTGCCGTGGGTCGGCGCCTGAGCTAGTTGGCGCTACCCGGGTTCGGCAACACCATCAGCTCCAGCCCCGAGGCCGTCCCTGGCGCGTGATACACGCGCTGGGTCGCCTTCCTGAAGTCGCCCGGCTTGGCGTCGGGAATGCGCATGAACGTTTGCGGATTCAGGTCGATCAGCGGGAACCACGAGCTCTGCACCTGCACCATGATCCGGTGACCGCGCCGGAAGGTATGGTTCACCTGGCCCAGTTCATACTTGATCGGCTCGACCTTGCCCGGCACGAATGGTTCCGGCTTTTCATAGCTGTTACGGAACTTGCCGCGCAGCGGATTGCCACGCACCAGTTGCTGGAAGCCCCCTAGGCTCACCGCAGGCGGCCCGACATCGCCGCCCCGCTCAGCCGCCGGGCTCGGGAAGCTGGCCGGGTAGACATCGATCAGCTTGACGACCCAGTCGGCGTCGGTGCCACTCGTGGAGACGAACAGCCTGGGCGTGACCGGCCCGGCAACCGTCACATCCTCTTCCAGCACGGCGCTCTGGTACACCAGCACGTCGGGTCGGGTGGCGGCAAAGCGCTGGTCCGACACCATGTATTCGCGCGGCACGCCCAGCGCCGGATAGCCGATGTACGGCACCGGGCGCGCCGGGTCGGCCACGTATTCGTCGAAACCGGCGCCCGTGGCCGTGCTCATTGTCGCGGCCGGCTGCTGCCAGCCCAGCGTGCCATTCGCGCCAAAGTACAGCGTGCGTGCCTTCGCCGGTTTCGGTGGCCAGGCGTCGTACTGGCGCCAGACATTCGACCCCGTCTCGAACACGGTCACCGGCGCCAGCGTCTTGCCCGGCTTGACGCCCTTCAGGTGCTGCTCGAAGAACGGGAACTGGACCTCGCGCCGGAACCATTCGCTTGTCTTTGCGTCGAACTTCACGTGGCCAAGCCGGGCGCCATCGCCACGCGCCCAGCCGCCGTGCACCCACGGACCCACCACGAGGGCATGGTTGCCGCCCTTGTTCTGCGCTTCCAGCGCGCGGTGCACGATGAACGGGCCGGCCGCATCTTCGGCATCGAACCAGCCGCCCACCGTCAGCACGGCGGCCTTGACGTTCTTGATGTGCGGGCCGATGGCGCGCTCTTTCCAGAAGCTGTCATACGTGTCGTGCTCAATGTTCGGCATGAACAGCTCGCGCTGCGTGTCGGTCATCGTGGCGGCGATATTCGCCAGCGTGCGGTGCTGTAAAAAATAATCGTAGCCGTCGGCCACGCCGTAATCGAATTCGCTACCGGTTTTCGGCAGCGGGGTTGGGTTTGGGGCCGCCGTGAAGGCCGCGTAAAAGTCGAAGTTGGCGGCCAGCTTGAAGGCGCCGCCGTGGTACGAATCGTCGCCCATGTACAGGTCGGCAATCGGCGCCTGGGGCGAGGCGGCCTTGATCGCCGGGTGCGAATCGATGACGCTGGCGACGGCGTAGAAGCCCGGGTAGCTGATGCCCCAGATGCCCACCTTGCCGTTATTGTTCGGGATGTTCTTGAGCAGCCATGCCACCGTGTCGTGCATGTCGTCGCTCTCGCGGCCCTCGCCTTTTGCCAGCTTGCCCTTGCCGTGCGGGGTCATTTCCTGCCACGTCCCTTCGGACATGTAGCGGCCGCGCACATCCTGGTTCACGAAGATGTAGCCCGCTTCCTCGAATTCGCGCGACGGCCCCAGCGACTCCGGCAGCCAGTCCACGCCGTAGCGCAGTTCGCCTTCGGCGCGCACGCCGGCGCTGTACGGGGTGCGCTGCATCAGGAACGGGTAGCTGCGCGAGCTGTCCTTCGGCACGTAGACGACCGTGAACAGCTGCACGCCGTCACGCATCGGGATCCGGTATTCGTATTTGGTATAGGCTTCGCGCGTCGGGCGCTTGCTGTCTTTGGCGCTGTCCGCAGCAATCGCGGCAGACGGGCTGGCGAGGCCAGCGGCAAGGCAGAAGCCGAAAACAAGGGCGGGAAGCGTGCGGCGGATCATGACGGCCTTCGAAGAGATGACTGGGGACGCCAGTGTAATGGGATTCCCCGGCCAATTTCAAAGAGAAATGATCACGCCAACGGCTGCGCCGCCTGCTCCTCGTGCACGCCGCGCACCCGCTCGCGCACCAGGTGGATATGGCTGCGTAGGCGGTACAGCTCGTCGGCATAGGCCAGCGGCACCGAGATATGGTTGACGCGGTCTTCCAGCCCGTCCAGCCGGCCCAGCAACTCCTTGCGCACTGCGTCGGTGGCGTCCGTCCCGCTCTCCTCGAGCGACTGTTCGATGGCACGCAGTTCGCCATACCAGCGGTACACGCGCGAGCGCACGCGCCAGACGTAAATCGGGGGCACGATCTTGGACAGTGGAATCAACAGCGCCGTCAGTGCCACCACCACGACCCACAGCCGCTCGGCCAGATTGGCCAGCCAGAACCGAAGGTAACGCTGCATGAACGGCGGGCCGTCGCGGTAGTAGCGCGCCGCTTCGGGCGCGACCGGGATCTCGGTGTACTTCGGCGACGGGAACTGGCCCTGCTGCTGGAACCAACCGGCGCCGCCGTGGATCTCGGTCGCCGCCTTGACCAAGAGGCCCACCAGCGCCGGATGGATTTCCTCGCGCGCGACGAGCGTGGCGGTCGGCGCGATCAGGTGGTAATCCTGGTTCGGAATATTGCGGCCCAGGTCGACGATCCCGCGCGGCAGCACGACGTGCGTCAGGAACGGCAGGCGCCGCGTATAGGCCTCGGCCTGCGAAAAGTCGAACAGGCGGATGCCCGGCGTTTGCAGCAGCATCTGGATCAGCGGCGCTTCGGGCGCCGAGCTGAAGACCAGGCCATCGATGCGCCCGGCCAGCAATTCGACGGTGGCCGGCGTGTTGGCCAGGTCGCTGATCGTCAATGCGCCCGGCACGATATTGTTGGCATCGAGCAGCTGGCGCACCAGGCGCGGCACGCCCGTGCCTTCCGGCCCCAGGTTGATGCGCTTGCCGCGCAGATCGGTCAGGCGCGTGACCTTCGCTTCGTCGCGCACGAACAGCCACACGGGTTCGGTAAACAGGCTGCCCAGCGACACCAGGCCGCGCCGCTCGATGCTGTCGGCGCTGCCCCTCTTGTCGTCGGTCGAGCCGCTTTGCACGAACGCGACATCGGCCTGCCCGGCCAGCAACTGCTGCAGATTGTCCTGCGAGCCAAGCGTGCCGCGCAGCGTGACCTTGATATCGTCGCGCGCCAGCACGCTGGCATATTGCTTGCCAAATTGTTCGTAGGCGGAATTTTCCTGGCCCGTGGCCAGCCGGAGCGTGCGCGGCGGCGCCGGGTCGACCCACCAGTAGGCGAGCACCACGGCCGCCGCGACCATCAGGATCGTCGGGCCGGTGGCCACGACCAGGTCGCGCAGCGAAACGATGCTGAAGTTCTGCAGCCGGGCGCGCAGCCCCTTGACCGGCGCGCCCGGAAGATCCTGCCCTGGCCTCAACGCACGCACTGCCGCGGCGCGGCGGCGACGGCCTGGCCTGGCACGGGCGCCGGTGCGGCTGGCGGTTCGATCATCGGCATCAGGCTCGGCGCGAGCGTGACGAGCAGTTGCACCGGCAGTGCGCTGGTGAAGTCATAGTTCTCGGACTGCGGCCCGTGCACGTACGCGGTCATGCTGCCGTAGAAGCGTTCGCCGATGTTGAACACGAACGTCGCCGACCGGTTCACGTAGCGCGACTCGATCAGGCGGCCGCCGCGGGCATACACATCGAAGCGCTGGTCGCCGGTACCGGTCTTGCCGCCCACGGCAATGATGCTGCCGTCGGCCTGCTGGAAAGCGGTCTTGACCCGCTTGGCGGTACCGTCCGAGACCACACCCTGGATGGCGTCGGCCACGGCGCGCGCGACTTCCGGCGCCAGCACTTGCTCCTTGCCACCGCCCTTGTTGCGGCGCACGAGCGTTTCGTACGGCGTGGCCTTGGCAAAGTGCAGCGAATCGATGCGCTCGATCGGTTTGCGCACGCCGCCATTGACGATGATGCCCATCATCTCGGCCAGCGCGGCAGGCCGGTCAGCCGAAGCGCCCAGCGTGGTCGCGTACGACGGCACGAGTGAGTCGAACGGGTAGCCCATCTTCTTCCACTGCGCGTGGATCTTCAGGAACGCTTCGACTTCGAGCAAGCCGGCGATGCGGTTGTCCTGTGCGTGCTTGCGGTGCGTCTTGAACAGCCATTGGTAGACTTCCTGGCGCTCCTTGACGCTGGCAGCCGTTACTTCGGACCAGGTCGCTTTTGGATGGGTGCGCAGATAGCTCACCAGCCACAGTTCGAGCGGGTGCACCGACGCCACGTAGCCGCGGTCGGCCAGCGACATATTGCGGACATCGTAGGTCTCATACAGTTTCGGGAGGCGATCGGGATCGATCTCGTTGCTGGCCGGAACCGATGCATCGATGAATGCGCCAAACTGTGCCAGCGTGGCGTTCGGCACCACGGTGCGGTGGGCCGCTGCGAGCTTCGAGGCCAGCGGGCGCACGCCGGAGAACAGCAGCGTCTCGACTTCTTGTGGCGTCTTGCCCTTGTACTTGTTCCAGAACTTGGCCATGAAGACCTTGCCTTCATTGTCGGCAAAGCGCGCCAGATAGGCGGCGCGGCGCGGATCGTCGGCGTCGGCCAGCAGTTGCGCGGACGAGCCTGGCAACTGGAACATGTAGTAGCGCACGACGTCGCGCATCATGCGCACGAACACGAGGTTGGTCGAGCTGCGCAGCGCCTGGTTCACGTCCATGATGCGGCTGTCGTCGAGCTTGCTGAAGTTGCCGAACGTGTGCACGCCGCCGCCGGTAAAGAAGCGCTCGCCCGGATTGGCCGAGTACTTGCGCGCCATGGCGGCATCCAGCATGGGCTTGAGGCTGCGGTCGGCGCCGTCAGGCAGCGTGCGGAAATACTCGAGGCCCCACTGCGACATGCGGTCTTTCGCATCGATTTCGACGCCCATCAGACCAATCTTGTCCATCGCGCCAAAGCGCTTGTGGAGCTGGTCGACGATGTCGAGGTAGGTCACCAGCGTGCGCAGCTTGGCGGTCGAGCCCAGGTCGAGCTTGGCGCCTTCGTTGATGTCCAGTGGCTGATCGTAGTTGTCGGTCTGCACGCGCAGGTAGTTGACGTGCTCGCCGCGCTCCATCAGCGTGAAGCTGTAGACCACTTGCGCCGGGTCGCCATTGCCGAGCATTCCCTTGCCGGTCAGGCCGGCTTCTTTCGCGTGTTCGGCGTCGGACAGCTTGCGCAGCGCGGCCGTGACGGCTTGCTGGGCATTGCCGTCAAGAGTCGAGACCACCGACAGATCGAGGCGGTCGACGTTGTACAGGCGCGCGTCGCCAATCAGGTAACCCACGTGATTGCGCACCGCGTTGGCCGCCTTGCGCGAGACGAACGCGTCCGCCGGTGGCGGCGCCACGCCCGTGTGCAGCGCCGGTTTCAGTTTGACGCCGAGGGCGGCGTCGCGCAGTTGCGGCGAAATCACGCCCTGCTGCGTCAGCACGCGCAGGTGGCTGTTGGTCAGGGTTTCCAGGTCGTTCTCGCCGGCGCCCAGGTAATACGCCGGGCGGCGCTGGGCGATCATCAGAGACAGCGCCTCTTTGTAGGCCATCACGGCGTCCGGGCTGGTCATCGGGCCCTTGAGCATGGCGGTGACCTTGTCGAAATCGCGGCCGTACCAGACCCACATGCCGTCGCCGATACCGTTGACTTCACCGTAGCCCGGCTTGGCCGAGAGCGGCACGGTGTTCAGGTAGTCGAGCACGACCTGGCGGCGCGAGTTGGTCGTGTCTTCGCCATCCTGATAGGCGCGCAGCGTGGCCGAGGCCATCTGGATGATCTTGTCGGTCAGCGAGCCGGTGCGGCCCTCGGCCGAGTGGCGGTATTTTTCGATCTGCGTGGCCAGCGTGCTACCGCCGGCCACGCGGCCGTCGCCGCCCAGGCCGACACTGGCCAGCGTCTTGTCGAACACGGCTTTCGAGAAGCGGTCCCATTCGACGGCCGGATTGCGGCGCGGGTGGCTCGCGTCGAGCAGTTCGCGGTTTTCGATGAACAGCAGGCTTTGCACCAGCAGCGACGGCGCGGCGTCGAATTTGTCGTAGTAACGTTCGGGGAAGCGCGACGTGAACAAGGGTTGGGCGCGGCAATCGAGGATCTCGAGGCCGACCTTGGTTTTCTCGTGGTAGGTGGCATACAGGCCGAGATCGGCCATCTTGACCATCTGCGGCGAGATGCGCGCCTGCGACGCGATCGCGTAGTCGCGCGTCTGCAGGCGTTCGAGGTATTTCGGCAGGCCGGCGTAACCGAGCCGGGTGTCGTATGGGCTGGCGGCCGGGAAGCGGATCGAATCGCTTGGGCCATTGGCCATGCGGAACGTGAGTTCGCTCGCCATGTCGGCGAAGATTTTCGACTGCAGGCGCGAGGTGCGGGTTTCCATCACGGCCCAGGCGGCTGCGGCCGCGATCAGCAGCAAGCCGATCAGGGCGAGCCACAGCTTCCAGCGGCTCTTGCGCGGTGCTGGCGGCGAGCCATCCGGCCCGCCCGACGGGTCGCCCGGTCCGCCGCCGCCATGACCGTTGTCGGCCAGGTGCGGGAAGGCATCGTGCAGGGGAACGTCACCCGCCGGATCCGGCAAGGACGCAGACCCAGACGCAGACGCCCCCGACGCTGCAGCACCGGCTGCGGCGACGACTGGCGCAGCGGGTGCGCCGTCCATGGTCGGTTCGCTCCGCGAGGTGGCGGCGCGCTTGCCGAAGACATTGTTTGGTCGCACGAGGCGACGAATACTTTCCATGATGGCTTAACCGGTCCGAATCAAAACGCTTGCAATCCCCGCCAACCTGCTCGCCATCTATTGCTGCCGGTCCGTTCGAGTGATCGTGGTGTCTGTTAGTTCACAAATTTCAGCAGTGCAATCTCACTCCAGATCGCCCCGTCCATAGGTAATATTCCACCACATCAATAAGACACATGCGAGATACCGTTTAACAAATTGGCGTTATCACGAATATTTTCGCAAAAAAACAACGAGTTGGCGCAATAGCATGATCACAGGGGATGCCAGGGCGTCACGACTGTTGGCGGCAACACATCAAGCGCCGTATTCACGGCCGACGCTGGCAGTTAACGCACCCGCGACCGGAATGGTGCACAACGCACCGCTGATTCAGATGGATGCACCCGCGCCAGAATGTGTCATGGCCTGGCGCGCCCGCATGTCACCCAACGCCTGCAAGCAGTAGTACTGGAACCAGAGTCCGGCGAACAGGAAGAGCATGACGTACAGCCACAGCGACACGAGCGCCAGCACCGGAAACAGCACGACCGAGATCACCGCCCCGCCCATCCACGCAATGCCGGGCAGCGCCCCGGCCAGGCCCGACGCCAGGCCGATCGCCAGCAACGCCGGGCGGCCATCGCGCATCAATCTTTGGCGCTCGGCCGGGCTGGCGTGCGCCGCCAGCGCGTCGTAACTCATCACGCGCGACGTGACCCAGGCCCACAAAACGGCCTGCACCAGCCAGGCGACCGGCGGCACCGCATACAGCGGCAGCGTCAATAACCACAGCAGCGCGAACACCGCTGTGCTGCCAAGGTTGATGCCCAGGCTGCCGACGAACGAGCCACCCTCCTTTCTCTCGAGCCCCGGGAAGTGGCGGCTGCTCACGTGGCGCTCGATGACCGGCATTGCGACGATGCCCATGAACAGCAGGCTCGAGGCGATCATCAGGGGGAGCAACAAGGCAATCGCCAGCAGCGGCACCACCATCACCTTGAGCATCCCCAGGCCGACCATGCCCAGCATGCTGTTGCTGGCATCAAAACCGCCGTAGTCGGTAAACAATCCGCGCAGCCAGTCAAGCAACGGCTGCAGACCCAGCCGCATCGCCACTCCCCACAGCGTGAGCGAGAGCAGCAGCGGGACCAGCGAAAGCAGCAGCATGCGGCCGCTGAACTGCGAACGCAGCGCGCGCCGCCAGGCCAGCATCACCCCCTTCAGCGGGGCGGTTCTCGGAATAACGGTGGCGCTGTCGGGATGCGGCATGGCGGTTCCAGATGGGATGGTCAAGGGGCCATTCTACGGGACCGGGTGGGGCGGCAACGGGGCGCACGGAAGGCCCGGGCAATGGCGGTTTCCCGACCCATGCACTACAATTGTCGTTCAATCTGCATAACAAGGAAGACCATGTCCACCACCACTACCGATTCTGGCCTGCAATACGAAGAACTCGTCACCGGCACCGGCGACGAAGCCAAGGCTGGCCAGCACGTCACCGTGCACTACACCGGCTGGCTGCGCAACGACGACGGCAGCCTCGGCGCCAAGTTCGATTCGAGCAAAGACCGTGGCGATCCGTTCGAGTTCGCACTCGGCGCGGGCCAGGTCATCCGCGGCTGGGACGAAGGCGTGCAAGGCATGAAAATCGGCGGCTCGCGTCGCCTGACCATCCCTGCATCCCTGGGTTATGGCGCGCGCGGCGCCGGCGGCGTCATTCCGCCAAACGCTACCCTGATCTTCGACGTCGATCTGCTGGCTGTCTAAGCCTTAGCATCGCCTCACTGCCATGCCCCGCCTCTCGGGCGGCGCATGGCAGGTACTGCACCGCATTTGAAGTTCCCCTCTAAAGTACGTCCCAATCTCCGGGTCGCCCCCGTCTCCTGCGCTAAGATGCCTGCCGCCTTGTCCAAGCGACAAGAATGCAACCAACCATCACAGGAGTTTCCATGAGCGTGCAAGAACAGTTCACCCAGGCCCAACTCGATTCGAAGAATCTGTCTGAGCGTCCGGACAATATGACCTTGCTGAAGATTTACGCGCTGTACAAGCAGGGTTCGAGCGGCGATGCGACCGGCGAACGTCCGGGCATGACCGATTTCGTGGCGCGCGCCAAGTTCGACGCCTGGGCCGGCCTGGCCGGTACGTCACAAGAAGAAGCCCAGCAGCAATACATCGATCTGATCGAAGAGCTGAAAGGCTGATTCAAAAGGGGCAATTTCCTAGGCGGCGAAGGTCTTGCGCATCTTCTCCGCCACCTTGGCCTCGATGGCCGACGCGAAAGCGCCCATCAAGAATCCCAGGTTGATCCGCATCGCCGCTTGCTGGTCTTCCAGCGTCAATGCCCCTTCCACGCCACTGCGCTCGAAGCGCAGCACGTCGCCATCCCACTGGCATGCCAGTCCATATTCGGTTGCAATACGCTGCGCCACTTGCTCGGCCGCCGTGCGCGCCGCAGCCGGGCTCAGGGTGTGTTGCTGGACGATGCTGATTTCCGCCATCGGGACGTTCCTTCCTAAATTATTGCGAACAATCCGCCATGATGCCAGTTGACGCCGTCGTATGCCAGAGCTCGCTAGAACTGATGCAGTCGTGGCGCCGTAATTGACGCGTATCAACGCGTGACTGTCATGGCGGGCGACCATGAAAGCGAACGCCGTCATGACGCGAGGAGCCTTCATGGATATGCACCCCCAGCAACCGCACGAGGCGCCGCCCGATCCCGATCCGCCCGTCGACGCCGAGCCGCTGCCGCAAGCCTTCGGCGCCCGCGTACTGATGTGGAAGCAGGACCCGTCGGTCGGCGAGCTCGGCACCCGCACGGCCTATTTGCCCGGCACCGTGCTGGCCGGCCCGCGCGACGGCCGCATCGCGTCCGGCGCGCCTGGTATCGATCAGGTTGAACCGAACGCCTCCGGCGACTTCGTCACCCTGCCCGACACGCCCCAGTTCGACGCAGTGCATACCTTTGCCGTCGTGCGCCAGACCCTGACCATGTACCAGCGCGTGCTGGCCGCAGCCGGGGTCGCCATGCCGTTGTCATGGCAATGGAACAGCAGCAGCGATACCAATCCGCTGCAGCTCTTTCCGCACGGCTTGCCCGACGTCGTGAACGCGTTCTACAGCCGAAACCAGGGCTGCCTCAAGTTTGGTGACTTCATCCCCGCCGGCAGCCCCGAACGCTTGTTTACCTGTCGCTCGTTCGATATCGTCTCGCACGAGACGGCCCACGCAATCCTCGACGGCATCAAGCCACGCTGGCTTCAGGCCGATGCCCCACCCCAGACCGGGGGCCTGCACGAATCGTTCGGCGACCTCACCGCCGTTTTCCTGGCCTTGTCGCAGTTCGACCAGTGCGAAGCCATCGTCGCGCAGACCAAGGCCAATCTGCACGACAAATCCTTTCTGGCCGACGTCGCCGAGCAGTTCGGCCTGGCGCTGGGCTATCGCAACGGCTTGCGCAATGCCGACAACGACCTGCGCCTGAGCCAGGCGGGCACCCAGGTGCACGCCATTTCCCAGGTCTTCACGGGCGCCGTGTATGACGTGCTGGCTGATGTGTTCGCGCATGAGCGCAATCCCGAGCGCGAAGACGACGCCGCCGTGCTGCACCGGGTGGCGGCCTACCTGGGCGGCGTGCTGCTGCGCGCCCTGGTTGGCGCGCCCGACGCGGCCGCCACGTTCGCCGACGTCGTCAACGGCATGCTGCTGGCGGTCACGGGCGACGGCAAGCCCCCGGCATACGCCGGCTTCATCCGCAACCAGTTCAGCCGGCGCGAAGTGGTCCAGACCGGCGCATCGCCAGTTGAGGCCACCGAAGACGTCTACCTGCCCGGCGCGCCGCTGACCGCTTGCGTGTGCGATGCGCCCGGCGCCCGCCAAAACCGGCAGGCCTGCTGCGGCACCATGCAATTGCCCGAATACGACCACGCAGCCAGCCTGGTGGTCCGCTCGCACACCGAATCCGGCGACGTTAGCCCCGTCGACGTCAGCTTGTCCACGTCCACGGCCGCCCTGGCCGCCGACGCGTCGCGGCGCGCATGAGCATGAGCATAAGGATGAGGATGAGCGGCAGCACACGCGCCGCCATCCCCGGCGGCGAATGGCAAAATCTGTTGGTACCCTTGCGCCAGGCTGCCTGACGCCACACCCGTGCGCGAACCGCATGCCCGTGCGGTACCGCTCGTCATTTGCTTATGTCCATTGTGTATATAAGCGAGTTTGTGAGAAAACCCGAATTGCCCTAAAATACAGTGCTTTGTCTTGTCCGGCCGGCCCTCGTGCGCCCGGCAATGCGACACTCCACCAACTGATAGGACTGTTATGACCCACGTTGTCACCGAATCGTGCATCAGCTGTCGTTACACCGACTGCGTCGATGTATGCCCGGTAGATTGTTTCCGGGAAGGCCCGAATTTCCTCGCCATCGATCCCGACGAGTGCATCGACTGCGCCGTGTGCGTCGCCGAGTGCCCCGTGAATGCAATCTTTGCCGAAGAAGACGTGCCCGGCGATCAACAGCAGTTCATCAAGATCAATGCCGATCTGTCGCGCTTCTGGCCGTCGATTACCAAGACGAAAGCCGCCCTGCCAGAGGCCGACAAGTGGAAAGACGTCACGGACAAGCTCGACCAATTGGTTCGCTGATCGGGCGGTCAGGTCGCCGTTGCGCCGGCCCTTGTGCGCCGGCGCCGGTCCCGGGGGCGTTACGCGTGGCGGCTCCGGCCGCCCTCGCCTCACCATTCAAACATCACAGGATTTAAGCGCATGACTATCAGTGCCACCCACGAAGCGGGCAGCATCGCTCCCAACAGTTCGTTCGCCGGCGCCATCGAGACCGATGCCGTCATCATCGGCGCCGGTCCGGTCGGCCTGTTCCAGGTCTTCGAACTGGGCCTGCTTGAAATCAAGGCCCACGTCATCGACTCGCTGCCAGCCGTCGGCGGCCAGTGCGTGGAACTGTATCCGGACAAGCCGATCTATGACATTCCGGCTGTGCCGGTCTGCACCGGCCAGGAGCTGACCGACAACCTGCTCAAGCAGATCGAACCGTTCGAACCAACGTTCCACCTGAACCAGGAAGTCACCGGCGTGCAGCGCCGCGAAGACAACCGGTTCAATGTCGAGACGTCGACCGGTACCCAGTTCATCACCAAGACCATCTTCATCGCTGCCGGCGTCGGTTCGTTCCAGGCGCGCACGATCAAGGTCGACGCGATCGACAAGTTCGAAAACGAACAGCTGTTCTACCGTGTCAAGGATCCGGCACGTTTCGACGGCAAGAACATCGTTATCTGCGGCGGCGGCGACTCGGCGCTCGACTGGGCGCTGAACTTCGTCGGCAAGGCAGAGTCCGTGGTGCTGGTGCACCGCCGTGACGACTTCCGCGCGGCCCCGAGCTCGGTGGCCAAGATGAAGGCGCTGTGCGACGAATACGAAATGCAGCTGATCACCGGCCAGGTCACCGGCTTCGATGAAAAAGACGGCAAGCTGACCGAAGTGAAGGTCACCGGCGCCGACGGCGTCACCCGCCGCGTCCCGCTGGACATGCTGCTGGTGTTCTTCGGCCTGTCGCCAAAGCTGGGCCCGATCGCCGAATGGGGCCTGGACATCGAGCGCAAGCAGCTGAAAGTGGTCGACACGGAGAAGTTCGAGACGAATGTCCCGGGCATCTTCGCCGTCGGCGACATCAACACGTATCCGGGCAAGAAAAAGCTGATCCTGTCGGGCTTCCACGAAGCGGCACTGGCTGCATTCGGCGCTGCGCCTTACATCTTCCCGGACAAGAAGATCCACATGCAGTACACGACCACGTCGCCAAAGCTGCACAAGATCCTGGGCGTCGAGACGCCAGTCTTCGACTAAATAGCCGGCCACAGTCGTTCAGTAACATCGCAACGACAAGGTCCCGTTAAAACGCCCCGCATCGCGGGGCGTTTTGTTTTATGTGGGATGCCCAACGAAGCGCGCACGGGTAAATATGCTACAAGTGCAGCATGCTTCAGCATCAGGCCCGCTCAGGTTTCCACAAGCCAAAAGCAAATCCCCTATAATCGTTGAAGCTTCAACGCAAATCTTTTGCGGCGCGCGCAGTTAATAGAAGGATTTATTTATGCTTTACCAATTGCACGAAATGCAACGCTCCTTCCTGACCCCACTCATGCAGTGGGCTGAGGCGTCGTCGAAGATGTTTTCCAATCCCGTCTCGCCATTTGCACACACCCCGTTTTCGCAGCGGATCGCCGCCGGATACGAGCTGATGTACCGCCTGGGCAAGGAATATCAAAAGCCGGCCTTCGGCTTGAAGACCACCACTATCAAGGGCGAAGAAATCGGCATCGTCGAAGAGATCGTGCTCGAAAAGCCGTTCTGCCGTCTGCTGCACTTCAAGAAGGACTTGCCGGACGCCGGCATCGCCGCCCTCGCCCAGCCGACCGTGCTGCTCGTCGCGCCGCTGTCCGGCCACCATGCCACGCTGCTGCGCGACACGGTCAAGGCGCTGCTGGTCGACCATGACGTGTTCATCACCGATTGGACCGACGCGCGCATGGTGCCGTTGTCCGATGGCCCGTTCCACCTCGACAATTACATCTTCTACATCCAGGACTTCATCCGTCACCTGGGCCCGGACGTGCACGTGATTTCCGTGTGCCAGCCGACCGTGCCGGTGCTGGCCGCGATCGCGCTGATGGCAAGCGAGAAGGACGCCAAGCTGCCGAAGACGATGACGATGATGGGCGGCCCGATCGATCCGCGCAAATCGCCCACCGCCGTCAACGACCTGGCCGTCGAAAAGCCGTTCTCGTGGTTCGAGAACACCGTGATCTATTCGGTGCCGGGCAACTACCCCGGCTTTGGCCGCAAGGTGTATCCGGGCTTCCTGCAGCACGCCGGCTTCATCGCGATGAACCCGGGCCGCCACGCCCAGAGCCACCGCGAGTTCTACCAGCACCTGGTGCAGGGCGACGACGATTCGGCCGAATCGCACCGCCAGTTCTACGATGAATACAACGCCGTGCTCGACATGCCGGCCGAGTACTACCTGGACACGATCAAGACCGTGTTCCAGGACTTCAGTCTGCCAAAAGGCACATGGAACGTGGGCGGCAATCTGGTGCGTCCGCAGGATATCAAAACAGTGGCGTTGCTCACCGTCGAAGGCGAGCTGGACGATATCTCGGGTCTGGGCCAGACCAGCGCTGCGCACGATCTGTGCAGTGGCGTGCCGGCCGAGAAAAAACAGGCGTTTGTCGTCGAGAAAGCCGGTCACTACGGCATCTTCTCGGGCCGCCGCTGGCGCGAGATCGTGTGTCCGAAGATCACGCAATTCATCCGCGACAACAAATAAGCGACCGCTGAATGAACAATGCCATGGCAAGCGCCATGGCATTTTTTTTGTGCTGCCGGGACGCTCAGCGCCCCTGCACGACCTGCTCGACCCGGCCGGTCGCGATGGCCACAAGGGCGAAGCTGCGATCGGCCTGCACCCATTGATGCCCGCGTGGCGGCTTGGTCAGGCGCAGCTTGCGCCAGTCCTCGACTACGTACTGGACCGCCTGATAGCGTGCGGGCAGGCGCTCGCCACGGCGCAACTCGCCACTGGATTCCACGCTGCGGTACAGCGACGGCAGCTCGAGCGCCACCTCGGTATGCTCGGGCGGCGCCGTGGCATGGCTGTCCTTGGTGTTGCGCGTGTGCAGGTTGTCGCCTGCAGAAAAAATGGCAGCAAACAGCAACGGGGCGATCAATTCGTTCATGTCAGTCCTCGTCGGTGGATCGGTTTATAGTACAGCAGGTTACGGCCAACACCTCTGTTCGATTGCCCACGCACGTGATGCATCCGTTTCCACGCCATGCCGGCGCGCCGGGTTTCACCGCAGCGCCCGGCGTTTTGGCGGATAATGTCGGCTTTACCAGATCCGCCACACCGTGACCAAAGCCCTCGCCGACCAGCTCGAAGACCTGCTGCCGCAGACCCAGTGCACCAAGTGCGGCTATCCCGCGTGCCGTCCGTATGCGGAAGCGATCGCCAGCGGCGAAGCCGACATCAATCAGTGCCCGCCCGGCGGCATGGAGGGCGTGCGCCGCCTGGCCGCTGCGACGGGCCGCGCTGTCATCCCGATCAATCCGGCCAATGGCATCGAGCGTCCGCGCCCGGTGGCCTTCATCGACGAGGCGCTGTGTATCGGCTGCACGCTGTGCATCCAGGCGTGTCCGGTCGATGCGATCCTGGGCGCGGCCAAGCAGATGCACACGATCCTGCCGAGCCTGTGCACCGGTTGCGACCTGTGCGTGGCGCCCTGCCCGGTCGATTGCATCGCGATGGTACCGGTCACGGGCGAGCGCACCGGCTGGGATGCCTGGTCACAACCGGCTGCCGACGCGGCGCGCAGCCGCCACGACTTCCGCGAAGCGCGTCTGCGCCGCGAGCGCGACGAGAACGACGCGCGCCTGGCCGCCAAGGCCGTGCAAAAACTGCGTGAAGTCACCGCCGAAGCAACCAATACCCCCGAAGAGCTGGCAGAAAAAGAGCGCAAGCGCGCCATCATCGCCGCCGCCATGGAACGCGCGCGCCTGAAGGCTGCCGGCAACACCGACCCGACCTGACCTGCATGAATTCCGCCAAACGTTACGAGATTTTCACGCGCTTTCGCGCGGCCAACCCGACGCCCACCACCGAACTCGAATTTTCGACGCCGTTCGAATTGCTGATCGCGGTCCTGCTGTCGGCCCAGTCGACCGATGTCGGCGTGAACAAGGCCATGCGCCGTTTGTTCCCGGTGGCGAACACGCCGCAGGCGATCCTCGACCTGGGCATCGATGAGCTCAAGACCTATATCGCGACCATTGGCCTGTACAACACGAAGGCCAAGAACGTGATCGCTACCTGCCAGATCCTGGTGGAGCAGCATGGTGGTGAAGTACCGCCCGTGCGCGAAGCGCTCGAGGCGCTGCCGGGCGTTGGCCGCAAGACGGCGAACGTGGTGCTCAACACCGCCTTTGGCGAACCGACGATGGCGGTCGACACGCACATCTTCCGCGTCTCGAATCGCACCAAGATCGCGCCGGGCAAGAACGTCGACATCGTCGAACAGAAGCTGCTGAAGTTCGTGCCGAAGGAATTCTTGCACGATGCCCACCACTGGCTGATCCTGCACGGGCGCTACACCTGCGTGGCGCGCAAGCCCAAATGCTGGAATTGCCTGATTGCCGACCTGTGCGAGTTCAGGGACAAGACACCGGCGCCAGCGGGCGTACTCGAGCCAGCTGCCGTTGCGGCGGCCACGGCAGCCGAGGCCACGATACCTGCGGCAAGTTAAATCCGGGTCTCGCCAGTCGCGAACGACGCGCGCACGATGTGCCCGTCCACCACTTCGTAGACGCACAGCATCTCGACCGTGCCCTGCCCTTCAGGAAAGTTGCGGGTCACGATCTCGAGGTCGGTGACGAAGTTGCCCAGCACCGTGCGCGACAGCAGCCGCGCATGCAGGTCAGGCTCAAGAAAACGCTGTGCGTAGCGCGGCCGGATCTGGTCGTGACCGCGGGCCAGCAGGTCGCCGTGCAGCGCGAACTGCGCCGCATCCAGCGCATAGGTGGCCATCAGTGCATCGAGGTCTTTGGCATTGTAGGCGTCGAGCTGCGCCTGGACCACGGCGGAAGGTGAAAGTGGCGTCATCGGATGGTGGCTCACAAGGTGCGCCACCGGTTGTCGGGCCAGTCCCGACAATACGGGCGCGCGGGCATCTTACCGCGCACCCGGTTCGTGTCAAGCCGCCAGTGCCAGTTTGGTACGAGGCGGCGCCACGGCGCCGATTGGCTCTTCGACCTTGAACACGCTGACCACTTCCGTCAGCGCCACCGTCTGCTCGCGCAGCGATTGCGCCGCGGCGGCGGCCTGCTCGACCAGCGCCGCATTCTGCTGGGTCGTGACATCCATTTCGGTGACGGCCTGGTTGACCTGCGAGATGCCCTGGCTCTGCTCGCTGCTGGCGGCGCTGATCTCGGTGATGATGTCCATCACGCCGCGCACGCTGGTCAGGATTTCGCCCATGGTCACGCCAGCTTCACCGGCCAGGCGGTCGCCCGTTTCCACACAGGCCACCGATTCACCGATCAAATCCTTGATTTCTTTCGCCGCCGTGGCTGAGCGCTGCGCGAGAATGCGCACCTCGCCTGCCACGACCGCAAAGCCACGGCCCTGCTCGCCGGCGCGCGCCGCTTCGACCGCCGCGTTAAGCGCCAGGATATTGGTCTGAAACGCGATGCCATCGATGACGCCAATGATGTCGGTGATCTTGCGCGACGAGGCGCTGATCGACGCCATCGTGCCCACCACCTGCTCGACCACCTTGCCGCCCTTGACCGCCACATCGCAGGCAGACACGGCCAGCACGCTGGCCTGACGCGCATTGTCGGCGTTCTGGATGACGGTCGAGGTCAGTTCTTCCATCGACGACGCTGTCTCTTCGAGCGCGCCAGCCTGGCGCTCGGTGCGCGCCGACAAGTCGAGATTGCCCTGCGCGATTTCGCCGGACGCCACCGCGATGGTCTCGGCCCCGCCCCGCACTTCGAGCACGATGCGCTGCAGGCTGCCCGACATCTCCTTCAACGCCGTCAAGAGCTGGCCCGTTTCATCGTTGCTGCGCACCGTGATCGCGGTACGCAAGTCGCCCGCCGCCACACTGCGCGCGGCCTCGACCGCTTCGTCGAGCGGCCGCGTGATCGAACGCGACACCAGAATACCGGCGATCACGGCCACCACGGCGCCCACCAGCATCAGGCTATAGCTGAGCAGCGTGGCCTGTTTGCCGACCGCATCGGCCTGGGCCGCGCTTGCCAGGCTGACGGCCGACATCTTTTCCTGGGCCTGCACCAGCAGTTCGGCCGGGGCACGGTCCTTCCCCTTGACCGCCACATCGCCGGCGGCAGCATCGAAACCGGCCGCTTCGAAATCCTGGTAGCCGCGCCGGAAATCCGCACCCATGGTCGCGTGCGCCGCGCCGAACTGCGTGACCAGCGTACGCACTTCGCCTTCCGGCATGGCGTCCAGCAAGACCTTGACCTGCTGCGCCACTTCCGTTTCGTTCTTCTGGAACGCGTTCCAGTACTTGACGCGTTCGCTTTCCTGCTTGCCACGCAACAGGGTGTTCTTCCACTCCTGAACCTGTTTGCGGAAATGGGACAGCAGCGCTTGCACTTGCTGTGCCTGGCCTTCGGTGACCACCGCCTGGCGGTAGGTATCGACCGAGCTGTTCAGCTGCGCCATGCCGAAGAAGCCGGCGCAGGCGACGAGCAGGGTGACGGCAGCGAAACCCAGTGGTAATTTGCGACTCAATTTCATGGTGAACATCCTGAATATACGCACGACGCGCTCAAGCGCAGTGTATATCCAAGTCCAATGCTTGAATCCATACAGCAATATTTTTGGACGATTTGATGTACAAACCCGCCGTTACGTCAGATTGGCGCAACAGCGGGTGAGCGAGTGCTCGCTGCCTACAACAAGACCATATTGTCGCGATGGATGAGCTCAGGCCCTTCGACGAAGCCCAGGATACGCTCGATCTCGGTCGACGAATGACGCATGATGCGCCGCACTTCGCTGCTGGCGTAATTGGTCAGTCCACGCGCCAGCGGCTTGCCCGCTTCATCGACGCACGTGACGACCTGGCCACGACCGAACTCGCCCTTGACGGCGATGACGCCGATCGGCAGCAGTGACTTGCCTTCGCGCGTGAGCTTGGCTGCCGCGCCAGCGTCGATGACGACTTCACCGGTCGTGTGCAGATGGTCGACCATCCACTGGCGGCGCGCCGTCAGGCGGCCGGTCGGGGCCAGCAATTGCGTGCCGATCGCTTCGCCATTGGCAAGGCGCGTGAGGACATCCGGCTCGCGTCCCCAGGCGATCACGGTATGCGCGCCGGAACGCGCGGCGCGCTTGGCGGCCAGCACCTTGGTCAGCATACCGCCGCTGCCAATGCTGCTGCCGGCGCCGCCCGCCATGCTTTCCAGTGCCACGTCGCCGGCCTGGGCCTGTTCGATCAGGCGCGCATCGGGATGCTTGCGCGGGTCGCTCGAGTACAGGCCGGGCTGGTCGGTCAGGATGACGAGCGCATCGGCCTCGATCAGGTTGGCCACCAGCGCACCCAGGGTGTCGTTGTCGCCGAACTTGATCTCGTCGGTGACGACGGTATCGTTCTCGTTGATGATCGGCACCACCTTCAGACGCAGCAAGGTGGTGAGCGTCGAGCGCGCATTCAGATAGCGTTCGCGGTCGGCCAGGTCGGCATGCGTGAGCAGCACCTGGGCCGTCTGTACGCCGTGCGCGCGAAAGCTCGTCTCGTAGATTTGTGCCAGGCCCATCTGGCCACAGGCGGCGCACGCCTGCAGTTCATGGATGTCGTGCGGGCGCTTGGTGAAGCCCAGGCGCAGCATGCCTTCGGCAATCGCGCCCGAGCTGACCAGGACGACGTCCTTGCCAAGGGCGCGCAGCGCGGCAATCTGGGATGCCCAGCGGGCAATGGCGGTATGGTCCAGCCCCCTGCCCTCGTCCGTGACGAGGGAGGAGCCGACCTTGACGATGATGCGGGAAGCTTGTTGGAGAGCGGAGTTCATGGCGACAGGAATTTTCCCCGCGGTCGCAATGCGAGCAGGGCAATTCCTGCCAGCAGTTCAACTGCGCAGACAGCAAATAAGACCCCCGTGGGCAAGCCGATCGCAAAGGCCGCGACGAGGCGGCCGGCCGGCTGGGCCAGGAGGAACAAGGCAGTCAGGTCGCCCAGGATCGGCTGATTGCCGTGCCTGGCCGCCAACAGCGCCAACCCCGCGGTAGCGAGGCGGACGCCCACATAGATGGCGTAGAACTGGCTGTAGCCGTTCACGCCAACGAGAAACAAGCCCATCGCCGACGCAATACGGTCGGGATCGAGCAAGGCCGCCAGCGCAGCCAGCGAACTGACGGTCGCGACCAGTTGCAGCAGCTGGCCACGCAGCCAGGCGCGCGACCAGCTCAGGGTCTGATGAGCGCTGCCGGCCAAGGGTCAGTCTTCGAGGATCTTGAAACGTGGATCGTCCGGATCGATCGACGAAATACCGCGCGCTTCTTCGGTCATCGCGGTTTCTTCGGCGCGGTGCTCGGCGTGACGCTTTTCTTCCAGGTGCAGGTAGATCGCGTTGATCAGTTCCTGGCAACCTTCGCGGTTCAATGCCGAAATCTCGAACACCGGGCCCTTCCAGGCCAGGCGCTTGATCATGTCCTTGACGCGCTTCTTGCGCTCGGCTTCGTCCAGCACGTCAAGCTTGTTGAGCACGAGCCAGCGCGGCTTGTTCAGCAGCTCTTCGTCGTACTTTTCGAGTTCCTTGATCAGCGCCTTGGCTTCCTTGACCGGATCGATGTTCGCTTCGAACGACGACAGGTCGACGATGTGCAGCAGCAGGCCGGTGCGCGCCAGGTGACGCAGGAACTGGTGACCCAGGCCCGCACCTTCGGCGGCGCCTTCGATCAGACCCGGAATATCGGCCACGACAAAGCTTTTTTCGTGCGACACGCGCACCACGCCCAGGTTCGGGTGCAAGGTGGTGAACGGGTAATCGGCGATCTTCGGGCGCGCGTTCGAGACAGCGGTAATGAAGGTCGATTTACCGGCGTTCGGCATGCCCAGCAGGCCCACGTCCGCCAGAACTTTCAGTTCCAGGCGCAACGTGCGACGCTCGCCTTCCTTGCCTTCGGTCTTTTGACGCGGAGCGCGGTTGGTCGAACTTTTAAAGTGGATATTGCCCCAGCCGCCCTCGCCGCCTTTTGCGAGCAGTTCGGTCTGGCCATGTTCGGTCAGGTCGGCAATGATTTCGCCGTTGACATCGTCGATGATGAGCGTGCCAACCGGCATGCGCATATAGATATCTTCGGCACCCTTGCCGTAGCAATCCGAGCCGCGGCCCGGTTCGCCGTGCTTGCCGGTGTGGACTTTCGAATAGCGAAAGTCGACCAGCGTGTTGACGTTGCGGTCGGCAACCACAAAGATCGAACTGCCCGTGCCGCCATCGCCGCCGTCGGGACCGCCAAATGGGCGGAACTTTTCGCGCCGGAACGAGGCGCATCCGTTGCCGCCGTCGCCTCCGATGACTTCAATTTTTGCTTCGTCGATAAACTTCATGATTGTGACCGCTTAAAAACTAAAAAGGCCCTACCTTGGGCAGAGCCTTTCGATGGAAGGCTTGCGCCTTGCAAAGAAGCGCCGCTCGAAAGCGGCGCGAAATGCGCAATTACGCTGCGACTGCTTCCGCTGCTTCGTTAGCAACGACGGTCACGAATTGCTTCGAGCCCACGCCTTGCTTGACGAACTTGACGGTGCCAGTGACCAGCGCGAACAGGGTGTGATCCTTGCCCGTACCGACGCCGGTGCCGGCGCGCACTGGCGTGCCGCGCTGACGAATGATGATGCCGCCGGCATTGACTGCCTGGCCGCCGTAGACTTTCACGCCAAGGCGCTTGCTTTCTGAGTCACGGCCGTTGCGGGTAGTACCGCCGCCTTTTTTGTGTGCCATTTATTTACTCCTGGATGACGTTGCTGGGAACCGGAACGGGGATTAGCCGTTGATCGAAACGATCTGGATTTCGGTGAAGTTTTGGCGATGGCCCATACGCTTCTGGTAGTGCTTACGACGACGCATCTTGAAGATACGCACTTTGTCGTGGCGACCCTGCGAAACCACTTTCACCAGCACCGTTGCACCTTCGACCAGCGGAGCACCAAACTTGATGCTTTCGCCTTCGCCGAGGGCGAGGACCTGATCGATCGTGAGTTCGGAACCAATGTCTGCCGGTATCTGTTCTACTTTAAGTTTTTCACCAGCGACAACTTTGTATTGCTTGCCACCGGTTTTTATGACCGCGTACATGATTTGAAACCTCATCAAATGTTAAAAGAACCCCTCGGCGCGTCGTCCTGCGCTTGTAACGCTGAACTATTCTTAAGCCGGGGAACAGAGGATTATACATAAGTGCGTGCACTGCGTCAAAGGCATTCAACACCCTGTTCACGGCGTGCATCGATGCCAGCGCAAGCCTGACCCGCCTTGCGGCGAATGCGTCCCCGTCAGCCCGACGGTTCCCCCTCCCATGACGTATAATCGCCCCACTCTTATAGTTAACCCAACGCTCACGCAGGTCAGCCTTGTCAGCCGCTACCCAACACGCCCAACAGAACACCATCGTCCAGTCGATCGCGCCCGATATGGAGGCCGTCAACACGGTGATCCGCCAGCGGCTGCATTCCGAAGTCACGCTGGTCAACCAGATCGCCGAGTACATCATCAGTGCCGGCGGCAAGCGCATCCGTCCGGTATTGGTGCTGCTGCTGGCCAATGCCTACGGCTACCGGGGCACCGCGCACCACGAGCTGGCCGCCGTCGTCGAATTCATCCACACCGCCACGCTGCTGCATGACGACGTCGTCGACGAATCGTCGATGCGCCGTGGCCGCCAGACCGCCAACGCCCTGTTCGGCAACGCCGCCTCGGTGCTGGTGGGCGACTTCCTTTACTCGCGCGCGTTCCAGATGATGGTTGGCCTGGACAGCATGCGCATCATGCAGATCCTGTCCGACGCCACCAATGTGATCGCCGAAGGCGAAGTACTGCAACTGCTGAACATGCACGACCCGGACGTGACCGAAGCGAGCTACCTGCTCGTGATCCGCTCCAAGACTGCCAAGCTGTTCGAAGCCGCCGCCGAACTGGGCGCACTGATCGCCGGCGCGAATGACGCGCAGATCGCTGCGGCCGGCGAATACGGCCGCTCGCTGGGCACCGCATTCCAGCTGATCGACGACGTGCTCGACTACGCTGGCGACGCCGCCGAAATCGGCAAAAACCTGGGAGACGACCTGCGCGAAGGCAAGCCGACCCTGCCCCTGATCTGGCTGATGGAACACGGCACCCAGGAACAACGTGAACTGGTGCGCAGCTGCATCGAGCAAGGCGACGAAGCCCAATTCGACGCCGTGCTGGCGGCCGTGACGTCGAGCGGCGCGCTCGATTACACGCGCGCACAGGCCGAACAGGCAGCGCGCCGGGCGTCCGAAGCGATTGCCGGCTTGCCCGACAGCGTGTTCAAGAACAGCCTGCTGCAACTGAGCAGCTTCGCCGTTGACAGGAACCACTGAGCGATTTTATAGTACGACCATCCCGGGGTGCTTGTACGTACACCCCGAACCGTCGGGGTGTAGCTTAGCCCGGTAGAGCGCTACGTTCGGGACGTAGAGGCCGGAGGTTCGAATCCTCTCACCCCGACCAGTGAACAAAAAGCCAGACGAGGCGTCAGCCAGTCTGGCTTTTCATTTGCCTACGCCTGGATCGGTGCTCGTCTTGCGCGATACCGGGCCGCGTCACGTTGTGGTTGTCGTCATGCTGCAATGGCAGCGTTCACAGCATCAGAACCCGTTTCCTTCCGCAGCAATACACGCCATGGTAGTACTGCGAATTTTTACCGCAAACGACACACCCGAATTCCGGCACGCCAGGCGGCTTCGATTTATACGCCTTGACCTCGACGCCATTGGCGTCCCAGGTCGTTCCCATCAATTCAAAGCCCGCGGCACTGGCCTCAGATGCCGACGCCGCTTCATACGCCAGAAATAACACGGTTTCACGCTTGCTGGTGGCGCTGTATTCCGCCGCCCGTGCCTGCCATGAGGCAAAACTGTTCATCGTGTGCTGTCCTGGTCTGAAAGGTGGTCCGATGCGGTCGATCAACCACAAGTTGCCAGTCTACACCAGTGCCGTGCCGCCGACGTTCAGGCGCCGGCCGCCGCCGACAAATTCAACACCGTCAGCCCCGCCAGAAAAGCCAGACCGGCAACCCGGCCTGGCTTTTTTTATTGCCTGCCTTTCAGTATCAGGCCGCGATGCTGCTTATGGTGCAACGCCAACCGTGTGTTGCAGGTTGTTGAACCCGGTCGATGCTTCCCAGGTGTTGCTGTTGGCCAGCTGGATCGCGTACTCCGGCCGGTCGCGCAGCGACGCCTGTGGATCCGGCAGGTTCAGCAGCACCGCGTAGGAACCGGCTGGCATATTGGCCGGCAGCGCCACGGTCTGGTTGATCGTCACGGTCTGGTTCGACAACCAATGGCGCGGGTCGGTTGCCAGCTTCACGCGGTAGTTTGTGCCGCTCGCCGTATTGCGGAACACGAGCTCTACGTCGCGGCTGTTGAATGGCGCCGACCAGCCCTCGTTCTGCAACTGCAGGTTGACGACGAAGCCGCCACCCGGTTTCGCCGTGCGCGAGAACGCGCCGCTCTTGAGTACGAAACGGTAGCCCAGCTTCTGCTTGACCTGGGTGAAGCAACCTTGCGTTTTCCAGTTGTTCAGCACCGTCGTGTTGTAGTCCAGGTTCAGGTACGACCAGTGGAAGCGGCCCATTTCGGCAACTGCAGTCGGGCAATCGCTGCGCGGCGGCGCATAGTTGCAGGTCTCGCCGCCCGATGGGACATAGTTCGTTTCGGCCGCCAGGTACGGGAACTCCACCGATGGATTGATGTAGGTGCCGTAGTCCGATGCGTTGGACAGGAAGCAATCGTTGTGGTGACCCAGGCGTGCCTTGGCCGAACCGTTGTAGGCCTCGCTCGCGGTCAGGGCGGTCGGGGTATACAGCTTAGTTTTGAACAGGGGCATGCGCAACTGCACCATGCGTTCGGCCGGCACCACGTCGAGCAGCTTGTCGACCACCGATTTGCGGTCAGCAATGTTCTTGGCGGTCATGTTGTAGCTGTCGCCATAGTTGTTGGTGTTGCCCCACTCCCCCCACGCACCGATCAGGCCGGCCTGCACGACAGCGATGATGTCCTTGTTGGCTGTCAGGTACGGCGCCAGCTGTGTCAGGTGGGTGTTGACCATCGCCGGGGTCGCATCGACCGGCGAGTTGTTGTCGTTGTAGGCGAAGCGGACGATGGCTTTCAGGCCAGCCTTGCGCACCGTGTCCATCTGTTGCTGGAACAGATTGAGCGTGGACTGGCTGATCGGCGCGTTGACGAAGCTGCGCAGATAGAACACGCACAGCATCAGCGATTCGCCACCCGAGGTGCGGAAGCTCGTCAGTTGCGACTGGCTCAGCGGTGTTTCGCAACCGACGTGGCGGTAAAAGCCGCGCTCCGGGTTGGTGATGACCGCGGTGCTGGCGGTGTAGTTCACTGGCACCGTGGTGCCCGGGGCTGGCGTCGGCGTTGGTGTCGGGGTCGGCGTTGGCGTTGGCGTCGGCGTTGGTGTCGGCGTTGGTGTCGGCGTCGGGGTCGGCGTCGGGGTTGGCGTTGGCGTTGGCGTTGGCGTTGGGGCCGGGGTCGACTTGATGATCGACAGTTTCAGGATCGGTGAGAGCTGTGCTGGCGGATCGGTCTGGGTAATGACGCTGATGTCGGTGGCGCCGCCCAGATCGGCACGGGTCACTGTCATCGTCGCCTCGTTATTGGCCAGCGCGTACGGGACGGTTTTGACGAAGGTCCAGGTCCATGCGCCATTGCTGCCGCTGTAGCGATACAGGCGGCCGTTCTCGATCATGTAGCCGGCGCCGACGCCGTTATAGGCATAACCGGTCGTGGTGACGGCATCGTTATCGATGAAGACGCGCACCCAGGTCGGCGTGCCGGCATAACGGATGCGAATACTGACATTGGCGCCGTCGCTGCTTGCCGTCGTCGGGCCTGCCGTGATCAGGGCTGACGCCATCGGCGCAGCGGTAGCAGCCGACATCAGCACCGGGCTGGAAATGAGTCCGGCGCACAGCAGTGCGAGTCCAATGGGACGACGGATCGAAGGAATGGAAGTGATGTTAACCTGTGACATGTGAGAATCGCTTTATATAAAAATCCAACTACTGGCGCGTGACGATCCAGCCGCCGCTTGCAGCGCAAGTGGCAGGAACCATCCGCAGACGAAGGCGTGACAATCCCGCTGCCGCCCGAATGGGAGTGCAGGGATATCCGCAGGACCTGCTGAAAAGACCAGCTGGATCGACGGGCGATCAACTGGTGACGGGGCAGCGCCGGTCAGGCGCTATGGTGGTCAACCGGCGACGAGAAGACGGGTTGTCTTCCCACTACATGACGCGAGAGAGCGCACACAGAAATCCCCTGCCGGGTCTTCCGTGACTACAACAACGTGCTATCGATCATGGCATCTCCTAATTTCCTGGAATCAAGAACCCGTTTGAGTTTCCTCAAAGCGATTGGTTCCAAGAATTAAAAAAAAATTCCTTGAAAAAAGTCTTGGAGTTCACTTTATGGCAAGCCAATCACGTGCATTGGCTTGCAAAAGTTCAGCTCCAACGTTTGGCGTGTGTCAGAAAAGTGCCTCTTAAAAATTCAAACACTGGCGTTGGAGATGCCTTAAGCAAATAAGTTCCCAAAATATTTTTCTTCGGGAAAACTGAGACGATGCAACATTGCATCAAGCGCATTTATTTTGGGAATTTTTGGACGTGACGTAGCCGCCGCAAGGTGACGGCTGGGAGAGGATCGACGGATCGGGGAATGACAGAGAGGTGTTACTGCTTCTGGCGCATCAGGAAGCTGCGTGGATCACCGCGCGGTCATGTCAAGCTCAGCATCGACGCCCTGCACACACGTCGACCCGGTGAACACTGCTTCCCATCTGCGCGATATCTTGGCCATCGAGAACCGCTCGCGCGCATCGACGGCGCGCTGCGCGAACGCTGCCCGTGTGTGCGCGTTACGCATCAACATATCGAGCGACGACACCATGCCATCGACATCGCCTGGCGCCACCAGCAGACCATCGATTCCGTGACGGATGATGTCGCGGGGGCCGGTGTCACAGTCAAAGCTCACCGCCGGCACGCCATACGCCATGGCTTCGACCAGCGTGTTCGGGAAACCCTCGAAATGCGAACTCATCGCGTAGAGACTGGCCTGCGCATACCAGTCGCCGATATTGCCGACACTGCCCGGCAAGAACACGCGCTGCGCCAGTGCGCCAGAGCGCACCTGCGCAGCCAGCGCAGCGCGCTGCGGCCCCTCGCCCAGGATGACGAGATCCCAGTCCGGGTGCGCGGGTGCCAGTTGGGCAAAGATGGCAATCAGGGTCGTGAAGTTCTTCTCTTCGCTGAGCCGGCCAACACCGAGCAGGATCTGCCGGCCGGGCGCGCACGAGAGCGCGGGACTGACCTGCGGCGCATGCTGCGACAACGGCCACACGACGGGATTCGGAATCACGGGAACGCGCCGTGCGTGGGAATAACGTTCCAGCCAGTGCGCGCATTCGTGGGTCAGCGCGACGACGGCGTGCAAGTGGCCATAGGCATGACGCCGCAATGTTTCCCAGATCACGCCCATCGGCGCCTTGGGCGGAAAATTGTGCTCGGAGCCAACCGTGCGCACGCCCGGTAGTCCATGTGCCGCCAGCGCCAGCACGACATTGGCCGTGTGCATGGCAGACAAGGCCACAGTGGGCTGCAGGTCGCGCAGCACCCGGCGCAGCGCGCGCGCGCGCCTGGCCGTGCGCACGACACCGGCCAGCACGCCTTTGCTGTGGCCGGTGAGGTCAAGGCAGCGGCGCCCCACGCCGGGATCCAGCACATAGAAATCACACGCCCGGGGGGCGACGGTCACCACCGTGACGGCCCAGCCGAGCGACGCCCAGTAGTTGGCCAGGTTGGCGACCACGCGCTCGGCGCCACCATTTTCGAGGGAGTGAATATAGATCAGCAAGCGCATCGTCGACCATCGCCTCCGGGTTTCATTGCACCAGCAACAGCATGTGGCCGGAACGCGCCTGCTGCGCCAGATGACGATCAAGGCAGACCGTGCCGGGCGCGCTGCTGGCCGATGGATTGGCCACGACGCGGCCGTCGAAGTCGCCGGTGATCGTGCCATGCAGCGCGATCGCGTCCCACACCCGGGCGGTGGTCGCCTTGACGAAGCGGGCTTCGTGGTCGAACAGGAACAGGATCGTGCCAGCGCCGGCATTGTCGAGATGGACCGTGGCATCGACATTGCGCATCGCGCCGCCCGGCTCATCGCCCTGGTGATAGAAGTGCACGTAGCTGTCGTGGATGCCCGCGCCCGAGGCTGCGAGCGCGACCCGCACGTTCTCGACATTACCCACGCTCGCGCCACCGCAGACCAGCGCAATCAGTCCATTGCTGCCGGGCCAGTACGCGGTACTGGACACCGTCATGCGGATGTCGGCATTGCGCAGCGCAGAGGCGATGATGCCGCGCCGCACGTTGTGGCACACGAGGTCAACATCGACGTTATCCCTGATAAAACTGGCGCCCACGCCGTAATATGCGTGGCGCACTTCGCCATGCACCCGGATATTCGACAGAAAGCGCCGGGTGACAGCGTTGTTCTGCGACGAGAGCAGACTCACGACCCGTTCGGCGTAACAATCGACCATCGTGAAGCCGCGGCTCGGCCGGTCCGCCTGCAGGCCGACGCACACCATGCCGCGCCAGTCGGGCCGGGGATCGAAGCCTGCATCGGTAAAACTGGCGCCAGCAATCGTGATGTTCTGAAAATTAAAAAAGTAGAACAGATTGGGCACGACATTGGCTGACGTCGTGACCACAAACAGGGCGCCGTATGCCGAGATGGCAATGTCACGCGCATCACGGCACAGGACGAGCGTGGCGGCGTCGGCACACTTGCCAAAATCGTAGACGCCGCGCGGGACGACCAAGGTGCCGCCGCCCTGCCCCGCCAGGTCAGCGAGCGCATGGCGAAACGCCAGCACCAGTGCTGCCGCCCGCGCACCAGGTACACCGCCGTAATCGGCCAGGTTGACGGTGGCCGGCGGCACCATGGCGGCTTTGATGCCGCCCACCTTGCTGCGCCGTGGCTGGCCCCCTGTCGCATCGCCAAGCGGAGCGGGCAACAACGCCGCCGCCGCGCCCAGGGTAGCGCCACGCAGCAGCAGGTGACGCCGCTTTGTTGACAGGCTCTTCATCTGGTGACCATGCGGGCAGAGTGTCACTTGTGGCGCTGTAACAGGCAGAACGACTTGACCACGAGCCGGGCCCACCGCGTGTGCTTGTGCTGGTGCACCAGATGCTTGGCCGATCGCAGGGCGGCAGCGAGCGTGACGCCGATCGCATGACCGATATGGCGCATCAGCTTCGCGGATGAACGGTAGACATGCACTTCGTCCATGTCGAATGGGACACCCAGCAAGCGCTCCTTGAAGGCGAACACGCCCCCGCCCAGATAGAACCTGGTTCCGCCGCGCACGATGCTTTCGCAGATCGTCAGGTAGACACACAATTTGCCAAGCCCGAACTTTTCATACTGCGGGTCGTACCCCATGGCGTCGCCGAAAAAGCTGGTGCCCACCTGGTAATTGACGGAGCCGGCGCAGACGCGGCCATCGATCAGGATCACGTGCACGAACCCGCACAGCCTTGCCAGCCGGACAAGCCGCGCCACGTCATAGAAAAACACGGCGTCGCCGGCATTGATCTTTCGTTCACTCAACGCCACGATCGCCCGGATATGGTCTTCGTCGATATCGTCGTTGACGAAAAAGCGCGACTGGAACGACGGGAAGTGACGCCGGATGCCATTGCGGCCCTGGTGGATGCTGGCGCGCGTGGACTTGCCGATGCGCGCTGTGTAGGCCTCGGGCGTGGCGGGCAGCGTGATGACATAGCTGCCCTTGGCCCGGTATTGTTGCACCGGGAACGGGAGCTCTCGGGCCGGCGTCTTGAGCGCCTTGAAGCTGATGACGTCGATCTGCGGAAAATGTGCGAAGACATACGCCACGAAGCGCGTCATCTCGGCCTGCCCGATCTCGATCATTTCGTTGATCACGTCGATCCGGTGACCGCTAAAGGTGAACAGCAAGACCGTGCTGGGCGCGCCGGCACACCGGGCCAGATAGCAGCTGGCACCTTCGATCGACCTGAATACCTTGAAAAATGCCAGCGACGAATGCAGCGAGGCGTAGGTCGTCACCAGTGCCTCTTCGACACCGGCCGGAATCTGCCCGACGTGGCAGGTGATGCTGTCGGCAGGGGAACTCAATGCGCTTGCATGCATGCCGGTTGCTCCTGTTGGGGGTTGAGCCCGCTGAAACCACAGCGCGCGAGGCTTTCGTCGAGTTCAGCGCTGAGGCTGCCCTGGTAGTGAATCGACGCATGCGGATTGCGGCGCAGGATGTCCTGCACTACTCCTGCGATAAATCCTTCGACCAGATCGGACTGCCGGCATTGCCGATGCACGTACAAGCCGGACAGGACGATGGTGGTGCCCGCCGTGTCGTCTCTGGCCCAGCACAGCAGGCCCAGCCGGTTGTCCCGGACCAGACTGTAGACATGCTCGGCGCGCTCCATCCGCTTCATGACCGTGTTCATGAACGCGCTGTACGCCCATCGCGCCCCTCCGGCGTCAAACTGCAGCACGTCGGGCACGCTGTCGCGGGACGGCAGCCACGCGCCTGCGCCCGCGCGGAAAGCGCCGGGCCGAAGGACGCGCGAGACGGCCTCGGGACGGACGCGGCGCTGCCTCCACGCAGCAGCGAGACTCGCGGGGCGCCACGTGCGAACGCATTGCACGATCGCGAGCAGGTCATGGTGACGCCAGCCGACCCTGGTCGCCAGTGACTTGGCAGCATCAACCAGGCGCTGACGCGCCGCCGTCAGCAAGAAGCTGCGCAGGTCGCGGTGGACCGTCAGTGCCGAAACATGATCGTGGTCCGTGGCGAAATGCTCTTTGTATCCGTCGCCGCCCGGCGTCAGGTCGAGCAACGGCAGCTGCTGCGCCGCGAGATGCTCGCCCAGCATGGCCAACAATAAATTTCCTGGCGAGTGAGCGGCCGTGGCCGGGTGATAGGTGTTGATCCCCAGGTGCACGGCGCGGCCCGCGCTCAACAGGCCGATGTGGGATGCGGCAACCTCCCCGCCCACGGTCAGGATCGTCACGTGCAGCAGCCCACGCCGATGCAGTGCGATATAAAACGGTTTTTTTGCCGCATCGAGTGAGAACGGCCTTGCGCGGTACAGGGCCGCCTGCCGGAAATCGTACTGGTCGCAGATGGTGTCGATCACTCGCAAGAACTGGTCATGCTCGGTGACCTGCTCGAACTGCACCGCGCCCAGCCGGCCCAGGCGATTGACGTTCTGCCGGTGATTCTTCTTGTTGCGCTGCCGGCGCATCGCGACCGGGTCGATCCGCATCAGTGGCCGGCGCACGGTGCGCAGCGTGCACCACCGGCCAGCAGCGCCCGCTTCATTTCGCCAGGCATCGAGCCAGGACAGCGGTGTGCCGGCCGGCAGGTAACCCAGCGCGAGTTCGGCGCGCGGCAGATGCGCGCGGATGGCGCGCAGCGCAGCCGTGATGAATGCTGCGCCAGCCGCCGGGAGCTGCAGCCAGCCCTGGTATTCGGCATGTCGTTCGCCGGCACCGGCAAGACGCTGGCCCTTCTCGTCCAGAGCCAGTGTCAACAGGCCGACCAATGCGCCATCATCGGTTTGCCCGATGACGACCACGGGCACGAACAGTGGCTGGTACAAGTCGTACCATGGCACGACAAAATCCGCATGCTGGCACGAAGTCGCCCACGGGCAGACGGCATGCAGCGCCATCCACGCCGTCACGAACGCGTGTGCGCGGATGTGTTCCAGTGCGGCGGCGCCGGTCAGTAAACGCAGCGTCATATCAGACTTGCGCCGTGGTTTCGATGCCCTGCACGGCAGGGGCGTGCGCACTGGCTTCAATCTGCCGCAGCGCGTGCAGGTAGCGCGCAATCACGACGTTTTCATCGAACTGCGCGACGACCTTGTTTCTGCCAGCCTGGCCCATGGCCAGGCGCTGCGCAGGCGCGAGGCCCACCATCTCGACCATCCTGGCGGCCAGGTCGCCCGCATCCTTTACCTTGCACAGCAAGCCGTTGGCCTGATGCTCGACGATATCCTTGCAGCCGGCCACATTGGTGGCGATGATCGGGCGCCCCATGGCCGCCGCCTCGAGCAGCGTATGCGGCACGCCCTCGCGGTACGACGGCAACACGACGCAATCGGCACGCGCCAGATGGGGCCGGACATCGTCGGCCTCTTTCAGATACTCGATCAGCCCGCTGCTGTCCCAGCCCGCGATCCGTTCGAACGGGATCGAGTTCGGATTGTGCGCATCCACCGGGCCCAGCAGCTGGAACTGCACCTCGGGCAATTGCTGACGCACGATGCGCGCGGCGGCGGCGTATTCCTCGACGCCTTTATCCCGCAGCATCCTGGCCACCAGCAAGAACCGAAACGCTGCGGCTGCGGGTTGCTGCGCCGGATAGGGCTGGAAGCGCTGCAGGTCGATCCCGGAGCCGGGCAACACTTCCGCCACACCGGGCCGCGTCAGGCCCGCGTCGACGAACAGCTTGCAATCGTCGGCATTCTGGAAGAACACCCGATGCGATCGTCTGAGCGAGCTGCGATACAGCCGCTTGACGAGGCAGGTCAGCAGTGAGTTGTTGATGAAGGTCGCTCCGAGCCCGGCGATATTGTTGATGACGGGAATACCGAGCCCATGCGCAGCGATCGATCCATAGATGTTCGGCTTGATCGTGTAACCCAGGTAGGCCAGCGGGCGCACCGATTGCAACACGCGCCAATACTTGACCAGCAGCGACAAGTCGCGGCTGGGACTGGTGCCGTTGTTGTCCATCGAAATCGTCTTGAAACGACACCCGAGCGATGCCAGCCGGGGTGCATAGGTGTCGGCGGGCGCCATCACCATGACGTCGTAGCCTTGCGCGATCAGCGCCTTGACCAGACCGGCGCGAAAATTGTGGATGTTCCAGGCGGTATTGACCGAAATAACGATTTTCTTGTTCATGATGTGCATCCTCAGGAAAGTCGGCGCAGTTCACGCGGGCCAGCTCGCCAGCGTGCAGGGCGATGCCACGGCTGGCGCCGGCGGACAACGCAGCCCGGCGTCGTCTGCTTCACGGTGCGACGCGCCCTGCTGTTCAAGCCACGACTGGAACATCAGGACGTCCCACAGGTGGTATTGCCAGTTACGGCGGCCCTCCAGGTGTTCGCCCCAACGGGTGCGCAGGAGCGCAGGATCGAAGAAGCCTTCACTGCGCAGCCGCGGCTCGGCCAGCAGGGTCTCGGCCCAATCACGCAGCGGGCCGCGCAGCCAGTCGCCGATCGGCACGCCAAAACCCATCTTGGGCCGCTCGATCAATGCTTGCGGCACGTAGCGGTACAACACCTGCCGCAGCGCCCATTTGCCCACGCCATCGCGCAATTTCAGCGCCAGCGGCAGCCGCGCGGCAAATTCGATCACGCGATGGTCCAGGAATGGCACCCGCGTTTCCAGCGACACACTCATGGCCGCCCGGTCGACCTTGACCAGGATGTCGTCGGGCAGATAAGTCAGTGTGTCGAGCGCCATCATGCGTTCGACACTGCCGAGTCCGGCCAGTGCCGGCGCGGCGCCACGCAGCAATGTCGCCGGTTCATGTCCACCGATCACGAGCGCGGCCGGATCGTCCCAGTGCGACACGAGGCCCAGGTACACAGCGTCAAGCGACGCACTGGCAATGACCTGTGCGCCCTTGTGCAGCTTGTCGCCGGGGTTGGCAAAACGCATGGCGCGCGGCAGACACGGTCCCAGCATGCGCGCCAGCCGGTTCCAGGAGGCGACCGGCAGCCGCGTGACGCCGCGGGCGGCGAGCCGGCGCACGGGCAACGGCGCGGCACTGATCGACTTCCACAGATGCGCGGCGAAGCCATAGCGGGTGTAGCCGCAAAACAGTTCGTCGCCAGCGTCGCCCGACAGCGACACCGTGACGTGCCGGCGCGCCAGCTGGGACACGAGGAACGTGGGAATCTGGGATGAGTCGGAAAACGGTTCGTCGTACATCGACGGCAGCCGTGGAATGACGGACTGGGCCTGTGCAGCCGTCACGTACAGCTCGGTGTGATCGGTGCCGAGATGACGGGCCACGGCTTTCGCATACGGCGCCTCGTCGAAGCCCTGCTCGTGGAATCCGATGGAAAAGGTCTGTACCGCACGCGTCGATCTGGCCTGCATCAGTGCCACGATCGTCGACGAGTCGACCCCGCCGGACAGGAACGCGCCCAGCGGGACGTCGGCCATCATCTGGGCGCCGACGGCATCGCTGAGCAAGGTGTCGAGCGCATCGACGGCCTGCGCTGGCGTACCGGCAAACGGCGTGGCCAGACCCGCCGTGTACTGCTGCGCGGCCGACCAGTACCTGTGCAGCACCGGTTCCGGGCACACCGCCGAGACGGTCAGCAGGCAGCCCGGCAGCAGCTTGGCGATGCCGCGATAGATCGAATACGGCGCCGGTACATAACTGTGCCGCATCTGCAGGCACAGCGCCGCGCGGTCGATGTCGGCAGCCCATGCCGGGTGTGCGCGCAGTGCTTTGAGTTCGGAGCCGAACAGGAACACCGCATCGGTCCCCCGGCCCTGCCAGCCGTAGTACAGAGGCTTTTCGCCGATGCGGTCGCGCCCCAGCGTCAGCACGCCCGTCTGCCGGTCCCAGACGGCGAAGGCGAACATGCCAATGGCGCGTTCGACCGTGGCAGCGATGCCCCAGGCATCGAATCCGGCAAGCAGCGTTTCGGTGTCGGAACGGCCGCGCCACCCGCACACCCCTGCATCTGCCTCGAGCTCGCGGCGGATGGCCAGGTGGTTATAGATTTCGCCGTTGAATACCAGCACGAAGCGGCTCGAACACGAGCGCATCGGCTGTTGACCGGCCGGTGACAGGTCGATGATTGCGAGGCGCCGGTGCCCCAGCGCGATGCCATGCCCGCCGTCGCACCAATAGCCGGCATCGTCAGGGCCGCGATGGTCAATCGCGTCGGTCATGCGCCTGAGCCAGCCGATCTGGTCGGTCGCCGGTGCAGCAGCCGCTGCCAGAAAACCAGTGAATCCGCACATTAGCGTTCCCCTTTTGCCATGATGCCTTCGTAAATGCGCTCGAAGCGCTCCCGCACGCAGGCCATCGTGTACTCGGCGCCGATCCGCGCCCTGGCCTGCTGCCCCATCTGCCTGCGATGCGCAGGGCCCAGCGCCACCAGACCCGCCACGCCCCGCGCAAGCGCGTCGGGATCGGCCCGCGGCACCAGCACACCCGTGCCCGCCATCAGGACCGCGACATCGCCGACATCGGTTGCCACACACGGCAAGCCCGTTGCCATCGCTTCGCCGACCACGTTGGGAAAGGCTTCGGTGCGCGAGGACAGGCAAAAGATGTCCATGGCAGACAAGCAGATGGCGACATCGGCACGCTCGCCCAGCAAGACAAAGTGGCTGGCGTAGCCGGTAGCGTCGATCCAGCGCATCAGTTCGGTGTTGGCTGCATCCACGTTCTTGCCGATCATCAGAAAGCGCAGCCGTGGGTGACTGCTGGCAAGCTGGCCGGCGGCCGTGACGAAGTTGGCGTAATCCTTGTCGAGGTTGAAGCGCCCGAGCGTGCCCAGCACGACATGGTCGGCCGCGAAGCCGCAGCGCGCGCGCAGCGCAGCGCGGCCGTCATCGCCCGGGGTCAGCGCCGACAGATCAAAGCCATTGCTCACGACCACCATACGGCCGGCATCGTAGCCAAGCAGGGAATGGGAGCGGCGCGCCGCTTCTGCCACGCACACGATGGTGTGCGGCACCCAGCGCGACAACGCTGCGCACAGGTGGCGCACGAGCGCGGTGCTGCGCGCCGACCCGCCGTCGACGTCGGTCGTGCGAATGCCCCAGATGACGTTGCGGTTGCCGGCGAGCCGGGCCGCCAGACCACCGAGAAAATCGGCGTGATAGAGCCAGGTCTGGACGATGTCAGGACGCATCGCGCGCATCAGGCGCACCAGTCGTATGAGATCGGTGACGGGCGCGCGCCGCACGTCGAGCACGATCAAGGTGATGCCGGACGCGGCAAACCGCGGATACATGCCGCCGCCGGGCGTGAGGACGATGACCGTATGCCGGTAACCGCTGTCGCGAAACGCCTGGATGAGACGGTACAACGCCATCTCGGCGCCCCCCACCGCCAGGCCGGTGATCACATGCAGGATGTGGCGTGTCATGGCTGCCCCCATGCGTCCGATCCCGTGGAAGTGGCCGGGGCAAAATCGGCCATGCAATGGCTTTGCATGCCATGGGTGTCAGCCAGGTGCCGGTAGTGCTGCAACAGCACCTCGAGCTGCGCCAGATTCTCATCCAGGTTTACGCCGAAATTATGCGGATGCCACCACAGGTGAAAAATACTGCCCTCGCGCGCTGCCAGCGCCATCCCCTGCTTCAGGCGACGCAGGCGCAGGGGCAACAAAGCGCGGTGTCGGCGCGACCATGGGTAGAGAAACTGACTTCCTGGCACATTCACGAGAGTGCCATGCGCCTGTGGGCTTACTGTCCGCTTGCCGCTCAGGGGCAGGCAGGCATCGGCAAAGCGCACCGCGCGACCGGCAACACCGCCGACCACCGCGTCGCCATGGCGGTACAACGGGTGTTGCGCATTGCCGCGATACACCTGAATCGCCGACTGCGCCAGGACAGGCAGAAAAGCGGCGACGATCTGGTTGCGTGGCAGTACCGCACTACGCAGGCTGGCACCCATGCTGGCCGCCACCGATTGCGCGCATGCCAGATCTGCTGCGAACTGCGCCGGTGATGCGCCCGCTTCATTGCAATAGAAGTGCCCATACGTATGCGTGCCCAGTTCCTGCCCCTGCGCCGCCAGAATTTGCTCGACCAGTGGCCGCGCAAAGAACAGCTGCGGATAGCTGCGCACGACCTGGTCCATGCCATATGGCGACAAAGCGCCGCGCGCATAGCCCGGCAAGAGGGCCGGACGGGTGGCGCGCCAGTCAGCGTAATTGCGGCACATGATCATCCCAACCGTTGCCCACGTGACGCGCACGCCATAACGCGCAAACAAGGCCAGCAACCGGGGCACGGCCTCCCATTCGCCCAGCACATTGCGCCCGTAGGCAGCAACCGTCTGCGTATCGGCGACGCCCCAGAACAGCTCGAAGTCGAGCGAAATGACGAATTTTGCAGAAGCCATGGTTGAATACGAAGAGCACGTCTCAGGCGATGCAGTGCGTGCGTGCAGTTGCACGCGTGATATGAAATTGGCCAGGCTGGTCGTGTCGTGACACGCTGCACAACGTTCCCTTTCAACGAAAGCGCGCCGTACGCGGACCGCGCCAGAGCATGGACGTGCCGGCTGGCGCGCTGCCCGGCGTGGCGCACACCAGCGCAAAGGTGGCCAGCCAGTACGAGGCGGCATCGAGCATCTGATGTGTGAACAGCGACATGAAGGCAAACAGAAATGCCATTGCATACCGCAATCCCCGATCGCTGAAAAACAGGCTTTTACACAGCATGATGAGCATCCATCCCCATAATAAAATGCCGAAGACACCATATTCGGCTGCCAGAAGAAGCAATTGATTATGCGTGCTTCCCCGGTGCCGCCAAAAATGCGTCGCGCCAGCACCTGTACCGAATAAAGGGTTTTGAAGAAATAAATCCCAGCCTGCCTGAATCACATCCGCGCGCTCTTCTGAACTGTCATCATCGAAGCTAAAGCTGGAGAAGAAGTTGAGCCTTGACAGAATATTGGTCGCTGCATCTTCGAATTCGTCTCTGGACGATATATAACTTTCAAAGCTGCCGATAAAGACCAGAAGAGTACCCAATGCAATACCTAACGATATCCAGGCAGATTTCGGTAACGTCTTGTTGTAAATAAAGAGGCCCAGCAACACTAACCACGCGATCATGGCGGCACGGGAAAAGGTGGTCAGGATGGCACCCCCTGCCAGTAAGAACAAGGGCATCCGATAGCGGCGCCCCAGCACGGCAAAGCCGAGTACGACGATGTGCAGTATGGCTTCTCCCGCCAGGTTCGGATTGATGAACATTGCCGCTGCCCGCCCGAGAACCGCGCCGGTCAGATCCACCGGATACAACAACCCGGGGTTGGCGAAATCGACGATGACGGCGCACGGCACGATGGCCATCAGAACGATCATGATTCGCAAATACGTTCTCGCGGGCGAGATATAGGCAACAAATCCGAGGAATAGTGCGAACAACACATATTGCGCGCGCGTTGCGATCAGGGAGCGCCTGGCTTCGGCATGCATATCGATAAACGATGCACCGCCCAGGTCGGCGCTGGCAGAAAATCCTGCCAGATGGATCATATTCAACGAAAATAATAATAGTGCCCACAATGCGAATGGCGACACGAGATAATGCCCGAGCGCCTGCCAGCGCATGACCATCAGCGGTGCGATGAATGCAAAAATGCCGAAATAAATAAATTTCGGTAGCAGCCCTGCATCAAGAACATATAAATAGATCGGCAAGTTGGCGTACATTGCGCCAAGCGCCGCCGCCATCAGCAGCGTGTGGTAGCGGATGAAAAACCGGCTGTCAGTGCGCAGCGGCGGCCGGACCGCACGACGTTCGAGCAGCCTCGACAAGTTGCCGGCAACGAGTTCATGGTGCATCGCCCGTGCCTCCTGCTGACGCCAGGTGGCCGGCTGCATGGCAGCTTGTATCGGGCCCGGTGTGGCTGCCCGTGTGGTAGCCCGTGTGGCAGTCTGGGTGGTGGTCTGGATGCAAGCATGCATGACGGCCTTCGTCGGCCAGCGTCTGGCCACCGCACAGATCCAGGAACAGCGTCTCCCACATCTGCCCGATCTTCCCGGTCGAAAAGCGCTCCCTTGCCTGCACCGCACGGGCCGCCAACTGCCCGCGAAAGGCCGCGTCGCCCATCACGCGTGCCAGCGCGTCGCGCAACGCGGCGGTGTCGTTCGGCGGCACCAGAAGTCCGTCGATGCCATCCCGGACGATATCGCGTGGTCCCGTATCGCAATCGACGCTGACCACCGGTACGCCGTGCGCCATGGCCTCGGCCAGAACGTTGGGGAAACCCTCGGAAAGCGAGGTCAGCGCAAACAGATCCGCCTGACCATACCACTGCGCGATATTGCCGGCCACCCCGGGCATGGCCACACGCTGCGTCAGCCCCATGCGATTGATCGTCGCTGCCAGATGCGCACGCTCGGGGCCTTCGCCGAGGATGACCAGATCCCAGTCGGGAAATGCGTCCGCCAGGCGCACAAAAGCGCCGATCAGGGCGTCGAAGTGTTTCACGGGTTCGAGGCGGCCGACGGCGAGCAGGAGCTTGCGCTGCGACCGACACAGCCTGGCAAGACTGCGCCGCGGCGGATTGTCCGGCAGCGGCCAGGCAATGGCATTGGGAATGACAACGACCCGTGACGCCGACGTGCGTGTTTCAATCCAGTGCGCGCACTCGCCCGTCAACGCGACCACCGCCGACAGTTGGCCGTACAGGTTGCGGCGCAGGACGTGCCACAGGCGACCGAGCGGTGCGTGCGGCGGATAGCACCGCTCCGAACCGATCGTGCGTAATGCCGGCAGCCACAAACTGGCAAGCGCCAACAGCACATTTGGCGTGCTCATCATAGCAAGCGCGACGTGCGGCTGAAGACGGCGCAGCAGGCGCCGCAGCGCCAGCACGCGCCGCACGTTCTGCCACAGACCATGGAGCGCATGACGACTGTCCCCGGCCAGATGGAGTGACACGCGCACCACCCTGCGGTCAAGCGGATAAAAATCGGCACTGACCGGAGCCAGTGTGACAATGGTCACCTCCCGGCCCCGATTTGCCCAGACATTGGCCAACGTGCAGGCAGCACGCTCGGCACCGCCTGCAGACAGGCTATGCAACAGCAACAGGATCTTCACGGGATGCGCTCCATTTCTCACGGACAGGGCGCAGGGCGCCGCGGTGACGACCAGCGCCGCAGCACCAGCCAGAAAAACGATGCGTTCAGACCGTACACCACCATTGTCGCCAACGCGATGCCGTTGATGCCAAGACGCGGCACCAGCAAGAGGTTGCCGATCACCTTGCCGCCACAGCCGATGACGCCGGACCAGAAAATTACGCCGTAACGACGTTGGCTGAGCGCGTAGCTCACCAGCACCATCGACGAAAAATAGAAGGGCAACTGCGGCAAGCCGTAGCGCAAGACTTCGGCAACCTGGGCCGTGTCCGTGGCATGGAACTGGCCCCGCTCGAACAGGAGCCGTATCGCCCACGGCGCGATCAGATAACTCAGCAGCATCACGACGACCCCGCCAACAAACATCAGGCGCGCCCACGACGCGGCGACACGGTAGACGTCCCCGGTCGCGTCGGCGCTGGCCTGCGAGAACACGGGCAGCGTGGCGCGCGAGACAGCGATGGCCGCCAGGCCGAGAATCAACGACAACACCCGGTTCGCGTAGCCCAGCGTGGCAAGCGCGCCTGTGCCGAGGCCGACCGCATTGAACTGGTCAATGATCACGGTAAAGCTCATCAATGCCTGGCCGGCAAGCATGATGCCGAAGCCTTGCCAGAACCATTGCCACTGGGCAGACGTTCTGGTGAAGACCGGCGCGACGAGCTCGTGGCGCTTCGTCATGGGCGCCAGCAGCGTGAGCAGGTGAACGGCGCAGCCGGCAACCGTGCCCCACACCAGCGGGCCGATACCGCCGCCGGTGAACGTCAGAACCGCTGCCGCGATGAACAGTGTCGGCACGCATTCGAGCAGGGTGTTGATGTGGCGCTGCGCCGCCAGCAGCCACGCCGAGAGCAGCGCGACCAGCAGACCGAGCGGCAGCATCACGAGCATGCCGGGAAGCGCCGTCGCGGCAAGCTGTGCCGAGTGCGTCGGCAAGCCGCTCAGGTCGAACCGCAACAGGGCGCCGATGCCCAGCCCACCCAGCAGCGCCAGACCCGTGCCGAGCATGAGCGTGAAGCCGGCCAGCTCGGCGCGAAAGCGCGGAATTGCCTGCGGATCGGACACGCGCATGCGCGCCACCAGGGGCACCAGCACGGCCGTCAGCACACTGGCCCAGATACCAAGCGGCCAGGACACCAGGTTGTACACAAACTGGTAAGCATCGACCTCGGCAGAGAGGCCGTAGCGGTAGGCGACGACCATCTCCTTCACCGCACTCATCAGCTTGCCGAGCAAGGTGAACAGCGCAACAGTCAGCATCCCCCTAAAAATCGCGAGATGCTGCGGATCGGCGATGCGGCACCGTGTACCAAGCGCATTGAGCAGGCTCACTTGCACCACTCCCCGCAGCCGGGCGGCAGCATCGCCACCGACTGGAAATGCTTAGCTGGCGTGGGCATGGCTCGCACCTGCGCTTGTGGCGACATCCGAGGTGACACCCGAGGTGACATCCGAGGCGATATCGAAGTTGCTGTCGGAAGTAACCTCTGCAGTGACGCCAGCGCTGGCAACAAGGCCTTCAGCCGCGACTCCAACGGCGCCCTCAACAGCATCCGCGCGCGGTGCTGCACTGGCAAGGTGTGCGCGATACCATGGCACAGCTGCCCTCAAACCTGCATCGATGCGGTACGCCGGCGCATACCCGAGTTCGCGCATCGCCTTGCTCACGTCCGCCTGCGAATGGCGCACATCGCCAGCGCGAAACGCGGTGTAAAGCGGCTCCATGATCGCCGTCACGCCGTGTGTACCCAGAATGGTCTTGAGACACGCGAATAGCTGGTTCAGCGTCGTCGCGTCGTTGACGGCCACGTTGTAGATTGCACTGCCGGCAGCGACCGGCGCCATCGCCGCCAGCAGGTTTGCTTGCACCGCATTGTCGACATAACAGAAATCACGGCTCGTGCTGCCGTCACCATGGATCTGCACCTGGCGACCTGCCATCATTGCCGCGATCCACCTGGGAATCACGGCGGCATAAGCGCCATTGGGATCTTGCCGCTTGCCGAACACGTTGAAGTAGCGCAGGCCCACGGTGCGCAGCCCGTAGCAACGGAAAAACACATCGGCATACAGCTCGTTGACGTACTTCGTCAGCGCATAGGGCGACAGCGGCCTGCCGATCCGCTCTTCGATCTTGGGCAGGCCGGGATGGTCGCCATAGGTCGAGCTGGACGCCGCATACACGAACGACGTGATCCGCGCATCGCGTGCAGCGATCAGCAATTGAAGAAAACCGTTGATATTGGTGTCGTTGGTGGCGACCGGGTCCGCGATCGAGCGCGGCACCGAGCCCAGCGCGGCCTGGTGCAGGATCTTGTCGACCCCCGCGACGGCATGCCTGCACAGTTGCGGATCGCGGATATCTCCCTGCATGAACGTGAAGCGCTGCCACTGACTGGCTGTCACGAGACTGCGCACTTCATCCAGGTTGCGCTGGAAACCGGTCGACAGATTATCCAGACCAACGACGGTCTGATCGAGCTTCAACAGGGTTTCAAGCAGATTGGAACCGATAAAGCCCGCGCAGCCGGTGATCAGCCAGCGCCGGGGATGCGCGCGCAGCGCCGTCTGGATCGCGTCGTAGTTGTGCATGACCTGTTCCTGTCAGAGTGGCAAATCGGATGAATGTGCTCGTTGCACGGCAGGCGGATCGGTCAGATCGCCCTGCTCCTTGGTTGAGGCCGCAAGCCAAGAATGACGGCCGGGTGGCGACAACGGCCCCAGTGGCCACGCACCAGACGCATGTAGACCGCCACGTAGACCACCATCTGAGCCAGGACCAGCGTCACGGCGGACGGCACGGTGTCGCCGACCAGCACGGCGGCGATCGTCGCGGCGCTGAGCCATGCGGTGACGAAGCAGGCCACGCCAGCGTTACGCACCCATGTGTAGCGGGAAATGCGGATCCTGTTGCAGGCAACGCGCCGGTAAAACAGTGAATGCAGATGCAGGCGGTCCGGCGCGCCGACCAGCGCGCTGCGCAGAAACTTTCGTCGGTAGATGCTGAACAACACTTCGATCACCGGGTAGGCGTAAATGGCGAGAATCTGCCAGGCGTTGATGCCGGGATTGCGGACAATCGTCAGCACCGCGACTTCCGCCGCCCAGAAGCCGATGAAGTACGCGCCCCCATCGCCCATGAACAGGCGGCCGGTGGGGTAATTGAGCAGCAGGAAGCCGATGGTCGCGCCCATCCCGGCCAGAGCCAGCTGCGTGACCAGGAGATCTCCATCCTGCCATGCCAGAAAACCTGTGCCAGCAAGAATGACAACCACCGTGCCACCGGCGACGCCATGGAAGCCATCGACGATATTGATGGCATTGGACACGCCGGCCACTGCAAACGCGGTAATGCCAAGCGAGACCGGTAGCCAGTGCAGGATGCCGTCGAGCGCCCAGATATCGAGGCGTGGCAAATGCGCTTCCACCAGAAAGGCGGCGAGCACGGCGCTCGTGAGGATCGCGCACAGGCGGATGCGGACCGACACCTGTTTGGTCAGATCCTCGATGATGCCGGCCAAAAACGCAGGCATCGCAGCCAGCAACAGCAGCAGGATGAGCGTGTTCGTCTCGACTTGCTGCGCTGGCGGATAGCCAAACAGGCTGGCGCTTGACGGGACTGCCAGCACGCCGGCCACCATGGCCACGCCGCCAGTACGTGAAACGAGGGTCTTGTGAACTTTCTGAACGCCATTGACATCGAGATCGAATGAAAACTTGCCGTGCCAACGCTCGGTGAGGATATTGAGCATGCAAATGCATAAGCTGACCAACAATGCCAATACAAATGTTTCGACAAGCGGAAACAATAATGCTGATAGAAACATGGATTCAAGGCCACCGAATGTTTGTTTCACCGCCATCATGCCCTCCGTTCATATCCGAAAATCGTCGGCATTCACGCGCACGACGCACCATGTCGTTGCCATCGGCAGTCTCGACATTCGCGCAGATCGTCTCGATACAGGCTTTTACTGTAGCAAAGAGGAGAAATGGAAAACGTTGAAAAAATCGATGCATCGGTAGTCGACGACGCTCTTCAGATGCATTTTTATGATTGGTTTCTTTTGCGACTAATCCCTTGGAAAATATCGGAAGATATTTTTCTGGATGACGATCGCCGCGCCGTGGTCACCTGGAATCATCTGCATGGCATCGATGAGTTGCAGTGGCGCGTTGCACGTCGGATTGCCGCGTTTGCGATTGCAGTGAGGTCCATGCGCCGCAGCAACCGGCCAGCCCGTTCACCCCTGCGCAGTCGTCGCCGGTGCCTCGCCCCTTGCGGTGTTGCCTACCGTCTGCCGTGCCCCGCGGCAGGTTGCGCGTCGCCCTGCCCTGCGGCGGGCGACATGGCGCCCTGCGGATTCTCGTTGTCGTCGGCCAGCGGTGCCTGGGTACCGATCACGAGGCGTCGTACGCCCCACGTTGTGCCACTCCGGTACTTGCGCCGCACGAGTGAGTTTTTCAGTACCGAGGCGATGACGCCGCTGGTCATGCCCAGCATGCAGGCCAGCACGACCATGACCGGCAAGGCGAGCGAGACCGACTGCAGTGGTGTCTGAGCCCGGTCGACCAGGCGCACGTTGATGTGATTCGACAGCATCAACGCATCCAGCTTGTGGCGCATATTGAGGAGCTCGAAACTCATCTGGCTGTGCGCCAGCTTGTCGCGGTTGACCGCCAAAATTTCTTGCTGGGCCGCTGCAAAGCCCTTGCGCCGGGTCTCGATGTCAGCCAGGTCACGGCGGATCGAGGCGATATGCCGCGTCACGACCAGCATATCGGGGTGCCGGTCGCCAAAGCGGGCCGACAATGCGATTTTCTGCTGTTCTTTTGCCGTCAGTTCGGCCTGCAGCACGAGCGATTGCTGGGCCAGGATACGTGCGTCTTCGCTCAGGTCGGAGGCGCCATGCTTGCGCAAGAGTTCGTTAAGCCTGACGTCGAGCTCACGAATGCGGCGTTGCGCTTGCGAGACTTGCTGGTCATAAAACACGAGCTGGTTCTTCACCTCGTCGGTTTTCTGTGCGGTTTGCTGCTGGATATACTGGTCGGCAATTTCATTGAGGATGCGGCTGACCAGCTCGGGATTGCCCCCCTGCAGCGACACACCGATCACATTCGATAGCCGGCCTTTTTCGGCGATCGCCAGTGACCGTTGCAACCTGTCCACCGCCTGCCCTTCGCGACTGCGGTGCAGTGTGAACGCCGCGCCCGGTCTGGCATGGATGGTCGTGACCAGGATGTCCAGCGTTCCGGGCAGCGTCCTGGCGCGCAGATGCTCACCGACTTTGCCGTGCAACCGTATGCCGGCCTCTGGCTGGCTGAGCGTATAGGCATCATGGCCGCTGACGACCAGCTTGAATGGCTGGTCCAGCAGCGCATCAGGGACATTGAAGATGTCGACCCCCACCTGTTCGTTGCCCCAGATATAGCCGCCGAGACCGAACAGGCCAGGATCGGACAAGCCCGGATTGCTGCGCGCAATGAACGCGCCAACGACGGGAAACACGGTCGGCTCGACGGCGATATCGAGGTGAAGCGCATTGACCACCCGCGCCAGGACCGAGCGTGAGCGCAGTATCTCGATTTCGGTGATGGCGGGGGTTTCGGTCTGCAGGTCGGCCGACGGGGGCGCGTGGCGCGTGATCTGGATCAGGATGTTCGATTCATAGAGTGGCTTCACACCCAGTGCGACAGTGATCGCGAAGATGGTGATGGCACAGGCCGTGCCAACGATCAGCCAGCCGTTGCGCAGCACGTGCCTGATCCCGGACAGCGCTTCGAGCGCGTCACCGTCTTTGCCACGCCGCGACAGCGCCATGGACATCGGTTGCTGGGCGCGTTTCATGCCTGGCCTGTGCCTGCATGCAAGCAGCGTGCGCTGCAGACCTGCAATGCATCGGCAAATTGCCTGGCGACCGACCCCGCCGCTACCGACTGCGCGCACATCAGGTACAGGCGCGTGTGGTGATGGCGTCCGCCCACCACCGGCACCGCGCACAAGTGCCGGGCGTCGAGCGCCTGTTGCACCTGGAACCTGGGCAACCACGCATAACCCACACCCTGTCGCAGGATATCGATCGCCCGGTCCGGATGACAAACGCGCCAGGCCCCCGGGGGGTGTGACGCCGACTCGGCCGGGCTGGCAACGCCCCCGTGTTGCTCCGGGCCGATGACAATCTGGGAATGCGTGACGAGCTCATCGTACGTGATGGCGCGCTTGCCTGACAACAGCGGATGGGCGGGATGGGCCACGGCGATGTGCTCGACCTCGAACAGGAAACGGGCAGCAAAGCCCGCCACCGGTTGCGCGCCGATGGCGATGTCGACCTCGCCGGCATGCAGCGCGCGCCGGGCGCCGTCGGGCGTGACTTCGCTGACGCTCAGGCGCATGTCGTGCAACGACGGCGAGCAATGCCGCACGGCCTGAATCAGCAGGTCGGACGGGAAACCGGGGTCGATTGCCACGCGCACGTCAGGCCCCCAGCCCTGGCGCAGATTGTCGGCCAGCCCCTCGAGTGCATTGGCATGCCTGACCAGTTCGCGTGACCTTTCCAGCAACCATTGACCTTCGGCAGTAATCTGGGCCTTGCGGCCTTTCAGTTCCAACAGAGAGAGGCCGAGTTGCTCCTGGAGCTTGGCAACGGCGTGGCTGACGGTCGATTGGGTTACGTGCAAACGATCGGCGGCGCCATCGAAACCATCGTAATCAATTACCGCATGAAACATTTTCCATTGCTTGATACTGATACGCGGCATTCTGGTTGAATACGACGTGACCGTGCCGGCTTTCGCTGCAGCGCCAATATCGATGACTTGCGATATACCCGGCGCAATATCCAATGCTTCAACCAGTTTCATGGCGCATCTCACCCACATTATCCGTGCAGATATTTAATTGAGAAAATCTTTTTAAAAATCGTGCGCCCACGCGCAATACCATTGCATGGTATGCAGGATATCCGGGACGGATTCTGCGTACCATCAATGCATCGGAGTGATTGGAAAACGAATGAAGGGATCAGCGCTGGCTGAATTGCACGACAGGTAGTGCGCCTGCCAATATAACCGAGAATAAATACCCTATTAAATATTGTGCCTAAAATATTTTAATAGGGAATTAGCTTGAAAAGCGGCGACCGACGGCAGCCGCCCTCCATCAACCATCCTGCATCAAGCCCCGGCCAGCACCGACAAATCCAGCACGGCCAGGCCGCCCAGATCCTGCTCGGTATTGCCCGCGAACGCAGCGCGGCTGGCGGTGCCGTTCTTCAGGTACTTCTGTACGACCGCCTTCACCTGCGCCTGCGTACAGCCGAGCACGCTCTGACGGAAACGCTCGCGCGTGGCCATGTCGGTGCCGCGCCGGAACATGCGCCAGCCCAGCCGCACCGCATCCCACGGTGCTTCCGGCTTGTCGAGCTTCTTGATCACGCCGATGATGGCTTCCTCGACCTGCTCATCGCTGTAGTCGGACGCCAGAATGGTGTCGACCGCCCCGTCGAAATCGCGGTAGGTCGCCGCCAGACGCGGGTCGCGGAACGACGCCATCGAGAACACGCCCGAATCGCCTGCATACGATGCGCTGCCGCCATACGCGCCGCCCGCTTCGCGCAGCGCCGTGTGCAGCACCTGGTTGGTGAACAGCTCGGCAGCCACGCTCAGCGCGCCGGCGTCATCGTCGTGCGACATCGGCACTGCCCAGGCGATATTGCAGTGATTGACCTGGCCTGCCGCGTGCAGCGCGACATTCGCCGGAGGCTGCGGTGCGGCTTCTGCGGACGCGCCAGGCGCCACAGTTGCACCAGTGGTAGTGCTGGATGTCGGCCAGGCCGCCGCCAGCAGACGCGCCAACTCGTGGCCATCGTCGCCACTACCGGCGCACAGCATGCTCGGGCGCTGAGCCACGATGGTAGCGTGAATGCGCGCCAGTTCGGCCGCGACCTGCTCCACGCCTTCCGGCGTTGCGGCCAGGGTTTTGAGGCGGGCGTTGAATGCCAGCGCTGTCGGTCCGGCAATGGCGTCCTGGAAGCGCCGCACCTGCGCCAGCGGCGCGCTCACGGCCATGGCCGCGTAGTGGCTGCCGGCCTGCGCCAGGTCGTCCAGCGTGTTTTCCACCTTGCGCTCGAGCAGATAACGCAGGCGCACGGCCTCGTCGAAACGTGGCCGTGCCATATAGGCGTCGAGCACTGCGACGATATTGGCATGCTCTTCGCGCAGGGCGTTGGCCGATACCGTCAGGTCGATGCGCAGCGCGCCGTCCGGCAACTGGAACGGCTGCAGGTCGAAGCCGAACGACGGCACCATGCGCTGACGCCAGGCGCCGGCCTCGGCATAGTCCTGGCCTTCGAGGCCCAGGTCGTCGCGCAGCTGCGTGTACAGCGCCAGCCATGGCCAGTCGGCGGCCGGGATGGCCGACACGTCATACACGATGCTGGCCGACGAAATGCCGTTCGAACCGATGCTGAACGCGTGGATGTCGTCGGCGGTCGGTGCAAACGCGGGCAAGGCGCGCGGCTGCGTGCTCACATCGCCGGGCCGGATACGCGGCAACACCTGCGAATCGAAGGCTGTTTTCTGATGCGCTTCGAGGGCCACGGTATCGGCCGCGATGCGCGCGCGGTCGGCGTCGGTCAGCTGGGCCGAAGCCTGCGCCAGGCGCGCGCTTTCCACCGCGTCGCGGTCGGAGAAATAGGCGGCGTCCGGCACGATGGTCGAGACCAGGCGGCCAGGCGACGTCAACAGGTTACGCACGAGCGACTTGAAGTAAGCCGGATCGGCGATATCGCTTTCCATCGCCTGCAGGATCGCATCGCTGTCGAACGCGGTGACGACGTCGCCGTCGCGCATCGCGACCGGCAGCGCGGTCAAGAGGCGTTCGAGCACATTCGGCATGCTGCCGCTGCGGGTATTGCGCTGCTGGTATTTCAGGTCGCGCAGCGCGGCCTGCAGCGTGGCGTGCTCCACGCCCTGCTCGGCCACCTGCTCCAGCGTGGACCAGATCAGGGCTTCGGCCATGGGCGCCTGGGCCTCGGTGAGACCCTCCATGCCGACGTGGAACAGCATCTGGCGCGCACTGTCGTCATGGCCATTGAAGCCCGATGGACGGCCGTAGCCCGCCGTCTCCATCGCCTTCATCAGCGGCGCGGCAGCGTCGCCCAGCAGGCCGGCCGACAGCAGGCTCGCTTCAAACGCTACTTTCGGGACAGCCGACTCGCCCATCAGCCACGTCATTTGCAGCCCGAATTCGTTGTCGCGGCCCTGCTGTGACGGGATGCGCACGGTATTGCGCTGCGGCGCCGCGAAAGCGCTGGCCAGTTGCGGGACGCGCCGTGCCGAGACATCGATCTGGCGCGCCAGCACGCGCTCGGCAATGCGCTCCTGCACTGCGGCAGCGGGCAGCGGCCCGGCCGTCATGAAGACCGCCTGCGACGGATGGTAATGGCTGGCGTGGAAGTCCTTGAGCATCTGGTGCGTGAGTTCGGGAATGGCCAGCGGATCGCCGCCCGAATCGACTTCGTAGGTGGTGCCGCTGAGGATGGTCGAGGTCAGGCCCTTGTACAGCGCGTGGCCCGGGTCGGCAAACGCGCCCTTCATTTCATTGAAGACCACGCCCTGATAACCGAGCACGCCATCGGTGAGCGTGTAGCGCCAGCCCTCTTGCAGGAAGTTCAGGTAGTCGAGCTTCGGGAAGAAGGCCGCGTCGAGGTACACGTCGAGCAGGTTGTAGAAATCGTTTTCGTCGGTGCTGACGAACGGATACACGGTGCGGTCGGCATAGGTGAATGCATTCATGAAGGTCGCGGTGGAGCGGCGCAGCATGGCGAAGAACGGATCGCGCACCGGATAGCGCTGCGAGCCGCACAGCGCCAGGTGTTCGAGAATGTGCGCGCGGCCATCGCTGGCGTCGGGCACGGTGGGGAAGCCCACCAGGAACGCCATGTCGGCGCCGCTGGTGGTCAGGTGGATGTGGCGCGCGCCGGACGCCGGCGCGACATACTCTTCCATCGTGGCCTGGAGTGCAGGAATGGCGTGACTGCGGAGGTGCTCGAAATGACTCATGTACGGTTCTTTCAGAATATGGCAATGGTCGTGGTGAGCCATGAAGACGTTCGACGACGGCATGACGACCACAATGCCCTGAAATTCTACCCCGTGCCGGGCACACGCGTCGGCGCCGGCCAAACCTTCGCCAAGAACCCATCAATATATTAAAAGATAGTTTGTTTTTCGATATAGTGTGATTCAATGGGCGCCAGATGAAAGCGATAACCATGACCCCCCATCCAGAACCATTGAACCTGCTCGAGATGCAAGCCGCCGCCGTGCGCGCCTGCGCATTGCTCAAGACGCTGGCCAATCCGGACCGGCTGCTGCTGCTGTGCCAGCTCACACAAGCCGAATACTGCGTCAGCGAGTTGGCAGCGGCGTCGGGCATTGCCCAGCCCACCCTTTCGCAACAGCTGGGTGTGTTGCGCGAGGAGCGCCTGGTCACGACCCGGCGCGACGGCAAGCAGATCTATTACAGCCTGGCCAGCGACGCGGCCAGTGCCGTGCTGCAGGTCCTGTACCAGCAATTCTGTGCACAACCAGGAGGCAGCAATGACCGTGAACTGGACTGACTTTACTCCCTGGAGCGCGCTGGGCGGTGGCCTGCTGATCGGCCTGGCGGCCGCCATGTTCGTGCTGTTCAATGGCCGCATCGCCGGCATCAGCGGCATTCTCGGCGGGCTGCTGGGGCCGGCCCCGGGCGAGCGTGGCTGGCGCATCGCGTTTCTGCTCGGCCTGGTCGCGGCGCCGCTTGTGTACACGCTAGCCGTCCCGTTGCCCGCCATGCGCATCGATGCCGGTACGGGCACCCTGACCGCCGCCGGCCTGCTGGTCGGCATCGGCACCCGCTACGGCGCCGGCTGCACCAGCGGCCATGGCGTGTGCGGGCTGGCGCGCGGCTCGGCTCGTTCGCTGGCGGCCACGCTGGCCTTCATGGGCGCCGGCTTCGCGACCGTGTTCATCGTGCGCCATCTACTGGCTTGAGGAGAACGGCATGCGCATCCTGATGGCATTGATTACCGGCCTCGTGTTCGGCATCGGCCTGATCGTGGCCGGCATGACCAATCCGGCCAAGGTACTTGGTTTTCTGGACCTGGCTGGCCGCTGGGACCCGTCGCTGGCGCTGGTGATGGCCGGCGCGATCCTGGTGGCATTCCCCGCATTCAGGTTCGCCGCCAGGCGCCGGCAATCATTGCTGGGCGAGCCCATGCACCTGCCGACAGCCACCCGGATCGACCGCCGGCTGGTGCTGGGGAGCCTCGCGTTCGGGGCCGGTTGGGGACTGGCCGGCTTCTGTCCCGGTCCAGCGCTGGCTTCGCTCGCGACGGGCGCGGTGCAGCCGCTCATTTTCTGCGCCGCCATGCTGGCGGGCATGGGCATCTTCGAACTGCTCGAGCGACGCAGGCCCTGATCCACCGATCACAGGAGGTACCATGATTTTCAAGCAACTTTTCGAACCGCTGTCGAGCACCTATACCTATCTGCTGGGTGATCGGCAGACCGGCCAGGCCATCCTGATCGACCCGGTGATCGTCAGCATGGAGCGCGATCTTGGCGTGCTGCACGAGCTGGGATTGACACTGGCCTACACGCTCGACACCCATATCCATGCCGACCACATCACTGCGGCGCTGGCATTGCGCAACGCCACCGGCAGCAAGATCGCCGCACCCGCGTTCGACTGCCTGCCCTGCGCCGATGTCGCGATCGAGGAAGGCCGCCCGTTCGAGGTCGGCGGCATATCCCTGCAGCCGCTGCATACCCCCGGCCATACCGATGGCCACTTTTCGTATCTTCTGGGCGAACGGGTCTTCACCGGCGACGCCCTGCTGATCGACGGCTGCGGCCGCACGGATTTCCAGAACGGGGATGCCGATGCGCTATATCGCAGCGTGACCGAAAAACTGTTTGCGCTGCCGGATGAGACGCTGGTCTATCCGGCGCACGACTACCAGCAGCGCCGTGTTTCCTCGATTGCCCAGGAAAAACAGCGCAACGCCCGACTGGGCGCCGGCAAGACGCTGGAGGCGTTTCGCTCGATCATGGCCGAGCTTGATCTGCCCTATCCGACCTTCATCGACTATGCCGTGCCGGGCAACCGGGCGTGCGGCGTGTGCCCAGCGGATCTGCCCGAGCACCTCGCCCAATACTGCCGGCAAATGGGCGTCAGTCTGCAGGGCTGAGGTCTGCGCGCACGAGGAAGACGGGCCACAATCGTGCTGGTGGCAGCTTCCGCCCCATTCGTCTTATCATATGTGTCGCTACGGCCGCTCATGCAACCCGGCCGGCACCCTCTCCGTCAACCAAAAGGAATTCCATGTCCGAAACACTCACTGTCTCCACCGCCGAACGCGGTTTCGATTGCTACGTGGCCCGTCCCGACGTCGTCGGCACCTACCCGGTCATCATCGTGCTGCAGGAAATTTTCGGCGTGAACGCCGGCATCCGCAGCATCGCCGACAACTACGCCGCCAAGGGCTACATCGCCGTCGCCCCCGACCTGTTCTGGCGCGAAGAGCCAGGCGTGGATCTGTCGGAAGCCAATGAAGCCGACGTCGCGCGCGCATTCGCCCTGTACAAGAGCTACGATTTTGACCACGGCGTGCAGGACATTGCCGCCACCATCAGCGCAGCGCGCACGATGGAAGGCAGCAACGGCAAGGTCGGCGTGACCGGCTACTGCCTGGGCGGACTGATGACCTACCTGAGCGCGGCGCGCACCGATGGCGATGCATTCGCGGCCTACTACGGCGGCGGCACCGACAACTACCTGGCCGAAGCCAAGAACATCGGCGCGCCGTTCCTGTACCACCTGGCCGGCGCCGACGAATACATCGGCCCTGAGGCGCAGGAAAAGATCAAGGCCGCGTTTGCCGACAGCAACGATGCCGAAATCCATGTCTACCCTGGTTGCGACCACGCATTTGCCCGTCCGGGTGGCGGTCACTACGACCATGACGCGGCCACGCTGGCCAACAGCCGCACCGACGAGTTCTTCGCACGCACGCTGCGCTGATCCGGCGCCTGGCGCCATGTTCGTCTGCCGGCGCCATGCCGGCAGACGATGGATGTGGAAATTTCCGGCCGACATGAACCGGATGCAGACAATTGACTAGTTTGATCAGAAGTCGGCCGATTCGTATCAGCTATTGCCGTTGATCGAAAGCACGAACCGATAATCGTCTTGTGTTTCTTGCTGGTGTAAGACGTGTTCGATCACGAATCCACACCGTTGAAGCACTTTTGCCGAACCAATATTTTCAGCATATACATTGGCGACCAGCCGAGTCAGGTTCCAACGTGACCGTGCCTCCTGAATCAACCGCCTGACCGCGAGTGTTGCCAGCCCTTGCCCACAAGCGCGCTCGGCAATCCGATAGCCGACTTCTGCCGATCTTTCCGCTATATCGATATCTTTCAGGTTTGCTCGACCAACTATTTGGCCGTCAGAATCTTCGATGACAAGCGGATGCCATGTTCCGTCAGCAAGGCCGGATAAATACGAGGCGATATGTTCAGTAACGCCCTCGACTGAGTAAAAATCGGGTCTGCGGGCGTCAATATGCCGCTCGAACCATTGGCGATTTTCCAATTCAAATTTCAGCAACTGTTCAGCGTCACTACTTTGCAGAGTACGGATCTTCAAAGGCCTCATAGCATCATTTACGCTCCAATGGAAAAAAAGCGGGGGTCAGGTCTGACATTTGGACACAGCCTCAGCGTTACACAATTCCAGTTTGTACAGAGTTGACGTTTTCATCTATCTCCAGTTTTATGCGACGGCGTCCAGAACAAACTCATCCTTCCTCAGCAATGGCGTTGGAAGGCGAACACGTTTGACCATGTTAGAGTCCGTGTCCAAATGTCAGACCTGACACCGAACCTGACATGACACCGAACGTGACACCTGAACGACAAGACTGCCCAGGTTCAGGCAATCTTGCACGGAACCTTGATCAGCTCATCTTCCGTAAAAAGGGCACACATGCGATGAAAGCCATCCGCAATGATCAAGCCTGAGCCGTCGTTCTGTCGAACGATCAGGATGGGGCCAAGCGCCTCACCATCGCGAATTTGCTGCTGATGGTGAGACCAGTCAAAGGCAGCGACTTCGGACATCGGCGTGCGGGAGGCGCGTAAAATATCTTTGGCCGGATATTCTGACATTGGCGCGGCGCGCAATTTCTGCAACAGTTTGCGACATTTACGTGGTTTAAACAACAAACTCAAATATCTTTCTGCCGAAATATAGTCGTTGTCGACAGGGCTGCTCAGCCAGTAATTTTCGTTTTTTCCATGGTCTATGTCGGTAATTGGTCAACTGCGCAAGATGGCGGAGACAGAATAATTAACTTACTCCATTAAAAGTTTTGAAGGCGCCTCCCCTGCTTGATGGCAGCAAGGCCCATCGTGATCAGGTACAACGCATTTTGTTAAACGCAGTAATTCGTCAAGATGTGGCACCGCGATCGCAAAAGCTTCATATATTCTCTGCATTAAAGCTTTTGCGTAGTGCAGACTGACACTGACGAGTTAGCTGGATTTGCTCATTGCACTTCTGATTTGCTGCTCCTCCAGGTCCAATTCGTTTGCCAGTGAGCGGTGCGTCTCCGCATCGACTTGATCTGTGTGCTCGGACAGCTTCTCCCGGGCTGCTTCAATTGCCACCAGCCGCAAGCGTCTTTGCGCATTGAACTGTTCGGCGTTCTCGGGCGATTCAGCTTCTTTCTCGTCAGCTGCCCGCTCAGCCCTGGCTTCGTACTCGTCAACAAGTGCAGACGCTGCAGTTGAATGCTCCGGGCTGGCGGCTGGCTCGAGGTGTTCCTTGACTACTTCAAGCGCGGCGTCAGCAATCTCTGCTCTGGCCAGTGCTTCTGCTGGTTCAGCAGCGTCCTTTTCCGGCTCGATCACTTCGAGTTTTCGTACCAGCCAGCCAAGCGTGGTGCCCTGAACAATAAGCGTCGCGAAAATCGCACAAAATGCCAGGAAAACGATGACATCTCGCGCGGGAAAGTTGGCCGGCAGTGCAAGTGCCGCCGCCAGGCTGACCACCCCTCGCATCCCGGCCCAGGACACGACCGCATGGTGCGTCCAAAGGGGACGCGTCGACTGCGCTGCCTCGCTCCGCGAGAACGCGCCTGGCAGCCAGCCTGTCATGAACACCCAAACGAAGCGACTGACAATGAGGGTCACAGACACGGCAAGTGCAAGCAATGCAAGCGACGTAAGCGCCGTGGCACTCTCACTTGCAAGCCGTTCAACGATGCCCCGCATTTGAAGTCCGATCAGCATGAAGATCAAGCTGGCAAGCAGGAACTCGATAAAATTCCAGACTGCGTGGAGCTCCAATCGGGTACGGGCTGTGAATTCCGCATGCTGTTTCCGGCCCAGGACGAGACCACAAACTACCGCGCCTAACACGCCCGATGCGTGCAGCGCCTCAGCGCTCAGGTAAGCTGCAAAACCTGCCAGAATGCTGATCGTGATGTCGAGCATCGTGTCATCGACCTTGCTGAACACCCACATCGCCAAACGACCGGTCAACCAGCCGATGATGATTCCGCCGATTCCCATGCCAAAAAACTGAAACAGGCCGCTCGAATAGCTGACCGAGCTTGCCGCTACCGCCGCGACAGCGAAACGGTAGAGGACTAGTGACGACGCATCGTTGATCAGGCTTTCGCCTTCCAGGACGGTGACGATCCGCTTGGGCAGGTTAAATTTCTTCAGAACCGAGCTGGCGGCAACAGCGTCGGGCGGCGCCACAATGGCACCAAGTGCTGCTGCAGCCCACCAGGGAAGTCCGGGCACCAGCCAGTGCGCCACAACGGCGACTGCAGCTGTCGTAAAGAGAACGGCGCCGATAGCCAGTAAAAGAATGGGCCGAAGGTTCGAACGGAACGCAGGCCAATCTGTGCGGTAGGCACTGACCTGCAGAAGTGGCGGCAGAAACAGAGCCAGTGCAAGCTCCGGATCCAGCTCGACCGCAGGCAACCCTGGTATCAGAGCGAGACCCATGCCGCCCAATACCAGAGGGATCGCCACCGGCAAATCCAGGCGCTGTGCCACGATCGCAAGCAGGACGCAGAATGCCACCAGGCTAAGAAGAATTTCGAAATTCGCCATCGAATTCAGCCTGCCACCAGCGCGTCGGGCCAGTGACGCAATAACGTTGCGGGATCATCGAAGATCGCGAAGGCTTCGGACAACGCTGCATCGTCCCAGTAGCCGCCGCAGCGCAGTGCAATGCACTTGACGCCGGCTGCCTTGGCCGCCGCAATATCATAGGGAGTGTCGCCAATCATCACGGCCTCGGTGGAATGCACGCCGGCCTTTTGCAAGGCAACTTCGATGATGTCACTGTCGGGTTTGGACGCCTTTATCTCATCCGAAGAGACCGATGTGTCGAGCAAATCCTGCAGGCCGGCCTGCGCGAGTAATGCCGGTAGCTCTTCGCCGCTGGATGATGCAATGACCAGACGCAGACCTTTGGACCTCATGTGCTGCACCAACAGCCGGGCGCCAGGTGTCGGATTCAAATTCTCCATAAACCTGCTCAGCAATAACTGCGTGCGGTCTTTTGTAATCTGTTTCGCCAGGGCCGATTCGGAGTCGATGTCAAGTAGCTCAGCGAAAACCTTGTCCGATCCTTTACCGATCAAACTCCTTATCTGCTCGTAACTGACTACATGGCCATGCCGTTCAAGAGTTTGCATCCACGCTTGCGTATGGGCATCATTGCTATCGATAAGCGTGCCGTCAATGTCAAACAAAACAGCTTTTAGTGTAATTTGGTTCATCAAATTTATTATTGGAATGAAGTATTTAATGTTAATTCATGGCTACTACCTAGCCTGAATGACAGGCAAATCCGCGTCGTTCGGATCGCGGGCAAATGCCTGGTGCAGCATGTTGGCTAGTTTGCGCTTGCTTTCCCGGTTTTGTCGCGCTGTTGATCAACCGGGAAGATTCACCGGACAGCACTGCAGATAAATAGCATGAGCCATTTCTGACAACGCAGAAAATCGGTCGCAAACGATATACCCTCCGAGTAATAGCTTGAATAAAACTGATCGTTTTAATGTCGACTTGAAGTGATCTGTTTACCGACTGGGAATCGCGCAACGCCGGCAGTGGTTCGATCCGGGTTGACATTCTGTGTCACCCGACACCTTGCACGATACAGCCGCAACCAGCAGCCGTTTCTCTTGCCGCCACCGTCATCACAAGCCCGTCTCAATGACCTTCATGCATGTAGCATTTCCATAAAATTCATGCTGTAATGACAGCGCGTGCCGGTCAGCACGCCCCCACCAGCGGCCACTGCCACTCCACGGAGGACACATGCTCGAATCGGTCGGCACACCCACGCTCTACCTCTCCTTCACCGCGTTCGTCGTCGTCATGCTGGCCATCGACTTCTTTGGCCTGAAGACGTCGGGCGATCACAAGGTCGGCACCAAAGAAGCGGCCATCTGGTCGCTGATCTGGATCTCGGTCGCGCTGGCCTTCGGTGGCTGGTTCTATTGGTATCTCGAAGGCATTGCCGGCCCGGTCGTGGCCAAAGCGAAGTCGCTTGAGTACCTCACCGGCTATCTGATCGAAAAATCGCTGGCGGTCGACAATGTGTTCGTCTGGATCACCCTCTTCAGCTTTTTCGGCGTGCCGCCGCAATACCAGAAGCGCGTGCTGCTGTATGGGGTGCTGGGCGCCATCGTGCTGCGCGCGATCCTGATTTATCTGGGCGCGCTCCTGCTGGCCCAGTTCCACTGGATTCTGTACATCTTCGGGCTGTTCCTGCTCTACACCGGTATCCAGATGCTGATCTCGGCCGACAGCGAACCCGACCTGGCCGACAACAAGGTGCTGAAATGGCTGCGCGGGCACATGCGGATCACCGACGAATATCATGGCGAGAAGTTCTTTATCATGCGCGACGGCCTGCGCTTTGCCACGCCGATGTTCGTGGTGCTGATCATGGTCGAGATCACGGACGTGATCTTCGCGGTCGATTCGATTCCGGCGATCTTCGCTGTGACGAGCGACCCGTTCATCGTCTTCACGTCAAACGTCTTCGCCATCCTCGGCCTGCGCGCCATGTACTTCCTGCTGGCCGATATGGCAGACCGCTTCCACCTGCTCAAATATGGCCTGGCGGGGATCCTGATCTTCATCGGCATCAAGATGCTGCTGCTCGATATCTACAAGATCCCGACCGGCATCGCGCTTGGGGTGGTCGGGGTGATCCTGGCGGGGTCGGTAGTGGCCAGTCTGCTCACCTCCAAACCGGCCCCGAAAACGCCGCCGGGCTGATCACGCGGCGGCGGCAGTGGCGAAGCGCACCTCGTGCAGCAGCGACTTGATCTCGGGGATGCACGAGCCGCAGTTGCCGCCCGCCTTCAGGCAGGCTGTCACCTGACCGGGCGTCTGCAAGTCCCCGGCCCGGATCGCGGCGCAGATCGTGTTGCGGCCAACGCCGAAGCACGAGCAGACCGTTGGCCCCGGATCGGGCCCGGCTTGCACGGCGCGGCCGGCCAGCAGCGTGGCCCGTTCGCGCGGGCCCAGTTCGGGGGCGGCGAACAGCCCGCCCAGCCACGCGCGCGCCGGCAGATCGGGCACGCGCGCCACGAACAGGCAGGCTTCGAGGCGCCCGTCGACGAGCAGCGCGGCGCGCAGCATGCCTGCCGATTGATCCTGGTACTCGATCCAGTCGGCGTCCGCATCGGCGTCGTCACCGGCGCCCAGCAGCGCGCGCGCGATACCGGGCGTGACCGGTGCGCGCCCGGCCAGCTCATAGCGAATGAAGCCGCTGCCGCGCACCCGCGTCCAGTGCGCCACCCCGTCGAGGGCAAGATCGTGCCGGCTCATGATGAAGCCATACCAGGCCACGCCGAACGGCTCGATCCGCACCGGCGTGTGCTTGAATTCCGGCTCGCCCGAGACCGGGTCGACGGCCGGATTGACCAGCGCCCCCACCCGCGCATCGGACGCCGTCTGCCCGTTCCAGTGAATCGGCACGAACGCGGCGCCGCGCGCGATGCCGCCGCCGTGCGCCACGCGCGCCACCATCGCGCCCCAGCGTGAGCTGATGCGGGCCAGCTCACCTTCGCGCACGCCGGCCAGCAGCGCATCGTGCGGGTGCAGGTCGACGAACGGCTCAGCCGCGTGGCCGGCCAGACGCGGCGACTTGCCGGTGCGCGTCATCGTGTGCCACTGGTCGCGCAGGCGGCCCGTGTTGAGCACCAGCGGAAATTCACTGCAAGGCAGATTGGCCGGTGCGCGCACGTCCGTCGCGATGAAGCGCGCCTTGCCGTCCGGGTACGAAAAACCGCCGCTGCCAAACAGGCGCGCGGTGCCCTCCCCCGCTGCATTCACCGGCCACTGCACCGGTTGCAGCGCGTCATACGCGGCGCGGCGCATGCCCACCAGCGAATCGAGCCGGAATGCGCGGCGGTGGCCATCGTCGTCATTCTTCCAGGTCGACAGGCGCGCGTGTTCGTCGAAGATCGCATGCGCGCTGTCGAAGTCGAACCCGGCATACCCCATGCGCTGCGCGACATCGCACAGCGCGCGCCAGTCGGCCCGCGCCTCGCCCGGTGCCGGCAAAAAGGCGCGCTGGCGCGAGATGCACCGTTCGGAATTGGTGACCGTGCCATCCTTCTCGCCCCAGGCCAGCGCCGGCAGGGCCACATGCGCATACGGTGCCAGGTCGGTGCCCGCCACGACATCCGACACCACCACCAGCTCGCAGGCAGCGAGCGCGCGCCGCACCTGGTCGGCGTCCGGCATGCTCACGACCGGATTAGTCGCCATGATCCACACCGCTTTGACGCTGCCCGCTTCGATCGCGCGGAACAGGTCCACGGCTTTCAGGCCCGCCTTGTCGGCGATGCGCGGCGCCTCCCAGAACGTGCGCACCGCGTCGCGGTGCCCGGCATTGTCCAGATCCAGGTGCGCCGCCAGCATATTGGCCAGCCCGCCCACTTCGCGCCCGCCCATCGCATTGGGTTGCCCCGTCAGCGAGAACGGGCCCATGCCGGGACGGCCGATGCGGCCGGTGGCCAGGTGGCAGTTGATGATCGCATTGACCTTGTCGGTGCCGCTGCTGGACTGGTTCACGCCCATCGAGAATGCGGTGACGACTTTGTCGGTGCGGGCGAACAGGTCGTAGAACGCCTGCAGGTCATCCGGATCGAGGCCGCAGGTACGCGCCACGTCATCGCCTGCGTTGGCGACATCGAGCGCCGCATCCAGGCCGGTCGTGTGCGTTGCGACGTAGTCCGCATCGAACGCATCGCTGCGCGCCAGGTGCGCCAGCAGCCCGTTGAACAGCGCCACGTCGCTGCCGGGCATGAGCGCCAGGTGCAGGTCCGCCAGCTCGCAGGTGGCCGTGCGACGCGGGTCGAGCACGACGATCTGCATGGCCGGACGCGCTTCCTTGGCGCGCACGATGCGCTGGAACAGCGTCGGATGGCACCAGGCCGCGTTCGAGCCGACCAGCACGATCACGTCGGCCAGCTCAAAATCCTCGTAGCAGCCCGGCACCACGTCTTCGCCAAAGGCGCGCTTGTGACCGGCCACGGCGGACGACATGCACAGGCGCGAATTGGTGTCGATATTGGCGCTGCCGACGTACCCCTTCATGAACTTGTTGGCGACGTAGTAATCCTCGGTCAGGATCTGGCCCGACACGTACAGCGCCACCGCGTCCGGCCCGTGCTCGGCGATGATGCGGGCGAAGCCGGCCGCCACGGTATCCAGCGCTTCGTCCCAGCTGGCGCGCACCAGCGCCCCTCCCTGCCGCGCGGCCGGATGCAGCAGGCGGCCATCCAGATCGAGCGTCTCGCCCAGCGCCGAGCCTTTCACGCACAGACGGCCACGGTTGGCGGCGTGCTCAAGGTCGCCTTCGATCGTCGCGCCGCCGCCGGGCAGCGCGGTCGCTTTCACGCCGCAGCCGACGCCGCAGTAGGGACAGGTGGTACGTACAGCGTGGATCGGAATCGTCATGGGGTAGCTTTCTAGGCAGCCTGCGCGTCGCACAACGCAGGGCCGAACAACAGGCGGTCGCGCATCGCCGAGATGTCGACGCCGCGTCCGATCAGGTCGAAATACCAGGGGCCGTCGGCCACATCGCCATACAGTACGGCGCCCGTGAGGCGATTGCCGTCGAGGACCAGGCGCTTGTACATGCCGGAGCGGCGGTCGCGCAGCACCAGGTCTTGCGTGCCAGGACCGCCGACGATGTCGCCGGCCGAGTACAGATCGATCCCCGTGACCTTGAGTTTGGTGGCCACGGCCTGCTGCACGTAGCGGCGGTGGCCGAAGCCGGCCAGGTGCGCCGCGCAGACGCGCGCCTGCTCCCAAATCGGCGCGACCAGGCCGAAGGTGGCGCGGCGGTGCTGGACGCATTCGCCCACCGCATACACGCGCGGGTCGTAGCTTTGCAGCGTGTCGTCGACAACGATCGCGCGCTCGACATGCAGGCCGGCCGCACGCGCCAGCGCCACGTTCGGGCGCACGCCGGCAGCCATCACCACCAGGTCGGCCGGCAGCGTGACGCCGTCCGACAGGCGCACCGATGCCACCTTGCCGTCACCCAGGATGGCCTCGGTCTGCACGCCCAGCAGGATGCGCAAGCCGCGCCGCTCGAGCGCGCCCTTAAGCAGCAGCGACGCATCGCCATCGAGCTGCTGGTTCAGCAGGCTGCCGGTCAGGTGCACGACCGTCACGTCCATCCCGCGCCGCAACAGGCCATTGGCCGCTTCCAGCCCCAGCAGGCCGCCGCCGATCACCACCGCGTGCCGGCCGTCGCGCGCTGCCTGCAGCATGGTGTCAACATCATCCAGGTCGCGAAAGCCCACCACGCCCGGCAGGTCCGCGCCAGGCACGGGCACGATGAATGGCTGAGAACCGGTGGCCAGCAGCAGGCGGTCATACGCCACTTCGACGCCCGACTGCGAGCGCACGACGCGGCGGCGGCGGTCGATGGCCACGACCGGGTCGCCCGTGTGCAGCGTGATGCCATGCTCGGCGTACCACGCGCGCGGATGCAGCACGATGTCGTCCTGCGTCTTGTCGCCTGCCAGCACGGGCGAGAGCATGATGCGGTTGTAGTTCACGTGCGGCTCGGCGCCGAACACGGTGATGTCGTACATGCCTGGCGCCAGCGCGAGCAGTTCCTCGACCGTGCGCATCCCGGCCATGCCGTTGCCGACCACCACCAGCGCGGGCCTGTACGTTGTGCTCATGGTGCTCGTGGTGCTCATGCGGCGACCCAGACGACGGCGCCATCGATCCGGGCCGGATAGCTTGCCACCGACTGCGCCGGCGCTTCCAGGCACTCGCCGCTGGCCAGGTCGAAGTGCTGCTTGTAGATGGGCGAGGCCACGACGATGCGCTCGCCGATGCTGCCCACCAGCCCGCGCGAGAGCACGGCGGCCTGCGAATTCGGATCGTAATTATCGATGGCGAACACGCGCGGCTCGAGTTCGCCGACGCGGAACACGGCCACCTGGCGGCCGTTGAGCAGCGCGCACACGCCGGTGTCGGGGACGATCTCGTCGAGCCGGCACACCGCCGTCCAGTTGGCAAGTTGGGTGTCACGATGCATGGTCATTCTCCTCAAGCCACGGCGATGGGAATCGTGCGGCGGCGTTCGTCGAACGTGGCCGGACGCACCTGCCCGCGCTCGGGCACAAACACCACGTTGCTATCCGTTTCCGCGCTGTTGACGAAGTGGCGGAAGCGGCTGCGTACGGCCGGATTGGTGATGGCCTCCTTCCATTCGCAGGCATAGGTGTCGACCACGTGCTGCATCTGCGCTTCGAGTTCATCGCCGATGCCCAGGCTGTCCTCGACCACCACCTGGCGCAGATACTCCAGGCCCCCTTCGAGGTTTTCGCGCCAGGTCGACGTGCGCTGCAGGCGTTCAGCCGTGCGCACGTAGAACATCAGGAAGCGGTCGGTCAGGCGTACCACCTCGGCCTCGGTCAGGTTCGATGCGATCAGTTCCGCGTGGCGCGGCTTCATGCCGCCGTTGCCGCACACGTACAGGTTCCAGCCCTTGTCGGTGGCGATCAGGCCCACGTCCTTGCCCTGCGCCTCGGCGCATTCGCGGGTGCAGCCCGACACGCCGAACTTGATCTTGTGCGGTGCGCGCAAACCCTTGTAGCGGTTTTCCAGTTCGATGGCAAAGCCCACGCTGTCGCCCACGCCATAGCGGCACCAGGTCGAGCCGACGCACGATTTCACGGTGCGCAGCGACTTGCCGTAGGCGTGGCCCGACTCGAAGCCGGCGTCGATCAGCTCTTCCCAGATCGCCGGCAACTGGTCCACGCGCGCGCCGAACAGGTCGACCCGCTGGCCGCCCGTGATCTTGGTGTACAGGCCGTACTTCTTGGCTACCATGCCCACGGCGATCAGGCCGTCGGCGGTCACTTCGCCGCCCGCCATGCGCGGTATGACCGAGTAGGTACCGTCCTTCTGGATGTTGCCAAGGAAGTAGTCGTTTGAATCCTGCAGGCTGGCGTGCTTCGGTTTGAGCACGAAATCGTTCCACACGGAGGCAAGGATATTCGCGGCGGTCGGCTTGCAGACGTCGCAGCCCAGACCCTTGCCGTGGCGCGCCAGCAGCTCGCCAAATTCCTTGATGCCTTCCACGCGCACCAGGTGGTACAGCTCCTGGCGCGAGTACGCAAAGTGTTCGCACAGGTGGTTGTTGACGGCCACGCCCAGTTTTTTCAGTTCAGCGTTCAGCACCTGCGTCACCAGCGGCACGCAGCCGCCGCAGGCCGTACCGGCCGTCGTGCAGCTTTTCAGCGCGCCGATCGTGGTGGCGCCGCCCGCCACCGCCTCGCACAGCGCCCCCTTCGAGATGTCGTTGCACGAGCAGACCTGCGCCGTGGCCGGCAGCTTGTCCACGCCCAGCGCCGGCCGCACGGTGTTGCCGCTCTCGGGCAGGATCAGGTATTCGGGTGCTTCGGGCAGCTCGATCTTGTTGAGCATTGTCTGCAGCAGCGCGCCGTACGATGCGGCGTCGCCCACCAGCACGCCGCCAAGCAGGTACTTGCCGCAGCTCGAGACGACGATCTTGCGGTAGGTCTGGCGCCGCTCGTCGAGGAACTGATAACTGCGGCTGCCTGGCGTGGTGCCATGCGCGTCGCCCAGGCTGGCCACGTCCACGCCCATCAGCTTGAGCTTCGTGCTCATGTCGGCGCCGGCAAAGCCGCATTCGGCGCCCAGCACATGGCGCGCGGCCGTGCGCGCCATGTCGTAGCCCGGCGCCACCAGGCCAAACAGCTGGCCGCTCCACAGCGCGCATTCGCCGATCGCGTAGATGTGCGGGTCGGACGTCAGGCACTGGCCATCGATGACGATGCCGCCACGCGCGCCCAGCTCGAGCCCCGCCTGGCGCGCCAGTTCGTCGCGCGGCCGGATGCCGGCCGAGAACACGATCATGTCGGTGTCCAGACTCGTGCCGTCGGCGAACTGCATGCGGTGGGTCGTGGCGTCGCCATCGACGATGGCCAGCGTGTTCTTGCCGGTGTGGACGCCGACACCCAGTTCTTCGATGCGGGTGCGCAGCACGCGTGCGCCTGCATCGTCGACCTGCACCGCCATCAGGCGCGGCGCGAATTCGACGACGTGCGCCTGCAGGCCCAGGTCGCGCAGCGCCTTGGCGCACTCCAGGCCCAGCAGCCCACCGCCGATGACGACGCCGATGCGCTGGCGCGTGCCGTCGCCACGACCGGCGCATTCCTTCATCTTTTCGAGGTCTTCGATCGTGCGGTACACGAAGCAGTCCTTGCGCTCGGCGCCGGGCACGGGCGGCACGAACGGGTACGAGCCGGTGGCCAGCACCAGGCGATCGTAGGAGACAGCGCTGCCGTCGCCCAGCAGCACCGATTGCGCGGCGCGGTCGATGGCGACCACCTTCGCGTTCAGGCGCAGCACGACGCGCTCGGCCAACTCGGCGCGCTCGAAGTAGCCCGGCGCGACCAGCGACAGGTCGTCCGCGCTTTTACCGGCAAAGAATTCCGACAGGTGCACGCGGTCGTAGGCCGGGCGCGGCTCTTCGCCCAGCACCGTGACCCGCAGCGGTGTCGCCGGGTCCTGCATGCTGCCCGCGGCAAGCGTTTCGAGGAATTTGTGGCCCACCATTCCGTGGCCGATGACGACGATATGCATGACGTTCTCCTTTATGCTGCAACGGTTGCGGACGGGGTGCTGGAGGGGATGCGGGACGTGCTGCCGAAGCGCGCGCCGAGCGCGCACAGGCTGGCCACCACGACCAGGCCGCTCAGGATCGTGAGCGTGCTCTGGATATCACCCGTACCCTTCATCAGGAAGCCCGCGGCGACGGCGCCCACATTGCCACCGGCACCGACGATGCCGGCCACGCCGCCCAGCGCCTTGGGCGCGATGAACGGCACCAGCGCATAGGTGGCGCCGCAGGCCATGTGCGTGAACAGGCCGAACACCAGCATGGCCACCACCGCAAACACGACGCCGTCGGCCTGCGCAAACCACAACAGGCCCAGCGCTTCGCCGATCATCAGCACGAACAACATGGTCACGCGGCGATTGACGTCACCGCCCCTGGCAGCGCGGTCCGACAGCCAGCCGCCCAGCGCGCGGGCGAACAGCGCCAACAGGCCAAAGCTGCCGGCGGCCATCCCGGCCTGGCCCAGCGTCAGGTCGAAATGCTCGACGTAATACACGGCAGCGATGTTGTGGATGAATATCTCGATGCCGAAGCAGGCGCCGTAGGTGACGAACAGCAGCCAGGCGCGGTGGTTGCGACAGCCTTCGGTGAAACTGGCCCAGCCGCCCTTGCCGGCGCTGGCCGGCAGGTTGCCGGTCTTGCGCAGGTCGTCGTAGTTACCGGCCGGGCAATCCTGCGTGTAGCGCCAGTACACAAAGGCCATGATGATCATCATGACGCCCGGGACCACCAGCGCCACGCGCCAGCTCATCGACTGGCTCACGCCCAGCATCACGACGGCGGTGAGCAGCAGCGGCATCAGCGCCTGCGCCGCGCCACCGCCCGCATTGCCCCAGCCGGCAGCAGCCGCGTTGGCGGTGCCGACCACCTTGGGCGAGAACATCACCGAGGTGTGGTACTGGGTGATGACGAAGCTGGCGCCGACCGCGCCGATGCCCAGGCGCGCCAGCAGGAAGGTTTCGTAGCTCTGCGCCATCGCCACGCCCAGCACGGGAATCGCGCCGATCAGCAGCAGGCCCGTGTAGGTCTTGCGCGGGCCGTAGCGATCGCACAGGGGGCCGACCAGCAGGCGGACAAAAATCGTGATCGCCACGGCCGCGATATTGATATTGGCGATCTGCTCCATCGAGAGGCCAAATTCACCTTTGATGACGGGCATCAGCGGCGCGCAGGCGAACCACGCGAAGAAGCAAATGAAGAAGGCCACCCAGGTCAGATGGAAGGCGCGCATCGGCGCGCCCTGGAACGAGAAGAGATGAATGCTGTCTGCTTTGCCGGTCATGATTTTCGTCCTTGGAAAACAAAAAGGCGTCCGCGCTGCTGCCTGGGGCAGAAGCTGCGGACGCCGTTGTCCTGGTGCCGGCCCGTCGTTGGGCCAGCGTTATATGAAGGAGATCGTCATTGATCCTGTGCTCTGTATCAGCAAGAGGCGTGCCACGCGCGGTTCAGGGCGGGGCCGGTGACAGGCGCCTGCTGGACGCTGCATCGCGGTGCACCATTCCCCAAGATGATGCACGGGCGTGCACCGCGACCGGCGTCAAGCAGGTGCGAGGTCTTGAGCGAAAGCATGCGGGTCGCTGCCATCCCAGACCCGCCCATCCATCAGCGTGGACGTGCGCAGCGTGGCCGCAGGCAGTGACGTGCCGGTGCGCTCGGCCGCTTCGCGATACAGGTCGATGCGGTTGACCTGCTGCGCCAGCGCCAGGTAATCGGGATCGGTATCGGAATCAGTACGGAGCAAGCCCCAGCGGCGGTGCTGCGTCATGAACCACATGCCATCGGACAGCCATGGGAAGTTCGCTTCGCCGTCCGCGTAGAACCGCAGGCCGTTGTGGCCACGCCAGGCCGCGCCTTCGTTCGCACCGGCCAGGCAATACTGCAGCGTCTCGCGGCTGGCATTGACATACGCGGGACTGGCCAGCACCTCGGCTGCCGCTTCGCGATTGGCGCGCGAGGCGTCGAGCCAGCGCGCGGCCTGCAGCAGCGCAGCGATCATCGCGCGGCAGGCATTCGGATGGGTCGCGGCAAAGGCAGCGCGCGTGCCCAGCGCCTTGCCGGGATGGTTCGGCCATACCTGCTCGCTCGATGCGGCCTGCACACCGGCGCCGTCGCGCAGCGCGCGCTGGCCCCACGGCTCGCCCGCGCAGAAGCCGTCCATATGGCCGGCCGCCAGGCTGGCCGCCATCTGCCCCGGCGGCACTGTCACCACCCGACAGTCTCTCAACGGATCGACGCCCTGCGCCGCCAGCCAGTAATACAGGAACATCGCGTGGTTCCCGGTCGGGAAGGTGTGCGCGAGCGTCAGCCGCTGCCCTGCCTGCACCAGGCGCGCCAGCCCGCCCGGTTCTGCTGCTGCTTCCGCCCAGGTGCGCGAGAGCGTGATGTTCTGGCCATTCTGGTTCAGGTTCATCAAGACGGCCATGTCGCACTGGCCGGTGCCGATGCCGTTCTGAATGCCATACACCATGCCGTACAGCGCCTGCGCCGCATCGAGCTGCCCGCCCACCAGGTGCTCGCGCATGCCGGTCCAGGACTGTTCGCGGCTCAGTGCAAAGCGCACGCCGTACAGTTCATCGAAGCCCAGCACCGACGCCATCACCAACGGCGCGCAGTCGGCCAGCGGCATGAAACCAATGCGGATGGTCTCGATCTCGGGACGGTCGGTACCGGCGATCCATGCGCCCTTGCCTGCCAATGTCATAGATATCCTGATGTTCTTATTAGCTGCGGGGCGCTCAGCCCAGCAGGTCTTCCACGTCGATCAGGCGCTGCGCGACGTCGACCAGCTTCATGTTCTTGTTCATGGCCAGGCTGCGCAGGCGCTGGTAGGCCTGGTCTTCGGTCAGCTGGTAGCGCGTCATCAACATGCCTTTCGCGCGGTCCAGCACCTTGCGCTCAGCCAGCTTTTGCCGGGTATCGCTCAATTCATCAAGCAGCCGCTGCTCGCGCCGGAAGCGCGCCAGCGCGACGTCGAGCACCGGTTTGACGCGCTCGGCCTGCAGGCCGGCCACGATGTACGCCGACACGCCCGCTTCCAGTGCGGCGTCCATGCTGGCAGGGGCGTCGTCTTCGGTGAACAGCACGATGGGCCGGCGCGCGTCGCGGGTGGCGATCACGATGTGTTCGAGCACGTCACGGGCGTCGGACTCGCTGTCGAGGATGATCAGGTCGGGCTGCAACTGCGCGATGCGCTCGGGCAGGAACACGTCGGCCGGGAGCGATGCGACCAGGTCGTAGCCCGATTCGAGCAGGCCAATGCGCAGTGCGGTGCTGCGCCGGGTCTGCGCTGCCTGGGCCGCATCGGGGTCGGCGCCGGGTGCCGTTGCGGACAGCACGACAACAATGCGCAAATGTGGGGTTGTTGTGTCTCGCGGTTTCATGCCGTTTTTGCATGCAAGAATCATACCTTGTTTCCCCATTGCATCGAATCCTCGCCCTTCTTATGCGTGTGCCGATTGTCGAGATATGCGTCAACCGCATATCTTTCCAGTGAGCAACTAAACAATTATTCGTTTTGTGAATCGCGGGAATCACGAATGAAAAGTTTTCTTATGACTCGATGGCTCATATACTGCAACGCAACATGACAGTATTTAACCAGGAGCGCAACATGACTGCAGCTATCCAGCAAACCAATTTCTTCGCAGCGGCCATCGCCGCCATTCGTAGTTTCTCGCAAGACCTGTACATCGCCCACGGCGGTTACGCTCCATCGGTGCGGGGTTAATCATGCATCCACTCGAATACCTGACCATCGCCCTGGCCGTGCTGACCGTTGCCGCCCGTGTCTCGATGTACCTGCCACGCCCGCCAAAAGGCCCGTTCAAGTCAATGTAAGCATCAGGGCACATGCCCCGATCAAGGCGGAATAATCCGCCTGTTTTACCGCACGCCGGCCGTATTGACATACTGCCGGCGTTGTATTTATAGTAAAAAAACCTTCTCCGATCCGCGCGCCGTGGCAAGTGGCTGCGCTAGAATGCATTCGCATTTCTGGCCAGAAAGCCCTTCTTTCACTTACCACATACCCATGCGCACACCTGCACTCACCCTCTTTGCGGCCTCGTTCGCGGCCTCGCTGGCATCGGTCGCACTGCCGGCAGCAGCAGCACCGACACCCATCACCCTCGACCAGGCCATGAGCCATCCCGACTGGATCGGCACGCCGGTGGAAGACGCCTGGTTCAGCTGGGACAGCAAGCAGGTGTACTACAAGCAAAAGCGCACCGGCTCGCCCGTGCGTGACACGTTTCAGGCTGGCGCGAACGCCGGCAAGGCGCAGATGGTCAGCGATGCCGAGCTGGCGAAGATCGACAGCGCCGACGTGGTCTACAACCGCAACAACACGCGCATGCTGGTCATCCGCAACAACGATCTGTTCGAACGCGACCTGAAATCGGGCCAGCTGGTGCAGGTCACGCGCGGCGCGAGCCGCATCGGCAACGCGCAGTACGCGGCCGACGAGCGCTCGGTGCAGTACCGCATCGGCACCGACTGGTATGTGTGGGACCGCGTCACCCGGGTCACCGGCCCGGCCGCGCTGCCGCGCGCCGCGAAGGATCCAAATGCACCGGAAGACGACGCCTACCGTGCCACCGAACTGCGCCTGATCGAGCACCTCAAGCGCCAGAAGGATGACCGCGACGCGCTGCGTGCCCGCAACGACGAACTGCGCCGGGTCGATGCCTCGATGGCGCCAACGCCCGTCTACCTGGGCGACAAGGTCACGCTGGAGGCAAGTTCGCTGTCGCCGGACGGCCGCTGGCTGCTGGTCGTCACGGCCGCCAAGAGCGCCGACAAGGGCCGCGTGGGCAAGATGCCGCGCTACGTGAACGAATCGGGTTACGAAGAAACGGAAGACGTGCGTACGCGTGTGGGCCGCAATATGCCGCCTGCGCATTCGCTGAAACTGGTCGACCTGCGCACCAATACCGTCAAGGACATCGGCTTCGACACCCTGCCCGGCATTACCGTCGATCCGCTGGCCGCGCTGCGCGCCGCCGCCAAGAAGGATCCACTCAAGGGCAACCGGCCGGTGGTGGTCTCGGGTGGCCGCAATGCGATCGACTGGAGCAGCAATGGCGCCAACGTCGCCGTGATGCTGCGCTCAGTCGACAACAAGGACCGCTGGATCGCCAGCGTCGACCTGCGTGACGCCAAGCTCAAACCCCTGAACCGCGTCACCGACGGCGCCTGGGTCAATTACGACAACGCCGAATTCGGCTGGCTGCCGGACAACCGCACGCTGTGGTACCTGTCGGAAGAATCGGGCTACTCGCACCTGTACACGCAGGACACCATGGGCGCCGGATCGGCTGCGCCACGCGCGCTGACCTCGGGCAAATGGGAAGCCAGCGACGTGCGCTGGAGCGCGGATGGCAGCACCGCCTACATGCTGTGCAACCACGAAGCGCCGGGCGACTACGAAGTCTGCGCCGTGAGCGCCAAAGGCGGCGCGGTGCGTGAAGTGACGAAGCTCGACGGCGTCGAACGCTTCAACCTGTCGCCGGACCAGAACAAGCTGCTGGTGCACTGGTCGTCGAGCTACACGCCGATCCAGATCGCGACCGTGCCCGTCTCGGGCGGCGCCGCCACCAAGCTGACCGACACCCGCACGCCGGACTTCAAGGCGCGTGAATGGATCGAGCCGCAATACGTGGCCGTGCCATCGAGCGCCGGCGGCGATCCGGTGCACGCCAAGCTGTATCGCCCTGCGCAGCTGGAAGCCGGCAAGACCTACCCGGTCGTGATGTTCGTGCACGGCGCCGGCTACCTGCAGAACGTCAGCAAGCGTTATCCGGTGTACTTCCGCGAGCAGATGTTCCACAACCTGCTGGTCCAGCAGGGGTACATCGTGCTGGACATGGATTACCGCGCCTCCAAAGGCTATGGCGCCAAATGGCGCACCGCGATTTACCGCCAGATGGGGCACCCGGAACTGGACGACTACCTCGACGGCGTGAAATACCTGGTCGGCCAGCAGCAGGGCGACGCCAACAATATCGGCGTGTATGGCGGCAGCTACGGCGGCTTCATGACCTTCATGGCCTTGATGCGCGCACCGGACGTGTTCAAGGCCGGCGCCGCGCTGCGCCCCGTGACCGACTGGACCAGCTACAACCACGAGTACACGGCCAACATCCTCAACACGCCGGACATCGACCCGGAAGCGTATAAAAAATCGTCGCCGATCGAGTACGCGCAGAACCTGAAAGGCCACCTGCTGATCTCGCACGGCATGATCGACGATAACGTGCTGTATCAGGACTCGGTGCGCATGGCGCAGCGCCTGATCGAGATGAAGAAGGACCACTGGGAGATGGCGAGCTACCCACTCGAACGCCACGGCTACGTGCAGCCCGAAGCCTGGTACGACCAGTACCGCCGGATCTATCAGCTGTTCGAGCGCTCGCTCAAGCAGAAGTAATCCCCGCGCAGGCAACCGCTGCGCATACCCTGCGTGCATAGGCATTACAGGATGTAAGCGCGATTGCCGGCGGCGCGCGGCTGGTGCACCTTATGACAACCACCACGTCATGAGGTCCCGCCATGCCACGCTCGCGCGCCGCCGCCGCCCTGCCCGCCGCTTTGCCCCTCCTTGCAGCGACGCTGCTGCTGGCCGCCTGCAGTGCGCCCGAGCAGATGAAAGAGGATAGCGCCGTCGCACCGCCGCCCCCTCCTGCGCCCTCCACCGTGGTTGGAGTCAGCGGGAGCAGCAACCGCAATATCTCCTCCTATCACGGCTACGCGGGTGCGCCGCCGACAAGCATGCAGCGTCGCGTCGCCACGAAGCCTTACGTGATGCCCTACCCGTCCCCGAGCTATGCACCCGGCGCCGAGCGCTTCCCCGACGCCCAGACCAACCGCGCAGTGCTGGTCGAAGAACAACCCGTATCCACCTTCAGCAGCGACGTCGATACCGCGTCGTATGCGTACGTGCGGCGCCAGCTGAGCGCCGGCCGCATGCCGCCACCGGCCGCCGTGCGGGTCGAGGAAATGGTGAACTACTTCCCCTACGCCTACGCCGCACCGAACAAGGCCAGCCAGCCATTCGCGCTGACCACGGCCATCATGCCCAGCCCCTGGAATACGGACAGCCAGCTGCTGCACGTGGCCGTGCGCGGCTACGATCTGCAGCGCGCCGAGCGGCCGCCGATGAACGTCGTGCTGCTGGTCGACGTGTCCGGCTCGATGGCCCCGCAAGACCGCCTGCCGCTGCTCAAGCAGGGCTTTCGCCTGTTCGCACAAGGCTTGCGCGAACAGGACCGGGTGGCGATCGTCACCTACGCCAATGGCACGACGGTGGCGCTCGAGCCCACGACGGGGGGCGACAAGCAGAAGATCCTGGACGCCATCGATGCATTGCAGGCAGCCGGCGGTACGGCCGGCCGCGATGGCCTGGAGCGCGCCTACGCCATGGCCCAACGCCACTTCGATGCGAAAGCCGTCAACCGCGTCATCCTGGCCACCGACGGCGACTTCAATATTGGCGTGAGGGACCCGCGCCAGCTCGAAACCTTCATCGCCGACAAGCGCAAGAGCGGCGTCTACCTGTCGATTTTCGGCGTCGGCGACGGTAACCTGAACGATGCGCTGATCCAGCGCCTGACGCAGTCAGGCAATGGCAATGCGGCTTACATCGACTCGCTGCTGGAAGCGCGCAAGGCGCTGCAGGGCGAACTTGGCTCGACCATGTTCCCGATCGCCAACGACGTCAAGATGCAGGTCGAGTTCAACCCGGCCCGCGTGGCGGCCTACCGCCTGATCGGCTACGAAACACGCATGCTGGCGCGCCAGGACTTCAAGGACGACAATGTCGATGCGGGCGACATGGGCGCCGGCCACACGGTGACGGCGATCTACGAGATCACGCCGGCGGTGGGTGCTGCCAAACTGGTCGACCCGCTGCGCTACGGCACCGGCAAGAAGGCCGTACCCGTGGGCAAGAACGACGAGCTGGCGTTCGTGCGGGTGCGCTACAAGCTGCCGGGCGAGAACAAGAGCCGACTGGCCGAGCAGCCGGTGCGTCCTTCAACAGCGCGCGCCACGCTGGCCGCCGCGCCGGCTGACCAGCGCTTCGCGGTGGCCGTCGCCGCGTTTGGCCAGCGCCTGCGCGGCGAGCCGCAGGTGAGTGACTACAGCTATGCCGACATCGCCACGCTGGCCAACGACGCCCGGGGCAACGATCCGGACGGCTATCGTGCCGAGTTCGTGAAGCTCGTGCGGATGGCCGAAGCGCTGGGCCAGGCCGGGGCAACCGGGCGGCCTTGACCGTTTACGGCGCGCCCAGCATGTCCAGCAGCGTCAGCGCCACCACCTTGGTGGCGCTGCGCAAGTCGTCCAGCGCCAGCCGCTCGTCGGCTTTCTTGGCATTGGCCTCCGTGACCGTGCGCGGTCCGGCCCCGTACAGGACGGCCGGAATGCCACGCTCGCCATATAGCCGCGCATCGGCATACAGCGGCGTGCCGACGGCGGGAATCGCTTCGCCCAGCACGGTGTGCGCATTGCGGCGCAGGCTCTCGACCAGCGGCTGCGCGCCGGGTAGCGGGCGCAATGCCTGCGACAGCAGCAGGCGCTTGACCTCGAGCCGGATGCCGGGCATGCCGTCTACCGCGTCGTTGATCAGCGCGCGCACCTGCGCCTCGACCGCGACCGGGTCTTCTTCGGGAATCATGCGCCGGTCGAGCTTCAACACCACCTTGCCTGGCACCACATTGGTATTCGTGCCGCCGTCGATGCGCCCGACGAGCATCGTCGGCGAATCGATGCCCGGTACGCCCGACTTGGTGGTCTTGAGCCGTGGCAGGTCGCCGTAGATCGCATTCAATACCCGCGTGGCTGCCTGCAGCGCATCGACCGCTGTCTCGGGCATCGCGCCGTGGCCGGCCTTGCCATGTACCGTCACTTCCAGCTGCAGGCAGGCGTTGTGCGCCGTGATGATGCTGTAGCCAAAACCGGCGGCGATCACGTAGTCGGGCTGCGTCAGGCCCTGCTCCAGCAGCCAGCCCGGCCCCAGCAACCCGCCGAATTCTTCGTCATACGTAAAATGCAGCTCGACGCCGCCATGCAGCGGCGCGCCCAGGGCTTCGAGCGCGCGCACCGCGAACACATAGGTGGCGAAGTCGCTTTTCGATACCGCTGCCGCGCGCCCGTACAGGTAACCGTCCTCGATCACGGCGCCATACGGCGGATGGGTCCAGCCCTCGCCCGGCGGCACCACGTCGCCATGCGCATTGAGCGCCAGCGTCGGCCCGGCTCCGCCGTACGGCCGGCGCACGATCAGGTTCGTGATGCTGGCCAAGCCGTAGTCAATCACCTGCTGCGCCGGTACCGGGTGCCGCTCGACCGGCCAGCCGGCGCCCTCCAGCATGTCGGCCACGGCTTCGGCGTGTGGCGCGTTGTTGCCCGGCGGCGTATCGGTGGGGATCCGCACGACGGCCTGCAGGAAGCGCACTTCGTCATCGAAGTGGGCGTCGATCCAGTCGGTCAGGCGTGTCTGCAATGCGTTCATGGTGTGGTTCCTGTGTTGGCGCCGGCCTCGAACCAGGCCTTGACCACGGCGCGTTCGGCATCGGTCATGTGCGTCAGATTCGCCAGCGGCATGGCCCTGGTTTGCACGGTCTGCTGGTAGATGCGCGCGGCGTTCTGGCCGATCTGTTCCGGTGTTTCGAGCATGACGCCCAGCGGCGCGGCCGCAAAGCCGGGCTGCGTCGGCTGCGCCGCATGGCACGAGACGCAGCGCGCCCCCATGATCGTGCGGACCTCGGCGAAGCGTGCGGCGTCGGCCGTCGCGGTAGTGACCACCGGATCGACGCGCACAGGCCGGGCTGGCGCCAGCAGCACGCCAAGTCCCAGCAGCAGCGCGGCGCCCGCCACCGGGTACCGCCATTCGATGCGGCCCTTGTGGCGCAGGTTGAAGAAGTGACGGATCAACACGCCGGCCAGCATGATCACGCCCAGCACCGCCCATGCATGCGGGTGGTTGTAGGTCATCGCGTAGTGGTTGCTGATCATGATGAACAGCACCGGCAGCGTGAAGTAGTTGTTGTGGACGCTGCGCTGCTTGGCCTTGATGCCGTGGACCGGGTCGGGCTTCTGCCCCGCCAGCATGGCATTCACCATCTTGCGCTGGCCGGGAATGATCAGCATTGCTACGTTTGCCACCATCATCGTGCCGATCATCGCGCCCACGTGCAGGTACGCCGCGCGCCCGCTGAGCAGGTGCGTGAGCACCCAGCTGCTGCCAACCAACAACAGGAAGACCGTCGCGCCAAACGCCAGCGGGCGCTGCACCAGCGGTGAGCGGCACAGCAGGTCGTAGACGATCCAGCCGACAATCAGGCTGCCGATGCCGATGCCGATCGCCTGCCCGCTCGACAAATCGGCCACGCTGCGGTCGATCATCATCGCTTTCGCGTTCATGTAATACACGATGGTCAGGAGCGCAAAGCCCGACAGCCACGTGGAATAGGCTTCCCACTTGAACCAGTGCAGCTCCTTTGGCAATTCGGCAGGCGCCACCAGGTATTTTTGCGGGTTGTAGAAGCCGCCGCCATGCACGGCCCACAGCTCGCCGGCCACGCCCTTGCGCTCGAGCTCCGAACCGGGCGCCGGCGGCTTGATCGTGTTGTCGAGCCAGACGAAGTAGAACGATGCGCCGATCCAGGCAATGCCGGTGATGATGTGCAGCCAGCGCACCAGCAGATTGAGCCATTCGAGAACGTAGGGGGCCAGGTATCCGGGGTCGAACATGGGCGTCCTTCAGGGTCGCAGATTCAAGGGGAACTACGCGCGCGCGCCAGTGCAACCATGGCAACCGACGGCTTGACGATACGCTGATTTCCATTTCTGCAACAACAAAATCGGCGTATATTCGACATATCCGACTCGATATACAACCAAGAATTCTCGGCCATGTCCAGCCTTCCCCGCAACCTCGACCTGCACCTGATCCGCATCCTCTACCTGCTGCTGGTGGAGAAAAACGTCTCGCGCGTGGCGCTCAAACTCAATCAGCCGCAGCCCTCGATTTCGGCCTCGCTGCGCAAGTTGCGCGAGCTGACGGGCGATCCGATCCTCGTGCGCGGCGCACGCGGCATGGTGCCGACGCAGCACGGCGAAGGTCTGCTCAAGCCCGCCAAGCGCATTCTGGACGAAGCCGAGAGCCTGTTCGTGCGCAAGGCGCCGTTCCAGCCCGAAGACGCCACGCGCACCTTCCACATCGCCGCGCCGGATTACCTCGATGCGCGCTTCCTGCCCAATGTGGTGGCGCTGCTGCGCCGCGGTTCGCCCGGCAGCAAGGTGGTGATCCATGCGCTGGGGCCGGGCCAGGATTACCTGCGCATGCTGTCCGATGGCGACATGGACCTGGTGATCGCCAACTGGGACGAGCCGCCGGCGCACCTGCACATCTCGAAGCTGTTCGAAGACCCGATCATCTGCACGATGCGCGCCGACAGCCCGTATGCGCGGCGCACGGCGCCGGACGCGATGACGCTCGAGGACTATCTCGACCTGCCCCATGTCGCTCCGACCCAGATGCTGCCCGGGTACCACGGCGTGATCGACGCGCATCTCGAACGCCTCGGCCTGCAGCGTCGCGTAGCGGTGGAGTCGCCCTACTTCGGCGTGATCCCGTACATGCTTACGCAAAGTGACCTGGTCCTGACCACCGGCCGCCAGTTCATCCGCGCCTACGAGAAGACGCTGCCTTTGAAAAGCTTCACGGTGCCGGTGAAGTTTCCGCCGATGCGCTTTTATCAGTTGTGGCACCAGCGCGTGCACCAGTCGACCGAGCACAAATGGCTGCGCGACCAGGTCAGCAGCGCCGCGCGCGCCCTGGTGCAGGGCTAGTCTATATGCGCAGGCTGCTGGCAGCCATCCGCCGGCCGATATGGGCGCGGCCACCGCCAGCCCGTATGATCGATCGCTTGACCACCATGGAGCGCACATGACCACGATCGCGACGCTGAACGCAAGCGAGGCTGCCAGCTTTGTCGAGGCCCTGCGCGGCATCTACGAACACTCGCCATGGATCGCGGCGCGCGCCGCGCATGCCCGCCCGTTCGCCAGCCTGGCCGCGCTCAAGCGCGCCTTGCAGTCGGTGGTGGACGCGGCCAGCATCGACGAACAACTGGCGCTGCTGCGCGCCCATCCGGAACTGGCGGGCAAGGCGGCGATCGCCGGCGCCCTGACGGCTGAATCGACGAGCGAGCAAGCCAGCTCGGGACTGGACCGCTGCACACCGGCCGAATACGCGCAGCTGCACGCGCTCAATGCCGACTACAACGGCCGCTTCGGCTTTCCGTTCCTCCTCGCAGTCAAAGGGCCGACCGGCCAGGGCCTGTCGCGCCAGGCCATCATCGCCACCTTCGAGCGGCGCATCGGCAATGCGCGTGGCGACGAGCTGCGCGAAGCACTGCGCCAGGTGCACCGCATCGCCGAGATCCGGCTGAACGCGCTGCTGGGTGTGACGCCGTCGCTGGGCGCGCGCGTGATGGACTGGTGCGAAGCGCTGGGCGCCATCAGCGACGTTGAAACGAACCTGACCTGCGCCTACATGACGCCAGCCCACCAGCGCACCGCCGCGTGCATCGCCGGCTGGATGCGCGATGCTGGCATGACGGTCCACATCGACGCGTTGGGCAACGTCGTTGGCCGCTACGCCGCCGCGCAACCGGGCGCAAAAACGCTGGCGACGGGATCGCACTACGACACCGTGCGCGATGGCGGCAAGTACGATGGGCGCCTGGGCATCCTGCTGCCGATCGCCGTCGTCGCCGACCTGCACGCGCACGGCCAGCGCCTGCCGTACGACCTGGAAGTGATCGCGTTTGCCGAAGAAGAAGGCGTGCGGTATCAAAGCACGTTCCTGGGCAGCAGCGCGGTTGCGGGCAGCTTCGACATGGGGTTGCTGACCGCGGTCGACAGCGACGGCGTCATGCTCGGGGACGCGCTGGCGCTGGCTGGCCACGACCATTCTGATATCGCCGGCATCGCGCGCGATCCGGCGCTGCTGCTCGGCTTTATCGAAGTCCATATCGAACAAGGCCCGGTGCTGCTCGAACGCGGCCTGCCGCTGGGCGTGGTGAGCGCGATTGCCGGCAGCTCGCGCTATCTCGTCGAACTGCGCGGCGTGGCCAGCCATGCCGGCACCACGCCGATGGGCATGCGGCGCGATGCGGCCGCCGCCGCCGCCGAGATCGTGCTGCTGGTGGAAGCGCGCTGCCGCCAGGGCGCAGCGCTGGTCGGCACGGTCGGCCAGCTCGAGGTACCAGGCGGCTCGGTCAACGTGATCCCCGGCGCCTGCCGCCTGTCGCTCGACATCCGCGCCGCCGACGATGCGGTGCGCCTGGACGCAGTGGCCGATATCCTGGCCGGCATCAGCGCCATCTGCGCCACGCGCGGCATCGGCGAGCGGCTGGTCAAGCTGCTGGAGATCGACGCCGTACCATGCGCGCCGCGCCTGATGGCGCAGCTGGGCGCAGCGGTGGAACGGGCAGGCTTGCCCCATTTCGAGCTGCCATCCGGCGCCGGCCACGACGCGATGCGCATGGCAGAATTGACCGACGTGGCGATGCTGTTCGTCCGCTGCGGCAACGGCGGGATCAGCCACAATCCGCTCGAGACGATGACGGCCGACGATGCCGATATTGCGGGACGGGTCTTATCTGACTTCTTGCTGGATTTCCCGCAAGCTTGACGCGGATCAAGCCAGCCGTTTCAACACATCCGCCAGCTTGCCGAACAATTCATCCACATGCTGGCGCCCCATGACCAGCGGCGGCGACAGCGCGATGATGTCGCCCGTCGTACGGATCAACAGACCCTCGGCGAACGCCGCCTTGAGCGCCGCATAACCACGCGCGCCCGGCTGGCCCGGGATCGGGGCCAGCTCGATGCCGGCGATGATGCCGAGCGAGCGCAGGTCGATCACGTGCGGCAGGCCGCGCAGCGACTGCAGCGCTTCTTCGAAATACGGCTGGATGGCCGCCGCATTGGCCAGTACGCCCTGCTCGGCAAACACGTCGAGCGTGGCCAGCGCCGCGGCGCATGCCAGCGGGTGGCCCGAATAGGTATAGCCGTGAAACAGCTCGATGCCGGGCGGTGCCTCCATGAACGCATCGTGGATGAAGCCCCTGGAAAACACGGCGCCCATCGGCACGGCGCCGTTGGTGATGCCTTTGGCGGTCGTCATCATGTCCGGTTCGACGCCGAACCAGTCGCCCGCAAACGGCGTGGTCAGGCGGCCAAAGCCCGTGATGACTTCATCGAAGATGAGCAGGATGCCGTGCCGGTCGCAGATCGCGCGCAACCGCGCCAGATAGCCCTTGGGCGGAATCAGCACGCCGGTCGAACCGGCCACGGGTTCGACGATCACGGCGGCGATCGTCGACGGATCGTGCAGCAGCAGCATGCGTTCGAGGTCGTCGGCCAGTTCGGCGCCGTGTTCGGGCTCGCCGCGCGCGAAGGCGTTGCGCTCGGGGTCGTGCGTGTGGCGCAGATGGTCGACACCCGGCAGCAGCGGGCCGAACGCCTTGCGGTTGGCGCCGATGCCGCCGACCGACAGCCCGCCGAAGCCCACGCCGTGATAACCGCGCTCGCGGCCGATCAAACGCGTGCGCCCGCCTTCGCCACGCAGCCGGTGATAGGCCAGCGCGATCTTGAGTGCGGTGTCGACCGCTTCCGAACCGGAGTTGGTATAAAACACATGGGAGAAACGGCCCCCGCTGAAGTCGATCAGCCGTTCGGCCAATTCGAATGCAGCCGGATGCCCCATCTGGAACGTGGGCGCAAAATCGAGCTGGCCGGCCATCTGCGCAATCGCCGCCGCGATCTTCGGCTGGCCGTGCCCGCACGGCACGCACCACAGGCCGGCGGCGCCGTCGAGCACCTGGTTGCCATCGACGTCGCGGTAATACATGCCTTCGGCCGAGACCAGCAGGCGCGGGTCGTGTTTGAAGTCGCGGTTGTTCGTGAAGGGCATCCAGAAGGATGCCATGGTGCCGGGCCTGGCCTGGTGCATGAAGGATCTCCTGCCTCGATGGCGATGGTAGACGGTGACAGTAAAGCGCGTGGCGCTTGTCTGCACGCCCCGAGTCGATGGTATGCTAACGCTTACAACTATGACAATGCAAACCCATGTCGACTTATAGCACCCCTGTCCTGACCACCCAACGCCTGATGCTGCGCCCGCTGGCCGCCACCGATGCACGGGCCTTGTACACCATTTTTTCCGACCCTGCCGTCGTGCGCTACTGGAGCGCCGAGCCGTGGACCGACATCTCGATGGCCGAAACCGCCATCGCGCGCGCGCTCGAAGCCTACCGCGACGAGACCGAGCTGCGCTTTGCCATCGAGCTGGCGGGCAGCCGCGAAGTGATCGGCACCGTCGCCCTGCACCACTTCTACAACCAGTACAACCGCTGCGAACTGGGCTACGCCATCGCCAAGGGCCACTGGGGCAATGGCTATGCCAGCGAAGCGATCGAAGCGGTGCTCGATCACGGCTTTAACGAAGTCGGCATCAACCGGGTCGAGGCTGACATCGACCCGCGCAACGACGCGTCCGCCCACGTGCTGGAAAAACTCGGTTTTCGCAAGGAAGGCTTCATGCCGCAGCGGTGGCGCGTGCACGGCGAATACGCCGACACCGTGTTCTACGGCCTGCTGCGCGATTACTGGAACGAGCGCAAGGCATCCTGACGACGATGCAGAGGCCAGCCATGAAAACCATCGCAGCGTGTTCAGCCCTGGCGCTTGGGGTTCTTGGGCTGGCCCCGCAATCGGTCGCGGCACAGGCCACGGTGCCGGCCTGGCGCGAGATCACGATCTACGCCAGCGACGCCAGCTATCCGCAGGCACTCGTGCAGCGCGGCGTCCAGGGCATGGTCACGGTCGAACTCACGCCCGGCACGCGGGGCCGCAAGGCTGCAGCGGCGGTGCGTGATTCATCGCGCTCGGCCGACCTCGATGCGCTGGCCCTTGGCATGGCAAGGCAGCTCGACATCACCGGCGCGGACGGCGCTGTCAGTGGGCTGGTCACGTACCGCTTCCGCAAGGACCACACCGCGACCATCGCCACCAAGACCTGCGCCGACCTGAACGTCGATGTGGCCTACCATATTGCGACGTTCCCGGAGCGCAGCCTGCGCGAACTGCCGGTGTTCTACGAGAGCGTCGGCAAACTGATCTACAGCTTTCAACGTGAAGGCGCAAGCCGGACATTCCCGCCGGCCGACACGCTGTTTGACGCGACGCTGGCCGGCTGCGCGCGCACGCCGCAGGCGGGCATGCTCGACGTGATGCGCCAGGAAGCGCTCAAGCTCACCGCGCCGTAGCATCCATCGTGCAGCGCCGCCGTATTGACAGGCAAAACCGTGCCCCGCTCATCCACGCTGACGACCGCTCGCCCCGAAATTCACACCGTTCGTCGGATCGCCCTTGGCCTGCGCGGGCTGCATCCCTACAGTAGGGTCATCACTCTTTGAAAGGACTGCACGTGAAAACCATTCATACGCCCGCCAGCCGCTTCCAGTCAATCCTGCGCAATGCCGAAGTGGCCGGCCGCACCACCTGGCGCCTGGCCAAATCCGGTGCACGCTACCTGACCCGCATGCCGTGGCCGGTGCTGCTGGTGCTCGCCATTGCCCTCGCCGCGTTGCTCACCATCGTGCCGATCGTGCTGAGCCTGTTCGTTGGCCTGCTGGTGCTCAAGTTCGTTGCCGTGGCCGTGTTTGGCCGCCCACAGCGCCGCCTGCGCCACACGAGCGGAGAATAAGCGATGGCAGCGGTCCGGATCAACCGTGCGCTCGACTTCGTGCGCGACGCCATGCGCGAAGCGGGCGCGCTGTGGTGGCGCTTCTTCGACTGGCTCGCGCTGATCGAGTGGCGCCAGCTGTACCTGGTCTGGTTCCTGAGCTTTGTCGCGGGCCTGTTCGTCAACCTGGTCGAACCGGCGAGCTGGTTCATCCTGGTCTCGTTTGGCGTCAAGGTGCTCGCCGGCGGCAAGCGCCGCGCCGAACTACTGGCGCGCGATGCGTCGAGCAAGGCCGACGTGGCCAATCTCGAACGGCGCCTGACCGAGGCGCAGATGGCCACGCTCCAGGCCCAGGTCGAGCCGCACTTCCTGTTCAACACGCTGGCGCTGATCGGCCAGCTGATCGAAACCGATCCGAAGGAAGCCGCGCGCGTGCACGGCCACCTGATCGAATACCTGCGCGCATCGCTGCCGCAGATGCGCGGCGCGATGGGCAAAGGCGGCACCGGCGGCACGCTGGGCAAGCAGGTCGAACTCTCGCGCGCTTATCTCGCCATCATGCAGGCGCGGATGAAAGAGCGGCTTCAGGTCCGCTTCGAGGTGCCCGATTTTCTCGGCAGCGCGCCGTTCCCGCCGATGATGCTGCAGACGCTGATCGAGAACGCGATCAAGCACGGACTCGAGCCCAAGGTTGCCGGCGGCACGATTGTCGTGCGCTCGCGGGTCGAAGGCGCGACGCTGCATGTCGATGTCCTCGACGACGGCGTTGGCTTCAACCTGCATGCCGGCAGCGGCGTAGGCCTGGCGAATATCCGCGAACGCCTGGCGCTGTTGTACGGCACGTCGGCCGAACTCGTGATCGAAGCACCGGTGACGGGCGGCGCCTGCGTGTCGATTCGCCTGCCGTACCGGATGACCGAAGACGGTTGATATTACGATGCACTCCGCCATGCATTCCGCCATGCCCACTGCCCTGATTGCCGACGACGAAGCCCTGATGCGCGACCAGTTGCGCTCGCGCCTGCACGAGGCGTGGCCCGAGCTGCGCATCGTCGCCGAAGCCGCCAACGGCGTCGAGGCGGTAGCGCTGGCGGCGCAGCACAAGCCGGACATCGCCTTTCTCGACATCCGCATGCCCGGCATGGGTGGCATCGACGCGGCGCGGCAGCTGTACGCCGACTGCCACATCGTGTTTGCCACCGCCTACGACCAGTATGCAGTCGAGGCGTTCGAGCACGGCGCGATCGATTATCTGCTCAAGCCCGTGACGCTGGCGCGGCTCGACACCACGGTGGCGCGCCTGCGCCGCCAGCTTGACCACAAGCCCCAGGACATCGGCGCCCAGCTGGCGCGGCTGGCGCAACTGGGCGACCAGCTGCTGGGGCGCGCGGCGCCTTCGTCAAAACCGGCTTATCTGCGCTGGATCCAGGCCCAGTCGGGCACGAGCCTGCGCATGGTCGCGACGTCCGAGGTGCTGTTCTTCCAGTCCGACGACAAGTACACGCGGGTACAGACGGCCACCGCCCAGCACCTGATCCGCAAGACGCTCAAGGAACTCGAAGAAGCGCTCGACCCGGACGAATTCTGGCGCATCCACCGCTCGACGCTGGTGCGGGTCGATGCGATCGCCGAGGTGCGGCGCGACCTGCGCGGCCGCCAGATGCTCACGCTGCACGGCTACCCCGAGGCGCTGGAAGTCAGCCGCAATCACAGTACGCTGTTCCAGCAAATGTAGTCGTGCACGACCAAACCGACCTGCTCCCTCCCCCGGCGTATGGCGCAGGCGCCAGTTCGCTGTTCGCCATCTTCCGGATCTTCCTGCTGCTGGGCCTGCGCTCGTTCGGCGGCCCGATCGCCCACCTGGGGTACTTTCGCAACGAATTCGTCCTGCGCCGCCGCTGGCTGGACGACGCGCGCTATGGTGAACTGGTCGCGCTATGCCAGTTCCTGCCCGGCCCGGCGTCGAGCCAGGTCGGCTTCGCGCTGGGCGTGCTGCGCGGCGGGGGCGTACTGGGTGGCTGCGCCGCGTGGCTGGGTTTTACCTTGCCGTCGGCGCTGCTGATGCTCGCCTGGGCGCTCGGCGCCGCCGTCACGACCGGCCCGCTGGCCACTGGCGCGGTGCACGGGCTGAAACTGGTGGCGGTCGCCGTCGTCGCGCAAGCCGTGTGGGGGATGGCGGGCACGCTGACGCCCGACTGGCAACGCAAGGTGATTGCCCTGGCCGCGATCGCGATCGTCGTCGTTGCTGCCGGCCCCGGTGGCCAGTTGATTGCCATCGCGGCCGGTGCGCTGGCCGGCTGGGCCTGGTGTCGCGGTGAGACACCGCACGGCGCTGCCCCGCTCGCGTTTCCGGTGGGTGTGGCGGGCGGGGTTGCCGCGCTGGTCCTGTGTGCCTTGCTGTTCGTGCTGTTGCCCGTCGTCGCCACTGCCACGCAGTACCGACCGCTCGCCCTGTTCGACGCCTTCTACCGTTCTGGCGCGCTCGTGTTCGGCGGCGGCCACGTGGTGCTGCCGCTGCTTCAGGCCGAAACCGTTGCCAGCGGCTGGATCGCCAGCGAAACGTTCCTGTCGGGGTATGGCATGGCCCAGGCGCTGCCCGGACCCTTGTTTGCATTTGCCGCATTCCTTGGTGCGCAGGCCGGGATGAGCGCCACTGCCGTCGGCGGCGCCTGCGTGGCCCTGGTGGCGTTATTTCTGCCAGGACTGCTGCTCGTCTACGGCGCCCTGCCGTTCTGGGCCCGGCTGCAGCGCCAGCGCGCGCTGCACCACGCGGTCATGGGCGCCAACGCCGCCGTCGTGGGCATCCTCGGCGCGGCGCTGTACAACCCGGTCTGGACGAGCGCCGTGCTCGACCTGCGCGACGCCGCCGTGGCGCTGGGCTGCTTCATGCTGCTGGTAACGTGGCGTGCGCCGGCCTGGCTGGTCGTGGCCCTGGCCGCCGCAACCGGCGTACTGATGACGCCCGTCTGACGAACGTCGCGTGCCCGATCAAGCCGGGAAATAACGCGTGCTGTCGACATCCTCCATCAGCGTGCCCTGGCGTGGATGCCAATCGAGCACCTCGCGTGTCCAGCTGCACGCTGCCGGCACGTCCATCCCGGCGAAATGCGCCAGCGCGCCAAAGTGCTGCGCTGCTGCCGCGCGCGCGATGCCGGTCACCGGCACGCCCAGCCGGCGGCCGATCGCCGCTGCAATCTCGCTGAACGGCACGCCCTCCTCGGCCACGGCGTGATAGCGCGCGCCGGGAGCGGCGCGCTCGAGCGCCAGGCGAAACACGCGCGCGGCATCGAGACGATGCACCGACGACCAGCGGTTGGCGCCATCGTCGACAAATGCCGCCATTCTTTTTGTGCGCGCGAAACCGATCATCATCGGTACCAGGCCATGATCCCCTTCACCATGGACAGATGGCGGCAGGCGCACGACCGAGGCATTCACACCGCGCGCGACTAGCGCGCTGGCGGCATGTTCCGATGCACGCGGATAGGCCGGGCTGAGCGGAAACGTCACATCCTCCTCGGTCGCCGGTCGGCCCTGCACATCAAGCACCATGCCTGACGTCACAATCAACGGACGATTCGAGCCCTTGAGCGCGGCGCCCAGCGCCTCGATCGCGCGCCGGTCCTGCTCGCAGTTGGCGGCGTAGCGTGAAAAGTCGTGATCGAACGCGGTATGGATCACGCCATCGACCGCCGCGACTGCGTCGCGCAGTCCCTGCACATCATCGAGCGTGCCACGCCAGGCCCGCACGCCAAGCGCGGCCAGCGCCGCCGCGCCGGCTTCCGACCGCGTCAGGCCCGTGACGGTGTGGCCGGCAGCGAGTACATCCTGTACCACGGCAGTGCCAACGAATCCGGTCGCACCGGTAATGAATACATGCATGACATCCTCCTTGTTGGGTTGATGTCCACTATCGACGGGCTGCGTATCCGGGTAAAGTAGTGACTTTATACGGGTATAAGAGGTAACAGGATGGATGGGGCAACGAGCCGCGACAATCCGCTGGGCAGCTACCTGAAAGACCGCCGCGCCCGCCTCGATCCGGCAGCGCTCGGGCTGGGCAGCACGCGCCGGCGTACGCCTGGCCTGCGGCGCGAAGAAGTCGCGCAGCGCGCCAGTATCAGCACCACCTGGTACACCTGGCTGGAACAGGGCCGGGGCGGCGCCCCGTCGGCCGAGGTCGCCGGGCGCATCGCGCGCGCACTGATGCTTACCGGGGCCGAGCGCGAGCACCTGTTCCTATTGGCGCTGGGCCGCCCACCAGCCCCGCACCATGCGCCGCACGCAGCAATCTCGCCGCGCATCCAGCGCGTGCTCGACGCCTTACCCGCGAGCCCGGCCTTCGTCAAGACTGCCAGCTGGGATGTGGTCGCCTGGAACCGCGCCGCCGCGGCGGTGTTCGGCTACGACAGCGCCACGCCCGGGCAACGCAATATCCTGCGCCGCATCTTTTGTGACCCCGCCACGCGCGCCGCCCAGCGCGACTGGGACAGCGTGGCGCGGTTCGTCGTCGCGGCCTTCCGGGCCGACATGACGCGCGCCGGCGTCGACGTCCAGTCGGAACCACTGGTCCGCGAGCTGCGCGAGCGCAGCCCGGACTTCGACGCGCTGTGGCAAAGCCGGGATGTCGGCACCTACGGCGAAGGCACGAAGCAGTTGAACCATCCGGTTGCCGGCTGGCTCGCACTGGAATATTCGTCGTTTGCGGTCGATGCTCGCCCGGACCTGTCGATGGTCGTCTACAACCCGGCGACGCCGGACGACGCGGCAAGAATCACGGCGCTCGTAACCGGCTGAGCTTACGCATGCCGGCCTGATCAGCCGAACACGCCCTCGTCCGATCCGTCGCCATCGAAGAACCCGCTCGGCTCATCGCCATGGTTGCTGTCGGCCAGCGGATCGTCGGCCGCGTTCGGTTCATCGATGGCACCGATGCCCGCCTGGTCGGCCAGGGCGCCGCCGCTGTTCGTCTCGCCCGCACCATTGTCGGCCAGCAGATGATTGGCGCCACCTTCTGCGCCGCCGTGGGACCCACCATGATCGAGCAGATTGCCGATACCCTGGAACAGGAAACTACCCGCCGCCACACCGGCTGCCGTGGCCGCGATCGTGCCCAGCATGCCACCGCCGGCCCCGCCCAGGAAGCCGCCGCTGCGGGCTGGTGCTGCCGTACCCTGCCCTGCGCCTTGCGCCGGAGCCTGTGCTGATGACGGTGAATTGCTTTGCGCCGAGTTGCCCCACGTATTCGCGTCGAGGAACCCGCCGCTGCTTTTCGTGGTCTGACGTTCCAGCTCGGCGATGCGCGCCTTGGCATTGCCCAGCGCCTGCTCGACCAGCAGCGCGCGCTGCACCAGCAGGTAGGCTGCGTCCGGCTGCTCGGCCACGGCGCGCTGGATCAGCGCATCGGCTTGCGGATCTTTTGTCACGCCACGGGCCTGGACCAGCTGGCCCAGGAAGTCCTGCAAGGTTTTTTCGTCTGACGGGTTCATGATGGTCTCCGGTTGGAAGGTACGATATGCTTACATTGTGGGCCCGTTGTCGAAATTTCAAGCATCTTTGGATTGTCTTCGCTGTTCCGACCAACCGAACCGGGAGCGTGTCATGCCTTCCACTGTCGTCCCCTGCCTGCGTTACCACGATACCCCTGCCATGCTTGCCTGGCTGTGCACGAATTTCGGCTTCACGATACGGCGTTGCATCCCCGGCAGGCAGGGCGAAGTTGCGCACGCCGAGCTCACACTGGGCGATGGCATGGTGATGATCGGCACCCATACCGAAGATGACTATGGCCGCTTGCTGGCGACACCGGCACAGGCTGGCGGCTTGCTGACGCAAACGATCTGGCTCAACGTGGACGACGCCGACGCCGTGCATGCCCGCGTGCTCGGCAGTGGCGCAGTGATCACCCAGCCGATCGGCGACGCGCCGCAGGGCGGGCGCGCATTTGCCTGCCGCGATCTGGAAGGCCATCTGTGGCAGGTCGGCACCTACAATCCGTGGGACGCTGCCTGACTGGCTCGGCTTGGCGCTTGTTTGTTATGCTAGCGCCCTTGCGCCGCCTTCGTGATCGGGCGGCCCGTCATACTTAGGGAAAGCACATTATGGTTTCGCTGCAAGAGCAGTTACTCAAGGCCGGCCTGGTCGACAAGAAAAAGGTCAAACAGGTCACCCAGGCAAAAAGCAAACAGCACAAGCACGAGCTGCGCACGGGCGTGGAGTCGGTCAACGAGGCGCGCGAAGCGGCGCTCGAGCTGCAGCGCAAGAACGCCGAGCGTGCGCGCGAGCTGAACACGCAGCGCGATGCGGCTGCTGCGCAAAAAGCCATCCTGGCGCAGATCGCGCAGATGGTGCAGAAGAACAAGCAGCCCAAGGGCAAGGGCGACGTGCCCTACAACTTCACGTTCGGCACCAGGATCGAGCGTATCCACGTGACGTCGCAGATCGTCGAGCACCTGGTGGCAGGTCGACTGGTGATCGTGCACATGAACGGCAGCTTCGAGCTGGTGCCGCGCATCATCGGCGAAAAGATCGCCCAGCGCGATGCGTCGATCGTCGTGCAGATCAAGAAGAAAGTACAGGAAGTGGAAGAAGACGATCCGTACGCGGACTTCAAGATTCCGGACGATCTGATGTGGTGATAGTAGGTTGTAACGCGGTTATAACGCAGTTGGAACGGCGTTGCGACGCCGTTCCGGCACTGGATTACTTCTTGGTCTTGTCTTCAACGTCCTGAGTGGCGGTCCCGGTCCGGGTCGCGCTCGAGGTACGCTCGGTCTGCTTCTTCGGCTGACCCATGCCTGCCGCCGTGGTTTCCTGCTTGCTGCTGCCCTGGAAATCGGTCGAGACCGAGTTCGCGCTGTCTTCCGGCTCCGCTGCAGGGTTGGCGCGCTTGTCCGCGGTGCCCATCACCGGCGCTTTTTGCTGGGCGGCCCCTGCGTTGGCTGGCTGCGGCGTGGTCGGGGTGGTTTGGGCCGCGGCACTGGCCGCGATGACGACGCCACTAAGCAAGACGATCAATTTTTTCATAACAAGCTCCAAGTCAATGTGTATATATCATCACTTTGTGATCAACCTGGCGATTACAAGGGCTGATTGACCGAAGCTGCGATCATGGCGCGCAGACGTTTCCGCGCGCCATGAACATTTTCTTTCAGGACTGCAGGTCATGGCCCCCGAACGCATTCGGCAACTGCGCCGCTGCCGTGGTCTCGAACATCGCACCCGTCAGATTGGTCAGGATCACCGGCAATTCATTGCCACCCAATTCCAGGATCACTTGCCGGCAGGCGCCGCAGGGCGCGATCGGGCCTTCGGTCTGGCCGATGACGGCCAGCGCTGCGAAGTCACCCGGCTTGTAGCCGTTGGCAATGGCGCTGAAGAACGCCGTGCGCTCGGCGCAATTGCACAGGCCGTAGGCGGCATTTTCCACATTGCAGCCGCGGAAGATGCGGCCATCCTTGCATTCGAGCGCTGCCCCCACCTGGAAGTTGGAGTACGGCGCGTAGGCCAGCTCGCGCGCGGCGCGCGCTTCGTCGATCAGTTTTGTGTAGGTCATGGCGTTTCTTTCAAGGACGGACGATGCGGTGAATCATTGGCTCGGCAGCGGGCTGGGTGTCGCCGATCTGGTAAGCCGCCTGCACCTGGCGCACGGCGCGTTCAGCGGCCTCCGCGGAACGTGCATGCACCATTGCCAGCGGCTGGCCCACGGCGATCGGGTCGCGCAGTTCAACCAGGCCCGTCAGGCCCACGGCGAAGTCGATGGTGTCCTGCGGGCGCACACGACCGCCACCCAGCGCGACCACCGCCAGGCCCAGGCCACGGGTGTCGACCGAGACGGCGTAGCCGGCTTGGAGGGCCGGCGCAGGCACGATGACGGGCGCCGTTTCCAGGTGCGCGTCCGGCTTGTCCATCAGATCGGCCGGGCCGCCCAGCGCCGTGACCATGCGCGCAAAGCGCTCGGCTGCCTCGCCCGAGTCGAGCGCGGTCTGGAGTTTGACGCGCGCTTCGGCGTCCGTGCCTGCCAGGCCCGAAATGACCAGCATTTCGGCGCACAGCGCCATCGTGACTTCGTGCAGGCGTGCCGGGCGCGCCTTGCCGGTCAGGTAATCGATGGCGACGCGCACTTCCACTGCATTGCCGGCTGCATGGCACAGCGACTCGTTCATGCCGGTCAGGATGGCCGACGTGCGGGTGCCGGCGCCATTGCCGACGTTGACGATCGATTCGGCCAGTTCCAGCGATTTTTCGGGCGTCGGCATGAACGCGCCGCTGCCCACTTTCACGTCCATCACCAGCGCATCGAGACCCGCCGACAGCTTCTTCGACAGAATCGAGCCGGTGATCATCGCCACCGATTCGACGGTCGCCGTGGTGTCGCGGATGCTGTAGAAACGCTTGTCAGCCGGCGCCAGCTGGGCGGTCTGGCCGATGATGGCCACGCCGACGTCCTTGACGACACGGCGGAAGGTGTCCGGGTCAGGCACGGTGCTGTAGCCGGGGATCGCATCGAACTTGTCGAGCGTGCCACCGGTATGGCCCAGGCCCCGCCCCGAGATCATCGGCACGAAACCGCCGCAGGCCGCGATCATCGGGCCGAGCATCAGCGAGACGACGTCGCCGACGCCGCCGGTCGAGTGCTTGTCGACGACCGGGCCTGGGAGGTCCAGCGACTTCCACTCCATGACCCGGCCCGAGTCGCGCATCGCCAGCGTGAAGGCGACGCGTTCATCCATCGTCATGTCGTTGAAGTAGACCGCCATCGCCAGCGCGGCGATCTGGCCTTCGGTGACGCTGCCGTCAGGGATGCCGCGGACAAAAAACTGGATCTCTTCGGCCGACAGGATGCCGCCATCGCGTTTTTTGCGGATGATTTCTTGGGGGAGGAACATGGGGACGTCTCTATCAATTGTTGGCTTCAAAACGTCATTCCCGGCCTTGGCCGGGAATGACGTTGTTGTGGATTGGTGGTGTGTTACACGCCGTACGGGATCCAGACGTTCTTCACCTGGCTCGCATGCTGCAGCACGACACGGCCGCCAGCCTGCTTCGTATCGAACCAGTCGCGCCCTTTTGCGCCGCCGGTCCAGGTGCGCTTGAGGGTCTCGCTCGACAGGCGCTCGACTTCGGCACACCCCTCGGCAGAACCGTCATGGCGCCACACGGCATCGATCTCGCCATGCGAGGCCAGCGTGCGCGCCAGTTCGTCGCTTGATCCGGTGACGATATTGAGCGCGCCACCCGGCAGGTCCGACGTATCGAGCACCTGATACAGGTCGATCGCCGACAGCGGATACTGTTCCGACGGCACCGCCACCACGCGGTTGCCCAGTGCCAGCGCCGGTGCGACCAGCGAGATAAAGCCCAGCAGCGGGTTCTCGTTCGGGCACACGATGCCGATCACGCCCACTGGCTCGTTCAGTGCCACGGTGATGCCGTGCATCGGCGGCTGGTGCACCTGGCCGTCGTACTTGTCGGCCCATGCTGCCCAGTAGAACAGGCGCTCGACCGAGGCTGCCACTTCGCGCGCGGCGTCATTCGAGCCGGTCTGCTGCGCGATGCGCGCGGCGAATTCGTCGGCGCGGATCGCCAGGTTCTCGGCGATGTAGTACAGCACCTGCGCGCGGTTGTGCGCGGTGGCCTTGGCCCAGCCGGCGGCCTTGTGCGCCGCTTCGACCGCGTTGCGGATGTCCTTGCGGCTGCCTTCGCCGATATCGGCCAGGAACGCGCCGTTGGCGCCATTGATCGCACGGCTGTAGGCGCCGTCAGGGCGCGCCTGCTTGCCGCCGATGTACAGCTTGGCGGTGCGGTCGATCGCGAACGGGCTGTCGGCGTCCGTTGCTTTCACCGCGCCCTTGGCAGCAAACACCGGCGCGGCAGGCCGTGCATCTTCCGACAGCGGCGTCAGGTACTCATACATGCCTTCCTTGCCGCCTTCGCGGCCGTAGCCCGATTCCTTGTAGCCGCCAAAACCGCAGCCTGCATCGAACTGGTTCGCCGTGTTGATCCAGACCACGCCGGCCTTGATCTGCGGGACGACGTCCAGCGCCAGGCTGATCGACTCGCTCCAGACGCAGGCGGCCAGGCCGTAGACGGTATTGTTCGCCAGCTGGACCGCTTCGGCCGGGGTGCGGAAGCTCATCGCCACCAGCACCGGCCCGAAGATTTCGGCCTGCGCCACGGCGGCCGACGTCGATGCGCCCGTGATCAGGGTTGGCAGGTACCACGAACCTGCCGCCGACAGCTCGCCCGTCGGTTGCCAGACTTCGCAACCTTCGGCGCGGGCCGATTCCACCAGGCCGTGGATGCGCTGCTGCTGCACCGGGTCGACCAGTGCGCCGATATCGTTCGACTTGTCGAGCGGTGAACCGACACGCAGGGTTTCCATGCGCGCCTTGACCTTCTTGATGAAGCGGTCGTACACCGATTCCTGCACCAGCAGGCGCGAACCGGCGCAGCAGACCTGGCCCTGGTTGAACCAGATCGAGTCGACCAGGCCTTCGACGGCGGCGTCCAGATCGGCATCGTCGAACACGATGAACGGCGACTTGCCGCCCAGCTCGAGCGACAGCTTCTTGCCGCTGCCGGCGGTCGACTTGCGGATCAGGCGCCCGACTTCGGTCGAACCGGTGAACGCGATCTTGTCGATGCCCGGATGATTGACGATGGCCTCGCCCACGCGGCCGTCGCCCGTGACGATGTTGACGACACCAGCCGGCACGCCGGCGCGCTGGCAGAGTTCGGCAAACAGCAAGGCGGTCAGCGGCGTGTACTCGGCCGGCTTGAACACGACCGTGTTACCAGCGGCCAGCGCCGGCGCGATCTTCCACGCCAACATCAACAGTGGGAAATTCCACGGCACGATCTGGCCGACGACACCGACGGCGCGGTAGTCCGCGAATTCTTCGGCCTGCAGCTGCGCCCAGCCGGCGTGATGGTAGAAATGACGGGCCACGAGCGGCAGGTCGGCGTCGCGCGTTTCGCGGATCGTCTTGCCGTTGTCGAGCGTTTCGAGCACGGCAAACAGGCGCGCGTGCTTTTGCAGCAGGCGCGACAGCGCGTACATGATCTTGGCGCGGCCATGGCCACCCAGCGCGACCCAGCCCGGCTGCGCGCGGCGCGCGGCTGCCACGGCGCGTTCGACATCGTCGTTCGTCGCCTGCGTGACCTGCGCCAGTTCGACGCCATCGGCCGGATTGGTCGTGGCGAAGGTCTCGCCCGCATCGCTCCAGGCGTTGTCGATGAAGAGGCCAAAGCGGCGCTCGTGACCGTCCAGCCATGCTTGCGCTTCCTTGGTGGTCTCGAGAGCGGGGCCGTAGTCCATGGTCTGAAGAATCTCTTTAATTGTTGGCATGACGTATCCGGATTTAAGGTTGCGCGTGACGATGGGCGGCCGAGTAGTTCCCGGTCACGTAGTGCTCGAGCTGGCGTTCGATGTCGGTCAGCAGACTTGAAGCACCGATGCGGAACAGGTGCGGCTGCAGCCAGTCGTTGCCCAGTTCTTCCTTCATCACGGTCAGGTATTGCAGCGCCGACTTCGCCGTCGAGACGCCGCCGGCGGGCTTGTAGCCGACCTGAAAACCGGTCAGTTCGTGGTAGTCGCGAATCGCGCGCACCATCACCAGCGAGACCGGGATGGTGGCGTTCACGCCTTCCTTGCCGGTCGAGGTCTTGATGAAGTCCGCACCGGCCATCATGCAGACCCACGAAGCTTTTGCCACATTCTCCAGCGTGACCAGGTCACCGGTGGCCAGAATGGCTTTGACGTGCGCGTCGCCGCAGGCCTGGCGGTACGCCACCATCTCGTCGTACAGCGCCTGCCAGTTGCCCAGCAAGACGTGCTGGCGCGTGATGACGATGTCGATTTCGGTGGCGCCGGCAGCGACCGACAGTTCGATCTCGCGCAGCTTGGTTTCCATGCTCGACAGGCCGGCCGGGAAGGCCGTGGACACCGCGGCGATCGGCAAGCGGCCCTGCAACACCTTGACGGCCGGCGTGATCATCTCGTGATACACGCAGACGGCGCCCGTGCTCAGGGTCTCGAGACCCAGCGCGGCCATCAGATCGGCGCGCAGCGGGCGCATCGCCTTCATGCACAGGCGCTCGACGCGGCCCGGCGTGTCGTCGCCCGACAGCGTGGTCAGGTCCATGCACTCGATCGCGCGCACCAGCCACGCGGCCTGGTATTCCTTCTTCACCGTGCGGCGGTTCGCCAGGCTCGCGGCGCGGCGGTCGGCCGCGTTGCGATTGACCTTGAGACTGTTGATCAGGCCAAGGTCCAGGTCCATGGCGACGTTGCGTTTGAAGTCCAGCGGCTGGCTCATAGCTGTGCGATTCCGTTCGAAAGTGGTTTGACGCCGAGGTGTTTCGCCAGCGTGGCGCCGATGTCCGAGAAGGTGTCTGCCACTGGCAGTTCCTGCGGCGCGACGTTCGGGCCGAAGAAGATCATCGGGATGTGTTCGCGGGTGTGGTCCGAACCCGGCGCGGTCGGGTCGCACCCGTGGTCGGCGGTGAGTACGACCAGGTCGCCGTCCTTCAGCTTGGCCATGAATTCCGGCAGGCGCGCATCCAGTTCGTGCAGCGCGTTGGCGTAGCCGGCGACGTCGCGGCGGTGGCCGAAGTGCATGTCGAAGTCGACGAAGTTGACGAACGTGAGCGACTTGTCGCCCGCTTCGTCGGCTACTTCGAGCAGGCGGTCGAAGAGCGCCATATTGTCCGGGCCCTTGATCAGGCGCGTGACGCCCTGCCCTGCATAGATGTCGCTGATCTTGCCAAGCGCGAAGACGTCGCCGCCCGCATCCTTGACGTGGTCCAGCAGCGTCGGCGCGACCGGCGGCACCGCGTAGTCGTGGCGGTTCGACGTGCGCTTGTAGTCACCGTTGGCGCCCGTGAACGGACGCGCGATCACGCGGCCGATGTTGTACGGCTTGACCAGCTCATAGGCCGCTTCGCAGACGGCGTACAGGCGCTCCAGGCCGAAGTGCTCTTCGTGCGCGGCGATCTGCAGCACCGAGTCGGCCGACGTGTACAGGATCGGCTTGCCGCTGGCGACGTGTTCATCGCCGAAGTCGTTGATGACGGTGGTGCCCGAGGCGTGGCAGTTGGCCAGCCAGCCCGGCACGCCGGTCAACGCCTGCAGCTTGTCAGTGAGCTCTTGCGGGAACGACGGCACGGTCTTCGGGAAGTAGCCCCAGTCGAACAGCACCGGCACGCCGGCGATTTCCCAGTGGCCGCTCTGCGTGTCCTTGCCGGTCGACTGTTCGCGCGCGATGCCCCAGGCGCCGGTGAACCCGTCGCGCTGGCTGAAACCCGGCGCCCATTCGCCGCTGGCCTTGTGGCCGGCCGCGCCCAGGCCGAGGCGCTCGAGATTCGGCAGCGCCATCGGCTTGCCTTCTTTTGCGGCCCATTCGGCGATGTGGCCGAAGGTGTTGGCATCAAGGTCGCCGTATTTGTCGGCGTCGGGCAGCGCGCCCAGGCCGAAGGAGTCCAGCAGGAGGATGAATGCACGGGACATTGGATCGCTCGCTTTCGGTAAGTGTGATTAAGCGTCTGCGCGTGGGGTCGAACCAAGGCGCTCGATATACGCATGGATCAGCGTGACCATGTCCTTGGCCGCGATCGCCGCGTACTTCAGGGTCTGCTCGTGCGACAGCGCGAACGGCGACAGGCCTTCGGCCAGGTTGGTGATTGCCGACACCGCCGTCACTTTCAGGCCGCAGTGGCGCGCCGCGATCACTTCGGGGATCAGCGACATGCCGACGACATCGGCGCCCAGCGTCTTGAAGGCGCGGATTTCGGCGACGGTCTCGAAGTGCGGGCCGGCCGCGGCCAGGTACACGCCTTCGTTCAGCACGATGCCCTTTTCTTTCGCGACGGCCTTGACCTGCTCGCGCGTCTCGGCATCGTACGCATTGGACATGCTGAAGAAACGCGGGCCGAAGCGCTCGTCGTTCGGGCCCGACATCGGGCTGCCCGGCAAGAAGTTGATGTGGTCGGTAATTGCCACCAGCGAGCCGGCATCGGCTTCGATGTTCAGCGAGCCGGCGGCATTGGTCACGAACAGCAGTTCGCAGCCGATCTGCTTGAGGGTACGCACGGCGTTGGTCATCACGCCCGGGCCGTAGCCTTCGTAGAAGTGGCCGCGGCCCTTCATGCAGGCGACCGGCACGCCAGCCAGTTCGCCCAGCACCAGCTCACCGGCGTGGCCATGCACGGTGCTGATCGGGAAGCCCGGCAGGTCGGCGTAGCTGATCGAGACGGCGTCCGTCATCTGTTCGGCCAGCACACCCAGTCCGGAGCCAAGGATCAGCGCGACGCGCGGTGCGAAGCCCGGCTTGCGGGCGCGGATGATGTCGGCGGCGTCGAACGGGAGATTGCTGGACATGATATTCCTTGTGAAGTTCTGGTGAATCCGGGGGATGGGAGTGAGACTGGCGCGGCCTTGTCAGGCGCGGCGGCGTCTGGTCAGCTGAATATTATAACTATGCATGAATGCCGATATGTATGGCAAATACACTTTTTCTTCCCGATTTATATATTTTCGCGATAAATTAGCAGGGCCACGCCGACGTTGACGGCGCCATGACAAATGTCTAGCATTGCCTGACATAAGTTTAAATCAATCCACCGAGCGATGCCCAAAAAAGACCAGTTGTACGAGTTGATCCGCGCCAACCCGTTCATCTCACAGCAAGACCTGGCGGCCCAGCTGGGTCTGTCGCGTTCGGCCGTCGCCAATTACATCGCCACGCTCGTGCGCGAGCGGCGCATCCTCGGCCGCGCCTATGTGCTGCCGGATCACCGCCCCGTCGTCTGTATCGGCGCGTCGAACCTCGATCGCAAGCTGCGCTCGCTCGGTCCACTGGCCCTGGGCACATCCAATCCGGCACGCCAGACCGAATCGTTCGGCGGCGTGGCGCGCAATATCGCCGAGAACCTCGCGCGCCTGGGCGCCCCCACAAGCCTCATCACTGCAGTTGGCCCGGACGCCTCGGGCCGCGCGCTGCTCGCGCATGCCGACGAAGCGGGCATCGACACGCGCAGCGTGCTGCTGGTCGACGGCGCGGCCAGCGGCACTTACACGGCGGTGCTCGATGAAGATGGCGAGATGCGTGTCGCGCTGGCCGACATGGCGATCAACGACGCACTTACGCCCGCGTTCTTCGCCAGCCGCGCGCCGCAGCGCGCCGGCGCCGCCCTGATCGTGGCCGACCTGAACCTGCCGCAGGATGCCGTGGCCGGATTGCTGGGCGACGCGCTGGCGGGCGGCGTGCCGATGGTCGTCGTCGCCGTATCCGAACCGAAGATCAACCGCCTGCCGCGCGACCTGCGCGGCCTGCGCCTGTTGATCCTGAACCTGGGCGAACTGGCAGAACGCGCCGGCCGCGCGATGGACAGCGAGGCCGCGATCGCGCGCGCCTGCCTTGATCTGCAGGCCGACGGCGCGCAGGACGTGATCGTCACGCGCGGCGCCCAGGGCGTCATGTTCACGACGCCCGATGGCCTGCGCAGCCTGGCCGCACCGGCCGTCGACGTGGTCGATGTCACCGGCGCCGGCGACGCGTTTGCCGCCGCCGTCTGCTGGAGCCTGTACAGCGGCGCCACCTCGCTCGACCTGGCCTGCCGCCGCGGCCTGGCCTTATCCGCCATGACCATCGGTTGCGCGCAGACCGTCTGCCCGCAACTTGCGCCCGGCCTGCTCGATGAACCGGCCGACCGCCAACTCCTTATGACTGATTAACCAGAGACCTCCCATGCACAACTTCCTCCTGCTCTCGCCCGAAGTGGCGGCCGCCCGCACCGCCGGCAAACCGATCGTCGCCCTCGAGTCGACCATCATCTCGCACGGCATGCCGTACCCGCAGAACGTGCGCACCGCGCGCGAAGTCGAGCAGATCATCCGTGACGCCGGCGCCGTGCCGGCCACGATCGCCGTCATCGCCGGCAAGATTTGCATCGGCCTGTCGGACGAGCAGCTCGAACTGCTCGGCTCCTCGCCCGACGCGATGAAAGTGAGCCGGCGCGACCTGGCGTACGTGCTGGCCCAGGCGCGCCTGGGCGCAACCACCGTCGCTGCGACGATGATCTGCGCGCAGCTGGCCGGCATCGAAGTCTTCGTCACCGGCGGCATTGGCGGCGTGCACCGCGGCGCCGAAACGAGCTTCGACATCTCGGCCGACCTGCAGGAACTGGCGCAGACCAGCGTGGCGGTCGTCTGCGCCGGCGTCAAATCGATCCTCGACATTGGCCTGACGCTCGAATACCTCGAAACGCACGGCGTGCCGGTGCTGAGCGTCGGCCAGCCGGGCTTTCCCGCTTTCTTCACGCGCGAGAGCGGCTTCCAGGCCGACTTCCAGATCGACTCCCCCGAAGACCAGGCAGCGTTCATCCGCACCAAGTGGCAGCTCGGCCTGGCGGGCGGCGTCGTGGTGAGCAATCCGGTGCCGGCCGATGCGGCGATGGCGCCCGCCGAGATCGACGCGATCATCACGCAGGCGCTGGGCGAAGCGGCCAGCCAGAACGTCACGGGCAAGAAGGTCACGCCGTTCCTGCTGGGCCGCATCAAGGAGCTGACGGAGGGCCGCAGCCTGGCCACCAATATCGCACTGGTCAAGAACAACGCGCTGATCGGCGCGCGCCTGGCCGTGGCGCTGAACCACCGCGCGGCCTGAGTCGTCAGCGTAGCCGCCCATGTCGATCGACCTGAAACAACTGAAGTACTTCCTGGCGGTGGCTGAAGAGAAAAGCTTCAGCCGCGCCGCCGAGCGCCTGCACATTTCGCAGCCGCCGCTGTCGCAGCAGATCATGAAGCTCGAAAGCGAATTGGGCGTGCGCCTGTTTACCCGCACCACGCGCAGCTTCGAGCTGACCGTGGCCGGGCGCGCGCTGATGGTCGAGGCGGCCGACCTGCTGGGCCGGATGCGCATGACGATCGATACCATCCGCCAGATCGACCGCGGCCAGGTGGGCCGGCTGCGCGTGGGCATCGTCGGCTCGGCGATGTGGGGGCCGATCCCTGGCCTGCTCGAACGCTTTCAGACGGATTTCCCGCGCGTGACGTGGACGATCCACGAACTGGGGCCGAATGACCAGTGGGAGGCGCTGCGCAACAAGCAGATCGACGTGGGCTTCTGGCGCGAGCCACGCATCGAACCGGACGTGCTGAAAGCGGCCAACCTGCGCCAGGAGCTGTGCTTCAAGGAGCAGTTCTGCGTGGCCGTCAATGCACGCCACCCGCTGGCGGGGCGCGACGCGATCTCGCTGCTCGACATCGCCGGCGAGCCGATGCTGACGCTGCACCTGGACCAGTCGGCCGAGCCGCGCTACCTGATGCAATGCTGCGTGAATGCGGGCTTCGAGCCGACCATTTTCCAGGAAGCGGCCGAGCCGCAGACGCTGCTGGCGATGGTCGGCGCCGGCCTGGGCGTGGCCCTGATGCCGGAAACGACGAGCCGCATCGGCTGGCCGGGGGTGCGCTTCCTGCCAATTAACGAACATGCGCCGTCGGCCAACCTGTATATCAGTTATCCGGCGCAGGACGATGCGCCGGTCGTGCGGGCGTTTTTGAAAATCCTTTTCCCCGATCCACCAACCTTGTGAACAATCGAACCGTGATTGTCCCGCCATGTATTGCCTTTTTGCATGCATGTGTATAATTTCTAGGCAGGAAACTACGCACGATTGAGGCCAATTAATTATTTTTTAACTTTGGGTCCGGTATGATAGTTATCAAGACCATCAATTTTCCAGAGGAGCTCGTATGACTACAGCAACGCCGCGCTACGACGGGCTCCGCCTGAAAAAATTCGACGACGCCGTGTTCGATGACATCGACACGCTGCGCTCGGCGATCGACGACCGCATTGAACAACTATTGAGCGCGAACGGCCAGTCTGACAGCCTGGCCAAGGCCATGCGTACGTCGGCCCTGTCGGCCGGCAAGCGCATGCGGCCGCTGCTGGTCATGCTGGTGGCGCGCGACCTCGGCTGCGCCTCGCCTGCCCTGATCGACGTGGCCTGCTCGGTCGAACTGGTGCACGCGGCGTCGCTGATCCTCGACGACCTGCCATGCATGGACGACGCCAGCCTGCGCCGCGGGAAACCGGCGATCCACATCCAGTTTGGCCAGGATGTTGCCATCCTGGCCTCGGTGGCCCTCCTCAGCCGCGCCTTTGGCGTGCTGTCGCAATCCCAGGATATCCAGCCGGCCACCCGTGCGCGCCTGGTCGCGACGCTGGCGCAGACGGTGGGCGACCAGGGGCTTGTACGCGGCCAGTTCGAAGACCTGCACGGCGGCGCCCGCTCGCCCGAGGCGATTGCCACCACCAATGAACTCAAGACCGGCCTGCTGCTGGGCGTTGCCGTCGACATGGCATCGATCATGTGCCATGCCGACGAGAGCGTGTCGCAGCAGCTGCGCGCCTTTGCGCTGGCAGCCGGCCAGGCATTCCAGATCAAGGATGACTTCCTCGATGGCGCGGGCAATGACAGCGCCATCACGGGCAAGGACACCGGCAAGGACATCGGCAAGGCCACCCTGATCAACACGCTCGGCTTCGACGAAGCGCAGCGCCGCCTGTCGGCCTGCCTGATCGAGGCCGACCGCTGTCTGGGCGCCGCCATTGGCGGCAAGGGCCGCACGCGGCACTTCATGGGCGCGCTGTTCGCCAAGGAAGCCAAGGGCGCGCGCTTCATCGCCGAACCTGCCAAGCCGCGCGAACTGCGCCCGAGTCCCCAGCTGGCCGAGTTGCGCCTGAACTGAATTCTCCTGATCTGACCAACCTTCGCATGACGCACTTCGCGGTCGTGGCTCCGGCCCTGTATAGCCACTTCAACACGCTGATGGTGCTGGCGCGCGAACTCGTCACGCGCGGCCACCGCGTCACGTTCATCCATCGCCCGGACGCGGCCGCCTATGTCAAGGATGCGCGCGTCGGCTTTCACGCCATTGGCGCGACAACCCATCCGGCCGGCTCGCTGCCTGCGATGCTCGCACGTGTGGCCAATCCCGGCAGCCCGCTGGGCCTGCGCCGCGTGATCCTCGACATGGCGGCCAGCACCGAGATGCTGTGCCGCGAACTGCCGGCGGCGCTTAAGGCGCTGCAGGTCGACTGCGTGCTGGCAGACCAGATGGAAGCGGCCGGCGGCATGGTGGCCGAAAGCATCGGCATGCCGTTTATTTCGATCGCATGCGCCCTGCCCGTCAACCGCGAGCCGGGCATTCCGCTGCCGGTGATGCCGTTCGTCTACGAAGACAGCGAGCGCGCCTTCAAGATCGTCGAAGGCAGCACGCGCGTGTATGACTGGATGATGGGCCCGCACCACCGCGCGATCGCGGCACAAGCACAACGCCTTGGCCTGCCACCACGCAGCATGCTGCACGAATGCCTGTCGCCGCTGGCGCAGATCGCGCAGATCGTGCCGGGCTTCGATTTCCCGCGCCGCGAACTGCCGGCACACTTCCACCATGTCGGGCCGCTGCACGCGGCCAATGTGGCGCCAGCCTTGACCCCGGAAGAACTGGCGCCGTTCCTGCCACCAGCCTCCGGCACGCGCCCGTTCATCTACGCGTCGCTCGGCACGCTGGTGAGCGACCGCTATCCGCTCTTCAAGCGCATCGCCAAGGCCTGCAAGCAGCTTGATGCCGACCTGTTGATCGCGCACTGCGGCGGGTTGAATACCGCGCAGGTGCGCGCGCTCGAAGCCATCGGCAGCACGCGCGTGCATGCCTACGTGCCGCAACTGGCCGTCTTGGCGCGCGCCGATGCGATCGTCTCGCATGCGGGTGCGAACACCATCATGGAAGCGGTGGCGGCGCGTACGCCAATCCTGGCGCTGCCGATTGCCTTCGACCACCCGGGCGGGGCCGCGCGCGTCGAGTACAGCGGTGTTGGCCTGCGCGCCTCGCCGCGCATGAGCAGCGTGGCCGACCTGGTGCGCAAGCTGCGCCGGCTGCTGGCCGAGCCGGATTTCGCTGCACGCATGGCCCCGCTGTCCGACGCGATCCGCGTTGCCGGCGGCGCGCCGCGCGCAGCCGACATCATCGAGACCGCACTGCACCTGCCGACGGCGGTGGCCAGCCATGGATGAGCGCAGCAACGGTGAGCGCGCCAGCATCGACCACGACCTGATCCTGGTCGGCGGCGGCCTGGCCAACAGCCTGATCGCCTGGCGCCTGAAGAGCGAGCGCCCCGAACTGCGCATCCTGCTGCTCGAGCAGGGCCGGCACCTGGGCGGCAACCATACCTGGTCATTCCACGACAGCGACCTGACGGCGGCCCAGCTGCGCTGGATCGCGCCCCTCGTTTCGCACCGCTGGCCGGGCTACGACGTCGTGTTTCCCGAACACGCGCGCGCCCTGAATGGCGGTTACGCCAGCATTGCCTCGCCCGATTTTGCGCGCACGATCGAAGCCGCTCTCGGCCCGCTGCTGCGCACCGGCGTGCGGATCGACGCCGTCACGCCCACGAGCGTGCGCCTGGCCGATGGCACGCTGCTGCATGCGCACGCCGTCATCGACGGACGCGGCCCCAGCGCCAGCCCGCATCTGGCGCTGGGCTACCAGACCTTTCTGGGCCAGGAAGTGCGCCTGCACGCGCCGCACGGTTTGACGCAGCCGGTGATCATGGACGCGAGCGTGGCCCAGCAAGGCGGTTACCGCTTCGTGTATCTGCTGCCGTTCGGCCCCGACCGCGTGCTGATCGAAGACACCCATTACGTCGACAGCGCTGTCTGGGAACCGGAGCGGCTGCGCGCCAACATCGCGGCCTACGCCGCCGGGCGCGGCTGGCAGATCCGCGACGTGCTGCGCGAAGAACAGGGCTCGTTGCCGATCGTGCTGGCGGGCGACTTCGACCGCTTCTGGGCTGCGCTGGACGGCCAGCCCACCGTCGGCCTGCGCGCCGGCCTGTTTCACCAGACCACCGGCTATTCGCTGCCCGTGGCCGTGCGCCTGGCTGAACGTATCGCGGCCCTGCCCGACCTGGCAGCGCCATTTGCGGCACAATCACTGTTTGCCGCGATTCGCGCCGAGGCGCGCGAGGAGTGGCGGCGCCAGGGCTTTTTCCGCATGCTCAACCGCATGCTGTTCATGGCCGGCAGCCCCGACCACCGCTGGCATGTGATGCAACGCTTTTACCGCCTGGGCGCGCCAATGATCGTGCGCTTTTACGCCGGCCGCCTGACATTCGCCGACAAGCTGCGCCTGTTGACCGGCAAGCCGCCGGTCCCGGTCATGGAAGCCTTCGTCGCCGTCCGCAAGACACAACCCCATCAGATCAGGAATCCCGAATGAACCAGATGAAAATCGAACCCAAGCGCGCCGTCGTGATCGGCGCCGGCTTCGGTGGCCTGGCCCTGGCCATCCGGCTGCAGGCCGGCGGCACGCAGACCACCCTGCTCGAAAAACGCGACAAGCCGGGCGGCCGCGCCTATGTCTACGAAGACCAGGGTTTTACCTTCGACGCCGGCCCCACCGTCATCACGGATCCAACCGCGATCGAGGAACTCTTCACGCTGTGCGGCAAGAAGATCGGCGACTATGTCGAGATGCTGCCGGTCACGCCGTTCTACCGCCTGTGCTGGGAAGACGGCACCTTCTTCGACTACGCGAACGACCAGGAAGCGCTCGACCGCCAGATCCATGCCATGAACCCGGCTGACGTGGCCGGCTACCAGCGCTTTCTCGCCTATTCGAAAGCCGTGTTCGACGAGGGCTACCTGAAGCTGGGCGCGGTGCCGTTCCTGTCGTTCCGCGACATGATCAACGCCGGCCCGAAACTGGCGCGCCTCGAAGCATGGAAGAGCGTCTACAGCATGGTCTCGCGTTTCGTGAAGAACGAGCACCTGCGCCAGGCCTTCTCGTTCCATTCGCTGCTGGTGGGCGGCAATCCATTCGCCACCAGCTCGATCTACACGCTGATCCACGCGCTGGAACGGCGCTGGGGCGTCTGGTTCCCGCGCGGCGGCACCGGTGCACTCGTCAATGGTCTGGTGCGCCTGTTCCAGGACATGGGCGGCAAGCTCGAACTGAACGCCCCCGTGGCGCGCATCGAAACCGTCGGCAACCTGGCCAGCGGCGTGCGACTGGAAGATGGTCGCTGGTTCCCGGCCGACGCCGTTGCGTCGAATGCCGACGTCGTGCACACGTATGCCAACCTGCTGAGCAACCACGGTCGCGGCAGCAGCCAGGGCGAAGCGCTGCGCAAGAAGCGCTGGAGCAATTCGCTGTTCGTGATCTACTTCGGCCTGAACAAGCACCATGAGCAGCTGCAGCACCACACGGTCTGCTTTGGCGCGCGCTACAAAGACCTGATCACCGAGATCTTCAAGAGCGACAAGCTGGCCGACGACTTTTCGCTGTACCTGCACGCGCCGTGCGTGACCGACCCGTCGCTGGCGCCACCGGGCTGCGGCAGCCACTACGTGCTCGCGCCAGTGCCGCACCTGGGCAATGCGCCGATCGACTGGGACGTCGAAGGGCCGCGCTACCGCGACCGCATCTTCGACTACCTCGAGAAGCGCTACATGCCGGGCCTGCGCAGCCAGCTGGTCACGAGCCGCATCTTCACGCCGAACGACTTCCGCGATGAGCTCAATGCGCACGTGGGTTCGGCCTTCTCGCTCGAGCCGATCCTGACGCAAAGCGCCTGGTTCCGCCCGCACAACCGCGACGCCGAACTGCCGAACCTGTACCTGGTCGGCGCCGGCACCCACCCGGGCGCGGGCGTGCCGGGCGTGATCGGTTCGGCCAAGGCCACGGCCGGCCTGATGCTCGAAGGTGTCAACGCGGGAGCGCACGCCGGAGGGCTGCGATGACGACAGAGGCTGGCCAGAACCTGATGGCGCACGCGACCCAGACCATCGAGGTCGGGTCGAAGAGCTTTGCAGCGGCCGCCAAGCTGTTCCCGCCGGCCACGCGGCGCGCCGTGCTGATGCTGTATGCGTGGTGCCGCCACTGCGACGATGTCGTCGATGGCCAGGAACTGGGTTTTGCCAGCGCCCCGGTGGTGCAGGCCACGCACAATGCGCCGTTCGAACTCGACCGGCTGTACGACAACACCCGCCGCGCCTACGAGGGCGAGCCGATGCGCGACCCGGCCTTTGCCGCGTTCCAGGAAGTGGCCCTGGGCCACGCGATCGCGCCGCGCTATGCGTACGATCACCTGGCCGGCTTTGCGATGGACGTCAACGAAGCGCGCTACCGCACGATCGACGACACGCTGCGCTACTGCTACCACGTGGCCGGCGTCGTCGGGCTGATGATGGCGTCGATCATGGGCGCGCGCGACGAAGCGGTGCTCGACCGGGCCTGCGATCTGGGCCTCGCGTTCCAGCTGACGAATATCGCGCGCGACATCATCGACGACGCCGCCATCGGCCGTTGCTACGTGCCGGACGCGTGGCTGATCGAGGCGGGCATCCAGCCGGATCTGGTCGCGCTGCCGCGCCACCGCGCTGCGCTGGCGACAGTGGCTGCGCGCCTGGTGGACCATGCGGAGCCATACTACGCGTCGGCGTCAATTGGTTTGGCGGCGTTGCCGCTGCGCTCGGCGTGGGCGATTGCCACGGCGCGCAATGTGTATCGGCAGATCGGTGTGGAAGTAAAACGGCGCGGACCGCGCGCGTGGGACAAGCGGGTCGGCACGTCGAAGGCGACCAAGCTGCGCCTGCTCGCGCTGGGCGGGCTGCAGGCGCTGGCCTCGCGTTTTGGGTCTAGTCGCGAGCTGCCGGTGCGGCGTGGTCTGTGGCAGCGGCCTGGCCGCGCGGCCCCCGCAGCTGGTTCTGCTGGGCCTGCAACTGCTGCTTGAGTTTGGTGACGGGCGGCGCGTACAAAAAGCCGAACGACACGGCGCCCTCTTTGCCCTCGACCGCGTGGTGCATGCGGTGGGCCTGGTACAGGCGCTTGAAGTAGCCGCTGCGCGGTACGTAGCGGAACGGCCAGCGCTGGTGCACCAGGCCATCGTGGGCGATGAAGTACAGCAGGCCGTAGCCGGTCATGCCGGCGCCGATCCATTCGATGCGCCCGTAGCCGCGCGTGCCGAACCAGATCAGGGCGATGGCGATGCCGGCAAAGACGACGGCGTACAGGTCGTTCTTTTCGAACCAGCCGGTGCGCGGCTCGTGGTGCGAGCGATGCCAGCCCCAGCCGAAGCCGTGCATGATGTACTTGTGCGCGACGATGGAAAACAATTCCATGAAGGCGATGGTGGCGATAACGATGAGCGCGTTGAGCAGCATAATGAAGTAAGCGCCTAGATGGGGTGGCGGGCATGGAAGCGGATGCCGACAGCCTAACATGCGACCGCCGCGCACGGTAGCGGGACGGTTGCGCAGCCATGGCGGCAGGCGGTCAAACACGATACACCAACAATTGAACCATTGGAGAAACCATGCAATCGACTTTCCGTACCCTGCTGCTCGCAGCAGCATTCTGCGCCGCAGGCAGCGCCTCGGCCGCCTCGATCGAAGTGCGCGTCCAGGGCGTCACGGCCAAGGGCAAGGTGCTCGTCGCGGTGTGCGACAAGACGACCTTTTTAAAGGATTGCGCGTATTCGGGCTCGGCACCGGCGAAGGCGGGCGAGACGGTCGTCACGGTCGATGGCGTGCCGGCCGGCTCGTGGGCCGTGCTGTCGTATCAGGACGAGAACGACAACGGCAAGCTCGATCGTAACGTGCTGGGCATCCCGAAAGAGCCGTACGCATTCAGCCGCGATGCCCGTGGCCGTTTCGGTCCGCCGAGCTTCGAGGATGCCGCATTCGAGCTGCGTGACGAGAAAGCCGTCACCATGATCAAGCTGCGCTGATCGCTGTCAGTGCGTTGCGCCGCCTGCTTCGCGCAGGTCGGTGTCGACGCCGAGCGTGACTTCCACCGCCAGCTTGACGCCGGCGATGATGTCTTCCAGCGCCATCGACGGTGGCGCATCCGGCCGCGCGGCCGCCTGTTCGGGCAGGAACGGCACGTGAATAAACCCCGCCTTGATAGTCTGCGGCTGGGTCGAAGCGTGGTGCATCAAGCCATAGAATACGTGGTTGCAGACGAACGTACCGGCCGTCTGCGAGACTCCCGCCACCAGCCCCCGTGCGCGCAGCGCGTGCACGATCGCCTTGATCGGCAGCGTCGAGAAATACGCGGCCGGGCCGTCGGCGGCAATCGCCGTATCGACCGGCTGCCGCCCGCCGTTGTCCAGGATCGACGCATCGTCGACATTGATCGCTACCCGCTCGACCGAGATATCGGGCCGTCCGCCCGCCTGCCCAACCGCGATGACGACGTCCGGATGCAGCTCGTCGATCAGCGCCGTCAGATCTTCGATGGCGTCGCCGAACACGCATGGCAACTGGCGCACCTCGACCTGGAAGCCGTCGCCCTGCCAGCCTTCGAGCGAGCGCACCGCCTCCCAGGCCGGATTGATGGTGGCGCCATTGAACGGCTCGAAGCCGGTAAGAAGGATAGTCCTTATCAATTCATATCCTATTTAAAAATACACAAAATTGAAAACTCAAATTTTTATTTCTTGTTTTTTTTCAAGAAATTATCAACAACCTTTTTCATTTTCTCTACTGAATCAATCCAATATTCTGAATTGGCCATTCTCCTATATCGCTCCACGTAATATTTTTGATTATATGCCTCCAAAAGACTAATAGCGACTCCAATCTGTGCCCAACTGGTAAAATTAACTTTTTCGGACATATGTGTTGCCTCCATTTCTGGAATAATTGGCTCTAGCATTTGGTATGCTTCGACCAAATCTTTCATCTTTAGATCGCTTCTTACCATTTCCTCCAATAGTACGGCGGTATGCATCTTACTTCCCGCTCTCGTTGGAAAGGCAGCATCTAAAAAACCCTGCAAAGAATCTAGATTTAAATCATGCATTGAAAACGCGCCAACACCTTCCAAGCTTTTTTCAAAAATCGATTTTTTATATTCTAAAAGTCCTCTTCGCAAATCTTCAAATTGCTCATCGGCCTCCTCAAACTTAGCGCTGAGCACAGACAATTTCCTCTTGAACTGATCTGGAACTTGCTCTGTACTTTTGTAAGCTATTTTATGTTCAATTTCTGCCCAAGCGTGCATGAGGATCGTACGTACTTGAACCTCTGCTTTAAGATTTCCTAATTTTCCATAACGAGGGGTTTGGAGCCATGAAGATTTAAGTGTCACTATGAGATGTGTGGATCGATATCCGAATTCATGTGGCTGAAGTCTGCTCTGAGTATTTTCTTTTTGTTTTACATCATAATCTTCGCTCAATACTGAACAAATCTGCTCAATCTCATCCGGGTAATAACAGATTACTCGTACCCCACATAAATCCTCAATTTCCTCAAGTGGATTCACATAGCCTTTTCTTTGAACCTTTTCAATAAAAGAATCAACACTCTTAGTTCGCGAATCCACGCTCGAGTAAGAAATATTCTTACTATCAAGCGAAGCTTTTAATTCCCCTTGAATGCAGCTAGCGAGATCTTCATATAAATCTCGAATAGAAATATATTCTTTTATCAATTCTTCTTTTTTTGAATCACTTAACTCTAACTTGAGTTCCTCACCCACAATCACCTCCAAGAAAAATTAAATGGGCTCATCTTACTAGGCACAACTGAATGAACCAAAAGATTATTATATTCTTAATTTAATGAGCCATATGTTTTATCCAACCACCTATCTAATGAACTCTCATCAAAAAATAGAGCAAAAAGATATTGGCCACCAGGATCGGCAGCGCACTCGGGATCTGGGCCCGGATCACGGCGTTCTTGTCGGGCAGTTCCAGCAGCGCCGCCGGCACGATATTGAAGTTGGCCGCCATCGGTGTCATCAGGGTACCGCAATACGCGCTGAACATGCCGATCGCCGCCATCACGGCCGGGTTGGCGCCGTACACCCCCACCAGCACCGGGATCCCGACGCCACCGGCCATGACGGGAAACGCGGCAAAGCCGTTGCCCATCACGATCGTAAACAGCGCCATGCCGAGGCAGTACACGGCCACCGCGATGAACGCCGAGTCCAGGCCGATGTAGGTTGTCGTCAGATGCGCCACCGCCTTGCCCACGCCCGCTTCGGAAAACAGCAGGCCCAGCACCGCCAGGATGTGCGGCAGCACGACCGCCCAGCTCATCGCATCCACCAGGCGCCGCGCTTCGCGCACGCCCTGCAGCGGCGTGGCCCGCGTGAGCCAGCATGCAGCAATCAGCGCCACGACCGCGCCGCAACCCATGCTCACGATCGTGATGTGGGCCGGATCGAGCAGCGGCAGGCTGCCCAGCTGCACGTCTTTCAGCAGAGTCGCGCCGATGACGGTCACCAGCGGCAGCAGCAGCGCCGGGATGAACAGGCGGTTGCCCAGCCGCGCGGCACTGGCCTGACGCGCTTCCGGCGCCAGCGCCTTGGGCTGGCCGGCCTTCACACCGCCAAAGCCGGCCAGCAGCGCCATGCCGATCATCAGGGCGCCGACCGCCGCCAGCGGCAGCGCTTCGCCCGCCAGGTACAGCAGCGCGTACAGGCCCCAGAACAGGGCCGTCGTGACCCGGCGTGGATTACTGCGGTCCACCAGGTTCATGATGGCCACCGCCGCCAGCAGCAGGCCGACGAGGATGTAGAAGTGATCGATCGACAGCGTCATGCGGCGCCCTTCTCGTCCAGCACGGCGCGGGCGATCTCGGCATCCAGGCGGCGCAGGTTCCAGGCGTGGATGACGAACGCGGTGATTGCCGTCGGGATGCCCCACAGCGCGATGTGCAGCGGATTGACCTCGATGCCTTCGGCTTGCAGGATCGTGTGCATCAGGACGATGGCGCCGAACGCCACAAAGATGTCTTCGCCGAAGAACAGGCCGATATTGTCGGTGGCAGCCGACATCGCGCGGATCCGGTAGCGGATGCGCTGCGGCAGCGGACCGTGTTGCGCCTCGGCCGCCGCTTCGGCCATTGGCGCCACCAGCGGACGCACCATCGTCGGATGCCCGCCCAGGCTGGTCAGGCCCAGCGCCGCCGTGCTCTCGCGCGCGAACAGGTAGACGATCAGCAGGCGCCCGGCGGTGGCCGAGCGCACCTTGCCAATGGCGGCCTGGGCGCGGTCACGCAGGCCGAAGCGCTCGAGCAGGCCGATGGCGGCCAGCGGCAGCAGCAGGATGAGTGGCAGGTTGCGGGTCTTGAGGAAGGCGGCGCCAAGCGTTTCGAGCAGCGTCATGACCGACATCGCGGCGGCAACGCCCGTCACGCCGCAGGCGGCAACGGCCACCAGCACCGGATTGGCGCGCAGCACGAACCCGACCACGATGACGACCACGCCGAGCAGTGGCCACAGATTCACAGCAGATTGCATTGCATTCCCCGGCGGTGATAAACGCGGGCAATCTTACCCGATGTTCATGGGGCGCCGAGGCGAATCCAGGTTGCTACCGTTACCCCGGCCGGACAGGATTGGCCGCCAGGTCACCGACGACCGTATTCCACTGGCGCACGTGGAACGCGCGCACGAGGCCGTTGAGCACATACGGGTCGCGCGCCGCGAACAGCTGCACCGTCTCCGAGGTCTCGCAGTCGAACACGAGAACGGCCTTGTCGGCCGGCTCGGCTGTAGCGCCGGCAAGAATCAGCTCGCCACGTTCCTGCGCTTCCCACGCCAGCGCCAGGTGGGCGTCGCGAAATTCACCGCGGCGTTCGAGATAGTCGGGGGCCAGATCATAGGTCAGAAGAAAGTGCACGAAGACTCCAGGAGATGGCGCGAGGCCGGATAGCTAGATCCTACCGGAAAGCCGAGGCAGTGGCGCAAGCATGCCGTCCGGCATCGCTACCATGGGGCAGGCTCTGCCATGTTGGAATAAAACAACTTTTTAGGCGGACAAACCGTCATGGAACGTGCATAGAAGGATGCCTCTAAGAACAAAACTCGACGGCAGGCGTAGACTTGCAAGCATGGACACTTCGAAAAAAATGGCGGCGGGACTCACTGGACTGGCCAGCATGTTATGGCTGGGCCTGACCGCTGCCGTCGCGGCCAACCAGCGCCGCCTGGTGTTCAATCCAACGCTCGAACGCGAAGTCAAAAGTCCCCGTTCGAGCGGCCACCGCACCCGCCCTGTCGTCTTGCGCGCCAAGGACGGCACGCGCCTGGCCGGCTGGCTGATGACGCCCGTGATTCCCGGCCCGCGCCCGGCCGTGCTGTATTTCGGCGGACGCTCCGAAGAAGTGTCGTGGGTCGCGCGCGACGCCGGCAAGCTGTTCCCCAACATGACCGTGCTGGCGATGAATTACCGCGGCTATGGCGACTCGCAAGGCATCCCGGCCGAGATTCACATGATCGAAGACGGCGCCCTGCTCTACGACTGGCTGGCCACACGCGGCCAGGTCGATCCGCAGCGCATCGCCGTCGTTGGCCGCAGCCTGGGCTCGGGCGTTGCGGTGCAGGTGGCGCGCGAACGCCCCGCGCATTCGGTCGTGCTGATCACGCCGTACGATTCGATCCTGGCGATTGCCAAGCGACGGTTTCGCGTGATGCCCATCGAATACATGCTGCGCCACCGCTTCGAGTCGATCAAGTACGCACCGATGCTCAAGGCCCCCACCTACGTGCTGCGCGCCGCCAGCGACGATGTCGTGCCCCACTTCCACACCGACCTCCTGGTGGCCAAGCTGGGCGCGCTGGTGGCCGACGAAGTGGTGCCGGATTCCGACCACATGACCATCCCGTACCTGGAAGCGACGCACGCCATGGTCGCCGGTTTCCTCACGCGCCAGTTCAGCGCGCCGGTGACGCCGGCTGCTGCTGCCGCCGTGGCCGATGCCGTGGCCAATGCCACGCCACCGGTCGAAACGACGGCGACAGCGCCCGAATTGGCCCTCGCTGCAAAATAATCGCCGAATTTGTCAGCATTTATATTTCCAGCGAATAAATTGGGAAGTAAAATCGTATTTGTCATCAACTTGCAGCTTGATGCATATTTGACAGCTTGTGCCCGAAGGGCGCGGGCCTGGCCTCAACGCCCCTCCCCAGATACAAACCGTAACCACTTGCACGGCGCCGTGCTGCGACAATCGCGCAGCCGATCCCATCGCAAGGCATGCGGCGGGTACAATATCGCTATTCCAGGAGCTCAACCATGAAATTCAAGCAACTCAGCATCACCGTGGCGGCCATGTGCCTTGCCGGCAGCGCGCTGGCGGCGCCATCGACCGCACCGATCGCCGCGCCGAAATTCGGCATGGTCTACGATGCGGGCGGCAAGTTCGACAAGTCGTTCAACCAGTCGGCCTTCGAGGGCCTGCAGCGTTTCTCGAAAGAGACCGGCGTGAAAGTGCTGGAAGTCCAGGCCAATAGCGATACCCAGGCCGAGCAAGTCATGCGCGGCCTGGCGCGCAAGAAGGTCGACCTGATCGCCGCCATCGGTTTCTCGCAGACCCAGGCCGTGCAAAAAGTCGCCCGTGAATTTCCGAACGTGCGCTTCATCCTGATCGACAGCGTGGCGCAAGGCCCGAACATCGAATCGGTGATGTTCAAGGAGCAGGAAGGCGCGTACCTGGTCGGCGTGGCGTCGGCCATGGCGTCCAAGACCAAGAAGCTCGGCTTTGTCGGCGGCATGGACATTCCGCTGATCCGCGCGTTCGCCTGCGGCTACGGCCAGGGCGCCAAGGCACAGGCACCGAAAGCTGAAATCATCCAGAACATGGTCGGCACCACGGCTGCGGCCTGGAACGACCCGGCCAAGGGCGGCGAGCTGGCACGTGCGCAATTCGACCGCGGCGTGGACGTGGTCTTCGCCGTGGCCGGCGGCAGCGGCATGGGCGCGCTGCAGATGGCCAAGACCAAGGGCAAGCTGGCCGTGGGCGTCGACTCGAACCAGAACTACCTGCACCCGGGCACGATGCTGACCTCGATGGTCAAGCGCGTCGACGTGGCCGTGTATGACTCGTTCATGGCAGTCAAGAAAGGCACCTGGAAAGCAGGCGTCACCTACAAGGGCCTGAAAGAAGGCGGCGTCGACTGGGTGCTCGACAAAGATAACCGCGCGGTCGTCACGCCGGAGATCGAAAAGCGCGTCAACGGCGTACGCCAGGACATCATCAACGGCAAGATCAAGGTCATCGATTACCGCGCCGGCAGTTCCTGCCCGGTCTGATCACCTTCATTCCATTCGAAGCGCGCCGCGCCGGTTGATTACCGGTCCGGCGCGCTTTTGAATGATAAGCACACTTCCTTTTTACGACAGATCGCAATGCAGCCAGCCGTAGAATTTCGCAACGTGAGCAAGGCCTTCGGGCCGGTGCAGGCGAACGCCGACGTCAGCTTCTCGATCGCCAAGGGTTCGATCCATGGTGTGATCGGCGAAAATGGCGCGGGCAAATCCACCCTGATGAGCATCCTGTACGGCTACTACCATGCCGACAGCGGGCAGCTCGTCATCAACGGCAAGGAGCAGCAGATCCGCTCGAGCCAGGAAGCCATCGGGCTCGGCATCGGCATGGTTCACCAGCACTTCATGCTGGTCGAGAACATGACGGTGCTCGACAACGTCATGCTGGGGGCCGAAGGCGCCTTCAAGCTCTCGAAGAAACGCCGCGAGACCGAGGTGAAGCTGCGCGAGATCTGCGCGCGCTACCACCTCGACGTCGATCCGCTGGCCGTGATTTCCGATTTGTCGGTGGGCGCGCAGCAGCGCGTCGAAATCCTCAAGCAGATCTACCGCAGCGCCGAAATCCTGATCCTGGACGAGCCGACCGCCGTGCTCACCACGCAGGAAATCGCGTCGCTGTTCGACATCCTGCGGCTGTTCAAGGAACAGGGCAAGACCATCATCCTGATCACCCACAAGCTGGGCGAGATCATGGACATCACCGACCAGGTGACCGTAATGCGCGCGGGCCGCCTGGCCGGCGCCGTCGCCACCGTCGACACCAGCAAGGAGCAGCTTGCCAACATGATGGTCGGCCGCCCGATCGAAGGCAACCTGCCGCGCAAACCGTACGCGCCGGGCGCGCCGGTGCTGCAGGTCGAGAACCTGCAACTGAAGGACGCCAACGGCGTGCAGCTGCTGGGCGACATCGCCCTGTCGGTGCGCGCTGGCGAGATCGTCGCCATTGCCGGCGTGTCGGGCAATGGCCAGAGTGAGCTGATGCACATCCTGTCGGGCATGCGTCTGCCAACCTCCGGCGCGGTCTCACTCGAGGGCAAACCCCTGCCCTTCGCTGGCCGCTCGAATGCCGACGGCCTGCCGGCCGAACTGCGCGACATGGGCATCGGCCACGTGCCGGAAGACCGCCTGCGCGACGGCGTGATCAAGGATTTCTCGGTCATGCAGAACACCGTGTTCGGCTACCAGGAACGCGTCACGAAGGGCCTGGGCCTGTTCGACTTTGACGCCATCGCCAAGCGCTGCGCCCATTTGCTTGAAGCCTTTGATGTGCGCCCGAAGGACCCGAATGTGCGCATCGGCCTGCTCTCGGGCGGCAACCAGCAGAAGGTCGTCATCGCGCGCGAAGTCTCGGCGGCGCCGAAACTGCTGCTGGTGGGCCAGCCCACGCGCGGCGTGGACATCGGCACCATCGAGAGCATCCACACGCAACTGCTGCGCCTGCGCGACGAAGGCGTCGCGATCCTGCTGGTCTCGACCGAGCTGGAAGAAGTGCGCGCGCTGGCGGACCGCATCATCGTGATGTCGGGCGGGCGCATTACCGGCGAATTGCCGATCGACGAATTCGACACGACCCGCATTGGCCTGTTGATGGGCGGGATGCACAAATCATGAAAACCACTGAACTCCCACGCTGGGCCTCGGGCTTTGTCCTGCCGGTCCTGAATCTGCTCTCTGCCCTGCTGGTCGCGGCGCTCGTGATCCATCTGCTGGGCGAAAGCCCGGTCGAGTCGCTGCAGATCCTCGTCAACAGCGCCGTCATCAATCCGGAAGGCCTGTCGTACACGCTGTTCTATGCATCGACCTTCGTGTTCACGGGTCTGGCCGTGTCGATCGCGATGAAGGCGGGCCTGTTCAACATCGGCGCCGAAGGCCAGATGTATCTGGGCGGCCTGGGCCTGACGCTGGCGATGCTGGCGTTCGATGCCACGCTCTCGCCATGGCTCCTGATCCCGCTGGCGGTCGTCGCCAGCGCCGTGTTCGGCGCCGCCTGGGCCTTCCTGCCGGGCTACCTGCAGGCCAGGCGCGGCAGCCACGTGGTGGTCACGACCATCATGTTCAACTTCATCGCCGCTGGCCTGATGAACTTCATCATCGTCAAGTACATGATTCCCGAGGGTGACCAGAACCCGGCCAGCCGCACCTTCACCGACGCTGCCGCGATCCCGCTGCTGTCGAACTGGCTGCCGTTCTTCGGCGAGAGCACGCCGCTGAACCTGGCCTTCCTCCTGGCCCTGGTCGCACTGGTCGTCTACTGGGTGGCGGTGTCGCGTTCGAGCTGGGGTTATCGCCTGCAGGCGACCGGCCTGAATGCCCACGCCGCGCACTACGCGGGCGTGCGCATCAGCCGCACGATCATCGTGGCGATGCTGATCTCGGGCGCCCTGGCGGGCCTGGCAGCCGTGAACTCGATCCTCGGCTCGACCCACTACCTGAGCCTGAACTTCCCGGCCGGCGCGGGCTTCATCGGCATCGCCATTGCGCTGATGGGCCGCCAGCACCCCGTGGGCATCCTGCTCTCGTCGATCCTGTTCGGCGCGCTGATCCAGGGCGGTTTTGACTTGTCGCTGGAAAAACCGAACATCCCGCAAGAGACCTTCATTTTCATCCAGGGCCTGATCATCCTGTTCTGCGGCGCCATGGAAAACATGTACGCGCCGGCGGTACTCAAACTGATCAACGCAACACGCTCCAACAACGGCGCAAGCAAGGGATAAGCCATGGAAGACTTCCAGTTCGCCAGTATCGTCGTCTCCACCATCCGCAACGCGCCGGTGCTGATGTTCGCGGCCATGGCCGGCCTGTTCGCCGAGCGCAGCGGCGTGGTCGACATCGGCCTCGAAGGCAAGATCCTCGCGTCGGCCTTTGTGTCGGCCGGCGTTGCCTATACCTACCAGGATCCGTGGCTGGGCATCGCGGCCGGCATCGTCGCCTCCGTCGTGCTGGCGCTGATCCAGGCCTTCGTTTCGATCACGCAAAAGGGCAACCAGCTCGTGGCCGGCATCGCGATCAATATCGCGATGAGCGGGCTGACGTTCGTCGTCGCCCAGTACTTCTTCCAGCAGGGCGGCCGTACGCCGGACCTCGGTGAGGCGCGCCTCGCGAGCGTCATCCTGCCCGGGACCGAACTGGTGGCCGACGTGCCGGTGCTGGGCTGGGTCTACGGCAGCCTGATCGGCGGGCATTCGGTGCTGGTGTACCTGGCCTTCGCCCTCCTCCCGATCGTGCACTGGGTGCTGTTCTACAGCCGCTTCGGCCTGCGCCTGCGCGCCTGTGGCGAAAACCCGCATGCGGCGGACGCAGCCGGCATCTCGGTCCAGCGCACCCGCTACACGGCGATGATCATCGCCGGCGTGCTGTGTTCGTTCTCGGGCGCTTACTTGTCGATCGTCCAGAGCGGCTTCTTCTTGCGCGACATGTCGGCCGGCGCCGGCTACCTTGCGCTGACGGCGCTGGTGTTCGGCAACTGGCGCCCTGTGCACACGGTGTTGGGTTGCATGATGTTCGGCTTTTTTGCCGCGGTGCAGATCCAGATCGAAGGCGTCGACCTGCCGGTCGTGGGCCGCATCCCGGGTTCGCTGATCCAGATGATCCCGTACATCGTTACCGTGGTGGTGCTGGCGGGCCTGATGGCCAAGTCGGTGGCGCCCAAGGCGCTGGGCAAGCCGTTCGTCAAGTCGCGCTAACGCGCATCCCCCGTCCTGCCCTCCACCGCTGGGGGCAGGACATCATTCTCTCCAAATCCCACAACCAACAGTCGTATTGACACCGAAATCGTCGGTATCTCGCCACAATTGCGCGAATTTATCGTCATTACAGCAATTTTTCAGTTTTTCTTGTTCCGAATCTGCAACAATATGATTCCCTATGGAAACTTTTGGTTTTCACGGACATCGTATTTACTGACTCACGGAACGCCATGACATTTCAAAACCTTAAGATTCGCACGCTGATCCTCGGCGGCTTCGCCACCATTCTTGCGGCCATGCTGCTGCTGGTAGGGATCGGCCTGCTGCAGATGCAGAAAGCTGAAGCCCTCACCGACAAACTGACCGGCGAGAGCATGTACCGCCTGGCCATGCTGCAGGAGTGGCAAGCCATCATCGAGACCAACGCTGCGCGCACCATTGCCGCCATCAAGGTGACCGATGCAAGCGACGAGAAATTCTTTGTCGACGCGATGTCCAAGGCGTCCAAGCGCTCGGACGTGCTGCACAAGGCCCTGGTCGAGAGCCTGGCCGGCAACGACGCTGCCATGGCGCTGTTTGCCAAAGTCGACGAGCAGCGCGAAGGCTACCGCAAGGCGCGCAAGAGCGTGATGGCGCAAAAAGCGGCCGGCGACGACGCCGCGGTGCGTGCCTTCCTGACGACCGACATGCTGCCACGCGTGCAGTCCTATCTCGATAGCCTGAGCGCGATCGTCAAATTCCAGCAAGAGGTCGTGGCCGCCGATTCGAAGCAGATCCAGGACGGCTTCCAGACCAGCCTGAAGCTGCAAGTGGCGTTCGCCTCGATCGCACTGATCGTCGGCGGTCTGTTCGCCTGGTGGATGGGGCGTCGCATCACGACGCCGCTCGAACAAGCGGTGCTGGTCGCGCAGACCGTCGCCACGGGCGACCTGAGCAGCCAGATCGTCGTCCAGGGCAACAACGAAACCGGCGCGCTGATGGGCGCACTGAGGGACATGAACGACAATCTGGTCGGCATCGTCAGCCAGGTGCGCAGCGGTACCGAAACCATCGCCGAGGCGGCCGACCAGATCTCGGCCGGCAACCTCGAACTGTCGGCCCGCACCGAGCAGCAGGCCGGCGCGCTGGAAGAAACCGCATCGTCGATGGAAGAACTGACCTCGACCGTCCGCCAGAACGCCGACAACGCCCGCGAAGCCAACACGCTGGCGCAGAACGCCTCGCAGGTGGCTGGCCGTGGCGGCGACACGGTCGGACGCGTCGTCCAGACGATGGACGCGATCACCGATTCGTCGAAGAAGATCGTGGACATCATCGGCGTCATCGATGGCATCGCGTTCCAGACCAACATCCTCGCACTCAACGCAGCAGTGGAAGCAGCGCGCGCCGGTGAACAGGGTCGAGGTTTCGCGGTCGTGGCCTCCGAAGTGCGCAGCCTGGCGCAGCGTTCTGCGGCAGCGGCGAAAGAGATCAAGACCCTGATCGGCGACTCGAGCGCCAAGGTCGAGGAAGGCAGCCGTCTGGTGTCGGATGCCGGCGCGACGATGCAGGAAATCGTCAGCAGTATCGGTCGTGTGACGAGCATCATGTCCGGCATTGCCATGGCCAGCCAGGAGCAGTCGGCCGGCATCGAACAGGTGAACCAGGCGATCGCGCAGATGGACCAGGTGACGCAGCAGAACGCGGCGCTGGTCGAAGAAGCGGCCGCCGCATCGAGTTCGATGCGCGAACAGGCCAAAGCGCTGTCGCAGCTGGTGTCGACGTTCCGCTTCGAAGCGCAGCAGGTGCGCCCGGCACTCAAACACCCGGCGCGGCCGGCGCTGGGGATGCGCGAAGCCGCGTAATCCTGGACACATCGGGTAGCTAGCCAAACGCCGGGTTCGCCCGGCGTTTTTCATGGTTTGAACGGAAGGTAGCCAGGGTCACAGCCGGGGTCAGGTCTGACATTTGGACACGGACTCTTCCTTATTGCCGTCCCCACGGCATTCAAAAATCGACGTTGTGTTGAGCTCGTGTCTGAATGTCAGACCTGACCCCGGCTTCCGAAGATTGTGGGTAGGAAGGACGTCAACGAGGATGGGATCGAGGACTTGGAGGTTTGCTTTGTCGATCAGGCATTGAATGGCGGAACCTACAACACATCAAAAGGGCTGCTGGTTACGCGCTACTCCGCAGACGGTTACGCAGTTGCCTTGAATTTCAGTCTTAACGATGGCGTTTGTCATGAATATTCTCGGTAGAGTTTCATATGCAAGGTCCGCTTCGGGTCGCATGCGGCCCGTCACCGCTTCGCAAATGACGGTTTTACGAAGACCAGCAAACGTCAGGGAGCAAAAGTGCAATGGACGACTATCGATCAAGCGTTCATCAGACAGATCTATCCTGGTGAAGACTGCAAAGCGATCAAGCTTCCAGGCTAGATCGCAATGGACATTGTTCCATATCGGGCGTCAGTCGCCGCGCCAGATCGTCGCGCAGCGTCTGCAGGTCAGAGATACGACGATCGATGTCCTGGAGCTTGCGCGCCAGCGCCGCTCGCAGCTGCTTGCCGGATGCATCTGGATTGGTCAAAAGCGGCAGATCCGCTTCGATTTCTACCAACGTAAAACCCAGTGACTGCGCCAGGCGCATATAGCGTAGCCACTCCACCGCCTCGGGTGGATAGTCGCGGTAGCCGTTGGCGCTGCGCCGGGCATGCAGCAGGCCACGCTTCTCGTAAAACCGCAAGGTGTCGCGCGACAGGCCAGTGGCGCTTGCCATTTCTCCTATCTGCATGGTTGCTCCTGTTTTCGCTTGACCATGGAGTGTACTCCAGGCTTTAGCATCCGGTCTCGTTCAATATGAGGAGAGATCATGCAGTTTTCAGCTTCCAGCTTTACGCGCCTGGTGCGCGCCAGCGGCGTGTACGACGTCCTGGTAACAGCGCTATTTGCTACACCATGGACTTTTGCGCTAGCCCATAGCCAGCTCAGCGGCATTAACCAGGCGCTCGGTGGCTCTGCGCTGCCCGTGTTCGCTCCGTTTCACGTCTTGTTCGCCTGCCTGCTGGGTAGCGTGGTATTGGTATGGTCACTGCTGCGCATCGCCGATCCGCAGCAGCGGTTTGGCCGCTATGACGGCGCTGCGCGCATGATGTTTGCCACATGGATGGTGTGGGCGTTGAGCGCCACTGGCGAGCCGGTGCTCTGGATTTTTATCCTGCCCGAGCTGGCGTGGGGCGTGGCGCAGTGGTGGCCAGTGCGCCACGGCTGAGTAAAGAAAAACCTGGCGCAGGGTGCACTGGCTTCGTGGCGTTACCAACCTGATACACCTGCGTCACGGCAGATCCGGCGTTCACGTACGTTGTGCATCAACCCTGGGCGGCTGCATGGCGGTGATCTTTCTTACATCGTTGAATCGGCCGGCCTGCTGCGCTGCGGCTGCCATGGCGCCGGCCAGCGCCCGGCATTCATTCTCGCCCTGGGCCAGCAGGATACGAAACGAGGGAATGCGCGACACCGACCACAAGATGGCGGCCGTCACCCAGAACGGGCTGGCGTGCAGCCGCCGTTTCCCGGCTGGATAGAGCTGGTCGCCGCCGCTGACGATCAGCGCAAAACACGCCTGCACGCCGCGTGCCAGGACTGCCGCTTCGCCCCAGGTGGCGCCGCCTCCCCGGCGCACGCCTGCCACCGAAACTGCTTCGAATGCGACGCACAAGGGTGCATGGCAGCGCAGCCATCGCAGCATGTCCGGCTCCAGGACCGCAGGCAGACCGTCAGCGTTGAACACGTCAGCCCAGCGCTGCGCGCTGAGCTTGCTCTTTTGTCCGCCGGCGCCGATAACCGCATGCAATCTGCCGTCGGCGTCGAGGCTGGCCTGCACGAATGGCATGCCGAAGTCGCAGCGCGCGGGACCGATTGCATCGCGCAAGCGCTCGGGGTCGAACTGGTTGACCATGAACAGGATGCGTGCGGCGGCGCTGTCGCGCAGAGCGGGAATCAGGGTGTCGACCTGCTGCGCCGGCACAGTGACGATCACGAGGTCATACGGCGTCGCAGTGTCGAGCCGATCGGCGACGGTCACCGAGGCGCGCGTGCCGTCATCCCTGACAATGGCGCCGTCGCGCTGCAGTTGCCGCAGCCGGGGGGAATCCGGGCGGGCGATGACGGTCACGGCGTGCCCACCGGCGAGGGCCAATTGGTAGGCGAAGGTGCTACCGATGTTGCCGGTGCCGATAATGGCGATTTGAAGTGGATTGGACAAGGGGATCCTGGTGAGTGGACGGTCAGGCCGCGGCGGTCGCCACAGTGCTTTGTTTGAGTTGCATCCGCGTGAGTGCCGCCCACGCCAACACATAGGTCGCGGTCATGGCCGTAAAGCCCGCATGCGCGGCGCTACCAAGCAGACGGTCTGCAATGAAACCGAAAGCGGGGATGATCTGCTGCGCGTGCACGCCCATGAAATGCGCGGGATGCGCATCGCCAACCCGGCGCCAGCCGACCAGCGGCAACCCGGCCCCGGCTGGCGCGCGCTTCCCGCCCAGTATCAACCCGCTGACGGTGGCGAGCACGAAGGTCATGAGCAAGCCGGTGACGGCGCCAAAGACGGTCACCGACGCGCGCCATGCGGGATTGGTGTCGATGATGATCCAGGCCAGCCAGGCTTGCGACGCGGTCAATGCGATGGCGCCGCATGCCATCAGCACCGTCAACGCCGTGTGCAGCGCGTCGCTGGTGTTGTAATGCGACGGCTCGTTACGGCTGGCCTGGTAAGTAATATAGGCCGCCTCGAAGGTCGATGTTGCGACGATCAGCGCCTCGATGGCGGCGAAAGGGGCGCCGGGGCCAGCGGCGCGCATCAGCACGGCCGTGGTAGCGGAAAACAGCGCCAGGGCCGCCAGGAATTTGAGTGGTTTGGCCCAGACGTTGACGCCGCGGATCGTCCGCAGATCGCGGCGCGCGGCCAACGTGGCCGGGATCATGCACAGTGCCAGAATGGCGGCAAAGACAAGCAGGGACATCGCGACCTCCGTTACGAAAGCAACGATAGTACAGACGTCTTTCTGCATGATCTATATGCTAAAGTCTGCATTATCTTTGCCATCGTCCGAGGACACTCATGGATGCACTATCGGATGTACTTTCCCTGCTTAAGCCCGTGAACTACATGTTCCGTGCCGTCGATGCCGCCGGCGACTGGGCCATCGGCTACCCGGAGCACCGCAGCATTAGATGCTTCGCTATCTTGTCGGGGCAGGCCTGGCTGGCAGTCGACGGCATTGCCGGTGTGTTGCTGGAGGCGGGCGACTGCGTGTTGCTGCCCCGGGGTTTGGCGTTCCGGCTGGGCAGTGCGCTCGACGTGGTTCCGGCCGACGCGTGGGATGTGTTCCCGTCGGTGGAAGAAGGCGGCGTCGTCACCCTCAACAATGGCGGCGCCGTCTACGGCCTGGGCGGCTACTTCGCTTTTGACAGCCGCCATGCGGACATCCTGCTCGGCGTGCTGCCGCCCATCGTGCACATCCGCGCGGAGGCAGACCGTGCAGCATTGCGCAGTGCGATGGAGCGCGTCATGGCCGAACTGCGCACGCCTTTGCCGGGTGGATTTTTGATGGCGCGGCACCTGGCGCACCTGGTGTTGCTTCAGGCGCTGCGCATCATCCTGGCCGAGGGCCGGGCTGGCGGCATCGGCTGGATTTATGGCCTGGGCGACAAGCAGATCGGCGCCGCGTTGAATGCGCTGCATGGCGATCCGTCCCGCAAGTGGACGATCGACGCGCTGGCCGCCTTGGCGGCGATGTCGCGTTCGACGTTTGCGCTGCGCTTCAAGGAGCGCGTCGGCGAAACCCCCATCGATTACCTGACGCGCTGGCGCATGCTGTTGGCCGCCGACCGGTTGCTGACATCGCGCGACGCGATCGCCGTCATCGCACCGGCGCTCGGCTATGAATCGGAGAGCGCCTTCAGTACCGCGTTCAAGCGTGTCATGGGTTGCGCACCGCGCGACTACGTACGCCAGCCCGGCCCAATCTAAGCCGGCTGGCACTGGGCCGGATTTGCGGCAGCTTGCTTTTCCTGACAAGCTGACGCGGCACGAGATTTCAAAGCACACTGGGCCGGCCCGTAACCAGGGTCATGTAGCCAGCATAGCCAGGGTCAGGTCTGACATTCGGACACAGACTCTTCATTACTATCTTCCACACGGAATTCATAAATGGAGGTTTTGTTGAGTTCGTGTCCGAATGTCAGACCTGACCCTGCTTGTGCTTGTTGAGTTCGTGTCCGAATGTCAGACCTGACCCTGCTTGTGCTTCACCCTGCTTGTGTTGCTCATCACGTCGCCGCTCGAACAAGCGGTGCTGATGGCGCAGACTGTCGCCACGGGTGACCTGGGCAGCCAGATCGTCGTTCAGGGCGACAACGACACCGGCGCGCTGGAAGAGACCGCATCGTCGATGGAAGAGCTGACCTCGACCGTGCGCCAGAACGCCGACAACGGGCGCGTCTTGCTGACGATGGACGCCAGCACCAGGAGCATGTGGGAAACCTGCAACAACGTAAAAAAATGGAATCGTGCGAGCAAGAGGATTTCTTCTCTTATCTTAGTATGTGCAATATCATTTTTTTAACAGCCAAGGAATTATTGTAATGAAGACTGCCTCCGTACGCCTCCTGTCCAGCCTGGTTCTGATGGCCGCTTCGTTTTCGGCCTCGGCCGGTCCGAACGTAGTCAGGGCGCTTGAAGTCAAAGGCGTCTTCAATGAAAAAGTGGGCCCTGCGCCGCAATGTGCGTCCACCCTCGGCGGCAAGCTTGCCGGCCACGGTGAGACGGCTGAAGGTACGCCAGTCGCCTTCGTGGGCGGAGATTGCTTCGCCCAGTCTGGCACGACGTTCACCTTCAGCAATGGCAAGTTCATCCTGCTGTATCCAAACGGCGACCAGATTTTCGCCGATTACAGTGGTCAGTTCGTTCCTACCGGCGCAGGCACTGCCTACGTCATGAACGGCGGCACCTTCACCATCACCGGCGGCTCCGGCACCTATTTTCACGCAACCGGCGGCGGCTCGCTGAGCGGCACCGAAGACTTGTCCAACGGCGCCGGTACGATCGGGTTATCGGGTCGTGTTTCTTACAAGCAGAAGTAATCGCTGAAACAGCGCCACGCGACGCTGACACTGCGTCGTGACGGCCTGAAGAAAAGAGCGGCATGTAAAAAGAGCGGCGTATGTCCCACTCTTTTTACATGCCGCTCTTTTTCTTGGCGATTTCTGATGGTGCCATTCACAAGCCGTAAAGCTGAATGGCGCCAAACACCGATCTTGTCCGCGTTACGTCATGGCGTGACCGGATCGACCGGCTCGAAGCCTGCCGCACGCCGGCTCGAGCGTGCCAGCGTCCAGGCGAAGCCGATGCCGGCCGACGTGCCGGAATTCTTCAGGTGCAGCGGGCTGTCGCGGTTGGCGCTGCCGGCGTACGACTCGTAGCGCACGTAGCCGAACAGGCGCACGTCGGGATTGAGCTGGCGCGTGGCAAACAGGCCCACGCGCGCCAGTACCAGGCCGGCATCGGCGCTGTACGCATCGCGGCTGGCGGTTGCATACTGCGGCGCGACCTCATAGAAATAGCGGTTGATGCGCTTGTCGCCGAACACCACCGACGTGTTGGCTTCGAACGACCACAGACCGCGCTCGCCGCGCGTTTCGTAGGCCAGCTTCGGTTCGAACGTCCAGCCCTGGCGTCGCAGGCCGCCCCGCGCTTCGATCACCGCGCGCAGCGGCAGTTCGGCGCGCAATCGACTCGTCGCGTCAATGTCGGCCACGCGGATTTTCAGGCGCGGGCCAAATTCGAACAGCGCGCCCAGATCCGGCATGCCGGCGCGAGCCTCGACGTCGTCCGAGTCCGACGGCAACGCACCCGACAGGCCAACGTCGAACTCAAGCCGGTCGGAGCGGAACAGACGCGCACCGATGCCCGACTGGTCGGCGCGCAGCACTTCCCCGCGATAAAGCAGGAACGGGATGGGCAGGACGCGGGTGGTGCGGTCGTCGGCGCCGGGATACGCCGGTGTGCTCAGGGCAGCGGCGCCCAGGCCGAATTCCCACAGCGGCAGGCTGGCGCCCGCTGGCGATTGTGCGTGAGCGTGGAATGCGGGGAGCAGGCAGGCTGCCGCGATGGCAGCCTTCAATGGAACATGCATGGGGCCTCGGGAGTCTGTGGTCGGGGGATGACCGGATTCTATCCGAGGCCGTGCCAAAAGTGCAGCGCGCGCAACGAACAATCTGCGCAGCGCCGAAGATGAAACTTACGGCCAGATCGCCTGCAGCATTGCGGCCAGGTTGTACCCGCCCTTGATCAGCTGGGTCTTGGCGATTTCGGAGCTTGGCACCGGATAGTTGGCCGGCACTTCGAGCGCGAAGGTGTAGTAGGTCTCGCCCTTCTTGCCCGTTTGCGGCGTCAGCTTGCCCGGCACCACGTCGGCATACGCCAGCTTGGCGGATTTGAGGCCATCTTCCACCCACTGCACCGGCCAGGTGGCCACGTCGCCTTTGGCTTTCGCGACCAGCGGCGCGCTGGCGATCGCCACGTCCGCGAACTGCTCCGGCGTGCGCGTTTTGACGCGGCGGAATGCATAGTCGACCGTCGTGCTGTCCCAGTACGAGTGGAACGGCTTAGTCAGTGCCTTCGGCACGCCTTCCTTGATGACGACCGGCGCATCGCCCGCTTCTGCAGCAGGGATCACCCCTTTCGACAGCGCTGCCAGTTTCTCGTCATCGAGCAGCAGGTTATTGCCGCCGCGCGAATCGAACACGAGCGTATCGTCGATCTCCGCGCGCGATTTTGGCACGATGAACTTGCCGTCCTTGCTGACGAACGCCGAACCGACGTGCAGCGGCTGGTGAATATCGCCGGCAAAGTGCGCCAGCAGGATCAGGGCCTGGCGCTTGGTGAACTTGTGCGGATTCAGCGCCGGATCGGTCTTGCCCTGCAGGACGGCGATGCACTGCTCCAGCGTCTGCACGATGTCGACATCGCTCGTGCCCACGCCATGCTCATGGTAGTGATCGAGCTGGAACGGCACGTTGGTGTAGTGGTATTCGCTGTGGCGCGGGTTGCCTTCGACGTATTCCACCATCTCGGGCGTCTGCGGGCCGCAGTAGGTGCCCTTGACGCAGTCGGCCCAGTTGGCGACCGACGCTAGCGATTCGCCCGGCTGCAGCAGTAGTGCGATTTGCTTCTGGGCGTTCGTCCCCTTGAGCAGCTTGTCGGCGATCGAGCCGACGGCGCGGTGGCCGTCGCGGCCCCAGGCAGCGGCGTCCGATGCGCCCAGTAATCCGAAGGCGCTGGTGAGCGCCAGCACGCATGCGAGTTTTTTCATGATCATTTTTGAGGTGCTTAATTGAGGCGCACGATGCGCGGGGTAGCCGGGGCCAGCGCGGCGCCCTGCCCTTCGAGTTTTTTCAGGTAGGTGATGAAGCCATCCAGGTCGCGCAGGCCGGTGTCGATACGCTCGGTGCCAAGTGCGAATTCGGGATAGCCGTCGCTGCCTTCGGCCAGGAAGTTGTTCAGTGCCAGCCGATACGTTGCGGTATCCACCAGCGGTTTGCCATTGAGCTTGATGCTGCCCGGTACCAGGCGGGTGCCGGCGGGCCGCTTGGCATCCCACGTATAGGTAAAGCCTTGCGAGACCTGCAACACGCCGGACGTCACGTTCGCGCCGTCGGGCCACTGGCGCTCGAGCAGGTTGCGGATCTGCGCGCCGGTCAGGTTCATCACGACGGTCGTGTTCCCGAATGGCAGCACGGCCTGGGCCTGGCCAAAGTTGACGGTCTTGTCGGCGAGCGCTTCGAGGTCGCGCCGGATGCCGCCATTGTTCATGAACGCGAACTGCGCACCCAGGCTGCGGGCCGAGTCCAGCGCCGCGTCGGCGACCAGGTTACCGAGCGGCGATTCACCCGCATCGTTATTCTTGCGCAGCAGCGGCGCCACGGCGATCTTCGCGATCGGGCGCGTCAGCGCAGCCTCGCTGCGCTCTTTTACCTGCGCGATATACGCAACCATCTTCGGATCGGCCGGGTACTCGCCCGGCTTCATGACGACGTTGGCGACGGTCAGGTTCGACACTGCGCCGGTGGTTGGCTCGACCTGCATCGACACGCGCGTGAGCAAGTGGCCGGCCGTATCGGCCTGAGTCACGACGCGGCCATCGACATCACACAGATAGCCCTGGTGCGAGTGCCCGGTCAGCACCAGCTTGACCGTCGGATCGATCTTCTGGACGACCGGGACGATGTCGCCCGTGAGCTTGCTGCAACCGGCTTGCAATGGCGACTCGACCGTGCGGCCGCCCTGGTGCACGAGGGCCACGATGACCTTGGCGCCGGCTGCGCGCATCGCAGGCAGCGCGTTGTTGATCGCTTCGGCTTCGTCGCCGAACGTCAAGCCCGCAATGCCCGATGCGACCACCATGTTCGGCGTATCGCGCAGCACCACGCCGATCAGGCCGACCTTGATGCCCTTGACGGTTTCGATGGTGAAGCCCGGGATGATTGGCTTGCCCGTGACCTTGTCGATCACGTTCGCACCCAGATAGGTAAATTTGGCGCCACCAAAGGTCGGCGTGAATTTGCAGGCCTTGGTCGGGTGCGGCGAATCGCAGCCACCATTCTGCTGGCGCAGCAGTTCCTTGCGGCCGCCATCGAATTCGTGGTTGCCCACCGCGCTCGCGCGCAGGTTCAGCATGTTCATCACTTCGATCGTCGGCTCGTCGGCCCACAGCGACGACAGCGCCGGGCTGGCGCCGACGATGTCGCCGGTCGACACGAGCAGCAGGTCCTTGTCCTGCTTGCGCCAGGCCTGAAGGGCCGCGGCCACCGCTTCGGCGCCGCCGGCGCGCATGACCTGATCCTTGCCATCGGCGCCCTTGAGCACGTAGCGGCTTGGCTCCAGATTGCCGTGGAAGTCGTTGAGCGAGACCAGATTGATGGTAACCGGGGTCTGGGGAGCGGTCACGCAGCCGGCCAGCAGCAGCGCAACGGTCAGCGTGGAAAGACGGGCGCTTGCGCGACGCGAGACGATCATGAAAAACACCTTTTATGGAATCGGGCCGGGGTGGCCGGCGCCCGAAAAACGGGGGCTTGGATAAGCGCAACAGCAGGCATTATCCCATGCCGCCTGTGCGCAGGAAATCCTTACAGCAGCAGGGCTGCGGACTTTTTTGATGAAAAAACGGCCGGTGTTTCCACCGGCCGTTCTGGCTACTTCAGGCTACTTCAAGCTACCAATTCGCGCTGCTTAGAATTCGTAACGCAGGGTTGCCTGGATGGCCCACTGCGACTCGCCCTTGGCTTGCTTCAGGTCCTGACGCTCGACATCGTTACGCACGACGTAGATATAACGACCTTGTGCATCGATACCGGCGACATCGACGAAACTGCGTGCCTGGCCACCAGCCGACTGGAAGCTGATCTCTTCGGTACGGCCCCATTTCTTGTTCAGCAGGTTGCCGAAGTTCATGAAGTCGAGCGAGAAGGTCGCCTTGTTGCGTGCGAAGATGCCCGGGATTTCCTGGCTGATGCGCACGTCGAAGGTGTTGACCCATTCGGCGGTCGAGTTGTTACGCTTCACGACACCACCGGCAGCCTTGCTCAGGCCCTTGTTCGCATTGACGACGTCCCAGAAGCGCTGCTCGTTCGCACGGCTGGTCGCGGTGTCGCCCGAGAACACGACTTCGTTCGCACCGAAGGCGGTCGGGATGTACATCAGGTCGTTGCCGGCCAGATTGTCACCGTTCATGTCGTTGTTGAACGTCCAGCTGTACGGACGGCCTTCACGACCTTCGTAGAAGACGCCGAGACGCGTGTTGTAGCCTTCGAAGAATTTCTTCTGGAAGTTCATCAGCGCATTGACGCGGTTCTTGATCGCATAGCTCGAGTTCGCGGCGACTTCTTCGTTCGGGTTGAACACCGAGCGGCCGTTGAAGTTCGAGTTGGCCACCGACGACGTCAGCGGCGAGACTTCGGTTGCATCGGTGTAGGTGTACGCCACCGACCAGCCAAAGCCCTTGGTCATTGGCTGCGACAGCGACGCGGTCAGCACTTTTGCATCGCCCTTGTCGGTATCACGCGCCACCAGCACGTTGCCGAAGCTGCGGTTGTTCAGCGAACGGTTGACCGCGCCGCAGGTGGTGATCAGGTTTGCCGTGTTGTTCGACACGCCATAGCACGCCGGGTTCAGGCCCTGGGTATTCCAGAACAGTTGACGGCCATCCGAGCCGGTGCGCGTTGCTGCGCCCAGGTTCAGGTGTTCATAGAAGATGCCGTTCTTGTTCTTGGTGTACAGCGCTTCGGCGCCGAACACGATGCCATACCACGGCAGTTCGGTGTCGAACGCCACGTTGGCTTTCCAGATCGATGGCTGACGGAAGTTCGGATCCAGGAAGTTGACGTCGGCGGCCGGAATGGCGCCGGCGACGGCTGGCTGGCCATCCGGATTGAAGCTGATCAGGCCGCCCGTGGTCGGGCAACGGGTCGCAGCAGTGCCCGAGCAGCCGATGGTGGCCGTGGCAGCGCCGGTGCCCGAGAACGGGTTCGACATCCACACGGTGGCTGCCGCGCCCTGGAACAGACCGACGCCGCCGCGGATCTGGGTCGGACGCTGCGACTTGTCGAAGCGGTAGTTGAAGCCGAAGCGTGGCTGGATCAGGTCGGTACCGTCGATGGTCTGGGTATTGTCCAGACCAAAGCCGCCGGACTGACGCACGCCAGTGGCCGGGTTACCCGCCACCAGCGGCCGGGCCGCAGCCGCGTTGGCCAGTGGACGGCCGCCGATGTCGTTACGGTCGTAACGCACGCCGTACGTCAGGGTCAGCTGGTCATTGACGGTCCAGGTGTCTTGCAGGAACAGGCCGGTGTTCTTGGTGTCGAAACGGGCAATCGCATCCTCGAGTGATGCGCCTGCCAATGCACGCTGCTGGTTATAGACCAGTGGACGGCCACGCTGGAAGTTCTCCAGCACGGCTTGCTGTACCCGAGCATTGGAGGCATTTGCGCAGCTTGGCAATGCGCCGAAGCTGTAGAAATTCACATCGGTCGAATCGAGGCAGGCAAACGTGTACGAGCCATTGATACCCTGCAGGAACGAGTTGTAGACTTCGTTCTTGGTCTGGTCGACGCCGAACTTCAGTTCATGGTCACCCACAATCCAGTTGGCGCCGGCATACATATCCTTGGTCTTGTTGCGCAGGACATTGTTGTGGCGGCTGAAATCGGTACCGAAGTTGATGAAGCGGTTGGCAGTCGACAGGCCGGCAGGCGCATCAGCCGGCAGCGCGCCGCTGAACTGCAGCGACATCGATGGCGTGCGGGTCGCGTTGGTCGGAACCGAATCGTAGTCGCGGGTCGAGAACTTGAACTCGGTCGAGAAGTTCGGGGTCCAGTCCGAGAACACCTGGGCGACAGCGGTCTCGATCGTCTTGCCCTGGTTATAGAAGCCCGACGACAGGCCGACGCCGGTGGCCGAGAAACCCGGGTAGAACGGTTCGCTCTGTTCAGTCTTGGCGTAGCGCAGGTTGGCGCGGTGTTCGTCGGTGATGTTCCAGTCGAACTTCACCATACGCTCTTTCGAGGTCAGCATCGAGCCGGTTGGCACAGCCGAGCTGCCGATGTCGACGCCGTAGGTCTGCTGGGCAATGCGCTGCGCTTCCGAGATGGCCGACTGCGGGATGCCGACGGTGGTGCCGGTACCGCTGCCGATTGGGCCAAATTCCGGGCTCGAGCGCGAGCTTTCGAAGTTTTCAGCCAATGCGTAGATGAACAGCTTGTCCTGGATCAGTGGACCGGAAGCCCAGATACCCTTGGTGGTTTCCTTCGACTTTGGCGCGTCGGTGTAGACGTCGGTGATCGGGTTGTAACGGTCGCCCGACATCGTGTCGTTGCGGAACACGTAGTACACGCCGCCCTTGTAGGTGTTGGTACCCGACTTGGTCACGGCGTTGATGTTCGCGCCGGTGTAGCCCTTCTGGGTGACGTCGTAGTTGGCGACGTTGACCTGCACCGACTGGATCGCTTCGATCGAGATCGGCTGGCGCGCGGTCGGGCTGCCGTTCGATTCCAGGCCGAAGGTATCGTTGATCGCGACGCCGTCGATGGTCGTCGAGTTGTAGCGCGAGTTCTGGCCGGCGACCGAGATTTCGCCGCGGTCCTTGTCGGTCTGCGAGACGCGCGGGTCGGCACGCGCATAGTCTTGCAGGTTACGCTGGATCGATGCCTGGGTCTGCAGCTGGGTGTTGCTGATGGCAGTGCCCGCACCCATGTTGTTGCTCGAGAAGATTTCCGAACGCTGTGCAGTGCCGGCGATCGTCACGGTCTGCACGCCCAGGGTGGCGTCGACTTCGGCGGTCTGGGCCAGATCGAGGAAGACGTTGTTGCGGGTCTGGGTGATACCGTCTTTGGTGATAGTGATGGTGTAAGGACCACCCACGCGCAGGCCACGTGCAACGTAGCGGCCTTCAGCGTCGGTTACGACATTGCTGACAGAACCCGACTCGGTGTGCAGGATCTGCACTTGCGCGCCAGCGGCAGGCTGACCCGAGACGTTCGAGATACGGCCACCGACGGCCGAAGTGGTGTTCTGTGCGAACGACGGCGACGCCGCCAACGCAACTGACAAAGCCAGCGCCAACTTGGTGAGCCGGATCTGCTGCTGAGTGATCATTGATTACCCCAAAAAGAACTTCAAAGTTGTTTGTTGGACGCCCGACGGACGTCCTCCCCTGCTTTACTGCTTGTTGTATTCTTCGTGCCGCGTCAGTGATTCAGCCGGCAAGCGGCTGCGATTGTATCGGTACAATGTTTCAACAAAATGACACGATCTGTGGCTTGATTTACACCAGAATTGCGCCAATATGCATCAGCGTTTTCAGCCCGACAAATTCAATTTGGCTTCGCTATTCAGAGCTTTTCCGTATAAATCGTCCGGTCGACGTTGTCGTTACGCGACATAAATCGTGTCATTTGGCGCGCTTTATGACATGGCGGAATTATATGCGTGGCATTCCACGGTGAAATTTTTTCGGCAAAAAATCAGTAGAACCAGCGGTGCAAGGGGAAATTCTGTAGCGAGAAGACGACAAACCTTACTTCTGGACTAACTTAGTGCCGAAAAGTCGAAGGTTGTTTATGACAGGGAGGCGATCCGGCGAGCGCCGGATCGGGAGTGACACACTTTATTTCACGCGCGCTGCCTGGGTCGCCATGGCAGCGACTTGCGCTTCGAATCGGGCATAGCGCCCATCCAGCTGTTTTGTTAAGCGTTGTTTTTCTGCAACGGGCAAGAAGGCATAGTGGATGCTGTTGTACGACGCCTTCTTGATCTCGGCGTAAGACGGCTTGAACTGGCTGGCAAATTGCACGTACTCATGCGACAGCGTGTGGCGGGTCACGCCGGCGTCGTCGGTCGAGATCACGTACGGCACGCCATACTTGCGGTACAGGTGGATCGGATGATCCGCGCCTGCCACGCCGCTGATGAACGCGTTCGAGGTCAGGTTGATCTCGACCGGAATATCCTTCTCGCGCATCGTCTTGATGATGGCCGGCGCATTGGCTTCATGCGCCAGGTCCAGGCCATGGCCGATGCGGTCGGCGCCGGCAATGCCCAGGGCGCTGTCGATGTGGAACTTCAGGCCTTCCGGCGGCACCTCGCCCAGCGCCAGCTCGCCCGCATGCATCGCCACCTTCACGTCCGGGTACACCGTTTTCAGGAAGCGGAACATCTTCATGTGCAGCAGGTAGTCGCGCATCGACACGTTCAGGCTTTCCTGGCCGACGATGTTGACGCCGACGATGCGCCCGCCCTTGGCGGCGGCCTTGAAGCTCGACACCATCGCCGAAAACACCTGCGACGGCGCCAGGAGGCGCAGCGTGTAGTTCTGGTAGCGCATCGTGAAGCGCTCGTCGTCGATGCCTTCCGAGGCCGCGTTGATCTGCGCGACGAAGCTGTCGATCGACGTGTTGTAGGCCGCGTTGGCGTCCAGTGCTGCCAGCTCGGCGCGCAACTGGGCGCCCAGCGCCGCGTCGTCGTTCACGCTGGCGCGGGTGCTGGTGTCGAAGGCGGGGTTGGCCACGAACGGCGAGAGCAGGAACATCGTTTCGATGTAGCCGACATTTTCGGCGATGGCGCGCGCCTTGATCTCCTGCAGGCCTTCGCGCAGATTGTCGTTGGCCACCGGGCCGAAGTAGCCGAAGGTGCCGAAGAACAGGCGGTCCGGCGCTGGCTGGATCGCGACGTGGTTGCTGAAGTCCTTGTTCGACCAGCGCTTGACCAGCTCGCGCCAGGTGTTTTCATCGGCGTTGACTTGTGCGCCCGTCAGGCAGGTGCGCTCAAGAGCCGGCTTGGCGCGCTGCGCGGCAATGGTCGCCTTATCGGTCTCGATGCGGTAGGTATTCTTGTCGATGCAGAAGCCCTGCTTGTCAACGAAATCGACATAGGTCTCGGCATAAATCGCGCCCGAATAATGGTGGTGCAAATCGCCGCCCTTGGGCATCTGCGTGAAGAACATCGTCAGCTCGGACAGGCGCGGCGTGCTGCCCTCGATCAGGCTGGCGTAGTGACGCGCGGTGACCGCTTCGTTGGCGGTGACCGATGGCGCCCGGGCCAGGACGGGCGAAGCGACGACGGCCAGCGCCAGCAGCGCACTGCCGGGCAAATACTTGTGCATGTGAAACTTTCAGGATGGGTGGCAAGCGTCAGACTCTAACGCCTTCGTGCGGGGTTGGCAATATTGTCAACCCTACCTTTCGTGGACGAGGCGACCATATGAATACGTCGCGGCCACCGTACGGTCATCCCCCAGCAGCGCCAGCGCAAACAGCAGCTCTTCGAGCGAGTGACTGTGGCCCGTGCGGCGCGCCATCAGCGGCGTGGCTTCGCGGTCCAGCACCACGAAGTCGGCTTCGAGCCCGGGCGCGAAGCTGCCGATCGTGTCGTCCAGCCCCATCGCGCGTGCGGCGCCCAGCGTGGCGAGATAAAACATGCGCAGCGCCGTCAGGTAGCTGCCCTTCATGCGGGCGACCTTGTACGCTTCGTTCATCGTCTGCAGCAGCGAGAACGAGGTGCCGGCACCCACGTCCGTACCCAGCGACAGCAGCATGCCGGCCTTGTCGGCACGCTCGAAGTCGAACAGGCCGCTGCCCAGGAACAGGTTCGACGTCGGGCACACGGCGGCGGCCGAGCCGGTGGCCGCCATGCGCGCCATGTCTTCGTCGTCGAGCCAGATGCAGTGGCCGAACATTGCGCGCGGGCGCATTAGCCCATAGCTGTCATACACGTCGAGATAGCTGCGCGCCTGCGGAAACAGCTCGCCGACCCAGGTGCATTCGTCGCGGTTCTCGGCCACGTGGGTTTGGATGAAGGTGTCCGGATACGCCGCCGCCAGTTCGCCCGTCAGGCGCAGCTGGGCTTCGGTCGATGTCGGCGCAAAGCGCGGCGTGATCGCGTACAGCGCGCGGCCGCGCTTGTGCCAGCGCTTGATCAGCGCTTCGCTCTCGCCCAATTCACCTTCGAGGTCGCGCAGGAAGTCCGGGCAATTGCGGTCCATCAGCACCTTGCCGGCCACCATGCGCAGGTTGCGCGCTTCGCTTGCGGCAAAGAATGCATCGACCGATTGCGGGTGCACGGTGCAGTAGACCATCGCCGTGGTGGTTCCGCAGCGCAGCAGCTCGTCGAGGAAGAAATCAGCCGTGGTGCGGCCATCCTCTTGATCTTCGTAACGGCGCTCGGTCGGGAAGGTATAGGTCTCGAGCCACGGCAGCAGGCCCGGGGCTGGCGAGGCGATCATGTCAGTCTGCGGGTAATGCAGGTGCGTGTCGATGAAGCCGGGGACGATCAGCTTGCCGCGGTAGTCGACAGGTTCGAGGCCGGCAGGCAGCGTGGGCGCGAGCGCGGCGTAGTCGCCGGCGGCCTGGATGCGGCCATCCTCGACGATCAGCAGGCCGTCTTCATACAACAGCGCGGCGCCATCGTCGAACGCCGGATCGGCGCGAAAGTGCAGCAGGCTGGCGCGATAGGCCTGCACATTGGGTGATGCAGTGGGCATTACAGGAATTCCGGTTGAAGTTCTGGGTGATATGCAGTGTGGCCTGAAGCTTCCCACACGGCCAGCAATTGCGCCACACTCGACGCCGCAATCACGGCCGGGGCCTTGCCGGCAATATCGGGCAAGCCGATCGGGCAGACCATATTGGCCAGGCGCGCATCGTCGATGCCGCGCTCGCGCAGGCGCGCTTCGAACTGGCTGCGTTTGGTGCCTGATCCAATCAGGCCGAACCAGTCGGGCGTGGCCAGATGCGCGGGGCGCGCCAGGATCGCGTGGCACAGGCGCAAGTCGAGCGCGTGGCTGTGGGTCATGACGAGAAAGCTCGTGCCAGGCGCGGCGTGTTCTACCAGCGCCTCGGGCGTATCGGTCGCCTCGATCGTCACATTCGGAGGGATGGATGGCGGGAACATGGCGTCGCGTTCGTCGACCCACGTCACGCGGCATGGCAGCTCGGCCAGCGCGCGCACGATGGCAGCGCCGACATGGCCGGCGCCGAACAGCATCAGGTGCGCGCGCGGCGCCAGGACCGGGTCGAGCAGCCAGCGGCGACCGCCCTCGCCGTCCAGCACGCGGGCTGCGGGTGCGCGTTCAAATGCCGGCGCGTCCGGCGTACCCGCCAGGGGCGCCGCGTCGTCGAACAAGGCCCATTCGAACGCGCCGTCCAGCGCAACGAGGCGCCAGGTGTCGGCGTTGCGGCGGGCGCGCAGCAGGGTAACCTGCGCGGCATCGACGCGCTCGAACGCCAGCCAGGCGACGCCGCCGCAGCACTGGCCCAGGCTCGGGCCCAGCGCAAAACGCTCGAAGCGGCGCGCTTCGCCCAGCCCCAGCATCGTGCGCGCAATCTCCAGCGCGCGGTGTTCGAGATGGCCGCCGCCAATGGTGTCATCAAAGTCGTGTGCGCGCACCAGCATCTTCGCGCCCGGCTCGCGCGGCGCCGAGCCCTTCACGGCCGCCACCGTGACCAGCACGGACGGCACATCGCCCTGGGCGCGCAACCAGTCCATCGTCACGCGCGCGCGCCGGCGGCGCCCTCGACGAACGCGATCGCATCCAGAATGGCTTCGCTCGTCGCGGGGGCATTCAGCGGTGGATTGACCCGGTGCCCGCCCACGCTCGAGATGGCGTCGCGGATTGCGAAGAAGACCGAGAACGGCAGCAGCAGCGGCGGTTCGCCCACGGCCTTGGAGCGGTGGATGCTGTCTTCGACGTTGGCGTTGTCGAACAGCGCGATGCGGAAATCCTCGGGGCAGTCCGACACCGCAGGGATTTTGTAGGTCGACGGCGCATGCGTCATCAGCTTGCCGGCCGGGTTCCACCACAGTTCTTCGGTGGTCAGCCACCCCATGCCCTGGATGAACGCACCTTCGACCTGGCCGATGTCGATCGCCGGATTGAGCGAGCGGCCGGCGTCGTACAGTGCGTCGACACGCAGCAGCTTCCATTCGCCCGTGAGCGTGTCGACCACCACTTCCGACACCGCCGCGCCGTACGCGAAGTACGAGAACGGACGGCCCGTCATCGTTTTCGGGTCCCAGTGCAGGCCGGGCGTGGCGTAGAAACCATCGGACCATAGCTGCACGCGCGCCAGGTAAGCCTTGGCGACGAGTTCCTCGAACGGCAGCGCCAGGCCGGCGACGAACACGGTGCCGGCCGCGAAACGCACGTCGCTGGCCGCGCCGCCGTACTGCTGCGCGGCGAATTGCGCCAGACGCGCGCGGATCTTGCCGGCCGCATCCTGCGCCGCCTTGCCGTTGAGGTCAGCGCCGGTCGAGGCGGCGGTGGCCGACGTGTTCGAAACCTTGCTGGTGTTGGTCGCCGTGGCGCGCACGCGCCCCAGTTCGACGCCCAGTTCGTGCGCGACGACCTGCATCACCTTGGTGTTGATGCCCTGCCCCATCTCGGTGCCGCCGTGATTGACGAGGATGGAGCCGTCCACATAGACGTGCACCAGCGCGCCGGCCTGGTTCAGGTGCGTGACATTGAACGCGATGCCGAACTTGAGCGGCGTGAGCGCCAGCCCCTTCTTGAGCACGGGGCTGGTGCGGTTGTAGTCGTCCACGGCCGCGCGGCGCGCGCGGTAGTCGCTGTCCGCTTCCAGCTTGGACACCAGTTCGGGGATGACGTTGTCGACAATCGTCTGGCCATAGGGCGTGACGTTGCACTCCTGCTTGCCGTAGAAATTCAGGCGCCGGATATCGAGCGCATCGCGCCCCAGGTTGCGCGCGATCTCATCCAACACGTATTCGATGGCGATCGCGCCCTGCGGACCGCCGAAGCCGCGAAACGCGGTGTTCGATTGCGTGTTGGTCTTGCCGCAGGCAGCGCGAATGTCGACGTCGGACAGGTAATACGCATTGTCGAAGTGGCAGACGGCGCGCGTGGCCACGGGGCCGGACAAATCGGCTGAGTAGCCGGCGCGCGTGACCATGTCCACCCGCGCGGCCAGGATGCGGCCCGCGTCGTCGTAGCCGACTTCGTACTCGTAATGGAAGCAGTGGCGCTTGCCGGTGACGAGCATGTCGTCGTCGCGGTCGGCGCGCAGCTTGACGGGACGGCCCGTACGCACGGCGGCGATGGCCGCCGCCGCAGCCCACAACGCCGACTGCGATTCCTTGCCGCCAAAGCCGCCGCCCATGCGGCGGCACTCGACCGTCACGTGATGCGAATGCAGGCCGAGCGCATGGGCGATCACATGCTGCATCTCGCTCGGGTGCTGGGTCGACGAGTACACGTGCATGCCGCGGTCTTCGCCGGGAATCGCATACGCGATCTGGCCTTCGAGGTAGAACTGCTCTTGCCCGCCCACGTACAGCTGGCCCTTGACGGTGTGCGGCGCGCGCGCGAATGCGGCTGCGGCATCGCCGCGCGTCAGGCGCATGGGCGGCAGCACGTACGATTGCGCGGCGCGCGCCGCCTGCGGGGTCAGGATCGCGGGCAGGTCCTCGTACGTCACCTGCGCCAGGCGCGCTGCGCGACGTGCGTTGTCGTGGCTGTCAGCGACGACGATGAAGATCGGCTGGCCCACATACTGCACCAGGCCATCGGCCAGGATCGGATCGTCGTGGATGATCGGGCCGCAATCGTTCAGGCCCGGGATGTCGGCCACGGTCAGCACGGCAACCACGCCGGCGCTGGCACGCACCGGCGCCAGATCGATGGCGGCGATGTGCGCATGCGCGCGCGTCGACAGGCCCAGCGCCGCATGCAGCGTGCCGGCCAGCTCGGCGATATCGTCGGTGAAGGTCGCGCCGCCGCGCACGTGCAGCTCGCTCGACTCGTGCTTGCGCGCACGGCCCACTTCGGCCCAGACGTCCAGGTTCTTGATGCCGCCGTCGTTCATGGTCGTCTCCTCAGGCGCCGGCAAAGGCATTGACTGCCTGCGCGGGCAGCGGATCGTGCAGGCGCGTTTCAAGCCAGAAGCGGCGCAGCAGGTTTTGCGCGGTGCGCATCCGATAGCTGCTGGACGCCCTTGCGTCAGTGAGCGGCGCATAATCGCGGCCCAGCGCCATCATCGCGGTGCTCAACACGGCTTCGCTCCACGGCTGGCCCAGCAGCGCGGCCTCGGCCTGCGCGGCGCGCTGTGGCGTTGCGGCCATGCCGCCGAATGCAATGCGGGCATCGACGATCGTCTCGCCGTCGAGCACGATGGCAAACGCGGCGCACACGGCCGAGATGTCCTGGTCGAAGCGCTTGGCCAGTTTGTAGGTGCGAAAGCGCAGGCCCGGACGCGAATGCGGCAGCGGCACGCGCACGGCCTGGACGAATTCACCGGGCCGCAAATCCTTCTTCTGGTAGCCCAGGTAAAAATCGTCCAGCGCCAGCACGCGTGTACCGGCGCTGCTGGCCAGGACCACCTGGCTGCCCAGCGCGATCATCCACGGCATCGAGTCGCCGATCGGCGAGCCGTTGGCCACGTTGCCGCCCAGCGTGCCGGCATGGCGGATCGGCAGCGACGCGAAGCGCTGCCAGAGTTCCGTCAGTTCAGCGGGATAGCGCGCGGCCAGTGCCGCGTAGGCATCCTGCAGCGAAACGCAGGCGCCGATCTCCAGCATGCCGTCTTGTTCACGCATTGTTTTGAGCTCGCCAACCTGGCCGAGATAGATCACGTCACCCAGTTCGCGCAGGTGCTTGGTGACCCACAGCCCGACGTCGGTCGAACCGGCCAGCAGCACGGCGGCCGGGTGCTCTGCGCGCAGCGCCGCCAGTTCAGCCACGGTGCGCGGCACATGGAAGTGCTGGCCATGCGCGGCGTACGTGAAGCCGTGGCCGCGCTGCAGCGTGCGCAGGCGCTCGGCCAGCGCAGCGCGGTCGAAGGCAACCGGCGGGAGTTCGACCATGCGGCGCGCGGCGTCGATGATCGGGCGGTAGCCGGTGCAGCGACACAGGTTGCCGGACAGCGCATCGTTGATCTGGCAGCGCGATGGCGCGCGCCCTTCCTGCTTCAGGTACATACCAAACAGCGACATCGCAAACCCCGGCGTGCAAAAGCCGCATTGCGAACCGTGGCATTCGACCAGCGCCTGCTGCACGGGATGGGGCGCGCCACCCGGCTGCGCCAGGTCTTCGACCGTGAACAGCGCCTTGCCGTCGAGCGTCGGCGTGAACTGGATGCAGGCGTTCACCGCGCGCAGGGCCAGTTCGCCATCTTCCAACGAACCGATCACCACGGTGCAGGCGCCGCAATCGCCTTCGGCGCAACCTTCCTTGGTGCCGGTGCAGCGCAAATCCTCCCGCAGGTGCTGCAGGATGGTTTGCGTGGGCTTCACGTCGCGCAGTTCGCGCACCTGGCCCTGGTAGAGGAATCGGATCGGTTCTGACATGCCTGTCTTTGGTGAGTGGATTACTGGACGCCAAAGGCGGAAGGCTACCATTCAGGGTCCATCAACCTATAATCAATGGATGATATTGCTCATATCATGAAAAATATAGTGTAACGCCGTCACATGGTCCAAGGATGCACCATTTTCCAATGATTGGCGATGTCGATGCGGCGCGTGACCCAGACCTTGTCGTGCCGGCCCACGTAGTCGAGGAAGCGTGCCAGCGCCGCCGTACGGCCCGGGCGGCCCGCCAGGCGGCAATGCAGGCCGACCGACAGCATCTTGGGCTGGTTCAGCCCATGCGGGTCGCCCTCGGCGTACAGCACGTCGAAGGCATCCTTCAGGTAGTCAAAAAACTGCGTGCCCGAATTGAAGCCGCCGGCCGAGGCAAAGCGCATGTCGTTGGTGTCGAGCGTGTACGGCACCACCAGATGCGGCGTGCGGCGCACCACCCCATCCGGCCCGGCGGCCTCGACCTGCTGCCAGAACGGCAGGTCGTCGCCGTAATGGTCGGCGTCGTAGGCAAAGCCGCCATGCTCGACTACCAGACGGCGCGTGTTGGGCGAATCGCGCCCGGTGTACCAGCCCTGCGGCGGCGCGCCCGTCAGGTCGCGGAAAATCGCCACGGCTTCGTGCAGGTGCGCGCGCTCGGTGGCTTCGTCGACATTCTGGTACGAGATCCAGCGCAGCCCGTGGCAGGCGATTTCGTGGCCCAGTTCCTGGAACGCGGCCACCGCGTCGGGATGGCGCGCCAGCGCCTGCGCTACGCCGAACACGGTCAGCGGCAGCTTGCGGTCCTCGAACAGGCGCAGCAGGCGCCATAAGCCCGCGCGCGAGCCGTATTCGTAGAGCGACTCCATGCTCATATGGCGCGCGGGGAAGGCACTGGCGCCGACAATCTCGGACAGGAAGGTTTCGGATGCCGCATCGCCATGCAGCACATTGTTTTCGGCGCCCTCTTCGTAGTTGAGCACGAACTGCAGCGCGATGCGCGCCGCGCCCGGCCACTGCGGATGGGGCGGCGTGCGGCCGTAGCCGGCCAGGTCGCGCGGGTAGAAGGTCGGCATGCACATTCCAGATGGAGTTGGTCCACTCACATCGTGCCATGCGATGCCTGCAGCAGTCCAGTGTGGATGCGCGGTGCGTCGTTCTCTACGTCACTCGCAAGGATTCGACCACCGGCCCGGGGCGCACCCGGCCGTCGATGAAGCGTTCCTTGAGCGCAGTGCGCCCGAGCCCCCCAACCGCACCGACGTCGACGACCAGCGTCGAGCCAGGCGCTGCCTTCTGCAGGGCCGACAGGCAGCCACCGAGCAGGCGACGCGTCAGCGCCTGATGATCGTCCAGCACCGTCACACGTTCGGCGGCGCCCCACTCGAACTGCACGCCGACCACCCGCGCTTCGGTGGCAAGCAGATCCAGCAGGTCCTGCACGATGTCGGCAAGCGCCAGGGGCTCGGGCTGGGCGGGGCCAGTGTGCTCGAGCGCAAGCACGCGCCAGGTGCGGGCCTGACGGGCGAACTGCGTGCTCATTGTCTTGGAAGACTGCACCATGGCGGTGACGTCGGCACCGGCGGCAATCCGGCGCGCTGCGACCTCCATGCGCAGGCGGGCGCTCGTCAGGCGTTGCAGCATGTCTTGCCGCAGGCGTTCCAGGGTGTGCTCCATCTCGTGGCCGCTGATACCGGAGAGCCACTTGGCCAGCAACTCGCATTCCACTGCTTCGGTGGCGCAGAACAGGATGTCACGCACTCGGTCGGCCGTGGCCAGCGTCCGCACCGACATGCTCAGCACGCCCATCGGCCCATGCGGCCCGGTGATCGGTACACCCTGGCACGTAAAGGCATGAAAGCCCTCGATGAAATGCTCGGGGCCGACCAGTTCCACATAACCGTTCTCGGCGATGGCGGTGCCGACGCCGTTGGCGCCGGCATGCGCCTCGTCGAGCAGGGAACCCGGCCGCGGGAAATTCTCATCAGCCATGGTTTCAGGGTCGCCCGTCAGGCACAGCAGCCGGCCGTCGGTGTCCGCCAGCATCGCCGCGTGCCGGTTTTCACCTGCTGCTCTAGACAGGGCCCCGAGAAACGGCGCGGTTGCCGTGATGAGCTCGTGACGCTGTGCGAGCAGCTGCTGTGTGTCGTGTTCTCCCAGCAGATCGGCGCGGCCGAGGCGCGGATTGCAGCCACTGGCGCGTGCGCGGTCCCACGCCCTGAGCACGTACGGCCGCAGCGTGTCCGGCGCAAGATGTTGATGCTGCACATAGCGTTCCCATGCTGCGCGCACCTGCCCGACATCGGGATGCCGGACGTTGGACAGAAATTGCATCAGGCCATTCCTGGATCGGATGCGCGCGCGGCTGGCAGCAGGCGGCGCATCAGGCGGACCATCTGGTCGAACTCGAATGGCTTCGACAACGACTCATCGAAGCCGGCAGCGGCCGATTCGGCAGCCAGGCTTGCCATCGCCGACACCAGCACTGCCGGCGCCTTCAAACCGAATCCCCGCATCTGCTGGAGGGTCTGCGAGCCGTTCAACCACGGCATGCGATAGTCGAGCATGACCAGATCCGGCGCTACCCCATCACTGATAGCGGCCACGGCTCGCCGCGGGTCGTCATGCAGCGACACCCGGAAGCCCTCAGTTTCAAGAAGCCATGCGACGCTCTCGAGCAAATCCAGCTCGTCGTCCACGATCATTACATGCCATTTACCAGTCATCGCACATGATACACCGGCTTGCCATGAACCAACTCAGCATTCATGCCGGTACGCGGTATTGCCGTGCAATGCATGCGACCGGCGCAGCCCCGGTGAGTCGGTCTGCGCCTGCATGACCATCCTATAGAGTCCTGCCGCTACCCCGCCAAGTGACGCCGCGCGCCTGCCACGTTATGATGAGTCTCCCCGTACGCAAGGACACCCATGGGCAAACTCACCACCCACGTACTCGACACTGCACACGGCTGCCCCGGCGCCGGCATCACCGTCGAGCTGTACGCGATCGACGCCGCAGGCCGCACGCTGATCAAGGCCGACGTGACAAATGACGATGGCCGCTGCGCCAGCCCGTTGCTCGATGCAGCAGCGCTGCGGCCCGGCCGGTACGAGCTGGTGTTTCATGCGGGCGACTATTACGCCGCACGCGGCGTGGCCTTGTCCACCCCGCGCTTCCTGGACCGGATCACGCTGGGCTTCGGCATCGGCGACAGCGCCCAGAATTACCACGTGCCGCTGGTGATGACGCCCTGGTCGTACTCGACCTACCGCGGCAGCTAAGCGCCATGGATACGCTCCCCGATACCACCGACCACCGCCTGCCCGCCTGGCTTGGCCGCGCGCGCATCGGCATCGGCCTGGCACAGGGTGCGCTGCTGTACCTGCTCTATATGGCGCTGCAAAACACGTCATGGCCCGCAACGGTTCCCCTGCTGTTCGCGCCTCTGGTGATGCTGGGCGTGCTGCTGCCGATCGTCCTGAGCAGCGCTCTCGGCCACCTGCCGCGTCGCACACTGGCGCGCTGGTTGGGCGCCGCCGCCGTCGCGATCGCGCTGCTGGCCATCTACGACATCTGGCGCCGTATGGGCGGCGCCGACATGCTGCGCCCGACGCCGTCCAGCGCCCTGTGGGTGTGCCTGGTGGCCGGCTGCTTCATCGCCCACGCGCTGGTGCTTGCCGGCGCGCGTGAGCGCCGGCGCGTGGCGTCATATGCCACGTATTTTGAAGTCGCCTGGACCCTCGGTCTGCAGGTGGCCTTCAGCGGCCTGTTCGTCGGCACGGCCTGGCTCGTGCTGCAACTGGGCGCATCGCTGTTCGACCTGATCCGGCTCGACTTTCTGAGCCAGGCCATGCGCAAGGCCTGGTTCTTCATTCCCGTCACCACCTTCGCCTTTGCCAGCGCCCTGCACCTGACCGACGTCAAGCCGGCCATCGTGCGCGGCATCCGCAATCTGGTGCACGTGCTGCTGTCATGGACCCTGCCGGTGCTGACGCTGCTGGTGGGCGGCTTCCTGGCCAGCCTGCCTTTCACCGGGCTCGAGCCGCTGTGGGCCACGCGCAGCGCCGCCGGGATGCTGCTGTCGGCGGCGGCCACCTTCGTGGTGCTGATCAATGCGGCCTACCAGGATGGCAGCGAGCGTCCGGCACGCGTCATCGCCATCTCGGCGCGCGTGGCGAGCCTGCTGCTGGCGCCGCTGACGCTGCTTGCGGCGTATGCCGTCGCGCTGCGCGTGCTCGATCACGGCTGGTCGACCGACCGGGTGATCGCCGCCGCCTGCCTGCTGGTGGCCGCGTGCTATGCCGGCGGGTATGCAGCGGCAGCCCTGCGGCGCGGCTGGCTGCCCACGCTGGCCGGCGTGAACATCGCCGCCGCCTTCACGGTAATTGGCGTACTGGCGCTGCTGCTCTCGCCGCCCGGCGATCCGGGGCGCATCGCCGTGGCCAGCCAGCTGGCGCGTCTGGACGCCGGCAAGATCGCGTTACGGCAACTGGACCTGGCCTATCTGTGGCATAACGGCGCGCGCTACGGCCGCGCCGCACTGGCTCGTGTCCAGAGCAACACGACCGGCGCGGATGCCGCCTGGCTGCGGACCGAGCTGGCGCGCCTGCGCCAGCCCGACCTTGACGCCGGCCCGGGCACCGGCGTCATCCGGCTGGCCGACCAGCTGCGCGTGTGGCCGGCGGGCGCCGTGCTGCCGGCAGGTTTCGTGCAGACCGAATGGCGAAACGCGCAGCAATGGGGGCGCCTGCCGCGCTGCATGCGCAGTCAGAACGCCGCGTGTGATGCGTTCGTGCTCGACCTGGGTGGCGACGCCCGGCCCGAGGTGGTGGTGGTCGGTGCCGGCGGGGATGGCGGCGCCGTATTGCGCCAGAACGCACGCGGCGCCTGGGAACTGGCCGCCAGCCTGCCCGTGATGCTCGGCGATTGCACGCCCCTGTTCGACGCCATGCGCGCCGGTCGTCTGCGCGCCGCACCGCCGGTGCTGGCGGACCTGGAGATCGATGGCCGCCGCATTCCCCTGCAAAACGATGCCGGCCATCTGGATTGCACCCCGCCATCCGTGGAGCGCAGCGACTAAGTTGCCACAATGAAATTTAACGTGACCACTTACTGTGTCAGTTAGGCCACACTACATCGCGAATTGTCTCAAATACTCTCCACGTGTCATAAAACTGTTGCTGTCAATATTGCCGCGTGGATAGAATAAATTCCAGTATGTACCGGCGCTCTTGCCTGCTGCCCTTGTCAGCGCCGTCGTCCCTAGCAGCCTACGTTTCAGCTTAATCCAATTATGAAAAAAACAATGATCGCCAGTCTGCTGGCGCTGCCTCTGTGCGCGTCGGTCGCACAGGCACAGGAGAACGCCGTGAAGATCAGCGGATTCGGCACCGCTGCTGCCACCTACTCGGATGACGACCGCGCCGAATTCGCCCGCCCGAACCAGGCCAGCGGCAGTGCGGGCGACTTCCGCACCGGTATCGACTCGAACCTCGGCCTGCAAGCCGACTACACCGTCAACGACTGGTTGTCGCTGACCGCCCAGGGCCTCGTGCGCAAGGACGCCGAAGAAGGTTATGGCGCCGAACTGAGCTGGGCCTTCGCCAAATTCCGCATCTCGGATGAGCTGAGCGTGCGCGTGGGCCGCGTCGGCCTGCCGATCTTCATGATCTCGGATTATCGCAATGTGGGCTATGCCAACACGATGCTGCGGCCGCCGTCGGAAGTGTATTCGCAAGTGCCATTCAACAGCGTCGACGGCGCCGACATCACCTGGCGCCACGAGTTCGGCAACACCAGCCTGACCACGCAGTTCGCAGCCGGCAGCACCAAGGCGCCGGTGACGAGCTTCCACGTGCGCGGCAAGGACATCCTGGCGCTGAACGTGATGGCCGAAAATGGCCCGTTCACGCTGCGCGTCGGCCACGCCCGCACCAAGATCACGCTGGACGACCTGCCATCGCTCAATACGCTGGTCGGCTCGCTGCGCGCCGCCGGCGCCGGCTATCGCCTGCCCCAGCTGACGGCGCTGGCAAGCGAAGTGGAAGCAAAGGGCGACAAGGGCACCTTCAATTCGGTCGGCCTGACTGCCGACTGGAACAACTTCGTGCTGCAGAGCGAATTTGCCAAGCGCAAGACCGAAACCTACATCAACGACACCACGTCGTGGTACGTGATGGGCGGCTACCGCATCGGCAAGTTCCTGCCGTACTACACCCGCTCGGAACTGAAGATCGACAGCACCATCAACAACACCGTGCCGGCCGCCTGCCCGGCTGGCTTCCCGGCCGCCTGCACCCCGACCCTGCGGGCGCTGCGCGCCGGCGTGAGCCGGATTGCCGTTTCGGGCGTCGGCCAGGGGGAGCAGACCACCGACACCATCGGCGTGCGCTGGGACTTCTACAAGTCGGCCGCGCTGAAGGTACAGATCGACCGCATCAAGCCAACCGGCAACGGCCTGTTCATCAATGTCAAGCCAGGCTTCTCCGGTCCTGTGACCGTCGGCGCCGTCGCCCTCGACTTCGTGTTCTAAGGAGCGACCATGAAAAAAATCATCATCGCCGCCTGCCTGAGTACCGCTTTCGCTGCACTGCCGGCCCTCGCCGAAGTCGTTGTCGTCGTCAACCCGAAGGCTGCCGAAAGCGCGCTGACCAAGGACCAGGTCGCCCAGTTCTTCCTCGGTAAATCGACGTCGATGACGCCGATCGACCAGCCTGACAACGCCCCGGTGCGCGCCGAGTTCTACAAGAAGGTCGCGGACAAGGACGCGGCCCAGGCCAAGGCCCTGTGGTCCAAGCTGGTATTTACCGGCAAGGCCACGATGCCCAAGGAAGTTGCCGACAGTGCCGGCGTGAAGGCGGCCGTCGCCGCCAACCCGAAGGCCATCGGCTACATCGACAAGAGCGCCGTCGATGCAAGCGTCAAGGTCGTCCTCACCCCATAAGCAAGTAATAACCATGCCCGCCGCCGGCTCTGCGCCGCGTGGCGGGCGTTGTATCTGGAGACAAGCATGAGCATCAAGCGCAGGATCTGGGCACTGCCCATCATTTCCGCCATCATCTTCGGCCTGGGTGCCGGCATCAGCGCGACCATCGCGAACGGCGCCCTGAAGTCGATCACCACCACCGAGTCGGTGGACTATCCGCTGATGGACGCTGTCAAGGTCCTGTCGCTCGACATCGGGGCCGTCACCGTCATGCTGACCGATGCCGTCACCGAAAACGACAAGGCGCTCGTCGACCAGGCCAACAACCAGGCCACCAAGGTGCGCACCGCGCTCGATCAGTTGGGGAAAATCCCCGGCCAGCAAGCCACGAGCGCACGCCTGAATACCGAATTCACCGCTTACTACACGCCGGCACTGTCCACGGCCCGCATCATGCTCGAGCTGGAGCAAGGCGATCCGCAAGCCACCGTCGGCGCCATGCAGAAGGCCCTGGCCACGCTCAATGCCGACCTGGCCAAGACCGCCGATCTGGCACAGCGCCAGTTCGCCGCCGGCATCGAAGCCAGCCAGAACAGCGTGCGCCAGACCGTCATCGCGATGGTGCTGTCGGCCCTGATCGTGATTGCGGTACTGGTGGCGATCTCGTGGTTCATGGTCCGCACCATCTGGCAGCAGCTCGGCGGCGAGCCGGCCTATGCGCGCAAGATCGCGCAGGCCGTGGCCGCCGGCGACCTGTCGATGGAAATCCATACCGACGCGGGCGACAGCAGCAGCCTGCTGGCCGCACTGAAGGAGATGCGCACGCGCCTGTCCACGCTGGTGGGTGACATCAAGGCTTCGGCCGACGCCATCGCCAGCGCCAGCAGCGAAATCGCCACCGGCAACGCCGACCTGGCCAGCCGCACCGAATCGCAGGCCTCCAACGTCGACCGCACCACGCGTGCGATGGCCGAGCTGACGGGCGAAGTGCGCCAGAACGCCGCCAACGCCAGCGAAGCCAGTGCGCTGGTGGTCACGGCCAACGAAATCGCCTCGCGCGGCGGCGACGTCGTCGGCGGCGTGGTCACGACGATGGGCGACATCAGCGCCTCGTCGAAACGCATCGTCGACATCATCGCCACCATCGACGGCATCGCCTTCCAGACCAATATCCTGGCCCTGAACGCGGCGGTCGAAGCCGCCCGTGCCGGCGAACAGGGCAGCGGCTTTGCCGTGGTCGCCAGCGAAGTGCGCACGCTGGCGCACCGCTCGGCCGCCGCCGCCAAGGAAATCAAGGAATTGATCGGCGACTCGGTCGCCAAGGTCGATGCCGGCAGCACGCTGGTGGACGAAGCCGGCGCGACGATGGCGCAGATCGTCGAGGCGGTAGCCAAGGTGCAAACCATCATGCTCGAAATCCGCGATGCCGGTACGCGCCAGAACGCGGGCATCGAGGACATTGGCCTGGCCATCGGCAGCATCGACGAGATGACGCAGCAGAATGCGGCGCTGGTCGAAGAAGCCGCCGCCGCCGCCGAATCGCTGACCGGCCAGACCGACCACCTGACCGAGGCGCTGGCCGTGTTCAAGCTTGCGCATGCGCCTGGCGCGACCGGCGTGACCGGTGCAGCATCGACCACCCGCCTGGCGCTCGCACGCTAGAACGCAGGCAGCCAGTACCGGCCAAAGTGTTGCGAAAACCCAGCTTTGCAAGGCGACCACAACCGTAATGGGTTTGCCAAGAGAGTTTCATCGCGGCCAATGCCGCTCACTCTGTAGCGCGCCCGATGCGCGCGTTACCATGTGGACGATCCGGCATCGCATGCCAGACCGTCCACATGGCCGTCTTGCGGCCGCTCACACCAAAACCTTTACAAAAGTAGTGCCCGTAGGCATCATCCCTTGACCCGCCGGTGACTCTGGCGCCCTAGTCACTTCCCTGAGGTACCACACCCGGCTCATATGGCAGCAGTCCTCCCTCATCCGACCACCGGCACACCGTTGTCGGGCCTTGCGCGCGCGCTCGTCCAGGCTAACCGCCTGAGCGCCGTGCAGGCGGACATGCTGCACAAGAAAGCCACGCAGGAAAAGGGGGCGTTCATCGATGCCCTGCTGGCCAGTGGCGCAATCGACGCGCGCACGCTGGCCGCCTTCTGCGCCGAGACCTTCGGCTATCCGCTGCTCGACCTGTCGACCTTCTCGGTGGGCGTGCTGCCCGCCAGCGCCATCGATGCCAAGCTGATGCAGGCGCAGCGCGTGATCGCGCTGGCCAAGCGCGGCAACAAGCTGTCGGTCGCGCTGTCGGACCCTACCAACAGCCAGGCGCTGGACCAGATCAAGTTCCAGAGCGAGGCCACGGTCGAACCGGTGATCGTGCCGCACGACGCCCTGCTGGCCCTGCTGGCGGCCATCGCCAAGGGTGCCGAGCAGGACCTGAGCGACCTGGCCGGCGAAGAAGCGGCGATCGAGTTCGCCGACGACGACAAGGAAGCCCCGCCCCTCGAGGCAGCCAACGATGTCGAGGATGCGCCGATCGTGCGCTTCCTGAACAAGATCCTGATCGACGCGGTGACGATGGGCGCATCCGACATCCACTTCGAGCCCTTCGAGAAGTTCTACCGCATCCGCCTGCGCGTGGACGGCGTGCTGCGCGACCATGCGTCGCCGCCACTGGCGATCCGCGAAAAGCTGGTCTCGCGCATCAAGGTGCTGGCGCGCCTGGACATCGCCGAACGACGCGTGCCGCAGGACGGCCGCATGCGCCTGATCATGTCGGCCACGCGCACGATCGATTTTCGCGTCAGCACGCTGCCCACGTTGTTCGGCGAAAAGACCGTCATGCGTATCCTGGATGCGACCCAGGCCCAGATGGGCATCGACGCGCTCGGCTACGACCCGGACCAGAAGGCGCTGCTGCTCGATGCCATCGCCCGCCCCTACGGCATGGTGCTCGTGACCGGCCCAACGGGCTCGGGCAAGACCGTCTCGCTGTACAGCTGCCTGAACCTGCTCAACAAGCCGGGCATCAATATCTCGACCGCGGAAGACCCGGCCGAGATCAACCTGCCCGGCGTGAACCAGGTCAACGTCAATGAAAAAGCCGGCCTGACCTTCCCTGTCGCCCTGAAGTCCTTCCTGCGCCAGGATCCCGACATCATCATGGTCGGCGAGATCCGCGACCTGGAAACGGCCGACATCGCGATCAAGGCCGCGCAGACGGGCCACATGGTGTTCTCGACGCTGCACACGAACGATGCGCCGTCGACACTGACGCGCCTGATGAACATGGGCGTGGCGCCGTTCAACATCGCCTCGTCGGTCATCCTGATCACGGCCCAGCGCCTCGCGCGCCGCCTGTGCACCTGCAAGCAGCCGCTCGAGACGAGCCACGACGCGCTGCTTGCCGCCGGCTACCGCGAGAGCGACATCGACGACACGTGGAAGCCGTACGGCCCGGTCGGCTGCGACCGCTGCCTGGGTTCAGGCTACAAGGGCCGGGTCGGCATCTACCAGATCATGCCGATTTCGCCCGCGATCGAGGCGCTGATCCTGGGCAATGGCAACGCGATGGAAATCGCGGCCCAGGCCGAGAAGGAAGGCGTGAACTCGCTGCGCCGCTCGGGCCTCATGAAAGTCAAGCAGGGCCTGACCAGCGTCGAAGAAGTCCTCGGCTGCACCAACGAATAAGACCTGAACAGGAACCCCTATGGCAACTTCCCTATCCCCCAAGAGCCGTGGCGCACAGGTCAAGGAGAACGTGTACGCCTGGGAAGGCAAGGACAAGACCGGGCGCACCGTGCGCGGCGAAGTGCGCGCCGGCGGCGAAGCAATCGTCAACGTGACCCTGCGCCGCCAGGGCATCATGGTCACCAAGGTCAAGAAGAAGGTCTACCGCAGCGGCAAGAAGATCACCGACAAGGACCTGACCATGTTCACGCGCCAGCTTGCGACCATGATGAAGGCCGGCGTGCCGCTGCTGCAATCGTTCGACATCGTCGGCAAGGGCCACGGCAACCCGTCGATGGCCAAGCTGATCCAGGACCTGCGCAACGACGTCGAGACCGGCACGAGCCTGAACCGGGCGTTCCGCAAGTTTCCGCTGTACTTCGATCCGCTGTTCTGCAACCTGGTCGGGGCCGGCGAACAGGCCGGTATTCTGGAAGACCTGCTCACGCGCCTGGCGATCTACAAGGAAAAGACGCTCGCGCTCAAGGGCAAGATCAAGTCGGCGCTGACCTACCCGATCGCCATCCTGGCCATCGCCTTCATCGTCACCGCCGTGATCATGATCTGGGTGGTGCCGGCCTTCAAGCAGGTGTTCGAAAGCTTCGGCGCCGACCTCCCCACGCCAACGCTGGTGGTGATGGCGATCTCGGACTTCTTCGTCACTTGGTGGTACCTGATCTTCGGCTCGATGTTCGCCACCGGCTACTTCTTCTTCCAGGCCTGGCGCCGCTCGCTCAAGATGCAGCAGGCGATGGACCGCCTGCTGCTGCGCCTGCCGATCTTCGGCCCCGTGATCCGCAAGGCCACCATCGCGCGCTGGACCCGCACGCTGGCCACCATGTTCGCCGCCGGCGTGCCGCTGGTGGAAGCGCTCGACTCGGTCGGCGGCGCATCCGGCAATGCCGTCTACCTGGAAGCGACGCGCAAGATCCAGAACGAGGTCAGCACCGGCACCAGCCTGACGGCGTCGATGCAGAATGCCGACGTGTTCCCGAACCTGGTGATCCAGATGGTGCAGATTGGCGAGGAATCGGGCTCGCTGGATGCCATGCTGGGCAAGGTGGCCGACTTCTTCGAGGAAGAAGTCGACGAGGCTGTCGCGGCGCTGTCGTCGCTGATGGAGCCGTTGATCATGGTGATTCTTGGTGTGCTGATCGGTGGTCTGGTGGTGGCGATGTATTTGCCGATTTTCAAGCTTGGGTCGGTGGTGTAGACGAAGCCTGACGACTGGGGTCGGTCGGCCTTCGCGGTACACTGAAAAGCCGATTTCCGCGAAGGGCAGCCCTTCATTGGATCATGCGGACATGCTTCATTGTGCGCTCGGTTATCACCGCGCAGCGATACGCGAAAAGGCTTTCTCCAATTCCGCAAGAAAAACCTTAACCCTTGTCGGCGCAAAAATCCGGCTCGGCGTTACCGCCCAGACTGCGAGGCTCTCCATTGCCGCGTCGGCCAGGTCTATCCGCACAAGCGCGCCTGTTCGCAGATGCTCGTGTACATCAAGATATGTCAACATTGCCAAACCCAATCCCTGCAGGGTCGCAGCTCGTGCCGCATCAACACTACTCGTGACCACGCGGCCTTGCACCTGGTGCCGTACAAGAACACCATTGATTATGAGTGGCCATTTCGGTACTGCCTGCAGTATCACGCATACGTGACTAGCAAGGGCTGCCACTGTTGCAGGTTGCCCAAACCGTGAAACATAATCGGGCGATGCGCAAATGATACGAGGATTGGCTGCAAGGCGCCGCGCTATCAGGTCGGAATCGGCCAGTGTCGCTACGCGCAATGCCAGGTCCAGCCCTTGACCAACGAGGTCGACGACGCGATCTGAAAGGTCCAGATCAACACGTAACTCGGGATGCGCTTCGAGTAACCCCGGCAGCAGCGGCATGACGATAGCCTGACCGAAAACGCTGGGTGCTGTCATCCGTAGAGTTCCTGTCACTCGTGTTGGCGATGGCCGCAATTCCTGTTGCGCACTGTCTGCCGCATCTACCATTGTTGTCGCATACGACAAAAAGGCTTCCCCCTCGGCGGTCATAGACACCGAACGCGTTGTGCGTTGAAAAAGGCGCACTTGCAGCTGCGCCTCGAGCGCAGCAATCCGGCGGGATATCTGCATGGGCCCCACGCCGAGCTGGCGGCCCGCTGCAGACAGACTCCCTGTTGCTACAACCGCAAGGAAAACACGAACGTCATCTATCTGCATCGCTTCACCTTTTCCGTTAAGCCGGTTTCACCTCAAACAGAGTTGGCCTCTGATGCCTGCATCCGTATTATCAGGCTTTTCCCCATCTTTACAGGCATCCCTATGATTCACACAGCTCAAACGATTTTATCCGCATTCGATATAAGAGGAAACGTGCTCAAGAATCGCCTGACGGTGGCGCCAATGACGCGTGTAAGCGCTACGGAAGATGGCTTGGCAACCAACACGATGCGCCGCTACTACGCACGGTTTGCCGCCGGCGGCTTTGGCCTGGTGATTGCTGAGGGACTCTACACTGACCTCAGCCATTCGCAGGGCTATCGCAACCAGCCTGGTATGGCAGAAGACAAGCAAGCGGCAACGTGGCAAGCAATTACAGACGATGCACACGCGCACAACACCAGAATGTTCGCTCAATTGATGCATGCAGGCGCGCTGAGCCAGGAGAACCGCTTCCGTTCCTGGAATGTAGCGCCCTCGCCGATTCGTCCCAAGGGCGAGCAGATGGCGTTCTATTACGGCACTGGCGCGTATCCAATGCCAGTCGCTCTGGACGAAGCAGGCATCGCGGAGGTTATCGAAGGCTTCGTCGCGGCAGCTACGCGCGCTGTACATATTGCTGGCTTCGATGGAATTGAGATTCATGCCGCCAACGGATATTTGCTGGATCAATTCTTGACCGCTGAAACAAATGACCGCGTTGATGCATGGGGTGGAACCGTTGCATCTCGTCTTGCCCTTCCTGTAGCGGTCCTTCGTGCAGTAAAAGCAGCGCTGGGCGACGCGATTCCGGTTGGAATTCGTATTTCGCAAGCCAAGGTGAACGACTATTTGAGCAAGTGGCCAGGAAAACAAAGCGACGCACAAGCTATTTTTGGCGCCCTGGCTGATGCAGGCGCTGATTTCATCCATATCACTGAGTTTGAGGCTTGGCGACCAGCATTTGACGGTAGTACGGAAAGTCTTGTGAAACTGGCGCATCAGTACGCGCCAGGCGTCCCGATCATTGCCAACGGCAGTCTGGGAGACGCCGCGCGTGCCAATGACGCCCTTGCAGATGGGGCGGATATTGTTGCGGTGGGACGCGCAGCTTTGGCAAACCCTGACTTGCCTACTCTGTTTGAATCAGGTGTTGCGCCGCGGCCCTTTGATCCTGCGATTCTTGGGCCAATTGCTGATGTCAAAGACAGTGAGATTTGTTTGGCGCTCAGCTATAAAGAACAAGGTTGAATACCGAATACGAGGAACAGTGCTTCTCCTGCGCGGTAGAAGCCGGCTCGGCTCATGCCCAGCAGACGACAGGTTTGTGCGACAGCAAATGCTCATGCGCGCAATGCGCGCAGTGCCCGCAGTGCCCGTGCAGACACGTGTGCTGAGCCGCCCTGCGAGACTGGTCCGCTGGTCTTGAAGGACGACACCACGTGCGCCAGCTGGGCAGCCTGGTTCTGCATCGATTCGGCTGCCGCTGCCGCTTCTTCGACAGAGCCGCGTTTTGCTTTGTCACCCGATCCATCTGGACGACTGTAGCCAGGGTCATGTAGCCAGTAGCCAGCAGTAGCCAGGGGCAGGTCTGACATTTAGACACGCACTCTTCCTTTGTCCGGTGACAGGGCTTTCATAAATAGACTTTTGCTAAGCGCGTGTCTGAATGCCAGACCTGACCCACTTCGTGCGTTGAGCTCGTGTCTGAATGCCAGACCTGACCCCGTTCGTTTGTGTGACCCCGTTTGTTTATGCACAACTGCGAAGGTGACCATGCCATAATTCCAACTGGGGTCCGGCAATGCCGAACTCGGCTAGTTATGCACCAAAGCCTTTGCAATCCTATAACAAGATTGGGGAAATGATGAGCTTTATCCGTGAAAATATTTCAGAAGCTGATATTGTTGCCTATGGATTGAGGGAAATTAACGAAGATTTATTTGTTGTAGGATTCGGGAATGGATGGGTTATTGACCGGGAACGCAACATTTATCTCCGCTGGATACGTCTTGATAAGGAAAATCCATCCACGATGACCTTTACGTTTTTCTGGAAGAGTGTTTTACTTGAAATTGATTTAATTTCCAGATCTCCGGATGATGCGACGTTTGAGGAAAACACCACCTGGACACTTGCCCACCCACCGCTCGACTTGCCGCCGGCGCTGGAAATGCACCGGCAAGAAATTCTCGCGGATTTGCGCAGCGCGCTCTCTGCCTACGGTAGTTTCGGAATGTCGTCACGCAACACATATCACCACGCAACAATTGCATTCTAATGCAAAGCCGTACCCAATACTCGGCAGAGACCGCTATAGAAAATCTAAGCAAGTATCCTGAACGTTTCAATAATCCGGAAGCGTTCAGGGACTTGGCTCGTGGAATTTCCGTGGACACGCCAGGCAACGTCACCTTGCTCTACAAGACCTGACCCACTTCGTGCGTTGAGCTCGTGTCTGAATGCCAGACCTGACCCCGTTCGTTCGGCAACGTCACCTTGCTCTACAAGACCTGACCCACTTCGTGCGTTGAGCTCGTGTCTGAATGCCAGACCTGACCCCGTTCGCTCGTGACCCCGTTCGTTCGTGCGTTAAAGCCTCTCTAGGGCAAAACATCTTTACTGAGACTAAAATCAATCTTCTTATCGATAATTTATTTTTACAAGGAATCAAGAGCTTCAGCTACTTTATTGGGCATTTCTTTTTCAGGAATGCGGGCAATTTCGGCCAAAGTCATTCCTTTTTCCATCCAATATTTAACGACGATCCACCCTACATAATAGGCTTCACGTTCAATACCGGTTGTGCCATTTCCCATTGTGAATTTCATTACATCTGCACTGTCACTCGAGAATAAAAAAGGTTTGATACCTTTTATTATTTCTTCACGTTTTTTATCTGCATTAACCAACCAACCTGGAGTAAAGTCCACGTAACTTGCATCACTCAGATCCGGGTTCAATTCTTGAGTGACCCGCATTGCCAGACCCTCGCTCAAGACTGTCGCTCCAATGCTTCGCTCCCAACCTCCACTGATGCTACCGATCCCTATATGTACAGCATGTGTAAGTTCGTGATCTGTAACCAGCTTTCTTGCTCTTTGATCCATTTCGACAGGAAGAGCTGTCATGATTTTTCCACTACCAGCCGAAGTAAAAGCATTATTATCAAATGCGCCGACAAACGTTATCAACGTTACTTCGCTCTTCTCTACTGGCTTGAGCAGCTTGACGATGCTTTTCAAAGAATCTTCCGGCCGTGGAAGCATACCTGGAGCTCCGGCCGAAATCTGCTCCATAGCATCGGGGTAACGTGACCAAGCGTTATCAAGCATTTCTCGAGCCAGTTGTTGCCCTGCATCGGTAGGAGGAACAGCCGCAAAATTTACCATTTTTTTCCATAGAGCCCAACGGGCATCAGGTTGGAGATTTTCGCTTTTTGCTTTTTCATAGAATTTCAAAAATTTAGGCGAAAAATCTACAATCTTGAGTGTTACAGGGGGATCTGACTCCACCGAGAAGGCAGAATTATGAATAAAAATGGATACCATGAAAAAAGCTGCAATCAGATTTCTCATATAAAAGTAATAATTTTCCGGGTTGAAGAATGTTTTGCAACATTTCTTAAAAAACGAGATGGAAATTTTAATTGAGATTCGCAATCTATTCGATTTTTTGCGACAGAGCGACAATTTCAAGGCATGAGCTGTCGATAAAGAGCCTTGTGGGCGGTCTCGAGAACCAAATACACATGAGGGTTTATGAATTGAATTGGCTTGCAAGTCTAGTCGAGCCATGTGCTCGTTCTGGACCGCGAGCGGTCGTTGGAGGTCCAGCGTTTCCCGTGTCAGATATCGAGTGGAAGCGCGATAGTGTCGAAGTCATCCTGCGAGCAGACCGTCAGCTCCAGCCCTTCGACATGAACTGCGTCAGCAAACCATTGGTGTTTCCATTGGAACCGCACTGCCATGGGCTGACCACGTTGGCAAAGTAAATCTGCACACTGGCGCGCTCATTCAGGATTTTGTGGCATCCCAAGGCGCAAATAGATAGTTCAGGTGTGGCGGTCTACATGTCAGCGGACATGTTCGACTAAATTATTCCGGTTGGATCCTGCACGCCGCTTAAACTAACCTGAAGACCGCTTTAATGCCCAGTCTGGATAGTCAGCAAAAAACTTCATGGCGCTATATTCAGAGCATCGCAGACGTTGACATCTGCAGGTCATGTCTGCAGGTTTTCTGATCATAATCAAACAGATGGCATTGCCGGCAGCGCGACATAACCCACATAGCCGTCCGGCAGCGCCAGCGGAAAGCAGCGGCATGCCTGCAGCGCGACGGCGTGCTCGTCGCACCATTCGCTTAGTGGCAAGCCAAGGCACTTCAGGCGTGCTTCGTGTTCACTCCAGGCATGCGCAAACGCGGCATCCCGCTCGCCGTCGGGCCATGCTGCCAGCTTACTTGCTGCGACCGGCCCCAGGTAATCGCGCGCTACTGCCCGCCAGTCCGATACGGGCGAGATCGACATTACATCGATGCCGACTGCACCGCTGAAGGAATATGCCGCGACCGAGATGTCGCCGTCATGGCTGATCGACAGCGCAACCCGCTGATCTCCGGCGTCCAGCGCCACCACGGCCCAGGGCGCAACACCCTGGGGCGAATGCAGTGCGATTCGGCCGGCATCGATGCCGACATGCGCGGCCAGCGCTGCTGTCAGAGCGGCGCGGATGCGAAGCCGGGCCGCTTCACGTGCTGACTGCCCGCGTACACCGAGTAAAGCCAGACCGCGTGGTTCAGCGAGCTGCGAGCCGCTGGCGTCGCCGTTCCAGCGAACAGCCAGCGGCGTCACCACGCTCACCCCGCTGCCCGCAAGGGCGCCGCAGGCAGACCAACCCAGCTCGTCGCGGCCGGAATATGCTCGCCTTTCATCACCAGCGTCAGTGGTCCCAGGCGCGCGTTATCCCCTACACGGGCGCTGTACAGCACCGCGCTGCGCGGACCGAGGTAGACCTTGCTGCCGATGTCAACGCGGTCGATCTTCATCACCCGGTCTTCGAACAGGTGGGTCTGCGGACAGGACAGCGCATTGAGTTCGCTATGGTCGCCAATGTGCACGCAGTCGAACTCCGTGATGTCGGTGGTGTCCATGTACACGCCCTTGCCGATGTGGCAGCCGAGCAGGCGGAAGGCGACCGGCAGCCATGGCGTGCCACGCAGGTAGCGCATGAAGTTGGGCACCGCGATGCCTTCGTACATATTGGTGACGCCTTCGGACAGCCACACGAACGGCGTCCACATCGGCTCCGCGCGCTTCTCGTAGCGGCCCAGTAACAGCCACTTGAACGCCAGCACGAACAGGTAGTTACCAATGCCGTAGGCCAGCCCGATCAGCGCCAGGTAGGCAATGACAGCGCCCCAGTGCCCTGCCCCTGCGATGGGCATCAGGTCCAGCACCACCGTGTAGCCGACCGTAATCACCATGGCATGCGGCGCCACGATGCGGAAGGCTTCCACCAGCGCGCGGCCCAGGCGGCGCATCAGGGATGGCCGGTAGGTCAGATGTTCCGGATAACCGCCGACCTGCTCGCGCGCCGGCAGACGGATCGGAGGCGAGCCAAGCCAGGTGTCGCCGGCCGTCATGCGCTCGTTGTCCGGAGCGTGGGTATGCACGCCAACCAGCACGCCCTCCGGCAGGATGGTGCCGTCCGGGATATAGCTGCCGTTGCCGACGAACGAGCGGTTCGACACCACGGTCGGTTTCATTGTCATCCAGCCACCATCGACATGTTCGTCGCCCAGCATCACGGCGTCGGCGATGAAGGTTTCATCGCCCAGCGTCAGCATGTCCGGCACCACGCCCAGCGCGGTGGAGATCTCGGCATCGCGGCCGACCTTGGCGCCCAGCAGGCGGTACCAGAACGGCGCGTAGACAGTGGCGTAGATGCCGTGCAGGACGTTCAGGCTCGACTCCTGGATGTGGCTGACCAGCCACTTCTTGCAATAGGCGTTCGAGTGGACGGCGTAGCGGCCCGGCTGGATGCGCGGCAAAAAGCCCCAGCGGATCGCCGCCGACACCAGCATGGTCAGGAACACCAGCACGGCACTGGCCGGCAACGCCAGCACGAAGTAGCGCACCAGCTGGCCTTCGATGGTACTCGCCTGCAGCCAGGCCAGCGCACCGCGTTCGTCGAACCAGTCGATCAGCACGAAGCTCGGGAACACCGGCATGAAGAACAGCGTCGCCACCAGCAGGATGCCGAAGACGAAGAACAGTGCTTCGCCTGCGCGGCGCAGCTGGCCCGTGTGCGGGCGCGGCGGCAGTGCCGATGGATCGAACGCGTGGGCATCGCGTGCCGGAGAGCCCTTCCAGACGCGGTTCGCGGGCACGACTCCACCGTCCTGTAGCGCCGACTGGCCCTCCAGATGGCCGCGCCGCTCCACGCGGGTGTTTCCTTCCAAGATGGCGTACGACGACACGAACGCGTCGTCTTCGAGCGTGACACGCCCCAGGAGCAGGCGGCCGCGTTCCACACGCGCGTTCTCGATATTGACGGCATTGCCGATGCTGACGTTGTCGCCAAACTGCAGCAGTTCGGGCGCGCGCACCGTCATCGAGCCGATCACGACATCGTCGCCAATCTTCGCGCCCAAGAGGCGCAGCCACCAGGTGTACAGCGATGACCCGGCCAGCAGGTAGGTGGGCGCCGCATCGATCAGGCGGTCGGCCAGCCACCAGCGATAGTAGGTGATGCCCCACAGCGGGTACGAGCCAGGCTTGAGCCGCCCGGCGACGAGCCATTTGCCGCCAATCGCCAGCACGAACTCCATGACCGTCGCCAGCAGGAACACGCCGATCGCCGCCGCGACCGCACGGGGGACGCTGTCGCCGGGCTCACCGGTCAGGTAGTGGTAAGCAAAGAACGGCGCCAGCCACTGCGCCATGCGCAGCGTTACCAGCAGCGGAAAGACCGCCAGCTGGGCCAGGCCGCACAGCCAGCGCTGCGCTGCGGGCGGCGGGGTCCAGTCGGCCTCCATCGCCGCCGTTCCCGCGCCCTGATCGAGGCTGGCCGCGATCGCGCCAACCTGGCGCTTCTGGTAGATGTCGCCCACCGTCATATGGGCAAAGCGCGGATCCTGACGCAAGGCGCTTGCCAGGCGGGCGGCAAAGAACGAGTGACCGCCCAGGTCGGAGAAGAAATCCTGCTCGCGCCGGATCGGCTGCCCCGGGAACAGCTGGACAAGGGCTGCGAACAAGGCGGTCTCCCCCGGCGTTTCCGGCGCGTCCGATGCCGCCAGGTCGCTCGGCAGTGGCGCGCTCAGTGCCATGGCCTTGAGGGCATTGCGGTCGATCTTTCCTGAGGTCAGACGCGGCATGACCGCGAGGATTTCAAAGCGGCTCGGCACCATGTAGGGCGGCAGGCGGCCGGACAGCGCCGTGCGCAGCGTGGGGCTGGCAAGCTGTTCGTCGGTCGCGGCCGGCGTCGGCACCAGATAGGCAACCAGGCGGTCGATGCCATCGTCCTTGCGCAGCAGGACGGCGGTCGTACCGATGCCGTCCTGCTGGGCCAGCACGGCCTCGATCTCGCCCAGTTCCACGCGAAAACCGCGGATCTTGACCTGGTCGTCGGTACGGCCCAGGCACACCACCTGCCCGTCCGGTTCGATGCGCGCAAGGTCGCCCGTGCGGTACAGGCGCGCATCGTCGCTGCCACTGGCCCATGGGTTGGGCAGGAATTTTTCGACAGTCAGATCAGGGCGGCCCAGGTAGCCGGCAGACAGACCGGGACCGGTGATGCACAGCTCGCCGGTGGCGCCGCGCGGCAAGATCTGCAGGCCCTTGTCGGTTTCGGTCGAGATGACCAGCAGCCCATAGTTTGGCAGCGGATCGCCGATGGTGATCGTGCGCCCCGGTTCCATGCGCGCCAGGCTGGCCGAGACCGTCGCTTCGGTCGGGCCATAGGTGTTGAACATGACACGGCCGGGCCGCGAGAAGCGCTCGACCACGGCTTCCGGACACATCTCGCCGCCCAGGTTGATGATGCGCAGGCTCGGGACGTCTTCGGCAAACAGCGACAGCAGCGTTGGCACCGCATGCAGCACGGTGACGCCGTTTTCGGCGAGCAGGCGCGGCAGCGCTTCCGGATCGCCTGCGGCTTCCTTGGGGCCGAGCCAGAGCGTCGCGCCCACCAGATAGGAAATCCAGATTTCTTCGAACGACATGTCGAAGGCGACCGAGAAGCCCTGATAGACACGGTCATCCGCACGCACGCCCAGCACCGCGTTCTCGCTGCGCAGGAAGTGGCAGATGCTGCGCTGGTCGATCAGGATGCCTTTCGGCTTGCCGGTCGAACCCGACGTGTAGATCACATAGGCCGGCGCACTCCCCGGGACCACGCCGCGGCGCTGGAGCACGTAGCCATCCGCTGCCGGCAGCAGCAGGTGCTCGGCCATGTGGATGGGTTGGGTAATACTGCCGAGACGCTCGCGCATCCGTTCGCTGGTCACCAGCGCCGGCGAACCGGCGTCCGTCATGCAGACCAGCAGGCGCTCGGCCGGTGTGTCTTCGTCGACCGGCAGCCAGGCGGCTCCGGTCTTGGCGATCGCGGCCTGCATGATCAACAGGTCGATCCCGCGCGGCATCCACAGGCCGACGATATCGCCCGGCCCGATGCCGGAGTCGATCAGGCGCGAGGCCGCCAGGCTGGCCTGCTCGTCGAGTTCGCGGTAGCTGAGCTGGCGTGCGCCGGACACGAAGGCAGGTTGGTCAGGCGCACGCTGCGCGCTGGCTTCGAGCAAGTCGGCCAGGATTTCATCGCGCAGCAACTCGGGCTGGTGGGGTCCGTACAGGACGTCGGGATGCTGCGTCGAAGAAATCGAATTTTTCATCGGGAACACATAAGGCTAAGATGCGTTTACGCAAGGATGCTGTCAAACAAAAATTCAGATCGCGACTGCGCTTCCAGCGGCATCCACAAACCACGGAAACTGTTCATGCGCTTAATGCCGGCCGTGTGCGGGCGGCCATGTGTGCTGCCCCACCCTGCTGCGCGACTGGTCCACGTGTCTTGAAGGACGACACCACGTGCGTCAGTTGCGCTGCCTGGTTCTGCATCGATTCGGCGGCAGCGGCCGCCTCTTCGACCAGGGCCGCGTTTTGCTGTGTCACCTGATCCATCTGCACGACGGCAGTGTTGATCTGCTCGATGCCCGATGACTGTTCGGCACTGGCGGCACTGATGTGGGACATCACGTCGTTCACACGGCGAATACTGTCGACCACTTCGGTCATGGTGGCGCGGGCGTCGCCCACCAGTCGTGTCCCTTGGGCGACCTGGACCACCGATTCATTGATGAGGGCCTTGATTTCCTTCGACGCACTCGCGCTGCGCTGCGCCAGCGTGCGCACTTCACCGGCGACCACGGCAAAGCCTCGCCCCTGCTCACCCGCACGCGCCGCTTCGACCGCGGCGTTCAGCGCCAGGATGTTGGTCTGGAACGCAATGCCGTCGATCACGCCGATGATGTCGGCAATCTTGCTCGAATGGCGGTTGATGCCGTCCATGGTATCGACCACGCCGGCGATCACTTCTCCGCCACGGACAGCTACCTGAGAAGCCTGCGCGGCCAGCGCATCGGCCTGGCGTGCGTTGTCGGCATTCTGTTTGACCGTGGAGGTGAGTTCCTCCATCGACGATGCGGTTTCCTCGAGCGACGATGCCTGCTCTTCGGTCCGGGACGACAGATCCTGGCTGCCCACTGCCACTTGCGCAGAGGCGATCGCGATGGTCTCGGTGCTGGCCCGGACACGTTCCACGATGCCGGCCAGACTGTCGTTCATCTGCTTTAGCGCGCCGAGCAGTTGGCTGGTTTCATCGTTGCCGCTGACGACGATGACGCTCGTCAGGTCGCCGGCGGCGACGGTCAACGCCACCGACACAGCCTGGCGCAGTGGCTGCACGATGCTGCGCGTAATGGCGACGGCGCAGACGGCGGCGACGGTCAGCGCCACCAGGGCAACTGTCGCCATCGCCACCCGTGCAGCAGTGGCGCTGTCGTCGGCCGTCTCGATGCTGGCACTGGCAATGGCGTTATTGAGGGCGACGATCTTCTCCAATGTCGTTTCGGAGCGCACGAACAGCGGTTCGGCAGCGCTGACCTGCTGGAAGAAAGACGCAAACAGTTCCTGCCGCCGCTCCGGCGACGTATTGCCAGCAAGCGCGGCCATGGTACGCGCAACCTGTTCTTCAGCGGCTTGCCAGGCCTTCCACTCGCCCTGGAACTGATTCCAGAGTACGGTCTCTTCGGGCGTCTGTGGCAGAGGCTCATACAGGCGCCAGCCGGCATCGATCCGCTCCCAGGCTTTGCGGCGATGCGCAAGAATGGCTTCCAGCTGCTGCCGCGCATCAGGATTGTTCTGGTACAGCGCTACCGACATGTCGTAGCCCTTCACCGCCGTCTGTCCTTCGCTGACTGACAGCAGCCCATGGATTGACGGCAGGCGCACGTGGCCCACTTCAGCGCCTGCAGCCGAGACCCGCTGCAGGCCCGTATGGGCGCTCCAGCCGAAAGCGATCATTGCCGCCAGCATGATGGCGACGAGCAAACCGAGTTTGCCGGTGACGTTGAGATTTTTCAGCATGATTCGGTATGTTGCGACACGAGGTGGGGGATGAAATACATTGTCACCCACGCGGCATGAAGTTTCCTAGTGGAAAATTCCTCAGCGTGCGTGATGCATTACTTCTCACAACACGTTCGTAGGAGAAGCCCGTGCATCCACCTCGAGACCGCTGTGGTTTTCATGCAACCGAGGTGCTGTAATGCTTTCGCAGACCCCTGCCCACCACACCAAAAATCGTAACGCAGTCCGACCGCCAGTAATAGCGAGGGTCAGGTCTGACATTTGGACACGAACTCTTCCTTAGTCCGTTCGCAGGGCTTTCATCAATAGATTGTTGTTGGCCTCGTGTCGGAATGCCAGACCAGACCCTGATCTTGCCGTTGGCCCTGTTCTTGCCAAGGTGCGGGCAGCCACGCGGAGTAGATTCAACAGGCAACCCACGCACCAGCACAGGAGCCTGTACGATGCCCTCGCTGGCCAGCCATACCCAAGAAGAATGAAAGAGATATCATGTCATTCGATAAAGGCAGGGCAACATCGATCATGCTGGTTGCCATAGCAATGCTATTGGCGGCGTGTCACCACGACAACAACAAAGCACCAAGGGCGGCAATGTCCGTCTCACAGCCCTCCGCAGATCAAGTCACCACCTACGCCTTTTCGTCAGCCGGGAGCGAGGATTCCGACGGGCAGATCGCCACGCAGTATTGGGATTTCGGTGATGGTGCGAGCAATGCCGAAGCATCGCCAGTCCATGCATATCGCGCCTCGGGTTCATACATCGTGAAATTGACGGTAACGGACGATGACGGGGCACCTGCATCGGTGAGCCAGACCATTCAAATCACGACCCCGGCGGTATCGGCATCCTCGAGAACCACGCCATTCAGCATCACTCTGCCGCAGGTGGCAACTGTCGATGTGCCAGCGGCATCGTTTGCCACCGAGACCCAGATCGGGCTGTGGAGCACCGCGAGCGCCATGACCGCCGCTGATTTTGACCTGACTTCGCAGATGTTTGCGGCACCAGTGCGAGCGGTGCGCGAGTTGAGGATCAACACCCGTCAGGTCAGTCCATTGAATACATTGAGCGTCATCGCAAACATACCTGCGGAACTCGAGGCGCGTCTGCAGGAAAACGACGAGCCGCGCGTTTTTGTTCAGGTTTTCCAGGACGGTGGCGACGAAGTACTGGATAACTTCGAATTAATCGACGCGTCTTATGATGCTGCCAGCAGGACCTTGCGATTCGGCCTGGAACCAGGCATGTTCACCAATCGTCGCTCAGCGGACGAAACTTGGAAAGCAGTCATTGTCATCGGCTCGACGCGCACGAAGCCCACGCCTTCCACAGCAAGAGCGGCGCGGCTGGGTGCCATGGGGACGAGCGTTGAGGCCGAGCAGTTGCGTCCCTGGCCTGCGCTGGCGATTACGGGAGAGTTTCGTGACACGGATATCAAATCTGACCTTCTATCCTCTGCCACCGCGTCAACCTGCGACAGGGCGACCTTGCAGGCGCCATTCGCAAGTGTACCGTCACCGGCGCATTCAATCCCCCCAAACATTATGGTGTCGATTATCGCGCTGCAGATGGTACTGATATTCTCTCGATGGCAAAAGGCAAAGTCCTGCTGATAGGGTTCGACGAGCGGCCGCTTGCCAAACCGGATCCGCGCAGCGGAAAGCTGATCAAAGGCTGGGGACGATACATTATCATTGAGCACGAAGACGGTAGCAAATCACTGTATGCGCACTTGCAGAAAGACGGCGTCAAGGTTGCACTGAACGAGACCGTTTCGGCAGGTTCCATCATTGCGTTGTCCGACGATTCAGGTGGCTCCCAAGCAGCGCATCTGCATGTCGAATATGTTCCCAATGGCGAGATCTTCAAGAAGCCGTCAAAAGTCAATGCGGATTCCTGTATCGGCAATGCTGTCAGCGGCAACATTCAAGTCAGGGACAACGGCAGCGCCGCTGACGATGCTTTTTCGGTTGCCGTCAACGGAAAGACGATCTGCACCACGAACATCGGCGCATCGAATAGCTGCTCGCTCGGGGCACTGCGTACCGGATCGGCTACACTTTCCATCAAGGCGACCGTTGCGCCAGACGACGTCGGCACCTATGAAATTATCCTCAGCGGCGGCCTTGCCTTCCAGGACGGATCGGTTACCGTGTCGGGCACGCTTGCCCAAGGGGCGACGGCGTCATTCATCGTACGCATTCCTTGACGTTTGTGCCGACGTGCGAAGGCGCTGACGACGTTGTGGACAGGCCTGCAGGCTCACGTCGTCGAACCTCAAAAATCGTAACGCAACCCCACCGCCAGTGCACGACCACCACGCACACCGCCATCCACATCCGCCAGACCACCACGCCGCGTCGTCAGCGCCGCCGTCTCGGCTTCACGATACAGCTCGGCAAACAGCCGTGCGTCGCGCGACAGCGCGTAATCGATGCCGAGGTGGATGATCTCGTCGCCGTAGTTGTCCACCTTCGCGAGCATCAGCTTGATCGTGCTCTTGCCCAGAGCATAGTGACCATACAGATTGATGGCGCGGTTGCCATCGGTCGAGAAGCCGCCTGGCTGGCGGTTGCCCGTCTCGAATGCCTCGTACTTCACCGCGAGGTACAAGGCATCGGCCTGGTGGCTGAGCGTGACGCCGTAGATGCGGTTCTTGCCATAGCCCGCGTCGCCCCGGTCATCGACGCCTGCCGCCAGGCGGGTGTCGCCGCGGACATACGTGGCCACCGCCTGCCAGCGGCGGTCGTCGATGCGCGAGGTCGAACGGCGGTTGCCGCTGCTGGGCGCATAGCCGGCGCCAAACGACAGCCCGTTGTAGTCCGGGGTCGTGTACGCCAGCGTCTTGGCCACCCGGAACACGGTGTAGGTCGCATAGCCGCTGTAGTACGTGCTGAACATGTCCACCGGCGCTGCCACGGCGTTGTAGTAAGGCATCCACTGCTGGCCGTAGGTGAGCGCGCCGAGCGTGCCCTTCACGCCGACGCTGGCGATGCGAATGTTTTCATCCTGGTCGTAGGGGTCGCGCAGCCTGGCGTTGGCGACATCGACCGGGAGCTCGACTTGCCCGACGAGCGCCAGGCCCGCATTGATCGGGTATTTGCCGCTGACACCCACGCGCGAATACGCATCGCGCAGGCTGGTATAGGAATCAGCACGGTCGGGATGGACCGATTCGACCTGGGTGCGCAGCGAGCCGTAGAAGTCGAGCTCCGGCGTGTCCTGCGCGAACGCAGCGCTGCCGCAGAGCGACCCCGATAATGCAAACGCCATGCAGGCAGGTGTGGTGGTGAGGAAAGTCATCGATGGTCTCCAAAGGTCAGGACCATAAGGTCAAATTAAAGCGGCAAGTTGGGTGGCCACCGGCATCAGCCCGAGCACCAGTTCGCGCACCCCGTCCCAGACGATCTGCACGCCCAGACACAGCAGGATGAACGCGGTCAGGCGCAGGAAGACGGCGGTGCCGGCTTCGCCGATCAGGCGCAGGAAATGCTCGCCGTAGCGGAACGCCAGGTACAGCAGCACGCCAATCAGGCCCAGGGCAAGCAAGGCGCCGCCCATGCGCGCCAGTGAAAACACGACCTTGACATCATGCAGGGCCACGCCGACCGTGATGGCGACGGCGATCGAGGCCGGGCCACAGCTGATCGGAAAGGTCAGCGGATAAAAGGCTTGGCGCTGCGCGTGTTCCGGCGTAAAGGTTTCGGCCAGAGAGGCCCGGCTGTCGGGCGTGGCCGGCGTCGCCCCGAGCAGGCGCCAGGCGACGGACGCCAGGATCAGGCCACCGCCAATGCGGACGATGGGCAGCGAGATGCCAAAAAAATCGAGGACGTACGAACCGATCAGCATCGAACCGGCCATCAGCCAGAACATATTGCGGGCGATGCGGCGTGCCAGCAGCGTGCGGATCGGCGGCGATGCACCTTCGGTCAGGCTCAGGAAAATCGGCGCAGTGGCGGCCGGATTAAGGATTGGCAACATCGTTACCAATACAAACAGGAAGCTCCTGGCAGCAACTAGAACAAGTTCGATTGTCATGGATGGTCCGGCAGCCCCGTCAGGCTGAACTCGGTTGCCAGCGCATGGAGCCGCTGGCGTGGGGTTTATTCACGTGCACACCTTCAAGCGAAACACGACGCGTGCCGATGTGGAACCTGCCGTCGTCACGGGGCTCTTTCTTCCGACAGCAGAAACTGTACAGGAAGGTTGGGCGTGATGGACACACGTCTGACGGCGGAATGCCGATCGGAAAGCCTCGTTTATCGCCGGCACACGCCAAAAAAAAGCGGCGCCGCCAGCACCGGATCACGTGAATGACCCTGTACCGACGGCGCCGCCGTCACGCTACCCCCACACGCTTAGTGCTTGGTATCGCCCTTGTCCATCTCGTGGATTTCGTGGTCCTTCAGTGCCTTGCGCACTTTGGCGACATCGGCGGCACCGACTGGCGCAGCCTTGTTGCCCCAGGCATTGCGCACGAAGGTGGTCAGGTGCGCCGTCTCTTCGTCCGACAGACGCCATGCAAAGCCCGGCATGCCCAGTTCCGATGGCGCCGTCTTGGTCGATGGCAGGCGTGCACCGGCCAGGATCACGCGGATCAGCGAGCTCGGATCCTGCTGCAGCACGGTCGGGTTGCCCGGCAGCGCAGGGAACACATTGCCCGAGGCCTTGCCATCGACACGGTGGCAGGCCGAGCAATTGTCCAGATACAGCTGGACACCGCGCTGGCTGTCGTCACCGCTCATGATGGCGTCGACCGTTGCCGTGCTGGCCGTGAAGCTGGCTTTCTTGTTGCCCGTGGCAGGCAGCGTCTTGAGGTAGCCTGCCATGGCGCTCAGGTCGGCATCCGTCATGTTCTGCGTGCTGTGCAGGACAACGTCCTGCATCGGCTCGCCGAGCACGCCGGAATGGCTGTTGCGACCGGTCTTGAGGGTATCGACGATATCCTTCTCGCTCCAATTGCCCATGCCGTCGACCTTGTCGCCACGCAGGTTCACCGCGAGCCAGCCGTCGATCAGCGGACCGCCAGCCAGGTACTCAGGACCGGACTCGTCCAGCGCCAGCTCGTTGAGCGTGGTCGCGCGCGGGGTGTGGCAGGTGCCGCAGTGACCCAGGCTCTGGACCAGGTAGGCGCCGCGGGCAATGCGCTGGTCGGCGTACTTCGACAGGTCCATCGGGCCCTGCACCGGCACGAACGTCTTGCGCCATATGCCCAGCGGCCAGCGGATCGACAGCGGCCAGCGGATGTCGGCCGCGCGGTTTGCAGCGCTCGCCGGCGCCACGCCGTGCATGAAGTAGGCGTACAGCGCGCGCAGGTCGTCGTCGCTCATGCGGGCATATGACGGGAACGGCATCGCCGGATACAGCGTGCCGCCGGTCGGCGTGATGCCGTGACGGATCGCACGATCGAAATCGTCCAGCGTGTAGTTGCCGATACCAGTCGTCTTGTCGGGCGTGATGTTCGTCGAGTACATATTGCCGATCGGCGACTGGATCACGCGGCCGCCCGCGAAGGCTTTGCCGCTTGGCGCAGTGTGGCAGGCGATACAGTCCGAGGCGGTGGCGACATAGCGCCCCTTCTCGATCAGGCCGGCATCAGGCTTCGCGCCCGCTGCAAGCTGCGGACCCGGTTCGATCTTGCGCGTCTCGGTCGGTGCGACGGCGTAGCCGTACATGCCGGCAAACACCAGCGCGCCAACGATGCCAAGGGTCAGGAGGACTTTTTTCACAGGTTTTTTCGTCGTCATCTGTTTGTCCTCTTATGCCTGGACCAGTGGGCCTGGGTTCTTGATGTACTGCTCACGGATCGCCTTGGCACACCAGTACGCCAGCGCGCCGACCATGCCGGTCGGGTTGTAGCCATTGTTCTGCGGGAAAGCGTTGGCGCCTGGCGCGAACACGTTCGGCACATCCCACGATTGCAGATACTTGTTCAGGGCCGACGTCTTCGGGTTGTCGCCCATGATGGCGCCGCCGACCGTGTGCGTGCTCTGGTACTGGTTGATGTTGTAGTGGCTGCCTGCCTTTTTCGCATCGCCCTTGATGGCCAATGGATTGAGCACCTGACACATGTCCTGCGCCTTGCCGACCAGGTATTGCGACGCGATGATTTCGTTCTCGTGCCAGTCGAATGTCATGCGCAGCAATGGCCGGCCGAAGCCGTCCTTGTAGTTCGGATCGAGGTCGAGATAGGCATCGTCGTACGACATGCAGGAGCCCTGCACTTCGAAGTAGAACGAATGGCGCATTGCTTCCTTGGCGCCCTTCTTCCAGTCGCTGCCCCAGCCCGGTACGCCCGGTGCGGTCGCGATGCCGCGCACGGGTCCGCCGCCCGGCTGGCGCGCCCAGATGATGCCGCCGCCGATGAAGCCGGTCTTGGTCGGATCGTTACGGTTGCCGTTCAGGTCATCGAACGTGGCGCCGCCGCCGCCAATGCCCATGAACTGGTTGGCGTGCACGGTCTCGTCGAAGAACAGCGAGACGCGGTTCAGGTTCTGGTACGAGTAGTTCTTGCCGACGGTACCGGTCTTGGTGACAGGATCGTAAGCCGGGCCAATGCCAGACAACAGCATCAGGTGCACGTTGTAGAGCGAGAACGCGGCCAGGATGACGATGTCCGCCGGCTGCTCGGTCTCGCGGCCCTGGGCATCGAGGTAGTTCACGCCGGTGGCCATCTTGCCGTCCGGCGTCAGGTTGACCTTCATGACCTGCGCCATCGTGCGCAGATCGAACCCCTTGCGGCCACGCAGCACCGGCAGGATGTTCGCGTTCGGGCTCGCCTTCGAGTAGTTCAGGCAGCCATAGTCGGAGCAGAAGCCGCAGAAATTGCACGGCCCCATCTGGCAACCGTATGGGTTGACATAGGTGCCCGAGGCATTCGAGGCCGGGATCGGGTATGGGTGGTAACCCATCGCGTTGGCAGCCTTGTAGAAGTATTCGGCGCCCAGGTAGTCCGGGTTGGGCCCGAGCGGGAATTCGCGCGAGCGCGAGCCTTCGTACGGATTACCGCCAGCAACTTGCGCGCCATTGATGATGCCGCCCTTGCCCGAGGTGCCGCACACGTATTCGAAGTGGTCGAAGTGCGGTTCCAGATCTTCATACGTGATCGGGAAATCCTGGATCGACATGCCGGCCGGCAGGATCTTCTTGCCGTACTTCTGTTCCATGATGCTGCGGATCTTGAAATCCTCCGGCAGCGCGCGGAAGTGGCAGCCCGACCAGTGCGAACCGGCGCCGCCGACGCCCGTGCCCGGCTTGAACGAGCCCATGCGGCGCATCGGCACGGCCGACGTCGTGCCGTTGTGGCGGATGGCGATGGTCTCTTGTGCCAGCGACTGCAGGTACTTGCGGTGCACCGAGCCTTCGAGCTCGTCGATTACGCGCGGGTAAGCGAAGTCGGGCTGCGTGTCGCGGTCAGGACCACGCTCGAGCACGACGACGTTCATGCCGGCGTCCGTCAATTCCTTGGCAATGATGGCGCCAACCCAGCCCATGCCAACGATCACTGCATCTGTTTTTGGTTTTACGATTGCCATGCTTTATCCTCTCCGTCCCGCCAGATCGACCGGTCCGAGCGGATACGGTTTGTCGCGAATCTTGACCCACTCCAGATAATCGCCCCGCATGCCGGGGTAGCCGATCATCTTCCATGCGCCCATGTTTTTGTTGCCGCCGTGGCTCGGGTCGGCAAAGTAGCCGGCCCGCACTTCGGCGAGGAAATCAGCAAAGAACAGCTTCGACGAAATGTCGGCCAGCTTGATCTTGCCTTCTTCGAGATCCTTCAATACCGCCTCCTGCATGCGCAGGTCGAGGTCGGCAAACGCCTTGCCCGAGAAGCTACTGGCGCAATGCGCGTCGACGGCCTTGATGCCCACGCGGATGATGTCCTTGAGCGCCAGCTTGCCCTGATAGCCAAATTCGGACGTCGCTTCGAGGAACGGGCCCTGCATATACCAGATCGCGCCGGCGGCGTACGGGCTCTGCATGTGGCGGTCGAGGAATTCCGGCACGCCCAGTTCGACGGCGCCAGGGCCGTGCTGGTCATGCGGGATCAGGCGATCGACGGCGGCGATGACGAATTTCCATTCGGTCGCGGTGAAGAATTTGGGGGTGTAGGCGTCAGGCTTGCCTTCGGTCGGCGCTGCGGCCGTCGCGTTGGGCAGGTTCTGCTGGATCGCCGCTGCCGCGCCCGCACCCATCGGCACGAAGACCAGGGTCTTGATGAGCGTGCGGCGCCGGGAAGGAGATTGCTGGTCATCGGACATAATGTCGTTGCTCCATATTGACGTTGGATATATATACTTCAGGCATCTCGCATGATAACCATGCTGAACTTGATACGCCATTGAAAATCCCGGCGCTGGAATTGGCACTGGCCATTATCTATCGTTGATTGGTGCAGTTTTTTGGCGACCCCGCCGCGCTCGTTGCCGTATAGGGAAATCAGGATCGACAACGCGTATATATTTACAAATGAAACATTCGAATATTCAGAAATTTCAAGAGTTTTAATGCAGTGAATGAAATGCATTTACTACATGAACACTGTATTACAAGGCGCGGTCAGCGTTCGGCATAACCAACATCAGCGTCAATACAATTGTTTCGTAATTGGCCGCGTCCCAGCACACAGGGCGCGACAACCCGGCCTCACGAATTACCGCAAGAGGGGTCGGACAAAGATCAATGTCACTCTGGCCACCCTGTGCCAGGGGGCTCAAGCATGATCGACCCATGCAGGCAAAAAACTTCACATGTTGCATAAATGAAACAGTGTAACAACACTATTCGCGCCATGCAAAATGACATTTCAGCCAGAAAAATAGCCAGGCCAATATCAATATCGTCATCGCTCAAAATGCCGGCGCCGTGGTTTATGGTCGAGATGTAACGACAAACCCATGCGGATTTCGAATGCTCCCATCACGTAATATGATGGGATTAAATGAATGACCGATTCGGATTCATGCCCGTATCACAGCCGATAGTAATTGGCTGCGCTGCAGTCAATTCAAGCAGTGCATTTACGGCAATGATGTACGTATTGCACGCCAGGCCCAACCCAATACCGCGCGCAGCAAGGTACCGCCCAATATCCATGGCCGTGGTTGATTCAATACGTGCCGGCAAAGACGCTGCGGCAAGAAGAACCGCACGAACGTCGACAAGCCACGCGCGCGCATGCTGCGCAGGCAGCCGCCGGCGACCGTTGTGTCGAACCCGTCCCCGGCGCGCAGCAAGTAGAGCGCGGTCCCCGAACACATCGCGATATCGGCCTTGGCATCGCACGCCAGTGGGCGCAGGCCGTGCCGGTACGACAGCACGAGCGTGCGGTGCAGGTCGGGCAGCGCGAGGTGCAGCGGACGCATGGCGCCGAGCCATTCCAGCCAGCGCGGCAACCCATGCAGGCGCGCGTCGGCGCGCTCGCAGTAACTGGCAAATGCCTCTTTCAATTCGGCCAGCGTGGCCTGGGCCGGGCGCGGCAGCGGTGCTGGCTGCGTGAGCCAGCATGCCATCCAGTACACCAGCGCTGCGTCGTGCTGCGCGCGCAAGGTGGCTGGCGTGGCGGATGCCAGATCGAACTGCGCGCCGGGCCGCATGAACCGGATCACGCCACGCAGCGCAGCCAGCGCTGGCGCCTCCAGCATGTCCAGTGGCGCGGGATGGCCTTGATTGCGCCACGCGTTGTCGATGCGGCTGAACTGCGCGAACGAGGCGACCGGCACGATCAGCCGCGGCCGGAATGCGTCGGCCTGGCACGCCATGCGCTCGATGCCGCGCCCGGCTGACGACTCGCCGCGTGGGGCATCGTCGGGATTGTCATACCAGGCCAGATCCGCAAAGCCGGTCAGCAGCACATCGACCCTGACCTGTGCCGCGCGCAGTTGTGCAGCAGCGCGGTGGCATGCGGCGGCAGTGGCCAGCGCCCGTTCGCCCAGGTGCAGCAGCGTGTACCGGCCGCACGCGATCAGGCAATACGATTCGGCTTCGCCACTGGCATGGGCCGTCAGGTGCAGGCCTGGGGCCAGCGCGCGCACTGCGCCAACGGGACATTCGGCGATGGCCAGGTGGTGGCGCCGCAGTTCGTGGGCCAGGCGCCAGTCGCCCTGGCGGCAGAGAAAGGTGGCGACCCCGCGAAATTCGGCGCGAAAACGCTCGACGAACCGGCGCGACAGGTGATCCGGCCGGGCGCTGGAGCACCAGACAAAGACCGGCAAGCCGCTGGCATTGAGTTCGGCGATCAGGCCGGCGCTGCCGGTAGAACCGTCGAGCAAACGGCAGGCGTCGTTGTGCACCGTGCCTTCCAGCCACGGGTCGGCCAGCAACAGCGCGCTGTCGGTGCGCAGCAACCAGCTGGCGTGGTTCAGAAATGTGAATGTCGGAGTTGGCATGAGCGTGGTAGAGGGGAGCGTCGATGGACCGAGTCTGGTGTGCGGCGGCAGACCATGCGTGAGGCGTCGCAATCGTGTGCGGGAACCGGCAAAGCGCTTCGCCAAACGGGGGAAACGCCCTACAATAAGGTTGTTCTACAGAATCTACCGTGCAGCCTGCCCGTACTGCATGCCACCCGACCCGAAACGACCGACATGCCCCTGGAATCCCTTTTGTTTGCGCTCCCTGCGCAGCTTGCACCCACGCTGGTAGCGGCCCTGCTGGGCCTGTTGGTCGGCAGCTTCCTGAACGTCGTGATCTACCGCATCCCGAAGATGATGCAGCGTGAATCCGACAATTACGTTGCGCAGGAAAACGGCCAGCCACCACCGCACACGGACCGCTTCAACCTGACCGTGCCCCGCTCCGCCTGTCCGTGCTGCGGGCACCGGATCACGGCCATGGAAAACATCCCGGTCATCAGTTATCTGGTCCTCGGTGGCAAGTGCCGCAAGTGCAAGACGCCGATCTCGCCGCGCTATCCGGCCGTCGAACTGTTCACCGCGATCGTGTCCGGCCTGCTGGTCTGGACCTTCGGCAGCGGCGCGATGGGCATGGCCAGCCTGGTGTTTGCGTGGCTGCTGATCGCGATGACCTTCATCGACTACGACACGCAACTGCTGCCGGACGACCTCACCTACCCGCTGCTGTGGGCGGGCCTGCTCATCAACCTGAACGGCACCTTCGTGCCGCTGCAGGATGCCGTCATCGGCGCCGCCGCCGGTTATCTGGTGCTGTGGTCCGTGTACTGGCTGTTCAAGCTGGCCACCGGCAAGGAAGGGATGGGCTACGGCGACTTCAAGCTGCTCGCCGGCCTGGGCGCGTGGCTGGGCTGGACCGCGCTGCCGACGATCATCCTGCTGTCGTCGGTCGTCGGCGCCATTGTCGGCATCAGCCTGATCGTGTTTGCCAAGCGCGCGCGCGACAAGGCGATCCCGTTCGGCCCCTACCTGGCGGCGGCGGGCCTGCTGACGATGCTGTACGGCGCGCAGCTGGGCGGCTTCACGGCGGGCCTGTTCGGATGACGCCGGCCTTTTCGGTGGGGCTCACCGGCGGCATCGGCTGCGGCAAGAGCACCGTCGCCGACCTGTTTGCCGCGCGGGGCGCGACGATCGTCGACACCGACGTCATCGCCCATGGGTTGACGGCGCCGCAGGGCGCGGCGATGCCTGCCATCGTGGCCGAATTCGGGCCCGACTTCGCGCAGCCCGACGGCGCGCTCGACCGCGCGCGCATGCGTACCCTCGTGTTCTCCGATGCCACCGCGCGTGCGCGCCTGGAAGCCATCCTGCATCCGCGCATCCGCGCCGCAACCGAAGCGGCCGGCCAGGCGGCCACCGGCGCGTATGTGATCTATGTGGTGCCACTCCTGATCGAATCGGGCAGCTGGCGCGAACGCGTCACGCGCGTGCTGGCCATCGACTGCAGCGAAGACACGCAGGTGGCGCGCGTCATGCAGCGCAGTCACCTCACTGCCGACGAGGTCCGTGCGATCATGGCAACCCAGGTCACGCGTGCCCGGCGCCTGGCCGAGGCCGACGATGTCGTCGACAACGACGCCGGCCTGGACGTCCTGCAAAAGCAGGTGCAGGCATTGCATGAACGGTATCTCGCGTTAAGTGTGTAACAAGAGTGATGCAGTGTTTGTAATTTCGGGCCGCATGGTTCAGAATCACGCAGTTGCCTTCCCGCCTACATTCAGAGGAATGTCATTTTGATCGTCTACGAATATCCTTTCAACGAGCGGATTCGCACGTTGTTGCGGCTGGAAGACCTGTACGAGAAATTCAAGTTCTTCGTGCATCAGGAACACCCGATGCAGCACCATGTCGCGCTCGCGACGATCTTCGACATGCTGGAAGTGGCCGGTCGCGCCGACCTGAAATCCGACCTGCTGCAGGAACTCGAGCGCCAGAAGCAGTCGCTGCTGGCCTACCGCAGCAACCCGGCCGTCGTGGCCGAAACCCTCGATGCCGTACTGGCCGAACTCGATACGGCCAGCAGCGCGCTGGTCGCGAGCCAGGGCAAGACCGGGCAGAACGTGCGTGAGAACGAGTGGCTCATGAGCATTCGAGGCCGCACCATCATTCCGGGCGGCGCCTGCGAGTTCGACCTGCCGTCGTACTTTGCCTGGCAAAAGCGCCCGTTCGACAAGCGCTTCGAGGACATCATGGGCTGGTTCGGGCCGCTCTCGCCACTGCTCGAAGCGCTGTCGCTGGTGCTGCGCCTGCTGCGCAATTCGGGCACGTCGGTCAAGCTGTTCGCCGCCGCCGGCAGCTACCAGCAGATGTTGCAGGGTAAAATCTACCAGATGCTGCGCCTGACGCTGGACGAAACGACCGGCGCGATCCCCGAGATCTCGGCCAACAAGTACATGCTGTGGGTGCGCTTCACCAGCCAGGACGGCGACTGCAAGCCCAAGCCGCTCGAAGCCGATGTGCCGTTCGACCTGACGCTCTGTAATTTTTAACCGATTGACCGTACGATGACCGTTGTTTCCTGCCCTACCTGCAGCAAGAAAGTCGAATGGACCGAGGCGAACAAGTATCGCCCGTTCTGCTCCGAGCGCTGCAAGCAAATCGACCTGGGCGCCTGGGCCGAAGAAAAATTCGTCATCCCCGGCGCCGTGCCGGCCGACCCGCTCGACCCGTTCGACGAGCCGCCACCGCCTCAGCCACAGCGCTGACATGGCGCGCGCGCCGCATTCCATCGGCACGCGACTGGCGCTGTGGGCAATTCGCCTGTACCAGCGCCACCTCTCCCCTCTCAAGGGTTTTTCCTGCGCCTGGCGCGCCGCCACGGGCCGCGCCAGCTGCTCGGGCCATGGCTACCGCGTCATTGCGCGCCATGGCCTGAGGCTGGGGTTGCCGCTCCTGCGGCGCCAGTCGCGGCGTTGTGGTGCTGCGCACGACCGCGCGCTGGCTGCACGTGTGGTTGCGGCGCCCAATCCTGTCTTGCACTACCAGCGTGGGGAGTGCGACCTGTTGCCGTGCGATGGCTGCAGCAGGCCGCTGGGCAGTGCTATGGCGCACCTGGGTTGCTAGGCAGCGGGGGAATGTGCGTGCGACAAGGTCGATCGCTGGCTGACCCGCTGGCTGCGCGGCTGGGGCGATGCGCGCAAGAAGTCACGACAACAGCGCTGATCTGCCATCCTGACGCCGTCGCGGAACGTCACACCCAGGCCCCTCGCCAGTTGGCGTCGGCGCTGGCAAGGGTCCTGCGCTACCAGTGCGCAGCCAGTGCTGGCCGGATCTTTATGCGATGAACTTTACGTGATGCGATCCGGAAAACGGACGCGGTCGAGCCATTCGAGCAGCGGTATCGTCGCCGGCAGCAGCGGACTGACGCCATACGCGCCCTGCCAGGCAAAGGCCTGCCCTTCCAGGCTTTGCGGTTCACCAGTCCACGCGCGGCAGATGTAGAAATACAGGCGCACGTGCGCGTGCTCATAGACGTGTTCGACGCAGCACCAGGCCTCCCCACTGACGACCTGCACCCCGAGTTCTTCCATGAATTCGCGCTGCAGCGCCGCGAAGATGTCTTCGCCGGCCTCCACTTTCCCGCCCGGGAATTCCCAGTAGCCGGCATACGGTTTGCCCTCCGGGCGCTGGCCGAGCAGCACGTCGCCATTCGGGCGCATCAGCACGCCGACGGCGACATCGACGGGTTGAATGTTCACATCACTCATGCGGCTTGATCCGGCAACTTGCCTGCGTAGTCTTTCGCGAACTGCCAGGCCACACGGCCCGAACGCGAGCCGCGCTGCAAGGCCCACTGCAGCGCTTCGGGTCGGGCCTCCGCGATCTGCTCCGGCGTGCAGCCGAAGCTGGCCAGCCAGTGGCCGGCGATCGCGAGGTAGTCGTCCTGGCGGAACGGGTAGAACGACAGCCACAAACCAAACCGCTCGGACAGCGAGATTTTCTCTTCGACCGTCTCGCCCGGATGCAGGTCGCCATCCGTGCCATGCTGGTAGCCGGCGTTGTCCGACATTTTCTCGGGCATCAGGTGACGCCGGTTCGACGTCGCGTAGATCAGCACATTGTCGGACTGCGCCGAGATGCTGCCATCCAGCGCAACTTTGAGCGCCTTGTAGCCGGCCTCGCCCTCTTCGAACGACAGGTCGTCGCAAAAGATCACGAAGCGCTCGGGCCGGCCCGCGACCAGGTCGACGATGTCGGGCAAGTCGGCCAGATCGGCCTTGTCGACTTCGATCAGTCGCAGGCCCTGGTCGGCGTAGCCGTTCAGGCACGCCTTGATCAGCGACGATTTGCCGGTGCCGCGCGCGCCGGTCAGCAGCACGTTGTTGGCCGGGCGGCGCGCGACGAACTGGCGCGTGTTCTGCTCGATCTGGCGCTTTTGCGCAGCCACGTGGTGCAGGTCGTCCAGGTTGATCGTGGACGCGTGCAGCACCGGCTGCAGGTAATTGCCGGCGCCACCCGCGCGGCGGCGCCAGCGGAAGGCCGTGCTGCGCTTCCAGTCCGGCTCACGGGCATGCGCGGCCGGCAGCACGGCCTCGAGGCGCTCGAGCAGCCCTTCGGCGCGGCGCAGGAACTGGTCCAGTGGCGACGTCAAGATCAGGACCGGTAGTCGGCGTTGATCGTCACGTAGTCGTGCGACAGGTCGCAGGTCCAGACCGTGGCCGTGGCGTCGCCGCGCGCGAGCTTGACGCGCACCGTGATCTCGGATTGCTTCATGATGCGCTGGCCGTCTTCTTCCTTGTAGTCGGGATTGCGGCCGCCCGCCTTGGCGACCCAGACGCCATCCAGATACAGGTCGAGCTTCGTCACATCGAGGTCATCGACGCCGGCATAGCCGATGGCGGCCAGGATGCGGCCCAGGTTGGGGTCCGACGCGAAGAACGCGGTTTTCACCAGCGGCGAATGCGCGATCGCATACGCGATCTTGCGGCACTCGGCCACATCGGCGCCTTCGTCGACCGTGATGGTCATGAACTTGGTGGCGCCCTCGCCGTCGCGAATGATCTGCTGCGCCAGGTTGCGCGAGATGTCGGTGACCGCGTCTTTCAACGCTTCGTAATCCGCGCCTTCGGCCTTGTCGATGACAAGCGAACCGGCGCCGGTGGCGACGATGATGAACGAGTCATTGGTCGACGTATCGCCATCGATCGTGATCGCGTTGAACGAATGGTCGGCCGCATGCTTGACCAGTTCATCGAGCACCGGCTGCGCGACCTTGGCGTCGAACGCCAGGTAGCCCAGCATTGTGGCCATGTTCGGCTTGATCATGCCAGCGCCTTTGCTGATGCCGGTCATCGTGACGGTGTGCCCGCCGATGGTGACGGTGCGCGACGCGGCCTTCGGCTGGGTGTCGGTGGTCATGATCGCCTCGGCGGCGTTGTACCAGTTGTCCGCCTTCAGGTTCGACACTGCGGCCGGCAGGCCGGCGACGACCTTCTGCAGCGGCAGCTGTTCCAGGATCACGCCGGTCGAAAACGGCAGCACCTGGCCTGGCTCGATATTCAGCAGCTTGGCCAGCTCGGCGCAAGTGGCCTGCGCATTGGCCAGGCCTTCTTCGCCCGTGCCGGCGTTGGCATTGCCGGTATTGACCACCAGCGCGCGAATCGGCGCGCCGCCGTTTTTCACGGCGGCCAGGTTGGCCTTGCTGACCTGGACCGGTGCGGCGCAGAAGCGATTGAGCGTGAACACGCCGGCGACAGTGGCGCCTTCTGCCACGCGCATGACGAGGATGTCCTTGCGATTGGGCTTCTTGATGCCGGCTTCGGCGAAACCGATCTGGATGCCGTTGACAGGTTTCAGGTCGGCTGCGACTGGCAGGGGGGAATTGACGGCCATGGTGATCTCGTTGGAAAAATTCGAATCGCTTATTGTAACGGCACGATCCTCCGGTACGAAATTGCGGGCCAAATAAAAAACGGCCGGGTTTCCCCGGCCGTTTTCACATGCTACCTGCCTGCTGCGCTTACGCCAGCTTGCCGTGGCACTGCTTGAACTTCTTGCCGCTGCCGCAAGGGCATGGGTCGTTGCGGCCGACCTTCACGCCCATGTAGCTGCTGTGGTCTTCGGCCGAGACCGCGTCGCCTTCGCCACCCTTGTTCGGGTTCGGATTGAACAGCTCTTCCGGCGCGGCCGACGGGTTGTAGTCGGCGTGCTGGTAGTTGACGTTCTCGAGCTGGGCCGCCTGCGCTGCCATCGCTGCTTCGGCCGCTTCGACTTCTTCGCGCGACTGGATGTGCACCGTCATCACCGTACGGATCACTTCGTTCTTGATCAGGTCCAGCATGCTGCTGAACAGCTCGAACGCTTCGCGCTTGTATTCCTGCTTCGGGTTCTTCTGTGCGTAGCCGCGCAGGTGGATACCCTGGCGCAGGTGGTCCAGCGCCGCGAGGTGTTCGCGCCAGTGGGTATCGACGCTTTGCAGCATGACGTTGCGCTCGAAGCCGCCGAACGATTCGCGGCCCACGATGCCGACCTTGTTGTTGTACGACGTTTCGGCCGCAGCCAGCACGCGCTCGAGCAGTTCGTCGTCGTTCAGGTTCGGCTCGTCCTGCAGCATCTGCTGCAGCGGCACGTTCAGGCTCCACTCGCCTGCCAGCGTCGTTTCCAGCGCCTTGACGTCCCACTGTTCTTCGACCGATTCGGCCGGCACATGGATGCGCACCTGGTCGGTGAACACGCCCACGCGCAGCGAATTGATCATCTCGCTGATGTCGGTCGCTTCGAGCAGTTCGTTACGCTGGGTGTAGATCACCTTGCGCTGGTCGTTGGCGACGTCGTCGTACTCGAGCAGCTGCTTGCGCACGTCGAAGTTGCGGGCCTCGACCTTGCGCTGGGCCGACTCGATCGAGCGCGAGACGATGCCCGCTTCGATCGGTTCGCCTTCCGGCATTTTCAGGCGGTCCATGATCGCGCGCACGCGGTCACCCGCGAAGATGCGCAGCAGCGCGTCGTCCAGGCACAGGTAGAAGCGGGACGAACCCGGATCGCCCTGACGGCCCGAACGGCCGCGCAGCTGGTTGTCGACGCGGCGCGATTCGTGGCGCTCGGTGCCGATGATGTGCAGGCCGCCGGCATTGACCACGTGGTCGTGCAGCGATTGCCACTCGTCGCGCAGCGTCTGCGACTGGGCCGCTTTCTGCTCGGGGGTCAGGTTGCCATCGGCTTCGATGAGCTGGATCTGCTTGCCCATATTGCCGCCCAGGACAATGTCGGTACCACGGCCGGCCATATTGGTGGCGATGGTGATCATCTTCGGACGGCCGGCCTGCGCGACGATTTCCGCTTCGCGTGCGTGCTGCTTCGCGTTCAGGACGTTGTGCGGCAGATTCGCCTTGGTCAGGATGCCGGACAGGAGCTCGGAGTTCTCGATCGAGGTGGTGCCCACCAGGACCGGCTGGCCGCGCTCGTAGCAGTCGCGGATGTCCATGACCATCGCGTTGTACTTTTCGTCGGACGTCTTGTAGACCTGATCCTGGCGGTCCTTGCGCTGCGACGGCCGGTTCGGCGGGACGACGACGGTTTCGAGGCCGTAGATTTCCTGGAATTCGAACGCTTCGGTATCGGCGGTACCGGTCATGCCGGCCAGCTTGCCGTACATGCGGAAGTAGTTCTGGAACGTGATCGAGGCCAGCGTCTGGTTCTCGTTCTGGATGCGCACGCCCTCTTTCGCTTCGACGGCCTGGTGCAGGCCATCCGACCAGCGGCGGCCCGTCATCAGGCGGCCGGTGAATTCGTCGACGATGACGACTTCATTGTTCTGCACCACGTAGTGCTGGTCCTTGTGGTACAGGACGTGGGCGCGCAGCGCCGCATACAGGTGGTGGATCAGCGTGATGTTGCCGGCGTCGTACAGCGACGCGCCTTCAGGCAGCAGGCCCATCTCGGTCAGGATCGCTTCGGCGTGCTCGTGGCCCGATTCGGTCAGCAGCACAGTGTGCGCTTTTTCGTCCTTCAGGTAGTCGCCCGGGACTTCGATCTTGCCCTTGCCGTCCGGGGTTTCTTCGCCGATCTGCTGGACCAGCTGCGGCGGCACCGCGTTCAGGCGGATGTACAGGTCGGTATGGTTCTCGGCCTGGCCCGAGATGATCAAAGGCGTACGCGCTTCATCGATCAGGATCGAGTCGACTTCATCGACCACCGAGAAATTCAGGCCGCGCTGGACGCGCTCGCGCAGGTCGTAGACCATATTGTCGCGCAGGTAGTCGAAGCCGAATTCGTTGTTGGTGCCGTACGTGATGTCCGAGCTGTAGGCTTTCTGCTTGCTGTCGTGGTCGAGCTGCGACAGGTTGACACCGGTCGTGAGGCCCAGCCAGCCGTACAGCTGCCCCATCTGGTCAGCATCGCGCTGCGCCAGGTAATCGTTGACGGTAATGACGTGCACGCCCTTGCCCGACAGGCCGTTCAGGTAGACCGGCAGCGTGGCCATCAGGGTCTTGCCCTCGCCCGTGCCCATCTCCGCGATCTTGCCCTGGTGCAGAACCATGCCGCCGATCAGCTGGACGTCGAAGTGGCGCATCTTCATCACGCGCTTGGCAGCTTCGCGGCAGACGGCAAACGCTTCCGGCAGGATCTCGTCGAGGGTCGTGCCCTTGGCCAGCCGGTCCTTGAATTCAGGCGTCTTGGCTTGCAGTTCCGCGTCCGAGAGCTGCTCCATCTGTGGCTCGAGCGCGTTGATGACACGCACGGTCTTTTGATATTGCTTGAGCAGTCGCTGGTTGCGACTGCCGAAAATCTGGGTCAGGAATGACATGCTTGGTTTCTAGTATTAAATACGCCGCAATAGACGCCAATGAGGGAGCCAAGATGATATCAAACAGATTTCACCAAAGACCGCGTTAGGCAAATAACCACTGATTTTATCATGCGATTCGGCCACACTTGGGGATCGTGGGCAGGATAACAAGTCCCGCAGGGACAGAAACGTTATCAGACTGCCTCGTGCAGCGTGCAAAATCCCACCCTGCATGGCCCGCGACCCGGCGCTGCGCCGGGGTTTCCCCATCTGGCGCGCGCTGTGGTATGTTCCGAGCATGCAGCAACCTCCCCCAAAGCGCCCGGTCCATATCTTCGGCACCAAGAACCGGCAGACCTCGCACGCCGCCACCGACTTCCTGCGCTCGAACGACCGCCTGGCCAGCCTGATGCCGGCCATCACGCGCATGGCGCGCCTGCAGGCCGATTGCGCCGCGGCGCTGCCGGCCGTGTTTCACAACTGCGATGTGCTGTCGTTCCAGGAAGGGGTGTTGATTCTGGCCGTGCCCAGCTCGGCGCTGGCGGCGCGACTGAAGCAGATGCTGCCCAAGCTGCAGACGACGCTCATCGGGCGCGGCTGGCAGGTGGAATCCACCCGCATCAAGGTGCAGGTCACGCGCGCGCTGCCCGACAAACCCGAGATGCGCACGCTGGAGCTGCCACCGACGGCGGTGCGCGCATTCGAGGAACTGGCAGCATCACTGCCGGACGACAAGCACAACCGCGATCTGGTGGCCGCGCTCAGGGCGCTGGCAGCGAAAAGACGCTAATCTGAAATAAGCAGCGGCAGCGTTGGGGTCAGCTCTGCGCCCACTCGCGCGTCATCTGCTTGACGTACGACGGCGGCGCGGTATCGAGCGCATCGAAGCTGACGATCTCGTACGCGTCCGGCTGCGCCAGCAAGGCGCGCAGCAGGTCGTTGTTGAGCGCGTGGCCCGACTTGTGGGCCGTGTAGCTGGCCAGCAGAGGATGGCCGACCAGGTACAGGTCGCCGATCGCGTCGAGGATCTTGTGGCGCACGAATTCATCTTCGTAGCGCAGACCGTCGGCATTGAGGATGCGGTATTCATCCATCACGATCGCGTTCTCGAACGAGCCGCCGCGCGCCAGGCCCATACCGCGCAGGCTTTCCACGTCCTGCATGAAGCCGAAGGTGCGGGCACGCGCGACGTCGCGCACATAGGTGATGTCGCCGAAGTCCACGCTTGCGCGCTGCATCGTGCCATCGACCGCCGGGTGATTGAATTCGATGAAGAAATCGAGCTTGTAGCCGTTGTGCGGCGACAGGCGCGCCCACTTTTCGGCCGCGCCGCTGCCCTGGCGCACTTCGACGTCCTTCAGCACGCGGATGAACTTGCGCGCCGACGGCTGCTCTTGCACGCCGGCCTGCTGGAGCAGGAACACGAACGACGACGCCGAACCGTCCATGATCGGGATTTCCTCGGCCGTCACGTCGATGACGAGGTTATCGATGCCCAGACCGGCGCAGGCCGACATCACGTGTTCGACGGTCGAGACGCGCGCATCGTCCTTGATCAGGACCGACGCCATGCGCGTGTCGCCCACGACGTGCGCGGAGCTGGGAATGGACACGATCGGATCGAGATCGACCCGGCGAAACACGATGCCCGTGTCCGGAGCGGCCGGGCGCAGCGTGAGTTCGACCTTGCGGCCCGAGTGCAGTCCGACGCCGGTGGCGCGGACCAGTTCCTTGATGGTTCGTTGTTTCAGCATGGATCGATTATAGCCCAGCGCTTCCGGCGCTGCTGCGCCCCTCCCCTGCGCCTCAAGGATGCTCGGCCTCGACATGCTCTTTCTCGTGGCGGATCAGATACAGGCCGCTGCCGATGATGATCGCTGCGCCCAGCAGCGTGTAGCTGTCGGGCAGCGCGCGCCACAGCAGCCAGTCCAGGCCCACGCCCCAGGCCAGGGCCGAGTATTCAAACGGCGCCACGCTCGACGCTTCGCCGCGCGAAAACGCTTCGGTGATCGCCAGCTGGCCGATGAAGCCCGACACCGCCAGCCCGCACAGGATCGGGATGTCACGGGCCGACAGCGGCACCCAGTCGGGCGCCGCCAGGGTGCCCGCGCCAATGGCAATCAGCACCATCAGCCAGAACACCGTGTGCTCGCTGCGGTCGGTGCGTGACAGCACGCGTACCGTGATCGCCGAGACGGCGTAGCAGGCGGCCGACCCCAGTACCGCCAGGCCGCCCACCGTCAGAAAACCCGCGCCGCTGGGACGCAGCACGACCAGCACGCCAACCAGGCCCACGCCGATCGCGACCCAGCGCGCCAGGTCGACGCGCTCGCGCAGCAGCAGCACCGACAAGGCTGTGATCAGGGCCGGCGCAATGAAGAAAATCGAATAGGCTTCGGCCAACGACAGCTTCTGCAGGCCGAACGCGAACAGCGCCAGCATCAGGATGCCCAGCCCGGCGCGCAGCAGGTGCATCGGCCAGCGCACCCGGAAGATGCCGGCAAACGCGCCGCGCCAGGCCACGTACAGGGCAATCAGGGGCAGCGAACAGATGGCGCGCAATGCGGCGACCTGCAGCGCCGGATAACGCGCCGACAGCAGCTTCATGGTCGTATCCATCAGCGCGAACATGAAGACGGCAAGCAGCATCGCGTAGATGCTGTACAGGTTTCCGGATGGGCGCTTCACGGTGCGGCGTTCCTTGTTGGCAGTGAAAAAAAACGGCGCCGCAGCGCCGTTCGTCATGCAGGTATGGGCGACATCAGCCCAGCTTTTCCAGCATCGCTTCGGCGCTCGACGCTTCGACGCCCTTGGCATCGAGGTCCAGCGTCTTGACCACGCCATCGTCGACCAGCATCGCGTAGCGCTTCGAGCGCACGCCCATGCCGTGGGCCGAGTAATCGTTGTCCAGGCCCAGCGCCTTGGTGAACGTGGCGTTACCGTCCGCCATCATGCGCACGATGCCGGTGGCTTTCTGGTCGCGGCCCCAGGCGCCCATCACGAACGCGTCGTTGACCGAGATGCACCAGATTTCATCGATGCCCTTGGCTTTGAGCGCGTCAGCGTGCTTGACGTAACCCGGCACGTGCTGCACCGAGCAACCCGGCGTGAACGCGCCCGGCAGGCCGAAGATGACGATCTTCTTGCCCTTGACCAGATCGGCGACCTGGAACGTGTTCGGGCCCAGGCTGCAGCCTGCGGTTTCGTTCTCGATGAATTCGGCCAGCGTGCCGTCGGGCAGGCGTTCGCCAATCTGGATGCTCATGTTCGCTCCTGTGAAGGTTGTGTGAATCCGGCCATTATCGCCGATCCGGGCCCCGGACGTAAAAAGGGCCAGCTCACGCCGGCCCTTTCAACGGCAGCTGGCTCGCGCCAGCCGTCATGTCAAAACTCAGTCCGCCTGCTTGCGCAGGAACGCCGGAATGTCGTAGGTCTCGACACCATTGCGCTGCATCGCCTGCACCTGCTCCGATGCCTGCTCGCGGCGCCACACGGCTGGCTGCTTCATGCCGCCCAGCGCGTCGGGGCTGGCCTTGCCGGCGGTCAGGCCGCCTGGCACGGCTGCCGCGCCCTGCATCACTGGCACATCGTAGGTACCGGTGCGCATGACTTGCTGCGGCTGGACCAGCTGGATCGACTTCTTGTTCTTGCCTAAGCCAGTGGCGACCACGGTCACGCGGATCTCGTCGCCCATCGCGTCGTCGTAGGCGATACCCTGTGCGATCGACGCGTCCGGCGCGGCGAAGGCGCGCACAGCGGCCATGACTTCCTTGATCTCTTTACCTTTCAGGCCACGGCTTGCGGTCACGTTGACCAGCACGCCCTTGGCGCCCGACAGGTCGATACCGTCCAGCAGCGGCGAAGCGACAGCCTGTTCGGCGGCGATGCGCGCGCGGTCGACGCCGGCGGCGGTCGCGGTGCCCATCATGGCCTTGCCCTGCTCGCCCATGATCGTTTTCACGTCGTTGAAGTCGACGTTGATATGGCCCGGCACGTTGATGATCTCGGCGATACCGGCAACCGCGTTGTTCAGCACATCGTCGGCGTGCTGCATCCAGTCGAGCATGCTTTCGTCTTCGTAGATGTCTTCCAGTTTTTCATTCAGGATGACGATCAGGGAGTCGACGTGCTTGGTCAGTTCTTCGAGGCCCGCTTCGGCCACGTCCATGCACTTCTGGCCTTCGTACGAGAACGGCTTGGAGACAACGGCGACGGTCAGCGCGCCCAGCGACTTGGCCACTTCGGCCACGATCGGTGCAGCGCCGGTGCCGGTGCCGCCGCCCATGCCGGCAGCGATGAAGACCATGTGCGCGCCGCGCAGTGCGTCTTCGATGCGCGAGCGCGATTGTTCGGCGAGCTGGCGACCGACTTCAGGACGCATCCCTGCGCCCAGGCCCGAGTCACCGATCTGGATGATGTTGTTCGCGCCCGATACCGCCAGCGCCTGAGCGTCCGTGTTCGCGGCGATGAACTCGACACCGGATACACCTTTATTGATCATGTGCTGAACCGCGTTGCCGCCGGCGCCACCGACGCCCACGACCTTGATCACGGTCCCCAGTGCTGCGTTATCGACCATATCGAACTCCATGATGTGCTCCCTAATTTTCAAAGTGCAGTTCCGGGAACGAGGCCTGTGCGTATCTGGTTCGCCGCCTCAAACCGGTATCTGCGATTGTATGTAAAAAACTGTAATTGGTGATGAAATTTCGCTACCTAATTTGTTACCAAGTGCTAGTGCGATTGCATGTGCGTCAGAAGTTCCCCGCGATCCACTCCTTCATGCGCTGCCAGACTGCCTTCACCGAACCATCCTGGCGCGTGACGATGTGTCCGCGCAGGTACTGTTTCTTTGCTTCGAGCAGCAAGCCAAGCACGGTGGCGTAGCGGGGGCTGCGCACCACATCGGCCAATTGCCCGCGGTAGTCCGGCGTGCCGAGGCGTGCCGGTTTGAGGAAGATGTCTTCCGCCATTTCGATCATGCCGGGCATGATCGCGCTGCCGCCAGTCAGGACAATGCCGGACGACAGCACGCCTTCGTAGCCCGATTCGCGCACGGCCTGGTGCACCATCGCGAACAGCTCCTCCACCCGGGGCTCGATCACGGCCGCCAGCGCCTGGCGCGACAGGGCGCGCGGGCCGCGGTCACCGAGACCTGGCACTTCGAGTGTCTCGCCCGGGTCGGCCAGCACCTGCTTGGCCACGCCGTAGCGGATCTTGATATCTTCGGCTTCGCCGGTCGGCGTGCGCAGTGCCATCGCGATGTCGCTGGTGATCTGGTCGCCCGCGATCGGGATCACGGCGGTGTGGCGGATCGCGCCGTCCGAGAACACCGCGATGTCGGTGGTGCCACCGCCGATGTCGATCAGCACCACGCCCAGTTCCTTTTCGTCGACCGTCAGCACCGCATCGGCAGACGCCATCGGCTGCAGGATCAGGTCCGAGACCTCGAGACCGCAGCGGCGCACGCACTTTACAATGTTTTGTACTGCGGAGACCGCACCGGTGACGATGTGCACCCGCACTTCGAGGCGGATGCCGCTCATGCCGATCGGCTCGCGCACGTCTTCCTGGTTGTCGACGATGAATTCCTGCGGCACCGTGTGCAGCAATTGCTGGTCGGTCGGGATGTTCACCGCCTTGGCCGTCTCGATCACGCGCGCCACATCGGTCGCCGTGACTTCTTTCTCCTTGATCGCCACCATCCCGCTCGAATTGAACGAGCGGATATGGCTGCCGGCGATGCCCGCGTAGACGTTACGGATCTTGCAATCCGCCATCAGCTCGGCCTCTTCCAGCGCGCGCTGGATCGATTCGACGGTGGCCTCGATGTTGACGACCACGCCTTTCTTCAATCCCCTGGACTCGTGCTGACCCAGCCCGATCACCTCGTGGCGTCCGTCGGACATCACTTCGGCGACCACGGCCACCACCTTGGATGTGCCGATGTCGAGACCGACGATCAGGTTTTTCGCGTCTTTTGTCATTGCTGTAGCCTGCTCAGATTTGCTTGGTTGTTGTATTGGTTTTTGTATTCGGTGCGGCTTTGGGCTTCTTGGCTGCCTTGACCGGCTTGGTCGCATCCAGCGGCACGTTCAGCGCCGCCGACGACAAGGCCAGTCCGTTCGGATAGCGCATATCGATCGTGTCGATACGGCCTTCCTGCAGCCGGGCCACCAGCTGCGGGTACACGCCGACCAGGCGCGCGACGCGCTTGTTCAACGTGTTGCGATCCTGTTCGCGTCCCAGTTCGACGCTCATGCCATTATCCAGCTTCACGGTCCATGCATAGCGATTCGATAGCGACAACGCGTGCGGCACCAGCGCCACCTTGGCAAACGCCGTGCGCAATTCATTGAAGCGCGCCAGCACATCCTTCTCGCTGCCCACCGGTCCATCGAATTCCGGCAGCGTCTGTTCATCGTCGGCTTCGGCGATATTGGCCGTAAACACGTCGCCCTTGACCGACAGCAGGCGGCCTTCGTCGCCCCAAGTGCCGAGTGCCTCGTGCTCTTCGACTTCGACCACCAGCGCGTTGGGCCATTCGCGGCGCACCGTGGCGCGGCGGACCCAGGGCACCGTCTCGAACGTCGCGCGTACCTGTTCCAGGTCGGCGGTAAAGAAGTTGCCGCGAATTTTACCGACCACGCCGTTACGCACGGTCAGTTCGTTCACGTGTTTCAGGTCGATCCCGTACATGCTCTCCACCGTCACCGAGCCCAGTGCGAACATCGGGCGCTGCGACAGCCACCAGACGCCGGTCACCAGCGCGGCGAGCACCGTCAGCGCCGTCAGGAAGCTGGCGGTTGCATTGAGGGAGCGGACGTCATGCCACATTGCGCTCAGTCCTTCGCTTCGGGTTTCGCACCCCGGTTGCCCATCTTGAGCCGCGCCGAGCGCAGGATCTCGACGCACAGGTCTTCATAACCGATGCCCACCGCGCGCGCCGCCATCGGCACCAGCGAGTGCGTCGTCATGCCCGGGGACGTGTTCACCTCGAGCAGGAACGGACGCATGTCGCTCTCGCGCACCAGCACGTCCACGCGGCCCCAGCCTTCGCAGCCCAGTGCGCGGTAGGCATTCACCGCGTGACGCTGGATCTCCTGCGTCAGTTCGTCGGGCAGCGGCGCCGGGCAGTGGTATTGCGTGTCGTCTGTGAAGTACTTGTTCTGGTAGTCGTACTTGCCTTCGGGCGCGACGATCTCGACGATCGGCAGCGCGCGGGCGGCGGCGCCCTGCCCCAGCACGGCGACCGTGAATTCGCGGCCGGTCACGAACTGCTCGGCCAGCACCGCGTCGTCCATGCTGGCCACGAGCGCGATCGCGTCCGCCAGCTGATTGCGGTCGGTGACCTTGGTGATGCCGATGCTCGAGCCTTCGAGCGGCGGCTTGACGATCAGCGGCAGGCCCAGTTCGGCCACCAGCGCATCCAGGTCGGTGTCGGCATCGACCGTTGCGTACTTCGGCGTCGGCACGCCTTCCATCAGCCACAGTTTCTTGGTGGTGATCTTGTCCATGCCGACGCTCGATGCCATCACGCCGCTGCCGGTGTACGGAATGCCCAGCTGCTCGAGCGCGCCCTGCAGGCTCCCATCTTCGCCGTAGCGGCCGTGCAGCGCGATGAACACGCGATCAAAACCCTGCGCCGCCAGGTCGGCCAGGCTGTGGGTGCCCGGATCGAACGGGTGCGCGTCGATGCCGCGGCTTTTCAGCGCCTGCAGCACGCCGTTGCCGGAAATGAGCGAGATTTCGCGCTCGGCCGAGCGGCCGCCGAACAGGACGCCGACCTTGCCGAAGACGGTGGCATCGAGAAGTTGAATGGTCGTCGTCATGCTCAGCCTTTCGCTGTGGTCAGTTGTTGCGGAATGCCGCTGATCGAGCCAGCGCCCATCGTCAGCACGACGTCGCCGTCGCGCGCCACGTTCAGGATGGCGTCGCGCATGTCGGCGATCGACTCGACGAAGATCGGCTCGATCTTGCTGGAGGTGCGCAGTGCGCGCGCCAGCGCGCGCCCGTCGGCGGCCACGATCGGCGCCTCACCGGCCGGATACACGTCGGCCAGCAGCAGCACGTCCGGCGTGGCGAGCACCTTGACGAAGTCTTCGAACAGGTCGCGCGTACGGCTGTAGCGGTGCGGCTGGAAGGCCAGCACGAGGCGCCGGCCCGGGTAGGCGGCGCGCGCGGCGGCCAGCGTGACTTCGGTTTCCACCGGGTGGTGGCCGAAGTCGTCGACCAGCGTGAAGCTGCCGCCGGACGCCAGCGCCACGTCGCCGTAGCGCGTGAAGCGGCGGCCCACGCCACGGAACTCCAGCAGGCCCTGGGCAGTGGCCGCGTCGTCGATGCCGATTTCGCGCGCGATCGCGATTGCCGAGCAGGCATTGAGCACATTGTGCATGCCGGGCTGGTTCAGCACGAACTTCGTGTCGGCATAGCCTTCCTGGCGCACGGTGAAGTGCATATGCGTGCCGTCGGCGTAGGCATCCAGCGCGCGCACTTCGGCATCGATCGAAAAACCGTAGGTGGTGACCGGCTTGGTCACCTGCGGCAGGATCTCGCGCACGTGCTTGTCGTCGATGCACAGCATGACGCGGCCGTAGAACGGCAGGCGGTGCGTGAAGTGCACGAACGCGGCCTTGAGTTTCTCGAAGTCGTGCTCGTAGGTTTCCATGTGATCGGCGTCGATGTTCGTGATCACTTCGATCATCGGCGACAGGTTCAGGAACGACGCGTCCGATTCATCGGCTTCGGCCACGATGTAGTCGCCGCTGCCCAGCGCCGCATTGGCGCCGGCGGCGGTCAGGCGGCCACCGATGACGAAGGTCGGATCGAGCCCGCCCTGCGCCAGCACTGACGCGACCAGGCTGGTGGTCGTCGTCTTGCCGTGCGTGCCCGCAATCGCGATGCCGCGCTTTAAGCGCATCAATTCGCCCAGCATGATCGCGCGCGGCACCACTGGCACCTTGTTGGTACGCGCGGCCACCACTTCCGGGTTGGCTTCGTTCACGGCGGTCGAGGTCACGACCACGTCGGCGCCCGCCACGTGGTCTTCGTGATGGCCTAGATACACCTTGGCGCCCAGGTCGGCCAGACGCTGGCTGGCGGCATTGCTGCCCAGGTCCGAGCCCGACACCTGATAGCCGAGATTGAGCAGCACTTCGGCGATGCCGCTCATGCCGCTGCCGCCGATGCCCACGAAGTGGATGTTCTTGATCTTGTGTTTCATGCTGCTTTTACCCTTGCTGCCAGTTGTTCGAGTTCGCGCGCGATCGCTTCGTTGGCGTCGCGCTGGCCGACGCGCGCTGCTGCCTGCGCCATGGCCAGGCACTGTTCGCGCGTCGTTTGCAGCAGACTTTTCAGTCGCTGTGGATTCAGTTCACCCTGCGTCAGGTGCACGGCCGCGCCCTGCCCGTCCATCCAGATCGCGTTGTCGCGCTGGTGGCTGGTGGTGCTGGCCACGAACGGCACCAGCACGCTGGCCACGCCGGCCGCCGTCAGTTCGGACACCGTGATCGCACCGGCGCGGCAGATCACCAGATCGGCGTCGGCATACGCCGCCGCCATATTGTCGATGAAGTCGACCACATTGGCCTGTACGCCAGCCTGCGCATACGCGGTGCGCAGCGCATCGATGTTCTTCTTGCCCGACTGGTGCGTGACAACCGGCCGTGCCACCGGGTCGATCAGGGCCAGGGCTGCCGGCACGCCATCGTTGAGCACCTTGGCGCCCAGGCTGCCGCCGACGACCAGCACGCGCAGCACGCCCGTGCGACCGGCGAAGCGCTCAGCGGGCGCTGGCAGATCGAGAATCTGCTGGCGTACCGGGTTGCCGGTAACGACGGCCTTGCCGGCCGCCTTGCCGAAATCGGCCGGGAAGCCAAACAGCACGCGCTGCGCCAGTGGCGTGAGCGTCTTGTTCGACAGCAGCAGCGCGGCGTCGGCATTGATCAGGGCCAGCGGAACGCCGGCGGCGCGCGCCATCACGCCGCCCGGCACCGTCACGTAACCGCCCATGCCCAGTACCACGTCGGGCCGGCGCGCGGCCAGGTAGCGCCGGCAGGTCGCAAACGCGGCCGCCATCTTGAACGCGCCCTTGACAGTGTGCGCCAGGCCCTTGCCGCGCAGGCCGGCGAAGTCGATCGTGTCCATCGCGATGCCGGCTTTCGGCACCAGATCAGTTTCCATGCCGTGGGCGGTGCCCAGCCAGCTTACTTCCCAGCCGCGCGCGCGCATCGTCTGCGCAATCGCGATGCCGGGGAAGATGTGGCCACCGGTGCCGGCGGCCATGATCATCAGCTTTTTGGTCATGTGCGGCCTCCGCGCATGCGCACGCGATTTTCGTAATCGATGCGCAGCAGGATCGCCAGGCCGACGCAGTTGAACAGCACGCCCGAACCGCCAAAGCTCATCAACGGCAAGGTCAGACCCTTGGTTGGCAACAGGCCCAGGTTCACGCCCATATTGATGAAGGTCTGCACGCCGATCCAGATGCCGATGCCTTTCGCGGCCAGTCCGGCGAACACCTGTTCGAGCGCGATCGCCTGGCGGCCGATGTCGAAAGCGCGCTTGACGAGCCAGTAGAACATCGCCACCACGACCAGCACGCCGGCCAGGCCCAGTTCTTCGCCGATGACGGCCATGATGAAGTCGGTGTGCGCTTCGGGCAGGTAGAACAGTTTCTCGACCGAGCCACCCAGGCCCACGCCAAAGATCTCGCCGCGCCCGAACGCGATCAGCGAGTGCGTCAGCTGGTACGCCTTGTCCAGGGCATTGCCCTCTTCCCACGGGTTCAGGTAAGCGAACATGCGCGCACGGCGGAACGGCGAGAGCGCGATGATCGCACTGAAGATCACGACCAGCAGCGCGCCGATGCCGCCGAACCAGATGATGTTGATCCCGCCCAGGAACAGGATGCCCATCGCGATGCAGACGATCACGCCGAAGGCGCCCAGATCCGGCTCCATCAGCAAGAGGCCACCTACCAGGCCAATGGCCACGACCATCGGCACGAAGCCCTTGGTCAGCTTGTGCATGTACTCTTGCTTCCTCACCGTGAAGTCGGCCGCGTACAGCACCACGGCAATCTTCATGATTTCGGATGGCTGCACCATGAACACCTTGAGCGACAGCCAGCGGCGCGCGCCGTTGACCGACACGCCCAGGCCCGGAATCAGCACCAGCACCAGCAGCACCAGCGTGCCGATGAAGATCATCGGCGCATGCCGCTGCCAGACCGCGATCGGCACGCGGAACACAATGGCCGCGGCCACCATCGAGACGAGGATGTAGACCGCCTGGCGGTACAGGAAGTATTCGTTGCGGTCCTGCAGATAGCGGAATTTCGGCGAATCGGGCAGCGCAATCGACGCCGAGTACACCATCACCATCCCGAACAGCATCAGGAGCAGCGTGACCCAGACCAGCGGCTGGTCGTAATCCATCATTTTGGACGGCCGGCTGCGCCCGTCGACGGTGGCGTCGACAGCATTGCCGGAAAACTTGAAGGGCAGCTGGAAGGCCATTAGATCTCCTGCCCTTTATCCAGTGCGATGTCGCGCACGGTTTCGACGAACACCTGCGCGCGGTGCGCGTAATTGGTGAACATGTCCAGGCTGGCGCATGCAGGGGACAGGAGCACTGCGTCCCCGGAACGCGCCAGACCCGCCGCGCGGCGCACGGCCTGCGGCAAGTCGTCGAGGTCGAACGCCGGCACGCCGGTCGCATCGATCGCGGCGCGCACGGCGGGCGCATCGCGGCCGATCAGCAACACGGCGCGGGCATACGCCGCCACCGGCTGGGCCAGCGGCGCAAAGTCCTGCCCCTTGCCGTCGCCACCGGCGATCAACAGGATCTGCTGGTCGGCGCCGGCAAAGGCCTTACCCAGGCCCTGCAGTGCAGCGACGGTGGCGCCGACATTGGTGCCCTTGCTGTCGTCGTAATAGTCGACGCCGTCGATGGTGGCCACCAGCTCGACGCGGTGCGGTTCGCCCGCATACTCGCGCAAGCCGTGCAGCAGCGGCGCGAGCGGCAAACCGCAGGCGCGGCACAGGGCCAGCGCGGCCAGCGCGTTGGCCGCATTGTGCAGGCCGCGAATCTTCAGCGCATCGGCCGGCATCAGGCGGCCCACGATCGCGTCGACCTGTTCGCGGATTTCGCCGCGTTTGAGTTTTTTGTCACTCGCTTCGCCCGCCACGGCATTGGCCAGCCACAGCACGCCGCGCTCGTCGATCAGGCCGAAGCTGTCGGCGTCGACCGGTTCGTCGGTACCAAAGGTGAACAGCGGCGCATCGACCGCCATGCGCATCACGCGCGCATCGTCGCGATTCAGGACGCGCACGGTATCCGGGCCGAAGATGCGCGCCTTGTCGGCCGCATAGGCATCCATCGTGCCGTGCCAGTCGAGGTGATCCTGGGTCAGGTTCAGCACCGTCGCAGCGTCGGCCTGGAGACTGAACGTTGTATGCAACTGGAAGCTGGACAATTCCAGCACCCAGGCTTGCGGCAGCTCGTTCGCGTCGATCGACTCGCGCAGCACATCCAGCGCGGCCGGGCTGATATTGCCGGCCACGCGCGTGCTTAAACCCGCGCGGCGGCACAGCAGACCGGTCAGGCTTGTCACCGTTGTCTTGCCGTTGGTGCCCGTGATCGCGATGACTTTCGGCGCATAGCCGCTGCTCTCGCGCAGGTGCGCCAGCGCCTGGGCAAACAGTTCGATCTCGCCCCAGACGGGGATGTCGCGCTCGGCAGCGGCAGGAATGATGGCGGCCAGCTCGCGCTCCGGGGCCAGGCCCGGGCTGACAGCGACGAAGTCGACGCCGTCGAGCAGGTCGGCGCCAAATTCGCCGGCGACGAACTGCGCATCCGGCGCGGCCGCGCGCAGCGCCGGCAGGCGTTGCGGCTCAAGCCGCGTATCGGCCACGCGCACGCGTGCGCCGCCCCGCGCGAGCCAGTGCGCCATCGCGAGCCCGGATTCACCGAGGCCCAGTACCAGTGCGAGTTTGCCGTCGTAGTTCATTAACGAAGCTTCAGTGTAGAGAGACCAACCAGGATCAGCACGATGGTCACGATCCAGAAGCGGACCACGACCTTGGTTTCGTTCCAGCCCTTTTGTTCAAAGTGGTGGTGCAGCGGCGCCATGAGGAACACGCGGCGGCCGGTGCCATAGCGCTTCTTCGTGTACTTGAACCAGGTCACCTGGATGATCACGGACAGCGTTTCAGCGACGAACACGCCGCCCATGATGAACAGGACGATTTCCTGGCGCACGATGACGGCGATGGTGCCGAGCGCGCCGCCGAGGGCCAGCGCGCCGACGTCGCCCATGAACATCTGGGCCGGGTGCGCGTTGAACCACAAAAAGGCCAGGCCCGCGCCGGCCATCGCGCCGCAGAAGATCAGCAGTTCGCCAGCGCCCGGGATGTACGGGATCAACAGGTATTTCGAGAACGTCACGCTACCGGTGAGATACGCGAACAGGCCCAGGGCCGCGCCGACCATCACGGTCGGCATGATCGCCAGGCCATCCAGGCCATCGGTGAAGTTCACGGCATTGGACGCGCCCACGATCACGCAATAGGTCAGCGCGATGAAGCCCCAGACGCCCAGCGGATAGCTGATGGTCTTGAAGAACGGGACGATCAGGTCAGCCTTTGGCGGCAGCGTCATCGAAAAGCCCGACTGCACCCAGGCGTAGAACAGTTGCGCGACTTCCCACGGATTGGCGGCCGAGACCGAGAACGCCAGGTAGAGGGCCGAAGCGATGCCGATCAGCGACATCCAGAAGTATTTTTCGCGCGAGCGCATGCCTTCCGGGTCCTTGTAGACCACCTTGCGGTAGTCGTCGACCCAGCCGACGGCGCCAAAGCCCATCGTCACGACCAGCACCGGCCAGATCAGGCGGTTCGACAGGTCGCACCACAGCAGCGTCGAGATGCCGATCGCGATCAGAACCAGCACGCCACCCATCGTCGGGGTGCCGTGCTTGGTCAGGTGGCTTTGCGGACCGTAGGTACGCACGGCCTGGCCGACTTTCAGTTCGGTCAGTTTGCGGATGACGATCGGGCCGGCCACGAGGCCGATGGTGATGGCCGTGATGGTGGCGAACACCGCGCGGAACGTGAGGTAGTTAAACACGCGCAGCGGACCGAGATAGTCCTGAAAGTATTGTGCGAGCCAGAGAAGCATATTAGTGGGCGTCCTTGCCAAGGGGTGTTGATCCGGTCAGGTGCAGGACCACGCGTTCCATTTTCATGAAACGCGAGCCCTTCACCAGCACAGTCGCGTCCGTATTGCTGCCCAGTTTTTTATCCAGTGCTGCCAATAACTCGTCGAACTGCTCGTAATGCTGTGCTCCCGACGCGGCCAGATGGCGCGCCAGCTCGCCCGTCGCGAGCACGGTGTCGATGCCACGCGTTTTTGCGTAAGCCCCGATTTCTTCGTGAAATTCTTTGCCCTGCGCGCCGACTTCGCCCATGTCGCCCACCACCAGGATGCGCGGCGCCGGGTACGCGGCCAGCACGTCAATGGCAGCGCGCATCGAATCGGGATTGGCGTTGTAGGTGTCGTCGACGACGGTCGCGCCGCCGGCGGCCTGCTTGCGCTGCAGGCGCCCGCCGACCGGTGCGAAGGCTTCGAGGCCGCGTACGATCGCGTCCTGGTCGATGCCGGCGCCCAGCGCACAGGCGATCGCCGCCAGCGCGTTGCGCACATTGTGCTCGCCAGCCGCGGCCAGCCTGACGGTGAAGTGCACACTGCGCGCACGCACCTGCAGGTCGCTGCCAAAGCCATTGCTCGTGTAATCGGCGCGCACGTCGCAGGCGTCAGAGAGGCCAAACGTGATGACGTCACACGCGGCCAGGCCGCGCCACAGCGCAGTATACAGGTCGTCGCCCGGGAACACGGCCACGCCGTGCGGGCCCAGGGCCTGCAGCACCGCGCCATTTTCGCGCGCCACCGCTTCCACGGTGTGCATGAATTCCTGGTGCTCGCGCTGCGCATTATTCACCAGAGCGACCGTCGGCGCAGCGATGGCCGCGAGGCGCGCGATCTCGCCCGGATGGTTCATGCCCAGCTCCACCACTGCGGCGCGATGGGCTGCCGTCAGGCGGAACAGCGTGAGTGGCACGCCGATCTCGTTGTTCAGATTGCCCTGCGTGGCCAGGCGCGCGCTCTCGCCCACCGCCGCCGCCAGGATCGATGCGATCATTTCCTTGACCGTCGTCTTGCCGTTGCTGCCGGTGACGCCGATCACGGGCAGCTCGAACCCGGTGCGCCAGGCATGCGCGATGCGGCCCAGCGCAACCAGCGTGTCCGGCACGACGATGGCCGGCAGCGTCCAGCCGTGCGGCAGCGCCGACACCACGACGGCCGCGACGTCACGCGCCGCGACCTGGTCGAGGAAATCGTGGGCGTCGAACGACTCACCGCGCAGCGCGACAAACAGCGCGCCGGCATCGACCTTGCGGCTGTCGGTCGACACGCCGCCAAAGGCGACATCCGCGCCGACCAGGTGTGCGCCGGGAATGGCCGCCACGAGTTTTGCCAGCGTACCCTGCATCAATGCGTCCTCAACATGGTAAGCCGCGCCGTCAATGCGAGCGAAGCGTGGTCCGTATCCGAAAACGGCATCTTGCGTCCCTTGATTTCCTGGTAGGGCTCATGGCCCTTCCCGGCCAGCAGGATCACGTCCTGTTTGGCCGCCTGTTTCACGGCCAGCAGAATGGCCGACGCGCGGTCTTCCACCGTCTGCAGGCGCGAGCCCGGGGCATTGGCATCCATCCCCGCCACGATCTGGGCGATGATGGCGGCCGGTTCTTCGCTGCGCGGGTTGTCGCTGGTGACGAGCACCTGGTCGGCGGCCTGCGCGATGCGGCCCATCTGCGGACGCTTGCCCGGATCGCGATCGCCCCCGCAGCCGAACACGCACCACAGCTGGCCGCCGCGGTCAGCCGCCACCTGGCGCAGCGCGTCCAGGGTTTTTTCCAGTGCATCCGGCGTGTGCGCGTAGTCGATCACGACCATCGGTGCATCCTGCCCGCCCATCTGCTGCATGCGCCCCGGCGCCGGCACCAGCGCTTCGATCGCCTCGACCGCGCTTTTGAGCGCCACGCCGCGCGCCAGCAAGGCGCCCAGGACCGCCAGCGTGTTGCTCACGTTGTAGTTGCCCACCAGGCGGCTGCGGATGGTCGCGCTGCCCGCTGGCGTTTCGACCTGGCATTCGGTGCCGGCATTCTTGCTGCGCATGCCGCTCGCGCGCAGGACGGCCACGCCATCCGGCGCTGCCGCCGCATCCAGCGTGTAGCCGGTAACAGCCAGCGCCGGGAAGTGCGCGCGCAGATGCGCTACCAGGCGCTGCCCGGCTGCGTCGTCGAGGTTCACGATTGCATGCTTCAGCCCCGGCCACTCGAACAGCTTGACTTTGGCCGCCTCGTAGCGGGCCATGTCGCCATGGAAGTCGAGGTGGTCGCGCGTCAGATTCGTGAAGATCGCCACGTCGACATGCATGCCGGCGGTACGTTCCTGCACCAGGCCGATGGACGAGGCTTCGATGGCCAGCGCCGTGACGCCCTTGCCGTTCAGGTCCGCCAGCGTCTGCGCCAGCAGCACGGCGTCCGGCGTCGTGTAGCCGGTGACATCGAACTGCGCTTCGGTTTTTGCCTTGGGCGCGATGACGCCCACGCCCAGCGTGCCGATCACGCCGGCGGTCTCGCCCAGGCGCGCCAGCGCTTGCGCGGTCCACAACGCGCACGAGGTCTTGCCGTTGGTGCCGGTGACGGCGACGGTAAACATCGCGCTGTCCGGCTGGCCCAGCACCGCATGCGCGATCGGACCGGCCAGTTGCTTGAGGCCTGCCACGGCCAGCCGTGGGGTGGCGATCGCATCGTCCCATGCGAAGTCCACGTCGTCATAGACGATGGCGGCGGCGCCCGCGTCGGCAGCCGCGCCGATGAAGCGGCGGCCATCCTGCGCGTCGCCCGGATAGGCAAAGAACACGTCGCCCGGCTGCACGCGGCGCGAGTCGGAAACGAGACGACCGCCCGGTGCGGCGGCGGCAATCCAGCTGCGGATGTCGTTCAGGCTGGGGCGCATCACATGCTCTCCTCGAGTGGGACTTCCGGAATGATGATGTCCGTGATGGAGGAATCGGGCGGCACGTTCGCCGCGCGCAGTGCGCTGGCAAACAGGTCGGCGGCCGTCGGTGCGGCCACGCTGCCGCCGGTGCGCAGGGCGCCGCTCGGATCGTCGACCATCACCGCGATGATGAAGCGCGGCTTGGACATCGGCCCGATGCCGGCGAAATAGCCGATGTTGTTGGTGCGCGAGTAGCGGCCATTGACGATCTTCTCGGCCGTACCGGTCTTGCCGCCGATGCGGTAGCCGGCCACCTGTGCTTTGGATGCCGTACCTTGCGGGCCGACCACCGATTCGAGCATCGTGCGCACCTGTGCTGCGGTCTTTGGCGAAATCACCTGCTGGCCGACCGGCTCTTCGTTGATCTTCACGAACGACAGCGGAATGATGTCGCCGTTGCGCGCGAAGATCATGTACGAGCGCGCCATCTGCAGCAGCGAGACCGACAGGCCGTGGCCGAAGGCCATGTTCGCGTACTCGATCGGACGCCACGATTTCCATGGCCGCACGCGGCCGGCAGTGGCGCCCGGGAAGCCGAAGCGCGGCGCCTGGCCGTAGCCGACCTTGGTGTACATCTCCCACATTTCCTGCGCCGGGATGCGCTGCGACACCTTGACGGCGCCGATATTCGACGACTTCTGGATGATGCCGCTGACCGTCTGCACGCCGTAGTTGTGGGTATCGCGAATGCGCTTGCCGGTAATCGTCATCCAGCCCGGGTTGTTGTCGAACACCGTGTCGGGCGTGATGCGGCCTGTATCCAGGCCCAGGCCGATGGTGATCGGCTTGATCGTCGAACCCGGCTCGAACGTGTCGGTGATGACGCGGTTGCGCAGCTGCTCGCCGGTCAGCTTGGAGCGGTCGTTCGGGTTGTAGGTCGGGTAGTTCGCCAGCGCCAGCACCTCGCCCGTATGGACGTCGAGCACCACGGCGGCGCCGGCCTTTGCATTGAACTTCTCGACCGCGTTCTTGATACTGGTAAAGGCGATGTATTGCAGCTTGCTGTCGACCGACAGCGTCAGGTCGCGCCCCTGGTGCGGTTCGCGGAACATGCCCAGATCTTCGGCGATGTGCCCCAGGCGGTCCTTGATCACCCGGCGGCTGCCAGGCACGCCCATCAGCGTTTTCTGGTGTTGCAGCTCCATGCCTTCCTGGCCCTTGTCTTCCACGTTGGTGAAACCGACCAGGTGGGTGACGACTTCGCCCTGCGGGTAGAAGCGCTTGTATTCCTTGCGCGTGTCGAGGCCATTGATCTTGAGCTTTTCGATTTCGGCGATCACCGGCATCTCGACCTGGCGTTTCAGGTAGACGAAGGTGCGGTCCGAGTCGAGCTTCTTGCGAATGTCGGCTTCGGGCATGTCCAGCAGCTTGGCCAGTGCCGTGATTTTCTCCGGCGGCGAGGCCAGTACGTCTTCGGGGATCGCCCACACGGCGCGCACCGGCAGCGACGTGGCCAGCACGGCGCCGTTGCGGTCAAGGATGCGGCCACGGGTGGCCGGCAGTTCGAGCGTGCGCTCGTAGCGGCTCTTGCCCTGGCTTTGCAGGAACTGGTTCGACACGCCCTGCAGCCAGACGGCGCGCGCGCCCAGCGCGGCAAACGACGCGAACAGGACGAACAGCACCATGCGCGAGCGCCAGTCGGGCAGGCGCACGGCGAGCACCGGGCTCTTGGTGAATGCAACGCCCTTCGAGGCCGCAACGCGTGCGCCGGATTTGGAAGCACCGCGCGTCATGGGGCGCCTTCAGTCAGGTATTGGGTACGGGCCGGTGTCACCGGCGCCATGTTCAACTCGGCGCGGGCGATCTGTTCGATACGGTCGTTCTTGGCCAGGCGCGACTGGTCGAGCTGGAGCTGGTCCCAGTCGACGTCGAGCTGGTGCGCGTGCTGCTGCAGGCGTTCGAGTTCGATCAGGAGGTGACGTGCCTGGTAGCGGGCGTTGACGACCGACAGCGCGCAGCCGACCAGCAGCGTGGTAAGAAACACGTTGACCTTCACGCTCATGTCGGCGTTCCCAGACGTTCAGCGACGCGCAGCACGGCCGAGCGCGAGCGCGGGTTGTCCGCTACTTCAGCGTCCGATGGCTTGGTCTTTGTAATCAGCTTCATCAAAGGCTGCGGCAGGTCGACCGCGCGGATCGGCAGGCGCCGGTCCGGTTGCTCGACATTGGCCTTCGATGCAAAGAACTGCTTGACCATGCGGTCTTCCAGCGAGTGAAAGCTGATCACCGACATGCGCGCGCCGGGCGCGAGCATGCTGTAGGCAGCGGTCAACCCCGCTTCGAGGTCTTCAAGCTCTTGATTGATGAAAATCCGGATAGCCTGAAAGGTCCTGGTTGCCGGATCCTTGCCTTTTTCCCTGCTTTTGACCGTGTTTGCCACGATTGCGGCAAGCTGTCGTGTGCTTGAAATTGGTTCGACTGCGCGGCGAGCAACAATCGCCTTTGCAATCTGAAAAGCAAACCGCTCTTCTCCATAGTTGCGTATCACCTTTTCCAAATGGTTTTGCTCTGCCGTCGCGACCCATTCGGCCGCCGACATGCCGCGCGTGGTGTCCATGCGCATGTCGAGGGGACCGTCCTGGCGGAAGCTGAAGCCGCGGCTGGCGTCATCGACCTGGGGCGACGAAATGCCCAGGTCGAGCAGGATGCCGTCGACCTGATGAATGCCGCGCGCGGCAAGCGCGTCGGCCATCGTGGCAAAGCTGTCGTGAACAATGCAGAAGCGCGGATCGTTGATCTGCTCCGCGGTTGCAATGGCTTGCGGGTCCTTGTCGAATGCGATCAGGCGCCCTTCCGGCGCCAGGCGCGACAGCAGTAGGCGGCTATGACCGCCGCGACCGAACGTCCCGTCTATATACGTACCGGCAGCACGTGCGCCGGTCAGCTCGAGCGCATCGACTGCTTCGTCAAGTAGCACCGTGCGATGCTGATAATCAGGCACCGTCAAAGAATCCGTCATCGGCGCCTCAGAAAGAAAAATTGGAAAGTACATCCGGCATGCCGCCAGCCACAGCTGCGGCCTCGTCCTCGGCCAATTTGGCGGCGTTCCAGATTTCGAAGTGGCTGCCCATACCGAGCATCATCACTTCCTTCTCGAGCCCGACGGCAGCGCGCAGCTCGGGAGAGATCAGGATCCGGCCGGCGCTGTCAAGCTCGACATCGACGGCATTGCCAAGGAAAATACGCTGCCATGCGCGGGCCGACATCGGCCAGGCAGCGATCTGCTTGCGATGCTCTTCCCACACCGGGCGCGGAAAGAACAACAGGCAGCCCTGTGGGTGCTTGGTCAGCGTGACGCGACCTTCGCACTGAAGTGTCAGGGCGTCACGATGCTTGGCTGGAATGGACATCCGCCCTTTTGCATCGAGGTTGATCGCTGACGCGCCCTGGAACACGTAAATGCCTAGCTTGGAGAATTCGGTTGGTCGTTGTTGTCTGGCGCCGGGATCTGGATTTCTTCCCACAAATCGACACTTTTTCACACTGTTTCCCACTTTAGTGGAAGCAATGTTGACGGTCAAGCGAAATCCCAACCGTGCATTTCTAATTTTGCCAATGAAACCAATGACTTAGGCGCATCTTAAGGGTACTCGACAATTCAAAATCTCCCTTTAAATTAGGGACTTAGCAGTAACAGTGAAGGTCAGGCCTCATTTGGAAACACTGTCGTTACGTTTGTGCCGGCGCAAGGCAAAGAATAATATTGACGTAAAGTAACAACCGAGCCCTGCCTGAAAGCACTGTACGGGCATCCAGCACTCTCATGCACCCCAAGAACTTGCCAATGCGCTATGCTCGGCGATAACGGCAGCAGATAACGACTTTTGGTTTGGAAAATTTGTCAGTTTCCAGGTTAACTATTTTGACTTTGGGAAACTTAAAACGTAACATCGGTAAATATGAAAAATTCACCCGACCTGCAGCCGGCCGTACCGTACAACGCCGCCGAGTATTGCTCGACCAAGGAAGCGGCTGCTGTCCTTGGCGTGTCGCACCGCACGGTGCAACTGTGGGTCGAGAACGGCACGCTGCAGGCGTGGCGCACGGCAGGCGGTCATCGCCGCATCACGCTCGAATCGGTCAACCGTCTGGTCGACGGGCGCCGCATCGCCATCGCCGCCCACGCACCGCGTCCGGCCACGCCGGTTACCCCCGTGTCGACGACGCGCCGCGTGCTGGTGGTGGACGATGATCCCCTGATGCTGCGCCTGTACGAACTCGAGATGGCCGGCTGGGGCATGGACCTGGACGTCGTCAAGGCCAACAATGGCTTCGAGGCCCTGATTCGCATCGGCGAAGAACGCCCCGACCTCCTGGTCAGCGATCTGAACATGCCGGGCATGGATGGGTTCCGCATGATCCGCACGCTGCGTGAAGACAGCGGCAGCGCCGGCATGAGCATGATCGTGGTCAGCGGCCTGGACCGCGCAACGATCAAGGCCATGGGCTTGCCGGCCGATATCCCGGTCTTCCCGAAACCGGTGCCCTTCGGCGAACTGCGCGCCGCTGTCGAACACGGCCTGGCGCGCGCTTGATCGCGAACTGAACTGCTATGCTCGGCGCACCGACGCGCCTTCCATGCCAGCCTACCCATGACCGTCCTCCAGGCCCTCCTGCCCGCCCTTCCGACGCTGCTACCCGCCCGCGTTGGCGCATGCATCCGGTATCGCCGCTGGGAGCATGCCGATGCCCGCTAACACCATTCTTGTCGTCGATGACCAGGACGAACTGCGCCTGCTGATCTCGCTGAGCCTGCAAGCACTGGGCCGCATCGTCGAAGCGGCCAGCGCCGAACAGGCGCTGGCCCTGTTCGCGACCGAACGGCCCGATGTCGTCATGCTCGACATCTGGCTTGGGCCCGGCGAGAGCGGCCTCGACGTCTGCGCGCGGCTGCGGCAGGATCCGGCCAACGCGGGCGTCAAGATCGTGCTTCTCTCGGCCTGCGGCCAGCAGAGCGACGTTGCCGCCGGCATGGACGCCGGCGCCGACCTGTACATCGTCAAGCCCTTCAGCCCGATCGAATTGATCGACGCGGTAACGGGTTTGCTGGCAGATATCCCTGAAAATACGGCTTGATATTTCTTTTTTGAAACTAATATTGCCTTTAGAGACTATTCTCTAATTTTCTACAAAGCAGCAAAACCGACAACCATTTTTATTTTTATTGCAACTGTTCGGGCGCTAATCGCTGGCCAGTGAAACGCATCCCGCCGAACCGGCAAGTAAATACCGTCAAACCCGAAATACCGCTACCTGTGCCTGACGCATCCTCCTGCTCTGCGTTCGCGCGCGCCGCCGCCAAAGTGGCTATGATGGTCTTCATCGATCATCTACCGGCTACCTGCCCCGAACACAAAGCATGTCGCGCTCCTTCCGTTTCCTTGCTGCTCTCCTGGCCACCGCTACCCTGACCCTGTCGGTCGGCGCGGATGCGCACGTGGTCTCGGCAAGCTTCGAAGCGCGCCTGACGGTGGTGGCAACCTGCTCGATCAATGCCGGCGCTGCAGTGCAGGTCCAGTGCGCCAGCCCGGCCACGCCGTATCTTCTCGATGCCCCGGCTGCACCAATGCTGCACAGCGCCGGCCCCGACGCCAGCCGCGTTACCGTCTACTTCTGACGCACTCTGCGCGGCCTTGCCTGCGCCAGATTCTTTTGTTATTTGCTTATCAGCTTTTGTTCGTAGGACACAATTGCTGTCCGCCGGATAATGCCAGCTGAATACGTCATGCCGCGCCAGCGGTAACCAGACCCCACCGGCCTGCCCAGCACGCACGCCGATCGCGTTAAAATCAGTGACCCAACGTCTACCCAAGAGAGCCGCCATGTCCCGTCTGACCCTGCACACCCAAGAAACCGCACCCGAAGGCAGCCGCCCATTCGTCGACAAGGCCGTTGCGAACAACGGCTTTCTGCCGAACCTGATCGGCGTGCTGGCCAATTCGCCGCAAGCGCTGCAAACCTACATGACCGTCTCGGGCATCAATGCCGAAACGAGCCTGACGCTGGCCGAACGCGAAGTGGTGCAGATCACCGCCGCGCGCATCCACGGCTGCGATTTCTGCATCGCCGGCCACACTGCCATCGCGCTCAAGAAAGCCCAGCTGCCCGTGGAGACCGTGCGCGCGCTGCAGCAAGGCGCCGACACCGGCGACGCCCGGCTGGACGCCGTGCGCGTGTTCGCAGACGCCGTGATTGCCACCCGCGGCGCCGTCGACGACGCTGCCTGGCGCGCGTTCCAGGCTGCCGGCTACAACGAACAGCAGGCGCTCGAGGTGGTACTGGGTATCAGCCTGGCCACGCTGTGCAACTTTGCCAATTCGCTGGCCGGCAGCGCGATCAACCCGCAACTGCAACCCTTCGCCAGCGGAGCGATCTGATGGGCGGCGGCGAACACGCCACCGCGCTGCAGGCTGACCTGTCTGCGAATGTGCCAGCAAATCGGCCAGCGAACCTGCCAGCCGACCTGCTGGCCTGGCTGCAGGCCAGTGCCGATGCACTCGACACGACGCCGGACCTGGCGTCCGAGATCGTGCCACGCCTGGCCGGCGCCGGCCTGTTCGCCATCGGCGTGCCGGCATCGCTCGGTGGCAAGGGCGGCACCACGACCGATGCGATCGAAGCCATCGCCGCCGTGGCCGGGCATTCGCTGGCTGCCTCGTTCGTGTTCTGGGGCCAGCGCACCTTCATCGAATACCTGCTGCAAAGTCCCAACGAGGCGCTGCGCGCGCGCTGGCTCGGCCCGTTGATGCGCGGTGAATGTGCCGGCGCCACGGGTCTGTCGAATGCCATGAAATTTCTGTCCGGGATCGAGTCGCTGCAAATTACCGCCACGCCCAATAACGACGGCTGGCAGCTCGATGGCGCCCTGGCCTGGATCACCAACCTGCGCAAGGAAGGTTTCATCGCTGCCGCGGCTGTCAATTCGGCGGGCGACCTGCCGCCGGCAGTGGTCGCGTTCATCAGCGATCGCGCTGGCGTGGCCCGCAGCAGCGACCTGGAATTGATGGCCCTGCGCGGTAGCAATACGGCGGCGGTGAAGCTCGACGCCGTCCAGATCGGCGCCGATGACGTGCTGCACCCGAACGCGCGCGCCTGGTTGCCGGGCGTGCGGCCGTCGTTCCTCGGCCTGCAATGCGGGATGTCGATCGGCCTGGCGCGCGCCAGTCTGCGCGCAGCGCACGCACTGGCGGGCGCCGCGCGCGGCCCGCTGCTGGCGCAGATCGAGACCGAACAAGCCGCGCTCGAAGAAAACGTGCGCGCATTGAAGGCCGGCGTGGCCGATGGCCGCTTCAAGACGGCGGCTGCGCCGATGTTCCGGCTGCGCATCGCGCTGGCAGGGAACGTCGCGCAGGCGGTCATGCTCGAGCTGCAGGCCAGCGGTGGCCGCGCCTATCTGGTCGATCGCGACCGCAGCTTCGCGCGTCGCTGGCGCGAGTCGGCATTCGTGCCGATCATCACGCCCAGCCTGACCCAGTTGCAGGCCGAGCTGCACAAGCACGCCGCGGCATGAGCGAACCCGTTTCCCCGGTCGCATTGGCGGCCACCGACCTGCGCATTGGCTATGGCGGGCGCACGGTCGTCGACGCCATCACGCTCTCGGTCGACAAGCGCGAGATCGTGTGCCTGCTTGGCGGCAGCGGCTGCGGCAAGTCGACGCTGCTGCGCGGCCTGGCGGGCCTGAGCGCGCCACAATCGGGCAGCGTCACCTTTCTTGGCCAACCCTTGCTGCAGCCGCACCCGCGCGCCGCGCTCGTGTTCCAGCAACCGAGCCTGCTGCCCTGGCTGAACGTCGAGGGCAACGTCGGCTTCGGCCTGGATTTCGCACGCCAGCCCGCCATCGCGCGCGACGCCCGCAAGACGCGGGTGCAGGAAGCGATCGATGCCGTGGGCCTGGCCGGGCGCGCCAGCGCCTACCCGGCGCAGCTCTCGGGTGGCCAGGCCCAGCGCGTGGCCCTGGCCCGCGCGCTGGCGCGCGAACCCGAACTGCTGTTCGCCGACGAGCCGTTCTCGGCGCTCGACGCCATCACCCGTGCCGAAATGCAGACGCTGCTGGTCGAACTGGTGCACCGCTGGCACACTGCCGTACTGCTGGTCACGCACGATATCGATGAAGCGATCCTGGTCGCCGACCGCATCCTGCTGATGGCCGGACAGCCAGGGCGCATCGTGCGCGAATGGCGCGTCGACCTGCCGCGCCCGCGCGAAGAGCATGCCGCCGGCGTGGTCGCGCTGCGCCTCGACATCCTGCAGGCGCTGCGTACCGGCGTCCCCGCCAGCAGTCCCGCCTGAACACCATAACAAGGACAATCCATGACCAACCCGATCCACATCTGCGTTACTTCCGACTGCGATTGCGGCATGACCCGGCGCGACTTCCTGCGCATGTCGGCCCTGTCGGGCGCTGCCGCTGCTTCACCGCTGCTGTTCGCGGGCGACGCCATGGCGCAGAACTTCAAGGGCGATGACCAGCCGGTGAAGATCGGCTACCTGCCGATCACCGATGCGGCGCCGCTCTTGGTGGCGCATGGCCGCAAGCTGTTCGAGGCGCAGGGCCTGAAGGTCGAGACGCCGCGGCTGTTTCGCAGCTGGGCCCAGATCATCGAAGCGTTCGTGGCCGGCCAGGTCAATGTGATTCACCTGCTCTCGCCGGCCACGCTGTTCGTGCGCTACGGCGCGAAATTCCCGGCCAAGGTCGTGGCCTGGAACCACATCAACGGCTCGGCCCTGACGGTGCAGAACGAGATCAACTCGGTTGCCGAGCTTGGCGGCAAGACGGTGGCGATTCCGTTCTGGTACTCGATCCACAATATCCTGCTGCAGAAAATCCTTACTGCGAACAAGCTCACCGTGGTCACGCGCGCGCGCGGCGCGGCCCTCAAGCCCAACGAAGTCAATCTGATCGTGCTGGCCCCGTCCGAGATGGTGTCGGCGCTGGCGACCAAATCGATTGCCGGCTTCATCGTGGCCGAGCCATTCAATGCAGCGGCCGAGAACGCGCGCATCGGCAAGGTGCTGCGCTTCTCGGGCGACGTCTGGAAAAACCACGCCTGCTGCGTGACGTTCCTGGCCGAGCGCGACCTGAACGACAAACCCGAATGGTCGCAGCGCGTCACCAACGCCATCGTCAATGCCCAACTCTGGTCGCGCTCGAATCAGATCGAGACGGCCAAGCTGCTCTCGAGCGCCGGCCCGAACCGCTACACGCCGCACCAGTTACAGGCGCTGACCAAGGTGCTGGCCACCACCGACTACACCGACTATGAAAAGCGCGGCATCGTCGCGCACCCGGCCTGGAAACAGCGCCGCATCGACTTCCAGCCGTTCCCGTTTGCGTCATACACCGAAGAACTGGTGCGCGCCATCGGCCAGACCAAGGTCGAAGGCGACACGGCTTTCCTGGCCAAACTCGATCCAAAGTTCGTCGCGCGCGACCTGATCGACGACCGCTTTGTGCGCAAGTCGATCGCTCTGGCGGGCGGTCCTGGCGTGTTCGGCCTGCCGGCGAATCTGCTGCGCACCGAAACGATCGCGGTCTGACGATGGCGGGTCGTTTTCTGTGGCCGCTGCTCGGCTTTGCGCTGGCCGTGGTGCTGTGGTCGCTGGGCGTGCAGGCGCTCGAGCAGCGCACCCCGATCGCCGCGATGTTCGCGCCGCTCGAGACCATGCGCGCGTTCCAGGTCATGGTCACCGGGCCGGATATCTGGCTGCACGTTAGCACGAGCCTCACGCGCGTGGCCGTGGGGCTGGGCTTTGCAATCCTGTTCGGGGTACCGCTGGGGATCCTCGTGGGCATGTCGAAAGCCTTCTCGCAGGCGAGCACGCCGCTGTTCCAGCTGCTGCGCATGGTGTCCCCGCTGTCGTGGATGCCGCTGGCGGTGATGGTACTGGGTGTGGGCGACGCGCCCGTGTACTTCCTGCTGGCCTTTGCCGCCGTCTGGCCACTGATGCTCAGCACCGCCGCCGGCGTGGCCCAGCTCGACCCGAACTGGATGCTGCTGGCGCGCTCGCTGTCGGCCACCCGATGGGAAGTGATCTGGCGCCTCGTGCTGCCGGGGATCACGGCGCAGATCCTCACCGGTATCCGGCTGGCGATCGGCATCATCTGGATCGTGCTGGTGCCCGCCGAGATGCTGGGCGTGTCGGCCGGCCTCGGTTACTTCATTCTCGACACGCGCGACCGGCTCGCGTATTCGGAACTGATGGCGGCCATCATCCTGATCGGCATCCTGGGCTATGCGCTCGATTACACGGCGCGCTTCGTGCATGCGCGCTGGTTGCATGCGCAGCCGGCCAATCCACTGAAGTGATCTGCCCCCCACCCTGGCGCGGTGGGGACGTCCAGCCGCCCATCGCCGGTATGCTGCCAGCGTCCCGGCACTCCGGTATCATGCGGGGATGAATCCCATTCCCTTTACGCCGTTCGTCATCGGTGTCGCCGGCGGCAGCGGCAGTGGCAAGTCCACGGTGTCCCAGCAAGTCCTGGCCTCGTTCGGCGCCGACATGGTCTCGATCGTGATGCAGGACGATTACTACCGCGACCAGTCCGACCTGCCTCCTGAAGTACGCCGCAAGCAGAACTACGATCATCCGCACGCGTTCGACTGGCCATTGCTGATCCAGCACGTCCAGGCCCTGCGTAGTGGCGAAGCGATCGCGATGCCCGAATACGATTTCACGATCGACAACCGCTCGGACAAGACCATCCCCGTCAAACCGGCGCCGGTGATCGTTGTCGAAGGGTTGTTTGCCCTGTATGACGCCGACCTGCGCGACATGATGTCGCTGAAGATTTTTGTCGATACGGCGTCGGACGTGCGCTTCATCCGCCGCATGCAGCGCGATATCGCCGAACGCGGGCGTACGCTGGAGAGCATCGTCGGCCAGTATCTGGACACGGTCCGCCCGATGCACAAGCAGTTCATCGAGCCCACCAAGCGCAATGCCGACGTGATCCTGCCTCATGGCGCGAACGGCCCGGCAGTGGACATGATCACCACCAAGGTCGCGAGCATCGTCGGCCGCCTGAAGCGGCCCTGAACCTGGCGGCGCCGACGGCGCCGGCCGCGCCGGTCGCGCCGGCAAGCGTCAGATGTGCACGTGCTTTTCGACAGTGGCCTGCAGCAGGGCTTTGTACTGCGCCAGATCGGCCGACTTGTGGACATAGTCGGCGGCGCCGAGCTGGCGCGCGCGCGCGCGATCGGCGTCGATATCCGAGTTGGTCAGGATGATCAACGGTACCTTGTACTGCAACTGGTAGCCCCGCATCAGGATCATCGTCTCGAATCCGTCCATCCGCGGCATCTTCAGGTCCATCAGGATCAGGTCGAAATGACGGTCTTTCATCAGTACCAGCGCATCCCAGCCGTCGCGCGCGATATCGACCTCGAACCGGCCTGCGTACTTTCCCAATGCCTGCAGCGTGAATTCGGCGTCGAACGCGAGATCGTCGACCACCAGGATCACTTTTTTGGCAACATTGTCTGTATTGGTCATCGCATGGTTCGACGTCGGGTGCGTCGCTTCATGAGGTCCTGCCGGGCATCGGTTTCATCGATACAGTATAGACGAGCGATTGCCCTGGTGCCGTGCGATGTCCAGTGGCTGTCCCGACAATCTGCGGCAGTCATTCCGCTTCCCCGATCCGGCGCCTAGGCCGCTGCGACCAGGCGATTGCGCCCGTCCATCTTGGCTTGGTACAGCAGGCGGTCGGCAGCTTCGATGCAGGCCAGCGGCGTCCCGCAGGTGGGCTCGGCCTGATTGCAGGTGTGCACGCCAAGACTGATGGAGACGTGGCCGTAGGCACTCCCCTCGTGCGCCATGCCGAGTCCCTGCACGGCAGAGCGGATGTTCTCGGCCACCGCGCGGGCGCCCTCATTGTCGGTGTCCGGCAGGATGATCGCGAATTCTTCGCCACCGTAGCGCGCCGTCAGGTCGGTGGGGCGCCGGGGCCCCGAGGCGATTGCCCCTGCTACCCGGCGCAGGCAGTCATCGCCGGCGACGTGACCATACAGGTCGTTGAACTTCTTGAAATGGTCGACATCGAGCAGGATCAGTGAAAACGGCAGCCCGCTACGCCGCCCGCGTTCGTATTCCACGGCGAGCACTTCATCGAAGCGGCGCCGGTTGGCCAGCCCGGTCATGGCGTCGATGTCGGCCAGGTGGCGCAGCGATACATTGTGCAATTCGAGCGCGCTGCGCGCCGCACGCAGTTCGGACTCCAGTGCCTCGCGCAGGCGCAACTGGCTGATCATGCGGTGCCCTCCCCAGCCGAGCATGCACACCGCGAACACGACCACGCAGCTCATCTTGATCACCGCCATCCACCAGCCGTCCAGGATTTCGTCCTTCGACTGGGCCGTCGCTACCAGCAGCGGAAAGCCGTCCAGGTGACGGTAGCTGTACAGGCGTTCGACGCCATCGATCCTCGAGGTCATCATCGCCGTGCCGACCGGCCCCGATTTGGCATACGTCTGGAACACGGGGCCGTTGCTGATGCTCGTTCCCACCATCACGGCATTGAACGGGCGGCGGTACAGCAAGGTGCCGTCATCGATGGCCAGGATGATCGTCCCGGTGCGGCCGACGTCGAAGCTGTCATAGAACTTGCCGAAGTAATCGAGATTGAGCGAGGCCATCGCGACGCCGCCGAAACTGCCATCCGGGCGGTTGATCCGGCGCGACACGGGAATCGTCTGGACGCCGGTGGAGCGGCTGAAGATCGGCTTGCCGATCCGCGTGCCCAGGTCGGTATGGGTCATGTGGTAACGGAAAAACTCGCGGTCCATATTGCTGCCCGGTAGCACCGATGGCAGCGAGGTCGCCAGACGCTTGCCATCGGCGTCATAGATGAACAGCTCGCGCACCTCTTCGCTGGTGCGGGTAATGCGCGCCATCCGCGCATGCAGGCGCTGGACGTCGATCGGCCTGGTTGCTGACTGCTCGACCCGTTCCACCATCTCTGCCAGAACCGAGTCGGCCACCGTCAGCGAGCGCTCGGCGTGGGACGCCAGCGCACGCGCCATGTTTTCGGTGCTGATCGCAGTCTGGTCCAGTTCGCCCTGGCGCGACGCCCACAAGCTCCACGCGTGCAAGCCGATCAGCAACAGGCAAAAGCCCGCCATGAGAATAATCGACCGCACGACCAGCGGCGTGCGCCGCGCATCGAGGTGTTGCAGGCGAAGCAAATCGAGGTCGGCAGTAGGCGGCATGGTCAGGTGCAAGACAGCAGGTGAGATTGTTTCCCGACAGCTTAATAGTTATCGCGAGAAATGTATTGCTGAGAAGAATGTAAATTCGTGCTCTGTTCATGACTTACAACGCTTGCATGACCGACGAGCATGACGACTTGGCGGCACTGGTCGCAAATGCGCAACAGGGACAGCAACAGGTGCCGGGCGGTCAATTGAATCCGGATACAAAGTGATAGAATGTTTCTCATATGAAATTAAAATGATAACGATTTTCGTCATGGACAGCTTGGATGCCTCATAGAATCAATCGCGAACTGTTCCGGTGGCGCGTCCGCGCGTTTGCCCGGCTGATGTCGGCTGTGCTGGTGCTGGCGCTGGTCGTTGCCGTACCAAGTGCCCTGGTTGCCGCCTACCGGGGCTACCCGCAGGTCGCCCTGATGGACACCCTTGCACTGGCCTGGATCCTGGCGATCTGGCGTCTGGACCGCTTGTCGCACACGACCAGGGTCGTCAGCTTCCTTGCCATGATGTTTTTCGTGGCGGTCGGTTCGATGGTGACGGTTGGCGCGGTCGGCCTTTGCTACCTTCTCGCAACCCCTGTCATCGCCGTGATCCTGCTGGGCCAGCGCGCTGCGTATGTCACGATCGGGGCCGGCGCGCTCGCGATGGTCGTCCTTGGCCTGGCCGGCTACAGCGAGCTGACCCTTGGCAATCTCGCACCTGACTCGCCCGTGGGCGTGCTGATTTTCGCGCTGAACTATGTGTGCGTAGGCACCCTGGGCACGCTGACGGCGGGCAGCGTGCTCAAGGGCTTGTCGCGCTCGTTGAACAAGGCCGACGTCGTGTCGGAGTCCCTCGAACAGGAACGCAGCGCACTGCGCCGTGTGAACCAGGAATGGCGCCTGACCTCGGCCGCACTCGCGGGCCTGCACGACATGGTGCTGATCGTCCAGGCGATTCCAGGCAAAGCCTCGCACCAACCGATCATTTTCGCCAACGCCGCGTTCGAGCGCCACAGCGGGTATCGCGTCGATGAAATCATCGGGCACAGTCTGTATGCGCTGCACGGGCCGGAAACCTGCACCGACACCGTTGCTGCGCTGGCCGATGCGATGGGGCGGTACGAACCGGCGTCGGCGCAACTGGTCAATTACACGAAAGCCGGCGAACCGCGCTGGGTGGAAGTCGATATCGTGCCGTTCGCCAGTGAGGGCGGGCCCATCACGCACTGGGTTGCCGTCGGCCGCGACATCACCGAAAAGCGGCAGTCCGCCGAATCGATCCGCAAGCTGGCGTTCTACGACGTGCTGACCGAACTGCCGAACCGGCGCCTGCTGATGGAGCGCCTGAGCGCCCTGACCGACAAGGCGCAGCGCGGCGAAGGGATCGGCGCCGTGCTGTACCTGGACCTCGACAATTTCAAGAGCGTCAACGACGCGCGCGGCCATGCGACCGGCGACGCCTTGCTGAAACACGTGGCCGGCATCCTGCGCGATACCGTCCACCGGCGCGACACCGTGGCGCGCCTGGGTGGCGACGAATTCGTCGTGCTGGCCGAGCATCTTGGCGACGACCCCGGTGCGGCCACTGCGGCCGCACTGGCGCTGGCCGAGCGCGTCGGCACCGCCCTGCGCCGCCCCGTCGACATCGATGGCCAGGTGTACCAGTCTTCGGGAAGCGTCGGCATTTCGCTGCCCACCCGCCCCGAACACACCGCCCAGGACCTGCTGCGCGAAGCCGACACGGCGATGTACCATGCCAAGGCCGCAGGCCGCAACGGGGCCGCGCTGTTCGAGACGACCATGCTGGCTGCTGCCGAAAATACGCTGATGCTCGAACGCGATCTGGGCAATGCACTCGACAACGACGAGTTCGCCCTCCATCTGCAGCTGCAGGTCAGTCCCGACGGCCAGCCGATCGGTGCCGAGTCGCTGCTGCGCTGGCGCCGTGCCGACGGCGTGCTGGTCCCGCCCGATGTGTTCATTCCAATTGCCGAAAAAACCGGGCTGATCGTACCGCTGGGCACCTGGGTGCTGCGTCAGGCATGCCTGTCCTGGCTGCGCCTGTCGCATGCCGGCCACGCGCTGCCGCTGTCGATCAACGTCAGCCCGCGCCAGTTCCAGCAAGCCGACTTCGTCGATGTGGTGCGCTCGGTGCTTGACGAGACGGGCGTGCCCGCCAGCCAGCTGATCTTCGAACTGACCGAAGGCCTGCTGGTCGAGAACATGGACGCGACCGTCGTGCGGATGAACATCCTGGCCGGGATGGGCATCCGGTTCTCGATCGACGACTTCGGCACCGGCTACTCGAGCCTGGCCTATCTGCAGAAAATGCCGCTCTACGAACTGAAGATCGACAAGGGCTTCATGCGCGACATGCCGCACGACGTCAATGGTACGGCACTGGTCAAATCGATCCTCGCGATGGCCGGCCAGCTCGGCCTGCGGGTCGTCGCCGAAGGCATCGAAACCCGGGAGCAGGCGCAGTTCCTCGCGTCGCACGGCAAACCCTGCATGCAGGGCTTCCTGTTCTGCCGCCCGATGCCGCTGGGCGAACTGATCAGCCAACTCGAAGCCGCTGCTTGAGTAGCGCGGCAACCTTTCATCAGAACATCAGCAACACCGTCACCGTATCGCGGTAATCGCCCGGTGTCGGAGCGCGCTGGCGCGGCACGATGCCGTGCATCATGACGGCCTGCACACTGCCGGTGCCGATGCCGCTGTAGACCGTGGTGCCCACCAGTCCGTCGCCCCACGCCGGGCCGTCGGGCGTGGCCGAGATCCGGTAGGTCAGCGTTTCCCCGGTCACGCTGTTCTTCATCGTGCGCGCCGCCGGATTGTTCGACACACCGCCGTTCAGCACGATCTGGTACGTGCTGTTGGCGGTGCAGGCCACGCTGAGCGGCGCACTGATGCGCTGGTCGGTGATCGGGCTGCCGCTGGCAAAGGCCAGGTTGCTGGTGCTGATCAGGCAATTGTTGACCGCCGTGGCACGTGCCTGGAACGAGAATGCCGCACTGGCGCCGGCCGAGCACGGCACGCTGCCAAAGCCGTACTGGATGGTGCCGTGGCCCGCGAAGCTGGCGCCATAGACGGTATCGGCATTGCCCACCGTGGGCACGCCCACCAGGCTCGCCGCCGCAATTTTGCCGTACACCGTGAAGCTTTGCGTCACGCCGCCCAACCCCAGCAAGCCCGTCAGCGTTGTCGTCACCGGCTTGGCGCCGATGGTACTGGCGGTACTGCCCCAGATCTTGGCCGCCGTGTACGAGCTGTCGGTATACAGATTGAAGGCCAGGCGGTTGCTGCCATTGAGCAGATAGCGCGGGGCGCCGGTGCCGCCCCCCGGGCCCGGGCCCAGGTTGACGCACACGTTCGCCGCCGGCAGCAGCAGTTGATTGGTCCCAATGGTCCAGTAACAGGTCACGGTCAGCGTGCCGCTGGCCGTGACGTCGCTGCCCACGATCGGACTGACCACGCCAAGGTCGACGTCGGTCATCGCGGCCACGCAGTTGTCGGCGCGCGCCGCGGTGGCGGCCAGCAACCACAGCATCAAGGTCAGGGTCATCAGGATCAGGCGGCACAGGCATGGCGCGAGCGGGCGACGAAATAGGGTCATGAGGTCATTCTCCTTGCAGTGGCTGGCAAACCAGCGGTCCGATCACGGGCAGTTCGCCCGCCACCGGCGTGTACTCGAAACGCACTTCGCACAGGTCCTTGCCGCTGCCGATGCGCACCCGGTTGTGTGCGCGCAAGCCTTCGACGAACAGCACGCCATCGTAACCGACCATTGCCGTCAGTTCGCTGCCGTCCAGCCGCGCCAGCGTGCCGACATCGGGCACGGTGCCATCGGCGCGCATCAGCGTGAGCATTGCGGCCGCGTAGCGCTCGATCGCGAAGCGCGCCACCACGCCGGCGTTCTGGCGCGGGACGATCTCGAGCAGTGTTTGCGGGATGCGGGTATCGGACGGCAGCGACGACGGATCGATCGCGATCCGGCTGGCGGCATACGGTTGCAGGTTGGGTACCAGCAGACGCCCGTTGCGGTCGGTGCGGCCGATCGGGCGATTGTCCTGCAACACCGGCAGACCGGGCACGCCGCTCGAGACGAGCGCAAAGCCGCGGCCGACATTGCGCGCCGTGAGCACGGCGCCGTCCATCGCGACGATGGCGCCGCTGACATCCAGACTCGTGTTGCGGCTGTCGCCGACGCGCTGGGTCGAGACGATCGCGCGACCGTGCGAACCCAGGTATTGCACCTGGGCCTGGTCGTAGCGCTGCGGGCCGGTCTTGCCAGTCTGCAGGGCCCAGCCGAGGCCGCCATCGAAGTCCGGCGCGCGCCCCATCGACAGCGACGCCACCTGCTCGCCGCGCTGGCGCCCTGCATTGGCATTGACGGCCACGCGCGAATCGAACGCCATGCTGAACGTGGCCGTGATGCCGCGTTCGGCACGCCGCTCGAGGTCCTGGAATGCCCCCAGGCTGAAGTAGCCGCGCTGGCCGACGCTGCGCGACCAGGCCAGCGACACGGTGCGCGTCACCTGGGATGCGGCCGGGGCCAGGGCCGGGGTCTGGGCCAGCGCGGTCAGCCCGCCCAGCGGGTTGCCGAACGGGTCGAGCAGCGGCACGAGGCTGGCCGCCAGCGGTGTGCGCAGCCCGATCAGGTTGATGCTGAAGCTGTTGCCGCCGAATGCGGTGCTGATGCTGGCCCGGTCAAGCGCGCGCGGCACCGGCGTGCCTTCGAGCGTGCCCAGGTCGCCGAAGCCGGCGCTGGCGCGGATCGATTGCAGGTCGAGCGCAAAGCGCGGCGATACATACTGGTAACCAAGCGTGGCTTGCCAGCCACGATAGCGGCCGGCGCTGGCCGCCAGCGCGCCACTGACCACACCGGCGCCGGGTATGCGCGCGAGCACGCCGCCGCCCACCAGCACCTGGCCCTTGCCGGCCTCGGCATGCCCTTCCAGTGTCAGGCGGTCGGTCCAGCCGTGGCGCACCGAGCCCACTGCCGCCGGCCCGCCGTAGCGGAACGAGTGCACGCCGTAGTCGCGCCGCAGCGCGCCGAGCGAGACAGCGAAATCGGTCAGCCCGCGGGCCAGCAACCGGGTGTCGACATACAGCGGCAGCGTGGTGGCAACTTCGCGCCCGAGCGCATCGCGCGTGATGACGGTGGCCTGGCCGGCGCCGTTCAGGCCCGCCACCTGGTCGACCACGAACGGCCCGGTCGGCACGCTGGTGCTGAACTGGCGCACGTTGTTGACGAACAGGTCCACGCTGGTTGGCACGACGGCCGAACCGGCAATCGAGGCCACCGGATACGTCACCAGGTCCGGGCGCAGCTCGAAGTTGCGGCGCCACTCGATGCCGCCCAGGCGCAGCGCGCGCGACCAGTTCAAAGCCGGGGTGACGGTATCGCCCAGTTGCACGGTGCTCAAACGGTCCTGGTCGGCGTGGGTCCAGGTGGTGTCGTAGCGCGTGTAGCCGCGCTCCTCGCCGCGCAGGATGGCCGCGCCGGTGCTGCTCAAGCTGCCGCGCGGGTCGAAATAACGCAGATCGAGGTTGCTGGCGACCGAGCCGCCGCTGCTCTGGGCGAACACGTTGTAATTCAGGAGCATGCCTCGGCTGGCCTGACCGGCGCCGCTGGCGCGCACCGTGCGCGCGCTGAGCACACGCGCGACGCGCAGGCGATCCGCCAGGGTCAGCGCCAGCGTCTGGGCAGCGCTGTCGTAGCGCCAGGTCATGCCGTCGATCTCGTCGAGCAGAAAATCGGTGCGGTCGGCCACGCCAAAGCGCGCCGGATCCAGGCCCAGTTCGCGCAGACTCTCGACCGTCATGCGCAGGCTGGCACCCTGTTGCAGTACCGAGACGAGCAGCCCCGTGGGCTGGCCGTCGATCGAGACGTCCAGATACAGTTCATTGGGTTGGGCGGCAACGATACCGGTCTGCGCTTCGGGCGCAGCGGGCGAGGCAGCGACCATGGCAGCCGCCGCAGCGATGGGCGTGACAGGTGTGATGGTGAGGGCCAGCAGGCAGGTGGACAGGGACGACGACCGCAGGCCCCGCCACGCCCGGTGGCGCGTGTGCATGGCTGCCCCGGTCGTCAGTCGCGCACGACGGCCGCCCTGGCGGACTGCGACTTGGCGTTGACGGTGGTGTCGATGGCGAGCGGCGCCGGCAGTGCGCCGGCGACGTCGGCGGGCAGCGCCCATTCGCGCGTGCGGCCCGGCAGCGCGTAGCCCAGCAGGCCTTTGCTGAGCACGACGTCGCGGCTGTCGACCGTCACGCTGGTGGCGCCGATCTGCGCATGCAGCGCGCCGGTGTTGCGGGCGCGCAGGTGCCAGGCACCGGCGCGCTGGAAGGTGCTCCATTCGAGTTGCGGTGCGGCCTGGGTGTCAACGGGCAGCACGAAGGCCGGCACCGAATACTGCAGGCGGATCGCGACATTGCCCTGCTGGGTGTCGCCGCGCGGCAGTTCGTCGATCAGGATGCGGTAGGTCTGTTCGGCGCCGCCCGGCATCACCGGGGTGCCAGCCACGCCGCGGCGCACGAGGCGGATCGTCTGCGCGCTCTTGCCCGCGATCTCGATGATCGGCGGGCTGGCCACGAGCTGCGTGGTCGGGGTCAAGGCATCGACGCCGTCACGCTGGTCCCAGGCATACACCCGGACCTGGCCGTACAGCGGCGTGTCGCCATTGTTCTGCAACTGGATGCCGGCCGCATTCTGCCCCGGCTGGAAGCTGATCGACACCGGCGAAATCTGCAGATTGGCGCCCTGCGCCGCCGTTCCGGAACACAGTGCCGCCGCCAGCACGATGGAGAAGTAACCCCGCATGCACGATTCCGATCAGAAGTAGATGGTCGCAGTGATCGTTGATTTGTAGTTGTCCGGCGTCGGCGACTTCTGGACCGGGATTTCACCGTACACGGTCAGCGTCTGCGCGTTGCCGGTGCCAGTGCCGGCCAGCGTGTCGGTGCCCTGGGTATTGCCCCACAGGCCAGAGCCGGCGTTGCGGTACAGGTTGACGGCGACCGTGTCGACGTTCGCGCCGGTGCCGTTCAAAAAGCGCGTGGTACCGGCCGAACCGGCGCCGGTGCCGGCGTCCAGACCCACGTTGTAGGGCGTGGTATTGGTACACGTCACATTGATGTTCGAGGAACCCGTGATTGCGGAGGTGATCACGCCGGTCTGGCCAAAGTCGATGCCGTTGGCGGCGATGGTGCAGTCGGCCACGACACGCATGGTGACATCGAAGCTGCTGCTCTTGCTCTTGGAATACACCGCAGCGCCCGTGGTGAACGGCATCACGGCAACGAGTACGGCGGCCAGGACACGGATACGTTTCGGGGTGGTCATCATCATCTTCTCCAGATTCAAGGGCGCTGTCACCGCGACGCGCATCGTCTTGCTCAACTCAGAAAATATGATACATGTGTTTCCACGCGGAATCAAAGAGAATGATTCGATTCTGCTGAATATGCGCGCTTTGCTGATTTTTTACAACAGTCGTTGCATCCTTGGCATGTGTGTCCGGATTACGCTGCCGGTTCGGTCCATGAGCGTGCATGCGCAACCGCACGCGCCCAGCGCGCCATCAGCGCCGCGCGGCGTTCTGCGTCCATGCGAGGCTCGAAACAGGTATCGACCTGCCACTGGTGTTCGAGTGCTGCGGGCGATTCCCAGATGCCGCATGCCAGACCGGCAAGCCAGGCGGCGCCCAGCGCCGTGGTTTCGGTCACGCGCGGGCGCACCACCGGAATGCCAAGCAGGTCGGCCTGGAACTGCATCAACAGGTCATTGCGCGCCGCCCCGCCATCGGCGCGCAGTTCGGTGACGGCGCACGCGGCGTCCTTCTGCATCGCCGTCAGCAGTTCGGCGCTCTGGTAGGCGATGGCTTCGAGCGCGGCGCGCGCGATATGGGCCCCGGTGGTGCCACGCGTCATGCCGAGGATGGTGGCGCGTGCGTAGGGATCCCAGTGCGGCGCGCCCAGGCCGGTGAAGGCCGGTACCAGCAGTACGCCACCGCTGTCGGGCACGCTCGTGGACAGCGCCTCGACGTCGCGCGACTGGCGGATGATGCCCAGCCCATCGCGCAACCATTGCACCGTGGCGCCCCCCATGAAGACGCTGCCTTCGAGCAGGTAGTCGGTGCGCCCGTCGATCGTCCAGCCGACGGTCGACAGCAGCCGGTGATGCGATACCGGTGACGCGGCGCCGGCATGCATCAGCATGAAGCAGCCGGTGCCATAGGTATTCTTGGCCATCCCCTTGCGATGGCACGCCTGGCCGAAGGTGGCCGCCTGCTGGTCGCCGGCGATGCCGGCAATCGGGATGGCGTGGCCGAACCATTCGGCGGCGGCATGCCCGACCAGGCCGCTGCTGGGCACGATCTCGGGCAGCACTGCGCGCGGGATATCGAACAGCGCCAGCAAGGCGTCATCCCAGGCCAGCGTGTGGATGTTGAACAGCATCGTGCGCGCCGCATTGCTGGCATCGGTCACGTGGCGCCCGCACAGGCGGTACACCAGATAGCTGTCGACGGTGCCGAACGCCAGCATGCCCCGCTCGGCCCGCTGGCGCGCGCCCGGGACATGGTCGAGCAACCATTGCAGCTTGGTGGCCGAAAAATACGCGTCGAGTTCCAGTCCCGTCAGTTCGGCGATCATGGCCGCCCTGCCTGCTTCGCGCAGCCGGTCGCAGGCGCCAGCCGTGCGCCGGTCTTGCCAGACGATGGCATTGGCCACGGGTTCGCCCGTGGCGCGGTCCCACAGGAGTGTCGTTTCGCGCTGGTTGGCAATGCCGATCGCGGCGATCCGCGCAGGGTCGACGCCGCTGTCGGTCAGCGCGGCGCGCGCGCAGGCGAGCTGGCTGGCCCAGATGTCCGCCGGATCGTGCTCGACCCAGCCGGGCTGCGGGAAATGCTGGGGAAATTCGCGCTGGCAGCTGGCCACGGCCACGCCGGCATCGTCGAACACGATCGCGCGCGAACTGGTGGTGCCCTGGTCGAGGGCAAGGATGTAGTGGGTCACTGACGGTCTCCGGAACGACCGGGGAAAACGCGCACCGAGCGGTGCGCGTCATGAATTATGTGTAAAGCAGGCCGATAGGCCGGATTCTGTGTAATGCCACCTTGCGGCGACACTTGGACAATCATTCCTCTAGGCGCTGAATTACTCCAGCGCTCAAGCTTCCTACCCGCACGCTCCGCGAGCAACATCAACGCGTGCCTATTTGGAATTGCTCCGAGTGGAGGTTACCGCGTTTCACCGTAACTAAATACGCTCGTCTCTGTGGCCCTGTTCCTCGCCTTGTACCACTGGCTTGCGCCAGCGGATTTCGGCGGACGGCCGTTAACCGTCACCCTGCTCTATGGAGTCCGGACCTTCCTCCCGTCCACGACCTTGCGGCGTGGACCAGCGACTGCCTGGCCTGCTTCACGGGGGGTATTGTACCCGATATCCGATAGGGATTTCGCAGGCTTCAGCAAGCCTGGCACTACGCTGCCAGTATGCGTAGCGCATCGCTTTCATTTCACGACCTTTTCCCATATTTACCCTATTTGCATGTCGGCATTTATTACACTTTTTTCAAACGCTCAAGAAGCATTTTTCCAAGTCGTTGAATGAAAAGCATATTGCTTCATGGTGTGGATATTGCTAATGGCCTCGTGTCATTCAAATCCTGGGAAATTATCGTGAAATTCAACGTATCGAGCATGCTGACTGCAGTCCTGATTTCTCTCAGCAGCACAGCATCCGCCATTCCTGTACTGAACTTCGAAGGCTCACAAGACGGCGCCCTGGTGCAAAACTTCTACAACGGCGGCACGGACAGTTTGGGAAATCGTGGTGGCGACTACGGCGTTACTTTCGAGGGCGGTACCATCAGGATCGAGAACGGGCTTACCTACCTCACAGGGGTGAAAAAAATTCTTGTGGCAGGCGGCTTCGCTGACGGGGTATCGTTCAACTATTCGACACGTCAGCCTCCCGGCAATCACTATGGTGACGGAGATTTTTCAGCTGACTACTGGTCGACGCAGAACAACGTTAATGGCACACAGTTTCTTGGCAATACCGGGACAGGTTATTGCGAGACTCTGCCTGGGCAGTTTTGCCTTTTCGTCGGTGCACGAATCCAGGAGATTGGCACTGTGCTCGCCGGCTTCACATTCGAGCCGAACGCAGCAATCGATACCATCAACTTCGGCAATCTGACGGCGCCAGCCACTCAATGGGCATTGGGGGCAGACATCCCTGGCTACCAAGTCCCGGAGCCGGGCACTCTGGCGTTGGTGGGTTTGGGCTTGCTTGGTCTCGTGTCAGGACGTTCACGGCGCTCAACAAGTGAGGATCAAGCCAGTCAAGCCCGGGCTTGATGCCCGAATCAGGATTCCAGCGGCCTTGCGGGGTCGCTCTGCGATGATGGATCACAGTGCCAGTTCCGCTGTTTATGAAATTTCATGTCGCCATTTCAAAAGCCGTGTTCGTACTGGTCACATAAAATGCCTCGAAAGCCATTTCAAGGATGATCCCCATGACGCACCCTTCCCGCACCGGCGGCCAGATCCTGGTCGATGCCCTCTCCGTTCACGGCGTCGATACCGCCTTCGGTGTCCCGGGTGAAAGCTACCTGGATGTGCTCGACGCGCTGCATGATTCAAACATCCGGTTCGTGATCAACCGCCAGGAAGGGGGCGCGGCGTTCATGGCCGAGGCCTACGGCAAGCTCACCGGCAAGCCGGGCATCTGCTTCGTCACGCGCGGGCCGGGCGCGACCAATGCGTCGATCGGCGTGCACACGGCGTACCAGGATTCCACGCCGATGATCCTGTTCATCGGCCAGGTGGGTAACGACTTCGTCGACCGCGAAGCGTTCCAGGAAATCGACTACCGCCGCATGTACGGCCAGATGGCCAAGTGGGTCGCCCAGATCGACCGCGCCGACCGCATCCCCGAATACCTGGCGCGTGCGTTCCAGGTCGCCACCAGTGGCCGTCCCGGTCCGGTGGTGCTGGCGCTGCCCGAAGACATGCTGGTGTCGCTGGCGGAGGTCGCCGACACGCGCGCCTATACGCCTGCGCATGGCGCGCCGTCAGCAGACCAGATCGCGCAACTGCGCACGATGCTGGCCGGGGCCAAGCGCCCGGTCGTGCTGCTCGGCGGCGGCACCTGGACCGCGCAAGCCTGCGCCGATCTGGCGCAGTTCGCCGAGCGCAATCACCTGCCGGTGGGCTGCACGTTCCGCTTCCAGGACCTGCTCGACAATGCGCACCCGAACTACATCGGCGACGTGGGCATCGGCATCAATCCGAAGCTGGCCGCGCGCGTGAAAGACGCCGATCTGGTGATCGCCATCGGTCCGCGCCTGGGCGAAATGACGACCGGCGGCTACACCTTGCTGGCCGCGCCCGTGCCGGCCCAGCGCCTGGTGCACATCCATCCCGACCCCGAAGAACTGGGCAGCGTGTACCAGGGCGAACTGATGATCGCGGCTGGCATGCCGCAAGCGTGCGCCATGCTCGCCGCAATGGAACCGGTCGAGGCCACCTGGCAGGACAGCGTGGCGCAGGCCAGGATTGAGCTGAGTGAGTGGCAGGCGCAGCCTGCCCTGCTGCGCGAAGGCGTCCCGCTCGACCTGTGGCAAGTGGTGCAGGATCTGCAAAGTGCGCTGCCGGCGGATGCGATCATCACCAACGGCGCCGGCAATTACGCGTCGTGGGCGCACCGCTTCTACCGTTATGGCGGCATGCGCACGCAACTGGCGCCGACCAATGGCGCGATGGGGTATGCGGTGCCGGGTGGCGTCGCAGCCAAGATCGTGCATCCCGAGCGCGCCGTGGTGACCTTTGCCGGCGACGGCGAATTCATGATGACCGGCCAGGAACTGGCCACCGCCGTGCAGTACGGCGCCGGCGTCGTGATCCTGGTCTTCAACAACAATATGTTCGGCACGATCCGCATGCACCAGGAGCGCACGTATCCGGGCCGCGTGTCGGGCACGAACCTGCACAATCCGGATTTCGCGGCGCTGGCACGCGCCTATGGCGGCCATGGGGAAGTGGTCGACCAGACCGCCGACTTCGCACCGGCCCTGGCGCGCGCGCTGGCCTACACGGCGCAGGAACATTTGCCGGCCGTGATCGAGCTGCGCTACGACGGCAATCTGATCACGCCCAACGCCACGCTCGAGATGATGCGGGCGCAGGCCGAGGCCGCAAAAGGAGCACGCTAGCGCGCAAAGCGGGAACGTATTGCTGCTCTGGTAAAATATTCGCACGTTTTTTCATCGCCGGCCCCGCCGGCGTTCGCACGAAGTCCCCCACCAGACACTATGTTCAGCTTCTTCAAAAGAAAGAAAGCGCCCGATACCCCGGCGCCGGAACCTGTTGTACCTGCTGCACCCGCGGCGCCTGCCACCAGGCCCGCGCCACCGGCGCCCGCCGTGGCCAAGCCCGCCATCAAACCGGACGCCAAGCCCGAAATCAAGCCTGACCTCAAGACCGAGGTCAGCGTGCTGCACGAAGGCGGCAACCTGTTCCCGGAAACCGCCGAGCGCCCCACCACCGAGCAGGAAAAGAAACACTCGTGGATGGCGCGTCTGAAGGCCGGCCTGTCCAAGACTTCGAGCAATCTGTCGCTGCTGTTCGTTGGCGCGCGCATCGACGAAGACCTGTACGAAGAACTTGAAGCGGCGCTGCTGATGTCCGACGCCGGCATCGCCGCCACCGAGCACCTGCTTACCGAGCTGCGCCGCAAGGTTAAGGAAGACAAGCTGCTCGACGCGCCCGCCGTCAAGACGGCGCTCAAGGGCCTGATGATCGAGATGCTGCTGCCGCTGCAAAAGCCCCTCGAACTGGGCCGCCACGACCCGTTGGTGATGATGATCGCGGGCGTGAACGGCGCCGGCAAGACCACCACCATCGGCAAGCTGGCCAAGCACATGCAAAGCTTCGACCAGTCGGTGCTGCTGGCTGCGGGCGACACGTTCCGCGCCGCCGCGCGCGAGCAATTGATGGTCTGGGGCCAGCGCAACAACGTCACCGTGATTTCGCAGCAGTCGGGCGATCCGGCCGCTGTCGCGTTCGATGCGGTGCAGTCGGGCAAGGCGCGCGGCACCGACGTCGTCATGATCGACACGGCCGGCCGCCTGCCGACGCAGCTGCACCTGATGGAAGAGCTGAAAAAGATCAAGCGCGTGATCGGCAAGGGCATGGCGGGTGCGCCCCATGAAATCCTGCTCGTCATCGACGGCAACACGGGCCAGAACGCGCTGGCACAAGTCAAGGCGTTCGACGATGCGCTGGGCCTGACAGGCCTGGTCGTTACCAAGCTCGACGGCACCGCCAAGGGTGGCGTGCTGGCCGCGATCGCGCAGAACCGCCCGATTCCCGTGTACTTCATCGGCGTGGGCGAAAAGCTGGAAGATCTGCAGCCATTCAATGCCGAAGAATTCGTCGACGCGCTGCTCGGCTGAGCGGCTGATCGAACAAGGACCCCATGATTGCATTCCAGTCAGTATCGAAGCAGTACACGTACGGCGACGCACAGGGCAGCTACGCGCTGCACGACGTCACGCTCGCCATCGGCAAGGGCGAGCTGGTCTACCTGGCCGGGCCGTCGGGCGCCGGCAAGTCGACCCTGATGAAAATGGTCGCCGGCGTCGAGCGGCCAACCAGCGGCAAGGTGATCGTCAGCGGGCATGACGTCGGGCGCATCAAGCCGGCCGGCATCCCTTTCCTGCGCCGCAATATCGGCATCATCTTCCAGCAGCAACGCCTGCTCAACGACCGCAATATCCTGGCCAATACGATGCTGCCGATGCTGGTGACCGGTGCGCGCACGGCCGAAGCCGAGCAGCGCGCCCGCGCCGCGCTCGACAAGGTCGGCCTGCTCGACCGCGCGCGCGCGATGCCGCTCGAACTGTCCGGTGGCGAACAGCAGCGCGTGGCCGTGGCCCGGGCGATCGTGAACCGGCCGCAGATCATCCTGGCCGACGAACCCACCGCCAACCTCGACCGCGTCGCGGCCGACAAGGTGCTCGACGCGCTGCGCTCGTTCCATGCAGTGGGCGTCACGTGCGTGATCTCGACCCACGACGATTACGTGCTGGAGCGCGCCGAGCGCGTCATCCGCCTGGAAAATGGCCAACTGGTCGGAGGTGCAGTATGAGCCCGTGGTTGCGCCAGCACCGTTTCGCCCTGGTGGCCGCGCTGTCGACCGTGCGCAAGTCGCCCGGCAGCTTCCTGTTCAACGTGCTCGTCGTCGCACTGGCGCTGACGCTGCCGTTTGCGGGCCTGACCTTGCTCGACAATGTACGGCCGCTGTCCGAGCAGTTATCGGTCGACCCCGAGATCAGCCTGTTCATGCGCGAGAATGTCAGCCGCCCCGATGCGCAGGCGTTACTGCCGCAGATTCGCCAGATCGTTGCGCAGGGCAAGGGCGAGGTCACCTTCGTGCCGCGCGAAGAAGCACTGGAGTCGCTGAAGGAACGCAGCAGCCTGGGCGGCGTGCTGGAAACACTGGGCGAGAATCCGCTGCCGGACAGCTACGTGATGAAGCTGGACGGCTTTGCCAGCGCCGGCGCCGCCGCGCAGGTCGACGCCATCACAGAGCGCCTGCGCGCCCTGCCGGGCGTCGAGACGGTGCAGGTCGACTCCGCCTGGGTCAAGCGCCTGGCTGCCCTGCTCGGCATCCTGCGCCTGGCCCTCTTGCTGCTGGCTGGCACCCTGGGCATCGTCGTCATCGCGGTGGTGTTCAATACCATCCGCCTGCAGGTGCTGACGCAGAAAGAAGAAATCTCCGTCTCGCAATTGCTCGGCGCGACCAATGACTTCATTCACCGCCCGTTCTTCTATACCGGCGCACTGCTGGGCCTGTGCGCTGGCGGCGTGGCGCTGGGCGTCGTCATGCTGGCATTGCACCCGCTCAATGGCGCCATTGCCGAGTTCGCGCGGCTGTACGGTTCGCAGTTCCAGCTGATGCCACTGGGCGGGCTGGCCATTGCCGGCTTGCTGGCAGTGAGTGCCGGACTTGGCCTGATCGGCGCACTGCTGTCGGTGCGGCGTCACCTGGCGCGGGCGCGCTGACGGGCTACCGGAGTGCTGACAGCGGCACTCCTACAATATTGCTGGATAAAAAAGATGGGCTGAGGGTATTGAAAATGCCTGAAGCGGCACCATTTCCAGTGCAGGGCGAGGCGGCCGTTGCGCTGCCTCCCCAATTACCTGGATGTTGGAATGCGCCGCAGAGCGCGAATACTCCTACGGTCAACTGGCACTGACCTACGCTGTCTTGCGTAGAACTCCTACAGGCCTCCCCAGTCGTACGTGCGCCATCCAACAGAGAGCTTTTCCCGTGCGCCGTACTCTGAACCTGTACGCGATGTCCAGTGTTGATCGGCTCGATCATGAGCACGATTCTGAGCTGGATCAAACGAATACTCAAACGCTGTTCTAAAGTGGATTGCTTGCGGAATTAATTCCCATGGGCAATACTTTGGACAGTCTTAAGTTCTGGCCACGTTCTGGCACTCTCTTTGGGGGAGTGCTAATATATGGTCCAAGGCAATCGAATTTCAAGCAAAAGTATCCGTACAAGACGAAGCGACATGCGCTTCGCGATGGCGTCACCGGCATGAGGCCGAGGCCCGTCAGGATGCAGCAAGATTATTAAAAGGGAAATAAACATGTCCGCACAATCCGCATTGGTCCCGACCAGCAATCGTGCTCTGGGACTAGGTTTCACCGGCAATCTCGGCAATATCGATGCGTACATCTCGGCGGTGAACCGCCTGCCGATGCTCACGCACGAAGAAGAGATGTCGCTGGCAAAGCGGCTGCGCGACGATAACGATCTCGACGCAGCGCAAAAAATGGTGCTGTCGCACCTGCGCCTGGTGGTGTCGATCGCACGTGGCTATCTGGGCTACGGCCTGCCGCACGCCGACCTGATCCAGGAAGGCAATATCGGCCTGATGAAGGCAGTCAAGCGTTTCGACCCGAACCAGGGCGTGCGCTTGGTGTCGTACGCGATGCACTGGATCAAGGCCGAGATGCATGAGTACATTCTCAAGAACTGGCGTCTGGTAAAAGTTGCGACGACGAAGGCGCAGCGCAAGCTGTTCTTCAACCTGCGCAGCAACAAGACTGGTCTGGACGCGATGTCGCCAGGTCAGGTCGACGATCTGGCGAAACTGCTGGGCGTCAAGCGCGAAGAAGTGATCGAGATGGAAACCCGTCTGTCGGGCCGCGATATCGCGCTCGAGTCGCCGACCGATGACGAAGACGACAAGTTCTCACCGATCGCTTACCTGTCGTCGGAACAGCAGGAGCCGACCAAGGTCATCGAAGCGCAGCAAGTCACGCGCCTGCAGTCCGAAGGCCTGGAATCGGCACTTGGCAAGCTGGACCCGCGTTCGCGCCGCATCATCGAAGCGCGCTGGCTGGCGAATGACGACGGTTCGGGTGCAACGCTGCATACGCTGGCGGAAGAATTCAGCGTGTCGGCGGAGCGGATTCGTCAGATCGAATCGGCTGCACTGAAGAAAATGAAGGGTACGCTGACGGCGTTTGTTTAAAGCCGCCCTGCTCTCTGCAACCCCGCCTCGGCGGGGTTTTTTTTCGGCGTCGTTTTCTTCGACGCCACTCTCTGGTTCAGCTGTAGGGTGGACGGGTTTCCGTCCACGCGTTCGAACCCACCGGTGTTTTCCGCGTCAGCGTTGGATCGTCACGTGCGTTGAACGAATGCACAGCATCGTGGCCCCGGCCCATTAAAGCAGCCGCCAACACGTTTGCCGTCCATTGGCTAGAATGGTTCTTCTGACACGTCAGCTCAAGGAAAAGCCATGCCTGATTCAACGCCGTATGTTCCGCCAACCGTCTGGACCCCACCCGCCACCCCGGGCGGCGCCTTTGCCAATATCAATCGCCCGGTCGCCGGATCGACCCACGAGGCGACGCTGCCGGTGGGTGAACACCCACTGCAGCTGTATTCGCTGGCCACGCCCAATGGCGTGAAGGTGTCGATCATGCTCGAAGAGCTGCTGGCCGCCGGCCATGCGGGTGCCGAGTACGATGCCTGGCTGATCCGCATTAACGAAGGCATGCAGTTCTCGAGCGGCTTCGTCGATGCCAACCCGAATTCGAAGATACCGGCCCTGGTCGACCGCAGTGGGGCCGAGCCGGTGCGCGTGTTCGAATCCGGCGCGATCCTGGTGTACCTGGCCGAAAAATTCGGGGCCTTCCTGCCGAAGGACGGCGTGGCGCGCACCGAGACGATGAACTGGCTGTTCTGGCAGATGGGCTCGGCGCCATTCATGGGCGGCGGCTTCGGCCATTTCTATGCGTATGCGCCGGAAAAGCTGCAATACCCGATCGACCGCTACGCGATGGAAACCAAGCGCCAGCTCGACGTGCTCGACCGCCATCTGGCCGATAACCGCTACATGGCCGGCGACGACTACACGATCGCCGATATGGCCATCTGGCCATGGTATGGCGGCATGGTGCTGGGACAGCTGTACGACGCGGCCACGTTCTTGTCCGTGCACGAGTACAAGCACGTCAAGCGCTGGGCCGATGCGATCGCAGCGCGCCCGGCCGTCGTGCGTGGGCGCAAGGTCAACCGGTCGTTCGGACCGGCGGAAGACCAGGTGCTGGAACGCCACAGCGCGGCTGATCTCGACTGACCGCCCTGCCCTGGGCGTGCTCCGCTGCACGCCCAGCCACGACACGCCCTGCCTCATGATTTGGGCGCGCGCTTCTTGTCCTGGCGCTTCGTCGCGCGCGCCTTGTGCTGCTCCCAGCGCGCAGCCGGCAGACGTGCATCCTGCAACGCGCTGGCACGCGTGTCGTGGTAATACGGCACGTCGGCCCACGCTACTTCGACCACGACTTCACGCACGTCAGACAGTTGCTGCGTCTCGAACGCGAGCTCGTCAGATTCAGCAGACCCGGCTGACCCGGCTGACCCGACAGAGCGCGACAGTTTGACGATCCTGTCGGGCACACTCAGGTGGATCTCGGCTTCGCTGCCGGGATCGACATGCCGAAACAGGGGTAACTTGCCAGCAAGACTAGGAATGACTTCGCGGCCTTCGTCGGACAGCGCCAGCGTCAGCGTGCGCGTGGTCGGATCGTAGCGCATCGCGCGCACGTCGGCCACATAATGCAGCGCCCGTTCCGTCTTGTTCTGCAGCCGCACGACGACCTGGAGGCGCGTATCTACCGGCGCCACCGACTGGATGGCTGCGGTCAGGTCGCCGGGTTTGCTGTGGTCGCTCACCATGTATCCCCCTGGTGGATCGTCTGCAATCGGCCCAGCACGCCAGCCACGGCCGTGATATCGGGAAACCGCTCGCCCAATCGCTGCCGGAAGCGGGTTTTACTCTTCGTTGTCTGCAATAGCGCGCGCTCGCAGAACCCCAGCTCGCGCCGTACTTGCGCGGCCGGCAACCCCGCCCACAATGTGCTGATCGGCACTTCGGGCGCCCATGCATCGAGCGCCTCGGTGAAGGCGCGGCCGAGCGCCGGGGCGTCGGCGCCAGCCAGATACCGGGTCAGCAGCGCCTGCATCAGCCTGACCGGCGCAACGAGCGCCCACTGCATGTAAGGGCTGGGCCAGGCACGTTCGCGCAGCAATGCCATCAACTGCGCCGGCGCCTCGGCGGACTGCCCGTCCCCGCTTTCCCAATAGGCGCTGGTACGTTGCAAGGCGGCGCGACGCTGCTCGGCGTGACCGCGATCGGCGTGCAGCGCGATGAATGCAGCGCCCAGCTGCGTGCTGCCCATGACGCAGCGGCCCCGCTCGACCATCATGTTCCAGAAGTCGAGCAAGGGCTCGACGAAGCCTTCGAGCAGCTGATGCCGGAGCGACTGATCGCCTGCCATGAGCGTGCAGGCCTGTGGTGAAAACGCGTAATAGTCGCGAAAAAAATGGTCGAAGAATGCATGCCCGACCTCGGTCCCGCGCACGAAGTGGTCGCGCGCGCAGCGCAGCCTCTGTACTTGCTGCGACCGGGGCGATTTGGACACGAGCGTGGCGATGATGCAGCAGCATTCTTCACCGTCAGATGCGAGCCTGCCGCAATGGATGCCGGGGTCGCGCAGCGTCGCGCTGACACCCGCCCGGGTGGCCAGGTCGGTGCGCAGATCGTTCTCGTCGATGATGGCGACGCGTTCTTCGGGTGACGACGGATCGCAGGCAACGGTCAGCGCCAGCAAGGTGTTATTGACGATGCGAAAGGCATGGGAAAACTCGTGGTACAGCGCGACAGGTGGGGATACGGGCAAATCGAGTACGCCGCCCGAGCCGTCTCTGGCCACGCAGATGGCCAGCTGGGTATCGTAGATGACGAGGCACTGCTCGGTGGGGTTGAGGCTGGCGCCGGGCAAGCCGCTCGACTTGGGCGGCAAGGCAGTGCCATTGTCGGCCATCGGCGTGCCATCGTCGAGCACCAGCGACTTGAGGCCGGCAACGACGATCGTGTCGACGTTGTTCGCGCCGCTGCCGTAATTTGGCGAAAACGCCGTGTTGATCATTGCGTCGAGACGCAGCCGGGGTGGACCGTTGCCGGTGCGGGCGTAGACCAGGCGTTGCTTGCCGGCGGCCGGATCGGCCATGCCGAGACCGGTGTCGTTGGCGATGATCGCCATGTCGATGAAGCCTCGCGCCGGATCGAGGTCGTCCGACCCGATGCCGGTCGCATCCTGCAGGATGAACGTGGCCATGGCGGCTACCCGATCGGCCGGTGTGGCGGCGGCAGCGGCTTCCAGTCCTGGCCCGTCGGCTGGCGCTCGCGGTACACCGGTGGCGGGCATGCCTCGGGGCAGTGCTCTTGCGGCGGGGGCGCGGGCGGGCAGCAGGCCTGCACCTGCTCGAGGAGTTCGCGCTGACGGTCGACATCGCCGGCTTCGGGCGCATGCACGCGCTCGCTGATGCCTTCGATGCGTGCAAATGATGCCTGCAGCGCCTCGTCAATGTGTAGCTGCCGCGCCAGCTTGCGCAGGATGCTGCACAGCAGCGTGTTGCTGTTGGCAAGCTCGCAGATGATCGTGTCGTTCTGCTTGCGGTTATGATCGAGCAGGCTGGCTGCAATGACCTGGACCTGGATCAGCGCGAACAAGCCTTGCGACAGATTGGCAAAACCCGCCGCCAGCGTGGCATCGATCTGCAGCAGGCGGCTGTTGGTCTGCACCAGCTCGCTGCGGATGTCGGCCGTGTTGTTCGCCGTGTTGACGGTGTTGGTCGAGATCTGGTCGAGCCGCGCGTTGATCTGGTCGGCGACGTCTTGAAGGTTCGGCATGGGATCCTTTCGCACCGGGCATGTCCGGTGCAGCCACTGTAGGCCGCCCCTGCATGCCCGCACCAATGCCGCTCAAGCGTCGCCACGGAACTTTGCTGACAGCCTTGCTCACAACGCCGCCGCCGCGACCTCGAGCAGGAAGCGCTGCGCCATCAGCAGCGCCATCTCGTGCGCCGGCATCGGGCGCGCAATGAAGTAGCCCTGCACTTCATTGCAGTCCAGCCCGCGCAGGATGGCCAGTTGCTCGGCGGTTTCAACGCCCTCGGCCACGACCGACATGCCCAGTGCGTGCGCCATCGACACGATCGCCTGGAAAAACACCTTGCCCTCTCTCGACCTGGCCAGCTCGTTGGTGAACGCGCGGTCGACCTTGAGCACGTCCATTTTCAGGCGCTGCAATTGCGACAGCGACGAGTAGCCGGTGCCGAAGTCATCCACATGCAGCTTCACGCCCAGCGCGCGCAGCGCCGCCAGTTCGGCCAGGATGTCGTCCTGGTCGCCCATCATCGCCGACTCGGTGATTTCCACCTCGATCAGGCTGGCCGGCACGCGGTAGCGCACCAGGGCCGCATGCAATTGCCGCTGCACGCCGCCACGCATGAACTGCTTGGGAGAGACATTGATCGACACGGGCACGAGCGGCACGCCGGCCTCGCGCCAGGCCGCCAGTTGCGCACACGCCTTGTCGATCACGGCCTCGCCGATGCGGATGATCAGGCCCGTCGCTTCGGCCAGCGGAATGAAGTCACCGGGTGCCACCATCCCCAACGTCGGATGACGCCAGCGCACCAGTGCCTCCATGCTCAGCAACTCGCCACTGCGGGCGTCGACGCGCGGCTGGTAGTGCAGCACGAACTGGTCGCCTTCAAGCGCCTCGAGCATGCTCTGCTTGAGCCGCGCGCGCGAATTGAGCGTCGTCGACAATGACGGATCGAAGAAGCGGTATTGCCCCTTGCCGTCGTTCTTGCCGACATACATGGCGATGTCGCTGTGGCGCACCAGCGTCTCGGCATCGGTGCCATCGCGCGGGTACATGCTGATGCCGATCGACGCGCCCACTGCGTGCAGCTCGTCGCCCAGCAGGAACGGCACGCCGAACGCGTCGACGATGCGCGCCGCGACCGATGCTGCCTGGCGCTCGCCATCGCACGGCGTGAGCAGGACGACGAATTCGTCGCCGCCGAAACGCGCCACCTGGTCCGACGGCCGCAGCAGCGACAGCAGGCGCTGGGCCGCGCACTTGAGCACTGCGTCGCCGGTGGCGTGGCCGTGCGAATCGTTGACGTGCTTGAATTCGTCCAAGTCGATGAACAGCAGCGCGGCGCCCATGCTGGCCCCTTGCGCCTGCGTCAGCATCGCGGGCATGCGTTCCAGGAAAGCGTGGCGGGTGGCCAGGCCCGTCAATGTATCCTCGTTGGCCAGGCGCTCGAGCTGCGACTCGTGGGCCTTGCGTTCGCTGATGTCCTGCAGCGTGACGGCCAGGCCATGACCGACCCGCACCAGGCGGCGCCGGCCCCAGCTGATGTTCAGGCGATTGTCGCTCGGCATCCTGCGGTCGTCTTCATGGAAACCCGTTTCCATCGCCTTGCGGTAGGTGGCCAGCAGGTCTTCGCCGAACAGGCCCGCGTCGATCTCGGCCAGGCTCGCGCCGACCAGGTCGTCACGTGTCATGCCGTAGAAGAAGGCGCCCCGCTCATTGCAATCGACGATGCGAAAGTCGACGATCTGCCCGTCGCGGCCGCGCATGGCGGCCGCCATGTAGAAGCCGTCGTTGCCGCTTTCGGTGGCGGTGCGGTAGGCGCGCCGCACATCGTCCTGCTCCTTGCCGCGCTGCAGCGCGCGCTGCGCCAGCACGGCCCCGACCGCACCCAGCAGCATCAGGCACAGCGTGGCGGCAATCGCGCGGTCGCGGCTGTCGGTCCAGTAACGATTGCTCGCGGCCAGCGTGGCGGGGCTTGGCAGGCCGACGAGCGCGACCAGTGGATAGACCGGCGACTGGCGCCAGCCAAGCACGCGCGACTGACCATCGGCAAACCCATCGGCGCCGTCGATCTCGCGCACGCCCTGCTCGCCCGACCAGGCGGCGCCGCGACGCGGCAGCGTGGCCGTGTCGAAGAACGCAGCGCCGTCGCTGCGCTGCTCGACGCGCAGCCGTCCTTCGCTGCCGGCCAGCGCCACGATGCCGCCGGCGCCAAGCGTGGCCGGGCTGACAAACGATGTGAAATAGCGCGCATCCACTGCCATCATGATGACGCCGTCGAATTCATCGTCGCGGTCATCGAGCCGGCGCGTGAACAGCACCACGTCGTCGGCTGCACCGAACTGCGCCGGTGTGGCGCCGACCCGCAGTGCCGTCGAGTTGTTGTCGCGGTGGTGCGAAAAATACGGGCCGTCCGCCAGATCGGCGCCAACCAGCCCGGGGCGCGTGCTCGAACGCACGACGCCGCGGCGGTCGAGCACGGCGACCACGTGGAAGGCGCTGTCGGTAAACATACCGTCGCGCCGCATGTCCGCCAGGAGTTCCGGCTTGCGCGAGTTCTCCCAACTGAACTTGAGCTGCATCGTGATCTGGTCCATCTGCGCGACCGAGCGCGTGATGTACTGCTCGTAGGCTTCGGCGTAGGCAGCGGCGTCCTTGCGGATCTGGCCGGCAACGCGATCCTGCTCGGCGTCCACCCGCGCCAGGGTCGCGCCCCACAGCGCAATGCAGAGCAATACGGCAAGCAGCGGCCATGCCAGCACCAGATAGCGCTTGCTGCGGTGTGGCGTGACGGAAGGGGCGATACGAGGGTGGTGATTCATGCTGCCAGAGAACGCTGCATGTCAGGTCGGTGCCAGCATGTAACCGGCGCCGCGCACGGTCTTGATCAGCGATTTGGCGCGGCCCAGCGCCTTGCGCAGGCGCAGCACGTGGACGTCGACAGTGCGCTGGTCGAGCGACTGGTGCGCGTCCCAGAGTTGTTCAAGTAATTGTGAGCGCGAAAAGACCTGGCCCGGATGGCACAGCAGAAAACGCAGCAGACGATATTCGGCATGGCGTACTTCGACCCGGCTGTTGCCGACCTTGACGCTGCAGCTGAGCGGATCGAGCACCAGGCGGCCCGAGCGCAGCAGGCGCGATTCGGGCGACAGTTCGCGCGCATCGCCAATCGGCGGCTGCGGGATGAATTCGGGATGCGTGACCGCTGCCGGCAATGCCGGCGGACGCTCGCCTTCGGCACATTCGGCCGCCAGCAGGATCACGGGCTGCTCGCGCAGGCGCCGGTCGCCACGCAGGCGCGCCAGCAGGCGCATGCCGCCTTCGTTGCGCAGCATCGATTCCTGCAGCAGGAGTGCGGGCCGTTCGCGGCCGATGAAGTCCCAGGCTTGCGCCAGACTCGGCACGTTATGCCAGACCCATTCGTCCTCGTGCAGTGAAAATTTGAGCAATTCGGCGATGGCCGGCTTGTCGTCAATCACCAGGACGATCGTGTTCGCCATTGTCATGGGATACCCAGTCTGTGAGATGCCGAGGTTGGATGTGCTGATAAAAAAATCCGGCAGTCAAGCTGCCGGATGGTTACATCACCTGCCTGATTACATGATCGCCTTGCCCGATGCATCTTTCAGGTTGGCTTTCCAGGCATCCTGCACTTGCTTGACGACGCTCGCTGGCATCGGGACATAGTCCAGTTCAGCTGCTGCTGGCGCGCCGTTCTTGAAGGCCCAGTCGAAGAACTTGACGACTTCCTTGCCCTTGTTGGCATCAGCCTGTTCCTTGTGCATCAGGATGTACGACACGCCAGTGACTGGCCAGCTTTGCTTGCCGGCGCCGTCGGTCAGGACCACGCCGAAGCCTGGGGTCTTGTTCCACTCGGCGTTCGCGGCAGCTGCCTTGAACACGTCGTCGCTAGGTTGCAGATCGACGCCTTCCTTGTTGCGCAGCTGGGTGTGCGACAGCTTGTTCTTCTTGGCGTAAGCCCACTCGACGTAACCGATCGAACCCTTGATACGCTGCACGTTGGCGGCGACGCCTTCGTTGCCCTTGCCGCCCACGCCCACGGCCCACTTCACGGTGGTGCCCGAACCGATGCTTTCTTTCCAGGCCGGGCTGGTTTTTGCCAGGAAGTCGGTCCACAGGAACGAGGTGCCCGAGCTGTCGGCGCGGTGCACGACGGTGATGTCGGTATCCGGCAGCTTGACGCCCGGGTTCAGTGCAGCGATCGGCGCAGCGTTCCACTTGGTGATCTTGCCCATGTAGATGTCGGCCAGCACTGGACCGGTCATCTTCAGCTGACCTGGGGTCACGCCGTCGACGTTGACCACGGCAACCACGCCACCCATGATGGCCGGGAACTGCATCAGGCCTTCTTTGTCCAGCTCATCTGCTTTCAGTGGCATGTCCGACGCGCCGAAGTCGACGGTCTTGGCCTTGATCTGCTTGATACCGGCGCCCGAACCCACCGACTGGTAGTTCAGACCATTGCCGGTCGCTGCCTTGTAACCCTCGGCCCACTTGGCGTAGATCGGGTACGGGAAGGTAGCGCCTGCACCGGTCATGTCGGCGGCAAACGAGGTCGTCATCACGAGTGCGGCAGCGGCGCCGGCGAGGATCTTTTTGAACATTGTTATTCCTTAGTTGAGGGATATGTTTTGCACTACGGGACAGAGAATAGCCTGCGAATATGACCTGTTTATGACTTCACAATCGCCGCGTTCATGACGCCCGGAAGCATCATGCCGCGCCGCTGCGCTTGCGCTTTTGCTATCATGGGTTTTCCCTGCCAAACACTGGATGACACCATGCGCCCCTCGATCTTCCGTCCGGCCCGCGTCTTCTGCATCGCTGCCGTCTGCGTCGGCGCTGGCCTGTTGTCCGGCTGCGCCGCGCCCGAGCGCCTGCCGGATGCGCAATACAACCTCAGCGAGAGCCAGAGCCTGCTGCTGGCGCCCGAACAGCGCCTGAGCCTGACCTACGAAGGCGCCGACGACACCCGCTGCCCGGACAATGCACGCTGCATCGTGGCCGGGCGCGTGGCCTACCGCTTCACGCTGCGCATTCAGAACGTGGCGCAGGCGTTTTGGCTGGTGCCGGGCAAGCCGGGCTTCACGTCGCCGGCGCTGCGTGGCGCGCGCGTCGAGCTCGACCGTTCGTTCGAGCCGCCGGCGCGCGGCATGATCGAGGCGAAACCGGCGTCGTATCCGGTGGTGCTCAATATGTACGGTACGTAATCGTGCCGGCCCGCCCGCCGTTGCACGTCGCCCTGGCCTGCGGCCTGGTCCTGTCGATTGTCATTGCGCCCGCCACCGGCGCGCCTGTCGCGACGGGTCACGGCGGCGCCGTCGCCACCATCAGCGCGCAGGCCTCGCAAGCGGCACTGACCATCCTGAACAACGGCGGCAACGCGGTCGATGCGGCCGTCGCTGCGGCCGCCACGCTGGGCGTGACGGATCCGTTCAGCTGCGGTATCGGTGGCGGCGGCTTCATGGTCATCTACCTGGCCAAGGACAAACGCGTGATCACGATCGACCACCGCGAGACGGCGCCGGCCAAGGCTGGCCCCACGCTGTTCGAGCGCGATGGCAAGCCGGTCGACTTCGACACCGCTGTCGCCAGCGGCGCGGCAGTGGGCGTGCCGGGCACGGTGCGCGGCTGGCACGAGGCGCTCGAACGCTACGGCAGCATGCGCTTCGCGCAGGTGCTGGCACCGGCCATTGCGGTGGCCGACACGGGCTTCCGGGTCAATGCCACGTTCAATGGCCTAGTCGACCAGAACCTGGCCAAGTTTCGCCAGTTCACACCCACCAGCGCGCTATACCTGCACAACGGTAAAGCCATCCCCACCGGCACGCTGCTGCGCAATCCCGATATGGCGCGGGCCTACCGCACCATCGCGTCGGGCGGCGTCAAGGCATTCTATGAAGGCCCGATGGCGCGCGCGATCGTCGATACCGTCAACCGCCCGCCTGTGGCCAAGGGCGTCAGCGTGCGCGCCGGCACCATGACACTGGCCGACCTGGCCAACTACGAAGCGCGCATCCGCCCTGCCCTGCGCAGCACCTACCGGGGCTACGAGCTGTATGGCATGCCGCTGCCCAGCAGTGGCGGCGCAACGGTCGCGCATGCGCTCAACATCCTCGAAGGCTATGATCTCAAAGCCATGCCGCGCGCGCAGGCCGAGCACCTGTACATCGAAGCGAGCCGCTTCGCGTTTGCCGACCGCAACGCGTATCTGGCCGATCCCGAATACATCGATGCACCGCTGGCCGGCTTCCTGTCGAAGGACTTCGCCGCCACGCGCCGCGCGCTGATCTCGCTGCAGCAGGCCGCGCCGGGCATGGTGGCGGCCGGCAATCCGTATGCATTCCAGAATGATCCCAGCGTGCCGCTGCTGCCACCCGTGCGCGCCAGCATCCGCCCTCCACCGGAGAGCCTGCACACAACACACCTGACGGTGTCAGACAAGGATGGCAACGTGGTTGCGTACACGTTCACGATCGAATCGTGGGGCGGCAGCGGCATCGTCGTGCCGGGCTACGGCTTCCTGCTCAATAACGAGATGACCGACTTCGACTTCGCCGGCCCGCACCCGAACGTGCCCGAAGCCGGCAAGCGGCCCCGCTCCAGCATGGCGCCGACGATTGCGCTCAAGGATGGCAAGCCGGCGTTTTCAGTGGGCAGCCCGGGCGGCGCGACCATCATCACGACCGTGCTGCAAACGATCGTCAACTACGTCGACTTCGACATGCCGATGAACCGGGCGCTGGATGCCCCGCGCATCAGCCAGCGCAATGCGCCCGACACATCGGTCGAGCCAGGCTTCGCCGGCAGCGCGCAGGCAACGGCGCTCGCGCGCTTCGGCCAGCGCTGGGAATCACCACCCGAAGAAATCGGCGCCGCCAATGCCCTGGTATTCAATGCCGACGGCACCGTGACCGCAGTCAGCGAAAGCAAGCGCCACGGCGCGGGTACGGCGCTGGTGCAGCGGCGCGGGCACTGACGCAAAAGCCGGGGTCAGGTCTGACATTCAGACACGATCACAGCAGTAGCCACGGCGGGGCTGACATTCAAAAGCCGGGGTCAGGTCTGACATTCGGACACGATCACAGCAGTAGAACGGAAAGGCAGCCGTGACATTCGACGCGAGGGAAATGGCGAACTAATGTAGAGGCCGTGTCCGAATGTCAGACCTGACCCCGGCTGTGCTGATGTGATCGTGTCCGAATGTCAGACCTGACCCCGGCTGTGTGACCTGACCCCGGCTGTGTGACCCCGGCTGAGGCGAACGGTTATCACCCGTGCCGCGCTACCATGTCGCGCACCTGCTGCGCCATCGTGTCGATGGAAAACGGTTTGGTCAGGATCGCCATGTCAGGTCCCAGTTGCCCGTTGTCGAGCAGGGCTGTTTCGGCATAGCCGGTAATGAACAGCACCTTCAGCTCGGGCCGCGCCACGCGCGCGGCGTCGGCCATCTGCCGCCCGTTCATCATCCCGGGCAAGCCGACGTCGGTGATCAGGAGATCGATGCGCGCGGTGGATTGCAGCACCTTCAGGCCGCTGGCGCCGTCCTCGGCATCCAGCACGCGGTAGCCCAGGTCTTCCAGCAAATCGACGACCAGCATGCGCACGCTCGGTTCGTCGTCGACCACCAGGATCGTCTCGCCCCGGCCGTCGGGTGACGCCAGCGCCACGGGCTGTACGGCATCGACGTCGTCGGCCTGGCCGCGATGGCGCGGCAGGTAGATGCCCACCGTGGTGCCCCGCCCTACCGCCGAATCGATGTGCACCTGGCCGCCGGACTGCTTGGCGAAGCCGTAGATCATCGACAGGCCCAGCCCCGTGCCCTGCCCGATCGGCTTGGTCGTGAAGAACGGATCGAATGCCTTGGCCACCACGTCCGGCGCCATGCCGGTGCCGGCGTCGGACACCGACAGCATCAGGTAGTCGCCGGGTGGCAGTTCCAGTACGCATGCATCAGCGGGATCGAGCTGGCGATTGGCCGTTTCGATGGTGATGCAGCCGCCGGCCGGCATGGCGTCGCGCGCGTTGATGCACAGGTTCAGCAGCGCATTTTCAAGCTGTGACTGGTCCACCAGCGCGGCCCACAGCGTGCGCTCGGCGCGCGGCTCCACCTGCACGCCGGGGCCGACCGTGCGCCGGATCATGTCGAGCATGCCCTCGATCATGGCATTGACACAGATGGCCGTGGGCGCGAGCGTCTGGCGGCGCGAAAACGCCAGCAGGCGGTGGGTCAGCGCCGCAGCGCGCCGGGTCGCGCCCTGCGCCACGCCGATGTAGCGGTCGACCTCGCCCACGCGGTCTTGCGCGATGCGGATCTTGACCAGGTCCAGGCTGCCCGCGATGCCGGCCAGCAGATTGTTGAAGTCGTGCGCCAGACCGCCGGTGAGCTGGCCGACCGCTTCCATCTTTTGCGAGTGGCGCAACTGCTCCTGGGCGCGTTCGAGTTCGGCCTGGCGCTCGCGTTCGACCGTGATATCGCGGCCGGTCGCATACGTCACGCTGCCCGCCGGCGCAGCGGCCCACGAAATCCAGCGTATCGAACCATCCTTGTGGCGATAGCGGTTGACCAGGCGCGGCTGCTCACCCGCGGCCGCCGACAGGTAGCTGTCGACCGTCCGGGCATGGTCCTCGGCCACGACGAATTCATTGGCGTGATGCCCGACGAGTTCGTCGGGCGTGTAACCGAGCAAGTGGGTCCAGGCCGGATTCACGCGCCGGAACACGCCATTGAAATCGATCGTCAGCAACAGGTCGGGCGACGTGTCCCACATGCGGTCACGTTCGGCCTGGGCTTCCTTTTCGTGGGTCACGTCGCGCGCCGAGCAATACACCTTGCCGTCGTCCGGGACCGCCACCCACGATAGCCAGCGCCAGCCGCCGGCCTTGTGACAGTGGCGGTTTTCAAAGCGCAGCGCCGGGATGTCGCGCTCGAGTGCATCGCGCCACACGGCCTGGGTCAGCGCCCGGTCGTCCGGATGAACGAACTCCATGAAGTGCGTGCTGGCGATTTCCTCCTCGGTCCAGCCCAGCGTGGTTTGCCAGGCGGGGTTCGATGTCTCGACGAAACCGTCGGCATTGAGCACGCCCAGGATGTCCGGGCTGACCTGCCAGGTGCGGCCACGTGCCAGCGCCTGGGCAATGACTTTCTGCTCGAGCTGCTCGTTGAGGGCCCGCAGTTTCAGGATCGCCTGGTCGCGTTCGGCCTCGACTGCGCGCCGGCCCTCGACGTCGATCAGCACGCCCGGAAACGACAGCCCGCTGCCATCCGGCGCCAGGTCGACCCGGCCGTTGGCCTCGATCCAGTAGTAGCGCCCGTCGGTGCGCCGCACGCGGTACTGGTGGGCATAATGGCCACCGCGCGCGATGACGGTGTTGATCGCCTGTGCCAGACCGGCCTGGTCGTCCGGGTGGACCGTGGCGACGATCTGCGCCAGGCTCAGGCCGACGCGCCCGAGCGCCGGGTCGAGACCGAAGGCGCGTGCGAACGCTTCATCGACCGTAAAGCGGTCGGTCGGCAAATCCCAGAACCAGGTGCCGATGATGGCGCCGGCGGACAGCGCCAGCTGCACCCGTTCGGCATCGATGCGCGAATTGCTTTCGTGCTCGCGCAACACGGCCTCGTCGGCGACCTGGCGGCGCCGGGCGAGGATGGTGTCGGTGGTGTCGATGCAGGTGCATAACAGACCGAGGATCTCGCCGCCGTCGCCGCGCACCGGGCCGTACGAAAACGTGAACCAGGTATGCTCGGCATAGCCCTTGCGCTGCATGACCAGCGGCAGGTCGTGCATCTTGTACGATTCGCCCCCGACCAGCGTGCGGTCGACCAGCGGGGCGAGCACGTCCCAGATTTCGGGCCAGGCGGCCTGGAAGCTGCCGCCCAGTGCATGCGGGTGCTTGTCGCACAGGATCTCGGCGTAGGAATCGTTGTACAGGAGGGTTTGTTCGGCGCCCCAGACCAGAAAACTGGGGAACGCCGAACCGAGCACGATGCTCACACCGGTGCGCAGCGTGGCCGGCCAACCGGCAATGGGGCCGAGCGGCGTGGCCGCCCAGTCGTAATCGCGAATCGCAGCGCCGAGCGCCCCGCCATCGACAGGAAATGCGATCGGATCACGCATGGGATCGACAGGCTGCGGGGCCGGCTGTCAGCGGAAATGGGGTGCGCACGCTCATGATGCCGGCATTATGGCATGGGCAGCGCGCCCGCTTACGCTACGCTGCGATGGCGATGCGCTGCTGTGCCTTGTGCCCGAGCGCGCGCCCGTGCCCGTGCCCGGCTGGCTGCGCATCGACCTTGAACACGCTGACCATCTGCTGCAGCGCGTGGGCCTGCTCTTGCAGCGCGCCGGTGGCCGCCGCCGCTTCTTCGACCAGCGCCGCGTTCTGCTGGGTTGCCTGGTCCATCAGGCTGACCGCTTCGTTGATCTGACCGATGCCCGACGTCTGCTCTTCGCCTGCAGCCAGGATCTCGGCCATGATGTCGGAGACCCGCTTCACGCTCGAGACGATTTCGTTCATCGTGGTGCCGGTGCTGTCGACCAGGACCGTACCTGCCTCAACATTGGTCACCGACGTGCCGATCAATTCCTTGATCTCTTTCGCCGCCGCCGCCGAACGCTGCGCCAGGTTGCGCACTTCGCTGGCCACGACCGCGAAACCGCGGCCCTGTTCGCCGGCACGCGCTGCTTCCACGGCCGCATTGAGCGCCAGGATATTGGTCTGGAACGCGATGCCGTCGATGACTGAAATGATGTCGACGATGCGCTTCGAGGACGCATTGATCGCGCTCATGGTCTCGACCACGTCCGACACCAGCTTGCCGCCACGTACCGCCACTTCGGATGCCGAGCGCGCCACATTGTTGGCCTGACGAACGTTGTCGGCATTGTGCTGCACGGTGCTGGTCAGTTCTTCGAGCGAGGATGCAGTTTCTTCCAGGCTGCTGGCCTGCTGCTCGGTGCGGCCCGACAGGTTCATGTTGCCTGCGGCGATTTCGGCGCTGGCGGTGGCGATCGACATGCTGCTGTCACGCACACTGCGCACGGTGCCGGACAATTGCTCCTGCATCGTGGCCAGACCGCTAAGCAGCGCGCCCATTTCATCCTGGCGATCGACGACGACCGTCGTCGACAAATCACCGTGTGCCATCGCGTCAAAGTGAGTGATCGCTTGTTCGAGCGGCCGCATGATTGCGCGCAGCAACAGCACCGACGACACGATCGCCAACAGAAGGCCAAAGACCACGCTCAGACCCGCAGCCCACATCAAGGTCGTAAACAGCGCCAGGCTGGACTCGAACTCATGGCGGGCCGTGGCCAGCTGGTAGTCGTCCAGCGCAACCGACGCCTTGTCAAAGACACCGTACAACGCGGTCATCTCTTTCATCGACAGCGCTTCGATGCGCTCGACGTTACCCTGTTCGAGGGCGGTGGCCAGTGCCAGCATGCCGTCGTTGATGTAGCGTGTCCGTTCGGTTTCCAGCGTTTTGGCCAGGTCCGCCTCTTCACCACTGCGCGACAAGGCAAGGTAGGTTTGCCACGATTTGTTGGCGTCGTCGATGAAGCCCTTGGCGCGCGCGATGGTCTTGGCGACGTCGGGCGCATCCGGGTGGAACACGCCACGATCCAGGCCGAAACGTGCGCGGTTCAGGAAGTTCTTGGAATTGTTGATCGCAATGCTCGAAGCGAGCTGGTTGCTGTACACCTGCTCAAGCGCGGCATGATTGGAGCGCATGCCATAGATGCCGAGCACGCCGATTGCCGCAATCAGAAGGCCGAGGACCGCGAGCGTGGCGATCAATCGGAAACGCAATGTTAATTTGGAAAGCATAAAGACCCTGGGTAAGTTTTCTTGCGCGAAGTAAATTCGGGAACAAACGGACGATAGCCCGAAGTGATTACTTCTTGGTAGAAAATAGAGTCTGCCGTTCAATATACCAATAATTAGTTGTCTTTCAGCAACGGTTGGGTAATATCCTGATCGGCTTCTTTGGCAATCTTGGTGAGAACACCACGCCCTGTCGGGGGATATGCCCGTCAGTTTTCGCCAGCGCCGATGTCCGGGCATATCCCTGCCAGGCAGCCATAAAAAAACCGGGGCACGCGGCCCCGGTTTTCGATATCAATCGACGCGATCGATCACAAATGCACTGAAATCTGCGGCATCAGATCGTCAAACGTACGGCCGTTGCCGTTCTCGCCGATCGCGTGCATCTTCCACTCGCCGCCATGGCGGTACAGCTTGGCCATGATCTGCGCCGAATGCGAACCCGTCACCGACAGGTTGAAGCGCGCGACTTCCTGCTGGTTGGCTGCATTGATCAGGCGGCAGTAGGCGTTCTCCACCGTGGCGAAAGTCTGCCCGGTGAAGCTGTTGACCGTGAAGACCAGTGCCTTGACCGATGCTGGCACGGCGTTCAGGTCGACGGTGATCTGCTCGTCGTCGCCATCACCGGCGCCGGTGCGGTTGTCGCCCGTGTGGACGATGCTGCCGTCCTTGCTCTTGAGCTGGCGGAACCAGATCACGTCCACCGGCTTGTTCGACTCGTCGAACATGACCACCGATGCGTCCAGGTCGACGGCGTCCGACTTGCCGCCGCCGAAGCCGAAGAAACCCTTCGACTTGATCGCATCCCAACCCAGACCCATGGTCACGCGGGACAGGCCGCCACCGGCTTCCTTGTCCAGAGAGATCTTCTGGCCTTTTTGCAGATTGACTGACATTGTGTTCCTCCGTTATTTCGCTGGCTGCTGCATCCAGGCTTTGAATGCAGTGCGGTTGCGCGAACATACATACACCTTGCCACGACCCGAGAAGCGCAGGACCATGCCCTCGCCGCTGGTCTGGCTGTTGATCAGGTTACCCAGGAAGCCACCGCTGGTGCCGGTCGTGATCGAAATTTCGTAGCGCAGCGTGCTGTCCCAGCACACCACGTGGGAGTTGTCGATGATTGCATCCTTGCCCGGCTCGACATCCAGCACCGACATCGACCCAAAGCCCGACACCACCACCTGGCCCTGGCCACCCGTTTCGGTGACGAAGAAGCCGCCACTGTTGGCGAACAGCGCATTGCCCAGGCTTTGCGTACGGACCTTGAGGTCGACGCCGGACGTGGCCGCAACGAACGCGCCATCGCTGATGATGTAGTGGTTCGGACCGACATCGACCGTTTGCATCGCACCCGGCAGGGTTGGCGACAGCAGGCAGTCGCCATCGCCGCGCGTGGCTTCGATGTGCTGCTGGAAGAACGACTCGCCGTTGGCAAAGGTGCGCATCAGCGCACTACCGAGCCCGCCCTTCATCTTGCCTTTGAGGTCGAGGGTCGATTCCATCATCACCATCGCGTCGGATTCGCAATAGATGGTCTCGCCCTGCTTCATCGACACATGAAGGAAAGGATCGACGTCCCCGGTCACGGTAAATACTGGCATTTGGCTTCCTTAGAATGGGTTCCACGCAGGGCGCCCCCGCAGAAGCGCCCTGGCTTGAATGATTAAACGTTGACGCCGTAGTTGCGGGCCAGGGGCCCCAGACCGCCGGCAAAGCCCTGGCCGATCGCGCGGAATTTCCAGTCCGCGCCATTGCGGTAGACCTCACCGAAGATCATCGCAGCTTCGGTCGAACCGTCTTCCGACAGGTCGTAGCGCGCGACTTCGGCGTTGGTGGCGTTGTTGACGCAGCGGATGAACGCCTTGCCGACCATGCCGAAGTTCTGGCGACGGGTTTCGGCATCGTGAATGGTCACGCCCAGGACGACCTTGTCGACGTCGGCCGGAACCTTGGTCAGGTCGATGGTGACGAATTCATCGTCGCCGTCGCCGGCGCCAGTGGTGTTGTCGCCCGAGTGGACGATCGAACCGTCGCTCGACTTCAGGTTGTTATAGAAGATGAAGTCGCCATCCGAACGGACCTTGCCGGACGAATTGAGCAGGAACACGGCGCCGTCGAGGTCGAAGGCTGCGCCGTCGGTGGCGCGGATGTCCCAGCCGAGAGCGACTTTCAGTGAAGTCAGGCCTGGCGCTTCTTTGGAAAGGTTGACGTTGCCGCCTTTTTGCAGACTGATTGCCATGGTGAGAATCTCCTAAATAGTGAACACCGGGTTGCAAGCGCCGCGAGCTGGTGTTCTGCCACTCGCGGCGAATTCTGTACTGCAGGGCCGGCATGCATGCCGCCGGCCCGGTTACCGCTTACGCGCCGGCGAGTGCGGCGTGCTTCTTCTTGTACTGAATCGAGCTCCACAGCGACGCCAGGATGAAGGCCACGCCCACACCGCCGGTGATCAGCTCTGGTACATGCCACTTCATACTGGCCAGCATGATTACGGCCAGGATACCGATCGCGTAGTGCGCGCCGTGCTCCAGGTAGACGTATTCATCGAGCGTGCCCTTGCGCACCAGGAACACGGTCATCGAACGCACGAACATCGCGCCGATTGCCAGGCCCAGCATGATGATCACGACGTCGCTGGTGATCGCAAACGCGCCGATCACGCCGTCGAACGAGAACGACGCATCCAGCACTTCGAGGTACAGGAAACCACCGATACCGCCTTTTTTGACCGCGTCACCGACAGCACCCTCGCCCGATTCGCTCTTTTCCAGCAGGCTGCTAAGCATATCGACAGCAACATAGACCAGGATGCCCCACATACCGGCGATCGCAACGACCATCTTCTGCGCTTCATCAACATACGTCAGGCTGAACAGCAGCGCGGCGATGGCGATCATGACGGCGATCGACGACACCTTGCCGAGCGAACCCAGTTTTGCTTCGAAGTTGCCCAGCCAGTGGGTTTCTTTTTCATCGTCCAGCATGAAGTTCAGGAACACGAGCAGCAGGAACATGCCGCCGAATGCCGCCACTTCAGCGTGGTGGTTGGTCAGGTGCATCGAGAAGGCTTTTGGATTGGTCAGTGCCAGGTTCCAGACTTCCGCCGCACCCAGGTCGGCAGCCACGGCCACGATGACCAGCGGGAACACCAGACGCATGCCGAACACGGCGATGATGATGCCGACGCCCAGGAACAGCTTGATCCAGAACTCGTCCCAGGTCTTGAGGACCGAGGCGTTGACCACCGCGTTATCAAACGACAGCGACACTTCCATGACCGCCAGAATGGCCGCCACGCCCAGCGCAGTAATCATGCCCGACGTGCCACCATGATCGAATCCCCACCAGGCCGCAAGGGCAAGGCAGACCGCGGTCACGATGAGTGACCAGGTAAAGTACTTCATTAATATTTCCCCTCTTATAGATTTATGAAAAACGGTGCTGACGAACAATTGTAAAGGTTGCCAAGCGATTGAAAAAGCGAAGATAATTGGAAGATTACTTCCGAAAAACAGAAGCCATGAGCCACGCACTCCCCAATTTCCGTCACCTCTATTACTTCTGGGTGGTTGCCAAGGAAGGCAGCATTACACGTGCTGCCGAGCGCCTTGGCCTGGCCATCCAGACAGTGAGTACGCAGCTTACCTTACTTGAACAGGCGTTCGGCAAGGCACTGTTCACGCAGCAAGGCCGGCGCCTCAATCTGACCGAAGCGGGTCGTTTGGCGCTGTCGTATGCCGATCAGATATTCCTGCTGGGCGAGCAGATGCAGGAAGCGCTCGATGCTTCCGACAGCACGCGCATCCGCCTGGCGGTGGGTATTTCCGATTCGCTGCCCAAGTTCACCGCCTACCGCCTGCTCGAGGTCACGACCCAGCTCGCCACGCCGGTGCGCCTGGTCTGCCACGAAGACCAGTACGAGGCGCTGCTGGGCGACCTGGCGCTGCACAAGCTCGATGTCGTGCTGACCGACCGCGCCGTGCCCACCGGCACCACGCTGCGCGTGTTCAGCCACCTGCTGTCAGAAAGCGAGATGTTCGTCGTCGGCGCCCCGGCGCTGGCGCACGCGTACCGCGACGATTTTCCTTCATCGCTGCACGGCGCGCCCTTTTTGCTACCCACGCGCAATAACGCCCTGCGTGGCAAGATCGACGACTGGTTCGAGCGTCATGCGATCCGGCCCGACGTGGTTGGCGAGTTCGAGGACAACGCGTTATTGAATACCTTCGGGCGGCGCGGCCTGGGGCTGTTCTTCACGCCGGCCGCGCCCGCCGCCGACATCGACTACCAGCTCGGCGCCGAGCTGGTCGGCCGGGTGCCGGAGGTGCGCGAACACTTCTATGCGATCTCGAATGAACGCAAGATCAAGCATCCGGCGGTCGAGGCAATCCTGTCAGCCGTGCACAAAGGCGCGTTAGCAGACGGATAAGGGCCGTGTTGGGTTGTACAATGCCCTCTTGCTTTGCCTTTTGTTAATACATCTCCAGCATGGAAAATATCCTCTTCCTCGTTCTCGCCCTGTTTCTGGTCGCGCTGAACGGCCTGTTCGTCGCCGCCGAATTCAGTATCGTCACGCTGCGCAAGACCCGCGTGAACGCCATCGCCAAGACCACCGGCCTGCGTGGACGCATCCTGGAAAAAGTTCACGGCAAGCTCGACGCTTATCTGTCGGCCTGCCAGCTCGGCATCACGCTGGCGTCGCTGGGTCTGGGCTGGGTCGGCGAGCCGGCCTTTGCCAGCCTGCTCGAACCGGTGTTCGCGTTTGTCGGCGTCACGTCCGAAGAACTGATCCACAGCATTTCGTTCATCGTGGCGTTCTCGGTCATTTCGTTCCTGCACATCGTGGTCGGCGAGCTGGCACCAAAGACGCTGGCGATCCGGCTGCCGGAATCGGTGGCGCTGTGGTGCGCCATCCCGCTGTACGCGTTTTACTGGGCGATGTACCCGGCGATTGCCCTGCTCAATGCCAGCGCGAATACGCTGCTGCGCGTGGCGGGCCTGGCCGGCAAGGGCGGGCACGACCATCACTATTCGCTGGAAGAACTCAAACTCATCCTGCGCACCAGCAACCCGGCCGAAAAAATCACGCAGGACGACCGCAATATCCTGGCCCAGTCGCTCGACTTCAGCCAGCTGGCCGTGTCCGAGCTGATGCGCCCGATCAACGAAGTCAGTGCCCTGTATGCCAGCCGCTCGCTCGAGCAGAACCTGGAAACCGTGCGCCGCAACCGCTTTTCGCGCTACCCGTATTTCGACAAGGACGGTGAAGAAGTCATCGGCATCGTCCACCTGAAAGACCTGTATTTCGCGCTGCAGTCGGGCCGGCCCATCGGCGATCTGACCCAGTTCCTGCGGCCGGTCGAATCGATTTCGGCGCGCACGCCGGCGCAGGACATCTTCCGGCGCTTCCGCGGCGGCGCCCCCCACTTCGCGCTGATCGGCGAAAAAGGCAAGCGCCCGGTCGGCTTCGTCACGCTCGACAATCTGCTGGGCGCAATGGTCGGCGAGATCCGCGACGAGTTCCGGATGAACGAAAACGATTGGCTCAAGCAGGCTGACGGCACCTGGATCGGCAAGGCCAGCCTGCCGATCTTCTCGCTCGAACGGCTGCTGGGCATCGACATCGATAACGAACAAATGGGGCTGGACGATGTCGAATCGGTCGGCGGCCTGTTGATGGCCAAGCTGGGCGACATCCCCAAGCAGGGCCAGCGTATCGGCTTCCCGCAGTTCGATGTCGTGGTCAAGAAAATGAATGGCCCACGCATCCTGCTGGTCAAGGTGATCCCGCAATTGACCCGCGCTGGCGAGAACGACGACCACGACTAACCGCCTTTTACATCGGCCTTGCTGACATTACACAAGAATGATGCTATTTTTTGTGTATATCTGCGTGAACCGACGAGAGGCATTCAATGTCCGCCCAGCTCCGCCATAACGTTCACCTCGCCGGCCAGGGCGCCGCCACCATGGTGTTTGCCCATGGTTTCGGGTGCGACCAGACGATGTGGCGTCACCTCGCCCCCGCTTACCAGCACCGGTATCGCGTTCTCACCTACGATCTCGTCGGCTCCGGCGGCTCGGACCTGTCGGCCTATAACCGCGCCCGCCATGCGACGCTGCAGGGTCATGCCGACGATCTGCTCGCCCTGATCGACGCCCATGCCAGCGGCCCGGTCGTGTTTGTCGGGCACTCGGTCGGCGCGACGATCGGCATGCTGGCCACGATCGCCGCGCCCGAGCGCTTTGCCGCGCAGATCATGGTCAGTCCGTCGCCCTGCTACATCAACGACGGCGACTATACCGGCGGCTTCACGCGCGACGACATCGACGAACTCCTCGAGACGATGGAGACGAATTTCATCACCTGGTCGCACAGCCTTGCACCCACCATCATGGGCGCGCCCAACCAGCCTCACCTGGCCTCCGGGCTGACGGCCAGTTTTTGCCGCAACGATCCCGAGATCGCCCATCACTTTGCCAGCGTCACGTTCCGCTCCGACCACCGTCTTGATGTGCCCAGGTCCACGACGCCCGCGCTGATCCTGCAATGCAGCGATGACCTGATCGCGCCGCGCACGGCTGGCCAATGGCTGCACCAGAACCTGCAGCGCAGCACGTTCGCGATGGTACCGAACGTCGGCCACTGCCCGCACATGAGCGCCCCGACCAACGTCTCGGCCGCCATCGACGCCTTCCTCGCACAGCAGTTACGCTGACCGTCCATGACCGCCACCCTCACCGCGACCGACCTGTTCTTCGACCAGGCTGCTTGCGGCCTGATGGCAACCGATGCACACGGCATGATCCTCACGGCCAACGCCAGCCTGCATGCGTGGCTCGGCATGGCACCCGGGGCGCTGGTCGGCACGCCCCTGCACGACCTGCTGCCGGCCAGCGCCCGCCTGTTTCACTACACGTGCTGCGTCCCACGCTTGCAGAACGAAGGCGCGGCGCATGACATCCAGATCGACCTGTTGAAGCCAGGTGGCGCGCGGCTGCCGGTGCTGCTTCAACTCGTGCGCCAGCGTGATGGCGACCGCGAGATCGACCACTGGGCGCTGTTTCAAGCCGGTGGCAGGCATGCCTACGAAAACGCACTGCTGTGCAAGTCGGAGACCGCCGACGGCGTCCGCGAGGTGCAGCGCCAGCGCGACCTGCAACTGCAGGCGGTGAACACGCAGTTGTCGGCGGCCGACCTGCGCAAGGATGAATTTCTGGCCACGCTGTCGCACGAGCTGCGCAATCCACTCGCGCCGATGCGCAGCGCGCTCGACGTGCTCAAGATCAAGCACGGCAACGACGAGGATGCGCGCGTGATCGGCGCGTTCGACCGCCAGTTGCGCCATCTGACGCGCCTGGTGGACGACCTGATGGAGGTCTCGCGCATTACCCAGAACCGCATGCAGCTGCGGCGCGCCCCGGTCGACATGGCGGCGCTGACGCGCGGCGCGGTGCACGACATGGCGCCGGTGATGACGGCCGCGCGCCATGCGCTGCGCCTGACGCTGCCAGAGGTACCGCTGACCGTCGACGGCGACGCCACGCGCCTGGCGCAGGTGGTGATCAACCTGCTGGGCAACGCAGCCAAGTACACACCGGATGGCGGGCTAATCGATGTTGAACTGGCCGGTTCGGATGGCCACGCCGAACTGCGCGTGCGCGACAACGGCATCGGCATCCCGGCGGATGCCCTGGGGACGATCTTTCAGTTGTTCACGCAGCTCGAACCAGGGCGCGAACGCGCCTGCGGCGGCCTGGGCATCGGCCTGGCGCTGGCGCGCGGTATCGCGCTGCTGCATGGCGGCGAGATCCTGGTCGAGAGCGACGGGCCGGGTCGCGGCAGCCAGTTCACGCTGCGCCTGCCGCTGATCGCGGGTTGCGCGGTGGTGGAAGAAATAGCAACGGCGCCTGGCCAGCCGGCGCCACTGCGGGTGCTGGTGGTGGATGACAATGTCGATGCGGCCGAGACAATGGCGACGATGCTCGAGCTGTTCGGCTGCACGACGCTGCTGGCGCATACGGCCGCCGGCGCACTGGCGCTGGCGCCGGATTTCTTGCCCGAGGTCGCGCTGCTCGATATCGGCCTGCCCGACTTCAATGGCTACGAACTGGCGCGGCGCCTGCGCGGGCTGGATGCCTGCGCCAGTATCAAACTGATTGCGGCCACCGGTTGGGGCCAGGAGCGTGACCGGCAACTGGCGCGCGATGCGGGGTTCGACCACCATCTGACCAAGCCGATCGATATCGAGCGGCTGCGCTTGCTGCTACAGTAAGCACCTGTTCCTCACCGGCATCGACACCATGACCCGCGCCTTGTCCCCGAACCTTCTCGCAGCAGGCTTGCTGTCACTGGCCACACTGGTCGCGGTTCCCGCCCCCGCCCATGCCTGCGAGCGCGTCTACCCGCAGGCCAATGGCGACGACCGCACGCGCCACGTGCGCCTGTCGGCCAGCTGGCCCGATGCGCAGATCCTGCAGAACCTCAAGCTCAATCTCGACCGGGCCGACGTCAGACGCAGCGAGAGTTCGGGCACGGTCAGCGTCCAGTACACGTACTTTCACAAGACGGTCGTGATCACGCGTTCGGCCAAAGGCGTCGAGGTGCAGCTGCTGGAAAAGGATCGTGAGAAGCTCGTCTGGCAGCTGGGAGCGTGCTGAACTGTGCACGGGGCGAAGCCTGGCGCCTCGCTCCGTGCATCCGTTATACAGCCACGATCTTGCGGTTCGCCACGCCCGGCAGCATGCGCAGCGTCTTGCCGACGACCGCCTTGTAGGTCTTGGACGTGACCGTATCGACGTAGCGGTACTCGGCCCTGGCTTCGGTCGGCGTGACCGTCAGCACGACGAAACCGCGCGAGGCCGTCTCGGCGTATTGCAGCGGCCCGATCAGCTGCTCCATGCCGCCTGCCACAGTGGCCGGTGCGATCGTCGGGAAATAGGTCTCGAAACCGGGCGAGGTCACGGCAGGCACGCCAAATTCAACACCCACTGCCCGCCCCTGCTGGTCGGCCAGATCGCTGGCCCAGGCATTGTGCGTGTCGCCCGCCAGCACCACCATGTTCTTGTTCAGCGTCTGCGCCATGTTCAGCACCGTCTCGCGCGCGGCATGGTAACCATCCCAGGCATCGAGGTTATACGGCACTGGCGTGGCCGTGAGCAGCTGCTGTTCGGCGGCGCTCAGCGCGACACCGGCCTTGACCTTGGCGGCAATCGCGAAGTACGCCGGATAGCCCGTGGTGCCCAGCACCATCGGCGCCGGCAGCAGCATGCGCGCCATCAGGACCTGCTGGCCCAGGATCTGCCAGGTGGCCGTCGACTTGCTCATCTGGTTGCGCAGCCAGGTGGTCTGCTCCGTACCCATCAGCTGGCGCGCGGGGTTCGTGACGTCGGCAGTGAATGCGGCGCTGTTGAAGCTGCGGTCCGCGCCGACATAGCTGGCCAGGGCCAGCTGCTTGTCGCGACCGATCACGCGCGTGTCGAGCATGTGCAGCGAAATCAGGTTGCCGAAATCGAACGAGCGATAGATCTTGTCCGGCTGCGCCGCGTTCGGCACGCGGATCGGCATCCACTCGTGATACGCCTGGATCGCCATCTGGCGCCGCGCCGACCACAGACCTTCCGTGGCCGGGTCGTGGTTCTCGGCGCCGCCGCTCCAGGTGTCGTTGGTCAGTTCATGGTCATCCCAGACGGCGATGAAGGGCATGCGCGCATGCACCGCCTGCAGGTCAGGGTCGGTGCGGTATTGCTGGAAGCGGATCCGGTAATCGGTCAGCGTGATGATCTCGGTGGCCGGCTTCGATACGCGCCCAAGCGTGCCTGCGTTCTGCGACGCATAGCCGCCGGCGGCGTATTCATAGATGTAGTCGCCCAGGTGCAGGCCGACATCGATGTCGTCGAACCTGGCGGCATCGGCATACACGTTGAAGTAGCCGGCCGGGTAGTTCGAGCAGCTGAACACGGCAAAGCGCACGCGTGACACGCTGCCGGTCGGCAGCGTCTTGGTACGGCCCACCGGCGAGAGCTGGCCGTAGCAACCGAAGCGGTAGAAATAGCTGCGGTTGGCCGTCAGGCCGGTCGCATCCACTTTGACCGTGAAGTCGCTGGCGCTGCCAGTGCGCAGGCTGCCCGAGGCCACTGTGCGCGAAAAGTCGCTGGTCTCGGAGATCTCCCAGCCGACGTCGATGTCGCCGGCACCGGTGGCCGTAATGCGCGTCCACAGGATGACGCGGTCGGCCAGCGGATCGCCGCTGGCCACGCCATGCGCGAAGCTGACGACGCGGTCGTCGCCATCACCGCCGCAGGCCGCGAGCGGGAGCGTGGACACGGCGACGGTGCCGAGCGAAAAGGTACGAATGAAATTGCGACGTGAATGCGATTGGTTCATGGGATGACAATTGGCAAAGGTGAAAGACGGCAAATCTTAGCCAGCGCCGATGACGCTCTGATGACGTCATCGATGCAACGGGCATGGAAGTGCCAGGCATGAAAGAACGCCCGGTCGGACATGCCGACCGGGCGTCGATGGTGCGCGTGTGATCAGGCCTGCTTGCGCTTTTTCAGTCCGATGATGCCGGCCAGACCCAGGCCCAGCAGCGCCAGCGAATGCGGTTCGGGCACCGGCGTCGCCGGCCCGAATACGGCGTCGCGCGCAGTGACGGCAATGTCCGGGTAGTTTGTGAAGACGCCGTCCACACCGAGGTTGTAGGCAGCCTCATAACTGGCGGGGTTGTTCAGGAAGGTGTACGGCGTGACCGTCATGCCGGCATCATGCGCGGCCTGTACGCAGGCTGCGCTGAGCTGGCCCGACGACGGGCCGATGCCGTCGGCGATGGCGGCGACCGCTGCCGCTCCTGCCGCGGTGGTGGGACAGACGCCCAGATAGCTGACCGGAATGGACGAGTTGGCGTTCAGATACTCTACCTGCGCCGCGTTGAAGGACTGCGTCAGGGCGCGGCCCGCCGTCGTGAAGTAGCCGTTGTACTTCGCATTGCTCAGGCCCGCCAGGATGGCCTCGGCCACGTCCAGCCCGCTCTGCTTGGCTTCCGGGAAGACGCCGATGGCGACGCCGGTCTCGATGAAGTAGTTATAGGCCAGGTCGAGGAACGCATCGTAAGACGTGAAGCTGTACGAAATGGCCGGGTCAAAATAGGTCTTGTCGGTGCAGTAGCCGTTGGCGTTGCGGCACGTCACGGACAACTGCTCCAGCTGCGCCAGCGTGAATTTGCGCACGTCGTAGGTCCCGTTGCTGGAACGCAGCGCCGCGATCTCCGGGTGCGTCGCCGCAAACGCGACGACATTGGTCGTGGCATTCAACGTGCCGTCATGCAGCATCACCGCCTTGTTGTCGGCGGTCAGGTATACATCGCCCTCGATATAGTCAGCGCCCATCCGCATGGCGAGCTGGTACGACTGCACCGACTCTTCCGGCAGATACCCGCTGGCGCCGCGGTGAGAAATGACCAGCGGACGTTCTCCCGTGAGAGTCGACACGGGCATGGTATGGCCGGCGACCGGCGCGAACAGCAAGGCCGCGAGCGGCAACAGTCCGAGATGCGACGTTTTCATAAAAGCAAACCCTCTTCAAATGTTATGAGTTATTTTGCGCAAGCAAGAGGCCGCAGGGCGGGAGCAGCCGGACTGCCTGGCTCCACTGCCTCGCGCTACAGGCGGGCGCATCAGAAGTTGTCAAAGCCATCCTGGCGGCGCTGACGGGGGGATGCTAATTCGGCATGATGACAGTGGCATGAATTCGGGCACCAATGTGTTGTTCATGCAGCCATATTCCGGGAATGACCGGTGGGTATCGATCATTGGGTTGATTTGCCAATGACGCACCGACGCCATAGCGATACTGCCACCTTGTAAGAAATATCCTACAAGGCATCTTTACGCGTTAGACTCGTGAGCGATGGTGCTCCCTGCAGACGGTTCTTGCCGGCGTGATTGCTCGATTGATGCAGGCAATAGCGCCAAGCCCCGGGGTTGACTGACCGCCCATCTCCTTTTCATCACACACACGTTTGTTACAGGACCTTCTGCGCAAGGGCTGGCAGCAACAGGAAAGCATCTCTCATGGAGCAGTCCTTGCCCACGTTCGCAGCAAAATCCGACACATGGCTATCCAAATTGGGACCTGGCCTGATCACCGGCGCGGCAGACGACGATCCAAGCGGTATCGCGACCTACTCGCAGGCCGGTGCACAGTTCGGTTTCGGGTTGCTGTGGACGCTGTTATTTACCTATCCGCTGATGGTGGGGATTCAGGTTGTCAGCGCTCGAATCGGTGTAGTAACGGGCCATGGTTTGGCCACCAACATCCGGCGGCACTATTCGAAGGCGTTGTTGTATGCGATCGTCATGCTTTTGCTGATGGCAAACATCATCAATATCGCCGCCGATATCGCGGCAATGGGCGACGCCCTGCGGCTGGTATTGGGAGGGCCTGCGCACCTGTATGCGATCGGCTTCGGCGCACTGTCCGCAGTGCTGCAGGTGATGATTCCCTACACCCGCTACGTGCGCATCCTGAAATGGATGACCCTCGCACTGCTGGCCTACGTCGCGACCGTGTTCGTTGTCAGAGTGCCGTGGGCCACGGTGGCGGTCGGCCTGATCACGTTCCCGCAGCTGCCCTGGAAGGCGGCCTATATCACGACCATTGTTGCAGTATTCGGCACCACGATCAGCCCGTATCTGTTTTTTTGGCAGTCATCGCAAGAAGTCGAAAACCTGCGTGCGCTACCCGATGCCCGGGCGCTGAAATATGCGCCGGCCGAAGCGAAGGCAAGCCTCGACCGGATCAAGGTCGACACCTATATTGGCATGGGTTTTTCAAATATCGTGGCATTTGCCATCATGCTGACCTTTGCCGTGACGTTGCACCTGCACGGCGTCACCGATATTTCTTCTTCAGCGCAGGCAGCCCAAGCGCTGCGGCCGATTGCCGGCGAATTCGCGTTCATTCTTTTCAGCCTTGGCATCATCGGCACCGGCCTGTTGGCGATTCCCGTGCTTGCGGGATCTGCTGCCTATGCGATGGCTGGCACATTTGAATGGAAAAACAGCCTGCAAGACAAGCCTGCGGTAGCACCGCGCTTCTATGCGATTATCGTCCTGGCGACGCTGCTCGGCGTTATCCTGATCTACGCGCCCATCGACCCGATCAAGGCACTTTACTGGAGCGCAGTCATCAATGGCATCGTATCGATCCCGATCATGGCCGTGATGATGCTGATGGCAGCACGGCACGACATCATGGGCGCGTTGACAATCTCTCGCCGTTTGAACATCCTTGGGTGGCTATGCACGTCGGTGATGGCGCTTGCTGTGGCGTGCATGTTTATCCTTGTCTGAAGCAGTGATTCGACCAGACCTTGCCCTCGAACAGCACGTCACACGGCCGCCCGTTGCTGCATCAATCCGCACCGTGCTGGTTATCGGCCAGCCGCTGCTGCGCCGGTGTTTCCGCAATCGCTTCCCAGCCATTTGCCGGTGCCGTTTGATTTCTGGCTGATGTCTCCGCCGCCCGGCCCCGGTAAGGTAGCGACCGATTCGAACCGATACGATGTCTCACTCTCGGCCTTCAAGACGGCGTCGACCTTCATTCGGGGCTGGGTGCAGACCATGTTCACATTCATGCCGCCAGCGATGGGTGTCATCTTCTTGGTGCAGGAATCCGCGCCTTTTTTGCCGAACAAATCGAAGTCGTTGATGTTTTGCTGGGTAATGCACTGCCTGGTGCGCACGCCATCACCTTTCAGCTCAGTACCGCTACCAGCCAGCATCTTGTCGATCTGCGCGCGCTGCTCGGGCGTCATCAGGGCCATTTGGCTTTTCATCAGCTCGAGATAACCCCCCAGCGGATTGCCCGCCGCCGTGTCCGACAGCGTCATGTCGATCTGCCACAACCCAGGTCTGATGGCCGGTTGCTGCGCGAATGCCTGCCCTGCCCAGAAGCTGGCAAGGGTAAAGATGATCTGCGCGGCGTGTTTCGTTCGCATACTGGCTCCTGATAGGTTGGTGTGTCAGTGTATGCGATTCGATCAGGGAATGATTTCTGAGGTCGTGCAGTCCATGCGCCGCAAGTGCTGCGTGTCAGCCGACACTCGGTGCATTTGCCAAAAGCAGCAGCGATCCAGTGTTATCAGACCTGCTCTCACGAGCCGTCAGAAACCCACGCACTGTCTGCCCGCAAGTGCAAAGGCAGCGTGGCGATTACGTGCTGCGGACCTTCCACGTCCCAGGCAAAAATACAGCAACCGCAACCGTTCATCTCGGAAACGTATGACAAGTTTTCCTGATTGTGTTCGAGCCACCATTCAGCTTCTTCAACTTCACCTGCTGCATCGACCGAAGCGCAGATTGACGCGCGCATTGTCATCATTAAAGCCTTAAAAAAATCGAGGATAAGGACAAGTACGTTGCTGGCTGATGCCAGCCGTCCGGCACGCTGGCTTTTTACCAGTTTGACACAGCCGACGGGTAGCGTTGCATCGAACGCTGTCGGATTTCTTTACAGTGATGACATTGGCGCCGCGCGTACCTCTTCTAATACCTTGTTTCATAAAGGAAAATTTTACTGGCATAAAGTTTGCTTGTTCAAGATCATAGTCTGCTCCCCTACACTCAGGAAATAACGAAATGAACGCTCTCTCGAAATCAATTGTCGCCGCATCCATCGCCGCTGCGTTCACCTTCAGCGGCACTGCTGCTGCTGCACCGTTCAACGAATTCACCGTTGATCCAGTCAACGGAGCGTATGCAAATTTCGTTGCTGACAAAATCACCGGTAACTACACCGAGCAAGCCACCTTCAATGCTGATGGCACGTTCAACGTCTCACTGGTCTGGACTGCTGGTCAGTTCGTCGGTAACAAAGGCAATACGGCGTACGAGTCGTACCAGACTGGCCTGGGCGCAACTTATGGCCTGTTCGCTACCTACACTGCAGGCGGCACTTACTCGGTCAACGGCTCGACTACGACGTTCGATTTCTCCCCTGGCAGCGGTAATCTCAGCCTGTTCCTGGACAACACCCTCGGCGTAGCTGGCGGAGAGGTCTTGCTGGGCAGCGGCAATCCAATTGCTGGCCAAGGCACACTCGACCCGATGCTCAGCACCTGCGAGAGCCCAGGCAATCCTGGCGGCAGGGGCATCAACTGCGGTAGCTTCGGTGCATCGAGCTCGTTCGCGCTCACCGACGCTGGCAGCGCATTCTTCATCCTGCCTAACCCGTTCTACTCGCTGTCGTTCCAGTCGGGCCATCTGAACAACTTCAATCCAGTCGGAACGCAGACGATCAACGGTTCCCTCGACGTTGTATTCAGCGGTGAGCCTACGGACGTCCCAGAGCCAGCATCGGTTGGCCTGCTGGGTCTGGGTATGCTGGGTCTGTATGCAGCACGTCGCCGTAACAAGAAAGCTGCCTAAGGGCATGGGGCTTGTGGTTCAGGCCCTTGTTTCAGAAAGATAAAAACCACTGTCACCTGGCAGTGGTTTTTTCTTTTACATGGGACTTTGGTGTCAGGTCTGACATTTGGACACAAGCTCAACACCATGCGTATTTCTGTGAGATGCAAGCTGACTAGTTAATGCAGAGTCCGTGTCCGAATGTCAGACCTGACCCTGGCTATTGCTGGCTATTTGACCTGGTGAAGAATTTGTTTCACGGTACCGAACATATACAGGATCGGGCTGCCGGATTCTTCCTGGAGCAGTTCAAAGTTATCGATGGTCAGCGCATCGCCGGCTTCGGTGAACATCAGCGTAGCGCCACCTCTGCTCACGAACTGGTCGGAGCTGAGGGAGAGGATTTCTACCGGCTCATAGCCTTTGATGGCGACATAAAAACGTCCTACGCGCCGACTGAATCGCACTGTTTTCCCGTTGTTTAGTGTATATGCGTATTCGTAGTTTAAAAACTCTGTGGGCTCCAGATGAAAGCGGCGCGCTGTGACGACCACGTTCTGGGCTGACTCCAGCGCCTCCGTGATAGCAGGCGCTGGCGTGAGTTGCTGAGCTTGTGTAGACAAAGGAAACGACAATCCCATAATGGCGGTCAGCAGGCATCCAGCGATTTTCACGCGATTCTCCGGTAATTTATAAGAGTAACTGAACCGTTTGTAATGCAAAGCAACATCAAATGCGTGAAAAAACACCAGATGATTGCATTTTCATTTAAATCGAAACAGTGACTCTTACTATAATCCGCAAACGCACTCTCTGTCGCTCAAGAAGCCAAATATTTAAAGCTGAATTCCTTCCCACCGGTACAACAGACGATTACCGTCAGTTCCTGCTGACAGATGACAGCGCCAAGTCGGTTGCTTCACAGTCCCTGGATTCTCCAAAGCGCGCAGAGTGGAAAGCAAGCTTATGCCGAACCGCCTTCAACCTTCGCCAGCAGGAACACATCGCTCGATTCGATGAGCTCCGGAACCTGCTTCGACAGCATCCGCAGATGCGGTGCTGCAAGATGCCGATCAAGGTCAGCCCTGCTGCGCCACTCCTCGGTGAACACGAAGCGACGTGGATTGGCAATGTCGCGGTTCACCTGGTAGCTGATGCAGCCTTCCTCGCGCAACGTCGGCTCGACAACGCTGCGTAACAGTGTTTCCAGTTTCTCTTCAAAACCAGGCTTGGCAAAAAAAATAGCAACAACGGGCAATGTCATGATGGTCCCTGAGAGTGAGCGACTGACAAGATTATCACACCGGTCTGCACAGGCCCGTCGGCAGATTTGCGTTGTCAGCAAGCAGCGACGGATCGGCGTTTCCGTAACGCGCGCTCAGCCCGGATCTACCGGTACAACCGCAAAAAGCTGACCTCGCCAGCACGTTTTCCGCCTTCCTTCTATACTGGCCGACCGCCGCGGCGCAGACCGCGGCTTGACCCCTACGTTAAGAAAACGAAAAATCCATGGCCGCCTTATTCACACCGTTCACCCTCAAAGACGTCACCTTGCGCAACCGCATCGCGGTGCCGCCAATGTGCCAGTACACCGCCAACGACGGCTTCGTCAACGATTGGCATCAGACGCACTACGCCAGCATTGCCCGCGGCGGCGCTGGCTTGGTGATCGTGGAAGCAACCGCTGTTTCGCCGGAAGGCCGGATCACCCCAGGCTGCACCGGTCTGTGGAACGATGCACAGGTTGAAGGCATGGCCCACATCGCCGCCCGTATCAAGGCCGCCGGTGCGGTTGCAGGCATCCAGATCGGCCATGCCGGCCGCAAGGCCAGCGCCAACCGTCCGTGGGAAGGCGACGACCATATCCCGTCGGAAGATGCGTATGGGTGGGACACCATCGCACCGTCGGCGATTGCCTTTGGCAAGAACCTGCCAAAAGTGCCGAAGGAAATGACGCTGGATGACATCGCGCGCGTGAAAGCCAATTTTGTCGATGCTGCCCGTCGCGCACTGGCTGCCGGTTTCGAATGGCTCGAGCTGCACTTTGCGCACGGTTACCTGGGGCAGAGCTTCTTTTCGCCGCACTCGAACAAGCGCACCGACCAGTACGGCGGTGATTTCGCCGGTCGCAGCCGCTTTTTGCTCGAGACGCTGGAGGCCGTGCGCGAAGTCTGGCCGGCCAACCTGCCGCTGACCGCGCGTCTTGGCGTCATCGAATACGATGGCAACGATGAACAAACGGTGAATGAGTCGATCGAACTGGTGCGCATGATGCGCCAGCGCGGCCTGGACATGCTGAGCGTCAGCGTCAACTTCACGATTCCGGATGTGAATATCCCGTGGGGTCCGGCCTTCCTGGGTCCGGTGGCCAAGCGCGTGCGTGACGAAGCCGGCATTCCGGTCGCGTCGGCGTGGGGCTTCGACGGCCCGCACTTGGCAGAACGCGCCGTGGCTGACGAACAGCTGGACCTGGTCATGGTAGGTCGTGCCCACCTGGCCAATCCGCACTACCCTCTGGAAGCGGCCAAAGAGCTGGGCGTTGAGAGCCCGACCTGGGTGTTGCCGGCGCCGTATGCGCACTGGCTCGAGCGTTACAGCATGCAGAAGTAAACCGTGTTTCGGCAGGAAGGGATGATTGCCCTGACTGCCGAACCGTTGTCCGGCCAGCGATTGGGGCGCTCGCATTTCCTGCAGCGCCTGCCTCGCGCCACCCGCTCGAAAACCTCACTACAATCGGTTGACCGATCAGCAACGAGGACCATCATGAGCATTCATCCCGAACACGACCTCAATCCCGGCGACGACGCCGAACCCGGCACGCCCGGTACCGGCGAAGACGTCTGCGATGCCTGCGCAGGCAAAGGCACACTCCCGGACGGCAAGGCCTGCCCGCAATGCGGCGGCAGCGGGCATGTGATTGTGGGTATTGGCGGGGGCTAATCGCCTCGCCTGACATTCCCTTACAGCGCGGGGCGTGCCAGACGCATCGCCCCGTGCTGCCAGTGTTTTACTGCGGCGGCTGACCGTTCGACGCCATCAAGCCCGCATCCACCGGCAGGTTCACGCCAGTAATGAGGCGCGCATCGTCGCTCGCCAGGAACGCCATCGCGGCTGCAACACCATCCGGATCTTCCGGCGCGCCCAGCGGCATGCGCTCATTGAATTTCGCGACCAGCTCGGGCTTGCTGACCATATCCTTCGTCAACCCGGTGTCGGTAAAGCTTGGATTGACCGCGTTCACGCGCACCCCATCCTTGGCCGCATCCATCGCCATCGCGCGCACCATATTGCTGACCGCGCCTTTCGACGTGTTGTAGGCGAACATTTCCCAGTCACCACCCAGCCCCGACACTGACGACGTCATGACGATCGATCCGCGGGTCTTGACGAGCTCGGGCATTGCTGCCTTGGCCATGTGATAGTAGCCGGTGACATTGACGGCCATGACGCGCGCGAAATCTTCTTCGCTGGTGGCCATGATGTCGCCGTCCGTCGCGATACCGGCATTGTTGATTAGGATATCCAGGCCGCCGAAGCGCTCGACCGTTGCCTTGACGGTTGCCGTTGCGGTGGCCTTGTCGGCGGTGTCGCCCACCTGCACCAGAATGCGGTCTTGCGGCAGGTCGGCAGCAACCTTGTCGAGTTTGGCGCCATCGATATCGAGCATGACGACACGGGCGCCCTCATCCAGAAAACGGCGGGCAGCCGACAGGCCGATGCCGGATGCGGCGCCGGTCACGAGGACGGTTTTATCGTTGAAACGGTTCATTGAATTCCTTTCGGGCAGGCGGGGGCAGCCCGGTTGCGCGCGGCAAGCGGGCCATTCATCACGCCTTGTTGGTTCACGAGAATGTGCAGGCGACGATAGCACATGGGTTCGCGCACCCCTCTTACGGTTCCAGCAGGAAAACTCCAGTGAACGCTATTCGACGATGCGCTCTTCGTCGTGCTTGACGATGGGATCTTCGGTGCCGGTCCACTCGCTCATCAACGAGTAACCGACCGCCAGCAGGACCGGCCCGATGAACATCCCGATGAAGCCGAACGCGATCAGGCCGCCCAGCACGCCGAGCAGCGTGAGCAAAAACGGCAGGCTGCTGCCACGGCTGATCAGCATCGGCCGCACGACGTTGTCGACGCCGCTGATCAAGACCGCGCCCCAGACCGCCATGAAGATCGACCAGCCGGTCTCGCCCTGCGCAAACAGCCAGAGCGCGGCGCCGCCCCAGACCAGCGGCGGGCCGAACGGGATTAGCGACGTCAGGAAAATCAGCACCGACAGCAGCGGCACGGCCGGCACGCCAGCAATCGCAAAGCCGATGGCGGCGACGATCGCCTGCGCCAGCGCAGTGCCGAGCAGGCCGTACATCACGCCGCGCACGGTCTGGCTGACAGTGGCCTGGATCGATTCGGCGCCCTCGCCCATCACCTTGCGCATCGTCACTTCGATGATCGATAGCAGGCCGTTGCCGTCGCGGTACAGGAAGAAGCTCACGAACGCGGCCAGGCTCATTTGCACGACGCCGGTGCCCAGCATCAGGCCGCCCTTGACGAGCCAGTGACGCGCCGGTTCGAGCATGCGCTGGGCCAGCGCCAGCATCTGCTCGCGGCTGGCGATCAGGCCGTTCAGATAGGTCTCGACCGACGGGCCGACCAGCGGGATGTCGCGCAGCCAGGTGGGCGGCGCCAGTTCGCGATGCTCGATCAAGAGGCGCAGTTCGCCGAAGCCGCGCGCGACGTCGTCGCCCAGGTTGTAGGCGACCATCGACAGCGGAATGATGAACAGCAGCGTGAGCGAAAGCGTCATGGTCAGCGCCGCAATCGTGCGCTGACCGTTCAGGCGCGTGAGCAGCCGCAGGTACAGCGGCCAGCTCGAGATGGCGACGGCGGCGGCGAACAGGATCGCCGGCAAAAACGGCCGCAGCACATAGAGGCAGCCCAGCGTGAGCAGGATGACCATGGCGATGCGGGTGTAATTTCTGCCGGGTCGTTGCTGCTCCATGCTGCCTCAGGGATGTGGTATTTACGGCATCATAGCAGTTGACGCAGGTCGTGGGCGATCAGGCCCGGACCCTGGCCATGGCGCACGAACAGGCGCAGCTGGCCCTGCTTGTCGAACACGAAGCTGCCAGCCGTGTGATCGACCGTGTAGCTGCTCGCATCGGCGCCCGGCTTCTTGGCGTAGAACACCTTGAATTCCTTGGCCACTTTCGCGGTCGCGGCGGCGTCGCCGTACAGGCCGATGAAGCGCTTGTCGAACGCGGGCACATAGTGCGACAGCAGTTCCTGCGTGTCGCGCTCGGGGTCGACCGTGACGAACAGCACCTGGACCTCGTCGGCCGACGGACCCAGTTCTTTGAGCACGGTCGCCATTTCAGCCATCGTGGTCGGGCAGACGTCCGGGCATTGGGTATAGCCGAAGAACATCACGACGATCTTGCCGCGGAAATCTTGCAGCGTGCGCACCTTGCCGGTGTGGTCGGTCAGCGTGAAGCCCTTGGCATAGTCGACGCCCGTCACGTCCGTGTTGTGGAAGGCCGGGGCTTTGTCGCGCAGCTTGTCGCAGCCGGTGGCAAACAGTGCCACGGCCGAGAACGCCGCGATGGTCAGCAGTCGTTTCATCTTGAACCCGTTATCAAAACTTGCGAATTAAAACTTAAAGTAATGGTCAACCAGCAGCGCCGCGAACAGCAGCGACAGGTAGACGATCGACCAGGTAAATGTCTTGCGCGCCTGCGCATCGCTGTAGTTGCGGTGCACGCGCCACGAGTGACGCAGGAAGACCGCGTTGAGCGGCACCGCGGCCGCCAGGTAGATCAGGCCGCTCATGCCGACCGCGAACGGCAGCAAGGTGGTGGCGGCCAGGCCGATCGTGTACAGCCACACCTGCAGGCCGGTGAACTTCATGCCGTGCGTGATCGGCAGCATCGGCAGACCCGAGCGCGCGTAGTCTTCGCGGCGGTACATCGCCAGCACCCAGAAATGCGGCGGGGTCCACATGAAAATGATCAAGACCAGCAGCCACGCTTCCATCGGCACCTCGTTGGCCACCGCCGCCCAGCCCAGCGCGGGCGGCATCGCGCCCGACAGGCCGCCGATGACGATGTTCTGCGACGTGTTCGGCTTGAGCAGCAGCGTGTAGATGAAGGCGTAGCCGACGAACGTGACGAAAGTCAGCCACATGGTCAGCGGATTGACGAGCGTGTACAGCACCAGCATGCCCAGGCCGCCGATGATCGACGAGAAGACCACGGTCTGCGTCGTGCTCAGTTCGCCCGAGGCGGTAGCGCGGCGCGCAGTGCGCGTCATGCGCGCATCGACGCGCGCCTCGACCAGACAATTGACAGCGAATGCGGCCGCCGCCAGCAGCCAGATACCGGCCGTGCCGGCGATCAGCGTTTGCCAGCCCGGGAAGCCGTCCGTGGCGAGAAACATCCCGATCACGGCGCAAAATACCGCCAGCTTCGTCACGCGCGGCTTGGTCAGGGTCCAATACTGCGAGAAACGGCTCTGGGGCTTGGGGATGGCTGTCTGGGTTGTCATCAATGGGTGCTTGCGGACGCGGCGAGTCCGGGCGCTGGGACAGCGCGGGCCGCGTCGAGTTGGAACTTCACCCGGTAGTTTAACATGGTCACCAAAATCACCAGCAGCGCGGCCCCGGCGTTATGCATGACGGCAATCGCCAGCGGGAAGCTGAAATACACGGTCGCGATGCCGGTGAACAGCTGCGCCACCATGACCAGCACCAGCAGGCGCGCCGTCTTGCCCAGCGCCGGCAGACGCCAGGCGCGCCACGCGGCCAGGCCCAATACCAGCACAACGGCCAGCGCAAAGGCGCGGTGCACCCAGTGGATCGCCACCAGGGCCGAGAACGGCAAATAATGCCCTTCCATCGTCTTGCCCAGCTCACGCCACAGGTGGAAGCCATGCTCGAAGTCCAGTTCCGGCACGATCGCGCCCTGGCACAGCGGGAACGTGTCACAGGCCATGGTTGCATAGTTAGTGCTTACCCACCCGCCCAGCGCGATCTGGATGGTGAGCACGACGGCGGCGAGGAGCGACAGCCAGCGCAGACCACGCAGCCGGGCGATCATTTCAGGACCCTTCAGCGCCACCGGCGGCTTGAGCAGCGCGTCTTCGCGGCAGCCCATCCAGACCAGCATTGCCAGCAGCGTCATGCCCAGCAACAGATGGATGGTGACGATCACCGGTTGCAGCTTGAGCGTGACGGTCCAGGCGCCGAATGCGCCCTGCACCAGCACCGAGGCCAGCAAGGCGATCGGCATGGCCGGCTGGAACACGGCGTCGTGCGTACGGCGCCATTGCTTGACCGACGTGAACAGCAGCGCCAGGATCAGTGCACCGATGCCCATCGCCAGGTAGCGGTGGATCATCTCGATCCAGGCCTTGGCCACCGTGACCGGACCGGTCGGCATCGCTGCTTCGGCCGCGGCGATCTGCTCGTGCGCCAGGAACGGATTGGCTTCGCCGTAGCAGCCCGGCCAGTCCGGGCAACCCAGGCCCGAATCGGTCAGGCGCGTGAAGCCGCCGAACACGATCAGGTCAAACGTCAGAAACACCATTACCCAGACCAGCTTGCGGTATTTGTGGGCGTCGGACGACATCCAGACGATCGCCAGCGGCAGGCTGGCCACGAGCAGGCCCATCAGGCCGAGATGTATGAGAGAAGACAGGTCCATGTGATTCTTTACCGGTAACGTGATTCAGCCGATGGCCGATGCCTTGAGCAGTTTGGCGATGTCCTTGTAGACGCGGCCCGGTTCGGGCTGGAACGGGAAGCGCATCATGAGGTTGCCCAGCGGGTCGATCAGGTAGATATGGTCGCTCGGAGGGTGGCCTGCTTCGGTCGGCAGCCACTTGGCCACCGTCGCAGCCGGTGCGCGCAGCAATTCCATGCCGTCGTATTCGCGCATCATGACGGTGTCGAGCGGTTCGCTGTCGGTGATCAGCCACACGCGTTCCATGCGTTCCATGTTCTTGCCCTGCATCGTGCGCCACTGGCGCATCGCGTACAGCTGGCGCATGCATTCATCGTTGCACTTGCCCCCGCCCACGCGCAGCATGACCCATTTGCCTTTCAGGTCGGCGAGCGTGCGCGGCTGGCCGTCGAGCGTGGTCGTGGCCATCTGCGGAATTGGCAACGTGCGCGCATCGAGGATCGTGCCGTAATTGGTGCGGTCGGTCGGCTTGACGATGTAGAAGGTAATGTACGACACGATCAGCGGCGCGGCGCAGATCAGCAGCACCAGCAGCAGCTTGAGGCGGCCGCGGCGGCGCGCGGTGTCAGGGTCAGCGAGTTGTTCTTGAGCCACGTCGAAATCCCGTCATCACATAAAAAAGAAGGGCCAGCGCCGCCAGTGCATACCACTGGAAGGCATAGCCGCGGTGTTTGTCGATGCCTGCCTCGGGCAGCGGCCAGTCTCGCGCCATCAGGTCGGCCGGCGTCGCTGGCAGCGTCTGCTGCACGAGAAACGGCAGCAAGCGCAGGCCGCTTGCCTGCGCCAGTGCCTGCGGCGTCAGGTTCTGCACCGCCGCGCCCGGCGCCAGCGGCGGGCCGTCGCCCAGTTCCATCACCTTGCCGGCAGACAGGACGAGCCGTCCTTCGAGCGTAACCGGCCCGGCTGGCGTCGCAAACGTTGGCAGCTTGTCAAACTCGGCCTGGCGCGGCAACCAGCCACGCAGCACCAGCACGTGCTCGTCGGCACCCGCTATTTTAAACGGCATTGCGAGATAGAACCCGGACTGGCTCCCGCGTGGGCGGTTCGCGAGCAGGACGGGCCAGCCGGCGACGAATTCGCCGTGCACGCGCACGCGGCGAAATTCAAGATCCGGGGCGGCGGCGGTGGTGGAACCGAGGGTGAACGGCGGCTGGGCGGCGCGCGCCAACTGGCGCGCCTGCAGGTCGGTCTTGTAGGCGGCCCGGTCCTGTTGCCAGTTGCCGAGCAGGATGCCGGTGAGGGCCACAATCAGTGCTGCAATCAGGGCGACGGGGCGAAATCGGAAGGCGAAGCGCATTACAATGAATTCTCAACCTTTCGCGGGTCCATCATGAAAATCTTCGTTGCCATCGCCTTCGTCCTGATCCTGGCCAGCCTGGCGTCGGCCCTGTTCTTCATGATGCGCGACAAGGGGCGTACCAACCGCACCGTCAATGCGCTGGCGCTGCGGGTGGGCTTGTCGATCTTGCTGTTCCTGTGCCTGCTGGCGGCGCACCAGATGGGGTGGATTGCGCCGACGGGTTTGCGCTGACCGGGTTGTGTTTATAGCCAGTACACCACCACGTACAACCCGAGCCACACCACGTCGACGAAGTGCCAGTACCATGCGGCCCCTTCAAAGCCAAAGTGGTGTTCGGCCGTGAAGTGCCCGCGCAGCACGCGGTACAAAATTACCGACAGCATGATCGCGCCCATTGTCACGTGAAAACCGTGGAACCCGGTCAGCATGAAGAAGGTCGAACCGTAGATACCCGACGTGAGCTTGAGGTTCAGGTCCTGGTAGGCGTGCATGTATTCATACACCTGGAAGCCCATGAACACGGCGCCCAGCAAAATGGTCGCGGCCAGCCAGAACGCCGTCTTGGCGCGGTGGCCGGCGCGCAGGGCGTGGTGCGAGATCGTCAGCGTCACGCCCGACGTCAGCAGCAGCGCCGTGTTGATGGTCGGGATCGGGAACGGCCCCATCGTGCGGAAGCCTTCGACGATGCCGGCCGGTCCGGTATTGCCCCAGTGCGCCGAAAAATCGGGCCACAGGATCTGGTGATCCAGGTCGCCCAGCCACGGCATCGAAATCACGCGTGCATAGAACAACGCGCCAAAGAACGCGCCGAAGAACATCACTTCCGAGAAAATGAACCAGCTCATCGACCAGCGGAACGACAAATCGATGCGCTTGCCGTACAGCCCAGATTCGGATTCACCGATCGCTTCGCCGAACCAGAAGTACAGCACGACGAGCATCGCGACGATGCCCGTCAGGCACACGGGCATCGCGAACGGCAGCCCGTTGACCCAGCCGGACGCACCGGCCATCGTCACCAGCATCGACAGGCCGGCCAGCAGCGGCCAGCGCGAGGGGCCGGGAACGAAGTAATACGGCGCGGCGGTCGTTGGCGATACTGGTTGTGACGAACTCATCTTTATCTCCTCGGGCGATACTGTTGATTGTTGCGTCAAACTGAAAAACTAGGCCACTGCAAAACTCACGGCCAGCATGATCAGGCCAATGAAGATCGCCACCCCGATCAGGCCGGCGACGATCACGTGGACCGGGTTCAGGCTGGCCGCATCGCTCTCGTAATCGGCGCGCTTGCGCACCCCGAAGAACGACCACAGCACGGCCTTCATGCTGGCCAGAAAACTCCCCTTGCGCTGATGGGGCTTATCCGTTTGCATCGCCCTCTTTCGGCGCGGCAGCGGCCTTGAACGCCCCGCCAATTTCAAAGAACGTGTACGACAGCGTGATGTTCTTCACTTCGCGCGGCAACTTGGGATCGATGAAGAACACCACCGGCATCTGGCGCGCTTCGTTCGGGGCCAGCGTCTGCTCGCGGAAGCAGAAGCACTCGACCTTCATGAAATGCGGCGTGGCCGACTGCGGCGCATAGCTCGGAATCGCCTGCGCTTTCACCGCCCTGCCCTGCGTGTTGACGACCTCGTACATGACGGTGGCCAGTTCGCCCGGATGCACGTCGATGCTGCGCGTGGTCGGCCGGAACCGCCACGGGCCCTGCGAATTGCCGTCGAGCTCGATCGTGATCGTGCGCGACTTGTCGACCTGGCTGTTGGTCGGCGCCGCGACAAACCCATCGGGTTGCGTGAGCACGTTGATGCCCAGGACTTCGCAAATCTGCCGGTACACAGGCACGAGCGCATAACCGAAGCCGAACATCGCCACCGCCACCACCACCAGCTTGCCGAAGGTGCGGCGGTTCAGGCGCAGCAATTTGACGCCGGTGGCCATCTCAGCGCAGCAGCGTGAACTTGACGAACACGCTGATGAAGAAGAACAGCGCCAGGCCGGCCAGCCACAGCGCGGTTCTCAGGTTATTGGGTTTGCGTGGCGCGGTCATCGGATTGTCCTTACTTCACCAGCGGCGGGGTTTCGAAGGTGTGGAACGGCGCCGGGCTCGGCACGGTCCACTCCAGGCCTTCGGCGCCTTCCCACGGTTTCGCGGGCGCCTTGGCGCCGCCGCGGATCGTCGGCAGCACGACTGCAAACAGGAAATACACCTGGCTGAAGCCGAAGCCGAATGCGCCGATCGAGACGATCATGTTGAAGTCGGTGAACTGCACCGCGTAATCAGCATAGCGGCGCGGCATGCCGGCCAGGCCCAGGAAGTGCATCGGGAAGAACGTGACGTTGAACGTGATCAGCGAGAGCCAGAAGTGCATCTTGCCGCGCGCTTCCGGGTACATGTGCCCGGTCCACTTTGGCGCCCAGTAATAGAAGCCCGCGAACAGCGCGAACAGCGAGCCGGCCACCAGCACGTAGTGGAAGTGGGCCACGACGTAATAGGTGTCGTGCACCTGGATGTCGATCGGCGTGACCGCCAGGATCAGGCCGGTGAAGCCGCCGATGGTGAACACGAAAATGAAGCCGACCGCAAATAGCATCGGCGTCTCGAACGTCATCGAGCCCTTCCACATCGTGGCGACCCAGTTGAAGATTTTGACGCCGGTCGGCACGGCAATCAGCATCGTCGCGTACATGAAGAACAGCTGCGACGTCACCGGCATGCCGGTCGTGAACATGTGGTGCGCCCAGACGACGAACGACAGGATCGCGATCGAGGCCGTCGCGTAGACCATCGACGCGTAGCCGAACAGCGGTTTGCGGGCGAATGCCGGAATGATCTGCGAGACGATGCCGAATGCCGGCAGGATCATGATGTAGACCTCGGGGTGGCCGAAGAACCAGAAGATGTGCTGGTACATCACCGGATCGCCCCCGCCGGCGGCATTGAAGAACGAGGTGCCGAAGTGGCGGTCGGTCAGCGTCATCGTGATCGCGCCGGCCAGCACCGGCATCACGGCGATGAGCAGGTAGGCGGTGATCAGCCAGGTCCAGCAGAACATCGGCATCTTCATCAGCGTCATGCCGGGCGCGCGCATGTTCAGGATGGTGACGATGATGTTGATCGAACCCATGATCGACGAGGCGCCCATGATGTGCATCGCGAAGATCGCCATGTCCATGCCCAGGCCCATCTGCGTCGAGAGCGGCGCATACAGCGTCCAGCCGGCAGCGGTGGCCCCGCCCGGCACCAGGAACGACGTGGCCAGCAGGATCGCCGCCGGTGGCAGCAGCCAGAACGAGAAGTTGTTCATGCGCGCAAACGCCATGTCGGATGCGCCGACCTGCAGCGGCAGCATCCAGTTGGCAAAGCCGACGAAGGCCGGCATGATCGCGCCGAATACCATGATCAGCCCGTGCATGGTGGTGAGCTGGTTGAAGAATTCGGGGCGCACGAACTGCAGGCCCGGCTGGAACAGCTCGGCCCGGATCATCAGCGCCAGCACGCCGCCCGAGAGCAGCATGATGAACGAGAACCACAGGTACAGGCTGCCGATGTCCTTGTGGTTGGTGGCATACACCCAGCGCCGCCAGCCGTGCGGATGGTCGTGGTGTTCGTCGTGTGCGTGGCCGTGCTCATTGCCGTGCTCATTGCCGTGACCCGGTGCGTGGTCGATCGTCGTGGTGCTCATGGCGTTACCCCTGCTCGTTACGTGCGTTGGTGGCGGACATTATTTGCGGGCGGCCAGGACTTCGGCCGGCTGGACGATATTTTCCGCAGCCTTGTTCGACCAGGAATTGCGGGTATAGGTGATCACGGCGGCGATCTCGGTGTCGGACAATTGCGGCCAGGCCGGCATTGCGGTAGGGAACTTGCCGCTCTTCTGGCCATGCAGCAGGATGTCGATCTGGTGCGCCTTGCTGCCCAGCACATTCGGCGAGCCATCCAGCGCCGCGAACGCGGCCGGGATGCCCTTGCCATTGACCTGGTGGCAGGCCACGCAGTTGGCGGTGTAGACGGCTTCGCCACGGGTTTTCAGTTCGTCGATGGTCCAGACCTTGGTCGGATCGTCGGCCAGCGCCGCCATCTCTTTTTTCTTGCCTGCGACCCAGGCCGTGTAGTCGGCATCGGACACGACGCGCACGACGATCGGCATGAACGCATGGTCCTTGCCGCACAGCTCGACGCAGTTGCCGCGGTACACGCCGATCTGCTCGGCCTTGAACCAGCCGTCGCGCACGAAGCCGGGGATCGCATCCTGCTTGATCGCGAACGCCGGCACGGTCCAGGCGTGAATCACGTCGTTGGCGGTGAAGACCATGCGGATCTTCTTGTTGACCGGCACGACCATCTCGTTATCGACTTCGAGCAGGTAGTTGGCGGTACGCGCTTGGGTCGGCGCCACGCCGGGCTCGCCGATCTGCGAACGCGGCGTCGACAGGTTCGACAGGAACGAGATGCCTTCGCCCTCGCCTTTCAGGTAGTCGTAGCCCCATTTCCACTGCATCCCGGTGGCCTTGATGGTCAGGTCAGCGTTCGACGTGTCTTTCAACGCGACGACGGTCTTGGTGGCCGGCAGCGCCATCCCGATGACGATCAGGAACGGCACGATCGTCCAGGCGATCTCCACGGCGGTGGATTCGTGGAAGGTGGCCGGCTTGTGGCCGAGGGATTTGCGGTGTTTGAACACCGAGTAGAACATGACGCCGAACACGGCGACGAAGATCACCAGGCAGACGATCATCATCCAGATGTGCAAGCCATAGATGTCGGCGCCGACGGCGGTGACCGGGGCCTGCAGATTGAGCTGGTGCTCCTGAGGCCGGCCCGTCAGTTGCTGCGCCCAAGCCGGCACAGAACCAGCGGCGGCGCCGAGTACGGCACAGCCGTACAGCACGGCCCGAAGTCGCGTTGCATATGTCATGTATGTCCCCAACCACCCAAAAAATAAGAATTATTTTTAAACGGTCAGCCATTCCACGAACGAACGACGCCGCTCCGTGCTGGCCGCAGAACAACGATGCCGTGCCGGGGCATCTCTGCGGCTGCTGCAATTCTTTTTCTGTTTCTGTTTTGACTATGTTTCGCGGCTTGCGATGCCGCTTTTTCAAGCGATTCTATCGGTTAGATGTGAAAAATAGCAATTGATTATATCTAAAGCACTAATTTTTATTCAAGGAATATCGGGGGGTCCGCCAATCTGCCCGTGTACGGTGATGACGTTACGGCTTGCGTGGCTGGAAGCGGACGATCGATTCACCAGCTGCCGTCTGGCGCGGCGCCGGACGAAACGCGTGCCCGTAGATCACTTCGAAGGTCAGGCCCAGCTTGCCATCGGGGAGGCGCTGCGCCTCGAGCGCAGCGAGCACACGCTGCCAAGCCGCGCGGCCGATCAAGCCGCGCCGGCGCGATTCGAGCGGATTGCCGCCCAGTGCGCGCACGTCGCGCAGCAGCGCCTGTGGCGTATCGTAGGTGACCGTGATGCGCTCCATGTCCATCACCGGTGTCGAAAAACCCGCCTCGACCAGCTGATCGCCGAAATCGTGCATGTCAACGAACGGCAACGTGTGCGGGTACGCATCCAGCGCCGCAAATGCCGTGCGCAGTTCGGTGAAGGTGTCGGGACCGAAGCTGGAAAACATCAGCAAGCCCTCGACGCGCAGCACCCGACGCCATTCGGCAAACACGCGGTCGGGCAGCGGATGCCAGTGCAATGCCAGGTTCGACCACAACAAATCGACCGAGTTCGGGCCGAGCGGCAGGTTGCCGTAGTCACCGCACAGAATGTCGACGCCCGCCTTGGCCGGCATCAGCCGGCTCAATAACTGATTGAGCGAACCCGAGGCGCCCGGCTTTTTCGCCGCGCGCGCCATGGCGCCAGCACCGTCCAGGCCGACGATCTGCGCCGAGGGATAGGTCTTTTGCAGCAGGGCCAGGTCGCCCCCGGGACCGCAACCGGCGTCAAGCACCTGCTTCGGGATGATTTTCACCAGGGCCAGGCGCTCGTGCATGCGCGCGGCGATTTCGCGGCGCAGGAAATCCGACGATGCAATGCGTTCGGGCCGCGCGAACAGGTTGCGCACCCGCGACAAGTCAATGGGCGCGCTCAGCGTGGACGGGGATTGAGGAGATGCCATGGGATCGGATGCGTGATGAGATAATGTGGGCAGTTTAACCGTTTGTGGGACGCCGAGCCGATGCCGGACCTTCGCCCGCTGCCGATGCGCCTCGTGCACGCGCTGCTGGATGCGCTCTTGCCCTCGTGCTGCGCACTGTGCGGCGGGCAGGCGCGGGCGGCGGTGTGCGCTGAATGCGAGCATGCATATGTGCTGGCTGTGCCGCGTTGTCCCTGCTGCGCCAATCCGGCCGGTACGCTGGACGCCGCGCGGCATTGCGGTGCCTGCCTGGCGGATGCACCGTCATTCGACGCCACCTGGACGGCCTGCGATTACGCAGCGCCGCTCGACAGCCTGGTGCTGCAGCTGAAATTTGGCGGGCAACTGGCGCTGGCACCGTGGATGGCGCGCGTGCTGCATGCGGCCATCGTGCGCACTGTGCAGTCAGCGCCGGTATTTCCCGACGTGCTGTGCCCGGTGCCGCTGGGGCCCGCCCGTCTGATCGAGCGCGGCTACAACCAGGCGCTCGAAGTCGCGCGTCCGCTGGCCCGCGCACTGGGCGTGCCGTTGACGCCACGATTATTGGAACGGCTGCGCGACACGGCGCCGCAATCGGGCGCCGCGCCGGGCGAACGGCGCAGGAACGTGCGGGGCGCGTTTGGCGTGAGCGGCATGTTCGACCTGCGCGGCCGGCATGTGGGCGTGGTCGACGATGTCATGTCGAGCGGCCACACACTGGAAGAAGTCGCCGCCGTACTGAAACAGGCGGGCGCCGCGCGCGTGACGAACATCGTCTTCGCGCGCACCCCGCCGCATGGATAAGTCCCATCATCAAGGAGAAGCACGTTGTTCCACGTCGTCCTGGTCGAACCAGAAATCCCGCCGAATACCGGCAATGTGATCCGCCTGTGCGCCAACACCGGCGTGCAACTGCACCTGATCGAGCCGCTCGGCTTTCCGCTGGACGACGCCAAGATGCGCCGCGCCGGCCTCGATTACCACGACTACGCGACGATGAAGGTGCACAAGGACTGGGATGCGTTCCTGCTTGATGCCCAGCCCGATCCGGCGCGCATGTTCGCACTGACCACGCACGGTTCGGCGCCCTTTGCCGAGGCCCACTTCCAGCCAGGCGACGTATTCGTATTCGGCCCGGAATCGCGCGGTCTGCCCCCCGCCCTGCGCGAGACCTTCCCACCCGCCCAGCGCATCCGCCTGCCGATGCGCCCCGACAACCGCAGCCTGAACCTGTCGAACACGGTGGCGGTCGTCGTCTACGAAGCCTGGCGCCAGAACGGCTACGCCGGCGGCGCCTGAACCGGCGCTACATTTCGACCAGCCGTCGCGTCAAAAGCCCGCGTCAAAAGCCGGGGTCAGGTCTGACATTCGGACACGGCCTCGACTGTTGAGAGGCACATATGAAAAGCTGGCCTCAAAACCGAGGCCATACCGATAATAAAGAGGTGGATTACAGCAGAGCTTGTGTCCGAATGTCAGACCTGACCCCGGCTTGTGCCACAGTAGAGCTTGTGTCCGAATGTCAGACCTGACCCCGGCTTGTGCCAGCTTGTGCCACTCGTTCGAATGCATCGAGCAGACCGGCGCGGGCCAGCAGGTCGATCGCCTCATCGACCCGGCGCGGCGCGGCGGCGTCGAGTTGATTGCGGTCGTCGCCAACCAGGGCCCGCATTTGCTGCGGTACGATCACCAGGTCGATGAAACGCTGCGCGATGGCCGTGGCCGCTTCGACCTGATCGGGCGACGGTCCGGCCAGCGCGGCCACGATACTCGCCACGCCACTGTCGCGCCCAGACTGATCCACCATCCGCGACAATTCGGGTAGCCGCTGCGCGGTTGTCAAACAGACCCGCAGCAGCGCCACCGACTCTTCCGTGAGCGCCTGCTCCAGCAGATGCAGTCCCACTTTGTGCAGGCGATCCCGCACCGGCATGGCATTCGGCAAATCGGGCGCAGCCAGCGCTGCGCGCTCGAGCGCCCGGTGCACGACCGCGCTGAACAACGCATCCTTGTTGGCATAACGTGCGTACAGCGTCGCCTTGCCAGCGCCTGCCATGGCGACGACCTGGTCGCAGCTCGTCGCATCGAAACCCGCGCGCAGAAACAGCGTTGTCGCTGCATCGAGGATGCGGCGGTCCACTTCGCCGGCATGCTCGGCAGATGGCCGGCCACCCCGCTTGCGCGTGGTTGGCGCTGGTTCCAGCTCGGGCAGGTTGGATGTCACGCGCATGGCAAAATAGTCATCATAATAAACTGAACTGAATGGTATAGTTCAGTTTCAAAACTCTCAATCAAAGGTGAAGCGATGGACATGCGTTTGAAATTTCTATCTGAAAATATGAGGGCAATTGATTTTGGCATGCTCTCGACCCGCACAGAAGGCGGTGCCTTCGCCAGCCGGCCCATGAGCAACAACGGCGAGGTCGATTATGACGGGGACAGCTATTTCTTCACCTACGACCAGGCCCGTACCGTGGCTGACATCGAGGGCGACGAATCGGTTGGCCTGACCTTCACCGGTGCCCCGGGACCCCACGGGCAACCACCGCTGTTCATCGCGGTGCAAGGCAATGCAGAACTGATTCGCGACAAAGCCATGTTCGCAGCGCACTGGACGGCCGGGCTCGATCATTGGTTCGAGCAAGGCGTCGACACGCCGGGATTGGTCATGATACGCGTTCGCGCCGCACGAATCCACTACTGGAATGGCGCCGATCAGGGCGAGATCGTTCTGTAAAACCCGAACACGCACGGGTCACGCCGGCCCCTGCCCCATCACCGACTTGACAGGCCCGCCATGCACACTGCAATCGACGCATTTCCCATCCATATCCCGGAAGCCGACCTGACCGACCTCGCCGACCGCCTGGCGCGCACGCGCTGGCCCGATGCCGAGACCGTGAACGACACCTCGCAAGGCCCGCAACTGGCCCGCATCCGCGCACTGGTAGAACGGTGGCAGAACGGCTACGACTGGCGCAGCACCGAAGCCGCGCTCAACGAATGGGGCAGCAGCCGCACGGTCATCGATGGACTGGGCATTCACTTCCTGCATATCCGCTCACCGGAACCGAACGCGACGCCACTGCTGCTGACGCATGGCTGGCCGGGCTCCGTGCTCGAATTTCGCGAGCTGATCGGTCCGCTGACGCAGCCACAGGCGCATGGCGGCCTGGCATCCGATGCCTTCCACCTGGTGATTCCGGCCCTGCCCGGCTTTGGCTTTTCCGACAAGCCCACCGAACCGGGCTGGGGCGTGGGCCGCACGGCGCAGGCGTTTGCAGAACTGATGCGCCGCCTTGGCTATGGCGAGCGCTGGGTAGCGCAAGGCGGCGACTGGGGCGCGGCCGTCACGAGCGCCATGGCGCACATGCGCGTGCCGGGCCTGGCAGGCATCCACCTGAACATGGTGATGTTCCATCCGACCGAACAGGAAATCGCCGACGCGACGCCAGAAGAGCAGAGAATGCTCGACGATGCCGCGCGCTACGAGAAAGAATATTCGGGCTATATGAAGCTGCAGTGCACGCGTCCGCAATCGGTCGCGTTCGCGCTGGCAGACTCGCCGGTGGGCCTGGCCAGCTGGCTGTACGCGTTGTTCCAGGACGTGTCCGATACCGACGGCCAACCAGAGCGCACGATCGCGCCGGACCGCCTGATCGACGACGTGATGATGTATTGGCTGACCAATACCGGACCGAGCTCGGCACGTTTTTACTGGGAAGGCGCGCGCGAGATGGCCAAAGGCATGTCCACCACCCCGCTGCCCCTGCCCGCCGGGATCAGCATGTTTCCAGGCGAGCAGATGCGGCTGTCACAGCGCTGGGCCGCAGCACGCTTTGCCGATCTGCGCTTCTTTGGCGAAGCCGAGCGCGGCGGCCATTTCGCGGCGATGGAAAACCCGGCCACTCTCGTCGAACATCTGCGCGCGACGTTCCGCACGATGCGCTGAGCCGTCAGCCCTGCTTGCGGAATACGCCATCGGCAAACACCTGCGCATGAAACCGTTCGCCGATCAGCCGGTGCGTGGCGGCGTCCGGATGCAGCGCATCGGGCAGCGGCAGGTGCGCGTTGTCGTCGGCGCCATACAGCGCGCTGCCATCGAGGTAATGGATGTGTGCATCGGTGCCGGCACGTTGCGCGACGATCCTCTGCAACTGCTCGCGAATCACGCCCAGCGTCAGCTTGCCCTGGCGCCGCTCGGCGTCGTTGCCCATCGCCCGGAACAGCAGCCTGCCCTGTTCCATGGCCTTGCCATCGAACATGGTCGGCCCCGGCGTCGTTTCGTGGATCGGACACCAGGTCGGCGATATCACCAGCAGCGGCGTGGAACGGTGCCGTCCTTCGCGGATCGTGTCGAGAAACCCGTGCACGGCCGGCCCGAATGCGCGCACGCGCATCAGGTCGGTGTTGACGAGATTGATGCCGAGCTTCAGGCTGATCAGGTCCGCCGGCAGGTCGCGGATCGTGCGCGCCGTGAACGGGTCGAGCAAGGCATTGCCGCCGAAGCCAAGATTGAACAGGTCGACACCGGCCAGACCGGCCGCCACCGCAGGCCAGATGCCGGTCGGGTGGGTCGCATTCGAGCCCTGGCTGATCGAACTGCCGTGATGAAGCCAGCGGCGCTGGCCGCCTGTCAAAAGGGCCGACACCGGCGCATCCGCGCGCAAGCTCACCAGCTCGGTCGTCTCGTCATGCGGCAACCAGAGTTCGACGGTCTTGTCGCCCGCCGGCAGGTCGGCAAAGCGCAGCCAGTGCGGTTCGCCCGGATGCACCCTGGTGGCACCGCTGATCATGTCGATGTCGAGGCGTTTGCCGCCGGGCGCACTCGCTTGCTGGAGCAGCTTCCCATCGACCACCAGATCAAAGATACCGTCGGGCCGTGGCGCCATCTTGCCGTAGCGGCGCTTGGTTGGCAGCACCAGCACCTCGACGACACGGGCCGTCGTCCGGAACGCCAGCCGCACGCCGGATGGCTGTGCAGCGGCAAGCGCCAGTTGCACATCCGGACACTGCGCGAGCGCCCACGCCGGCAAACGCTGCGGCAACAGGCCGGCATCGGTGCGCTCGAGCTCGACCGCGCCATGGATCAGGTCTGCGGGAATGGGCGAGAACGTGTACATCGACGTACCCGGCATCAGACACCTGCCGCTTCGCGGGTCAGCACCGTCAAGCCCTCCACCAGGCGATCGAGTTCTTCCACCGTGGTGGTCAGCGCCACCGTGGCGCGCACGAGGCTGGCGTCGCCCACCGGCCGCTCCACCGTGAAGACGCCGAAGCGCTCCAGCAGCGCCGCCTGCACGTCACGCGCGCGCATGCCGTTGATCGTGAACGCCGCCAGCGCCGTGTCGCCCACCAGCGGGCTCATCAACTGCAGGCCCGGCAGGTCGGCCACGCGCTGCACCCAGTAATTTCTCAGCCACGCCAGCCGCGCGCCTTTGGCTGCCGAACCGCCCAGCTGCGCATGCACGTCGAGCGCCACCGGCGCAGCCATGATCGCGCTCATCGGCGGCATCCCGGCATGCAGGCGCCCCCGGATATCGTTCGCCGGATAATCGCGGTCGCCGAAATGCGGCTCGATCCGGTCCAGACGTGAAGACCGGATGTACGCAAAGCCGAGCCCCGGCGGCGCGCCGATCCACTTGTGCAGATTGAAGCCGGCGAAGTCGATGCCCATCGCCTGCACGTCGACGGGCAGCTGGCCCAGCGCATGCGCGCTGTCGACCAGCACGTCGACGCCGCGCGCCCGCGCCAGTGCAGCGATCTCGCGTACCGGGACCGACTGGCCATTGGCCGGGAACACCTGCGAGAGCAAAAGCAGTTTCAGGCCCGGCGTATCGCGGATCGCCGTCGCATACTGTTCCAACAGTGCGTCGCCGGACAACGGCAGCGTCAATTGCAGTTCGGTCGGCACCACGCCGCGCCGCCCTTCCAGCCACGCCATCGCATAGCGCATCGCCGGATAATCGAGGTTGCTCCACAGGACGCCGTCGCCCGGTGCCAGCCGGTGGTACTGGCCGATCAGCACCTGCATCGATTCACTCGCGCTGCGCGTGAGCAGGATCTCGTGCGGTTCGGCGTTGATCAGTTTGGCCAAACGCGCGCACAGTTCCGCACCATGCTGGACAGCGAGTTCACTGCGCAGGAACGGGCTCAGATGACGATTCAGATAGTCGACCGATTCGACCAGCGCCGCCTGCACCGGCTGCGCCATCGCGCCAAAGTAGCCATGCTCGAGATTGACGATGCCGTCGGGCGCTGGCGGATACAGGCCGGCCAGTGCCGGCATCCCAAGGAGCTTGGCCATGCCGGTCAGCCCCGGATCCGCGCCACTAATTTCGTGGTCGAGCGGTCATGCTCGAAGTCGATCGCCACCGCGCGCCCGCCATAGGCCAACACGGCCTGCCCTTCGGGAATCTGGTCCATCACGTAGTCGCCGCCCTTGGCATAGATGTCGGGCCGGCCTTCCTGGACGACTTCGAGCGCCGTCTGTTCGTCGAACTCGACCACCAGGCTGACCGATTCCAGCGAGGCCAGCACCGCCATGCGATCGGCCAGCGTGTTGTGCGGGCGGTCGTCGCCCTTGCCCAGCCGCTTGACGGACGCATCGGTGTTGACCGCCACCACAAGCGAAGCGCCCAGGTCGCGCGCCTGCGCCAGATAGGTCACGTGGCCGCGGTGCAGGATGTCGAATACGCCGTTGGTCAGCACCACCGGCTTTGGCAGTGCGGCGATCCGCGCAGCCAGGTCGGCGCGCGTGCAGAGCTTGTTTTCAAATGAAGGCATAGATAAATAAAGAGCAAGTCAATACTTGGGAGGTTCGTCGTCAGGCTCTTCATCGAGCGCCATCGACAATTCGGATGGCCGCGCCGCGCCGGCCGGCAGCCCCGGCTCCTTGCGCTCGCCCGACAGCTTGACCTGCAGGCGCAGGCCGTTGGCCGAGTCGGCATTGCGGATCGCTTCGTCGTAGCTGATGAAGCCCTTGTTGTACAGCTCGAACAAGGCCTGGTCGAACGTGCACATGCCCAGCTCGCGCGACTTGTGCATGATCTCCTTGATGCTCTGGAAGTTCCCTTTCAGGATCATCTCGGCAATCGTCGGCGTGTTGAGCAGGATTTCGATGGCGGCCTTGCGGCCCTTGCCGTCCTCGGTACGCACCAGGCGCTGCGAGACAATCGCGCGCAGGTTCGACGACAGGTCCATCAGCAGCTGGTTGCGCCGTTCTTCGGGGAAGAAGTTGATGATCCGGTCCATCGTCTGGTTGGCATTGTTCGCGTGCAGCGTGCCCAGGCACAGGTGGCCCGTTTCGGCGAACGCGATCGCGTGCTCCATCGTTTCGGTGTCGCGGATCTCGCCGATCAGGATCACGTCCGGCGCCTGGCGCAGCGTGTTCTTCAGCGCGTTGTGCCACGACAGCGTATCGACGCCCACTTCGCGGTGCGTGATCAGGCAGTTCTTGTTCTTGTGGACGTATTCGACCGGGTCTTCCACCGTGATGATGTGACCGGCCGAATTGTTGTTGCGGTAGTCGATCATCGCCGCCAGCGTCGTCGACTTGCCCGACCCCGTGCCGCCCACGACCAGCACCAGGCCGCGCTTGGTCATCACGACATCCTTGAGCACCTCGGGCAGGTCGAGCTTTTCGAAGTTGGGGATCTCGGACGAGATGGTCCGCACCACCATGCCGACGCTTTGCTGCTGCACGTAGACGTTCACGCGGAAGCGGCAGACATTGGGCAGCGAGATCGCGAAATTGCACTCCATCTCTGTTTCGAACTCGGCGCGCTGGCGCTCGTTCATCAGCGAGATCGCGAGTGCGCGCGTGACTTCGCCGCTCAGGCGCTGCTGGCTCAGGGCTTTCATGGCGCCCTGGTATTTCATGCTCGGCGGGAAATCAGCCGAGATGAAGAGGTCGGAACCGCCCTGGTGATGCATCACCGTGAGCAGTTTATGGATATAGACCTGGGCTTCCGCCGGGCCAAACGTGGTGGACATGCGGGCCTTTCAGAAAAGATGCATAGGCGGAGCCTATCAAGAGATTATATCGACTATCATTCTTGCTACACCATTATTTCATGGCGCGCACCCGGCTGCCCCGCGGCACCGGCAACGAGCCTAGTCGAGACACCCAACATGACCCTGACCGAGTTGAAATACATTGTCGCCGTCGCCCGCGCCAAGCACTTCGGGCATGCGGCCGAAGCCTGTTTTGTCGCCCAGCCCACGCTGTCGGTCGCCATCAAGAAGCTGGAAGACGAACTGGGCGTGCTGCTGTTCGAACGCGGTGGCTCGGAAGTGTCCGTCACGCCGCTGGGCGCGCAGATCGTCGCGCAGGCCGAGCGCGTGCTGGAGCAGACCGCAGCCATCAAGGAACTGGCCAAGCAGAACAAGGACCCGCTGGCCGGCCCGCTGCGCCTGGGCGTGATCTACACGATCGGCCCCTACCTGCTGCCGCCACTGGTCAAAAATCTGATCGACACGGTGCCGCAGATGCCGCTGGTGCTGCAAGAGAATTTCACGCACAAGCTGCTGGAATTGCTGCGCCAGGGCGAGCTCGATGCCGCCATCATGGCGCTGCCGCTGCCCGACCACGGGATGGCAGTGCAGCCGCTGTACGACGAGCCGTTCATCGTGGCGATGCCCAAACACCATCCGTGGGCCAAGCGCACGGCCATTTCGGCCGAAGACCTGAAAAGCGAAACGATGCTGCTGCTGGGCGCGGGGCACTGCTTCCGCGACCAGGTGCTCGAAGTGTGTCCGGAAATGGCACGCTTTTCGGCGCCGGGCGGTGGTACGGGCATGCAGCGCACGTTCGAAGGCTCGTCGCTGGAAACGATCCGCCACATGGTCGCCAGCGGCATCGGCCTGACGGTGCTGCCGCGCGCGTCGGTGACCGACCTGAGCGAATCGAACGGCTTGCTGGCGTATGTGCCGTTCACCAAGCCCACGCCGTCGCGCCGGGTGGTGATTGCCTGGCGCAAGAGCTTCACCCGCCGCGCCGCCATCGATGCGGTGATGCGGGCGGTGAGTGAATGTCATCTGGCTGGTGTGGAAATGATCACGTACGAGGCGGCGGCGTAGTACCGGTCCAGACGGCTGGCGGTGCGGGAGCGACAGCGACGGCGTCGGCCGGCTTGTCCGTCTCGCTGGCGTCGCCAGCGGCCGCCGGCCCGCCCCTGACCGCGTCAAGCTGCGACGGCGAGAACACGATGGTCTGGGTCGGGAACGCCAGGCTGATGTCAGCTGCTTCCAGCCTCTCGAAGATCGTCAGCAGCAGCTTTTCGCGAATGATCACCTGCGTGTCGAACTCGTGCACGTCGATGTGGGAAAACACCTCGATGTTGAAGGCGCGCTCGCTAATGCTGCCCAGGCGCGCGCGGTGCCCTTCTGCCATGTTCTTTTCTTCGGCCAGGACTTGCTGGACGATGGTAATCGCTTCCTTCAGCTTGGCCGACGAATTGCCATAAGCGATCGCGATCACGGGATTGAACAGGAACCGGTCGCGCGCGGCATAGTTTTCGATCTGGCGCGCCGACAGGTCGCCATTCGGGATCGTCACCACCGTGCGCTCGTTGGTGCGGATGCGGGTCGAGCGGATGCCGACGTCTTCCACAGTGCCCACCACGTCGCCGACCTTGATGAAGTCGCCCACCTGCATCGGGCGGTCGGCAATCACGGTCACGCTGCCGACCAGGTTTTCAACGGTCTTCTGGGCGCCCAGCGCCAGCGCGATACCACCGATACCCAGCGCCGCGATCCCCGTCGTGACGTCGATGCCGAAGGTGCTCAGGATCGCAATGCACGAAAACGCCAGCAGGATGACCTTGGCGGCGCGGCGCGCCAGCGTGATGACCGAAATGACCTGACGCCGCTGGCTGCGCTGCATGCGGGCAATCGCCAGCTCCGAAATCGCATCGACCAGCCGCAGGCCGAACCAGACAAAGGCAATGACGGAGACGATGCCGGTGTAGCGCAGCAAGGTCTGGCGCGCCACGATCGACACCGGCACCTGCTCGGCCCAGTTGTAGAAGACCCCGACAGCGATCAACAGGCTCACCGGCGGCAGGGCCGCCTCGAAGAACCGGTACAGACCATTGGCTTCCGGGTCGGGCACGAGTTTGCGCATGCAGAACACGATCAGCGCCGACACCATCCACAAGCCGCCGAACACCAGCACGCCAATCCCCAGCAGCAGCGCCCAATCCTTCAGCGGTGCGCCGGCGACGACGACCTCGTCGGCCGCAGGTTCGGTGACCACGGGCGCGCGCTTGGTGGCTGCCGCGATCTGGGCCAGCGTTTCGCGCGAAACGCGCCACACCTGATGCTCGCCGTCCTGCCCTTTCGTGAGCAGCACCGGGATTTTTTTGTCCTGGATGGCGATCTCGCCGACGCGCTCCTGCTCGACCGGCAGGTCGTCACTCACCTTGCCATTGGGATCGTTGGAGAGCGTGATGAAGGTGTCGAGCGTGCCGCCATCGTCCAGCACCGCATGGAACGCGCGCGCCTGCTCCACCGCGTTGGTGCGCTGGCGCGAGCTGGTCGCGGGCGGCAGATCGAAGTACAGCGCGGTGCGATCGTAGTCGGACTCGCCAAGGGCGCCAAGCAGGCCGGAGACCATGGAGCGCGGCGTCTCGCGCTTGAGCGGATCGGGAACAGCGGGTTCAGCGGCGGCAGTTGCCTCGGCGTCCTGGCCGGCGGCAAACGCCGGCGGTTGGGTAAGCCCCAGCAGCAAGGCCAGGGACAGCGAGACCAGTAATCTCATGGAAAATATTCTATTCAAAACGACTCCTTGCACGTGTGTGATCGCATGGCGCATGGCGCCAGCCGGGCGGGAGTGACGGTGCGGTCACCGCGCCTTCCGGCGAGATGGCATGCCTGCGGATGCGCAGCGATGGGCACGCCGTGGCGGGGCAAACACGCTGGCCCGGACCTGCGATGCGATCGGTCTGATGCCCGGACAGTGGCGCCCGGGAACCAAAGTCTAGCATCCTGACGGTGTCGCACCCGCACTATTGCTGGCAGCTCAAGGGTGTCGCAGGCGATTGGCGGGGTGCGCGGCAGCCGGTGCCAGAGAACGATATCGGTGGCTAATCCGGATTCTTAACGCTGATGCCATTCAGGAACAAGTCCACCATGTGGCCGATACGCGATGCGGTTGAACGGTCCGCGTCGATCGCGATCGAAATGGCAGTGACCACATAAATCAAATCCTCGTAAGTGACATCGCTGCGGATGGCGCCCGCTTCTTGTCCGCGCTGAAGCAACCGGTGTCCTTCTGCCGTGATCGCATTGCATCCTGGCGTCCCGCATTGGATCACCGTTCCGATCGACGCAGCAAGGCTCTGATAAATGCTGGTGTTACTGGCAAGCTCTTCAAGATAAGCGCGTACCGCGTCGCCTGGTGTGAGGTCCGCGTCGCGCGCAAGGCTGGTCTGGGCCAGCGACAGGAAACGCTCGTTGCTGGTAGCGGCCAGCAGCGCCTCACGCGTGGGAAAGCGACGATACAGCGTTCCGATCCCGACGCCTGCGCGCTTGGCCACTTCTTCCAGTGGCACATTCGCGCCTTTTTCCAGGAATAGCGCCTCGGCGGCAGCGAGAATCAGTTCGCGGTTTTTTTGCGCATCAGCCCTGAGCACAGGTTCATCAATCACTATTTCGTTCTTTCGCTTGTTAAGTGGAGGAACCCTCCGTATTATAAGTGGGGCGATCCTCCACTTTTAGAAAAGGGTACCAGAAAATGACGAAGCGTTTTGAAAACAAGGTTGTGGTAATTACGGGCGGAAGCGACGGCATTGGTCTCGCAACGGCGAAACTGTTCGCCATCGAAGGTGCGCACGTGTACATCACAGGGCGCCGACAAGCATTGCTGGACGATGCCGTGAACGAGATCGGCCACGGGGCGGTCGGCGTGCAAGGCGACGTCACCAACGCTGCCGACATGACCCGGCTGTACGAACGGATTCAACGCGACCATCAACGGGTCGATGTCGTGTTTGCCAATGCGGGTATGTACGAGGTCAAACCACTCGATGCGATCGACGATGCCCATTTCGATTCGATCTTCGACATCAATGTGAAAGGTGTGGTGTTGACTGTGCAGAAGGCACTGCCTTTGATGACGGCTGGAAGTACTGTCGTCCTCAATGGTTCCATCGCTGGCAGTAAAGGCTTGCCAGGTCAATCTCTGTATAACGCGAGCAAGGCGGCGGTGCGCTCCTTTGCCCGAAGCTGGACGAATGACCTCAAGCAGCAGGGTATCCGCGTGAATGTGGTCTCGCCCGGAGGCACGGAAACCCGCCTGATACGCAGCTACCTCGACGCGCAGCCGGCTGTTGAAGATGCGCTGAATAAAAGCGTTCCGCTTGGGCGGCTGGCGGAACCGAACGAAGTCGCACGGGCAGTGCTTTTCCTGGCATCCAGCGACAGCAGCTTTGTCGCTGGACATGAACTCTTCGTCGATGGCGGTGTCGCGGCGGTTTAGGCGAAGAGCAAGCGATCTGCGACGGCGAATCGACGGCTTGTCTGAAAGATGCTATTTTCACCGATAATTTATTTTCGGTAACAACCATGCTGACAACACCGGGCACGCGTCCGAGCCTTTTCACCACACCCACCTTCTGGCTCATCCTGCTGAACATTGGCGCCTGGGTGTATCTGGGCATGAACGGCGTCGACTGGATGTCGCCCAGCCCGGCCGACCTCACTGCCTGGGGCGGCAACCTTGGCCCGTACACCCTCACCGGCGACTGGACCCGGCTCGTGACATCGATGTTCCTGCACGGCGGCGCGCTGCACCTGGGCCTGAACATGTTCATGCTGTCGCAGATCGGGCCGTTGTCCGAGGCGGTCTGGGGCCGGACCCGCTTCACACTGCTCTATCTGTTGTCCGGCCTGTTCGGCGGGCTGGCCAGCGCCTGGTGGTATGCGAGCGTGGCCGTGCGCAATACGGGCTACGACCTGGTGCCGTCGGCGATGGGCTTCACGCCACACTTCGCGACCACGGTCAGCATCGGCGCATCCGGCGCGCTGCTCGGCGCGTCCGGCGCCCTGCTCGTGCATGCGCTGTGCGCAGGCAACGCGGCAAAAATCGAATTGAAAGTGATCTTCCAGGTGGTGGCGTTGAATATCGGCATGGGCTTCTTGATGACCGGCACCGATAACGCGGCCCACGTCGGTGGCGCGCTGGCCGGGATCGCCATCGGCGCCATGCTGATGCTGCCGGGGCGCGTGTTGCGGATCGGCCCTGCGGTCCAGTCGGCGGTCGTATTCGCCGTGAGCCTGGGCGTGCTGGTGACGCTGGTCAGGCAGCCGCCGTCCGACCAGGTCAGCCGGATCGCGCAGATCCTGCGCGCATCGGAGGTGCTCGCCGCGCAGCGCGACGCGGCGCGGGCCGTGAACCCGGAACGCTAGCGCGCGCTCGACAACAAGCCGGCTGGCGCCGGCTTGTTTTCAAGCGAATCCCGATCAGCCCTGACGGCGACGCGCCACCATCAAACCACCCAGCAGCAACGGCAGCATCAGCGCAATCGTCGACGGTTCCGGCACTTCGGCCACGATCGAGAACGTGTCGCCGGCACGCATGCCGCTGGTATCCAGCAGCCAGTCGCTGCGGCCATCGACGAGCGTCGGGTTCCCGAACTGGAACTCGGCCGGTTCGCCATTGGCAAACGTGATCGCCGCGTTGTAGAACGCGCTGTTCACGCTGAGGTCTTGCGAGAATGCAGACACGGTGCCCGGCGCCGCGAAACGGATGCCCTGCAGGCCAAAGTTAAACTGCGGGAACGACATGCCGCTCAGGTTGAACACCATTGCGCTCAGGCTCAGCGGGCCGCCGATATCGGCTTCCTGCAGCACGAAGTTGAGCGTCGTGCCGGTGAAATTGCCCAGTTCCAGGTCGAACGACACGGCGCCAGCGGCGCTGTAGTCGGTCACGGCATTGCCGGCCGCACTGTCCGAGCTCACCAGCAGCGCCGCGTGGCTCGACGTCGAGAACGCCAGCGCAACCAGGCCGGCAGTAATGAATTTGTTGATGGTCATGGTGAATATCCTTGAATGAATGCAGTGAGAATTACAGCGGACCCTTGGCCCACGGACCCGAGATCGCGAACGTGATGCCCGGCGTCTGGATATTGACGAACAGGTAGCGGCCGGTCGGATCGAAGCAGGCGCCGGCAAATTCATTGCCGCGGCCATCGCCGGCCAGCGCCGTTGACTTGCCGGCGGCGGTCAGCTCGGCCGTCGTCAGGTTCACGTTGTTCTTGGCGAAGATGTAGGCGTCACCGGTGCCCGTCAGGCCCATCAGGCGCTGGCCGAAACCGAAGGTATCGGTGATCGGGCTGGACGAGTCTTCGCAGATCAGCAGGCCATCGCGCGGGCTGACGGCCAGGTTGTCGCCCATATTGCCGATCAGCGGGCTCGGGCTTGAGTAGATGCACTTGAGCGTCTGGCTGGCCAGGTCCAGTTCCCAGATCGCGCCACGGTTGACCGGGCCACCCGACGTGTCCATCACGTACAGCTTGCCCTTGGTGTAGAAGATGCCTTCGCCGCGGTTCATGCGCAGCGCGCCCTTGGCCCAGCCCTGGTTGAACGGACCGGCGGCATTGCTGATCGCCTGACCATTCAGGCCCACGCTGTTGCCGCGGTTGGCGTCCGGGTTCGGGATCGACACCCATTCCAGTTCGTACGTCAGGTCGACCGACGCGGTGGCCAGGTTGACGTTGTTGACGCCCTTGACCTTGGCCATCTCGAGCACGCCGCCGCGCGCCAGCGAACCGGCCGCGCCGGTTTTGATGTCCGGCACGTAGCGGTAGAAGCCCGACTTGCCCGACGAATCCTCGGTCAGGTAGACATTGGAGTTGGTCGGGTCGACCGCGGCGGCTTCGTGCGAAAAGCGGCCCATGTTCACGATCGGCTGGCCGGTCGTCTGGCGCGGATCGACCGTCACTTCGAACACATAGCCATGCTTCTTGCCGCCGGCGGTGATCGCGTCGGAACCGACTTCTTCGCAGGTCAGCCACGTGCCCCATGGCGTGACGCCGCCGGCGCAGTTCTGCTGGGTGCCACCCAGGCTTGGCGTCATGCTGACCCAGTCGCCGTCGCGGAACACCAGGTTGGTGGTGCCGCCGCACGAGCGGTTGGTCGTGGTGGTGTTGATCGTGCCACCGTCGTAAAAGCTGTAGGCGTTGATGAAGTTGCCAGCTGCACTGCTGGTGATTTCATGATTGCGCACCAACACTTGCTCGGTGCTGCGGCCGACCTTGCGGGTGGCGATCACGCCCATGCCGTCGTGGCCCGCCGGGCATGGCCGGCCATCGGCCATCATGTCGCCGCGCCAGCCATAGCTCTTGTACGTGAAGCCGGGCGGCAGTTGCAGCAGCGGCAGGCCGGTGCTCAGGTCATTGGCTGGCGCGATCGGGCCGTACGGGCTGTCGATGAGGGCAGTGACGCCATTGGCGGCGGCTGCTTCACGCGCGTGCAGCGCGGCGAAAGCGCCGACGAATGGCAGCGCGCTGGCGCCGGCGATGCCCTTGAGCAGATTGCGGCGCGACGGCGACGTGTCGTGGTTGTTCATGTGTGCTTCTCCATTGATTGGACGTGCGAGCCGGTGGACCGGCATCTCGAATGTTGGCAGCGCCTGAGCGGCGGCCCGCCTGTCCTTACCACCCCGGCTTGGACCGATGCATTAAAGCAAACGATCATGTCAAGTTAATGACAACAAAAAGACAATTTTTTGCCTTACACCGTTGGTCGTGACACATGCCTGTCATGCACACTGCATGCGGCCTGCTGGGGCACGGGTGCGCCGCGCAGCGTCCCCAAACCGGCTAGAATTGCTGTCTTCCGATCAATATTTTTTGCGACAAAAAAGCGAACACATGAACAAGCTGGCGCTCTACTTTCGCCTGATCCGGGCCGACAAGCCGATCGGCATCCTGTTGCTGTTGTGGCCTACCCTGTGGGCGCTGTGGATGGCCTCCGGCGGCGTGCCCGCGCTCGATGTGCTGGCGATCTTCGTGATCGGCACGGCGCTGATGCGCTCCGCCGGCTGCGCCATCAATGACTACGCCGACCGCGACTTCGACCGCCACGTCAAGCGCACGGTCGACCGGCCCCTCACGAGCGGCAAGATCCGGGGCCGGGAAGCGGTGATGGTCGCGGCCGTGTTAGCGATCGCGTCGTTCCTGTTGATCCTGCCGCTCAATGCGCTGACCAAGCAGTTGTCGGTGGTGGCCGTGGTGGTGGCCGGCACCTACCCGTACTTCAAGCGCTTCTTCGCCATTCCGCAGGCTTACCTGGGCATCGCGTTCGGCTTCGGCATCCCGATGGCATTTGCCGCCGTGCAGGGTGCGGTACCTGGCGTGGCCTGGTGGCTGCTGGTGGCGAACGTGTTCTGGGCCGTGGCCTACGACACCGCGTATGCGATGGTCGACCGCGACGACGACATCAAGCTGGGCATGCGCACGTCGGCCATCACGTTCGGGCGCTTCGACGTGGCCGCGATCATGCTGTGCTACGGCGCGTCGCTGGCGATCTTTTTGCTGTGCGGCTGGTCGATTGGGCTGCGCTGGTGGTTCGTGGCCGGGGTGGCCGTGGCGGGCGCGCTCGCGCTATATCACTACACACTGATCCGCCACCGCGACCGGATGAACTGCTTCAAGGCCTTCCGCCATAACAACTGGCTGGGGGCTGCATTGTTCATTGGTGTCGCACTAGATTATGCATTAGGTTAATATTGTCCGAAATGCATTCATCGCTGCTGCGGCAGTGTGATCGACCACCACATCAAGAGGCCTCATATGATCGAAAAAATCCCGACCCAGACCAATACCCGCGACCAGCTGGTCAACGACCTGAAAAGCGTCATCGGCGACGCGGAATCGTGGCTGCGCAACGGCAGCCAGCTGACCGGCGAAGAACTCAAGTCGGCCAAGGCCAAGTTCGAGCAGACGCTGGCCTCGGCCAAGGTCGGCCTGATCAACGCCGAAGAAACCGTGGTCGAGCGCACCAAGGTCGCCGCCAAGGCCACCGACGAATACGTCAAGGACAACCCATGGAAGTCGGTTGGCCTGGGCGCTGCCATCGGTGTCGTCATCGGCATGCTGATCGTCCGTAAATAAGATGACGATCCCCGCGACCATTTCGCGCATCGGAGCCACGCTGCTTGCCATGCTGCGCACGCGGCTGGAACTGGCCGCGCTCGAACTGCAGGAAGAAACGCAACGCGTGTTCGGCTATGTAGCCTGGGGCATCGCTGCTGCCTTCTTCGGCGTGGTCGCGGTGCTGCTGCTGATTCTGTTCGTGCTGGTCCTGTTCTGGGATACGCACCGCCTGCTCGCCGTTGGCGGCATGACGCTGCTGTTCGCGCTGGGAAGTGTGCTGGCGTTCTTCAAGGTCCGTGGAGACCTGACGACCCGTGGGCCGATCATGGCGGCCACGCTGGCCGAACTGCGCAAGGATGCGCAAGCTGTCAAAGGAGAGCCGATCGATGACGTCAAAATCTGAACCACTGGCGGTGCGCCGCCGCCTGCTGGCTGCGCAATGCGCCGAACAGCGCGCCCAGATGTCGGCCGACGTGACGCTGCTGCGCACGCCGTCGGCGATGGGCGGCACCACGGGGTATGTGGTGCAGCACAAGAAAGCCATCCTGACCGCCGCCGGCGTCGGGGTGGGTATCCTGCTGACCAAGCCGACCTGGGTGGTCGGCGCGATCACGGCAGCCTTGTCGGCCTACAAGCTGGCGCAGAAGGTGCTGCCGGTGCTGGGGTGGCGGAAGTTCGAGGTGCATTGAATCCCGCACTCCTGCATGACACGAAGGGGCGTCCGCATTCGCGGCGCCCCTTTTTTCATGCGCTCAGTCCTGACCCAGCTCGTCCCCGAGCGCCTTGCCACGCGCCGCTGCGGCCTGCATCGCTGCGACGATCGCGCCTTTCACGCCAGCCGCTTCCATGCTCTCGATTGCCGCGTGCGTCGTGCCGCCCTTTGACGTCACGCGCGCGCGCAATACATCGACTGCTTCATCGGACTGCGCCGCCAGTTGCGCCGCGCCCGTGAACGTGGCCAGCGCCAGTTCCCTGCCCTGCTCCGCGTTCAGGCCCATGGCGCGGGCGGCTTCCTGCATCGCTTCGAGGAAGTAAAACACGTAGGCCGGTCCGCTGCCCGACACCGCCGTTACCGCATCGATCTGCGCTTCGTCGTCCAGCCACACGGTCTTGCCGACCGCGCGCATGACAGCGTCGGCCTGCTCGCGCTGCGCGGCGTTCACGCCCGCCTGCGCGGCCATGCCCGTCACGCCCATGCCGATCAGCGCCGGTGTATTCGGCATCGTGCGCACGATGGCGTCGTAGCCACCGAGCCAGCGCGCCAGGTCGCTGCTGCGGATGCCCGCCGCGATCGACAGCACCAGCTGGCGCGTCAGGTGCGGCGCCAGTGCTGTGGCCACGTCGCGCATCTGCTGCGGCTTCACGGCCAGCACCACGACTTCAGCATGCTGCACACGCTCGTCGATGTCCGTCGCGGTGCGCACGCCATACTCGCGCGCCAGGCGCTCCAGTGCTTCGGGATTGCGGTCCACCACATGGATCTGGGCGCCGGAACCCGCGACCTTCACGAGCCCGGAAATCAGGGCTGCGGCCATATTGCCGCCGCCGATAAAGACGATGTTCATGGTGATCCTGTCAGGTGTAATCGCGTTTGCCAAAGATGGCGCTGCCGACACGCACGATCGTCGCGCCTTCGGCAATCGCGGGCGCCAGGTCGCCCGACATCCCCATCGACAGCGTATCCATTTCCAGGCCTTCAGCGCGCAGCGCGTCGAACAGGGCGCGCACGCGGGCAAAGGCGGCGCGCTGTTCTGCGACATCGGTGGTGGGCTCGGGGATCGCCATCAGGCCGCGCAGGCGCAGGTTGGGCAGTTGCGCGACCTCGCGCGCGAGCGCCGGTAATTCTTCGGGCGATGCGCCGCTCTTGCTGGCCTCACCGCTGATATTCACTTGCAGGCAGATATTCAGCGGGCCCAGTTCGGGCGGGCGCTGCTCCGACAGGCGCTGCGCGATCTTGAGCCGCTCGACCGTATGGACCCAGGCGAAGCTGGCGGCGATGGGCCGCGTCTTGTTGCTCTGGATCGGGCCGATGAAATGCCACTCGACGGCTGCATCTGGTTGCGCCTGCGCGACGCTTGCGATCTTGTCGAGCGCTTCCTGCAAATAGTTTTCACCGAACGCCAGCTGGCCGGCGGCCATTGCATCCAGCACCGTCTGCGCAGGGAAGGTCTTCGATACCGCCAGCAACTGGACGTCGTTTCTGGCGCGTTCCGATGCCTTTACAGCATCGGTGATTGTCGCTTCGACAGCTTGCAAGTTCCCGGCGATTATGGACATAATGATTTTCTATAGGAAATATTTTTGAGGCCGTTTGCGGCACTGGGATTATAAATGGACATATCGGAATTACTCGCTTTCTCGGTCAAGAACAAGGCCTCGGACCTGCACCTGTCGGCCGGCCTGCCGCCGATGATCCGCGTCCATGGCGACGTGCGCCGGATTAACCTGCCGCCGCTGGAGCACAAGGACGTGCACGGCATGATCTATGACATCATGAACGACGGCCAGCGCAAGCAGTACGAAGAAGTGCTCGAGTGCGACTTCTCGTTCGCGATTCCGGGTCTGGCGCGCTTTCGCGTCAATGCGTTCAACCAGGAACGGGGCGCGGCCGCCGTGCTGCGTACGATTCCGTCCAAGATCCTGTCGCTCGAAGACCTGAACGCGCCGAAGATCTTCGGCGAACTGGCGTTGAAACCGCGCGGTCTGGTGCTGGTCACGGGCCCCACCGGTTCGGGCAAGTCGACCACGCTGGCGGCGATGGTGAATCACCTCAACGAACAGGAATATGGCCACATCCTGACGATCGAAGACCCGATCGAATTCGTCCACGACTCCAAGAAATGCCTGATCAACCAGCGCGAAGTCGGCCCGCACACGCTCTCGTTCAGCAACGCGCTGCGCTCGGCGCTGCGCGAAGACCCTGACGCAATCCTGGTCGGCGAGTTGCGCGATCTGGAAACGATCCGCCTGGCCCTGTCGGCCGCCGAAACGGGTCACCTCGTGTTCGGCACGCTGCACACGTCATCGGCCGCCAAGACCATCGACCGTATCGTCGATGTGTTCCCCGCCGAAGAAAAAGAGATGGTGCGCGCGATGCTGTCCGAATCGCTGCAGGCCGTGATCTCGCAAACGCTGCTCAAGACCAAGGACGGCTCCGGCCGCGTGGCGGCGCACGAAATCATGATCGGCACGCCGGCCATCCGTAACCTGATCCGCGAAGCGAAGATCGCCCAGATGTACTCGGCAATCCAGACCGGCAGCAATGTCGGCATGCAGACGCTCGACCAGAACCTGACTGACCTCGTACGCCGCAACATGATCTCGTCGGTGGCGGCGCGCAGCGCCGCCAAGATCCCCGAAAACTTCCTCGGCTAAGGGCCATTGATGGAACGCGACCAGGCTACCAAATTCATGTTCGACCTGCTGCGCCTGATGGTGACCAAGGGCGGCTCGGACCTGTTCATCACGGCGGGCTTTCCGCCGGCGATCAAGATCGACGGGCGCATGACGCCCGTCTCGAGCCAGCCGCTCACCAGCGGCCACACGGGCGACCTGGCGCGCGCCATCATGAACGACAAGCAGGGGGCCGGCTTCGAGCTCACGCGCGAAGCCAATTTCGCGATCACCCCGGGCGATTTGGGACGCTTTCGTGTCTCGGCCTTCATGCAGATGGGCTGCGTGGGCATGGTGCTGCGCGTGATCACCACGGCGATCCCGAAGTTCGAGGAACTGAGCCTGCCCGACACGCTCAAGGACGTCGTGATGACCAAGCGCGGGCTGGTGATCATGGTCGGCGCAACGGGCTCGGGCAAGTCGACGACGCTGGCGGCGATGGTCGGCTACCGCAACGAGAACAGCTACGGCCACATCATCACGGTCGAAGACCCGGTCGAATTCGTCCACCCGCACCGGAACTGCGTGATCACGCAGCGCGAAGTGGGCGTGGACACCGACAGCTTCGAAGCAGCGCTGAAAAACTCGCTGCGCCAGGCGCCGGACGTGATCCAGATCGGCGAGATCCGCGACCGCGAGACGATGGAACACGCCATCGCGTTTGCCGAAACGGGCCACCTGTGCCTGGCCACGCTGCACGCCAACAGCGCCAACCAGGCGCTGGATCGCATCATCAACTTCTTCCCCGAAGAGCGCCGCCAGCAACTGCTGATGGACCTCTCGCTGAACCTGAAAGGCCTGGTGTCACAGCGGCTGATCCCGAAGAAGGAATCGAAGGGGCGCGTGGTGGCGATCGAGATCCTGCTGAACTCACCGCTGATTTCGGATCTGATCTTCAAGGGCGAAGTCCATGAGATCAAGGAAATCATGAAGAAGTCGCGCGAACTGGGGATGCAGACGTTCGACCAGGCGCTGTTCGACCTGTACGAGGCCGACAAGATCACCTACGAGGACGCGCTGCGCAATGCGGACTCGGTCAATGACCTGCGCTTGAACATCAAGCTCAATAGCAAGCATGCGAAGAACCGCGATTTTTCGAGCGGGACGGAGGCGCTGGGGTTAGTGTGATGAGTTGGTGTGACGGGCCGCATCGGCCCACCGCCGTCCTTCAAAACCGCGACTCCAGCGTCACCCGCGCCATCGCCTGCCCATCCGAAAACGTCGTCCTGCGCTGCACGCCGTTGTCATCCACGTAGCGCGACTCGGACACCGTATCCTGCGCCAGCAGATTGGTTGCCGCCAGCCTCAGCTGGTAGGTCGGATTGAGCTTCCACAGCGCATACACATCCAGCTCGCGCCGCACGCTCTGGTAGCGTGACTGCTCCACGTTCACGCGCACGTTGCCGCCGTTCTTGAAAGCGAAGCTCGCGCCCGTCGTGAGCTTGCCACCCGGCGTCTTGTAGTCCACACCCAGCGTACCCGACACCGGCACCTGCTGATCGAGCCGGTTGTCCGGTCCCGGCACCGCATCGACGCGCGACCAATTGCGCGCCAGGCTCGCGCGCAGGTCGATGTCCGGCACGTCCTGCAGTACGGCCGAGAGCGGAAACTTCGCTTCTAACTCCAGGCTGCGCGTGAGCGCATCGCCATCATTCACAGGCGTCTGGATCCAGCGACCGTCTTCAAAAAGCAGGCCCTGGCGCGTGTAGTCACTGATGCGCCGCACCGATACGCTGGCACTGAGCAGCGCCTTCTCAGCCCAGTAATGTTCGTACGATGCGTCGATGCCGGTCGCCAGTTCGGGCTTCAGGTCAGGATTGCCGCGGTAGTCAGGGTCGGTCTGGCTGTTGTTCGGGGTCGTGAAACGCCGCGGGATCAGGCTGCCCGTGAGGGGTGCCTTGAAGGTACGGGTCAGCGCCACGCGTACCTGATCGCGGCTGTCGGGGAGCTTGTACAGGGTCTGGGCGAGTGGACTCCAGACGCTGGTACGGTTGGTGCTGGTCTCGAACGTATTGCCGCTGCTGCGCGTCTCCAGCCCTTCCCAGCGCAGGCCGGCGTACATCGACCATTGCTTGGTCACGTTCCACTCGTCCTGCACGAACAGCGCCAGGCGCTTGATGGTCGCCTCGTATTCTTCATTGCGGCGCAGCGTCGTGCCCGCGAGCGGGAACAGTTCCACCTCGCCGCGCGCATCGTCGCGCACCGCGTAGCCGGCATCCCAGCCCATCGACAGCGCATGGTCTTTTTTCCACGGCCGCGAATATTTTCCTACCGCCGTGATGCCAGCTTCGTCGGTGTCGCTGAGTACGACCGAGTCACGCGCGAGCCGGGCGGCGCCGTCCATCGTGCGGGCGTCTTCTTCATGATAGTTGCCATCGCTGCGCATGCCGTTCACGCCCAGCTTCAGATCCAGCTTCGCGCCCTCGTCCAGGTTATGCATCCAGTTCAGGTCCGAGCGCACCACGGTGCTGTTTCCATCGCTGGTCATGCCACGCACGTCGTAACGCGGGGGCAGCCCAAGGACAGTGTCGACCATGGCGCTACCCTGGTAATCGGTGCGCTGGTGCGTCACGAGCGACTGCCAGCTGACTGTATCGCCGTTCTCCAGGCTCCAGTTCAGTCGCGGCGTGAGGTTGATGCCTTGCGGTTTGCCACGATCGGTCTGCAAGGTGCGCCGCGCGAAGATGGGGCGTCCGGCCGCATCGATCTGCGATTCTTCGAATGGCGACGGGCGATCGAACTCGTAGCGCCAGGCGCTTGCGGCAAGCGAATACGACATTTTGCCGACGCGGTCCGACATGGTGAGGCTGGCCGCAGGATTGTTCACCTCCCCGCTTTTGCCGTAGCCCACGCGCAGCTCGCGCTGCGCCTTTTTTACCGCGCGCTTGAGGACGATATTGATGGTGCCGGCAATCGACTGGGTCGAGAATTCGGCGCTGGCTGCGCGCAGGATTTCGATGCGCTCGATCGACTCGGGCGAGAGCTGGTCGATGTCGAAGCCGGCCGGCGCGCGCTCGCCATTGAGCAGGATCTGCGTGTAGCCGCTGCCCAGGCCACGCATGCGGATCTCACCACCGCCACGTCCGGCGCCGCCGCTGACGGTGATCCCCGGGAGGCGCTTGAACACATCGAGCACCGAGGTGTCGCCGTAGCGCCGGATTTCCTCGTTCGACACGACGATCTTGCTGGCGGTATCGTCGCGGCGCGGATCATAGCCGTTGGCGTCGGCCTTGACTTCGACCTTCTGGACGGTGTCCGTGGAGAGTGCCGGTGCCGCGGTGTTCTGGGCGTAAGCAGGCAAGGCAGACAGGGAAAGCGCGACGAGCGTGGGGCGAAGCATCTGGAGGGACAGTCATGGCAGATTCAAAGGTGCCGTATTCTGTCATGCCCCTGCTGCTCCGAACAGCACGTCGTCAAATTACCCGACCCGCATACGGGCCGATCGGTCAGAGGCCTGGCCCCATGCCGCCGCCCGGTGGCCCGAACCCTGGTCCACCGCTGGGCCCGCCCCGCGGACCATCCGGTCGGCGCCCGCCCGCGCCGCCAAAGCTGCCGAAGCGGTACGACAACCCGACATACACGAGGCGCCCTTCCTGGCGGCGGATGCTGTATTCGCGCAGGCGGTCGGTCTCGGTGATCGATTCGGTCTTTTGCGAGTCAAAGACGTCGTTGACGTTCACGACCAGGCTCAGGGCCTGGCTCAGGTTGCGGCGGTAGCTCAGGTCAGCGCTGCGCGTCGGCTGGCGGTAGCCTTCACCGAACAGCGTCTTGCCCTGCGCATTGAGTACCAGTTGCAGGCTGTTGGTCGGATTGATCTGGTAGCTCACGCGCGCGCGGCCGCTGAGCGACGTGGCGCTGCGCTTGTCGTCCTGGCTGTTGCCCAGCACCGACTGTTCGGAGTAGCCCAGGTTGCCGCTGGCGTTGAGCGTCAGGCTGGGCGTGACGCGGCCGCTGAACGTGAATTCGAGGCCGCCCGAGTTGCTGCTGCCGGCGTTCTCGCGCGTGGTCAGCAGCACCGTGTCGGAGATGAAGGTGCGCCGTTCCTGGATCAGGTCCGAGTCGCGCCGTGCGTACAGGCGTACATTGGTCTCGACCTTGCCCAGTTTGGTTTCCAGCCCCAATTCGATCGAGTCAGTCTTGGTGGGCATCAGGTCTGGATTGCCCGACGAGACGTTGGTTTCGTCGCGGTAGACGACGAAGGGATTGAGGTCGCCCGCGCCCGGCCGGCGGATGCGGTGCGCGTAACTCAGGCGCAGCGCCGTGTCGTCCGACAGGTCGTAGGTCAGGAAGGCGCTCGGGATCGCGTCAAAGTAATGGTTGTTGGCCTTGACGTTCGTGGTGACCTGATTCAGATCGAGGTCGGTGTATTCGGTGCGCAGCCCGCCCAGCAAGCCCCACTTCTCGGCCAGGCGCAGCTGGTAGGTACCGTACAACGCCACCGTCGTTTCATCGAGCTCGAAGCGGTTGGTGCGCTGGTTGCTGAGGCTCTCGGCCAGCGTCGCCTCATCGACATTGAAAAAGCGCGTGTCGAACACATTGCTGTTCTGCGCGACCTTGTAGCCCGCCTTGAACACGCCCTTCTCGCCCGGCAGTTCATAGTCGCCCGTGAAGTCGATCACGCGCGTCTCGGTCAGGTTGTTCTGATGCGTGCGTGGCGCGGTCGAATTGGCGGGGCGCACCGTGTAATCGCTGGCAAAGCGGGTGTCGGCCTCGCCCTTGTTGCCCGACAGGCGCAGGTCGACCTTAAGGATTTCACCGGGCCGCGCGCCCTTGTGATCCAGGCCGCCACTCAGGCTGTAGCTGCGGTTGTCGTTGTCACGCACGCTCGAACGCAGATAGTCGCCGTCGACGCTGCCGTCGGCGTTCAGGCCGCGATAGCGTTCCTGCGATTGCCCGTCGCTGCCGTTGGCCGAGAAGCTGGCCTTGGCCGACAGCACGTCCTTGTCGCCCAGGTTGTAGGTCAGCGAGCTGTTCATGCCCACGGCCTCGGTGTCGGTCTCGCTGGTCGAGCGCTGCGTGCTGCTGGCCACGGCGCCGGTGCGCGGATCGATCCGGTCGCGGTTCGTTTCGCCGTCGGAGCCACGCGTGTCGCGTCGGACATACACGCCGCCCTGCACGCTCATGCGCCCCGTCGTGTAGCTGCCGAAGCTCGACGCATTGGCGCGCCCTTCCGGGCCGACGTTCGCATTGACGGCGCCGAAGCCGCCCGGCGTGCGCTCGCGCCGCATCACCAGGTTGATGATCGGGCCGCCCCCGCCTTCGTTGCCGAACTGCGCGCCGGGGTTGTTGATCACTTCGACCGAATCGAGATCGGCCGCCGGAATCGCGCCCAGCGCCGCGGCGCGGTTCTCGCCCTGCATCATCGCCGACGGCTTGCCATCGACGAGAATCTGCACATTGCTGCGCCCGCGCAGCGTCACGTTGCCGTCCGCGTCCACCGCCACCGACGGCACCTTGTTGAGCGTGTCGGCCACCGTGTCGTTGGTCGACGCGGCGTCGCTCTTGACGTCATACGCCTGGCGGTCGATCCGGTTCGACGAACGCGCGGCCGTCACGGCGACGGTAGAGGCGACGGGAACGTCAGCCGCCTGCAGCGCCGGCGCGGTTGGGGTCACGGCGCCGGTAACGGGATCGGCCGGCCGGACGGCGGTTTCCTGGGCAAATGCACAGACAGGCGCAAGCAGCGCGAACAACAGGGCGGAAGAACGATGACGTGACATGAATACCTGGGTGACGAGACGTTTGGACGAGCGTGATTGTCGCACGCGTCATGCCCGGAATTTGTTAAGAAATGCTAAGACGGACGAAATGTCACTGCATTGATCGGCGAACCGACACCGCCGGGGCCAACGCTCTGGTACGCGCCTGCCAGCAGTAGCGTAAACTGCACTGTTTACAACAAGGAGACCCCAATGAATGCCTACGATTTCAACGCCACCGCCCTCGGCGGCCAGCCGGTCGACTTGCAGCGCTACCGCGGCAAGGCGCTCCTGATCGTCAATACAGCCAGCGCCTGTGGCTTCACGCCGCAATACCAGGGCCTGGAAGCGCTGCAGCGCCGTTATGCGGACGAAGGCCTCGTGGTGCTGGGCTTTCCGTGCAACCAGTTCGGGCACCAGGAACCAGGCGACGAAGCAGCGATCGGTGCCTTCTGCGAAAAGAACTACGGCGTGACGTTCCCGATGTTCGCCAAGGTCGACGTCAACGGCGACGACGCGCATCCGCTGTTTCGCTTCCTGAAGGGCGAAGCGCCCGGCGTGCTGGGCACCGAAGCGGTCAAATGGAACTTCACCAAATTTCTCGTCAACCGCGAAGGCGCGGTCGTCACGCGTTACGCACCGACCACCAAGCCGGAAGATCTGAGCGGCGATATCGAGAAGGTGCTGGCGAACGGGGTCTGATTGCGCCAGCGCTCAAGGCGCAATGGCGATCACTTCATCGCCGGACTGCGGCTCGCAGCTTGCGCCCAGCGGCGTCCAGCCGCGCCGCACGACGATGCGGCGTTCGTCGTGGCAGATTTCCACGCGCTGCGTCTCGGGCGCGCGGCGCTGCACGAACGCCTCGATCGAGGCCGGCACGCTGACCTGCAGCGACAACGCGTGCAGGTCTTCCACCGGGTGGTCGTCCACGTGCACGAGCGGCACGAACTGCCCGGCGAACATCGTAAAGTGCGACGGGACCTTGACGGGGCCGGGGACGTAATCGTTCGCGCGCAGCCAGGCCTGCGCATCTTTGCGCGCGTTGCCGTCACCTGCCGCCCTGCCCCAGGCGCTGGCCATCAGCTCGGCCACCCACTGGTTGCAGTTCTGGTACTTGGTGCCGTAGGCATAGGCGTTGGCACTGTATTGACCGGCCAGCAGCGCCAGCGCCAATGCCTTGTCGCGGGCGGCGCGTTCGAGCGATGCGCTGTCGTCATCCGGCAGGAACAACAAGGCAATATGGCCCTTGCCCGGTGCGTCGGCGCCGAGCGCGAAGCCGGCGATGCCCTGGTCGAAGATGTACGGGCGCGCCTCGTCGCATTCGTAATACAGCTGGCGCACGGCCCATGGGCCGCCCGGCGTGTCGCGCAGTGCGACGCCGGCGTGTGAATACACCAGATCGAAGCGGCTCAGGTCCGTGCCGGCGCGCGCAATCAGTGCGACCTTGCGGTTCGAGCGCGCCAGCTCCTGCTTGACGACGCCGGCAAAGCGCAGCACGCGGTCCTGCTCGGTCGCGTTGAGCTCACGGGAGCGTTCGCAGAAGGTGGGAAAGCCGGCCCAGGCACTGCCGCTCGCACACAACAGCAGCGCCAGCGCCGCCCGGCGCACGAGCATCAGATCGTGACTTTGCGCGAGCCCAGTTCGCGGTACCACTCGTCCTGCAGCGCCAGGAAGAATGGCCGCTGGGTGTCGGCGTAGGCGAATTCGTAGCCGTAGGCGCGCTCATTGACCTGCACCACGTCGCCCGCGATCACGGTGCGCGTCGCGAGGGCGCGGTTGGGCACATCGAGCTCGAACGAGCGCGCCTGGCCGGCGGCGGTTGCACGCAGGGTCAGGCGGGTGGTATCGGGTTTATTTGGGGCGTGCGCGATATTGATCACGCGGTACTGGCCAGCGGCGACCTTGTCGTTGTCGCTCGAGCTGTTGCTGGAACCGCTGACCGAATCGGAAATGCTGGCCGACGACGCCGAGCCGGCGCTGGACGCGGACGACGCGAAGCTGTCAGCCTGCGCGGGCGCAGTGCAGGCCGCGGCGAACAGGGTCAGGCACAGCGTGCGGGAGAGGATAGGCAAGGTCATGGCACTCTTTCATTTAGCGAGCAGAACGCTCCTATGGTACAAGCCCTTGCGCCGAATGACCATAGGGCAATTTTATCGCGTCTGAATGCGGGCCGCGCCGTGGGTGATGCAGGCACGGGTGACGTTGTCCAGGAAGCGGATTGCGACATCCATCGACAGGCCGGGCGGCAGCAGGTTGGCAAGCCCGGGGTCGTCGTTCAGCCGGTCGACGCCATACGCCAGCCGGCGCGACACGTCGCGCGCCAACTGGCCATCGCTGTTGTAGAGCGCGTCGTAGACGCCGGCTGCTTCCCATACGGGGACGAGGCCCGGGGTACTGCTGTCTTCGAAGACGATTGCGCGCGGACTGTCTTCGTCCTCGCGCACGAGTTGAAAGGTAAAGCTCAAGATCGTTCCTGCTGGTGTTCGTTGCTGGGGTCGGGGCGATGCTACCACGCTCGCCACGTTGCTGCAGTCGCCCGATGTCCGGCGGACGCTCCCGAATCAGTAATGATAACGACAAGAGATGACGATCAGTTCCACGTCATTGACCATGTAGACAAACCGATTGGATTCATCGATGCGGCGCGACCAGCATCCGCTCAAGCCATGCTTCAAGGGCTCTGGTTTCCCAATGCCAGCAAATGGATCTCGTTGCACGTCTTTCACAAGATCGTTGATGCGTTTGAGCGTCTTTCTGTCTTGCGTTTGCCAATATACATAACTGTCCCAGCCCTCATCCGTGAACTTCAGCGTGCGCATTTTTCGATTCCTCGGCGCTGGATGGCGCTAACAACTCCCGCTGCTTCGCTTCACCTGCACGTGCTTGAGCAATCGACTTGGCCAAATGCGCTGCATTTGCCGGTGAGCTGAGCAAATGAACCGTCTCCATCAGGCTGCTGTAATACTCGAACGACATGACGACAGCATCGGGCGCATCGCGCCTGGAGATAACAGTCACGTCAGCATCATCGACGACCTGGTCGATGACATTCCTGAGGCTGTTGCGGGCCTCAGAAAAATTGATGATTCTCATGCGCACCTCCTATGCTGTTCTTAAAGGACCGGCGACATTGCTTAAACTTGTCCCATATGTCGTACAAGTATAGTGCAGGAATGGATATTAGCAAGTGCCAGTCAATGAGAAATGGCAATCGAGCAGGTCAATTTCTGCTCAAGCAGCTCGATCCAGTGCGTCACAGGCGTCGCGGTCCCTCCCTGCAGATGAGCGATGCACCCGATATTGGCCGACACGATGTGGTCGGCTCCCGTCGCGGTCAGGCTGGCCAGTTTGCGCTCGCGCAGCGCGAGCGAGATGGCCGGCTGGAGCACCGAATAGGTGCCGGCCGAACCGCAGCACAGGTGGTTGTCGGCGCACAGCACCACGGCCACGCCGGCCGCCTGCAGCACGCCTTCAACCTTGCCCCGGATTTGCTGGCCATGCTGCAGTGTGCACGGCGGGTGGTACGCCACGGGCGGGCCGCCCTTCCCTTTTGCCAGTGCGGCGATGCGGTCCTGGAACAGCGCTAGGACTTCCGACAGGTCGCGCGTGATCGCGCTGATTCGTTCTGCCCGCGCGGCGTATGCCGGATCGTGCGCCAGCAGATGGCCGTATTCCTTGACGGTGACGCCGCAGCCCGACGCGGTCATGACGATCGCCTCGACCGCGCCGTTTTCCACGCTTGGCCACCAGGCATCGATATTGCGGCGCATGTCGTCCAGCCCGCCGTCCTGGTCGTTCATGTGATAGCGCAGCGCGCCGCAGCAGCCGGCCTTTGGTGCCACGCTCAGTTGCACGCCCAGCGCGTCGAGCACGCGCGCGGCAGCGGCATTGATGTTGGGCGCCATCCCGGGCTGCACGCAGCCATCGAGGACCAGCATCTTGCGCGGGTGGACGCGTGTCGGCCAGCGGCCCGCCGCGCGCACGGGCGGCAACTTGGCTTGCAGCTTCTCCGGCAACAGGGGCCGCAGCAGGCGTCCCGCTTTGAATGCCGGCGTGGCCAGGCCCGCATGCGGCAGGCAGGCCTTGAGCGTCGTGCGCGTGAACCGCTCGCCCAGGGGCCGCGCCACGCGCTCGTCGACCAGCTTGCGGCCGATGTCGAGCAGGCGCCCGTACTTCACGCCCGACGGGCACGTGGTTTCGCAGTTCAGGCATGTCAGGCAGCGGTCCAGGTGCAACTGGGTCTTGCGGGTTGGTTCGGCACCTTCGAGCACGCTCTTGATCAGGTAGATGCGCCCGCGCGGGCCATCGAGTTCGTCGCCCAGCAACTGGTAGGTCGGACAGGTGGCGGTGCAGAAGCCGCAGTGCACGCAGGATCGCAGGATCGCCTCGGCCTCGGTGCCCTCGCGCGTGCCCTTGATGAAATCGGCCAACGTGGTTTGCATGTCTTGTGCGCCTTATGGATACATGCGGCCGGGGTTGAAGATATGCGCGGGGTCGAACGCGTCTTTCATGCGCGCATGAATGCGCGCCAGCGCGGGCGCGAGCGGCTGGAACACGCCGGCCGACTTGTCGCCGTCCCGGAACAGCGTCGCATGGCCGCCACAGGCCTGCGCGGTGCGCCGGATCGCCTGCGCAGTATCTGCGTCACCATCGGCGAGCAACCAGCGCTGGGCGCCGCCCCATTCGATCATCTGCGCGCCGCCCAGCACCAGCGCGCCCGTGGTGGATGGCACCGACAGGCGCCACAGCGCACCGTCGCCGTCAAAGAACGCCGTGCGTTGTTCGCGCACGGCGTGCCAGAACGCATCGGGCTCCGGCATCACCTCGCCACCCAGACCTCGCACGGCGGCATCGACCGCTGCCTCGGCGCCCGACAAGCGCAGCGCCAGTTCGCCGTCGGCCCAGGCACTGGCGGAGATGGGTAATGGCTGGCCGCCCCACGTGTTCAGGAATCGCAGCGCGTCGATCTCGTTCAATGCAAACCGCAGCGTGGTTTCGGCAAAAGGCCGTGGCAGCACCTTGACCGAGACTTCCAGCAGCACGCCCAGCGTGCCGAGCGAACCAGCCAGCATGCGCGAGACATCGTAGCCGGCCACGTTTTTCATGACGCGCCCGCCGAAGGCCAGCACGTCGCCGCGGCCATCGAGCAGTGTCGCGCCCAGCACGAAGTCGCGCGCGGCGCCACCCGTCGCGCGGCGCGGGCCGCACAAGCCGCCCGCAATCACGCCACCCAGCGTGGCATGCGGGCCAAAATGCGGCGGCTCGAACGCCAGCATCTGGTTGCGTTCTGCCAGCGCGGCCTCGATCTCGGCCAGCGGCGTGCCGCAGCGCGCCGTGATCACGAGTTCGGTCGGCTCGTAGTCGACGATGCCGGTATGGGCGCGTGTATCGAGGATGGCGCCTGCCGGCGCGCCACCGTACCAGTCCTTGGTGCCTCCGCCACGGATGCACAGGGCCTGCCCGCTGGCGGCGGCCGCCCTGACCTGCTGCTGGAAGTGTTCGATGGTGTTCATCAGAAGCGCGGCAATTCTGGAAACGGCACCTGGCCGTGGTGCACGTGCAGCTTGCCGAATTCGGCGCAGCGGTGCGGCGTGGGGATGGCCTTGTCGGGGTTGAGCAGCGCGCACGGATCGAACGCGTGCTTGACGGCGAAGAAGGCGTCGAGCTCCTTGCGTCCGAACTGCACGCACATCGACCCGATCTTTTCCATGCCCACGCCGTGCTCGCCCGTGATGGTGCCGCCCACCTCGACGCACAGCGCCAGGATGGCCGCGCCGAAGGCTTCGGCGCGATCGAATTCGCCCGGCACGCTGGCGTCGAACAGGATCAGCGGATGCATATTGCCGTCGCCCGCATGAAACACGTTCGAGCAGCGCAGGCCGTACGTGACTTCCATCGCCGCGATCCCGGCCAGCACGCGCGCGAGCTGCTTGCGGGGGATGGTGCCGTCCATGCAGTAGTAATCGGGTGAGATGCGCCCCGCCGCTGGGAACGCATTCTTGCGGCCCGACCAGAAGCGCCCGCGCTCCGCTTCGCTCTGCGAGACGGTAATCGCGGTGGCGCCGGCGCGCGCCAGCACCGCGCTCATGCGGCTGATTTCCTCGGCCACTTCGAGCGCCGTGCCATCGGCTTCGCACAGCAGGATCGCAGCGGCGTCCAGGTCGTAACCGGCCTTGACGAACGGTTCGACCATGCGCACCGAGGTGCGGTCCATCATCTCGAGGCCCGCCGGGATAATGCCGGCCGCAATGACGTCGGCCACCGCATTGCCGGCCGTGACCACGTCGGCAAACGAGGCCATGATGACCTGCGCCAGCGCCGGCTTGGGCACCAGTTTCACGGTCACCTCGACCACGATGCCGAGCATGCCTTCCGAACCGATGAACACGGCCAGCAGATCCAGGCCCGGCGCATCGAGCGCGCCCCCGCCCAGTTCGACGATGTCGCCCTCGATCGTGGCTACGCGCACGCGCAGCACGTTGTGGATCGTCAGGCCGTATTTGAGGCAATGCACGCCGCCCGCATTTTCGGCCACGTTGCCGCCGATGGTGCAGGCAATCTGCGACGACGGATCGGGCGCGTAATACAGGCCGTGGCTGGCGGCGGCTTCGGAAATGGCCAGGTTGCGCACGCCAGGCTGCACGACGGCGGTACGGGCCAGATGGTCGACCCGCTTGATGGCGTTCATGCGCGCGGTCGAGAGCACGACGCCATCGTGGATCGGCAACGCGCCGCCCGACAGGCCGGTGCCGGCGCCGCGCGGAACCACCGGCACGTTCAGTGCGCGGCACACCGCCAGGATGGCCAGTACCTGTTCTTCGTCGGTCGGCAGCGTCACGACCATGGGCAACTGGCGGTAGGCGGCCAGGCCATCGCATTCGTAGGGCCGCGTGTCTTCGGGCGCAAACAGGACGCACGCCGCAGGCACGCGCGCCAGGAGCGCGGCGACGACCTGCGCACGTCGGTCAGACAAGGCTGGAGTGGACGAAGACATGGGTCGATTGTAAGCAAATCGGCAGGTTTTGTCGTATCCTCGTGCCATCGTATTTTCACCCTACTGCATAAGAGAACATCATGGGCAACCGCCTCTCAAAGATAGCAACCCGCACCGGCGACGACGGCAGCACTGGCCTCGGCGACGGTAGCCGCACCGGCAAGGACAGCGCGCGCATCCACGCGCTGGGCGAAGTCGACGAACTCAATTCCTTTGTCGGCCTGCTGCTGTGCGAAGACATGCCGGCGGATCTGCGCGACGAGCTCGTGGGCATCCAGCACGACCTGTTCGACCTGGGCGGTGAGCTGTGCATCCCGGGCTACCAGATGATCAAGGAAGAACACGTGCTGCGCCTTGACACCATGCTCGAGAAATACAACGCTGACCTGCCGGTGCTGAAGGAGTTCATCCTCCCGGCCGGTTCGCGCGCGGCGTCCACGGCGCACCTGTGCCGCACGGTGTGCCGGCGCGCCGAACGCGCGATCGTCGCGCTGTCGAAGGCAGAAGAGATTCACGCGCACCCGCGCCAGTACGTCAATCGCCTGTCCGACCTGATGTTCGTGCTGGCGCGCGTATTGAACCGCTTCGCCGGTGGCAGTGACGTGCTATGGAATCACGAGCGCAAGGCCAAATAAGTCATGGACGACTTCATCGGCGTCTATGACGACGCGCTCACCGCGCAGCAGTGCGAAGCGCTCATGGAGCGCTTCGACGCCAGCGACAAGGTGGTGCGCGGCCAGACAGGCAACGGCGTCGATGTCGTCAAGAAGGACAGTTACGACATCACGATCAACCAGCATCCCGAGTGGGCCGATGCCACCGGCATGCTGGTGGACACGATGGCGCGCCACCTGGCTGCCTACGCCGAACGCTATCGGATGCTGCTGATGGGGTCACTCTCGCCCACGCTCGAGCATCCCGTGACGGGCGTGCCGACCGTGCTGTCGATGGCCAACTTCGACGAACTGGGGCGCCCCAACATCGATGAGTTGCTGCGCGTGCTGTACCGGCCCGGCACGATCAATCTGCAAAAATACCTGCGCGGCAGCGGCGGCTATCACCATTGGCATTCCGAGATCTATCCGCAAAACGCAAGCTGCGAATCGCTTCATCGCGTGCTGCTGTGGATGGTCTACCTGAACGATGTGGCCGAGGGCGGCGAGACCGAGTTCCTGTACCAGGGCCGCAAGATCGCCCCCAAACAAGGCCGCCTGGTCATCGCACCGGCGGGCTTCACGCACACACACCGTGGCAATGTGACGACCAGTGGCGACAAGTACATCGCCACGTCGTGGATCCTGTACCAGCGCGCCGAGACGCTGTTCGCATAAATCACCTTGATCACCAAGAAGGCAAGCATGGACACCAATACAAGTAAAGTCGCCATCGTCACAGGCGCCTCGCGCGGCATCGGCCGGGCCATTGCGCTGCGCCTGGCGCAAGACAGTATCGCCGTTGTCGTCAACTACGCCCACCGCGCCAGCGATGCCGACGACGTCGTGCAGGCCATCGAGGCCGCCGGCGGGCGGGCCATTGCGCTGCAGGGCGATGTGGCCAATGCTAGCGATTGCGCGCGGCTGTTCGATGCGACCGAGGCGGAGTATGGCGGCGTCGACATCGTGATCAACAACGCCGGCGTCATCCAGCCCGGCACGACCATGCTGGCCGATACCGACGACGCCCTGTACGAGCGCATCTTCGCCATCAACACGCGCGGCACGTTCAACATGCTGCGCCTGGCCGCCACACGCATGCGCGCCAACGGCCGCATCGTCAATTTTTCCAGCAGCGTGATCGGCCTGGCGCTGCCCGGCTACGCCATTTACGCCGGCTCGAAAGCAGCGGTTGAGACGTTCACCAATATCTTTGCCAAGGAATTGCGCGGCAAGGGAATCTCGGTGACGGCCGTGGCCCCGGGGCCGACGGCGACCGACCTGTTCATGGAAGGCAAGACACCCGAGCTGGTCGAGCGCCTGGGCAAGATGGCGCCGCTCGAACGGCTCGGCACACCGGACGATATTGCCGATACGGTGGCGTTTCTGGTCGGCCCGCAGGGCGCCTGGGTCAATGGCCAGACGTTGCGGGTCAATGGCGGGATCGTCTAACGGCTTGCAGTGCGGCGAAGGAACGCATCCCAGGGCGGATGCTCGCCGAAGTGCTCGAGCACGAAGTCGATGAACACCCTGACCTTCTGCGGCAGGAAGCGGTTTTCACGGTACACCGCCAGCACGTGCGTGCCGAACATGCCCACCGGCGCAAGCGCCGGCAGCACATGGAAGGCGCGCCCGGCGCACATATCCTCGCCCACGACAAAGGTCGGCAACAACGCTATGCCGGCGCCGCCAAGCATCGCCTCGCGCAAGGCCTGGCTGCTGTTGATGGCCAGCGCAGCGGCGGGCTTGAACTGCACGCGCGCGCCTGCCACATCGAATTGCCAGCCGCCCGCCGGGCCGCTGTCGCCGAAGGTCAGGCAGCGGTGCTCATGCAGCGCGGCGAGATCGGCGGGCACACCATACTGTTCGAGGTAGCCCGGTGACGCGGCCAGCACGTAGTTCAGTGGCGCGACCGGCCGCGCAACGGCGCTCATCAGATCGACCTTTGGACTCAGCCGCAGGGCGACATCGATGCTTTCTTCGACCAGGTCGACATACCGGTCCTGCAGTTGCAAGACCACGCGCACATCCGGGTAACGCGCCATGAATGCCGGCAGCAGCGCTGCCAGCTGCGCATTCCCGAATGCCATCGACGTAGACACGCGCAGCGTGCCGCCCGGCCCGGACTGCTGACCTGCAGCGGTGGATTCGATGGCGCGGGCCTCCTCGACCATTCGCAACGCATGCTGATGGATGTCTCGGCCCGCTTCGCTCAGGCCAATCCGACGTGTCGACCGGTTCAGCAGCTTGACCTGCAACGCCGCCTCCAGCCGCGCGACCGCCTTGCTGATGCTGGCTTTGGTGGTGCCCATCTGGCGCGCTGCTTCCGAAAAGCTGCCAGCATCGACGACCCGCACGAAGGCCCAGATATCCGAAAAGTCGCGTGGCGTTAACCCGGGCATGTGTATCCCTGTTGGAAACAATGTGTTGTAATTACAGAGGATTGTATCGGCAAACAGGGGGTCGTATGCTGTCTTCTCACCACCGGAGACCATCATGACCACGTTGCGTACTGCCCTTCCCGTCAGCCTGGCGCCACCCGTGCTTGTGCTGCCCATGCTGTTCATCCTGATGTGGAGTTCCGGCTACGTTGTCGGCAAGCTGGCCCTGCCCTTCGCCGGCCCGTTCACATTGCTGGTGCTGCGCTTTGGCCTGGCGGCGCTGGCGCTGCTGCTCGTGGCCATCGTCACCCGCGCGCCGTGGCCGCGCCAGCGCGCGCAGTACGTGCATCTCGTCGTCGTCGGGCTGCTGGTCCAGGCGCTGCAGTTCGGTGGCCTGTACACGGGCCTGAAACTGGGCGTGAGCGCAGGCGTCTCGGCCCTGATCATTGGCGCGATGCCCTTGTGTACGGCATTCGGAGCGGGCGCGTTCCTGCAGGAACGCGTTGGCGTGCGCCAGTGGATGGGTCTCATCGCAGGCGTCGCCGGTGTGCTGCTGGTGGCGCTTGGCAAGGGCGTCGCCTGGCACACGGGCGCCGCCGGGATCGGCGCCGTGTTGCTGGCCCTGGCCGGCATCACGCTCGGCACGCTGTACCAGAAGAAATACTGCGCCGGCCTGGATCTGCGCACCGGCGGCTGCATCCAGCTGGCGGTGGCCACCGCCGTCGCGTTGCCGCTGGCACTGGGTCTCGAAGGCTGGCAGGTCGCATGGACGCCGACGCTGATCCTGGCGTCCGGCTGGCTGTCGGTCGTCAATTCCATTGGCGCCGTCAGCCTGTTGTTCCTGATGATGCGGCGCGGCGACGCGAGCCGGGTCGCCAGCCTGTTCTACCTGATCCCGGGAACGACGGCGCTGATGGGATTCGCGATCCTCGGCGAGCGGCTTGACGCCCTGTCGATCGCCGGTTTCGCCGTTACGGCCGGCGCCGTGTATCTGTGCACTCGCACCGCCAAATCCTGAAAAAGCTGCACGCTGCCCTGCGACTGTCAGTTAGCATGCAGCGTGCCCCCATTCGACAATCGTGACGACGCCATGAACCTTTTCGGCGTGGCGGGGTATCTACCGTAGAAGAACGAGAGGACGTGCGTGGAACGACGATTTGACGCCAGACCGGCCACGGCGCGCGCCGAGCACGACGAAGCGGAACTCATCGAGCGTGTCGCAACGGGCGACCGGCGCGCCTTCGAAACGCTGTACCGGGTCTACCACCCACGGCTGGCGCGCTTCCTGCAGCGCATGACGCGCAGCGCGCCGCTGATCGAGGAAATCGTCAACGACACGCTGCTGGTGGTCTGGCGCAAGGCGGCGACATTCAATGGCAGCAGCAAGGTCTCGACGTGGATCTTTGCCATTGCCTACCGGCGTGCCTGCAAAAGCCTGCAGGCGCTGGACGAGCCGGTCGACGCCGGCGTCGACGAACGCGAGGGTATCGAGGCCGACCGGCCCGACTGGCAACTGGCGCAGGTGCAGCTGACCGGTGCGGTCCACGCCGCGCTGGCCCAATTGCCGCTGGCGCAGCGTACTGCGTTCCAGCTGACTTTTTATCATGACATGAGTTACACAGAGATTGCCGAGATCATGGAGTGCCCAGTGAATACCATCAAAACCCGCCTGTTCCATGCCCGCAAGCGCCTGGCCGTGCTGCTGGAAGGCCAGATCGAGGTGCGGTCATGACCGAACTGTCCGATCGCGAGGCCGCGCACCGCGAGGCGCAGGACTTGCTGCCCTGGCTGGCCAACGGTCGCCTCGACGGCGCAGAGCTGCAGCGCGTCCAGGCGCACCTGGCTATCTGCGCCACATGCCGCGCCGATCTCGATACGCTGTACACGCTGCAGGATGTCGCCGACCTGCCCGCGCCAGGTCTGGACGTGGACAAGGCGTTCGCGCGCCTGCTGCCGCAGCTCGATGCGGTGACGCCGGCGGATGCAGCGCCGGTCATCCCCGGCTGGCGCACGCGCCTTGCCGCCAATGACGGACGCTGGCTACGCGTCGCCGTGGGCCTGCAATTCTGCGCCATCGTCGTGCTGGGCGCGCTGCTGGTGCGCCCGTCCGGCGACACGCAGGTGGCGGTGCAGGACGACGCGTACCGCGTGCTCGGCGCCGAGACCGGGGCAGACAGCATCGTGGCCGTGACCTTCAAGCCGGCCACGCCGGAACATGAACTGCGCCGCATCGTGACAGCCAGCGGCGCGCACATCGTCGGTGGCCCGACGGTCACGGGCTCGTGGATGCTGGGCAGCGCGCAAGCGCCGGCCGATGTCGCGGCGCGCCTGCGCACCGAATCGGCTGTCACGCTGGCCGAGCCGCTCGGCGTCCAGGCCAGCCCATGAACCGCCTGCTCGCGTGCGTGACCCTGATCGCCGCCCTGCTCGGCGTGGTCCTGGGCATGCCGGCGCACGCACAGGACCACGCCGACCCATTGGCGCAGGCCGCGCGCCGTCAGGTGCTGGTGATGCTGCGCTTGCCGGCCCAGCACTTTCGCCCCGATGCATCGTACGGCGGCGGCTACCTGAAGGATGGCGGCAGCGCCGCGCGCCGCCGCGTGGCGGGGGACATCGCCGCTGCCCACGGTTTGCGCCTCCTCGACAGCTGGCCGATGCCGGCGATCGGCGTCGACTGCTTCGTGATGGAAGAACCTGACGATGCGCCGATCGGGCCCGTGGTGGCCGCGCTGTCGCACGACGCACGCGTGGCATGGGCCCAGCCGCTGGCCGACTATCAGGCACAGGATGGTGGCGATCCGCTGTACCCGCTGCAGCCGGCGGGCCACGACTGGCACCTGACCGACCTGCACCGCGTCAGCACGGGACGCAACGTGAGCGTCGCCGTGATCGACAGCGGTGTCGATGCCGACCACCCCGATCTGGTTGGCCGCATCAAGGTGCGCCGCAACTTCGTTGACGACAGCGGTGATGTCGCCGAAGTCCATGGCACGGCGGTCGCTGGCATCATCGGCGCACTGGCCGGCAATGGCGCGGGCATCGCCGGCGTGGCGCCGGGGGTCAAACTGATGGCCCTGCGCGCCTGCTGGGAAACCGGTGCGCGGCCCGCGCGCTGCAACAGCCTCACGCTGGGCAAGGCAATCAACTACGCCCTCGAAAACGGCGCCCGCATCATCAACCTGAGCCTGGCCGGGCCAGCCGACCGCCTGCTGCAAGCATTGCTGCAGGCGGCGCTGGCGCGCGGCGTCATCGTGGTGGCAGCGGCCGATCCGCGCCTGCCCGACGGCGGCTTCCCGGCCGCGCTGCCGGGCGTGATCGGGGTCGCGCGGCCAGGCGACCACCACCCGGCGCCGTCGACGCTGGTGTACGCGCCAGGGACCGACATCCCGACCTGCGCGCCGGGCAAGCGTTGGCACATGGTGTCCGGCTCGTCGTACGCGGCGGCGCACGTGGCTGGCCTCGCGGCGCTGCTGGCCGAGCGCCAACCGGGTACGGTCGCACAGACCCTGCGGCGCCAGCCGGACGGCGCCGTGGCAGCGCGGACGGGTGGTAACATTGACGCATGTGCCGCCCTGTCACGGGCAGCTGACACCTGCGTCTGCCTATGCCCTTCCACCGTCGCCACGGCGCCATCTTCCTTGCGCTTGCGCTGACCCTGCCGCTGTACAAGGTCGCGCGGGCCCAGACCAGTGGCGACCTGACGCTGGTCTCGGAATATGCCGGCCGCGGCGTCGCGCTGTACACGCGCCCCGCGCTGCAATTGCGGCTCGAACACGACACCGCCGCAGGCTGGTACGGCGGCGCGTTTGCGTCGCCCGTCACGCTCGACAACCGCACGCAGGGCCAGCTGACCGCCTATGCCGGCAGGGCCTGCAGACTGACGTCGACACTGTCATGGGATGCGGGCATCACGCGCAATACCTACCTGCGCGATCGCGGCCGCAATTACCACGAGTTCTATACCGGCGTGGCGCTGCAACGCGCCAGCGTGCGCGTGTTCTACTCCCCTGCCTACTATGGCGAGGGGCGCAGCGTCTATCTTGACCTGAGCGGTGCCTATCCCCTGACCGACACAGTGCGCCTGGCCGCCCACGTCGGCGTGCTGCATCCGTTTGCCTATGACGGCGTCGCGGCCAAGGACAGCGCCGACGTGCGCATCGCGCTCGTGACCGACGTTGGGGACGTCACGCTGCAGGCCGGCTGGCAGGCGCGCTGGCGGACTTACCTGCCTGACTTCCCGAAGCCAAGTGCATTCACGGCCAGCGCCAGCTACCATTTCTGACGTCTCGCCGCGTACCCGTATCGGGTTGAAAAATTTGTTGATCTTCTTTGAACCCTGGCCGTGCACCAGGGTATTAACGGTTCAGAACACCAGCGCATCGGGCGCCACGTTCCGACAACGGAGAACAGCATGAAAAATTGGATGGCGGCTTGCAGCATGGGCCTGTTGATGACTGCGCAGGCTGCGTACGCAGCAGATTCGGCCGGCTGCGAGAGCGGCGGCTTCACGGTACTGGGCAAACGCGGCGCACAGACGGTGTCGGTCGCGCCGGGCGCCGTGACATCGGTGTTTCGGGTGCAGGGCCGCTACGTCCAGTTCGATGTCGACGCCGCCTCGTTCGGCATCCTCAATTACACGCTGACCGGCGCCGCCAACAAGGAAGACATCACGGGCGGCAAGGCAACGCCCGTCTTCGACAGCAAGATGCCCGATCACCGGGGCCTGGTCCTGAACGGCGCCGTCAGCGTTGAACTGAGCAGTTCGGCCGACATCGTGCTGACCCGCAGCGGGCCGGGCGTCACGATGAAGATCCAGGCCAAGGATTGCGCCACCGGCGGCCTGTTCCAGATGGAAGTCGAGCGCAGCGACGAAACCAAGACCATCTTCACGCACAAGCTGGCGCAAAGCGCGTTCTACTTCGACAACCGCAATTTCCGCAACCGCGAAGGCGATACGGTGCCGTTCAAGGACACCACGCTGACCGTCACGCCGCGCATCAATTTCGGCAACGACTACGCGGCGAAATTCGTCGGCCGCGACAGCCCGCAGTTCGCCGACCGCATCGCCGAACCGCTGTGCACCAACAATATCGTTACCCGCACCGGTGGCGTGGCCAGGGTCCAGCATTGCGGCGGCGTGTCGCAATGGTCGGTCGCCAGCGGCGGACGCATGGGTCAGGTGATGGGCGAAGATGCCGTCGAAGTGGCGCCGCCAGCCACCGCCTGCACGCACAAGTGCCAGGCGCAGAACCGCACCCGCGGCGGCGCTGTCGTCCTCGGTGCGCCGTTCCCGGTGGCCGAAGCCGACCGCCTCAAGGCGCGCCAGGCGCAATAACCGTCAGACAGACGGGATAAAAAAAGGGCTGGCGTGAATCGCCAGCCCTTTTTTGCGTCACGCCGCGCAGAAACTGCGCAGAAGCCGCGTCAGCCGTTGTTGACCACCAGGCGCGGTTCACCGGATGCCGACAGGCGCGCGCGGATCGATGCCGCGATGCCCTTGGCGTCCAGGCCCACCGACGACAGCAGCGCCACCGGATCGCCCTGGTCGATGAAGGTATCCGGCAAGCCCAGATTGAGCACCGGCTTGGCGATGCCGGCAGCGGCCATCGCTTCCATCACGGCCGCGCCCGCGCCGCCCATGATGCAGCCCTCTTCCACCGTCACGATCAGGTCGTGCTCCTGCGCCAGGCGCTTGACCAGGTCGACGTCGAGCGGCTTCACGAAGCGCATGTTTGCAACCGTCGCATCGAGTTCGTCGCCGGCCAGGATGCTGTGCGAGACCATCGAGCCGAACGCCAGGATGGCGACCTTCTTGCCGGTACGGCGCACTTCGCCCTTGCCGATCTCGATCGAGTTCAAGGCCTCCACGATTGGCGTGCCGACACCGGCGCCGCGCGGATAGCGCACGGCCGCAGGGCCCGGATAATGATAAGCCGTCGTGAGCATCTGGCGGCATTCGTTTTCGTCCGACGCGGCCATGACAACCATGTTCGGGATGCAGCGCAGGTAGGCCAGGTCGTAGTTGCCGGCGTGGGTCGCGCCATCGGCGCCGACCAGGCCCGCGCGGTCCAGCGCAAAGGTGACGTCGAGGTTCTGCAGCGCCACGTCGTGGATCAGCTGGTCGTAGCCGCGCTGCAGGAACGTCGAGTAGATCGCCAATACAGGTTTTACCCCTTCAGTGGCCATGCCGGCGGCGAACGTCACCGAATGCTGCTCGGCGATGCCGACGTCGAAGTAGCGCTGCGGGTATTCCTGGTGGAAGCGGACCATGCCCGAGCCTTCGCGCATCGCCGGCGTGATGCCGACCAGGCGCTGATCGGCCGCAGCCATGTCGCACAGCCAGTTGCCGAATACTTCGGTGTAGGTGATCTTGCCCGGCGCGGTGGCCGGCTTGATGCCTTCGAGGTGATTGAACTTGCCGGTGCCGTGGTACAGGATCGGCTCGGCCTCGGCCAGCTTGTAGCCCTGGCCCTTCTTGGTCACCACGTGCAGGAACTGCGGGCCCTTGAGCTTCTTGATGTTTTCCAGCGTCGGGATCAGGGATTCCAGGTCATGGCCGTCGATCGGGCCGATGTAATTGAAGCCGAATTCCTCGAACATCGTGGCCGGGACCACCATGCCCTTCGCATGTTCTTCGAGCTTGCGCGCCAGGTCGAGCACGGGCGCCGGCAGCACGCTCTTGCCCACGTTCTTGGCAGCGGCGTAGAACTGGCCCGACAGCAGGCGCGCCAGGTAGCGATTGAGCGCGCCGACCGGCGGCGAGATCGACATGTCGTTGTCGTTCAGGATGACCAGGAGGTTCACGTCGTCTTCGACGCCCGCATTGTTCAGGGCCTCGAACGCCATGCCGGCGGTCATGGAGCCGTCGCCGATGACGGCGATGGCGTGGCGGTCTTCACCCTTGATCTTGGCCGCTGCGGCCATGCCGAGCGCGGCCGAGATCGAGGTCGACGAGTGGGCCGTGCCGAACGTGTCGTACTCGCTTTCGTCGCGCTTCGGGAAGCCCGACAGGCCATTCAACTGGCGCAGCGACGGCATGCGGCCGCGGCGGCCGGTGAGGATCTTGTGCGAATAGGTCTGGTGGCCGACGTCCCAGACGATGCGGTCGCGCGGCGTGTCGTACACGTAGTGCAGCGCGATGGTCAGTTCGACCGTGCCCAGGTTGGACGACAGGTGGCCGCCTGTTTTCGAAACCGACTCGAGCAGGAACTGGCGCAGCTCCTTGGCCAGTGGCGTGAGCTGGGTGCGCGGCAGCTTGCGCAGGTCGGACGGGTCGTTGATATTGTCTAGCAGGTTCATTTAGGCCTTCCGCTGCACGATCAGGTCTGCCAGTTCACGCAGCCGCTGTGCTTGTTCTCCGAATGGCGCCAGCGCGTCATGCGCGTCACGCCGCAATTGCTCTGCCAGGTCGCGCGAAGGCGCCAGGCCGAGGATCGACACATAGGTCGGCTTGTTGTCGGCCGCATCCTTGCCGGCGGTCTTGCCCAGCGTGGCCGAGTCGGCGGTCGCATCAAGTACATCGTCGACCACCTGGAACGCCAGGCCAATCGCGGCCGAATAGGCATTCAGGGCTTCGATTTCAAGTGGCGTCAGGTCGCGGCCGGCGAGCGCGCCGAGCAGCACCGACACGCGCAGCATGGCGCCCGTTTTCAACTGGTGCATGCGTTCGAGTTCGTCGCGCGTCAGGGCCAGGCCCACGCTATCCAGATCGATCGCCTGGCCGCCGCACATGCCGTTCGAGCCAGCGGCCTGCGCCAGCAGGCGCACCATCGTCAACAGGCGCGCCGGTGGCACGGTGGCGCATTCGGACAAGACCGTGAAGGCTTGCGCCTGCAGCGTGTCGCCCACCAGCAGCGCGGTCGCTTCGTCATACGCCACGTGCACCGTCGGCTTGCCACGGCGCAGCGCGTCGTCGTCCATGCACGGCATGTCGTCGTGCACGAGCGAATACACGTGGATCATTTCGACGGCGCTTGCCACCCGCGCAAGCGCGGCCGGGTCGGCGTCGAACAGCGCGCCGGCGGCGTACGCCAGCAGCGGGCGCACGCGCTTGCCGCCGCCCAGCGTCGTGTAGCGCATCGCTTCGTGCAGCTTGTGCGGCACCTGGGTGGCCGCTGGCAGGAACGCGTCGAGCGCGCCCTCGACGTCGTGCTGGACCTGGCGGGTCCAGTCGGCGAACGGCAGCGCGCTCATTGCCCGCCCTCGTCGTCGCCCGAGAACGGCTTGAGCATGTCGCCTTCAAGTACCTTGACCTGCGACTCGACTTTCTCGAGCTGCCCTGCGCAATACTTGACGAGTTCGGAGCCGCGCGCATACGCCGCGACCGAGGCGTCCAGCGGCAAGGCGCCGGACTCCATCTGTGTCACGAGCTGGGCCAGTTCGGCCATCGCCCCTTCGAAGGATTCGGGTGGCGCCGCCGCTGCTGCTGCGCTGCCCGCTGTCATATTCTTTGCCATAGGTCGGTATCGTAAGGGCGTCCAGTTGTGCGCCGTGGGTCAATCCAATCGCGTATTTTAGATCAATCCCACACCACGGGGGGCGCACATTGCACCATTCGCAACATGCAGCCCCGTCCATCGATTGGGCCACCCCCTCCCTCATCATGAAAATCATGCCACGAAGGCAATTTCCCCACCAGCGCACGCAACAGCCGCGCGCGGGACCAAGACGGTAGAGCTCGTTACGAAGTATAATCGCCGGTTCTGTCCGAAATACCGTATTCCTTTACTTAAATACTGGTCTTTGGATTCTTTCTCTTCTTTGGATGCTTATTTAAGGGGGGTTGGGATGTCCGATCTGGCTACCCACGCCAAGCTGGCGCGATCCAACGCGCAGCTTCCGGTAACTGTGTATTTTGACGAGGCGCTGCTCAAACAAGAGATGCAGCAGCTGTTCGTGAATGGCCCGCGTTACGTCGGCCATGAATTGATGGTGCCCGAAACGGGCGACTTCGCCACGCTCGCTGCCGAGCACGAAGGCCGCATGCTGGTGCGTAATGCCAACGGCATCGAGGTGCTGTCCAACGTCTGCCGTCATCGCCAGGCGCTCATGTTCAATGGGCGCGGCAATGCGACCAACATCGTCTGCCCGCTGCATCGCTGGACCTATGACCTGAAGGGTGAACTGATCGGCGCGCCGCATTTTGCCGATACCCCGTGCCTGAACCTGTCCAAGACGCCGCTCCAGAACTGGAACGGGCTGCTGTTCGAGCAGAACGGCTACAACGTGATGGACAAGCTCGGCCAGCTGTCAGTGACGAAAGACCTCGATTTTTCGGGCTATATGCTCGATCACGTCGAAGTGCACCAGTGCGACTACAACTGGAAGACCTTCATCGAGGTCTACCTCGAGGATTACCACGTCGAACCGTTCCACCCGGGCCTGGGCAACTTCGTCTCGTGCGATGACCTGAAATGGGAATTCGGCCAGGATTACAGCGTGCAGACCGTGGGCGTGAACCGCGCGCTGCAAAAGGCCGGCTCGCCTGCCTACAAACGCTGGCAGGAGCAGATCCTCAAGTTCAACAACGGTACGCCGCCGAAGTACGGCGCGATCTGGCTCACGCTCTACCCGAACATCATGGTCGAGTGGTATCCGCATGTGCTGGTGGTGTCGACGCTGTGGCCGGATGGCCCGGACAAGACGCGCAACGTGGTCGAGTTCTACTACCCCGAAGAGATCGTGCTGTTCGAGCGCGAGTTCGTCGAGGCAGAACGCGCCGCGTACATGGAAACGGCGGTCGAGGACGATGAAATCGGCCTGCGCATGGATGCCGGCCGCAAGATCCTGGTGGCGCGCGGCGTCAATGAAGTGGGTCCGTACCAGTCGCCCATGGAGGACGGCATGCAGCACTTCCATGAGTGGTATCGCAGCAAAATGGCTCTCTAGTCGTGTCGTGACACGCAGCGCTGCGGAGGGTGTGGCCAGTCGGCTGCCCCTCCTTTTTTTATTGGGAATACCATGGCTTCACTCTGGATGCTGTTCGCCAGCTTCGCGTTCGCCGCGATGGGCGCGGGCGTCAAGCTCGCCTCCGAGTTCTACTCCACGTCCGAACTGCTGATGTACCGGGGCCTGATCGGCACCGTCATCCTGCTGGCGATGGTGCGCCACCGTGGCGGCACGTTCAGGACGCCGTTCGCCAGATCGCACCTGATCCGCAGCTTCGTCGGCGTGACGGCGCTGTGGATGTGGTTCTTCGCCATCGGCCGCCTGCCGCTGGCCACGGCCATGACGCTCAATTACATGGCCCCGATCTGGATCGCGGCCTGGATGTTCGCGCTGGGCTGGTGGACCCGCACCAAGCACGCCGAGTGGCCGCTGGTCGTCGCCATCGGCATGAGCTTCTTCGGTGTGACGATGGTGCTGCAGCCGGCGATCGAAAGCCGGCAATGGCTTGGCGCACTGGCCGGCGTATGTTCGTCGGTGGTGTCGGCGGCGGCGTATATGCAGGTGCGCAAACTGGGCCTCTTGGGCGAGCCCGAATACCGCGTCGTGTTCTTCTTTTCGCTCACCACCGCGGTCGTGGGCCTGCTCGCGACGCTGGCCGGCGACGGACCAAAGGGCGCCGTGTTCCACGCCCACACGCCATACAGCCTGCTGCTGCTGGCCGGGATTGGCGGCGCGGCGCTGATGGCGCAGATGGCCATGACCCGCGCCTACCGCGTCGGCAAGGTGCTGGTGGTGGCCAACCTGCAGTACACCGGCATCGTGTTCTCGTGCCTGTGGGGTTTGCTGCTGTGGGGCGACACGTTCGACTGGCACGTCTGGCTGGGCGTGGCCGTGATCCTGGTGTCGGGCGTAGCCGCGACGTTCTACAATACCCGCAAGACGGCGCGCGGCGCCGTCGTCAAGGACACCGATCCGATCGCCAGCGAAACGTAAAGGAACCGTCATGCACCAGACCCTGATTTCTGCCGCCGACCTGGCTGCGCACATCGACGACCCGGCCTGGGTCGTCGTCGATTGCCGCCACGATCTGATGAACCTGGCCGCCGGCCGTGGCGCTTACGCGAGCGGCCACCTGCCGGGCGCGGTATTTGCCGATATCGAGACGGTGCTGTCGGGCGCCAAGAACGGCGCCGATGGCGTGTTCCTGGGCCGGCATCCGCTGCCCGACCGGGAAGTGCTGGCCGAAGCCCTGCGCGACTTCGGCATCGACGACACCACGCAGGTGGTGGCGTATGACGCGCACGGCGGCATGTTCGCGGCGCGCCTGTGGTGGTTGCTGCGCTGGCTGGGGCACGAAGCGGTGGCGGTGCTCGATGGCGGGATGGCTGCCTGGGACGCCGCCGGGCAGCCGTTGACGACCGAGGTGCGCACCAGGCCGCGCGGCGCCCTGAGCGTCCGGGCGCCGTTCGTGCCGACCGTGACGGTGCGCGAGGTGCTGGACAATCTGGAAAGCGGCAAACGGATCGTGATCGATGCGCGCGCGGCTGATCGCTATCGCGGCGAAAACGAGACCATCGATCCGGTGGGCGGGCATATTCCCGGCGCGAAGAACCGCTTCTTCAAGGACAATCTGGGACCTGACGGGCGCTTCAAGGATGCCGCGCAGCTGCGCGAGGAATTGGGTGCACTGATCGACGATCCTGCAGCTGCCATCATGCAGTGCGGCTCCGGCGTGACTGCCTGCCACAATCTGCTGGCACTGGAAGTGGCAGGCTTGCCGGGCGCTGCGCTGTATCCGGGATCGTGGAGCGAGTGGGTTGCCGATCCTGCACGGCCGGTGGCCAAAGGCGCGGCGTAATTCTCGACCGTCGACGCGTGGACACGTGGACACGTGGACGGCAGCGCCGTCCACCCTACGCCATGCGCATCATGCTGACATCAAAACGCGTGCAACGCGACGACGATCGCCACGCCCAATCCGATCAGCACCACCTGCGGGATTGACTCGCGCATCGTCGAACGCCGCTGCATCTGCGGCATCAGATCGCTCACGGCGATATAGATGAACCCTGACGACGCAAACACCAGCACGTACGGAATCAGGCCGCTGGCCCGGTCCAGCGTGTAGTACCCCAGCAAGCCCCCCGCCACCGCCATCAGACTGCACAGCAGGTTGAACACATAGGCGCGCAGGCGCGAAAAGCCGGCATTGAGCAGCACGATGAAGTCGCCGATCTCCTGCGGGATTTCATGCGCGACGATCGCCAGCGCGGTGACGATGCCCAGCTCCGGGTTGGCCAGGAAGGCCGCAGCAATCAGGATGCCATCGGTGAAGTTGTGCATGCCGTCACCGAGCAGGATCATCCAGCCGGCCTTGCCCGCTTCACGCGCATCGTGCCCGTGGGCGTGGTGATGGCCATCGCCTTCATGATGATGCGAGTGGCGCAACAGGGCCACCTTTTCCAGCAAAAAGAAGGCCAGCAGGCCACCCAGCAGCGTGGCAAACAGGCTCCGGGTATCGGCGCCCGAATCGAATGCTTCCGGCAGCGCATGCAGCAGCGATGTGGCCAGCATGATGCCCACCGACAGGCTGACCATCTTTTCCACCACTTTCGACAGCAGGGCAAACGAGAAAATGGCAGCCCCGGAGATGCTGACGACGCCGGCGACGAGCGTCGCCAGCAGAATCGAGCGCAGGGTCGGGTCGATGAAGGGGGCTGAAAACGGGTCGATTTGAAGGCCTCTTGTTCTGTACGTGCGACGAGCCGCAAACCGGGCATTGTACCGCTCCCGGCCTGCCCTCGTCCAAGGCGGCGCCTGCTAGGGAAGCACTGATTTATTCTGGGGGATGGAATTGGCAGTTGAAAAAGTCAGCCTGCAAGGCGCAAAATCGAAGCAATAGCGAGCTATTGCGAGAATTTACAACGCCGCAGGATGGCTCTTTTCAACGCCAAGTCCGCCGCCATGAATTAATCAGTGCTTCCCTAGATCAGGCGACGCCGTATTTGGCGAACCACGCCAGCGCGCGGTTCCAGCCATCCTGCGCGTCTGCCGCGTTGTACATCGGGCGATAGTCGGCGTGGAAGGCGTGGCCCGACTCCGGGTACACATGGATCGTCGAGCGGCTGTTGCCCTTGTCGAGTGCAGCCTGCATGCGCTGGACCGATTCGACCGGGATGCCGGTGTCCTTCGCGCCGTACAGGCCCAGCACCGGCACTTTCAGGTTCTGGGCAAAGTCGATCGGGTGCTTGGGCGACGTGGCGGTCGCTTCGCCCACCAGGCGGCCATACCAGGCCACGCCCGCCTTGACCTTGAGGTTATGCGCCGCGTACAGCCAGGTGATGCGGCCGCCCCAGCAAAAACCGGTGATGCCCAGTTTTTCAATGTCGCCGCCGCGCTGCTGGGCCCACGTGACCACGCGGTCGAGGTCCGACATCACCTGCGCATCGGGCGTTTTTGAGACGATGTTCTTCATCAGTTCGGCCGTGCTCGGGGCCTTGGTCGCATCGCCTTGGCGCACGAACAGGTCGGGCGCGATCGCCATGTAACCCTGCTTGGCGAAGCGCCGCACCACATCCTTGATGTATTCGTGCACACCGAAGATCTCGGAGATCACCAGGATCACCGGCACCCCCGTCTTGCCCTTGGGCTGGGCGCGATACACCGGCACGTCCTGGCCGTCGATGACCAGGATCGTGTCGCCGGCGTCGAGGCCGTCGGTATCGGTCTGGATCTGGGTCTGCGCCATGACCGGCAGCGCGCTGGCGGCAAAGCCGGTGCCGATGGCGGCCCGGATGAAGTCGCGGCGGCCGACGCCATCGGTGTATGCGCTCGCGCCGAGCAGGCTGCCGGCGTCGTTGACGAGGTCTTTCATGGTCATCCCTTCGATCAGTGGTGGACAGGCTTGCGAGTTTAGCATCGCCTGCACCGGGTACGCACGGTGCTACGTGTGCGCGGGCGCCACATCGCCAAGGATCGCATACAGCTTCTGCATGTCGACCGGTTTGACCAGATGGTGATTGAAGCCGGCGGCCGCCGTGCGCGCGCGATCCTGCTCCTGACCGTAGCCGGTGATCGCCACCAGCACCGCTTGCTGCGCGTTGGCGCGGGCACGCAGGCGTCTGGCCAGTTCGACGCCGTCGATGTCGGGCAGCCCGATATCGAGCAGGAACACATGCGGCGCCGCGTGCTCGGACGCGGCCAGCGCCGGCAGCGCGGCATGCTCGACGTGCACTTCGTGCCCGTTCGATTCGAGCAGCAGCGCGAGCATCGCCGCCGCGTCCTCATTGTCATCCACGACCATGATGCGCAGCTGGTCGGACGGCGCCGGTGCGTTCATGGTGCCGGTGGCCGGGGACTCGGCGACGGGCGCCTCGCTGGCCATGCGCGGCAGGCATACCGTGAAGGTGCTGCCCTTGCCCTGCCCCGCGCTCTGGCAGGTGACGCTGCCGTGATGCAGGTCGATCAGGCTTTTTACCAGTGCCAGCCCCAGCCCCAGGCCGCCCAGCGAGCGGTCCGACGAGCGCTCGGCCTGCGAAAACAGCTCGAAAGCCCGCGTCACCAGCTCGGGCGCCATGCCGATGCCATCGTCGGTCACGTGCAGCAGCACGTGCGTGTCGCGCACTTCGGTGGACAGCGTGATCTGACCACCCTCGTGCGTGTACTTTGCCGCATTGTTGAGCAAATTAGCAAGCACCTGCACCAGGCGCTTGCGATCGCCCTCGACCAGCGGCGACTGCGGCGGCAGCGCCAGCGTCAGGTGCTGCCGCCGGGCGTGGATCAATGGCGTGACCTGCTCGATCGCGTCGTTCACGATATGCCGGATGTCCAGGCGCTCGCGGTGCAGCGCCACCAGCCCGCGCGTCACGCGCGATACGTCCAGCAGGTCGTCGACGAGACTCGTCATGTGGCGCACCTGGCGCCCGATGATCTGGCTGGTCTGGCGCACCTGCGCTTCATCGAGCCGCGCCCGTTGCAGCAGGTCGGCGGCCGCGCCGATGGGCGCCAGTGGATTGCGCAGCTCGTGCGCCAGCATCGCCAGGAATTCATCCTTGCGCCGGTCGGCCACGGTCAGCTGCTCTTGCGCCTGGCGACGCTCGGTGACGTCGCGGAAGAAGAACGCGATGCCGCCATCGATCGAACGGTGCGTGCGCACCTCCATCCAGATCTGCCGCCCATCCGGCATGGACACGGGCAGCTCGATGATTTCGGTCACCCCGGTCTCCATCACGCGCCGGTACACCGTTTCGACGTGCGTCCCCAGCAACTCGGGCCAGATTTCCCAGTGGTCGCGACCGATGACGTCTTCGGCGCGGAGCTGGGTCAGGCGCAATCCTTCGGCGTTCATGCGCAGGATCCGCCAATCCTTGTCCAGCACCGCGAAGCCCTCGCCCATGCTGTCGAAGATGCTCTGGCTCTGATCGCGTTCGCTGCGCAGCGCGGCGCGGGCGCGGGCTGCTTCGACAGCCGACCAGGTGCGCTCGGCGGTTTCCTGCGCCATCCGCAATTCGGCCTCGCGCCACACGCGCGGCGCGGCATCCTGCACGGTCAGCACGACGATCAGTTTGCCGGCCTTCACGAACGGCACCAGCAGATCGGCGCGAATGCCGATGTCGGCATACGCCGCGGTATGGTCGAGGGTGAAGCGATCCTGCGCGACGTCATCGTTGGCGATCGTCCGCCCGGTGCGCAGCGCCGCGATCAGGCCGGGACCGAAGTCGTTCATGGTCATGACCCGGCCGGCCAGGCTGGCGCTGCCCGTCGCGGTCCAGTCGTGGCGGATGCTGGCAGTGCCCTCCGCGTCGTCGATCCGGGCGTACAGCACGCGCGTGACGCCCAGTGCGTGCCCCAGCAGCGCGCATGCTGCCTCGATCACGTCATCGGGGTCATCGAACTGGCGGATGCGGTCGGCCAGCGCCAGCTGGAATGCCTGGCTCGCCCTGATTTCTTCGAGCTGCCCGACTTTTTCGGACAGCGCCTGCGCTGCCCGATAAGCGCCGGTAACATCGCTGCCCTGGGCAAAGATGCCCGTCACCCGCCCGTCCTGGTCGACGATCGGCTGGTACAGCAGGTCGATGTACCGGTCCTCGAGCGGGCCGTCAGGATGACGCTGCAGCGAGATCTTCGAATCGCGCAGCACGACCGGCTCACCGCTCGCGAAGACGTCATCCAGCATGCGGTGCACGCCTTGCGCCATCACCTCGGGTAGCGCTTCGAGCAATGGCTTGCCAATCAGTTCGCGGTGCCCAACCAGCTGGTAATACGCTTCGTTGGCCATCTCGAACACATGCTGCTCACCAGTGAGCACCGCAATGAAACTCGGGGCCTGGTTGAACATTTTCTGCAACTGGCTACGCTCCAGGCTCAGGATGCGCGTCATTGCCTCGTGCATCTGCGGCCGGTTCATCTGCGGCATGTCCGGCACCGCGTTCACACCCTGCTTGAGGTAGTACTTGCGGGTGGCGACATCGAAGCGGTACAGGTCCGTGACGTCGATGGCGTTCTGCGACACGAACACCACGTCGCCCACAGCGTCGAATACCGGCGTGTGGATTGCGCTCCAGTAACGCTCGTCGAACACGCGGCCCTCCGGCGTCTCGCGCGGCACCGCGTACCGCAGCAGTGCACTGGTGTGCGGCTGCTTCGTGGCGAACGCTTGTTCGATCGAGATGCGCACTTCGGCCAGATTGGTCGACTCGGGGTCGTTCGGATCGGCCGGAAAGGCCTCGAAGATATGCAAGCCGACAATCTGCTCTGCAGTGCGCCCGGTGGACTGCAGATATGCGGGATTCGCACCAATGATGATGAAGTCGCGGTTGATGAGCAGGTAAGGGTATGGCGACGCCGTAAACAGCGCCGCATAGTCGGGTTGCGTAAACATGACTTATTCTCACATACAAGTGCTGAACAAGCGCGTGATGCGTACCGAATTGTGGTTATCGGGGTCCGGTTACCGGCTGGCGGCACGCGAAGCGCGCCGGCCCGAATGCACATGGATTACTTAGTGCGCCTTTTCCCAGTTCTCGCCCACGCCCGTTTCGGCCACCAACGGCACCTTCAGCGTTGCCACGCCGGCCATCAGCTCAGGCAGCTTCACACGCACCAGTTCGAGTTCGGCCTGCGGCACCTCGAGCACCAGTTCATCGTGCACCTGCATGATCATGCGCGTGGCCAGCTGTTCGGTTTCGAGCCAGCCCTGCACGGCGATCATCGCCAGCTTGATCAGGTCAGCCGCCGTTCCCTGCATCGGCGCATTGATTGCGGCCCGTTCGGCGCCGGCGCGGCGCGGGCCGTTCGGCGAATTGATCTCGGGCAGCCACAGGCGGCGGCCAAACACTGTTTCGACATAGCCGCGTGCCTTGGCCTGCAGGCGCGTCTCGTCCATGTACTGCTTCACGCCCGAGAAGCGCGCGAAATAGCGTTCAATATAATTCGCTGCCGCGCCCCGCTCGATGTTCAGGTTGGCCGCCAGGCCGAACGCGCTCATGCCGTAGATCAGGCCGAAGTTGATGACCTTGGCATAGCGGCGCTGCTCGCTCTGCACGTCGGCGGGCGGGATGCCGAAGATTTCGGCAGCCGTCGCGCGGTGGATGTCTTCGCCATCGGCAAAGGCCTTGAGCATCGCGGTGTCGCCCGAGATATGCGCCATGATGCGCAGCTCGATCTGCGAATAGTCGGCCGAGACGATCACGCTCCCCGGCGGCGCGATGAAGGCTTCGCGGATGCGGCGCCCTTCGGCGTTGCGCACCGGGATGTTCTGCAAGTTCGGCTCATTGGACGACAGGCGGCCCGTGATCGCCACCGCCTGCGAGTAGTTGGTGTGCACGCGGCCCGTGCTGGCGTTGACCATCTTGGGCAGCTTGTCGGTATAGGTCGACTTGAGCTTGGACATGCCGCGATGCTCCAGCAGGATCTTCGGCAGCGGGTAATCCTCGGCCAGCTTTTGCAGCACTTCTTCGTCGGTCGACGCCGCGCCGGTGGCGGTCTTCTTGATCACCGGCAGGCCGAGTTTGACAAAGAAGATTTCGCCGATCTGCTTCGGTGAACCCAGGTTGAACGGGCCACCGGCCAGCTCGTAGGCCTGCTGCTCGAGTTCGAGCATGCGCTTGCCCAGTTCGTTCGATTGCACGCCCAGCAGGTCGCTGTCGATCAGCACGCCGTTGCGCTCGATCTTGTGCAGCACTTCCATCGTCGGCATCTCGATGTCGCGGTAGATGTAGGTGAGGCCCTTGTCGGCTTCGACGTGCGGCAGCATCGACCCGTGCAGGCGCAGCGTGATGTCGGAATCCTCGGCCGCGTACTCGGTGGCGCGGCCCAGTTCGACCTGGTCGAAGCAGATCTGGTTGACGCCCTTGCCGCACACGTCCACGAACGGAATCGTCGTGTAACCCAGGTGACGCATGGCCATCGTGTCCATGTCGTGCGGCTTGTGCGACTCGAATACGTACGACTGCAGCAGCGTGTCGTGCACGATGCCCTTCAGGGCGATGCCATGGTTGGCGAAGATATGCATGTCGTACTTGAGGTTCTGGCCGAGCTTGGGCTTGGCCGGATTTTCCAGCCAGGCGCGCATCTTTTCCAGCACGTGTTCGCGCTCGAGCTGGTCAGGCGCGCCGGCATAACGGTGCGCCAGCGGGATGTAGGCGCCCTTGCCCGGTTCGACCGACAGCGAAATGCCCACCATCTGCGCCGTCATCGGATCGAGCGAGGTGGTTTCGGTGTCGACCGACGTCAGGGAAGCCGCGTCGACCAGCGCCAGCCAGGTGTCCAGCTGGGCGTCAGTGAGAATCGTCTCGTACTCGCCCTTGATGACCGGCATGCCATCGAGCGTGGCCTGTGCGCCTTCCGGTGAGTTGAGCGGACCGCCACCCGGCGCGCTGCCGGCGGCCGGGCGCACGCTGCCGTCGCTGGCTTTGGCGCCGCCCAGGTCGCGCAGCATCGTCTTGAAGCCGTAGCGGCTGAAAAATTCGCGCAGCGCGTCGGCATCTTCCGGTCGGCCAATGAGCGTTTCTTCGAACGACACCACGTGCTTGACCAAGTCGCAGTCGGTTTTCACGGTGATCAGTTCGCGGCCTTTCGGCAGCCAGTCGAGCGCGGCGCGCAGGTTTTCACCCACGGCGCCACCGATGCTGCCGGCGTTTTCCATCACGCCATCGAGCGAGCCGTGCAGCGTGAGCCACTTGACGGCTGTTTTCGGACCGCACTTGGGCACGCCCGGGACGTTGTCGACGGTGTCGCCGACGAGGGTCAGGTAATCGATGATGCGGTTTGGCGGCACGCCGAACTTGGCCAGCACGCCGGCGTCGTCCAGGCGCTCGTTGCTCATCGTATTGATCAGCATGACCTTGTCGTTGACGAGCTGGGCCAGATCCTTGTCGCCGGTGGACACGACCGTCTTCATGCCGCGCGCGGTCGCCTGCACGGCGAGCGTGCCGATCACGTCGTCGGCCTCGACACCCTCGACCATCAGGATCGGCCAGCCCATGAGCCGCACCACTTCGTGGATCGGCTCGATCTGCTTGCCCAGGTCTTCCGGCATCGACGCACGCGTGGCCTTGTACTCGGGATACAGGTCGTCGCGGAAGGTCTTGCCCTTGGCATCGAACACGCAGGCAATGTAGGCGGCAGGAAAGTCGGCGCGCAGGCGGCGCAGCATGTTGACCATGCCGTGCATCGCGCCGGTCGGGAAGCCGTCCGGGCTCCTCAGGTCGGGCAATGCGTGGAAGGCACGGTAGAGATAGCTGGAACCGTCGACGAGCAGAAGGGTATTGTCCATAGGGGGCGAAAATCAGGTAAGCATGCGGCGTCGAGAGTGGCGCCAGGGTCGCTGCCATTATCGCAGAATCCGCAGGATGAGCAGCGCCCGCTCCAGCGTCTCAATTCCTCGCGGCAATCATGGGATGTGGCACACGTTTCACAGGGAGGCGGTACTGTTTGCTACAATGGACTAAACGACATTAGGTGACCATCATGCTGCGCTCGACACCCCGCTTTGCCCTCCTGACGCTGTGCCTGTTCGCCCACGCGGGCCTGGCCTCGGCGCAGCCGACCACCCCACCGCAAACGCAGACCCAGCCGGCGCCACGCGCCACGACGCCAGCCACGCCAGCCCAGCAACAACGCCCAAGCGACGCACCGCCGCAGCTCGAGCGCATCGAGCCGGGCAGCGATGTGCCTGCCGTGACGATCCCGCCGCGCAAAGGCACGGTCATCACCGAGAAACGCGGCAACGATGGCAAGGTCAACGAAGTCGAAGTGCAAGCTGGCCCAAGCCGCTACACCATGAAGCCCAACGTTGCACCGGGAAATGCCCAACCAGGCGATATCTCGGGCAGCAGCATCCGCGCCCCACAATGGCAAGTGATGGAATTTGATTTTGGCAATCCCAAGAAACAGAACACCGACGAGCAGCCAGCTGCCGCGGCGCCCGCCCGTGCCGGTGCCGCCGGGACCGTCCCGGCCCGCGCCGATGTGCCGCCGCCACCGGCGCTCGAGCCGACCACCAAACAATGATCCCGCCTGCCGCGTTCGCGCGGCAGTGTCCACTTCTCTTTCTTGCTAGCTCATGGCAGTTTTCACCGCGGTCTCACTGGATGACCTTCACCAGTGGATCAAGCAGTTCCCCCTCGGCCAGGCCGTCGGGCTCGAAGGCATTTCCTCCGGCATCGACAACAGCAATTTCTTCTTGAATACCGAGCGCGGTCCGCAGTCCGGTCCGCAGTCCGGTCCGCAGTCCGGTCCGCAGTCTGGTCACTACGTGCTGACGATCTTCGAGAACCTGCGCTTCGATCAGCTCCCCTTCTATGTCAACCTGATGCGCCACCTGGCCGAACGCGGCATTCCCGTGCCGGCGCCGGTGCCCAATCACGACGGCGAACTGGTCGTGAGTCTGCACGGCAAGCCGGCGATCATCGTCAGTCGCCTGAATGGCAGCTCGCAACTTGATCCTCAGCCAGTCCATTGCGCCGAAGTGGGCCGCATGCTGGCGCGGATGCACCTGGCGGCGCACGACTTTGCGCTGCAGCAGCCGAACCTGCGCGGCATCGACTGGTGGACGGCGACCGCACCCGAGGTGGCGCCGCTCCTGAGCAAAGCCGAAGCTACCCTGCTGCGGGACGAAGTCGCGTTCCAGGCCGCATTCGCCGCGAGCGCTACCTATGCCAACCTGACGCGCGGCCCGGTGCACGCCGACCTGTTTCGCAACAACGTGATGTTCGAGGGCGAGCGCCTGAGCGGTTGCTTCGACTTTTATTTTGCAGGCATCGACACCTGGCTGTACGACGTGGCCGTGACCGTCAACGACTGGTGCGTCGATCTGGCCACGGGCACGCTGGACGAGGCGCGCGTGCGCGCCCTGCTCGATGCCTACCACGCGGTGCGGCCATTCACGGCCGACGAGCGCGACGCATGGCAACCGCTGCTGCGCGCTGGCGCGCTACGCTTCTGGCTGTCACGCCTGTATGATCTGCACCTTCCCCGCGCGGCCGAGCTGTTGACGCCGCACGACCCCACCCATTTCGAACGTATTCTGCGCGAGCGCATCGCGCAGCCCGCGCCGGGCTTGCCCACCACTGTCATTACATGAACAAACTACCTGCATCTACCGGCTGGACCTGGCTCAAGAATGGCGCCCTGCTGTTTCGTCAACAACCGGCCGCGCTGACCACGCTGCTGTTCGCCAATATCCTGGTCAGCATCCTGATCAGTGCCGTACCGCTGCTGGGCGCGATGGTGGCCGTGGTGCTGATTCCATCGTTCTCGATGGCATTCATGATGGCGTGCTCGATGATCGAGAACGGCCAGCGCGTCACACCGGCCGTGGCGCTGACGGGCTTTCGCAAGCCGGTGCTGCGCGAACTGTGCAAGGTCGGCATCGTGTATCTGGGCGTATCGCTGATCCTGGCGCTGATCACGCGCTTTGCCGTGCAGCCCGACTTCTGGGAACAGGTGCAGGCCCAGAGCACCAGTGGCACGCCGGCCGTGCTGGCAGGCCAGGACGTGCTGGCGATGTTCCTGATCTTTGCGCTCGACGTGGTGGCGTTGATCTCGCTGTGCTTCGCCGCGCCACTGACGTACTGGCAAAAAATGCCGCCGCTCAAGGCCGTGTTCTACAGCTTCTTTGCCGTCAAGCGCAGCGCCGGTATTTTCATCGTGATGCTGCTGGCGTGGTTCGGCATCTTCTTTACCGTATGCATGGTGATCGCCGTCATCCTGGGCGGTAGCAGCATCGCCCGCGTCGTGATCATGTGGGTGATCTTCTTGTTCATCCTGCTGCTGCAGTGCGCGCTGTATGTGGGCTACCGCGAGATCTTCGGCAAGCCGCCAGCAGAGCCAGGCAGCAAGGTCAGCCTCGACAAGCAGCGGTAATCAGGAACGATCAGCAGCAATCACCCAACGCTGGCGGCTATGCCGCCAGCGTTTGCTATTCCCTTAGCGGCCCACCCGCTCCAGCTTCGCGATCGACAGATCCAGCACCTTCACCCCCGCCGAACCAAAGTTGATCTGGGCCCGCGCCGCGCCAGCGCCGCCCTCGATATTGACGATCACGCCTTCGCCGAACTTGGCGTGGACCACACTCTCGCCCACGCGCCAGCCGGTGCCATTGCCCGCCTTTTGCGTGATCTGCTGCGCGATCTTGTTGTCGCTACCGCCTTCGCGAAACTTGGCGTCGTCCCATGCCGTCGTCGACTTGCGCCCGCCGAACCAGTTGCCCTGGACGCGTGGCGACAGCCACTTGATCGATTCTTCAGGCAGTTCGTCGAAGAAGCGCGATTTCATGTTGAAGCGGGTCTGGCCATGCAGCATGCGCTGCTGCGTAAAGCTCATGTACAGACGGCGGCGCGCGCGCGTGATCGCCACGTACATCAGGCGCCGTTCTTCGTCGACACCGTCGGCTTCGCGCGCACTGCTTTCATGAGGGAACAGGCCTTCTTCGAGGCCCGTGATGAACACGGCATCGAATTCGAGGCCCTTGGCCGAGTGCACCGTCATCAGTTGCAGCGCCTCTTGCCCGGCCTGCGCCTGGGCGTCGCCCGCTTCGAGCGATGCGTGCGACAGGAACGCCGACAGCGGCGACATCACGGTGGGCAGTGGCGCGCCGGCATCGAGGATCTCGATACCATCCTGGAAGACAACCGATTCGCCGGCCTGCGCCTGCGCCGGCGGGCCGAGATGGGCCGGCGCCTGCGTGCCGAACCCTTCTTCCTGCACGAACTGGGTCGCAGCGCTGACCATCTGCTCCAGGTTTTCGATGCGGTCGGCGCCTTCTTTTTCGTTGCCGTAGTGCGCCAGCAGCGTACTGCGCTCGAGCACCACGCGCACCAGTTCAGGCAGCGGCAATTGCTGGGTCTCGAAGCGCGCGCCTTCGATCAGCTTGACGAAGTTGCCCAGCACGGTGCCGGCCTTGCCCGTCATGTACGGCACCGCCGCGTATAGCGAAATGCCGTAGCTGTCAGCGGCCATCTGCAACTGCTCGATCGAGCGCGCGCCGATGCCGCGCGTGGGGAAGTTCACCACGCGCATGAAGGCCGAATCATTGTGCGGATTGTCCATCAGCTGCAGATAGGCAATCGCGTGCTTGACCTCGGCGCGCTGGAAGTAGCGCAGGCCGCCGTACACCGTATAGGGAATGCCGGCCGCGAACAGCGCATGCTCGATCACGCGGCTTTGTGCATTGCTGCGGTACAGGATCGCGATCTCGTTGCGGCCCATGCCCTCGTTCATCAGGCTCTTGGATTCTTCGATGATCCACTGCGCTTCTTCAAGGTCGGACGAGGCTTCGTACACGCGCACCTGTTCGCCCTGGCCGGCATCCGTGCGCAGGTTCTTGCCCAGGCGCTTGGCGTTGTTGGCGATCAGGAAGTTGGCGCTGTCGAGGATGTGACCATGCGAGCGGTAGTTCTGCTCGAGCTTGATCAGGTTCTTGACCTGGTAGTCGCGTTCGAACGCCGACATATTGCCGACGTTGGCGCCGCGGAAGGCATAAATGCTCTGGTCATCGTCGCCGACGGCAAAGATGGCACCGCCGCCCGACTCGCCCTGCCCCGCCAGCAGCTTCAGCAGGTTGTATTGCAGGTCATTGGTATCCTGGAACTCGTCGACCAGGATGTGACGGAAGCGCATCTGGTAGTGGTGACGCAGCGGCGTATTGCGTGCCAGCAGTTCGTAGGAGCGCAGCAGCAGTTCGGCGAAATCGACGACGCCTTCGCGCTGGCATTGCTGGTCGTACAGTTCATACAGTTCGACCATGCGGCGCTCGATCGGGTCGTAGGCTTCGACCTGCGACGCGCGCAAGCCCTGGTCTTTGGCGTTGTTGATGAAGTACATCAGCGCCTTGGCCGGGTACTTGTCATCGTCGACGTTGTGCGCCTTGAGCATGCGCTTGATCAGCGACAGCTGATCCTGCGAATCGAGAATCTGGAACGTCTGCGGCAGCGCGGCGTCGCGGTAATGCGTGCGCAGCAACCGGTTGCACAGGCCGTGGAAGGTGCCGATCCACATGCCCCGCGTGTTGATCGGCAACATCGACGACAGGCGCGTGAGCATTTCTTTCGCGGCCTTGTTCGTGAATGTCACCGCCATGATGCCGGCAGGCGAGACCTGATTGGTCTGGATCAGCCAGGCAATGCGCGTGGTCAGGACGCGCGTCTTGCCCGAGCCGGCGCCGGCCAGGATCAGGGCGCTTTGCGCCGGCAAGGTGACGGCAGCAAATTGTTCAGGATTCAGGGTGTCGAGTTTCAGCATCTGGCCATTATACCGCCGCGATATACTGTATGCCCATCCAGTTTCGTGGCGTACGCGTGACCCATGGGCATGCTACTGACTAACCGTTCGAGCGCGTCGTCTGGAATTGCGGCAGGCCGTCATCGAGTTTGAGCCAGCCCAGGCGGCTGCGTACAAACACGTGATCCGCTGGCGGCACCTGGTTCGGGTCATCCAGGCTGGCGGTCGCGACATCGATCTCCTCGGGCCAACGGTGGTCCTGATAGGTCAGCGTCGTGCCGCACGCCGCGCAGAAACCGCGCACGGCCTGGTTGCTCGACCTGCGTACCTGCAGCTGGCCGGCAGTCCAGCGCAGCGCATTGCTTGCCACACTGAACCACGCAAACGCCGGCGCACCGGACGCCTTGCGGCAATCCGCGCAGTGACACAACGTGCTGTTGAAAGGGTCGCCATCGGTTTCGAACCGGACTGCGCCGCAGGAACATCCACCAATGAACGTCATCACGTCTCCTGTCGTTATCTTCGTACATTTCGTCGTGGAAATCTCATCAACTGTGCTCAATTGTCGGAACTCATGCTTCCCAAGCGCGCGCCGTGTGACGAGTGTTTCGCTTATGTTAACACCAGCTTTGCGACAAGCCCGTGAAAATCTTAATAAGGAGAATGATCATGCTAGGACGCGTAGTGACCATGGCCGCACTGGCCGTTGGCGGCGTGATGCTGTCGAAAAAATTCAAGGGAAACAATGGCTTTGGCGCCAGCTCGGGCATCGTTGAAACCATCGAAATCAATGTGCCCGTGAGCACTGCCTACAACCAGTTCACGCAGTTCGAAGACTTCCCGCAATTCATGAAGAGCGTGAAGGAAATCCGCCAGCTCGACGACAAGCACCTGCATTGGCGCGCCAATGTCGCCGGCGAAGAGAAAGAATGGGATGCCGAGATCACTGAACAGATCCCGGACAATCGTATTACATGGCGCAGCGTCACCGGCGTGAAAAATGGCGGCGTCGTCACCTTCCACAAGATCTCGGACACCGTCACGCGCATTGCGCTGCAGATGGATTACGAGCCGGAAGGTACGCTGGAAACCCTGGGCGACGCCCTGGGCGCCGTGCGCATGGAAGCGCGCGCCAACCTGGCCAACTTCAAGGAGTTGCTGGAGCAGCGCGGCAGCGAAACCGGCGCCTGGCGCGGCAAGGTCGATCAGCACTGATCGACCCGTGCACCCTCGCGGGCACCGGTACGCCGGTCAAGGCCGGCGGCTGTTGACCGGTTTGATCGATGCCGGCAGCGCCACCCGTTCCACCGGCGTCGTCTGCGCCGCAATAAAACCTTCGAGCGCCAGCGACAGATCGGCCACGACCTGCGGGCCATAGGCCGCTTCGATCAATTTGTACTGGCGTTCGATGAGCGGGGCGATATCGTCGATCAGGCGGTCGCCTTTTGGAGCGAGGCGCACCCAGATGCGGCGCTGGTCGGCTGCCACACGCTGGCGCTCGATCAGTCCCAGCTCTTCCATCCGCGACAGCACGCCCGTCATGCTGGGACTCAGGATCTGGCACAGTTCGCACATCTCGCGTGGTTCCAGCTGCTCGTGCTCGTCCAGCACGCGCAGGATGCGCCATTGCTGCTCGGTCACGCCGAAATGGTTGAGGATGGGACGGAAGTGCAGCAACAACGATTCGCGTGCCTTCAGAAAAAGCTGGGGAAGATTGCGGTGGGTAATCCGGCGGGCCAAGGAATGCTCCGTAATAGGTAATTCTGTCTCTGGTTCTGCATCGGCCGCTGCGCACGGATGCGCGGCAATCGTGCCTGGCTGACTAATATACTTGCCAGCCGGATGGATTTCGCTTCACGAAGCCGATTCCAAGCGAATTTTTTGTGAACAGATATTACCGCAGCCATTCCGACGCACAAAAGGTCAGCTCGATGGCCTGATGCTGTAGCGTGGGCGGGTCTCCCGCCCACGCTACCTGGCACCATCATCAGCCTGCAGCCGGCGCCGGCCGCGCCAATCCCTTTGCGCGTGCTTCGCGGATCAACGCGCGCACCGTCTTGTCGGCAACCTTGCTTTCGCGCTCCATCTCCTTGCCCAGCATGCCCATTTGCTCGCCAAGTACGTGCATCGGCTTGCCGGCCTCTTCCATCTGGCGACCGATCGCCTCCATCGATGCGTGCGACTTGCGCATCTGCGGTGAGTCGTAGGCCTGACCGATCTGCCGGCCCGCCGCGTTCATGCGCGCACCGGTCGCCGCCATTTCGCGGCTGAGGCGCTCGCGCTCGGTCTGATCACGCGCTGTTTCCATCTGGCTGCTCAAGCGTTCCATATGCTGGCTCAGCGCCTGCATGCCGCCATCGATCTCGCGCATGTCGCGCTCGCTCGGCACATTGTCCTTGCTGACGGCAACGCGGTCCATCTCACGGCCCAGCGCGTCCATTTTCTTGCTGTGGACATCCATTTGCTTGCTGTGCACGTCCATGCGGGCACTCAGCCGATCCAGCGGCGCCCAGGCCGTATGCACTTTGGCCATGACTGCCGCATTCTGGATCACGTAATCGCGCCCGTCTTCACGGAACCAGATGAACTCGCCGGGAATGGCGCGCTGGGCCGCCTTGACTGCCGGCCAGTCGTCGCTGCTGCCGCTGATATTGAAGCTGCCTTCCTTGCCGCGCACGATGGCGTACGGTTCACCCTGGTTCAGGCGGACGGCGCGCATGCTGTCTGTCGCGACGGCCTGCGCCGGCGTGATCAGCGCCAGCGATGCGGCGCACAGCGTCAGGCCGATGAAAGGGAGCGCCAGTCGGCGCGTGAGCAGTATGGAATGCGGCATGAGGTTCTCCTTGGGCCAGGAACGATGACAACGGACCGGACGCGCCGGCGATGAGAACACTCTAGCCGCCGCCTCCGTCACGAGCCAGCGCGCTGCGACAGGCCGTCGAAATCGCGGCGCAGACCGTCAATCAAGGCCCGTAACGACAACGCGGCCCGAAGGCCGCGTGCATCACATGCAGATGGTGCAGGCTGTAAGGCCTGCAGCGATCAATAGACGACCACCGAGCGGATCGATTCGCCCGACTTCATCAGGTCGAAACCCTCGTTGATCCGGTCGAGCGGCAGGTGATGGGTGATCAGATCGTCGATATTGATCTTGTTTTCCATGTACCAGTCGACGATCTTCGGCACGTCGGTGCGACCGCGCGCGCCGCCGAAGGCCGAGCCCTTCCATTCGCGGCCGGTCACCAGCTGGAACGGACGGGTGGCAATTTCCTGACCGGCAGCGGCAACGCCGATGATGATCGACTTGCCCCAGCCCTTGTGGCAGCACTCGAGCGCCTGGCGCATCGTGTTCACGTTGCCGATGCACTCGAAGCTGTAGTCAGCGCCGCCATCAGTCAATTGAACAATGGCGTCGACCACGTTCTCGACCTGGGTCGGATTGATGAAATGGGTCATACCGAACTTGCGCGCCATCGCTTCACGTTCCGGGTTCAGGTCGACACCGATGATCTTGTCGGCGCCCACCATCCGGGCTGCCTGAATCACGTTCAGACCGATGCCGCCCAGGCCGAACACGACCACATTCGCGCCCGCCTCGACCTTGGCAGTGAAAATCACCGCGCCAATGCCGGTGGTCACGCCGCAACCGATATAGCAGATCTTGTCGAACGGCGCGTCGTTGCGCACCTTCGCCAGCGCGATCTCGGGCACCACGATGTAGTTCGAGAAGGTCGACGTGCCCATGTAGTGATAGATCGGCTGGCCGTCGATCGAGAAGCGTGACGTTGCATCCGGCATCAGGCCACGGCCCTGCGTCGTGCGGATCGCCTGGCACAGGTTGGTCTTTTGCGACAGGCAGAATTTGCACTGCCGGCATTCCGGCGTGTACAGCGGAATCACGTGATCGTCTTTACGCAGGCTGGTCACCCCCGGGCCGACATCGACCACCACGCCGGCGCCTTCATGGCCCAGGATTGACGGGAAGATGCCTTCCGGGTCGGCGCCCGACAGTGTGTAGTAGTCAGTGTGGCAAATGCCGGTGGCCTTGATTTCGACCAGCACTTCACCGGCCTTCGGGCCTTCGAGGTCCACTTCTTCGATCGTCAGCGGCTGACCCGCCTTCCACGCAATTGCTGCCTTGGTTTTCATGTCGTTTTCCCGTCGCTTGAGGTGATCCGCGCACGCACGTGCGCTGCAAAGACCCCATGATAACGCGCCTGGCGCATCATGGCCGCGCAGGCCGGCGGATGCAGCCCTGTCGCCGTTGATCCTGCAACGAGGCCGTGCCGCAGAGGCAACAACGCCGTCCCGGCTGTTTCCAGCGGGGACGGCGCGGTTGGATGACGCCGAAGGGTAATGGCTCAGCGGCTGGTACGCGTGCCCACCACTTCGATCACGACGCGGCGATTCTTCGCCCGTCCTTCGGCTGTGCCATTGTCCGCGACCGGCTGCGTTTCGCCCTTGCCCTCGGTGTACAGGCGCGCCTGGTCCAGACCTTTCGAGACCAGGTACGCCTTGACGGCATCGGCGCGGCGCAGCGACAGTGTCTGGTTGTACGCGTCCGAGCCAACCGAGTCGGTATGGCCCACGGCAATCATGACTTCGGTATCCATGCCCTGCAGCTTGCTCATCAACTCGTCCAGCCCTGTCTTGCCTTCAGGCTTGACCACGGCCCGGTCGAAGTCGAACAGCGCTTCGGCCGCAAACGACACCTTCTCCGACACGGGCTGCGGCGCCGGCTGCACGACTGGGGCCACTGGTTGCACTTCCGGCTGCATGACCACCGGCTCCGGCGCCGGGATCGGGCGGGCTGCAGGCCGGCCGAACGCACGGATCAGGCTGATCGACGCCAGGTCCATCTCGCCGCGGTTGCCCAGCGGGTCACGCAGACGATAGCGTTCGATCTCGCCGCGCACGGCCCAGGCATCGTTGATCTGGTATTGCAGGCCGAGGCCGACCTTGGCCTGGAACTTTTCTTCTTTCTCGGGATTCGGGGCAGTCACGCCATTGAGCCGGTTGCCCGAAAAATGCGCCGTCGAGCGACCGTACTGGCCGCCGACGCGTGCCAGTGCCGACAGGCGCGCAGTCAATGGCAGATGGCCGATCAGGTCGAGGTTGACGCCACGAAAGCTCGTTTCGCCGCGCAGGGTGCCGTTGCCGGACGTGGTTGCCTGGAAGCCGAAGGTGCCAATGTCAAAGTACCCGGCCTCGACCGCGAAGTAGCGGTTGAACTTCTTGCCGACGAACACCTTGTAGCCGAGATCGCGCTGGTCCGTTGTGAACGACTCGAGGCTGGCGCCGTTGGCGGTCAGGCTGCGCCCGATGCGCTCGTCGTCGATCTTGGCGCGGCCCTGACCCAGGCCGGCGCCGGCATACCAGGCGCTGTCGGCCCAGTCGGGATCGATGGTATCGCTGTTGACGGTGCTCCGGTCCTGGCCCGCCGCGCTGGCGGCGTTGATGCCGGCGCCGGCAAGGATGGCGCAGGCGAGCAGTGTGAGTGTGGTTTTCATGGTGGGTTCCGGACCGGTTATTTGGTGATGCGGTTATTGAGCAGCGTGACGGCGACGCCCGAGAGGACGCGGCCATTGAGCAGCGTGGCGTTGTCGCCCACGGTGATCGCGGCAGCCTGCCCCAGAACCGTTCCCTTGAAGGTGCTGTTCGCGGCCACGGTGGTTGCGCCCACAGGCACCCACGTGACGTCGTCGGCCGTGGCGCCGTTGATGAGTTCCACTTCCGAGTTCGCCGCCGTATCGAGCGTCTGCGCGGTGCGGAAGATATACACACCAGCACCATTCAGCGTCAGTTTCCCCGTGATGTTGATCTTGCCAGCATAGCAATACACACCAGGCGTGAGCACCAGGCCGCCGAAGTCGATGTCGCCTGCGAAAGTAATCGTGCACAGTCGGCTGTTGGCGTCGACGATGGCCAGTTGCAGGTCGTTCAGTGCGGTCTGCAGAATTGCACCCGACTGGTAGTTGGTGAAACCGGGCGCCACGACCGGCGCGGTGGTTTGCGACGGCGAACCGACGTCGCCAGTGATGAGCGTGGTGCCGCCCGAATTATTGGTCAGCGCAGTACCGGCCAGCACGCCGAACGTCGCTGCAGAGCGCAGGTTGACGGAAGCAACCGGCGTGGCGGGCACAACAGGCAACACGGTCAGATTGGCCGTGCCCGATGCGCCATCCAGTGCTGCGGTCAGGACCACATTGCCGGCGGACACGCCAGTGGCGATGCCGGTAGGCAGCACAGTAGCGATCGCCGTCGAAGACGATGTCCAGCTGACGGCCGTGGTAACGATGGCGCTCGTGTTGTTCGAGTAGAAGGCCGTGGCAGCGAATGGCATGCTGCCGTTGACGAGGACGGTGCCGATCTCCGGTGTGACAACGAGTCGGGAGATGGTCACGCCAGGCAGCACGGCGCCGTTCAGCGTGGTGGCGCTCGCCGTGGCCGTCCTGCCGCCGAAGCTGGCGGTAATGACCGACGTACCCGGCGCGACGCCGGTGATCACGCCGCTGGCGGCGACGGCGACCTGCGCCGTGCTGGCCGACACATACGTGCTCGCGCCCGTGACATCGACGACCGAGCCATCCGAATAGCCTGCCAATGCGGTCAGCTGGGCAGTGGCACCAACGGCGAGGCTGTTCACGGCAGGCGTGAGCCCCAGCGACACCAGTGTCGCCGGCAAGACCGTCAGCGTGGCGTTGCCCGTGAGGCCGCCGGACGATGCGCTGATGACCGAAGTCCCCTGCGCCTTGCCCAGTGCCAGACCGGTGCTGGCCACGACCGACGCCACATTCGTGGAGGCCGAGCTGAAGGTCGATACCGCACTGATGTCGCGCGTCGTGTTGTCACTGAACGTGCCAAGCGCGACGAACTGCTGGGTATTGCCGATATTGATCGACGGGTTCACCGGGGCGACGGCAAGCGATACCAGCCGCGCGGGCAGGACCGTCAGGGTTGCCGAGCCGCTCTTGCCTTCAAAGGCAGCGGTGATCACCGAGGTGCCGGCAGCAACGCCGACTGCGATACCGCGTGCGGCATCGACCGTGCCGGCGGCCGGCGTGGCCGAGGTCCACGCCGAAAGCAGCGTGATATCACGCGCCGAACCGTCGGAATAGGCGGCCGTGGCCGTGAATTGTTGGGTTGCACCGATTGCCACCGACGCGGTCGTTGGCGACACCGCCACGCTGACCAGACTTGTCGCCGGCAATCCCAGGACCGGATCGCGACCCTGGTCACCGCCGCCACAACCTGCAGCAAGCACGGCGCTTACCAGGCCGAGGCCGCACAAGAGGCGTTTCATGGAGCGTCTCACGGTTTGTATCATATGTATTCCTGTTGGAGAAAGTTCCCGGAGCTGCTCTGCATGGGCTCATGCACGAGGACGGAAACTGCGGCAGCGCCTGCAGTGCAAATACGCGAACCGGAACCGACTATCTGTTGTAAAGATGGTGAGAACCGTGCGGTAGCGCGCTTATGCACAGTAATAGTTTCCCAAAAGATATATCCACTTTGAATCGCTATTTTGTGTTAGTTCACTGGGAAAAGGTCTCAGGACAGAGGGCGACGAGCCCTGCAATGGGCGAACAAAGGTTCGCAGGCGACCTTATCTTTGGGGAGGGAACAACCAGAGCCTGCCGATTTTTTGATCGACAAGCGGTTACACTCACAGAAGCATCCGTTGCGTGGACGAGGTGACTGGCGGGTGTTACAGACGATCCGGGGCTGGCGCATCCACCAGCAGGTCGGGCTGCAGTGCGCGAATGCGCAACTCGGTGAAATAACCGCCAGCCTCGTTATAGCGCAGGTAGTGACGGCTACACCTGGTGCAGCGTGCCACGCTGCAGCGGTTGGCCGGATAAAACCGCGGCGCGATGGGCGCATCCGCGCTCTCGTAACGGGTGCCCGCCGGGTGGTATTCGGCGAAGGTCGGCTCGTCGTACGGATCGGCGAACAGCGAGCCGACTTCTTCGAAGCAGTCCAGCTCCAGGGTCAGTGGCTGCGCAGTCCAGGCTTGCAATGGCAGGGCCGCGCAGCTGCACGGCTTTGTTATCGCTGAAGACGCCAACGCCAGCTGGCGCAGTGTGGTGAAATCGATGTAGTGCATGTCAATCCAATTCTGGCGAAGCGCCGTATTCCCACATCACTCTGATCGGACACGTTACCAGATGCGGGTCCGTACCCGGTGCATGGCATTCTTGCACAGGATGCGATACCATCGTTCCCTGCGCCATCCGCAGGGTCACCTGGAGAACACCATGTCCGATCCTTTGCCGGTGCACACTGCACCATGCCCGCTTGAGCTTCCCGATGCATTTCCACGCGCCTTGCGCGTCGACGCCCAGGCGCTTTGCGCCACGGACGTCTGGCATCCACATCCCGCTCACCTGCACTTCATCGTGGCATTGGCCGGTGAGAAGCTGGCCCTCCCGACACGCTTGTATTTTGACGCCTCCCTGCTCGCAGCGACTGGCGATCTCAATGCACGCCAACACGCCATGCTGTGGTGCCTGGGCACGCGCCACCATGACGGCCATGTCCGTGAAGAATGCCTGCGCCACCTGCTGGCCAACCCGCAAGACTGGATGGCGCCGTTTGTCGTGCAATTGATCGGCGAATATGTCCACGAGATCATCGAGCTGATCGATGCGGCACTGACCACGCTCGATCCGCGCATGCAGACTGCATTTGCATGCTTTGTCAGGGACAATCCGCGCTACATCGATACGATCGAACGGCGCACGATCAGCTACCGCCCCGCTGACTACGACCGACGCTCCGGTCGCGCGCGCGATTATCCGGGCGCGCGCGCCGTGGCGCGGCTGCGTCAGCTGGTGCGCGCGGAGCGCGATGCGGCGTGATGCCTGCATCATGCTGTGTGGATAAACGCTGCGTGCGTCATCCCGGGACCGTGCTGCTACGCTATGATTTGCACCCCAGAATGGTTTTTTTGGAAAGCAAAACGGAATGATTGTCGGCATCGATCTTGGCACCACCAACAGTCTGATCGCGGTATGGGACAACGGCGCGGCGCGTCTGATCCCGAACAGTCTCGGGCAGATGCTGACCCCTTCCTGCGTGAGCGTCGATGACGACGGTGCGATCCTGATTGGCCAGGCTGCGCGCGAACGTCTGCAAACCCATCCGCAGGCAAGTGCTGCCAATTTCAAGCGCCTGATGGGCAGCGACAAGACCCTCTATCTTGGCAAGCGCGCGTTTCGTCCCGAAGAACTCTCCGCGCTGGTATTGCGCTCGCTGAAGGAAGACGCCGAAGCCGCCCTTGGCCATCCAATCACCGAAGCGGTGATCACGGTGCCCGCGTATTTTTCGGACGCGCAGCGCAAGGCCACCCGCACCGCCGGCGAACTGGCCGGTCTGAAGGTCGAGCGCCTGCTCAATGAACCGACCGCCGCCGCCCTCGCCTACGGGATCCACCTGCGCGACGGCGAATCGAAATTCCTCGTGTTCGACCTGGGCGGCGGCACCTTCGACGTGTCGGTCCTCGACCTGTTCGACAGCGTGATGGAAGTGCGCGCGTCGGCTGGCGACAACTACCTGGGCGGCGAGGATTTCGTCACCGCGCTGGTCGGGCATTTCTTCGCTGCGGCCGGCGTGCCGGCCACGCTGCGTGCGGACGCGCATTTCATGCAGCGCCTGGCTGCGCAGGCCGAACTGGCCAAGCGCGCCCTGAGCGAGGGGCCACGCGCCACCATCCGCGTGGCCAACGGCGACGCGCAGTACGCACTGGAGCTCGACGAGGCGGGCTTTGAAAAGCTGTGCGCACTGCTGCTGGCACGCCTGCGCGCGCCGGTCGAACGGGCGCTGCGCGACGCGCGCCTGCCGATCGCCGAACTGGACAATATCGTGCTGGCCGGCGGCGCCACCCGCATGCCGCTGGTGCGCAAGATGGCCGCGCGCATGTTCGGCCGCTTCCCGGCCTGCGACATCGATCCCGACCAGGTGGTCGCGCTGGGCGCGGCCGTACAGGCCGGGCTCAAGATGAAGGATGCGGCGCTGGACGAAGTGGTGATGACCGACGTTGCCCCGTATTCGCTGGGCGTGGCCACTACAATGCAGGTCGATGCCGACCATTTCTCGCACGGCCATTTCGATCCGGTCATCGAACGCAATACGGTCATCCCGGCCAGCCGCGTCAAGCGTTACTTCCCGCTCCAGGACACGCAGCGCGTCATCGAGCTGGTGGTCTACCAGGGCGAAGCGCGCATGGCGAGCGACAATATCAAGCTCGGCGCGCTGACCATTCCGCTCGCCGCCGGCAGCGACGAGGGTGTCGACGTGCGCTTTACCTACGACGTGAACGGCCTGCTGCAGGTGGAGGCGACACTGGTGCGTACGCGCGACGTGCACACCCTTGTCATCGAAGGCAATCCGGGGCTGCTCAGCGCGCCGGAAATCGCGCAACGCTTGCAGGCGCTGTCCGAACTCAAGATCCACCCGCGCGATCACATGGAAAACCGCACGCTGCTCGCGCGCGGCGAACGCCTGTATCAGCAACTGCGGGGCGACGAGCGCGAACGCCTGGGGCGCGAAATCGCGCGCTTCGAGCAGGCGCTGGGCACGCAGGAGCGGCGCATGATCGTACCGGCCGTCGACGTGTTTCGCCAGGTGCTCGATTATTTCGACCACCAGAGCTTCCTGCTGCCCGAGGCATAGCCGCCGATGGCCGCCACGTTTGCATTTCTCGACGCGCTCGGACTGGATCAGGAAGCGCGCGAGCGCGACATCCGCAGCGCCTACGCCCGGCGCCTGAAAACCATCGACCAGGAACACGACGCACAGGGCTTTCAGGACCTGCGCGCGGTGTACGAAGAGGCGCTGGCCTGGGCCGCGTGGAAAAAACGTGAAGCCGGGGCCCCGCCGGAGGCAGCCACGGCCATGACGCCGCCACCGGCTGCCGATACTGTGCCAGAGACGCCTGCCGCGCCCGAGCCAGTCGATGCGGTCGATCCACGCGCACTGGGCGAAGCCGCCTTCGGACGCCTGGCGACGGAGATGCAAGACTTGCTCGCGCAGCCGGCGCAGAACAATCCCGACCCGTACGAGGCGCTGCTGCGGCGCAGGCTGGACGACGATGACCTGATCAACATCGACGCACGGATCGTGTTCGAGGCGATCATCGCCACCGTGCTGGCGCATGGCTGGCGGCCCGGCCACGAGAACCTGTTCGAGGCGGCGCTGACGGTATTCGGCTGGGATGCGGACCCGCAGCGACTGCTGGTATTCGGCCATGCCGGCCTGGTGCTCGACCGGGCGCTGGCCGAGCGCCGCCTGTTCGCCACGCAGCCACCGGCCCGGCAGGCCGCCATGCGCCGCGCCGCACGCGCACTGCGCGACACCGGCGCGCCCACCGTACAGCGCCTGCGCAACGACATGCGCATTGTCGAAACGATGGTGGCGCGGTTCCCTCACATGATGCGCATCCTGGTCAGCTTCGATGACGTCGAGCAGTGGCGCAGCGCTTACCAGGCGCACTTTGGCGCACAACCAGGGGCCGCATTCGACATCGACGACGGGATTGCCGTGCCGGTGCAACCCCGATCGCTGGCCACCCGGCTGTGGGTCATCGCGCGCAATGTGGCGCTGACCGTCGTGACGGCGCTGCTGCTGTATGCAGTGTTCAAGGCAACCGACCCCACACCGGCGACGCCGGCGATCAGCCAGCAGGTACTGGACGCGCACGTCCCGCCACTGCGCTACCAGCCGTCGCCCGGCACGAAGCCCGGCGTGCTCGATACGCGGGTGCGGGTCTTCCTGGATGCGGACAGGCGGGTCAGTCAGACACGCAATGTCTCGACCTCGGGTGAGCCGGGCTTCGACGAAGCAGTGGCCGAGGCGCTGCGCAACGCCACGCCGTTCCCGCCAAAAACACCGGCCGAGTTCGAGGTCAGCTATACGGCGACCATCACGGCGCAGCAAGCGGCGAACGCGAATGCGCCGGCACCGCAGCAAGCCAGCGCCGGAACAACCCCGGGTGCCAAACTGCTGGGCCAGCACATTCCCCCCGTCGACTACCAGCCGACCCGCTTCGCACAACCGGGCAAACTGGCGCTGCACTATCGCGTCTACCTCGACGCTGACGGGATGATCGTGCGGTTCAAGCAGATCAAGGGATCGGGCGAGCCGCGGCTGGACCACGCATTCGAACATGCCCTGCGCACAGCCAAGCCGTTCCCGGCCAGCACGGCGCGCAGTTTTGACGTGGAATGGTCCACCACGATCACGCAAACGCGGCGCACCGAGGCCGATCGCACGCAGTAGCCTCCACGCGAAGCGTAAGCGGCCGCCTGTGCGCGCCGCCAATCTAGGCTATGCTTGCCGGTTCGATTGTTCAGGCAGACCGCACGATGCATATTTACTCTCCCCATTCCGTGGGCGTCATGACGCGCCCGCGTAGCACTCCAGCAACTGCAGGCCGCTTCCCGGCACGAACGGAGCGTAGCTGATGTTTCATCTGATGTTCAGCCTTCCCTGCCTGCTGGTCCTGGTGCGCTGGCTCTGGCCGCTGCCGTTGTCCACGAAATCCAAAGTAGCCAGCGCCGTCGTGCTGGTGCTGGTCTCGCAGTACCACCTGTGGTCGCGCCTGTCGTCAGGCAGCGTGTTTTCGCCCGAGTTCCCGAAAGGGCTGGTGATCCTGTTCAACTGGGGCTTCGGCGCGATCCTGCTGCTGGCCGTGTTCCAGTTGCTGGTCGACGCCGGCGCGCTGATTGCGATGGCGATCCGGCGCCGGCGCGTGGCGATTGCGCCGCGCGTGCGCTACGGGATTGCCGTTGCCGCCGCGCTGCTGGCCGCTTTGGGCGTGAACCAGGCGATCAAGTCGCCGTCGCTCGAAGACGTGCTGATCGAAGTAAAAAACCTGCCGCACGAATTCGACGGCTACCAGGTCGTGCACCTGACCGACCTGCACATCAGCCGCCTGTTCGACGCGCCGTGGACGCGCAAGGTCGTCGCCGACGCCAATGCGCTGGACGCCGACCTGATCGTCATTACCGGCGACCTCATCGACGGCAACATCGCGCACCGCGAACGCGACGTGGCGCCGCTGCGCGACCTGCGCGCACCCGATGGCGTCTGGGTCATTCCCGGCAACCACGAGTACTTTTTCGGCCACAAGGCGTGGATGGCGTATTTCGCGGGCCTGAACATGAGGCCGCTGGACAACAGCCATACCGTCCTCAAGCGCGGCGCCGGTCAGCTGGTGCTGGCCGGTGTCAACGACGTGACCGCACCGCAGACCGGCGCGGCGCCGCCCGACGTCGACGCGGCCTTGCGCGGCGCGCCGGCCGGCGCACCGGTGATCCTGCTCGACCACCAGCCGCGCAATGCCCGCCACGCCGCCAGCCGCGGCGTGGCGCTGCAACTATCCGGCCACACCCACGGCGGGATGATCGTCGGGCTCGATCGGGTAGTGGCGCGCGCCAACAACGGCTTCGTGTCGGGCCGCTACGATGTCGATGGAATGACGCTGTACCTGAACAACGGCACCGCATTGTGGCCGGGGTTCGCGCTGCGCCTGGGCGTGCCGTCCGAACTGACGCGGATCACGCTGCGGCGTCAGACTGCCCGTTCATGATCCTGCAATGACCAGCCGCATGCGCTGCTCGACCTGATCCGACCCGGGCCGCATCGGCTCTTGCCATCCCGTGGCGACGAACCCGGCGCGCGTGTACAGGCGCACTGCCCCATCGTTGGCGCAATTGACACCAAGCTGCATCGCAGTGGCACCGCGCGCCTGCGCCCAGTGCACCGCTTCGGCCAGCAAGCCCGCGGCCACACCCTGCCCGCGTGCCTCGGGCGCCACCCACATCTGAAACAGGTTCACGAGGGCCGGGTCGTCCGCGTCAACCTTCGCCCAGGCTAGCCCGGCGGGTTGGCCAGCGACGTGGGCCACGAGTGGATGGTCGATGCCGGACGTGGCCGCACGGGTCAGGCGCGCCGCCCATTCTTCGGGCGGCCGCGGGGATTCGTCGGCCAGGGTGCTGCCAAAAGCGTCGGGGGCGTCTTCCAGCGCGCGCAGACGGAGCGCGCGGTAGGCCGGCCATTCGTTGGGTGAACAATGGCGAATCGTGAAAGCAGCCAGTTGGTGCGCCATGCACGTGCTCCTGTTGGTCGTTGGAGAACGATTCTAGCAAGCAATCTCTGTCGTGTCGCTCAATCCTGCTCCCACTCTTCCAGCTTGCGCTTGCGTGCGCGGCCCACTTCGATCCGGTTGCGTGTCGTGAAGGCGATCAGCCGTGCCACGACCACGGCCAGGTACATCAGACCGACCAGCATCTCGACACTGGCCAGCGCCCGCGCCGGTGGGGTCAGCGGAATCACGTCGCCAATGCCCGTGCTCGAGAGCAGCGCAAAGCTCAGGTAATTGAGTTCGGTCCAGGTACGCGGCGCGCCCGCGTTGACAGCGGCGGCAAAGGTGCCGGGCTGGACCTCCTGCAGCAGGATGTACATGTGGGTGAAGGCCCAGGCCAGCAGCGTGAACGTGGCGCCGGCTGCGAACAGCTCGTCGGTCGTGGCCCGTTCGTCTTCCATCATGTAGGCAATCAGACTGCCGGCCGCGTAAAAGTAGAACAGGGCCTCCAGCCCGGACGACCAGGCCAGCAGATGGTTGTAGCCGAGCAGAATCTGCGCCAGCAGCAGCGCGATGATCGGCACCGCCAGCGCCCAGCTCACGCGCACCTCGCCGGGCGTACGCCGCACCATGCGGATGGCAAACGCCAGCACCACGATACCGAAGCAGTTGAACGCCACCTGGCCGGCGCGCGTGCCTTCGATGAACGGGTACGACAGCATGCCGAGCAGCTGCACCAGCAGCAGGATGGCGGACGGATGGCGGCGGGTGTGGATGAACAGGCGTGGAGCGATCATGGCGGCAGGACAAAGTCGTAAGTACTGCCATTGTAGGTTCAGCCGGCCGAAAACAGGCTCCCGAATGCGTGCGCGGCCGTGTGCGGGTCAGCCGCGCCGTACACGCTGGTGATCGCCGCGACCATGTCGGCACCCCGCGCGACCAGTGGCGCCGCATTGGCCGGTGTCATGCCGCCGATGACGACAAGCGGCAGCGTGAACTCGGCGCGCGCCTGGTCGAGCAGTGCCGGCGGCGTCACGAACGTGTATTTTTTCACCGGGGACGGATAGAAGCCGCCAAAGGCAAGGTAGCTGGCACCGGCGTTGCGCGCGGCGCGCGCCAGCGCCAGGTCGCCATAGCACGAGGCCCCGACGATCTTGTCCGGGCCCAGCAGCGCGCGGGCAGCGGCAAGCGCCTGATCGGTATGGCCCAGGTGCACGCCATCGGCATCGATCGCCTGGCACAGGTCGAGATGGTCATTGATGACGAGCGGGCAGCCGTGGCGGCGGCACAACGCCAGCAGCGCCGTGGCCTGTTCGAGGCGCAGGCGCGCGTCTGCCTCCTTGTGCCGGTATTGCACCAGCGCGGCGCCGGCGCTCAGTGCGGCATCGGTGGCGGCCAGCAGCCGCTCGGTGTCGTTCCAGTTCGGTGTGACGAGATACAGGCCTTGCATGGTGGCTCCTTCAATGTGGTTGAGGCAGGCGGCGCGGGATGCGCTGGCCCGGCGCGATCGCGAACGATTGTGCCAGCGTGGCGTGTGTGTAGGCCTGGGCGCGCTCGAGGGCGATGGCCATCGACTCGCCCAGCGCCACGCGCGCCGCCAGTGCGGCGGCCAGCGTGCAGCCGCTGCCGTGGTAGGTGTCTGGCAGGCGCGGCCAGTGCCACTCGCGCAACACTTGACCGTCCTGCAGCCAGCGGTTGATCACCGTGTCGCCCGGCGCATGGCCGCCCGTGACGAGCATCTGCACCGTGCCTGGCATGTCCAGCGCAGCGCACTCTGGCAGGTTGGGGAGCACGATCGTCGCCAGCGTCAGCAAATCGACCAAGGCGGCGCTGGCACTGTCCCGCCCCAGCGCATCGCCATGGCCGCTGGCCAGCACCGGATCGAGCACCACCGGCAGATCGGGTTGCCGCATGCGCAGGTCACGGATGATGGCCGCGATTGCCGCCGCATTGGCCGCGTTGCCGGGGATGCCCAGCTTGACGGCGCGAATGTCGAAAGCCGCAACCAGCGGCGCGGCCTGGCGCGTGACCAGGCCGGCGTCGACCGGGTGCGCGTCGAACACGCGGTTGTTGTCCTGGCAGGTCAGCGCCGTGGCCACCGGGAGCGCGTGGGCGCCCTGCGCGGCAATGGCCAGGATGTCGGCCGCCAGGCCCGCGCCGCCGCAGGGGTCCAGCCCGGCGAAGACCAGCACGCAGGGTGTCATGGGGTGACTTTGCCCTCGACCGGCGACGATGGCGAGGCCGCGAAACGCTTGGGCATGCGCCCCGCCAGATAGGCATCGCGCCCGGCCAGCACCGCATGCTTCATCGCGCGCGCCATGCGCACCGGGTCGCGCGCGCCGGCAATCGCGGTGTTCATCAGCACGCCGTCGCAGCCGAGTTCCATCGCAATCGCCGCATCCGACGCCGTGCCCACGCCAGCGTCGACCAGCACCGGCACCGTGGCCTGCTCGATGATCAGCGACAGGTTCCACGGATTGAGGATGCCCATCCCCGAGCCGATCAGTGACGCCAGCGGCATCACGGCCACGCAGCCGATCTCCTGCAGGATCCGGGCCTGGATCGGATCGTCGCTGCAATAGACCATCACGTCGAAGCCGTCGCGCACCAGCGTTTCGGCCGCCTTGAGGGTTTCGGGCATGTGCGGGAACAGCGTGGTGGCGTCGCCCAGCACTTCGAGCTTGACGAGGTTGCGCCCGCCCAGCAGCTCGCGCGCCATCTGCAGCGTGTAGACCGCGTCCTTCGCATTGAAGCAGCCGGCCGTGTTGGGCAGGATGGTGAACTCCGACGGCGGCAGCACGTCGAGCAGGCTGGGCGCGTTCGGATCCTGGCCGATGTTGACGCGGCGGATCGCCACCGTGATGATCTCGGCGCCGGCCGCCAGCGTGGCCTCGCGCGTTTGCGCCAGATCGCGGTATTTGCCGCTGCCCACCAGCAGGCGCGAGTGGTAGGCACGCCCGGCGATGGTGAGCAGGTCGCGTTGTGCGTCTGGTTGTGCTTCTGGTTGTAGCGCTTGCTGTACGTCTGATTGCGTGTTTTGTTGCATGTTTTGCTGCACGAGTTGGTTCATGACATTCATCCTGTTCTCCTTTAGCCGCCACCGATGGCGCGCACGATATCGACCCGGTCCTGCGCCTGCAGGCGGCGCGTCGGCCACTGCTGGCGCGGCACCACCTCGCGGTTGACGGCCAGCGCCATGCCCTGCCCGCTCAGGTCCAGCTGTTCGAGCAGGCCGGCGAGTGTCTGGCCCGGCGGCACGCCGCACGGCGCGCCATTGACTTCGATGGACGTCATTCAGACCTCCCGGTACAGCCGGGCGCCGTCGCGCACGAACTCGATCGCTTTTTCCTGCATCCCCTGCTGCAGGGCTGTTTCGCCCTGCACGCCATTGGCGGCGGCATAGGCGCGCACTTCCTGGGTGATCTTCATCGAGCAGAAATGCGGGCCGCACATCGAGCAGAAATGGGCCACCTTGGCCGAATCCTTGGGCAGCGTCTCGTCGTGGAATTCGCGCGCCTTGTCGGGATCCAGGCCCAGGTTGAACTGGTCGTCCCAGCGGAATTCGAAGCGCGCCTTCGACAGCGCGTTGTCGCGCAGCTGCGCGCCCGGATGGCCCTTGGCCAGGTCGGCCGCATGGGCGGCGATCTTGTACGTGATGATGCCGTCCTTGACATCCTGCTTGTCGGGCAGGCCCAGGTGCTCCTTGGGCGTCACGTAGCACAGCATTGCCGTGCCGTACCAGCCAATGGTGGCCGCGCCGATGCCGGACGTGATGTGGTCGTACCCGGGTGCGATGTCGGTCGTGAGCGGCCCGAGCGTGTAGAACGGCGCTTCATGGCACTGCTCGAGCTGCAGGTCCATGTTCTCTTTGATCAGGTGCAGCGGCACGTGGCCGGGGCCTTCGATGATCGTCTGCACGTCGTGCTTCCACGCGATCTGCGTGAGTTCGCCCAGCGTTTTCAGTTCGGCCAGCTGCGCTTCGTCATTGGCGTCGTAGATCGAACCGGGACGCAGGCCATCGCCCAGGCTGAACGTCACGTCGTACGCCTTCATGATGGCGCAGATGTCTTCGAAGTGGGTGTACAGGAACGATTCGCGGTGGTGCGCCAGGCACCACTTGGCCATGATCGAGCCGCCACGCGAGACGATGCCCGTCAGGCGATTGGCCGTCATCGGCACATAGCGCAGCAGCACGCCGGCGTGGATCGTGAAGTAGTCGACGCCCTGCTCGGCCTGTTCGATCAGCGTGTCGCGGAAAATCTCCCAGGTCAGGTCCTCGGCCTTGCCATTGACCTTTTCCAGTGCCTGGTAGATCGGCACCGTGCCGATCGGGACCGGGCTGTTACGGAGAATCCATTCGCGCGTTTCGTGGATATGCTTGCCGGTGGACAGGTCCATCACCGTGTCGGCGCCCCAGCGGATCGCCCAGGTCATCTTTTCGACTTCCTCGCCAATCGACGAGGTCACGGCCGAATTGCCGATATTAGCATTGACCTTGACCAGGAAATTGCGGCCGATGATCATCGGCTCGATTTCAGGGTGGTTGATATTGAGCGGGATGACGGCGCGCCCGCGCGCGACTTCCGAGCGCACGAATTCCGGCGTGATCTCGGCGGGGATGCTGGCGCCGAACGACTGGCCCGGATGCTGGCGCCCCATCAGGTCGGCGACCCGCTTGCCCATCGGGCCGGACGCATGCAGCGACGCGAGGTATTCCTTGCGCTGCATGTTTTCGCGCAGCGCGATGAATTCCATTTCGGGTGTGATGATGCCCTGGCGCGCGTAGTGCATCTGCGTGACGTTGGCACCGCTCCTGGCGCGACGGGGCGCGCGCTGCAGATCGAAGCGCAGCGCGCTCAAGGCCGGATCGCTCAGCCGCTGCTGGCCATACTGCGACGATGGCCCAGCCAGTTGCTCGGTGTCGCCGCGCCCGTCGATCCAAGGTTGGCGCATTGGCGCCAGGCCGCTGCGGATATCGATCGCGGTGGCCGGTTCGGTGTACGGCCCCGACGTGTCGTAGACGAACAGCGGCGGATTGGGTTCGCCGCCAAAACTGTCGGACGTGGCCGACTGGCTGATCGCGCGCATCGGCACGCGGATATCGGGCCGGCTGCCTTCGATATAGACCTTGCGGGAGTTTGGTAGCGATGCGATGGCTGCCTGGTCCACCGTGGCGGTGGCGGCATCGAACAGTTGCGAAGACTTCGGCGGTGCGTTCATGTGGCTCCCTTGCGTGCATGAGAGCCAGCAAAGGAGTTACCGGGTGCGGCAAGGTCGGGCGCAAGACTGCGCACGGCCGCACTATTCGGCTGCTTCCCTTCGCTGGCATTATCCAGATCAGGTTCGGAGGGTATTTCTCACCCACGCATCGTTTCAACAGTAACGACGCGCAGGACCCCTAGCGTTTGCTGCCAGTGATGGCAGCGGGTGGATTATAGCCGAACAAATATTGAATGGGCATCATGGTTACAACATCGGCGGCTCGGCCGGCAACGGCAGCAAATGCAAGGCGCCGTCGATGAAACGCACTTCAACGAACGGCGTCTGCGCCGGCTCGACCACACGGCGGACCGTCGGCCCGCCCTGTACCGCCACCTCGAGCTGCACGCTGGCCCCGTCGACCGCCACGTCGAACGAATCCGCCCGCGAAATCGTCAGGTCGGTACTCACGTTCGGCCGGTCATAGACCTGCTTGCCGTCGACCCGCACGCTGACCGTATTGTCTTGAAATCCCTCGCCCAACCTCACGCGTAACGTCATCGCTTGCCTCGCCTTTCCATTGACTGCAACAGGTTTGCCGGACAAGCCGCCTGAAGAGCAGGCTTGTCCGGAACAGAGTAACGCCAGCACGACCAGCCCGATTGCGCGGCGCATCCCCTGCGATCCAGCATGGATCATGCCTTGCGGTGCGGCCGCGCGCCCGGTCCGGTCACGCCGGTCGCCGCAGAACCGCCCTGCACCGTGGCCAAACAAGTGAGCAAATCGCCCTGGGACACCGGATCGAGTACCTTGGCCTGCGCGGCGCTCGAAAGCAATGCAACGCTCTCGTCGAGACACGCGGCGCGCACGAACAGCGGCTTGCCCTCGCCCGCATTCACTGTCTTGAACGCACGTGCGGCATTGACGCCCTTGACCATGCGCACATAGGCGGCCATCGGATGCATGTCGAAGCGGTCGAGGACCTCGTCGAAGGCGGCGTTACCCGAGCGCAGCGTTGTGTTATCCGACCCCTGCAGATACAACAGTGCGCCCTGGTCTTCACCCATGAACAGGTCGGCCAGCACGTTGTCGTCGGTACTGACCGGATAGCGCACGCGCACTGTCAGGATATCGGACAGCACTTGCGATCCGTCGAGCGCCGCATACGCGGCCCGCACCCGATACTGGCCCGGCCGGTCAAAATAGAAACCATCCTTACCATAGCCGATATAGGCGCTGTCCTGGACCGGGTTGTCCACCCCGAGCATGGTCTGGCGTTCGCCGACCAGGTGATCGATCATCGGCTCGTAGGCGCAGACCTTGCCGCCTGGTTGTTCGATGATGACCTTCACCAGCCCATAGTTCGGATGCAGCCAGGTATGGGCGCGGCGCCCGCGCGTGTCGGTGGCGCGCAGCTTGAGTTCGAGCACCACCGGCTCGCCCAACGCGAAGCTGCGCTGGTGGGTCGATATATCGAGCACCAGGCCGGATTCGTCCGAGATCGGATCGGCCATCACGTCACGGCCAAGCGAGGCGCCGCTCATGAAGTTGTTGCCGCCCATGATGACGTCGTTGCGGAAACCGTGGCGCAGGTGGATCAGCTCTTCGTCGTCGAAGCGGAAGTCGAAGCTGCTCCAGAAGCCGGGCGCGTTGCCATTCGGGTAGTACCACGGGTAGTTCATCCACGACAGCGCTTCGGGACGGTTTGGCTTGGGCGGGTTGGCATACGATTTCTGCCACGAGTGCATCAGGTTGAAGCAATGCCCCAGTTCGTGCACGTAGGTGTAGAGCTGCAGCCGGTGTTGCTCGGCCGTGATACCGCCGATCCCGGCGTGAAACACGGCGCAGCCCTGGCGCTGCTTGCCCTGCTGGTCGAACATGATGCCGTACAGGTCCGTGCCGAAGTCATGCTGCTGCGCCACCAGCTGCCATACGCACCACTGCTGCAGGTCGCCCCACAGGGAAAAATGCTGCTGCATCGACGCGTGCAGCTCGGCATTGCTCCAGGTGGCATTGGCCCCGGCCGCGCCCACATCGATGACATTGTTGCCGGCGGTGGGCACCATGCCAATGCCCGCTTCACCAAAGGCACTGACCACGCTGACCGTGCGGGCGCTGCCGCCCGAAGGCAGTGAGCCCGTGTTGTAGCTGGAAAACGGCGTGGTCTTCACATCGGACACGCTGTCGGTTTCGATGCGCACGGTGCGGAAATGCAGCGACGAGAACGGGCAATGGTAGGACGCGCCCGGCGTATTGTTAACCGTGAAGAACTGCAGCGTGGCCGCGGCCTGCGGCTGGAAGATGTTGACGCGCGGGATCGTCACCTGGATCACGGGCGCCCCGGCCGAGAACGTGAAGCGGCCCATGCCCTTGACGACGATGCGGGTGGTCGACACCGTCACGGTCGGGCTGTCGACCACGAACGAGCCGAAGTACGACTTGGTCTTGCCGCTGGTCTGGTAAAAGTCGCCGCTGACGCGGCGCATCGGCCGGTTGCGGTCGACGTCGACCCGCAGGTCGAGCTGGAAGCTGCCCAGCGAACTGGCGTAGCAACCGCTGACCGCCTTCTTGATGGCCGGTATGGACGGGATGGGAAGCGAGGGGATCGGCAAGGGCACCTGCGGGGCAGGCGCGATGCCCGGCCCCGCAGCAATCCCGGGCGCAGCGCCGGTGGGCCCGGTGTCGTATGGCTCGGGAATCCCCAAATCGCCATTGGACAGCCCGGATACTTCTTCATAGGTCATCACACCGGTGTCGCCGATGGCGTCCTCGTTTGCATTGTCGATCCCGGTTGGGTCGAGTTGTGACATGGTGTTCTCCTCATGGTCAAAAAGCCCTCGTTCGACCAGTGGAGTGGGGGTGATGGTTCGTCGAGACTGCAGATATTCAGAGGAATCACTTGCACATTTGGAGGTAGATCAAGGAGCCCGGTCAAACAAAGAAGGATTCAAACGAGCTGGACAACGACTGGCAATTCAGCGACGTTGCCAGGATAGGCTGGCGCTGGAAGGTGACCTATAATGGTTTCTTTCGCAAAATTCACACACGACCACATCATGGAATTAGCCAAGTCTTTCGAGCCAGCCGATATTGAACAGTTCTGGCGCGCCGAGTGGGAACAGCGCGGCTACTTTGCCGCGACCATGGACGAGGGCAAGCCCTCCTTCAGCACCCAGCTGCCGCCGCCGAACGTCACCGGCACCCTGCACATGGGCCACGCGTTCAACCAGACGATCATGGATGGCCTGACGCGCTACTACCGCATGCGCGGCTACAACACCGCATGGGTTCCGGGCACCGACCACGCCGGCATCGCCACGCAGATCGTCGTCGAGCGCCAGCTGGACGCGCAAAAGATCTCGCGCCATGACCTGGGCCGCGACGCGTTCCTCGAAAAAGTCTGGGAGTGGAAAGAAAAATCGGGCAGCACGATCACCGGCCAGATGCGCCGCCTGGGCACGTCGCCCGACTGGCAGCGCGAATACTTCACGATGGACGAGCCGCGCTCGAAATCGGTCGTCGAAGTCTTCGTGCGCCTGTACGAGCAGGGCCTGATCTACCGCGGCAAGCGCCTGGTGAACTGGGACCCGGTGCTGGGCACGGCCGTGTCCGACCTTGAAGTCGACTCGCAGGAAGAAGACGGCTTCATGTGGTACATCCAGTACCCGCTCACCGACGGCAGCGGCCACCTGACAGTCGCCACCACGCGCCCTGAAACGATGCTGGGCGACGTCGCGGTCGCGGTCGACCCGACCGATGAACGCTACCTGCATTTGCACGGCAAGACGCTGACGCTGCCATTGACCGGCCGCGAAATCCCGATCATCGCCGACAGCTACGTCGACAAGGAATTCGGCACCGGCTGCGTGAAGATCACGCCGGCCCACGACTTCAACGATTACGCAGTCGGCCAGCGCGCCGGCCTCGCGCCGATCAGCATTTTTACGCTCGACGCCAAGATCAACGAAAACGGCTCTGCCCAGTACCAGGGGCTGGACCGCTTCGCCGCGCGCAAGCAGATCGTTGCCGACCTCGAAGCGCTCGGCCTGATGGAACAGATCAAGCCGCACAAGCTGATGGTTCCGCGGGGCGACCGCACCAACGTCGTGATCGAGCCAATGCTCACCGACCAGTGGTTCGTCGCAATGACCAAGCCGGCGCCGGAAGGCACGTTCAATCCGGGCAAGTCGATCACCGACGTGGCACTCGAAAAAGTCGCCAGCGGCGAGATCAAGTTCGTGCCCGACAACTGGAGCACGACCTACAACCAGTGGCTGGGCAACATCCAGGACTGGTGCATCTCGCGCCAGCTGTGGTGGGGCCACCGCATTCCGGCCTGGTTCGCCGAAGACGGCCAGATCGTCGTCGCGCGCGATGAAGCCGAGGCGCAGGCCAAGGCCGCAGCTGCCGGCATCACCGGCGCCCTGCGCCGCGACGACGACGTGCTCGACACGTGGTTCTCGTCGGCGCTGGTGCCCTTCTCGACCATGGGCTGGCCCGAAGAAACGCCCGATATGAAGATGTTCCTGCCGTCGTCGGTGCTGGTCACGGGCTTCGACATCATCTTCTTCTGGGTGGCGCGCATGGTCATGATGACCGCGCACTTCACCGGCAAGGTGCCGTTCGAGACGGTCTACGTGCACGGCCTGGTGCGCGATTCGCAGGGCCAGAAGATGTCGAAGTCGAAGGGCAACACGCTCGACCCGATCGACCTGATCGACGGTATCGACGTCGAGACGCTGGTGGCCAAGCGCACCACGGGCCTGATGGACCCGCGCGCCGCCGAGAAAATCGGCAAGGCCACGCGCCGCGAATTCCCGGATGGCATCCCGGCGTTCGGCACTGACGCCGTACGCTTCACGATGGCAAGCTACGCGTCGCTGGGCCGCAACATCAACTTCGACCTGGGCCGCGCCGAAGGCTACCGCAACTTCTGCAACAAGCTGTGGAACGCGACCCGCTTCGTGATGATGAACACGGAAGGCAAGGATTGCAGCGCGCCATTGCCTGAAGATTTATCCCAGGCCGATCGCTGGATCATCTCGCTGATGAACCGCGTCGAGCAGGATGTGGCGAAGGGCTTTGCCGACTACCGCTTCGACAATATCGCCAACAGCATCTACAAGTTCGTCTGGGACGAATACTGCGACTGGTACCTCGAGGTATCGAAAGTCCAGGTCCAGCAAGGCACCGAAGCGCAGCAACGCGCGACACGCCATACGCTGCTGCGCGTGCTGGAAGTGATCCTGCGCCTGGCGCATCCGATCATCCCGTTCGTGACCGAAGCACTGTGGCAGAGCATCGCGCCCCTTAGCGGCAAGACCGGGCCGACGATCATGCTGCAACCGTATCCGCAGGCCGATGCGACGCAGATCGACGAAGGCGCCGAAGCCTGGATGGAGCAGTTGAAAGCGCTGGTGGACGCCACCCGCAACCTGCGCGGCGAGATGTCGCTGGCGCCGTCGCTGCGCGTGCCGCTGATTGTCGAACCGTCGAGCGACACCGGGCGCGCTGACATGGCGGTGTTCGCACCGTACATCCAGCTGCTGGGCAAACTGGCCGAAGTGCAGATCGTCGACGCGCTGCCGGAATCGCCAGCGGCCGTGTCGATCGTCGGCACCACCAAGCTGATGCTCAAGGTCGAGATCGACGTCGCCGCCGAACGCGAGCGCCTGTCGAAGGAGATCGCGCGCGTGGCCGGCGAAATCGCCAGGGCCAACGGCAAGCTGTCGAACGAGAGCTTCGTTGCCCGCGCCCCGGCCGCCGTCGTGGCACAAGAGCAGGAACGCGTGGCAAACTTCTCGGCCACGCTCAGCAAGATGCAGGAGCAGCTGGAAAAACTGGCAGCGGCGTAAAGCAGCCATCCCCCAAAGAAAACGCGGCCTCGGCCGCGTTTTTTGTTTCTGCTCTGCTTACTTTAATCCATAAAATCAGCACAGCCGGGGTCAGGTCTGACATTCGGACACGACCTCAGCCCTAACTACTTGCAATGGCTTCCCGCCCGGCATTAGCAGGGCCCGGTGTCAGCTGGTTCCGACTACTAAATTGTCGAGTTCGTGTCCGAATGTCAGACCTGACCCTGGCTTTTAGTCGTGGACCGCAACACCGGTCAATGCAGGCAAGGCGACCGTGCGTGGCATCGAATTAGAAGGCAAAGCCACGATCGACCGGCTGGCGGCACGAGCCGGCGCATGGATCGTCGATGCAAACAGCATGAAACGCCAGCTTGACCTTTACGCACTGTGGAAACTTGATGCAAGATCGCGCCTGCGACTGTCGGCCTCGGACCTGCTGCAGCAAGACCTTCTCGAACGGCGCACGTTCGAAGGCAACGCGCCGTTGCTGCGCGCAACGACGTATCGGGTGCGCGCAACCTGGCGCCTGGTATGGGAGCACTCCCTGTAGACAATGGCAGCAATCACCCTGGAAAGCACCGCATGACGACTTCCCTTCCCCACCGGTATGCCGCGCGGCGCAACGTCGGCATCGATTGCCTGCGTGGCCTGGCGATCCTGCTCGTGATCGTGCACCATCTGGCCCTGCCGTTTCGCCTGCCGCTAGGGCCGAGTCTTCTGGGAGAGTGTCTGCCCAAGCGACTGCTCGACGCCATCAGCTTCAACGGCTACGAAGCAGTCTTCATCTTCTTCACGTTGTCGGGCTTTCTGATCACGCTGCGCATCATCGAACGCGATGGCGGCATTGGACAGGTCGACCTGCGCCGCTTCTACCGCGCCCGCGCGCGGCGCATCCTGCCCCTGCTCGGCCTGGCCCTGATGCTGCTCTCGCTGCTGGCCGTGTGCCAGGTGCCGGGATTCGCGCCAGAGACCGACCGCCACTCGCTGGCCGGCTTGCTCGGTTCGGCGCTGACGTTCACCTTCAACTGGTACGAGGGCCGCACTGGCTGGGCGCCGGCGGGCTGGGATGTCCTGTGGTCGCTGTCGATCGAAGAAGTGTTCTACGTGGGCTTTCCGCTGCTGTGCCTGTGGCTGCCGCGCCATGTCCTGATCGGCATGCTCGTCGTGCTGGCGCTGGGACTGCAACCGCTGCGCTCGCTGGTGCCGATGAGCGATGAGGTCTGGTGGGAAAAAGCATACCTGCCCGGAATGGCGGCGCTGGCCTGGGGCGTGCTCGCTGCACTGCTGGCGCGCCGGTGGCAGCCAGGCAAGCGAGGGGCCCGCATCATGGGTCTGGCTGGTGCGTTGTGCCTCGTGCTGGCATTGGGCTGGTCGGACGTGGTCTACCGTCATCTGTTCAAGTCCAACATGTACATGATGTGCGTTGGCGCCTGCCTGCTGCTGCTGGCCTTTCACGCGCAGCCACCTGCGCCGCGCCGCGGGCTAGGATGGCTGGCGCGCATGGGAAGCCTCAGTTATGAGCTGTACCTGTTCCACATGTTCATCGTGCTTGCCACGCAGTGGCTGTACAGGTCACTTCTGGGCGACGTGCAAACCTGGACCTTTGTCGTCTATGTGCCGGTGCTGCTGTGCTGTTACGCGCTGGCGCGCCTGCTCGAACACGGCGCCGTGCATCTGGGTTTGCAGCGCAGACCATCCGTGGGCCAGGCGCCTGTCAAAGGCGTGTGATGCGACGACGAACCCGTTGGCTGTCGATCCTGCCCGCGATGGTGGCGGGCTATCTGCTCCTTGTCGCCATCTGGGCCTGGGCATCCTTCGACACTGTCACTGCGCACATGCCGGCAATCGCTGACGCGCCCCTGTCCGCGCGGCAGACGCAGATCCTGCTGCGCGTCGAAGATCCTGCCTTCTTTGTCCACCACGGCGTGAGCCTGACCAGCGGCCAGGGCTTTGCGACGATCTCGGGCGCGGTCGCGCGCGACCTCTACCTCGAAGGTGCGGACCTGGGCGGGGCTGGCGGCGCGTTGCAGGCGCTGTACCGCAGCGTCTTCGCATGCTGCAAACGGATCGATCTGGGCCGTGATGCGATGGCCGTGGTGCTCGATGCCAGGCTGTCCAAGACGCGACAACTGGCGCTCTACACGAACCGTGTCTATCTGGGAACGCACAACGGCACGCAGATCATGGGCTTGTCAGCGGCGTCCCGGAATTATCTCGGCAAGTCGCTGGAACAGACCAGCGAAGACGAATTCATTGGCCTGGTCGCCATGATCAAGGCGCCCAACGCGTACCATCCTGTCAGGCAGCCCGCAGTGTATGCCACGCGCGTGGCACGGGTGCGTGCGCTGGTGCAGGGCACCTGCAAGGCTCAGGGCTGGTTCGATACAACATTGACGCACTGCGGCGCGTGATCATTTGAGGCCATGCCACCAGCGCCCGCCGGCCTGCGGCTGCGTCAGGCTCAAAGCTTCGCCCATCTCCGGCGTCGTCAGCTTGATCCCGCGCTCGTCGGCCAGCGTCTCGATCCGGTCGAGCGGTTCTTGCCAGCGGTGCAGCCCCAGGTCGAATGTCCCATTGTGCATCGGCAGCAGCCAGGCTGCGTTCAGGTCGATAAACGCCTGCAGCGTTTCTTCCGGCTGCATGTGGATGTCCGGCCAGAGCTTGTCGTAGGCGCCGGTTTCGATCAGTGCCAGGTCGAACGGCCCGTATTTGGCGCCGATCTCCTTGAAGCCCTTGAAATAACCGGTGTCGCCGCTGAAGAACAGGCGCAGGTCGTCGTGCTGGATCACCCATGACGCCCACAGCGTCGAGTTGCGGTCGCGCGGACCGCGCCCCGAAAAGTGCTGGGCCGGCGTCGCCACGAAGTGCACGCCGTCGATCTCGGCGCCCTGCCACCAGTCGAACTGGCGTACTTTGGCGCGGTCGATGCCCCAGTCGACAAGCCGGTCGCCCACCCCCAGTGGCGTGAGAAACACCGACGTCTTTGCCGCCAGCGCCATGATCGCCGCGTAGTCGAGATGATCGTAGTGATCATGCGACAGGATGATCGCCTTGATGGGCGGCAGGTCGTCGATCGAGATCGGCGGCGCATGAAAACGCGTGGGACCGAACCACTGCACGGGCGAAGCGCGCTTCGAGAACACCGGGTCGGTCAGGTAGAACTCGCCGGCGAGCTTGATCAGCATCGTCGAGTGACCGAGGCGGTACAGCGTGTTGTCGGGCGCCGCCAGCAGGGCTGCCCGGGTCAGCGGCCGCACGGGCACTGCCTGCTGCGGCATGGTCCCGGCCGGCTTGTCGAACAGGAAAGCCCACCACAGCTTGGCAATGCCGCCAGCGCCCAGCTTGTGCATGGCGACAGGGTTGCGGTATTTACCGTCGTGGAATTGGGGCGAGGTTGGCGCGGTCGTCGTTGCCGAGACAGAGGTGCAGATTGCCATGGTAGCGAGAGCTCCCAGAAAGATGAAGCCGATAAGCAGGCGCATGAACGCGTCGATTCAATAAAAGTGCACGACAGCCGATCCGGACTTCTCGCACTGGATCGGATGGCAGACGATCCAGTGCCCGCCCCGGCCTGCATGGCCAGGGCGTAGCGCCTGTCTATTTGACGGCCGCCGTGTTGCGCGCACCATCGGATTGGCGCTTGAGCGCAGCAGCACGCCCCTCCCAGTAATGCGCATTCTTGATCCCCAGCGCGACCGGATCGAACTCGGGTTCCTTGCCGGCCTTCTTCTGCGCCTCGTAGTCGCGCAGGCACTTGAAGGCGTCCTTGCGCAGCAAGAAGATCGCGACGATGTTCAGCCAGGCCATCAGGCCGACGCCGATGTCGCCCAGGCCCCAGGCCACGTCGGCGGTCTTGACCGCGCCGTAGATGGTGGCCGAAACGATGCACAGCTTGAGGAGCACGCCCAGCCACGGGTGGCGGTTATGGCGGTCCATGTAGGCGATATTGGTCTCGGCGATGTAGTAGTAGGCGACGATGGTCGTGAAGGCAAAGAACAGCAGCGCGATCGCGACGAACAGCGCGCCAAAGCCCGGCAGCACGTTCTCGAGCGCCGTCTGCACGTAACCGGGGCCCGACGCCACGCCCTGCACGCCGATGAAGCGCGCCGTGCCGTCGGCATTCTCGACGTTGTACTGCCCCGTCACCAAGAGCATGAAGGCGGTGGCCGAGCACACGAACAGCGTGTCGATGTACACCGAAAAACCCTGCACCAGACCCTGCTTGGCCGGGTGGCTCACTTCGGCGGCCGACGACGCGTGCGGGCCGGTACCCTGGCCGGCTTCGTTCGAATAGATGCCGCGCTTGACGCCCCACTGGATCGCCATGCCCAGCATGGCGCCGAAGCCTGCGTCCAGGCCGAAGGCCGAGCTGACGATCAGGCGCAGCACGCCCGGCAGCGCTTCGATGTTCATCGCCACCACCACCACGGCAACGAGGATGTAGGCAGCCGCCATGAACGGCACCACGATCTCGGCGAAGTGGGCGATGCGCTTGACGCCACCGAAGATGATCGCGGCCAGCACCACGGCCAGGCCGATGCCGGTGTAGAGCGGATCGATGCCGGCGGCGGTCTTGAGGCCTTCGGCGATCGAGTTGGCCTGCACGCCCGGCAGCAGCAGGCCCGTGGCGAACAGCGTGGCGATGGCGAAGGTCCAGGCGTAGCGCTTCATGCCCAGGCCTTTCTCGATATAGAAGGCCGGGCCGCCGCGGTACTGGTTGCCGATCTGCTCCTTGTAGACCTGGCCCAGCGTCGACTCGACGAAGGCCGAACTGGCGCCCAGGAAGGCCACGGCCCACATCCAGAACACGGCGCCCGGACCGCCGAACGTGATGGCGGTGGCCACACCGGCGATATTGCCGGTGCCGACCCGGCCGGCCAGCGTCATGGCCAGGGCCTGGAACGACGACACGCCCTGCTCCGAGCTCTTCCCTTCTCGCATCAGGCGCAACATCTCTCCGATGTGCCGCACCTGCAGGAAGCGGCCCCGGATCGAGAAGTACAGGCCGGCCCCGAGGCACAGGGCGATCATGATGGGGCTCCAGATGATACCGTTGACAGCGTTGACCAGGTCGAGCATGGGAGTGCGACTCCTGCGATGAAGGGTTCAGGAAGGCAGACATTTTGCCGCCGTGACGTCGCACAAGTTACATGATTCCGTAGGGAATTAACATCATTTTCTTGGCCCTGTGGCGGCATGCGCCAGGCTGACGCAGGATGGACGGGAAATGGGCGCTGCTGGTGCGGACACGCCCGGTCGGCGCACCAATTGCTGGCGATCTAAAGCTTGGTGGACATGATACGATCCCACCATGGACCGACGAAGCGATTACAAGACCTCCCTCCTCATCGACGCCGTACTGCACGACGTGTCGATCGAGGCCCGCCCTGCGGCGCGCGAACTGGCCACGCTCGGCGTGCCGCTCGAAGTGAGCCTGCGCGTGCTCACCCGCCCGGCCGAACGGCGCCACCAGGTCACACCGGAAGACGTGCGCAACGCGCCATGACCGCGTGCTGCGCGATTGGAAGACATCCTCGGGCGTCAACCTGTCACACGGGCGAAGCGGTAGGCTACACTGGCGCGGTACCTACAACAACACTGGAGACACCACCATGCGCCACCTGATCCAAGCAAGCCTGATCGCCGCCACCATGCTCACCCTGCCCGCCGCCGCCTGGGCGCAGGCCACCTCGCCGGTCGGCACCTGGAAGACCATCGATGACAAGACCGGCAAGCCAAAAGCGCTGGTGCGGATCACCGAAGAAGGCGGCGTCCTGACCGGCAAGATCGAAAAACTGTACCGCGCACCATCCGAAGAGCAGAACCCGCTGTGCGGGAAATGCAGCGACGCGCGCAAGGACCAGCCGATCATCGGCATGACCATCCTGTCGGGCCTGAAAAAAGACGGCGGCGACTACACTGGCGGCGAAATCCTCGACCCGGCCGCCGGCAAGACCTACAAGAGCAAGGCCACGCTGGCCGACAACGGCAACAAGCTCGAAGTGCGCGGCTACATCGGCGCGCCGATGTTCGGGCGCACCCAGACCTGGCAGCGCGAGCAGTAATCATTACCACGGCCCGGCGACGGGCCGTTTTTATTGTCCATGACCCTGAACCTCGCTTACCTCTATCTCGGATTTGCCATCGTGGCCGAAGTGATCGGCACCACGGCCCTCAAAGCCTCCGACAGCTTCACCCGTCCCCTGCCCAGCCTGATCACCGTCGGCTGCTACGCCCTGTCGTTCTACCTGCTCACCTTCAGCCTGCGCGTGCTGCCAACCGGCATCGCCTACGCGATCTGGTCGGGTGTGGGCATCGTGCTCATTTCGATCGTCAGCTGGTTGTATTTCAAGCAAAGTCTGGATCTGGCGGCGATTGCCGGCCTGGCGCTGATCATCGCCGGCGTGCTGGTCATCAACCTGTTTTCGAAAAGCGTCGGACACTGACCATGTCAACCGCGCCGTGCGCCCGGACGTTACACCCGGCCCCATTCCGATCATTCGCACCATGACACCCACTCCCATCACGCGTACCGCACGCCCCGTTTTTCGCGGGCGCGAAATGCGCGTGCTGCGGCTCCTGAGCATGGCGGCCGGCGTGTTTGCCATCCTGCTGCCGGCTGCGCTGCTGGCCTCGACGGCGCATGGCATCCCGAACTGGCTCCAACCGTACATCGTGCTGGTGGGCGTGGCGCTGGGTTCGGGCGGGTTTTTCCTGGTGGCGATGGCGGGCCATCGCATGGGGCGCGACGCCATGCTGCGCTCGTTTGCGGCGCTGCTGCTGATGGTGCCGTTCGGCGCCAGCGGCATCGTCATCTGGCATGGCAGCAATATGCTGATGGTCTACCTGTGCACGTTCTTCCTGATCCACACGGTCCTGCTGTATTGCAGTTTCATCTATCCGCTGATGCACGTGCCGCAGCCACCAGCACCGCCCCGGCGCGGCAGTAAAACACCCGCCTGGAACCAGCTGAGCCGGCCGCGCCGCAACACCGACGACTACAACCAGCCGGCATCGCGCGCCAACCGGTAGGCTTCGACGCGGTTGCCGGCCCCCAGCTTGCTGATCGCCTCGGACAGGTAGTTGCGCACCGTGCCTTCCGACAGATGCACCTGGCGTGCGATCTCGCCGCTGGTGCGCCCTTCCCCTGCCAGCCGCAATACCTGCCGTTCGCGCTCGGTCAGCGGATCGCTGCCGCTGTTCCAGCTTTCCAATGCCAGTTCGGGCGCGATTGCACGGCCGCCGCCATGCACGACGCGGATCGCCGCGGCCAGCGCGTCGACTGGCGCGTCTTTCAGCAGATAGCCGCGCACGCCGGCTTCCATCGCGCGCCGCAGGTAGCCGCTGCGCGCGAACGTGGTCACGACCACGACGCGGCACGCCAGCTTGCGCTGGACCAGGCCCTGCGCCAGTTCGAGGCCCGTCATGTGCGGCATCTCGATATCGGTCAGCACGATGTCCGGCACCAGGCGCTCGCACAGCGCCAGCGCTGCGCGCCCGTCCGCGGCGCCGCCCACGACATCAAAATCCGGTTCGAGCCGCAGCAGCGCGCTGAGCGCGCCCAGCACCAGCGTCTGGTCTTCGGCGATCAGGATGCGGATCATGCCGATGCTCCCGCCGGCACGTGCAGTTCGAGCGCCAGACCGGCGCCGGCCTGCAGCGACAAGCGCCCGCCGAGCGCTGCGACGCGCTCACGCATGCCGGCCAGGCCATTACCCTGCTGCAGGCCATCCGTGCTGCGCAGCTTGCCGTTGTCGAGCACGCGCAGCACCGCGTGCGTCTGCCCATCCTGCTGCTCTCGCACGAGGCTGAGCGTGCAGCGTGACGCCCCGGCATGGCGCACGATATTCGTCACCGCTTCGCGCACGGCCAGCGCCACCACGTGTTCGGCCGCCGGCGCCAGGTCCATGCGCTCGATGCGCTCGTCGAGGAGTACGTCGGCCGCCAGCAGGCTGGCGCGCGCACTGGCCAGCGCCTGCACCAGGCCACTGTGGCGAAACCCCGTCACGGCGGCGCGCACCTCGGCCAGCGCCCCGCGCGCATTGGTTTCGATGTCGGCGATTTCGCGCTCGCAGGCCGCCAGATCGCGCCGCGCCAGCTTGCGCGCCAGTTCGGCCTTCAGCGCAATCATCGACAGCGAGTGGCCCAGCAGGTCGTGCAGGTCGCGCGAGATGCGTTCGCGCTCGGCGATGCGCGCCATGTGCTCGACCTCTTCCTGCTTGCGCATCAGGAGCGTACGCGACGTGCGCAACCGGGCATCCATGATGCACGACAGGCCAACCGGCATGCCGGCCATCAGGATCGGCAGCAGGAACACCATCCGCATCTGCGGGATCAGCAAGGCAACGACCGCGCCGCCGGCAATCACGGCCAGCATCGCGTACACGGGGCGAGCCGTGCCGGGGATGCGGGCGCACATGGCGCAGGCAAAGATGAAGAAGCAGGCAGCGCCCGGATTCCACGGCGCCCAGGCTGCGCCGATCAGGCACGTGGCTGCCACGCAGGCGCCGACGCGCCAGCCGCGGGGCCAGAAGCTGGCGCAGTACAGCGGCACGAACAGGATGATCGTCAGCGCCAGCAGCACCGCCTCGGCCACGCCGGGCCTCACGTAATAAAACTTCCAGAACAGGTAGCCCAGCGACAGCAGCCACGTGTATTGCAATGCGCCGTAGTCGGCCGGCATCCACGGTCGCGCCAGCACCTGTCTGAAGGTCATCGTCATCGTGACTCCGTGATCGTTATTGTGCCAGCAGGCGCACGTCGGCGAGTTCGAAGCGGTACTCGCCCGGCTGTGGCCCGGCACTGAATGCTAGCATGGCAATCGCCGCCGGATCGATGCCGGCAAAGGCCGACAGCGGCAGGCTGATTTCCGCCCATTCCGGGCCGGCGACGAATGGCACACTGCTTGGCCGGCCATTGGCCGCGCCCATGAGCATCACCTGATAGGTTTTGCCGTCACCGCGCACCTTGAAGCGCAACACCCGCGCCGCACTCAGATCGGCCGGCTGCATCGGCTGCGCACCGGGCATGAAGGCGACGCTCGACCACGCATACGGCAGGCCGGGGGCGACGCTGGCCTGCACCGCCAGCGGTATCTGCCCGTCGGGCAGTGCTGGCAGCACGCCGAGCTTGACGGTCGACTTGCCGCCGGCGTACTGGTCGGTCGATGGCATCCAGCCGCTGCCGAACGGGCTGCCGAGCTTCGCCGCGCTGAACTGGCTGATGCGTCCATCGGCCGGCAAGTCCTGGCGCGTCGATGCGCCGCGCTCTTGCGCGACCTGTTCACGCCTGGCGTCGCGCAGGACATTCGCACTCTGCCCGTCCTTCCACACCTCGACGATCCGGCGCGTGGCGGTGATGTCGCGTGTCGGGTCGCCCTCGACCAGCAACAGGTCGGCCTTGCAGCCCGTGGCCACGCAGCCGCGCCGGCCCAGCCGGAAGGCGGCGGCCGGCGCGCTCGTGGCGGCGGCCAGCGCGGCGCTCGGCGTCAAACCGGCCTCCACCAGCGCCGCCAGTTCGCGGTGCATGCTGATGCCGTACAGCGTGCCGGCATTGCCGGCATCGGTGCCGGCCAGGATTCGCACGCCCGCCCTGGCCAATGCGGCGGTAACCGCCTTCGGCATGGCCAGCAATTGGGGCCGCGCCTGCTGGCCGTAGCGCGCCTTGAGGGTCGCCCTGCCCTCGCGTTCGACCAGCGCCGCCAGATCTGCATCGCCCAGCAAGTCGTCGCCGCGCACGCCGGCCATGCTTTCCATGACGGTGAAGGTCGGGATCACGAAGGCATTCTTGCGTTTGGCCAGCCTGGCCAGGCTGTCGACCGCCGTTGGATCGGGCGCCGCGCCCAGGAACAGATGCACCAGCGCGTCGGCGCCTGCCTCGAGGGCGGCGCGGGCGTCTTTTTCGGTGCTGACATGGACCACGGCCAGTTTGCCACGGCGGTGCGCCGCCTCGATCAGCGCGGTGGCGGTCGCGATGTCGAGCGAGTTCATTGCACCGGCGCCGTGCCCGCCCGCTTCCAGCACGATCTTGATGAAGTCGGAACCTTCGGCGATGCGCGCGTCGACAAAGGCCTGCGCCTCGCCCGGGCTGCTCAGGGTCGGGATCGGCACGCCGAACTGGGTGCCGTGCCCGCCCGGCGCCGTGGCCAGGATGCCGGCCGAGAACAGGTCGGCCTGCCCCGCATGCCTGCCTGCAGCCATGCTGCGTTTGGCGTCCTGCATGACCGGTACGGCGGTAAACATGTCGATCTGGGTCGTTACGCCAAACAGCACCGGCAGGTCGACTTGCCGGAACGCGTGGGTGTGGGCGTCGATCAGACCGGGCAACAGCGTGCGCCCGGCGCCCTGGACGATGCGCGCCCCTGCCGGGGCCGGCCCGCGAAAATCCGCATCGACGACGCGTGCATCGTCGAACAGCACGGAACGCCGTTCGTGCACGGCCTTGCCGTCGAACACGCGCACGTCCTGGACCAGGGTAGCGGCGCCCAGCGCCAGGCAGGAGAGGGACAGACCGGCGGCGGCACATACCGCCTTTGCGACGATGGTGGACATGGTTTCCTCACGGGTTGGTGTGAGACCAGTATGTCAATGGTGCGGGTCTGCCGACAGGCGCACTTGCCACCGATATGGGGTGACAACTGTCATGTGCGACCTCGCCCCCGCTACATCTGAAAGACATATTTACGGCAAAACAAGGACAAATCTGTCGCGTGCCAAAGACAGTTATCACGGCCGCGGATATTGCCTGTGTGCTATCTTTATCACATCGCCGTGCTGGCTGAATGTTGCAATCGATCTCGTATGAGCCAGAACACTGCCCCTGTCAACGTCCTGCGCAAGGCATCGCCATGACGATCCTGCGGCTGCTGTGCTTTGCCGCCGGCATGCTGGTGCTCGTCGCGCCGGCAATCGTGCTGCCGGCCGGCGCCATGACGGCCGACGCGGGCAAAGCAGCGGCAACGCTGGCCTGCCTCGTGCTCGGCGCGTGCGCTTTCTTCGTGACAGGGATGGCCGGCCACCTGCTGCGCCGCTCTGCCCTGCTGCGCGCAGTGGTCGCCCTGCTGCTGGCGGTGCCGCTCGCGTTCTGCGCCGCGTTGTTGTGGCGCGGCGCAGCACCTGCGTTCATGTGGACCGCCGGCGTGCTGCTTGGCTTCACGCTGACGCTGTACCTGACGTTCGTCTATCCAGTGCTGCGCACGCAGACGCAAGCCTTGCTTCGCTGGCGCGCCGCGCGGCAGCTGGTGTCGTTACACTAGCCCCGCCAGCCGCGCCACCGCCCGGATCAGCAGATGCGGCTGCAACGGCTTGATCAAATACGCCTGATACCCGGCCTGCAACGCGCGCTGCTGGTCCACGGGCCGCGCGAACGCGGACATTGCCACGGCCGGCAGCATGTGTTCATCGAGCCGCATGTCGTTGCGCACCGTGCGAATCAGATCGTAGCCACTAAGCTTGGGCATGCTGATATCGCTGACCAGCACCTGCGGGCGCGCAGCGCCCAACTGCGCCAGCGCCGCTTCGACCGAATTGACGGTGACGACGCCGGCGCCCCGTTCTTCCAGCACGCGGCGGCTCAGTTCCAGGATGTCTTCGTTATCGTCCACCAGCAGCACGCTCATGCCGCGCAGGTCGATCAGCATCAGCTGGTCGGCTTCCGCCTCCGCCTGGGTGACCGTGCGCGCCACGTCGCCGCCTGCCTCATCGATGGCGCGCAGCGGCAGCACCACCGTGAAGGTGGCGCCCTGGCCCACGCCCGCGCTGTCGCCGCTGACGACGCCGCCATGCAGCTCGGTCAACTGCTTGACGATCGACAGGCCGATCCCCAGCCCGCCATGCACGCGCGCAGCCTTGCTGTTTTCCTGGCTGAAGCGGGTAAATAGCTGCGGCAGGAACCGCGCATCGATGCCCTCGCCGTTGTCGCGCACTGTCACCGCGACCTGTCCGTCATTGCGGCGCTGCACAGTCAACGTGATCGCGCCACCGCCGGGGGTAAACTTGAGCGCGTTGCCCAGCAAATTGGCAAAAATCTGCTGTAAACGAACCGGATCGCCATCGAGTTCCAGCGGCGCGCCGTCATGGGTATCGATCCGGATTTCCACGCCCTTCTCGATGGCGAGCGGACGCAGGAATTCAGCGGCCGAATCGAGCAGCGCGCTCAGGTCGACCTGCTGCAGATCCAGGATCAGCTTGCCGGTGACGATGCGGTTCATGTCCAGCAGGTCGTTGATCAGCTTGGCCTGCAGGCCCGCATTGCGCGCGATGGCGTCGATGCCGCGCTTGACCGTGGCAGGATTGTCCTGCGCGCGTTGCAGCACACTGGCCCAACCGACGATGACGGCCAGCGGCGTGCGCAGTTCATGACTGAGCGTGGCGAGAAATTCGTCCTTCAGCAGCGCCACGCGTTCGCTTTCCAGGCGCGCCGTGCGTTCGGCCTCGAACAGGTACTGGCGCTGGCTGTCCATCACCTGGCGTTCGGCCATGACTTCGCGCGCGATCTTGCGCCGCTCGATCGCGTTTTCGACAGCCCAGGTCAGGCTTTCGCGGCCCAGCCAGGCCTTGCCCACGAAATCCTGGGCGCCGTGGCGCAGCGACGCACGACTTTCCGCTCCAGCCACGCCGGTGAGGATCACGACGGGCAGGTGCGGAATCTTGTCGGCGTCGCACGGCAGGCGCGCCAGCACGTCGAGCGCGTCGCCATCGGGCAGAAAGAAGTCGAGCAGCATGCAGTCGAACGGCGCTGAACTTGCGCACAGGTGCATCGCCTCGTTCGCCGATGTCGCTTCGACGAACTGGTAGCGCCGGTCATGCCCGCCCAGCAGCGCTGCTTTCGCCTCGGCGCGGTCTAGCGCATTGTCGTCGACCAGCAGGATGCGCCAGGGACGATCGGTGTCGTGAGCTACAGCCATTGGTGTTTTCCTGTCGATGAGGTGTCCGCGCCCGGCAGCACGACGTGCGTCAGCCAGTAGCGGAAGATGCTCTCGAGGTTGGCCAGGCCTTCCTCGAAGTTCACCAGTTTGACGTGATAGGCATTGCCGCCGGCGGCGTAGAATGCATCGCGGTCGCGCGGGTTGATACTGGCTGTCAGCACGATGACCGGCAGCGTGCCGCGTAGCGGGTGCCGGCGCACTTCTTCCAGCAGCGTCAGGCCGTCTTCACCGGGCAGATTGCAGTCCAGGAGCATGAAGGCATAGGCCACGGCGGGTGCGGCGAACAGCAGGCGCCGGGCGTCGTCGGCATCCGTGGCATGCACCAAGAGGTTGCCGATGCCGGCGCGCCGCGCGGCAATCGAGACGGTGTCGAAATCGTCGTCGCTGTCGTCGACGACCAGGATGGGCGGCAGGTCGCTGCGCACCAGGGGCGTCATGCGCCGGACTGCTTCATGCCGGTACCGCTCAGCGTGAAATAAAAGGTGGTGCCGACACCCACATCGGACGTGAACCAGCTGTGGCCATTGTGCTGCTCGACGAGCTTCTTGACGATCGCGAGACCAGCGCCACTGCCGCCCCCGTACGCATCGCGCGTGTGCAGTCGCTTGAACATCATGAAGACGCGCTCGCTGTGCTTGGTGTCGATGCCGATGCCGTTGTCGCGCACGTAGAATGTGGAGACGCTCTCCGCGCCCTCGACCGGGTCGAGGTAGCCGATCTCGATCCGGCGCTGCGGCTTGTCGTTGTACTTGGCGGCGTTGGAAATCAGGTTGGCAAACACTTCGCGCACGCGGATGCGGTCGCACGAGATCGTCGGCAGTGGCCGCGGAATCTGCACGTCGATGTCGCGTCCCAGCAGACTTGCGCCGAGCATGTCGGTCGCTTCGGCCACCACGTCGTCCAGTGCGATCGGCTGGCGTTCGAGCGAGAGCCGGCCGACGCGCGAGAAGTGCAGCAGCGCGTCGAGCAGGCTGTCCATGCGCACCGTCAGCCGCAACATGGCGTCGATGCGTTCGCGGCCCTGCGCGTCGAGCGGGCGGCCCGCCCTCGTTTCTTCGAGCAGGAAGTGCGCATACTTGTGGATGCCACGCAGCGGCTCTTTCAGGTCGTGGCCGGCGACGTAGGCAAACGCATCGAGTTCGTCGTTGCTGCGCACCAGGTCCGTGTTCAGCGCCGCCAGTTGCTCGGCGCGCGCCACGACGACGTCGAGCATCAACAGACGCAGGTTTTTGGCCGCCTCGATCTCCACCGGCTTCCATGGTTCGGCGCGGCCCCGTACTTCTTCCTGCCACACGGCGAAGCTCTGGCGCGGCGTCAGGCGGGTGCCGTGCTCCCCGGTGGCCTTGCCCGCTTCGTACGGATTGCCGCCCCACTGATAGGTTTGCAACTGCTCGGGACGGAACCAGATGACCCAGTCGCCGTGGCTGCGCTGCGACATCGGAAACGCCAGCACGCCGCTGCAGCAATCGGCCCGGTCGATGCCGTCAGGATCGTCGCGGCCCAGATCATCCAGCGCAATGACCGTGCTGCCGTCCGCCAGACGCGCGCTGTGCAGCGTCAGCCAGGCTGCCAGCGTCGTGAGTTGCTGCGCATCCGGGGTCATGCCGGCCATGCTCCACTGGCCGTTTTCCGACACCGCCACGCCGCCTGCGTCGATCCCGTCGAGCAGCGAGGGAGCGCCATGGGTCAGCGCCGCGTAGTTGCCATCAGCGAGCGCCTGGCCCAGTACCGCATGGTGCGCTGCCTCGAGTTTCAACCGGTATTCCAGGTGCTCCCTGCCCTCGGCCGAGGCAATTTCGAGGGACGTGACCTGGCCGATGAATTCGGCGGCCGCGCGCAAGGTGTAGGGCAGCACGATCGGCGCGTAATGGTGGCAGGCAATCAGCCCCCACAGCCGGCCGTCGCGCAGGATCGGCATCGTCAGCGTGGCGGCCACGCCCATATTGCGCAGGTAATCGGTGTACATGACGGACGCGCCGCGCAGTGCGCAATAGGTCATGTCCAGTGGCCGCCCCGTCACGGGGTTCAGCAGCGGCGCGATCTCCATCAGCGCGCCGTTTACGTCCGGCAAGGGCCGCACGCCGATGCGCTTGAAGATCGCGCGCGCCGGTACCGGAATGTCGCTGGCCGGATAACGCAGGCCCAGCCACGAATTGAGGTCGCTGCGGTGCGCATCGGCGATCACTTCGCCGGTCTCGTCGCGGTGGAAGCGGTAGATCATCACGCGATCCAGGCCCGTCGTGCGTCGCACTTCATGGGCGGCGATGTCGCAGAACGCGCTCAGGCTGCTGGCCGATTTCAGGCGCACCAGCGTCGTCTTCACCATCGAATAATAGTCGCTGTCGGTCACGACCGTGTCGCCCGGGCGGCTGGCCGGCTCGATCTCGACGATCAGGACGCCGTCGGCCTGGTGGACCGAAAAGTCCATCGGCGCATCCTGGCAAGGCGGATGGGGCAGCGGCGCCGTCAGCACATACAGCGCATTGCGTTCGAGGACCTCGGTGCGCATCGCATGCACGATGCGCTGCACCGCATCCGGACCGATCACGGCGGCCAGTGGCTGGTTCAGTACCTGGTCCATGGCCAGGCCGGTACGCTGCGGCCAGTTTTCACTGGCCTGGCGCACGATCAGGTCATCGGGGCTGAGCGCCAGCAGCAAGCCATGCGCCTGGATGCAGCCCGGGGTCTGCACCGGCTCATCGTCGCAGTTGGAGAGCGAGACGCCATGGCGCTTGATACTGTAGGGGAACGGCAGGGTGCTGCGACTCATTGAGTGACTCTTTATCGCATGGCCGTTTGCTAGACGAAGAGGCGAAGAGTAGCACTAACATGACGAGAGGGTGAATATTCGTCGCGCGCACCCGAAAACCAGTGGTTTTCGAACAAGCGGCGTTACGCTTCATTTCGCCAGGATGTAAAACGCGTAACCAAGGAGACCGAGGATGGCGTAGATCCCGATATAACCCGACCACATCATGAAGCGCCCTTCCAAACTGCCTTCTTTGGCAAGCCTGGCGTAATAGCCCCAGGCATTGCCGGGTTCATAGTCTTTGTTCTTGCGGTGCTTGTAGTCGATGATCTGATTCGGGACACCGAAGACGAGCAGGAAGACGCCCGCGATGACCTTCAAGACGTTGATGTCGTCCATGGCTGTTCAGTGTGGCGATTTCGCGCCGGAGCGTTGCAGCAAGCGGCTCGATGGCGCCAGCGCCAGCACGAGCAACCAGCCCGCGAACGCAAACCCGCGATGCAACGCGACGAAGCACAAGGCACCCACGATCCATTGGGCCAGGCCGGTGGGTGGCACGCCAAGCCCGGCTCTGTGAGCCAGAAACCCCGTCGACAACACGGCCAGTGCGCTCACCAGCGCGGCAAACCACCAGGTGTGTTCGAGTCTGGATGTCATTGCGGGATCGCCGTCAGTTTGCAAGACAGGCAGTATATGGCACTGCACGTACTGCAAAAGGCGCACAAAGTCACTGGGCAGCTGTGCTGCCGATCGTCAAGCCGGCGGCAGACTGTCCCACAAGTCGCCCGTCGGGCTGATGCGCGGCGCCGTCACGCCAAAGTGCTGGTACGCCAGCGGCGTGGCAATGCGCCCGCGCGGGGTGCGCTGCAGATAGCCCTGCTGGATCAGGAACGGTTCGAGCACGTCTTCGATCGTGTCGGCCGCTTCGCCGATGGCGGCTGCCAGGTTGCCGATGCCGACCGGGCCGCCGGCAAACTTGAACAGCACCGCCTCGAGCAGCTTGCGGTCCATCACGTCAAAGCCCACGCTGTCGACGTCGAGCATCTTGAGCGCGCGGTCGGCGATGTCGCGCGTGATGTCGCCATTGCCTTTCACCTGCGCGAAGTCGCGCACGCGGCGCAACAGGCGGTTGGCGATGCGCGGCGTGCCGCGGGCGCGCTTGGCCACTTCGCGCGCGCCTTCTTCGTCGATCGGCGCCACCAGCAACGCGGCGCTGCGCAGCACGATCTTGGTCAGTTCGGGAACGTTGTAGAACTCCAGGCGCGCCACGATGCCGAAACGGTCGCGCAGCGGATTGGTCAGCATGCCGGCGCGGGTCGTCGCGCCGACCAGCGTGAACGGCTGCAGGTCGAGCTTGACGGAGCGCGCGGCCGGGCCTTCGCCGATCATGATGTCGATCTGGTAGTCCTCGAGCGCCGGGTACAGGATCTCTTCGACCACCGGCGACAGGCGGTGAATCTCATCGATGAACAGCACGTCGTTCGGTTCGAGATTCGTCAAGAGCGCGGCCAGGTCGCCCGGGCGCTCGAGTACGGGGCCCGAGGTCTGGCGCAGGTTCACGCCCATCTCGCGCGCGATGATGTGCGCGAGCGTCGTCTTGCCCAGGCCCGGTGGCCCGAACAGCAGCGTGTGATCAAGCGCTTCATGGCGGTTGCGAGCGGCCGTGATGAAGATCTCGAGTTGGTCGCGGATTTTCTCCTGGCCGACGTATTCGTCGAGCTGCTTGGGCCGCAGCGCGCGCTCGATCGCCTCTTCGTTGGGCGAGGCCGGTGCGGCGTCGATCACGCGCTGTTCGGTAAAGTTGTCGGTCTGAATACTCATTGCTTACATCCGGTCAGGCTTTGGAGAGCGCCTTGAGCGCAAATTTGATGCCATCCGAGACGCTGGCGCCGGCTGGCATGTTCTTGATCGCGAGCAGCGCTTCCTTGTCGGAATAGCCCAGCGCGGCGAGCGCGTTGAGCACGTCGGTCTGCGTGTCGTCGCGCGGCACGCCGGCCACCATGCCGATGTCGGCGCCGAGCTTGCCCTTGAGCTCGAGCAGCAGGCGCTCGGCGGTCTTCTTGCCGATGCCGGGCACCTTGACCAGGCGGCCCGTCTCTTGCAGCGTGACGGCCTGCGACAGCTCGGCCACGGTCATGCCCGAAAGGATCGACAGCGCCATGCGCGCGCCGACACCGGTGATCTTGATCAGTTGCCGGAACAGCGCGCGTTCAGACGCGGTGCCAAAACCGAACAGCAGGTGCGCATCTTCGCGTACGGTAAGGTGCGTAAACAGCACGACTTTTTCGCCCGTGTGCGGCAGGTTGTAGAACGTGCTCATCGGCACATCGACTTCATAGCCGACGCCATTGCAATCCACCAGCACGTGCGGCGGCGCTTTTTCGAGCAGGGTTCCGGAGAGACGACCGATCATCGGGAGTGGTTCCTTGTTATGAGACGAGACGGCTGTTTTTCATGCGCAGCCCGATCATGTCGGGCGCAATGGCGCCCAAGAGCGCCAGCGTGTCGATCGTGTGGGCATGGCAAATGGCCACGCCGAGCGCATCGGCGGCGTCGCTGCCCGGCAGACCCGGTAGCTTGAGCAGGCGCGCGACCATGTCCTGCACCTGCGGCTTGGCCGCGCGGCCCGTGCCCACCACCGCTTGCTTGACCTGCACCGCCGTGTATTCGGCCACATCGAGATCGGCGCCCACGAGCGCCGTGATGGCCGCGCCGCGCGCCTGGCCCAGCAGCAGGGTCGATTGCGGGTTGACGTTGACGAACACTTTTTCGATGGCGGAACAAGCCGGCTGGTAGGTCGCGATGATCTCGCTGACGCCGTGCAGGATGACTTTCAGGCGTGGCGGCAAGGCGCCTTCCAGCCCGGTCTTGATGGTGCCCGAAGCGATGTAGCGCAGCTTCGTGCCGTGTTTTTCAATGACGCCAAACCCCGTCGTGCGCAGGCCCGGGTCGATGCCGAGAATAATCATGCTGGAATGTTACCCCGGCTGGGGGTGTTCGTGGGAAAAATACTGTGCAAAAACACAGGGGCGCACCATTTCGGTACGCCCCCGTTGGACGTCAGCGGGGGCGGCAGGTTTCCCGCTGCCCTCGCCTTGCCAATGAATCAATGACGGAAGTGACGCGTGCCCGTGTACAGCATGACAACGCCACGCTCGTCGGCGGCATCGATGACTTCCTGGTCGCGCATCGAGCCACCCGGGTGGATCACGCAGGTTGCGCCCGCATCGACGACGACGTCCAGACCGTCGCGGAACGGGAAGAATGCATCCGACGCCACGGCCGAGCCGGTCAAGCTGAGGCCAGCGTTCTGGGCCTTGATCGAGGCGATGCGCGCCGAGTCGATGCGGCTCATCTGGCCGGCGCCGACGCCCAGCGTCATGCCGTTACCGCAGAACACGATCGCATTCGACTTGACGAACTTGGCCACGCGCCAGGCGAACATCAGGTCTTGCAGCTGCTGCGGCGATGGCTGCAGCTTGGAGACGACGCGCAGGTCTTCCATGCCGACGTTTTTCGCGTCCGGCGACTGCACCAGCAGGCCACCACCGACGCGCTTGACGTCGTAGGCATTCTGGCCGGCGCCCAGCGCGATTTCCAGCAGACGCACGTTCTGCTTGGCCGACATGATCTGGCGCGCTTCGGCGGTAAAGCTCGGCGCGATCAGCACCTCGACGAACAGCTTGGCCAGCGCTTCGGCCGCCTTGCCATCGACTTCGACATTGAAGGCGATGATGCCGCCAAACGCCGAGGTCGGATCGGTCTGCAGCGCGCGCGAGTACGCGTCCAGTGCATCGACGCCGATGGCCACGCCGCACGGATTGGCGTGCTTGACGATCACGCAACCGGCCGCCTGGCCAAGGCCACCGAGCGACTTGACGCATTCCCAGGCTGCATCGGCATCGGCGATATTGTTGTACGACAGCTCTTTACCTTGCAGCTGACGGTAGTTGGCCAGTGCGCCGTCGATCGTGACGAGGTCGCGGTAGAAGGCGGCGCCCTGGTGCGGGTTTTCGCCGTAGCGCATTTCCTGGACTTTTTCAAAGCCCATGTTCAGCGTGGCCGGGAAATTCGAGCGGGTCGCGTGTGCGCGGTCTTCGCCCAGGCTGGTCAGGTAATTGGTGATCGCGCCGTCGTACTGGGCGGTGTGCGCGAAGACTTTCTTGGCCAGGCGGAACTTGGTCTCGTAGCTGACCGGACCGGCGTCGCCGCCCGAGCCCTTCATTTCAGCCAGCACGACGCCGTAGTCGGCCGGATCGACGACCACGACCACGTCGCGGTGGTTCTTGGCGGCCGAACGCAGCATGGTCGGGCCACCGATGTCGATGTTCTCGATCGCATCTTCCAGCGAGCACTGTTCTTTGGCGACGGTTTGCTGGAACGGGTACAGGTTCACCACGACCATGTCGATCTGCGGAATATTGTGCTCTTCCAGTTTCGCGATGTGCTCGGGGAAATCGCGACGGGCCAGGATGCCGCCGTGCACTTTCGGGTGCAGCGTCTTGACGCGGCCATCGAGCATTTCCGGGAAACCGGTGTAATCGGCCACTTCCGTGACCGGCACGCCATTTTCTTGCAGCAGCTTGGCGGTGCCGCCAGTGGACAGGATGTTCACGCCCAGCTGGTTCAGCGCGCGCGCGAAATCGAGCACGCCGGTCTTGTCGGATACGGAAATGAGAGCTTGTTTGATCATGGTGAGGCCTATGGTTGAGAATTCCTGGCGCCGGACGTGGAGACCGTTGGGTCTCCGGGGCCGCGCAGGAAGCGCAGCCAACCGGCAACGCTTAGAGCAGCCCGTGCTCTTGCAGTTTCTTGCGCAATGTATTGCGATTGATGCCCAGCATCTGCGCGGCATGCGACTGGTTGCCGTCGGCGCGCGACATGACCACTTCGAGGACGGGCTTTTCGACGGTCAACACCATCATGTCGTAGATGTTGGTCGGTTTTTGCTCGCCGAGATCGTTGAAATAGTCTTCAAGACTCTTCTGGACGACTTCCTGGATACTTTCTTTGCTCATGTCTTTGCTGCTTCATCCTGGTTGTGTGATTGCTGCCCAGCTTGCTGCACTGGCTTGCTGCATCTGCGGGCAGCGCGTCCCCAATTGTTCTTCTTGTCGCTGGTTGTGCTGGTGGTCTATGCCGCGATCGCGTCCACGGCGGGAAGCGCGGGGCGGTATTGTAACCGCTCGCCATGGCGGTGCTGTGATTTAAGGAAGTCATCCATCGCCGCAAGTTGCTCGGCGGTCGATTCCAGCAGATTCATGCGCTGACGGAATTCCTCGCCATCCGGCAGATCCTGGACATACCAGCCGATGTGCTTGCGCGCGGTGCGCACGCCGATGAACTCGCCATAAAAGGCGTAGTGTGCCGGCAGGTGCTCGTGCATCAGTTCGCGCACTTCTTCCACCAGCGGCGCCGGCATGTGCTCGCCCGTGCGCAGGTAATGATCAATTTCGCGGCAGATCCATGGCCGGCCCTGGGCTGCCCGGCCGATCATGACGGCGTCCGCGCCGGTGTAGTCGAGCACGAACTTGGCCTTCTCAGGCGTGGTGATGTCGCCATTGGCCACCACCGGGATGCCGACCGACGCCTTCACGGCGCGGATGGTGTCGTACTCGGCGTCGCCTTTGTAGCCGTCGGCCCGGGTGCGGCCGTGCAGGGTCAGCATCTGGATGCCGGCCTGCTCGGCCAGACGCGCAATGCGCAGCGCGTTCTTGTTTTGGCGATCCCAGCCGGTACGGAACTTCAGCGTGACCGGCACGTCGACGGCCTCGACCACCGCGTGCAGGATGCGCTCGACCAGGTCTTCGTGCTGCAACAGGGCCGACCCGCACCAGCTGTTGCACACCTTCTTGACCGGGCACCCCATATTGATGTCGATGATCTGCGCGCCGCGCTCGACGTTGAACTTCGCACAATCGGCGAGGTCTTTCGGATCGGCGCCGGCGATCTGCACCGCCTTGGGCTCCATCTCGCCCGCGTGGTCGATCCGGCGCGACGTCTTTTCACTGGCCCACAGGCGCGGATTGGACGCGGCCATCTCGGACACCGCATAGCCCGCGCCGAGCTGCTTGCACAGTTGCCGGAACGGACGGTCCGTCACACCAGCCATCGGCGCGACAAAGACGTTATTACGCAGGAGATAAGGACCTATTTGCACAGCTGGCAGACTCAAAAGTGACACGGGAACCTGCTATTTTACCTCAAGCGCTGCTCAAATTATCAGCACAATTTTTCAAATTGTTGTGTGTGCGATATTGGCAAGTCGTGCTAATGCGCTTTCACCTGGGCAGCATCGCGCCGGATCATGCACTTTGCAGCATCATTGCTGATGCCAATGCAGAGGCGGATCGTCAATCCAGATAGCGTCAGCGAATGCGTGTGAGCGTGGGACGGGGTTTGAAATCGCTGAATGCAGGGCGCACGTGGGTGACACGCCCTGTTGCCGAGTCATAGTCGTATGGAATGTGAACGACGATACCCGACCACGAGAAGTCCGTTGGATTGCGTGTGACGATCGGAATGCCACAGGCAGCGGCTGTGCCACCAATGATTGCATCCGGAAGTTTTACTTTGGGGCCGCTGATGAGGCTATTGCCACGGATGTCGATGGCAAGCTCGGTAATTTGCGGATCCAGGGGTAATACTGCGAACTCTGCAAGTAATGCGTCGAGGATCGGTACCTCATGGGGGCGAGCAATTTGGCCAACGCGCAATTCCATGTAGGTAATTGTGCTAATGGCCGGAAAATCGTACCTCCCAAGCTCTATCGCGGCTTCGTGAACGCCATTGAGCATGTCGATGAAAATATTGGTGTCGAATACAATCAACGCCATTCGTTTCTTAGTTGCTCTTGCGCTTGAACACCGTCTTTCACTGTATCGGTGCGGTCTTTCCACAGCCCTTCCGCCATCTTCAGCGCAGCCAGACGGCGTTGCCGGGCGGCTTCCACAGGCGTCAACGGCGGCTCTGGCACAACCGGCTCCTTGCGTTTGCTGCGATACATCGCCTCGCTCATCTTGCACCTCCCGCTACGCAATTCGATCGTGGGATGAGTGTAGCGCAATTGCAGCTGGGTGTCGTCGGCCAGGATCCCAACCGATGCGGACAGGACGGCTTGACGGATGCTATTACGGCAAGTCGTCCAGCGCCACTTGCCGCAGATGCTCGACTTCGCCCCAGCTGAGCAGGCGCAACTTGCCCTGCTCGACCGCAAAGCGATTGATGCTGGCGTTGTGGACCTTGAAGTCGCGCGGGGTGTCCAGCGACAGGCCCAATGCGGCGCGGTAGGCGCACTCGAGCACGCCGCCGTGCGCCACCAGTGCCAGCGTCTGCCCCGGGTAGCGTGCCGCATGGGCAGCGATTGCCGTCGTGACGCGGTCGAAAAAGGCGCGGAACGATTCACCCTGGTTGTTACCCGGTGGCAGCGTCGCGTCGACATTGCGTGCCTGCCAGGCGGCAAACTCCAGCGGATAGCGGGCCGCGATCTCACTATAGAGCAAGCCTTCGAAGCCGCCGTAGCAGCGCTCGCGCAATTGCGGATCGACCTGCAATGCCGTTGTCGCGCCGCGCGCGCGCAGGATCGCCTCGGCGGTTTGCCGGGCGCGGCCCAGGTCGCTGGACAGCACGTGGTCGATGGCTTCACCAAGCAGTGCCGCGCCAAGCAGCGCCGCCTGGCGCTCGCCTTCGGCATTGAGTGGGATATCGAGATGGCCCTGCAGCCGGCGTTCGGCATTCCAGGCGGTTTCGCCGTGGCGGATGAGCAGGATCGTGGTCGCGCCCTGGGGCGCCGTGGTCAGGGTCATGAGGTTCTTGTGCCCGAACCTCGGGGCAATCGGATGGAAGCGCTATTTTGGCAGATCGGCGACGGCGTGGGGATTGAGTGCATAGGTACCAAAGATGCATGCCTCGTCGAGAATGTGCCCGTAGATCGCCATGCGCGCCTCGAGCCCGGTAAAACGGCCCGTGAGCGGCAGGCGCGGCATATCGAGCGCATACAGGGTGAACACATAGTGGTGCACGCGCTCATCGTTCCAGGGCGGACACGGGCCGTCATAACCATAAAACTCGCCAGCCAGAGCGGGGTCGTTGACAAACCAGTGGGTATAGTCATTGATGCCGTGGCGCAGCTGGTGCTCGGTGCCGTTCTTGATGGTGAACGGCACCAGCGGGCCGGGCTTGCCGTGCGGCGTGACGCGATGGGAGAACCTGCCTTCGGCCAGCGCCGTGAGGCACACCGGGATATCGGCCAGCGTCCAGTGGAAAAAAGCGGTACGCGGCGCCGTCAGCGGCACCGTGCAGCCGTCGATATTGACGCGGCGTGCATCGCGCGGGACGTCGGGATCGTGGCAGAACAGTACCAGCGATTCGGTGCCGTTCGGCACGTCGTCCCAGGCAATGTGCGGGTTGCGGTTGGTCGACAGCCTGACACGGGAGGCGGCGTCACGCACGGCAAACGCGCAGGCAGCGGGAATGGCGGCCCCATTGGTAAATGAATTGCTCCAGATGCGCATCACTCCTCCCGGCTACGGGTTTTGACACCTGCAGCCAGCCGGGGTTTCAGCGCGTTGCTACGACCGGATCAACGCGCAGCCAGAATGTCACCGGCCCGTCGTTGATGAGCGACACCTTCATGTCGGCGCCGAACACGCCGGTCTCCACCTGGCCGTGACGCGTGCGCGCCTGGCGCACCAGGTGATCGAACAGGCGCCGCCCGTCTTCCGGCGCTGCCGCCGGCGTGAACGATGGCCGCGTGCCGGATTTGGTGTCGGCCGCGAGCGTGAATTGCGGCACCACGAGCAGGCCGCCATTCACGTTGGCCAAACTGCGGTTCATCTTGCCGGCCTCGTCCGAAAAGACGCGGTAACCGAGCATTTTGGTCAGCAACAGGTCGGCTTCGCGCTCGGTGTCGCCCTTTTCGGCGCACAGCAATACCAGGAGGCCGGGACCGATGGCGCCCACGGTCGCGCCGTCGACGCGCACTGCCGCTTCGCTCACGCGTTGCAGCAGGGCGATCATGCCAGCGTCACGCGCGCAAACTTGCGCTTGCCCACTTGCACGACGAGCGTGCCGGCAGCCACCTGCAACCCTTTATCGGCCACGACGGCGCCATCGATGCGCACGCCGCCCTGGTCGACCATGCGCATGGCTTCCGACGTCGATGCACACAGGCCAGCTTGCTTGAGCAACTGCGCCACGCCCATCGGCGCGCCCGACAGCGCCACTTCCGGCACGTCGTCGGGGATGCCGCCCTTGGAACGGTTGACGAAGTCGGCCAGCGCATCGTCGGCCGCCTGGGCCGAGTGGAAGCGCGTCACGATTTCCTTGCCCAGCGCCACTTTGGCGTCGCGCGGGTTAGCGCCGCCGTCGATCGTCGCCTTCAATTGGGCAATGTCATCCAGCGAGCGGAACGACAGCAAATTGAAGTACTTCCACATCATGTCGTCCGAAATGCTCATCAGCTTGCCGAACATGGTGTTCGGTGCTTCGGTGATGCCGATGTAGTTGTTCTTCGACTTGGACATCTTCTCGACGCCATCCAGGCCTTCGAGCAGCGGCATGGTCAGGATGCACTGCGGCTCCTGGCCGTAGTCCTTCTGCAGTTCGCGGCCAACGAGCAAGTTGAATTTCTGATCCGTTCCACCCAGCTCAAGGTCGGAGTGCAAAGCGACCGAATCGTAGCCCTGCATCAGCGGATACAGGAACTCATGCACGGCGATCGGTGTCCCACTCTTGTAGCGCTTGGTGAAATCGTCGCGCTCCATCATGCGCGCTACTGTATAGCGTGATGCCAGCTGAATCATGCCGCGCGCGCCGAGGGGGTCGCACCACTCCGAGTTGTAGCGCATCTCGGTGCGGCCGGCGTCCAGCACCAGCGATGCCTGACGGAAGTACGTCATCGCGTTTTCTTCGACCTGCTCGCGCGTCAGCGGCGGCCGGGTGGCGTTGCGCCCCGACGGGTCGCCAATCATCGACGTGAAGTCACCGATCAAAAAGATCACCTGGTGACCCAGATCTTGCAATTGACGCAACTTGTTCAGCACCACGGTGTGACCCAGATGCAGGTCTGGCGCCGTCGGGTCCAGACCCAGTTTGATGCGCAGCGGTGTGCCGGTTTGCTCCGACCGCGCCAGTTTTTGCGCAAAATCGGCCTCGACCAGCAACTCGTCGACACCCCTTTTTGCGATGGCGAGGGACTCGAGAACGCGATCAGTCAGAGGAAGGCGCGCAGGCGCATTTACCATGGAATTGCCGCCAGGAACTGCTGTTGAGGTCATAAATTCGTGTAGGAAATTGGCTAAAACGGTTGTAGGACCACATCTTTTGGTATAATTCACGATCCTGTTTTCGTTTCCCAAAGAAAACTTTGTTAAACGTCATGAACATGGCCCTTGAAAGTTCAGCCGCAAATTTTAACTGATTGCATGAACCCTATACAGAAAATTACCCGTCAGACACTGCTGCAGCTGGTGCCGAAGACCCGCAAAGCCCGCGTTTTGAGCGCCGGCGCCGTCTTCCTGAGCATGTGCGCCTTTGGCGCAGTAGGTGTCGCCCCGATCGCCAGCGATCCTTCCGACCTGCCCGTGACCTCGGTCGCGACGAACCTGGAATTGCCAAATCTGGCATCCCAGATCGCCGCGCTCCAGCAAGACGAGCAGCAATTCATCCACGAAGAACGCATCCGCCGCGGCGATTCGCTCGGCTCGCTCTTCACCCGCCTTGGCATCGAAGATGCACAGGCACAGAAATTCGTTCGTTCCGACAAGCTGGCACGTCGCCTGCTGTCGCTCCAGACCGGCAAGCGTATTCAGGCCGAGACCGATGAAAATGGCCTGCTGCTGTCGATGCGCGCCACCGTCATCGATGACAAGAATGGCAACGCACGCACGATCAGCGTCGAACGCAAGGGCGAAGCTTTCGTCGCCCTCGAAGCGCCGGCCAAGCTCGAGCGTCGCGTCGAAATGCGCTCGCGTGACATTTCCTCGTCGCTGTATGCAGCCACCGACTCCAACGTCGACGGCGGCAGCCTGCCCGATTCGATCGTCGGCCAGATCATCGAGATGTTCTCGACCGATATCGACTTCCGCACCGACGTCAAGCGCGGTGACCGCTTCAATGTGGTCTACGAGACCTTCTGGCTCGACGGTGAACAGGTCAAGACCGGCCGCATTCTGGCTGGCGAGTTCGTCAACCGCGGCGTGGCGTACCAGTCGGTCTGGTACGAAGACCCGATCACCAAACAGGGCGGTTACTACACCCTGGACGGCAAGGCACTCAAGAAAGCCTTCCTGAAGTCGCCACTCGAGTACTCGCGTATTTCATCGGGCTTCTCGATGCGCGTGCACCCGCTGTCGGGCAAATGGAAAGCGCACAAGGGCGTCGATTACGCAGCATCGACCGGCACCCCGATCCGCGCCGTGGCTGACGCTACTGTCGACTTCGCCGGCAACGGCAATGGCTACGGCAATATGGTCGTGCTCAAGCACTGGTCGGCGTACAGCACCGCCTATGCGCACATGAGCCGTATCGCACCGGGTCTGCGCAAGGGCGCCAAGATCAACCAGGGCCAGGTCATCGGCTACGTCGGCTCGACCGGCTGGTCGACCGGCGCGCACCTGCACTACGAATTCCGTGTTGCAGGCGTGGCCAAGGATCCAAACCAGTACAAGTCGCTGGCACAGCAACCGCTGAACCAGGCCGAACTGGCACGTTTCCGCATGGCTGCAGCCGAGATGAATCACCGCTTCTCGCTGCTGGGTCCAAGCGGTTCGGCCATGGCCGCCCGCTAAGACAGCCTCACCTCTGTCCCGACGCCCTCCGCTGCATCTCGATGCCGGAGGGCGTTTTGTTTTGTATGGCATGATTTTTTCATAACACCATGACCGAGACCCCTTCCCTTTTCATCGGCCTGATGTCCGGCACCAGCCTCGACGGCGTCGATGGCGTGCTGGCCGACTTTTCCGATGGCGCGATCCGCACGCTCGCAGCCGCGTTCACGCCCTTCCCTGCCGACTTGCGCGATGAGCTGATGGCGCTGCAGGCGGCCAGTCACAACGAGCTCGAGCGCGAGGCGCTGGCCGCCAATGCGCTGGCGCTGGCCTACGCCGACTGCGTGCGCTCGCTGTTGCTGTCCAGCCCGGGCAAGGTCGCGGCCGTGGCCGTGCATGGACAGACGATCCGCCATCGTCCCGAACTGGGCTTTACGCGCCAGACCAACAATCCGGCGCTGCTGGCTGAACTGACCGGCCTGGACGTGATCGCGGACTTTCGCAGCCGCGATGTCGCTGCCGGTGGCCAGGGTGCGCCACTGGTGCCGGCGTTCCATGCGGCCGCGTTCGGCGCGCCGGGCACCGCGCGCGTGGTCGTGAATATCGGTGGCATCGGCAATATCAGCGTGCTGCATGGCGATGGCCGCGTCACCGGCTTCGATACCGGTCCGGGCAATGTATTGATGGATCTGTGGATCGCGCGCCACCAGGGCCGTGCCTACGACGAGGATGGCGCCTGGGCCGCGAGCGGGACCGTGCACCCACCACTGCTGGCAGCGTTGCTCGATGAGCCGTACTTTGCGCTGCCGGCGCCCAAGAGCACGGGACGCGACCTGTTCCATGCAGACTGGCTCGATGCCCGGCTGGCTGCCTTTCACGCAGTCGCACCGGCCGATGTCCAGGCCACGCTCACGCGCCTGACGGCTGTGACGATCGCACGCGCCATCCGTGATGAAGGCATCGCGCCGGATGCGGTATATATATGCGGTGGCGGCGCCTACAACGGCGCGCTGCTGCGCGCCATCAGCGCCGAACTCGATGGCGTGACGGTGGCGTCAACGGCCGAACTGGGCGTGGCACCGAACCGGGTCGAGGCGCTGGCGTTCGCCTGGCTGGGCTGGCGCTTCACGCAGCGCGAGCCGGGCAATCTGCCGGCTGTCACGGGCGCACGCGGCCTGCGCGTCCTGGGCGCGCTGTACCCGGCATGAACGCAAAAAAGCCCGCTTGACGCGGGCTTTTTTTGATCCCCGGCACTTGCCGGGTCCTGCTACGCTGCTTACGCCGAGAACGACGAACCGCAACCGCAGGTCGAGGTGGCGTTCGGATTCTTGATCACGAACTGCGCGCCTTCGAGGTCATCCTTGTAATCGATCTCGGCGCCGACCAGATACTGGTAGCTCATCGAGTCGATCAACAGCTGGACGCCTGCTTTTTCCATCGTCGTGTCATCGTCGTTGATGATCTCGTCGAAGGTGAAGCCATACTGGAAGCCCGAGCAGCCGCCGCCCTGCACGAAAACGCGCAGCTTGAGGTCGGGGTTGCCTTCTTCTTCGATCAGCTGGGCCACTTTCTGTGCCGCACTGTCGGTGAAGTTGATTGGTACGGGAATCGTGTCGAAATCTACTACTTCGGCGACTGCGGTCATGGAATGCTCCTGGATAATCAAACTCCGCCCATTATAGACGGTTGGGGGAACTCATGCTGCCGACCCTCAGGGAAAGTCGGCCAGATGAGACACCAGTTGTCACTCAGACAGGGTACCGTCCCTTGATGATATCAAGAGGACATGATCCTTCTGCAAGCGCTGGTGCAGTAGCCTCAAATATGCGGCCAAGTGGCCGCAATTCAAGTCTGACAGGCACCAGCAACACCTGTTACGGCAGCAGCGCAATCTGCTTGAGGCCAGTCGCTTCATCCAGCCCGAACATCAGGTTCATGCACTGCACGGCCTGGCCCGAGGCGCCCTTGACCAGATTGTCCTGCACCACCAGGATCACGACCGTGTCGCCGCCATCCGGGCGATGCAGTGCCAGGCGCAGCACATTCGAGCCGCGGGTCGAGCGCGTTTCAGGATGCGAGCCGAACGGCATGACATCGACGAACTCGCTGTCCTTGTATTCGTCTTCGAACAGGGCCTGCAGCGCCGCATCGTCGATGTCTTTCGTCAGGCGTGCGTACAGCGTCGCGTGCATGCCGCGGATCATCGGCACCAGGTGCGGCGTGAAGATCAGGCCAACCTTCTGGTCGGTAAAGCGCGCCAGCTGGGCCGTCGTTTCTGGCGTGTGGCGGTGACCGCTCACACCATAGGCCTTGAAGTTGTCGCTCGACTCGGAGAACAGCGTAGCGATCTCGGCCTTGCGGCCAGCACCGGACACGCCCGACTTGCAGTCGGCAATCAGGTTGCCCGCGTCGATGATGCCGGCCTTGAGCAATGGGTAGTAGCCAAGCTGCATCGTGGTCGGGTAGCAGCCCGGGTTGGCGATCAGGCGCGCGCCCTTGATGGCGTCACGGTTCAACTCTGCCAGGCCGTACACGGCTTCTTCGAGCAGCTCGGGCGCCGTGTGGTCGATCTTGTACCACTTCTCGAACGTGGCCTGATCCTTCAGGCGGAAGTCGGCCGCCAGGTCGATCACTTTCACGCCGGCTGCCAGCAGCTCGGGCGCCTGCGCCATCGCCACGCCGTGCGGGGTGGCGAAGAACACGACGTCGCAGCTTTTCAGGTCGGCTTTATCGGGGCTCGAGAACGCCAGGTCGACGCGGCCGCGCAGCGACGGGAACATGTCGGCCACCGGCAGGCCGTCTTCCTTGCGCGACGTGATTGCCGTCAGTTGCACATCCGGATGCACGGCCAACAGCCGCAGCAATTCCACGCCCGTGTATCCGGTGCCGCCAACGATGCCAACTTTGATCATGTTCTGTTCCTCGAGAATGGTAGAAAGGCCCTGCTTGCAGGACGAAGGGTGCATTTTAACAGCCTGGGAAATGCGGGGCGTACCGCTCTGTAAAGCAAAAAAGCCGCCCAACCTTGCGGTGGACGGCTTTTTCGGCACAGCGCCCGGAGGCGCCGGCAACAGCGAATTAACGCTTCGAGAATTGCTTTGCGCGACGTGCTTTGCGCAGACCAACTTTTTTACGCTCGACTTCACGCGCATCGCGGGTGACGAAGCCAGCACGGGCCAGATCTGGCTTCAGTGCTGCGTCGTAGTCGATCAGAGCGCGGGTGATGCCGTGACGGACGGCGCCAGCCTGGCCCGACTCGCCACCGCCGTGCACGTTGACTTTGATGTCAAAACGCTCGACGTTGCCGGTCAGTTCCAGCGGCTGGCGAATGACCATCAGGCCGGTTTCGCGCGAGAAGTATTCCGAAGCAGGCTTGCCGTTCACGATGATCAGGCCGGTGCCAGTTTTGATGAACACGCGAGCGACTGCACTCTTGCGACGGCCGGTGCCGTAGTTGTAGTTACCGATCATGTCAGTTCCTTAGAGGGTCAGTGCTTGTGGTTGCTGAGCAGCGTGTGGGTGCGAACCTTCCGCGTACACTTTCAGCTTCTTGATCATTGCGTAGCCGAGTGGGCCTTTAGGCAGCATGCCCTTGACCGCTTTCTCGAGTGCGCGACCTGGGAAACGCTGTTGCATTTTCAGGAAGTTCGTTTCGTAGATACCGCCCGGGTAGCCCGAGTGACGGTAGTACGTTTTTTCGGTGGCCTTGGTACCGGTCACACGCAGTTTGCCTGCATTGATCACAACGATGAAGTCACCGGTGTCGACGTGCGGGGTGAATTCCGGCTTGTGCTTGCCGCGCAGTCGGAGTGCCACTTCGCTGGCAACACGTCCGAGGACCAGGTCCGTCGCGTCAATGACAAACCAGTCGCGCTGGACTTCATGGCCCTTAGCGGAAAAAGTTTTCATGTTTATTCCAAAATAAAAAATTGCTCAAATGGTGGTTCCGCCCTGTACTTCAGCGGACTCGGCCTTGTTATCTTTTCCTGAGCAAACGGAAAGCCGACGATCATAACCTGCACGGGCACTGCCGTCAATCGCCATCTGGTGATTTCCAGGGCCAGCGCGGCCACAATCCCGACCCGGTCCGCATGCCTTGATGCATAGTTGAAACAATCGGTTGACCATAGAAACAGCGCGAACTTATCATCGTTGCAACCTGAGGAGATGTCGTGACGATATTCAAGATTTTGCCCGCCCTGCTGGCGCTGCCGCTGCTGCTGGCTGCGGGTAGCGCCAGCGCCGCCGCACCGGCCATGACGGAGCGCAGCTGCCATCTGCCGGGCGTGGTCGAGGCGCTGCGCTGCGTGAGTGTGACGGTGCCGCTCGACCATGCGCAGCCACAGGGGCCGACGCTGGCCCTCCACGTGACGGTGGCGCCGGCATTCCGCCAGGGCAGCCGCACCGATCCGCTGTTCGTGCTGGCCGGTGGCCCGGGCCAGGCGGGCAGTGACGTGCTGGCGCTGCTCAAGGCCGCCTTCGACCGTGTGCGCGCCACACGCGACATCGTCTTTATCGACCAGCGCGGCACTGGCCTGTCGGGCAAGCTCGGCTGCGCCAGCAAGCCCGAGCACGACACCATGGGCGACGCCGAACTGATGGCCGAACTGCGCGCCTGCATCGCGGCCAACACGTCGCCGCTGCGCGCGTACACCACGCTGGCCGCTGCGCGCGACCTCGAACGCGTGCGCGTTGCGCTGGGCTACGGCGCGGTCAACCTGTGGGGCGGCTCGTACGGCACGCGCCTGGCGCAAACCTATGCCCGCGCTTATCCATCGAGCGTGCGCGCGCTCGTGCTCGACGGCGTGGCCGCGCCCGACCAGGTGATCCCGGCCGGGGGTCGCGACTCGCAGACCGCGCTCGACGGCGTGTTTGCCGCCTGCGCCAAAGACGCTGCCTGCCACAAGGCGTACCCGAACCTGCGCGCCGAATTCGATGGACTGGTCAAGCGGCTCGAAGCGGGTGACCTGCGCCTGTCGCTGCCCAATCCGCGCACGGCCGAGCAGACCAGTTTCACGATGTCGTCCGACCGCTTCCTGGGCACCGTGCACAACATCCTGTATGCGCCGGCCGATGCGCGGCGCCTGCCGTTTTTGATCCATAACGCGAGTCACGGGCGCTGGCAGCCGTTCATCGCGCGCCAGAACCTGGCCGGCGACTTCGGCAGCGACGCCAGCGTGTCGATGCTGCTGCACTTCGCGGTGGTGTGCGCCGAAGACGTGCCGCGCTTTACGCCCGAGCTGATGAAGGCTGACGCCGCCGTGCTGGCGCGGCCGCTGGCCGAGATGATGCCCAAGCTGTGCAAGGACGACATCAAGGTGCCGGTCGTGCCGTATGTCACACCCACCCGGATCGACGCACCGGCCCTGCTGCTCTCGGGCGCGCTCGATCCGGTCACGCCGCCGCACCGCGCCGCGAGCGCCGCCAGGTCGATGGCGCATGCCCAGCAGATCGTGGTGGCCAATGCCGGCCATGGCGTCTCGCAGCTTGGCTGCGCACCGCGCCTGCTGCGCGCTTTTCTTGACCATCCGCAGGCCAGGCTCGACGCAGCCTGCATGGCCGAGATCCCGGCGCCCACCTTCCAGCTCGGCAGCGCCGGGCCGCAACCCTGAGATCCGGACACGCCATGATCGAAGTTCACGATGTACGCAAGGCCTTCGGCGCCGTCCAGGCGCTGGGCGGCGTTTCCTTTACTGCGCGCGATGGCCAGATCACCGCGCTGCTCGGCCCCAACGGCGCCGGCAAGACCACCCTGCTGCGCACGCTCGTCGGCCTGCTTAAGCGCGACCATGGCAGCATCCTGATCGGCGGCGTCGACCCCGAACAGGACCCGATGGCGGTGCGCCGCAATATCGGTTTTCTTACCGACCAGTTCGGGCTGTACGAGCGCCTGACCACCCGCGAATACCTGCATTATTTCGGCGAACTCAATGACATGCAGGCCCCGGCACTGCGCACGCGCATCGGCGAAGTGGCCGAGCTGCTGGGCATGGAAGACATCCTGGATCGCCGCGCCAAGGGCTTTTCGCAGGGCCAGCGCATCAAGGTCGCGCTGGCGCGCACGCTGCTGCACCGCCCGCGCCACCTGCTGCTCGATGAACCGAGCCGCGGCCTGGACGTGATGAGCACGCGTGCACTGCGCACGGCGCTGAACGCGCTGCGCGAGGACGGCAGCTGCGTGATCATGGCCACCCACGTGATGCAGGAAGTGACGCACCTGTGCGACGACGTCATCGTCATCGCCAAGGGCCATACCGTGGCCCAGGGCTCGCCCGACGAATTGTGCCGGCGCACCGGCATCACCAACCTGGAGGACGCCTTCGTCAGCCTGGTCGGCACCGAAGAAGGTATCGCATGAAGTCCAAGATCCGGATCGTGTTTTTGAAAGAGCTGCGCGAGATGCTGCGCGAGCGCCGCACGCTGATGTTTTTGCTGGCCGCCTCGCTGATGTACCCGGCCATCATCGGCCTGCTGCTGAACCAGATGATCGAACGGAACACGCGCACCGAGCGGGAAGGCATCGAGATGGTCGTCATCGGCGGTGCGAAAGCGCCGACCCTGATGGCCCAGCTGCGCGAGCGCAGCGTGACCGTCACCGAGGCCGCGCCGATGAGTGAAGACGCCATTGGCGAGCTGCTGCGCGCCAAAAAGACCGTCGCCGTGCTGCGCGTGACGGACGACTACGTCGCCAACTACCAGGCCATGCGCCCGGCGCGCCTGGAGCTGTGGTTCGATTCATCCACCGAAAGCGGCCCGCAGCGGCGCGACGTCGAGGACATCCTGCAGGCCTACAGCATCAATATCGCCAGCGCGCGCCTGCTCGCGCACGGCGTCTCGCCCGCCACGCTCTCGCCCATTGAACTGCAGCGCCATGACACCGGCACCAATGCCTCGCGCTCGGCGATGGTCATCGGGGGCATCATCGGCATCCTGTTTTTGCCGGCGTTCTTCCTGAACCTGTCGGCGGCCGTCGACAGCACGGCGGGCGAACGCGAACGGCGCTCGCTCGAAGTGCTGATGGCGCAGCCGGCCCGCAGCTGGGAACTGGTGGTCGGCAAATGGCTGGCTGCGAGCGTGCCATCGCTGTTGGGCGTAACGCTGATCCTGTGCGTCGCCCACGCGATCCTGCGCTGGCTGCCGCTCGAAGAAATCGGCATGTCGTGGAACCTGGGCTGGGGTGAGCTGATGCTCGTGTGCCTGGTCACGGTGCCGCTGTCGCTGCTCTCGAGCGCCCTGTACATCGGCCTGGCGATGAACGCGAAGACCTTCAAGGAAGCCCAGACCACGGTCAGCTTCGTGACGATCCTGCCCGTGATTCCGGGCTTTCTGGTGTCGTTCATGGAACTCAAGACCGCGACCTGGATGTACCTGGTGCCGATGCTGTCGAACCAGACCCTGGTCAAGGAACTGGCCAAGACGGGCGACATCGGCCCGCTGCCGTTCGTGCTGACGTTTTCATGCGCGCTGCTCCCGGCGCTGCTGGTGGTGGCGTTCGCGAGCTGGCGCATGAAGAGCGAGAAATACGTGCTGGGTGTGTAATCCCGCCGTACAATCGAAGCCCCTTTTCAAGAACACAGCAGAGCGGAGCAGAACATGGATGTAAAAGTCAGCTGGAATGGCCCGTCGGGCATGAGCTTCCGGGCCCAGACGGGCAGCGGCCACATGGTGGCGATGGATGGTGCACCGGAAGGCGGTGGCCACAACCTGGCGCCGCGCCCGATGGAGATGGTGTTGATCGGCACCGGCGGCTGCGCCGCGTATGACGTGGTGCTGATCCTCAAACGCGGGCGCGAAGACGTGCGCGGGTGCGACGTGACGCTGCAGGCCGAGCGCGCCGAAACCGATCCGAAGGTCTTCACGAAGATCAACTTCCACTTCGTGGTCACGGGCCGCAACCTGAAACCGGCGGCCGTCGAACGCGCGGTGCAGCTATCGCATGACAAGTACTGCTCGGCGTCGGCCATGCTGGCCAAGACCGCCGAGATGACGCATTCGATCGAGATCGTCGAAGGCTAGTTTGTAGAAAGTTAAACGGGGCCTCAGATGCGGTAGGCGGCGGTGGTCATGACCTTGGCCATCGCCCGCATCGCCATCTTGACCGGCATCGGCAACGGGGCTGCACCCATCGCCTGGGCGGCGTCGGCATGTGCGATTTCATCGACGCGCATCTGGTCGACGATCGCGCGTGACTTGGCGTCCTGCTGCGGCAGCAGTTCGAGGTGGCTGTTCAGGTGTGCCTCGACCTGGCGTTCGGTCTCCACCACGAAGCCCAGGCTGACCGGATCGCCGATCCGCGCCGCCACGGCGCCCATCACATAGGCGCCGGCATACCACAGCGGATTGAGCACGCTCGGCTGCGAACCCAGTTCGTCCAGCCGCTGCGCGCACCAGGCCAGGTGGTCTTCCTCTTCTTGCCCGGCTTCTTCGAACTGCGCGCGCAGTTGCGGCGTGTGGGCAAAGCTGGCCTGCGCATCGTACAGGGCCTGGGCGCACACTTCGCCCACATGGTTCACGCGCATCAGGCCTGCGCTGTGACGGCGCTCGGTGTCGGACAGCTCGCTGTCCATGGCGTGTGTGGCCGGGTTCGGGCGCGACATGGCGGTCACGCCGCCGACGACGCGCAAGGCCTTGTCGACGCCGACGATCAGGTGGTCCAGGGGGCTGATGAAACGATTCGCGGTCATGGCTGGCTCGGTAATCTAGTCGCTGAGGCCTTCATTATATGCCTTCCTTTGCGCGATCCACCCGACCAGCGGGCCTTCCGGCTCGATGCCCGAGATGTTCTTGGCCACGCCCAGGTTCAGTTCGAGCAGGTACGGCACCGACACCAGCGGCACGCCGGGGCAGTGGCGGGAAAACGCGTCCAGAAAACGCGCCGACTCCACGGTGGGCATGACCTTCTCCCCGCTCATGAACTGCAGCACGCTGGTGATCGTGTGACCCTTGCCCAGCGTGTGATAGACGAAGCGGTTGAATTCGCGGTCGACCGTCTTGAAGTCGATTTCGTTTTTCGTCATCAAGCCGGCCAGATACACGAGGCCCAGGCCGACGCGGAACCAGTCGGTCGATTCGGCCCGGCTGCGCCCTTCGCGCATCAGGACCAGCAGTTTTTCTTGGGTGGCGGCATCCATATTCCCATTATCCATAATTTGGACGGGCGCGGGCCGCACCCGTTGCGCGGGACAACAAATTTATAGAAAGAAACCCAGCATGCACCCTGTCACCGGATAATGCAGCCTGGGGCCCGCTTTGGTCCGTGCATCGCACCGTGCCGGTCCTGGCCGTGACGATTGAATACAATGCCAGTGTGAAAAAAGAGTAGCTGCGATGTAAATACATCACTGCAGCCAGGAGTTGTCATGCAATTAAAGATCCGCAATTTGTCCAAGACCTACGCCAACGGCGTGGTCGCGCTCGACCGTGTCACGCTGACTATCCCGGCCGGGATGTTCGGGCTGCTCGGCCCGAACGGCGCGGGCAAATCGACACTGATGCGGATCCTGGCCACGCTGCAGGAATGCGACGCCGGCTCGGTGTTCCTTGACGATATCGATGTACTGGACGAAAAAGACGCGGTGCGCCGCATGCTCGGCTATCTGCCGCAGGATTTCGGCGTTTATCCCAAGGTCACGGCCTATGACCTGCTCGACCATTTCGCGCAGCTCAAGGGCCTGTCGCACCGGGCACGCCGGCGCGAAGTCGTCGACGGCCTGCTGCAGCAGACCAATCTGTGGGACGTGCGCGCGCAGCGCCTTGGTACCTTCTCGGGCGGCATGCGCCAGCGCTTCGGCATCGCTCAGGCCTTGCTGGGCGACCCGCGTCTGATCATCGTCGACGAACCCACCGCGGGCCTGGATCCGCAGGAGCGCGTGCGCTTTCATAACCTGCTGTCGGACATTAGCGAAGAACGCACCGTGCTGCTCTCGACCCACATCGTGTCCGACGTGGCCGACCTGTGCGCGAATATGGCGATCATCAACAAGGGCCAGGTGCTGCTGTGCGGCGAGCCGCAGGAGCTCATCTACGGCATCGAAGACTTCATCTGGGCGCGCTTCGTCACCAAGGCCGAACTGCCGGCGTTCCAGGCGCGCCACAGCGTGATCTCGAGCCGCCTGCTCAGTGGCCGCACCCTGATCCACGTGTATGCCGAAGACGATCCGGGCGACGGCTTCGAGCCGGCCCGCGCGAGCCTGGACGACGTGTACTTTGCCACCATCGCCGGCCGTCATAATCCCGCCGCCGGGGACTGCTGACCGTGCGCGCACTGCTCGTCATTGCCCGTTTCGAGACCAGGCAGCGCCTGCGGTTGCTCTCGACCTGGGTGTATTTCGCCGGCTTCCTGGCGCTCGGGATGCTGTGGATGGTGGCGTCGGGCGGCGCGTTTCGTGAGCTGTCGATCACGTTCGGCACCCGCATCGCGATCGACGGACCGCGCCAGATCGCACTGGCCACGGCGATGCTCGGCAGCCTCGGGGTCATCGTCGCGGCAGCCGTCATGGGCCGCGCGGTGCAGCAGGATTTCGAGCACGAGATGCACCACTTCTTTTTCAGCGCGCCGCTGCGCAAGGCCGACTACGTGTTCGGCCGCTTCCTGGGCGCGTATGCCACGCTGGCCGTGATCTTCGCCGGCATCGTGCTGGGCCTGTGGTTCGGCACGATGCTGCCCGGGATCGCGCCCGATCGCCTCGGCGGCGCGCCGCTGGCGGCCTGGCTGACGCCCTATCTGTTCACGCTCCTGCCCAACCTGTTCATCTTTGGCGCGATCTTCTTCGTGCTGGCCGCCCTCACCCGGCGCATGCTGCCGGTGTACGTGGCCAGCGTGATCATGACGCTCGGGTACACGGTTGCACCGTCGCTGGCGCGCGACCTCGATTTCAAGACGCTGGCCGCGCTGATCGACCCGTTCGGCACCACGGCCCTGATTCGCCTGACCGAATACTGGCCGCTGGCCGAGCGCAACGTGCGCCTGATTGCATTGACCGACGTGTATCTGGTCAACCGCGTGATCTGGGCCGGCTTCTCGCTGCTGGTGCTGCTGCTTGGCTACTGGCGTTTTCAGGCGGTCGGCGAAACGGAGAGCCAGACACGTGCACGCCGCAAGCTGGCGCCCGAGCCGCCGTCCGGCCCGACGCCGCCGTTGTCACGGGCGGCGCGCGATACCAGCACGCCGCCGGATTTCGCGGCCCGCAGCCTGGCCGTGCTGCTCGTCAAATCAAGCTGGGGCGAGCTGCGCGAATCGACCCGCAACGCGTACTTCGTGGCGCTGGCCACGGCCGGCGTGCTCGCACTGATCGCCAGCGCGCTTGACCTTGGCGCGATGTATGGCACGCCGACGTATCCCGTCACCTACATGATGCTGGAGCTGATCCGCGATGTGACCGGCCTGTTCGTGATCATCACGACCATCTTCTATGCCGGTGAACTGGTCTGGCGCGAGCGTGAGATGCGCACCAGCCAGATCCTCGATGCGCTGCCGGTGCCAAGCTGGCTGCCGCTGGCCAGCAAGACGCTGGCACTGGTCGGGCTGCAAGCCTGCCTGCTGCTCGTTGCCATGGTCACGGCCATGCTGATCCAGCTGTTCAAGGGGTACTTCCAGCTCGAACCGGGCCTGTATCTGCAGGCGCTGTTTGCCATCATGCTGCCCCACTTCGCGCTGCTCGCAGTGCTGGCGATTGCAGTGCAGGTCATCGTCAACCACAAATACCTGGCCAACTTCGTCATGATCGGCTGGGTGCTGGCGGCGCTCGCCTTCAATGGCGCAGGTCTCGATCATCCGCTGGTGCTGTACGCGGTCTGGCCCGACCTGACCTATTCGGCGATGAACGGCTTTGGCCACTACCTGCTGCGCGAGCGCTTCTACCTGCTGTACTGGAGCGGCGCGGCCCTGATGCTGCTGGGCGCGGCGCGCGCGCTGTGGCAAAGGGGCGTCGACAGTGGCTGGCGCCAGCGCCTGCAGTTGGCGCGGCGCAGCTTGACCCTCCCGGTGCTGGCCACGATCGGCGCCGGCGCCGTCGTGTTCGCGGGCAGCGGCGCTTTCCTGGCCTGGGAAATGGCGCAGGGCGGCTACCTGAGCGCCCATCAGGCCGAACAGCTGCGCGCCGACTACGAACAACGCTACCACCGCACCGCGTTCCTGCCGCAGCCGCGCATCTCGGCCATCAAGCTCGATACGGCCATCCATCCCGCCGCGCGTTCGCTGCTGGTCAAAGGCAGCTATCAGCTCGAAAACCGCAACAGCCGGCCGTTGTCGGACGTGGTGCTGTACCAGCAGCGCGGCGCACGCCTGAACGTGACGTTCACGCAGCCGGCAACGCTGGCCGAGAGCGACCCGGAGCGCGGTTTCTATCGCTACCGTCTGACCACGCCGATGGCGCCGGGCGCGCGCATGGGGCTGGACTTCACCGTCGACTACGCGCCGCGCGGCCTGCTCGGCCTGGGCAGCGAAACGCCGGTGGTGGCCAACGGCACGTTCTTCACGGATGACGTCATGCCGCGCATCGGCTACCAGCCGGCGGTGGAACTGCGTGACGAACGCGATCGCCGCCGCCACGGCCTGGCCCCGCGCGCGCGCATGGCCGCGCGTGACGATCCGGCGGCGCGCGCCAATCACCTGCTGGGCATGGACGCCGACTGGATCGACTTCGAGACCACCGTCAGCACAAGTGCCGACCAGATCGCGGTGGCGCCAGGTACGCTGGTGCGCGAATGGAGCCAGGACGGCCGGCGCTACTTCCGCTACAAGATGGATCGCCCGATGCTGAACAATTATGCCTTCCAGTCGGCGCGCTACGAAGTGCGCCACGAGCGCTGGCAGGACGTGACGATCGACGTGTATTACCACCCGGGTCACGACGCGAACGTCGAGCGCATGGTGCGCGGCGCCCAGGCCGGTCTCGATTACGGCGCGCGCAACTTCGGACGCTACCCGCTGCGCGAACTGCGCATCGTCGAATTCCCCCGTTACAGCAATATGGCCCACGCCTACCCGGGCGTGATCCCGTTCTCGGAAAGCGCCGGCTTCATTGCGCGCATCGATCCCGGCTCGCCGAAAGACCTCGACTACCCGTTCTACATCACCGCGCACGAGACGGCGCACCAGTGGTGGGGGCACCAGCTCATCGGCGCCAACACGCGCGGCAGCACAGTGCTCAGCGAAGGCGTGTCCGAGTACATGGCGCTGATGGTCATGCAGCGCGCCTACGGTGCGGGCAAGATGCGGCGCTTCCTGCGCTATGACCTGGACCGCTATCTGAGGGGCCGCGCAAACGAGCAGCGCAAGGAAGCGCCGCTGGCGCTCAACGAACAGCAGCCTTACATCCAGTACCAGAAAGGTGCGCTGGCGCTGTACCTGATGCAGGACATGCTGGGCGAGGATGTGGTCAACGGCGTGCTGCGTGGCCTGTTGGAGCGGCACGGCTATCAGGGCCCGCCCTACCCGACCGCATCAAGTCTGATCGACGGCCTGCGCGCCGTCACGCCGCCTTCGAAGGCCTATCTGGTCGACGACCTGTTCGAATCGATCGTGCTGTACGAGAACCGGGCCGACAGCGCCACGGCGCGCCGGCGCGCGGATGGCAAGTACGAAGTAACGATCCGCGCCAGCGCCGGCAAGATGCGCGCTACCGACCAGGGCGAAGAGCAGCCGATGCTGCTGCACGACTTCATCGAATTCGGCGTGGACGACAGCGATGGCAATCCGTTAGTGCGCGAACGGCGCCTCGTCAGCAAGGACGAACAGCAGATTACGCTGGTGGTCGATGGCGTCCCGGCGCGTGCCGGCATCGATCCCGATAACAAGTTGATCGATCGAAAACCGCGAGACAATATGTTGGCAGTCGACAAGCAGTAGTTCTCGCGCTATGATCAAATCAAAATATGGGGGAGGAAGCGTCATGTCAAACCTGGTCACGGAGATTACCGAAAAAATCCAGATGCTGAACGCAACAGAGAAGCAGCAAGTACTACACATGCTGCTGCAGGACATCGACGGGCCCGATCAGGACGCCGATGAAGCGTGGCGCAACGAAGTCGTGCGGCGCGTGCAAGCCATTCACAACGGCGAAGCAGCCATTCGCGCATTGAAGGAATGGCAGGACTGACAGCGTTCGGTTAGTCCGACAAAGAAAAAACCGCGGCATGCCGCGGTTTTTTTACGCCGGTAGGCGCTGGTTTATTTCGCCGCTGCCTTCTTGGCAGGCGCTTTCTTGGCCGCCGGCTTCTTGGCCACTGCCTTCTTGGCCGCAGGTGCTTTCTTGGCCGCTGGCTTGGCGGCTGCCTTGCGCGCCGCCTTCACTGGGGCGGCTGCACCGTCCACCGCTGCATCGGCATCGACGGCGCCATCGGCAGCGCCGGCCTTGACCTTGGCGCCCGGCTTGGCCTTGCGCTCTTCGAATTCGAAGCTGATCTTGTTGTCCTTGCCACGTACCAGAAACGCCTTGAACGCGCGCCGTGTGCGCTGTGAGACAAAGCCCGGCAGCAGGTCGGTTTTGCCTTCATTGAGCAGTTTGCTCATCTGTTCAGGCAGGATCTCCTGCTGCAGGATGATGCGGCCGCTGCGGAAGTCGCACGTTTTTGGCTTGGCCACGCTGTGTTCGCACACATAGGCCAATGGCATTTCGAACACGCCGCCGGTGCACTTCGGGCACGGACCGACCGGCGTCTGGCCGGTAAAGTCCACGCCTTCGCCATCGGCGCCTTCATCGTCCTGGCCAAAGTCGAACTCGAGCTTGAAGTTCTTGATCTCTTCGTCGCGCACGATGCGCAGGATGGCGGCAAACGGGCGGCCCATTTTAGAGCGGAAGCCTTGCAGCGGGCCGATCGTGCGTTTTTCAAGCAGCTCTTCGACTTCGCTGATCTCGAACTGGCGGCTGCCCGGCGTCTTGCTCATCGAGAAATCGCACTTGGTGCAGGCAAAGCGGCGGTAGTTTTCCTTGACCACGCTCGCGCAGTTCGGGCACGGGGTGGTCAGCGTCGCGTAGTCGCCCGGGATCGTGTCGTTGCTGTATTCCTTGGCACGCTTGACGATGATCTGGGTCATCTGGGCAATTTCGCGCATGAATTCTTCACGCGAGATCTTGCCCTTTTCCATTTGCGAGAGCTTGAATTCCCATTCGCCGGTCAGCTCGGGCGCGGTCAGTTCATTCACGCCCAGGCCGCGCAGCAAGGTCATCAGCTGCGATGCTTTTGCGGTCGGCATCAGCTCGCGGCCTTCGCGTAGCAGGTATTTCTCGGTCAGCAGGCCCTCGATGATGGCGGCGCGCGTTGCCGGCGTGCCCAGGCCCTTGCCGGCCATCGCGTCGCGCAGCTCGTCCGAGTCGATCAGCTTGCCAGCGCCTTCCATGGCCGACAGCAGCGTCGCTTCGTTGTAGCGCGCCGGCGGTTTGGTGACCAGGGCGTTGGCCGTGATCTTCTCGGTCAGGACTTTCTCGCCCTTGGCCACCGGCACCAGGTTGGCGCCATCCTTGTCGTCGCCCAGGTCCTTGCCGTACACGGCCAGCCAGCCGGGGTTGGTCATGACCTTGCCTTCGGTCTTGAACTGGTGGCCCGAGACTTCGGTGAAGCGCGTGGTGACCAAAAATTCAGCGGCCGGGAAGAACACGGCCAGGAAACGGCGCGTGACCAGGTCGTACAGTTTCTGTTCCGGCTCGGACAGATTTTTTGGCACGATGCCGGTCGGGATAATCGCGAAGTGATCCGAAATCTTGGTGTTGTCGAAAATGCGCTTGTTCGGTTTGACCCAGCCGCCCTTGGTCACCTGCTTGGCGAACTGATTGTAGTTGTTGGTCTCGGCCAGCGCGACGAGCGTTTCCTTGACCGTGGCAATATAGTCTTCAGGCAAGTGACGCGAATCGGTACGCGGGTAAGTCAGCACCTTGTGCTTTTCGTACAGCGCCTGGGCCAGGCCCAGCGTGTTCTTGGCCGAAAAACCGAAACGGCCGTTGGCTTCGCGCTGCAGGCTGGTCAGGTCGAACAGCGCCGGCGCCATCGACGTGGTCGGCTTGGATTCTTCGGTGACGGCGCCCTGCTTGCCGCGGCAGGCGGCGGCGATCGAGTCGGCTGCGGTCTTGCTCCACAGGCGTTCGGCGCGCTTTTCAGGGTCGTTCTCGTCCTTCTTGAACTTCTGGTCGAGCCAGCGGCCTTCGTAGATACCGGCGGCGCACACGAACTCGGCGCGCACTTCCCAGTAGTCGCGGGCAACGAATTTCTTGATCTTTTCTTCACGCTCGACGACGATCGACAGCGTCGGCGTCTGCACGCGGCCGACGGTGGTCAGGTAGAAGCCGCCCTCTTTCGAGTTGAACGCCGTCATGGCGCGCGTGCCATTGATGCCGATCAACCAATCGGCTTCGGAGCGGCAGCGCGCGGCATCGGCCAGCGGCAGCATTTCTTCGTCGCTGCGCAGATTGGCGAAGCCGTCGCGGATCGCGCCGGCCGTCATCGACTGCAGCCACAGGCGCTTGACCGGTTGCTTGGCCTTCGCGTTCTGCGCAATCAGGCGGAAAATCAGTTCACCCTCGCGCCCGGCATCGCATGCGTTGATCAGCGTCGTGACATCCTTGCGCTTGATCAATCGATTCAGCACCTTCAGGCGCGATTCGGTCTTGGCGATCGGATTGAGCGCGAAGTACGGCGGGATCATGGGCAGGTGCGTGAAGCTCCACTTGCCGCGCTTGACGTCGTGCTCTTCGGGCACGGCGATTTCAAGCAGGTGGCCAACAGCCGACGAGAGCACGAATTCGTCCGATTCGAAGTACTCATCGTGCTTGGTGAAGCCGCCCAGCGTCTTGGCGATGTCGTTCGCGACCGACGGCTTCTCGGCGATGATGAGGGATTTGGTCATAGTGTTTCTCGTCGTACTGTCTATATAGTGTGGGGCTTGCGCATCATACATGCTCGGGCCGGCGCCGGTGAAATTCTGGCCATCATGCCAGTTTGGTAACGTCCTGAATGAAGCGGCCAATGATAAGCGGGTTTTCGCGCTTCCGGCAAGGGGCCGCCCCACGCTGGTGCATTCAGACAGACAGGCCGGAAATACAAAACGGGGCGCGCAGCCCCGTTCGTTTATTGCCATTATTGCACCAAATTCAGTGCAATAAACGCGGCTCCTGCTCGTCGTCGTCGCTGAACAGATCGTCGAACATCAGCGCGTCCGGCTCCTTGCCCTGACTCCACAGCACCATCAGCACGATGATCTTGAGTTTGCTCAATGCAATGGGCGATTCGTCGCAGGCGAGCGCACGCTCGATGACGATTTCGCGCTGGATCGGGCCCAGGACCTTGGCGCTTTCGAGGAAGGCGATGAAGCCGATCGCTGCGCTGCCGAGCTCGATATATTCTTCGTCGACATAGTAACGGGTGCCCGTGGACGCATCGATCGTTTCGGGCAGCGGCGCGTCGGTCAACCCGCCCAGCCAGTCGAGCGCCTCCGTGATTTCGATGTCATCGAAACCAACGGCGGAGAGCTTGCGCGCCAGGGCTGCCGGCTCGGGGCAGGCGTCGGGACGGTAGTACGTCTCGTAGAGATAGACCAGGATGTCGAACATAGTGACGCTACTGTAGCAGCTAAACTTCGTGAGGCACAAGTGGAGCACGCCAGCCACGCCGCACCACGGAAAAACCGTTGTATCCAAGCCTTGTTCAATAAGCCAGCTTATTAATAATGATTAAAAACAAGCACATACCATTCGCATAATACAGATCGGGAAGCATGACTCCGTTGTCATGGTCGGTCATAAACACGCCCTTTCAGCGCCAGATGCGCTGCATCCGGCCGCCCGGCAACCGGGTCACGAGGCCGGCCAGTTCCAGCTCGAGCAGGCGCGCGCCAAGGGCCCCGGGGTCGATGACGAGGCGGGCCAGCAGCTCGTCGAGCGCGACCGGTTCGTGGCCCAGAGCGTCAAGCAGGATGGCGTCGTCCTCCGACGCAGGCGCCGCGGCATCGACCTGCGGCAACCCTGCCAGCGGCGACAGCCGCATGGCCATCAACACATCGTCCACCGTCTCGACCAGTTGCGCGCCTTCGCGAATCAGGCGATGGCAGCCCTTGGTCAGCGCCGAATGAATGGAACCGGGCAGCGCGAACACCTCGCGGCCCTGCTCGGCTGCCAGTTGCGCCGTGATCAGCGAGCCGGACTGCGCCGCCGCCTCGATCACCAGCACGCCCGCTGCCAGGCCGCTGATGATGCGGTTGCGGCGTGGGAAGTTGGCGGCCAGCGGCGGCATGCCCAGCGGATATTCGCTGACGATGCAGCCCTGCGCGGCGATCCGGTGCGCCAGCGCGCGGTTGCGCGCCGGATAGACGCGGTCCAGGCCCGTGCCGACGACGGCGATTGTCGAACCAATGCCGCGCAGCGCGCCTTCGTGCGCCGCTGTATCGATCCCCAGCGCCAGCCCTGACACCACGCACAGCCCGGCGCCGGACAGCGCCGCAGCGAACGATTCGGCATCCACCCTGCCCTGCACGCTGGCATTGCGGCTGCCCACGACCGCAATGAGCGGCTGCGCCAGCAATTCCACGCGGCCACTGACATATAACAGCAGCGGCGGATCGGGAATCTCGGCCAGCGCCGGCGGATAGTGTGGATCGTGGCACGTGACGAGATGGTGGTCAGGCGCGGCCAGCCAGGCCAGCGTGGCGTCGATGAGGGCCGCCAGCGCGGGCGTGACGGGGGCGCAGATGGCGCGTGCCTGTGCAGGGGTGACATGGGCGCCCAGCGCTGTGGGGCCAGCGCGCAGGATGGCACCGGGGGTGCCGAACACGGCCAGCAGCGCGTGCACGCTGCGGCGCCCTACCCCGTCGGCCTGTTCCAGGCGCAGCCAGTCGGCGATCGGGGTGGCATGCTCATGGGGCATTGGGCGGGGGTCCGTGGCCTGCACGGCGGGGTTACTCCGGTGATTTGACCACGTCGCCGACTTGCACGGGCGCTGTCACCGTCATGATCAAGCCGTACGAGACGTTCTTGAACACGCGGAAGATGAACAGGCTGCCGTTTTGTTCGTCAGGCATTTTCAACTGGGCACGCCCCATGCCGAGGAAACCCCGGCTCGCCGGGTCGGCCACAGTCTTCCCGACATGATAGAGCTGCAGCACGGCGCCGACATCGAGTCCGTCAACCGCGCCCCGGTTGACAGTGACGACCTGGCTCTGGCCGGCGTAGGTCACGCCGGCGTATATGGACATCACGCGCGCATCGATCGGTTGCAGCGGCGCATGCGGCACGTAATTGCGCACCGGCGTGGGCGGCTGCGGCACCAGCAGGTCGCCCACGCCCATTTCGCGCACGGTGTCGACGACCTGGAACGTGTGCGCATCGACGCCCGGGCCGGCCGGGGTAACGAGCTTGACGCTGCCCAGGAAGGCCGCTTCATGCGCCATCACCTTGCCGGTCTGCGGATCGCGCAGCACGGTGCCGGGGCGGAACACCTGGTACACCGTGTCGCTCGTGAGCGCGCCATGCACGTACACGCGGTCGCCCATGCCCAGGTAGAAACGGCCTTCCTGCGAGGCGACGATGCGCGGCGCGCCGGCCAGCTCGTCGGCTTCGACCACCAGCGGCTGGGTCAGGTACGGCTCGATGGCGCCGGCGGGGATCGACGGCACCGCGCCCTGGCCCGTGCCTTCGCTGCGCACCTGCGGCGACAGGCGCGTCAGCGGCGGCTGGCCGCGGCCATCGCCATCTTCGCCAGGCCGGTTGAACGACAGGCGGCCGCGCGCGCGGTCGAACCAGATCACCTGGCCCGGATAGATCCAGTGCGGGTTGCGAATTTCATCACGGTTCATGCCCCAGACCTGCGGCCAGCACCATGGGTTGCGCAGGAACTTGCCAGAAATGTCCCAGAGGGTGTCGCGCTTGACGACGACGTGCTTGTCAGGAGCGTCGGGGCGGAACGCGCAGGCCGCCGATGGGGCGGCGGTATTCGTCTGGGCCACGGCGGGGACGCTCGCGGCGCAGGCCAGCAAGGCCACCGCTGCAGCATGGGCCATGACTGTGCTAAAATTTTTCATTGAAGACGTCCGTTAAGTCCGGCGTTAAGACAGCGTAAATCCGAATACGATTGCAGGCCGCGCGGCTATTGCGCCCGGCCGCGGCGCCAGAAGCATCACGACGTACCGCTCCCCGCCCACGGAAGGGTTGCTGTATAGAATCAAATTCTGCACACAATTGCCTGAACTAGCAAGACAAACCGGCGTTTGTCCTGCGGGGCGTGTGGCGCATTTGCTGTCTGAAATTGCCCGCGCTCTAGCCCCCCGTCAACCGCACCCACCTCTCGAAATCCGAACTGATCATGGCCCTACTCGACATCCTTCGCTATCCCGACCCACGTCTGCACAAGATTGCCACGCCCGTGACCGAATTCGGCACCGAGCGCCTGCGCACCCTGGTCGCCGACATGGCCGACACCATGTATGACGCGCCTGGCGTCGGCCTGGCCGCGAGCCAGGTGGACGTGCACGAGCAGGTCGTCACGATCGACGTCACCGAAGCGCAGGACGATCTGATGGTGTTCATCAATCCTGAAATCACCTGGTCGAGCGACGAGCGCGCCGTGTACGACGAAGGCTGCCTGTCGGTGCCGGGCGTGTACGATGGCGTCGAGCGGCCGTCGCGCGTGAAGGTGCGCGCCTTCGATCTCGAGGGCAAGGAATTCACGGTCGACGCCGATGGCCTGCTGGCCGTCTGTATTCAGCACGAGATGGATCACCTCAAGGGCAAGGTGTTTGTCGAATACCTGTCGCCACTGAAACGCAACCGCATCAAGGCCAAGCTGCAGAAGGAAGAGCGCGGCCTGGCGCGTGAAGCAGCCCAGCGCGGCGCGCGTCGTTGATGAAGGTCGTTTTTGCCGGCACGCCGGAGTTTGCCGCCGTCGCCCTGCGTGCGATCCACGAAGCCGGTTTTACCGTGCCGCTGGTGCTCACTCAGCCTGACCGCCCGGCCGGGCGCGGGATGCAGTTGCAGGCTTCCAGCGTCAAGCAATACGCGCTGGCGCATGGCATGCCGGTCGCGCAGCCGCTGTCGCTGCGCACTGACAGCAAGGATCCCGAACGCGCCGAACAGGCACGCGTCGCCCACGCGCAGCTGCTGGCACTGGACTACGACGTGATGGTGGTGGCGGCCTATGGCCTGATCCTGCCGCGCAGCACGCTCGACATTCGCCCCTGCATTAATATTCACGGCTCACTGCTGCCACGCTGGCGCGGCGCCGCGCCGATCCACCGCGCGATCGAAGCGGGTGACGTGGACGCCGGCGTGACCATCATGGAAATGGAAGAAGGCCTCGACACCGGCCCGATGCTGCTGATGGAAGGCTTGCCGATCGAGGCCGCCGACACCACCGGCACGCTGCACGACAAGGTGGCGGCGCTGGGCGCGCGCATGATCGTCGAGGCGCTGCACAAGATGGCCGCTGGCGAACTGGTGGCCACACCGCAGCCAGAGGCCGGCGTGACCTACGCGGCCAAGATCACGAAAGAAGAAGCCAAGCTCGATTTCGCACTGCCAGCGGACGTCCTGGCGCGCAAGGTCCGTGCGTTCAATCCGTTCCCCGGTGCGAATGGCGTGGTCGATGGCGTGGCGGTCAAGATCTGGCACGCCGATGCAGTGGAAGGCAGCGGCGCACCGGGCCAGGTGCTGCAGGCCGATGCGGGCGGGATCGTGGTGGCGTGTGGCACGGGCGCGCTGCGCCTGACCGAGCTGCAGAAACCGGGCGGCAAGCGCCTGGCGGCAGCAGAATTCCTGAAGGGTTTTGCGCTGACGGGACTGCAGTTCAGCTAACGAAGCACGGGCTCCGGATACGACAAGGCAGCCCACGGGCTGCCGTTTTTGTCTTCACGCCATGAAAAAGGCGCCTCGCCGGCGCCTTGCAACTGCTTAGTCTGCCTGCGAATCACGCTCGGCATCCATGTGTTCACGCAGAACCTGGTTGATGCGGGTCTGATAGCCAGGACCTGCGGCCTTGAACCATTCAAGCATATCCACATCCAGGCGGATCGTGACGATCTGTTTCACACCATTGCTGGCGACTTGAGGTTTCGACGATGCTGCTGGCTCCGGGTTGCGGTCCATCGGCTGATCCCAGTCCGGTCGATATTCTTTGTTCATGCGTTATCCCATCTATTCACGCCACTCGCGGTGGCTTGACTTGATTGTCGTCTCACCATGTAACGTAAAGATTGCTGCACAGCCGTGAATTGTAACGTCATGTAACACATTCCATGTTACATACAAAAGGATACATACACAGGGTCAACTTTCAGCGATATCAACGGCTTGGCGTATAATCGTAGACCGCCCAACAGGCAATCTTCAAGCCGCCCTCCTCGAAAGACCTCACCATGAACGCCCGCTCCAACGCCATTTCGCCGATCGAAACCCAGCTGCGTGACATCCTCGCGCGCCGTATCATGATCCTGGATGGCGCGATGGGCACGATCATCCAGCAGTACAAGCTCGATGAAGCGGCGTATCGCGGCGAGCGGTTTGCAACCTTCGCTGCGCCCGAAGGCAGTGGCGCGCGCGAGCTCTTCGTCAAGGGTAATAACGAGCTGCTGACGCTGACGCAGCCGCAGATCATCCAGGAAATCCACGAACGCTATCTGGCCGCCGGCGCCGACCTGCTTGAAACAAACACATTCGGCGCGACCGGCGTGGCGCAGGACGACTATCACATGGCGCACCTGGCTTACGAGATGAACGTGCAAGCGGCCCGACTCGCGCGCGCTGCCTGCGACAAGTACTCGACGCCAGACAAGCCGCGCTTTGTCGCCGGCGCGTTGGGCCCGACGCCCAAGACCGCCTCGATATCGCCCGACGTGAACGACCCGGCGGCGCGCAATGTGACCTTCGACCAGCTGGTCGCGTCGTACCATGAGCAGGTGCGCGGCCTGGTCGATGGCGGCGCCGACGTGCTGCTGGTCGAGACGATCTTCGATACCCTGAACTGCAAGGCGGCGCTGTTTGCGATCGACCTGTACTTCGACGAACACCCGGATGTGCCGCGCCTGCCCCTGATGATCTCGGGCACCGTGACCGATGCTTCGGGCCGCATCCTGTCGGGCCAGACCGTGCCTGCCTTCTGGAATTCGGTGCGCCATGCCAAGCCGCTGACGATTGGCCTGAATTGCGCGCTGGGCGCCGCCCTGATGCGACCGTACGCGCAAGAGCTGTCGAACATCGCCGACACGTTCGTCTGTATCTACCCGAATGCCGGCCTGCCCAACCCGATGAGCGACACGGGCTTTGACGAACTGCCCGCAGACACGTCCGCGCTGCTGCGCGAATTCGCCGACGCGGGCTTCATCAATATCGCCGGCGGCTGCTGCGGCACGACGCCGGAGCACATCAACGCGATCGCGACCATCCTCGAGCAGCACGCGCCACGCACGATCCCCGAGATTCCGGTGGCGATGCGCCTGTCGGGCCTGGAGCCATTCACGATCGACGAGTCGTCGCTGTTCGTCAACGTCGGCGAGCGCACCAACGTGACGGGTTCAAAAGCGTTTGCGCGCATGATCCTCAACGAGCAGTTCGACGAGGCGTTGTCGGTCGCGCGCCAGCAGGTCGAGAACGGCGCCCAGGTCATCGACATCAATATGGACGAAGCGATGCTCGACTCGCAGGCGGCCATGACGCGCTTTTTGAACCTGATCGCGTCGGAACCCGATATCTCGCGCGTGCCGGTGATGATCGACTCGTCGAAGTGGTCGGTGATCGAGGCGGGCCTGAAGTGCGTGCAGGGCAAGGCGATCGTCAACTCGATCTCGATGAAGGAAGGCGAAGCAGAATTCATTCGCCAGGCGGTCCTGTGCCGCCGCTACGGCGCGGCCGTGATCGTGATGGCGTTCGACGAACAGGGCCAGGCCGATACGTTCGCGCGCAAGACCGAGATCTGCGGCCGCGCCTATAAGGTGCTGACCGAGCAGGTGGGCTTCCCGCCCGAAGACATCATTTTTGACCCGAACATTTTCGCAATCGCGACCGGCATCGAAGAGCACGACAACTACGCGAACGACTTCATCGAAGCGTGCCAGTGGATCCGCGACAATCTGCCGTACGCGAAGATCTCGGGCGGCGTGTCGAACGTGTCGTTCAGCTTCCGCGGCAACGATCCGGCACGTGAAGCGATCCACACCGTGTTCCTGTACCACGCGATCAAGGCCGGCCTGACGATGGGCATCGTCAACGCCGGCATGGTCGGCGTCTACGACAACCTGGCGCCCGAACTGCGCGAGCGCGTCGAGGACGTCGTGCTCAATCGCCGCAAGGACGCCACCGAACGCATGATCGAGATCGCCGGTACGCTCAAAGCCGGCGGCAACAAGCAGGAACAGAACCTCGAGTGGCGTGAAGCGGCGGTCGAACAGCGCCTGGCGCACGCGCTGGTGCACGGCATCACGCAGTGGATCGTCGAGGACACCGAAGAAATGCGCCAGCAAGTGCTGGCGTCAAAGGGTCGCCCGATCCACGTGATCGAAGGCCCGCTGATGGACGGCATGAACATCGTCGGCGACCTGTTCGGCCAGGGCAAGATGTTCCTGCCGCAGGTGGTCAAGTCGGCGCGCGTGATGAAGCAGGCGGTGGCGCACCTGGTGCCGTTCATCGAAGAAGAAAAGGCACTCGAAGAAGCGCGCACCGGCATCGTCTCCAAGCCCAAGGGTAAGATGGTGATCGCCACCGTCAAGGGCGACGTGCACGACATCGGCAAGAACATCGTCTCGGTGGTCATGCAGTGCAATAACTTCGAGATCGTCAATATGGGCGTGATGGTGCCGTGCGCTGACATCCTCGCGCGTGCGAAGGAAGAAAACGCCGACATGGTGGGCCTGTCGGGCCTGATCACGCCATCGCTCGAAGAAATGGCGCACGTGGCGCGCGAGATGCAGCGCGATCCGTACTTCCGCGACCGCAAGATGCCGCTCCTGATCGGCGGCGCGACCACCAGCCGCGCGCACACGGCCGTGAAGATCGCGCCGTTCTACGACGGCCCGGTCGTGTACGTGCCGGATGCATCGCGTTCGGTGTCGGTCGGCCAGTCGCTGGTCACGGACGACACGCGCGACGCCTATATCATCGAACTGGCGCAGGACTACGAACGTATCCGCATCCAGCACGCCAGCAAGAAGGCGCTGCCGATGCTCACGCTCGAGCAGGCCCGCGCCAACAAGGCGCGCCTCGATTTCGCACCGGTAAAACCAAAGTTCATTGGCCGGCGCATCTTCAAAAATGTCGACCTGGGCATGATCGCGCGCTACATCGACTGGGGCCCGTTCTTCCAGACCTGGGACCTGGCCGGCCCGTTCCCCGGCATCCTCACCGATGCGGTGGTGGGCGACGCCGCCAGCAAGGTGTTTGCCGAAGGCCAGGCAATGCTCAAGCGGATCATCGAAGGCCGCTGGCTGTCGGCCAACGGCGTCATCGCGCTGCTGCCGGCGAACACGGTGCATGACGACGACATCGAAATCTACACCGACGAAACGCGCTCGCAAGTGGCGCTGACCTGGTACGGCCTGCGCCAGCAGGGCGTGAAACCCCTGGTAAACGGCGAGCAGCGCCCGAACCAGTGCATCGCCGACTTCATCGCGCCAAAGGACAGCGGCGTCGCCGACTACATCGGCATGTTCGCCGTGACGGCAGGCCTGGGCATCGAAAAGCACGAGCAGCGTTTCGAAGCTGCGCACGACGACTACTCGTCGATCATGCTCAAGTCGCTGGCTGACCGCCTGGCCGAAGCGTTCGCCGAATATCTGCACGAACGCGTGCGCACCGACCTGTGGGGTTACGCCGTCGGCGAAGACCTGAGCAACGAAGCGCTGATCGCCGAAAAATACCTGGGCATCCGCCCCGCCCCAGGCTACCCGGCCTGCCCCGAGCACACAGTCAAAGCCGACATGTTCGCCACGCTGCAAGCTGAAGAAATCGGCATGCAATTGACCGAGTCCTACGCCATGTATCCCGGCGCCGCGGTCTCCGGCTTCTACCTGGCCCACCCCGACTCAAAATACTTCGTCGTCGGCAAGATCGGCAACGACCAGGTCGCCGACATGGCCACCCGCCGCAACATGGACAAACAAGAAGTCGAACGCCACCTGGCCCCCAACCTCTCCTGACCCAATGAGGGTCAGAGTAGAATTAATCGGTAATTTTCCTTCAGATCACTAATTTTAATTAGGGTCAGAGTCGAATTATTGAGCAATTGCTTTCGCCAATAGCGGGCTCGGCCATTCAAGGCCATGCGGATTGGAAAAGTTGTCAAACAATTCGACTCTGACCCTAATTGTTGGGTAATTGCTTTTCTGGCGGGGAATGTGAAACGGGCCGGCAGTTTCCTGGCGGCCCGATTGGGTGATGCTGCTGGTGACGTTAGATAGCGTAGCGTACGACCTTGTCGCTCCATTCAAATGCGGCCACTTCGAGTTCGGCCAGGTCGTCGCCGTCGAAGGCCAGTGACTTGAGGCCAGCGAGCATATCGTCCTGCTCGTCGTCCATGCGCTCGATCGATTCGGCCAGCTTGAGCAGTTCGCCAAAGAAGCCCGTGCGGCTCAGGAGCGCGGCGCGTACTTCGTCGATCACGGGGATCTGTTCGACGATGTCGCGCATCGGAATGCAGAACAGCGTATCCATCAGCGACATCATGCCGACCGTGAATGCGATGTCGGCGACGTTGCGCTGCCCCGGGCGCATGCGCTGGGCCAGCAGCTCCATCAGGCGTGCGCGCGTCGTGGCCAGCATCAGGAGCGGACTCTGGCTGTGGCCGCGCACGTCGGGCTCGGCAAACAGCAGGATCTGCAGCCAGCGCTGCAATTGGCGCCGGCCCAGCAGGGTCAGGGCCTGGCTGATCGATTCGATGCGGCGCCCTGCCCCCACTGCCGGCGTGTTCACCAGGCGCAGCAGGTTCAGGCCAATCGTCACTTCGCGTTTGACCACCTGCTCGATCTCGGCATTGTCGGCATCCGACATGATCAGGTTCATCAGGTCGAGCACCGTCGTCTGCGACGGCGACAACTTGCGCCCTGCAATCACCGATGGCTTGGCAAAATAATAGCCCTGGAAATAGTCGAAGCCGACGTCCAGGCAAGTACGGTATTCGGTAAGGTTCTCGACCTTCTCTGCCACCAGCCGCTTGCCGGTGGTGCGCAGGCGCGGCGCGAGCGACAGCATCGTCACGAGCGGCAGCGCGCGCAGGTCCATCTTGACGAAGTCGATCACCGGCAGCAAACGCGATAGCGCCGCGCCATGGGCCGAGGCTTCGGCAGCAAAGCGAAAGCCGTGCGCTGCCAGATGCGTCATGCGGTTGATGACGTCAACATCGGGCTCGACCGAGCTGACGATCTCCAGCACCGTGCGCTCGCGCGGCATGAACGCAAACATGTCGCTCATCAGCGCCTCTTTGTCGACATTGATGAACGCGGTCGCATCGCCAATGGCGCGCGGCAGGCCGAGCTGGGACGCATGGTGGATGACGCTGGCGCTGGCCGACAGGCCGGATTCGAATTCGGCTGGCCCCTGGGCACTGCCCCGGAACAGCAGCTCGTAACCAAACAAAGCCTGGTTACGGTCCAGCACCGGCTGGCGCGCCAAGAAGAAATTGCGCATGCGCAGTGGCTGGGATGCCTCGTCGAGGCGGGCTGTATCGGTCATGTCATTCTCAATATCGCGGCAACCAATCTACTTTACCGCATCCGAATGACAGTTGGGTTTCCTAAAATAAATTTTTTGTGAGAATGTTGGGGAACGATCAACTCGGTGACAGTGTCGCCACGTCCTGCGGCAAGCCATCGACGAACACTTTCAGCTCGCCAGGCGCGAAATGGGTCCATACCTCGTTCATTGTCAGCGGTTCAGTCACGATGATCGCGACCCGGTCATCGGGGGTCGTTACCTGAGAAAAGTCGACCGACAGGTCTTCGTCCGACAGGCAGGCCGTCACGAACGGGTGCTTGCGCACGACGTAACACAGCTTGGTCGAACAATGCGTGTACAGCGCCGTACCATCCGACAGCATCATGTTAAAGGTCCCATGGGCGGCAATGCCGGGAATGATGCGTTCGAGCGCACCGGCCAGCGCCGCGCGTGTGGGCGCCGTATCGCCAAACTCGCGACGCAGGCTTTGCAGCAGGAAGCAGAACGCCAGCTCGCTGTCGGTCGTGCCGACAGGCCGGAATGCGCCATCGAGCACGGGTGCAAATCCCTTGAGGTCGCCGTTGTGGGCAAACACCCAGTAGCGGCCCCACAATTCGCGCACGAACGGATGACAGTTTTCGAGCGCCACCTGGCCGACGGTGGCCTTGCGGATATGGGCAATAACGTTGGTGGACTTGATCGGGTAACGCTTGATCAGCTCGGCGATCGGCGAAGCAACTGCCGCCTGGTGATCGACGAAGTGGCGTACGCCGGTACCTTCGAAGAACGCGATCCCCCAGCCATCGTGGTGGGTATCGGTGTGGCCGCCGCGGTGGGCGAAGCCGGTAAAAGAAAAGACAATGTCAGTAGGGACATTGCAGTTCATTCCAAGTAACTGGCACATGGGTACAGCTTCGTATGCTACTGAAATGAAAGCGCCATCACCCTGGCAGGAGATGGCGCGGCGAGTACTTCACCAGCGGCTTAATGCAGCACCACCGGTTGGCTCATGAGCGTGTCGTACTCGCCCAGGAATTCGTCGATTTCTTCCATCGTCGGCTCGCTTGCGATCAGGTTGTTGACATCGCGCCGGAACGATTGCGCGAGCCGGCCGCCGATGAACGCTTCGCGCCGGCCGGTCTTGTCAACGATCTCGAAGCCACCAAAGCGCAGTGCTTCGAGTTCACGGTCGACACCAAATTCGACGACGCTGTACTGTTCACTGTTGTAGATCATGTTCATGTTGACTCCTTCGATCAGAAAGTTGGTGCCAACCTGCCGGGTGGCGGCAAATGGCAGGCTGTTCACTTCGATAAAGAGGTGGGGCTGGCCGGCTGGATTTCAAGTGAACGCGCCGGTAAAGCTCAGGCGTGCACGACAGGTTCCAGGGCCAACAGCTGATCGTATGGCGGTGCTGCAAGCCACGATCGCAACTGATCAAGGTGTTCGCTGCTCGCCAGACCGATGAACAGGCGCCGAGGGCGTTGGCGCAGCAGACGATTCAATGTTACACGCAAAACCAGATTGCCGTCGCAGCACAGGCAGCCCGGGGCGATGCGCATGACCTGCAGGTTGGGAGCGGATTCGAGCGGCGTGGCGGCCACGCCCAGGCCTTCGAGGATGACAGCGTCGAACGGAATGGCAGGCGCCGGCAGGCGGCTTGCCGGCGAGGCCAGTGCGTCAGCGGGCAGGCCACTGACGGACGCAGACGCCGCAGACGCCGCGTCGAAGGGCGCGGCCAACAGCGCCGCAATGGCCCCTTCGCGCGCTGCCGCCGTCGAACCGGTAACGAGACTGGTGGCCGCGCGGGCCATCAGCCCCCTTTCTTGGCCAGCTTGCCCGGCTCGACGCCAAGCTGCTTGAGCTTGCGGTACAAGTGGGTGCGCTCCAGGCCCGTCTTTTCGGCCACGCGCGTCATGCTGCCACCTTCGCGGCCCAGGTGGTGTTCGAAGTACATGCGCTCGAACGCGTCGCGTGCTTCACGCAGCGGCAGGTCGAACGACAGCGTGTAGCCGGTGCCCTCGCCCTGCGACATGGCATGCACGAGGCGCGCACCATTGCCAAGGGGCGCGCCAAGGCCCGGTTGTGCATTGGCCGATGCGAACATCGGCGCCGACGGCGAGGCCGATGCCGACGCAGCGCTGCCGCCATCGAGGCCCATGCTCGGCACGCTCGGGGCAATCGGGCGCGGTGGCGCCATCGGCGCACGTGCGACTTCCTGCGCGCGGCTCAGGCCCTGCTGCACGGCCTTGAGCAGCTTTTGCAGCGCGATCGGTTTCTCGAGGAAGTTCAGCGCGCCGATGCGCGTTGCTTCGACTGCGGTGTCGATGGTCGCGTGACCCGACATCATGATGACCGGCATGGTCAACAGGCCGTCGCGCTGCCATTCCTTGAGCAGCGTGACGCCATCGGTGTCAGGCATCCAGATATCGAGCAGCACGAGATCCGGGGCGCCGGCCGCGCGCGCCTCGCGCGCCTGCTGCGCGTTCTCGGCCAGGGTGATGGCATGACCTTCGTCACCGAGAATCTCGGACAACAGCTCCCGGATTCCCATTTCATCGTCAACTACCAGTATGTTCGCCATCTCTTCTACCTTCCTGATCTTCTACCCGACGTGTGTGCAATTTTATAAGTTTTTTGCACTGAAGGGGAGTTCGAAAAACCATTACGAGCGGAGCCACGATCGGCCGGAAAAACGCACTGTACTGACAAACGCGGCGCAGTGTACTGCCAGGCGGTGCGATTGGCAGGACAACACGCAGCCGCTTGTTCAGTTGTCCTTAAGCCAAGCTTGCTTCGGGAGCTAACTTTAACAGCAAAATCGACACTGCTGCGCCAGTTCCATCGCTGCGGTTTCCGACATCGATCCGGCCACCGTGTTCGTCGATGATTTTCTTGACCATCGGGAGACCAAGGCCCGTGCCGCGCGCCTTGGTCGTGACATACGGTTCGAACGCGCGCGCCAGGATGCGGGGCGCGAAACCGGGCCCGTTGTCGACGATCGCCAGGCGCACTGCGGTGCCGGCAAAGCCACCGGTGCCCGTGTACTGGATCGCCTCGGTCGTGATGTCCACACGCGGCGCTGGCGCATCCGGCCCGCGCTCGACCAATGCATCCTGCGCGTTCTGGACCAGGTTGTGGATCACCTGGCGCAACTGGGTCGCGTCGCCCATCACGCGCGGCAGGTCCGGCGCGAGGTTCGCATGGATGATGTCGCTGCCGTCGTCGGCCAGGTACAGGCTCAGGATCTCGGCGATCAGGCCATTCAGGTCGAGCTGGTCGAGCATCGCCGGCGGCGTGCGCGCATAGTCGCGGAAGTCGTCGACCATGCGCTTCATCGCATCGACCTGGTTGACGATCGTGGTCGTGCCGCGCTGGAGCAGGTCAGCCTGCGCTTGCGGCAGGTGTTCGGCCAGCTTCATCTGCATGCGTTCGGCCGCCAGCTGGATCGGCGTGAGCGGATTCTTGATTTCGTGGGCCAGGCGGCGCGCCACCTCGCCCCAGGCCACCGAGCGCTGGGCCGTGATCACGTCCGAGATATCGTCGAACACGACGATGAAGCCGCTGTCGGCGCCCACCGGCAGGCGCGAGCCGCGCGCCAGCAGCACGATGTCGTGCTCCTGTTCGTCGGCGGCGCCGGTCTTGCGCTGGGCGTCGCGTGGGATCTCGATCTGCTGCTGCCAGTGCGCGCGCTTGCGGCGCTCGGCCGCCACGTGGGCGCTTTGCGCCGAGAACGAGCGCGCCACCGTGTTCGAAAAATGTTCGAGGCCGGCGATGCGGTTCAGCGGCCCCGCCATCGCGCCCGGCTCGATCTGCAGGATGCGGTAGGCGGCATCGTTCGAGTTGACCACGATGCCCTCGGCATCGAGCACGATCACGCCGGCCGACATATTCGCCAGCACCGACTCCAGGTGGGCCTTGGCGCTTTGCAGCGCGGCGCGGTTGCGCTCCACGGCGCTTCTGGCTTCGAACAGCTGGCCCGTCATCGCATTGAAGGATCGGGTCAAGGTGCCCAGTTCATCGTTGGTCTCGACGATCGGGCGCGGCGACAGGTCGCCCTCGGCCACCGCCTGCGTGCCCTCGGCCAGCACCAGCAGCGGCTGCGCGAGATTGCCGGCGATGAGAAAAGCGCTGCCGATCGCCCCGAAGATTGCCAGCAGCAGCGTCAGGGTCAAGGTCACGATGTACATCTTGCGCAGGCCGGTGCGCGCTTCGAGGCGCAGCCGGTATTCGGTGGAGGCCGAGCGCAGCACCTCGGCATTCGAGGCCAGGCCGACCGGCACCGCCTGCAGCAGTTGCAGGTAGCGCTGCTGCACGCCAGGTGGTTCGGGCACGGCCATCACGACCCGCAGGCGCAGGCCGGTCACGGCGTCGAGCGCATTCGAGGCGCCGTCTGCGGCCTCGTCGCCCGCATCGGCAGGACCCACGCCGCCCTCGGCCTGAGCGTACCCGCCCGGCATGCCGGCGCTGCGCAGCATGCGTTCATTGGGTGCGTCGGCAGCCAGGTTGGCGCCGCGGTCTTCAGTGGCGGCCGACAGCACGGCGCCGTTGGCGTCGACCAGCATCACGCTCTGCAGGCCGCTGGTGTCAGCCAGCAGGCGCGCCAGCACGGGTTGCGCGGTCATGTCGCTCTGCCCTGCCAGCGTGGCGGCGGCGGTCTGCGCGGTGGCGCCCAGTTCGGACAGCGATTCGTCAAGCGCGGCGCGGCCCAGGTTCAGGCCCGATTCGATGGCCGATTCGATCTTGACGTCGAACCACGAGTCAATGGAGTGCGACACGAACTGCACGGAGACGATGAAGATCACGAGACCGGGCAGGATGCCGATGCCGGCAAACAGCAGCACCAGCCTGGCCATGAGCCGGGAGCCGAACTTGCCGGCCTTGTAGCGGGAATACAGGCGCCCCAGCGCCACGACGACAACGATCAGGAGCAGGAACGCCATCGCGGCGGTCAGGCCCAGGAGCCAGCTGTAGTAACGGCCGAAGAAGCCGGAATTGTCGGACGCACCGGCCAGCAGGAACAGCAGGATCGAGACGATCGCGCCGCCGACGATCAGCGCATAGCGCACCCCACCGCTGATCACTTCACTCCGCACGGTAGGTGAAGGTCTTTCGGCTGGATGTCAGGCGCCAGTCCGAATCGTTGAAGGCATTGACCTGCAACGGCTTTTGCAGGTACTCGCGGTCCATGAACATGCGCAGCGAGACTTCATAGACTTCGCCGGCCTTGAGCGTGCCCTTGGGCGCGATCAGCCAGCGCGTCGGGCGCCGGATCATGAACATCGCGTCTTCAAAGGTCTGGAAGCGTTCCTGGAACGAGCCCACCACGACCACGTAATACTGGCGCGTGAGCACGTCGTACGAAATGCGGATGGTGCGTTTTAATGAGACGGCCTTTTCGTCGCGCCAGTACCAGCGCGGACGCGTGAGTTCGATCTCGGTGGTGAAGTGCAGCTGGACCCCGTGCTGGATCGCGTCCTTCAGGCCGTGATTCAGTTCAAAGTTGTAGGCCGTGTTGAGGCGGTAGCCATCGTCGCTCGCTTCGATGGTTGCGCGGGTGATTTCGATGTCGTCGGCCGCCTGCGCCGGCGTGCCCATGGCAACGCACGCGATCGCCAGCAGCAACTGACAGGCGAAAAGGCGGAAAAATCGTAACGTCACGGGGGAGCCGGGGCCTTAAATAATGCGCGTAGTGAAAAGAACTTCACGCCGCTTTCTTCTGGAACAGGGCGTAGAACAAACCGTCATGATCCTGTCCGGCGCCACCGACGGGCAGCAGTTGGCCCGGCGCATCGAGGCGGACCGCGTCGTGGCGGGCCGCGAAGGCAGCCGCCTGCGCCTCCGATTCCTGGGGCCAGAGCGAACATGTCACGAATAGCAATTTACCATTCGGCAGCAGCATCTGCCAAAGATTGTCGAGTATTTTGGCTGAAAGTGTTGCAAGTTGGGATGTATCCGACTTGCGGCGCAACCAGCGGATATCCGGGTGGCGGCGCACGATGCCCGACGCCGTGCACGGCACGTCGGCCAGGATGCGGTCGTATTGACGGCCATCCCACCAGTCGGTCGCGCCAGCGTCGGCCGTCACGAGTTGCGCCGCCAGTCCCAGGCGGCCGAGATTGTCGCCCACCCGGCCGAGGCGCAGCGCATCGGTGTCGACGGCCGTGAGTTCGACGTTCGCCGTCTCGAGGATATGGCCACTCTTGCCGCCAGGGGCCGCGCACGCGTCGAGCACGCGCATGCCATCCTGCAGGTCGAGCAGTGGCGCGGCCAGCTGGGCGCCGGCATCCTGTACCGACACCACGCCCTCGGCAAAGCCGGGGATCTGGCTCACATTGATGGCCTGCGCCAGGCGCACCGCATGCGGCCCCACCTGCTCGGCGCCCAGGCCCGCATCCTGCAGCGACTGCAGATACGCGGCGACATCCTGCCGGCGACGGTTCACGCGCAGCGTCAGTGGCGGATGCGCGTTGCCGGCAGCAAGCACCGCTTCCCAGTCGCGCGGGTAGGCAGCGCGCGCCGTGTCGATCCACCACTGCGGATAATTCCAGCGCGCCAGCGGCGTGCGCAGCGCTTCTTCCACAAGCGATTCACGCTCGCGCAGGAAGCGGCGCAGCACCGCATTGACCATTGCCTTGGCGTGCGCAAAATCGGGGTGCGCCGCCGCGCCGGTAACGGCCTGGTCGACCACGGTGAACGCTTCGTACGGCGCCGGTGTGCCCTCGGGCGGATCGAGCAGCGACAGCGCCGCGCACAGCAGCGCGCCCAGCATCGGCGGCTCGGGCGCCTTGCTCGTCATCAGGCCCAGCAGCGTTTCGCTGCGGCCCAGCTGGCGCATGGTGCGGTAGGCGATGTCCTGGATCGCGCCGCGCGTTTGCGGCGTGACGTCGTAGGCGCCGAACACGATCGACAGGGCCTGCGGCAGCGCCATGCCGCCCTGCACGCGGGCGACGGCGCTGGCCGCGCCCAGCAGCGCGAGGGCCAGCGAGTCGGATTTCAGGTCGGGCTTGTAGTCGCGCTGCGGCGCGACCTTGACTTCATGACTGGCGCGCAGGCGCGGCTCTTCGCGCGGCGCGCGCACGACATGATGCTTCAACTGATAGCCGGATGCCGCTGCCGGCTGGGCCGGTGCGCGTTCGCCCTGTGCCTGACTGCCCTGCCCCTGCCCCTGTCCCTGTGCGCGTGGTTGCCCGCACTCGGCGGCCGGGGCCGGCTTGCGGCCTGCCGCGCCGGCGCCGCGCCGGTCGGACGCCGGCTTGGCCTTGGGTTTCAGGGAGAGCGTTGGACGCTTGTCAGTCATGGCGAATAAAATGTTGCGAAAATGGGCTCCCATTGTAACGGTTATGCCTTTGACGACGCTTAATATAGTGGCCGCTGTGGTTATCCTGATAGTGGGTGATACGCTGGCCGCTGGAGCCGCGGCCCGCCAAAGCGGCCCGTCAAGCTAGTATAATGTGCACTGTTTGCCTGACCTCCAGGCGTCGCCTCATTACATTTTCGACCATTCCCATGCTCGCCCAACAAAAACAACAAATCGTTGCCCTGTTCCAGGCCGCCCTCGCGCCGATCGTTGCCGGTACCGATCTCACCCCGAACGTGGTGCTCGAACGGCCGCGCGATCCATCGCATGGCGACATCGCCTGCAATATCGCGATGCAGCTGGCCAAGCCACTCAAAACCAACCCGCGCGAACTGGCCACGCGCCTGGTCGCCGCACTGCTGGCCGAACCTGGCGCGCAGGGCCTGATCGAGGCCGCCGACATCGCCGGCCCCGGTTTCATCAACCTGCGCGTGGCCGCCAGCGCCAAGCAATCGGTCGCGCGCAGCGTGCTCGAACAGGGCGCGGCATTCGGCAGCAGCACCAGCGGCGCCGGCCACCACGTGATCATCGAATTCGTCTCGGCCAACCCGACTGGCCCGCTGCACGTCGGTCACGGCCGCCAGGCCGCGCTGGGCGACGCGATGGCGTCGCTGTTCCTGTCGCAAGGCCATGACGTCACGCGCGAGTTCTATTACAACGATGCGGGCGTGCAGATTGCCACGCTGGCCAACTCGGTGCAGGCACGCGCACGCGGCTTCAAGCCGGGCGACGCCGAATGGCCCGAATCGGCCTACAACGGCGACTATATCGCCGACATCGCCGCCGACTTCCTGGCCAGGAAAACCGTCTCGGCCAGCGATGGCGAACCGGCCAGCGCCAGCGGTGATGTCGACGACCTCGAATCGATCCGCCGCTTCGCCGTGACCTACCTGCGCAACGAGCAGGACCAGGATCTGCAGGCCTTCGGCGTCAAGTTCGACAACTACTACCTCGAGTCGTCGCTGTACGCCGACGGCAAGGTCGATACTGCGGTCAAGACGCTGGTCGACTCGGGCAAGACCTATGAAGACGGCGGCGCGCTGTGGCTCAAGACCACCGACTACGGCGACGACAAGGACCGCGTGATGCGCAAGTCCGACGGCACCTATACGTACTTCGTGCCGGACGTGGCGTACCACATCCAGAAATTCCGTCGCGGCTTCGACCAGGCGATCAATATCCAGGGCAGTGACCACCACGGCACGATCGCGCGCGTGCGCGCCGGTCTGCAGGCGGTCGACATCGGCATCCCGCGAGGCTATCCCGACTACGTGCTGCACAAGATGGTCACCGTGATGAAGGACGGCGAAGAGGTCAAGATTTCCAAGCGCGCCGGCTCGTACGTCACCGTGCGCGACCTGATCGACTGGTCGGGCGCGGGCGACGTCACGCGTGGCCGCGACGCCGTGCGCTTCTTCCTCATCTCGCGCAAGGCCGACACCGAGTTCGTGTTCGACGTGAACGTCGCGCTCGAAACGAGCGACGAGAACCCGGTGTACTACGTCCAGTACGCCCATGCGCGCATCTGCTCGGCGCTGGCCAACTGGGGCGGCAATGTCGCTTCGCTCGCCAGCGTCGATTTGTCGCCGCTCACCTCACCGAAGGAATTCGAACTGCTGGCCAAGCTGGCGTCGTACCCTGAAGTGCTCGAGCGCGCCTTGGGCGAACTGGGCCCGCACCAGGTCGCGTTCTACCTGCGCGAACTGGCCGGCGACCTGCACAGCTACTACTTTGCGCACAAGTGGCTGCTGGACGACGACGAGCCGCTCAAGCTGGCCCGCCTCGCGCTGGCCGCCGCCACGCGCCAGGTACTGCGCAACGGCCTCGCGCTGATCGGCGTGTCGGCGCCGGACAAAATGTAATCACTGCATCCACTGCCCAACCAGAAAGCGTCATGACCGCCATTCGATCCTTCTCGCCCCTCCGCCAGCGCGGCAGCACCCTGACGGGCATCATCATCGGCCTGATCATCGGGTTGGGCATCGCAGTGGCGGTCGCACTCGTGATCACCAAGGGCGCCTCGCCCTTTACCGACCGCTCCAACAAGATGGGGCGTCCGGCCGACCTCGAGCCGAGCCAGGCCAACGATCCGAACAAGCCGCTGTACGGCACCCGCACGCCGGTGCGCGAGACGCCCAAGCCGGCGCCAAGTGCACCAGCTGCCGCACCGGCAGCACCGGTTGCACCCGCCGCGCCGGCTGCAGCGCCCGCAGATGCCGATCCACTGGGCGCCGCGATCGCCGGCATGCAGGCGCCGCGCCGCACGCCAACCCCGGCGCCATCGCCGGCACCGGTCAACACGGTCGCCGCAGCGCCGGCGGCTGCCGCCGTCACCGACGGCTATATCTATTACCTGCAGGCGGGCGCCTTCCGTGAAATGTCGGACGCCGAAAACACCCGCGCCAAGCTGGCCCTGCTGGGCTTCGAGGCGGCGATCACCGACCGCAGCACCGACAGCGGCGTGCTGCACCGCGTGCGGGTTGGCCCGTTCACGCAGGTCGAAGGCGTCAACCGCGCGCGCGCCAAGCTGCTCGACAGCGGCATCGACGTCGCCATCGTGCGCAACCAGCGCTGATCCGGCATGTCGCTGCCGGGCCAGCGCGTCTTCATCACCGGCGCCTCGAGCGGCATCGGCGCCGCGCTGGCGCGCGAATATGCCGCGCGCGGGGCGACGCTGGGCCTTCTGGGCCGGCGACGCGACGCGCTCGACCAACTGCGTCAATCTCTCCCTGATTCCTCGCGCCACCAGGTGTATGCGGTCGACGTGCTCGATCGCGCAGCCCTCGCCGCTGCGGCGCAGGACTTCCTCGCCGTGAACGGCGGCGCCGATATCGTCATCGCCTGCGCCGGCATTTCGCAGGGCACGCTGACCGAGCAGGCAGACGACCTCGCCGTGTTCGACGCCGTCTTCGCCACCAATGTGAATGCCACGGTGGCGACGTTCGCACCGTTCATCGCCGCCATGAAAACCCGGTCGACGCCATGCCGCCTGGTCGGCATCGGGAGCGTGGCCGGCATTCGCGGCATGCGCGGCGCCGGTGCCTACTGCGCCAGTAAGGCCGCGCTGCACAGCTATTGCGAAGCGCTGCGCGTGGAACTGCGCCCGTCGAACATTCGCGTGGTGACCATCGCCCCCGGCTACATCGATACCCCCATGACCCGTGCCAACCGCTTCCCCATGCCCTTTTTGATGTCCCCCGAACGCTTTGCCACGGGCGCTGTCGCAGCGATCGCGCGCGGTGACAGCTATCGCGTGCTGCCGTGGCAGATGGGCGTCGTCGCCAAGCTGCTGCGCCTGATGCCCAACGCCCTCTTCGACCGTCTCTTTGCGCGCGCGCCGACCAAGCCGCGCCGGAAGCAACCATGAACGCTGCTGCCATTGCCGCGCTGTCGCGCGCAGGCGTCGCCGTTGAAGTCGTGGCGCAGACCGGGTCGACCAACGCCGACCTGCTCGCGCGCGCCGGCACCCTTGCCGCCCCGCTGTTGCTGATCGCCGAACACCAAAGCGCCGGCCGCGGGCGCGCCGGGCGCAGCTGGCTGTCGTCGCCCGAAGGCTCGCTGACGTTTTCGCTGGCCTGGCGCTTCGATGGCGGACCGCAGGCGCTGCTTGGCCTGCCGCTGGCGGTGGGCGTGGCGCTGGCCGACACGCTTGGCACGCTGGGCCAGCAGGTCCACCTGAAGTGGCCGAACGACGTCCTCAAGGATGGCGACAAACTGGCCGGCATCCTGATCGAAACCCAGTCTGCCCCTGGCGGCGGCACCTGGTGCGTGATTGGCATCGGCCTGAACCTGTTGATGCCGGACGAGATAGAAGCACAACTGGGGCGCAGCGCGGCCGGCATGCCTTGGCTGGCGCGCATGGACCGCGACGCGTTGATGGCGGCGCTCCTCGACGGCCTGGCCGGCTGCCTGCGCGAATTTACCGCGCGCGGATTTGCCGCCTTCAGCGCGCGCTGGAATCTGCGCCATGCATGGCAGGGCGAGACCGTCGTCCTGCTCGACGGCGGCGTCGTGCGGCACGAAGGCCGCGCGGCCGGTGTCGACGATAGCGGGCGCTTGCTGCTCGATACGGATGAAGGCCGCATCACCGTGATGGCCGGCGACGTCTCGCTGCGGGTGAAAGCATGATGCTGCTGATCGATGCCGGCAATACCCGCGTCAAGTGGGCGCTGGCAGAAGACGGCGCGGAGCCGGGCACCTGGTCGGCCACTGGCGCGGTAGCGCATGCCGGGCTGGATGCGGTGTATGAAGACTGGATGGGCGCCACGCGCGTGCTGGTCTCGAACGTGGCGGGGCCCGCGCTGGCCACACGCATCGCAGCCCTGCTGCCGGCGCATGCGCAGATCGAGTGGTTCGCGTCCACGCCGCAGCGCGCAGGCGTCACCAACGGCTACCGCGACCCGGTGCGGCTCGGGTGCGACCGCTTCGCCGCTGCCATCGGCGCGCGCGCGCTGGTGCCCTGCCAGGACCTGATCGTGGCCACCTGCGGCACCGCGACCACGGTCGACGCGGTACGCGCCGACGGCCACTTTATCGGCGGCATGATCCTGCCCGGCCTGGCCCTGATGGCCGCCAGCCTGGCGCGCAACACGGCGCAACTGCCGCAGGTCGACGCCGGCGCGTTGCCGCCGCTATTTGGCGACAACACGCAGGATGCAATCCTGTCCGGCCTGCTCTCGGCGCAGGCGGGCGCGATCGAGCGCGCGGTGGCGGGCCTGGGCGGCGCCTTCTGCATCGTCTCGGGCGGCGCCGCGCCCCATATCGCGCCAGCCCTCAAGATTGCGCACCAGGTGGTCGATAACATCGTACTGGTCGGCCTGCATGCAGCAGCCACCGGCTCGACGGGAGATATGCGGTGCTGAAATTCGTGTTCTGGGCGCTGCTGGGCGCCAACGGGGTCTTGCTGGCGTATGGCCAGGGCCTGCTCGGCCAGCCGGGTGATGCGGCGCGAGAGCCGGCGCGCCTGAAGAACCAGCTCGCGCCCGAACGCATGCAGCAGCTCACGCCAACGCAGGCCAGGCAGGCAGCACAGAGCGCTGTAGCGGCGCCGCAAGCCGAGGTGGCTGCGCCCCTGCCCGAACCTGCGCCTGAGCCTGCTCCCGCGCCGGTGCCCCGGAACCTGGTCGCCTGTGTGCAGGCGGGCCCGTTCAGCACGGCCGATGCGCGCCGCTTCGAGGCCCGTGTCGCACGGCTTGGCCTGGCGCCGCGCCAGTCGCGCATCGACATGCCGTACCAGGAAGTGACGAGCCGCCTCGTCTACCTGCCACCGAACGGGGGCCGGGAAGGCGCCCAGCGCCGCGTCGCCGAGCTCAGGGAACGGGGCGTGACCAACTTCTTTATCATGCAGAACGACACGTCGCCACTACGCTATGCGATTTCGCTGGGGGTGTTCAAATCGGACGGCGCGGCGCAAAAGCTCGTGGCCGACCTGCAGCGCCAGGGCGTACGCGGTGTGCGCATTCTGCCGCGCGGACCGCAAGTGACGCGCGCCGGCTATCAGTATCGCCAGATCGACGCTGCCGAGCGCGATCGTCTGACTGGTATTGCCGATAACTACAACGGTGTTGAAGTCACCCGCTGCAGCTGATCCTGTTTCAAGATCAACAACGGCGCACCTGCGGGTGCGCTTTTTTTCGTCCCCACGTGTTGCGCGGACGCTGAAATTTGTCGAATTTCTTTACACTAAATTCTTTTAAGAAAATAAGATTGTTTATAATCAATAGGTTGCTGTGCTGGCATAAGTATTGCTATATAAAAATTATCGTTTATTAAATTCAAAACTAGGGGTTTGCCATGAAAAAACTGATCACCACCGCTCTGTTGACCGCACTCTGCACCATCTCCGCTTCAGCCCTGGCCACGCCAATCGCGATGACGGGCGCATTTGCCTCGAGCGACATGGCTAACAACAATTACAGCGCCGTGTTCAGTGGCAAATCGTTCCTGCCGGTCGACTACACGGTCAACAGCCTGTCGTATTCGTTTTCGTTCCGCGACGATGCATCGGATACTTTCACGACGTCGGCGCCAGTCTTGACCAAGAGCACCATGACGGACTGGATGCCGCACACGTCGGTAAGTTATGCACGGTACCAGACCAATTATGAGACGGTACAGCGCACGGGCCAGCAGGAAAGCGCTGCCCTGTCGATCGGCGGCGTTGTCCTCGGCACCGGCAGCACAGCGTGGACCGAATCTAGCACGACCAGCTCAAGCCCGCTGATGGCCACGTACGAAGGCCAGCTTTGCTACTACGCCTGCTACCATTTCTACACGAAGAGCTCGACCGAGACCACGACCATCACCCGCGACAGCACCGGCGCCTTCACCATCAGCGGCATCATCTCGAACCAGTCGATCATCGACGAACTGCTGCGCAGCGACCAGCTGACGCTGAACCTGCAGGTAGCGGGCGACCTGATCCTGACCAATTCGCAGCTGCTGCTGGATTACACGAAAGTCGTGGCATCTGCCGAAGTGCCGGAACCATCGAGCATCCTGCTGGCGCTCGCCGGTCTGGCCGGTCTGGGCGCCGTGCGTCGCCGCAGCAAGCGCGTGGCGGCATAACGCGGTTTCAGAAAGACTGGCGAGGCGTCAGCGCCGCACGACGATCGGCTTCAACCCCAACGAAGCCGGCAGCGCGTCCATCGCCTCGATCGCCTCGGCACGGGTCGGATACGGCCCGCCGTACAGGCGGTTGAATGAACCCACCTTCACCACTTCGAGCGTGCCCACGTCCACACCGGCGCGCACGATCTGGTCGCTGATCGCTTCGGCGGTACCAGTGCGGCCATACGCGCCAAGCTGGATGTAGTAGTCACCCGTCGTGGCGCGCGGCGCCGGTGCCTCTGGTACTGCTGGCGCCGCGGGTGTCGCCGGCTCCACCAGGCGCACGACGGCGCCGCTGTCGGACTGCACCCGGTTTTCGAGCATCAGCGCGGCGATCTCGGGCGGCGCCGATTGCGCCTGCGATGTCGCTTCACGCCGCGCGGCGGCAAGCTGCGCCGGATTGACGATCGGATCGCCCGGGAACAGCCGCTCGATCTGGACCTCGTGGCTGCCGTTGCCGAGCAAGCCCAGTTTGAGTGCGGCCGTGTACGACACGTCGATGATGCGTGTGGAATGGAACGGCCCGCGATCGTTGATCCGCACGACCACCGACTGGCCGCTTTCCAGGCTCGTCACGCGCACATACGACGGGATCGGCAATGTCGGGTGCGCACCCGTCATCTTGTACATGTCGTACAGCTCACCGGAGGCCGTGCGCTGGCCATGGAATTTCTTGCCATACCAGGTACTGATGCCGCGCTGGGTCAACGGTTCATCGTTACCCAGCGGCGTGTAGGTCTTGCCCAGCACCGTGTAGGGACGGCTGGTGAACTTGTTGAACGGTTCTGCCATGACGACCGCGTCGGGCGTCTCGAGCAGGCCGTCGGGTGGATTCTCGCCCGGCCCGTCGTCTTTGTAATAGCCGCCCCGCCCCGAATTGGCGGCCGGAAGCTTGGGCGCGGGGGCATGCTTGGCGGTGGGCTTGTGCGGCCACGGGAATGGCGACAAGCGCTTGTGTTCACCGGTACTGCTGCACGCCGTGACAAGAAAGGCAACCGCTACGACCGCCGGGATGTTTTTGCGAACGCCCATTGGCAGTCCTCCTGCTAGTTAAGTCTTCACCAGTTTACGGTGTCTTTGAATACTCATCAATATGCCGGCGCCAAGGCCGAGTGTGATAAAGGCAGTGCCGCCATAGCTCATGAAGGGCAGCGGCACCCCGACCACGGGCAGAATGCCCGCCACCATGCCCATGTTCACAAAGGCATAGGTAAAGAAAATCATCGAGATCGACCCGGCCAGCAGACGCCCGAAGGTATTGGCCGCATTGGCCGCGATCATCAGGCCGCGCCCGATCAGCAGCAGGTACACGAACAGCAGGAACAGGTTGCCGACCAGGCCGAATTCTTCCGAATACACCGAGAACACGAAGTCGGTGGTCCGCTCGGGCACGAATTCCAGGTAACCCTGGGTGCCCTTCATATAGCCCTTGCCGCTCACGCCACCCGAGCCGATCGCGATGATCGACTGGATGATGTGGAAGCCCTTGCCCAGCGGGTCCGAGGTAGGATCGATCAGCGTCATCACCCGCTCGCGCTGGTAGTCGTGCATCATCGACCAGCCCACCGGCAGGCTGGCCAGCCCCAGTACCGACACCGCGACGATGGCCTTCCACGACAGGCCGGCCAGGAAGATCACGTACAGCCCCGATGACGCCACCAGCAGCGACGTGCCCAGGTCGGGCTGCTTCATGATGAACGCCACCGGGATCATCAGGAGCGCCCCGGCGGCCAGGTAATTTTTCCAGCCCGCGACCTGGGCCCGGGTCTGGAAATACCAGGCCAGCATCAGGGGCACGCCGATCTTCATGATCTCGGACGGCTGGATGTCGATCACGCCGATGTGCAGCCAGCGCCGCGCGCCCTTCTTGATCAGGCCAAACATGGCCACCGCGACCAGCAGCGCGACCCCGACCGTATAGATCGGCACGGCCAGGCGCATCAGCGTCTGCGGGGCGATATTCGCGGCAATCCACATCACGGCGAACGAGAGCAGGAAGTTACGGATCTGGTGCTCGACCCGGTCCGGGAAGTCAGCGCCGGCCGACGACATGGTGATCATGCTGATGGTGACCAGGACCGCGAGAATCAGCGTGAGCGGCAGGTCGAATACCGTGAAATAGGGGCGCAGGCGCCGCCGCAGCGAACGCCGTTCTGGAATATGGGCCATGATTTACTCGGTTCGGGTGACGGCGGGAACGCTGGCCGTCTGGAGCGGTGCGGTCACGGGTGCTGACACTGGGGCCGGCGCTGGCGCGGCCTTCTTGACGGTGACGGGACGCTCGGCCTTTTTTGGTTCGGCCGGCGGCGCCGGGCGCTTGCCCAGGATGGCGTAATCGAGCACCTTGCGCGCGATCGGTGCGGCGATAGCCCCGCCAAAGCCGGCATTTTCAACGACCATCGCCAGCGCGATGCGCGGCTGCTCGGCCGGCGCAAATACGGTAAACAGCGCATTGTCGCGGTGGCGTTCATCGATTGCGTTGGCATTGTATTTCTTGCCGCGCAGGCCGATCACCTGGGCGGTACCGGTCTTGCCGCCGGCCGTGTACAGGGCGCCGGCAAAGGCTTTCTGGCCGGTGCCTTCGCGGATCACGCCCGCCATCGCGTCCTTGATGAAGGCGATGTGCTCGGGCTTCATGGCCAGGCGCCGGGTTTCCTTCGGCACGGTCAGTGTGCGCTCGCGGGTGGCGCCGTCCTCGATCATCTTGACCAGGTGCGGCTTCATCACCACGCCGTTGTTGGCCAGGATCGCGGTGGCGTGCGCCAGCTGCAGCATCGTGTAGTTGTTGAAGCCTTGGCCGATCGCGACCGAAATGGTGTCACCGCCGACCCACTTCTGGGCCGCCGGGTTGCGCTTGAAGCGTTCGGCCTTCCACTCTTTCGAGGGCAGCACGCCGGTCTTTTCGTAATCGAGGTCGATCCCGGTCGGCTGGCCAAAGCCGAATTCGCGCATGAACTTCGAAATGTTATCAATCCCCATCTCGTTGGACAGCTGATAGTAATAGGTGTCGCACGAGTGGGCGATCGAGTGGTACATATTGACGATGCCGTGGCCGCCCGGCTTGTCGTCATTGAAGCGGTGCCCGCCCAGCATGAAGAAGCCGGGATCGCGGATCGCATCCTGCGGCCGGCGGAACCCCATCTCGAGCGCTGCCAGCGACATGAACGGCTTGAAGGTCGAACCGGGCGGATAGGTGCCCGACAGCGGCCGGTTCATCAGCGGCTTGTCAAGCGAGGTATTGAGTTCGTTCCAGCTCTGCGAGTCGATACCGTCGACGAACAGGTTCGGATCGAAGCCGGGGCGCGACACATACGCCAGCACGTCGCCGGTGGCCGGCTCGATCGCCACCAGGGCGCCGCGCTGGTCACCGAACGCTTCTTCGGCGATCTTCTGCAGTTCGATGTCGATCGACAGGATCAGGTTGCTGCCCGGCGTGGGCGCGGTGCGGCGCAGCGTGCGAATCGCGCGGCCGCCGGCGGAGCGCTCGACCTGCTCGTAGCCGGTCTGGCCGTGCAGCTGACGCTCGTAGCGCTTCTCGACGCCTTCCTTGCCCATGTGGTCGGTGCCATTGTAGTTGGCGGCGTCGTCGCCCTCTTCCAGCGCGTCGGCTTCCCTCTGATTGATCCGGCCGATATAGCCGATCACGTGCGAGGCCACCTCGCCCATCGGATACTGGCGAAACAGGCGCGCCTGCACTTCGACGCCGGGAAAGCGGAAGCGCTGCGCGGTGAAGCGCGCCACTTCGTCATCGGTCAGGCGCGTGCGCAGCGGGACGCTGGCAAAGCTGCGCGACTCTTCCAGCAAGCGCTTGAAGCGGCGCCGGTCGCGCGGCTCGATCTGCACCAGCTTGGCCAGTTCGTCGATCACCGATTCCATATTCGCCTGCAGCTTCGATGGCGTCAGTTCGAGCGTGTAGGCCGAATAGTTACGCGCCAGGACCACGCCGTTGCGGTCGACGATCAGGCCGCGGTTGGGCACGATCGGCACCAGCGCGATGCGGTTGTCCTCGGCCTGGGCCGCGTACTGGTCGTGGTGCAGCACCTGCAGCCACACGACGCGCGCGACCAGGAGGCCGAAGCAAATGAAGACCAGGGCGATCAGCACCGTCAGGCGCATCCGGAACTGGTGGATCTCGCGATCGCTGTCTTTGAATTCGGTCATGCGCGTATGGATGGATTCAGGTCGGTCAGATCGGACGGGTGTGGTCGCGGTCGACCGCGCGGCGCTGGGGCGCCAGCAGCAGCCAGGTGATCACGGGCCACAGGATCACCGCCACCACGCTCTCGATGAACTGCAACAGGCCCGGGAAGCGGCCGGAAACGATGAAATGCACGATCAGCTGGATCGCCTGCGCCATCAGGAGCAGCGGGAACACGTGCATGGCCTGGGTGAGCGTCGGGAACCACAGCACGCGGCGGTGGATCATGATGGCGAAGTACGACAGGAGCGTGTAGGCCAGCGCATTCTCGCCCAGAAGGCTCGCATCGTGCACGTCCATCAGGAGGCCCATGCAGAAGGCGACGCCGATGCCGACCTTGCGCGGCTGGTGGATGCCCCAGAAGACCAGCACCAGTGCGACGAAGTCCGGCGCGCCGAGCCAGCGGCCCCACGGCATCAGGTTGAGCATGAAGGCGCACACCAGGCTGAACGTGATGAACAGCGGGCTGACGGGCAGCAGGATGTAATGCGGGCGGTTACCTGGCATGGTGGCTTATCGGGTTGGGGTCGGTGCGGCCGGCGTCGGTGCAGCAGGCGCCCTTGCAGCCGGCGCAGGTGTGGTCAGCCTCGTCGTTGGCTCAGTCGTTGGCGCAGTCGATGTCGCGGCCGTTGGCACAGTCCCCGGCGCGGCGCCCGGCGTGACCGGTGCCACCGGCGGCTGCACCGCGGCCGGCGTGCCGGCGGCCGGCAACGGCGACGCGGGCAACGGCGGCGTTGGCACCGGCGCCATTGCCGGCAGTTTGCGGCGGTTGCCGGTGGGCGGCGTTTCCTGTGGCGGACGTGCCGGCAAGGCGTGGTTCGACATGATCACGAGCACCTGGCGATTGCGGTCGATGCCGGCCAGCGGCAGGCCGACCACGCGGCCGAACGAACCGGTCGCTTTTTCGACCTGCGTCACGCGCGCCACGGCCAGGCCGGCCGGATACATGCCGTCCAGGCCCGACGTGACCAGCACGTCGCCAACCTGGATGTCGGCATCCTGGGCCACGAAGCGCAGGTCGAGTTGGCCGGAATGACCACGGCCGTACACGATGCTGCGTAAACCGCTGCGCAGCACCTGCACGGGAATAGCCTGGTCCTTGTCGGTCAGGAGCGTCACTTCGGACGTGAACGGGAACACGCGCGTGACCTGCCCCACCACGCCGGCATGGTCGATCACCGGCAGGCCGGGCGTGACATCGTCACGCGAGCCGCGGTTGATCACGATGCGGCGCGTCGACGGATCGCGTGCGTCGTACAGGATTTCGGCCATCTGCGATTGCACGGGCAGTTGCTGCTTGCCGTCCATCAGGCGCCGCAGGTGGATGTTCTCGGCCATCTGGAACTGCGCCTGCTGCAGCAGGCGGGCCTGGGCCAGCTCCTGGTTCTTCAGCGTCTGGACCTGCTTTTGCAGCGTGGAGACCGACGAGAAATAGACGCCCATATTGCCCACGGCATCGCGCGGCAGCATGGCGGCCATCTGCATCGGGTAAAGCACGGTCGCGGCAACCGTACGCACGCCGGCAAGAAGGCCCATGCGGGCGTCGACCACCAGCAGAACGATCGCGATCAGCGCGAACACCGTCACCTTGACACGCGCGGGCGCGCCTTGTTTGAACAGCGGCGGAGGACTATATTCCATGAGCTCTGGTGGTGATAACGCGGGAGTTCATATCAAGACGGGCAGTCGCGCGCAGCTTGTGACCGCACGCCCTGCCCGTCCTGGAAGACCACGTGCGGCTTATTCGTACGAGAAGATGGAACCGAGTTTGTCCATCCGTTCCAGCGCCATGCCCGAGCCGCGTACCACGCAGGTCAGCGGGTCTTCGGCCACCAGCACCGGCAGGCCGGTTTCCTCCATCAGCAGGCGATCCAGATCGCGCAGCAGCGCGCCACCGCCGGTGAGCATCATGCCCTTTTCGGCGATGTCGGCGCCCAGCTCGGGCGGGGCCTGTTCCAGCGCATTCTTGACCGCCGAGACGATCTGGTTCAGCGGGTCGGTCAGCGCTTCGAGGATCTCGTTGCTCGAGATCGTGAATGAACGCGGGATGCCTTCGGACAGGTTGCGGCCCTTGACTTCCATCTCCTTGACTTCCGAGCCCGGGAACGCCGAGCCGATCGCCTTCTTGATCGCTTCAGCGGTCTGTTCGCCGATCAGCATGCCGTAGTTGCGGCGGATGTAGTTGACGATGGCTTCGTCGAACTTGTCGCCGCCCACGCGCACCGAGCCCTTGTAGACCATGCCGCCCAGCGAGATGATGCCCACTTCGGTGGTGCCGCCGCCGATGTCCACGACCATCGAGCCGGTTGCTTCCGACACCGGCAGACCGGCGCCGATGGCCGCGGCCATCGGCTCTTCGATCAGATACACCTGCGAGGCGCCGGCGCCAAGCGCCGATTCACGGATCGCGCGGCGCTCGACCTGGGTCGAACCGCATGGCACGCAGATGATGATGCGTGGCGAAGGACGGAAGAATTTGGACTCGTGCACCATGCGGATGAATTGCTTGAGCATCTGTTCGGTGACGGTGAAGTCGGCGATCACGCCATCCTTCATCGGGCGGATCGCCTCGATATTGCCGGGCACCTTGCCCAGCATCTGTTTGGCTTCCTTGCCGACCGCCTGGATCGTCTTCTTGCCATTTGGCCCGCCCTGCTGGCGGATCGCGACGACCGATGGCTCGTCCAGCACGATGCCCAGACCGCGCACATAAATCAGCGTATTGGCGGTACCGAGGTCAATGGCGAGGTCGTTCGAGAAATAGCTGCGTAAAAAACCAAACATGAGTGTCCTGATGCGCATCAATGTGCGCCTAAACATTGATCGGGGATTCTGTGCCGCACCTGCCAACCGAGGGCACCGCGGACTTTCATTGCGCGGTAGCCATAGCTTTCGGCACGACAACGCATTAGCCCGCCATTCTACCTTATAATTTGTCGTTTACATGCCCAATACAGGTGGATTTCCCCACCGAATTGCAAGCGGTTTGCGCGATATTTGAAGGGTTTTATCAACTTTAAAATGCTGTTCGCTGACAACTTGCTAACATTCTTTATTCGCCTAATCACATTCTGCGCGGCCTTGGCCGCGCCACATTGCCATGTCCCTGACCCTATCTGACGTAAAACGCATTGCCAACCTGGCCCAGCTCGAGATGAACGACGCCGATGCCGAGATCGCGCTGGGCGAGTTGAACGGCATTTTCGCGCTGGCCGAGCAGATGCAGGCGGTCGATACCACCGGCGTGGCGCCCCTGGCGCAGCCGCTGTCGGCGATCCTTGCCCTGCCGCTGCGCCTGCGCGACGACGTGGTCACCGAAGAAAACCACCGCGAGGATTACCAGGCGCCGGCCCCGAAGGCGCAGGACGGCCTGTATCTGGTGCCAAAGGTCATCGAGTAATCCTGGCTGTTGAATCGCCCACGAATCCGCTTTTAGAATCGATATGCACATGCACAACAAGACCCTCAAGGAGCTGTCCGCGCTCCTGCACTCGAAGCAGATCTCGAGCACCGAACTGACGCGCCACTACCTCGGCCGCATCGACGCCAGCGAGCATAACGCCTTCCTGCACGTGGACCACGCGCGCTCGCTGGCGCAGGCCGCCGACGCCGACGCGCGCCTGGCCGCCGGTACGGCCGGCCCGCTGACCGGCGTGCCGATCGCGCACAAGGACATCTTCGTCACGCGCGACTGGCGCACCACGGCCGGCTCGAAGATGCTGAAAGGGTATGTCAGCCCGTTCGATGCGACCGTGGTCGAGCGCTTCCGTCATGCCGGCATGGTCACGCTGGGCAAGGTCAATCTCGACGAATTCGCGATGGGCTCGGCCAATGAAAACTCGGCCTACGGCGCAGTGAAGAATCCATGGGACACGACGGCGGTGCCGGGCGGCTCGTCGGGCGGCTCGGCGGCGGCAATTGCTGCGCGCCTGGCGCCGGCGGCCACCGCTACCGACACCGGCGGCTCGATCCGCCAGCCGGCCGCGTTCTGCGGCGTCACCGGCATTAAGCCAACCTACGGACGCGTATCGCGCTTCGGCATGATCGCGTTTGCTTCGTCGCTCGACCAGGGCGGCCCGATCGCCCAGAGCGCCGAGGATTGCGCGCTGCTGCTCAATGAAATGATCGGCTTCGACGAGCGTGATTCGACCAGCCTGACGGTCGACCAGGGCAACGTCGCGGAAGACTACACGCGCGCGCTGAACCAACCGTTGACCGGGCTGCGCATCGGCGTGCCGGCCGAGTATTTCGGCGAAGGCCTGGCGAGCGACGTCGAAAGCGCCGTGCGCGCGGCGCTCGAACAGTTCGTGAAACTGGGCGCGACGCTGGTGGACATCTCGCTGCCGAAGACCGCGCTGTCGATCCCGACCTATTACATCATCGCGCCGGCCGAAGCCTCGTCGAACCTGTCGCGCTTTGACGGTGTGCGCTACGGCCACCGCGCCAGCGAGTACAAGGATTTGCAGGACATGTACCGCAAAACCCGCGCCGAAGGTTTTGGCACGGAGGTCAAGCGCCGCATCCTGGTGGGCACCTATGTACTGTGCCACGGCTACTACGACGCGTATTACGTGCAGGCGCAGAAGATCCGGCGCCTGATCGCCGACGACTTCCAGGCCGCGTTTGCCGACAAGTGCGACGTGATCATGGGCCCGGTCGCGCCGACCGTGGCGTGGGACCTGGGCGCCAAGTCGAACGACCCGGTGGCGAACTACCTGGCCGACATCTACACGCTCTCGACCAGCCTGGCCGGCCTGCCCGGCATGTCGATCCCGTGCGGCTTCGGCGCCGGCGAGAAGAACGGCAAGCGGCCGGTCGGCCTGCAAATCATCGGCAATTACTTCGCCGAAGCCAAGCTGCTGAACATCGCGCACCAGTACCAGCTCGCGACCGATTGGCATACGCGCACGCCGGACGGCGTTTGATTCGCGCCGACACAGAACAAAGAGAGAACACTATGCAATGGGAAGTCGTCATCGGTCTTGAGAACCACGTGCAGCTCACGACCCAATCGAAAATCTTCAGCGGCAGCGCGATCCGTTTCGGCGCCGAGCCGAACACACAAGCCAGCCCGGTCGACCTGGCGCTGCCGGGCGTGCTGCCGGTGCTGAACCGCGGCGCGGTCGAACGCGCGATCCGTTTCGGCTTGGCAGTCGGTGGCACCATCGCGCCGGAGTCGGTCTTCGCGCGCAAGAACTACTTTTATCCCGACCTGCCGAAGGGTTACCAGATCAGCCAGTTCGCCGATCCGGTGGTCCAGGGCGGCACGCTGTCCTTCGCCTACGAAAAAGACGGCAAGCTCGAAATGAAGACGGTCAACCTGACCCGCGCCCACCTCGAGGAAGACGCGGGCAAGTCGCTGCACGAAGACTATGCGGGCATGAGCGGGATCGACCTGAATCGCGCCGGCACGCCTCTACTGGAAATCGTGTCCGAGCCCGAACTGCGCAGCGCTGCTGAAGCGGTGGCGTATGCCAAGGCGATGCACTCGCTGGTGATGTGGCTGGGCGTTTGCGACGGCAATATGCAGGAGGGTTCGTTCCGCTGCGACGTCAACGTCTCGGTGCGCCCGGTGGGCCAGCAGGAATTCGGCACGCGCTGCGAAATCAAGAACCTGAACTCGTTCCGCTTCATGGAAGAAGCGATCCACTACGAAGTGCGACGCCAGATCGAGTTGATCGAAGACGGCGGCAAGGTGATCCAGGCCACGCGCCTGTGGGACCCGGACCGCAAGGAAACGCGCTCGATGCGCACGAAAGAAGACGCGCAGGATTACCGCTACTTCCCCGACCCTGACCTGCCGCCGCTGGCGATCGGCCAGGACTGGATCGAGCGCGTGAAAGCCGAGATGCCGGAACTGCCAGGCGCGATGCGCGCACGCTTCACGGGCGAATACGGTCTGCCGGAATACGACAGCCTGGTCCTGACCTCGTCGCAGACGATGGCAACGTACTACGAAGCAGTGGTGGCGAAAGCCGGCAAGGAAAACGCGAAGTCGGCCGCCAACTGGATGATGGGCGACGTGTCGTCGACCCTGAACCGCGAAGGCGTCGAGCTGCAGGCTTCGCCAGTAAGCGCCGCGCAACTGGCGCTGCTGCTCAAGCGCATCGCCGACGGCACGATCTCGAACAAGGCCGCAAAGGAAGTCTTCGCCGCGATGTGGGACGCGAAATCGGACGACGAAGCATTGGCCGACACCGTCATCGATCAAAAAGGGCTGAAACAGATCTCCGACACGGGCGCACTGGAAGCGATCGTCGACGAGGTCCTGGCCGCCAACGCCAAATCCGTTGAACAATACCGCGCCGGCAAAGAAGCGGCGATCAACGCACTGATCGGCCAGGCCATGAAAGCCTCCAAAGGCAAAGCCAACCCAGCGCAAGTGACCGAACTGCTGAAGAAAAAGCTGACCAGCTAACCCTTCCTCCCCCAATTAGGGTCAGAGTCGAATTATTGAGCAATTGCCCACAATTGCCAGCTGTTCGACGCTGACCCTAATTCATTTTTACCCACAGTAATTGCCTAACTTGGCCACTCTGTCCCCACTTATCGGGCGACCGCGAGCAATTGCCCAACAATTCGACTCTGACCCTATTTGTTTGGACGGCCCAAACTGTCCGTGAAGCAGGAAAGCTGAGCCGATTCCCGTTCAAGTGATCAAATTGATTAGCGATATTCCAAGCGGAAAATAAATCGATTCCTGAAAGCACATAAACAATGAGGGTCAGAGTCGAATTGTTTGACAACTCTAGAGAATTGCCCAATAAGTCGACTCTGACCCTAATTAATTTGCAAGAGTTTCCGCCAATCTAAATTAGGGTCAGAGTCGAATTGTTTGACAACTTTGGGTAATTGCCCAACAAATCTACTCTGACCCTAATTGTTGGGCTATTGCTTTTGGGTGCCGTAGCGGGTGCGGTAGGCGGAGACGGCGTCTTTGTGTTGCGACAGGCGCGGGTCGGCGGTGTGGGTGTCGAGGTAGGTGAAGAGGTCGGCGAGGTTGGCGATCGAGATCACCGGGATGTTGAATTCGCGCGAGACTTCCTGCACTGCCGACAGTTCGGACAGTTTGTCATCCGTGCCCGAGCGTTCCATGCGGTCCAGTGCGATGAGGACGGCGGCTGGCTCGGCGCCGGCGGCGCGGATCATGGCGACCGATTCGCGCACCGAGGTGCCGGCGCTGATCACGTCGTCGATGATCACAACCTTGCCCTGCAGCTTGGCGCCGACGATGGTGCCGCCTTCGCCGTGGTCTTTTGCTTCCTTGCGGTTGTACGCGTACGACGTGTCGCGGCCTTTTGCGGCCAGGGCCACTGCGGTCGCAGAGGCCAGCGTGATGCCTTTGTAGGCCGGGCCGAACAGCATGTCGAATTCGACGCCCGAGTCGAGCAGCGTCTGTGCGTAGAACTGGGCCAGCTTGCCCAGCGTGGCGCCGTCGTGGAACAGACCGGCGTTGAAGAAGTATGGCGACAGGCGCCCGGCCTTGGTCGTGAATTGGCCGAACTTCAATACTTCGGCCTCGACCGAAAACCCGATGAATTGCTGGCGCAGATCAGTCATGTACTTCTCCCTGGATGTCGAAAGCGGCTATTTTAATCGCTCACGGCCCTGCCGGCGACGACCCGTAGTGCTTCGGCACCGCTGATCGGCTTGACCATGTGCGCCGCAAAGCCGCTGGCCTGGCTGCGCGCGCGGTCCGTGGCCTGGCCGTATCCGGTCAGTGCGACCAGGCGGCACAGGCGCCCTGCCGGCAGCGCGTGGATGCGCGCAGCGAGCTGGTAGCCGTCGAGCACCGGCAGGCCGATGTCGAGCAGCGCGACGTCGGGCCGGAAGCGCTCGATCGCTGCCAGCGCCGCCACCGGATCGTGATACACCTCGACCGTGTGGCCATGCGCCGTCAGCAGGCGCGCCAGCATATTGGCGCCGTCGGCATTGTCGTCCACCACCAGCACCCGCTGCGGCGCGCTGTCCACGATTGGTGCGACCACGATGGCCACCGGCACGGCCAGCCCTGCCACGCCGCGCAGCGGCAGGCGCACCACGAACTCGCTGCCCAGGCCACGCCCTGCGCTGCGCGCTTCGACAGTGCCACCATGCAGTTCGACGATGTTCCTGACCAGCGCCAGCCCGATCCCGAGCCCGCCCTCAGCGCGGTCGATGCTGCGTTTGCCCTGGAAGAACAGCTCGAACACCTGCTCGTGCATGGCCGGCGCCAGGCCAATGCCCGTGTCGCGCACGCTGATCTCGACCACGTCCGCGCCGTCGCACCGCGCGCGCAGCCAGATCCGGCCACCCGGTTCGGTGTAGCGCGCGGCATTGGTCAAGAGGTTCGACACCACCTGCACCAGCCGCGCCGGATCGCCCTCCCACACCAGGCCCGGTTCGACGTCGGCCTCGAGATGGTGGCCGCGCTGCTCCACCAGCAAACTCGCCATCTCGAGCGCGCGGCCCGTCACGTGCGCCATCTCGACCTGCTCGAACTTCAGTTCGATCTTGCCGCGCGTGACGCGCGAGACGTCGAGCAGGTCGTCCACCAGCCGCACCAGATGGTCGACCTGGCGCTGGATGATCTCGCCCTCGCGGCCGTACGCGCCATCGCCGCGCATGCGCATCAGTTGCAGCGCGGTGACGATCGGCGAGAGCGGATTGCGCAGCTCATGGCCCAGCATCGCCAGGAATTCATCCTTGGCCTGGCTGGCTGCGCCCAGGTCGACCAGCAGCTGCTCGCGCTCGCGGGCGGCGTGCTCGATTGCCAGGCGGTTGCGTACGTGCTCGGTCACATCGACCGCCACCACGATCACGCCTTCCGGCCGCCTATCCAGGTCCAGCAGCGGCTCCAGGCTGAACTTGAAGAAGCGCTCGACCGGCTGGCCGTGCGCGTCCGGGCGCGTGACGGACAGCTCCTCGGCCTGGTACGACACGCCGCTGGCGTAGACGCGCGCGACCGCCTCCGCCACGCCAGCGCCGCCCAGATGCGGGAACGCTTCGTCGAAGGTCTGGCCCAGCATGCTGCTGGTGTCGATCAGGTCGCGGTAGCGGTTGTTCACCAGTCGGAAGCGCAGCTCGGGCCCCATCAACAACGCCGCCGCGACCGGCGCGGCCATCAGCATGGCGTCGCGCTGCGCCAGCGCCTGGTCGCGCTCGTGGCGTTCGGATGCATCGCGCGTGAAGCAGCGCGTATAGCGCAGCTGGCCATCGACGAAATGCCCGTTCGAGTGGATCAGCACGTGCCTGATCGAGCCATCCTTGCAGCGCAGGCGCGCCGGCTGGTCATACAGCGCCTCGCCCGCGAGCAGCGTGCGCAGGATGAAGTCGATCGTGGCCGGATCTTCGTGAAAGTCAGCGATATGCCGCCCGACGTAGTCTTCCCAGCCATAGCCAAGCATCTGCAATTCGGCGCGGTTGGCCCACAGGATGGTGCCGTCGGGGCCGACGCGGTGCAGCCCTTCGACGGCGTTCTCCACGAAATCGTAGAGTTCGGCAGCCGTGGCGTCATCGTGCTCACGCACGGGAATAGCGACGACGTCCGCAGGGAGCGGTTTGTCAATGTTCATGGGGTCGGGAAGAAGAAAATGCGGCGTGCCATCGACACGCAGGGGACCGCCAGTATACCAGATCGTTTCCAATTATCACGAATGGTCCCCATAAAGCAACAGGTCGAGGGCATGACGGGCAGCATCAAAACACGCTACACTTGCCGGCTATTGACGCGCCTCCCAATGCGCTCTGCCCTTTTTCACCTGCTTGATTATCTCCATGCCACGAATCATTTCCGCAAACCTCAACGGTATCCGCTCCGCCCACAAGAAGGGCTTCTTTGACTGGCTGTCGACGCAAGACGCCGACTACATCTGCGTCCAGGAACTCAAGGCCCAGGAAGCCGACATGACCGAGGATTTCCTGCGTCCGCACGGCTACCACGGGCGCTTCCACTACGCCGAGAAAAAGGGCTATTCGGGCACCGGCGTCTACAGCCGCACCGAACCCGACCAGCACCGTATCGGTTTCGGGTGCCTCGAATTCGATGCCGAAGGCCGCTACACGCGCTGCGACTTCGGCAACCTGACGGTCATCTCGGTCTACTGCCCGTCCGGCTCCTCGTCGCCCGAGCGCCAGCTGGCCAAGTTCCGCTTCATGGAAGTCTTCCTGCCGCATCTGCAAGAGCTGCAGGCCGAGGGCCGCGAAGTCGTCATCTGCGGCGACTGGAACATCGCGCACAAGGAGATCGACCTGAAGAACTGGAAGGGTAACCTGAAGAATTCAGGCTTCCTGCCCGAAGAACGCGCATGGATGACGCGCATCTTCGACGAGCTGGGAATGGTCGACGTGCACCGCGGCCTGGATGCGCGCCCCGACCAGTACACGTGGTGGAGCAACCGCGGCCAGGCCTACGCGAAGAACGTCGGCTGGCGCATCGACTATCACGTCGCCACGCCCGGCATCGCGGCGCGCGCCAAAACCGTCTCGGTCTACAAGGACGTGAAGTTCTCGGACCACGCCCCGCTCATCATCGACTACGACCTGTAATCCGGCCTGTAATCAATCTGGCCAGTTCAGGTCGAAGCGGCTGGCGAAGCTGCGCGGCTGGCGCGTGAGCGGATCGTCAAACGCGATGGCGCGCGCCAGCAACTGCAGCGGCGCGCTGAAATCGTCGCTGCCACAGGGCCGTGCCACCGGATAGAAGCTGTCGCCGACAATCGGCGCGCCGAGCGACGCCAGGTGCAGGCGCAACTGGTGCTTGCGCCCCGTGTGCGGATGCAACCGGTAGCGCGCCAGCGGCCCGCGCCCCTCGATCAATTCGATCAGGGTTTCCGAATTGGGTTCGCCCGCCACTTCTTCGCTGAGAAAAAACTGCGCCGCATCCTGCATGCGGCTGCGGTAGGTGAACGGCAAGGTACGCCCCTGCAGCAGTGGCGCAATCGCTTCATAGGTCTTGGTCACCACCCGCTTCTGGAACATCGACTGGTAAGCGCCGCGCGACGCGGGATTGTGCGAGAAGATCACCACGCCTGCCGTCTCGCGATCAAGCCGGTGGATCGGCACCAGATGCGGCAAATCGTGCGTGCGCTTCAGGCGCACCAGCAGCGTCTCTTTCAAAAAACGCCCGCTTGGAATCGTCGGTAGAAAATGGGGCTTGTCGGCGACCAGGATGTGGTCATCCTGGAACAGCACCGCCTCCTGGAACGGGATCAATGGCTCCGGCGTTTCCAGCTCGCGGTAGTACCAGATGCGCATGCCCTGGCGCACCGGCGTATCGAACGCCACCCGTGCCCCCTTTGCATCGACGACTTCACCACGTTCCAGCCGCGCTGCCCAGGATTGCATCGGCACGTCAGGAAAACGCTCGCATAAAAAGCGCAGCATGCCACCGGCGCGCGTCTCGGTCAGCCACAGGTAGCTGGGCGCGACGCCGTCACGCAGGGGCAGCGGGACGCGTGCATTGGCTTCGGCCTGACGGCCCCTGGCGCTACTCCCCATCAACGCCTCAATTCAGGGCAGTGCTCTTGTAGGCCGGCAGCTTGGCGACCGTCGTCTTCTTGGCACGCGCATACAGCGGCAGCAGCACGTTCATGTGCGCTTCCATGTCCTTGATGCGGGTGTCGCCGCCCGGGTGAGTCGACAGGATTTCCATCGGCGCGCTCTGGTTCAGCGTGGCCATCTTGCGCCACAGCACAATGCCGGCGCGCGGATCGTAACCGGCGCGCGACGAGATATCCAGGCCCACCAGGTCGGCCTCGCGCTCTTCGTCGCGCGAGAATTTCAGCACCAGCATGCTGCCCAGGCCATTGGCCGCGGTGGCAGTCAGGTTGGGATCGACACCGAAAATGCCCGACAACAGCGCACCGCCGACACGCGCGCCCAGCGCGGTGACGTTGGACTTGGCCAGGCGCTCGCGCCCGTGTTCACGCAGTGCGTGCGCGATCTCGTGGCCCATGATGGCCGCGGCTTCGTCGTCGGTCAGCTGCAGCTTGGTGAGGATGCCGGTATAGAAACCGATGCGGCCACCCGGCATGCAGAACGCGTTGACCTCGTCGGCCTGGATCAGGTTGACCTGCCAGTCCCACTTGCTGGCCACCGGATTCCAGCGCGGCGTGAACGGGATGATGCGCTGGGCGATCGTGCGCAGGCGCTTGAGCTGCGGGTCGCTGGTCGGCGCCAGCAAGCCTTTCTCCTTGGCCTGGCTCATCATCTCGGTGTACTGCAGGCGCGCGGCCTCGTTGACCTGCTCTTCGGGCGCCAGCACGCGCATGCGCGACAGCGGCTTGACTTCGATGCCATCCTGGACGACGACGCCGGCCTCCTGTGCGGTGGCCAGGCCGGTCGCGGCGAACAGGGTCAGACAAACGGCGAGTTGTTTCAGTTTCATCATGGCTCCGGCAGGCTGTTGTTGGCAGCCGGCCTCGTAAAATTGGTTATAAATGGGCAGCGCCCGCGCAGAATCGACGTGATCATGCCGTATGTACTGGCGCATCTCAAGCCGCCAACGCACATAAGTCGCAACCAGGCCCTGCCCTACGCTGCCGGTGGCGCTTTTTTGCGCAAGCGGAAGACCGCCATGCTGCCGCGCAGGTTCGGCAGGAACTTGACAACCTTGCCGTCGGCCAGCGCCACGCATTCCAGCACTTCCAGCCCGCATTCGACCGCCAGTTCCTGGAAATCGTAGATCGTGGCGCAGCGCACGTTCGGCGTGTCGTACCACTGGTAGGGCAGTGCGCGCGAGACCGGCATGCGCCCGCGCAGCAGCGCCAGGCGGTGCGGCCAGTGGGCGAAGTTCGGGAACGAGACAATCGCCTCGTGGCCGACGCGCACGATGTCGCGCAGCAGGCCTTCGACATGCTGCATCATCTGCAGCGAGTTCAGACACAACACGGTATCGAACGTGTTGTCGCCAAAAAGGCCCAGGCCCTTTTCCATATCATGCTGGATCACGTTGATGCCGCGCGCGGTGCTTTCCAGGACCTTGTCGTCGGCGATCTCGATGCCGTAGCCCGAGCAGCGCTTGCCGGATTCGAGGTAGCGCAGCATGGCGCCGTCGCCGCAGCCGACGTCGAGCACGTGAGCGCGTTCGCCCACCCAGTGCGCGATGAAGGCCAGGTCGGGCCGCAGTGTATTGAGGTCGGCAAAATTCATGCGGCCTCCTTGGCGGTGGCAATGGCGCCTGGCGTCAGTTCGAGCGCGATGCGGTTGTAGTACGCGCGCACCACGTTCATGTAGCGCGCATCGTCGAGCAGGAAGGCATCGTGGCCGTGTGGCGCGTCGATCTCGGCGTAGGTCACGCGGCGCCGGTTGCTGATCAAGGCTTCGACGATCTCGCGGCTGCGCTCGGGCGAGAAGCGCCAGTCGGTCGTAAACGACGCAATCAAGAACTGCGCTTTGGTGCCGGCCAGCGCCTTCTCCAGATCGCCATCGTACTCGCGCGCCGGATCGAAATAGTCGAGCGCCTTCGTGATCAACAGGTAGGTGTTGGCATCGAAGTATTCCGAGAACTTGTCGCCCTGGTAGCGCAGATAGGATTCGATCTCGAAGTCCACGCCGAAGTCGAAGTTGTAGTCATTCGTTTCGGCCGCATTGCGCAGCTTGCGCCCGAACTTCTCGGCCATGTCGTCGTTCGACAGATACGTGATGTGGCCGATCATGCGCGCCACTTTCAGGCCGTTCTTCGGCACCACGCCATGTTCATAAAAGTCGCCGCCGTGGTAATCGGGATCCGACAGGATCGCCTGGCGCGCGACGTCATTGAAGGCGATGTTCTGCGCCGACAGCTTTGGCGTGGACGCGATCACGATGCAGTGGCGCAGGCGCTCCGGAAACTTGATGCTCCACGACAGAGCCTGCATGCCGCCCAGCGAGCCGCCCATCACGGCGGCAAAGCGGTCGATGCCAAGGCGGTCGGCCAGCAGCGCCTGCGCGGTCACCCAGTCTTCCACCGTCACCAGCGGAAAGCTCGCGCCATACGGCTTGCCGGTGGCGGCGTTGAGATGCATCGGGCCGGTCGAGCCGAAGCATGAGCCCAGGTTGTTCACGCCGATGACGAAGAAGCGGTCGGTGTCCACGGGCTTGCCCGGGCCGACCATATTGTCCCACCAGCCGGCGCTCTTGGGCGAGTCGTACTGGCCGGCGACGTGGTGCGATGCATTCAGGGCGTGGCAGACCAGCACCGCATTGGACCTGTCGGCGTTGAGCGTGCCATAGGTTTCATACATCAGCGTGTAGTTGCTGAGCTGGGCGCCGCTTTGCAGGCGCAGCGGCCCGGCGAAGTGCATCGCCTGCGGTGTGACTATTCCAAGAGATCCCATGGGACTGTGTGCTTTGATTGATGATGCGGTGGTCGGGCCGTTGCCGGGCATGGCAACGGCGGCCGACTCACAGGGTCTGCAACTGCTCGACGGCGCTGGCGATTTCACCCGGCTCCATCGCGCGCAGGATGCGCCGGGTGCGGGTGGTGACCACGCCCAGATCGGTATTCAAAATTTCTTGTTTTACCGCCAGCAGCTGCGCCGGGTGCATCGAGAACTCGCGCAGGCCCATGCCCAGCAGCAGGCGTGTGAGCTTGACGTCACCGGCCATCTCGCCGCACACCGCCACATCCAGCCCGGCCTTGTGGCCCGTGGCGATGGTCGAGGCGATCAGCTGCAACACCGCCGGGTGCAGCGGATTATACAGGTGCGCCACTTCGTAATCGACGCGGTCGATCGCCAGCAGATACTGGATCAGGTCATTGGTGCCAATGGACAGGAAGTCCATGCGGCGCACGAACAGCGGCAGCGCCAGCGCGGCAGCCGGGATCTCGATCATGGCGCCGACCTCGATACCTTCGTCGAAGCGGATCTTCTCGTCGCGCAGCTGGGTCTTGGCCTGTTCGATCATGCCCAGCGTCTGGTCGATCTCGAACGCGTGCGCGAGCATCGGGATCAGGATGCGCACCTTGCCGAAAGCCGACGCACGAAGAATCGCGCGCAACTGCACCAGAAACATCTGCGGCTCGGCCAGGCAATAGCGGATCGCGCGCAGGCCGAGCGCCGGGTTCAGCGCCGTGTGGTCGGTCTGGTCGAGCGGCTTGTCGGCGCCCACGTCGAGCGTGCGGATCGTGACCGGGCGGCCCTTCATCGCCAGCACCGCCTTGCGGTACTGCTCGAACTGTTCTTCTTCGTCCGGGATGCGCAGCGCCTGCGCGCCGCGGCCCATGAACAAAAATTCGGAGCGGAACAGGCCCACGCCATTGGCGCCGGCTTCGAGGGCCGCCGGACAATCGTCGGGCAGTTCGATATTGGCCAGCAGCGTGATCGTGGTGCCGTCGCGCGTGATGGCCGGCGTTTTCTTGAGCTTGAGCAGGCGCTTGCGTGCCTTGGCCATCGTGATCTGGCGCGCGCGGTACTGCTCGAGCACCAACTGGCTCGGATTGCAGATAACGACGCCGGCGTCGCCGTCGACAATCAGCCAGTCGTCCTGCTCCACCAGGCGCGACGCCTGATCCATGCCGACCACCGCCGGGATATCCAGGCTGCGCGCGACGATGGCCGTGTGCGAGTTCTGGCCGCCGACGTCGGTGACGAAGCCGATGAACGAGCGTGATGCGCCATCGCGATCGCGAAACGCCAGCATGTCGGCCGGCGAGATGTCGTGGGCCACGACGATCATCTGCGGCGGTGGCTGGTCTTCGTCGGTAAACACCGGCGCGACGCTCAGCGCGGTGCCGGTCAAGACCTTTAGCACGCGCTCGGCGACCTGCTGGATGTCGTACTTGCGCTCGCGCAGGTAGGGGTCTTCGATTTCGTCGAACTGCGCCGAGAGTTCATCGATCTGCGTCACCAGCGCCCATTCGGCGTTGTAGTGGCGCGCACGGATGATGCCCTTGGGCGCTTCCGAGATCATCGGATCGGACAGGATCAGCGCATGCACGTCGATGAAGGCGCCCAGTTCGGTCGGGGCATCCTTCGGCAGGCCGGCCCAGAGTTCCTGCAGATTGTGTTGGACGGCGGCGATCGCATCCTGCAGGCGTTGCACCTCGGCCTCGACCTGTTCTTCTGGGACCAGGTAATGCTTGACGTCGAGTGCGGCCGGCGTGAGCAGGTGCGCGCGGCCGATCGCGATGCCGCGCGAGACCGGAATGCCGTGAAGGAGAAAGGAAGCCATGGAAGAATCCGTTGAACGCGAGGGGACCGCTTCACGCGGCATTATTCACCTTCACCGAACTTGTCGTTGACCAGCGCCGTGAGGGCCGCGAGCGCGGCTTCTTCGTCGGCGCCATCGGCTTCGAGCGTGACCTTGGCGCCCTTGCCGGCGGCGAGCATCATGACACCCATGATCGACTTGGCATTGATGCGCCGGCCGTTGCGGGTGAGCCAGACGTCGCTCTTGTACCTGGCGGCCAGTTGCGTGAACTTGGCGGAGGCCCGTGCGTGCAGGCCCAGCTTGTTGATGATCTCGAGTTCTTGTTGAATCATAGTCGCTTTATCGTTTTTGTAATGTGTCTGACTGCGCCCGGTATCTCCTCGCACGCATCGCCATTGCCAACGCCATCGCCGCCTGTCCTACCCCACCCGGATCCGGTTATCCACCCGCACTGCCCCGTTCTGCGCACCGGCCAGCGCCATCTCGACGACCACATCGAGCGAGTCGCGCCGGTAGGTGATCGCGCGCAGCAGCATCGGCAGGCTGATGCCAGCGATGACTTCCACGTGGCCCGCGTCGGCCAGCGAATTGCAGCAGTTCGACGGCGTGCCGCCCTTGACGTCGGTGATCACCAGCACGCCGTCGCCGTCGTCAAGACGCGCGATGGCTTCTTTGGCCAGGCAGTTGATCTGGCCGATATCCTGGTCAGCCGTCACGTCGATTGCCTCGACGCGCTCGGTGGGGCCGCGAAATACGTGCGTTGCCGCGGCGATGAATGCCTGGCCCAGCGGTGCGTGGGTCAGGAGCAGGATGCCTACCATGTCGTTATCCAAGTACTTTCTGTTCGACCGCGTCGATGAACATCGCGGCCACGTCAAAACCGGTCTGGTCGAAGATCTCCTGGAAGCAGGTCGGGCTGGTCACGTTCACTTCGGTCAGGTTCTCGCCGATCACGTCCAATCCTACCAGTAACAGGCCACGCTCGGCCAGCAACGGGCCGAGGGCTTCGGCGATCTCGCGATCGCGCTCGCTGATCGGCTGCGCCACGCCGATGCCGCCGGCGGCCAGGTTGCCGCGCACTTCGCCGTTTTGCGGAATCCGCGCCAGCACGAACGGCACCGGCTTGCCGCCGATGACCAGCACGCGCTTGTCGCCCTTGTCGATCGCCGGGATGAACTTCTGGGCCATGATCGTGTGGCGGCCGTTGGCCGTCAGCGTCTCGATGATCGAACCCAGATTGAGCGCGTCGCTTTTCACGCGGAAGATGCCGGCGCCGCCCATGCCGTCGAGCGGCTTGAAGATCACGTCGCCGTGCTTGGCGTGGAAGTCGCGCAGGCGCGCTTCATCCGAAGTGACCATCGTTGGCGACGTGTATTGGCTGAACTGGCCGATTGCCAGTTTTTCGTTGTGGTCGCGGATCGCCGACGGGCTGTTGATCACGCAGGCGCCCTGGCGCACGGCCAGTTCGAGCAGGTAGGTGCCGTAGACGTATTCCATGTCGAACGGCGGGTCCTTGCGCTCGATGATGGCGTCGAATTCGGACAATTTCACGTCGACTGCGGCATCGGCCGTGTACCAGACATCCGGCTCGCCCGTCAGGTGGATCTGCATCACGCGCGCGCTGACGATACCCTCTTCGAGCACCATGTCGCGCTGTTCGAAGAAGTACAGGGCATGACCGCGCCGGGCCGCTTCGCGCATCATGGCGAAGGTCGAATCCTTGTAAATCTTGAATCCGGACAGCGGGTCGGCGAGAAAAGCGATTTTCATGGGGCGTCCAATCGATGTAATACCTTGATTTTAGCCCGAATCGGCAAACCTCGCGGACCAAGCCCCGAGGTTTGCCGGACGCAGTGCGTCAGTACACTTCCGGATTCGGATCGGTGCGTTCGAGTTCCAGCGATGCGGCCAGCATGCCCAGGCGCGCGACGACGCCGTACACGTAAAAGCGGTTGGGCGCGGCGGTGCCCGGCTTGGCTTTCGGATCGGGCATCGCGTGCTGCTGCGCGAACGCCAGCGGCACGAACTGCGAACCGGGCGCATTGAGGTTCTGGTCGATGCCACGCTCGGCGTGCACGCGGTAGAAGCCACCCACGACATAGCGATCGATCATGTAGACGACCGGTTCGGCGACGGCGTCGTCGATCGATTCGAAGGTGGGCACGCCTTCCTGGATGATCAGATCGGTCACGGCCACGCCATCCTTGACCACCGACATGCGCGCGCGCTGGGCCGGGGTCAGGTCGCGCACTTCGCTCGCGTCCTTGATCGTCATGACGCCCATGCCATAGGTGCCGGCGTCGGGCTTGAGGATCACGAAGGGCTTGCGCTCCTTCATGCCGTATTCCTTGTACTTCTTCTTGATCTTCGAGAACAGCGCCGAGACGTCGTCGGCCAGTGCTTCGGTGCCAACGTTCTCGCGCAGGTCGACTTCGGCGCAGGTACTGTGCAGCGGGTTGACCAGCCACGGATCGATGTCGATCAGCTTGCCGAACTTCTTGGCCACTTCGTCCAGCGCCTTCAGGTGGTTGCTCTTGCGGCGCAGCGCCCAGCCGGCGTGCAGCGGCGGCAGCAAGGCTTGCTCGTGGACGTTCTCCAGGATCGACGGAATGCCGCCCGACAGGTCATTGTTGAGCAGGATGGTGCACGGGTCGAAGTCGGGCAGGCCGACGCGGCGGCCATTGGCCGAACGCACCAGCGGCTCGAGCACGAGCATATTGCCGTCCGGCAGCGCCAGCGGTGTCGGCTCGGTGATGTCGGGCGAGAACGTGCCAAGGCGGACATGCAGGCCGGTCTGGCGGAATATCTGCATCAGGCGCGCGACGTTCTGCAGGTAGATCGGGCTGCGGCGGTCGGCGTCCGGCACCAGCAGCAGGTTGCGCGCGTCGGGGCAATACTTGTCGACGGCGGCCATGGCCGCCTGTACCGTCAGCGGCAGCATTTCGCTGGCCAGGTTGTTGAAGCCACCCGGGAACAGATTGGTGTCCACCGGCGCGAGCTTGTAGCCGGCATTGCGCAGATCGACCGAGCAATAAAATGGCGGCGTGTGCTCCTGCCACTCGAGGCGGAACCAGCGCTCGATGGCAGGCGTGGCTTCGAGGATTTTCTTTTCCAGGTCCAGCAAGGGACCGGTCTGGGCGGTGGCGAGGTGCGGAACCATTGATTGGACGTCCTTGTTGTGCGCTTCTTGTTGTTAATTTAAGTTGGGAATCGCATATGGGGTTGGTCAGGCTATTTTAAAGGGCAATGCGAGGGCAATGCGAAGAATGCAAAAAACGCCGTCCCCGCTTGTGCGGAGACGACGTTTTCAGGGACAACCGGCGACTGAGCGGATCAGTAGCGGTAAGCCGACTCGCCGTGGCTCGTGATGTCCAGACCTTCGCGTTCCTCTTCTTCCGGCACACGCAGACCGATCACGATATCCACCAGCTTGAAGGCGATGAAGGCAACGACGGCCGACCAGATGACAGTCACGCCGATCGCATGGGCCTGGATCCACAGCTGGCCGACGATCGAGTAGCTCGTGTTCATCGCATTGGTCGTGTAATCCCACACGCCCTGCCCGCCCAGTGCCGGCGACGCAAACACGCCGGTCAGCATCGCGCCCAGGATACCGCCCACGCCGTGCACGCCGAACACGTCGAGCGAATCGTCGGCGCGCAGCAGGCGCTTCAGACCCGTCACGCCCCACAGGCAGACGATACCGGCCAGCAGGCCGATGACCAGCGCGCCCATCGGACCGACGAAGCCGGCGCCCGGGGTGATTGCGACCAGGCCCGACACGGCGCCCGATGCAGCGCCCAGCATCGATGGCTTGTGCTTGAAGATCCACTCGCCCAGCACCCAGGTGAGGGTCGCGCCGGCGGTGGCCAGCAGCGTGTTCAGGAACGCCAGTGCCGCCACGTCGCCCGCTTCGAGCGCCGAGCCAGCATTGAAGCCGAACCAGCCGACCCACAGCAGCGATGCGCCGACCATCGTCATCGGCAGCGAGTGTGGCGCCATCGATTCACGGCCGTAACCGATCCGCTTGCCGATCACATAGGCGCCCACCAGGCCGGCCACGGCCGAGTTGATGTGCACCACGGTGCCGCCCGCGAAGTCGAGCGCGCCCTGCTGCCACAGATAACCGGCAGCTGCGGTGACGGTCTGCAGCGAGGCAGCGTCGGTGATGGCGTCAGGACCTGCCCAGAACCAGACCATGTGCGCAACCGGCAGGTAGCCGAAGGTGAACCACAGCACGACGAACACCAGCACGGCCGCGAACTTGGCGCGTTCGGCAAAGGCGCCGACGATCAGCGCGCAGGTAATCGCTGCAAAGGTGCCCTGGAAGGCGACAAAGATGAATTCGGGGATCATCGTCTCTTTGCTGAAGGTCGCGGCCATCGCGAACTTGCCGGCGACCGGATCCCAGATGCCTTGCAGGAAAGCGCGGTCGAAGCCGCCGATGAACGCGTTGCCCTGCGTGAAGGCCAGCGAGTAGCCGTACAGGCACCACAGCACGATCACGAGGGCAAACACCATCATCACCTGCATCAGCACCGACAACATGTTCTTGGCGCGCACGAGGCCACCGTAGAACAGCGCCAGGCCGGGAATGGTCATCAGGATCACCAGCAGCGTGGCGACGAACATCCAGGCCGTATCCCCCTTGTTGATGGACGGCGCCGCCATGGCCGGGAGGGCAACGCCCAGGCCCAGCAAGGCGGTCAGTATCGTTGTAGTTATACGCTTCATGAAAACATTCCCTCTTACAGTGCGTCGTTGCCGGTCTCGCCGGTACGGATACGGATGACCTGGTTCAGGTCGGCCACGAAGATCTTGCCGTCACCGATCTTGCCGGTGCGGGCAGCGCCCTGGATCGCATCGATGACCTGGTCGACGATGGCATCGTCGACGGCGGCTTCGATCTTGATCTTGGGCAGGAAGTCGACGACGTACTCGGCGCCACGGTACAGCTCGGTGTGGCCTTTCTGGCGACCGAAACCCTTCACTTCGGTCACGGTCATGCCTTGCACGTTGATTTCCGACAGTGCCTCTCGCACCTCGTCGAGCTTGAAGGGCTTGATGATGGCGGTGATCATTTTCATGGTATTGCCTCTTTTGCAATCAAAAAGTTTTTGAGACGGACAGCACGGCGGCGGACTTGCCGAGGTTCTTGCCTTCCGGGCTCAGGTAGGCGTCGGTATTCGCCTTGTGCCACGCCAGCGCCACGGTGGCGACGCCGAAGTCCTTGGTGACGCCGACCTTGTAGTCGGTGTACGAAAACGCGCTGTTGTTCTTCAGTTTCTGGCGCCCGACGTGCAGGTTCAGGATGAAGCCGTTGCTGACGTCGATGTCGGCGCCCACGTCCAGGTAGCCGCTGCGTTTGCTGTCTGCGGTGCCGAACAGATTGGTCGTCGAGTGCGAGTACTTGATGTAGGCCGGGCCGTAGCCGAGTTTGCCGTACAGCTCGAACGTGTTCGCGCTCGGGTTCAGGCCATTGTCCGGGTAGTAGTAATACAGGCCGCCGATGTCATAGCTGATCGCGTCGCTCAACTGACCGCGCTTGCCGCCATAGACGTCCCATTCGATATTGCCGTCGCCGCCCAGGTCTTTCGTCCATTTGATGGTGGAAAGCCAGGTACCCACGTAGAAGCCGGATGGGCCATGTACGTAGTCGACGCCGCCCTGGAGGGCCGGGTCGAGGGCTGTTTGCGACAAGCCGCGGTAACGGTAGTCGCTGGTGAGGCTCGCGTTGTAGCTCACCTGGTGTTCGGCGGGTTGTTCCTGTGCCATGCCCTGCGTGCTGGCAAGTGCCGACACTGCCAGGACAACTGCGCTGAATTTTGCTTTGCACTTCATGACAAACCCCCTTGATGAACAACATGAAAAATGACTGCTTGTGGATCCTTGTGATGTTCTTTATCTACGTTTTATTTAGCAGGATGCGTGCCAGCTCATAGCCAGCTCATATCCAGCTTACAAACGGGAAAAAGGTCCTTGTTTTTTTGGTAAACACGCCCCACATCGGTTTTGCTACAACACAACGGACCGCACACGGCACCCAGACGGCCGTTCGGCGCACTAGATCAGGTCACATTGCACCATCATGGAGCGTGCGGCCTCGGCAGAAAGGGAAATCGATATGAGTAACAGCAACTTCTTCAGCGACTTGCAGGGCAAGATCAACCAGGCGCTCGAGAGCGGCCCGGCCAAGGACATTGAACGCAATGTGAAGGCGGCCATGACGTCGGGCTTTTCCAAGCTCGATCTGGTGACGCGCGAGGAATTCGATATCCAGGCCCAGGTGCTGGCCAAGACACGCAGCAAGCTCGAGGCGCTCGAACTGCGCGTGAGTGAGCTGGAAGCCAAGCTGGGTGCAGGCAGCACCACGGCGTCGTCGGCAACTTCATCGGCAACCTCGGCGACAGCGGCTTCGGCATCGGCCGCGTTTCCGACCTCGGGCAGCTCGGCGATTCCGATGCCGGGCGCCGCGCCATCGGCCACCGCGCCATTCCCGGCCGCACCGGAAGATCCGACGATCGTCGTGCCGCCAACGCTCGACAAGCATTAAACAGTCCTCAGGCCAGCCCGCCTCGCGCGGGTGGCCTCGGCGGCAGTAGCGGCACGCCCGTGTCGCCATCTTTTGACGCGCATCCCGGCTTATACTGGTTGTCTTTACGGAGACCACGATGACCCGACAGTTTGCCGCGCTGATCACCACCTGTACCCTGCTGGCCATACCAGCCCAGATCCACGCGCAGGCAACCGCTGCCGGTGGTGACGTCCGTCCCGAGATTCTGCGCCAGCTCGATGGCGCCTGGACCATGACGGGTGATGTGCGGGGCAAACCGGTCACCTACCGCATGGTGGCCAAGTCGGCCTTGCACGGCACATTCACCGAGCTGCGCATGCAGGACGTGCAGGTGCCCGCGCAGTATGAAGCGGCCGTCTTCGTCGGCTACGATGCCGCCAGCAAGACCATCATCGCGCACTGGATGGACAGCTTCGGCGCAAAGTACTCGGTCCCGCACGGCAGTGGCAACATCACCGGCAACGTCGTCACATTCACCATTCCCTACCCGAGCGGCCCGTTTCGCAATACCTGGCGTTTCGATCCGGCCACCTCGACGTGGCAGTTCGCGCTCGATGCGGCGCAGCCGGACGGCTCGTGGAAGCACTTCGCCGGCTACGCGCTCAGGCGCGACTGAGCGCGCCCGGACCGGCGGGCTTCAATCGACGCTGACTTCCTTGCGGTTGTCACGCGCCACGCGGTCGATCAGCTTGTTGTACGGATCGACACCCACATCGAACGGCTGCTCCTTCACGGTCACCGTCACGGTCGGATTCTCGCCCCGCAGTACGCGCTTCTCCAATAACAGCACCCGCTCGTCCGATTCCTTGGCATCCTTCGCGCGTGCGAACACGCCGATCTCCACGGCCTCGTCATAGGTGCGCGGCGTTTCCTGTCCCTTGCCGTCGGCCTGCATCTTCGCCAGATGCAGTTTCATCGTCACGTCCCACTGCCCGTCCGCGCGCTTGACGGCCTTTGCCTCGGTCACGCGGTTATCGTAGAAGACGATGCGCTCGAACAGGTCGGCGATCAGCGCGTGCTTGCCGACCGGGGCTTCGGCGCGGATGTAGTCGACCAGTTCGGCGGACGTCGCAAACGGCGCCTCCTGATAGCCCTTGTCCTGCAGGAAGCGCTTGAGGGCGCGGTTGAGTGCCGCTTCGCCGATCTCGTCGCGCAGGCGGTAGAAGACCAGGCTGCCCTTGCGGTAGTGGATGTAGTCCTGGTTTTCCACGCGCACCAGCGGCAGTTCCTCGATCTTTTCGGCGCCGCGCGAACTGAGATAGCGGTCCAGTTCATAGCGCAGGAAACGGCGCATTTTGTGCGGGCCGTATTCCTTCTCCATCACCATCAGCGCCGAATACTGCGCCAGCGACTCGATCAGCATGCTCGCGCCCTGCACATTCGCCGCCGTGACCTGATGGCCCCACCACTGGTGCGCCATCTCGTGCGCCGTCACGTAGAACACATAGTCGATGTCCTCCTTGTTGCGCAGGTCGGCGATAAAGCCGATCGCTTCCGAGAACGGGATCGTGTTGGCGAACGATTGCGCGAAGCGCTGGTAGTTCGGGAATTCCAGGATGCGCACCTGCTTGTGCTGGTAGGGCGTGAACTGGGCCGTGAAGTAGTCGAGCGACTTTTGCGTGCCCGCGATCATCCGGTCGACGTTGTAGGCGTGCTTCGGATCGTGATAGATCTCGATAGGGATGCCATGCCAGTCGCTTTTCCTGACCTGCCAGTCGGCCGACAGGTAGGCAAAGAACGGCATCATCTTCTGGTCCATCTTGTAGCGATAGTAATTGCGGCCGTTTTCCTTCCACGCCTTTTGCAGGTAGCCCGGCGCCAGCGCGATCTGGTCGCCGCTGGTGGAGACGGTGGTATCGAAGCTGATCCAGTCGGCGTCGTCCCCGAACATCGTGTTGACGCGCGCTGCCTTGTTCTCAAGCTTGGCCATGCGCTCCGGTTCGCCCAGGCCGCGCTTGCGGCGCTCGTTGCGGTCCAGTAGTTCGAACTCGCTTTGGTAGCCGACCAGCGGGAAGAACTCGCGGTTGTTGAAGAACGTGCCGTTCAGGTTGAGCGTGTCGCCCTTGCCCGCGTTGGAAAAACCGGGGCGGCGCACGTCGACCGTGAAGTCCAGCGCCAGGCGGGCGCCCGGCGCCGTTGGCTGCGCGAGCTTGAGTATCCGAAAGCCCGCCGCCTGGTCGTCCAGGACCACCGAGTGCGCGGGCAGACCGGCGAACGTGGTCACGACGTCCGGATTGACCTGCAGGCGCAGCATATCTAACGGCTGGCTGGTCTTGTTCTCGAAGACGTAGCGGCCCTTGACCATCACGCGCCGCTCGGCCGGGTAGATGTCCACCGCGGCGCGCACGTCGACGATCTTCACGTGCGGCAGGTCCTTGTACTTGCGATAGGTCTTTTCGTACCTGGCCTGCTTGTCCATTGCCACGTTCTGCGCTTCGTACCGGCCCAGCGTGACGGTGTTGTAGAAGATCCAGCCGCCCACCAGCGCGAATGCGATCGTGCAGACGCCCAGCGCAACGCCCGATGGGCTTTTCAGGCGCCGCGCTGCTTCGCGCGTGCGCGTGCGCCACTCGACCGACAGCCCGCGCACCCAGAATGCCTGGGCCACGATCAGGCCCGCCACGGCAAACAGGGTCCAGTACAGCGCGAACCACGACCAGCCCGTGACGAAGTGGCCGAAGCCGTTCATGTCCGAGTACGGCGTCTCCGGCAGCAGACCGATGTTGTACAGGTTGTGATCGAAGTGCAGGACCGACAGGACGATCTGCGCCACGATCAGCACGATCATGAACAGGTAGCCCAGAAACTTGTTGTTCGTGACCACCTGCAGCGCCACGGCGATCAGCGCCATCAGGATGTACGGTGTGCCCGCCATGAACACGCCCTGCAGGTACACCATCGGTTCGATCGGCGCCCCGCCCTTGTACAGCTGGATGGCGATCGCAGTCAGGATTCCGGCAAACAGGAAGGCCAGCACCACGCCAACCAGCGCCAGGCTTTTCGCCACCAGCGGCGCCCAGTTCGGCATCGGCATTGCATCGTTCACGTCGGCGATGCCGGCCTGGCGCTCCTTGAAGATCAGTTCACCGGCGTAAAAAATCACGATGATGAGCAGCAGGAAGTTATAGCTGCCCTTGAGCAGCTCGATCATCAGGTAGGTGCGCGGGTAGACGTCGGTGCCGAACATTTGCCCCAGCTGACTCGAGCTGCCCATCATATTGAGCACGCCGAACAGCAGCATGACCAGGAACGGCACGCTCTTGAAGACGGCTACGGCATCGAAGACGAAGATATGCCAGCACTGGGTCCAGCGCGTGCCGCGTGTGAAGCGCGGAGCGATGCGTGGCAGCGCGACGTGCGCCGGCATCCCGGCTGCCGGTGCTGCCGCTTTGGCCCTGCCGAACAGGCGCTTGCCGGTGCCAGGGCGCTGCGGCTTGAACAGCGCCAGCGTCAGGCCAAGCAGCGCCAGGCCGACCACGCTCCACAACAGCCGGTTGGCCAGCATATAGCCGCCGATGGCCGGCAGGCCGGCATTCGATTCGGCGGTCGAGAAGTAGCGCGTGGCGCGGCCCAGGGCGCGCAGGCCGAACGGGTCGACCAGCACGGCGATCCACTCGTTGTCGATATTGCTGGTGAATTTGCCGGCCAGGATCCACAGCACGAAGAACGCCATCACGCCGACATACACCATCATGATCGAGCGTGTGGTCGCGGCCAGCAGCATCAGCAAGGCGCCGATGAACAGGAGGTTCGGCACCACCAGCACGCACAGCGCCCACAGGTAGGCCGCGCCCGGAAACGGCCCCACGCGCTCGGCGTCGATCCACGGCATCAGCGGACCGAGCATCATGCCCGCCACGATCACCGCGAAGATCACCATGCAGGCCAGCAGGCCCGCCAGGAAACGGCCGACGAGGTAGTCGTGCTTTTTCATCGGCGTGGCAAACAGCATGTCGGAGATGCCGACGTCGCCATCGCGCAGCACCGAGCCGGCGATGAAGATGGTGACGACGAACATCGACATCAGGCTGAAGACGCCGAGCAGCTGCGCGACGACGACCGGCGCATTGCGGTTCACGTTGCCGATGCTGCCGCCGATCTGGATCGCATCGGTAGTGGTCGCACCAAAGGCCAGCGCGCCGAAGATCAGCGCGCACACCCACAACAACGGCTGGCGCAGCTGGATGCCCAGCTCGAACTTGAAGAATTCCCGTAGCATGCCGGCTCCTTACGCCACGACCGGTGCGGTGGATGCGGCCGCCGCATCGGTCGCAGAAGCGGCCACGCGGTTGGCGTTGCGGATCTGGAGGAAGTAGACGTCTTCCAGGTCCGGCTCGACGCTGACGAAGCCGTCGTCCGGCTGCGATTCGGCGAACACGTTGATCTGCGGCCGCCCCGCCACCAGGCGCGTGGAGAGCACGTTGAAATCGCGCTGGTAGTCGGCCAGCGCCTCCTGGCTGACGGTGCGGCGCCACACGCGGCTCTTGAGTGTGTCGATTGCGGCCTGCGGTTCGCCCTGCAGCAGCACGGTGCCCTTGGCGATCATCGCCATGCGCGGGCACAGGTCGGTGACGTCTTCGACGATGTGGGTCGACAGGATCACGACCACCTGTTCGCCGATCTTGGCCAGCAGGTTCAGAAAGCGGTTGCGTTCATCGGGGTCCAGGCCCGCGGTCGGTTCGTCGACGATCACCAGGCGCGGCGCGCCCAGCAGCGCCTGCGCGATGCCGAAGCGCTGGCGCATGCCACCCGAAAAGGTACCCAGGCCGCGCGAGCGCGCTTCCCACAGATTGGTCTGGTGCAGCAGCGCTTCGACCATCTCCTTGCGCTCGCCCTTGGCCGTCAGGCCCTTGAGGACGGCGAAGTGGTTCAGCAGTTTTTCGGCGCTCACCTTCGGGTAGACGCCGAAGTCCTGCGGCAGGTAGCCGAGCTGGCGGCGCAGGCCCTCCTTGTCCTTCAACACATCCAGGCCATTGAAATCGATACTGCCGCTGTCGGGGTCCTGCAGCGTGGCGATGGTCCGCATCAGCGACGACTTGCCGGCGCCGTTGGGGCCGAGCAGGCCGAACATCCCGGTTGGGATCTCCAGACTGACGTTGTTGAGCGCCTTGACGCCGTTGGCATAGGTCTTGTTGAGCTGCTTGATCGATAGCATGGACTGATTCTCCGGGGACGGTTGCGGTTATGGTGCTGTTCACGATCAATGTAACGTTAATAAAAAGCAATGTCCGCATTTTGTGACAGACGGTATGAATCGCGGCATGAACGACGAGATCACCGGTATATGCATTGGTCATGAAAGGGCAAGCGCGCGCACGCCTGTCCGCTCTCAAACGGTCGCGCGATGCGCGCTTTAGGATGGGGCACCCTGGCGTCATGCGGAAGGAATCCAATGAGTCTTGCCGTCCTCAAAAGCCGCGCGCTGGCCGGCATGGCAGCGCCACCGGTCAATGTCGAAGTCCATCTGGCCAACGGTCTTCCGGGCTGGACGATCGTGGGCCTGCCCGACACCGAAGTGCGCGAAGCGAAGGACCGTGTGCGCGCCGCGTTGCAGAATTCGGGCTTCGATATTCCGCCGCGCCGCATCACGATCAATCTCGCGCCGGCCGATCTGCCCAAGGAGTCGGGCCGCTTCGATCTGCCGATTGCGCTGGGCATCCTGGCTGCATCGCACCAGATCCGGGGCGATGCACTGGACCGTTACGAGTTCGCCGGCGAATTGTCGTTGTCGGGCGAGCTGCGGCCGATTCGCGGCGCATTGGCGATGGCGTTTGCGATGGTGCGTGCGAGTTCTTCAGAATCTGCTTTACAGACCTACCTGCAGGACCGGGCTTTCATCCTGCCGCTGGCCAATGCCGACGAAGCAGCGCTGGTCGACGCCGCCGAGATCCTGCCGGCGCGCACGCTGCTCGAGGTCTGTGCGCACTTCGCCAACGCGCCCGATGCGCCCAAGCTGGTGCGGCATGTGGGGCCGGCCTTTGCGCATGCCGTGTGCTACCCCGATTTCGCCGAGGTCAAGGGCCAGCAGCATGCCAAGCGCGCGCTCGAGGTGGCCGCGGCCGGCGCGCATTCGTGCTTGCTGGTCGGCCCACCCGGTGCGGGCAAGAGCATGCTGGCGGCGCGCCTGCCAGGCTTGCTGCCGTTGATGAGTGACGCCGAAGCGCTCGAATCGGCTGCCGTACAATCGCTCGCCGGCGGCTTCTCGCCGCAACGCTGGCGCCAGCGGCCATTTCGCAGCCCGCATCACACGACGTCCGGCGTGGCCCTGGTGGGCGGTGGTAGCGTGCCAAGGCCCGGCGAAGTCTCGCTCGCGCATCATGGGGTATTGTTTCTCGACGAGCTGCCCGAGTTCGACCGGCGCGTGCTCGAGGTGCTGCGCGAGCCGCTCGAGTCGGGGCAGATCACGATTTCGCGCGCGGCGCACCAGGCCGATTTTCCGGCGCGCTTCCAGCTCATCGCGGCGATGAATCCGTGTCCGTGCGGCTGGCTCGGGCACGCCAGCGGCAAATGCCGCTGCACCGAAGACTCGGTGCTGCGCTACCAGAGCCGTATCTCCGGCCCCCTGCTTGATCGCATCGATATCCAGTTGCCGGTCGCGGCGCTGGGGCCCGAGAGCATGGGTGCACGCGCCGATGGAGAACCGAGCAGCGTGATCGCAGTACGGGTAGCGCAGGCGCGTGCAGTGCAGATGGCGCGCCAGGGCTGCCCCAACAGCCATCTTGGGCCGCGCGACATTGACCGTTATTGCGCGCCTGACGAAGCCGGAGAGCGCCTGCTGCATGCCACGGCCCGGCATCTGCACTGGTCAGCGCGCGCATATCACCGCGTTCTTAAAGTGGCGCGTACGGTGGCCGACCTGGCCGGCAGCGAACACGTGGCAGCCACGCACGTGGCCGAGGCGATCGGGTACCGGCGCGCGCTGCAGGGCGATTAGCAGGTCTTGCGTTCTGCGGCGCTGCTGTTACCATCGACGCATGCGACCCTCTATCGTGCGTGCCCTGCAGATTGTCCCGATCCTCCTGGCAGGCGCGCTGCTGGCCGGCTGCAATCCGGCCTATAATTGGCGTGACCATACAAGCGAGGACGGTCGCTTCAAGGTGCTGTTTCCGGCCAAGCCCGCGACCCTGACCCGCACGGTGGATCTGAACGGCCTGCAGGTCGAGATGACGATGACGGCGGCCAAGGTGGACAACACGACGTTCGCCGTGGGCACCGCTGTCGCACCCGATGCGGCGCGCGCGCAGGCGGCGCTGCCGGCCATGCGCCTGGCGCTGCTGCGCAATATCGGTGCGCCCGACGCTGCGGCCACCGATGACCTGAGCGTGGATGCCACGGGCGCGGGCCAGGGCGTGCCAATGCACCTGAGCGGGCGCTTCGCCGCGAAGGGCAACCGCGTCTACCAGGTCATCGTGCTTGGCCCAGCAGGCAAGACGCCGCCGGAGCAGGTCGAGCAGTTCCTCACTTCCTTCACCAGCTTGTAAGATCGCCCATGGATGACCAACGCCCCGCCCTGCGCCTGGTCGGCCTGCGCAAGCAGTTCGGCCGCCCTGCCGTCGATGGCCTTGACCTGCTGGTCCGGCGCGGCGAGTTCTATGCATTGCTCGGGCCGAACGGCGCCGGCAAGACGACGACGCTGCGCCTGGTCACGGGTCTGCTGGCGCCCGACGCCGGCACGATCGAGGTGCTGGGCGTGGACATGACTGCGGCGCCGGCGGCGGCCAAAGCCAAGCTGGCCTACCTGCCGGACGAGCCGATGTTGTACGGGAAGCTCAAGCCATTCGAGTACCTCGAATTTGTCGCCGGCCTGTGGGGCGTGCCGGCGCAGGCCGCAGAACCGCGTGCGCGCGAACTGCTTGACTGGCTCGACCTGCACCAGCATGCGCACAAGCTGACCGAAGGTTTTTCGCGCGGGATGAAGCAGAAGCTCGCGCTGGCCGGCGCCCTGATCCACGACCCTGAACTCCTGATCCTCGACGAACCGCTCACTGGCCTGGATGCAGCGGCAGCGCGCCAGGTGAAAGACCTGCTGCTGGCGCACGTGGCCAAGGGCGGCACCGTCATCCTGACAACGCACATCCTCGAAGTGGCCGAGCGCCTGGCGCACCGCATCGGGATCATTCGCCAGGGCCGGCTGATCGCCGAAGGCACGCTGGAGGCGCTGCGCGAACGTACGCCGGGCGGCAGCCTCGAAGACATGTTCCTGCACCTGATGGCTGCGCCATGAGGCTGGCGCCGGGCAGTGTCGGCTGGCTGCTGCGGCACGAGCTGCGACTTGCCTGGTTCAATGCGGCGGGCGGCAAAGCGGCGGACGGGCGGCGCCGGCCAGGCAATCTGGCGCTCGGTCTGGCGGCTGCTGGCTGTATCGTCATGCATGTCGCAAGCTGGTTTGTCGTGCGTCAGCTGGCCGGCATGCCGGGGGACGATGCACGCATCCTGCTGGCGGTTTCCGCGCTGCTGATCGTGGCCACGACCTTCATGCTGTCATCGGCGATCAAGGCGTGCGTCGTCGTGATGTTCGAGCGCAGCGACCTCGATCTGCTGCTGTCGTCACCCCTGCCCTCGCGCAGCATTTTCACGGTGCGGCTGCTGGGCGTGTGCGCGAGCACGGCGGCGCTGTACCTGTTTTTGCTGGCGCCGTTCGCGCATGCGGGGCTGCTGCAGGGCCAATGGCGCTGGCTCGGGATTTATCCGGGCGTGATTGGTCTTGCGGTGCTGTGCAGTTGTGGCGCCATGTTGCTCACGCTTGGCCTCGTGCGTATGCTCGGTGCGCGCCGCACGCGCGTCGTGGCGCAGATTGTCGGGGCACTGGCCGGCGCGCTGCTCGTCATCGCGTCGCAGCTGCATGCGCTCACGTCCAGGCAGACGCAAGAGCGGATTCGCGATACCGTGCTGGGGATGGTGCAGGCGGAGGATGCAGCGGATAACCTGCTCTGGCTGCCAGCGCGGGCGATGCTGGGCGAGCCGTTGCCAGTGCTGCTGCTCGGCGCCCTTGCGTGCGGCATGTTCATGCTGACCACCTGGCGCACGCATCGCTTCTTTGCGCGCGGGCTGCAACTGGCCGCGTCGACGCCTTCGATCGCTGCGGGCAAGGCGTCATCGACAACGGCGCGGCCCCGTTTCGGGCGTGACCTGTTTCGCACGGTGGTCATCAAGGAATGGCGCCTGATCGTGCGCGATCCGCAGTTGCTGTCGCAGGTGATGCTGCAAATACTGTTTTTGCTGCCGTTGTTCTTCCTGATTTTCAAGCGTGCCGATGTGCAGGTGCAAGCCATTGGTGCAGGCCTGGCGTTGCTGTGCAGTTCGCTGACCGGTGCGTTGGCATGGATTGCGTTGTCGGCCGAGGATACGCCGGATCTGCTGCTGGTATCGCCTGCATCGCAGCGCACGGTGCGGCGCGCCAAGCTGGCAGCGGCGATGATGCCGGTACTGGGGTTGGTGGCTGTTCCTCTGCTATGGCTGACAGTGCGGATGCCTGCGGCCGGGCTGGTCGGATTCCTGGTCGTGTGCGGGGCTGTCACGGGTGCGGGTCTGGTGGTGTTCTGGTGCGGGCGCCCTGGCGTGCGCAGTAATTTCAAGGGGCGTGGCAAAGGTGGCTTCGTAATGAACGTGCTTGAATTGTTCAACAGCCTGGCGTGGGGCGCGCTGGGATGGCTGCTGTCGGCTGCCACGCTTGGGCCACTCGACGACATGGGCATGGCCACAGCGGCAGGGGCGGCAGTCGTCGCCATTGCCGTCCCTGGCATCGCGTGGATGGTGCGGCCTCGGCCGGTGTGAGCGCGACCGCACTGTGAAGGGGCGCGAGTCGTGCTATCGTTTAATTACTAACAAAACCAAGAGATAGCTATGTTGATTACATTTAAATGCAAAACGTATCCAGAAGTTCTGATGTATCAGGAACATGCCAAACGTATCCTTGACCTGCTGCACAAGGAGCCGGAACGCGGCGTGATTACTTCGGCCGAAGCCACCCAGGTGATTTCGCTGGTCGAGGAAGAAATCGAAGAGTCCCGCAAGCATCAGGTATCGGATCAGGTGGCGCACGATGTTCATGCGCATCACCGTGATGAAGACGACCATGACCATCAGGCAATTGAGGTCGTCAGTTTCTCGACCCGCATGTATCCGCTGCTGGAAATGCTGCGCTCGGCGCGTGATAACAAGACCGATATCCTTTGGGGTGTGTAAGCAGGCTTTGGTTTTTCCTTGTCTGCATGTAAAAAGCCCGCTGATCTGAGTCAGCGGGCTTTTTTGCGTCACTTCGGTCGGGTGGTACTGGTTGTTTGATTGCCTGAACATCGTCGCTCAAAGCGAAAAGCCCCACTCAGATCACTGAGTGGGGCTTTTCTATATAACTAGCCTGACGATAACCTACTTTCACACTGGTTGCAGCACTATCATCGGCGCAAAGTCGTTTCACGGTCCTGTTCGGGATGGGAAGGGGTGGGACCGACT